>CBDCYP010000002.1:0-2203761 GCA_965224235.1 Dehalococcoidia bacterium | reverse complement strand
GGGACTTGTTTGCGGCTTTGTGGGCATTCCGCATGGCCACGGCCCGCGGTCAGACTCAATAATACGTTGACTTGGGTTCCAGGCCCAGATAGAACGCGCCTGCGGTGTCGTAGTGAGTCATGCGGCCCTGTACCTGCTGAGTGATCACCTGCGCGTCCTGCAGACGGCGTTGGATAGGGTTTTTCATGAAGATGCCGCCCGAACCGGCCACGTCGTAGGCAACGGCGACCACGCGGGCCGCTTGGCGTATGGCGTGGGTACCGGCGAGCCTCAGTCGCATGCGCTCCTCCGTTTTAAGAGCGCCGTTCATGCACGCGCTTTCCCACAGCGCCGCCGACGCATCTCTCAGGAAGGCCCGGGCCGATCCCCAGAGCGCTTCGGCCTCCCCGATCTGTCTTTGCGTCGTGGAGGTGTCCCTCAGTACCGATGTCCGCTTGACCGGGATTTTAACGCCCGCAATGTCGATGGCCGCGTCCAGTGCGGCACGCGCGACCCCCAGCGCCACCGTCCCGAACCCGGTGGCGAACATCAGAACTTTCGGAATCAGGTACAAGGGACCGCTCTCACTCGGAGTGTCGTCCACCCTGTAGGACCGGGCGGCAGGGACGAACAGGTCGTTCGCTTGAAAACTGAAACTCCCCGTGCCCCTCAGCCCGTTCACCTGCCAGACGTCCAGGAGTTCGACCTGATCCTTTGGGATCAGCAGGACGACTTCCCGATTGCTCTCCATGCCCTGCGGTCCATTCTCACCCGCCTGACCCACCGGGGCGAGAGCCGCGACCCAATTGGCGTGGCGTATTCCGCTGCTGAAGTTCCAGCGTCCGGTGACGCGGTAGCCATCGTGCATAGGGACCGCGCAGGACGGGGGCATTGGGGGACCGTTGCTTATTACCGCCCGGGGATCGGCCCAGATCTCCCGCGCCGTCTCCACCGGCATACGCACGGCGTCTGTCGCAAAAACGTTGTTCTGGTTCACGCACCAGGCGGTGCTGCCATCGGCCCTGGCGAACGTCTCGACAATACGGAGGTAACCCGGGAAGTCCAACTCCACGCCTCCCAGCGATCGGGGTACGAGCAGTCTGAACAGGCCTGCGTCGGCCATATCGGCCGCCAACTCCGGAGGCAACCTTCGCTCCTCGTCGATGCGGTCCGCAGCCTCAGCCGCCCGCCTCGCCATCTCCCGGGAGACGTCGATGTAGTGATCGATTTCCTGTTCCGATGTCGTCATAGGTCCGTTCTCCCGGTACTGGCCAAAATACACCGCCAGTTTATCCGGGCACAGCGCGCAGATTCGCGGCTCCAGCGCAGAGCGTCAGACCTCGCCAGGGGCGGTAGTAACAATCCGTGCTGCGCGCATATCAGCCTACCACCGGGCGCAGGTGCGCCTCTTCCGACTCCATAGATTCACAGACGATGTAAACGCCTTACTAAGAGGATGTCCAAAAAGGTACCACTGAAGCAATGAGTGAAGGTCTACCAGGCGCCGCGGACCACGCCTCTAACCCCAGACCCTTCGGATTCGCTCAGAGGCTGTGAGTTTTTTGGGTTCTGTTGTTGTTAGGCGGCATGTTGGTGGCGGAAAGCGCCATTGGGAAGTTTCACCGGGGCGGGCGCTTGTTGAGGGAGGCAGAATTGCGGGACAGCATTGGCCGCTTTCCGGGCGAATTCACTAGGGAATCCGGATTGACTGGTCCGGAGCTTATCGGCTGTGCCTGCTTAACCCCCGTGTCTGCCTACGCCATGAACGCCTCCCAACGCAGGAGGTTGTGGGCCACGGCGACAAGGAGCATTACGCTGGTGATTTTGGCAAGTCCCCGTACGTTGAATTGGCTCACTCCGTGAAGACGCACCTGGGCGTTCGTCCACTCGGCTACAGACGCCCGCTGCCTGTATATGGCTTTGGCCTCGCCGGTGGCCATCCGTTGACGCCACCTTGCCACGTCCGGCCCGTCCCCGTAGCGGGGATCGTAACGCTCCCGTTCGGGCTTGTTCCGGGGCAACCTCACCGGCGCATACACACTCACCCCACGTTGCTCCAGAGCGGTGATGTCCTCCCGGGTAGCGAAGCCCCCGTCCATCAGGTAGGAGTCAGGGCGCCGGCCCGTCCGCCTGACCAGTTGTTCCTCCATGGGCGCCGCTTGCCCTGCGTCCGTACCCGACGATGTGACCCCTACTCCGACGATGATCCCGTTGGCGCTATCAGTGGCCAGTTCGATATTGCAGGCTGGCCGGAAGCCGCCATCCGGCATCTTCATCACCGTTGCCTGGGGGTCTGTGGTGGATACCCGCGCCTTCGTAACCTTGGGACGCTGAGCCTTCGCCTTGGTGTGCTGTTGGCGTTCCTTCTTCGCTTGTGCCCGGGGCAAGTACGACAGCGCCTCCCGGACCCGTTCCTCCCGCTCTCGCGCCGCACGCTCCCGCGCCGCACGTTCACGCCGCGTCACACCGGAATCGGGACGCTCCCGCTCCTGCGCCAGCCGCTCCACCTGCGCCCGCGCCTCCTCCATGCACCTCTTCAATCCCTGCGCGCCGCGAAAGGACGCGGCGCCGGCGCTCGCCCTCACCCGCATCCCGTCTTGAGCCACACGCTCCAGCAGGACCGCCCCTGCGGCCATCAGAGAACCTATGATCTGGGTCAAAAGGCCGTCCAGCGCCTCCTGGTGGGCTACCCGGAAGTCAGAGAGCATGTGATAGTTGACAGGTACGTTCCCCCTCATCCAGCGGTAGGCGTCGTGCTCTTCGCACAAACGCGCCAGCCGGCGGGCGCTCCCTATACCGTCAACCGTGGCCAGAAGCCACAACGCCAGCAGCGCTTTGGGGTCTGTCGTTGGGCGGCCTGGCCGGTTCTCCACCGCCTTGACCGGCGCATAAAAGGCCGACAGGTCCAACCTCTCCAAAAAGCTCCATATAACACGGGCCCGATGCTCTTGAGGCAACCGAGATTCCAGGTCCAATACCGCCCACTCAGGCTGATTCCGCACCGGCCGCAGCACCCGGGCCTCACCCGGACTCGTTGGCGCAGGCGCTCGCTTCTCCTCGATGGCCGGAAGTTCAAACAGCGTCTCTTCACTCATGTGTTCACCTCGCCGATATGGCTGCCCAATATCGTTGTCCAGCAATCAGCCTCTCAATACCATAGGAGCATAAATGATTTATTCACAGGCTCTCAGGCTGATTCCGCACCGGCCGCAGCACCCGGGCCTCACCCGGACTCGTTGGCGCAGGCGCTCGCTTCTCCTCGATGGCCGGAAGTTCAAACAGCGTCTCTTCACTCATGTGTTCACCTCGCCGATATGGCTGCCCAATATCGTTGTCCAGCAATCAGCCTCTCAATACCATAGGAGCATAAATGATTTATTCACAGCCTCTCAGGGTGACAACGAAGGCAGATGGGGCAACCAGGTTGAGCGCCGGTCTCGTACCCGGGGGTGCAACGGTCTACCCCGCCTAACCTCCAGGACACAGGGGACGATAGGTGTGACAACGCGTGTGTTCTGAGCCACAAAAGTGGCTCTCAGTGTCCCAACGGGTTGGGGCCCCCGACCGGACTTGGGTCGGGGCGATGACTCGGGCAGTTGCGATCAGTTCAGGATCTGTGACAGGAACTCCCTGGTGCGATCCTGCTGAGGGTTGTGGAAAAAATCTTCGGGGCTCGCCTGTTCGATTATTCTGCCCTCGTCGAACATGAGCATCCGGTCGGCTACCTCCCTGGCGAATCCCATCTCGTGGGAGACTATGAGCATCGTCATCCCAGAATTGGCCAGTTCCCGCATGACGTCCAGAACCTCTTTTATCATTTCAGGGTCCAGAGCCGAGGTGGGCTCATCGAACAGCATGATTCTGGGCTGCATGGCGAGGGCCCGGGCAATGGCGACCCGCTGCTGCTGGCCGCCTGAAAGTCCGGCGGGATACTTTTCAGCCTGCTCGGGGATTCCCACCCGCTCCAGAAGTTCGTTGGCCACCTCTTCTGCCTGGGCGCGGGGCCACTTTCTTACCTTGATGGGCGCCAACGTTATGTTTTCCATTACGGTCAGGTGCGGGAAGAGGTTGAAGGACTGGAAAACCATTCCGACGTCCCTACGAATGGCGTCGATATTCCGCACGTCGCTGGTCATCTCAACGTTGTCGACTATTATTTGGCCCTTTTGGTGCTCCTCCAAACGGTTGATGGTGCGAATGAAGGTCGACTTGCCAGATCCTGAAGGGCCCAGGATCACCACTTTTTCACCTTGCCGCACCGACGTGGTGATCCCTTTGAGGACGTGAAACTCACCGTACCACTTGTGCACGTCCCGGCAAACGATAATGTCCTCTGCCGCCGCCTTCTCTTGTTCGACCGCCACAAAAACCTCCAGCTTCTTCCAGATGCGCGCAGAAATTCATACCGGCGGCAGTTTTTAACGGATCCCCACACCCAGGTTCCGCTCCACCCGCTTGCTCACGTAAGACATGCTATAGGTGAATATCCAGAAGACCACTGCCAGGAAAACGAACAACTCCGGCGCGTTGTCCAGGAATTCCAGGTTTCCCTGAATGAAGGCGCGGCCGATCTCCACGATGTCCAACATGCCGATAATGTAGACCAGCGTGGTGTCTTTGAACAGGGCGATGAATTGGCCCACGATGGCGGGGATGACGTTTCGGATGGCCTGGGGCAGAGAGATCAGGACGGTCGTCTGCCAGCCGTGTAGCCCTAACGCCCGGGCCGCTTCAGCCTGCCCAGGGTTCAGCGCTTGTAGGCCGCCGCGTATATTTTCCGCCATGTACGCTGCGCTGAACATGGTAATGATGATGGCGGCTCTGGCCAGGGAGTTCAATGGGAAGTCTTCCGGGAAGGCCAGCGGCACAAGTACCTGGGACATGAAAAGCAACGTAATCAGCGGAACTCCCCGAAACGCCTCGATGAACCCCACACACAGGAGCTTTACGACCGGCAACTGGCTGCGGCGCCCCAGTGCGAGGACGATACCGACGGGCAGGCTGAGCGTAATGCCGATAACCGCCAACAGCAGATTCAGCATCAGGCCGCCCCAATAGAGGACCGACACGGGTTGCAGTCCCGGCACTCCCGGGAGACCGCGAAGCAATATCAGGGTCAGCAGAAACGCGGCAACGCTCAGGATGACGATTCGGCGCACCGTCAAAAGCTGTGTGTAGCGCGCCAAGGCCCATCCGGCCGCCACAGCAGGCAGGTTGGCCAGGAGTATTAACCGCACGTCCCATCCCATTTCCTGCAGGCCGTAGGGCAGGAAGGCGAACGCGGCGGAAACTATAGAAACCGCCAGTGCGGCGACCCTGCCAAGGTAACTCCCGGTGACTCCCCACGCCATCCCCAGAATCACAGTTACCAGGAGCAGGCCAACCTGAGGCCTCCAAAAGCAGTTCTGCCCTGGGCATGCCGCTACGGTGTTGAATTGCCCGATGATGAACCGGCCTCCGAGTTGGGCTATCACCGACCAATCGGCGGTTACAAAAATCCACTCCAGGCCAAACCACACGCCCAGGGCCACCGCGACGCCGCATATGACGGTGAGCAAGCCGTTATACAAGTTCCCGAACAGATTGGCCCGAATCCAGCCCACGGCGCCAACACTCATGCGGGGAGGCCGTTCCGCTGTCTCGCTGTAGTCGTTGACCACCTTCTAGCTCCCCGAAAAACGGATTTTCCGGTTGTACAGGTTGCCGATCACCGACCAGGTCAGACTCATCGCAAGGTAAGACAGCATGATCAGAATGAATATAGACACCGCCGGGGCAATCTGGGTCATCGTTTTGGCCACATTGGTCAGATCGGAATAGCCGATGGCGGCTGCCAGGCTGCTGTTCTTCGTAAGGTTCAGGAATTGGCTGATCAACGGCGGGATGATGACCCTGAGCGCCTGGGGGAAGGTTACGTGACGTAACACCCCGAGAGGCGACAGGCCGAGGGCGCTTGCCGCCTCAGTCTGACCGCGTTTGACCGACGTTATACCTGCCCGGACGATCTCTGCTATGTAGGATGCCGTGTACATCACCAGCGAGATGAGCAACACCAGCAGGCCCGCCGGCGCGGTGAAGCCGCCAACGACCTCCTCGAATCGGCCCTCCGGATGTGGCGTTGATATGGCGAAGGGGCCCTCACCGGTAACGGCGCCCACAACCAGCCAGCCAACGACGCCGACTATGAAAATGGCTGCCCAACCAGTCACTATCGGGTATGATGACTGCCCGGTCTCGACCTCCCGCCTGGATAGCAGCCGGTGGGTGACGATACCGGCGGCCACGCCCAGCGCCGCCAAGGCCACCCAGATCAACGCCCCTTCCAGGCTGGTCCCCAATGGGAACGGTATCGACATGCCCCTATTGTCGAGGTAAAAATACCCCTCGATCGCGTAACTCTCGCCCACCTGCGGCAATGCCAGCCACATATAGAACCAGAAGAACAGCAGGAGCAGAAGGGGGACGTTGCGGAAGAACTCGACGTAAACTGCCGCCAGCCTGGACACCAGCCAATTGTCGGACAGCCGGGCCACACCGATGAAGATGCCCAATATCGTGGCCAGAATGACCCCGGCGATCGCTACTACGACGGTGTTGGTGATACCGACTACGAGGGCATAGAGATAACTATCCGATGCTTCGTAAGGAAGGAAATGGTGACCTATGGGGGTCTGATACGCCCTGGAGAGGAAACTGAAACCGTGTGGGATCTCCCGGTCCCGTACGGCGTTGACAATGTTGAAGAAGAACCAGGCAACGAGCACGACTACCACGATCCCAGACAGGATCTGGGTAGTCCATTGGATGACCTGGGCATGCCGCCAGAGTGGAATACCCTGGTAGGTCAGACGTTGACGTATCGTCGGCATACGGTCCTCAGAGATGCCCATGGATGGGGCTGCCCGATTCTGTCCCGTCGCCGAGCGATGCCCTTCTGGGCCGGGTCCCTAATCATTTGAGCGTGGCCGGAGGCGTTCGGCATAACGCCTTGACGCCTCCGGCCACCCGCGGCGGCAATTTATCTCAGAGGCGCAGCGTATATCTGCCCGCCCTTGGGGCAACCGCTGCAAGGGGCATCTGCCCATAGCGCGTTGCGCCCGTTTTCACGCGGCAGGCCTATGCCGCTGGGACCGAGGTTGCGGTCGTATATCTCACCGTAGTTGCCCACTGCTTTTATCACGTCCTGCCCGGCGGTCGTGCTGATGCCCAGACTATCTTGACCGAAGTCACCTGACAGACCGAAGAGCCGGTCAACCTTGGTGTCACCCGTGACTGCTGAGGGAACGTTGGCTGAGGTTACGCCGTAAGCCTCGGAGTAGATGAGTATGCCCATCACCGTCTTGACAATGTCGAACCACTGGTCGTCTCCGTGGGGCACCACCGGGCCAAGCGGCTCTTCTGAGATGGTCTCGGGCAGGATTACGTGGTCATTCCTGTTGTCGAAGCCGCTGCTAATGGCGGCAAGCTGCGAACGGTCATTTGTGAATGCGTCACACTGACCCCCCTGGTAGGCGGCCACCACCGCGTCGGTATCTTCAAAGGTTAGTGGCGTGATATCCAGACTGTTCTGGCTGGAGAAGTCCTGAAGGTTTAGCTCCGTCGTAGTTCCCTGAGTCACGCAGACTGTGGCGCCTTTGAGCTCGAGGGCGCTGTTGATGCCAGTGCTCTTGTTGACCAGGAAACCCTGCCCGTCGTAGAACATGGTCTGGGCGTAGTTGCCCCACTGCGAGTCACGGGAAGTGGTCCAGGTGACAGTGCGCACCAGCATGTCGACCTCGCCCGACTGTATGGTCGGTCCGCGTTCGGCAGCCGAGATAAATCGGATTTCAATGGCGCTGGCGTCACCAAGAACGGCGGCGGCCAACGCTCGGCAGAGATCAATGTCAAAGCCCGCGTTGTTACCGGCCGAGTCGAGGAAACCATAGCCCGGCACGTCGTTGCGGCTAGCGCAAATGACCTTGCCGCGCTCCTTCACCGTCTCAAGGCGTCCGGTCTCAGGCTTCTCAGCATCTTCAGATTGCTGGCATGCGGCAGTTACAAAAAACATGGCCGAAACGGCCATCAGCGCGAATGCGACTCTCCATTTCATAAGACTTCGTTCCTCCATATAACCTATTGAATTTGTACTGTCGGCTACTGGCAGCGGCAACTCTCTCGCTCCGGACAGTTGCGTTGTCAGAAAACCTGCAACCCCAACCAGGACCGGCAGCTACCCGGAACCGGGACGTTGGGACGTACTGAAGGGTCGGCAAATTCGATTGGGATTGCCAAAAAAGAAGTGTACCCATATCCCGATATTCTGAGCGCACGAATCGAGACAAATTCTCAGCAAATATGTAAGCGCCACTGTTGGCACAAGGCAGCCTCCTGCTGCGGTTAACGGATCACCGTCCTTGACCGGGCACAGACGAGCGGCAATATGGACGCCCGCAACCTCTCAATCGAACCTGTTCGCCTGGCCCGAGGGGTTAGCTTGTACTCAATCCGGCCACCTGCGGAGGTCTTCCTGACCCTTCCGGCAGGGTGCGCATAACCCGCCGGCCGGCCGTGTTCTACGGCGGCCGTTCAAAGTTGCCGGAGTCTGGGATCCCAGCGGTCCCTGAGCCAATCACCCATGAAATTCATGGCGTACACCACGAAAAATATGGCGAGACCAGGCAAGAGAGCAATCCAATAATTCTCGGATATGTAGTCCCGGCCATCGGCAACCATGCTGCCCCATGCGGGAGTTGGCCCCGGTATTCCTACCCCAAGAAAACTGAGCCCCGCCTCAGCCAGGATAAGCTGGCCCAGGTTCAGGGTCATGAGCACCACGACCGTATTGACGACTCCGGGGAATATGTGCCGTAACAGTGTGCGAGGGACCGATGCGCCGGCCACGCGGGCGAGGGCGACGTAGTCGGCGGACTTTAGCCGGAGCGCTTCAGCTCTGATCTGACGAGCGAAACCCGCCCAACTGTAGATGCTAAGCAAGATGACCATGAGCCCAAAACTCGGACCGAACACGACGGCCGAAGCCAGGGCAACAAGCACAAAGGGAACGGCAAAGTTCAGTTCGGCCAGCCGCATCAGGAGTTCGTCGGTCAGGCCCCCGTACCATCCGGATATAAGGCCGACAAGTGTTCCCACGACTGTCCCGACGGCAAGGACGACGCCGGCCAGCTTTAGCGAGACCTGGGATCCATAGACTATGCGGCTAAAGATATCCCGGCCCAGTGGATCGGTGCCCAGCAGGAATTTGGCGCTCCCGTCCGCATGCCACATCGGAGGCTCCCGTTCATCGATCAGTTTGCCCAACAACGGATCGTGCGGCGCAATCAACGGCGCAAAAACGGCGGCCACCGTGACGGCCACCAGGATGAGAATCGGTAGTACCGGCCATCTACGCAGGACGTAGCCCGCCTTACCGGCGGTAACCCTTATACGCGGCCGGATACCCGCCGGGCTTATGTCGGTCCTAGTACTCACTGAATCCTGATCCGGGGGTCTATTACCAGGTACAGCAGGTCGATTGCGAGGTTGACTACAAGAAACGTGGCTGTAAATAAAAGCACCAGCGCACTGAGCATCGGGAAGTCGGTGTTGAACACCGCCTGTACCGAAAGCCTGCCAAGGCCCGGCCAGAAGAACACCGTCTCGGTTACTACGGCGCCCGTGATAAACGCCGCCAGGAGAATGCCGGCGTAGGTCAGCGGCACAATCACTGCGTTACGGAACCCGTGCTTCCAGATGATCTTCCGGCCGGATACGCCCTTTGCCCGTGCGAATTTCACGTACTCGGAATCGAGA
The DNA here is from genome assembly GCA_965224235.1 of Dehalococcoidia bacterium. GTDB lineage: Bacteria > Chloroflexota > Dehalococcoidia > Lucifugimonadales > Lucifugimonadaceae. Next base: position 2,193,993 of record CBDCYP010000002.1, on the reverse strand, counting down.
GTGTCGAGCATCGAAGACCTTACGAGACGAAGGATGCCCGCAGCCGGAAACCAACCCAGCGTTATGGAGGGCAAAACGTGGTGCTTCCATCCCCCGAAACCGGACGTGGGCAGCAGATTCAGTTGCACGCTGAACAGCAGAATGAGCATGATTCCAAGCCAGAATCCCGGCATTGCCTGGCCCACTAGGGCAATGCTGCGCGCCAGAAGGTCCAGGCCCGTTCCGCGGGATATCGCAGACCAGACACCCAGCGGCACACCAACGACGAGGGCGAACGTGTATGCGCCGACAGCGAGTTGGGCTGTTGCCAGCCACCGGCCGCCGATGATCTTTTTCGGTTCGTCGTTGAAATAGATCGACTCGCCGAAATTGCCCTTCACTGCACTGCCCAGCCAGATGAGGTATTGCATCGGGTAAGGGCGATCCAGGCCAAAGCGCACGCCCCACTCGTCCCACTGCTCCCTCGTCGAGTATTCGCTGACGAAGAGGTATCGAGGGTCTCCAGCCGCCCGTGAAAGCGAGAAGACGACAATCGTGGCGAACCACATGACGAACAGGCCAAGGACGGCGCGCCTGATCAGAAATCGGGCCACGCCATGTCCTGTTCCGGGGGTCTACGTGCGTGAAGTTCGCCGATGCTCCGGGGCCAGTACGTTATGTCGATTGTGAAAAGGGCGACGTTGAACACCTGGCCTAGCGGTTAACCCTGATCGTCTCGGGCGAGTTGAATTCCGGTGTCTGCGCCATGTACGGGGTCCATTCCGCTATCTCCGGGCGAACGACGTAGGTGTTTGGCAATTGCGCTATGGGCGCCGTAAGCCAGTTGTTCGAGAAGAAGTTCTGGATCTCAATGTTTCTGGCGATACGTTCCTCGCGCGTGGTGTTCACAATGTCGTTGTTCATCTCCGCCATTTGCCAGATCTCGTCAGGCACTTCGATGCCGAAGTTGAACCCACCTGTCGGCTTGAAACAGCAGGCGAAAATCCCGGCGCCGTCCAGGGTCTGGCCGGTGCCGGTGTGAATCATCCAGGGGTTGTCCTTCTTTCTCTCCACCAACTGCGGCCTGGCCGTGATGTAGGTGGTGTTGTCCACCTGCACGTCGAGCCCAAGCTCGCGCCAGTACTGGGCAACGGCTGCCCCGACTTCAGGTTCCCATTCACGGTCCGGCGCAACGTGCGTCGTAAACTTGAATCCGTTCCCGTAGCCAGCTTCCTCCAATAGTTGCTTGGCCCGCTCGGGATCGTAAGGGATCTTCCACGACTCCTGCCATGCGTCATCGCCGGGGTGCGAGTTCATGTTCGAGTAATACGGGCGGCCTATCCCTGATTGGATCTTATCGACGATTGTCGCCCTGTCTATCACGATGCTCAATGCTTCCCGCACTTTGCGAGCGCGTTCCATCGAGGCCGGATCTGACGGGTCGCCGATCCACGGGTGATCGCTGTCCGGAAGGAATCCCGTGCGGGCCCCGATCGGTCCGTGGTTGTCTTCAGTAGCTCCGCTTCCCGGTTCGGTCGAAGACCAGTAATTGCCGGCAAAGATGAATGTCTGGTTGTTAGGTACGCCCAGCCCCTGTGTCCTGGCGCCATCAATGTCCCGCAACGTGGAGTTGATGAACTTCAGCGGGACCTTGCCTATGTCCACTTCACCGGTCCTCATCGCGGCGATCAGGACCGAAGGCTCCTGGATTTCCCTGACCGTTACGCGGGCGATCTGCGGCGTTCGGCGCCAGTGCCGGTCGAAGGCCGGCTCGAGGATGATGTGGGAGTCTGCAACCCACTCCACTATCCCAAACGGACCCGTGCCGATCGGAACGTCAACGGCCTGATCGTAACCCAAGTCGTCGAAGAGTTTCTTCGAGAACATCTGGATGGCCTGATAGGCGGTGTTGCCGAATACTCCGTCCCACCACTCCGGAATCAACCCGGACTCCTTGACGTTGACCACGAATGTCCGGTCGTCGATTACTTCCCAGCTGTCCACGAACTGCTCTGCGCCTGCGCGGGATGCGCACGTGATTCCCTCTCTCCAGCATTCATCGAAGTTGAATCCGACGTCGTGAGCAGTCAGGGGTCCCCAACCTTCATGGAACTCGACGCCCTCGCGGATTTTGAAGGTGATCTGGCTGCCATCCGGCGCAATGACCCAGGACTCCGCGATACCGTTCCCGGAAGGAACCCGTGAGTAGTTCGGTGGGGGTGAGTGATTTGCCCTCATCAGCGGCTCTGTGAAGCCGTAGTAGTGCATCAGGTAGTGCAACGGGACCTGGTTAGAGAATTTCCCCGCCGGTGTGTCGGTGTTGTTGGCCACCACCTCGCCGAAAAACTCACCGGGGGCCGTCTTTTCGACGACTTTCTCGGTAGTTACAACCACGGTCTGGACTACCTTCTCCACGCGGGTGACGGGCTTCTCGACGACGACTGTTTCTACTACTTTGACGGTTTCGCCAGCGACCTGTTTTTCGACGATGACCGTCTCGACTACCTTCTCCACGCGGGTGACGGGCTTCTCGACTATTACAGTCTCGACTATGCGTTCTACTGCTGGCGTCTGGTCGCCGCCACACGCGACTAACGCATAGGCAACGCTTGCAACGGACAGCAACAGAATCCATTTAATACGGCGAACTGACATTTTCTTGAACTCCTCCGAGTATTTGATTTGTCTCGGTTGTGACCGGACATTACCCCGTTTCAGAATCCTTGTCAAAATTGCCGCATCCATATCGGCAGAAGTGACCGTGGAAATGATTAGAAGCGCTTGCGACCTCATTCCAGTTGACGGAAAACGGCGCCAGCCGAACATTGGACGGTTTGCAGTCAGAGCCTGCTAGCTTGGCTGACGCGAGGCAACGTGTACCCGCGTTGGTCCAAGCCAGCGCAGACGCCGCCGACACGCCACCAGGGACCGCTGGAATTTCAGACTTTCATTGACTCTTCTAGCGTCGCCTTTGCCTACAATTGACGGACGCATGACCAACACAGGAATTAACTCACGTATCTCGTAATGGACCCGCGCGGGCGCGAGCCCCATCGCCATCATCGCTATGGCCGGCGAGGCGCACAGGACTTGCCGAGTCAACGATAGGCGGGGAATCCCATGAACACCACTAGGGTCTGTTAACACTAACGGTTTTGATCATGTTATCTTTCCCGGTTGGAAATCACACAATCCCGGTATGAACGCGTAGATCACTGCCTGCCAGTGCAGCGGGGCAACGTAAGCATGCCGAGCCTGCAGGTACTCAACGCCATCCTGTACGCCGCCGAGCAGGGCTGCAAGTGGCGGGGGTTGCCGGAACGCTTTGGCAACTGGCACACCATCTACACCAGGATGAATCGCTGGTCGAAGAATGGCGTGCTCGACAGGGTATTCGAACGGCTGCAGCGGGAACGGATAGTCCGCATCAAGCTCGAGCCGGTCTCAATGGACAGTACCATCGTCAAGGTACACCCCGACGGTACTGGAGCGTTAAAAGAAACGGACCGCAATCCATCGGCAGATCCCGTGGCGGATGGACTACCAGGATTCATATGGTTGCCGCGGATGCCCGAACGGCCATGACCTTCCCGCTCTCTCCGGGACAGGCCCGCGATGCGCCTGAAGGGCGCAGCCTGCTCAGGCGTCTTGGCGCACAACGCCACAAGCCTGGCTCTGGCAATGGACCGGGCGTACGAGGGCGGCGAGACGCGCCAACTTGCGCCGGCGCTGGGGTTCACGCCTGTCGTTCCACCGCTCAGGAGCCGGGTCGAACCCCGGGAGTACGACAGGGAGATGTACAAGAGGCGAAATGAGATCGAGCGCCTGTTCCGGAGATTGAAAGGCTACCGCCGTATCTTCTCCCGCTTTGAAAAGCTGGACGCCCTCTTTCCGGGATTCATATTATTCGCCCTCATCGCTGATGCGCTGAGATAATGTTAACAGGCCCTAGTCATTCGACGCAGTGGGAATGAGGGCGAAGGACCCGATGGATCTCTGAATTCTTTTGCCGGATGCGCTGGATCGCCACGCGCCGGTGGTAAACGACGTATCCGTAGGAGACATGCCGATGCCCCGCGCCAAGCTCGTTGCACACGTAGCATCGCTCCCCTGGACCGTTCCCCAGGAAGGGTTGATAGCGTCCTGAGAAAATGCCGGCCGACGCTGTCTGAGCGCCAAAGCGGTGAAGCCTCCTCGGTAACATCGCCAGAATGTGGCCGGCCCCACGGCGGCAGTCAACGTAGGCCACGCTTCGTCACCGGTAGAGCGTGACCGCCACGGCCAGATGGTCTGACGCCAGGCTATCGGGGTTAGAAAAATCTCTGGCCTTCAATTCGGGACTGGCCCAAATGTAGTCAACGCGTTGCCTGGGATCGTCGGAAGGATATGTAAAACCGTCCCCCGTTACTCTGGAATTGACGAATGTGTCGTTGAGGCCGGAGCCTGAAATCAGGAGCATCTCCGTGTGATCGGGACGGGCATTGAAGTCTCCGATCAATACAGTGCTCCTGCCGCTGTCGACAGCCTCAAGTACAGCCTTCGCCTGCCGGACCCTGATTGCAGAGTCGCCGTCGCCGGAGTGGAAGTGGGTAGCTATCACGTCGATTGTCTCTCCGCCGCCCACGTCGATCTCCGCTGTCAGGAACGCCCGGTCGAGGCGGATCGCGTCGTTATTGGGCATCTCGTGATTCTGATAATTGACAATTGGGAATCGGCTAAGGACCGCGTTGCCCCACACTGGATCGGCCGCCGGACCCCACACGTAGTTCATTTCGAGGCGCTGCGAGAGCCATACCAGCATATCGACGGAGCCATTCACGACCCAGCCTCTCGAAACCTCTTGCAGCGCGATGATGTCCGGGTCCTCGGCCTCTATGACCCTGGCAATATTCTCGATTCCGTGGCGTCCGTGGACGTCGAAGCCCTGGTGGAGGTTGTAGGACATGACCCGAACCGGGTATCCGGCGCCCTGAATGTGCTCTACGTTCTTCCATGTCGCGAGTTGGACCAATGGGAGTATCAGCAGGAGCAACACGGGGACACTGACAACCCTGGATACCGGCGTTCCCACAGTTTGGCCCGCCAAGCCGGCCCGAAGCGCCGCCAGGCCGATCAATAGGGCGGCCAGGGGACGCGCGGCTTCCTTTGGCACGGGGACATCGGTAGCGTAGTTGGCGTAATGGACGAAGAGCATCGCCGGCATTACAACCATGCCGATGCCCACCCAAGTCGAAATACCGCGGTTCGAATGCTCGACCGCGGATTCGCTCGTTGCCTTGACGACGGACATCAAGGCGACCGCAACTACGACCTGACCGCCTAGCGCTACCAGGGCGGCCGCAAAGCCCGACTGATCGACCGCTACCATTGCGACCAGCAGGACCCCGAGCAGCGCCAGTATTGGCCAGGGCAGGCCTCTGTCCAATCTCGCCAGCTCGACTGCGACCGCAACTCCAATGACGTTGGCTGCAAGAATCCATGCGTACACCGCGGGTTGCGGCCAGCCGATGAGCACCGTCTGGTGGGCAACGTTCTGGAATAACAGGAACTGCAACGCCAACGCCGGGCCAAAGGCCAAATATGTCAAGGCGGAAACGGCGGGCCCTTGATTCTCGTCCCTGCCTCCAGCCGACGCAAACCGCCACAGAAGGAATCCTTGGGTTACAACCAGACCTGATGCGACGACGTAGCCCGCAACTCCCTCCGCCCATGAGAGGTCGATGGTGCCGAAGATGCCCTTTACGGCGGTATCGGCGGAGAAGCCCAACAACAAGGCAACCACTGCATGAGCGCCGCCGCCGCCCTTGGTTCGGATCGATCGAAACAGGAGTGGCAAGGACCACAGAAACAGCACCGTGCCGGCGATCGAGAGGCCGAGATCCCCGGGAAGGGATGAGACGATCTTCTCGGCCAGCCAGACCAGTGTCAGAAGGCCGATGACAATCGGTATGGCGTTCCGGGGGCCTAGGGAGCGGCGCAAGACGGGGGCCATAAATCCGCACAGGAACACCGCTAAACCCAGGGCGCCCACCAATATCAGGCTGATTTCCTGGACCTGGATCAGGTAGACGGCCATCCCGACGAAGAGCGCCCGCATGAGCTGGATGCCGAACATCATCGTCAGAGCAACCAGCAACAAGGCTGCCAATGACACCCATTTAGGATTGGAAACCATGCTCAGACGTGCCACATTTCACACCCTCGAGGCTGCCGAACACATTATCAGCCCAATTCCACCGTCGCCAACCGGCAGGCGCCCTTGGCGCACACCGGTTGCGGACGGGGTGGAGGTGTACTGTCTTTGGGTTGGAGATTGAGGCGGCTATCTTTGCCCGGACAAATAGAAACGGGCCATGTGACAACTTCTTGACCCTTTTAATATCTCCGCAAGTGCTCCGTCGAGTGGGACGCTATGACGTCACCTGCCGCCAGCCAAGCATCTATACCCCTTGACGCAGGCTTTCGTTCTTGGCGGCGGGCGCGCGGGCTTGGGCGCCTAGTTCCTCAGGTACGAAGTGGTGTGGCGCCACAGGTGATGGCGGCTCTGATGAACGCTGTTAGCAGCATCCTCAGACTTTCCGGCGCCATCAGTTGCATTGGAGGACAGCACGAACGCGTACTCAAAGCGCACGAGCTACGATCGCGACAACAGCCGAAAGACTCAGTGAGAAGGCCCGACCGAACTGGCCTGACCTTCTCACTGATTTAAGGGTGATCGCTAGCGGCTGGGCTTACGACTCCAGCGCAGCATTGACCTTGGCCGCGGCTTCAGGAGTCACCCAACTCTCCCATACCTTGTTGTTCTTAAGGAACCACAGGGCTGCCTCGGAGGCTTCGCTGCCGGGGTTGGCGTCCATCCACTGGAAGATGGACTTGTAGAGGTCTATTGAGAACTCCCAATTCTGCAAGAAACCAATCACGTCGGGCGCGCGGGGAAGCAGGCTCTTGTGAACGGCTACGAGAACCAACGACTCGTCGAAAGCGCAAGCCTTGTCGGCGTCCCAGCATTCTTTGGTGTATGGCACCTCTTCCAGGCGAACGAGATCGAGCTTCAGCCCGGGGTCGCCCGTACCCCACATGTAGCCGAGCCACGGCTCTTTTTTCTCCCACGCCGCATTGACCTCGGCGAACATCGCCTCCTGCGAACCTGGGTTTATCACATGCAGACCGTCGGCCAGTCCATAGGCCTCGATCTGTTCCGTGTTGACTGTCTCACAGGACCAGCCGATGACGCATGCGACGAGGCGCGCCTTGCCCCTGCTGTCGGCCGTAGCGAACAACTCTTGATACTCGGGCTTCAGCAGGTCCTGGGGCGTCTTCAGGCCGGGGTTCTCATCAGCGATGTACTTCGGGATTACGAACGTGCTCTGCCAGTCGCCAACGAGGCTGGTTCCGACCGAAACCACGTCGCCGATCTCCACGGCCTTCTCCCAGCCGATTGACTGGTTCGGCAGCCATATCTCCATCGTCACGTGGATATCGCCCTTCTGTAACCCCTGGAAGTTCGGCAGGGTGGCGCCAAGAATCACGTCGGTCGGGTACCCGTAACCGTTTTCCAGGATGTGCTGGGCGATCCGGTTCTGTACCTGTGCGCTTGTCCAGTTCAGGTCGGAAAAGACGATAGTTTCTTTCGGCTCTTCCTCCTCCCGCTGGATTACGACGACGGTCTCGACGACCTTCTCGGTAACTGTGACGGCCTTTTCGACTACGACAGTCTCGACGACCTTCTCGGTGACGGTGACGGGCCTTTCGACTATGACAGTCTGGACCTCCATCACGGTCTTGCCTTCGACCATCTTTTCCACGATGACGGTCTCGACGACCTTCTCGGTGACGGTGACGGGCCTTTCGACTATGACAGTCTGGACCTCAGTCACGGTCTTGCCTTCGACCATCTTTTCCACGACGACGGTCTCGACGACCTTCTCGATGACAGTGACGGGTTTTTCAACCTCCACGGTGACGATTTTTTCAACCTCCACGGTTTCGCCGCCACAGGCGACCGCGGCCATGGCGACTGCCATCAGCCCTGCCAAGGCCATAAGCGCCAACAGAGTCCCGATCATCGCCGGTAATTTCAGTATGCCCAAGTTTTTTATCCGCTTTTCAGTCACGCTTCACACTCCTTTGTTGCTATCAGCCTTCCTTTATCAAGGATGGCTTATGGTGAGTCCCCGTTTCAGGAAACGCTGTTAACCGCCAGTCCCCAACAGGACGCGCTCCCGCTCCCGAGCAGCCGCTTGAGTGATCCTGTCGATTATGACCGCCATAACGACGATGGCGAGACCGGCGATGGCGCTGTTGCCCGCTTCTTGCCTGCCCAATGCCCTGAGAACCGCCTCGCCCAGGCCGCCTGCGCCTACAAGAGAGGCTACCACAACCATTGCGAGGGCCATCATGGTGGTCTGGTTTATGCCAGCCATTATCGTAGGCAACGCCAGGGGAATCTGGACTTTGGTCAGCAGCTGAAGAGGAGTCGTTCCGAATGACCGCGCCGCTTCAACCGCCTCAGCCGACACTTGACGAATACCCAGGTTGGTTAGCCGAATCACTGGAGGAGCTGCGTAAATCACCGTTGCCATGACAGCGGGAACATTGCCAAGTCCGAAAAACAATATGCCCGGCACCAGATAGACAAAGCTGGGCATTGTCTGCATTCCATCCAGGACTGGGCGCATCAGTGAATTGGCAAATGAACTCCTCGAGCCGATTATGCCGAGCGGAATTCCGATTATTAGCGAGATGCTAACGGATACGATTATAAGCGCCAGCGTCTCCATCGACCCTTCCCACAAGGTACTGGTACCCCCAGGAAGCCTGCCCATCAGACCAACCAGCACCAGAGCAACGATCGCGAACAGCGCCATGATTCGGCCTGAAACCTTCCAGGCCGTGAGCCCGACTCCCAGTATGATGACGGGCCAGGGAATCCACAGGAGAAGGTCTTCGATGGTGACCAGGACCTTGGTTACTATGTTCTTGATGCCGTCGAAAAACCATGACGCGTTGACAGTCAGCCAAAGAATCCACTCATCCACCTTTGAACCGATCGGCTTTCCCCATGCGGCTGGGAATGCCATGCCGGGTTCCCAAACGAGCAGGCAGACGATGAGGCAAACCAGAATCGCGGCGGCGCCACCCACGTACCATCGCAGGCCTTCAAATCTATCGGGGATTGTCGCCATTGCGACCTTGCCGGCCTCAGCCAGTGATGGTCCTGCCGCGTCGGTGAAAGCCGATGCCGCCTTGTTCAACCCTGCCATTGCCTGTTCTCCTGTCCGGTGTCAGCATTGACCTCGCCTAACCCGCCTTCAACCATCCCGGCAAGCAGCGCGCCGCGGTGGATTTCACCTAGCAGCAGTCCGCTTTCGTCGACCACTCCTATCGGATGATGGGTTCGGGCCGCCATGGGTATGATGTCTTCGATGTAGTCGTCAGGGCTTGCGGTCATGACTGATTCGGTCTGCACATCTTGCAGTCGCTCAACTCGATCGCGGGCCAATGCCGCCGCATGATCCTCCGTCACGAGCCCTTTCAGGTTTCCGTCGCGCCCCAGCAGAAACACCCAATTCACGTTGAGGCTCTTCATAATGTTCAGCGCCGCTCGCGGACCTTGCCATTCGTGGATAACCGCGTCCGCATCCTGCATGATGGCCCTGGCCTGGATGACTTTGGCTTTGGAGACGTCCTGAACAAACTCCGATACGTAGTCGTCCGCTGGCAGAGTGACGATCTCCTCCGGCGCGCCCTGCTGAATGATCTCTCCGTCGCGCATGATTGCTATGCGGTCGCCAACTTTCAGCGCTTCGTTAAGGTCATGCGTAATGAAAACGATGGTCTTGTGAAGCTCCGTCTGGAGAGAGATCAGTTGATTTTGCATCTCCCGTCGTATGAGAGGATCCAGCCCGCTGAACGGTTCATCCATCAGAAGCACGTCAGCGTCTACGGCGAGCGCCCTGGCTAATCCAACCCGTTGCTGCATCCCGCCGCTCATCTCTCGCGGGAAGTAGCCCTCCCAGCCGTCCAGCCCGACGGTCGCAATCGCTTCACGAGCCGCCCGATATCGTTCGTCCGTTTCAACACCCTGAATCTCAAGGCCATACGCCACGTTGTCCAAAACCCGGCGGTGAGGCAGTAGTCCGTAGTGCTGAAACACCATGGCGACCTTCTGGCGGCGGAACTGGATCAACTGCTCCCGCGTATAACTGAAAACGTCCTCGCCATCGAACAGTACCCGCCCTTGAGTCGCTTCGATCAGCCTTATCAGGCAGCGAACGAGGGTTGACTTGCCGCTGCCCGAAAGGCCCATGACCACGAATATCTCACCGGGAGCGACCCCGAACGTGACGTCTCGAAGGGCAACGACCAGATCCATCTCCTCCTGGATATCTGCGCGGCTCTTTCCGGCGTTCGCAGGTTCCATTACCCGCTCCGGATGGTCGCCGAACACCTTCCATAGCCCTTCGACTTCAATCTGGAGTTCCCGGGAATTCATTGGCTGACCGCGCTCCGTCCGAAATGATGAGTGATCTGTGAGTCTTTCATTGTTCGCGTTTACGCCTTTGGGGTTCGGCGACGCCGGGATTGAAGACCTAACCTGACATCTCGCTCTCGTCAGTAACGAAACTCCCGTGACCCCCGGTGACGTTGCGTTGGCCTTCGACTCCTGATCCAGTCGACTCGATCCCCCATTCGGATCACTGGAGTCACCCCGGGTTGGCGTAAGTGTCGGGTTTGGAGATGAATTCGGATGCCTGATAGTTTGGGCGTTATATTACCACCTCCTCTCATATTCAGCCGGGCCGCGGTAACCGGTGTACTGTGATGCCCGCACGGATTGCTGGGCCGTACGCTGCGAACTACTCGGCGCCACATTGACGATGCAGCGGTCGCGGCGTTAGGTTTGCGTGATAGTACGCAGCTTGCGCCAACGGAACGCAACAGTCGCCGATCGATATTACTGGGTACACAGCAGGCGACGCGACGCCTGTTTCGTTCTCATACAGCGGCGACGCGACAGCCGTGCGTAACGACGGCCATGCGGTGCACGTAGACTACGTGTCTGGTAACAATTTTACCGTCGGTCAGCAGACCTTCACGTTGAAGTCGGCGCACCTTCATTCACCCTCGGAACATCACGTGGACGGTGTCAGTTTTGCCGCGGAACTGCATCTGGTCCACGCCGATTTCGCTGGCAACCTGGCAGTGGTGGGGCTGTTGTTTAGAATGGGTGAGCCCAGCCCCGTGGTTCAAGCGATTCTCGATGCCGCCCCGGCAGCAGGTAATACCGTCAGCGGCGGCTTCACGCTCAACGCCGGTGATTACGCATCAAACGAACTCAGTTACTATCGCTACGACGGCTCGAAAACAACCCCGCCTTGCGACGAGCCGGTTAGCTGGTACGTGATGCGCGAACAGAAGACCATCTCGCCGGAACAGGTCGCCAACCTGCTGGCGTTGAGTGACGGTCCCACCAATCGTCCCATCCAATCCACGGGCAGTCGAGTGATCATATTCAGCGGCGAGTCTTAGACGGCGCCTAATATGTCACCCTGAGCGAAGTCGAAGGGTCTCTGGTCGAGAGTCGGTTCACCCTGCTCTGCAGACATTAGATTCTTCGGTCCACTAACGATTACAAACGTTTACAGTCCGGACCGATTTCAGGATGCCTTTGCGTGAGCGAAAATGGTGGAAATACCTGCCGCCAGGTCAGTCCTGCACGCAAGGAGTCGGACACTATGCCGCACCCCGATTCAGCCGTCGTCACAGGCGCCTTCAGCTACACCGGCCGGTACATCTCCCGGCGTTTGCTGGACGACGGGGTCCGCGTAAAAACCTTAACTGGCCACCCGAACCGTCGGGATCCCTTCGGCGGCCGGGTCAAAGCGGCGCCTTTGGACTTCTCCGACCCTGACGGTCTGTACCGGTCGATGCAGGGCGCCAGCGTGCTCTATAACACCTATTGGGTGCGGTTTGAACCGGGCCGGACCACCTTCGACCGCGCGGTCGAACACTCGGGTGTATTGTTCGAAGCCGCCGCGAAGGCCGGGATCAGCCGAATAGTCCACATCTCTGTATCGAACGCCTCCTCCGGGTCCAGCCTGCCGTACTTCAGGGGCAAGGCGCGCGCGGAGGAATCGCTGAAACGCTTCGGCATCCCTTACGCCATCATCAGGCCAACCCTGACCTTTGGCGCCGGTGACCTGCTCCTCAACAACATGGCCTGGGCGCTGCGGCGCTTCCCGTTCTTCCCCATTTGCGGGAGCGGCGACTACCCGATCCAACCTATATACGCCGGCGACTTGGCGGACCATGCAGTGGCCGCCGCTTCCCAGGAAGGGAACACCGTTGTCGACGCGGCAGGGCCGGAGACACTCTCCTTCGAGGCTTTACTACGCCTGCTTGCCTCCGCGATGGGAGTCCCATGCCGTCTCGTACCTACTCCCCCATCCCTGGGCCTCAATCTGACCCGCGTGGTAGGTGTGATGATGCGCGACGTTGTGCTCACTCGCGACGAAGTCGACGGCCTCATGGCAGGCCTGTTTGCGTCCGACGCGGCGCCATCGGGAACAACAGCGCTGAGCAGTTGGCTCGAAGATAACGCAAACGACCTCGGCCAGCGCTACGCGTCCGATGTCAAGCGTCACTTTCGGTGACAGTCATGGACCTGGCGGGGGTCGGGAAACCACAGGACGGATTGGTTTCCCGTTTTCACCGGAACGACGGCGTCGCTGCGACAACGACGGGGAACTACGCGGGAAACGGCGGAGGAGCCGGCCATTTAAGACAGGCTCATTCCCGCCGCCTTTGAAGGGGGAGGACCCCCTAAACGAATTCAGGTGCGAGACGGCTCTAATTGAGGCCGGGATCGGTGTGGAGCGAGGCGTCTTCGACTTCGCCGGGATCCAGTACCCGACACAATTTCTTGTAAATCTGTACCCGATATCGGCCCGTGTCGGCGATGAACAGCCGGCCTTCATCGTCGACCCGTACCGACGTAGGAAACTTCAACCGTTTCTCGCGGTCGAGATTGATCACGTTGTCCCGTTGGCGCAAGATGTCGGGGTTACCCATCAACCTGCTTATACCGCGGGGATTGATGGTTGCATCGCCCCTGAAAGACTCGACGAACAGACCGCGCCAGTTGAACATCAACACCCTATGGTTGTCGCGGTCGGCTACGTAGATGTCCCCGAATTTGTCGACAGCCACGCCGCTGGGATGGTCGAGCTCACCGACACCTGAGCCGGGGCGGCCGATAATTTGCAGTAGCTCTCCCCCGGTCGTGAAGCGCTGGATGCGGCTATTGCGCCAATCAGCGACGACCAACGTGCCGCTCAGCGGGTCGACCGAGATGCCCCATGGGTAATTGAGCTGGCCCGGTTCGGTTCCGAATTCCCCAAACCCTCCGAGATACTCGCCATTTCGCGTGAAATGCTGGATTCGATGGTCGCGGGAGTTGACGATCCAAAGCGTCTCGTCGGGGCTGAGCGCTATCCCCGACGGACCATTGAGGTGTCCTGGACCGGTGCCCGATTCTCCCCACACACCAACCGTTTCTCCACTGGTTTTTGTCGTCAGGACTGCATTTGCGCGCTCATCGGTGCTGAACATGGCGCCTTTGCTGTCCATCACGCACATCACCGGGGACGGAAAGCGTTCGTCATCCGGTCCGGAGACGACTCCGTCCACTTCTGGCACGATGTCGTTCTCATACCCTTCGTCTTCAATGTTTACGCGGATATATCGCGTCGTCGGGACCTGATCCAGGTTGGAATTCCCCCGGTTAAGTACAAAGTACGAGTTTTGAGGACCGATCGCTATGTCCTGCGGGCCCCTAAAACCGCCGACCGCGAGCCTTTGCCCCAGGGTCGTCTCGTACTTATGCCCGATGCGTAACAGCGTCGGGTACGAGCGTCTGTTTGCGTCGATCCAATCGGTCGATGCTTGACTGGTAGTGGTCATGTCGAGAGTATTGGCTATCCCGCCGGAGAGGTCACCATGTTGTCGAACTGATCGAACTTTCCGTTGACGATCGGCGCAGGATTGATGCCGAGCCACTGGTCAAGCACCGACGAATAGAGCGACCTGAAGTCGTTATTGAAGTGAAGGTCGCCGTTCAGTTGTTCACTGGGCGCCAGCGACGGATAGTCCGAATAGAACCCCCCGTTCACACGCTCGCCGATCAGGAACGCCCCTCCGCCTGAGCCGTGATCCGTTCCGTTGCCGTTGTCCTTGACACGCCTTCCGAATTCAGTGAAGACCAACATCACGACCTCGTCTGCTGCGTCGTGCTCCTTCAGGTCATCGAAGAAATCACCGACCGACCGTGACACGTTGTCCCAGAGCTTCGACTGCATGTTTACTTCATTGCCGTGCACGTCAAACCCGCCGATCTGCGTATAGAAGACGCGGGCGCTGAGACCGGCCAGGTGAACCTGTGCGATCCCCCTGAGACTTTGTGACAAGGGATCGGGCGCGTATTCCACGTTTGACCGGTAACCGACGGGCGCCGCCTTGAGCAAATCGGCGCCGGTCATCGCGTCGATTCCGGTCTGGCCGATGTGTTCGAGCATCATGTTCTGCTCTTCAAACTCCTCCGGCATGTACATGCGGGTGAACGCATTCAGCGCGCGACGTTGCTTCTCGCCCGACAGTGTCGTCAGCAGCCCGTAACCCTCGAGTTGCGAAACGGACATCGCCGGAGTCCCGGATAGATACATCGCCCTGGGCATTCCTGTTCCGAAGCTGACACCTGTGCAGACGTTTTGCTTCTGCGGATCGAGTTCCCTGATCACTCTTCCGAGCCATCCTTCGGCGATCAACTTTTCCGGTTCCGCTGTGTGCCAGATGTCCATCGACCGGAAGTGAGAGCGGTCCGGTTTCGGGTAGCCGATTCCGTTTACGACGGCAACGTTCCCCCGGTCCCACAGGTCCTTGATCCTTCCCATCGCCGGGTGAAGGCCGAAACGGCCGTCGAGGGGTATCACCTTGTCCTCGGCAATTCCGGTCGTCGGCCGGAAGTCGTAGTACAGACCGTCGCCGTATGGCGCCACCGTGTTCAGGAAGTCGTTGCCGCCGGATAGTTGCAACACCACCAATACAGGGACGGCGTTACGTTTTTTTCCGTTTCGGTCTGAGCGGTAAGTCGTCATGGTCCATATTGTCCTTATGTCTGGACGTGCTCGCTTGTCAATGCGACGCGGGCGAACCGCGTGATGCGCCGATCAACCCAACTGGTACTCCCGAGACGCCGCAATTAACTCGAACGCTTCGAGGGCGGCGGATTCGAACTGTTCCATACCCATCTCGTCGCATGGTATCCGATCCCAGATACCCATCTCTTCCAGAAGCGCCCGGCGGCTCTTTGGTTCGAGTTCAAGAGCCCCCATCTCGTATAGAGCCGCGTCCAATAGCTGCTCCGGAGTGATCCAGTCCCGTCCTTCAGAGATTCGCCGGATCATGCTCATCACGCCGGGCGCATCCTGGTTACCGAGACGCTCGACAGCAAAGTTCACACGTTCCATCAGCAAAGCTGAATCTATCCACTCGCGGCCTGTGTGCCATCCCTCAACCGTGGGTGGGTTCAGCAACTGTTGCCCCATTATCGTCGCCGTGCGCGGGAGCCGGTACAGGCCATACTCGTACGGGTCCTCGTACTCACCAGTTAACTTGATCGTGCCTATCACGTGCTCCACCGGATTGCGCACTCGTCTGAATCGTGCTTCTTTGAAAAATTCGGATTTGAATAGATCCCGCATCACCTCCCGCATCTCGTGGCCGTTCTGCATGTACGACTCAGCGATGGAGTCGATTTCATCCTGCACTGGCTCGTCCGCTATGAAGAAATTGTGGACCTCGCGTCCGACGAACTGCGCAGTCGCTGGCTCGTCCACGACGATGTCGACGATATCGTCCCCGTTGAAGTTCCCGGTCCTCCCCAGGAAAGTCTTCTGGCCGTGGTCGTGGTCATCCTCCCTATACACGAACGATCCGCCTTGTTGCCCGAACGGGTAACGCGGAATTACCTGATCGATCGTCCAGCCCGTATACGCCCTCGCACATTCCCTGACGTCGTCCTCGGTGTAGTTGCCTACTCCCATCGAGAACAGTTCCAGGAGTTCCCGCCCCCAGTTCTCGTTTACGGCCGTAGCGTGGTTGTTCTGCTGGTCGAGCCAAAACAGCATCGCCGGGTCTCGGGAAAGCTGCTTCAGAATGTCGGCGAAATTATCGACGGCGAACCCGCGCAACATCTCAAAGTGTTGGCGCATCATTGGCCCACTCATAACCTTGGCGCTGCCTGTTGCAAAAACGCCGTGCCACATCAGCGCCATCTTCTCCTGAAGCGGCCGACGTGAATTGACCATCCGGTACATGATCAGCAGCGGGGCCCATCCCTCGCCGTCTGTATGTTCAGCGTGGTAACGGTTCAGCAGATCCGCTTCAAACGGCCCGAACTTTTCATAGTCGACCAGATCGTCGACCACGGCGTCGTAGCCCTTTGCGGCCAGCCGTTCCAGTTCCAGTGCAGGCATCCCAAATGCGGCCCTGCGCATCAAGTGGCCGATCAGCGCTACATCCGTTCGTTCGCGTGTCGTCATCCGCCATCCTCCATTCTGCAATCAGTTTCGTGCCAGATTACGACATGCCGATGCAGTAGCAACCGCATCTATATCTGCCTCAGACGCGGGTCGAGCCGGTCACGGGTCCAGTCTCCTATGAAGTTCAAAGCATACGAGAGCAGGAATATTGCCAGGCCCGGGAATAGTGAGATCCAGTACGCGAAGTGCACGAAGTTCCGTCCATCAGCCACCATCACTCCCCAGGCCGGCCTGGGCGCGGGAATTCCAACGCCCAGGAAGCTCAGCGACGACTCTGCGATGATCAGGGCGCCGACTTGCAGCGTCGCGATCACGAGCACTGTGTTAAACACTCCGGGCAACAAGTGACGGAGGAAGATTCTGGCCGTCGACGCGCCTGACAGTTGGGCGTATGAGATGTAGTCCGTCTCCTTAAGGCGAATCGTCTCGGCCCGGACCTGGCGGGCGAATCCGCTCCAGCTAAAGATAACCAGAAGGGTGATGATGAGTTCGAGGCTCGCGCCAAACACGATTACGGAGACCAACGCAACGAGAATAAACGGCACGCCAAGCGTCAGATCCACGAATCGCATGATCGCCTCGTCTGCCCACCCGGTGTAGTAGCCGGCGATCATCCCCAACAGCGTGCCCGCGACGCCGCCGGCTACCAGCACTATGCTCGCTATCGAAAGAGAGAGCCGGGCGCCGAAAAGCAGACGGGCCACGATGTCACGGCCGAGCGCGTCTGTGCCAAGCAGGTGCTCCGTGGAGCCGTCCTCGTGCCAGAAAGGAGGCGAAACCTGTGCGGCCAAATCTCCATATTGGGGATCGTATGTCGTCAGAACCGATGCGAAAATGGCCGATATCGCCACCGCAATCAGAACAACCGCGGGTAGCAACGGGTATCGCCGGATTATGTGCCAAATTTGTCCGGCCGCCGTCCGGTCCCCGATTTCGGAGTGGACGAGTTCTACTTCTGCGTCAAGGGTAGCCATCGAAGGCCTCTACGCCCGCCTAATTCGCGGATCGATTAGAGCGTAGGAAATATCGACAATAAAGTTCACGACCAAGTACATGAACGTGAACAACAGGACCGTGGCGCTCATTACCGGGAAGTCGTTGTCGTTGATTGCAGTGACCGCAAGCCGCCCTATCCCAGGCCAGCCGAACACCGTTTCGACGACCACGGTACCGGTAGTGAACGCCGCAAGGATGAGTCCGGCGTACGTAACCGGCACGATCAGCGAGTTGCGGAAGGCGTGCTTCCACACGACGGTCTGTACCGGCACGCCCTTCGCCCGCGCAAACTTGACGAACTCGGAGTCAAGCATCTCGAGCATTGCTGACCGCGTCAGGCGGACCAGTCCCGCGGCGGAACCGGAACCGAGCGTGATGGCCGGCAGTACGTAGTGGTCAAGTCCGCCGCGACCGGATGTCGGCAACAACCCAAACTGGACCGAAAAGAGCAGGACGAGCATGATACCCATCCAGAAATTGGGTGTGGCCTGACCGATCAGGGCGAATACTCTTCCCCCAAGGTCCCACCAGGAGCCGCGTTTGACGGCGGAAAGTACGCCAATTGGGATGCCGATGGCGATAGCGAACACGAAAGACACCGCGGCCAGTTGCAGTGTCGCCGGAAGCCTCTGTACCACTACGTCGATTGCCGGCCGGGCCTCATTCAGCGAGGCGCCGAAGTCGCCCCGGATCGCCGTGCCGAGCCAGGAGAGGTACTGAATCGGATATGGCCGGTCGAGACCGAACTCCTTGCGCCACTCAGCTATCACCTCGTCGGTCGTGTACTCGCTTATGAACAGAAAAGTCGGATCGCCGGCCGCCCTCGAGAGCCCGAACACCACAGCGGTTGCAAACCACATGATCACTATCGAGGCGATCAGCCGTTTTGCGAGAAAACGCTTCAACTACGACCTCCGGCCCCGCTATGTCCCGCACGCGTTGCCTGCACAGGTTTCTTTCAGATAAAAAGCGGGCGGCAGATTCTTGAACTGCCGCCCGCCATCAGAGCCCTGCGAACGATATCGTTTGCCGTTACTTCATCACAACGGAGGCCAGGTTGTTGACCAGCGGTCCATTGGTGCCGTACGGCTCCCATGAGGCCACTTCCGGCCTGATGACCACAATCGTCGGCAGAACTGTGTAAGGCGACACCAACATCCACTTGGTGAACCAGTCCTGAATCTCGATGTTGGTCTGAACTCTTTGTTCGTATGTTGTGTTGGCCAAATCGAGGTTTGACTGTGCCTTGTCGATTATGTCGTCGGTCCACTCCAGACCCTCGTTGTACCCAGCCGACGGCCAGCCGCAACATACCCTGGCATCAGGAAGCATCCCTCTGCCTATGGTCTGCATCCACGGGATCTGCTTTTCGCGGTTGACGAGCTTGGGGCGGGCCGTGCGGTAGCCGGTCTGGTCGAACTGGACCTCGCAACCCAGCGCACGCCAGAACTGGCCGATAGCCTGTCCGACGTCGAAGTCCATTGCCCGGTCGTTTGCGATGTGCATGGTAAAGCTGCCGCACTCGCCTGTTCGCGACTCAGCTATGTACTGTTTGGCCAAATCAAGATCGTACGGAATGATCCATTCGTCCTTGAATAGTGGGTTCCCCGGGTGAACGTCAATTCGTGTGTACGCGGCCCAGCCGAATCCGCCTTGCGCATCCTTTAGCAGCTGCTCGCGGTCCACAGCCATGGCAAGAGCCAAGCGGTACTTCCTCGCCTCCTCCATCGACTGTTCGTCGCGGGGGTCGCCAATCCACGGGTGATCGTCGTCAGGAAGGAACCCGGGTCTTGAGTAGTTGATCGGGTCCCCGTTCTGGTCAGTCTCCGCCCAGTAGTTACCGGCGAAGAGCACGGTCTGCGGGTTTCCGGCGCCGACCTCTCTTGCCCAGGAGTTGTCCACGGCGTCAAGAGCAGGGACTGCGAATCTGGGCGCCATGGGCGCCATGTGAATCTCGCCTGTCCTGAACGCTGCAATCTGCGTCGAAGGCTCCGGCATAAGGACCCATCTGACCGAATTGACGTTCGGTACCACGCGGTAGTGTTCCTCAAACGGAACGGCAAGAATGTGGTCGTCAGACACCCACTCAATCGCGTTCAACGGTCCCGTGCCAACCGATGTCGTCAACGCGGAGTTCTCGCCGCGTTCGTCGAACAACTTCTTGGACACGATGACAGGTGTGCCGCCGCCGACATTGCTCATTGCTGAAGCCCAAGTAGGGAGAAGGTTTGTCAGGTTAACGACGACGGTTTGATCGTCGACCGCATTCCAACCCGAGTCCTCGGTCGATTCCCAGGCGACCCATTCACGAATCTGGGGTCCGCGTGTCGACCGGGTGCCCTCACTCATCACACTCTCGAAGCTCCACACAACATCTTCAGCGGTCACGCTACCCCAACCTTTGTGGAACATTGCGTCCGGCCGCAGGTTGAATGTCAGAGTGGAGAGATCAGACGCTATTTCCCACGACTGGGCGATACCCTCGTTGAACAGGCTGTAGTCCCGGTTAGTGTAGGGAGGATCAACATGCGAAGCTTGCAGCAGACCCTCAAACATACCCATCGCCTGGATCGTCTCGACCTGGAAGTTCATGAATGACGGAAGGAAGATCGGCGGTGGGATCAAGTTGACCCCCAGCACCAGATCCCCACCGGCGACAGGCGCCTCCATGGCGTCGTCAGGCCGCGGCGTCGCAGTCGCAATCACCAATTTTTCAACTATCGTTTCGACGACAACCGTCTGAACCTCGGTGACTGTCTTGCCTTCGACCATCTTCTCGACGACAACCGTCTGAACCTCGGTGACTGTCTTGCCTTCGACCATCTTCTCGACGACAACCGTCTGGACCTCAGTGATCGTCTTGCCTTCGACTATCTTTTCGACGACAACCGTCTGAACCTCAGTGATCGTCTTGCCTTCGACTATCTTTTCGACGACAACCGTCTCAACGATCGTCTCTGTATCTCCGCCACAGGCAATCGCAAACGCAATCACTCCGGAAATTATTAAGACGGCGACGATTGACGCCAGTCTGGTTACTTGGGTATTGAAGGGAATCATGACCGGTCTCCGATCAGTTGATATGGTGGTGGTCACCATATCTTGTCATGGGCCAGCGTTTTCGAGACGCAGAAATTCGATGCCCGATCAACAGGCCCGAATAAGGTGGCCGGACATAAAAGTCCGGTCCTGGCCGGGTCAAGGTGGCGTCGCTCGGCGATTCCCGGCCACTGCGAATAGGTTTTACATACGTCCGCCGCGCGACGGCAGCCTAACACCCACCACTGAAAGAGTCAATTGACTCTGCCACCGGACGATAGCGGCGCCTTTGGCGGCCCGGGCTCAGCTTGATTTTGTTGAATCCTCCCGATAGGGTCGAGCCCGTGTCCCCACTTCACGGCAACTGAGGATTATGTCCATGGCTGAACGTCGAAACCTCGTCTTTATCTGCACGGACCAGCAGCGCACCGACACCATGGCCGCTTACGGCAACGACTGGATCGAGACGCCGAACCTCAACGATCTGTCTTCACGCAGCTTTGTCTTCGAAAACGCGTACATTACCCAACCCGTCTGCTCCCCTGCCCGAGCCAGCATCATGACCGGCCTCTACCCGCACTCGGCCGGCGTGATCAAGAACTCTAACCCGCACCGTGCCAACAGCAACCTGACGCCGGACGTTCAAACCATCGCCGAGATGATCTCCGACGACTACCTTTGCGCCTACTTCGGCAAGTGGCACTTGGGCGACGACCTGTCGGCACAGCACGGCTTCGAGCGATGGCTGTCGGTCGAGGATGCTCACGATAGCGACTACCCGAACTACCACCACAAGGAGCACCGTTTCAGAAAATCGGACTACTTCAAGTTCCTGGAGTCGAAGGGACACACCCCCGAAGGCGACTTCGAGGGCCACAAGTCGTTCACTCAGCGCCAACGCGGCTTCCTCCCTGAAGAAGACGCCATGGCCACCTTCCTCGGTGACAACGCCGCCGAATTCATTCGCGAACAACAGGACGCGGACCGCCCCTTCATCCTGTACGTGATGATGTTCGAGCCGCACCCGCCTTACAACGGGCCGCTGAACAATCTCTACAACCCCGATGAACTGCCGGTCGGACCGAACTTCCTGAAAAAGCCGGCCGGGGATTTCTCGCTGTTCAGCCGGTTGCGGGCCAACTACTATCTCGACGGCGACGCGGAGGGCCGGCAGCTTCAGTCGGAAAGCGACTGGCGAGCCCTGCGCGCCCGCTACTACGGCAATGTGACAGTCATGGACCGCGGCGTCGGCAAGATCATGCGGGCCCTCGATGAGACGGGCCAGGCCGAAGACACCATGATCGTGTTCACGACCGACCACGGCGACTCCCTCGGAGACCGCGGCATGCTGGGCAAACGGGCGTTTTACGATGAGGTGGCGAGGGTGCCGCTCATATTCCACGTCCCGTGGATTACACAAGAAGAGCAACGCCTGCCCGGCCAGTTCGGCCATGTCGATCTGACACCCACCATCCTCGACCTGCTGGGTCAAGAGCCGCCGCCGCATCTACAGGGCGCCTCACGCGCGCCCGCGTTGCGCGGTGAAACGACTCTGGAAGAAGACGACGTCTTTATGCAGTGGCACGGCGAGCCGCCAACTGTCAGCCTCGGCGACCACGACGTTCACGTGATGGCAGGCGTCCCGTGGCGGACGATCGTTTCGGGCGAACGCTTGCCCGACGGGACCGTTCAGCGATGGAAGCTCAGTCTGTCGCCCGGCGATCAGTGCGAACTGTTCGACATGACGAACGACCCCTGGGAGCAGGTCAACCTGTTCGACAACCCGTCCTATCGCGACAGGGTCCGCCTCCTCGCCGGCCGCATCCGCAACTGGCAATTCCAAACCCGCGACACAATGCCCCTGCCCCCCGTGTAACCGGCCCCGGGTAGGGGCTAGGTCGGGCCGGGGAGTTGTTGGCGCCACGACATTCTCTTGCCACTTGGCTCGACATCGCGCCTCCCGGCGGATGCCCGCGTCTGTAGCCGTCAAGTGCTGTCGGCAATCAATTGCAAAGAATTTTTCGGAATTTTTACTTTGCATCCGGTTGGAACCACTTTTCTTTTAGCATTTCCGGCAAATATCATTCATTGTCAAGTATTCTGAGATCGTGTTTACGAACGGCATTTTTTTCATTTCGATATGATTTATTGATTGTCAGAACCTTAATGATTTTAATTTTTTACAACAACTGCAATTCATAGCAATTCCCCAACTCACGCTTTCACTCCCGGCATTGTGCAGTAAGCTTGGAGTAGCCGGTGACGAAGCCCTGGCCCAATGGCGGCTCATGGCAGCTCGTTGGACAGGGCCAATAGACCGGGCAAGCGCCTGGCGCCGACACATAACACATAGTCGCACCGGCACTTGACTATAAGAAAGGAGGCGAGGCAACATGAACAACACTAGTTCGACTGATTAACATACTTCTTCGACACGACGAATTATCCGCGTAGTTCACACAGGAGCAATACCTTGACTACAACAAACCACACCGAAAACAACAAGGAAGGAACCATCAAGATGACAACAGACACCATACGGGTCATAAACCATCACAATAGTGTCGCACTTTTCATCGACGTAGACAACGTACTCATCTTGGCTCAAAATTCAGGGCTGCCGTTCCGGCTGTCACTAATCATCGACAAAGTACGTGAGCAAGGTAGGATAATGACTTCAAAGGCCTACGCCGACTGGACCGCAAACCTACTAAGACCGTTCCATGGGGACTTTATGGTCAATGCAGTCGAACTTGTGCAGCTGATGACCTCTCCGGCAAGCAAGGAACACAAGAACACTGCCGACATCCAACTCACGGTGGACGCGATGGAGATGATATTCTCTCCGGTTCGTCCAGACATCGTCGTGATTGTTGGCGGAGACCGAGACTACGTACCCCTGGTTCAAAAACTCAAGAGGTACGGTATCTTTGTGATCGGCATCGGCGTTGCTGCTGGCGTTAGTCGGGTCTTAAATGAGGCATGTGATGCGTTCGTATTCTACGACGATCTTGTTCCACCTGCGCCGGATGAAATTGAAGATCCCGCGTCTGCCGCCGACAGAGTTGAAGTGTATTCGTTGATACGAAGGGCGGTCGAGGAGATACATCGGGGGAATCGCGTTGCCACGGGCGCTTCCGTCCACGAAATGATGAAACATATGGCCGCGGGATTCGACTTAGACCGTTACAACACTACGTTCAAGGAGCTGGCTTGGGGGGCGCACGAATTGGGCTATGTACGTCTCATTGAGGTCCCGGGCTCCGACTTCAGGTTGGACACTGTTTCAGCAACGTACGTCCCGGTGGTTCGAACCACTGAATCGGCTGATGGAGAGCTCGAACGTTCCAGTATCCCTGCTATGACCGTCAGTTATCGAACGATACTGCAAGACCAGCGGATTCCACTGCTGCCGTGGCACCTTCGCAAACAGTATGTGGAACTGATATGGGTTAAGCTCAATGAGAGTGGCGATGCAGGGCTGTCCATTCACCAGATGCGGGAGATTCTGTTCGACTATGCCAAGATGAATAATCACCATGTATCGACAGAGATGATAGAGAAGCTGCTTTATTCACTGAACTTCGCAAACTGCTTCAATCTCGTAAAAGACGCGACGGCTGGACACACAATCGCGATACCCGTGGACAAACATGTCCGCTTGTATCCAGTCGTCAACATAGATGAGGCGATGGACCGTATCCACGAAGGGTATATCAAGATTTTGGCTGGACGTGCCGGGATTCTAAACCGTGCAGCCGTGTTTAATCTTTTATATGGTGAAGAAATTGAGGATGACCAAGAGAGAGCCACTCGCATTGAGGCCTTGGAGAAAATGTGCGAACGGTTCACGCCTTAGGGGCAGTTTGCGCAGGCCTTGGGACAGGCGCTCGTGGACGGCAAGTAATTGCCTCAAGACTCTGACCCACAAATGCACGTAGTGGTTTCAGAAAGATCCGTACGGCCCCTTCCGAGGAATCGGTAGGGGCCGTGTTAGGACGCGGCAGACTGAGCCCTGGACAAAAGGGACGCGGCGTAAACCGGCCAGTCCCAAATGCTCCGACCTAAATTTCAGCGCTACTGACAACTTTCGACGCGCACCTGCCATCTGCGGCGTGGGGTTCCTCCCGCGCACTCGCAGTCAACCACACAACCGTAGCCGCCACATCGCCCGCCTACGCCCCCGCAGTAATAAACTTGGCCGCCTCTCCTGAGCCGCCTGTGGCGTCGCCTTCGCTGTATGAGTGAGCGCCTGTGCCTGCAAGCGCGCCTCCCTGCACGATCAGGTATTCGTCCCGTATAGGCCGTCCGTCGAACCAGCATTCCAGGATCTCCCGTACCCCGGCCGCGTAACGTGCCTGGGCCGACAGGGATGTTCCCGAAGTGTGGGGAGTCATCGCGTGGTTGGGCATGCCCCTCCAGGGATGGTCGTTCGGCGCAGGTTGAGGGAACCATACGTCCCCCGCATACCCTGCCAACTGGCCGCTCTCCAGCGCCCTGACAATGGCGTCGCGATCGCAGATCTTGCCGCGGGCGGTGTTGACAATATAAGACCCTCGTTTCATCTTGCTTATCAGAGCGTCATCGAACATGTGCTCCGTCTCCGGGTGGAGCGGGCAGTGGATGCTGACCACGTCGCAGACGCTGACCAGGGACTCGACGGTTTCGTGGAAGGTGGCGTTAAGCTCCTGCTCCATTTCGGGGGAGAGCCTGTGTCTGTCTGTGTAGTGGAGCTGGACGTCGAAGGGCTTCATGCGTCTGAGGACTGCCAGGCCAATTCTTCCCGCCGCTACGACCCCAACATTCATGCCCTCGATATCGTAGGACCTGGAGACGGCGTCGGCGATGTTCCAACCCCCTTTTACAACCCACCCGTACTGAGGGATGTAGTCCCTGACCAACGCGAGCATCTGCATGACGGCGTGTTCTGCCACGCTGATGCTGTTGCACCACGTAACCTCGCAAACGGTGACGTTGCGATTGATAGCGGCCTGAAGGTCAACGTGGTCCGAACCGATGCCCGCGGTGATGGCCATCTTCAGGTTGGGCGCCTTCGATATCCGTTCCGCCGTGAGGTATCCGGGCCAGAAAGGCTGGGAGATGACCACATCAGCGTCGGGCAACTCAGATTCAAATACCGAATCCGGCCCGTCCTTGTCCGACGTCACCACGAATTGGTGTCCCTGTTCTTCGAGGAATTCTCTCAGGCCGAGCCCTCCGGAAACCGACCCCAGCAGTTGCCCGGGCGTAAAGCCGAGGGAATCCGGTGACGGCAACGACTGGCCGTCGGGATACTGGGCCAGGGTGGGGACACCGTCCCTGGCGTAGTCCAGAGGAAACCCCGTCAGGGGGTCCTCATAAAGGACGCACAAAATTTTTTGGGCAGAACGGTCGGCCATTTAACATCTCCAAGGGCTGATTCGCGCATTATATCCACGCGTGGCCCCGATACACATCGCCCAAATGGATTTGACTTGGGATGTCAAAATTTTATCGAAATTCGTGCAAACGTGCAGCAAATCTCAAGACAATGATGGCTTTCAGGTCGGCCAAAAACTGCGACAAGAACAGTGTCCCCGCGGTTCTAGACAACACTCTACCCCCAGCCGCATAGGGGTTGACCGTAACCCGAACCTGTCGGAAATCGACTGCACGAGGCCTCTCCCACGGAAGCATCGCAGAGGCCGCCGACCTGGCCGCCAGTCGCAAAGAGGGTGCCCTATAAGTCCCACTGTCACCTTGAGCGAAGTCGAAGGGTCTGGGATCGAGGGATGGGGCGTCCAGCTTTGCAGACATTAAATATTTGGATCCACTTACGATGACGAACGTTTGCAGTCCGGTCCAACGGCGCCTTCTTGGACACCCTCTAAGAAGCCACCATGCGTGCGACCGGCAAGTCGCGCTTGTGTTAAATCCGGCAGGCCATGAGATAACCTCTGCGCAGTTCTGGTCGTCTCAACGAGGTTCGATGTCATGTTTGTCCGTATTCCGGCAGCCGTCTTGGGCGCGGCATCGCTTGCGATGCTCGTTCATTGCGTCGCTAACCCGGTCTACAACGATCAAGTAAATGCTGGCGCCATTTGGGTACGCTCAGCTGGATGATGGCAGTAGGATTTCCTTTGGCGCCGGCCGTGACATACCGGCTCAAAATGGAGGCCACAACCTCCGACGCCGGCCCCGCCGGCGCGGTCTTGTCCACTGTTGCGTTCTATGTATCTGTATTCGTGGCAGTCGTGTTCCTCCGCATATTCATCAGCAGCCTCGTGCGCCTTGAAGCGGAAGACGCGATCCGGCGCATCTGGTGGGTGCCGATAAACGCGTTTTTCGTGGTCATCGCCGGATACCTTGCCATCCGGCTCTGGTGAAATCACGCCTGGTACGGACGCACCTTACGCGCACTGAGACAGAGGCAGATCGATTCACCACGGCGCGACCTCGCCGTCGTCGAAAACGGCTTCACTTCCAGGCGTCTCCTGCTCTCCACCTGGCGGAAGGTGGCGGCAATCTCGATGCCGACTACGGCTCATTCCGACGCGCCGGTTGCTAGACGGCTGATCGCTGGCTCAGTACCCTCACACGGTGTCGTACCACATCATCCCAGCCCAATTGTCATGCTTGCCAATTCGGTACAAAAGATTGATATGAGCGGTTATTATGCGGCCCAAACCGGCGCCGAACCGGATGCCTGACACCCGCGGCACACACGAAGGGCGGCCACTCCACGGGATTGTCATCCACTCATGATCGACTGGTGGATCCTCGCCGTTTTCGCAGCATACTTCGCCGCCCTCCTCGGCATCGCCGTCATCCGCGTCCGGCCCGTTCGGACCATGTCCGACTACGTTCTGGCGGGTCGGCGTCTGGGCCTTTTTACATCCGCGATGAGCGTGGGGTCATCCACCACCAGCGGCTGGACATTCCTGGCGCTCCCAGCCCTCGCCTTCACAAATGGAACAGTGGTGGGATGGACACTGTTATCTATTTTGGTGTTCATTTGGATCAACTGGAAAGTCATCGCAAAGAGGCTGCGCCGTTACACCATAGTGGCGGGTGACGCCCTCACGCTCCCGGACTTCTACGAAAGGCGCTTCGGGGACACGACTGGAGTCCTCAGGACCGTGGCCTCATTCATCACCGTCTTTTTCGTCATCTTCTACGTCAGCTCCGGCCTCGTCGCCGGCGCCAAGTTGCTGGGGACCGTATTCGGCCTCGACGAGACCCTCGGCGCCCTGGTAACGCTCGTCGCGGTCGCCTCGTACACATTCATAGGCGGCTTCCTCGCAGTCTCACGAACCGATACCTTTCAGGCCATCATCATGCTCGCCGGTCTGGTGATTCTCCCATTGACGTTGATCCTGGCCACAAGCGCCCCGTTCGAAGCCGGATCGGCGACTCCGGGATTCATGAATCCGTTCACCGGCACCACAACGAACCCATTGGCGTAGTTGTACTGGCCACGGCCCTCGGATGGGGGCCCGGCGCGTTCGGCGCTCAACGCATACTGCAAAGGTTCATGGCCATAGACGGCGAAGACTCTATTCCTGCGAGCCGAAACATCTCCGTAGCGTGGATGTTCCTTATGTATGGCCTCGCTGTACTGTTGGGGTTGGTCGCAGGTCCCGCCCTGGCCGAGATGGGATTGATGGGTTCAGTAGCCGACCCAGAGCGTCTATACGTTGTTACTTCTGAGGTCTTCTTCTACCCTGTGGTGACTGGCCTTCTGTTGACCGCTCTCATCGCGGCGGTGATGAGCGCCGCAGACTCCCAGTTGCTCCTGGCTTCTGCCGTAGCCACCGACGACATGCCATTCATTAAGCGCCTCGCTCAGACCGTAGGCGCCGCCGCCAGGGTTTGGCTCGGCCGTCTTCTACTGTTGCTGATCGGAGTCATCGCCGCCGCCCTTTCGATCAACCACCCTGACTCGGTGCTGAATCTGGTCAGCTACGCTTGGGGAGGAATGGGCGCGGCGTTCGGCCCTCTCACGATATTGGCGTTGTTCTGGCGAAGGTTTAACTTCTGGGGAGCGCTGACGGCGATGGTCGTCGGCACGGCGGCAGCGTCCGTTTGGTGCACATTCCACGGTGGCCCATGGGGGATGTGGACATTCACCCTGCCACGCCGGGGTTTGCGATAGGTGCGCCGGCCGCCATCCTCGCCACACTGATCTCACCCAAGCCGTCCCATGAGGTCGTGGCGATGTTCGACAAGGTCAACCTCAACCCCTCGGCGCGACCGGCCCAGATGATAGAATAACGGTATAATTGCATTTTCGGAGATACCACTATGACGGCGCCAGCCAACAACGATCCGCCTACGATTGAAAGTCTCGCGGAAAACCAACAGCACATCATAGATTCTTTGGCGGGATTGGTCGACGTTGTGACTGAGCTCGCCGATGGAGTAACGGTTCTTGCCAACGGGCAACAACAGCTGAACACCAGACTCGACGGCGCCAATAAAAAACTCGACAACGCCAATAAACGGTTCGACGACACTAATAAACGGTTGGACGACACCAACAAAAGGTTGGACGA
The DNA here is from genome assembly GCA_965224235.1 of Dehalococcoidia bacterium. GTDB lineage: Bacteria > Chloroflexota > Dehalococcoidia > Lucifugimonadales > Lucifugimonadaceae. The sequence continues at coordinate 2,164,844 of CBDCYP010000002.1, read as the reverse complement.
CACTAATAAAAGGTTGGACAACACTAATAAAAGGTTGGACAACACCAACAAGAGGCTGGACAACACCAACATAAGGCTGGACAACACCAACAAAAGGCTGGACAACACAAGTAAGAGACTTGACGGCAATAACAAAAGACTCGACGACACCAACAAAAAACTCGACGGACTCATGGATGATATCAGCCTGGTTAAAGGCGGCCACGCTCGGAACGAAACTATACGCAATGCCAGCCTGATCGCACATCGTCTGGGCTACCAGTTCATATCAGAATTACGTCAAGAAGCGCTTATAGGGTTCGCTGAACTCGCCAAATCCAACGGGGTCGCTGATAACGAGGCAGAAAGTTTCGCCAAAGCCGATTTGGTGATGATAGCGCAAGACGCTAACAACCAACCAGGTTACATCGCGGTCGAGGTATCCTTCACTATTGATGGCAACGATGTTAGGCGGGCAGTTCGGAACGCTGACTATCTGCGCAAATACACCGGAATACAAGCACACGCCGCCGTGGCCGGTGTTGATATCCTGTCGGATGCAAAACGGCAGGTTGACACTGGCAAAATCCATTGGTACGAAATACCGAAGCGAGAGATACAGCCGACTTAGGTGGTGAGGCCGACGACGCGGGTAATTGGTGGAGTCGGGCGATTAGGCAAATTTATCCCGCTGACGGCCTGGAACTGATGCAAGCGTCGACCCGCGCGCTACCCTTGGGGCCCCAGACACGGGAATCCCTATCGAGCCGTGGCTAGAGTACGACGCGGCGCGACGGTTTAAAATGTATGGACGGTTGATGCGGCGGGGAGGCGGGGAAATCATCAATGGCTGGTTTGCGAGTGATAATGAGACTTTCTTCACGTGTTGTTGAGATGAATGATGCGTTCGAAGCCATCGAGGCGTTTTACGAGCGCGGGTGGAGTGACGGGCTGCCGATTGTGCCTCCGACGGAGGAAGCGGTCAACAGGTTTTTGCAAGCCGCGGACATGGTGCCCGGCCATGTGCTTGGTACGGAGCCGGTGAAGGGGGGAGTCGCAACCGCCGAAAAGGTTGCGATCAACTCGATAATGGCCGGTTGCCGGCCTGAGTACATGCCGGTGGTCGCGGCGGCGGTGGAGGCAATCACCGCCGAAGAGTTCAATTTACACGCCATTACAGCCAGCACCATGGGCGCAGGCATTCTGGCGCTGGTCAGCGGACCGGCGGCCATGGCGCTTGGAGTCAATTCAGGCATTTCCGCCTTCGGACCGGGACACCGGGCAAACGCGACGATCGGGCGGGCGCTCCGGCTCATAGTGATCAATCTATTCGGCTCGCGGTCGGGCGAGATCGACAAGGCGACTCTCGGCCATCCGGGCAAATACACGTGGTGCTTCGGCGAGTTGGCGGATCGGTCTCCATGGACGCCGATTCATGCCGAAAGGGGCGTGCCGGCCGAACACAGCGCGGTAACGGTGTTACCAGCCCTCAGCGCGATGCAGGTTGGCGAACACGAGGCGAACACGCCTGCGGGCATCCTCGACGCATTCGTAGACGCCCTGTGGGCCACCGCTCCCAGGATGAGCGAAGTGCTAATAGTGTTGTGCCCGGAGCATGTGGCATACATCAAAGACGCCGGATGGACCAAGTCCCGCGTTGGCGAGTATCTTTACGATGTTACGCAACGCCCGGTCTCGGACTGGTCGCGTCGCGCGTCGATGTCCGACAATGGCGGGGACGGCCCGCTAGTCAGCGCCCTTGAACGGCCGGAGTCGGCGATTGTGACGGTGGCAGGCGGAGACGGCGGCGGATGGAGCGCGGTGATCCCAACGTGGTCGCATGGGCACAATGCGAAAGTGGTTACCAGACCGATTAACACGACGATATTGAACGCACAGCAACAGTTAGGGGGTACTACCCGATGACCAACCAGGAACCTTTACGCGTGCTGGACCCGACATTCGTCCCTGCGGTCGTGTCCCCGGGCATGGCAGACAGACCGCGGGATCTGAACGGCAAGACGGTGGGCCTGCTGGCCAACCACAAGCTGAACGCCGAGGAACTACTCGAAGCAATACATGAGGTCCTCACGGACAGCTTTGTGCTGGCGCCCGCGCATCGGGTCAATAAAGGCAACGCAAGCCGGCCGGCTGATCCGGACCTGCTTGATGAGATCGCAGCCGCCGTAGACGTCGTGATCACTGCGAACGGGGACTGAGGGAGCTGCTCATCGTGCAGTCTGCACGACTCCATCGAACTCGAAAAGCGGGGCGTACCCGCCGTGGCCATCTGCACAGAGCCGTTTGAGACCAGCGCCCGCGCCATGGCAAATCTGGGCGGCATGCCTGACTACCCGTTCGCGGTCGTTGAGCACCCGATAGGAAGCCTCACACAGGAGCAACTGCATCAACGGGCCATACAGGCAGCGCCTCAGGTGATAAGGACACTGCTCGCCCGCTCGGGATAAGGGGCGGAACCAGCGTTTCTACTAGGGAACCTCTGAACAACTCCGTGTTCCAATCCGTTCGCCCTGAGAGCCTGTGAATAATTCCCCTGTAGCCGTCTTATTGAGACTGCTTTCAAAGCTAAATTGAGACTAACAAACCGCAGGTTTCGCAATAAAATCACAGGCTCTGAGCTTGTCGAAGGGTTCTGGCCTCCTCCCCCACAGGGGGAGGATTCAGGAGGGGGGAACCTCCGCTCTGCCAAGCGCATCAGCAACGTGTTCCAATCCGTTCGCCCTGAGCTTGTCGAAGGGTCTTTGTAACAGATTCAGGCGCAACCAGTGGGCTTGTTCAGACCATCCCTAGGTTCGAAACAGGCTCAGGAACCGGTCCTGGTACTCATCGAACAGGTCCCATCGCTTAAGTTCCCGCAGCGCCTCGGCTGGTTCGATCCTGCCCTGCCTCGCGCCTTCGATCATTCGCTCGACGCGACGGCGGGCATCTGTTGGCACGCCGCCCGCCATGTCCATCATGCCGGCAGAACGCATTTGCGCCACGTTCTTGCGAGCCGAGTCATGGGTCAATTCGTAGATGAACTTGATCAGCGAAACGTCCCACAATTCGTCGATGCCGATAATGACAGCTTCCAGCCCGCTTTCCCTGGCGTCCAGATCGCGGGAAATCCGCCCTGCTACTTCGTCGACGCTGCCCGACACAATGTCCATCCCGCCCGGTTCGTTCTTGTACGAATAGAGGAGGCCCGGTGAATCGGGTCCCCTGGACTGTGAGAGGCGCTCCAGAAACTCCCTTGCCCCGGCGCTGAACGACTCGGTCTTGAGCAGGTAGTAGGGAGTCACCACCTGCGGCCGTTCCGCCTTTACCACACCCCCGCGGACCACCGTTTCGACGGTCTGGGCAGGGTTCACATCCCGAAAAGCAGGCTCAGTGACGAGATGGTACCGGACCGTGGTCACACCCCACGTATCAAGCGACTGCCGCGGCGGACGGACAACTCGGGTGCGCTCGAGAACCATGTCGAATCGGGGGTCTTGTCTTCGCTCATTCACAATATGAATATTAACGGCTTAAGGGATCGAATACACAAGTGGCGTGGAGGTGATGACCGGTCGCCCAAACCGGATGTCCCTTGTTCGACCAGCGTCGGGAATGCTGGACTGCCATTGAGGGTGTACAACTTGCGGGATGCTTGCGGCGCGGCGTCTACCCGCACATGGCTGGCGCGGAAGCGGCAATCCGGGATGTGGGACGAGGCGACAAGGGCACAGGCAGCCGGCTATCCAGCTAGCCGGCCATCAGGGCTTCAATGTCCGCCCTCATTTGATCAAGGTATTCGCTGTAGGCGGTATTCTGGTACGCCAGTTGTTTCTGGCTATCGGCGGTATTGTACCACGCAAAGTGGCCCGGGCCGGGTTGGTACACCGCCTCCTGATGATCCACCTCGACCAGCCTGTAAAAGTCCTCGACGTAGCGAGCGCCGGTCATTCGCCAGGATGGGCCGCCACCGATGATGTGTGACCGGCCTGTCGCCACAGCGGGGCTCGCTGCGGCGATCAATGCGGAGACCGCGTCGTCGCGGTGCACAAACTCGATCTGCTGTTCGGGTCGAAACGGCCACTCGGCCGGTGGTTCCTGGAAGATCGGTACCGCCACGCCGCTGATGCGCAAAGCTATCCAATCGAGGTCCGACTCCCCTACAAGCCTCTCAGACTCGGCCTTCGAGTGGGCGTAGTGGTCGTCGGGCGTCATGGGATCGTCCGCCGAGACGATGCGGTCGGGCTGCGATGGACGTCCGTAAACGCTGACGGACGAGCTGAACACGACTCTGGCAGTTGGCGATAGTCGGGCCACACCGTCGTGCAGGACCCTTGTGCCCTCCACGTTGACGTGATTGGTCAGCGCAGGGTTGCTTTCAGACAATGGCGGCAGGATAGCGGCGAGGTGGATCATCGTTTCCACCCCCTCAACGGCTGCCGCCACGTCGGAAGTCGAAGTGATGTCACCCGTCGCAACTTCGATGTCGGGATCCGAATCGAACGGCGAGAAATCGGCGGAAGGCAGATCGAACACTCGAATTCGCTTGCCAGCGTTTCGCAATTTCTGAATCACCAGGCGGCCCATACTGCCGGCGCCGCCTGTGACCAGTATCGGACGGTTCAAGTCAGGACGGCGCCCGGTTGGTCGAGCCTGTCCAGCATCTCGGCAACAATGCCCTCGAGGGCATCCACTACCTCCGGGCCCCCGGCGTTCTCCAGATTGGCGGCCATCTTCTTCGCCTTGTTTGCGAGCGGCACGCCGGCCAGAGACTTGAAGAAGAATCTCTCCCTCATGCTTTCCATCGTGTCGGCTGCGCCGATCAGGCGCGTTGCGTCGCCGTCATCAAGGGTTTGTGCGGCAGCTCTGGCGCTGACTACTGCCGCATCCAGAAAATCCTGAGCGCGTGACATGGCTAGTTTCTATTCTCCCTGACGCTTCCTGACCAGTAATGAGGATTGCCCCCCGGTAAGGGAGCACCGACCTCGACCGCTCGTTAATCGTTCAAGTGCCTCACAACCTCTTCACCAGGGTGCCAGGCTTCTCGACTGACCGGCTCTACAACCGGAATGTGTGTTCCGTCGCCGTGATACGGCGAGTGGGAATCAGCCGAAACCTTCGGTCCATCGTGCAGCTTGACGGCGTCCATATCGACCTCTTCAAGACGGTCATACCCAAGGCCGCCGTAACGGTGCACGGGGAACGGCTGGAACTTCTCGAACAGCCTCTGATAACGGAGCCTCGTTGGGCGTGGATCGAGCGGGAAGCGGAACTTGTCGTTACCGGCAGGACTCACGTCGACCATAGTGTAATTGCGGCTACCGAGACCGATCACCACGCCGGTGTTAATAGTCGTCTGTTCGCTGAGGCCCTCGATCGCCGCGCCGGCGAGATCGAACTTTCGATCGCCGGGTTCATCTACTCCCATCTCCTCGCTCAGTGAGCCCGGAATGCCCGGCGCGTGTCTGGCCTTGTCGACGCACGCCTGGTCGATTGCGACCGGATCGGCGCTAGCAAATACGCCCAGATGGGGAACAATCGGCACGTCGGAGAACCCGGCGCAGTCGCACTTCGGTGATACGTCGATCGCCAGGTTAATAAATCCGACCTTTGGGACGGTCTTGGTAACCGCCAGGGCGGCATCCGCGATGGCGATGTCCGTAGCGTCGAAAAGATCCTGCGAGGGCTCGAAAATACCGCGGGGATTCATGACGCCAAGGCACCCGAGACACCCTATGCAGTTTTCTTTGTCCCAGGCGATCTTCTCGTCATCCGTGATCTTGAACAGACCGTGCGGGCAGCAGTCCTCAATTATGTTCCATTCGGGATCCCTGTCCTTGCCAGCGAACGCATCGGGGTTGAAGTTAACGACGTTGCCAATGCCGTACCGCGGGTGTCTGCCCATGTGCACATTGAACTTACCGCGCTTCGACTGCGCTCCGATTCCGAGGTTCTTGATGGCCCCACCGATCACGCCCATCCCGTGGCCCTTGAAGTGGGTCAGGGTGATAAGCACGTCAGCGGCTGCAATAGCCTGCGCCACGTAGGCTTCCTTGAGCAGGTAGCCTTCCGGAATGTCGACCCGGTAGTCACTGGTGCCAATGTAGCCGTCTGCGCAGATAAACGGGCATCCGAGGGTCGCAGACGTGAATCCGTTGCGGGCCGCCGTTTCGAGCAGATCGAGTTCGTTGGCACGGCTGGCAAAGGGACCGTACGTCAGCGTTGTAGTGTCGCAGACAAAAGGCCGGCCCCCGACCTCTTTGACCCTGTCGGCTATGGCTCTGGCGTATACGGGCCGCAGGTATGCGCTGCTGTTCCATTCACCACAGTGCACCTTGATCGCAACCACGTCGCCGGGTGAAATGAGCTTGTCGAGCCCTGCGGCATTGAAAACCGTCACCGTCTTCGCGATCAAACTCGTATCTGCGGAATCGCTTCTGGCGTCCATAAAGTAAACAGCCGGTTCCATCGAAGCCTCCTGACGCATCTCGCTTTTGTCGTGCCTTCAGTAAGTGAAACTATACCCGACCAACGCAATATGGGCGCGTGATTTTCGGAAATAACTCAATCTCTTGTCTACGTGATTCGGGGAGCGCCTGCAATACCACTGTCGAACAAGAGGGCGATTTCATCTTCGTCCAGGTTGGCAATTTCCCGCAGCACCTCTGTGGTGTGTTCTGCGAATCGGGGTGTAGGCCGGCGTACTGACGCGGGGGTGTCCGAGAATTGCCATGGGAAACCCAGGGAAGGGTGACTGCCGACCCCCGCGGCGTAGTCGATATCGACGAAAAAACCGCGCTGCGTATATTGGGGATCGTCGAGAAGTTCGGCCGTGCTCATGACGGCCCCGGCGGGTACGCCCGCGCTTTGAAGAATTTTCATCGCGTTGGCGGGTTCTTGCAGAGCAGTCCACGACTCCACGACCTCTTCGGCTGCACAACGGTTTCTGATGCGCGCTTCCGGAGAGGAGAATAATTCGTCATCCAGCAGATCCGCGCGCCCTATACACGTCAGCAACGACCTCCACTCGCGATCGCTCGTCACCGAAACGGCGACCCAGTTGTCTGTTCCCTTGCAACGAAAGCAACCGTGCGGCGACCACCTGGGGTGGCTGTTGGCGCTCGGACTGGGAGTTTCCCCAGTCGCGGCCAGATCGATTAACGGTTCCGGCAGTGTAAATGTGACCGCTTCCCGTTGAGCCAGTTCGATATGTTGGCCCTCGCCGGTCATTTCCCGATGCCAGAGAGCCGTCAGGATCGCTGAAACGGCATACAGAGCCACCGTGGGGTCGGGGTAGAACACCCCCGTCGACATCGGAATTTCGGGGTCGTAACCAGTGATCGCCGCCAATCCGACGAGGCACTCCTGTTGCGGCCCGAATGCGACGTATCCACTATCAGGACCGGTCGTTCCGAACGCGGGCATCGAGATCATCACCACATCGGGTTTAACGCGCTTGAGTTGCTCGTAGTCGATGCCCAGCCGTTGCGTCACGCCGACGCTGAAGTTCTCTATAACGACATCGGAAACTGCCACAATCGACTTGAGGATTTCGACTCCCTCGGGAGTCTTCAGGTCAATGGCGATATCACGCTTATTGCGGTTGTATTCGACGAATCGACCGGACCGGTTGTACGGCTCGTCCCCTGGGTCCCCGTCCGGATAGACTCCCCCGCTTATTGCGTACGGCTCCATCGGCCCGCGCTCGGGATCGGGACGATGCGGTCCCTCTACCTTGATCACGTCTGCGCCAAGATCACCGAGGATACGGGTCGCATACGGGCCCGACCAGACCTGCGAAAGGTCGGCTATGCGGATTCCGTCCAGTGGTCCCATAGGGTCATACGACCTTCATTTCGGCCAGCCTGTCGAACGCGGCAATCCCGACACCGAGTTCATCGATAAACACATCGCGGGTGTGCTGACCTAGTGTCGGCGCCGGTCTGTTCGACCAGCCCATACGTTGCGCCCGGTAGGGTCTGGTCGGCATGCCGACCTCGACACCGTCATTCAGTCTGGTCTTCTCGAAATAGCCCCGAGCTTTGAGGTGCCTGGAATTGATTACGTCGTTGGCGTCCGCGACGTATGCGGCGGGCAGACCTTCCGACTGCGCTCGCGCGTACACGTCCACCTTTCGCCGATCCGCCAGCCATTCGGCAAAAACCCGCTCCAGCATGGCGGCATTGGCGTCCCTGCCCTGTTCAGTTGCAAGTTCCGGGTCGTTCAACTCCGGTCGGCCGATCATCCTCGCAAAAGGCGGCCACCAATCGCGGCGCCCTCCCCGTCCGCCAACGATAACCCAGCCGTCGGAGCACCTTCTGAGACCGCCCGGAAACGGCGCTTTGGTGTGCCCCCGCCCCGGCGATTCGCCGGTGTAGGTCTGCCGTTTCAGAGCCGCGCCGGCGACGCTCGTCCAGGCCTCCGCGATCGAAACGTCGACGTATTGCCCTCGGCCCGTCTTGGTCCGGGCGATGAGCGCCGCCATCGCGGCCGCGTACCCGTGAAGCCCACCGTGAATCTGGGCAAAGTGGCCGCCCTTTTGCAGCGGGGGCATATCCGCCAGACCGGACAATTTCATCTCGCCGCTCATTGCATGGAGGACTATCTCGGTTGCCTCGAATTCGGCATAAGGGCCGGTTCGACCGAAAGGCGTTATGGATACGTGAACCAGCCGCGAAAATCTCTTCCGAGCGGCATTGGGAACGCCAATCGCGGGGTTTAGTTGGCCTGCTCGGGCGGCATCTATGAAAACGTCGGATGTGGACAGCAGGCGCGCGAACAAGCGGGCGCCTTCTTCAGTGTCGGTGTCGAGCGTCACGCTGCGTTTCGACATGTTCAGGTAGTGAAAGTAGCCGGGGGAATCTCCGAACCGATGCGACTCGGCATCCGGGCCGGCTCTGCGGGCGCCGCCGCCGGTTTGGGGCGATTCCACCTTGATCACGTCAGCGCCCTGGGCGGCGAACATTTTTCCGGCGAACGACTCCGCGATGCCCTGCCCCAACTCCACCACTCGCAGGCCTCCCAAAGGCAGCCTCGCCGATCCGCTCGGGTACACCGTTATGCCAGACCGAGTTCGGCGGCTTCAGCCAGGGTGTTGCGGGCGCGTTCGACAACCGGAACGTCGACCATGGCGCCATCGAGGTCCAGTGAGCCTCTGCCATCTGCGGACGCAGCGTCCCAGGCGGCTAAAACGCGCTGCGCATACTCAATTTCATCCGGCTGAGGGCCAAACAATCGACGAATCGGTTCGAGTTGCGCCGGGTGAATGGCGAACTTGCCTTTATATCCCAGACGTGCCGCTTCGGCGATGTCCGATTCCAGACCTTTGGGGTCCCGAAAGTTCACGTACGGCGTATCCAGCGGAGTCACGCCGGCAGCATGGGCCGCCAAGGCGACAAGGCTTCGCGGGAACTGCACTTCGGCGCCTGACGCCATTCGCGTGACTCCCACGTCCCGCGTGTAGTCCTCCGCGCCAAAGGTGATGGCGGCGACCCTTTCCGATGCGCAGGCGATGCTGTACGCGTGCAGAACCGCTGCCGCCGTCTCAATCCACGGGATCAGGAGAGTATGCCCAGCGGACATTCCGGCTTTTGCCTCAGCGCCGTCGAGAAGACGACCGTACTCGGTTATGTCGACAGGCGAGGTGATCTTGCCTACGCTGACCGCGAATACGTCTTGGTGGACGACCGCCGCTATGTCGTCCTCGGCGAGTCCGGTATCGAGCGAATTTACCCTGACTATGGTCCTCTGGCCGGACCTTGCCAGAGACGGGATCATGTCGGCGACGAGATCCCTTGCCGCCGACTTTTCGGTCATGGGAACCGAGTCCTCAAGGTCGGCCACTACGGCGTCGGTCTTGAAACCGGTTGCCTTTTCCAGCATCGACCGCCGATTGCCAGGCACGAAAATCGGGTTGCGTACTCTCGCGCGCTTACTCGTGTTCATGTCGCGGAGTGGAGCTCATCGAGCCATTCGGTAACCACGGCAATAAAACGTTTCGGGTTGTCGCCCGGCACAAGATGGCCGGCGCCTTCGACCTCGACGACCTGGCAGTTCTGCATTCGGGCCGCCATTTCAGATGCAGTAGTGCGGGCAAGAATGTCGCTCTCCGCTCCGCGTACAACAAGCGCCGGACAGGCAATTTCCTCGACGCGTCGCCATTGTTCATCGGCCGAAACGATCTCGAGCGGCCGATCCGGGCGCCTGAGTACTCGGTCGTACTTCCATGTCCACTTGCCGTTGGGCGCCTGCCGGACCTTATGAACCAAAGTGTCCCGCACCTCCTGCACACTGCGCCGCGGGTTGTACCGATGGATGCGCTCGACGAATTCATCCCACGTGTCGAGCTCATCAGGGAGCGTGACGAAGTCCATGATTCGCCTGGCGCCGGACTGCCGGGGATTCGGCGCATTCGCCCGTGGAGGGCCGGAATCGACGATGATCAACCCGCGCACGTTTGCCGGCCGGCGGGATGCGTAAACATACGAGGTACGACCGCCCATGGACAGGCCGATGAGAGTCACGGCGACGCCCTGAAACTGTTCGATGAACCGGTCGAGGTCGCGTTGATGAGCGGCTGTAGCGTAGTCCGAATCCGTCGCCCAGTCGCTATCGCCATGGCCGCGCGCGTCGAGGCTGATAACCCGGTATTTTTGGCCCAACGCCAATGCGGTGTAGTCCCACGAGTGGGCGTTCTGTGCAAAGCCATGCAACAGGATGACGACCGGCGCGGCGCGCGGTCCCCAGTCCAGGTAGCTGAGCTCCAGCTCGCCTGTGTTGAACCTGCGCTGAGTTGGAACCAGTTCGGCATCGAATGGAACACCGGCTTTTCGCGCCGCGTCGTAGAGAGTAGCCATAGGCAAAATGTATACCGGAAATGGGCGGTAGTCGAACGTCAACCGCTGATGGACCGGGCGTAGGAAACATTGCACGCTTCATGTCGGCTACCGAGGGCGGCGTCACCTTCAATACCGCATTCTGCATGCAGCGGGTAAGATCGTGTTTTACATGCGGGCCGTTAGGATCAGGCCCAGTCAAACGAAAAGGATCGATGCGATTTGGAAACTGTCGAGGAAAGGCGTTGGGAGTACGACGCCGTGGAGGTCGGCCAGAAAGGAACGCCATTCACGGTAGAGATAACAAACGAGTTGATTTCGCTCTACGCCGAGCGCGTTCGGAATCCCAACCCGGCCTATCGTGAGGAGATTGAGGCGCTTGTCGCCATGCCCACTATGGTGATCGCCGCCGCTCCGTTGCGACGCTACGACATGGCCGAGGCGAACGGGTTCGTCGCACTGGAACGGGTCACCGATTCTCCCCGTCAGACACCGTTCGCCAAGTGCGAGGTGCGTTGGCACAGGCCGATCCGCGCAGGCGACACCATAACGAGCGTGTGCAGCGTGATCGACAAGTACGTCCGCCGGGGGAGCAAGTTTGTGACCTTCCGGGTCGAAGCCCGAAACCAGCGGGACGACCTGGTGGCCGAGTATGACTATACGAGCATCTTCGAGTACGCCGAGGGGCAGAAACAGTCTGCCACCGAAAACAAGCCAATTCCCGGTTCGGAGGCCGCCCGGTGAATACACAACAGTCCGTGACCTACGATTCGATAGCGGTGGGCGACGAGCTTCCGCCGTTCGATATCTTTGAAACCCAGGAGACGATAGACAACACCCGAATGCCGGAGATCACCGGCAACGTGACGAGGCCGAATATTCACACCGATCCCGAATTTGCCCGGCGCGGCATATTTGCCGGAACAGTGAATGGCGGCGTCATCTCAATGGCCTACGTCACGACCATGCTGGAACGTTGGTTCCCCGCTGCCAGTTTTTACGACGGCGGCAGGCTCGAGTTCAAGGCCCTTCAGCCTTTTAGGCCGGGCGACAAGGTGCTGTTCAGCGGTGTCGTGACGGGTAAGCGCCGGGTCGACGGCAAAGGCTATATCGACTGCGAAATCAGGGGTACTAACCAGCATGGGCAGATCATGGGATTCGCCACGGCCACGTTGGCCGCGTAGTCCCGGTCGGCCACCCTATCTTAAGGGGGTGAATAATAAGCTCCTGGACACCCTGAGCGCCCATTGTCACCGGGTCTGGGAAGCGGGGGACGGGCGTTGCTGTAATGCGGGCGCAGAATCTTCGACTTCGTTCAGAATGAGGGGTGCTTATCAGAATCGCTATGGCCTTGTGAAGGCAACACTACGTGATGAAAGTGGGGCGCCGTCACCCGGCCGCGGCGAAGGCGGGATTGAAGTACGACACGGCGGCGGCGTCTATTTTCATAGTAATGACGGGCGTTGGAGCACCGCTCCAGCGGTTCTTATTAGACACGCCCTTAGATAACGTCCCGGGACCGCAGTTCGGCGAGTTCGGCGGCGGTCTTGTTCAGCAGCTCGCTAAGTATTTCGTCCGTGTGGGCGCCGAGGTCCGGCGGGAGTTTTTCTATTCTCGGTGTACGGCCGTTGATTCGAGCTGCGGCGCCGGGGAACAGGTCCAGATGCGGGTGCTTCAGGCCGCACCAGAAGTCGGGCGACGGCACGTCCTGCATTTCAACTACGTCCGATTTCAGAGTCACGGCCGCGGCAGGAACTCCGGCTCTCTGCAGACGGTCGGCCAGCGCCCATGCGTCCTGCGCGGCGGTCCACGACCCGATGTGCTCATCGAGCGCCTGACGCTCGCGCAGTCGTCCAGCGAGGTCGGAAAAGCGATCGTCGTGCGCCCACGATTCGCCGCCCGCTGTTTCGCATAGGGCGTCCCACTCCTGCTCGTTCGTCACTGCGATCGTTATCCAGCGGTCCTCACCCTGGCAGGGATAGACGCCGTGGGGCGACGCCGCGGAGCTTGTGTTGCCAACGGTTGTTGCGATCGTGCCGTTGAGCGAATACTCCAGCACCGCTTCACCGATCATGTTCACGAGGGCCTCCGCCTGCGACAGATCGACGCGTTGGCCGCGGCCGGTCTCTTCCCGCCTGTAAAGCGCCATCGCAATGGCTGCGGCGCCGTGAACGCCGGCAACGGGATCCGGCCAGATGTTCACCGAGTTCCGCGGGGCGCCGCCTTCGTAGCCAGTCATGGATGCCACCCCAGCGTAGCCTTCCATAGTGGCCCCATTGCTGACGTATCTTGCATGGGGCCCGGAACTGCCGAATCCGGGCATGGAAATCACGATGATTCCGGGGTTTATCTTCGATACAGCGTCGTATCCGAGACCGAGCCGGTCCAATACCCCCGCCGAGAAGTTGTCCGCTATAACGTCGCAATGGCGGACCAATTCCCTGAATATCGACTTCCCCTCTTCGGTTTTCAGGTTGAGGGTCAGGGATCGTTTGGAACGATTGAGCTTTAGCCAGTTCGGCCCCTTGTTGTAGATTCTCTTACCGTCAATGTCGTGATCTACCGAGATCACGCCGCGCCAAGCGTCCATCCGCTTCCACCACTCCAGCTTCAGCACGTCGGCGCCCCAGTCTCCCAGAACCATGGTCAACGTGGGACCGGCGAGACGATGTGTGAGGTCGAGGATTCGCACGCCCTGAAGCGGCAACCGGCCAGGACCGGCCGGCTTGAAACCATTTGTCTTGCTTTCGCGAGCAGCATTGTCCCGGGACCCAAACAGGCCGTTGTCGCGGCCGAGTGTCGGCGCCGCATTTAATTGACCGGCAGGCGATTCATGCAGCACGAACGGCGGACCCGGGAAGTCGACTTTGCCGACGCCGGGAACCGATACTGGCCTGAAAAATCCACGCTCCCTCAGCTGAGTGGAATTGGCGACGGCTTTGGCGTTGTTGACCTTCGTGAACAGGAGGCGCATTGACTGCGCTTCAATCTGGACGTCATCGCCTCGTCTCGTCGATAGCCACTCGCGCACCTCCTCCTTCAAGACGCGTTCGTTGGCATGAAACTTCTGCTGGGTGGCGAATCGAGGATCGTCGGCCAATTCCGGTTTGCCAAGCAGTTCGGCAATCGAGCCGATCTGAAAGTAGTACAGCGTTACGGCCGCGTGGCCGTCGAGGCACGGCAGCACAGCCGATGCGTGCTCGCGTTTTTCGTCGGCCGGTTCTTCTAGCGCCGCAGCCGTGCTGTAGTCGGACATGTGCGTAAAGAACTTGGTTGCCGACTCGACCGTCGACGAATCGATGAGGCAGCCGACGCCGTCTCTGAGGGACCGGTACGCAGCGAACATCGTCAGCGCGCAGGCGTGGGCGCCCGCCATGTACTGGGCCTGGTAGCCACCCGCCTTGAGAGGCGGACGCCCTCGACCCCCAACCAGCGACATCAGGCCGCTCATGGCGTAAAGATTCAGCTCGGTAATCCGATATCCGTGGAATTTGCTGCCCGGCGGCGCGGTCGGGATGGAAGTTGCCACCAACCGCGGGTTTAGAGACCGCAGCGACGCAGGGGAGATGCCAAGCGATTCGAGGTACCCCGGGGGAAAATCCTCTACCAGTACGTCTGAGGTCGATGCCAGTTCCTGAACGGCGATCTTGCCTGCGTTGGATTCGATATCGAGTTCGACACTGCCCTTGCTGGCGTTCAGATAGGCGAACAGGACGGACTCCTGCATTCCGTTTTCGTCGCTGTAAAACGGCGGCATCGCTCGCAAGGGGTCGCCGTCGCCGGGCGGTTCCACCTTGATGACCTCCGCTCCCATTATGGCGAGAAGTCTGGTGCAATAGGCGCCGGCGATGCCGCGGGTCAGGTCCAGCACGCGCATCCCGGCCAGCGCCGGAGTTGCCGTCGATTCAGCTTGATTCATTGTGGGTAGCGTCGGTCGCAATCCCTAGCCGTAATCATGGCCGGTCATATTTAGGACCTACAAAATGGCAGCAACAATCGTACGAGATTTTTGTCACTCAGGGGATGTTTGCTAGAATCCGCCAACATTAACACTGGAGGTTACTCAATTGACGTTTAAGCTCGGATATTCAACATATGCGCTGAGAAGCGTGGACCCATTTGATGCCATTCGAAAGGCTAGGGAAATCGGCTACGAGGCGATCGAAATATGTGTCAGGGATGAATGGCCAACAGCGCCGGCGTCATTTGGCGCCTCCGAGCAGAAAAAGCTGGCAAATCTGTCCCGCGAACTGGGGTTTCCGTCACCCATCCTTTTTGGCGCCATAAACGTTTGCGCAAGCGGGGACGAAACGGGCGCCATGCTGGATGATGCGAAGGCCAAGTTCCGGCTCGCTCAGAACGTCCACTACGACGACACCCCGATTTTGGTGACCACCACGGCCGGCCACGGGGCGCCGCCATGGAACACCGGTAAGGAACAGATTCGCGATTCGTTCCTTCGATTGGCCGACCTCGCGGCGGAATACGACGTGATAATCGCTATCGAAGCTCACGCAGGTACAGATTTCGAGACGCCGGAAAAGGCCGTCTGGATGATGGAACAAACGAACCACCCGAATCTGAAGCTGGACCTCGACATCAGCCACTTTTACGTTGAGGGGGCGGAAGTGGTTCACAGCGTCGACCTGTGCGCGCCGCACTCCGTTATGGTCCACATCAAGGACGGACACAAGGACGACGAAGGTATCCATTTCTGCCTGACCGGCGATGGGACGATCGATATCCCTGAATTCCTGACCGCTCTCCGAAACAACGGTATTGAGGAAATGCCGGTCTACGCCGAGGTGAGCTTCCAACAGTCGGCGCAGCCGGACTACGACCCCTGGTGGACTGCCCAGTTTTGCTTCGACGCGTTGGACAAGGGCAGGAAATCGATCGGATAGACGACGCGGCGGTTCACGATTCGACTGGCAGGTTTCCGGTACGGCCTGTTGATCGGGTACCCGGGGATAACGACGGCCTCCCCGGCAAGTTGCTGATCGGACGGTACGCACATGCGTCAAATTAGTGTTCGGACTATCAACCACCAGGCGATGCCGTTCGTGGACCGGGGGCGGGCGCTTGGCTTTTGGCGCGACCTGCTCGGGCTGAAAGTGGTGCCGGCGCAGGAAGGCGCGGGTGGGGACAGCCTGATCTGGCTCGAGGCGGCCGATGGCACTATGGTCCACCTCGTTCGGCAGATGCCGGAAAATCCGCCCAACGTCCACACCGCGTTCGAGGTCGAGGACTTCGACGGCGCGCTCCTGACAATGCAGGAAGCCGGTTTCGAGATAGTCAAGGGGCCCGTCGAACGGGACGACGGCCAACGGGCGTTCTACGTCTACGACCCCGAGGGCAACCGCCTCGAATTCACGACAAAGAGCCGTCTGAGGGCGTCAAACCGCGTTGTGGACGAAGGCGGCTACACTCGTGCGCTTTGACGAGGAGTGAAGGCCGCCCAACGGCGGCGGCGACAGTCGCGTTTACAGTATGGCCTCGTTTAACCGGACGCCAAATCCCGGCGCGTCCGTCAACTCCATGCGTCCGGCTGCCGGCTGCGGAGCGTCGAGCCACACCTCGTCGCGTTGGTCGTTCCTGGAACCCATCACCATCTCGGCGAGTTGGTAGCAGCCTGATCCGGCGATGAAGTGCAGACCCCACGACTCGCCTCCTCGATGGGGCACAACCGGAATACCAGCTTCGTTCGCGAGTTCCAGGATTCGGAGTCCGGCGGTGATGCCGCCGCACCACGTGATGTCGGGTTGCCATATATCCATCGCGTCGGCGCGCGCGATCTCGCGGAATCCGTGATGGGTGAATTCGTGTTCCCCACCGGCTATGAGCGTCGGTCTCACCTCACCCCTCAAGTCGGCATGTTCTGCGAGATCGTCCGGCGTCAGGACGTCCTCGAACCAATACACCCTTAGGAAACCTCTGAACAACTCCGGGTTCCAATCCGTTCGCCCTGAGCTTGTCGAAGGGTTCTGGCCTCCTCCCCCACGGTGGGAGGATTCAGGAGGGGGGAACCTCCGCTCTGCCAAGCGCATCAGCGGCTTGTTCAGAGGTTCCTTAGGTCGTGCAGGCGCCGAGCCATCTCGACCGACACGTCGAATGACCACGTCATGTAGGCGTCGATCATGACGATCGCATCGGGTCCGAGCGCTTGACGCACCCCGGCCACCTGCTGTACTGCGCTGTCGTAGTCTGATTCCCGGCCTGTCCATCGATGGGATATTTTCTGGCCGGTGATGCCTAGGGAACCTCTGAACAACTCCGGGTTCCAATCCGTTCGCCCTGAGCTTGTCGAAGGGTTCTGGCCTCCTCCCCCAAAGGGGGAGGATTCAGGAGGGGGGAACCTCCGCTCTGCCAAGCGCATCGGCCACTTGTTCAGAGATTCCCTAGGTCGGCGTACCAGTTGGAATCGGGGCCGGTCGCATACACGGGGACCGAATCCCGGCTTGGACCTGCGATCAAGTCCCTCACCGGCCTGGACTCAGCCCGCCCAAGCGCGTCCCATAGCGCCAGGTCGACCCCACTTAGCGCCATGATGGCGACCCCTTTTCGCCCGTACGGCGTGGAAGCAGCGTAAAGAAGATCCCAGACGGCAGCGATGTCGTCCGGGGAATCGATTCGCATGCCCGTCGAAAGCTCGGCCATATGCCGGTTGACGATCTCGACCGCGGCTACTCCGCCGCCGCCGTAGCCAAATCCAACTACCCCCGCGTCGGTTTCGACCCGCACCACGATTTGCCACAAATGTGTGCGCCAGGAAGACGGGACATGCTGGTAGCGAGGGTATACAGCCTTTAAAGACGTGATCTTCATGCGCTAGCCAATCTCCGGATGCGGCACATATTGACTGTGCCGCCATTTCTGTAGTGGCGGGTTTTACGAGCCTGTTTCAGGATCCTCGGACCTCCGGGGTCACGATTGTTTGGACTCCGGTTTTCGACGGAGTTGTGAGGTATGGCGCCGTATTCCAATCTTCTCATTCCGGTGAAAACGGGAATCTCGTCGCATGGCGGTCGACACGAAAATGTGCGAAAGACTTCTGAAACACGCTCTTGCCCCCTGCGCGACCTGTGCGTGACTCCGCGGAGGGACCTGCAAATCCATTGTAGAGGCGTCGGTGTGCGGGCGCCCTGTGGACGTGCGGGGGCCCGAGCGGACACCGTCCACACGCATCGACATCCGACATCCCGTTCCCAAAGCACACGACGTGGGGGCGTCGGTGTGCGGGCGCCCTGGAGAGGGGTACGGGTGGTCATCCCCCCTCAATCCCAAACCAAACGACATGTGCCAAACCCTCATTTACAAACCAGAACACACGTTCTAATATCAACATAAGTCGTTTCGATAAACGATGTCCATGCCAACCAACCCCATCGGAATGTAACGGGGGACAACTCTGGCCAGCGTCGAGGTAAACCTCACCTCGTGTTAAAGCCCGTTGCAACTGAGAAAGGAAGCGTCCGCCTTTGGAAGGAGGGCGCGGGTGAAACACGGATTCCCACGCCCCCGGCTGCGCAGCCGATTGGGGAAGGGAACGACTTTGACATGCCGCCTACGTAGGCGTGGCGGCCAACCCTGGCCTTGGTGGCCCGGGGCCCGTTAAAGGTCCCACGTGAGTGTGACCCAGGGATGCGACCGGAGTTCGCCTCGGAGAACAAGCCGAAAACCGGAAGCAACGCGTCTGTTTCATTGCCCGAACGCGCCCAATTCAACCGGGGCGCGGGTGAAGAGCCGAAATATCGTCTTCTCATGCGGCCTTACGGCCGTCTGTAACTGGCGGGTAGTTACCGCCATACCGTGCGCTTGTCACACGGTCCGGAAGAAGACAACAGAGGAAAACCTCCTTCCAAACAAACCGCCTCTCGGCTTCAGCCGGTCACGGTTACGTCCACAGAGACACTGTCAACCGAAGCAACCCCGGAACACCACCGGGGTTGCTTCAACGCGCCCGCTCACATCCGCCGTCCCAGGCCCGCATCGTCTTTCCGGCGAAGGCCGGAACACAGGGGTATGGGTGGACTTCCCGCGCCTGTGTGCGAGAAGGCCAACAATCTCCACACTCGTCGTCCCCAACCCCGATCGGGGACCTGCGCGTAACCCCCTTTCCCGCGGGAGAGGGCCGGGGTGAGAGCCCGCCAAACCGCCATTCCGGCCTCGGAGCCGGAATCCCGGGGCGGGGATTCACGATTGAACAACGTGTCGAATCTTGCGGCTATGCCTTCACACGATCAGTTATGCAAAGGTCTCATTTCGCGGGAACACTGACCGTCCTGCATAGTACGGGTCAAGCGGCGCGACTTATGAAACAGGCTCTTCAAACCCGCCTTCTGCCTCGTCAACTGGCAGGGTTTTCGGCACCCTCAGATCATTTCCCGGGATTGTCCATGATATATGTGCGTACCTGGTTCAATTCACCCGCGCCCCGCATCACGTGGTCGCAGAATCTGCGTTCCATATGGGTGTGCCGGGTGACACGAGCATCTGATTGATATTGTCGGCAGAGGGTGGGTAGCAACCCTCCATTACACCGGTGAATTTTCCTCGTGGCCATCGGTTGGTCAGTCAATCACGGGGGTTACCGTCCCGTAGACACCGTCGTAGCCGGGATCGATGTCGACCCGGCCTTCTCGAACGGCCAATACGGACTGGGCGAGGCGAGGCCCGGAGATGCGGTCGAGGTCTGCAGGCGGCGCCGACGTGAGGACGTTTAGCTCACCGGCGAATTCGGCGACGAGCGCTTCGTAATGCCGGTCCACCGTCTTCGTGCCGGGACCTACTGAAAAGCTGAACGCCAATAGCTCCCTGAGCGGAACGAGCGACCGAAATGGCGGCCGATGGTCCGGGCGCTTGATCGATCCATGATCAACCAGATTCGCGGCGTCAGATCGCGTCGCCAATTCGTTAACCCGGTTTAGCACTCCGAGCGTGAGCCGCTTGCCGCAGACCGTGCATATGGAATTGGTCGGATCCTCGCCGGCCGGTTCGAATCGAACCCCGCATTTTCGATGGCCGTCGAGGTGATACTTCCCGTGTCCCGGGTGAAACTCGACCGTCTCGATTATGTCCTCGTTACGAACCGCGGCTGCTAGCGACGGGAAGCTTGGCTGCGCGCGAAATACGGTTAATTCCCTGCCCATGTTTCGCGGTGAATGGGCGTCGGAAAAAGACACGATTGAGCGCGAATCAACGTCCGGCACTCTCCAGTTCATTGCGGGGTCGCTCGATAGGCCGGTCTCTATGGCTGAGATGCGGTCCGCGGCGTCTCCAAAACATTCTTCGGCCGAGTCGAAGCCCGACTTCGAGCCGTACATGCCGTACCAGGGAGTCCACACGTGGGCCGGGATAACAACGCACCGTTCGTCGGCGTCCCACACAGTCCGCGCCACGTCCCTCGCAGACATCTTCAGCATGGGCCGCCCGTCGGAGGACAGGTTCTGGACCTTGGCGAGGCGACTGTTTATGTAATCGACGGCGCCGAAACCGGGCGCCCAGATCAGAAGGTGGACTCGGCGGCTCTTGTCGTCCTGCCGCCAGATGCACGACACCTCAGTGGCGAGAACGAATCTGGCGCCATACGCCGTGTATACACCCTCCTCGCATTCCGTTAGCCGGCTGCGCATTGCGGCCAGCCACGCCGGATGCGTAAAGTCCGGCGCAGCGAGCAGGTCGATGCCCTTTTCGCGGCCCCCGTTGACAAGCGCGAGGAGATCGAGAGACCGGCTGGTCGCTAACGAATAGCGGGAGTGGAGATGGAGGTCAGCAACAAGGTGATGGGGCGCCACCCTGCTAGTTTAGCCGCCAGCCGATTCGCGCGACTCGCGCCTTTCGTGGAGCGTCCTCAGCAGGTGAACGCCGAGCAACATGGCCGCCCCGGCGAGAGCGAACGCAGCCACTGCGACCTGTGCCCCGTATACCTCCGCCAGAGCTCCGACCAGCAAGCCACCCACCGGCTGCATTCCGATCACGAGAAATCTCAGGCTGAGCACTCGTCCCCTCATAGAGTCCGGAACCTCCATTTGAACCCCGGTCATATTGTTGACCATGAACGCGGTCATCGCCGTCGAAGTGAGAGTGATCAGCACGATCGAAATCGGAAACCAGGATGACGCCGCGAAACAGGTCAGCGTCAATGCGGCGATAAGGCCCGAAGCGATGGCGATCTTTCTCTGGTCGAACCTGGCGCCAAACGCAACCACAGCCAACGAACCGACGAGTGAGCCGCATCCGGCGGCGAGGACGAGGTTGCCCAGGGCGGCTGGTCCAACGTCGAGCACTTTCGACGCGAATATTGGCATGAGCGCCTGAAACGGACCCATGGTGAACGTGACTATCAACGCGCCGATCATCATGGTTCTCAGCGCAGGCGACGCAAATGTGAAAGCCAGGCCGGACTTCAGGGTGGTCATCATCGGCACACGACGGTTCGCTGGGGACAGGCCCCTCGGCCGATGCAGAGCGCTGTACGAGATGATGGCCGGCAATATCATGGCGGTGCTGGCGGCCAGCGCCCATTCGGAGCCCGTATTGGCTATCAGGAATCCGGCGATTGAAGCGCCGACGATCTGGGCCGTGCTGTACGTGGTCATCGACAGACCAACGGCGGTCCTCAGTTGCTCCCTGTGCACGAGCCCGCCGACGAGCGTCTGCCGGGCGGGCATGGCCAACGCAAATCCGGTGCCGTTCCAGAACGAAATAACTATCAAATGCCACGGCGCCAGAATGTCGAACACAGCCAACAAAGTCACAACCACGAAACCCGCAAACGTCGAGATGTCCGCCGCGACGATTATCTTTCGTCTGTCCAGCCTGTCGGCAAGCACTCCGCCGAACAACGACAGGAACAGCATGGGCAGCATCATGCCAGCCACGACCAACGCGACGAGGAACGGAGAGCCGGTCAACTGCTCCATGAGCCAACCTCTGGTCAGCATCTGCATGGAGAAGGCGGTGAAAGTGAGGAATCCGGCCGTCCAGTACATGCGGAACTGGCCAGATCTGATAACCCCGAGCGGGTGGTCTCTGCGAACGGCGCGTACGGGGCGACCGGTCCGCGGCGCGGCGGCGGTCGTTTTGGTGGGTCCGGTGACGTCAGCCGTGTTGGAGATCCTGAGGCGGAGACGCTTGTCTCGGGCTCGCCGGGATCCCCCGGCGCCAGACCCATCAATGCTCCACGTATTCAAGTATCCGCCTACGGATTCCGTAACTCAAGCAGTTTTCAGTTGTGTTTTGGCAACGATTTGAGCAACGTCCAACCCTGCCTGCCCGCCGAAGCGCGCGCCGGTGGGAAAAGGCCTTGCCCTGTAGAGGGTTACTGCCGACGATGCGGCCTTACGTCAATTCACCAGTTCAGCCGCCCGCGGGTTCAGCCGAATCGCCCCTTTCACCGTGCGCCCTCAGCAGGTGCACGCCGAGCAGCAGGCCCGCCCCGGCGAGAGCCAATGCAGCCACGGCGATCTGCGCTCCGTATATCTCCGCAAGCGCTCCTACCAACAGGCCGCCCACCGGCTGCGATCCAACCACGAGAAAACGGAGGCTGAGAACTCGTCCCCGCATGGCGTCCGGAGCTTCCACATGAATGCCGGTCAAGTTGTTGACCATGAACGCCGTCATCGCCATCGCCGCGAGAGCGGCGAGTACGATCGAAACCGGAAACCAGGATGATGCGGCAAAGCCGGTAACCGTCAATGCGGTTATAAGCCCAGAAGCGATGGCGATCTTTCTCTGGTCAAATCCAGGGCCGAACGTCACGACTCCCAGAGAGCCCGCGAGTGAGCCGACTCCGGCGGCAAGCACGAGGTTGCCCAGAGCGGTCGGTCCAACGTTGAGCACATCCGCCGCGAATATCGGCATAAGCGCCTCAAACGGTCCCATGGTGAACGTGACTATCAACGCGCCGATCATCATGGTTCTCAGCGCCGGTGACGCGAACGTGAAAGCCAGGCCGATCCTGAGGGTGGTCGTCAATGGCAGGCGACGGTCCGTTGCTGGTCGTCGTCTCGGCCGACGGATACCGCTGTACAAAAGAATGGCCGGCAACATCATGAAAGCGCTTGCGCCGAGCGCCCATTCGGGACCCGCTCCGGCGATCAGGACTCCGGCTAGCGGTGCGCCCACGATCTGGGCGGCGCTGTACGTAGTTATCGACAACCCGACGGCTGTCCGCAGTTGGTCTCGACGCACGAGTCCATTGACAAGCAATTGCCGGGCGGGCATGGCCAGCGCCAGTCCGACTCCGTTCCAGATCGAGATGGCTATCAATTGCCACGGCGCCAGAACCTCGAACACAGCCAGCAAAGTAACTATTACATAGCCCGCAAAGGTTGAAATGTCCGACGCGACGACTACTTTTCGTATGTCCAGCCTGTCGGCGAGGACTCCGCCGAATAATGACAGGAACAACATGGGCAGCATCATGCCGGCCGGGACCAGAGCTACCAGGAACGGAGAGCCGGTCAACTGCTCCATGAGCCAACCCCTGGTCAGCATCTGCATGGAGTACGCGGTGAAACCAAGGAAGCCGGCCAACCAGTACATGCGGAACTGGCCAGACCTGATAACCCCGAGTGGGTTATCTCTGCGGAGGGCGCGGACTGGTCGCCTGTTCGGCGGGGCGTCTGCAGTTGTGGTTGGTCCGGTGAGGGTGGCCGTCTCTGGACTCTATGGGCGCCGAAGCTGTCCGTGGGCTCGCCGGGAACACCCGGCGTCAGACCCACCAGCACCCCTGGACACCCGAGAACTAAATTATCCGCCTACGAATTCCGTAATTCAAGAAGTTTTCAGTTGTGTTTTGGCAACGATTTGAGCAACGTCCAGCCGCGCCTTCTCGTCAAGAGCACAACATTGCCAATGAGCATTGGCTGGATTACGCTACGTGCCTAATCCCCGTCATTTCGAAATCGGCGATCTCATATGGTTCTTTTGAAGTTGTAGGCTCGCAAAATGAGAACTACCGTGCTGATACTCGGGTTGATAGCTGCGACTTTTCTATTTTTGGGTGGGTGTTCGGCTTATCTGTTCGGATCTGTGGCCATAAGTGTTGAGGAGTCGTTTGAGGTGGAGACAGACGATGAGGGCACCACGTCTGAAGATGTGCAGGTAGCTGGCGCATTCGCCCTCCTGGTATCCATCTTTCTGTTTGTGGGGGCGGGCCTCGCTAAAGTTGCAGTGAGAACTTCGTTGGCGCTCTTGGCACTGTCTGTACCGATGTTGTTAGGCCTAGTCTTTATCGACCCGACCTCGCTGTTTGCAGTGACCTACTATCTGGGCTTGATCTTGATCGGCATTTGTACCGTCCTGATGTTTCTTGCATGGAGACGGGCCAAGAGAGGAGCCGAGTCGACGGCACGTTGAGGAAGGTGCCGCAGGCCGCGATTGATACTGCCACTGAGACTTCCACAGTTGCGGTGATTAATGCGATATTAGGCATGAAGGTCTGTCCCTCTTCGTTTGGCCCCTGCGACTAAACGAACCGAACTTGGCCCTGCGCTAGCCCACCACGTGTATAAAATCGAAAGGGCGTGGCGCAGCGGAAGCGCCCCTGCTTTGGGAGCATGGGGTCGGGAGCTTGGGTCTCCCAAACTCAACCAGACTGGATAAAATCAGGAACCTTCGTGCTCAGGTTCAGGCTGGCGGTTCAGGTCAGTGTTGATCGGATAGCTTCGCCAGGAGATTGGCGGGTCGGAGTTGACACTTTTTACCCGTGGATTCCCTGTCCTATAGGAGCACAGAATTGGAGGCGGTAGCACTCGATGGTGAATCATACCTGCGAGTTGGTTGACTTTATTCTCGTCGGCTGCGTCAAGCGTAAGCGCCATCGGGCTGGCCCGGCCCGAGACGTCTACACCTCAACACTTTGGCAGTATCGGATGTCATATGCGGAGTTGCATGGCTGTCCCTGGTACATTCTTAGCGCCGAACACGGGCTCCTAGCCCCCGGCACATGCATTGAGCCATATGACCTGTCTTTGGCCGACCTCCGCGCCACTGAGCGTCGTGAGTGGTCGCTACGAGTGTTGAATGACTTGGCGACAGAGATCCCGGAGTTGGATGGAAAGACCATTGAGATTCACGCGGGCAAACTTTACGTCGAATACGGCTTGGAGAAGGGCCTTCGCGATGCCGGTGTTGTCGTTCGGCGCCCACTGGCACATGTGGTCGGACAGGGTCGGCAATATGCCTGGTATCGAGAACACATAACTTCGTGTTCTCAGGAAGGATGAGGGTAGTTCAGGATGCGCGCACCGGACATTCGCCACGCCGCCACAGTGGCAGGGGCAATCGCCAGTGACTTCTACGATGACCAGTTAGACATGTCCGCCAGGGATGTGGCGCCGGGCAGCACATGGCAGCGAATGCCGGAAGTCGAATGCGTGACACGCCTGCGCGTTTCGGGCGCGTCAAACCGAACCGTGCGCCAGTTTCTGACTTTCATTGCAGCCATGGACCGTGCCCGGGATGCCACGCGTCTATGGAACAACGGCATCGAGCTATATCAAGCCTATCCGGAGCTTTTTGAACCCGCTGAGGCTTCAGCAATCCCGATCTCCACGCTCCGCGAAAGGCTGTCCCAATACGGAGTGAGCCAACGTCATGGCCCCGACTCCTCTGCGTGGAACGTCATTGCCCGCAGCCTTGCCGCAGGGGGGAATCCGGTGAGCCGCGTAGTGGATTCTGGCGTTGGAAACGCTGGAGAGTTGCTCAGTTACCTCCGTACCAGCTACAGGGGACAGTCCCGCTTTCCCCTACTTAGAGGTCAAAAGATTGGACCCATGTGGATACGGATGCTTGTTGCTCCGGGCGGGGCCAAGATAGACAACATAGAAGTCATCCCCGTCGCGGTAGACGTCCATGTCCGTCGGGTTACCGGAAACCTTGGAGTCTTAGGTGCTCAGGGTGGGTTGGCGAATCGACCAGGCAAGAAATCCAAGGCACCTGGCAGGCAGCCGTCGCGGCGACAAAGATCGGTGGACCGCCGGGACTAACTGATACTTGTGCCGCACTCGACCCGGCTTTGTGGACATTCGGCAAGTATGGTTGCAGCCATTGTGAGAAGTTGCCCGAACCGGTGTCTATCGGTCGGGCATGTGACCACTGTCGGCTTCGATTTCCGACCTGACGCACTCTCGACTCGTGTGTAAAGAAATGGTGAGGTGCGGGCACAAAATCTCGGACGGCGAGTGTCAACCTGACATCGAACGTTAAGCCGACGAATGAAGAACCCGCTCCCGATGATCTGAACCAATCCCTGAGGATCGCTATTACTCAGCCCCTCCTTCTAGGGCTGGCGACTGATTCAGGTTCCGCGCGAATGACACGTGAAGCAGCCCGCCGCACTCCCACGACTCGTATAACATCAAACGGTCGGGGCGTGGCGCAGCGGAAGCGCACCTGCTTTGGGAGCAGGGGGTCGTGGGTTCGATTCCCGCCGCCCCGACCAATTCCTTGGCAGCAGACTTTCGACGTTATCCGGCCCCGAGGAAGTACGGGCCTCGGGGTCTCCCGCCGGGGGACGAGTCGGCGGCCCTGTCGAGCGAGGCGGGATCAGATGGGCTGGGCCGTTTCCCTGAACTTTTTGCCAAACTCGACGAAGAATTCAATCGACTCGGGGTTGGACATCACGTCGCGGTTTATCACCTCCCCGGCGACTGCTCCTGTGATGATTCGCTTCACCGGCACTTCCAGCTTCTTGTCGTTCAGCGTTTTCGGCACCTCGGGCACGGCGAAAATCTGGTCCGGGGAGTGCCTCGGAGACAGAAGTTGACGAAGCCTGGTCCTGATCCGGCCCTGCAGTTCCTCATCAAGCCCCACGCCGTCGCTTAGTTGCAAGAACAACAGCAGTTGCCCCTGTTCATTCGGTCGGCCGGTGTCTATGACCAGGCTGTCCTGTACTTCGTCCATCTCTTCGATGACCCTGTAGAACTCGCTCGTTCCCATCCGAACCCCGCTCCTGTTTAGGGTGGAGTCGGAACGGCCGTAGACGACGAATGTCGACCGCTCGGTCTTCTTGACCCAATCGCCATGCCGCCACACACCGGGGAAGTCGTCATAGTAGCTTTCCCGGTAGCGCTCACCGTCCGGATCGTTCCAGAAGAAAAGCGGCATTGAGGGCAGGGGCGCCGTCAGGACCAGTTCACCCACTTCGTCGACCACAGGATTGCCGCCGGGATCGAACGCCTCCACCTTGCTGCCAAGGCACGCCGCCTGTATCTCGCCGGCGTGCACCGGCAACAACGGGACCGGGCCGATAAACCCTGTGCAAACGTCTGTTCCGCCGCAGAACGAACCCACGTGAACATTCGACCCTATGTTGTCGTAAATCCACTGGAACCCCTCGGGCGACAGCGGCGCGGCGGTCGAACCCACACCCTTTATGCGGTGGAGATCGTATTCCTTGCCCGGCCGTATTCCCTCCTTCATGCACGCGTGGATAAACGGCGCGCTGGTGCCGAAGT
Source organism: Dehalococcoidia bacterium (assembly GCA_965224235.1). Lineage (GTDB taxonomy): Bacteria > Chloroflexota > Dehalococcoidia > Lucifugimonadales > Lucifugimonadaceae. The sequence continues at coordinate 2,137,570 of CBDCYP010000002.1, read as the reverse complement.
ACGTCGCCTTTGTCTCTTCAGCCAGGTCCCACAGGTTGCGCAAGTCGGGGTACACCGGGTTGCCGTCATACAGGACGACCGTCATCCCCAGCATCAGGCCGCTGATGTCGAAGTTCCACATCATCCACCCGGTGGTGCTGAACCACAGAAGCGTATCGTCGCTGCCGAGATTGAACTGCAACGACTGGCACTTGATGTGTTCGAGGATTACCCCGCCATGCCCGTGGACTATTGGCTTCGGCAGGCCGGTGGTCCCGGATGAGAACAGCACCCAGAGGGGATGGTCAAAGCCTACGGGTTCAAATTCGATCTCGATGGCGTCCCGTTCCGCGTCGCGCCAATACATGGCGTTTTGCAGGCCTTCGAGGCACGGCTGTTCGTAGAGATACGGGACCATTACCAATTGCTCCACCGACGGTATCTGACTCTGAATTTCCGCGGCCTGTTCGAGGCGCGGATAGTCCTTCCCGTTGAAGCGATAGCCATCTGCGGCGAACAAGACCTTTGGGGCGATCTGCCGGAGTCGCTCCACAACGCTACGGATACCGAACTCGGGGGCGCAGGTCGCCCATATTGCGCCGATGCTCGTTGCGGCCAGACACGCGATGGCGGTCTCTGGGATGTTCGGCATGTACGCCGCGACCCGGTCGCCCTTGCGCACGCCCATAGCCCGCAATCCGGCCGCCATGCGTGCGACCTGATCGTGGACCTCCCGATAGGTGAGGGTGCTTGTCGGCCGTATCTCGGACTTGGAGATGAAGGCCGGATGATCGTCTCGCTGACGAAGAACGTGTTCCGCGTAGTTGAGCGCGGCGCCCGGGAACCATTCGGCGCCGGGCATGCGCGACTCAGTCAGGACACGCGAGTGCGGGCTGTGCGAAATGATCTGGAAGTAGTCCCAGATGGCAGCCCAGAAACCTTCAAGATCGTCTACCGACCATTGCAGTAGTTCGTCATAAGTTTCGAACCGCAGGTCCTTTGTCTGCCCGAGCCATTCGATGAACTTTACGATGTTTGAATTCGACCGGAGTTCCTCCGAGGGTTCCCAGAGCAAGGTCCCTTCTTCAACTGGCTGGCCTGTGCCGTCCTGATTCATACGTCCAGGTCCCTTCCATTAACGGGCCCGTCAGGGGTATTAACGGGCGGACGCCATGTGTGTGTCGATCGGTCCATCGAATCGGCCTGTTCAAGTTGCGTACAGGCTTGGGCTACCCTGATGCGCCGTCCTCACCGAACCGTTCCATGATGAGGGCTGCGTGCTTTGCCCCAAGCAGGAAGTCTTCGATCGCGATATTCTCGTTCGGTGCGTGAATTTTATGGGAAGGGTGATCGACCCCGCTCGTCGAGATGGGGATTCCAAGCGTTACGCCGAAGTCGTACCAGGGGCCTGTGCCGGGCATGTTGGGCGCTATTACCGGCTTGCGGCCATATATCTCTTCTGCGGTCATTGCGACTAGCTGCACCCACGGCGAGTCGATGTCGGTACGCGCTGGATTGACGGCGCCCATCAGAACCAGTTCGACGTCGTCAAATCCCTGGTCGTCAAGGTACGCCCGCAACTTGTCGAATATGTCGCCGGGCCGTTGATCGGGCACGAGCCGGAAGTCCATCTTGGCCGACGCCTCTGCCGGCAGCACCGTTTTCATTCCCTGGCCCGTGTACCCTGACAACATACCGGCGATGTTTGCGGTCGGATCGAACAGAAGGTTGGTCTTGAGGGCGTCCCCTTCCGCATCTCCCACGAACGTGTCTGCGCCGAAGGTCGCCTTCCAACTAGGGCCCTCGTCGGGCAGTTTTGCCGTGGCCGCCTGCTCTTTGGGGGTAGCGGGTTTGATGTTGTCGTAGAACCCCGGCACGAGAATCCGGCCGTCGGCGCTCCTGATCGCTGCCAGGGCATGGACGAGCCTCCACGGGGCGGACGGCAGGATCGCGGCAAACGACGAGTGGGCGTCGCCGCTCAGCTGACGGGCCCGCAGGTCGATCGTGAGGACCCCTTTTAATCCCTGATACAGGAACGGGTCGTTGTTGAGGTTACGGCCTCCGCCTTCCCAGATACACGCGTCGGCCTTGAAGTCGCCGCCTCGTTCCGCAATAACCGGCCGAAGGTTTCGACTGCCGATCTCTTCTTCACCCTCGGCCAGAAACTTCACGTTGCAAGGTAGCCCGCCGCGAGTGTCCCGGAACGCCTTGATTGCGGCGAGGCGCGCCACGATATTCCCCTTGTCGTCCGACATACCCCGGCCGAACAGCCGGTCTCCGCGACGTTGAGGCTCGAACGGGTCTGACTCCCACAGTTCCAGCGGCTCCGGCGGCTGCACGTCGTAGTGTGTGTAGAAAAGCAGCGTCCTGTCGGATGCGCCGTCCATCGTGCCGAGCACTACCGGATTGCCGTCGTTGGGTACGGGGATGATCTCGACTGCCAGTCCGGCCGACTCGAACATCTGCTTGACCAGGCCCGGAGCCTTGTCGAATCCGATGCCCTGTGCGGAGATGCTTGGTTGCCGGACGAGATCCATCAACATCGAAATGCTCTCGTCGACGTGGTCCTCGATATGGGCGTAGATGTCCTGCATTGGGAACTCCCGCGGTTGTCGCCGTTTTTCAAAGGTGCGCATGATGGTAGCGTTTACGAACACATTGGATTATCAGGCAACGCGCTCATGATTATCGACACGCACGCACACATCTACTCCGAAGATCAGGAAACCTACCCGACCATCGCCGACCCGCTACGCCCTCCTGTCGGAACCGGAACGACGGCTGGCCTCATGGATGCCATGGGTTCGTGCGGCGTGGACCGCGCAATGTTGGTCCAGACCAGCACCTTTTACGAATGGGACAACACGTTTGTGCGCGACACGGGCGCGGTATCGGGCGATTGGGCGCGGTCAGTCGTGACGCTGAACCCGGAAGACCCGCACAGCCCCGACGTCCTGTTCGCTCTGTACGAGGGAGCGAACGCACGGGCGGTCAGGACGTACCCGGTCGGTAAGCAGGACTACGACCACCCGGGGAATCGGCGACTGATCTCTGCCGCGCGCGATCTGGGAATGACGGTCAACGTGCTGATCGGCGAACTGCGGGCGGCCGAAGAGTTGGCGACGGTGTTGGCGGATTTTCCCGACTGCAGTTTCGTGCTCGATCACTGCATCGCTCTGGAAATCGGGCCCGGATTCGAAGCCAAACTGCGACGCGTGATCGAACTGGCATCGTTTCCCAACTTGCACCCCAAGCTCACGTTTCTCCCGACAGGAACGCGGGAGGAGTTTCCGTTCCCGGACATGCACAGCGCGTGCAGGCGCATCATCGACGCGTACGGACCCGACCGGTGCTTATGGGGATCCGATTACCCCACGGAGTTGTGGTGCCCAAACGTGACCTACTCCCAACACCTCAAACTTTTCCAACAACACATGGGCCTGTCGCAGCTTGAGCAGCAAGCCATCCTGGGCGGAACGGCGGAACGGTTGTGGTTCGGTTAACGCCCACGTGTTACGGGTTACCCGTCTGGGTCCGGAGTCCCGCAGGTCAGCAGACCGCCGTCGACCGTGATCGTCTGTCCGTTGACGTAGTCGCTCAGCCCTGAGGCAAGGAACACGGCCGCCCCTGCGATGTCGCTCGGCAGACCACCGCGCCTGCTGGGTATCGAGGGGAGGGCGTAATCGGCGTGCTTCCCGCGATTCGGCTCTTCTTCCGGCGTCAAGACACGCGAATCGATGTAGCCGGGCGCTATGCAGTTGGACCTGATGCCGGTACCGGCCAGATCGACCGCCATGCTGAGGGCCATACGATTGAGGCCCGCCTTTACGATGCCGTAAACGCAGTCATTGGGCCAAGAGCGAAAGCTGTGCACGCTGCTGATCGAGATGATACTGCCGCCGCTGCCCTGGGCGATCATCTCTCTGGCCGCCCGCTGCGAACAGAACAAGTATCCCTTGAGCGCGTGGCCAACCAGGCCCTCCCAAACAGCCTCGTCGATTTCGAGGAACGACGCGTCCGCCCCTGAGACGGCGTTGTTCACAAGCACATCGATCTGCCCGTGCTCGGCGAGGAACTCGTCGAACATGCGCTCGCGGTCGGCGGCGTTGCCGATGTCGGCGACGTGCCACGACGCCTTTCGCCCCGCCTCCGTGATGCCCGCAATGGTCTTTTCAGCCTCGGAGTCCCGTTCAATATCGTTTATGCCAACGTCGGCGCCCTGCTCCGCAAACGCAGCGGCGATGCCTGCGCCGATTCCTCGCCGCGAGCCGGTAATAAGCGCTTTCTTTCCGTCCAGAAGTCCCAAATCGTGTCTCCCGTTATTACTAATCGTCGTCCCGATTTAGATCACCGCCCGATGCGATCATCCCACCATCGACCAATAGCGTTTCGCCGTTGACGTAGCTGCCCATGCCCGAACACAGGAACACGACCGCGCCGGCAATGTCGCTCGGCACACCGCCGTGGCGAGCAGGTATGCGCGCCGCCAGGTGAGGCCGGTCCGTCATGTCGTCCGGGGCCGGTTCCAGGCCGGAATCCGGCAGCCGATTGTCGATGTAGCCGGGCGCTATGCAGTTCGCGTTGATCCCCGTACCGGCCAGGTCCACCGCCAGTCCCTTCACCATCCTGCGCAGTCCGGCCTTGGCCACGCCGTACGCGGTCCAGTCTCTGAATGCACGAAACGCGTGGACGCTGGACAGGCAGACGATACTTCCGCCGTCGCCCTGCCGCACCATCTCCCGTGCCGCCCGTTGAGCCGAAAAGAAGTAGCCCTTCAGCGAAAGGTTCATCATGCGGTCCCAGTACGCCTCGTCCGTATCGAACAATGATCTCGACTGATCGGGGAAGATGGCGTTATTGACCAGAATGTCGATCCTGCCGTGCACCTCGATGAAAGCGTCGATCATCGCGTTGATGTCGGGCAGTTTGCTGACGTCGGCGATGTGCACGGACGCCGCGCTCCCGCGCTCCTGAACCAGAGCCGCAGTCTGGCGGGTGACGTCGTCGTCAACGATGTCGTTCACCCCGACATCTGCGCCCTCTGCGGCAAGACGCACTGCGATGCCGCGCCCGATGCCCTTTCGGGCGCCGGTAACGAGCGCTTTCTTTCCGTCCAGCAATCCCATGTTCAGCCTTTGCAGTTAACCGCGTGGGTTATCCGGTTACGACGCCGCATGCTATCAGGCGCGTCGGCAGCCACTGCCACAGTTGCGGCATCAGTGGACGGCGAGGTGGTCCCTTGCCGCTTCTACAGCCTGAGTTTTCGCGACTTCGATGTCAGGCAGGGCGAACTCGCACGGGTCGCCTGTAAGAGCGGGGCGAGCGAACAACAGGACGGCTCGAACTACGTGGGCTGGCGTAGCCTTGTCGACCGCCTCTGCGTAAGCGCCGATCTGATTTCGGTACGGCTCGGCCATCTGCTCCAACGACCGGCCGCGTACTGCGTCTGTTTTGTAGTCAACTATCACCAGTTCGCCCGGCGACGATTCGAATATCAGATCGATGACGCCTTCCAGCGCTTTCCCCTGCCCTACCCCTGCGGCGACCGGCGCCTCCCGCCAGTATCGACCCGAGCTGACGGCCTCCCTGACCACGGCCGAATGGAGGACCGCTTTCGCCAGATCGGCCACTTCGTCAGCTCGGGTTCCGACCCCGTGGGCTATCGCCTGCGTACTGGCCAGTTCGACGATCCCTTCCCGTGAATTCAGATCTATCTCCTGCAGCACGCCGTGGACCGCCAAGCCCAGACTGGTTGCGCCGCGACCCCTTCGCCACGGTTCATGATCGGAGTCATCAGGTGATTCCTTTTGCGGCGGCAGGGGCAGCTCGTGCGATTTTAGTGACGTAGCAGATGCCGACCGTGGGGCGCCCGACGCTGCCAGAGCGGCCTCCTGTTCGGATGACCAGATTTCCATGTGAGCGCTGCTTCCCCATGGCTGGGTGACTGCTTGCGTGTCAGGCGAAACCGAGGCGCCCCGAGGCGTGTACCGCTCACAAAACCCGGCAGCGTTTTCGGAGAGTTGGGCAAGTTTTGCGGCAAGCGTGGATTTGTCGCCCTTTTTTCTGTAGAGACTCACGAAGAGATGATCGCGGGCGCGGGTGGCGGCAACGTACATTAGCCGGACGTCTTCTGCGTCGCTAATCTGCTTTTTCTTCTCTGCGATCTCCCCGTAGCCGCCGGTTTCGAATCTCAACCTCCCGCTGCCCAGCCCTATTGCCACGCTCGCACATGCCTCTGGATCGGTGTCGAATACGGCCTCGTCGCGTTGGCTGACCGAGCTTGTGTTCAATCCCGTGATCACGACACCGGGAAATTCGAGACCCTTGGCAGCGTGGATGGTCATGACCCTCACCGCGTCGTTTCCAAGAACCGAAGGGGCGCGCTCCGTCATACGTTCCCCCACGGATTGGCGGGTGCAAAGCCAGTCAACCAAATCCCGCAATGAATGACCGCCGGAATCCTGAACGGAGCGGGCCAGTTCGGACATCAGGTCGATACGCCTGTGGCTCTCCCGCCAGTCCGGACCCAAAGCTGCGAGTTCCCGCAACATGCGTTCTCTGACAAAGGTCTCGATCAACTCCGGAGTGGTTGCCCGATTGCGCATCCGGTGATATCTGGCCAACTCGGCAAGGCAATTGCCCACGTACAGGTCATACTCCGGGACCGAATCGGCGTAGTCGAAGCTGTGGCAGGACGACGCCCAGTCCCAGAGGTCGACGTCGCTGCATCCGAACGCGGGCGAACGCAGCGCTGCGACCACCGTCACCTGATTGGTTGGATCATCTATCGCCAACAGGCAATTCAGCATGTCGCGGAACTCCTGCGTATCGAACAGTTGCGACTGGCCTTGCAGCACGTATGGGATTCCGGCATCTTGCAAGTAACGTTCGAGGGCCGGCAGGGCTGTACGCCGCGGCATGAGAATGCAGAGATCGCGGAATGACGACGGGCGAACGGTTCCGTCCGCGGCGCGTACAGAATGCACGCCCGCGCCGAATTCAGCCGCCAACAGGGCTATCGCCTGACCCTCCTCCGCCCGAGCCGCATCGACTGTTTTTGAGTCGATTTTACCTCCGAGAATCCGAATACAATGCGCGGTGTCCGGGGAGCTTGGCGTAGGGGAAGCGGAAAGCCCGGGCTCCAACGCCACATACCGGGCCTGAAAAGGATCGCCGTCGCCCATCCACCGGCTGAAAACATGATTCACCCACGAAAGGATGGCATCGTTCGAACGGAAGTTGGAGGTCAAAGTGGCTTCGTCGACTTGTGCAGATTTGCGAAACCGCTCGGTCATCTGAATGTCGGCCCGCCGAAACGCGTAGATCGACTGCTTGGGGTCCACCACCACGAAGAGGGCGCCGGGGGCAAGTTGGCCTCCGGTGTCACGCCTGGCGAGGAACTGCACGATCTCGACCTGCAACGGGTCCGTGTCCTGAAACTCGTCCACAAACAGCCGCGTATAACGGCTTTGGAAATATCGGAGGGCTTCGGCGTCTTTGCGCAGCATGTCGCGGGTCCACACGAGCAGATCATGGAATCCTGCCAGCCCGTTTCGCCTTCGGACTTCCACGTAATTGAGTACCATGCGAGCGACGGATGAAATCAGTTGCCCAATCACGGCTGAGCGTGCTTCGTGAAGCCGCGAATCGATCTGCTCCTGTACGCTGGCCAGTCCTTCCCTTAGCGCCGGTAACGCGTCTGCGCCGGCGGCGTCTGGCCAGTTGGTTTTGCTGCCCACCCTGCCCCTGGGACCGACTACCGTGTCCTCCCTGGCAAGCAACGCCTCCACCTCATCGGGGTCGTCCGGCAGTTCAGCGATTAGCGGCAACGTTCTTTTCTTCACGTGGACGAACAATCGGTCGTCTGGCGAGTCGCAAAATTCGAGGAGCTTTTCCCAATTCTCTGCCGTCGATCGCAGGTATCCCGCGTCGATGGGCGCCGATTCCGGCCCGGCTGAAAACGTCTCTGGGTCGAGCAGGTCGTAGTTTTCATTCAGTTTCCGGGCGACCGTTCGCAGTTTGTCGAGAGGGCCGTTCAGTCCAAGGCGGGATGCCCTTTCGAGGGCCGATACGAATTGCGGATCCTCCAGAGTCTCTTCCAGCCATTCGGCCCATGCCTCGTCGAAACGCAGCGTGGCTTCCGTATCATCCATGACCTCCAAAACAAGAGGCAAACCGGCGTTGAGCGGCATCTCGGACAACATCGACCTGGCGAATCCATGGATCGTTTGAATTGCCGCAAAGTCGATGTCTCTGAGGGCGTCTCCAAGCCGGTCTCGCTCTTCCGGCTGAGGGTTCCCCCGGAGCATCTCGCACTCAAAACGGGCGCGTATTCGCTGGATAAGTTCCGACGCGGCATCTTCCGTAAACGTAATTGCGGCGACCTCACCGATCGTCGATTCGCCGGTCCTGACTGCGTTGAACAGACGGTCAACCAGAACGCTGGTCTTGCCCGTCCCTGCGCCGGCCTCGACAAACAGGTTGAGATCCAGCCTGTCGGATATTCTCTTCCGTTCATGCCTGTCGGAAATCGTCATTGGGAAAGTTCCACGTACGGGCGGACCCCAGGCGCCCCGCGTTTTAGGTCCCACGTCTTTAGTCGATCAGCTGGGCATATAGCGTCATAGGGGCACCATCGGCAATTTTCCAACTCTGACTTGCCATCGCGTCGACCTGGCCGACCCCGCGGCGCCGGAGGGAATACGCCGCTGTCGATACCTCTTGCGATCAATGACAAGACCTTGTCGAACCGTGCTTTCTCGAACAGTACTTCTGAGTCAGACTTAACCGCCAGATCGGGCCTCAGTACGGTCCCGCCCCTCTCGAACACAAACCAATAAGTAGCCCGCACGTCGGGATTGTCGGCATCCCCCCGCAGCATGGCCGACGCCGCCCTTATGTACACCGGCAATTGCAAGCGCAGCCCTCCCATCAAGGGATCTTCTTTCAGGCCGCTGTAGCGACTCGATCCGCCAGTCTTGTAATCGAACACGATAATGCGATCACCGCTGGCGGATCTGTCGACGCGGTCGACTCTGCCTCTGAACTTGACGACCTCACCGCTATCGGTTGCGATCTCTACCGCAGGGGCGTCCGAGTCATGGAAGCCAAACATCATCTCGCTTTTGTAGGGCGTCACGCTCCACTCCGCCATGATTTCTGACTCGGCGGACAGCCATCGTTCGAGGTTGCGCGTGATTGAGTTACGCTCTATTGCCAGCAACGCCGGATGTACCGCTGAGCCGTCCGCTGCGTATTCGTCGAAGTGTCTGGACACCGTTTCTCTGAGCAGGTCCCGCTGTTCCACCCGGCTGTCGATACGCCGGGCCGACCGTTTTGAGACGAACTGTTCCAGGACGGAGTGCACGATCGATCCCCGTTCGAGCGGAGTGATGCCCGGTTCGTCCTCCGGCCGTTCCGTAGGTTCGACTTTGGCCACGTAGGCGAGAAAGAACTGATACGGACAGTTGGCCCACGACTCGAATCGGGACGCTGAAGCGATGTCGGGGTCGTTTCTGCTTGCCTTGTCTAGTGGTAGTCTTCCGTCGAACTCTGTCCATTCACTGGTCAGCCTGGCGTCTTCAAGCTTCAGGCCGCGGTGAAGTGGATAAGAGCGGTCGCGGGCTAGGAAGTGATCGCCCCGTATCTTTGACGCGCTGCGCCACGAGTCTGTCGACTTCAACGCGTATTCGTGCCGGTCGCAGGGAAACGCAATCGCCTCGTGGGACGCAGCCTCGTCCGGAAGGACGACCACGGGGTTGTCCGAACTACCCGAGAGAAGGTCGCCGGGCTGCAGCAATTGGTTGCCGCTGACTTCACGTGCGGCTTCCAGAAACCAGCGCGCAGGTCCGCTTGCACGGCGTGCGCCGGCCGCAGCGCGGGGCCAGTAGAAATATTGCGTCTGCGCCGCATTGCGGGCAATCAGATAGGTCCGGCGTTCAAGCGCTACGTTGCGTTGGCGATCCGGCAGTGTTTCGCCGCTGGGATCGAGCTTGGCCTTCACGGTTTCGGGGAGCAAAGGGTAGTCGCGATCACGGCTTGGGAACGAACCTTCGCTCATGCCGAGGATGTGAACGACATCAAACTCACACCCAACCGCCATGTTCAGCGGGGCGACGAATACGCCGCGGCCGAGCCTCCTCAAAATGCCTCGCGTTCGATCGAGTTCATCTCGAACCATCGTCGAAAAGTGTTCGAGATCCATGATCGTTCCCGGAGGGAGCTTCAGCTCTTCGATCTGGTCGAACAGGACCGCAATTCGGTCCCTGACAGGTGTTGGTTCACGTGATGGCAGCAGGTACGCGTCCCATATATCTCGTAGCCATTTCGTATACGAGCATAGGTCGGGAGTGTCAGTCGTCGGGGCCTGGGCTGCCAGCCCTTCGACAAACTCGAGCATTTTCCGGGCATGGGCAGCCTGCGAGCGTAGGGACGCCGCACGGATATCATTAAGATCGTCGGACTCTGTTACGTTGTCCGCCGCCGCTCTTTGCCTGCTCGCATATCGAGTCAACCGCGTCTTGAATCCATCGAGTCCGGCGGTGACTGAGGCTAACCGTGAAACGGCGTCCCAACGGGCTGCCGGAACTTCTTGCCTGGTGTCGGGGAATGCTACTGGAGCGGAAGTGATCCACTTCGCAAAACCTTGCCTCGTCCAGCCACCCTTGAGATGGGCGAGAAACAGACCCAGAATACCGGTAACGAACCGGCCTTCCGGCGAGTTGGAGTCGGGGACCGGATCTGGGCCTGTGACCGGCACTTCAGCGAATCTCAAAGCCTCTTCCACACGATCGCCGTACGAACGGTCGGTGAACAGGACCGCGATTCGGTAAAACGGAGTGGCGTTCTCCTTCGCACGCCGAACGACGTCCCGGACCACGAACCGCACTTCGTTGGCCGGATCGGGCGCGCTAATGAGATTCACCGTCTTTTTTATTGGCCATACATCGGTTGAATGGCTGTCCGGGTCGGGATTCGGAACGTTGGCGGTCACGAGCCGGTCCGCTTGCTCGTCTCCGGTCAGCGCGACAAGAATCGATGCGCCCGCGATGCTGTTGAGCGCACGGTCGAGCGGGGCGAACTGAGTCGGCGCGACTTCGATCCGCAAGACGATCAGCTTCCCGAGTTCGGAGACGGGGTATTTTCCGTTTTCCAACTCACTTGCAGCGGACCTCGCCACGTCGACCTGCTCACGCCAGTTGCCGCGCATCTCGCGGTACGTCCGGTATACGTCGGCGACCTCCCGCATGAGTTCGCCCTCTTGTCGGAGCAACGGGACCGGGTCTTTTTCGAGGGCTTCAAGCTGGCGGAACGTGGCGCGCAACGCGGAGTGGAGGGAGGGAAGGGAGCGGATTGGCCCTAGACGACTTCCGGGCGGCGCCGACGTGACGGCAGAGTAGACGAGCGCGGCTGCCTGCAACCGGGTTAGCGGGGGACGGTCGATATGCGATCCGCCAATCTTTTCGGCCAGGTCGTCAAGCCGCGTCAGTCGTACATTGAAGTAACCGCCCGGCGCTAGCCGTTGTCGGAGATAGTAGGAGCTGTAGTTCGAGGGCACGACAACCGTTATCAGGCCGAATGGGTCGCTATTCCGATGCGCCCGAATCAGATCCTCGACGCGGGCAAAAATGTCGGCGCCCGAGCGTATCGCCTCAACACGGGCATTTGTCACGGCATTTTGTGTCATGTTGGAATTCCGGAGCGGCGATCAGTAACTCCCCGGATATCGGGTGTCCGATTGTCTCGCCGAACCGGATGTGATCTGCGCGGGCGCCTTCCACCCTGGACGCCCAAAAGTCGAAGCGGCGCCCGATCGTTGTCGGCCGGATGCGGAACGATGGCGCCCCCGGTGAGGATCGAACTCACGCACCCGGCTTCGGAGGCCGGCGCTCTGTCCACTGAGCTACGGGGGCGGTCGCGCCAATTGTAGTTAAACCGGGACGGGGTGGGTGTGTGGTTGTCCTCTTTGGCTCTGACAGTTAGCCGGTTTCGGGCGGCGAAGAGGGAGGTCTCCTTGGGTCGTCTGGCGCGTCAGAACTCAGGCCACTGCCTCCACGGAAGGCCCGCGTGAGCAGGAGTGGGGCCATGACGGTCGTTACGACAGTCATGACGATGGCCACGCCGAAAACGTCACGGCCGATCACGCCGCTTCCAAGACCGATGCCAGCCACGATGAGGGCGACTTCACCCCGCGGCAACATCCCCAGGGCGACACGCCACGATCCGATGCGATTAAACCCGACGAGCAGCGCTGGGAGACCAGACCCAGCGAGTTTGCTCACTATGGCAAACACGGAAAGTACTGCCGCGAATGCCAAAGCTTTACCGAGGGAGTGCTCCGACCCTTCGCCACCGAATGCAGTGAAGTCGACCTGCATGCCGATAACAACGAAAAACGCCGGCACCAGGAAGTAGTTGATCTGCCGCATCGGTCTTGCGACGAGATGCTTAAGGTCGGTACCTGAAAGGGCGAGACCCAGGGAGTACGACCCGATGATCATGGCGAGGTTGAAATATACCTCGGCGACTCCCGCCGCAAAAAGCGCCATGGCCATGGCTATCCCCAATACGGCGCCGGGGCTCTTAAACCAAAATGCAAATTTCGAAATGTACTTCGACAGCAAACTCCCGATTACGGTGAGGCCCAGCCAGAAGCCGACCGCCTTGGCGAAAATGATGGCGATGCCGCTCGCCGTGACCGTCCCATCACGGCCGATGCCGACCACGATGGCCAGGATAATGATTCCAAGAACGTCGTCTACCACAGCGCCGGCAAGCACCGTGACCCCCTCAGGCGTGTCGAGCTTGCCGAGGTCGGACAACACGCGGGCCGTGATGCCCACGGACGTTGCTGTCATGATCGCACCTACGAACAGGGCGGGAAGTAGATCTTGCAGGGAGTCGAAACTGGCGAACCCAAGCCACACGGTGGCGTAAAAGCCGAGGACAAACGGCACGACAACTCCGCCGGCCGCGATCACGATGGCGGGACGGGCGTACCGAATGAACTGCCGACGATCTGTTTCCAGACCGGCCTCGAACAAAAGAATCACAGCCGCTATCTGGGCGAAAAAAAACAGCTCAGGCGCTACCGGCAACATCCCTCCGGCGCCTTCTTCGACCGCGAAAAGAGTCCCGATTACGGGTAGGCTGATGAGTCCGCCAAGGGCGAATGGGCTGATGGCTATTCCGGCGCCCAGTTCGCCCAGAACCGCGGGAACCTTGAAGACGCGTTCGGCGATTTCACCGCCGATCTTGGCGGCGATAAGAATGACCGCCAGCAGGATCGCCAATTCGGCGACTACTTCAAGCGGACTGTGGTGCACGATCTCTTCCATATTCAACAAACGCCGCGCTCAATCCGTGCAGAACATGGCTGACAATACTGCTCTGGCAGTGGCTGGCCGGGTGATGGTAAATTTTGGGCCGGTCACTGAGGAACAAGCACCTTGTCCGGCTTCCAACCGCCGCGGGCCGGATCGCAGGACAGCAGAGCGATTATCTCACCGCTGCGGCTGTATGCACGTACCTGCTCACCCGGAGTTGACGGTTCAAAGCGCGACAGTGGAAGCGGACGGCCGTTTTGACACATCTCCTGCATCAGTGGGTCCAGGACGATTGAACGCAGGTGGTAAAGCGTCCAATCGACGGGAAACAGTAGATCCTGCCATACGTCGTTTTCCAGGGCGGCTTCCAACTCGCCAATCGTGACTGCCCCGTTCAGGTCGAACTTGCCTGCCCGGGTTCGTTGCAGCGCCGAAAGATGGGCGGCTCCCCCGAGCGCCTCCCCAAGATCATTGGCTAGGGACCTGGCGTAGAAACCGTGACCGCAGACCAGTTCGAGGTCGAACTCCGGCGGGGCCCACCTGGTTATCTCAAGATGGTCCACTTCCACCTGCCGTGACTTGCGTTCGACCTCTATTCCGGCGCGCGCCAGGCTGTATAAACGTTGGCCGTTGTGCTTGACAGCGCTGTACATCGGGGGGACCTGAGTGATCTCGCCGCGGAATCGGGGCAATGCCTTGTCAACCGCGTCGCGGTCGATCCCCGTCGGGTCGGATTCGGCCACCGTTTCCCCCTCGGAATCATAAGTGTCGGTAGCGGTTCCCAACGTCACCGTGAGCCGGTATGCCTTATTCCCCAGAAGGATCGAGTCTGCGAATCGTGTCGCCGGCCCCAGGCACAATGGGAGGACGCCGGTGGCTATGGGATCGAGCGTCCCGCCATGCCCGATCTTCTTGACCCGCGTGAGCGACTTGACCTTGCGGACCACGTCGGTCGAGGTCCAATCCGACTCTTTGTCGATATTGAGGAACCCGCCCACAGCAATTTTGGCCGGTTTAGGGTGTCTGATCACGGCGCGGCGTCCCCGACCGACCTTCGCAAGTCTTCTTCCTTGACTTTGTCGATAAGCGCCAACATCTCGGCACCCTCTTCGAGCCTCGAATCTGCCAGGAATTCGAGGGACGGGATCCTCCGCATCCGCACTCGACTCTTGAGGAGGTTCCTGAGCCTGCCCGATGCGGACCGCAACGCTTCCACGCTCAACCCCCGCACCTGTTCGTCGCCCAGGACGCTGACATATACCCTGGCCTTTCCAAGGTCCGCCGCGCAGTTAACGCTGGTGATGGAGGTCAGGTCTGCAAGGCGCGGATCGGCGACTGCCTCCGCGATGAGGCTGCCCAGTTCCTTGCGCAACGTGAAGTTGACGCGCTCCATTCGCCTCGACATGGCGATCGTAAAACCCTGCGAAATCCGGTGTTTAGCGCTTCAACACCTGGATCTCGTACGCCTCGAGGATGTCCTGCACCTCGAAGTCGTCGAAGCCGTCAAGGACGATGCCGCCTTCGAAGTTGGCGCCGAGTTCGCGCACGTTTTCTTTCAAGTGGCGCATGGAGGCCACGCGGCCCGAAAACAGTTCATTCCCAGACCGACGTACGCGTACGCGTGAGTTGCGGCGAACCGTGCCGTCAATGATCCGCACGCCAGCGATCTTGTTGCGACGGCCGAGCGCGAACACTTCCTGAATCAGCGCATGGCCCGTTACGACCTCCCGCTCTTCCGGATCCACCAGCCCGCGTACGGCGGCCTGAACGTCGTCAATCAGGTCATAGATGATGCGGTACGAGCGGATGCTCACGCCTCGGGCAGCGGCCAACTGCGCGGCCCCAGTGTCGAGTTCGGACTCGAATCCAACGACGATCGCGTCAGAGGCGGCGGCCAACATAACGTCCGATTCGGTTATGGCGCCGGCGGCGGCCGACACCACGTTGACCTGCACTTCCGTTGTCGAAAGCTGCTCGACCGCTCTCCGCACTGCGTCCACCGAGCCTTGGGTCGATGCCTTGATTACTACCGTCAACTTCTTATATTCGCCGCGGTGGACGCTCCGCATAACTTCGGCGAGCGTCGTTGCCTGCCGGGTTTCGCCGTGTCTCGCTGCGATCCTGCGGCGCGTCTCCACAAGCTGGCGTGCGGTCTTCTCATCGGGGACTACTTCAAATTGATCGCCGACGGCGGGCAGGCCGTCCAGCCCCAGGACTTCGATCGGCGTGGAAGGACCCGCCTCATTGATGTCTTGGCCAAATCCGTCGATCATGCAACGAACTCGGCCGCGTTGAACGCCGGCTACTATGTTGTTGCCCTTCCCGACGGAGCCGGATCGTACGAGGACGGTAGAAATCGGTCCCCGCGACCTGTCCATATGGGATTCGATGACGACTCCAAGTCCGGCGCGATCCGGGTTCGCCTTCAGTTCTGAAATCTCGGCAACCAGAAGTAGCGAGTCGAGCAGATCGTCCACGCCATCGCCTTTTAGGGCTGACACCGGTACCGCTACGACTTCGCCTCCGTACTCCTCGACAATGACGTTCTGGTCGGCCAAGGCCGCCCTTGTTCGGTCGAGATCAGCGGCGGGCAAGTCGATCTTGTTGATGGCGACGACCATCGGCACCCCGGCGGCGCGGGCGTGGTCGATCGCCTCGCGGGTCTGCGGCATTACCCCGTCGTCTGCGGCTACGACGAGCACTGCGATATCGGTCACTTGCGCGCCACTTGCTCGCATGGCCGTAAACGCTTCATGGCCGGGCGTGTCGATAAACGTGAGGAGGTTGTCGTCCTTGCGGACCTGGTAAGCGCCGACAGCCTGGGTAATTCCCCCGGCCTCGGATTTAACTACAGCGGTGCCGCGTATGGCGTCGAGCAAAGTGGTCTTACCATGGTCGACGTGGCCAAGCACGGTTATGATGGGCGGTCTGACCTGAGCGGTCTCGGCGGTCATTTCTTCGTCGACGCCGACTTGGATACCCGCCGTGCTTTCTTCCCTGTCTTTTGGCTTGAGCACCGGCACTTTGAACGACGCAGCTACCCGGGCGGCAGTTTCGAAATCGACCACCTCGTTGACCGTCGCCATTACACCCGTGCGCATCAGGGACTTTATGGTGTCCACATTACTGCGCTGCAAGATGCCGGAAAGCTCGCCAACGGTCATCGTGGCCGGTAGCTCTACCGGTCCCGCCGGTTCCTCCGGACGCTCGATAACGCGAGTGTTCGCTTCGACAGGCGCGCCGCGACGGCGGTCCGATCCCCGTTTAGCTGAGTTTGAATATCGTCTTGCCATTTATGCGTTACCAATCATTCGGGAACTTTCGCCCGGCTCAACCGGGGGTCGGTAGTTTTCGCGACCGGGAGCGAATGTAAGTAACCGCTCTCGTGCCGACTCTTTTAGCTCAGACTTCAGCGCCTGAGATAGTTTGCCACGCGTCACACCTCCCACCCAGCAGGCCGGTTCCGAACAGAGGTACGCGCCGCGGCCGTTCGCCTTTCCGGTGGCGTCAACTTGGACCACCCCTTCGGCGGTCCGCACGATGCGAATCAGTTCCCGCTTGGGCCGTTTTGCACGGCATACCACGCACGACCGGAGAGGAACGTGCTTCTGCCTTTTCACAGCGCGCCGCTCCTTCCAGTGTACGCGTTAAGGGTTGTTCATGCCCGCCTGCGGCGGTTAGCGACGGCGTCTTGCACGTCCGCCGCCGCCACCGCGCCGTCTGCGGCCTTCACCCTCTTCCCGGAATCCTGCAATATCCTCTGCGAATCTGATCACACCCACGCCCTCGTCGTCTTCAGGCACGGAGAAGTCTACCTGCCACAGGTCATTCGACGAGAAGTCAACTGAAACCTCTGCCGCAGCGGCTTCCCTGCGCTCGGCCTCTTCCCGTTCAAGGGCTGCAAGCTCTTCTTCAAGCGCAAGCAGAGCAAGTTCTTCTGCGTGCGCGGCGGCGTCTTCCTCAGCAGTAACGGCTGCCGGAATGTCCGCAGAGTCCATGCCAACCGGAACGCCGGTTTCGTCGACTGTTGCCGCTGCTTCTTCCAGGCCAACGGGTTCCATCACCGGCTCAACCCGCTGCTGATCGACTTCGGCTGCGATGGACTCCTCCACCGGCTGTTCCGTAACAACGGGTTCTTCTGCTATCGCGGCGACCTCTGCCAGTTCTGGTTCGGGTTCGGGCGCTGCTGCCACCTCAGCCGCTGCCGCCGCGGCAGCCATAGAAGATTGCGTGGCGCCGCGAATGTCGATATGCCAGCCGGTCAGTTTGGCCGCCAGTCGCGCATTCTGGCCCTCTCGGCCGATTGCCAGCGAAAGGACCCGATCAGGGACGACCACGATGGCCGACACTTCGTCATCGTTTATTTGGACCTGGTCGACGTTGGCCGGACTCAAGGAATTGGCAATGAACCTGGCCAGGTCTCTGTCCCATTCGATGACGTCGATCTTTTCGCCCAGCAGCTCATTCACCACATTCTGGATGCGGATGCCCCTAAGGCCCACACATGCTCCCACCGCATCGACGCCCGTTTGCGTGGAGTGAACCGCAACTTTGCTTCGCGAACCGGCTTCCCTCGCAATCGACTTGATCTCAATGATGCCGTTAAAGATCTCCGGCACCTCGACTTCGAACAGGCGCTTAAGCAATTCTGGGTGAGTTCGCGAAACGACGATTTCCGGTCCGCGGACCGTACGAGCCACTTCCAGTATGAAAAACTTGAGTTGCTGGCCGGGCCGATATCGCTCGAACTGGGCTTGTTCGCTGTGAGGCATGATCGCCTCGGCCCGGCCAAGGTCGACGGTGATGAAACGAGGGTCTATGCGCTGGATCGTGCCGGTCAGCAACTCCCCCGCTTTGTCGACGTACTCATCGAAAACGAGGTCACGCTCGGCCTCTCTCAAGCGCTGCATGACTACCTGCTTGGCGGTCTGCGCCGCGATGCGGCCCGGGTTGTGATCGATAAAACCGGTCTCCAGAACGTCGCCAATTTGGGCGCCAAGCTGGATTTTTTGGGCGTCGGCCACTGTGACTTCCGCGCCCTGCTCCTCTACTTCATTTACGACATGGAGGACAGTTCTGACCGTTACGTCGCCATCGCCTGGGTCGACCTGGACGACAACGTCCTGTCCCCCGGCCGCGGGGTCTCTCTTGTACGCGGAGGCAAGTGCGGCTTCGATGGCCGATACAACCACGGAATGCGGTAACTTTCGCTCGGCGGCAAGTTGGGTCACGGCCAGCAGTAGATCGCTTTTCATGCGCCGCCTTTCCGGCTTCAACAGCCACTAAACTAAAATTACTTTGGTTAACAAAAAAGTGGGCCGAGCCCACTTTCAAGTACCAACTCCAACTTCCACCCTTAATCCATTTAATTTTACCAACTCCGGCCACTTTGGCGCAAACTTGAAATCGGCCGGAAAACTGTGCGGCGCAGGCGTTCACGCCCGGCGGCAAATCACGTCGGCGGATGCGCAGACGCAAGCAAGGAACTGTTTTGTTCGAACCTTTGGCCATCATCCTGGATTTCGATAAAACCCTCACGACGTCCGATATCGGTGAATCGATTATCGAACACTTTGGATCACCCGGCTGGGAACACGGCATCGACCGATTCAGGTCCGGCGAATACGGCATACGGGACCTGTGGGAGTACGAAATATCCCATCTGTCGATTGAACGCATACCGGAGATGACCGCATACTCCCTCGAAATTGCGAAGCTGCGATCCGGACTAACCGAACTCCTCGAATACGCCGACACAAGCGGCACGCCGGTTGAGGTGGCGTCGAACGGGATGGATTTCTACGTCAACGCAATTCTGGCTGCCAACGGTATGGGCAACTTGCGGTCGGCCGCCCCCGGCATTGCCGCGGGTCCGGATGGCAGGCCGAGGCTGATCTTTGCAAACGGATTCACGCGGTGCGTTCGCACCGGCTTCTGTAAATGTGACCGCGTATGGGATCACCGCCGGAACGGGCGAAAGGTCGTATACATCGGAGACGGGATATCCGACCTCTGCGTGGCTGAGCAGGCCGACGCGCTTTTTGCCCGCGACTGGCTCGCGAAGCACTGCGGCGAGTCGGGAATACCGTTCACGCCGTTTGACGACTTCTTTCAGGTGTTAAAGGTCCTAAAAACCTCTGGCCAATGAAGCAAATCGCGGTCAGGCGGCCCGCAAAGCGCGAAGAATGTCGTCGGGCGCGGAGTCGGTCGGCACGACTTCCGTTGACTTCTCAGCCCGCATTTTTATCTCTGCGCCGCCGGCCCTCAGACTACGCCGGCTGACGACCGCGCGCAGCGGCGACCCGATCAGATCCGCGTCGTTGAACTTGACGCCAGGCGGTTCGTCGCGGTCGTCGTAAAGCACTTCGACGCCCATCTTTACAAGGGATTCGTACAGGCCATCGGCCTTCGCCCTGACCTCATCGTCTTCGTTGTTGAGTCCGGCCAGATAGACCTCGTACGGAGCAATGGCCCTGGGAAGAACCATGCCCCGATCATCGTGATTTGCCTCGATGGCGGCTGCTAGGAGACGGCCGAGGCCGATGCCGTAGCAACCCATCATGGCGTCTTGATGGTCGCCGTGAACGTCGAGAAAGCCAGCTCCGAGTTTTTGACTGTAGACGGTGCCCAACTTGAAGATATGCCCGACCTCTATGCCGCGTCGGGCCCTGAACGCTCCGTCGCACCGCGGGCAGGGGTATCCGTCCTGAGCCTCGGCTATATCTGTTTTCAGATCGGCCCTGAAGTCTCTCGGGAAGTTGACGTTGCGCAGGTGGTAACCGTCCTTGTTCGCCCCCGCCAGGTAGTTCGCGCCCAACTCGATCGAGTCGTCCACAATGGATTTGACGTTTTCCATACCAACGGCGGACGCCGATCCGGCGACTAACCCAGCCGCCTTGACCTCCGGAGGCGTTGCCATTCTTACGGCTGCGCCGCCGAGGGCATTCCGCAATTTAGTATCGTTGACCTCGTAGTCGCCCCGAATTGTGACCAGCGCCATTTTCCCGTCGGCCATATAGAAAACCGCTTTGGCGGTTTTCGTGCGCGGCACACCCTCGAATTCGGCCAGGTCTTCAATCGTCTTGACGCCGGGGGTTTCGAACTCTTCGATCTCATGTTGCTCTTCGTGAGGGTTGGCGGTCTTGCCGAACTCTGCCTTTTCGGCGTTGGCGGCGTATTCGCACTTGTCACAAACCAGTATTACGTCTTCGCCGCTTTCGGCAGGCAGCACGAACTCTTTCGAGTCCTTTCCACCGATGGCGCCCGAGTCGGCATCGACCATGATGGCATTCAGGCCGCAGCGGCTGAAGATGGCACGGTAAGCGGTGGCCATCGCCTCGTAACTCAGGTCCAAACCTTCCGCATCGGCGTCGAACGAATAGGCGTCCTTCATCTCGAATTCGCGTACTCGCAGCAGACCCCCGCGCGGCCGGGTCTCATCCCGAAACTTTGTCTGGATCTGGTAAAGAGTGAACGGCAGATCGCGATAGCTGAAGATCCCAGCCCGCGCCATTGTGGTGACGACCTCTTCGTGCGTCGGCGCGAGGACCATCTGACGCTCACGGCGGTCGGTGAACTGGGCCAACGGCGGTATGAACGTATCCGCCCGGCCGGACCGCTCCCACACCTCGCGGGGTTGTACGACGGGCATGTTGATCTCCTGTCCGCCAGCGCCATCCATCTCCTCCCTGATAATTCGCCTGATCTTCTCGATCGACCGCCAGCCCAACGGCAGATAGCTGAATATCCCAGCTGCGACCTGCTGGATGAAGCCGGCGCGCACTAGCAACCGATGGCTGACCGTTTCAGCGTCCGCCGGCGCCTCGCGCAGGGTCTTGCCAAACAGGTTCGAAAACCTCATTCAATCTCTCCGTCCGGAACTGGAATGGTTACCCCGTCCGATAAGGTTTTGCGTCTCGCGGTCAATCGGCAGTCGGCGCCGATGACAGACGCGCCGAAAGTCGTTCCGAATCCGTTCCTACCCAGACTTCCCGCCATCTGCGTAGTGGGTCAGCACGTAATCTTCGACCATCGTGACGAAATCGCTCGCAATGGTGTCGCCCTGCAGGAATCCCGTCCGTTGTCCATCGACAAATACAGGAGCTCTGGGGGACTCTCCTGTACCCGGCAACGAAATACCGATGTTGGCTGCCCTGGACTCTCCCGGGCCGTTCACGACGCATCCCATCACCGCGACCCTCAACTCAGCAACTTGGGGGTATTCATGCTTCCAAACAGCCATCTTGCCGTCCAGGTGCCCCTGAATGTCCTGCGCGAGCTCGCGGAACAGCGCGGAGGTCGTGCGGCCGCAGCCGGGACAGGCGGTAACGGCCGGCCGGAATGACCGGAGGCTCAACGCCTGAAGAATTTCCTGGCACAGTCTGACTTCGCGTGTACGGTCGCCGCCCGGCTCGGGCGTAAGGCTGCTCCTAATCGTGTCGCCGATACCCTCCTCGAGCAAGATCGACAGCGCCGCGGTGGTGGCCACCACACCCTTCGTACCCATTCCCGCCTCTGTGAGACCAAGGTGGAGAGCCGTGTCGGTCTTTTTCGCAAGATCGCGGTAGGCTGAGACCATCTGACCGAGGCGGGAGACCTTGCACGAGATAATCAGGCGGTCCTCGCCAAGGCCGAGAGCAACGGCCTCGTCGCGGCTTCTCAGCGCGCTTTCGACGAGGGCGTCCTTCTCGACTTCGTCCCCGTCGAGCGGTTCGGGCCGTCTTGAGTTGGCGTCCATCTTTTCTGCGAGCAGTTCAGGGTCGAGGCTGCCGGCGTTTACGCCTATTCTCACGGGCTTTCCGAGGTCGCGTCCAACCTGAATGAATGATGTGAAATTCTCGTCGCGCCGGTTGCCTCGCCCCACGTTACCCGGGTTGATCCGGAACTTCGCAAGCGCAGAGGCGCAGTCGGGGTGGCTCTTCAACAGGCGATGGCCGATGAAGTGAAAGTCCCCGATTATCGGGACAGAGTAACCGTCGTATTCGATGCGGCTCCTGATCTCGGGCACGGCACGCGCTGCCGCGTCGCTATTAACGGTGATACGAACAAGCTCGCTGCCAGCATCGGCCAGCGACTCCACCTGCTCGACCGTAGCGACAACGTCGGCGGTGTCGGTGTCGGTCATCGACTGGACGACGATCGGGGCGCCGCCACCGATCTTCACCCCGTCAACGTCGACCTGTGTGGTCTGCCGTCTCGATTTCACTTGCCTGTAATACTCCCTGATGCATGACGCATTGAACCGCCACTTACTTTATGTATCCTATATGCCCTGATAGTGGAATTATGAACGAAAGCAGCCGGGAAGCGTCGCCCCAGCCAACTACGCTTAGTTAAAGAAGCTCTCGCCGCGAACGATCCTTGCTATGTCCTGTGCAGAGATGAGGGCGATGGCCCCAATCAGGATAGCGAAACCGATCAGGTGCACCAGGCCTTCCCGTCTCGGGGAGATGCGCTTGCCCCTTCGCACAAGTTCAATGACGACAAAGAAAATTCGGCCGCCGTCCAGCGCTGGTATAGGCAGGATGTTAATTATTGCGAGGCTGAAACTGAGCGCCCCTGCCAGACTGGCGAGAACGGCGATCTTGGCGCCCAGACTGGAGTCAGTGGTTGCGATTTCGCCGCCGAACTGACTAATACCGATCGGACCAACCGCCGACGGCCCGCTGAACTGAGGGTTGGTGCTCCCAATAAGCAGGCCGGTAATGGAGTTCTTGGTGAGAATGATGACCTCGTAGGCCCCCTGTAATCCGCGCGGAATGGCCTCCCACGGCGGCAATGACCGGTTTTCGGTGCGCAAGCCGACCATGCCGATCTGTACGCCAACGGCGCCTTCCTGAACATATGTGTCGATGCCCAGATCGAAGTCGTACCGTTGCGCATCGGAAACGGAAACCTCGGCACGGGGGTCGCGGACGGTTCGTGCAACTTTCAGCACGTCGCCAAGTTGAATGTCCGAGTGGATTTTTCTTGCACCCCGCAGTGAAATCTCACCGGTCCGATCAGTGTCGCCAGCCACCACTGTAAGCGTGTTCCGGAGCCCGACCTCCGGAGTGTATAGGCGGGCATCCCGAAGCGTTATCTGGGTGTCTGGGTTCGTGACAACCTCTACGACCTCACGGCGCGGAGGCCGCCACCTTGGCACTACCTGGACGACTTCGGTTTCGCCTGTGTATTGATATCGAGGTCCAGTCGGCTCAGGTATCGGGTCGGGAATTCCGCGCTGGACCACCCATGTGCTAACGGCGCCCAACTTGAGTGTCACCGACTGTTGCAGATCGCCGACCTGGTCAATGGCCTTCCCGTCGACTTGAATCACCTTGTCGCCGTCCTTGATTCCGGCAAACTCGGCAGGTGAGCCAGGCATGACCCTGGTGATGATCACGTCTCCTGCGACTTGTTTTTGCGGTATGAGCAAGATGGCCGGAAAGATCAGGAACGGCAAGATTGCGTTGACCGCCGCACCCGCACCCAATACGCCGATTCGCTGCAACGGCCTTTTTGCCGCGAGGCTGTCCTCCGCGGACGGGTTTTCTTCCCCGACCATGCGCACGAATCCGCCGATGGGCAGCCAGTTAACCGACCAAAGCATGTCAGCGATTACGATTTCGCCGGATGACACATCTTTCACCTTGCCGATAATCAGTTGCGCTCCCTCAGCCCGCGCTGCATCGTCGGACTTCCGCACCGGTCTGATCGTACAGGCAAATGGCGTGCCCTCGGAGTTTCGGACGAATAGAGTCGTGACGAGGTCACCTCTCTTGGCGTACGTTCGTTGATCGTCGAATTTGTACTTGGTGTCCGGACTCAGGCGGACGATCGTCCTGCCGGTCCACCGGATGACGGCTGCCCTTGGCGGAAAACCCACGCCGAACTCGAGCGTCTTTACGCCCATGCGACGCGCCGCGATCAGGTGGCCCAACTCATGCAGAATGATGAGCGGACCCAGAATCAGAACGAAAGTGAGAATTCCGTAGAAGACGGTAACGGGCATACTCTGATTTTACGATTAGCCGAGGGAAATCGCTTTTTTATGGCCTCGGGAACTTTATCGGGCCACCGGCCCCGTCAGGCCGAGCGCGTGCGAATTGGTCCATCTGGCAGCTTCGATGAGGTCGTCGATCATCGGCGACAAAGCCGGTGAATGTGCCGCAACTGCCCTGTCCACCACGTCCGGAATATCGGTAAACCTGATTTTTCCGCCCAGAAATAGCCCCACCGCAGCATCATCGGCTCCTGCGAGCGCTGCCGGCCACGTCCCGCCCCGCCGGCCATACTCCAACGCAAGCTCGAAGCAGGGGTAGAGCGTCGGGTCCATAGCCTCGAATGTGAGTGTCCCCGCCGTCGCGGGGTCGAACCTGGGAATCGTGTCGTTTGACTTTCGATTGGGGTAGAACATAGCGTATTGGATCGGCAGACGCATGTCTTGCAGACCGAGTTGAGCCTTGACGCTGCCATCCTCGAATTCGACCATCGAGTGCACGATGCTCTGCCGGTGTATGACCGCTTCGATGTTTTCGAACGGAACATCGAACAGCCAGCGTGCTTCGATGACCTCGAACGCCTTGTTCATCAACGTCGCCGAATCGATCGTGATTTTGGAACCCATTTGCCAGGTTGGATGTTTCAGCGCTTCGGCGGGTGTGACGTCGACCAGGTCGCTCCAGGTCCTGTCCCTGAACGCGCCGCCTGAAGCGGTAATTAATAGCTTCCTCACACGCGAATCCTCGCCCTGCAAACATTGCCATATGGCTGAAGGTTCGCTGTCCACGGGCAGAATCTCGCCGCCATGTTCCTGCGCCGTGCGCAACAACAACTCGCCCGCCATCACGACCGGTTCCTTGTTGGCCAACGCCAGTCGTTTGCCGGCCCTGAGCGCGGCGAGGGCCGGATCCATTCCCACGCAACCGGCCGTGGCGCCGACAACCAGATCGACTTCGGGGTCGGACGCTATCTCGGAAGGTTCGGCCAATCTTGCGCCGTTGAACGTTCCGTTGGCCCTGGTCGAGTGGTAGAAGCGGGGCCGGAACTCGTCGATCTGATCCTGAAGAAGTTTCAGATTGCTTCCGGCACACAAACCGACAAGTTCGAATTCATCCGGAAATGTCCGCACCACGTCCAGCGTCTGGCAGCCAATCGAACCGGTGGAGCCGAGAATGACGAGTCTGGTCATATCGATGCCCATATCGCAGCCAAGTATACGACTCCGAAGTTCGGCGCCAGGGAATCGATCCGGTCAAGGATTCCTCCGTGGCCCGGGATCAGACTGCCGGATTCTTTAACACCCGCCCGCCGTTTGATCCACGATTCCAAAATATCCCCGGCAGACCCTGCTGCGCCCATCACCGCACCTAGGAGAGCGCCGGACCAGACCGCTATGCCAGGGTCGATTAAGGCGACGAGAGCTGTGACCGCGCCAGCGCTTGCCAGTACCCCTCCTGCAAGGCCTTCTATCGATTTGGCCGGGCTGATTCGGGGCGCAAGCTTATGGCGGCCGAACAGGGACCCCACTGCGTAGGCGCCGGTGTCTGCGGCAAATGTCCCTAAAACGGCGATGAGAATCCACTCCCGCCCGTTTTCGAGACGGACCAGGGCCGGGGCGTGGGCGAGCATGACTCCGAAGTAGATCGCCGCCAACAAACCGATCCGCGCCAGGGGCGTGACCAGGGGGTAGGCAATTGCAGCTAACAGGACCGCAAGGACCGCAAGAGTAGCCGATACGCCGACAACGCTTACAGGAACTTCAGCGCCAACAGGAGCGAAGAATGCGAAAACGGCTGCAGCTGCAACGAGCAACGGCGGAATCGCCGTCGACGCCGCACGTGAAAAACCGTGCTGCCGGCCGAGAACCGCGATTTCGTACCCTGCAACCAACGCAGCGGTCAAGGCGATGCCGGCCACTCCGGGCACGCCGCCGAATATTGCGAGGAGCACAACCGGAATGCCGATTCCGGCAGTCAACAATCTGCGGCGCAGGTTGGCCGCTGCGCCATTGGCGGGTGAAGAACTGCGCCTCTGAGTAGCCAGCCGCTTATACGACGCGGCCGAAACGGCGTTCCCGCCTGGCAAATTCGTCAAGCGCCGCATCGATGCGCGTCTCCTTGAAGTCCGGCCAGTTGACAGGAGCAGAGTAGAACTCGGCGTATGCCGACTGCCAAAGGAGGAAATTGCTTATCCGAAACTCGCTCCCCGTGCGAATGACCAGATCGGGGTCGGGTAATCCGTGAGTGAACAGCCGGCTGGCAAACGAGTCCTCGGTGATCTCGTCCGGCAGCAGCGCATCTTCGACGATCTTGCGCGTCGCATTGACGATCTCGGCGCGACCGCCGTAGTCGAACGCCACGCACAAAGTCAGGCCGGTGTTGTTTCGGGTCAACTCGATGGCGTCCCCGATTGCCTTCTGCAAGCTACTGGGCAATCGGTCCATCCTGCCGACGTGTAACACGCGCACGTTGTTTTGATGAAGGGTTTCCGATTCCGCGCCCACCACGTCACTGGCCAGATCGAGGATGCCGGTTACCTCTTCACCCGGCCGGTCCCAGTTTTCGGTCGAAAACGCAAAAAGGGTGACGTATTCGACACCGGCGCGTCCGATGTAATTGATGACTCCCCGGATGTTTTCGTATCCGGCCCTGTGCCCTTCAGATCGGGGCAGATTGTGTTCCTCGGCCCACCTACCGTTGCCGTCCATGATGATGGCTACGTGCCGCGGCACGCGGCGGTCCGATAGAGTTTCGGTTCCGACGGCGGCGTCTGTTTTGTTGCCGGTTGCAGGGGTAGTCATGGATGCGACAGCTCGAATCAGGTCAGGAGTTTTGCCTAGACCTGCATCACCTCTTTTTCTTTGTTTTTTGAAGCCGCGTCCACCGAATTGATGGCGGCGTCCGTTAGCTTCTGCAGATCATCCTGCGCCCCGCGAGCCAGGTCCTGGGACACATCTCCGTCCCGTTCCAGTTTGCGGATGCGGCTCTGAATGTCGCGCCGTACATTCCTCACCGCCACCTTCGCCTCTTCGGCCCGGCGATTGACCATTTTTACGATATCCCTGCGGCGTTCTTCGGTCAGTGGAGGCACGACTATGCGGATAATGTCGCCGTCGACGCTCGGCTGCAGGCCGATGTCGGCGACCTGTATCGCCCTGACTACAGACCTCACCGATGTTCGGTCCCATGGCTGAATCACGAGCAGCCGCGCGTCGCCGACGTTTATCTGGGCAATCTGGTTTAACGGCATGTCAGAGCCGTGGTAGTCGACTCTGACATTCTCGACGAGGCCGGAACTGGCGCGGCCTGTTCGAACGGCAATCATGTCTTTCTCATAAGCGCTGACGGCGCCATCCATGCGCCTTCGGCCGTCTTCAAGTGATTCCTGCGTCATTTCGATCGCTCCTATGGCAACAGCCAGACTACGCTGCGCGCAGGGGCGCGGCGGTTATTAACCGTGTAGAGCAGGCGAAGACGCATGGCTCAATCCGGATTCCGATATCAGCGTTCCCACCTTATGGCCCGACAGGATATTTGCCAGGGCGCCCTCGTGGAACAGATTGAACGCCACAATTGGCAACGAATTGTCCATGCACAACGACAGCGCGGTGCTGTCCAAAGCCTGCAACCGGAGCCGCAAGGCTTCGTGCGGCGTCAGGTGGTCAAACTTGACGGCCTCCGGATAGACGTTGGGATCGGCATCGTACACGCCGTCGACATTGTTTTTGGCCATCAGTAACGCAGAGGCGCCCGTCTCGAGCGCACGAAGCGCGGCGGCGGTGTCGGTCGACATATATGGGTTGCCCGTACCGCCCGCGAAGACGATTACCCGGCCCTTGTCCATGTGACGGATCGACCGGCGGCGAATATAGGGTTCTGCGACCGACGGCATGGCGATCGCAGACTGTGTCCGGACTTCAATTCCGATGCCCTCAAGGGCATCCTGAAGGGCAAGCGCGTTGATGATGGTCGCAAGCATCCCTGCGGAATCGGCGGTGGAACGATCCATGCCGGCCGCTTCGTAGTCCGCGCCGCGCCAGATGTTGCCGCCACCCACGACTACGCCGATCTGCACACCCGCCCTGTTGGCGCCGGCGACCTCCGACGCAACGTATGAAACCGTGCCCGGGTCGATTCCGAACTCGCGAGGGCCCCTGAGCGACTCCCCGCTCAGTTTAAGGACGATTCGAGAATAGATCGGCGCTTCCAGGGCGCACTTCCTAGTCACCCAACTCGAAGCGGGATATGCGCTGAATACGAACGTTTTCTCCAACCCTGGCGATCATCTCGGTTACCAGTTCGCTGACGGTCTTTCCTGGGTCCTTGATGTACTGCTGCTCGGTCAGAATCTCTTCGGCTGGAACATCGCCGGCGTCTTCCGGGACCATGTCCCTGTTAATGTGAACCGGCGACATCGCGGCAACCTGCATCGCGAGGTCTCTGGCCAGACCGGTGAACTCTGGCGTACGGGCTACAAAGTCCGTTTCACAGTTCAATTCCACCATGGCGCCGATCCGATTGCCTGTGTGAATATACGACTGGATGACACCCTCTGAAGTCTCCCTGGCGCCCTTCTTCAAGGCCGTCGCGAGCCCTTTTTCGGCCAGTGCCTTTTCGGCTTCTTCCATTACGCCGTCGGTGGCTTCAAGGGCGCGCTTGGTGTCCATGATTCCGGCGCCGGTCCGGTCCCGCAGCTCCTTGACCATTGCTGTAGTGACTTTCAATTGATCCTCTTGATTCCGTGACTTCTCAGATGGTTTGGAGGGCAAACAGTCAAATTACCGATTGATATGTGTTTTCAAAAGCAGGATTCTGTCGCGAATTCCATGGGCCCGGGACTCGCGTGCCAGAATCAGGCAGATAACTCCGGCGCCGGTCGTGAATCCCCGGAGTCCGACGCCCGAGCTGGGCTTTCCCTGCCGGCCGTTGGTTCCTATTGAGTGCCGGGTGTCTCTGGGGACTGTTCCTTTGGGCCAGCAATTTCAGCCAGTGGGACGGATGCTTCAGCCGGTGGGACAGCAATTTCAGTCGGAGTTTCGACCAATTCGACAGAAGCCTCGCTGCTCGTTTCTTCCGGCGGCGGCGCTGTGACGCGTGCGGCGGCCTCGGCCTGGGCCTGTGCCCTGGCAGCTTCCTCTTGCGCCTCCAATTCCGCCTCTTCCGCCATCCGGTCCTGAGCGGCCTTGAGCGCTACCTCGCGGCCCACGGCGATCGCTGTCGCAATCTCCGACGTCAACAGTCTGATCGAGCGGACAGCGTCGTCGTTGCCCGGTATGGGGTATTGAATCTGTTCCGGATCGCAGTTCGTGTCGACGATCGCGATTACCGGTATTCCGAGGCGATTGGCCTCCGCAACTGCGATTCGCTCCTTGAGCACGTCGACGACGAAGACGGCGGCCGGTACGCGCACCATCTCTTTGATACCTCCGAAAAACTTATTGAGCCGGACCACCTCGTTTTCGATTCGAAGAGTCTCGCGCTTTGTCGTCGTCGGGAGTTCGCCTTTGGCTATGGCGTCCTCAAGGTAGACAAGCCGCTCGATGCGGGCCTGAATGGTCTGAAAGTTGGTGAGCATTCCGCCGAGCCAACGCTGGTTGATATACATGGAACCGACGCGCGTCGCTTCTTCCGCGATGGTGGCCTGTGCCGGTTTCTTGGTTCCCACCAACAGGATATCTCCGCCTTTGCCCGACACCTCGTACACGAACTCTTTCGCAGCGTCGAGACATTCGAGAGTCTTTGACAGATCGATGATGTGCGCGCCGTTGCGTTTGGAGAATATGTAGGGCTCCATGCGCGGGTGCCACCGCTTGGTGGGATGACCAAAGTGCACACTCGCCGTAAATAGCGCCCGCAGGTCAACCGGGCCGTTCATCTGTGCAGCAGGGGCAGGCGATGGGGTGGAAGGGACTAGCTCCGCTTCCGCGATGTCCGGGGTCGTCAAATGTCTCCTTCGTGCAGCCGTTTCGTGCGCAAATACGGTTTTCGCCGCGCCCTCATTTGCGAAACAAGCGCGGGCAACTAGCCCGCGCCGCAATTCTCAGCGGAAAAAGCACTTTTCAGGATATCACAGGGCCCCGACGCAATTCGGGGCATTTACCCGGCGCCGCGTGTACGTGCAGAAGCCGAGTCAAGCCAACCCCGCTCGGAGGCAACAGCGACGGCGTGCGCCCTCTTGCGAGTGCCGGTCTTGGTGAGGATACCGGTGACGTAGTTCTTGACCGTCTGTACGCTCAGACCGAGCACACCGGCGATGACCGGACTCGTGAGACCCTCAGCGATTCCGATAATGATCTGCCGTTCCCGCTCCGAAAACGGGTTCGCCCCGGTTGTCGCGCTGGCGCCGTTGGCCGCGCTTGCCGAATTCCCGCTTTCTGTCAACCTGGTGACCAGGTTTTTGGCAGCCACCGTGCTCCTGCCGATGTCGCCCAACAACAAGCACTCGCCGCGGGCAACCCTGATCAACACGTCTTCGAGCGTCTTACGGTCGGCGTCCGATGCCACGCACGCCCAGACCCCCTTGCACAGGGCCTCCAACATCGACTCTTCGCCGACATCCGGTCCGACGATCACCCCCGGGGCCCAGGACCCGTTGCTTTGTCCTTCGCCGTGTTCGGTCGAGGCAACATTGTCGAAGATCCTTACGTCCGCTTCCAGGCCGTACCCGTACGGCCCGGAGACAACGGACAACTTCGGACTCCTCACCAGTGTTTTGGCGATAGTTTGACGCTTCGCGCGGTCTTCTATCGCGACATGGACGCGGACGCACCCACCCGCCACGGAACCGAGCGCGTCGAAGAAAGTAAATTGGTTTGCCGTGTTTACGCGGTTCAACGTCTCGCTACAAGGACGGGACGTCCGTACCGGGAAGAGTCCTGTTATCGTCTACCACTTATCGTCTGCCACCGTTATCGGCATGCAGGTTGTCGCAGCGCCTCGACGGTCGCGAGAGAGGCGATTGCCGGCACAAGCGCATGCGGCCTTGATTCAGTTTCGAGTCCATGCTAATAAGCGGCCGACTGAGGGTCAAAGCGATTCGGATACCGGTTTTGACGAGCGGCGATGGCTGCATCTGGATTCCACGTTGCCGCATCTGATTTGACAGGTGGCCCGTATACAAAAAGGGTTGGTTCCCAGCGTGACAGGGGAAACCGGCGCATCTGACCGAAACAACGAATTGTCTTGAATCAGAGGGGATTGGAAAGTGCTCAACCAGACCGACGGCGCCAGTCCAATATCGTTTCGCTCTTCAGCCCTGCCAACAGGAGCGGCCGCCGCCGCGATTATCGCCGCTCTGGCGGGAGGGTTCGCTATGGGCACGGGGGCCAACACAGCAGTTGGCCAGGTGCTGAACGCGTCAGGCAGTTCGACATCGCTCGTATCCGGAATCGGGGACTGGCTGCCGCTGGGCTTTGCGTTTGCCGCGGGCATGGTCGCCACCGTCAACCCTTGCGGATTCGTGATGCTACCCGCCTACCTCACCATGTACGTCTCGGACGCAGAGGCCTCCGTCAACGTGAGGTTCAGTCAACGCCTGGCCAAGAGCCTGTACGTTAGCGCTGCGCTGGGACTCGGATTCGTGCTATTGTTCGGCGTGGTCGGGCTGGCGATATCAGCTGGCGCAACCTCGGTGGCGAAGGTGTTTCCGTGGATCGGATTCTCGCTGGGGTTCATCATGGCTGCGCTCGGCGCATACCTGTTCGCAGGCGGCAAGATCTACACTGGCGCCGCATCCCAACTGGCGAGCCACATAGGGGATCCGAGAGACTCGTCGCTGAAGGGGTACTTCCTTTTCGGAATAAGTTATGCTGTCGCGTCATTGAGTTGCACTCTCCCGATATTCCTTGGCCTCGTCTCGGTGTCCCTGTCACAGAGTGGGTTGGCATATGCAACCGGCCAATTCCTTGCATATGCACTGGGCATGACCTTTGTGATTACCATTCTTACGATCGCAATAGGCGTATTCAAAGGAGCGTTGGCGAGCCAGCTCCGACGCGTCATGCCGTACGTGAATCCGATCTCCGCCGGCATATTGATAGTCGTCGGCGGGTACATGATCTTCTACTGGCTGACCGAAGGCGGCCTGGCATCTAACTTCGGCCAGTAGATGCGCCTGGCTGCCACACATCCGAGCCCAACCCGGCCTATCGGGATTTGAGTACGATCCAGCTGCGCCAAAATCCGCGATTCGACCCAATAACGTATATGCCAACCTGATGCGTGTTTCCTCGGTTTCGCTGACCGACCGGCTAACGAGAGGCGCTGCTGCGTTTTCGGCAACGCTGGTTGGAGGGCTGTTTGCGTTGGTGGCCGGGTTGCCCCTCACTTCGCCTGACGACCTGTTTGGTAATACCGCCAGCATCGCGGTGTTGTCACTTGGAGGCGCGGTGGTCTTTGGCCTCATTTGGGCGAACGCGTCAGGGGGCGGTCCACGGCGGATTCGAGCGTATACGACGGCATGCATCGGCCTCTTCGGCCTGACCATATTGGCTGCGTTGTTGATCGAATCGATCGGCGACATTTCAAATACGGTGTCGTACGTGGCGCCCATCGCTTCGGTCGTCTTTGTGTCGACCGCTGTCTTCACGCCGATAATCGACAGGACCGTGCCCAAGCCGGTCTCGTTGTACCTGGGATTGTTACTCTCGGTCGCTACAATTGCGTCGGGCGTGATCATGGCCTACTACCATGTAGGCTTCACCGAATCGCCAAGCCTTTCGCTGCCGCCGCCGCCGTGAACCATTTAGCTGATCCACCTGCTCTATCGGGCATGGGTACAAGCAACGCTGGGTGGCAACCGTTCACTCATGCTACGACCTGACACCAAACACTCTGCCTGACGATCCATCGACAACGAGGACCCAAATTACATGCCAAGCCCTGACTCGAAGCCAGCAAGCCGTTACTCCAAACTAGCCGTGCTCAGTCTGGCGGCGTTGATCATCCTGGTCATCCTGGCCCTGTCGTGCGGCGCAACGGAAGAATCTACAGCGCCTTTGGCGCCCGCGACAAAGGCGCCCGACGCCAAGCCCGCTCCCGCAGCAACAACGGCTCCTGAGCCAACCTCCGCGCCCGAACCGACGACCGCCCCCCAACGGGCAACAGAGTCCGGTCGGAAATTCGACGTCGTTTCCGGTTCCCAGGGACTGTTCAAGGTCGACGAGACGCTCCGGGGTTTGGATATTGTCGTCGCGTTAGAGACCAGCGAACTAACGGGGAACATCGATCTGGAAGCCGGAACCGCCGTCCTGGAACTCGACCTTCATTCGCTGAAAAGCGATCAACCAAGGCGGGACAGATACGTTCGCGAACAACTATTCCCGTCTCAACCCATCACCACCGTCGAATTCGTCACGCTGGGTGACATACCGGACTCTTTCTTTGGAACCGGTGAAGAGTTCATGACCACGCTGCCGGCGACAGTCAACGTCAACGGCGTCTCCGCAGAACTGAAATTCGAGATAACTGCGCGCCTGGACAGCGACGAAGACCTCGTCGTTTTAGGAGTCACTGAGTTCACATGGGCCGACTTCGGAATGACCGCGCCGGTTAGCGGGTTCTTCTCCGTGGCGGATGAAGTCCGCGCCGAATTGCTGCTCCAGGCGAAAGCCAATTAATCACGGCAAACGATCGCCGCAAACAATAATCTCGGTTCTTTGGCGAGCGAACGCCGCCCTACACCACAGGGTTTGTTAGGGTACCGATTCCCGCGATCTCCACTTCCGTCACGTCCCCGCTCTTGAGAGCAGGCGGAGCGCCCGACGTGCCCGTGAAAATGAGGTCGCCTGGTTCGAGCGTCGCGTATTTGCTAATGAACGAGATTGCCTGAACCACATTGAAAATCATCTCGCCAGTGTGGCACGTTTGCCCTTCGACGTCGTTGACTCGCCCGTGTATCCATATATCGGTCGGATCGAGGCCGGTTGTGATGAATGGGCCGATCGGGCTGAAAGTGTCAGCCGCCTTGGCGCGCCACCACTGAATGTCCTTGCCTGCGCCGTTCTGCCACTCGCGTTCGCTGATGTCGTTCCCGCACGTATAGCCAAACACGTAGTCGAGCGCGTCGTCCTCCGAGACGTTCTTGGCGCTCTTTCCGATTACCACGACGAGCTCCGCCTCCATCTCGACGCGTTGTGAATCGGGCGGCAGCGCCACAGGGTCGCCGGGTCCCACGATAGACGAGGAGGTCTTGTAGAACGGCTCGGGGCGGGATGGCGGCGGCGCGCCGTGCAGGTGGGACCTGTAGTTCAGGGCCATCGCCATGATCTTTCCCGGCCGGGCGATCGGCGCAAGCAGCTTGACGTCACCCAACCGGTGGATTGCGCCCGTCTCCGAATGGTCCTCTAACGGCGATCCGGACAATTCCCCTATTTCGTCCCCGTCAACGATCCCGTACGCGGACCTGCCCTCAGTTTCGAATCTGGCGTATTTCATGTGATCTCCCTGTTGTTCGAATGGCGGGCGGAACCCGACCCCTCACTTGAAGTAATCCGATTTTACGTGAGCCGCGGCGCACCTGAACATCGAATTCAATAGGCGCTTCCTCAACGAATGAAGTTTACTCCCTGATGTTCCGGGCGACTAAACGTTCATGGAATATTGTCGCGACCCGCATATTGCGCAATGTTGCACGCAAAGCCGAATTCACATAGTTTGAACATACTTTCCGCGGCCCGGGCAAGTGGACCGTCGGAAGACAGCGAAAACGGCCCCCTTGGCGATGGGTCAATCCAGTAGTTTCCGGAGAAGTGTTGAATGCCTGGATCAGATTATCGGAGAGTGGCGAGCCTTTCAGAACTGCCACCGGGGGAGATGGCAGGAGTGGAAGTTGACGGCGAAAGTGTGCTGATCGCGAATATCGAGGGCGCCATCTGCGCCGTTTCGGACATCTGCTCACACGCCGAAGCCACGCTCAGCGACGGATACCTTGATGACAACCTCGTCGAATGTCCGTTGCATGGGGCAGTATTCGACGTGACGAACGGGACCGTACAGGAAGGACCTGCGTCCGAAAACATCGAGTGTTACCGCGTGGCCGTTGAGGGCCAGGATATCTACGTTGGCCCCCAAGAGAGCTAGACCGGGCCGTTGAGCCCGCTGTCTTTGAATCGGGCGCGTTAGTAATTGGGCCTGTGGCAAAGACGCCGCACGTCGAATGCGGCGCGGCCACAAAAACGACCTGGCCACCCCGCGAGGCTGGACCGGATTCTCGCAAAAGACTTGATACTGGAGGGTTGAATCAGGTTGGAATCCGGCGAATCGGACTCACCCATCGTCCATATTCGCGGCCTCGAGAAGTCGTACGGGCCGAACGGAGTGCTGCGAGGCATTGACCTCGACGCGCACGCGAACGAGGTCCTGACACTGTTCGGCCCGAACGGCGCCGGCAAAACCACGTTGCTGCGAATTCTCGCCACCCTGACGCGTCCGGACGCCGGGACCGTACTAATCGACGGGCGCGATGTAGTTCGCGCCGGCGTGTTCACCCGACAGATAACCGGCGTGGCGCTTCACTCTCCAATGCTCTACGGACACCTGACAGCGCGTGAAAACCTGCTTTTCCACGCCCGCATGTTCCGTGTCCCGATGCAAGCCGAACGAGTTGCCGAAGTCGCCGGCATCACCCAGATCGAGGACCGCCTAGACGACCAGGTGAGGGAACTGTCGAACGGTCTCCAACGCCGAGTCTCCCTGGCACGTGCGCTTTTGCACCGGCCTCGTCTGCTGCTACTAGACGAGCCTGAAACCGGACTCGATCTGACAGCCCTCCACCTGCTGGACAGGGTCATCAACGAATATCGGCAAGACGGACGCGCTGTAGTCATGACAACCCACTCTCTGGAACGAGGGATCGAACTGGGAAACCGCGTCGGGATCATGTCGGCTGGCCGAATCGCTCACTACGGACCCAGTTCGGCCGTGGACGCCGAGGTCATTCGGGGCATATTTCCGAAAACGGAACATATCGAGCGAATGGACGCTTTTAACTCGTGACCGGATCGATCGCTGTCGCGTGGGCTCTTGCCCGCAAAGACCTGCTCCTCGAATTCAGAAGTCGTGACATTGTCATAACGGTCGCCGGTTTCTCGATTCTCGTTCTCGCCATATTCACCTTTGCAGTAGACCTTTCGAATGAAAACGC
Source organism: Dehalococcoidia bacterium (assembly GCA_965224235.1). Taxonomy (GTDB): domain Bacteria; phylum Chloroflexota; class Dehalococcoidia; order Lucifugimonadales; family Lucifugimonadaceae. The sequence goes on along the minus strand of CBDCYP010000002.1, from coordinate 2,101,142 downwards.
CCTCTTGATCGGCCCGGGCGTGCTTTGGGCAGGCATCGCGTTTGCCGGAGTTCTGGGGCTGAACAGGTCGTTTACCATCGAGTGGGAACAGAACGGGCTCGACGGCCTGATGCTCACACCGGTAAGTCGCGACCTGATTTTTCTGGGCAAAGCATTCGGAAATTTCGTGTTCCTGGCGTTGGCCCAGGCGGTCGTACTGCCAGTGTTCGCGGTCCTGTTCAATCAGGTCATTTTCAGGTGGGAGATGCTCGTCATCTGCCTCCTTGCCACGACCGGGTTTTCTACGATCGGAACATTATTCGCAGCGATGTCGACCCGGGCGCGTGCCAGGGAAATCATGTTGCCGATGCTGTTCCTGCCGACAGTGGCGCCGCTGCTCATCGCATCGGTCGAGGCGACCTCTGGTGTCGTAACGAACGAGAGTTGGTCCGACACGGCGGTGTGGCTCCAGTTGGCCGGCGCGTTCGACGCCGTCTTTCTGATCGTTTCCGCCCTGGCCTTTCACATCGTTCTGGAAGACTAGAGACTGTTCGCATATGACATTGAACGACCACAACTTTCGCTCCCCGATAGGGCCCACATATGCAACGGTAGGGATCGCCCCGGCGCCTTTCACCTACGGAGCAATTCCAGCCGAAAATATGCGACTTTGTGATAATATGCACACACTTCTGATGTCACGCAGGAGGGCCCGGACCGCATGACGCACCACCACCTGTCTCGCAACGCACTCCTCGCGGCGTCCGCAGCATTCCTCGCCCTCACCTTGTGGATGGTCTTCGTCTGGGCGCCGACCGAGACGAATCAGGGCGCAATCCAGCGCGCTCTTTACGTCCATGTGCCCATAGCCTGGGTTGCGATGGTCGCAATCGTGGCGGTCGCGATCTTCAGCGTGCTCTATCTGATCACCGGCCGTGAACGATGGGACAGGCTTGGAGCAGCGACGGCCGAAACAGGAGTCGTATTCGGCGCGCTGATGCTGATTACCGGTCTCGTCTGGGCCAGGCCGGTATGGGGGGTTTGGTGGACCGGCGAGGCGAAACTAACCACCGCCTTAATCCTCTTTTTCGTTTTCGTCGCCTATCTCATGTTCCGGGCTTACTTTCCTCCTGGGGCCCAGCGGCGAAGGCTTGCCGCCATCATCGCTCTGATAGGAGCCGTCGATGCGCCGATTATTTACTGGGCGGCGAACCTGTGGGCCGAGGCTCACCCCCCGCTGGTTGTAGGACCCGCGCGTGACGCCGATTCGGGGCTCTCCGCTGATATTGGGCTCACGCTGCTGGTCGGGGTGGTTGCATTTACCCTGTTGTTCGTTGTCATCGTGAACGTACGCACTCGGATACGCCGCGCTGAAGATGAGGTAGCGGCGCTGCGCCGTACGCTGCAAGCAGCGGGAGCAGGCGCCCCATGAGGCGTCTCGTCATCCTTATGGGGTTTGTCGCGATGTTAGTCGCGGCCAATGTCGTCACGGTGGCTGCGGACGACGGCGAGTTGTTCAGTGGCGTTATTACCGGCGTTGAACAGAACGATGCCGGTGAACTCGTGGCGTTCTCCATAGTGGATAACCATGGCGAAGTTCACGAGTTTGGCGTGTCCAATGACACCGGGTACGGCCTCGAAAATCAGGCAGGCGACCGGTGGGTGGCGCTGCACGCAAACGAACCGGTTGCCGCCGCCGAACGAATTCTGGATCAGCAGCGCAGATTCGTTCCAGTCACAGTCAGCGTTGAAGGCGAGTTGGCAATGAGCGTCGTAGCAATGGAAAGCGGCCGCCTCGAAACCAATCTCGGCTTCCTGTTTGCGATATACATGGTTACGTGGGCGGCGTTCTTTGCCTATCTGTTCGTAATGTCGGGAAGACAACGAGACCTGAGCCGGCAGATCGAGCAGCTGAGAGAACTGGCCGGACACCGCAGCGGCGATTCATAAGTCCGGACTACCGACATGGACACCAAAGACCCCAACATGGCCGATCAGTCGCCGCCGGCGACGCCTTCGACGCTATTGACTACCAGGTACAGGGTTGGTTTTGCCCTCGCCCTGGTAATCGGCGCTCTGGCCTATTTCGGGTACACCGCATTTCAGAACGCCACGGTCACCTTCATGTCCGTCGACGAAGTTGCAACACAGGCCCCGACGCCTGAAGACCGATCGGTCGGCGTGTCCGGCAAGTTGGTCAAGGACTCATACATCCGTTCGCCCGACGGACTGGTCGCCAAATTCAAATTGCAAGATGAAACTGAGGGCGATCACGTCCTGCAGATTCGGTACTCGGGTGAGATCGGCCAAGTATTTTTCAACGACCACTCGGAAATCATCCTCCGCGGTTCGCTCGGCTCAGACGGCGTCTTCGATGCGGCGCATCTGACCGTACGGTGCCCGTCCAAATATCTCACTGAACAGGAACGGGCGGAGATGGAAGAGCGAGAGACTGGTCAGCCGGAACCGCCCCCGTATCAGCCCGATTACTTCGACGCGAAAGCCCAGGCAGGCGGACCTTCAGGGAACCTCTGAGGCGCCCCCGGCTCTTCCCGAAGGCTGGCCCGAAGGGGTGCGATGTTATACTCAGCGGAGTTATGACCGAGTCTGCCACTATCGCCAATATGGCCATCGCGGCCATCGCCGGATACACCCTCGGCGCGTTGCCTGTCGCCTACATCGCCGGCAGGATAGGCGGCGTAGACGTGTTCGAGGTCGGCAGCCGCCAGGCGGGCGCAACCAATGTATACCGTGAGGCGTCCAAAAAACTTGGCGCCGCCGTGTTTCTCGCCGACTCCACGAAGGGCCTGATCGCCGTCCTGCTGGGCCGGTGGCTGGGGCTGGAAGGCGGTTGGTTGCTGATACCCGCTAACGCGGCGGTGATCGGCCACTGGAACTCTCCGTTTACGAGATTCAAGGGCGGAGACGGCGTTTCGACGCTGACCGGAATTGGAATCGGTCTCATACCGACCGCTGTTGTGCTGCCCTACGCGGTTGTGGCCGTGATCAGTTTAGGCGGTCGTTCGAGATTCGCCCATCCATCACTTTGGGGGGCAATACTCGGCTATATAACTTTGATGATTATCGTGTTCGTCCCGTTCCAATATGCCAACCGTTTTTTGACTCCGGAGGTTAACCCGGTGATCGCCATCGGAGCGATCTGCCTCGGACTCTCGATTTTGGTGCATAGCACGGTGTACCACTTAAGATCCAAAAACTGGCAGGACGTTACGGATCTGCCAGCGCCGGGTGAGCGTCTGAAGGGTACGAGCGGGGACCTGCTCTAGCCCGGAGGTTCGACGCGCTATCTGGCCGACGCGCCGACGCCTGTTACTGCTTGAGCCGTCGGATACTCGCTCTGAGAGGGTGTCTAAAAAGGGTACAGAGTTCGCGTAGAGGCGACGTTGGGCAGGCGCTTAGAGTCATGAATCATGAAGCGCGAATCATATCCCAGCGACCTAAGCGACCGGGAATGGCAACTGCTGGAACCACTGTTGCCCCCTCCCAAACCTGGAGGCCGGCCAATCAAGTACTCCCGACGGGAGGTAGTCAACGCTATCCGCTATGTGCTGCGCACCGGGTGCGCGTGGCGGATGCTCCCCCACGATCTGCCCCCATGGCGTACCACGTTCCACTACTTCCGCACGTGGCGACGGGATGGGAGCTTGGAGCGGGTCCATGCGGCCCCGCGTGACCAGGTGCGTGTTGCTGATGGCAGAGACGTGTCTCCCAGTGCGGCGATCATAGACAGCCAATCGGTCAAGACGACCGAAAAGGGGGGCCTCGTGGCTATGATGCCGGTAAGAGAGTCTGTGGAAGAAAGCGGCACATCATCGTAGACACTATGGGATTGGTGTTGGCCGTGGCAGTACATTCGGCCGACGTTCAGGACCGTGACGGCGCCAGGCTGGCGCTTATGCGTTTGGTAGGCAGGTTCCCGCGTCTGGAGCGGATCTGGGCGGACGGGGCCTACGCTGGCAAGCTGGTGTTATGGGCCAAGAATGTTGGCGATTGGACGCTGGAGTTGGTGCGGCGTCCAGCGCACCAGAACACTTTCGAGGTCATTCCCCGTCGCTGGGTCGTCGAGCGCACGTTCGCATGGCTGGGGCGATACCGGCGACTGAGCAAGGACTACGAACAGTTGCCACAGACCACTGAAGCATGGATATACGCCGCCATGACCGGGTTGATGTTGCGACGGCTAGCGCATCCCAATGCTTTTTAGACACCCTCTTAGACATCCCATCGAACGCCACCATCCCCATGCGCCCACTCCGGCGAGGGCCGCGAGGGCCGCCATTACATACGCGGGCAAGGCGGATTAGGGGCAGAGTCGACTGTGTTCCTACGAGTCTACCTTGGCGTCGGTCTGCTCCCTGAACTTGTCGCGAAGTTGCGTCTTTTCAGACCAGTCCAAGTCCCGGCCGATCTTTCTTCTGGCGGAAGCTAACAATCGACGATCGTTTTCCCAAGGAATCTGGGCGCCAACGGGTATTGTTGGCTTGGGTTCGATGGATGCCAACACGTCGGCAACTACCTGGTCCAGGGCAGCATCGACATCTCCGTCAAATTCGGTAGGACCGGCGGCAGCGGCAGCGTCAGGGTGAGACCCGAAGGCGGGTCTGAGGGTTAACAATTCGCGAGTTTCGGCTTCGCTCCATTCGACCGTGGTATCGGATTCCTGCAACAGAGAACGGGATTGACTGCCGCGTCCCGGTCCAATGCCGATTAAGTGCGCTCGAACGCCAAAACTCTGGGCAATCAGCACACCTATCCTGATGTCTTCATCGCCGGACAGTACCACCGCGTCCGTGATAGCGCGGTTGCGGGCCAGTTCAACTAGGTCGGTGACGATTAATGAGTCGACGCCCTTTTGCTGACCGTAGTTATTGATAACGCCAAGCCGCAACTTCAGGTCGTTCGAATCAGCGAGGTCTTGTTGTTCCTGGGAAGGACCTTGGCGAGGAACGCCGTCGTACCAGTAGATGCGGAGCAGAGTTGCGTCGCCCGCTTGCTCCCTCGCCGTCTGCCGAAGCTTATCCACAGTGTCCGGTCGGTTCAGTTTAAGAGCGGTACGCGGTAGCAGAGAACCACAGATCACTTCCGAACCCCGAGCGTACAGGTAGCCCGCGTCCACGAAAATAGCTACACGCGACATCGTATTCCCTTGGCAAAAAATAAAGGGCCCCGAAGGGCCCCTACCTAATCCACGCTCCAACCTTGCTAATAGCCCGGGAGTCGCTGGACACTTGCAAGCATAGCTGTTTGGCGATCACTGCGTCAAATTGTTGCACTAGTTCGGTAAATTCCGTACAAGCTGCCTCTTTCCCTGCGAGTTGCGCAGGCAGACGATGCCGGATGGCGGACACGAGGCAACGCGCGTGCATTCCCAAGCCCCGCCCCATCGGGCGTCGTCCAACCCATCTCTTGTATGTTGGTGAAGGTGGCGGGGCAGACCGTACGCCCCTTGGTCCCCGAGACGGTTGCGTAGCGTGGTCGCCCCGCCTGTCTGATCTTAGAGCCCTAATAGTTGCCTAGGTCACAGAACCCGTATCTGCAAGGATGGGCCAAAGGAGAAAACGATGGTTGCTGACTCGCCAGTGTTCGTAGGGATCGATGTTTCGAAGGAATAGGTGGACGTCGGGGTGCGCCCCAAGGGCACTGCGCGGCGAGTCAACCGGGACCAGGAGGCGGTAGACGGTCTCGTCCAGCTGAGCGCCCTCGCACCTCAGATCGTCGTCATGGAGGCCGCGGGCGGGTATGAGGAGCCTGTTTCAGATGTAGCGTCATGTTTGGCGGGAGGGATTTCCGCCTGGTCATACTGGCTGTGGGCAGAGCCTGATGAGTCGAAGCAAGGCGCCGGCTGGGCCGATGATAGCCGCCTGCGCCGCCCGATAGGCTGAGTATGGGCCCGCGGCGGCCCGCCCATATCCGTCGCAGGGCGCTCGGGTTGAAGGCTGTGGCGGGCAGAGTCCACTCAACCGCGACGTTGGGTAGGCCGCGCAACAGGAACCTCCGGGCTTGCTGTTGCTCTTTGATGATCCCGAAGACCGGTTCGACCAGTTGCTTTCTCTGTTTATAAGCGCGTTTGGCTTCCCCGGTGGACATCCATGGCCCGCCCATGCCGTCTGTCCGTCGTACAGACCCCAAAGGCAGGGCAGGACCTGCAACACGGGGGGCCCTGAGGCGCGGTAGAGCCGCATCAGGGTCTGGCCAGTGCGCTTGATACGGGTGAAGCGCAGCAGTTGTCCCTCGGGGCAACGATAGCTGCCGCCCGTCTCGTCCTAGGCGAAACGGTCCTTGTAATACGGGCTTCCAGCACCCGCCCCTGCGCCTCCGGTATGACCATCCGTTGGCCTTTTCGGGCGCATTCCTCCAGATTGCTCCCGGAGTGACAGCCCGCATCGGCCAACGTCGTCTCCGCCTTCTCCAGCATCGGCAGGATCGTCCACCACGTCGGCCGCCGTGATCAGCATGCCGGTCTCTTTCCCCTCGGCCGCTGCCGGCGAGACCGCCGCCTGGGCGTTGTAGGCCAGCGTGGTACATCGACGCGTCTTCATCATAGCGGCGTCCTGATCAGTCAGGTTGATTTGAAGGGATGAGGCGCGGGAATCGCGGACGTGACGGGTGTGGGTCGGGGATGACGGGTTGAACGACCGGGCAAATGGGTAACAATTTCACAGGTGTTTCGTCGACGCGTCTTGCGGTGTCGACGAGGACGCCGATTGTGAGACGTGCTCTTAAAGAGCCTGTTTCAAAGATCCTTTGCGTATTTTCGTGTCGACCGCCATGCGACGAGATGCCCCTTGCCAGGGGAATGACGAGATTGTTATACGTCGTTATTCTCTGAGTTACAGCGACAATCGAAATCTTAAAAATAGTCGCCTCGGATCTCTGAGGTTTCTGAAACACCCTCTTAAAACCGACCGCCACGACCCGACACGGCGGCAGTGTCCAATTTCATGGCAATGTGCGGGTGGGTGGTGCCGAGGGGCAGAATCGAACTGCCGACACATGGATTTTCAGTCCATTGCTCTACCGACTGAGCTACCTCGGCGCGGATTTCAATCGTAGGCTAGCGGGAAGTGTGCCGCAAGGCGGCCCCAGCCCGCGATTGCGTTTAGTTGTGCCTATTGCCGGTACCGGCAATAGGCGTCCGCGGCTAAAAGCTGCCGAGGTTGTAGCCCCATCGCCGCGGTCAAGTTACCATGAGTACGTCCGCCGGACTCGGCAAGATCGCGACCACCCCCACAGCGACTCAGAATCATCATGGCGACCCTGATCGTAGCGTCCATAACCAGAAGCGCCGGCAAGACCACGCTGGCCGCCGGGCTTGCGGCCCAGTTCGAACAGGATGGTCTGGCCGGAGCGTCGAAATCGGGCCTGAACGTAGTTGAGGGTTCGTCGAACAATCCAATTGCCGATCTGAAGCTTGCCGAAGAGGCTGACGGCCTTGTGGTGTTGGTGTGTGGGTACGACGACGACATAGCCGCTGCTGCGGCCTCGTACGGAACGCGTCTCGCAGGGGTGATCGTCAACAACGTACCTGTCTACAGGCGCAATGAGTTCGATACCCGAGTAGCGCCTCAACTTACTGCGGCAGGGATCAAGTTGTTCGGGTGGCTGCCCGAAGACCGCCGTCTTTTGGCCCCGACCGTCGATCTTGTGGCGGAACACCTCGACGGGGTCCTAGCAGTCTGCCCGGAGAATAAAGACCGGCTCATAGACAACTTCCTGATCGGCGGCCTGGTGCTTGACTGGGGTCCGCACTACTTTGGGTCGAAGGAAAACGTCGGCGTCGTGGTCAGGGGCGACCGGCCGGACGTACAACTCGCCGCTCTGCAGACGGATACGGTACGCGCCTTGGTGCTCACAAAGGGGATACCGCCCATTGAATACGTCTATTACGAGGCGAATCAGCGTGGTATTCCGGTCGTGGTTGTACCGGATGACACCGCCGCCGCCGCCGCAAAACTCGATTCGCTGCTGCCCCTCATCGAGTTCGACCACGTGGATAAACTCACTCGGGTGGTCGAGTTGATCGAGACTCATCTCGACCTCGATGCGATAAGGGCGGCCGCCAGTCAACCAGCAACCCGCTAGCAAGTCAGGCGCGGAAACGCGCTCTTCAAGATACCGCCCGCTCCGGCCCATGGCCCAGAGCATCTACCACAGCGATGACCGGTTTATGATCGGCGCGCGATTATAGTCCGACCATGTCTCCGACCAAAATTCTGGACGGACTGTCTCCCCGTCAGCGGGAAGCGGTCCAACATGAGAACGGGCCGTTACTGATTGTCGCCGGGCCAGGGAGCGGCAAGACCCGCGTGATGGCCCACCGGGTCGCATACTTGATCACGGAGCTGGACGTTGCCCCCTGGCGCATTCTGGCGGTGACCTTCACCAACAAGGCCGCAAGAGAGCTTCGAGAGCGTTGCAATTCTCTCGTCCCCGAATCAGCGGACGCGCTTCAGGTCAGAACGTTCCACTCTTTTTGCGCTCAAGCATTACGCACGTTTCCCGAAAGCGCGGGTCTCGAGCCCGGTTACTCGATTTACGACGAAGACGATCAGGCCCGAACGGTGCGACGCGTTCTGGATGACCTGGAGATCGACCAAAAACAGTTTCCCCCGCGGGCGCTGCTGGGCGCGATTTCCGACGCCAAGAACAGGATGATCGGACCGGATGTATTTGCGTCGACCACGGAGTCGTACCGGGAAGAGGTAGCCGCCAGAGTTTATGAGCGGTACGAGGCCGCGTTGCAAAGCGCCAACTCTGTGGATTTCGACGACCTACTCCTGAAGGTTTTCCTCATGCTTGAGGGCAATGCCGATCTACGCGCGCAGTACCAGGACCGTTACGAATACCTCCTTGTCGATGAATTCCAGGACACAAACCCATTGCAGTTTCACATCGCCCGGCTACTATCGGCGAGTCATCGAAATATCTGTGTCGTCGGCGACCCTGACCAGTCGATCTACTCGTGGAGGAACGCCGACCCGTCCAATCTCGTCGATTTTCAGTCGACTTACGCCAATGCGACAGTCGTGACGCTGGACCAAAGCTATCGGTCGACTCAGTTGATCCTGGAAGCGGCCGACTCGGTTATAGCCAACAACGAGACTCGCATCAAAAAACACTTGTGGACGGACAACGACCGCGGCCGGCCGGTGGCTCTGGCCGAGGCGTATGACGAGAACGAAGAGGCACGCATGGTACTGGACGAGGTTGAAAAACTCTTCGACACAGAAGGTGTGCCTCGCGGCGAGATGGCCGTCATGTACCGAATTAACGCACAGTCCCGGGCGATGGAAGTGGCGTGTAACAGAAGAGGGCTGCCGTATCGGCTTGTGGGCGGAGTGAAGTTCTATCAGCGCAAGGAGATCAGGGATACTCTGTCGTTCCTGCGCCTTGTGAACAACCCCTCAGATGATGCCGCCCTCGAGCGAATCATCAACGTGCCGGCACGCGGCATTAGCCAGCGGTCCATGCTGGAACTGAGGCGGGTGGCTCAATCCAGGGAAATGCCCCTCCTCGACGTGGTGTTTTCGCTGGAGGAAGACTCCGACGCCGCGCCGGATAACGGCGTTGGCGCGTACGGCGTGGAGTTGAATACGAGGGCCAGAAAAGCCGTGATCCGGTTTGCCAACTTGATCAAACGCCTCATCGAACAGAGTTTGACCCTCCAACCTCCGGACCTGATAGACCTTGCGCTGGAACGCAGCGGTTACGCGCGATGGGTTTTGGAGGACAAGGAACGCGGCGATGAGAGGATGGAGAACCTGAAAGAACTCCGGGGCTCGTCCGAGCAGTTCGCCGTAGAACGGTCGTCTGCCGCAGGGGCGGATCCGCGGGAATTACTTGGAGAGTTCCTTCAAAATGTTGCGCTGGTATCGGACGTCGACGCTCTTGAAGACGCCGACGGACGCGGCGACGCAATCACGCTGATAACGCTCCATCAGGCCAAGGGGCTTGAGTTCGACGCCGTATTTATGCTTGGCCTGGAAGAGGGACTGCTGCCTCATTCCAGGTCGATCGAAAAGGCGCTTGAAGACCCAGCACAACTGGAAGAGGAACGCCGCCTGTGCTACGTGGGAATGACGCGCGCCCGCAAGTATCTGTACATGTTTAACGCATTCAATCGAAATTTTCGTGGAAGAACTGTCCCAGGAATCCGGTCGCGGTTCCTTGAAGAGTTGCCACAGTCCTTGATCACTCGCTCACGGGTCCGGGGTATGCGAAGCAGATCCACAGCGACCGATCGGCTGATCGCAAAGGACCTCGCAACGATTCCGGCGCCGAAAGCAGCGACTGGTCCACTGATAGTGTTCCAACCCGGCGATCGCGTGCGCCATGACCAATTCGGTGAAGGCGTGGTCGTCAGCGCGCGGGACCAAAGGGGTGACACGGAAGTGACGGTCGCGTTCCAAGGGCAGGGGGTGAAGCGTCTCATGCTCAACTTCGCGCCGCTCACCAATGTTTCCGCCGAACGGGCCGCTGATCAGGCCGCGCCGACTGAGATCATCGATTCGGTACTTGACCAATATTGAACTGCTGTGAATCGCGCGATCTGATCCCCCTGTACCGGCTGCCTACCGTGGATACTGGCCCCGAGCGGGGGACCCACAATCCCGTAGATTCCCGTTTTCAGAGACCTTTGCGTAACCTCGACGCATGTCATTTTAAGCCCAGCGAAGAATCCAAAAGCCATTCAGACGGCATGCTCCGCCCCCCTTACCCAGAACCCTCGGCTTCGCTCGGGGTGACATGAACGGCGCTCGGGGCGACATGGAGTGCGGAATCACTGGTTGGGGAGCCAGTTCTGCAAAGGACTCTTTTCATAGGAGTGACGGATGGGAGGAAGTCATCTCGTCCTCGACCCCGATCGGGGAACCACGCGGTGGGCGATGTCGACCGGCTTCCCCCCACCTGCTAAATTCAGAGGCGCTCCATGTGGACGTCTGTCGGTGGAGTACGTGACCAGAAAAACCTCTTCCCCATGAAAACGAGTAGAGCATGATCAGCCAGATCCAGGAACTTCCACGGGCGCTCGAGGGCCGTGTCGCCGTAGTAACCGGCGCCGGCCGTGGCATCGGCAGGGGGATTGCCCTGGAACTTGCAGCCCGCGGCGCACGGATTGTCGTGAACGATGCCGGAGTTGGGGTGCACGGCGACGCGGGCTCTGCGACCCCGGCGGAGGAAGTAGTCGCCGAGATCCGCGCTTTAGGCGGGGAGGCCGTTCCGATCATCGAAAGCGTGGCAGACTGGCGTGGCGGCCAGCGGATCGTGGAGTCGGCGCTCGACAACTTTGGGCGCATCGACATCGCCGTCACCGCGGCGGGCATATTGCGGGACCGCATGTTCCACAACATGTCGGAGGCGGAGTGGGACGAGATTATCGCCGTCCACCTGAAGGGCACGTTCTCCGTGGTCCGCCACGCCGCGCCGCACTTCCGGCGGCAACGAAGCGGTCGCATTGTCACATTTTCTTCTGAGTCGGGTCTCGTCGGCTTCCCCGGCCAGGCGAACTACGGCGCGGCAAAGTCCGGCATCGGCGGATTTACCAAGGTCGTCGCCCGCGACCTCGGAAAATACGGCGTGACCGCCAACGCCATAATCCCCCGGGCCGGCACGCGGATGGTCGAGACCATCCCAGATCAAGCGCGTGAAGCACTCGTCGAAAGGGGCCTGATGCCTGGAATCGGCGAGCGTCCGTGGGAACCGGAGGACATCGCGCCGTTTGTCGCTTATCTCGCCAGTGATTACGCCACACCCGTGAACGGGCAGTTCTTCCTGGTGTACGGAGGCCGGATAATCCAGCTATCCCAGCCTCGCCGCATTCGGACCATTTACAACCCCAACCCGCCAGGCCGCTGGGATCTCGCTGAACTCGACAGGCTTGCGCCCGCGTTGATTCACACTGAAGCCGCCAGCCGACCCGCGCCACCGGTTCCGCCGCAGCCCGACAAGAGACTGGATGGCAAGGTGGCGGTCGTGACGGGGGCGGGCCGGGGCATCGGTCGCGGCATCGCCCGCGCACTGGCGGCCGAGGGGGCTGCGGTAGTTGTGAACGACGTGGGCGCCGCTCTCGACGGATCGGGCCTAGACGCTTCTCCGGCCCACCAGGTCGTGGAAGAGATCGCCGAACTGGGCGGTCGAGCCGTCGCATGCCTTGAGTCGGTTACCACCATTGGCGGCGGCCGCAACATTGTTCAGACAGCGTTGGACGAGTTCGGGCGTCTCGACATCGTGGTGACGGCGGCAGGGATACTGCGGGACCGCATGATCTTCAACATGACCGAGGAAGAGTGGGACAACGTCATTGCGGTTCACCTGAAGGGGACCTTTTCGGTGATTCAACCGGCTGCCCGGATTTTCCGGGAGCAGCAGAACGGGCGGATCGTCATGTTCAGTTCGGTATCGGGCCTGTACGGCTATTCCGGCCAGGCGAACTACGGCGCCGCAAAGGACGCCATCGCAGGGCTTGCGCGAGTGTTGGGCAATGAATTCTCGCGGCACGGAGTGACTGCAAACGCTATATCCCCGGGCGCCAATACCCGCATGACCGCAAGCGTGCCCGATTCGACCAGATCCCGGCGCGCGGGGACTTTCCCACCGGCGCCGGAAGGCATGATCACCCGCGACCCCGACGACGTGGCGCCGATGGTCGTCTGGTTGTCGTCCGACGCAGCTTCGGACGTAACTGGGCAGATTGTGCACTGCGCCGGCAACCAGGTCAGCGTGATGAATCATCCGGAGCCTGTGAAGTCCATCTCCAAAGACGGTCGATGGACCGTAGAAGAACTCGCAGCAGTGTTCCCTGAAACTATCGGCTACGAAATGATCAACCCGGCGCCCGCGCAAGACGCGTAGGCGTCCAACTGGCCCCTGCCGCCACCTACGCCCGGGCTGATTCAACTCCGGTGTAAGGGGTTTCCTCTTCGGACGCGATCTCGGGGTTGTCAGCAAGCCAGTCAGAGCGAAGGATCTCCATCCTCACAAAGTGGTGTCCGTCGCGGCGCACCTCGCTTGTCAACGAGAATCCCGACTTGATGAAGCACTTCTGCGCGCGCACGTTGCGGTACAGGGTGTGCAGGTAGACCAGCTTTATCGGGGTGTCCGTGAATATGTGCAGGATAAGGGTCCTGACGGCGTCCTCGCCGTAGCCCTTTCCCCAATAACTGCGTTCTCCGATCATTATTCCAAGTTCGGCCTGCAGCTTCTCGAAGTCGATGTCGTAGTACATGCAGTTCCCGATGTGCCGTGCATCGCGGGCGGTGTCGATCGCCAGCCGAACCGACCAGGGAGAAGGAAACTGCAGTTCGTCGTGTTGGTACCTGCCGTATTCCCTGATACTCAGGTTGATCGGCCGAGTGGCATCAAGGTCGGCGAGCACCGGATCTATGCGCCAAGAGAAGTCCGCTGGCACATCGTCCATGTGTTTTGGACGCAGAACCACCAACTCGCCTTCAAGGCGATAGATGGTCCGGAGCTGTGGCTTATCCCGTTGCCAGGGCCAGAGCTTTTTCCACGATTCTGGCTTCATTCTCGTGGGTTAACGCGCGAATAGCGTCATCTGCATCGAACCATTCGACCTGATCGAATTCGTCGTCGTGGTCGGCGAAGTCTCCGCCAACCGGTGACATCAGATAGTACAAGACGGTCTTCATGCGACCGTCCGATTTGCCTCTTGACCTTACCGGATAGTGTATGTCTCCGACTTTAGGCCCTGCCTCTACTTTCAATCCTGTCTCTTCGCTAACTTCGCGGAGCGCCGTTTCGAGCGGTGACTCACTGCCGTCGGGATGGCCTTTTGGCAGCGCCCAAAGGCCATCGCTGGTTCGGCCGCAAAGGGCGATCTGCAGAGATCCTTGTCGTTCCAGCACTACTACCCCGCCTGCAGACCAAAGCCCCTTGGGCCGACGTGTCATGACTGGTTCCATGCATTCCTTCCTGTTGCCAGCCGGCGCCGTGCTGCCATGCTGGACGCGAATTCGCCGATGCCGGGATCCATCGTATTACAGGGGTTTAAGCTTAATTCAGGTCAGAGTTAACACAGGGACACTGCTTGGGAAATTTCGGGGACTAGCATCGGAGCTTAAATTGACACTGAATTGGCCCAACTAGATAATGAGTACAAGCTTATGGCCGTGTCGCCTTCAATATTGACTTCCCGCGCGCGTCTGTGGGCGATACCAGATTGAACGAACGCCGCGCGCTCCGCGGGCGCCGCCCCCGATTTAACACCGAATTGACGCGATGGGACCGAAGTTGCCGGGACACCAAGCTCAACGGGCGCATCGCGGGTCACGAAATGAACAGGAGGATGAGTGCAAAGCAAAGACTTTGTGATCAGGTTTGCAGGTGAGGGAGGCCAGGGCCTCGTCACATCCGCGGACGCACTTGCCCGTTCAGCCGCGCTGGCTGGATATTACGTTCAAACGTTCTCCACGTTTCCGTCCCAGATTATGGGCGGACCAGCCTCCTCACAGGTGCGCATCTCTACAACGCCGGTGTTGAGTTCCGGCGACGACGTAGACGTTCTCGTAGCGCTCAACCAGTACGCATTCGATAACCACAGCGCCGATTTGGCCGAAAACGGCGTCGCGGTGTACGACTCGTCGGAGTACGAGCTGCCGGCCGGAGGCAAGTATTTCGGCATCAAGGCAGACGAACTGGCCAAGTCCACCGGCAATGCCCGCGCCGCCAACATGGTGGTGATAGGCGCGGTGGCCAATCTGATCAATTTCTCGCTTGAGCAGATCGACGAATTCATCCAAGAGCGATTCACCCGAGGACGACCGGGCGATGACGAAATCATCGAGGCGAATATCAAGGCCGTTCGGCTCGGCGTGGACGTGGCCATGACCAGCGGGTTCCACGTTGGCGAACTTGCGCCGCCGACACCCCCTAGCTTCAAGCAAATAATGATCACCGGCAACGCGGCGATCGCCCTTGGAGCGTATACGGCCGGAGTCGAGTTCTACGCCGGTTATCCGATCTCACCCGCCACCACGATTCTGGTCTGGATGGAGAGTAACCTCGTCGGCCCGGGCAAGGTGGCGTATCAGGTAAGTTCGGAGATCGAGGCCATAAACGCCATCATCGGCGCCGGCTATGCCGGTAAGAAGGCCATGACCGCCACGGCGGGACCGGGACTGTCCCTCATGGGCGAAGGACTGGGCCTGTCATGGATGGCGGAAATCCCGCTCGTCGTAGTGGACGTTCAACGCGGCGGCCCGGCTACCGGCTTACCGACGAAGTCAGAACAGTCGGACCTTTTCGCCTGCTTGCACCCTGCTCATGGCGACGTGAAGTTGCCTGTGATCGCTCCCGGTTCGGTTGAAGAGTGTTTCTACGCCGCGGTCGTGGCGGTGAATTGGGCCGAACGGTATCAGGGGCCGGTAGTCCTGCTGAGCGAATTCCAACAGGCCGAGCGGGGCGAAAACATTCCAGCGCCGGACCTCTCCAGGGTCCATGTGGAAAACCGCAATGTCTATACCGGGGCGAATGGTTTCAGGCGGTATGAATCGTGGTCGGAAGGGGAGTTACCCCCAATGCCACTGCCAGGCGGACCCGGCGCGTACGTGGCAAACGGCAGCGAGCACGACGAGATCGGGGACACGACTCACCTGCCCCGGCATCACATAAGATTGACTGAGCGCCGGTTCAAGAAACTGGAACTGTTGAACGACTCGCCGTATGAGTTGGAGAACTGCGACCGGGACATCGTAATGATGCCATGGGGTTCTTCGAAGGGCGTTGCGAGAGAGGCCTATGAGAAGTTAAGGGAGGCTGGGGTCGAAATAGGGTGGGTATATTCACTCGCCCTCCACCCGCTGCCGCCCAAAGTGTTAGAGGTGTTGAGGCAGAAACGCCTCGTCATCGTGCCGGAGTTAAACTATCTGGGGCAGTGGTCAGCCTTGTTACGCGTTGAAGGCGTCAGGGCCGAGTCGATTACACAGTACACCGGGACCCCATTCCGCCCGTCGGACCTAGAAGCCCGGATCGCTAAGAGGATCCGTAAAGAATCGGGCCAGAGAGTGGCAGTATGATCGGACGAAGCGCAGAATACGATTTCAAATGGTGCCCGGGTTGCGGTGATTTCGGGGTGCGGCGCGCCTTGGAATGGGCCTTGGAGTCGCGGACCGCAAAGTACGAGGCGCCGTTCTCCAACAACGTAATAGTCGCCGGAATCGGTTGCTCCGGAAATATGGTGCACCTGACCGAGGGCGAGCAGCCCTTTGGCCTCCATGGCATACACGGCCGGACACTTCCCCTCGCCTTTGGTGTGAAGATGGGCAGGCCGGAGTTGAACACCGTAATTGTTGCCGGGGACGGAGACTTCTTGAGCATCGGCGGCGAGCACATCGGCCCGCAGGCGCAGCGCAATCTCGACGTCACCTGCGTTGTTATGGACAACGGCGTATACGGCCTGACGAAGGGGCAGAGTTCACCGACGACCGAGTTCGGACAGGTCACCAGCTCAACGCCTCACGGCAAGATCGAGGCGCAGATGTTCCCGCTCAAGCTCTACATGACCATGGGCGTCAGCTACATCGGTTCGCACTACTCGAGTAAGCCCAGGCAACTTGCCGCGATGATCGAAGAGGCGATGGACCACTGCGGTTTTTCGATCGTTCACGTTCAATCACCCTGCACGACCTACAACGACACCTATGACCTGCTGAAGGGCAATCGGCGGAAGGGTATTCCGGGAATCGCCTGGGACATTCCTGACGACCACGACCCGACTAGCCAGCAGGCCGCAGTCGATCTGCTGGAACGTCCGGGCATCCCACTCGGCCTCGTCTATAAAAAGGACCATCCCTCGCTGAACGACAGGCTGGCTGAGGTGAGGAAAAGCGTTGGTGAGAAGACAGCGGAAGACCTCCTGGAGTCTTACGCGATCTAGGGTCAGGCGTTCAGGATGTCCGGCATAGTGACACCGAAGTAACGGAACGTTCCGTTTTCTTTCCGCACGGCAAGTCCGAGTAGTCCCGGTCTGACGCCTAACCACGTTCACGGCGTGGTCATCAATGAGGACGAGGTCACAGCCTGCCTGAAATCAGGCGGGCATTCAAGATCTTATCAGCCCGCAAAATCGGTGGCCTGCGGGTGCCGACAACACCGCCAATCGGCGAGGTCTAAGGAGGGTTTCAAGAGCCTGTTTCAGAAACCTCGGATCTCCGAAGCGACTATTTTTCAGACTTCGATTGTCGCCGTAACTCAGAGAATAACGACGTATAACGTCGCATGGCGGTCGATACGAACATACACAAAGGACCTTTGAAACAGGCTCTTGAAACCCGCCTCTACGATGTGAATTGGCGGCGCAATCAAAACGAATCGGTATTATAGATTCTTCGCTGCGCTCAGAACCGCAAACGTTCACGGCCCGTTCCAGCGGCACCTTTTTGGACACCCTCTAAGCCGGGATGAGGTAGTCTGGCGGCGAGTAAGGAGGGAGCCTGATGCAGGGTTCTGCTGATGTAGTCATCATTGGCTGTGGCGTGATGGGGGCGAGTACCGCCTATCACCTGGCTGTCCGGGGTTGCACGAACGTCGTCCTTCTGGAGGCCCGAACACTGGCGGCGGTCGGCACCGGACACTCGGGCGCCATCGTGAGGCAGCACTACTCTCAGGATGTGACGACGCTGCTGGCCCTCCGCTCAGTGGAGATGTTCGAGAACTTTAAGGAGCTGACCGGCCGAAGTGGGGTTTTCAATCAGACCGGATGGATAAAGCTCGGCCCGCCCGACGCGGTCGACGCCATGGCCCACAACTTAAGCCGGCACCGGCAGTTGGGCGTTGCGGTGGACGAGGTGCCGTTGGACGACTTGCTCGATTTCATCCCGGGCATCAACACGGCGGGCCTGGGCGCGGCGTTGTTCGAACCACGAGGAGGTTATGCTGATCCGGTCGGAACGACGCAGGGTTTTGCGTCGAAAGCGCGGAAACTCGGCGCGGCCGTTTACGAGGGCACACCCGCCACCTGCATAGCTGTGACCGGGGGCCGTGTCACGGGCGTCGAGACTGACGCAGGGTACATCAGCGCTCCTGTAGTGGTGAACGCCACCGGGCCGTGGAGCGCAGTTGTGGCGTCGTGGGCGGGCATCGAAATCCCGATCACCGTCACCCGGGAGCAGGACATACTGCTGCGTTGCGATGATGACTCGGTCATGCCGCAGATGGCCGTTTCAAACGGTCTTGACCGCATCTACTGGCGGCCGGCGGGGGCCGGCCTGCTGTTGGCCGGAGACGGGTACCCGAAGGACATCGAATTGGCCGACCCCGATGACTACGATACCGATACGGACGACTCGTTCAGGGAGGGGATGATGGAGCGGCTCGGTCTGCGCCTGCCGGAGTTTGGAGCGCGGGCGGAGATCGTGCGGGGCTATGCCAGCCTGTACGACGTGACGCCCGACTGGCATCCGATCATCGGAAGCGACCCGGACGTGGGAGGATTTGTGCACTGCGAAGGGTTCAGCGGGCACGGATTCAAACTCGGACCGGCGGTCGGCAAGGTGGTGGCGGAGACTATCCTCGACGGGCAGGCGAGTACGGTGGATATATCGCCGTTGCGGCCTGAGCGGTTCAGCCAGGACGCCCTGCTTGCGGGCAGCTACGCCGGCAACCAAGCCTGAGGGGCGCGGCCGGTACCGGGAAACGCACGAGTTTTGCCCCAGCCGGCGTACGGGATGTTCAGCGTCGCTCCCGCGCCTTCCCGTCAGTGAACCGCCGAGAGGGCAGGGGTGTCAAGCACGCCCGACGGTCCTTTTAGCGGGCCTCGCGCTTGGTCTGGGAGCGGTGCTGCGTTCGGGCCGGCAGCGAGTAGATGTCGATGAACCCCGTTGCCGCGCCGTGGTCGAATGCGTCCTCGGTCGAGTAAGTGGCGAGGCCGAAGTCGTAAAGCGAGTAAGGCGACCGCCGTCCGGTCACGACGGCGCTGCCCTTGTGCAGCCGTACCCGCACGTCGCCGGTTGTGTAACGCAGGACGCTATCCATGAAGGCGTCGAGGTTTTCGCGGACCTGTGTGAACCACCGCCCGTCGTAGACGAGGTCCGAATAGGTCTGGGCTAGTTGCGACTTTAAGCGCTGTTGCTCCCTTGCGAGCGTTGACGTTTCGAGGGCCCGCAACGCCGAGTGGAGCACTACCGCGGCGGGCGTTTCGTAGACCTCGCGGGACTTGATGCCGACCAGCCGGTTTTCGAGGTGATCGACGCGTCCCACGCCGTGGCTGCCCGCAAGCGCGTTGATCCTCGCGATTAGGTCCACACCGCTCATCGGCACTCCGTCGAGGGCGACCGGAACACCGGCATCGAACGATATCTCGATCTCTTCCGGTTGGTCCGGCGCGAGGTCGGCGGGCATCGTCCACGAGTAGGCGTCTTCTGGAGGGGTAATCCACGTGTCCTCGAGATCTTCGCCCTCTATGGCCTGTCCCCAAAGATTGCGGTCGATTGAATAGACGCGCTGGTCTTCCCCCACCTCCCTCAGTTCGAGGCCTGCCTTTGCGGCGTACACCTTTTCTTCGTCGCGGGTCATTCCCCACTCCCGCGCCGGCGCGATGATCCGCAACGGTTCTCCGTGCGCGGCCAGCGTTTTGACGCCGGCATCGAAGCGAACCTGATCGTTGCCCTTGCCGGTGCATCCATGTGCAACGGCCGCGGCCCCGGTCTCCCGCGCCGCCTCGACCAGTTTTTTGGCCATCAGCGGACGACCAAGGGCGGTAGACAGTGGGTAGACGTCTTCGTACATTGCGCCGGCCTTGAGGCCGCGGAAAATGTACTCGTTTACGAACTCGCCCTTCACGTCCCACACAAGCGTCTGAACGGCGCCGGCCGAACGGGCCCTCTCCTCCACGCCCTCGAGTTCTGGGCCGCCGCCCAGATCCAGGGTCAGAGTTACGACGTCCATGTCGTACTGCTCCTGGATCCACGCGACTGAAATAGTGGAGTCCATACCGCCGCTGTAGGCGAGGACGCATTTTTGTCTGGCCATATCGGTCCGTTCCCAGGCATCGCCCGTGTTAGCCGCGGGCGGAGCATTACGTAATGTGCACGATCAATTGTCGTCGTCCACCGCTTCGGTGTCACCTGCCGGAAGGATTTCGGGTTGAGGAAGGGCGCGAATACGAGCTAGGGAACCTCTGAACAACATCGTGTAAGCCGTATGGGGTGTACAGAAGGGATATTGACGGGGATGTCCGCTCTTCTATTGCATGCCCATTGATGCTGCCGCTGCCCTAAACGGCTCTGCCGGGGCGTTTCGTCGCTCATATCTCTGATTTGGACGCACTTCGCCCACGTCAGGCCGCCATATATCGCTCTGCCGTTATCAGGTTGGTCAGCCCAAGCAGTAACATCAGTCGCTGCGTGTTCTTAGCCAGCCCTCGGTACCGTACCTTGGCGTACCCAAAGCGCCGCTTCACGTACAGGAACGGATGCTCCACCTTCGCCCTGACCGACGCCTTCCGCTTCTCCGCTAGCGCCTCACCGCTTCCCGGCTCCAGTCGCCGTCGCCGGCCAGGCCTCATCGCCACCTGCCAGTCCACACCCAACTCGCGGTTCTCCGCACGCTTGTCCACTCCTTGATATCCCGCATCGCCCAACACCCGTCTCTCTCCACCGTGCAGCAGCCGGTGCGCCTCTGTCACGTCATGCACGTTCGCCGGTGTCGTTGCTACGCTATGCGCCACTCCCGTCTCAGCGTCCGCACCGATGTGTACTTTCATCCCAAAGCGCCACTCGTTCCCCTTCTTCGTCTGATGCATCTCAGGGTCGCGAACACCAGCCCGATTCTTCGTCGATGACGGTGCCTCGATGATGCTCGCGTCCACGATCGTCCCCTCCCGAAGCCGCAGTCCCTGGGACTCCAGATGACGGTTGATCTCCTCGAACAGACTCTGCCCCAACTCGTGCTCTTCCAACAGATGGCGGAAGTTCAGGATCGTCGTCTCGTCCGGCAGCGGGCCCGACAGCCTCAGACCTACGA
Source organism: Dehalococcoidia bacterium (assembly GCA_965224235.1). Lineage (GTDB taxonomy): Bacteria > Chloroflexota > Dehalococcoidia > Lucifugimonadales > Lucifugimonadaceae. The sequence continues at coordinate 2,080,163 of CBDCYP010000002.1, read as the reverse complement.
ACCGTCTCACCGACTCGACCTCGTAGAGCACGTCCTCCATACCAGGATCACTGAGGTTGTAGAACAACTGCACGCAGTGTATCCGCAGCATCACCGACAACTCATACGGTCTTCGGCCCCGGCCCGCCTTGGGATAGAAGGGGCGGATACGCTCTTCTATATGATCCCACGGGATCAGACTATCCATGCGCTCCAGGAATATCTCCCGGCGGGTTTTGCGCTTCTTGCCGTCGTATTCCAGATCCGCAAATGTTGGCTGGTCCATAGTATCGTTCACCTCAAAACATCCTCCTTCTTCTGGGTGACATGGTACTATGGCACACTCCAACAGACTTGCTCAGAGTATCCTTAGAGGGTGTCTAAAAACAATTGTCATTCTGAGCGAAGCCGAAGAATCTACTTTCAACGAGGCGGGCCGGCCCATACAGTTGACCCCGGATCGCCCGGTATTGCTCAGGACGGAGGGACTTATTAGACACCCTCTTAGACCCGATCCCCGGTAGGTGGGTAGACGGCAGTTATGTATACTACACGCCGACCTAGGTGGGCGGACTGGTGGGCGACAACAGCGGCCCGATTGCCGCCAGCTACGCCACCGGCGGTCACCCGATCAGTCTGGCCGGGTACCAGCCCGGGGAGCACAAGGACCGCTCCCGGCGGGATCTCGCCTACATGATGGAGGTCCACTGGAAAATCGGCGGACTGGTCGGCAAGAGCTACGGCGACCAGGAACACGACAGCTACTGGGATATCGTCACGTCCCGGCATAGGCCCGGGGACGACTCGGATTGGGTCTATGGCAAGGGCAAGACCACCGAGGAGCTGCAATGGGTCACCGGCTATACGGGCATCTACGCCAACTGGGACGGTGACGGGTTCGGCGATGACCCGTGGGACTTCGGGTCCAGTGCCCATTACCCGACGCTGCGACGCTGAAGGTGGACTGGGACGGCGACGGCATCGCCACCGCCTACGAGTTCGGGGGCCAGGGCCGAATGGCGAACGATCACATCCCCTCTGTAGGCTCTGCAGGCGGCACGGGTGTGTTCAAGGTAACGGTACCGGAGAACACCCCGTCCGGCGCTCCCATACTCGGCATCACTTTGACCCTGGCTCCCACAGCGGACGTCTTCGCTTACCAGATGTTTAACGACGCTGAGTGGCCCGATTGAGGGTCACTTCACCATCGACACCTTTACCGGCCAACTTTCTACAAGTGGCGCGCTGGACTACGAGAGCAAGGATACCTACCGGATCCGCATAACAGCCGTTCGCACCAGCGGCACCGGTGACACCTGGCCCTCGAACGGGATAATCATCCGGGTAACCGACGTGCCGGAGCTGCCGGGCGCCCCCACGGGCGTGACCATTGTCCCCCTCCCGTGACCATTGTCCCCCTCCGGGGAAGCCTGGTCGTCTCCTGGAGTGCTCCCGACATGGCGGGCAAGCCGCCGGTGTATAACTACGAGGTAACGTACTATCACGATGGCTACCGGGCGAAGTTCACCGGGCCGGTTACGACCTACACCATGACCCATCTGGCGCCCCTGATCAATTACGAGGTCCGGGCGCGGGCGCGCAACAGTCGACGGCTGGGGACCGGACAGCGCGGAGGCCTGCGGCACACCCTATTATAAAGCGCCAGCGGCGGCGACCGGGGCGGAGCCTGGGACGCAACGGTTCCGGCGGTCGGCGCCGCAGCCTCCGGGACATCCGGCCAACCTCCGGGCGACGCCCCAGAAGAACGGCTCGGCGTTGGTGACCTGGGACGCGCCGGCCGAAGCCGGGGACGATACCTTCTACCGGGTGCGGCGCCGGGTGGACGCCGCCGATAGCAGCTATGCCGTCATCGCCCGGCGGGTGGAGGCTGCTGGCGGGACGGGGTGGTGGCGTACCGGGATGAGGGGAACGGCCGGGAAGCCGTGCAACGCTACCTCTACTCAGGCCGTGGGCCTTCGACGGTTGTCCCCCCGCCTTTGCCGAAGACAGTGCGGCAACGTTCCAGGTGGCGGAGAACACGGCAGCGGGCGCGGCCATCGGCGGCCCGGTGAAGGCCACGGACCCGGACGACGGGGACACCCTGCCTACCTGTTGGGGGGCGCCGATGCCGGCCACTTCGCCAACGACGCCGACAGCGGCCAGTTGCAGACCAAGGGCGCGCTGGGCTACGAGTCCCAGGACTCCTACGCGGTGACGGTAATCGCCGCCGACGGCGCGGGGCTGTGGGCCGGCTTGGACGTAACCATCACGGTGACCGACGTGAAGGAAGCCCCGGCCTTCGCGGCCGCCGGCGTAACCCTCCAGGTGGCGGAGAACACCGCCTCCGGTACGGACATCGGCGACCCCGGTGGCGCTCACGGACCCCGACGTCGGGGACAGTCCGACCTACACCCTGGGCAGCACTGCCGACGACGCCCACTTCGCCATAGACGCCAGCAGCGGCCAGTTGCAGACCAAGGGCGCGCTGGACTACGAGGCCAAGGACTCCTACGCGGTGACGGTGACCGCCGCCGACGGCGGCGGGCTGTCCGCCAGCATTGCCGTAACCATCACTGTTGACGATGTGGAGGACACCGCTCCGGGCCAGCCGGACGCGCCGGAGATTATCAAGGTGAAGCAGAGATCCTTCCGCGTCACCTGGACGGCGCCGGTGGCGGGTTCTTCCGCCATTGCCGGGTACGGCATTCAATACAAGCTGAGCTCGGAGGCAGATTCCGCCTACGCCGACGCTAAGCCGACGAAGAGGGGGACCGTAACCGGCTACAACCTGGTGAACCACAGGGGTCAATCCGTAGTCAAGGGCACGTCCTACGATGTGCGGGTGCGGGCGAGGAACGCCGAGGGGTGGGGGCCCTTGGTCTGATGCGGCCATCGCGGTCACCGCCTGCCCCGACCCACCGCCCGACACCGCCCCGGCCAACGGGGATGAAGCGGAAGCCGATGGCAGCGGGCAGGAGGAGTCGGCAGTTGCGGCCGGTTACTACCAGGCTACAGCGTACTTCGTCCAGGGCCGGGTCAGGGTAAAGTGGGACGTCGTTGACGGGGCGAAGCGCTATACGGCAGAGAAGAACGGCCTGCTGACTCCTGGGTGGTACATCTCAACGGCTTTCTTCGACGGCGACGTGCAGAAGAGCGCCCGGTACGAATACCGGATCACCGCCTACGACGGCGAGGACAACGTGCTGGCGGTGATGACAGCGGCGACGGGGGAGTAGGAGGGAGACGGGTGCGCCCAGGCAACGTGCTGGCGGTGATGACGGCGGCGACTGGGAAGTAGCCGGGAGACCGGTGCGCCCAGGCAACGTCCAGACAGCCCTTCAGTCCGACGGCTCGGCGCTGCTGACCTGGGAAGCCTCTGCCGGAGCCGGAGATGATGTCTTCTACCGGGCGCCCCGCCGGGTGGAGGACGCCGATCACGGTGGTGGCAGCCTAAAAATTGGCTTTACCTGGTCTCTCTCGGAGAGCGCTACAACTTAACGACCAACTCAAAGACGGTACTGCCTACCGTCCAATCAGGTCCCGATTGCGGGGAATCGAACTTCATGATCTCCTGTAAGCTTTGAAATGCCCTAGGCCCACCGTCCACGCATACCGAAGTTTTCCGTTGCTATTGTGTCCTACCCATGAAGGTTCTTGATTTTGTCCAGTTCTCTTCAGGTGGGGCTCTCTACCTCGTTGACGTGGACGGCTCCGACCTTCGCAGGGGGGAGCTTTACGTGTCCCGGTCTCCCGACGGTTCCAGAATCGTCTAAGTAGCGGCTGATAGATCCGACGTTGCGCTTCAATCAAGGCGACGGACGGATCGGAATTGCCGGTCCTGGTTCAAAGGGCGGAGAGTGACGTCTATGTTCTGGAAACCGTTATCCCGCGCTCTTTCACCGACACTGCCTAGTACTCCGCAAGCGTCGTTGTCCCCACCAGTGACAAGGCCCCATGCGCCGCCCTCTTCAACCGGGCGATACAATCGCCCGCGGAAGAGAATGGTACATGCCTAACCCCACCGAACGTGTAGATCTGGACGACCTCGTTGGCGTCATCGAAACGCTGCAAGGGCTCATGAAGCGACACGATGAGACCATCGGCTCGTTCAAATACCGAACCCGCATGTTGCTCATCGACCCGTTGCTTGATGCCCTCGGCTGGGACACCTCGGACCCTGCGATGGTCATTCCTGACTACCACGCAGGTGACGGACAAGCGGACTATGCCCTACTCGGACGCGCTCAGGGGGCACGCAGCGACAAACCCATCGCCATCATCGAAGCCAAACAACTGAGCGCCCACATCGTAGACGCGGATCGCGTCTTGGCGCTGATCAACGCCAAGACAACTGGCGCCACATACGTCGGTCTCACCAACGGTGACCGGTGGGAGTTCTACGAAGTCTTCAGTCAATCCTCCATCGACGACCGTCGCATCCTGAGCATATCCATCCGCTACCAAGGCGCGCTCAACTGCGCCCGTGAGCTGCTTAGTGCGTTCCTAAGATTGACCGAAACGACGGGCGGCCCGACCATGGAGGGCGTCCGACGCAGAAGTCGAAATTATTATTATGAACTTGACATTGAACCATCGGCGTCATCAATTGATATCCGAAAAGCCTATTTACGCAGGGTCAAGCAACTTCATCCCGACGTGTCCAAACGAAGTCAGGCCAATCGGGAGACAGCTCGTCTGAATCACGTATATGCGATTCTATCGAATCAGCAATTACGACGAGAATACGATGCCATCATTTTTCCTCGTGAGCCTGACACTGTTACGCCTCCCACAGTGGAGCGCGAGCCCCGCGCGGAGACAACTCGCCGCAATAAAGACAACAAACGTCATACGAAATCGAAAACTACTAGCCGTAAAACGGGCCCTGCCCAATCGAGAAGAGGTTCCCGCAAAAGAAAAGGTTTCCGCAAAACAGGACCGGCCCGGTCAAGAAGAAGCACTACCCAGTCGAGTGGGCGTTCGGACTACCGATATCCGAGAAGGGGTTTTGGCTTCTGGCGTGGAATCAGACGGCTGGTTGCCGCACTGCTTGTGATAGCCATCATCGTCACCGCAGCCGTGATTGGCGGCCACTGGTATAACGGCGCTACGTTGGGGGCCGCCGTCGAGATGATGGCCGAAGACTATCGGCTGGCCGCCGCCTGCCCGACGGAACCGGAAACAGTCTTCGCCTTTCTGGGCAGGGCGCCTTACCCTAACGACCACTCGGCAGTGTCAGTCCGGTACCCGGACGACTGGAAAGCGCAAGTGTGCAGTGGGGATTTGGCCTACGATCAATCGGCCGATCTTGCCGGAGTGTCGGGCCCGGCTCAGACTGGCGCGGCCATGGCAGGCGAAGCATCCGCTCCCGACGCTCATGCCACCGCAACGCCTGGGACCCGGACGATAGTCGAAGTTCCAGTCCGCCGTTCCGTCGCAACCCCGCGCTCCGACGGAGGACAGTCTGTCTTGCCCTTGGCCGGCACGGCCACACCGTCGCTGGCAGCCACCGTTACACCTGTCATTACGGTCACACTCCATCCCACGCACACTCCTATGCCAGTCGTAACCCTCATACCCCCACCCGCGCCGCCTCCCACGCCTACACCCTTGCCAACGGCCTCGGCAACGCCCGGAGTCACCCCCACGCTCCCCCCTACGGCAACGGCATCGTCAGGCACTGCGGTGACACTCCCAGTCGTGCCCACCACCACACCAGGCATAACGCCCACACCTTCCCCCGCGGCCACCAACACACCCGCGCCGCCTCCCACGGCCACAAACACGCCTACACCCATGCCAACGGCCACAATGACACCCACTCCGACGCCTATACCCCCGCCACCCATGCGTCACATCGAGGAAAAGAGCTACATGCTCGAACTCATCAATTCCGAGCGTGTGAGCGCCGGGCTCAAACCCGTTGTCCTGGGTGACAATGCGGCGGCCCAACTTCACGCCGAGGCGGCCCTGGAGAATTGCTTCTCGTCACACTGGGGCATCGACGGCCTGAAACCCTACATGCGATATAGCCTTGCCGGCAGCTACCAGTCCAATGGAGAGAATGGAAGTGGTTTAGACTATTGCATCAAGGCGTCTGACGGATACCGGGCAAACGGCAGCGCGGAACAGGAGATTCGCCAGGCTATGGAAGGGTTGATGGATAGTCCGGGCCATCGGGACAACATCCTGCGCCCGTGGCACAAAAAGGTAAACATCGGACTTGCATGGGACCGTTACAACTTCAAAGTTATCCAGCACTTCGAGGGCGACTATGTTGAATACGAGCAACTCCCTGTCATCGATAAGGGCGTCCTTCGTATGTCCGGAATGGTAAAGAACGGCGTGCGGTTCAATGACGACTTCCGCGACCTCAGTGTGCAGGTCTATTACGACCCTCCACCACACACACTCACCAGGGGACAGGTCGCGCGTACCTACTGCTATGACAATGGGCTTCCGGTAGCGGCGCTGAGACCACCGCTTACTGGACGTTCGTTCTATCCAATGCATGAGTTTACGAGTACGTACAGACCATGCCCCGATCCCTACGATGTTCCCGCAAACGCGGACGCGCCGCGCTCGCACGACGAGGCGCACTTATTCTGGCAGGCGGCCTACCTTGAAAGCCTTGGACGGCAGGCGCAGACGATCACGGTGCCGTGGATCACCGCGCTGGAATGGACGGCCAGAGGGGAAGATTTCTCCGTATCGGCCGATCTGTGGGACGTATTGGCGAAACACGGTGAAGGAGTCTACTCGCTCGTTGTGTGGGTAAGTATCGACGGAGAGGACATTGTCATTTCAGAGTATTCCATATTTCATGATGTAACCGCGCCGGACACGTTTGATGTCGATAAGCCCCAAGGCGGGTGAAGAAAAAGTAGTCGGCAGCTCGCCGCGGCGCATTAGTCAATATGACCGTCGGTCCGGGAATTAGGCTGAGACTCCGAACTCAGTCGCGGTCTCAGAACTAGCCTTCAGTTAGACATTCTCGTCTCTCGCGCTCTTTGGATTCCCGCTTTCGGAGACCTTTGCGTAACCTCTACACATGTCATTTGTATGTTGCGAAGGACCCAAGCCATCCAGATGGCATGCCCCGCCCCTCTTACCCAGACCCTTCGGCTTCGCTCAGGGTGACAGGGTGACATGGGGCGTTCAGGCTGACAAGGAGTGAGGAATCACTGGTCGGGGAGCTAGTTATGCAAAGGTGTCCTTTCGCGAGAATGACGAAATTATTGAGATATTTACTAAGAGGCGGCGGTGGGTGGTTTTCACGACGGGCCGAGACGCGTATTGCCAGATTCTTTGGGGACCCTATCTCGCGCGCTCAAAGCCCCGACCCCGGCCCTTTATTCACTTCGTCCAGGAAGGCTATGGAGCGGATGGAGTGGTCCAGGACGTAGCGCATGTGGGCGCGCAGTATGCGGGCCGTGTGACGAGACACCTCGTCATGGAGCTTTAGTCGCTCAGCGCTCTCCCACTCGGAGGTATGTAGGAAGCGCAGAAGCTTTATGACGCCCTCTCGCGCGGGCAGAAGAACGTCGCCGCCGGCAGATCGGCACTCGGGGCACACAACGCCGCCGCGCTCCGACGAAAATACGTGATCACCCTGCACAAGCTCGCCGCCGCAGTCGACACATGCGTACAACTCCGGCATGAAGCCCGAGATCGACAGCAGCCGCAACTCGAACCAACGGGGGAGCCGCTGCGTCCTGGACGTCGTCTGCAGGTAACCCAGCGCAGATACGAGCAGTTCGAATAACTGGCGGTTGGGGCCGCCCTCGACGCTGAAGCGTTCCGCCAATTCCGCGACGTACGATCCCGTCGACGCCCTGACGAGGTCCTGCCGCAGCGGGACGAAGCCGGAGATCGTCTCCACCTGCGAAACCTGGTCCAAAGTCCTGCCCGTCCGCATCGACAGGGAGACGTGGCGCAGCAGGTCGATGTGGCCGCCGAGTTTCGACCCCGGCTTTCGTGCGCTTCTCGCAACCGACCGGATGATGCCGTGGTCGGGCGTGATGATCCACAGCAGTCGATCAGCCTCGCCAATGTCGCGATGGCGAACGACCACGCCTTCTGTGGAGTACGTACGGGAGCGCGAAGTCACCTTGATCGGCGCCGGGCCGCGCAGAGGTGGGTTCCCGTTTTCAGAGACCTTTGAATAACTAGCTCCCCAACCAGTGATTCCTCACTCCATGGCACCCTGAAAGCCCCCATGTCATTCTGAGTGCCCGGAATGACATGTGTCGAGGTTACGCAAAGGTCTCTTTTTGAGGGAATGACGCGGGTTATGGCCATCCGCCGCCTGCTAAAAGTGACACGGACCGAGGCCGTTTTCCGCCTGCTAGACCTGTTCCTCAGGAGTCGTTCCATCGAGCAGTGTGCGCGCCTCCAGGGCGTGAGTAAGTGTGGCGTCGTCTGCGTACTCGAGGTCGGCCCCCGCAGGCAGCCCGCGCGCGAGGCGCGTCACTTTGATTCCGAGCGGCCCGATCAACCGTTGCAGGTACATCGCCGTCGCCTCTCCCTCAAGATTGGGGTTGGTCGCCAGGATCACCTCCTGCACGCGTTCGTCCTTTAGCCGTTCCAGGAGCTCCCGAACCCTCAGGTCTTCCGGTCCCACGCCGTTAACGGGAGAGATGACGCCGTGCAGCACGTGGTACGTGCCCCTGAATACGTGGGTGCGCTCTATCGCAACAACATCGAGCGGCTCCTCCACAACGCAGATCCGCTCCCGGTCGCGAGTCAGGTCGGCGCAGACCGCGCATTCGGCCTTCTCGCCGATGTTGGCGCAGGTGTCGCAAAGAACGATTCGGTCCTTCACGGAGAGAATCGCCTCTGCCAGTTCTTCCGCCTCCTTCCGGGGCATGCGGATCAGGAAGTACGTGAGGCGCTGCGCCCCCTTGGGGCCAACTCCGGGCAATCGGTGAAAGGCGTCTATGAGCCGCGCCACCGGTGGCGCGGTAGAAGGCGCGATGCCGGAGGTCGACATTTTCAGGTAAGACCGGGGATGTTCAGGCCGCCCGTGATGGCGCCCATCTTTGACGCCGCGTTCGCGTGAGCCGTTTCGAGGGCCTCGTTAACCGCTGCCGTGACGAGGTCTTCGAGAAGCTCGACGTCGTCGGGGTCGACCACTTCTGGCGATATGTTGATCGATTCCACCCTATTGCCCCCGATCACTACCGCCCTTATGACTCCGCCGCCCGCGGAGGCCTCCGTACGGGCTTCGGCGAGCTCCTGCTGCATCTGGGCGAGCCGCGCCTGCATCTGGCGGGCTTGTTTCATCATATTGCGGTTCACTAGAGTTCACTCCCGATGGAAAAAGGATTGCATATATTCACGCGCCAAGGCGCTCCCTCCGCCGTTCGGAGGGCTTTAGAAGCTATTTCAGAACTGCCCTTCAAGTGGCCAATCCCGTCTCCAGCGCTTTCCAGATTCCCGCTTTCGCGAGAATGCCGGGACTTTTGAGACGGCTTTGATCCCCAATCCTAACGCCTCAGAGGGTTTCTAATAAGGAGATGTCTCAGAGTTACCCTTCAATTCCACCCCCATCGGGCGCCCACAAGAGACGCTCCCACGGGTTGTTGGGCGCCGGCGGGGTGCGGAGGTTGACAGCCCGAATTGCAGGCCGCCCGCGTACGATTCCGGCAGGGGTTGTTGGGCGCCGGCGGGGTGCGGAGGTTGACAGGGGGATAGCGCCGCATTTAGGTTTGCGGTGTGGCTTGGTACGGTCGCCGGGGGTGAACCTGGCGGTGATAGGCAAAGTGAGGATCGCATGGCGTCGGAGATAGTTGGATACGGGGATTTTCGTTACGAAATGGCGACGGATTGGCCGAAGATGCCTGAGTTCTGGGAGTTCACGCTTTGCTCGGATGTGGCCGTCGACTCGCGAGATCGGGTTTGGGTTTTCAGTCGCGGCAAACACCCTGTCAGCACATGGACTGCCGACGGCGACTTTGTCGGGTCGTGGGGCGAAGGGGACTACAACGACCCTCACGGGATATTCATAGATCCAGCCGACAATATCTGGCTGACAGATTCCCAGATACACGTCGTCGAGAAGCGCCGACAGGACGGCGCGCTGCTGCTCGAGTTGGGGACTCGCGGACGGGCGATGCCCACGACGTCCCAAAAGGGGGACAACGGAGATCCATTCAACATGCCGAGCGGTGTGTCACTGAACACCGCCGGCGACATATACGTGTCGGACGGGTACGGAAATCGCCGGGTGCACTGTTTTTCGTCGACGGGCGAGCTCAGGTTTTCATGGGGTCGTTCAGGCGCCGGACCGGGCGAATTCGCGCTACTCCACAATATCGGCATCGACGAGCGCGACAGGGTGTTCATCTGCGACCGCGAGAACAGCCGGATTCAGATATTCACCGCCGCGGGGGAATTCGTCGAGGAGTGGAATGACGTTCTCAGCCCGGGTGACGTATACATGAGCCCGGATGGCCTCGTCTATGTTGCGGAGCAGGGTTCACCGACCGGGGTTTCGATATTTACGATTGATGGGGAACTGATTTCGAGGTGGCGGGGGACGCCTGACGGAGTCCTCGAAGCGCCACACGGCATATGGGCCGCGACGAACGGAGACGTCTACGTGGCCGAAATCGGCGCGGCCGGACACGGTCAGCGAGTGCGCAAGTTCGTGCGGATTCGTTGATCGCCGCGGACGGCATCGCGCCACAGCGCTAAACCAGCGCGGGGGATCGGGCCGAGGTCAGATAGAACGGTCTTCCAACCACTCCCTGGTCAGTTCCAGGCCGAAGCCGGGCGCGTCAGACGGAGTAAGGTAACCGTTCTTGATGACGGGAGTTCCCGGCAAGACGACCATCTCTTCCAGCGGGACGCCAGGTGGGGCGACACCTTCTGAACGCTCGCCCCAGACGACTGCGGGCATGGCAAACGTGAGGTGCTGTCCGTAAGGGTAGTTCATCCCTCCGTGCGAGATCATCGACAGGCCGTGGGCCTCTGCGAGATGGGCGATCCGCACGCTGGCCGATATGCCGCCGACCCACTGCACGTCCGGCTGGAGGATGTCCACGAGCCCATTCGCCGCGGCGTGGGCAAAGGGGTAGATGCTGTACCAGTGCTCGCCGGTAGCAAGTGTCGCGCCCGGCAGACGCTGCCTAACCCTGAAGTAGCTGGCCAAGTCTTCCGGCCGCAGATAGTCCTCGAGCCACTTGATGCGATACGGCTCTAGCATTCCGGCGAGCCTGATGGCGTATTCGGCATCGGGGGACGTCCACGCATCCACCATGAGTTCGACTTCGCCGCCGATCTGCTCGCGGGCGCGCGCCACTATCCCCTCGTTTTTGCGGAGGCCTTCGAGGCCGTCATCAGGTCCATACTGTAAAAAGACCTTCACGGCTCGGAATCCCAATTCGAGAAACCAGTCGATGCTGTTTTCGAGCCCGTATCCGGCGTCGGTCGCGCTTGCGTAGCAGAAGATGCGGTCCTTTTGCGGTCCCCCGAGGAGTTCGTACACGGGTCGGCCGAGTATCTTGCCCTTCAGGTCCCATAGCGCGTTGTCGACAGCGCTGATGGCGTAGCTCGCGATGCCGGCCGTGCCGTACTGGGCGGTTGCCCGCTGCATCACATCCCACAGCCGCTCGGTGGCGAAGCAGTTCTGGCCGGTCAAGGTTGGGCCGAGATGGTCGTTGATGATGCTCGTCACCGGTCCATGGTGGATCGTGAAACCAACGCCGAACGTACCGTCATCCGCCGTGACGACACAGGCAGTCCGCCCCCAACCGCGCGGCGACCAGTCGGGCCGCTGGAAATCTCCGTAACGACGCATCGGGCTGACCATCTCGGGCGCATCAGTCAGTCTCGGCACGCGCGGCGCGGTCCTGGGCTGCTGGTGAAGATCGACGGGCGCTGCCCGTATGTCTGCGATTCTCATGGGATACGCTATTTCCCTTGTGGCCAGCCGGGATAAGAGAGGGAACACGCGTCCTCACTGGACATTACGATCCCCACCGAAGTCCTTCACATTGTATTTGGGATCGCAACCCCAAGCGGATGAAGGCCCGCTATTAGTCGATCGTGGCACTAATGGCGGAAGAGGAAGAGGCAGGAGACAACCCGAATTCCGCGCGTATGGCGTTCACCATAGGCCAGTAGTCATTCTCAAAGAATTCTGCGATGACCCGCTCAATCTGCGGCCGTGCTTTCTCGTAATCAGGCTCATCCGAGCCATCCCTTCCGATCAGCGTCCTACTGTACAGCGTATGCCATTTACTGCTTAGATTGCGTGCGATACGCATGTGCACGCCAGGCGCTCCGCCCCTCTGCACGAGATCGTAAATCCGCCTGCGTGATTGCTCCGGGCCGGGCCCCAACGTCAAAACGAGAGCCCTTTCTCAGTGCTTAAGTTCGAACATCAGCATCCGGCCCGATTTCGTCCACCCACTCCCTTCCTTGAGTTCACGTATTTCATCAAGTTCAGGGGCGAAGAACCGGTGAATCGACTTCCCAATAAATTCGGCATGCAAGTGGGAAGCATGCTTCTCTATTGCCGAATCAATTACAGCCCAGCCTCTGTCCTCCAAGGCAGGCCTAGCGTTGATAATCAGATCAATCGCGGCCCCGTGGTTGTTGTAAATCTGAAGAGGCAAATCGTCGATGTTATCGGTGGTCTTGAACACGTGCCTCCTTAGGGTACGGGCGTACTGCCCCAAGAACCCGGATACGATGGCGCTGATGGTCGAGCCGTGCGTCCGGAGTGTCCGATCAATGAGGTCGGCAACCTTTCCATAGTCGAAGGGCACGTAGCGTTCGGCATCAACCTCGGCTGCCGGTTCAGAACCACCTGGCGTCAGAAAAATTGGGAACGGACTGAAGCCTTCGTATTCCCGTTCCACCGTTATCAAGGTAGCGGCAGTTGGCCGGGGTGTTCGCTCGCCCCAATCTTGTTCTCTATCAGACAGACGAACTTGTCTGTCTTGTCGAGCAGCATGATATCTATGTTGTGGCGCTTTGTCGCGACATCGATGTCGTCGAGCTCCCAACCACCCACGGCAAGCGGGATAACGCCCGGTATTTTTCCTCGTTCGCCTCCGCCGCTGCCTCTGAGAGGGTGTCTAATAAGTCCCTCCGTCCTGAGCAATACCGGGTGGTCCGGGGTCAACTGTATTGGCCGGCCCGCCTCGTTGAAAGTAGATTCTTCGGCTTCGCTCAGAATGACAGAATGACAATTGTTTTTAGACACCCTCTGAGAGAAATCTACGAAGAAAGTAGGCTCGCAATCCGTGGGAGCCGCGAGGGTCAAGAAGCCACGCCAGCAGCGCCGAATGTTGGAGTTCTCGCGTCTCAATCTTGAACACGTCGAACAGGTTGAACTCCGCGATAAGATCCCCCAACCGCTCCGGGCCGGGCCCCAGAACGAGCGCCTGCAGCACCTCTTCCGGCGAGGCTTTGACGGGTTGGGCGTCGTTGATTCTGCTCCCTTTATCCGGGATTTCCGACATGGGTAGTCCTCGGGCTCACACGGGACCTCGAACAAGTTGACGACATCGTTAACCGGTCCTGCAAAGCCAGTGACCTCCTTAGTAATCAGGCGTCAGCTCTGGCTCCTTGCCGGTCTGAATGTAGTTGCGGGCTTGCGGCATGGTGATGAACCGGTAGTCGCCGCGAAGGGCGTAGACGCGGCCGTTGGCTACTCTCACGCCCAACTTGATGACGCGACCCGCGAGAGCGGACAGGTTTTTGCCGTCCCGCCACCTCGGCGTCCAACCGATCGAGTCTCCCCGGAACGCTTCGCAGTCGGCGTACGTATAGCCTTCGATCCGATTTCCCAGGTGGTCGGTCACCTGCACCATGACCTCGCCGTCAGGGGCATCGACGTTTATCGACGCCTCTCCCCTGCCCCACAGTATCCACTTGGTGGTGAATTCGCCGGTCCCACCGGGCGGCTCAAGGTAGACGAATCCGTCTCGACGCAACTCGTGCAAGAGGATCGACCCCTGCCCGCTGGATGGATCGGCCCTGAACTGGGCGTGCTCCCCTTTGGATGCGCTCGAGTAGATCCGGAGGGTGTCTCCCACCTCCGTCATGGAAGATGGGTATATGCAGCCTGACGATGGGTCGCCCGGCGGACCGTTCGGGATGAGCGGCTCCCTGACGGTTCGCTGAAAGTGCCAGCCGTTGATGCTGTAGGCGACGTGACAATCGATCTTGCCCATGATTCGGGCGATGTCGTCACCCGCGTACATCGTCAGCAGGCCCTGAAATTTTTCGTCGGGGTAGACGATCGGATCGGTGTGGTAGACCCAGGGGAGGCCGACGAACATCTGCTCGTACGGGAACACCGGCATGCCATACAGGAGTGCCGAGGGGGTGTCGAGCACATCCGCCTGCAGCGCCAGTTCGGGCCTGGAAAACTCCCGCCAATCCCTGGTTTCCGACAGAGCGATCCGTCTGTCTGCAACCCGCGGCCTGAACGACAACACGTAGGACTGCCGGTGCGGGTTCCAAAACGCGAACTGGCCGGGGTCGTTGCCTGTCGGATGCCAGCGGGCGTCTTCGTGGAGTGTCCAGCGCATACCGTCGCCTGATGTCGCCACGTAGGAGATCAGGTTGAGTCCGGGACCAGTGCGATAGGTGATCATCGCCTTCAGCCACTCGTCGGTGCCTTCGGCATTTGGATCGGGATACATGCCGCACCACTCGCGGAACTTCTCCGTGCCGAACAGCTGGTTCGGAGTCTTGCGGTCCGGAATGTCGATCTTGTCCGTCAGGTCCGGCATTTCCCAAAGGACGCCGTCGTCGCTTTCCGCCAGGAGGGGCACGATGTATGCGCCAGCCTCGGGCACCTCTCCCTGGTAGTAACAGCGCCACTTGCCGGATTCGGGGTCTTGAATAACGCTGGGGTAGCCCCACGCCGTATCGGCGTTCGGGTCCCTGAACGTCCCTTCCGGAATCATCCGGGCGCTGCCGGTGTGACGGTCAAGGTTTGTGCGGCTGTGCAGGTGCCAGTCGTCGAAAAGCAGTAGGCAATACATTGATTGCGGACCCCAATCTTGGTCATGCGCGGGACGGGAGCGGAAGAGGTCGGCGCTTCCAGGTCCCCACCCTCGGCGGTGTGAATGTTAATTTAATGAAACAGGCGGATCGCGTCAGTCGGCCAATAAGTGAACCACGCCCTTCCGACGATCTCCCGGGCGTCCACCAATCCCCACTGGCGGGAGTCGGACGACACGTTTCGGTTGTCGCCCAGAACGAAGTATCTGTTTGGCGGGACGGTCAGCGGGTAGTTATCGGAGTATGACGACGTGAACTCATCGTCGAATCGGCTCAATTCACCGTTGACGAAAACCTGACCGTCCGAAATTTCTATGACGTCGCCGGGAATCCCGATAACTCGTTTCACGAATTCTGTCTCAGCGCCTATCGGAGGGGAGAACACGATGACATCGCCGCGCCTCGGGCCGCCGAATACGTAGCCGTCGTCCCCAAAAAGTCCTCCGTCAACCCTGGCGTAGACGAACTTGTTGACCAGGAACCGGCGCCCCGGCGCCAGGGTGGGGTCCATGCTGTGCCCCTCGACGGCGTAACTTTGGGTCGATAACTGAAGGACCACGAACACGAGAACGGACATGATCACCGCCTCGGCGGTTTCGCGAAAGCTATTTGTCAAACTGAACCCGTGGTTTTCCGTTAGGGCGATTGCCAGTCGCAGGCGTGATAATTATATGTCATGCAATTCGGGCTTCACGCTGCGGCGGCAGTTACGACGGCATCACTGATGCCCTGTGCCTGCTACGCCGATGACCGACCGCACTGAGATTGATGTGGCGAAACCGGAAGACCGTACTCTCACCGATCTCAGCCGCGGCGGGGATCTCGACGCGTTTAACGCGCTGGTAGAGCGTTACCAGAACGCTGTCTACGGCGTTGCCCTGAAGATGGTCAGAAATCCCGCCACGGCCGAGGATCTTACGCAAGACACCTTCATCTCTGCATTCCGGAACATTACCAGGTTTAGGGGCGGCAACTTTCGCGCCTGGCTGCTGCGCATCGCTCGTAACGCAACCTACGACTACCTTCGTCGCTTGCAGCGCCGGCCTCAAACGTCCATTGAGGAAGATTTCGGTGCATTCGCCGACACTTTTGAGGCCACAGACCCTGAGCCGGAAGCGTGGGCTCTTTCATCGGAATTGGGCAGGACCATCACCGAAGGGTTAATGACGCTTTCGAACGACCACCGGCTTGCCATCATTCTCGTGGACATGGATGGCTATCGATACGAGGAGGCTGCCGAGGTGATGGGTGTCTCGGTCGGGACCGTCAAGTCGCGGCTGAACCGCGCGCGACGGCGAATGAGGGACTTTCTGACGACCAGGCCGGAACTATTACCTGTCGAATGACGTCTGTAGGTAAGAAGAGGATCGCTAAGTGACGGCATTGTGGCGTCGATTGTTCGGTCGAAAAGACGAACTGGACGATTCGACCACCGCCTACATAGAAGGCAGCGCAAGCCCTGCCGAGGTCGACGCGGTACGCCGCGAAATCGGCGAATCGACCGAGCGCGGCCGTGAAATCGAGGAGCTCCGGCAGACGGTTGCTCTATTGCGGTCCGTCGAGACGCCCGCGGCCCCGCGGTCGTTCGCCCTAACTCCGGACATGGTTCCGGCAGAGCGCTGGACTCCGCGACTCAATCTGACGTACGCGCCCGCGGCAACCGCGGCCGTGCTGGCCCTAGTGGTCGGGGCATTGGTCGCGGGCGATGTGGCCGACGTTCTCAGGCAGAGCGAACCGGCGGGGGTCGAATCGATGTCGGAATCGTCCCCAACCGCGGACGCGGAAAACCTGGTTCAGGACCAATACGACGGACCGGCGGCAGGGACGATAGTTACTGAAAAGGTCACGACGGGAGAAGCCCAGCCGGTCGTGGTACAGGTCATCGAGACCGTCGTGGTCGAGAATCCGGTAACACGCGCTGAAAAAGTCGTTGACACTGTCGTGGTGCGGAAACCTGTGACCCGCACCGAAAAGGCCGTTGAGACTGTTGTAGTCGAGAAACCGGTGACCCGCACCGAAAAGGTCGTCGGGACCGTAGCGGTCGAGAAAGAGGTAACCGGCACCGAAAAGGTCGTCGAGACCGCAGCGGTCGAGATACCCGTAACCCGCACTGAAAAGGTCGTCGAGAAGGTCACCTCCCTGCGAGCCGTTGAGGCGGAAGCTAACGATGAAGTCCCGACGGATGTGACACCCGTCGGCAGACCTGAGGCAACGCTCCAGGTTGCGGCCACGACTGTTCCGATGGCAGTCCGTCAGACCGTCTCAGCGATGGGAACGCCCACTAGCGCATCCGCGAAGACGACGCGAGCGCCAGCGGTTGTGGCCGTGGCCAGGGTCGAGCCAACGACCCAACCTGCCGCTACGGCTGTGCCGAAAGTCGAGCCAACAACTCAACCTGCGGCGACACTAGCGCCGACTCCCGAGCCAACAACTCAACCTGCGGCGACACTAGCGCCGACTCCCGAGCCAACAACCAGGCCGATTCCCACCCCGAATATTCCGGATGAGCCGTCAGCGCAGGTCGAAGTCAATGCGCACGATGATTCGGGAATATCGCTGCCGCTGTGGCAACTTGAGGTTTTACTCGCTTTGTTGGCGGGGTTGATGGTGGCGTTGTGGGCGGCGTTGCGCCAGCGATCGGCCCGTCGGACTTGGCCACACGCCGACGTTTGACCGACTGAGTTACGAGTCAGCACTCGAATTAAACTTTGCCCCTCGCAAGTTAGCCGGAGAACAGTCGAAAACCCGATGGAACAATTGCGGCGCCCGCGTCGTCGATACTATGAGAAATCTGCTGACGTGAGTCGTATGGACCTTCGTCAACAGATGGCCAAGAAAACACCCGGGAAGGAATCAGGTCGATGCGCAAGATAACCAGTAATCCAACAATAGTGGTGGCAGTCATTATGGCTATCACCCTCGCCGCAGCGACGATCGCTTGCAGCGGTAATCGGGACACAGCGACGGCAACCATCGCCGCGGCAGAACCACAGGCCGAGACGACCGAATCAACCAGTGGCGCCGGTGGCGCTGCTTCCGTTAACACATCCGAGTCTGCGACTGACGCCCAAAAGGTCGTGTCTACCTCTCCTGTCTTAGCGCCTGCGCCGGAGGCCAGTCAGGCCGCGGTTCCGGGCAGTCAGGCCGCAGACGAGGGCCGCCGGCTGGCTGGCATTTGGGTAGACGGAGTCGGAACCAAAGACGTTGAC
Source organism: Dehalococcoidia bacterium (assembly GCA_965224235.1). GTDB lineage: Bacteria > Chloroflexota > Dehalococcoidia > Lucifugimonadales > Lucifugimonadaceae. The sequence goes on along the minus strand of CBDCYP010000002.1, from coordinate 2,061,948 downwards.
GCAGACGTGGTAATCATCTCAGTGGCCGTCGAATCGAGGGAGGCGACTGTAGCCGCAGCGCGAGCCGCAGCGGCGACATCGATGAACAACGTTCTGGATGCGTTAAGGGCTCTCGGAGTGGGTGAGGATGACATCGTCACCTCGTCTTTGAACATCTACCCCAATCAGGTGTGGATCGAGGTCAAGGACGATGTAGGGACACACAGTGAGCCGCGCATCACCGGCTACGTGGTGAATAATCGGGTACGGGTAACGGTGCGAGATATTGAGTTGGCGGATGAGGCTGTCGACGCGGCCGCTGAAATAGGCGGCGATCTGATCAGGATTAACGACGTGTCGTTTACCGTGGGGGATCCGGCGGCGCACTCGGCCGAAATCCGGCGGCGGGCGGTTGACGATGCCCGCACCAAGGCACAGATTTATGCTGAGGCGTTTGGAGTAAAACTGGGGCCGCTGGTGTTTCTGCAGGAATTGTCCGGCTCGGGAAGAGTTAGCCAGTACGCATACGCTATGGAATCAGCTGCGGCCGCTACGCCCGCGTCGAAGACGCCGATCGAATCGGGCAATGTCAGTCTTTCAACGACAATTCAAGTAGGGTTCTCGATATTGCCGTAGTTCGGCCTGATATCGAAAACAGCCGCTCCCAGGTTGCGGCGCCGATGTCTTACCTTCGTGGTCTACGCTGCGAAGGCAGGACATCTCGATTCAGTACTCCCGTCCGAATGGGACCGCCATCTTTCCGGCCGTTACAATTCGCGGGCGAATCGAAACCGTCGTCGATTCGCCCGGGTTCCTGCTGCCGGGAGGCGTTAATGGTCTTAAGCGACCGAACAATCAGACAGTACATCAAAGAAGGCCGGATCAAGATTGATCCCTACGACCCCGATGAACTACAGCCTGCCAGTGTGGACCTGCATTTCGACAAGCGGGTCCTTGTGTTCCGGAACAACACGGCTGGTTATCTGGATCTGCGCAAGGACTCGGTGGAATTGACCGAGGCGGTGGAGATTGAAGCGGATGTTCCGTTCATGCTTCATCCAGGGGAGTTCGTTCTCGGAAGCACGCTAGAGCATATCGAGATACCGAACGATCTCGTGGCCCGGCTGGAGGGAAAGAGTTCGCTGGGCCGTATAGGCCTGCTGATCCATTCCACGGCGGGCTACGTAGACCCCGGCTGGAAGGGCCACCTGACTCTGGAATTGACGAACGTGTCCCGAATTCCCATCACGCTCTATTACGGCATGCGCATCGGCCAGATTTCGTTTCTCGAACTGTCCACGCCGGTCGACCGACCCTATGGTTCCCCTGAATTGCGGAGCCGATATCAGGGCCAGAAAGATCCCACTACAAGCAGGGCGCACCTCGACTTCGAATCGAAGCGACGCGACAGTGACAACTAGAACTCCCCGTTGCGTCACCGGTTTGGCGGGCGCCGGAAGGTATGCCGGCAGTCAACCCCTACACTTCACCTCACCGAAAACCCGATCGGCATGACGAAACAATGACCGATCCGTTCCTTCGACGAGCGCTTGATCTGGCCAGACAGGCCGCCGGCGGGGTTGCGCCGCGGCCGCCCGTTGGCGCGGTCGTCGTGAAGGACGGCAAGATTGTCGGGGAGGGTCGTACGCAGGCCAGACCGGGCCACCACGCCGAGGTGGCCGCTCTCCTCGATGCAGCCGGCGCGGCGCGCGGCGGCACGCTGATCTGCACGCTGGAACCGCACGGGTTCAAGGGAGTTTCCCCGCCCTGTACCGACGCCATTATCGAGTCCGGCATCACCCGGGTCGAATGTCCGATCGAGGACCCTAACCACTCTGTTAACGGCAAGGGTTTCGCCCTGCTCCAATCGGCTGGAATTGACGTTGTGACGGACTGCGCCGGCGAGTTCCGCCGAGAGGCGCTGGAACTTATCGAGGGCTACAGCAAGCATATTCGCACCGGCCTGCCGTTTGTAACGGCCAAGTTCGCGATGAGCCTCGACGGTAAGATCGCTACGCATTCCGGCAATTCACAATGGATAACCGGCAAGATGGCCCGGCAACAGGCTCACGACATCCGCGGTATGTCGGACGCGGTGATCGTTGGCGCCGGAACTGTGTTGAAGGACAACCCGAGGCTGACTGCCCGCGGCAGCCGGGGTGAACAGACCGGCCGGCCGGTTTTGCGCGTGGTCGTGGACACCAATGGCCGTATACCGCGGGATTCCAGGGTGTTCGCCGAACCAGGTCAGGTGATATGGGCCGTCGGACACGGTACCGAGGTAAACCCTCCGGCGAGTAACGTCGACGTGGTCCAGCTACGCACGCGTTGCGGGCGGGTGGACCTCCAACGGCTGATCTCCTTTCTGGGGCTGCGGGACGTTCATAACGCGCTGTTTGAAGGTGGCGGTTCAATACTCGGCACGCTTTTCGACGAACTTCTCGTGGACAAGGTGGCGGCATTTGTCGCCCCGGTCATCGTCGGAGGCAAAAACGCCCCGACGCCTGTAGGCGGCAGCGGGGTGAGATATATAGGGGACGCGCTCAGGCTGGTAAACGTTCGCCGCACGCAGTTGGGGCTGGATATACTGACGACCGGTTACATACCGAAGAAGGCGTGACCTTGAAAGTGTCAACCTGCGAGGCAATATCATCGTGGAACATCGGCGGCGGTTCGTCATTTTCGGGTTGTTCTCATTAACCACTGGCGATTGGCGACCTGCTTTCTTATCTGACCGCGGCACGTAAATTCATGAGCGCTACCAGGCGATAGAACCGGACATGTTCAGCGGAATCGTCGAAGAGGTCGGCCGGGTTGAGAGCTACGATGGCCGGCGACTCACCATTTCGGGAAATAAGGCGCTTGATGACCTAAGTGTTTCGGACAGCATCCTGGTGTCCGGCGCATGTCTGACAGTGGTCGAAAAGAACGATGCCGCGTTCACTGTCGAGACCGTGAGCGAAACCGTTAACAGGACTGCCCTCGACGAAATCGCCGCCGGCGACGACGTAAACCTCGAACGGTCGTTGTCATATGGCGATCGCGTAGGCGGGCACCTGGTGCAGGGTCACGTGGACTGTACCGGACGATTATCGGGGATGACTCCTGACGGAATTTCTACGCTGGTATGCGTAGATGCCCCCGCAAATATAATGAGATACATCGTCGAGAAGGGATTCATCGCTCTGGACGGGATCAGTCTCACGGTCGTCGACCGGTGCGATACCGGCTTTTCGGTGGCCATCATTCCGTACACAATAGACAACACTACTTTGAGATCGCGCAAAGTTGGTGACAGGGTAAACCTTGAAGCGGACATAAACGCTAAGTACCTGGAGCAACTCACCGCGGGTTACCTGACAGCGATAACACAAAAGGACCCTGGAGTTGGTTCAGATGCCTGACGAGATGACCACAACCGCAGCGACTTCGGTCACGCGGGCCATAGACAAGTTTCGCTCGGGCGGGATCGTCATCATCGTCGACGATGAGGAACGCGAAAACGAGGGCGATTTTGCGATGGCGGCCGAAATGGTTACGCCGGAGGCCGTCAACTTCATGGCACGGCACGGGCGCGGACTCATCTGCGTACCTATGCAAAAAGTCGACCTCGACCGGCTTGAACTTCCCCCGATGGTGAACAAGAACACCGCGCCGTTGGGCACGGCGTTTACGGTGTCGGTCGACGCGCTTTCCGGCGTGACGACGGGCATCTCAGCCGCGGACCGCGCCCGGACGATCAAGTTGCTGGCTGATGACGCCTCCCATTCGTCGGAGTTTGCGAGACCCGGCCACATCTTTCCCCTGACGTACCACGATGGCGGCGTGCTGGTCCGGTCCGGTCAGACGGAGGCGTCCGTTGACCTGGCGCTGCTGGCCGGACAACGCCCCGCCGCGGTCATCTGCGAGATCATGAATGAAGACGGCACGATGGCCCGAATGCCGCAACTCGAGACGATCTCACGAAAATACGATCTTCCTATCGTGACCGTCGCCGATCTGATCTCGTTTCGAATGGCAACAGAAAAACTGGTGCAACGCGTGGCCGAGACCCATCTGCCCACAAGACACGGGGACTTTACGGCAATTGCGTACCGCAGCACTGTGGACGCCCTTGAGCACGTGGCGTTGGTTAAGGGCGAGGTGGACGACGACACCCCTGTTCTGATCCGCGTGCATTCGGAGTGTTTGACCGGGGACGTGTTCGGAAGCCTCCGCTGCGACTGCGGCGATCAGATGGCTATGGCCCTGCAGGCCATCGAGGCCGAACAACGCGGCGTCTTCATTTTGATGCGGCAAGAAGGCCGCGGCATCGGTCTGCACAATAAGCTCAGGGCTTATGCCCTGCAGGACCAGGGACTGGACACCGTGGAAGCCAACGAGAAACTTGGTTTCCCGATGGACCTGCGGAAGTATGGCGTTGGCGCCCAAATCCTTCGGGACCTAGGGGTCAGAAGGTTCAGGGCTCTGACAAACAATCCTAAAAAACTGATCGGATTGCAGGGGTTCGGCCTCGAGATGGTCGAGCGCGTGCCGATTGTGGCGCCAGCACGGGACGAAAACCGCCTCTACCTCAAAACGAAGCAGGAAAAGATGGGCCACCTGTTAAATATCGGCCAATCAGACTAAGTTCGAATCCCGGAGCGAATGCCGCCGGTCCTTGCAGGCCCGCGGATGAGGTGTAGGACCAATTCGTTATAGATGCGCCACGAACGACCATATCCGTAGTGACGGGTTTCAAACCCACCCGGTCCCTCGCCTGGCACGCCCACCCCTGTCGTGTTTATGGCCGCATCATGACAACTTGTTATCAGAATGAGATGGTATATGGATGAGGACGCTGATATCTTTGCCAATCGGAGAGGCCGAAGGCGGATTTGTAACCCGCCGCTACGAATTGAATCGGCGGCGCGATAAAACGAATGGGTGTAAGACGTGAAAGTTGCGATCGCCGTTGCCCGATTCAATGAGTATGTAACCGGTCAAATGCTGGAGCGCTGCGTTGCGCGCCTGACTGACCATGGCATCGACTCGGACGAGATGCTGGTAGCGTGGGCGCCCGGCTCTTTCGACCTGCCCTTTGTCGCCATGAAAATGGCGGTCCTCGACGATATCGACGTAGTCATATGCCTTGGCGCGGTTATAAGGGGCGAGACAGCTCACTTCGATCATGTCGCGTATGGCGCCTCCATGGGCATCACCCGCGTTGCGCTGGATTCCGGTAAGCCGGTAATCTTCGGGGTGCTCACGACAGACAATGCGGAGCAAGCCGTTGCCCGGGTGGGCCAGGGCGCTGATTACGCCGACGCAGCGGTCGAAATGGCCGGGCTTGCCAAGGCGTTGGAGTCCTAGAATCCATCTCGAAGGTGTGGCGGAGAGGCAGATTTGAAACCCGCCGTGGGGCGCAGCCGCCAATGTCGTTCCCTCATGTGGTCGGATCAACGCCACGGTGATTCTCGCGAAACCGGGAATTCAGAGGGCGCCAGAAACGGGTTTAGCTATTTGAAGGGTATTACTGAAATAGTTTCTTAACCCTCCGGCCACCGCTCCAGGCTCGTTGCGAAAGGCCAAACCGGTGCGAACCATATTCCACGTTGACCTGGACGCGTTCTTCGTGGCCGTCGAAAGGTCTCGCGACCCGTCTCTGGCAGGCAAGCCTGTGGTCGTAGGCGGCGCGGGGCCGCGGGGCGTGGTCAGCGCCGCATCGTACGAGGTGCGGGCATTCGATGTGCGTTCTGCCATGCCGATGTCTACTGCTCGGCATCTTGCGCCCCACGCGATCTTCATCTCCCCGAATCACGGGCAGTACGGAGAAGTCAGCCGGAAATTCATGGACATACTGCGGGACTTCTCGCCCGTTGTGGAGCCCGTGAGCGTCGATGAGGCTTATCTCGACATGACCGGCATGGAGAGGATTTACGGTCCACCGGCGGAGTCGGCGATGTCCATCAAGCGCCGGGTCAGTGACGAACTGTCGATTGTCGCCTCGATAGGCATAGGCCACAACCGGCTGGTCGCCAAGGTTGCCTCCGGCGAATCGAAGCCGGACGGTCTCCTGTTAATTCAACCGCAGGATGCCGCCGAATTTTTCGCTCCGCTTCCCATCAGGAAACTGCCGGGGATCGGGCCAAAGGCGGCCGATAGGCTACACGCGCTCGGCATCGAATCCCTCGGCCAGATCGCGGAAACCCCAATTGGGGTGCTTCGCAGAGCCGTCGGAGAACGGCAGGCCGCGCACTTGAGGCGACGGGCGACGGGCGAAGGCAGCGACTTGTTGAGCGATCGACAAGACGCGAAGTCCGTCAGCGCAGAGACGACGTTTGACTATGACGTTTCGGATCGGTCTCGGCTCGACTCTGTGATTCTGACCTTGTCCGAGAAGGTGGGACGACGATTACGGAGGGTCAGACGACAGGCCCGCGTTGTTGCCATAAAACTGCGTTACGACGACTTTGTGACTGTAAATCGGCAACGCACCCTCGCCACTGGTATCGATGGCGACACGATGATCTACGAATCGGCGCGGGCATTGCTAAACGCCGCGCTGCGGGAACGCAATCGACCAGTGCGGTTGGTTGGCGTTGCGGTGAGCGGGCTGAACGAGCGCGAGGGACAGTTGGCGCTTATGGAGGACGTGGCGGAACCTGACGACTCGGCGGTGAGCGGCGCCATCGACAGAATTAGGGAGCGGTACGGTGACGAAGCGATCGCACGCGGCAGGGTTGCGGCGCGAAGTCCATCGCGTTCCGGTGAGGCGAAAGACGGCAAAGTGGATTCGGGCCGGCGGGGACAGGGGCCGGCGTCGGCCAAAAAACGCGCAAGTATCAAATGACCGACGACCGGCTGAAGCGCCCCGGCCGATGTTCATTCGCACCAACAGACTCGACGGCGTGCCGGTTGGACGTCCAGTTCAGGAGAATTCGCAATGAGTGATGAATTCGCATCCGCGACGGCGATTGAGCTCGTAAACCTTATTTCATCGAAACAGGTTTCACCCGTTGAACTCGTTGAGGCGTATCTGGGAAGAATCGACCGTCTGGATCCCCAACTCCATTCGTTCCTTTTGGTGACACCTGAAGAGGCGATGAAGGGCGCCGCGGAGGCGGAGGCAGTCATCATGCGAGGAGATCCAGTGGGGCCGCTGCACGGTCTGCCCATCGCAATCAAGGACACTCAGATGACCTGCGGAGTCCGGACCACTCAGGGTTCCTTGTTATTCAAGGACCGAGTGCCGGACAGGGACGCCGCAGTCGTCGAGCGGGTCAAGGCGGATGGGGCGATTGCGCTAGGCAAGACCAACGTCCCGGAATTCGGGCTGGTTGGGACTTGCGAAAACCGGCTGGGTGAGTACGGACGCAACCCGTGGGACACGGAACGGACGCCGGGCGGGTCGAGCGGAGGCGCGGCGGCGGCCGTCGCCGCGCGTCTGTGTCCAGCGGCCTTGGGCAGCGACGGTGGCGGGTCGATACGCATTCCCGCGAACTTCTGCGGGATTTACGGAATAAAGCCGGGCAAGGGCCGTGTTTCGGGATACACAGGCCAAAGTGGTCCTCCCATGCCCTACATGTTGTCGCAGAACGGGCCGCTGACCCGTACAGTTCGGGATGCGGCGTTGTTGCTCCAGGTTATCGCCGGACACGATCCGCGAGACCCTACGTCGTTGCGGGAATCCCCTCCGGACTTCATGCAAGCTGTTGGCAAGACCGTCGAAGGGCTGCGCGTCGCGTGGAGCCCCGATTTAGGTTTCGCCAAGGTTGATCCGGAAGTGCTGGATATCACTTCGCGGGCGGCGCGAGTATTTGAGGACCTTGGATGCGATGTGGAAGGGTCGGATATTGCGCTCGATCCGCCCTACGACGTTTTCGGACCCATCATCGCCGGGGATTTTCACACCAATTTCGGTCGCTACAAAAATAACGGTGATGATCAAATGACGGAGTACGCGAAGTTTCTCCTTGACCGGGGCAGTCGGGTGACAGTGGCCGACTACGCCCGCGCTCTCGGTGAAATGGACCAGCTCAAAGCCCGCATGACAGAACTGTTTGAACGCTTCGACCTTCTGCTTACACCCACGGCCTGCTTCCCGCCGTTCAAGTACGGAACATTTCCAGGTGAGGTTTCGGGCATTTCCGAGTACCCCGATCAGTACTGGAACGGCGCCTTCACCTTGCCGATAAACGTCATAGGTCATCCCGCGGCATCTGTACCGGCTGGGTTTACGTCCAAGGGCCTGCCCGTCGGGCTGCACGTCGTCGGCAAAGAACTCGAAGAGGTCACAGTGTTGGCCGCTTCGGCGGCGTTCGAGTCGGCCCAACCGTGGGACCATATCCGGCCGGCCGTATCCTGACGGCGGGGATAGCCAAAACAACGGTGACCGCGGCTGAATCACCCCGTGTCACGGGCGCTGTCAGGGATTGGGCTTCTGGTGGTCCACAGCGACGATGGCTTCATCCTGCGCTTCATTTGATCATTGCCGAAGAACACCGTGTACAGGACCCCGGCGGCAACCGCTCCGATGATAGGCCCTGCCCAATAAATCCAGTGCGCGGCCCACGAAAAGTGGACGAACGCCGGTCCAAAACTCCTGGCTGGGTTCATCGACGCGCCGGTCAGCGGAAGGGCCACGAAACTGTTAATCGCAACGACTGCGCCTATTGCGAACGGCGCGAGCGAAGGACTGGCTCGTGAATCGACAGCTGTCGCGAATACGACCAAAACCAGTATGAACGTCATGACAACTTCTACTCCGAGCCCGGCCGCTGTACTCAAATGCGCCGGATTGACCTGGTGAACGCCGAGATCGGGAATGTCACGCACAATGCGCATAAACGCCGAGGCGGCGACCGCGCCGGTCAATTGAAATACGATGTAGATGGCGGCACGCGCCGCGCACGAGTTTCCTGTAACGACGGCAGCGATCGTGACGGCGGGGTTGATGTGGGCGCCGGATATTCTGAAGAACGCGGCGATTCCAACGATGATGGCCGCTCCGTTGGCCAAACCCATCAGCAATACGCTTGCCGGAGCGGATTTTTCGCCGAACGCGGTCGCAATTCCCGTGGCCCCTACGGCAACGAACACTAGGATGAACACTGCAAGGAATTCAGCGAACGCAGCTTGCCAGGTGGCGATGTTTTTGAATTCATTCATACGGATACATAAATAGAGGTCCCGCTCCAGGGACGGGATTGGGAGTTACGGACCATGGATTGGTACCCGTCAAGTATGCCAATTTCCCGCCGAACGAACTTAACGCCGGGTTAAAGTCAGTTCGAAAGACACTAAGCCCATGAGCCGGTTAAGGACAGCCATGTGACCCGCCGATCTACCTCGCGGGACCGCGTAGCGCAACGTGTGAATTGAGCCGCCCTACTTACGCTGTTAAACTAGGTCAATCCGGCACTGGCGATTCGTCCAGCGGTAGGACACCAGACTCTGGATCTGGGAACCCAGGTTCGAATCCTGGATCGCCAGCCAATCAGCGATCCGGCGGTTAACCGGAAAACAAGTGGCCCCTTCGTCTAGCGGCCCAGGACACCGCCCTCTCAAGGCGGAGATCGCGGGTTCGAATCCCGCAGGGGCTACCAATATACCTGGAGTCGGCCAGCCTTGAGGCTGGCCGATTTGTTTCAGCGAGCCAGGAAAACCGGGGGGCGGTTCCGGAACATGAGGGGCGTTGGCCGGGGAGGATGGCTCGGCGGAATTTCCAGCCAGTTCGACGACGCGCCGCGTCGGCCAATCATGCCGGGGACGTTACGGCGCGTCGTAAACCTGTATCGCCCGTACCGCTTCCAACTCGGCCTCGTCGTGGTGATGTTGCTGGCCGCAGCCGGAATGAGCGTTATTCCGGCATTGCTAGTGGCCCGGTTGATCGACGATGCCCTTCCGGCCGGGGACCGGGGCCTGATCGCTCTGCTCGCCGGTACGATGCTCGGCATCACAGCCCTGGCAGGCATTCTGAACCTCGGCCAGGCGTATCTGAACACCCACGTCGGATTCGGTGTCATGAGGGCTTTACGCGCACGCGTTTATGCCCACCTTCAAAAACTGCCGCTGTCGTTCTTCACGTCGACCCGCACAGGCGAAATTCAGTCGCGCCTTTCCAACGATGTTTCGAACACTCAACTGGTCCTTACCGACACACTCGGCACGGTCGTCTCAAACCTAGCGGTAGTCATTTCGTCGATTGCCGCAATGATCCTCATCTCCTGGCAACTATCACTGGTCGCCCTGTGCATCGTGCCGATCTTCGGGGTATTCACCGTGCGGGTTGGCCGACGCCGCAGGAAGTTGACCGGGGAGACGCAACGGGCTCTGGGCGAGTTGACCGCCAGAACCGGAGAAACGCTGTCCGTGTCCGGAGTGTTGCTGGCCAAGACCTTCGGACGCGAACAGGAGCAGGTCAGGCGATTCGATCAGGACAACTCGAAACTGACGGAACTTTCGATTCGCCAACAGATGGCCGGCAGGGGCTTTTTCGTCACCGTTCAAACCTTTTTCGGCATGGCGCCGGCGATCGTGTGGTGGCTTGGGGGGTTTTTGATTTCCGGCGGGTCGGAAACCGTGACCATCGGGGACATCGTGGCGTTTACAACGATACAGGTCAGGCTCCTGTTCCCGTTGGCAGGCCTGTTGAACCGGGGAGTCGACGTGACGAGCTCCCTGGCGTTGTTCGACCGGATTTTCGAGTACATGGATCTGCAGCCCGAGATTCAGGACCCACCTGATCCGGTCCGGATGCACCCTGCGCGAATCAGGGGTGAAATCGAGTTCCGGTCTGCCCGGTTCGCGTACCCGTCAGCGCGAGATGACATGTCCGATGGCAAGTTCGAAGAGTTTGCGCTGAACGGCGTCTCGTTCACGGCCCCGGCAAGCGGTCTGACTGCGCTGGTCGGGCCAAGCGGCGCCGGCAAGACGACGATTGGATACCTCGTATCCCGCCTGTATGACGTTCAATGCGGCTCGGTAAAGATCGACGGCGTGGACGTGCGCGACGTCACTCAGCGCGACCTGAACAGGATTATCGGGGTGGTTACGCAGGATACCTTCTTGTTCCACGCTTCTATTCGGGAAAACCTCTTATACGGGAATCCGTCGGCCTCACAGGATGAGGTGGAGGAGGCAGCCCGCGCGGCCCAGATTCACGAACTGATCGACAGCCTGCCAGAACGGTATGAAACGGTCGTAGGCGAACGCGGGTACCGCATGTCCGGGGGGGAGAGACAACGTATCGCTATTGCTCGAGTGATTCTCGCCGATCCTCGGGTACTGCTGCTTGATGAGGCGACGAGTTCCCTTGACAGTCTGTCGGAAAGGTTAATCCAGCAAGCTTTGTCCCGGTTGATGCACGGCCGCACGACCATCGCTATCGCCCACCGGCTGTCGACTGTGATGGCCGCAGACCAAATTTTGGTCATCGACCGCGGGAAGGTGGTCGATCGGGGGCGTCACGAAGAGTTGATCGGCCGTTCGGATCTTTACCGGCGACTCAACCGTGAGCAGTTCGCAGCGCTGGCACATCCTGAGCAGGGGCCTGCGGTACAGGGATAGTCCCTGTTCACATCGGAATGTTCGCATTCCCGCCCTTTGGCTGGCCTCGCTATTAAAATAGAAATGCCGCAGTGTCGTATCGTAGCGGCGGGTTTGAAACCCGCATCCGGCCTTACCAATTGGCAAGGTTGTCACTATCGTCAGACCATTTGCCGGGGGTTCGTAGAGGACACATGCGCGTACCCTTTCCAATTCACCCTCGCCCCGTTTCACGAGTTCATGGAATCCGCGTTGGCATTCAGGCACGCTGAGCGGTGAGTGCATTTCATTGATTTTGCGTGCTGCGAAGGACTTGGATGCGCGTACGATTTCAGGGACGCCGCGCCGTCTCGCAGCCCGGGAGAACGGGTTTCAAACCCGTCGCTACGGCGGTGGGTTCGCACTCAATCCTGGATAGATTCACAACCTCCAAGGAGTCCACAAATGGCCTACGCGCCACTCAAGCCGATGATGCTCATTCGACCTCCCAATTCGATTCTCTATGAGGAATCGTTTTGGGACGAACTGGCAGACGCAGGAATTACCGAAGTCGCCTTGCAATGGATATGTCTACTCGACGACAGGCAGGAGGGCGGCAACAGGTACCCGCAGGTGGAGGACACGCACCCCCGCGGTCTCGCCGCGGTGGGAGGCGCCCCGGTCGAGCGCGTGCCCACGGCCGCGTTTAGCCCAAATCCGGAGTTCTACGAAGGTCTGTCGTGGCTCCCTCCAGGCATGCCGTCTTATATGCGAGGCGAATCTGAACGTCTGCGGGACGCCCTTCGTATCGGAAAGTCGAAGGGCTTCACTATCTACGCGATGGACGACAAGGCGTACTTTTTGCTCGGCAGTTTTGGCGCCGGCAGGCTCAATCCAGAACTTCGTACCCCCAGTGTTACAGATACCGACGGTCCGGCAATGACTGTCGCCCGGGTGAGGGACGCGGTCGCCAATTTTCCGGAAATCACGGGCGTTTTGCTGGACGGACCCGACTTCAAGTGGGAGATAAAGCCCGGCCACCGGGACGACCTTTGGTTCGAGTTGATCGACACACCTGCAAACCGTGATTTCGCATCCTCTCTCGGCATCCCGATGCAACGAATCCTGGATGGAAGAGATCGATTCCAGGACTTCCTGCGGTCGTTAGACCCCGACACAGCCCGAAGATTCTCAAAGGACTCGCAGGGCGCGCTGGTGAGCCACGACTGGTGGTCGTCGCATCCGGAATTTTCGGACTGGTACAAGTTCAAGCAGGCCGCCGTCGAATGGAGCGTGTCGTCTTCATTCCGTGGCATCAAGGAACATCTACCGGATATTTCGGTCGGCAACTCATCCCGGCTGCCGTTCTCCACCACGCTGACAGGTCACAACCTGGTTCGTAAGCAGGCATACACCGACTTTCAGATGCCCAAACAGTATTGGTGGTCCGCAGGGGTGGCCGGGTTCCGGGGAACCATCGCGAACTGGGTGGCAACGCTCTGCGAGTGGAATCCCGGCCTCGAAGAGGACCTCGCTTCCGAGTGGTTTAGTTGCGCGTTCGACTACCCGCTGCCTCCCGACTACCCGGTCTCCGCGTACGAGTCTGAGGCCACCAACGAGTGGTTTACGACGTCGGTCAGGGATCAGACGCGCAAAATGATGGCTGCGGCCGAGACAGTGGACCGGTTCGTTCCGTACGTAGGTCTGGAACACTTTGGCTCAAACTGGTTGACGCCTTCCGAATTGGACCGCCTGTTGCAGGAGATGCGAACCCAGGGGGCGACGCGGTACTGTTATTTTGTGTACAACAGCCTTTCACCCAACTACTGGAATGTCATCAGGCGGCATAGCTTGGGGGAATAGGCTCGGAGCCGGTCTTACCCGGGGCCTGTCCCGAAGCTTCGGCGGCAAGATTCAGGTTTCACGGCCCGACGAATTCAAGGCGTAAGCCATGCATGAAGTCTCAAGGAGACACACAATTTGACCAGACAACGACTAGTACTGCTTTCGGAGAAGACACAGATATTCCCTTACCGGCTTGAGAGGTCGGCTTTTCGGGACATCGACGTTGAGATCGACGACGTGAGAATCGAAAGCCGCGGCGAGGCGATCGAAGCGCTCCGCGATGCCGATGTGGTCATGACAGGTTTCAGTCTCGACGCCGAGTTGATCGGAGCGATGGAGAAGACGCGGGGCATCTGCATCTTTGGCCACGGCTTCGACAAGGTGGACATAAACGCCGCCACCGACGCCGGGATTATCGTGACCAATGCCGCGTACATCTGCAACTGGGAAGTCGCCAATCATGCGGCGGCGATGATTCTGGCCCTGAACCGCAATCTTGCGCAGTACGACCGGGCCATGCGCTCAGGTGTTTGGGACCGGCCGGGCGGCAGGCCTGTCGGGCCGCTTGACGGAGAGGTGGCCGGCCTGATCGGCCTCGGGGCCATAGGCAGATCGCTCGCGAAAAGGTTGCAGCCGTTCGGGCTGCGGGTCCTCGCATACGACGCCCTCGCTGAGGACTGGCCGTTCCGGGAGTACGGGGTCGAACGATTCAACGATCTGCACGACATGCTGTCGATTTCCGACTACGTTTCGTTGCAGGTGCCTCTGAACACGCAGACCTACCACATGATCGGTGAAGCAGAATTCGCTGCGATGAAGTCAAGCGCCATGTTCGTTAGCTGCTGCCGGGGCGGCACGGTGGACGAGGCTGCTTTGGTAGCGGCGCTCAAAAATGGGGAGATCGCCAAGGCAGGGCTCGACGTATTCGAGACTGAGCCGTGCGACCCCGACCACCCCCTTCTCAAGATGGACAACTTCATCGCCTCGCCTCACGCGGGCGGCGAATCCACCGTGTCAGGGCAGTGGTCCGGGATCGCGGCGTCCGGTGAGGCGGCTCTGATTCTCAAGGGCCATTGGCCTCGCCGTGTGGTCAACCCAGAAGTTCGCAAGAATCTCAGAAAAGCCACAGCCTGAAATTGAGGCACTCCGGAGCTAGCCGCCGCCGATGAAGTTAGCGCCGCGACCCATGAGTAAGACGATTGAATCGGCGCAGGAGTTCATCCGTGCGGCAGGACTACGCGGCTGGCTAACCCGAGACTACCGCTACACCAACCCTGTGTTCCTGGCAGCGCTCGGTACACACGTCGACAATCTGACCCGCCCTGTTTGGCTGTACATACCGGGCGAAGGCAATCCTGTGGTCATCTCTCACGAGGTCGACGCAGGTAGATTCCCTCCGAATTCGCCGCGCATACGCAGGTATTCAAATCGAGATTCGATGGTTACCGCATTGCGCGAGGCGCTGCCGGACAGCGGCGCGGTGGCCATGGAGTACTCCCCGATGTACGAGTTGCCGCGCGTCGGCAGGGTCGATGCCGGCACGATTGAACTTGTGCGCAGTTTGGGTCCGGAGGTCGTCTCTTCGGGAGACATCATTCAACACGCAACCGAAAGGTGGTCGGACAAGCAGCTCGCGTCTCACGTTTCGGCGGTCGACTCCCTGCACAGAATCGTCAACGAGGCGTTTGAATTCATCGGCGAAAATGTTCGCTGGAAACTCACAGAGCACGATGTCGCCGAGTTCATCCGGGGTAGATACGACCGAGCGGGATTGACAACGGCCGACGGCCCGGTCGTGGCGTTCGAGGAGCACTCGTCGGACCCTCATTACGAACCGGCGCCGGGAAGCTCGGCGGTGATACGACGGAAGGGGTGGCTACTGATCGACCTCTGGGCAAGAGTCGATGAAGAAGACTCCATATACGCCGACATCACGTGGACCGCGCACATCGGCGGGCCGCCAACCGCCCTTCAACAAGAAGTGTTCAGCGTCGTCGCGAGAGCGCGGGATACGGGTTTCAGGATTCTCGAAGAGGCTGTTCTTGAGGGCCGGTACCCTGAGGGGTGGGAGATTGACGACGCGGCGCGGCGGGTCATATCGGACGCCGGGTATGGCGATTACTTTGTGCACCGGCTCGGGCACAGCCTGGGGCGCGAGGTGCACTCGAACGGCGTGAACCTTGACGGATGGGAGACGAGGGACACGCGGAGAGTAATCCAGGGAATAGGTGTGACTATCGAGCCGGGGGTCTACCTGCCTGAATTTGGCGTGAGATCCGAGATCGACATCTTCATGGGACACGACGGACCGGTGATCACGGGCGAGGTGCAGCAGAATGTCGTCGTGATAGACACGGCGTAGTTGGCCGGAAACGCCGGCGAAGAATCAGGCCGGTTGTTAGCACCACGGCTGCCGCAAGCGCGATGAAGCGCAGCAGTTGCGGCCCGGGTGTTGTGTCCCCGGTATGCGGCAAGACTGGCGTCGCCACCGGCGAGGGTAAAGGTGTGGACGTAGGCGCGGGCGTTGGAGCAGGCGTAGCTGCCGACGATGAATCGTGAGCCCTCGGGCACACCGACCTCCGACGGGTGCGACTCCTTGATGTATGCGCCGAGGTGGTCGGCGTCTATCGCACCCACAGGAATCTCCATCGCGTGCCCCGTTGGAGAGGCGATTGACGCGCCATCGGCCCGTGACACGGCCGAGCCCGTAACTCCGGCAGGGAACACTATTTCGGGAACCTCCTCTTCGTCGAGTATTGGAGTCGTGTCCGGCGAAGTAACTTCAAAGATGCCGGTTCCCGAGGCGGCGATCCTTCCCTGCGTCACCCTGAGAGCCTGTGAATAATTCCCCTGTAGCCGTCTTATTGAGACTGCTTTCAAAGCTAAATTGAGACTAACAAACCGCAGGTTTCGCAATAAAATCACAGGCTCTGAGAGCCTGTGAATAAATCATTTATGCTCCTATGGTATTGAGAGGCTGATTGCTGGACAACGATATTGGGCAGCCATATCGGCGAGGTGAACACATGAGTGAAGAGACGCTGTTTGAACTTCCGGCCATCGAGGAGAAGCGAGCGCCTGCGCCAACGAGTCCGGGTGAGGCCCGGGTGCTGCGGCCGGTGCGGAATCAGCCTGAGTGGGCGGTATTGGACCTGGAATCTCGGTTGCCTCAAGAGCATCGGGCCCGTGTTATATGGAGCTTTTTGGAGAGGTTGGACCTGTCGGCCTTTTATGCGCCGGTCAAGGCGGTGGAGAACCGGCCAGGCCGCCCAACGACAGACCCCAAAGCGCTGCTGGCGTTGTGGCTTCTGGCCACGGTTGACGGTATAGGGAGCGCCCGCCGGCTGGCGCGTTTGTGCGAAGAGCACGACGCCTACCGCTGGATGAGGGGGAACGTACCTGTCAACTATCACATGCTCTCTGACTTCCGGGTAGCCCACCAGGAGGCGCTGGACGGCCTTTTGACCCAGATCATAGGTTCTCTGATGGCCGCAGGGGCGGTCCTGCTGGAGCGTGTGGCTCAAGACGGGATGCGGGTGAGGGCGAGCGCCGGCGCCGCGTCCTTTCGCGGCGCGCAGGGATTGAAGAGGTGCATGGAGGAGGCGCGGGCGCAGGTGGAGCGGCTGGCGCAGGAGCGGGAGCGTCCCGATTCCGGTGTGACGCGGCGTGAACGTGCGGCGCGGGAGCGTGCGGCGCGAGAGCGGGAGGAACGGGTCCGGGAGGCGCTGTCGTACTTGCCCCGGGCACAAGCGAAGAAGGAACGCCAACAGCACACCAAGGCGAAGGCTCAGCGTCCCAAGGTTACGAAGGCGCGGGTATCCACCACAGACCCCCGGGCAACGGTGATGAAGATGCCGGATGGCGGCTTCCGGCCAGCCTGCAATATCGAACTGGCCACTGATAGCGCCAACGGGATCATCGTCGGAGTAGGGGTCACATCGTCGGGTACGGACGCAGGGCAAGCGGCGCCCATGGAGGAACAACTGGTCAGGCGGACGGGCCGGCGCCCTGACTCCTACCTGATGGACGGGGGCTTCGCTACCCGGGAGGACATCACCGCTCTGGAGCAACGTGGGGTGAGTGTGTATGCGCCGGTGAGGTTGCCCCGGAACAAGCCCGAACGGGAGCGTTACGATCCCCGCTACGGGGACGGGCCGGACGTGGCAAGGTGGCGTCAACGGATGGCCACCGGCGAGGCCAAAGCCATATACAGGCAGCGGGCGTCTGTAGCCGAGTGGACGAACGCCCAGGTGCGTCTTCACGGAGTGAGCCAATTCAACGTACGGGGACTTGCCAAAATCACCAGCGTAATGCTCCTTGTCGCCGTGGCCCACAACCTCCTGCGTTGGGAGGCGTTCATGGCGTAGGCAGACACGGGGGTTAAGCAGGCACAGCCGATAAGCTCCGGACCAGTCAATCCGGATTCCCTAGTGAATTCGCCCGGAAAGCGGCCAATGCTGTCCCGCAATTCTGCCTCCCTCAACAAGCGCCCGCCCCGGTGAAACTTCCCAATGGCGCCTTCCGCCACCAACATGCCGCCTAACAACAACAGAACCCAAAAAACTCACAGCCTCTGACGGTGATAGTTCCGTTCCCAGCGGCCGGCGCAATGAACGTTGTCACGCAGGCAGCTTCCGTACCGTTTGGCACGAACGAACCGCATAGGTACGCGTAATGTTGAACAGGGCCAGATGGTAACCGTGGACGCGAACCACCCTGAATGCGAGCAGCGCTAGAAGAAATGTGATGCCTACGTAGATCATAAGACCCAATGGAAGACTGATAAGGAACACTATCCCAGCGGTGGGTGAGACCGGCCTTAACGGCGATTTCGGGCTGGTCGCCACCCCCTTATGCTCCTGCTTCCAAGTTCGATGTACTGCTTACTGTGTGTCTGTATGGGGCACCTGACGTACGCCGAATTCGCTGCTCACACAGGGACAGAGTGACGAAAAGAGAAGAATCGTGGGCAGGCCAGCTATGGATTCTTTGACTTCTCAGTTCAGTTGGATTACGGTAACGTCCCGCGCAGCCGAATCACTCGCAAGGGAGGAACTCGGACGCACCGGGTCGATTCATTCAGGTAATCCGACTTCGCACGATGGACGCGCCGCATGCGAGAACGTCCCTTCGAAGCAGGAGCATTCACGGAGGTAACTCTAATGCAGATCACGCGGTTTATGTGGACGTACTTGATTATTTTCGCCTTGGCGGGCGCGCTGGCCGTAGGGATTGCCTGCGGCGGAGAGACGGAGACCCTCACAGAGGTCCAGACCGTCGTGGTCGAAAAACCGGTCCCCCAAGTCGAAAAGGTGGTTGAGACCGTAGTGGTCGAGAAGCAGGTCACCTCGATCGAAAAGGTGGTTGAAACCGTCGTAGTTGAAAGAATGGTCGAGGGTAAGACCGTGAAGGTCGTCGAGACGGTTATTGTCGAGAGGCCGGTGACCCGTACCGAGAAAGTGGTCGTGACGGTTATTGTCGAGAAGCCGGTGACCCGCACTGAGAAGGTTGTAGAAACGGTTGTTGTAGAGAAGGTCGTGGTAGCCACGCCGACCGCCGGCGCCGCCATGCCGGCGATGGGCGGTCGCGGCGGTACGGTGACAGTCGGTTCGGCCGCCATCTGCCCGATAAGCATGAGCAATAAGTTCATCACCGGGGCTTGCTACGAACGGCTCCAGATGTGGGGCTTCACGGAGGGCCTGACCTGGGTTCAGCATCTTGATCCGCCGGTGCAATCCAAGGTGGAAGACCCGTCAAAGAGCATGTTGAAGTCGTGGGAGCTCGACGCAGAAGCGAACACGTTGACATGGGTCCTCAAGGACGACATTCCGTTCCAGGACCCGCGCTGGGGCACCGTGGACGCGGAAGACGTGAAGTTCAGCTTCGATAACGCGGTAGCGCCTGGCTCCACGTTCAATCGGGTGGGCCAGCTCGTGGTCTGGATCGATTCCGTCGACGTCGTCGACGAACGAACCGTCAGGGTGAACTGCAAGGCGAAAGTCGGCTGCCAGAAGAACTGGATGATCACACATTCCAACCTCAATACCGAGATGGTTGCGATCCATAGCAAGGACGCCTTCGATGAGCTAGGCGAAGACGGGGCTAACAGGGCCCTTGGCAATGCCACCGGGCCCTTCCGGCCCACCAAGTGGTTAGCCGATGAGGAGATCGCCGGGGAGGCCGTAGTGCCGCACTGGCGGCACACGCCGTTCCTGGATGAGATCAAGTATGTGGCGATGCCGGAGGCGTCCATCCGAGCGGCAGCCTTCGAAGCCGGGGAGATTCACTTCGCCGTATTGGCGCCCATCTTGCTTTCGAAGGCAGTAAACGCTGTCGGTGGATGGACTCAGGTGATCGGTCCTGGCTTCAGCCAGGGCGTCGCCATGGGAGGGAACTACTGGGCGACGACCGATTACCTCGGCCGAACTGCCGAGGGAGAAGACGTTGCAAACCGGCCCGGTTATGACCCAAGCAAACCGTGGATCGGCGAATGGGGCAACGCTGAATCGATGGAGCAGGCCCTAAAGGTTCGAACCGCCCTGGCGATGATTCCGGACCGGGACCTGTTGAATGAAGCTATCTTAGGCGGCCTGGGCAAACCGGCCTACGCCTACTTCGGCTGGTCTGCCGATAAGCCGGGGTTCGAAGAGAGGTGGAAGATTCCGCATGACCCGGAGAGAGCTCAAGAGCTGCTTGCCGAGGCCGGCTACCCGGACGGCTTTGACCTGCCGTACTTGATCATTCCAGACTTGCAATCCTCCAATAACCCGGAGCATCAGGAGGCGCTCGCCCAGGCTTGGAGCGATTTCGGTATAAATGTGCAGGTCGAGAGACAGGTGTACTCGGCGTGGCGGCCGTCGCTGGTTGCCCGAGACGTTACCAAGCTATGGGGCGCCGCCGCTTTGGACTTTGGGAATGCGTCGCTCACGAGCGTGCCGATCTCCGGTGCGTTTAACATCGGATGGGAGCTGCCCGATGAGATCGGCATACTTCACACTGCGGTCAACGAGGAGAGCGATCCGGTCAAGAAGCGGGCGCTCAACAAGCAGATCGTGGACTTCATCACCACCCAGGTTCTCCAGCCGGTGTTCGTTGAGATGATTCCCGTCTGGGGGGTTCGCCCTGAAATCACTCAATGGACCCCGTATACAGGCAACCTGTCGTACTTCAGCAACCCGCAGACCATCATCAGAAAGTAATCAAAGAGATTAGAGATCGTTCCGCCCAATCCCGCGGGCCGTCCGAGTGACGCCCCGCGGGATTGGCTTTGCTAGAGGCCAACTATAAGCGCCTTCTCCCAAGCGGGAGAGGGTCAGCGTGAGGGAGAAACTCTGAGCCCGTGAGACTGCTCGCTTCCGCTTTTCTGGACGGCCTCCGGAACGCCGTGCGCGACCGCGGTGCTCAGGTCACTTGCCGGCACTGCGCCCATAAGAGCAGCATAGGGGGGCTGGACAGTGGTGGCAGGGGCGTCGGCGCGAGGTAGCCACGTCTGAGGCCCCTTGGTACCCCGTAGCCGCGTTCGGCTGGCGGCCAAGAAAGGATGGCGCAATGTACTGGAAAGAGACTGATTCTACGGGTATCAAAGAGACCGAACGAATGCATGACGGTGACGGGACCATAAAGGTCCGTCCGTTCTTCTCGGAGGAGAGCCGGCTCCCGATAAATGTGCAAGTGTGGGAACTGGACCCCGGGGTAAGTGAAGGGTCCCATACCCACGACGACACCGAGGAGGTGTACTACTTCGTGGCCGGTAGCGGCGTGATGTGGGCGGACGACAGGGAGGTGCCAGTTACTGCCGGAGACGCGATCCTCGCGCCGCCGGGATGCAACCATGGGTTCCGTAACACGGGGGAAGGGCCGCTGAAGCTGGTATTGATCTGGGGGAAGCCCGCTTAGATTTGTCGCAAGATGAACGGCGCTAGGTACGCGGGCTTCGCAGAGTGATCGCTCGTAAGGGCACGTCAGCCGGTAACGACCGGCTGCTCGCTTGTCTCCCGTGAACCCCCTCCAGCACCTACGTCGCTAACGGCGGCAACGCCACTGCCGCGGCCCAGGTCATCTTTGACATGCAAACATTCCTCATCCGAAGACTGATCGCCGGTCTCGTTGTTATCGTTCTTGTGAGTTTCCTGGTGTTCTCGTTGTCACGTTTGGCCGGTGATCCGCGCCTGCTGTATACCGACGGATACACCACCGCGGACTCCTATGAGGAGCTGGGAAAACAGCTTGGTTTGGACAAACCGTTCGTGGTCCAGTACGTGCTCTGGATGAGTGGCGCGGTACGTGGTGATTTCGGAGTCTCGCTTTATGCCAGAACCTCCGCCATTAATGTGATCAAAGAGCGAATACCGGCCACCCTCGAGCTAAGCGCCGGGGCACTAGTTTTTGCTCTGATTACCGGAATCCCTCTCGGAGTGATGTCCGCGGTCAAGCGTGGAACGATCTGGGACTACGTGGGCAGGACGTTTGCGCTCTTTGGGCAGGCGCTTCCGGCCTTCTGGTTGGGAA
Organism: Dehalococcoidia bacterium; assembly: GCA_965224235.1. Classification (GTDB taxonomy): domain Bacteria; phylum Chloroflexota; class Dehalococcoidia; order Lucifugimonadales; family Lucifugimonadaceae. The sequence goes on along the minus strand of CBDCYP010000002.1, from coordinate 2,040,108 downwards.
TAATGCTCGTCCTGATTTTCTCCGTGCAACTCGACCTGCTGCCGACGAGCCGGCGAGGAGACTGGTCGCACTACGTGTTGCCTTCTGTCACGCTAGGTTGGGTGGCTTCGGCCGGGTTCTTGCGACTTGTCCGCTCAGCAATGTTGGAGATCCTCGACTCAGAATACGTCAAGTTCGCCCGGGCGAAGGGCGTAAACCACCAAAAGGTAATCTGGAAGCATGCGCTGCGTAACGCACTCATTCCGCCCCTGACGTACGCGGGCGTACTAATGGGCGCCTTTCTTACCGGGGCCGTGGTAATAGAAACGGTCTTTGGATGGCCGGGGCTAGGGAGTCTCGCTGTGAAAGCGGTGCTCAACAACGATTTTCCTGTGATGACAGGCGTGGTCATGATCTTTGCTGCGATCTACGTGGCCGCCAATTTCCTGGTCGATGTTCTCTACGCATACATCGATCCCCGGATTCGGTATAGCTGAAGATGGCGTCCGCAGAACGAGCAGCACCATCGATCCCCGATCCGCTGCCGAGCCGGCGTCCATCGGCACAGGTCTGGCGGATGATCAGGTCGTGGCCGGTAATACCGGCCGTCATCCTCACGCTACTCGCGACGTTCGCCGTCTTTGCGCCGCTGCTGGCGAATCAAGATCCGGAAAAGGGCAATCTGCGGGTGAGGATCGTGCCTCCCGTTTGGCTGGAGGGTGGCAGCAGAGAACATTTGCTCGGAACCGACCAGCAAGGCCGAGACATCTGGAGCCGAATCGTCTATGGCACCCGGATCTCGCTGCTGATAGCGACGATCGTCCTTAGTGCCGGCGCCGTTGGCGGCACTGCGCTGGGGATCGTGTCGGGCTACTACGGCGGTCTCGTCGACGAAATCCTTATGCGCCTCGTCGATCTCACTTTCGCCATGCCCTTTATTCTCGTGGCGCTCGTCGTCGTGATCGTTTTGGGCCAGTCCATGGAGATCATCATCATTCTGTTGATCGTGTTTAGTTGGGGAGCGTTTGCGCGTCAGGCCCGAGGCGAAACGCTTGCGTTGAAGGAGCGTGAGTACGTGGCTGGGGCACGTGTGGCCGGCGCGTCGTCACTATATCTCATGTTCAGGCACATCCTTCCTGGACTAGTCAATACGATCATTGTGATGTCGAGCCTGACAGTGGGGCAGCTTATCCTGGCCGAAGCCGTGCTCAGCTTCCTTGGCCTGGGGATCCCCCCTCCGACGCCGGCGTGGGGAGCGATGGTCGCTGATGGCCGCGATTACATCGCTACCGCGTGGTGGATCACTTTCTTCCCGGGGCTGATGATCTTCCTCACGGTCGTAGGGTTCAACTTCCTTGGAGACTGGCTTCGGGACTACTTCGATCCAAGACTGCGACAAGTGTCTGAATAGGCCGGTTGGATCCGCGCCGTCGTCGGACGCGAGCAGGCCGCTTGGCAGACGTTTACGGACGTCAGGGCGCCGAGTCGCCCGAATCCGCGAGGGCAGACTCTAATACCGGCCGCATCGCGATTAGTGGCGACAATGGCAGAAACAGGGAGCAGCATGACCAAGCTAGGCGATGGCAAGTTCATCAAAGAAGTGGCGACAATGGCAGAAACAGGGAGCAGCATGACCGACAAAGGCGATGGGTACCGGATGATCCTGTGCGACGATGGCGGCAGCCTGTTGGGGCAGGCCGTCGAGGCGCCAATCGGCGCCGAGGGACTGGCACGTCTCGCGGTAGGCCCACTCGTGGGCACGATGATCGACACCCTCTACTGGCAACTTGGCACAGACCCGGGCATGAGTACCGCCACCAACCGCTACTCTGACGTCTATTCCCACCGGACAGAGGTTGCGCCCCGCTGGGGAGCCGACCGCGAGACGTTTGAGTCCTCCGGCGACTGGCGCATCTACGAGAACACGAGACAGCTCATCGAGGAAGGGACCGACCCGCCAGCTGTGGTGATCGATCACGGCCACCGCGCCGGGTTGAAGGTCTTCCTGTCGATGCGCGTGAACGACATACACGATGGCCAACTTGAGGGTGAGGCGCCAGCGGCGCTGTCACCGACGAAACGGGAACACAAGGAGTGGCTGCTCGGCGCGGTCGAGAACGCCACGACTCCCCATCGGTATCGCGGCCTCTCGCGGTTCGCGTACAACTTCGCGCTTCCGGATGTGCGGGCCTACAAGCTGGCGATCGCCAACGAAGCAATCGCGAACTACGACCTCGATGGACTCGACTGGGACTTCTGCCGCTTCCCCCGATTCTTCCCGGAGGGGCAGGCTGAGGAGAGCGCTGATCTCTTAACAGACATGCTGCGCGAGATCAGGGCAGCGCTCGACGAGAAGGGGCGGACGATAGGCAGGAGGCTATTGCTATCGGTCCGGGTCCCGCCGACCTTCGCGCTCGCCCGCGCTTTCGGTATGGACGTGAGGAGCTGGATCGACGAGGGTCTTATCGACATCCTGGTCGCCGGAGTAGTCCATCGCAACGCGCACAGGGTGCCGGTTGAAGAGTTCGTTGCGGCTGCGAGAGACACCGGCATCAGGGTGATAGTGCAAAACTTGGGTGTCTTATGGGAAGGGCGGCCGCCGTCTGCCCGGGTGATCTACCACGAGCCGGACTACTTTTCGACCGAAATGTGCAGGGCCTCCGCCGCCTCTTACTGGAGGGCCGGAGTCGATGGCATCTACCTTTGGAACAATCACGTTATCGAGTTCTTCCGCGACAGTGACTACGATCGCCAGCCGTGGAAGGAGATCGGTGATCCTGAGTCGATTGCGAGGAAGGACAAGCACTATCTGGTAGACAACCCGTTCGACTGGGACGTCATGACCGAAGAGCTTGGGGCACCCTCGATCCCTCCCGGTCCGTTGCCCATTGCGCTCGCAAAATCCGGAGATTCGACTGAGGTCCCGATCGACATCTCGGACGACGTACGGGCCGCGGTGGCAGACGGCTCGCTCGCCGAGGCGACGCTGCGCCTGATGATCGTGAACCTCACCGCCCAGGACGGGATGAATTTTGCCCTAAACGACAGCCCGCTCGACAACGCCTCTGCCAGTCGGAGGCTACTGTACAACGACTGCTGGCTTGAGTTTGACGTGAGGGGGTTGCTACGGCAGGGGTGGAATCGCGTCCAGGTCGCGGTAAGCGCCCGTAATCCGCATGTTGGAGCGCCCCTATGGATTGAGAGCGTTGAGGCAATAGTGCGCTATCGCGAAACCGGACCAGGGACCGGGTAGGTGTTGGAGCCTCTCTCGCCTCCGTAACAGTGATCGTCACATCGATTGAGTTATCAACCGAGTCATCGGCATGTCCCCCTGCGTTCTCGCCGTCCGTGACCCTCACCGTCAAGTTTTAAACGTCGTCGCTGCCTGAATCTGCTGGAGATTCGAAGTCGAACTCAGTCGCCGCGCCGACGATGATATGGCCGGGGGAAGTGCCTGCGGAGAACAGCGTGGAATCGGTGCCTGACAGGGAGTAGGTCAGCACGTCAGGGGCGGGAGGTTGACGACCCGGCGCGACTGGTCATCTCGGACGCCGGTCATGGCGATTACTTTGTTCACCGGCTCGGGCACAGCCTGGGGCGCGAGGTGCATTCGAACGGCGTGAACCTTGACGGATGGGAGACGAGGGACACTCGGAGAGTAATCCAGGGAATAGGGGTGACTATCGAGCCAGGGGTCTACCTGCCTGAATTTGGCGTGAGATCCGAGATCGACATCTTCATGGGACACGAAGGACCGGTGATCACGGGCGAGGTGCAGCAGAATATTGTCCTGATCGACACGGCGTAGTTGGCCGGAAACGCCGGCGAAGAATCAGGCCGGTTGTTAGTACCACGGCTGCTGCAACGGCGATGACGCGCAGCATTTGCGGCCCGGGTGTTGTGTCCCCGGTATGCGGCAAGACTGGCGTCGCCGCCGGCGTGGGGTCTCCGGCTGCAGGCAGGACGGGCGTCGCCTCTCGGGCGGTGACCGGTGAGGATAAAGGTGTGGACGTAGGCGCGGGCGTGGGAGCAGGCGTCGGCAGCCCGATGGCGAGGCCCACAAAGAACAGCGAAAAATGATCGACCGTCGCGCACGTAGTCATATTGGTGAAATCGTTGTCCGGCGGATAGTGGAAAAACTCCCCTTCAGACATCCAGTGCACCACGTGGACCCCGTCGATTCCACCAGAAGCCGTGTCCAGGTCTTCACGTGTGATCGGTAAGCAGATCCGTACAGGCACGTTCGTGCGGAATCCTGGTACCGGCTCGCCGGTTATGTCAGTGAACACAAAGTCGCCGGCGTAGCTGCCGACAATGAACCGTGAGCCCTCGGGCACACCGATTTTCGACGGGTGCGACTCCTTGATGTATGCGCCGATATAGTCGGCGTCTATCGCACCCACAGGAATCTCCATCGTGAGCCCCGTTGGAGAGGCGACTGACGCGCCATCGGCCCGTGACACGGCCGAGCCCGTAACTCCGGCAGGGAACACCATTTCGGGAATCTCCTCGTCGTCGAGTATTGGAGTTGTGTCCGGCGAAGTAACTTCAAAGATGCCGATTCCCGAGGCTGCGACCCTTCCCTGTGTCACCCTGACCGTGATAGTTCCGTTCCCCGCGGCCGGCGCAGTGAACGTCGTTGAGCAGGCGGCTTCCGTACCGTTAGGCGCGAACGAACCGCCGCCGTCGCTCGACCACGTGCACGCCACCCCAACCGCGCTCGCATCCAACGGGTCCCCGAGCAGGTTGAAAGCTATCGCCCGCAGGCCAGCGGTCTGGCCAAGCATAAGTGATACGGCGTCAGGCACGACAATTGCGTTGTCCTCTGAAAGAAGAACGGCATGATTCACTCCCGTGCCGGATGGGTCTCCAAGCTCCTGTTGCGGCTGGGGGACGAACGGAATGAAAACCGCTGGACCTCCTTGAGCAGCAACGACTATCACTCGAAACCTCTGACTCAAGCTCAGTCCGCCGGGATCGGCCGCCGTCACTTCGACTGTCGCAGCGCCTATCCCAATAGGCGTTACGGCCAGAGTGTCTACTCCGATCCCGACTGTGGCTACCTCGGAATCCGAAGACGTCGTTGTGTAGCTCAACTCGTCTCCGTCGGGATCGCTGAAGTAGACCGACACGTCGAACTGGTCCATGCCCCCGGATTCAACCAGGGTCCGGTCCTGGATCGCTGTCGCGGCAACTGGGGTTTCGTTGACGTTGACGACTCGGAGGATAACGCCGATCGCGTCGTCAATGGAGGTGTCGACTTTCCCTTCGGGGTCCTTGCCATCCGTGACCTGGGCCGTCATCTCATAGACGTTGTCGCTGTTGGAATCAACCGGAGATTCATAGTCGAGCTGAACCCTGGTCTTGATCTGGCCGCTTAAAGCGTCGATGTCGAACGAAACTGAGTCAACGCCATCAAGCGAAAAGGTCAGATCGGCGGAATCGGGCGCTGTGGCCTGAATAGGCGCCCCGACGTCTGAGTCCGTCGGGGTGTTCTCGCGGACCTCCAAGTGAATAGCCAAAAGGATATCCACGTTCGGCTCTCCAACAAACGTGACCGAGACGATCACCCCGACCTCGTCGTCAACGGAGGTGTCGATATTTTCTTCCCCGTCCTCCCCGTCCGTGACCTTCACCGCCAACTCGTAAATGTTGTCGCCGTTCGAATCCGCAGGAGATTCATGGTCGAGGGTGGTAGCTGCTCCGGTACTGATCTGGCCAGTCGAAGCGTCAATTTCGAACAGACCTGCGTCAGTTCCGCCCAGCGAATAGGTCAAATTGGTGGCTTCCGGGTTGCTGGCCTGAACGGGTTCTCCAATGTTCACATTCGGCAAGGTGGTCTCTCCCACCGCAATCGCAACGTAAAGAACCTCAAATTCCGGCGGTTCGTTGACGTCTGTGACCTCTATGACCACGTCGATCTCGGCATCAACGGAGTCGTCCGGATTTCCGTCCTCGTCCAGACCGTCAGTGACTTGAACCGTTACTTCATAAGCGTTGTCGCCATCGAAGTCTGCAGGGGATTCATAGTCGAGAGCGGTACCCACCCCAACGCTGATCTGGCCGGTCGAAGCGTCGATGTCGAATAAACCTGAGTCAACTCCGCCCAGGGAATAGGTCAACTCGGCGGATTCCGGGTCGATGGCATGAACAGGTTCTCCGATGTTCGTGTTCGCCTCAACGTTTTCCTCTACCTCAAACGAAACGTCGAGTTCCTCGAACTCTGGCGGCTCGTTGACGTCTGTGACCGTGACGGTCACGCCAATCTCGGCATCAACAGCGTCGTCGGCAACTCCTTCCTCGTCCTCGCTGTCTGTGACCTGCACGGTCAACTCGTAGACGTTGTCGCCATCGGAATCTGTCGGAGCTTCGTAGTCGATCATGGCATCGGGGGCAACGCTGATCTGACCGGTCGAAGTGTCGATTTCGAACAAACCTGCGTCTACGCCGCCCAGGGAATAGGTCAACTCGGCGGATTCCGGGTCGATGGCATGAACAGGTTCTCCGATGTTCGTGTTCGCCTCAACGTTTTCCTCTACCTCAAACGAAACGTCGAGTTCCTCGAACTCCGGCGGCTCGTTGACGTCTGTGACCGTGACGGTCACGCCAATCTCGGCATCAACAGCGTCGTCGGCAACTCCTTCCTCGTCCTCGCCGTCTGTGACCTGCACGGTCAACTCGTAAACGTTGTCGCCATCGGAATCTGTCGGAGCTTCGTAGTCGATTATGGCATCGGGGGCAACGCTGATCTGACCGGTCGAAGTGTCGATTTCGAACAAACCTGCGTCTACGCCGCCCAGCGAATACATCAGTTCGGCGGATTCCGGGTCGATGGCATGAACAGGTTCTCCGATGTTCGTGTTCGCCTCAACGTTTTCCTCTATCTCGAGCGAAACAGATGGAACCTCAAATTCCGGCGGCTCGTTGACATTCGTGACGGTGATGGTTACATCAATCTTGTCGTCGGTCGAGTTGTCGGCACTCCCTTCCCCATCCTTACGGTCCGTGACCTGTACGGTCAATTCGTAGGCGTTGTCGCCACCACCATCTGCCGGAGATTCGTAGTCGAACGTAGTCGTTGCGCCAACGCTTATCTGGCCAGTCGAAGCGTCGACGGCGAAGAATCCTGCATCCACTCCGACCAGGGAATAGGTGAGGGCGGCGTTTTCGGGGTCGGTCGCAGTGACCGGACTACCGATGCCAGAATCGGACGCAGTGTTTTCGGTAACCGACCGCGTCGTGGTGGCGCCTTCGTCGAACTCAGGTATTGAGTTCACAACAGGTGCGACCAGAGTCGCAGCGGCGCCTGACTCCGACCACAGCCCATCGCCCTCGTCGTTTAAGGCGCGCACCTGCGCCTCGTACGTCGTGTCGGTTAATAGTCCCGAAATCGTAGTCTCAAAACCGTTTCCGTCAATTGTGACCTGGGTCCAGTCAGTGTTTGAGTCCTCGACCCGGTACTGGACGATGTAGCTGGTGATGGGCGGCCCCATGTTTTCAGGCGAGATCCACGTTACGGCCAACGCTTCATGCCCGTTGCCGGGGTTCGGGGCCACCGACGGCGCATCCGGCTTGCCCGGAGCTTCGGTGTCGATATCGGCTACGGAGACAGTTATCTCTATGCTGGCCGCCAAATCGCCCGGATCCGTGGCGGTCACCGTCAACATAATTACCGGCCGGCTCTCGTGATCGAGCGGATCCTTGGTCTTGATCTGGCCGGTCGACGTTTCGATATCGAACGCGTCAGAATCGGTGCCCGACAGGGAGTAGGTTAGGGTGGCCGATTCGGGGTCGATGGCTGTGACAGGATCACCGATGTTTGTGTTCGCCAAGGAGTTTTCTTTTACCTCCAATTCGTCTGATGTAAAGACAAACTCCGGCTGCTCGTTGACATTCGTGACGGTGATAGTCACGCCGATGCTGTCGTCAACCGAGGTGTCGGCATTTCCTCCCGCGTCCTTGCCGTCCGTAACCTGAACCGTCACGTCATAAACGTTGTTGCTGCCCGAATCTGCCGGTGATTCATGGTCGAGCGCGGTCGACGCCCCTGTACTGATTTGGCCGGTCGATATGCCGACGAAAAATAAGGCAGCATCAACTCCAACCAACGAATAGGTCAGCGCGGCGGACTCAGGGTCTGAGGCGGCGACCGGGTCACCGATGTTGGTGTTTGGCGGAGTGTTCTCGGCAACCGAGAGCGTCGAAACCGTGTCTTCATCGAACTCAGGGAGCGAGTTAACTGGAGGTGCGGCCTGAGTCGCGGCCGTGCCGGACTCCGACCACGGCCCAATGCCCTCGTCGTTTGCTGCGCGTACTTGCGCCTCGTGTGTAGTGTTAGCCAAGAGCCCCGAAATCGTAGTCTCAACACCGATTCCGTCAATCGTCACCTGCTGCCAATTGGCCTCGGAGCCTTCCACCCGGTGCTGGACAACGTAGCCCGTGATCGCGGGGCCAGAGTTTTCAGGAGCGATCCACTTTACGGTCAACGCCTGATGCCCGTTACCGGGGTTCGGGGCCACCGACGGCGCATCCGGTTCGCCAGGCGCCTCGGTATCCACATCGGTTACGGTGACGGTTATCTCGATACTCGCCTTCAGATCGCCCGGATCCGTGGCGGTTACTTTCAAACCAATTGCCGACTGACGCTCATGGTCGAGCGGACCCTTGGTCTTTAATTGGCCGCTCGAAGTATCAATGTCGAAAAGGTCAGAATTGATGCCCGCCAGGGAGTAGGTTAGAGCCCCGGATTCGGGGTCTGAGGCCTTTACCGGATCGCCGACAGGCGTGTTAGCGGAGGTGTTCTCGGCTATCTCCAGTTCGATGGCCGAAGAGTCAAACTCCGGCGGCTCGTTAACGTCTGTGACCGTGATGGTCACGCTGATCGCGTCATCAACAGCATCATCGGCAACTCCTTCCTCGTCCTCGCTGTCTGTGACCTGCACGGTCAACTCGTAAACGTTGTCGCCATCGGAATCTGTCGGAGATTCGTAGTCGAGCGAGGTCCCTGCGCCAATACTTATCTGTCCAGTCAATGTACCTACGGAGAACAGGGCTGAATCGGTGCCCGACAGGGAGTAGGTCAGCACGTCCTGACTGTCTGAATCCGACGCTGCAAACGGTGCTCCGACATCGGTTTCGGCCAGTGTGTTTTCGGCTACCGACAGGGTGGTAGCGGTGTCATCGTCGAACTCGGGGAGTGAATTCGCCGGAGGCGCTGCCAGAGTCTCGGCCGTGCCGGTGTCTGACCATGGCCCTTCGCCCTCGGCGTTAATCGCGCGTACTTGCATTTCATATTTGGTGCCGCGAGCGAGGCCGGAAACAGTCGCCTTTGTGCTCTTGCCGCTGATTGACTGCAAGGTGATTTCGTTGTTTACATCCGCGATTTGACCACAGTCTCCTTCACCCTCAACCCGGGAGCAGATAACAAAGCTCGTGATCGGCGGGCCCTCGTTTTCAGGCGGCACCCACGTCACGGCCAACGCTTCGTGACCATTACCGGGGTTCGGCGCCACCAAGGGCTTGACAGGTTTGCCCGGCGCTTCGGTGTCGACATTCATGACCTTGATGGTCAGTTCGACGCTCGCAGTATTGCCTTTGGAATCCGATGCCGTGAACTTGACCTGGTAGATGCTTGCGGTCTCGTAATTCAGAGACGCTTTGGTCCTCACCTGACCGTCGGCGTCAACGTCGAATAGACCCGCGTTGGTTCCGGTCAGAGAGTAGGTCACATCGCCGCCTTCGGGGTCGATGGCTGTGATCTGCTCACCGATGTTCGTTTTCGCGTCGGTGTTTTCCTTAACCTCAAATGACTCAAACGAAATGTTGAGAATGTCGAACTCCGGCGGCTCGTTGAAGTTTTCGACAATTACGGTGACATCGACGCTGGCGGTGTGCTCCGGCTGGCCGGTCGCGGTAACGATGATCGAGTACGACTTCTTGTCGGACTCATAGTCGAGCGAGGCGCCCTGCCCCACGAGGATCTGGCCGGTGTCCGTGACTATCGTGAATGAAGCCGCATCCTCGCCCGAAAGGCTGTACTTCAACTGCCCGTCGCCGCCGGTCGCCGCGACTGGCGGGCCGACCGATCCACCATCCGGAGAGTTCTCCTTTACGAACCGTTCGATGGCGTCGCCCTCTTCGAACACAATAAGAGGATCGGAGTTTTGGGCTAGCGCAGGCAGATGCCCTGACGCCAGCCCTGTTGCCACCACTAGCGCCGTAGCGGAAACCGCTATCACCGCGGGGGTCAACCCCGCGGGCGCGGTCAACAAGTGACGAAGCAATCAGGCCCCCAAGCCGCGGTCGGAATGAGACTGGGGCCAGTTTGAAGATGTTAAATGGTGAGGTGGAAAGTGGTATCGACCGGGGCGGAATGATAGGGCGGTACCACGATAAACACAATCCCCACACGAGGGCGTCAGCCCACTACAACAGCGCCCAATGCATGCGCCACTCTTCCTGTACCCATGCTCCGGGTCGACGGAATTGGTGGTTTGGTTGGCATCACGGGGCTAGTTGGGGAGGGTTATGCCGGCTCCCCGCTGCCTGGCCAATTCGTAGACGACGTGTCCGGCAGCGAGATCTTCGAGCGCGAGTCCCTGCGACTCGAACAGCGTGATCTGTTCCGATGACGCCCTGCCCTGCCGGTTACCACCGACCACGTCGTGAATCGGTATGGCGGCGTCCCAACTGAACCGGCCGGTCTCTGCTGCGCGCATGAGTTCTCCACACTCATACTTCGCCTGTTCGACGTCATCCACTGCGATTACGTCACACTTGGCGATCGCGGCGGTGTCGAGTTCGCGCTTTAGCCAGGAGTTGTTGCCGGCGGCGTTGATGTGCATGCCCGGAGCTACCATGTTGCCGGTTATAACCGGGTCGACAGAATTGGTGACCGCGACCAGAACGTCAACTCCATCTGCGCATTCGGCGCCTGAGTCAGCCGGACCGACGGCGATGCCCAGTCGTTCCGACATTCGTTTTGCGAATCGATTGCGATTGTCTTCATTGCGGCTGAAGACCTTCCCTGAAACCACCTGGCACGCGGTCGCTATGGCTTCGAGTTGAGTTTCAGCCTGGTACCCGCTTCCGATCACCCCCACCGTCAGTTCACCCTGGTTCGCCATGTACCGGGTGGCCACGCCCGAAGCGGCGCCGGTACGAATCTGTCCAAGCCGGCTCGCTTCCATCAGGAGCAACAACCCCTCTCCGCGCGTCGAATAGATTGCCACGTGGAATCTGGCCCCGCCCGGTCCGGCTGTGTACGACTTGTGACCGACTATCCCCTTGTCCGGCCACGATGCGGCCATGAAGTTGTACGAACCTCGCCCGATGGGCAGGCGCGAACGCGGGGAGTTGAATACTTCACCGCGGGCCCGTGCCTTGAACCCCTCATCGAGCGCATCGACGGCCATCTCCATATTGAGAAGTCCGTCCACGTCCGCCTCAGTCAGGTAGATGGTCATATCGTCTCCTTGTCCCGCCATCCTCGCAGGGATCACGTGGGAATGATTGAGTCACACAGTCCCGCCCCAAATGTTCGGAACCCCCCATGAATGTACTCCGACGGAACCCCAATTAGAAACGGTTGTCGACATATGGCAGTCTGACCCAGGTCTCCGGCAATGACGCAATTGTTGCTATGGTTCGGCAGCCCGACACGGCGCCGGTGCGGCGCAGGGTAGCCAGACTACAGGCATTGCGGACGATGTCATTACTTTGAAGAAAAACGGAAACGAACAAGGCGGCGAAGACAGGGCCCCGCGCCCTGAACGGGCGAATCGGGGACGCCGCCTGGTGAGGGGCCGGCTCGGATCGATCGTTCCGGCCGGGATGGTGTATGCGGTTGCCCCGACCACGGCCGCGATCATGGGCGATTCGCTGATGTACGTGGTCCTTCCGACCGCCGTGATCGAATTCGGTGTTGGCGAAACTTTCGGGCTTGCGACTTCATTCTGGATCGGTCTGGCGTTAAGCATCAATCGTTTTATTCGCCTTGCAAGTAACGCGTTCGCCGCAACGGTTTACCACCGATTCGGGGTCCGCTGGCCTTATGTCATATCGGTGGCGACCGGGGCCTTGACCACGCTCGCTTATGGCTTGGGTAGCGGACTCGCCGTCTTGCTGATTGCCCGAGCGGTTTGGGGGATGTCGTACTCGCACCTGCGGCTCGGGGCGCATCTGACCGCGTTCAGCGTTGGCACATCCGGAATGCGAGGGCGGCTTATCGGCTTCTTCAACGCAGGGTCGCGAGGCGGGAGCCTGATAGCGGTTACCGCAGGCGCCGCTCTGTTCGAGCAGACCTCCAGGGGAGTCGCGTTCACGGTCTTGGCCGGCGTGGGCATGCTTGGCGTAGTCATGGCGATGCGCGTCCCGAATCTGAAGCCTCGCCGTACACGCGAGACCCGCAAAGTGAAGCGCGGCCGTTTTAGTGTCTGGGACGTGGCGGTTTCGAGATTGCCGGACAATGCCAGGCAAATCCGGCTTTCGCTTTTGTCGATTAGCTTGATGGGCTTTGCGGTCGCTTTCGCCGCCAACGGACTGGTAATCGCTACGCTGTCGACATATCTGGCCGAACTGGTCGAAGGCGAGCGTGAAGTGTTCGGAGTGTCGATAGCAGTAGTAACTCTGGCGGGTTTGCTGGTGGGGGTCCGCTGGTTCGCCGATCTCGGACTTGCGCTGCCGCTAGGGCACCTGTCAGACCGGTTGGGCAGGAGGCGTTCGATCGCTTATGGTATGGCGGCAGTTGTAGCGGCCCTTGCTGTCATATCTGCCTACGACACGGTGGAGGCGCTGGTCGTTGTCATGCCGATTCTCTTCGTGGTGGCCGTCGGTCTCAGCACATCGCTGGATACTGCCCTTGGCGAGACGTCGCCCAACGAGACGCGACCTGCTGCGATGTCGAGGTATTCGACGTGGCAAGACCTCGGCGCTGCGATGGGACCGGTCACCGGATTCCTGATCGCCGACAGAATCGGATTCCAGGGCGGCTTTCTCGTCGCGGCCCTCCTCCTGGCGAGCACCTACTCGCTTTACCTCGTCGCCACCGGCATTCCATGGCGGCGGGCGCCTGCATCGTAGTCGCGGCTTTCGTCTGAGAAACTTCGGCGGCTGTCGGCGACGCGATCGGGACGCGTAGTTGGCGTTTCGCCAGTGATCAGGCGCAGTGATCAGGTGCGCGCTTCGACGACGGGCGCTCCCATGTCGACCAGCACTTTGCGGAGATCGACCACCTGGTCCCGCAACATGGCGGCCTTTTCGAATTCCAGCTCTTTCGCGGCCGCCAGCATCTGTTTTTCGAGGTCCTTGACGAGCCGTGTGAGGTCGTCTTTAGGCAGATCCCCGGCAGTCACGTATGGCGCCTTGGTCTCCGCCACCTGTCGTACCCGGTCGGTGATGCCTTTTACTTCCTTGACGATGGACTTGGGCAAAATGTTGTGTTCGGCGTTGTAGGCGCCCTGGATCTCTCTCCGCCTGTCGGTCTCGTCGATCGCCCTCCGCATCGAATCGGTAACTCTATCGGCGTACATGACCACGTGGCCCTCGATGTGCCTCGCTGCGCGCCCGATTGTCTGTACGAGTGAGGTGTCTGACCTCAAAAAGCCTTCTTTATCGGCATCGAGGATGGCTACGAGTGAAACTTCCGGCAGGTCCAGGCCTTCTCTCAGCAGGTTGATTCCGACAACCACGTCGTAGACGCCGAGCCGAAGGTCACGAAGGATTTCCGACCGTTCGAGTGTGTTGATCTCCGAGTGCAGATAGTGGACCCTGATACCCAACTCACGCATGTAGTCCGACAGTTCTTCCGCCATCCTTTTGGTTAGCGTTGTCACCAACACCCGCTCGTTGCGGTCGACGCGCTGCTGAATCCGTTCCAGCAGGTCGTCGATCTGCCCGAGTGTCGGGCGTAGCTCGACACTCGGGTCGATAAGGCCGGTCGGTCTGATTACTTGCTCCACGCGTCTCAGTTCGCGCTTTGCTTCATACGGACCGGGCGTGGCGGAGACATAGACAATCTGGCCGACGCGTTCCTCGAATTCCTCGAACGACAACGGGCGGTTGTCGAGAGCCGACGGCAGCCGAAATCCGAAATCGACCAACGTGGTCTTGCGTGCAATGTCACCGTGGTACATACCCCTTATCTGCGGCAATGAGATGTGCGACTCGTCGATAAATATCAGCATGTCCTCAGGGAAGTAGTCCAGCAAGGTCCATGGCGCTGAACCTGCCGGTCTGCGGCCGAGCGGACCTGAGTAGTTTTCGATGCCCGGGCATGATCCGGTCTCACGGAGCATCTCGAGGTCGAATCGAGTACGTTGTTCAAGACGTTGCGCTTCCAGCAGCTTGCCCTGATCTCGGAGTTCTCGAAGTCGGTTTTCGAGCTCTGATTCGATGTCCTCCAAAGCCTCTAACAGGCGGTCGTCAGGCGTCACAAAGTGCTTGCCGGGGTATATGTCGATCTCGCTCCGGTCGGTCAGGACTTCGCCGGTCAGGGGGTCCAGTTCCTGGATTCGCTCCACCTCGTCGCCGAAGAACTGCACCCTGACGGCCAGTTCCTCGTAAGACGGCATGATTTCGAGCGTATCGCCCCGCACCCGGAACCTGCCCCGCACCATGTCCATGTCGTTGCGCTCGTAGTACATGTCCACGAGCCGGCGCACGGTCTTCCTGAGGCCCAATTCCTGCCCCCTGCGGATGTTGAGTACGACGTTGCTGTACTCCTCCGGCGATCCCAGGCCGTATATGCACGAGACGGAGGCGACGATCACTGTGTCTCGCCGGGTTAGCAACGAGCGGGTTGCTGCGTGCCGGAGCCGATCAATCTCGTCGTTGATGTCCGACTCTTTCTCGATGTAGGTGTCGGACTGGGGCACGTAGGCTTCCGGCTGATAGTAGTCGTAGTAAGAGACGAAGTACTGCGCGGAGTTGTCGGGAAAGTAGTCCTGAAACTCGGTCGCGAGTTGGGCCGCGAGTGTTTTGTTGTGGGCGATGACCAGGGTGGGTCGCTGGACCTTCTCGATAACGCCAGCCATGGTGAAGGTCTTGCCGGACCCGGTCACGCCGAGCAGGGTCTGGTGTCTCAGACCGTCAACAAGCCCACCCACCAATTGTTCGATGGCTTCGGGTTGATCTCCGGTCGGCCGGTAATCTGCTCTGATCTTGAACGATGGCATTCCTGAAGGCCTCGAAATGGTGTTTATCCGAGTTTAGCCTAGCTATCAGGGCCGCGAGCCTTTGGTTGACAGTCGCCTAAGGCAATCACATTCATAGGACAGACCGTTGTAAGGTTGGCATCCGGACGTGTTGTATTTCGCAGTCGTATGGGCGGAATGCAGCAAGTTTGGGTTGACTATGCCGAGCGACGCCGACTCCCGGTCAGCTCGGGCGCTGGATCGGGGGCACGGATCCCCATGCCCTGGTCAAATGGAAGGTGGCGACATGAAGGTCGTTGTCGGGACACTACACACCGGTGATCAATTTATCCGCGAGTTGGGAGACGCATTCCCCGACGTGGAGTTTTTATCGGCCTACGATGACTCAGATCAGCCGGGGGCGATTGTCGACGCCGACGTGTTCATGGGATGGCCCACAAGAGAGGCGTTCCTGGCGGCCCGGCAGCTCAAGTGGATTCACTGCCCTGGCGCCGGTATCGACAAGTTGATCGCAATACCGGAGATCGTTGCGTCCGACCTCCCGATCACAAACGCCCCGGGGCCGCACGTAGATCCAATGGCCGACCACGTGATCGGGATGATGGTTGCCCTAACGCACCAATTTAAGAAGATGGTGCGAGACCAGGACAAGAAACTCTGGGGCGGCGCGGATAAATACGACCACGCGTTTACCGAAATCTCCGGCAGCACGATGGGAATCTATGGCTTGGGCGCCATCGGAAGAGCCATTGCCCGAAGGGCGGCCGGGTTTGACATGCGAATATTCGCGGTGGATCCCGGGCCGGCCTTCGTACCGGACATAGTTAGTGAGTGTTGGGGCACGGACCGCTTAGACGATCTTTGTGCTGTCGCAGACTGGCTCGTGATCGCTGCTCCCATTATCGCCGAAACACGCCACTCGATCGACGCACGGCGGATGGCGTTGATGCCCAGGGGTTCCTATGTTGTGATCATCTCCCGCGGCGGCATCGTCGACGAAGATGCCCTGGCAGACGCGGTCAAGTCGGGACACCTCGCGGGCGCCGGCATCGATGCGACCGAGGTGGAACCGCTGCCGCAGGAAAGTCCGCTATGGGATCTTGACGAGGTGTTCATCAGCCCGCACGCGTCAGCGTTGACGCCTGAACTGTACGAAGGCAGGCGTGAGGCCTTTCGGTCCAACCTGCGCCGCTTCCTGGCCACAGAGCCGCTGGAAGGGCTGTGCGATCAGACCGCCGGTTACTGAGAAACTAACTCAAAAGTTCTGTCATTCTCGCGTAAGCGGAAACTTGAGACCGAGAGACGGTTTTGGCTACTTGAAGGCCAGTTCCGAGATGGTTATTTAGCGCGGCGGCAGATGAATATCATCTCTTCACTGTCCTCGGATAGCCTCTGACCTGCGAAACCGCCAAGCACTTGTTCCACCGCGAGACCGGCCTGCTCGATCAGCGCGTGGCACTCAGCGGCGAATAGGTACCGCAGGTCGATCGGCAACTCGGCCCGCCTGAGAACGCGACCTGAACAGTCGTACTCTTCGAATATCTGGGTTTCCCGATTGAGTTGGGTCGCGCCGTCCGTGCGGTTAATTGCGGACATGACGACGACGTTTCCCGTGTCCGGATGAACTGTCTCACCCCAGACAAACGGCGTAGTACCGCGATCGGTGAGCAGATCGGGGGTTGGTATGAAGATGTCGAAGACGAGGCGGCCTTCCGTTTCGAGGTGACGGGCCGCGCACTGGAGTGTGCGCAGTTGATCTTGCTGGGTGAGGGCCAATAACAGGGTGTTCGATGGGATCGTGACGAGCGGAAAAGGCTTGCCGAGATCGAATTTCCGCATGTCCGCCCTGATTAGATCCAGCACGCCGGTCAGCGGTTGAAGACGCTGGAGTTTCGCTTCCGCGCGGTCGAGCATGGCCTGGCTCAGGTCCAGACCGGTCACGTTCACCCCTGCCGTTACGGTGGGTATCGCTATGCGCCCGGCGCCCACGCCGATTTCGAGTACCGAACCTTTCGACTCCCTCGCAAGGTCAACATAGAAAGACGTTTCGATTTTCGGGATATTCGAGTAGTAAACGTCGTACCACTCTGCCCATTGATCGAATTTCATGTCGGGTTTTTGAGATAGCGCCAGAGCGGTGATGACAGGGCCCTCTGGACCGATGTGACCTCACCGGCAACCAAGGTATGCCTGGCGAGGGATGATGGGACTGTGACTGTTGGCGCACGCCTCGTTGTTCCCATTGTGCCTCTGCCGATGCCTGGGCGGGCCGCCAATAATCATTTGCCGGACTTACAATTGCAGTACGCCGTTCAACGCATCGACTTTTACCCGAACCGAACCGGCGCTGATTTGGCCTTGGAAGTAACGAAAAAAGGTGTGCTATGACTCAGACCGCGGCAAGTAAATGGCTGTCGCCCCGGATGGAACGCCTGGGTACGGAGACCGCCTTCGAGACACTTGCGAAAGCCAAGGCCCTTGAGGCGCAGGGGCGCGACATAGTCCACCTGGAGATCGGTGAACCTGACTTCGACACCCCGGTGAACATCAGGGACGCGGCCAAAAAGGCGCTGGACGACGGATTCACACACTACGGCCCGTCCCCCGGGCTGCCTGAGGCACGAGCCGCGATTGCACGCCATCAGTCCAAGTGGCAAGGGTACGAGGTCAGCCCAGATAACGTCGTGTTCACGCCCGGCGGCAAGCCGGTGATGTTCTTCACAATCATGGCCCTGATCGATGAGGACGATGAGGTCATCTACCCTAATCCCGGCTTTCCGATATATGAGTCGATGATCAACTTCATGGGAGGCGCCGCCGTGCCACTGAAGCTGAGTGAGGAAGATGATTTCGCCGTCGACGTCGCAGAACTCCGGTCGAAAGTGTCTGCCCGTACCAAGTTGATCATCGTCAATTCTCCCAACAACCCGTGTGGCAGCGTGATATCCGAACATGATCTGGAGCAGATCGCAGCCATCGCAAATGACGTGGACGCAGTGGTCCTCAGCGATGAGATCTACAAGGACTTTTACTACGAAGGCTCGCACGTGTCGATTACCAAATTCGACGGCATGCGGGAACGTACCGTCATTCTCGACGGCCTTTCCAAGAGCTACGCCATGACTGGGTGGCGTACGGGGTACGGAGTACTGCCGACTTGGCTGGTCGAGCCGATTTCAAGACTGATCACAAACAGCGTTTCGCAGACGGCTTCATTCTCCCAGATCGCAGCCATCGAAGCCCTTGAGTCCTCCCAAGACTCTGTCTACGAGATGGTCGCTGAATTCAGGAAACGGCGTACGGTAATTGTGGACGGTCTGAACTCGATCGACGGCATCCGTTGCCGCCTGCCAAAGGGAGCTTTTTACGCATTTCCCAACATCACCGAAACGGGTCTTTCGAGCAGGGAGTTTGCGGACCGATGTCTGGGAGAAGCGGGTGTTGCTCTGCTCTCAGGCACTGCGTTTGGGGAATACGGGGACGGCTATGTTCGCGTATCGTTCGCCAACTCAATTGAGAATCTCACCGAGGCGGTGCGCCGGATCAAGCAGATGCTTTCCGCCGTCTCATGACAATCGACCGTCTGGGCTCGGGCGGTGCGGCCTCATAGTCTCCGCACGCGGTCATTGGGTCCCTGGTATTGGCTCGGGCAACGGCCCTCAAAACGTGTTGAGCGGCTTCCCGTATCTGTTTCACCGGGGCTTCCACCACAACTGCCGGGGACCCGTCCGGCAGGCCCCAATATAGAGGCGGGAGCTCGGAAGGCCGGATGAGGCCGCTCTGTGCCATTAGGTAACTGCAGCGGATTGGCCGCAGATAAACCTCGTCATGAAACTTCACCGACATGGCGGCGGCGCGTTTCACATACGCGCCCCGTCTTATCACCGCGCCCTCGTATTCGCGTCGGACCAAACTAAGTTCCGCGTTGTCGGCATTACGGGTACTGTTCATGGCTGCGGCCTCGAGTATTCCGGCTGAAAGTTCGACGGTTTCGTCGATCGCCGCCCGCTGTCCTTCCAGTTTGGCTGCCGCCCTCTTTGTATTGTCGTCCCTGGCCGCATCGGACCGGGATGCCTGTACCTCCACAACGTAGACGCTATTCAGTGGGCCGATGCCCACGACATCAGCGATTCGCCCTCCCGGGCCCTCGAGTCTCACCTCGAACGCGATGGCCTTGCAACAGGCATGATCACGCAGCCATCGCCACGCAGCCCACTTCGGCGCGTAGGTGACATCCGACTAGTTTTTTCGTTTAACAGTTCCCGCGGTGTTGTGTTTGATCATGACCATGTGTGCCGTCGCGCTGATTTTCGCCGACGCCCTGTTGGCGAGCTGTCCGACGGCAGGCGAATATGCCAAGAGTTGGGGAGATGTTCGACGATGTCAAGTTTCAAACACATGTTCGCATTTCTCAAAAAGTAAAGTCAGATGCCATATCACCCGTTATAAGTTTTCTGATGAGCCCCTGTAACCCTGGGACGCTGTGATTATATTGCGAAACCGGCGGCTTTCAGTCTTAATTTAAGTTTGGAAACGGTCTCAATAAGACGGCTCCAGGGGGTAATCACAGGCTCTGAGCGAAGTCGAAGGGTCTGGGGTCAGAGGGGCGGGTCCAGTGCATGGCAGACGTTGGATTCTTCGACTTCGCTCAGAATGACATAAAAGGGGTGCTCTGAATGACACGCCTTTACGCTCCCAGCAAATGACACGCCTTTACGCTCCCAGCAAACGTGAACGCTCGTGACAAACGTTTGCACTCCGGCCCGCCGGTACTTTTTTGGGCATCCCCTACGCGGCCGCGCTTTGGCTGTCGACCATGTTCGGCTGCGCCAACATGTAGCCCTTGCCGCGAACTGTGCGGACGATTCCCTTACCGGCGGGTGTTTTGGCCAACTTTCGCCTCAGCCTATAGATAGTGACGTCGACCGCGTTGGCGTTTGGCGCAGATCCGTCGTCCCAACACATGTCGGTGAGATCGGACGGTGAAACGACGTTGCCGGCCGACCTGGCGAGGGCGTAGAGCATGGAAAATTCGGTTCGGGAAAGGGAAACACCTATGCCTCCGATTACCAACTTCTCTGAAACAGGGTCCAGTTTCATGTGAGGCAGCTCAATCGGCGACCGTTCGTCAGGCGCCGCCGCCCTGCCCGCCCGCGTGAGGATCTCTTTCAGAGCGGTGGGTGTGGCTGCAACGGACTGAACGTTTCCGACCGATAGCAGCCTCGACGCGAAGCTCGTCAGGACTTCAGCATGCTCGATGGGCTTCAAGCCGGGCGCTTCAAGGTCATTCCCAAGGATATAGACCGCCCCGAGAACGTCCATGCCGCGGGTAATCGGGGCGGAAATGCCGGACCGATACCCGAATTCCAGCGCCCATTCGGGCAGTTCGTCACCGCTAAGGCCGCCCCGGCCAAACGATATTGCGGATCCCTGGCGTACGGCTTTGGTCACCGCGGTATCGCTGTCAAATGACCCCGGCGTGATCCGGTCCAATTGCAGTTCGCCATTGACAGAACTTGCGGCTGCGGGCATGAGCGTATTGTCATGGGGCCGATTGAGCAGGGTAACCGCCGTTGGGTACCCGGTTGCGATTCGCAGCCCTTCGGCAAGGGCTTTGGCCACCTCTGAATCTCCGCGTTTGGACGACATTTTGAGCACCGCTTCGAGGAGTCTGCCAGACCCCGACTCCGTTTCCCGCCAATCGAGCGCCTGTTCTTTTGCCCCACGTTCCCGGAAGCGACTTTCTGCGGTGAAGGCCACTATGCCGGCCAACATGACGGGGCTGATAGCGAGCGCCGCGATCAATCCCGGCTCTGGGATGGGGTGAAATGCGAGCGCAGCCGACATGGCGATCAGCCCCGCAACGGCGGCGGCGTACGCTCCGTTTCGGCCGAGAACGTGCGCATAGTGCGGCACCAGCATCAAGGGCAGGACGATCGCCGGGCTTACCAGCCCAAAAACTGCCACGGCAATCGCCGCGATGCCCGTTTCGGCAACCATCATTCCGTAGATCCATCTGTCTGAACGGCACCGGTCAAGAATTACGAGCCTTACGACCAGGAAAAACGCGACATACAGGGCCGGAACGACAGATATCCCGGCGACAGGCAATCGGCCGAACGAAAATAAACCAGCCGCCCCCAGCGCCAGGGCCGTTACGGCGCCTCGAACGGGCCATGTCAGGCGTTCAGATTCTCGGAATTGGTCGTAGGTTTGCATCGGTTTTCAGCCTACCAATTGGCAAACTTCCAGCGCACGTAAGGGAATTGGCGAGTTTGGGGCAGAAATATCGGCGAGCATGAATCCCGACAGTTTGACGATTTATTGGTAATTGGGTGTCATCATCCGTAGAATTCATTCGAACCTTTATGACTGAAACCCGCCGATCCGGAAAAAATAAGAGACCTGGGTTGCTGGCGCGCATCACTCGCGTCTTCAAAATCAGCAGCCCTGCCCCGAAATCTCCCGAAACCGATGGGGCTTCCGATCGCGAGTCCCCGAAGCGCCCACGCCGCGCCCGCCCGGAAAGACCGGCGGCGGCGAGTTTCCGCACATCGGAACGCCAAGACCAACGTCGCGGTGATCGCGGTTCGCAACGAAGAAGAAGGGCTTCGGGGGAAGCCCGGGGGAGAGTTCCGGCGGATTCGGCCTCTGAGCCCCGTTCCGGACGCAGCAACGGCCGATCACGACGCGAGAGGGTTGCGGGGGAAGGTCGAGATGGCTATCAGAGGGAATCAGCAACCGACGTTCGTCCCGGCCGCAGCGACGGCCGAATAGGACGTGAGAGGGGTCCGAGTGGGGGGAGACGTCGAAATCGGACAGGCACAAGCGACAGGCGCGCCGATGTCCGTCCTGACCGAGTTGACCGTACCGACCGTACCAACCGAACTGACCGCCTTGACCGCATTGCCCGCCCGCCGACCAATGTAACCGGGCCTCGCGGCGAAAATCCGCCGCGTGATGTCGCGTGGGGTGACGTGAAAGTGTCGTCCCCCATTGCGGAGTCGCTGGCCGCGATGGGCTACGAATCCCCGTCGGAGGTACAGTCGCGGTCGATCCCACCCCTTCAACAAGGCAGGGATATGGTGGGTCAGGCGGTGACGGGATCCGGCAAGACAGCCGCGTTCGGCGTACCGATGTGCGAACTGATCGATACGGCATCGCGCGAGGTGCAGGGGCTTGTTTTGGTTCCAACGCGGGAGTTGGCCATGCAGGTAACCCGCGAGATATCGAAGATCGGCGAAGGCCGTGGAATACAGGTGCTGGCGGTCTATGGCGGCCAGCCCATAGCGCGGCAGATTCGCGTACTGGCGGACGGGGCGCCCATCGTTGTCGGAACCCCCGGACGGATCAAGGACCACATGAGCCGCCGGACGCTCGACCTCGGCTCGGTAAAGTTTGCTGTGTTGGATGAAGCTGACGAGATGCTGGACATCGGCTTTGCCGACGACATGGAATACATCCTGCGCTACACACCAAGTTCCCGTCAGACGGCCCTCTTCTCGGCAACCATTCCCGGGTTCCTGATGAGGTTGATAAACCGCTACTTACAAGACCCCGAGTGGGTGAGACTTGTGAGCGGGTTTGGCGCCACGGACACGGTCGACGAGGTCGATCAGTGCTATTTCGAGGTGGCGGAGAGAGACAAGCCGGACGCGGTCCACGAGGTCTTGACCGGTATTGAAGACGGTTCGCAGGTGCTGATTTTCCGACGTATGCAGATAGGTGTCGATCGGTTGGCCCAGGATCTGAAACGATTTGGGCATCCCGCACAGGGGATTCACGGTGGGTTGTCCCAGAGCGAGCGCAATAGCATTATGCAGAGTTTCCGGGATGGAACGCTGCGGATACTGGTGGCGACCAATCTCGCGGCGCGGGGACTGGACATACCGTCCATCACGCACGTCATAAATTACGATTTGCCGGAATCTGCCGAAGAGTATGTTCACCGCGTCGGCCGGACAGCCCGAATGGGAAACCGTGGCACCGCGATCAGCTTTGTCGGCGAGTGGGACCTGGTTAACCTGGACCGCATCCTGTCAAAAGTCGGCGAAGAAAAGATCAAGCGCAAAATGCTCGCCATCTACGACACTCAGGCCTAACCGCCTACGCGGCCGCCCTGCGCCATCGCCTCGCCGCCGATCAAGTAACGCCGGACATCCTCGGCGTAGATCACCTCAGAATCGTCCTCCGGCTCGTAACCGAGGACCTGTCGCGCCGAATCGAGCGACCAGAATGCGCGTGTGTTGTTGCTGATTCCGTAGACGATCGCAAACGGCACCTCCCTGTTCGCGGATATGTCTTCCACCTCTACGGCCTTGCGGAACAGTTGCCGCAGGTCCCGGGGGCTAAAGTGGCAAGCGAGGTTGCGCTTGAAGTTTGCGATGCCCGAGCCCGCCGGGGGCGTTCCGGGCTCTTCAGCGAGATGACGTGCAGCGTTCACCGGAGTTGGGTGGCCGATGCGCACCATTACGAATTCCAGGCTCCGGCCAAATGCTCCGCAGGCGTACGGCCAACCAAGCAGTTCGTAAGATGCCTTGGCCCATCCGTAGAAGTTGCTAGAAACAGGGAAGTCCCCCGGTCGGACTATGTCCTTGCGGTTTACGTGAATCTGGTAGTCCTCGTACCAATCGGCGGCGTGGTTTGAACTCGCTGCCACCACTCGTCTGACTCCGGCGTCATAGGCTGCACGATATATGTTGTTGGCCATGCGAACGTTTGCCAACTCCACGTCGAATCGGTCGATCTGTGGGGTCTCCTTGCCGAAGACGCCACCGGAAGCAGATCGCATGTAACCAAGGTGAATGACCGAGTCGACGCCGACGAAGAGATCCTCGTAACGGGACCTGTCAGAATCGGCCAGATCCGCGACAGTGACTCCGGGGACGACCTCACCGTCACGGTCCGTGCTTTTTATGTCGACAAGAACGAGATCGTAGCGTTCGCGGTACTCGGGCAGCATTTGTGAGGCGACGTATCCGCTCGCTCCGGTTATCAGTACCTTCAACTTGCCAGCCATTTGCGACCCTCCCGGCCTCGGGTCGCGGTGTTTCCGCCCCGCTGTATTGGAAAGACCCTGAGGTCCTTCGGAATTCTGTATATGCCGATCATACTGGCCACGTGGACGGTCAAGGTTCGCTCCGGTCCCAACCCGGTAGAACCCAGTATCCAACCTCGGGCAGTTTGACCACAGCGGTGAGGTTTTGGGCGCGTTTCAGACGCTGGATGTTGTACAGGTGCGTTACGAATTCAAAATACATGTGGCGGAAAGTCGCCTCCAGGGTCATGGAACCTCCATTGCCCTCGCGATTCAGTTCGATCCCTGTGGGATGCGCCTCAGACATCAGGGGCCATTGCGGCGTGGAACTGCGGAAGATCGACTTGGCCCGCATGGATCCGACCGTCTCTTTAAGGATCACCTGTCGGACGAGTACCGCGCCTCCGGCCAACGCCGTCAGGACGTCCCCGATTTCCCACACGGCCTCATCGTCCATGCGGCGGTCATGGGAAGCAGAGGACATCCGGTCAATTTCCGCAGGTGTTAGCGGCAGACCGTCCGGAAAGAGCGTCTCGCCCCAACGCTCCAGCATCCACCGGTACATCACGGACCCAATGTGCGACAGGTTCTGACGTATGCTCCACTCGCTCCACGCCCACCGTGTGGACGTCCAGTCAAGTTGGGGATCGGACAGGCCCGCCACCTCGGCTCGCGCCTGGTTCTCGAGCGACCAATACTCGGGGAAAACGGCTCTGGCCGGGGTCGAGTCAGTGAATTTGTTCAGCGCCATGGACCGTCTTTCTATCGTCAAACGTGTCCCGTCTTCAAGAATCGGGGACATTTGGCTGTTCAGCAAGACCATATCTTAGCTTTGCCGACCACGCTTTCGGGGGTCCGAGTGAAGGTTCACCGGCGATGCAACGCCGCACGTTATCTATGAAATCTCCTGTTCCGCGCGCTGCCTGCGCGGCATCCGTAGATGGGCAGTAGGGCGATGTGAATACTTCCGGTATCGGCCAAAACGGTGAATCGGGTGAGACCGTCTCGATCTCGCGGGCATCCGGAGCTGGCGCTGGCGCGTGACACGCGGGTGATTCTTCGCTGCTCTCAAGAATGACGGGGGGGGCAAGGGCGTGTGCCGTTCCGTTTGGGCCACGTACGTCGTCGGAGAGGGTCCAGCCTCCGGCCCTCCCTGGGTTCCGGATCAAGTCCGGAAAGACGATTGGGGGGGGGCGTCTAACCCGGGTGTTTTCATGGCAAGACAAGCAACTGACTCAGCTACCCGGGAATCGGGCAGTCTACAGTGGCCGCCAGTAGATGTTCGGATGAACATTCGACCAGATGGTTGTGCCTGGGTGTGGAGTTTTAGTGCGGCGCGAGAGAGTGTCAACTTCCGCGCAGGGTGCGATCATTTTCGATCCGATAGCGCGTTAGTCCCCCAAAACTTGTAGGATTTCGCCCATGGCAGCACAAAAATGGTTCAAGGGAAACCTTCACACCCACTCGACTAACAGCGACGACGACACACCGCCCGAACATGTGGCGGAGTGGTACCTGGAAAACGGCTACGACTGGCTGTGCTTCACGGACCACAACCACGTGACAGCACTCAGCGATGTCGACGGCGACAGTTCGAAGTGGCCGATGTTGGTACCCGGTGAGGAGGTGACTTCGCGTCTCGGCCCAGACGGGCAGGTACCCGTCCATGTCAACGGCTTCGGAATAAAACACCTGGTCAAAGAGGCGGTTGAAGGGACGGTCGTTCACGCCCTTCAGCACAACGTCGACGCCATCCGCGAGGCAGGCGGGATGGCGTCGGTCAATCACCCCAACTATCGCTGGTCGATCGGCGCCGACGAGTTGCTGAGCGTGGACGGGTACAGGTTCGTTGAGATATACAACGGGCACCCCGACTCCAATAATGAAGGTGGGGGCGGAATGCCGAGTACCTACAACATTTGGGATCGGCTCCTGAGCTCAGGGAGGCAGGTTTGGGGAATTGCCGTAGATGACTCTCACCACTTCCAGGACGAATTCGGCCCTGAGCGGTCGAATCCTGGTCGCGGATGGGTGCAGGTCAGGACGGATAAGTTAAACGTTGACGGAGTGCTCCAGGCCCTCGACCACGGGGATTTTTATGCTTCAACCGGCGTGGTACTGGCCGATCTACGGTCCACGCCCGGTGAAATTGCCCTCGAAATCGAATCGGGGTCCGAGGCCAGATTTACCACCGTGTTTACGGGGCATCGGGGTACGGAGTTGCACGTGTCTGACTCTCTCAACCCGCGTTATCGCCCGTCAAGGCTCGACACCTTCGTACGAGCGACGGTTTACTCCTCGCGAGAAACGAAGGCGTGGACACAGCCGGTGTTCATCCCGGGCCACTGATGCCGCCCGGGATATTGCCATTGACCTGCCGGACGGTGAGATTGCGGGTTGGTGATGGTCGATTGCTCAGGGATATTCAAGGGCTGCTACACCAAGACCATGATCGCCCGGGAATTTCTCCAGGGAAGGAAAAGCGATTTACAAACAGGAGTCGACGATGATCTACGACATGCGGATTTACGATCTGAAGCCGGGTTCCGTTCCCCGATACATGGCGGCCGTTCGCGAGGTGGCGCTGAAGATCAGGGAAGAAAACGGCGTAAAGCTCGCCGGGTGGTACTACACGGATATCGGCATACTTAACAGAGTGGTCCACATCTGGGCATACGATGATCTCGCGCACTTTGACAAGGCGAGAAAAGCTGTAACCAGTGATCCGAGGTGGCAGGCGGATTTCGTTTCTCGCGTTCAAGATCTCATCGTCAAGCAGCAGGACATGATCATGCAAGGCGCCGACTTTTTTCCGGGCCCTCAATAGGCGACAACGTAGTC
Source organism: Dehalococcoidia bacterium (assembly GCA_965224235.1). GTDB lineage: Bacteria > Chloroflexota > Dehalococcoidia > Lucifugimonadales > Lucifugimonadaceae. The sequence goes on along the minus strand of CBDCYP010000002.1, from coordinate 2,013,099 downwards.
CTACGCAAGCAATCCCGGTGAATATGCCTCGGCGATTCGCCCGGCTCAGCGGTTAAGTGATTGGAAAAGAATGCCTCCTGTCAACAAGTACACCGGAAAGGTCAACGCCCCGGAATTTCCGCCCGGGCTTGATTGGCTGAACGTGGAATCTCCGATGAAAATGTCGGACTTGCGCGGGAAGCTGATTATCCTGGACTTCTGGACCTATTGCTGAATTAACTGCATGCACGTACTTCCGCATTTGCGGGAGCTGGAAAAGAGGCACAGCCAAACTCTGGCGGTGATCGGCATCCACTCCGCGAAATTCCCAGCGGAAAAGGAGACCGCCAACCTCAAGGAAGCTGTCCGCCGGTACGGCATACGGCACCCCGTAGTGAATGACCGCGACTTCAGGGTGTGGCAGTCGTACGGGGTTCGGGCATGGCCGACCCTTATGTTCATCGACCCCGTTGGCAAGGTTTTCGGCCGCCACGAAGGAGAATTCGATCCTGCGACGATGGGGCCTCTTGTTAGCGAGATTCTTGAGGAGTTTGAACGGCTGGATCTACTCAATCCCTGTTTGCTCGAATACCAACTCAAGCGCCTCGAAATCGAAGACAAGCCTCTTTCGTTCCCCGGCAAGATAGAAGCGGAAAACGGAAGGCTGTATATCGCCGATTCCGGACACAACCTCTTGCTCGTTACGGATAGTACAGGGCAAGTCGAACGGGTCGTTGGCAGCGGCGAACCCGGGGACGCGGACGGGCCGCTCGACGAGGCGACATTCAGCAACCCGCAAGGTATGGCCGTCCATGGCGACAGGGTCTACGTCGCTGACGCGGACAACCACAACATCAGGCTTGTCGACCTCGGCGCCGGGAATGTCAAAACCGTCGCCGGCGTCGGTGAGCAATCCCTGTACCGCCATTCCGGCGGCGACCCCTTGGCCAATCCTCTCAACTCCCCTTATGACCTGACTATCGGGGACGGGGTCCTTTACATTGCCATGGCCGGGTTTCACCAACTTTGGCAGATGGATTTGTCGAGCGGACAGATCGGTCCGTTTGCGGGTGACGGGGGCGAAGACATCCTCGACGGGCCCAGGATGTCGGCCCGCCTTGCCCAGCCCTACGGCATAGCGTTCACCGGAGACCGCGTCTACTTCGCCGATTCCGAGACCAGCTCCGTGCGCTGGGCCGATGTCGGGCCGAACGGCGAGGTCCACACAATTGTCGGCACGGGGCTATTCGATTTCGGTGACCAGGACGGAGTCGGGAAACGAGCCGTATTGCAGCACGTTCAGGGTGTGGCCATCGGCCGCGGCGCGCTGTTCATATCCGACACCTACAATCATCGGATCAAGCGCATCGAACTGGACACCGCCGAGGTCAGGTCGATATCCGGTGACGGGACGCCCGGCGTTTACGACGGCAGAGGAGCGAGGGCCCGCTTCAACGAACCGGCAGGTATTGCCTGGTCGGATGATCGCCTCTACGTTGCAGATACAAACAATCACGCCATTCGAGTGATCGACCTGAACGATCCCGACTTCAACGTATCGACTATCGAATTGAGAGGCGCCTGAACTTGCGGCGCGTGGCGATTTGCCGGGTGACGACGGACGGCACGCCATTGGGTGATCGAGGGATTTACATATATGCCGAATAGATTGACCGGTGAGACAAGCCCCTACCTGTTGCAGCACAAGGACAACCCGGTCGATTGGTACCCGTGGGGACCCGACGCCATGGCCGCCGCGGCCCTGCTGGACAAGCCGATCCTGTTGAGCGTCGGTTATTCAGCGTGCCACTGGTGCCATGTCATGGAGCGGGAGTCATTCGAAAACTCGCAGATCGCGGCGATGATGAATCAGCTCTTCGTGAACATCAAGGTGGACCGCGAGGAGCGGCCGGACGTCGATTCGGTATACATGGCGGCGGTGCAGGCCATGACCGGCCACGGAGGCTGGCCGATGACGGTGTTCCTCACGCCGGATGGCCGGCCGTTTTACGGTGGCACGTACTTCCCGCCCGAGGATCGGGGAGGGTTGCCGTCCTTCCCACGTGTGCTGCAATCGGTCGCTCACGCGTTCACAACGCGGCGAGGCGACATCCTGGGCAATTCGAGCCGGGTAATCGGAGCGATTCAGGCCCAGAGCACCCCAAGACGAAGCGCCGAACCCCTGGAACATGATCTCCTCTCCCACGGGTTTTCAGGAATGATCCACGATGCCGATCGCATAAACGGGGGATTTGGTCTGCAGCCGAAGTTCCCACAACCCATGGTTCACGAGTTCCTGCTGCGTTACTGGCAGCAGACCAAATCGGCGGACGGTCTCGGCATCGTCAAAACGACGCTTGAAAAAATGGCCCGCGGAGGGATTTTCGATCAGGTCGGCGGGGGATTTCATCGCTACTCGACGGACTCGGTGTGGCTGGCGCCGCACTTCGAAAAGATGCTGTACGACAACGCTCTGCTGGCGGTGTTGTACCTCCACGGCTGGCAAGCGACTGGAGAGCCGCTGTTCCGGCAGGTCGTGGACAAGACATTGAACTACGTGCTGAGAGAGATGACCCATCCGTCAGGCGGCTTCTACTCCGCGCAAGACGCCGACTCAGAGGGCGAAGAGGGCAAGTTCTTTGTGTGGTTGCCGCGGGAGATCAATCAGGTGCTTGGGCCGGATCTCGGCCGTGTCGCCATCGAGTATTGGGGTGTGACGCGCGAGGGCAATTGGGAGGGGAAGAATATCCTGAACGTCGGCCGCCCCGACGATGAGGTGGCGGCGATTCTTGACCTGTCGTTGGATGAGCTTCACGTAAAGTTACGCGAGGCGGCGGACCGGCTGTATGAAGCGCGGTCTGAACGTGTCCACCCCGGGCTGGACGACAAGGTCCTGACGGCGTGGAACGGCATGATGATGAAGGCGCTCGCCGAGTGTGGATCGCATTTGAATCGGCCTGACTGGGTCGCGGCGGCGGCGGCAAATGCGGACTTCCTGCTCTCCAATCTGGTCGTCGACGGCCGATTGCTCAGGACGTGGCGAGACGGTAGCGCGAAGATCTCCGGGTACCTTGAGGACCATGCGTTCCTGGTCGACGGGCTGATCTCACTGTACGAAGCGACGTTCGACCGGCGTTGGCTCGATGAAGCGAGGTTCTTCGGAGACCGCATCCCGGAGCTGTTCCGGGATGACGATGACGATGACGAGGCGCTGTACGACACCGGATCGGACCACGACCAGTTAATCGTGAGGCCGAGGGACCTTTTCGACAACGCGATGCCATGTGGTAACTCTGCGGCGGTAATGGCATTGCTGAGATTGGGATTGCACACAGGGGAGCCGAAATACCAAAGGATCGCCACGTCTGCGCTCAGTTCCGTAGCCGATTTGATGCAGCGGGTTCCGAACGGTTTCGCATGGTGGCTATGCGCGCTGGACTTCAACCTGGCCCGCGTGCAGGAGGTGGTAGTTATGGGCGCGCCGGGCGATCCCGACACAGCCCGGCTACTCGACGCGGCGCGTAAGGGATTCTCGCCTAACCGCATCTACGCGGGCGCGGATTTGCCATCGGACGATGCCCTGTTCCCGCTGCTGGCAGGAAAAACTCTGACAGGCGGGAAGGCTACCGCCTATCTTTGCGAGAATTACGCGTGCCTGGCCCCAACGACTGATCCGGCGGAGTTCGCCCTGCAACTGGGCTAACCGTGCCCGGCCGTCTGCCCAGTATTCGAACCCGGTGGGTTCACTGTGGCCATCCTAGGCGATGTCAGCCGCGGCGGTTGGTACGTAGCTGTCGGCCATCTGTTCCAACTAATTGCTCAAAACGGGGTTCTGTTTGTTGAGAACGTGGGTTGTCACGATCATTTGGCGGGCCATGCGCTGTCGATCCCACGCTGCTTTGATGCCGATACGGCCTGAATTGACCAAGTGAACTGGATCGGCGACTTGACGGGCGCCGACAGGCGAAGTTGGGCAACGCCTGCGCACGGCTGGCGGCATTCCCACACCCCGCCCCGTCGGGCGCCCACAAGAGAGGCCCCTTGTATGTTGGTGAAGGTGGCGGGGCAGACCGTTCGCAAACAGGGCCGGCACGGCGCCCAATTCCGCCCCGGCGGTTGTCCAGCAGGTCCCCGATCGGGGTCGGGGACGACGGACGATAGCCGATTATGCAGGAGGGGAATCCGGGGCTCCTAACCCCGCACCCTGACGCTCCCGGGGTCGTAGGGTGGCCGGAGGCTCGCGGTGGCCGGGAACCGCTGGGTGGACATCTCCAGCTCGTATGAGCCGGACGCGATGGGTCCGGCTCCGGGCTCAACGCGTACGTACCCCATTCCCACCGACCTTCCCACGGTGTGCCCGAAGAACCCGGACGTGATCCGTCCGACGACGTCGCCGTCGCGATAGACCGGCTCGTTGCCGAGGATATACGGCTCCGGATCGTCCAGCACGAACATGACCAGCCGCCTCTCCAAGCCGGCGTCGCGCTGGCGTCGCAGAGCGTCGAGTCCGATGAAGTCCACGCCCTTGTCGAACGCGACCGCAAACCCCAGGCCGGCCTCGAGCGGTGTGTCCTGGTCGGTCAGGTCGAGCCCCCACGCCCGGTACCCCTTTTCGATGCGCAGCGAGTCCATCGAGCGAAATCCTGCGTGCCTCAGCCCGAAACCGGGGGCCGCCTGGACGATACTGTCGTAGACTCCTGCCATGAACTCTGTTGGGACGTACAGCTCCCAGCCCAGCTCGCCGACGTAGGTGACGCGCGTCGCCCGAACGGGCGCGTACCCGATCTCGATGTCGTGCGAGGACAGGTATGGGAAGCCCTCGTTGGACATGTCGGCGCTTGTCACAGCGGACAGCAACTCTCGCGAGCGCGGGCCCATGAGTCCGAGTACTCCGTATCCTGAGGTAACGTCGGTGAGGACGGCATGAGCGTCGCCGGGGATGTGTCGTCGAACCCAGTCGAGGGTGCGCGTAGCCGTCGCGCCGCCGGTCACGATCAAGTAGGCGTCCTCGGACATCCTGGTGACCGTCAGATCGGCCTCGATCCCGCCGCTCACGTTGAGCATGGCCGTGTATACAACCCTGCCGGGCTCGACTCCGACGTCGTTGGCGCAGATGCGCTGTAGAACGGCCTCCGCGTCCTGGCCCTGGAGAAGGAATTTGGCGAACGAGGACTGGTCGAAAAGTCCGGCGGCCTCCCTGACGGCCCGGTGCTCCCCGGCCGTGTACGGGAACCAGTTCTGCCGCCCGAAGGAGTACTCGTCCCTTGGCTCTACTCCATCCGGCGCGTACCAGTTGGGGCGCTCCCACCCCGCGGCAACGCCGAAGCAGGCCCGGAGGGCCGCAAGCCGGTCGTGCAGAGCCGAGCGCCGGGCGGGTCGGGCCGTCTCGAACTCCTTCTGGGGCCAGTGCATGCCGTAGATCGTTCCGACCGTCTCCACCGTGCGGTCGTAGAGGTATTTTGAGCCGTTCTGGAAGGGGTTGAAGCGCCTGATGTCCACCTCTGTCAGGTCCATCGTCGGAGCGCCCTCGACCATCCATTCGGCGACGGCTTTGCCTACTCCCGGCGCGTTCGATATTCCGGTCGAATTGAGCCCGGCGGCCACGAAGAAGTTCCTGACCTCCGGGGCCTCTCCCATGATGTACATGTTGTCAGGGGTGAAGCTCTCGGCACCCACGTTGAAACGGTCGATCCCCGCCTGCTCTATCGACGGCATCCGCTCCAGGGCGGCTTGCCAGAACGGCTTGAAGTGGTCCCAGTCCGGGTCCAGCAGGCTAAAGTTGTGGTCGTCGGAGATGCCGTCCATGCCCCACGGCTTCGCCTCCGGCTCGAACCCGCCCATCAGGATGGCGCCCTCCTCCTGGATGTCGCGCCTGAAGTAGATGTGGCCGTCCGGGTCGCGGAGGCAGCTCATGTCCCTTGGGATTCCCATGGGCTTCGTGACCAGGTACATGTGCTCGGCGGCCTGCAACGGCACGGCTACCCCGCACATGAGGCCGACCTCTCTGGCCCACATCCCGGCGCAGTTGACGACGTACTCGCACTCTATGTCGCCCTTTGCGGTCGAGACGCCGGAGACGGCGCCGTTCCTCTGATGGATGGCCGTGACCTTGGTCTCCTCGAAGAGGGACGCGCCTGCGCTCTCGGCAGCTGCGGCCATCGCCATCGCGGCATCTCCCGGAACGGCCAGGCCGTCCGTCGGGATGTAGATGGCGCCCGCAATGTCGTCGGTGACGATCAGGGGCAGCCTCTCGCCGGCCTCCCGTGGGGTTATCTCGTGTATCTCTATACCGAACACACGCCCCAAGGATACGATGTGCCTGAGCTCATCCATCCGCCCCTGGGTGCGGGCCACCGTTATGCTACCGGTCTGCCTGAAGCCCGTGGCCCTGCCCGTCTCCTCCTCCAGTGTGGCATACAGGTTGACGGCGTCCCTTGCCAGCTCGATCAGGGTCTGAGAGGCGCGTAGCTGGGTGACCAGCCCGGCGGCGTGCCAAGTCGTTCCGCCGGTCAACTCTCTTCGCTCCAGGACTACTACGTCCGTCCAGCCCAGCCTGGTCAGGTGGTAGGCTACGCTAGCCCCCGCGATGCCCCCGCCTATCACCACGACCCGCGCTCTGTCCGGCAGTGTGTCGGCCATGTCCCGTCCTCCGCATGTCGTTTCGCCCGCCCATACTAACAGGGCGCGGATGACCTCCCCTCCGTGGGAGAATAGACCTCTCCTCTCACCCGCCGAGACCTTCGGGTAACGAAGGATCCCGACATGTTATTTGTATGTTGGGAATGTCCCGCGAATTGGCAAATTTGTGGGGCAGTCGGGAGGGGCGCGTCGGCTGTCATTGGGCGCACCGGGCGCTGTTGCCCTAGTCGTGCCGCGTCGGAGTAAGACACCCTCCCGCCAGCCGGACATTGCGAATAGATTCGGGTTATCGAGGTGGGGAATCCGGGGGGATTCCGATGATTCCCCGAGCGGGGTCGGGGAAGTCGCATATCGCAAAAAGAAACTGCCGCAAGTCAGGAGGGCGCTTGCGGCAGTTCGGGGTCCGTGAGTTACGGACTTTATGTCGATTCAGCCACCTCACCCGCTGTCTCCGACTGCGAAGAGTCCCCATCATTTTCAGCTCCACAACCAAATCCGCTCGTTCCGTGTCCGTGACCCCCGAAGTGTCCTCGGTGACCCCGGCCGAACCTGGCGCCGCGATCGCTTTTTCCGTCAAACGTTGGCAGAAGTTGATCGACCGCAGCCGGGCGTTCGTCGAGCCAGGCGGTGTACGCGGTCAGTTCGTCTTCAGTAATGATGTCGTTTTCGACCAGTTTGTCGAGTATGGCACCAGCCTTTGAGTCGCCACCTGAATATAACCAACTCAGGCCAAACTTGCCGTTTCGCCCATACATTCCGGACAGATCGGGTTGGTCGGCCAGCCAGGTGCGAATCTCAACGGCTTCACTCTCCGTGATGTCGCCATCAGTCACCGCCGAATCGATTAACGCGTCGATCTTGGCGTCGACCGTTTCCTGGTAGGCCTGGGCCAACGCGTCCTTCAGGTCCGAAGACTCGACACCGATGATCTCCGCGGCGCGTTCCTGAATTGCGTCCTTGGGGTACTTCCCAGACTCGCCCTCGGCGTTGACGATCAAAGCGCCCCCGATGGACGCCAGGGCCAGGAGGCCGACCGTCAAAAGCACTATCAGCGATCTCTTTTTCATTGATTATTTACCTTTCTCCGGGATTCGGATTGTCTTGAGAACCCCGTTTGCGGCCGTGGCGACCAACGTAAGTCAAGGCAGCCGCCTGTGTACCGGCCACGATGCTAAGGCTGAAATTTCAAGAATTGATGAATAAATCGTGGAGGCAACGTGGAGGACAGTAGGTCCTCAATCGGGGTCGGGGAAGACGATGCGGTCTTGGGTTTGGCTGATATCACCCGAACGTGGTCGAACCGCCGGGCGAGCCAACAGGCGCCCGACACGTCGACAACGTGAATTCTTAATGGCCTACGGATGCACCGCGGTACTCGGCCGGAAGCAGGTTGGGCACGCCGTCATCGACAGGGTACACCTCGTTGCATCGCGCGCAGGTCAGCGTTCCGGCCGTGATTTCATCCCCGTCTTCCGCGGTTACGTTCAGGATCAGTTCTAGCTTGCATATCGGGCACGCCAGGACCTCCATCATGTCGATTCTCATGTCGCCGCAGCCCTTGTCATTCGTCTTACGCCACGGCCTCGCCGAGTTTCGAGGGGCGCTCCGACACGTACGTATACGCCGATAAGGCAGCGATGGCGCCTTGGGCCGCCGCGGTGACCGTCTGCTTAAGCGGCCCCGACGCGTCTGTCAGGTCGCCCGCCGCGTAGATGCCGGGCATGCTGGTGTGCATGAGCCGGTTGACGTGCACCTCCGCGGTGGCAGGGTTCCGCTCGAGTCCCAGCTCTCGGGCGATGGCGATACGCGGGTCGGCGCCTATCTCCACGAACAGGCCGTCGAGGTCCAGCACGTCGGTCCCTTCGTGTGGTCTGCTGATGCGAATACCCTGCAGACCGGCGAGGTCGGCGCCGAGCAACTCGACCACCTCAGTCGACATCAATTGGGAGATGTTTTCTGTCTGTGCCAGGATGCGCAGCAACACCGGCTCGGGCCGGGTAAACCGTTCCCGTCGATAGATCAGGTACACCTGGGAGGCGTACCGGGCAATCAGCACTGCGCCCTCGACCGCCGCGCTGCCGCCTCCCACTACCGCGACGACTTTGTTCCTGTAGAGCGGGGCGTCGCACGTAGAGCAGTAGGAAATCCCCCTGCCCAGCCAGTCCTCCTCGTGGTCGAGGTTAAGCTTGCGCCTTTCTCTGCCGACCGCAAGTATCACCGACAGCGCCCTGATCGTTGACCCGTCGTCCATCTCGCACGTGAAGTGGCCGTTCTCCGGCGTTACGTGCAAGAGATTGGACATCACGAGCGGAACGCCCAGCCCGTCCGTCTGCTCCTTGAACTTGAGCATCAGGTCATAGCCGTCGATTTCGGGAACACCCGGGTAGTTCTCTATCTGGCCGCCTGTCGCCGTTTCTCCTCCGAACTGTTCCGCCACCATCAGCGTGTCCTGTTGATATCGGGCGGAGTACAAGGCGGCGGCGTACGCTGCCGCGCCCTGACCTGCGATCAGTACGTCGGCCGTTCTTACGTCGTTCACCAATCGGCCTTTCAAGTTGGTCCGCGAGGATTCGTCAATTTCGGTTGGATTGCCCTGCGGCCCCAAGACAATTTTACAAGGCCAAGCGTGTCGGTACCGCCCGATTCGCGGATAACCTTTCAGACACTGCTAGAGGTGGTGCTTGGGCGAAACGTAAACGCCTGTCAATGTGAGCGCTAACATCTGTCATTTGAATGAAAATAGACGCTGCCACCGTGTCGTATTGTAGTGGCGGGTGTCAAACTCGCCTTCCCCGAGGCCGCTAGACGGCGCCCCACTTTCATCACCCCGCGTGGCCTTCGCAAGGCCATAGCGATTTCGAGTGAAGCCAAAGCAGAACGACCCACCCCTCTGACCCAGACCCCTCGGCTTCGCTCGGGGTGACAGCGGGAGCGCTCATGGGGATTGTAGTGGCGGGTGTCATACTCGCCTTCCCCGAGGCCGCTAGACGGCGCCCCACTTTCATCACCCCGCGTGGCCTTCGCAAGGCCATAGCGATTTCGAGCGAAGCCAAAGCAGAACGACCCACCCCTCTGACCCAGACCCCTCGGCTTCGCTCGGGGTGACAGCGGGAGCGCTCATGGGGACAGGGGGTGCAATGGCCTCCCCCGCCTTACCTCCAAGACGCGGAGAGCGGTGAAACGGGCCGCAAAACGAATCCCCGGCGCAATGGCCTGCCCCGCCTTACCTCCAAGACGCGAGGGTGACAGGTTGTGAACAGCGCGACGACGACAAGGGTCGCGCAGGGTGACGACAGGGTAGGTCGAACTCTGCATTTGTCAGCAAGTCTGAGCATTCACGATTCGTGGACGACGTGCAACTCTCTAACATCAGCAACACAGTCGGCGGGGAAGGGACTATGGGTCCGGTGATATACTCGCGGCCTGCCGACAGGCAGGTTTTTGCCCTTCGTCCGGGGTTGTGAAACAGCCTTTTTTGCCCCACCCAGGCGCTAGTTCGAGTAGTCAGTTGGCCAACATGTTGACACCCATTGCCGACGGAACAGTAACCTCCCCGTCCGGATTCTCAGCTGGCGGCATATTTGCCGGCATCAAGACGCCCGGCGAGGACAAACTGGACATCGGCCTCCTATTCTCGGAGCGGCCATGCGCCGCCGCTGGCACGTTCAGCCGGAACAGCGTCTTGTCCCCGTCCGTCACACTCACCCGTCAACTGGTCAACGCTGGGCGAATGATCCACGGCGTAGTCGCAAACAGCGGGTGCGCCAACTGCGCGGTTGGGGAACAGGGTTTGACCGACGCACGTGAAACCGTGGAGGTGGCGGCCGAAAAACTCGGCGTCGAATCCGGCCAGATCCTCATCGCGTCGACGGGCGTCATCGGGGTCGAATTACCGATGGCGTTGATCCGGGAACACCTGCCGCGCATCCAGTTGTCAGATGACTCCGGAGACGAGTTCGCCCGCGCCATCATGACGACCGATACTCACGCAAAGCAGATCGCCGTCCAGACCGAAATAGACGGCAAGACGGTGATCGTTGGCGGATGTGCAAAAGGCGCTGGGATGATCCACCCGAACATGGCCACCATGCTTGCGTTTATCACCACCGACGCCGCAGTAGAGGGGTCGTTCCTGCAAGAAACGCTTTCAAACGCGGTCACGCTCACGTTCAATCAGATCGACATCGACGGGGATCAAAGCACCAATGACACGGTTGCGATCCTGGCGAACGGCGCAGCCGGCAACTCCGCGCTTGAGGGCGGCGATCAGGGATCGGAGAACTTCGCCGAAGCGGTTGCGTACGTCGCAAAGTACCTCGCCAGGGAACTCGCCAGAGACGGCGAAGGCGCAAGGCGGCTAATCGAAGTTACCGTCGAGGGAGCACATTCGGATGTGGACGCCCGCAAGGCTGCCCGCTCGGTCGCTTCGTCCCTGCTCGTACGCACCGCTGTATACGGTCAGGACCCGAACTGGGGGCGCATCGTCATGGCAGTTGGCAAGACGCAGATCCCGCTCGACGAGTCCCGCATCCGGGTATTCGTGAACGACATCCAGATAGTCGATGGCGGCAAGGCGATCCCGTTCAACGTCCATTCGGTGGTGGCTAGCCTCGGCGCGCCCGAGGTGCGCCTTCGAGTGGGCCTCGACGTCGGCAACGGTACAGGAGAGGCATGGGGCTGCGATCTTACCGAAGAGTACGTGGTCTTCAACTCCGCATACACCACCTGAGCCCGTCCCTTTGCGTCACGAGTGGCCCCGACTACAGGGCCGCGGCGCGCCAAGACACTGGACGAATCGATCATGAGCGCCGGGTCATCAGTCGCGCCGACAAGGCGCGGGGCCAATCGGGGAGTGATTGTCGTCAAGGTTGGCGGTTCCACCCTTGGCGAGGGCGACAGCACCACACCGGACCTCTTAGAGCTTTGGCGCTCAGGACTTCACCCCGTGGTGGTGCACGGCGGCGGAAAGGTAATCTCCGACTGGGTACGCAAACAGGGCATCCAGCCGGTATTCATCCGTGGCCTGCGCAAGACCGACCGGGCGACGCTTGAAGTGGCTGTCGCTGTACTGTGCGGCCTGGTCAACACCGAGATCGTCGCCGAGATCGCAGCTTGCGGAGGAAAGGCTGTAGGCATCTCCGGTGTCTCCGGCGGACTGTTTCAGGCAGACCTGCTCGATCCCGAACTCGGCCTCGTCGGCAGCATCAAGGCCGTGAACACGTCGTTCGTTCAGCAGGCAGTCGACGCCGGTGCAATTCCGGTGATAGCGCCGTGCGCCCTTAATCTCGATCCCCTCGGCCCTGAGGGCGCCGTCCTGAACATAAACGCCGACACTGCGGCAGGGCATCTTGCGCGCGCGCTCGAATGTGAACGGCTCGTGTTCCAGACCGACGTTGAGGGCGTGCTCGACGCGACTCGCAGGCTCATCCCCCGCATGACCCGCCGGCAGGCGCGCGATCTGATCGACAGTGGTGTGGCATCAGGCGGCATGATCCCCAAAATAGAGGCCTGCGCCGACGCCCTGGAGACGGTCGGTTCCGGCCACATCATCGACGGACGGACGGGCGGCGCGCTTCTGCGTTGCATCCGCGGCGAAGACGTCGGAACAAGAATCATCTGACCCATAGGGCGTTCCCAGAAACGGACGACGTGTCGGCCACGGAAGATAGCCCGCGCCAAGACTCTGCACGGCCTGGTTTCCTCGGCGGTCTCGTGTCACCGCTTCAGCGGGTCATGCCCGTTCGTCAAGCTGAGAAAGCTTGACATCGTTCTCGCGTCCAATGCTGGGCGATGGCCAACAGTCTGTCAAGCTAAATCAGGCGCGCCCGTAGCTCGGGTGAGTGATACTTGCCGAAGGAAATCTAGGGAACCTCTGAACAAGCCGCTGATGCGCTTGGCAGAGCGGAGGTTCCCCCCTCCTGAATCCTCCCACCGTGGGGGAGGAGGCCAGAACCCTTCGACAAGCTCAGGGCGAACGGATTGGAACCCGGAGTTGTTCAGAGGTTTCCTAACCCTTCCCTAAGGCGCAGGAACCTTTGTGAAGGCCGCGTCCAGAATGGACACTGCCTCGTCGATCTCTTCTCTGGACACGTTCAACGGCGGCATGAAGCGCAGCGTGTTCGGGCGTACGGCGTTCAGTAGCAGCCCGTTGTCGAGGCACTCCGCCACCACCGCGCCGGCGCGTTCGTCCGACATTTGCAGGCCGACCAGCAGGCCCATGCCGCGCACCTCTTCGATGAACGGGCGCTGCTCTTTCAACGCATTCAGCTTGCCCATCAGGTACTCCCCGCCGGACTCAGCCATCGAAGGAACGTCTTCTTCCACCATCACCCGCGCCGCAGCGGCCCCGGCCGCAGTGGTCAGCGCATTCCCACCGAACGTGGAACCGTGGTCACCGGGCTCGAGCACCGAGCAGGAGTCCTTGCACACGAACGCGCCGAGCGGCGCGCCGGATCCGACCGCCTTGCCGAGCGTCATCACGTCCGGATCGACCCCCTCAAAGCACTGATACCCGAACATTGTGCCGAGCCTGCCCATGCCGGTCTGAACCTCGTCGACCATAAAGAGGATGCCCTTTTCGCGGCACCAGTCCTGTACGGACTTCAGGTACCGGTCATCGGGGACGTTCACACCGCCTTCGCCCTGGACCGGTTCGAGTAGCACGGCGCAGGTGTTGTCGTTCGTGGCGTTCTTTATCGCGTCCACGTCGTTGTAGTCGACGTTCACGAACCCGGGCATCAGCGGCTTCCACGCCTCCTGATAATGGGCCTGCCCCGTCGCCGCCATCATCGCCATCGTGCGGCCGTGGAAGGAATTAAATGCCGTGATGATCTCGTAAGCGCCGCCGAGATTCAGCTTCCCATACTTGCGAGCAAGTTTGCTGGCGCCCTCGTTGGCCTCCGCGCCGGAGTTACAGAAAAACACGCGGTCGAGCGACGAGGTCTCGACGATCGTCCTCGCGAGGTCGAGCTGAGGCAGGGTGTAGAAAAGATTGCTCATCTGAAGGATGAGGCCCGCCTGCTCACGTATCGCCTCCGTCACTCTGGGGTGCGAGTGGCCGAGGTTGAGCACCGCCCAACCGGCCGTGAAGTCGAGATACGACTTGCCGTCGTTGTCGAACACCCTCGTGCCCTCGCCTCGCACCAACACCGGCGGCATGCGGCGCACGACCTGCATGTAGTACTTGGCTTCCTCGGCTTTATATTCGGCGGTCGTGGTCATTTGGCTGGTCCCGATGAAATTGCAGCGGTTCGATCCGCATATGGGTGTTCAACGATTAGGAAACTATACCCGACGGCGGCCGCGAGGTAGGCGCAGAGATATGCCACCTCCCACCCGAACAGCGGCCCAAAAGCCTCTCCGCCTCCGCGTCCGCTTCCGCGCTGGCATACCGGAAAGGTACTCGCAGGGTCGATGGCCCTACGCGACTCCGATGTAGTAGCCTTCGGCCGTTATGACCACGAAAAGGCTCGCCGGCAGAGTCGCAATCGTTACGGGCGCAGGTCGCGGCATCGGTCGGGCCATAGCGCTCCGATATTCACAAGAGGGAGCAGCCGTCGTGGTCGCCGCCCGAACGCCCGCCCAGATCGACGAGGCGGCAGCGGAGATTGAGTCGAACCGCGGCCGCGCCCTCGCCATTCAGTGTGACGTCTCAAGCGAAAGCGACGTTGACCGCCTCGTCGACGCCACCGTACGGCAGTTCGGGAAGATCGACATCCTCGTGAACAACGCCGCCGTGAATCTGCCCCCGACCGACTTGACCGAGGTCGACCTCTCAGTGTGGCGGAACGTGATCGACGTTAATCTCACCGGCGCGTTTATCTGTACACGCGCCGTCCTGTCCCACATGAAAAGGAATAGGAGCGGCGTTGTGCTCATCGTTTCGAGCGTCGGCGGCCGACGCGGCGCGGCGGGTCGGGGGCCGTATCGCGCATCGAAGGCGGCGCTGATCAACTTGACCGAGACCATCGGCGCCGAAGGGACGAACTACGGTGTCAGGGCGGTCTGCCTGTGTCCCGGCGGAGTGGATACCGAGATGATGCGCGACATCGGCATGGCGAGGGGCAGGAAACTGATGAAGCCGGAGCAGGTGGCCGACGTGGCGGCGTTTGCCGTGAGCGACGACGCAGCCACACTAAACGGGGTGACCATCGACGTACCCGGGACGGCTAATACGCTGGGGGGTTGATCCGGCCGCCAAATACATCGTCCCCGAACCCGATCGGGGACTCACACTACAATCGTCATCCCCGAACCCGATCGGGTACCTACAGGGGGTGGGGACGGTCGGCCCCGACCCCCGGGCTCCGGCCTGCGCCGGAGAGACGATGTAAAGACGGCGCACGCACGCGTCCGACTCCGATCGGGGATCCACCGGGCGAAGGTGGGTGTATGTCTTACACATCCGGCAGCGGGGCGGAATCCCCCGTCTGGCGCTGCCAGGTTCGTAGTCTCGCCGCCATGTCCCGCACGCGCTCCCTGTTGGCGGGATTGTCGAACACATTCGCCTGTTCTTGCGGGTCGGTGTTCAGGTCGTAAAGCTCGCACTGGTCCCCAACGCTGAGGTTGATCTTCCAGCCGTCGTTCCCGATCAGACCCCTGTGCGGAATGTTCTGCACCCGATCGACCTCGAGGCCTAGCGGGTGCCGCGCCCGGTCGCGGCCGTTCCAGTCGATCACCGCATCGACGCCGTCCATCGTCTCCCCGCCCGCCAGTACAGGGGTGCGGCTGCTGCCCTGTAGGTGGTCAGGGATGTCGCTGCCGATCAGGTCGAGGAGCGTCGGCACGAGGTCGATGTGGCTCCACCGGCCGGCGATCATCTGCTGTCCGCGACCTAGCCACGGGATGCGCATCAGCAGGGGCACCTTCACCGACTGTTCATAGAAAACCGCCTTCTGGAAGATGCTGTGCTCCCCAAGCTGGTCGCCGTGCTCGCTCGTGAACACCACCACCGTGTTGTCCGCAGTTCCCGACTCCTCCAGCGCGGCGAGTATGCGCCCGACAGCCCGGTCCACTAGCGTCACGAGACCCCAATACCGGGCGATGAGCCGACGCCAGCCCTCTTCGTTCCACTCCGACGCCGGCAGTTCCTCCTCGTCGGCGTGCCGCTGAATTAACGTGTGCATTAGCGCAGCGTTCTCCGGCGGCGGCTTCAGGAACGTCGGCGGGACCGGAATCGACGCCGGATCGTACATGTCGTCGAACGGCCCTGTGTACGGCGGATGCGGTTCGAAGATGTTGACGTACAACGCCCACGCCCGTTGCTTATAGGTGTGGATGAACTCCGATGCGCGATCCGCCAGGAACATCGCTTTTGTGTGCTCTTCCTTTACCTGCGCGGCGAAAGGCCTCGAAAACACCTTTGCTCCCTCGAAGTCACGGTCCGGCTTGTAGCCCTGTTCCACCAGGTGATGGAAGTGATCGGAGTAGGTCGAGCCGTAGTCCGCTTCCTGGTAGTAGTCCCGGTACTGGTCCTCGATGCTGACCCAACGGTCAAACCCGTGCTGACGCTTGACCTCGTTGCCGAGATGCCACTTTCCGTAGTAGCCGGAGATGTAGTCGCCCGGCAGCATTTCCGCAATCACGGGGGTCGACGGATCCAGCGGGTAGTTGTTTTTGAGCACCCCGCTCGTGTGCGGCCACAGACCAGTCATGATGGTCGAGCGGGAAGGTGAGCAGATTGGCGCGCTGACGTAAGCGTTTTCGAACACGAAACTCTCGTCGCTGAGCCGGTTGAGGTTCGGCGTGTCGATCATCCGGTTGCCGTAACAAGCCATCGTGTCGGCTCGTTGCTGGTCCGTGAATATGAACAGAAGGTTTGGTCGTTCTGGCATGGGGTGTGTCCTTGACTTCGACTTCGGTCGATTAGGCAGATGCTTCTTCGTCTGTGTGCACTCTCCGGGGTTGCAGGCTAACGGACAACACCCGTGACCGTACAGCCGGACCGGACATCCAAGGTCTCGATGACCTATCTCCTAGAGGGCTGCATGCCTTCGTCACGGCTTGATTGACCTCCCCACGGGCGGAACCTCCGGATAGGTCCGCGATCCGCCATCGGCTGGTGTAGATTCAAGCGGACTTGTACAGCAGTGCGGACCGATTGGGGCCTCTCCCTTCTTGAAGGTCCGCCACGGAGACGAAAATGAACCGCCCTTCAGTTGAAGTCTTTACAGATGACCAGATCACCTCTCGCGTCCTGGACATCCTGCGTAATGCAAAGAAACACGTCACCCTCGTATCCCCCTACAACAAGTTCTGGACGCATCTCAGGAACGAACTCCAGAGAACCGTCGCGCGGGACGTCCGGGTGGATTTCATATATCGCAACGGTGAACGAAGCGAGGACACCGACTGGCTTGAAGATTTGGGCGTAAGGGTCCACGCGGTCCAAAACCTCCACGCCAAGATTTACCTCAACGAATCGTCAGTGCTCGTCACCTCCATGAACTTGCTCGAGTCATCCAGCAAGAATTCCATGGAAATTTGTATCTCCATCAACGATGAGAAAGCCCAAAAAGACGTTCGAGGGTATGTCACAACCCTGCTACAAATCGCCCAAAGCGCGGACGAAAGCAATAACACCTCTTCACGTCCGGCCGACTCCCGGGCCAAGGCCCGACAGCCTCAAACTGTCTCAGAGGGTCGGTCCAAGTACGGCAAAGATGGAGTGAGCAAAACGCGGGGCGAGGCATCCCGTCCCAGCACAGCCAAACGTGCACCGAAATCTAGGGATCCGGCATCCTCTTCTCAAAAACCCGCGCGTCGTCCCCAGAAAAAGGTTGCTGCCGCCAAGCCTTCATTTGGAGGTATGTTGAAAGACTTGGTAGTCGTCGTCACCGGCGGCCGATGTATCCGATGCAAGGAGTCCATTCCGTTCGACCCGGACCGGCCGCTTTGCGACGACCATTTCAAGTCCTGGAAACGGTACGAGAACTGGGATTACGAGGAGGATTACTGCCACAGGTGCGGAGCGGACTGGGACACTTCATACGGCAAACCACTTTGCCGCCCCTGCTACGACCAGGTCATGGCGTAGCAGCCGACGAGGGGCTTCCGTGGTAGTCCGAGGCCGAACACCGACTAATTGGCGAGGCCGAAGGCGGGTTTGAAACCCGCCCCTACGACTGATTTCGCAGCGTAATCAATACGAACTAGTAGTAGATTCTTCGCTCCACTCCAACGGCGCCTTCTTGGGCATTAACTAAGACCTAACTCCGCCTCTACCCCCTCACAACCGCAGCTCCACTCTGGGTTCTAGCAGGTGGGCGGGAACGTCCGTCTCCTTCATGAAGCGCACGAGGTATCCGTGGAGCTGGCGTGCCGTCGATTCGTACTGGCCGATCACGTTGTGCTCTTGTGACGGGTCGGTTCGCAGATCATAGAGTTCGGAAACGCCTGGATCGACGCTGTAGAGGAGCGCCCAATCATCAGTGGTCACGGTCGTGACGACGCCCGTCGCGAGCAGTCTTTTGATGTTGTCGACCGACCTGACGTCATCCCCCGGGTTGGCGAACGGGATCGTGCTCACGTTGAATTCCCGCCCTGACATCGAGTCCCCACGCACGGCCGGCATAAGCGATCTTCCGTTCAATATCGCCGGTATGGGCTGACTCAGGGTGTCGAGCACCGTGGGCATCACGTCCACAACCGATGTCAGGCCGGTGTAGTTTCCGGGCCCGTGTTTGGGATGGTGGACGAGCAGCGGGATAGTCGTCAGTTCCTCGTACAGCGGCGAGAAGTCCCACTTCGAATCCGGATCGCCGTGTTGGTACAGCCTGCCGTCCTGCCGTTTTCCGAACGTCATCTTGCCGAACAGTCCGCCGTGTTCGCCAAAGTAAAAACCGTGGTCGGACGTAAACACGATCATCGTGTCGTCCGCGATTCCCATGTTCTCGACCTTGCGCAGGAGGTGGCCGACCCACGTGTCGACCATCGTCACCTCTCCCTTATAGGTGGCGGCCGCCTTATCCACCTTCGCCTGGGTGTAGCCGGGCTCATCCTGCCAGTGCGCGTAGATGGGCTGCACCACCTCGCCGTCGTAGTCCGGCATGTACAACTCGGTGTAGTAGGCCGGAGCGTCCCACGGCTCGTGCGGGTCCCACGTGTCCACGTACAGGAAGAATTCCTCCTTGTAGTGGCGCTCCAGCCAGTCGCCCGCCTTGATCATGGTCTGGGCCACGTTGTGGTCCGACTCCTTGCGCCACCAGGCCACAACGTCACGGGACTCGTGATGGCCGATGCGCTGCACGCGAGTGGCCGATCCCTCCTGCCCCTGCACGGTGAAAAACGTCTGGAAGCCGCGATCGTAATTCATGCCGTGGCGCCAGTAGAACGGCGTGTCGACCACCGCCGCTGTGTGGTACCCGGCATCGGCGAGGATCTGCGCAAGGGTGGTGGCCTCTTCGGGCAGGTCTTCCCACCCCATGAAAGACATCGTAAACCGGCCGGTGGCGTGATCGGCGCGCGTCGGCATTGTTGGGAATCCGCCGATGTAGTGCCGGTCGAAGCGCATCGACTTTGCTGCCAGCGCGTCGAGGGACGGCGTTCGAATCACCTTGTTCCCGTAAGCCCCAAGGTGATCGCGTCGAAAAGTGTCGGCCACTATCCAGATAACGTTCATGTCAATTCCTGTCCTGTCCTGTCGCGCAGACCCAAATGTCCAACGTCCGCCCGCAGTGTAAATCAGACCGGCCCGCCGCTGGCCAGGTAGGGAATGGGCTTAGAGGGGTTGAGCGCGGGCCTCTGGCTCCAGTTCGGCGTTTGCGATGGGCGTCTGGGCGCGCCGCATGTCACCCGGCCGCCTCAAATGTCATTCTGAGCGAAGCGAAGAATCTACCGCCTGGCTGGCCATTGACGCCCCGCCCCTCTGACCTAGACCCTTCGACTTCGCTCAGAGGCTGTGAGTTTTTTGGGTTCTGTTGTTGTTAGGCGGCATGTTGGTGGCGGAAAGCGCCATTGGGAAGTTTCACCGGGGCGGGCGCTTGTTGAGGGAGGCAGAATTGCGGGACAGCATTGGCCGCTTTCCGGGCGAATTCACTAGGGAATCCGGATTGACTGGTCCGGAGCTTATCGGCTGTGCCTGCTTAACCCCCGTGTCTGCCTACGCCATGAACGCCTCCCAACGCAGGAGGTTGTGGGCCACGGCGACAAGGAGCATTACGCTGGTGATTTTGGCAAGTCCCCGTACGTTGAATTGGCTCACTCCGTGAAGACGCACCTGGGCGTTCGTCCACTCGGCTACAGACGCCCGCTGCCTGTATATGGCTTTGGCCTCGCCGGTGGCCATCCGTTGACGCCACCTTGCCACGTCCGGCCCGTCCCCGTAGCGGGGATCGTAACGCTCCCGTTCGGGCTTGTTCCGGGGCAACCTCACCGGCGCATACACACTCACCCCACGTTGCTCCAGAGCGGTGATGTCCTCCCGGGTAGCGAAGCCCCCGTCCATCAGGTAGGAGTCAGGGCGCCGGCCCGTCCGCCTGACCAGTTGTTCCTCCATGGGCGCCGCTTGCCCTGCGTCCGTACCCGACGATGTGACCCCTACTCCGACGATGATCCCGTTGGCGCTATCAGTGGCCAGTTCGATATTGCAGGCTGGCCGGAAGCCGCCATCCGGCATCTTCATCACCGTTGCCCGGGGGTCTGTGGTGGATACCCGCGCCTTCGTAACCTTGGGACGCTGAGCCTTCGCCTTGGTGTGCTGTTGGCGTTCCTTCTTCGCTTGTGCCCGGGGCAAGTACGACAGCGCCTCCCGGACCCGTTCCTCCCGCTCTCGCGCCGCACGCTCCCGCGCCGCACGTTCACGCCGCGTCACACCGGAATCGGGACGCTCCCGCTCCTGCGCCAGCCGCTCCACCTGCGCCCGCGCCTCCTCCATGCACCTCTTCAATCCCTGCGCGCCGCGAAAGGACGCGGCGCCGGCGCTCGCCCTCACCCGCATCCCGTCTTGAGCCACACGCTCCAGCAGGACCGCCCCTGCGGCCATCAGAGAACCTATGATCTGGGTCAAAAGGCCGTCCAGCGCCTCCTGGTGGGCTACCCGGAAGTCAGAGAGCATGTGATAGTTGACAGGTACGTTCCCCCTCATCCAGCGGTAGGCGTCGTGCTCTTCGCACAAACGCGCCAGCCGGCGGGCGCTCCCTATACCGTCAACCGTGGCCAGAAGCCACAACGCCAGCAGCGCTTTGGGGTCTGTCGTTGGGCGGCCTGGCCGGTTCTCCACCGCCTTGACCGGCGCATAAAAGGCCGACAGGTCCAACCTCTCCAAAAAGCTCCATATAACACGGGCCCGATGCTCTTGAGGCAACCGAGATTCCAGGTCCAATACCGCCCACTCAGGCTGATTCCGCACCGGCCGCAGCACCCGGGCCTCACCCGGACTCGTTGGCGCAGGCGCTCGCTTCTCCTCGATGGCCGGAAGTTCAAACAGCGTCTCTTCACTCATGTGTTCACCTCGCCGATATGGCTGCCCAATATCGTTGTCCAGCAATCAGCCTCTCAATACCATAGGAGCATAAATGATTTATTCACAGGCTCTCAGAGGCTGTGAGTTTTTTGGGTTCTGTTGTTGTTAGGCGGCATGTTGGTGGCGGAAAGCGCCATTGGGAAGTTTCACCGGGGCGGGCGCTTGTTGAGGGAGGCAGAATTGCGGGACAGCATTGGCCGCTTTCCGGGCGAATTCACTAGGGAATCCGGATTGACTGGTCCGGAGCTTATCGGCTGTGCCTGCTTAACCCCCGTGTCTGCCTACGCCATGAACGCCTCCCAACGCAGGAGGTTGTGGGCCACGGCGACAAGGAGCATTACGCTGGTGATTTTGGCAAGTCCCCGTACGTTGAATTGGCTCACTCCGTGAAGACGCACCTGGGCGTTCGTCCACTCGGCTACAGACGCCCGCTGCCTGTATATGGCTTTGGCCTCGCCGGTGGCCATCCGTTGACGCCACCTTGCCACGTCCGGCCCGTCCCCGTAGCGGGGATCGTAACGCTCCCGTTCGGGCTTGTTCCGGGGCAACCTCACCGGCGCATACACACTCACCCCACGTTGCTCCAGAGCGGTGATGTCCTCCCGGGTAGCGAAGCCCCCGTCCATCAGGTAGGAGTCAGGGCGCCGGCCCGTCCGCCTGACCAGTTGTTCCTCCATGGGCGCCGCTTGCCCTGCGTCCGTACCCGACGATGTGACCCCTACTCCGACGATGATCCCGTTGGCGCTATCAGTGGCCAGTTCGATATTGCAGGCTGGCCGGAAGCCGCCATCCGGCATCTTCATCACCGTTGCCTGGGGGTCTGTGGTGGATACCCGCGCCTTCGTAACCTTGGGACGCTGAGCCTTCGCCTTGGTGTGCTGTTGGCGTTCCTTCTTCGCTTGTGCCCGGGGCAAGTACGACAGCGCCTCCCGGACCCGTTCCTCCCGCTCTCGCGCCGCACGCTCCCGCGCCGCACGTTCACGCCGCGTCACACCGGAATCGGGACGCTCCCGCTCCTGCGCCAGCCGCTCCACCTGCGCCCGCGCCTCCTCCATGCACCTCTTCAATCCCTGCGCGCCGCGAAAGGACGCGGCGCCGGCGCTCGCCCTCACCCGCATCCCGTCTTGAGCCACACGCTCCAGCAGGACCGCCCCTGCGGCCATCAGAGAACCTATGATCTGGGTCAAAAGGCCGTCCAGCGCCTCCTGGTGGGCTACCCGGAAGTCAGAGAGCATGTGATAGTTGACAGGTACGTTCCCCCTCATCCAGCGGTAGGCGTCGTGCTCTTCGCACAAACGCGCCAGCCGGCGGGCGCTCCCTATACCGTCAACCGTGGCCAGAAGCCACAACGCCAGCAGCGCTTTGGGGTCTGTCGTTGGGCGGCCTGGCCGGTTCTCCACCGCCTTGACCGGCGCATAAAAGGCCGACAGGTCCAACCTCTCCAAAAAGCTCCATATAACACGGGCCCGATGCTCTTGAGGCAACCGAGATTCCAGGTCCAATACCGCCCACTCAGGCTGATTCCGCACCGGCCGCAGCACCCGGGCCTCACCCGGACTCGTTGGCGCAGGCGCTCGCTTCTCCTCGATGGCCGGAAGTTCAAACAGCGTCTCTTCACTCATGTGTTCACCTCGCCGATATGGCTGCCCAATATCGTTGTCCAGCAATCAGCCTCTCAATACCATAGGAGCATAAATGATTTATTCACAGGCTCTCAGGGTGACATGGTGACATGTCCCTCTTCAGCATTAACAAGAAATACTACTTCATAGACCCTTCGGCTTCCCTCAGGGTGACATGGTGACATGTCCCTCTTCAGCATTAACAAGAAATACTACTTCATAGACCCTTCGGCTTCCCTCAGGGTGACAGGGTGACGTGTCCCTCTTCAGCATTAACAAGAAATACTACTTCATAGACCCTTCGGCTTCGCTCAGGGTGACATGGTGACATGTCCCTCTTCAGCATTAACAAGAAATACTACTTCATAGACCCTTCGGCTTCGCTCAGAGGCTGTGAGTTTTTTGGGTTCTGTTGTTGTTAGGCGGCATGTTGGTGGCGGAAAGCGCCATTGGGAAGTTTCACCGGGGCGGGCGCTTGTTGAGGGAGGCAGAATTGCGGGACAGCATTGGCCGCTTTCCGGGCGAATTCACTAGGGAATCCGGATTGACTGGTCCGGAGCTTATCGGCTGTGCCTGCTTAACCCCCGTGTCTGCCTACGCCATGAACGCCTCCCAACGCAGGAGGTTGTGGGCCACGGCGACAAGGAGCATTACGCTGGTGATTTTGGCAAGTCCCCGTACGTTGAATTGGCTCAGAGGCTGTGAGTTTTTTGGGTTCTGTTGTTGTTAGGCGGCATGTTGGTGGCGGAAGGCGCCATTGGGAAGTTTCACCGGGGCGGGCGCTTGTTGAGGGAGGCAGAATTGCGGGACAGCATTGGCCGCTTTCCGGGCGAATTCACTAGGGAATCCGGATTGACTGGTCCGGAGCTTATCGGCTGTGCCTGCTTAACCCCCGTGTCTGCCTACGCCATGAACGCCTCCCAACGCAGGAGGTTGTGGGCCACGGCGACAAGGAGCATTACGCTGGTGATTTTGGCAAGTCCCCGTACGTTGAATTGGCTCACTCCGTGAAGACGCACCTGGGCGTTCGTCCACTCGGCTACAGACGCCCGCTGCCTGTATATGGCTTTGGCCTCGCCGGTGGCCATCCGTTGACGCCACCTTGCCACGTCCGGCCCGTCCCCGTAGCGGGGATCGTAACGCTCCCGTTCGGGCTTGTTCCGGGGCAACCTCACCGGCGCATACACACTCACCCCACGTTGCTCCAGAGCGGTGATGTCCTCCCGGGTAGCGAAGCCCCCGTCCATCAGGTAGGAGTCAGGGCGCCGGCCCGTCCGCCTGACCAGTTGTTCCTCCATGGGCGCCGCTTGCCCTGCGTCCGTACCCGACGATGTGACCCCTACTCCGACGATGATCCCGTTGGCGCTATCAGTGGCCAGTTCGATATTGCAGGCTGGCCGGAAGCCGCCATCCGGCATCTTCATCACCGTTGCCTGGGGGTCTGTGGTGGATACCCGCGCCTTCGTAACCTTGGGACGCTGAGCCTTCGCCTTGGTGTGCTGTTGGCGTTCCTTCTTCGCTTGTGCCCGGGGCAAGTACGACAGCGCCTCCCGGACCCGTTCCTCCCGCTCTCGCGCCGCACGCTCCCGCGCCGCACGTTCACGCCGCGTCACACCGGAATCGGGACGCTCCCGCTCCTGCGCCAGCCGCTCCACCTGCGCCCGCGCCTCCTCCATGCACCTCTTCAATCCCTGCGCGCCGCGAAAGGACGCGGCGCCGGCGCTCGCCCTCACCCGCATCCCGTCTTGAGCCACACGCTCCAGCAGGACCGCCCCTGCGGCCATCAGAGAACCTATGATCTGGGTCAAAAGGCCGTCCAGCGCCTCCTGGTGGGCTACCCGGAAGTCAGAGAGCATGTGATAGTTGACAGGTACGTTCCCCCTCATCCAGCGGTAGGCGTCGTGCTCTTCGCACAAACGCGCCAGCCGGCGGGCGCTCCCTATACCGTCAACCGTGGCCAGAAGCCACAACGCCAGCAGCGCTTTGGGGTCTGTCGTTGGGCGGCCTGGCCGGTTCTCCACCGCCTTGACCGGCGCATAAAAGGCCGACAGGTCCAACCTCTCCAAAAAGCTCCATATAACACGGGCCCGATGCTCTTGAGGCAACCGAGATTCCAGGTCCAATACCGCCCACTCAGGCTGATTCCGCACCGGCCGCAGCACCCGGGCCTCACCCGGACTCGTTGGCGCAGGCGCTCGCTTCTCCTCGATGGCCGGAAGTTCAAACAGCGTCTCTTCACTCATGTGTTCACCTCGCCGATATGGCTGCCCAATATCGTTGTCCAGCAATCAGCCTCTCAATACCATAGGAGCATAAATGATTTATTCACAGGCTCTCACTCCGTGAAGACGCACCTGGGCGTTCGTCCACTCGGCTACAGACGCCCGCTGCCTGTATATGGCTTTGGCCTCGCCGGTGGCCATCCGTTGACGCCACCTTGCCACGTCCGGCCCGTCCCCGTAGCGGGGATCGTAACGCTCCCGTTCGGGCTTGTTCCGGGGCAACCTCACCGGCGCATACACACTCACCCCACGTTGCTCCAGAGCGGTGATGTCCTCCCGGGTAGCGAAGCCCCCGTCCATCAGGTAGGAGTCAGGGCGCCGGCCCGTCCGCCTGACCAGTTGTTCCTCCATGGGCGCCGCTTGCCCTGCGTCCGTACCCGACGATGTGACCCCTACTCCGACGATGATCCCGTTGGCGCTATCAGTGGCCAGTTCGATATTGCAGGCTGGCCGGAAGCCGCCATCCGGCATCTTCATCACCGTTGCCTGGGGGTCTGTGGTGGATACCCGCGCCTTCGTAACCTTGGGACGCTGAGCCTTCGCCTTGGTGTGCTGTTGTCGTTCCTTCTTCGCTTGTGCCCGGGGCAAGTACGACAGCGCCTCCCGGACCCGTTCCTCCCGCTCTCGCGCCGCACGCTCCCGCGCCGCACGTTCACGCCGCGTCACACCGGAATCGGGACGCTCCCGCTCCTGCGCCAGCCGCTCCACCTGCGCCCGCGCCTCCTCCATGCACCTCTTCAATCCCTGCGCGCCGCGAAAGGACGCGGCGCCGGCGCTCGCCCTCACCCGCATCCCGTCTTGAGCCACACGCTCCAGCAGGACCGCCCCTGCGGCCATCAGAGAACCTATGATCTGGGTCAAAAGGCCGTCCAGCGCCTCCTGGTGGGCTACCCGGAAGTCAGAGAGCATGTGATAGTTGACAGGTACGTTCCCCCTCATCCAGCGGTAGGCGTCGTGCTCTTCGCACAAACGCGCCAGCCGGCGGGCGCTCCCTATACCGTCAACCGTGGCCAGAAGCCACAACGCCAGCAGCGCTTTGGGGTCTGTCGTTGGGCGGCCTGGCCGGTTCTCCACCGCCTTGACCGGCGCATAAAAGGCCGACAGGTCCAACCTCTCCAAAAAGCTCCATATAACACGGGCCCGATGCTCTTGAGGCAACCGAGATTCCAGGTCCAATACCGCCCACTCAGGCTGATTCCGCACCGGCCGCAGCACCCGGGCCTCACCCGGACTCGTTGGCGCAGGCGCTCGCTTCTCCTCGATGGCCGGAAGTTCAAACAGCGTCTCTTCACTCATGTGTTCACCTCGCCGATATGGCTGCCCAATATCGTTGTCCAGCAATCAGCCTCTCAATACCATAGGAGCATAAATGATTTATTCACAGGCTCTCAGGGTGACATGGGTGTGTCTCAGTCAGACTGGCCGGACACGCCAAGGGACTATCACGGCCGACGCGCGATATCATCAGCATCCGCAAACTGCGAAGACGATGCCGCCGCGCCGCGAATCCCCCCACCTATCCGATGCACGCGCCAAATCACCCAACACCTGCCAACCCAAGTGCGCATATACGCGCGGTCGCCCGCCGGACGGACGACGGGTAACGCCCATGGCAGATTATCCGCATATCGTGCGCTACCGTGAGGAGCTTGAAGGGCTCATTTCGTTTGGGGGCTCAACCAATGAACAGAGCATCCGGCTGGCATTCGCGAACTGTCTGAATGCGTACTGCCGCGACCACAAAGAAAAGTTGATGTTGGTGCCGGAGTTGTCCACCACGGCGGGGATCAGGCCGGACGGAACGGTGAAAGACACTTTGCGACTAGCGCGGGGCTTTTGGGAAGCAAAAGACGCCGACGACAACCTCGACGATGAGATTCAACGCAAATTAAACGTTGGCTACCCGCGCGACAACATCATCTTCGAGGACACGCAGACCGCCGTCCTCTACCAGAACGGCGACGTTGCGATGCGCGTCGACATGTCGCGCCCTGGCGAACTGCACCGCCTCATTCGCCGGTTCCTCGATTACGAACTCCCGCAGATCGAGGAATTCCGCCAGGCTCTGAGCCAGTTCAAGACGGACCTGCCGGACGTACTCTCCAATCTTCGCAGGACCATAGAGGAAGCCGAGGCCCACAGTTCGGACTACCAGGCCGCCGCGTCTGAATTTCTCGATCTCTGCCATGAGAGTATTGGGCCGGACGTGTCGGAGGCGGATGTCCGGGAGATGCTTCTACAGCACATCCTGACGAAAGACATCTTCCTGCGCGTCTTCGCGGAAGAGCAGTTCCATCGCGAAAACGATATCGCCCAGCGGCTGGACGCGCTGGAGCAAAGTTTCTTCACCGGGGACTTGCGGCGACAGTCGATAGACCGCCTCCGCACCTACTACGGCGCCATCGGCCGCGCAGCCGACGACATCGCCGACTATGCCGAAAAGCAGCAGTTCCTCAAGAACATCTACGAGGATTTCTACAAGGCCTACAACCCCGCCGCGGCCGACCGTCTGGGCGTCGTGTACACCCCCAATGAAGTAGTGGATTTCATCATCCGCGGCGCGGACCACCTGCTCAGGAAACACTTCGGGCGCGGTCTGGAGGACGAAAACGTGCAGATTCTTGACCCGGCGACCGGTACCGGCACGTTCATCACCAGCCTAATCAAGTTCCTTCCGGAAGACCGCCTGGAGCACAAGTACCTCAATGAGATCCACGCCAACGAGGTGGCAATACTGCCGTACTACATTGCCAACCTGAACATCGAGTACTCGTACAAAGAACGGACCGGGCGGTACCTTGAATTCCCGAACCTCTGCTTCGTGGACACGCTGGACAACATGGACTGGGAGGGGCAGGGCGCCACGAGCGGCGGCGTGACCCGGCAGAGCGCATTCAACCTGGGCGGGCTGTCAACGGACAACTGGATACGTGTCCAGTCGCAGAACGAGAAGCGGATCAGCGTCATCATCGGCAATCCGCCGTACAACGCCAATCAGCAGAATGAGAACGACAACAACAAGAACCGCGAGTATCCGGAAATAGACCGGCGCATCAAGGACTCATACGTAAAGGAAAGCACGGCGCAGAAGACCAAGCAGTACGACATGTACAAGCGGTTCATCCGTTGGGCCAGCGACCGGCTGACGGATGACGGGATCATAGCGTTCGTCAGCAACCGGTCCTACCTGGATGCCCGGCAAGATGATGGTTTCCGAAAGGCCGCGGTCAACGAGTTCAGCGACATTTATATCCTCGACTTGGCCTCTGATGTCAGGCGCAATCCCAAGATTGCCGGCACGACCCACAACGTCTTCGGCATACAGACCGGCGTGGCCATAGGGTTCTTCGTTCGAGAACAATCCAAACTCGGCACATGTGGTATTCACTACGCCTCTCGTCGGGACGAAGAGCTTGCTGCGGATAAGCTGGCTTACCTGCGTCATACCGAACTGGACGATACGGCTCTGGAAGACATCGTCCCCGACAAGAAAAACAACTGGCTTGATCAGACCGACACCAACTTTGACTCCTTGATCCCGGTGGCTAACCGTCAGACGAAGCGGGCCAAATCCGCCAACGAAGAACGGGCTATATTCGGTCTGTATTCCTTGGGGGTTGTTTCGGCTAGGGGTGAGTGGGTTTGGGATTTCGGCCGCGACGCGCTTTCGGACAAGATGGCGACGTTCGTAGGAACATACCTCGGAGAAATGGAACGGTATTCAGTTGAACGCCCTGACCCGGGTGGTGTAGGTGACTGGGTGGACAGGTCTATCAAGTGGACGTCCGAACTGGAAACGCATTTGGTCAAAGGGCGCCCGATAAAGTTTGCGACTCGACAAATCGAAAAAGCTTTATTCAGGCCATTTGTGTCCAAGTACTGTTACTACGCGCCAATTGTCATTCATCGCCGGTACCAACTGCCGCGCATATTTCCGCATGACAGTTCTGAAGAGAACAAGGTCATCTGCTTTTCAGGTACTAGCTCCAGCAAGCCGTTCCAGGTGCTAGCAACAAGCAGCGTGTATGGACATGATTTGCTGGAAAAAACCCAATGCTTGCCCCTCTACCGTTATACAGAGGACGGCGAGCGCGTCAGCAACATCACGGAATGGGGTCTGCGACAGTTCCGGGAGCACTACGGGGATGACGACATCACCGCCGAGGACGTTTTCGCCTACACGTACGCGGCTCTGCACGACCCGATCTACCGTGAAACTTACGCCGTGGACTTGCGGCAAGAGTTCCCCCGTCTACCCTTCCACGAAGATTTTCTCGAGTTTGTGCGGATGGGCCAGAAACTGCTCGACCTGCACATCGGCTTCGATTCAGTCGAGCCATGGCGCCTAACTAGCGAGGACGCAAAACCGTCATCAAGACGTAAGCCGGGGGCCAGGCTGAGCGCCGATAAGGAGCGCGGCGTAATTGTTCTGGATGAGACGACCCGCCTCACTGGTGTGCCGGAGGTCGCGTGGTCGTACCGGCTCGGCAACCGGTCCGCCATCGAGTGGGCGCTGGACCAGTACAAAGAACGCAAGCCAAGGGATCCGACGATCGCCAAGCGGTTCAATACGTACCGGTTCGCCGATCACAAGGAACGGGTGATCGACCTGCTGCGCCGGGTGTGCACGGTGAGCGTCCGGACGATGGAGGTGGTGGACAAAATCGCTGCCCGGACGTCCATCAGGTGAAATTGCCCGGCGGCTAGTCCCCGTGGTTCTGAGGCTCTCAGAATGACTCGCTCAGCTCCTGGTCAGGCATCCGTGCCCGGCCCCCTTCTATTGCAGGATTCCGGTGAGTCGCGGTAGGGCTTTCCGCCCACGAAACATTGACACGCAAATCGGCTGATACGTACCATCATTGTGCGGACCGGCGCAGGCGAAAGGCTGCGAGTGTATCCGCAAAAAATCGAATCAAATAGTGACGGCTTTGGAGGAGTGACATGGAATTGATCCTCACGGCCGTCCTCACGGCCCTTGCAGCGGGGGCCATTGCAGGTGGGCTCGGTTTCTACCTAAATAACACGCTGGCGTCAAAAACTCGAAAGGCATCTCTGGAAGCTGCTGAGCAGCAGATAAAGCGGGCGCAGGCCCGTAGCCAGGAGATGCTTGGCGAGGCAAAGAGAGAGGTTCGACGAACCAGAAACTCTGCGGAGGCAGAGCTAAAACGTCAGAGAACGGATCTCTCGAGGCTACAGTCAAGACTCGAATCGCGCGAGGAGAAGTTGGAGAAGCGCGGCGGGTCTTTGGAATCCAAAGAGGCAGAAGTCCGTGCGAAGATCGATTCGCTCGAGGAAGAACGGCAAGAACTCGGAAAGCTCCGCGAAAGCGAGCTTGAGCGTCTTGAGTCGATCTCGAGCCTGTCTGTCGCGGACGCCCGGCAGCTCCTTATGGAGCGCGCCGAGGAGGACATTCAGTTTGACCTTGCCCGCCGTTTCCGTGACGCCGAAGCAGAAGTAACCGAGCACGCGGACGAACGCGCGCGGGAGATAATCTCCGGCGCGATTCAACGTCTCGCATCGGACGTGGTGTCCGAGTCCACCGTCAATTCAATCCCGCTGCCCAACGATGAGATGAAAGGACGTCTCATCGGCCGTGAAGGGCGGAACATAAGAGCGATAGAAGCGGCTATGGGCGTCGACCTGATCATCGACGACGTGCCGGAATCGGTGACGATTTCGTGTTTCGATCCCATAAGGCGTCAGATCGCACGTATCGCACTGGAACAACTGATCATCGACGGGCGCATCCACCCAGCGCGGGTCGAAGATATGGTGGAAAAGGCTCGCAGGGAGGTGGATGAGACCGTCCGGAAGGCAGGTCAGCAGGCGGTGTTCGAGGCCAACATTAAAGGCCTCCACTCGGAGATCGTAAAGCTGATGGGCCGGCTCAAATACCGGACGAGCTACGGCGAAAATGTGCTGAGACACTCGGTGGAGGTGTCCCTCTTGTCGGGACTCATCGCATCCGAGATCGGCGCAAACGTTCAACTCTGTAAGGTGGCGGGCTTTTTGCACGACATCGGGAAGGGGTTCACTCACGAAGTTGAGGGGCCGCACGCCGAAATAGGGGCCGACATAGTCGCCAAGTACGGCGTCAGTCGCGACATACAGACCCCGATCAGGGAGCACCACGACCGCGAGATGACGACCGTCGCATCGTTCGTCGTGGCCGCAGCGGACGCGATCAGCGCCGCAAGACCAGGCGCGCGGCACGATAGCATCGAGAGATACATCCAGCGCCTTGAGGCGTTGGAAGAGGTGGCCCGCGGATTCGACGGTGTGGAACGTTGCTTTGCGATTCAGGCCGGCCGGGAGATGAGGGTCATGGTTAGCCCAGATCGGGTGGACGACGCACAGGCGACGGTTCTCGCACGTGACATTGTGGAGAGGATCGAAGAGACGCTCTCGTACCCCGGGCAGATCAAGGTGATCGTTATCAGGGAGTCGAGGGCTGTGGAAGTGGCCCGATAGCGAATTCACCGAAGCGCCGGGTTTGTAGCGCGGCGGAGCAGGGAACGCGGATATGACACCCTGGTCCGCCGCCTCGCGTAAAGGGGTCACATGCGAATCTTGATGGTGGGCGACGTCATCGGTCGCGGCGGCAGGAACGCGCTGTGCGGGCTGCTGCCCGGCCTGAGAGACGAACTGAATATCGACTTTGTAACGGCGCAGGGTGAGAACCTCGCCGGCGGATTCGGTCTGACCCGCAACACCGTCGCAGACCTGTTGGACAGCGGCGTGGACGTGGTGACAACGGGTAATCACGTGTGGGACCGCAGGGAGTTCATTGAAGACCTGGACGATCCGTCTCTGCCCGTGCTCAGGCCGATGAACTACCCGGCGATTGCTCCCGGCCGCGGCTGCGTGGACATGGGCGCCGTCGCGGTCGTCAACCTGATTGGCCGGGTGTTCGTGGGCGAGTTCGACTCGCCGTTCGGGGCTATTGATGAGCTACTCGCCTCGGGTTGGGGCAAGGGCAAGCCTCTAATCGTTGATTTCCACGCAGAAGCCACCTCCGAGAAGGTCGCGCTTGGCTGGCATCTCGACGGGCGGGCCACAGCTGTGTGCGGCACTCACACCCACGTCCCGACGGCCGACGGCCGTATTCTGCCGGAGGGGACGGCGTTCGTGAGCGACCTCGGCATGGTGGGCTCACCCGATTCCGTCATCGGCATGCAGATCGACGATGCGCTGGCGCGATTCCTTACCGGAGTGCCGTCAAGGCTAAGGCCGGTTGAAAAAGGCCCGATCAATTTCAACTCCGTGCTCATCGACGTGGACGACTCGACGTCGATGGCGGTCGGAATCAGCCGAGTCGACCGGGAATGGATCGCATGAGCGGCGCAAGATCGTCGCGTTACGGAAGCGCGGACCTACCCCCTCGGCCCTCGTACGAGGTCGTCGTCGACCTTCACCTGCATACGACGGCGTCCGACGGGGCGTTGACGCCGACTCAGCTCATCGACCTTGTCGCCACGACCGGCCTGCAGGTGATTTCCATAACCGACCACGACACTACGGACGGGATCGACGAGGCGCAAGAGGCTGTTTCAAAACTGCCCTACCTGACGCTCATCTCCGGCATCGAACTGGGGACTCAGGATGGGCCGTCCGAGGTACACCTTCTCGGCTACTTCATAAATCACCGCGACGCCGGGCTCCGGGCTGCGCTGGCGAGATTTCGCGAAGAGCGGATCGTGGCGGCGCGCCAGAACGTGGACAAACTGCGCTCCATGGGGGTGAAAATTACGTGGGAGCGGGTGCGTGAACTGGCAGGGGGGACCGTTGGCAGGCCCCACATCGCCAAGGCGATGGTCGAAGGGGGTTACGTGGAGAGCGTTCGGGACGCGTTTGACAGGTATCTCGGCGACGACGGGGTCGGGAGGGTTTCGCGCCCCAAACTCGATCCCGTCGACGCGCTCGGAATCATTCATGACGCCGGCGGGGTTGGCGCGATCGCGCACCCCCGAACGGTCAAGGAGCTTGGAAGAGTCGCCGCGAGGCTTGCCGACGCGGGTCTCGCCGGCATCGAGGTTTATGCCGAAAAGTACGGCCCCGAAGAGCAGGCCGATTACCGTTCGATCGCCGAGCAAAACGGCCTGATCGATTGCGGAGGCAGCGACTACCATGCGTTCGGATATGCGAACGAGGTGAAACCCGGCATGTTCGGTCCGCCGCCGGACACCGCAAAGCTCCTGTTTGAACGGGCGCAAGCGGTGCACGGGAACCGGGTCGGTCTCGCCCCCACAAGACCCCTGTACGCGTAGCCATGGAGATGCCGGCGACCGTCCTGTTGATTGCCGGCGCTTACTTTTTGGGCGCTTTCCCGTCCGCCTACTACCTCGCACGCGTGTTGAAGGGCATCGACATTCGCAAGCACGGCAGCGGCAACGTCGGCATCTCCAACTTCGCCGTCCACGTCGGCAAGCGATGGGCCGTGCCGCTGGTGCTATTCGACATCTACGTCAAGGGCATGCTTCCGTTGGTGATCGCCTCCGACAAGGTACTGGGCCTCGGGTTATCGGTCGAGGTAGCGGCCGGGTTCGCCAGCATATTCGGGCACAATTGGTCGATGTGGTTGAGGTTCGGCGGAGGCAGG
Organism: Dehalococcoidia bacterium; assembly: GCA_965224235.1. GTDB lineage: Bacteria > Chloroflexota > Dehalococcoidia > Lucifugimonadales > Lucifugimonadaceae. Next base: position 1,979,517 of record CBDCYP010000002.1, on the reverse strand, counting down.
GGAATGGCCACTGTGCTGGGCGTGCTGGCGACCCTGCACTACCCACTGGTGTTCGCGTACGGCGCGGTAGCCGGCGTAGGATGGCTGGCCACGCGTCGTAAGGACAGCGCGGTATGGTGGGGCGTCGCGGCCCTTCTTCTTCCAGTCTGGGCGCTGCTGATGGGTAAAGAGGTCGAGATAATTGCGTTTTGCCTGGGTTTCCTTCTGATTACGGTGATAAAACGCCTGACGTCGAACCGATCGACCGAGGGAGGCGGAGAGAGCATTTCGATGGGCAGACTCATCTGGAATCGCATTGTGTTCGACCGCGACATAACGTTGAGGAAGGACTGGGTCTACAGGGGGCCACAGTCTTGATGCCGTCTAACGCCCGTCGATTGGGGATGTCCGTATGACAAATATGCACGATACGCTGTACTGCCCAAGGGACCCGAAGGTCGAGACGAGCCTGAGGTGCGGCCGATGCGGCGCGCTCATCTGCCCGTCATGCCTTGTGCAGTCCCCGGTGGGCTCCCGTTGCCCATCTTGCGCTTCCATAGGCCGTAATCCGATGCAGGACACGTCCCGCGGGAACATCGTCAAGGCCATCCTCGCCGGGGTGTTGACGGCTGCGATAACCGGACCTGCGCTGGTCGGAATTCTCCTGCTGGTGGACCGGTTTCCGCGTGGCGCCGCCTTTGGCGCACTGGTTGGCTTTATCGCGATCGGATACGTCACCGGCGAAGCGGTTCGGCGGGTGGTCGGCTACAAGATCGACAAGCGCTTTCAGTACATCTCCGGACTGTCCGTATTCCTGGCGTACATCGCCGCCACCCTGGTGCTGTTCATGTCGCCCAGTCTGAACAACAACGCACTAGGGAACATTGTGGCGCTCGCCGGGATGGGCGTCGGGATATGGATCGCCATGGGGCGCGTCCGTCCGTAGACGCCGTCAGGGAACAGCCGATGCGAGCGAATTGCCTATCGAGGCTTGTCATCGCGGCCCGCTGCGTCTAGTGTCGCCTCTACAATTTGCAATTCGACAGGGTTATACGGCCGGAGTATCTGGAGAGAACGATGAAACCGACGCGCATTGAGAAGATTGAGACCATCCTTTGGGAGCGATGGTTACTGGTGAGGGTGTACTGCGAAGACGGTACGGTCGGCGTCGGAGAGGGAGGCGTGCACGGCTGGCAGCGGCCGACCGAGACGATGCTGCGCACGTTCGCGCCCTACCTCGTCGGACAGGACCCGTCGCGAATCGAGCACCACTATCAGTACCTGTACCGCAACTCCCACTTTATGGGATCGGTAGTACAGGGCGCCCTATCGGCCATCGACATCGCCCTTTGGGACATAAAGGGCAAGCGGCTCGGCGTTCCGATCTACGAGTTGATGGGCGGTCTTACCCGTAACAAGGTGCGCTGCTACATGCACGTGGGCGGGGACACCGCCGCCGACCTGGCCGCCGATGCTGTGGCGCAGGTGAAAGCAGGGTTCTCGGCCGTTCGATTCACGCCGTTCGCCCCACAATTCTGGCTTCACCGCACCTATTCCGAATGGGCGGACGAAGCGGTGAAGCGCGTCGGGGCCGTACGGGAGGCCGTGGGACCAGCCATCGACATTTGCGTCGAGATACACCGGCAGATGAACCCGCCCGAGTCGATCTCGCTCGGCCGACGGCTCGAACAGTTCAACCCGTATTTCTACGAAGACCCGATGCTTCCGGATAGTCCCGACATGATGGGCGAGGTACAACGCCGGGGCAACTTGCCGATCGCCACCGGCGAACGGTTCACGACGATTTTTGAGTTCCAACAACTGCTCGAGGCGAGGGCGTGCGCATACGTTCGCCCGGACCTTTGCCTGTGCGGAGGGCTGTCCGGCTGCAAGAAGGTGGCCGCCATGGCTGAAGCGCAGCACGTCAGGGTCATACCGCACAACCCGCTCAGCCCCATAAGCACCGCCGCGTGCGTGCAACTCGACGCCTGCATCCCCAACTTCGCGCTACAGGAATACACAGGCGAGTCGGAGCCGCCCAAGAGCGACCTTCTGGTGAATCCCCTCAAGCTGGAAGACGGATTCCTCGTCGTGCCGGACGGCCCCGGCCTGGGCGTGGCACTAAATGAAAGCGCACTGACCGCGCATCCGTTCATCGACAAGATTCTCGACACGCCTCTCCACGAAGACGGTTCAGTAGCAGACAGATAGCAGGGCCACGACCCCACCGCGTGGGGGCGTCTATCGTGTGGGCGCCCTTCGCCTGGGGCATGGGCACCACGTTTTACGTCATGGGCGCGTTGGCCCGCGCCCCGCATGGGTCCCCGATCCGGGTCGGGGATGACGGGGGATCGGCGCGCGCTTTGGGATGACGGGGTTTGGGTACGGCGTACTGGTTATTCTTGCGGTATCAGCCCCTCGTTGCCGCGGGATGCAATTCAACCTCAATTTCTACTTTCCCGAACGAAGTCGACAGCGACGGGACATCGGCGCCGTAGTGTGCGAGTGTATTCATTACGTGTCCGTCAAGGGGTTCGTCATGGCATTCCACCACCTCTTCCAGAGACATAAGTTTTTCGGGTAGCCGTTCGCCGTACTCCAACATCACCTCGATGTGACCTGTGATGGCCTCCCTGATGTTTTTCTGAATGTCTTCCCAAGTTTTCCCGGTACTAATGCAACCCGGCAAATCAGGCAGATACGCGCAATAGTTGTTGGTCGTTCGTTCATAGACCACCACTTATTCCAACTTCATTGGCTACTCCTCACGATTCCCGCCTGCATCAAAATACTCGCCAGGTTTTTGGTTGTAGATCATCGATCAGATGGCCGGGATTAGTTACTGTTCCTGTCTTTTCCGGGTGATGGTAGCGGCGGTGGCTGCCCCATGTTCGCACCAGTTGCCAGCCGTCTCGTTGGACCAGCCGAATCCCATCCCTGACTTTCGGCATACCGCGCTCAGCCTACAGCCGGGGGCAGCGGAGGTGCGGCATCAGGTGGGTTTTTTGGCTATGCTCGGGGCGGACGCTGCTTGATTTGGCTGCGACGGGAGTAACTTAGATGGCCGAAACCATGGACACCCTGAAACTGACCAGGGATGAAGACCCTTCACTGGGAAGCGCACACATCGTTCAGTCAAAGCCGGTTGTGGCTGGCGAGTTCGGGACGTGGAGACTCGTTTACGTCGTCGGGCCGGCGGGCCTGGCGACCGGCGGAACGGTGAGGGTGGTGACCGATTCGGACACGGATTGGGGATGGCCGCAGGTGGAGGATCCCTCAGGGCCGGAGTACATGACGGCGGGTTGCCCCCCCGATGCCGAGGTTGCGCTTCACATACCGGACCACATCACCGTGGCTGTGATCAACACCGGCCGGCCGCTTGAGCAAGATGAATCGTTGTCCATAACGTACGGCGACCGTTCCGGCGGGGGACCGGGATCACGCGCCCAGACGTTCCTTGAATCCCGGCGCTACTTCTGGTTCGAAGTCGATTCCTCCGGATCGGGCCAGTTCGTTTACCTGCCGGACGTTCCCGAACTGTCGGTGGACGGCGGGCACGCCGACAAGCTGATCGTGGTGGCGCCGTCGAACGCGGTGACGGGGGAGGAGTTTCGGGTAGGCGTGAAGGCGGAAGACCGGTGGGGGAACCCTGCGGCGGCGTACCGAGGCGCTGTTGGGGTCAGCGCAGCGGGGATACGGCTCGGCGCGTCGGAGATCCGGTTTGACAAGGACGACGGGGGCATGGTGTGGATCGACGGATGCAGCATCACCGAGCCGGGCGAACATCGCGTCTCGGCGAGGGATGACGACGCGGGCCTTGAGGCGAAGAGCAACCCCGTCGCGGCTTCGGAAGACAACCCGCAGTTCCGCCTCTATTGGGGCGACCCGCACGGCGGGCAGGTGGTCGACCCGTACAAGATCGGGGACTTTTTTGCGTATGCGCGCGATGTCGCAGGCATCCACTTCGCCGGGTTTCAACGCAACGACCACGTGATGACTTCCGGGGCCTACGAGGTCCAGCAGCAGGAGGAACGCCGGAACTATGAACCCGGGCGGTTTGTGCCGTTGCCGGGGTACGAGTGGTCGGCGACCGCCGAGTTCGGCGGGCATCACAACATCTACTTCCGCCGCTTCGATCAGGCCATCAGGCGCTGCGGCCACCGAGGCGAGGTGGACCTTTCCGACGTCGATACGGATCTGCCGCACGTCACGGACATGCACGCCGAGTTTCGCCACACCGACGTGGTTGTTACGCCGCACGTGGGGGGAACCGCGGCCGATCTTAGGTTCCACGAGCCGTCGATCGAACCGGCTCTCGAAATCACGTCGACGCACGGGCAGTTCGAGTGGTTCCTCAAGGAGTCGATAGAGCGGAAGTACCGGATGGGCTTTGTAGGCGGCAGCGATTGCTATACAGGACGGCCAGGGGACGACCATCCCGGGCATCAGCTGCGCCGGTATCAGAAGGCCGGGCTGACCGGCCTGTACGCCACGGACCTGAGCCTTGAATCTGTCCTGGCCGCGATGAAGGCGCGGCGGGTGTACGCAACATCGGGCGTTCGTATCGTCGCGGCGGTGTCGGCCGACGGCAACCTCATGGGCGCCGAGTACTCGACGAACAAGCCTCCCAAGGTTTCGGTCAAGGTGATCGGGACCGGCCCGATCGAACTGGTGGAACTGTTCAGAGGGCTCGACCTGATCCACACGGAAGAGCTGACGCGCGGGCGCTCGGCCAATCGGGTGCGGGTGACGTGGGAGGGAGCGAGCAGGCGTACGAGCTACTCCGGGGTAGTATGGGACGGTTCGCTGAACCTGTACCGCGGCATGATTTCGGCCGTGAGGAAGATTCGCTTCGACAGCCCCAGGTCAGAGGTGACCGAGTCGGAAGATGCCGCCGTGCGGTGGCATTCGTGGACGTGCGGTTACCGGAGCGGGCTCGTGCTGGACGTTGACGGCGATCCGGGGACGGCGATAGCCGCAACGATATCGAGCGACACAATATCGGGCGCGCGCTACGGCGGCCACGGCGAAACCGCGCCGCAACGAATGTCGTTCGCCCCGGCCGACCGCGTGCGTATTCGCACCACGCTCGGCGCGCTGGCGAAAGGCAAGCGGCAGATCGACCTTGGCATGCTGGACCGCAAGTTCACGCTGGAGATGGCGCCAGAGCCGGGGCCGGACCGCGCGGAGTTCGAATTCACAGACGAGTCCCCGCAGCCGGGCATCAATCCGTACTGGGTTCGGGTGACGCAGTCGGACATGGAGATGGCTTGGACGAGCCCGGTGTTTGCGGACTACGTGGCGCCGCTATAGGGGGCCAGGTGATTGCGCGAGCGGGCCGCGCCGTTATCCTGCGGCACTCGGTCACGCAATCGTCTGTCGACGGAGGGAGGTTGGGACCATTAGGAGTCCTCTTGTTCGTCTTCTTCTTCTTCGCCCGCGGGCAAAGCGGTTTCCTCTTCGCCCAGCAGATCCCCTTCTACGACTCTGGGCGGCTGGACCCACGCGATGTTCTGATGTTGGTCCCCGGCCGGCTCCACTCCCGCCGGATAGACGAGATCGGCAACGCTGATCGAAGCTTCGAACGAATCAAGGACTGAGCAGTCGGCCCGAATCTCGTTCGGAACGTCGAATGGACGGGCCAGCACCATTACTTCGTAGACGCCCTGGGTGACGAATCCCGCGCCGCCGCGTGCGCCCTCGGCCTCTTCCTGGTTAAACAGGACGACCGGCACCCTGACCTCGATGCGAACGGTTGGGTCGACTCTCATGAAGTCGACGTGCCGAACCGAGCCGGTCACCGGATGCTTGTCTATTTCACGAATCAGCGTGACGGCCGTGCTCTTGCCATCGACATTGACGTTGACAGGGGTCGTGTATCCAGCTGAACGCAACACGGCCATCACCTGGCTCGACTCGGCTTGTAACGACAGCGGCGGGTCTTTCAGACCGTAAACGTGGATAGGCAAGACGCCTTGCCTGCGCAACGCCCGGGTTTTCTTGCCGGTGGCGGTTCGGGCCTGCGCCGAGAGGACTATCTGATCCATCAATCGAACTCCAATGGAGTGGTGGGTTGCGACAACGCGAAAAGCGGGCCATCGCCCGCGCTCGTTCCAAACTCAAATCGTAGCATAGCCCGGCCTTTCAACAGACACCTGTGCTGAGCCTCAAAGTCAGGAACAGGCCTGCTGATGATATACTCGGCGCTTCGTTGAACCGGAGGCTTAACCTCCGTTCCAAAGGTACCACCGTGCTTATTCCCATGAAGGTGGACTATGGCGTCAGGACCCTCGTGTTCCTGGCACTCCGTACGACAGGCGGTTATGTGCCTGCCAGCGAGATCGCCCGGTCTCAGCACATCCCCGAGCCTTACCTGCTGCGCGTGTGCTCCGAGTTGCAAAAGGCGGGGCTGATCCAGTCCCGGAGGGGTCCTTCCGGCGGTCACAAACTGGCGAGGCCGGCAGACGACATCACGGTGGCGGACGTGGTCGCGTCGTTTGACCACTCCTTAGCGCCCACCGACTGCGTCGAGGAGCCGGACGAATGCAGGCTCTCGGGAGCGTGCTCGCAACGCGAGATGTGGCAGGACGTCGAGAAGATGCTTGTGGACCACCTGAGCACCGTGCAGGTCAGCGAACTGGCGAAGAAGCAGTCGTCGCTCGTCAGCGTCGCGGACCCTCTGTTAAGCGGGGCGCCGGTCGCCAGTTGACAACGCGATGCGCCCCATTCGTGCGAACTTCATCTAAGGAATCTCTGAACAAGTGGCCGATGCGCTTGGCAGAGCGGAGGTTCCCCCCTCCTGAATCCTCCCCCTGTGGGGGAGGAGGCCAGAACCCTTCGACAAGCTCAGGGCGAACGGATTGGAACACGGAGTTGTTCAGAGGTTCCCTAAATCTGAAAGACCGCTGGCAGAATGCGGACCAATCGCCCCATCCGGCCGGTATGTTGGCCGTGATACTTTTCGTTAAACTTGAAGATGCTCCTGAAGTCAAAGCACGAAACACCGAGGAATGGGGAACACAATGGCCTTCGATAAGCCTCTGACACCGGGCCAGGTACAGCGGTACAGCCGCCATCTCATAATGCCCAACGTTGGCAGCGCAGGACAGCGCAAAATGCTCGGCGCAAGGGTTCTGGTAGTCGGCGCAGGGGGCCTGGGCTCGCCGGTCTCGCTCTACTTGTCGCTGGCCGGAATAGGGACCATAGGGATCGTCGACTTCGACACGGTGGACGTATCCAACTTGCAGCGCCAGATTCTGCACCAAGACCAGGACGTCGGAAAGCGAAAGGTGATCTCGGCCCGCGAGACTCTGCACGCCTACAACCCCGACGTCAACGTGGAGATTCACGAAGCGCCGATCAACGCGGAAAACGCGATGGACATCATCCCGAACTACGACGTGATCGTAAACGGCGCCGACAATTTCGCCACGCGGTACCTCGTCAACGACGCCGCCTATCTTGCAGGCAAGCCGTTGGTGGATGGGAGCATCCTCGTTTTCGACGGGCAGGCGACCACGTACATCCCGGGCCAGGGGTGCTACCGCTGCCTGTTCCCCGACCCGCCGCCGCCCGGCGAAGTGCCCAACTGCGCCGAGGCAGGCGTGATAGGCGCGCTCCCGGGGTTGGTCGGCTCCATACAGGCCCTCGAGACCATCAAGCTCGTCATGGGCATCGGTGAGACGCTGACCAGTCGACTGCTGCTTATCGACGCCTTGACCATGGAGTTCCGGGAGGTCAAGATCAGGCGCGACCCTGGCTGCAAGCTCTGCGGTCTCGACCCCGAGGTCACCGAGCTGATCGACTACGAAATATTCTGCGGAGTCGCTCCACCGACGGCTGTACTGGAGACGGCCGGAGCAGCGGTGCGCTGAGCAGACACGTATAAGCGGATCGGGCCCCGGTAAGTCACAAAGCCCGGGGCCTTTTCATGCCACTGAAAACCACGCGACCCGAACCGCCACCCTGACCGACGACCTAAACACATTGACCATCAGAAACACCCGTGCCAGAGCCTACAAACGGGACATCATCGACGCCGTGGGCAATACGCCGTTGGTGGAGGTCCACGGCCTGAGCCCGAACGAGCAGGTCCGGATCTTCGCCAAGCTCGAAGGTCATAACCCCACCGGCTCGGTCAAAGACCGGATCGCCCGTTCCATGATCGAGCACGCCGAGTCGCAGGGCTTGCTCAAACCGGGCGCCACGATCCTTGAGCCGACAAGCGGTAACACCGGCATCGGACTGGCGATGGTCGGGCGTGTCAAGGGCTACAACGTCAAAGTGGTCATGCCGGCGAGCGTGGGATCGGAACGTGTTCAGTTTCTCGAGGCGTACGGCGCCGAAATCATCTACTCCGACGCCGACAAGGGAACGAACGAGTCGATACTCGTGGCAGAGCAGATCGCCCTCGAAAACCCCTCCTGGTTCATGCCGTACCAGTACGCCAGCGAGGCCAACCCGCTGGCGCACTACGAGACCACGGGGCCGGAGATAGTGCGTGACCTGCCGGACGTGGACGTTTTCATAGCCGGTCTGGGCACAGGGGGCACCCTCATGGGCACGGGCAAGGCCCTTCGTGAGCACAACCCGAACGTGCAGATCGTGGCCACCGCTCCGCACCCCGACGACGTGGTGCAGGGGCTAAGGTCTATCGAACACGGGTTTATTCCGCCGATACTGGACCTCGACGCGCTCGACGGGCGGATACTCGTCGAGGCCGAAGAGGCGTTCTACTACACGAAGTGGCTGCTCACCGAAGCGGGTATTTTTGCCGGCGTATCGTCAGGGGCGGTGGCGGCGACCGCTCACAAAGTGGCAGGCAAGATAGACAGCGGCAACATCGTGTGCCTTTTCGCAGACGGGGGTTGGAAGTACCTCTCTTCCGGCGTCTACACCAAAGACTGGCAGGAGATCCAATCTGAGATCGCCGGCAAGGTATGGTGGTAACGGCGCCGTTACGGTTCAGAAGGGCAGGGCCGAGGGCGGCTGCAACGCCCTGCCGATTGTCGAGTAGGGTAGGCCGCCGGCGAGTTACGCCGCGTTAGCGGAGCACTTTTCCGTCGGGGCCCCTCCGAATCGAAAGTGCGGCTTTCACCGCATCCGGCTCTCCAGTGTCTGTGTGGTGTAGTAGTGGTCCAGGAAGGCACGGTGTCGATTAGTGACGCGTGAAGTGCGCAGTGGCGTGGGGTAGAACCAGCGTGCGTCAGGATAATTCTGTTTGTGGTGGGAGTACTGACAAAGGGGCATGCCTGGTTAAGGACATTCCGGGGGGGGGGGGGGGGGGGGGGTTAGGATGAGTCTCATCAAGGAACTATCCTCCAGTACCTCGGCAATGCGTTCTCGGCCCTCGGCGGTGCGGTAATCGGGGCGGGGAGATGTTTTAACGGAACCGTCCCCGGTTCAAGTACAGGTGGGAGCCGGGACGCAGGTCGGTCAGTATGATAGAGGCTACAAAGGTGGCGGGAGGCATTGGCGGGCAAGGCAGGCGCCACACATGTCTGCCTCCATCGACTACGCGCGTGTTGTTGCCGTATTCCGTCGGGGTTTGGACTTTTCTTTCTTGGAGCGTAGACGTTGGTGGACGGGGAGGCCGTTGCGGGACTTCAGGGGAGGCCATTTCGCTGGCCGGTGTGGGTGACACGGGTGTCTCCGCACACGCGATGGCCGCCAACAACAGAAGGCTGACGGCCAGCAAGATAGCTAGCCATAAGTTCGTATTCGACTCCAGGACTTTCCCTACGACTGCTTTTTGCTCTTCAGAATATAGACGAACAGCGTCGTCTGTTTGTTCCCTTCTTTGAAGAGCATGTTTCACAAAGCACCTGCTTAGTTTCGCCCAACGCGGTCGGGGAATAGATTCCCGTTTTCAAAGACCTTTGCGTAGCTAGTTCCCCAACCAGTGATTCCTCACTCCATGTCACCCTGAGCGAAGCCGAAGGGTCTGGGTAAGAGGAGCGGGGCATGCCGTCTGGATGGCTTAGGTTCCTCGGCTGCGCTCGGAATGACATATCGAGGAGGCGGGATGATACGTTGGGGAGTTGGTTACGCAAAGGTCTCTTTTCAAGGAAATGTCGAGATTGGAATACGGTGCCATACCTCATATTTCCGGCGAACACCGTAATCCAATGGATCGTGATTCAGGTGGTCTCATCGTTATGAAACATCCTCTTAAAACCCGCCCCTACCGAATTGGCGGCGTGATGAACTCGTACGTGTCGAGCGAATATATCCTGCCATTCTCGACCGTTACCCCGATGCCTCCTACCAGGAAAACCCTCCCGTCCGGCAGCAGTGTCGCTGAGTGATTGGACCGCGGGGCGGACAGATCCGGTCCCGGGACCCTGAGTCTGTCCGTGGGTCGAAAATCTCCGTGGTCGAGTGCGGGGAGTTCGTTTCGCCTCCGGGATTTTCGCCGTCCACCGCGAGCGCCCGGCCGTCGGACAGTACGACCGCGATCGGTTGATCTTGAGGGACGTGCATGCTGGCGGTGAGGGCTCACTCGTCGGCTTCCGGTTCGTATACCTCCGTGCGACTCGTCCCCTAGTAGTTATCGCACCTGCCTCCTGTCGCCAGGACCCGGCCATCGTCGAGCACCACCATGTCGGACAGCCCCCGCGCCAAGAGACCTTTGCGTAACCTCGACACATGCCATTTGTATGTTGCGAAGGACCCAAGCCATCCAGATGGCATGCCCCGCCCCTCTTACCCAGACCCTTCGGCTTCGCTCAGGGTGACATGGGGAGTGTTCAGGGTGACATGGGGGCGTTCAGGGTGACAAGGAGTGAGGAATCACTGGTCGGGGAGCTAGTTATGCAAAGGTCTCCGCCAACAGCGCCGATTCGCTCGACATTCAGCCTGACCGATATGACGTGGGTGTCCACACCGTCCAGTACCTCACTTCGGATCAGTTACAACTGCCCGTACGCCTCGGAATTGGCGAGTTCTTCTGAGTAGGAGCCGAAATGCACGCCAGGGTTGACGAGGGGAAGGAACGGCGCGTTTTGTTCCAATTCGTCCTAGCTCACGGTAGAAGCATCGAAGACGTAGCTCCTGTCAGCAACAATGACCTTCCTGTCCACGGTCTCGGTGGGGGTGGCAAGGGTGAGGGTGGCAGAGCTGTAGTGAAAGAAACCGTCACCGTCGTAAGCCATCATGACGTCGCTGCCCTGAACCTTCAGGGTGATGTTCATTTCGAACGCAAAACTTGAGACATCCCCCATGGCATCGCGCGCCGCGTTAGTGATGTCGAACGCTTCTCCCTGCTCCGGGGCGGGAGTCGGCGCGGCTGGCGGCGAGACTGAAGTTGGCGGGACTTGTGTCGGCGCCGCGCCTGCGGCCGGAGTTTCGGCCGCCATGGCCGAATCTTCCGTTACGTGAAGCGGTCGAAACCGGTGTAGGGGCGTATTAGCTCAGGGATCTCGATCGATCCGTCGGGCATGGCGCCGTTTTCCAGCGTCGCTATAAGCAGGCGCGGCATGCCGAATGCCGAGCCGTTCAGTGTGTGCGGGAATTTTGTTCGTGCGCCGCGTTCAGGTCGAAAACGAGTGTTGTTCCGCCTCGCCTGAAAGTCGGTGCACGTCGATACCGAGCTGATCTCCAGCCACTCGCCCGAGCCGGGCGCCCATACCTCAATGTCGTACGTCTTCGACGCCTGAAAGCCGATGTCGCCTGCGCAGAGCTCCAAAACGCGGTGCGGCAAGCCCAGACGTTCGCATAGGGTAGTGGCCTGCTCGACCATCTCTTCCAATGCCCGTTCGGAGTCCTCCGGTTCGACGTACCGGAACATCTCCACCTTATCGAACTGATGCACCCGTTTCATTCCCCGCACGTCTCTCCCAGCCGCGGTGTGCTCTTTGCGAAAGCACGGCGTGCACGCCACGTACTTCAGTGGCAACACGTGGGGCTCGATGATCTCCCCCTGATGCAGTGCGTTTAGCCCCACCTCTGCCGTCGGCGCCAGCCACAGGTCCGTCTCTTCGTCCCTATAGAGGTTGTCTTTGAACTTTGGCAAGTTGCCCGACCCAGTCATTGTGTCGGGGCGAACCAGGAGCGGAGGCATAATCTCCGTGTATCCAAACTCTTCTGTGAGGACGTTCAACAGCCAGTTGGAGAGCGCGCGGTGCAGCCGGGCCCCCTTGCCCTTCAGGACGTAGAAACGAGCGCCCGAGAGCCGTGCGCCGGCCTCCATATCGATGATCCCCAGCTCCTCACCGAGGTCCCAATGCGGCTTTGCCGCAGGGTTCGGCGACGCATCGCGGCCGACCCGCACAAGAACGTTGGCAGACTCATCGAGTCCGTCGGGCACAGATTCGTCCGGCAGATTTGGGATTGCGAGCATGATGTCGCTCAGCGACTCCTGGACCGAACCGAGTTCGGCTTCGATCTCCCTGATCCGCTGACCTGCCTGGCGCATTTCTGAAGTCTCGTCGTCGGTGGGCCGGCGTCTTTCCCGGCCGATCGCCCGGCTGACCTCGTTTCGATTCGCCCTGATCGTCTCCGCTTCGTGAATCAGGTCCCGGCGGCGGGAGTCGAGGACAAGTATCTCGTCGAGAGGCGGATCCTCGCCGCGTCGTTTCAGCGCGGCGCGTACCGAATCCACGTCATTGACAATGTGTTCGAGACTCAGCATCCATTGGAACCACTATGGCCTTGCGAAGGCCACACGAGTTGATAAAAATGGGGCGCCGTCCCACGGCGAGGCCGGAGGCGGGTTTGAAGAGCATGTTTCAGAATTCCTTTGCACATTTTCATGTCGAACTCCTTGCGACGAGATTCCTCTTTTCAGGTGAGTGACGAGATTGTAATACGTCGTCATTCTCTGAGCGCCGACGAACTTCGGTCTCCGATGAATTGTCACTTCGGAGATCCGAGGTTTCTGAAACACGCTCTTGAAACCCGCCACTACGATGCGAAATGGCGACTGTGTTTGATTTCATAGCGATGACAGGCGTTTACGCTTCACTCCACCCCCATCATTTTAGACGCCCTCTTATGAAATCGCTCGCTTTCGCCCATCCGGGTCAGGACTAACGCCCTGCTGCGCGCAAACAAGCAGGCGCCCACAAGAGGCGCCACTACCCGGGTCGTGACCCGCGGCGCGGCCGATACGGCGGTGTGATTCGGAAACACGTTACGTCCTTAGCTGGGGGAACAGGAGCACTTCCCGTATCGATTCCTCGCCCGCAATCAGCATCGCTAGCCGGTCGATCCCCATCCCCAAGCCGCCGGTCGGCGGCATGCCGTGCTCCACGGCTATGAGAAAGTCCTCGTCCAGCCTGTCGGTTTCGTCTTCGCCGAAATCCACGCGCAAGCGTTCCTGCTCCTCGAACCGCCCTCGCTGGTCAACTGGGTCGTTCAGCTCACTGAACGCGTTGGCCAACTCACTGCCCATCACAAACGCCTCGAATCGCTCCACGATGCCGTCCGCGCCGGGCTTGCGCTTGGCCAGGGGTGACATCGCCACCGGATAGTCCACAAGGAAAGCCGGCTGCACGATGTGCGGCTCCACGTTCGTAGAGATCACTTTGTCGAGGAGACGGCCCCACGAAGAGCCCTGCTCCACGTGGATTTCGCGCTCACGCATCGTGCGGGCGAGCGATTCTGTGTCGCTGTGTTCAAGGAAGTCGATGCCGGTCCTCTTGATGATCTCGGTCCGCAGGTCCAACCGCGGCCACGGCGGCGTCAGGTCGATCTCCGGCCTCTCTCCGGAACCGGACGTTATGACGGCCGATCCGGTGACATCCACTGCGATGGTAGCCACCATCTGCTCGACCATCTCCATCACGTCCCGATAGTCGGCAAACGCCTCGTAGCTCTCGAGCGTAGTGAACTCCGGATTGTGGTCGTGGTCTATGCCCTCGTTTCGAAACATGCGGCCGATCTCAAATACCTTCTCCATTCCGCCTACGATGAGCCGCTTCAGATACAACTCGCTCGCGATGCGAAGGTAAAGGTCCCTGTTGAGCGCGTTGTGATGCGTCTCGAACGGGCGCGCCATCGCCCCGGCCGCTACGGGTACGAGCATTGGCGTTTCGACCTCTATAAACCCGCGGCCGTGCAGGAATCGCCGCATCTGAGCGACGACCTCTGACCTGAGGTAGGCGTTACGGACTGCCCGATCGTTTGCGATCAGGTCGAGGTAGCGTTGGCGGTATCGCGCCTCTGTATCGCGCAGGCCAGCCCACTTGTCGGGCAGTGGTCTTAGCGCCTTTGCGAGCATGGCAACCTCGCGGCCCTCGATACTCACCTGGCCCCGTCGCGTGCGAAACACCGGCCCGGCCACGCCTATGATATCCCCAAGGTCCAGTAGCTCGACGAGCCCGTACGCTTCACCGAGCAGGTCGGCGCGCAGGTGGACCTGAATGCGGCCGGCGCCGTCCTGCACGTCGATGAACGACGCCTTGCCCATTCCGCGGCGGGCCATGATCCTGCCGGCTATCCGCACGTCGCCGGTCCGCGGGTCGCCTTCACTCTCGTCAACGGGCAACGACTCGAACAGCCGGAGCGACTCCGCCACGGAGTGGCTCCGGTCGTACCGGGCGGGATAGGGGTCGATCCCGCGTGAGCGGACCGCTTGCAGCTTATCGAGCCGCGCCTGTGTCAGCCTGTGCTCATCGTGGGGCGGTTCGTTATGTGGTTCGTTAATCGGCATGGCCTTTCCAAGGGTACGAGAAGCCGATCCGCCGACCCCTCTCCGACGCGTCAACAATTCTAGTCCGCGGCCGCGGCCGCGCAACTGCGCCGGGTGGACTTCCCACACGACGTGCATCGCGGGATTTCATGTAAATCTATCCAAATCCGCTGCGCGTGGGCGTTGCGATGAAACGGCATTGATCTAAATAATCCTAAACGCCCTGGTGACGCGCCGATGCGCGGATTCACCGTCGCCGCCCGAGTGGATATCCCGCATCGGCGGCGGTCTAACGGTCAATACGCGGTATGAGGCAATGTCGGAGGGGCGGAATGACGATGCAAGTCAAGCGCGGGGCCCAAGGAGGCCGTCCCCGGTACGAGTCAAAAAACCACTTGCGACCCACCACTAGCCGGGTGTTGGGCGCGCTGTTTTCGATGCTCGGTCCCGGTGGCGCCGAGGGCAGGGCCGTAGCGGATCTGTACGCCGGTACGGGCGCGTTCGGTATTGCCGCGTTGAGCAAGGGAGCGGACCGGGCGTTGTTCATCGAGAGGGATAGACAACTTTGTGGGCGCATCGAGGAGGCGTTGCAAAAAGGGGGCTTCTCCGACAAGGCCACGGTTCGGCAGGGTGACACCATCGCCGTGCTCGGCCGAATCGAAAGCAAGTTTGATCTAGTGTTTGCCGATCCGCCATACAGGCTCAACCCGTTCGAACCGTTGCTCGGACGATTATCGAGTCGCGGAATGCTCGAACAGGATGCTGTGGTCTATCTTGAACACTCGTCCCGCATGGAATTGCCGGACACGTTGCCGGGAGTCGCTATAGTGTCCCGCCGCATCTACGGCGATTCGGCCGTTAGCGTCTACCGCAGTGACGGCCGGCCGGTTAACACATCGGCACGGGGTTCGCATTGTCGGTAGTCAGGGCGGTCTACCCCGGCACGTTCGACCCGGTCACAACAGGCCATGTCGATATCGTCGAGAGGACGGCGCGGTTGTTTGACGAGGTGGTGGTAGCCGTATACATCGATCCGCCAAAGTCGCTGATGTTCTCGGTAGACGAGCGGGTCGATATGATCCGCGCTGCTACAGGCCACGTGCATAAAGTCGACGTACGGCCATTTGGCGGGCTGTTAGTCGAACTGGCGGACCGCGTTCACGCCACCGTCATCGTGCGGGGGTTGCGAATCGGCAGCGATTTCGAGTACGAACGGGAGATGGCCCTGATGAACCGGCGCCTGCTGCCGGGCGTTGAGACTGTCTGCCTGCTAAGCTCGCTGGAATACCAGATCGTCAGTTCCACAAGGGTTAAGGAGATCGCGGCGTTGGGTGGAGACGTCGGCGAGTTCATCCCTGCCCACGTTGTGGAACCCCTTTATCGACGCCTCAATCTCACTCCCCCATCACACACTTGAACCCGTAAAACCGGTAACGGTCCGGATTCACAAAAACGGAGGCAGAAATGTCAATCGGACAGCATTTGGACAACGTCGAGGAGATGGTCACCGCAGGGCGGGTACGCGGCACCGCCCGCACATTGGTGAACATCGACGCGATTAAAGAGGCCCTCAATGAGGCCAGGGGCTCGATGCCCGACTACATCAAAGAGGCGGAGGCTGTCCTCAGGCAGAAGGAAGCCATCATTAAGCAGGCCGAGTTGGAAGCGCGCCGAATCCGGACCTACGCAGATGAAGAGGCCACGACGATTCGCCAACTCGCCGAAGAGCAGAGCAACGCTTCTTTGACCTCAGCCCGCGAACAGTCCCACAAGATGATCGACAAGACCGAAGTGGTCAAGGCGTCCGAGGCCCAGGCCGAAGAGATTATTCAGGCTGCCGAAAAGAAAGCCGCCGGCATGATCAAAAAAGCTGAGGGCCGGGTGAGCGGAATAATCTCCGCGTCGGAAGTCGAGGCGGACGAACGGCGCAAGGGCGCAGACAACTATGCCAGGGAAGTCCTGTTTGGACTTGAAGAGCGCATCGCCGACACTTTGGGCCAGGTGCGAGGCGGCATCGACACCCTCGGCAGCCCGTCCACTAAACACACCGTTACCTCGTCCTTTAACTAACCCGCCCGCCTGCAAGACAGAACTCCCTGCCCCCGACATTGGGGGCAGGGAGGCATTCCGAGCTTGTTTCAATAGGCTGGCTCTGCCGCGCCATTCCCGCGTAAAACCCCGTGAAAAGAGACCTTTGCGCAACTGGCTCCCCAACCGGTGATTTCTCATTCCATGTCACCCTGAGAGCCTGTGAATAATTCCCCTGTAGCCGTCTTATTGAGACTGCTTTCAAAGCTAAATTGAGACTAACAAACCGCAGGTTTCGCAATAAAATCACAGGCTCTGAGCGACGCCGCAGGGTCCGGGTAAAAGGGGGGGCATGCCGTCTGGATGGCTTAGGTTCCTCGGCTGCGCTCGGAATCACTATGGCCTTGCGAAGGCCGCACGAGATGATGAAAGTGGGGCGCGTCCAGCGGCCGCGGGTAGGCGGGTTTGAAGAGCCTGTTTCATAAGTCGCACCGCTTGACCCGTACTATGCAGGACGGTCAGTGTTCCCGCGAAATGAGACCATTGCATAACCGATCGTGTGAAGGCATAGCCGCAAGATTCGACACGTTGTTCAATCGTGAATCCCCGCCCCGGGATTCCGGCTCGGAGGCCGGAATGGCGGTTTGGCGGGCTCTCACCCCGGACCTCTCCCGCGGGAAAGGGGGTTACGCGCAGGTCCCCGATCGGGGTCGGGGACGACGAGTGTGGAGATTGTTGGCCTTCGCGCACACAGGCTCGGGTATCCAATCCCCGCCTCTGGGTTATGGCCTTCGCCGGAAAGACGATGTGCGCCTGGGACGGCGGGTGTGAGCGGGCGCGTTGAAGCAACCCCGGTGGTGTTCCGGGGTTGCTTCGGTTGACAGTGTCTCTGTGGACGTAACCGTGACCGGCTGAAGCCGAGAGGCGGTTTGTTTGGAAGGAGGTTTTCCTCTGTTGTCTTCTTCCGGACCGTGTGACAAGCGCACGGTATGGCGGTAACTACCCGCCAGTTACAGACGGCCGTAAGGCCGCATGAGAAGACGATATTTTCGGCTCTTCACCCGCGCCCCGGTTGAATTGGGCGCGTTCGGGCAATGAAACAGACGCGTTGCTTCCGGTTTTCGGCTTGTTCTCCGAGGCGAACTCCGGTCGCATCCCTGAGTCACACTCACGTGCGACCTTTAACGGGCCCCGGGCCACCAAGGCCAGGGTTGGCCGCCACGCCTACGTAGGCGGCATGTCAAAGTCGTTCCCTTCCCCTATCGGCTGCGCAGCCGGGGGCGTGGGAATCCGTGTTTCACCCGCGCCCTCCTTCCAAAGGCGGACGCTTCCTTTCTCAGTTGCAACGGGCTTTAACACGAGGTGAGGTTTACCTCGACGCTGGCCAGAGTTGTCCCCCGTTGCATTCCGATGGGGTTGGTTGGCATGGACGTCGTGCATCGACACGACTTATGTTTATATTAGAACGTGTGTTCTGGTTTGTAAACAGGGGGTTGGCACATGTCGTCTGGTTTGGGATTGAGGGGGGATGACCACCCGGACCCCTCTCCTGGGCGCCCACACACCGACGCCCCCACGTCGTGTGCTTTGGGAACGGGATGTCGGATGTGGAGGGGATGGGGTATGTCGTGGAGGTCCCCGATCGGGGCCGGAGATGACGGGTGTGGTGGCACTCACCTGAACGACCTGGCACATGAGAAGATACGTAGATTGAGTTAAGAAGGAGGTGGCACATGAACATCCGAACGATCGCAGCGAAGGGGGGCAAGGGTGGCGGCGCGAATCCGAACTTCCCGAGCAGAACAGGAAATCCGTCCGGGCCAGGGAGGGGCAATAACCCTCCCAAGAGATAGTGCCCGGCGGCTTGCATGCCACGCGGCAGCCCGTTAACGAGACGGCCCCTTTTTCGCTCTTCGCCCGTCTCTGCGGTCGCTTTTCGTCCCGGCCGCTGCCAGACTCAGCAGGTCCGTCTGCGCAGTGTTTCGGCTGGATATGAACACTGCCCTACCCCGGCCGGTCCGGGCCATGCGCCACTCTTGGCGTGACGCGTGGCGCGTGGTGCAGACCAAACAGGCGTTCTCTTGCCAGATTATGGCCGGGAATCGCCGTATTTCGCCGCGGATTCGGCCAAGACGCTTGCGACTTCCTTGATTCGAGTCAGACTGGCTGAAGCGTAGTCGGTTGCCTCATACCGCTGTATCTGTTGCTCTTTCAGTCCGATTCGCTCCGCAAGGTCTTTCTGACTCAGTCCTTGTGCGATCCGTGCTTTGATTAGGACAACCGGCAGATCAGCGACCACGTTCAGCCGTTCTGGCTGGAAACCCCCGGCCTTCAGAGATTCGTATTCGCGCAACTCACACCCAAGGTCTGCAAGCTGGCTCTCGACCGCGTCCTCTTGAGCCTTGGCGATAAGGGGGTGTATTGCCCTGTCCTCCCCGCGGCGCTGCCTCAGGCTGTGAAGCGACCGTGAGAATCGACTTGCCTGGGCTTTGGTGATCCAGTATTGCCTTTCGTTTTTGATCATGTGAGGCCTCCCAAGTCTATGGCGATGATCCCTTTAGGTTTTCCGGTGTCCTTGTCTGACTGGAAGAATTCCAAAAACGACAGCCCGTTTGTGTCGGCGGCAACGGACGCGGGGAACAACTCCCCCATGTACTTTGCCTTCTGCGTGGCCCGCCCGGGGTCGAAAGTCAACAGGACGGGGTCGAGAACCGCCGGTTCGACGCCCGCTTCCTCCCAACAAGCGTCGTAGTCGTTCGGGATGTTCTTGCTGGTCACGAAACTCCCGTCGACGTACACGGTCCGGCAACCCGCGGTTTTTAAATTCTCCAACGCGGCCCTGAGTCCAGCTATGAGCCGCAGTCTCCAGGGGTTGTCCCCGAATCTTTCGATCAATTCGTCCCAGCTGGCGCGGTGCACTCCACAGGGAAGGAGCCCATCGGCTTCAAACTGAGGTACCATAACACAATCATATAGTTGTGTAGTCGTCCTGTCAACGATTTGGCCATATGTCGGGTAAGCGTGAGTTTGGCGCTCTCGGGCAGGATGTTTAAGCTCTAATGGGCCAGTGATCGGCGGGATCGCGCGATTTAGGTGACTCAAGGGCCGCTGTACAAGTCACGCCTCACCGCGAACTGCCGTTCGACTCGACCTGTCAGAAGCATGGCGCCGATGACGACGAGCCATATGAAGATGGCGATTCCGCTGATCTGGT
Organism: Dehalococcoidia bacterium; assembly: GCA_965224235.1. Taxonomy (GTDB): domain Bacteria; phylum Chloroflexota; class Dehalococcoidia; order Lucifugimonadales; family Lucifugimonadaceae. The sequence goes on along the minus strand of CBDCYP010000002.1, from coordinate 1,959,664 downwards.
GCATGACGGTCGCGGAATCGAACCAGATGAATTGCATCGAGATACCGATGGCGCCCGATAGAACTGTGATGTACCTCAAGAATCCCCCGGCTCTCCACAGGTAGGGCGTTGCAACTATCAGGGCCAATCCCATCAGGGTGAAACCCATCTTTCCCGTAAACCATCGGAGAAGGTCTATCGTCTCGGTTGAGGTGTCGACAGCTCTGAGGAGGATGGCGGTATCGGACGTGTTGGATACGGATGATGCCAATGCGATGGCAGATGCGCCTGACAGAGCGGTGACTATGCCCGACACCAGGAATAGGGCAGGGACAAGCGGTGTGGCAAGCCGCTCCCGGATGATCCAGGTCCGCAGCAGGTACCAGGAGGCGGCCATCAGTGTCATGGCCGACAAGATTCTGGCCGCTCCGCTGATACCGTACATCGCCGTGTTGATTGCGATAGCGAACAGCGACTCTGCCAGCGTGGGTTGGTCGGCGTCGGCCGAGATGCGAGCGAACACCATCACAACTGTGGCGGCTGCTGTGAGAATCAGGAACAATCCCGCCATTCGGGCGGCGGAGTCGCGCGGTCGACCAGGGCTTGTTATCACAATCTCAGCGCATCAGCGATGAGGGCGAGCAATATGAATCCCGGAAAGAGGGCGTCCGGCTTTTCAAAGCGAGAGAAGATACGGGGGTAGCCTTTCAATCTCCGGAACAGGCGCTCGATCTCATTTCGCCTCTTGTACATCTCCCTGTCGTACTCCCAGGGTTCGACCCGGCTCCTGAGCGGTGGAACGACAGGCGTGAACCCCAGCGCCGGCGCAAGTTGGCGCGTCTCGCCGCCCTCGTACGCCCTGTCCATTGCCAGAGCCAGGCTGTGGGCGTTGTGCGCCAAGACGCCTGAGCAGGCTGCGCCCTTCAGGCGCATCGCGGGCCTGTCACGGAGAGAGCGAGAAGGTCATGGCCGTTCGGGCATCCGCGGCAACCAAATGAATCCTGGTAGTCCATCCGCCACGGGATCTGCCGATGGATTGCGGTCCGTTTCTTTTAACGCTTCAGTACCGTCGGGGTATACCTTGACGGTACTGTCCATTGAGACCGGCTCGAGCTTGATGCGGACTATCCGTTCCCGCTGCAGCCGTTCGAATACCCTGTCGAGCACGCCGTTCTTCGACCAGCGATTCATCCTGGTGTAGATGGTGTGCCAGTTGCCAAAGCGTTCCGGCAACCCGCGCCACTTGCATCCGTTCTCGGCGACGTACAGGATGGCGTTGAGTACCTGCAGGCTCGGCATGCTTACGTTGCCCCGCTGCACTGGCAGGCAGTGAGCGATGCGTTCATACTGGGATTGTGTGATTTCCATACGGCAAAGATAACATGATCAAACCCGTTAGTGTTAACAGGCGCTAGGCCAAGCGGCGTCGATGCATCGCTGCCCTGCCCGGTTTTACTCCTACGCAAAGTTGACGGCCACCTCTGATACTAGTACAACACCATCGGGAGCTTTGACATGACAATCGCCGACCCAAAGACGTTTCAATCAAGCGCTGTCAAGCCAGCAGATTTCGACCAATTCTGGGAAGAAACCTGGCTGGAAACCACCAAAACGCCACTCAACCCGCGACTCGTTCCAGATCCGATGCGGTCGACCGATGACATCGAGGTTTTCGATGCGGCCTACGACAGCTACGGCGGGCTAGAGATCCACGGTTGGTACGTGAGGCCGCGCAATTTCAAAGGCAAGCTGCCGGGCATGTTGTGTGTGCCCGGGTACGTCGGTGAACCAAGGTTCCCCAACGATTTGGCCTTTCAGGGTTACGCTACGTTTTCAGCTGCTCCAAGAGGGAAGTTGCGCAGCAACTCGGTGTTCAATCCCGGATACCCTGGCCTGCTGGTCCACAACATCCTCAACCGTGACTACTACGGCTATCGAGGCTTCTACATGGACGCGGTGAGGGCGTTCGACTTCTTGGCGGGACTGGATGAAGTCGACGAATCCCGCATGGGTGTTCAAGGCTCCAGCCAGGGCGGGGCGCTGACTTTGCTGGTCGCTTCACTAAGGGCGGAACAGACCACGGCCGCATCCGCCGGCGCGCCTTACCTGTGTTCCATGATGGATTCAGCATCGCTGACCCGGTCTTACCCCTACGAGGAGATCAACGAAGCCCTGCGAGCACACCCTGGCATGGAGCACGTCATCAGGCAAACCCTGGACTACTACGACATTCATAATTTTGTTGACCGCATCTCCGGTCCGATAATTGTCAACATCGGTTTGCGGGACGACGTGTGCCCGCCCGAAACGGGGTATGCGGTCTATAACCAGATAGGCTCTTCCGACAAGAAGATTTACACCTACGAGAACTGCGCGCATGAGTCCGGATCAGCTGTGGGCCACGTAGATGTGATCAACGAATTCATGGCCAGTCACCTGGCTCCGGTACCTGTGGGAGATGGGTCATGACCAACAACGGCTCCTCAACATTGCAACGGGACTATTGGGATTCCGTTATTCAGGAAGTCGCAGCCCTGAAAGACTCCGCCATCGAATCAGAGCCCCTCGACCTGAGTTCGGACGACTCGACTGTGACAAGCATGCTCCGCTTTAAGGGGATCGGCGCCTATCCGCTGTTCGCATACTTCTCGAGGCCGCGAACAGGCGGACCGTTCGTGCCGCTGCTCCAGATACCGGGGTACGGCAGCGTCGTAGTCGTCCCGTCCGTTGAACGCAGGACGAGGTACGCGGTACTGGCTCTTTGCCACAGAGGTCAGCGCCGTTCCGATTCGGCCTATCAGGCGGCCTACCCGGGGCTGCTGACCGACGGTCTGCCCGGCGCCGACACTTACGTATGGCGCGGCGTGGTGGCGGACTGCTTGCGCGCCGTCGACGTGCTTATCGCGCAGCAGGACGTGGACGATTCGCGCCTCGCGATCGCCGGACACGACGCTGCGGCATTGGTCGCAGGGCTGCGGGAAGGTATTGCTTCGCTGCTCGTCACAGGACCCTTGATATTTACGGGGTTGAGCAGTCGCGCCGGCAATACAAATGCCTACCCCCTGCAAGAGGTCAACGACTTCAGACTCACCTATCCGTCCCAATGGGACGAGGCCGCAGCAACGCTCGGGTTGTTTGACCCCGCTCCGCTGGCCAGTGGTATTCAGGCAGACACGTTGATTGCCTGTTCCGCGGGGGAAATACCGGCAGCCGACGCACTATCAGGTGGCATACAGGGTGAATCGACGGTCTATCAAAATACCGGCTACGGCTTTATTGATCACAAGGCGCAGGAGGACTGGTTGTCGAGTTCCACGGGGGTGCCGCAGAGCCCCGGCCCGTTCCTGCCTCGCTGATAACTGGTCGGGCCCCTTTAGTCGCCGTCACCGTTCTGATAGGGAACGGTCGCAAGGAGATGTGAACCTTAGGCGTTGGTCGCTTGGCGACTACGCCGAACTACCCTGAAGGTCCGAATCGTTCGGTTCGGATCGTCTCAGGGTTTTGGCCGCGGTCTACCAACAGGTCTGAGACGCTTTCAACGAACCGCGTTGGACCACAGATGTACGTCCAGCCCATGCCCGGCAAAATGTCGATCACCTCGTCCAACATTTTGCCGTCAACCCGCCGGTCGTAACCTCGCCATCTGGCAGGTCGCGATCTGGTCAGAGTCAGGGATACGGTCAATTTCAGATCGCTCCTGGCCATCTGCTCGAGTTCGGAACGATAGATGACGTCTTCCAGCGAACGGGAAGAGTACAAGAGCACGGCCGGCAGGTCCGGGGCGGCCGCGATTCGATGCCGCACCATGGACATTATGGGCACGATCCCGGAGCCGCCTGCGACTAGCAGCAGAGGACCCCCCATCGACGACTGCCACGTGAATGGGCCGCCTACAGGGCCCCGCACCTCAAGTTCATCGCCGATCCTGACGACCTCGTGGAAGAAAGGGGAAACTTCCCCGTCAGGAATCAGCTCCACGGTAATGTCGATCTTGCCTGGCCGTTCTGGCCCCGAGGCTATCGAATAGCTGCGTTGAGCCTGATAGCCGTCGGGCGCAGTGAGCCTGACGTCGAAGTGCTGGCCGGCCAAGAACGGCCGCCTGTCCGAAAGTTGCAGGGTGTAGGTCTTGGCCCTGTAGCTTTCGTTGCATATGTCCGTCACGACCGCGAATTGCCACCGGCCGGCTGCGAAAGATTTATATGCCATTTGTTCATGACTCGGCAGGTCGCATCACGAGGTCCCTGAACGACGGCCCAGAGTACCGACCGGCGATTGCGAGCCCTTGGAGTCCTCAGCGGATTTCGGAAGCGAATATGACCATTCAGGCGTTGCCGTACTAGTCGTACGTGTAACGCTGTTCCTTCCAGGGGTCACCATACATATGATAGCCGTACGCTTCCCAGAACCCCGGAGCGTCGTCTTCCATGAATCTCAGGCCGCGAATCCACTTCGCCGACTTCCACAGATAGAGGTGGGGCACCAACAGACGGGCTGGGCCGCCGTGCTCAGGGCGCAGTGGCGCGCCATCGTATTCATGCGCAACCATCGCCTTCCCGTCGATAAGGTCCTCGACCGGCAGATTTGTCGTGTATCCGCCATCGCAGAACGCCATGACGTATTCGTCTGCAGGTTCAATATCGGCCGCTTCCAACAATGTGCTGATAGTCACGCCCTTCCACATGGTGTCGAGCTTCGACCACTTGGTAACGCAATGCAGGTCGACGGTGACCTCGGTCTGCGGCAAGTCCATCAGCTGCTGCCAGGTCCATGACGTCGCTTGCTGGCCGTCGCTCTCGATCGAAAAGGTCCAGAGTCCCAAGTCGACGCGGGGTGTTGGTCCGGCGGATAACACGGGGAATCCGTTTTCAAGATATTGGCCCGGTGGCAACGGCCTGCTGGACGCCTGTCGTTTTCCACCAAAAAATCCTCTGGTTAGCAATGGGATTTCACCTACGCTTCCGATTACGTGATCCTGATATTGAGTACGAACGGGCAGGTCGGCGCGGTTCGCTTTGATTCGGGCCGCCCCTGAACTATCGGGCCATTTTATCGTTTCGCCATGCATCTCCCCTGCGGGTATAGTCGGCACAAGACTCGGGAAGACGGGTTTGCGACACGCGAAGGAAACGCCACATGAGACTTGAAAACAGAGTCGCCATAGTTACAGGGGCCGGCAACGGCATCGGCCGAGCGATTGCCGAACTGTTTGCCAAAGAAGGCGCACGAGTAGCGATAGCCGACATCGAGGATGATGCTGGCAAAGAGACCCTGGCGATGATCGAGGCAGCAGGCGGCGAGGGCGTGTTTGTACACATGGACACGTCGAATCGGGAAAGCGTTGAGGCGGGGGTCGCGGAGGTGGTTCAGGCGTTGGGCCCGGTGAACACGTTGGTCAATAACGCCGCCGCCTTCGTTTTTGGGAAGGTTGAAGACCTGACAGACGGCGATTGGGCCAGGGTTTTCGGTGTGAACGTGGTCGGATACGCAAACTGCGTCCGGGCAGTGCTGCCGCACATGAGGGCGCAGGGCAGCGGCGCCATCGTCAACCTCGCTTCGGTCAGTTCATTCATCGCCCAACCGGAGTTCATTCCTTACAACGCTTCGAAAGGGGCCGTCGCCCAGTTGACCCGATGCCTTGCGATGGATCTCGCGCCGGACAATATTCGGGTGAACGGAATCTGCCCTGGTTCCACCAGAACGCGGGCTACGGACCGGCACATCGCTTCCCTGGGTCTCGACCCTGAAGAGGCGTACCGAGACTTCGCACAGGACTCGTTGATGAAGCGAATGGGCCGACCTGAGGAGATCGCCAACGGCGTGTTGTTCCTCGCGTCCGACGACGCGTCGTTCATGACTGGCGCGCACGTCGTGATAGACGGGGGCGCGTCGATCGATTGACCATTCCTTCGTCGACTACGGGGACGCCCTACCAGTTGGTAAGCGCCCCGTCCTCCCTGTAGAGAATGGTTGGCCAGTCCTGCGGGACGTAGCGAGCGGTCTCCGCGGCTTCGATGTCGAAGTCCACGCCCAAACCCGGTTCGTCTGGGCACCAGGCATAGCCATCCTCCCACTCAATCTGCTTGGGAAACAGGTCGGTGGCGAATGTGCCGGGCTGTCGCGGCATCTCCTGCACGCCGACGTTCGTGGTTGCCATGCACAGCGACACGCAAGCCGCCGCGCTGACCGGGCCGAGCGGGTTGTGGGGAACTATGTCGATGTAGTGGGTCTCCGCCCAATGGGTGATCTTCAGAGCTTCGGTCAGGCCACCGACGATGCACAGATCGATGCGGGCGTAGTTGATTAGCTCTTCCTCGATGACCTCCCGGAAAGGCCATTTCGTTGCCCACTGTTCTCCCGCCGCGATGGGCAATGAGATGTGGCGGGCAAGGTTCCGGTAACTGCCGGGGTTTTCTGACCGTATCGGGTCTTCTATGAAAAACGGCTTGAATTCTTCGAGCCACTTGCACATCTGGATTACGTGGGTTGGGTCGAGGCGGGTGTGCACGTCGAAACAGATCTCCACTTCCGGCCCCACGGCGTCCCGGACGGCTCGCATTTGTTCGACGGCGATGACCATCGACTTCCGGGGTTCCAGAATGGCGGTACCTCTCGCTTCAAACCCGCCGGAGGTCTCGGGCTGCCCCCATCGGACAAAGCGCCAACCTTTGTCAACGTGCCAACGGGCGTTGTCCACGAGGGCTTCGATCGTTGGGCCCTGCGTGTGGGGATAGCAGACCACCTTTTGCCGCACCGGTCCGCCGAGCAGCTTGTAAACAGGCATGCCCACAGACTTGCCTTTGATATCCCACAGAGCGATGTCGATGGCGCTGATCGCGCATGAATAGACCTTGTCGGCTGGGAAAAATCCTGCCCTGAACATCAACTGCCACAACCGTTCGGTTTCCCAGGGGTCCGCGCCCACTACGAGGTCACTCAGGTGGTCGATTGCGCTGGCGATAGCGACGCCCCAATTCTTGATGCCCGCCTCGCCGAGACCGTATATCCCCGCATCTGTATCTACTCTGACAATAAAGTAGGGTCGGCCACTTTCGTCCTTGACTGGGAATGTCCTGATCTGAGTTACCTTCATGGAGGGTCTCCGTCCAACTGAGTTCTGGCGCAGCTTCGTAAATTGCCGACCTGCCGGAAGGCAATTACACCACAATTCCCAATGTCAAACTATGATTGACGGCTGGTTTAGGCGTTTACCCGCGGCTGGACTTACACGTTACGGGGATTTCCGACGCATACGGTATCCACCGCAGATTCCGGACTTTGCAACGCGTCTAATTCCGCGTTGTTCGTAACTGGAAATCCCAGACCAGAAACTGAACAATCCTTAGAGAAAGCCATTCGTTCAGCACACCGGTTTTTGGGCAGCCGAAACCCTTGGGAGGGTAAATGCCGCGCTCGATCTTGGTCATCGTACTCGCGATTACCCTCATACTCCTTGTTCCGGCGCCGCCTGCGGTGAGCGCGCAGGCAGATGATGCCGTACTGGCGATAATAGCAATCGACGAGGGCCCGGCGGGCATCAAGAACGACTTGGACATGGTCGAGACCGCCTTGAACGCTGTGATTAACGGGATCACCCAGGGCAACGTCATATTCGTGACGTACGGCGAAGAGCCCGAGTATGTGTCCCCCGTACTCAATATAGATGACGCACATGCCGAGGCAGAGAATCTGGTCCTGCGCTTGAGAGAGGAAACGGGGGCCCCACGATCCGATCAAATCCTTGCCTTGTCGAACATCTTTTCGCTTTTGGCAAGCAAGAAAGCTCCCGAAGGTTCGAAGGTATACCTGGTCACCTCTGGCCGAATACTTGGCGAGACGGAATCAACAGAGGCGCAACTCTCCAAGACCGGCGAATTGTTCGCGGGTGAAAATTGGCCGGTAGACGTCCTGACGTTGCCCTCAACCGCCCTTCCGCTGCGTGAACTGCTGTCCGAGGTGTCCATCAACTCGGGTGGGCGGTACTACGACCTGGGTATCGGAACTGAGGTCACTGCCCTTTTGCGCGATTACAACGGGCTAGAACTGGAGACAGTAATAGATGCCGAGCTGAATATGGGCGCACCTGCGATCGCTTCAATCGAAATAGCTCCTCACACGAGGTCTCTTCTCGCCGCATTTATCCGGCTGAGTTCGGACACGGAAGCATCGCTTTTCCGCCCGAACGGCGCGCCTGCAAATCAGGACTTCCAAAACATCGGGGTTGACGAGTCGCCAAATACGGTCATCTACACCGTAAGCGATCCGATGCCCGGCACATGGCGGATGCAGGCGGTTGGCTCGGGCGCCAAGTTGCTTGCCGGTGTGGAGATAAGAAACCCGCTTGTTTTGGAACTCGTGCCACAGGAGCCGTTGCCAATCGGAGAGCCAGGGCTGATCACAGCCAGGACGACCATCGACGGGCAGGCGCAGCCGCTGATCTCTGCACGGGTTGAGGCAACCATCCGGCACCCCGGCGGCGTGACCCGAATATATCAGCTGGCCGACCAGGGCGCAGGGGGAGACACAACGGCCAACGACGGGGTGTTCTCTGTGAGGATACCGGCACCGGAAACACAGGGAGTAAACGACACAGAGCTTGAACTTTCGTGGGCAGATTACGGCGCCGTCGTGCGGGCTAAGGGTACTTACCAGACCGAGTTTTTTCCCGAGTTGACGTTGTTGCGTTCCGAACCGGACGCACAGTCAAGCGAAGAGAACCACATCGCCACGATCGCGGTGACTGCCGGTGGATTTCCCCATCTGATAAGCGTGACCGACCTAAATGGGACCGCCGAAGGGCCAAGCGTCATGGTTCCTCTCAAATTCGAGGCTGTCACCAAAGTAGCGGAAGAACTTGCGTGGCAATTTGACGTGTTCGCCGACTTCACCCAACCGGGCGCTTACGCGATTGTCATCACCCTCGATTCGGTTCACCTGGACCGGTCGTTCGTATCAACCCTTGACATTCCTCCCATCGGAGTAATTCCCATTCCTGCCACGCCGACGCCTGTGCCGACGGCGACCCCCGTGCCGACTCCAACTCCAACTCCAACGCCAACACCTACGCCCATCCCCACCACGTTGCCGACTGAAATAGCGCCCCCTGTGATGCCCGAAAGTGGAGGGTTTCCAATTTGGATATGGATTGTCCTCGGGTTGGTTGGGGCCTTAGCAATCATCCTTCCGGTCCGGCACTTATCCCGGACACGGCCGTTCGGTTATATCTACGACGATTCGGAACAGCTCGTCGTAGATTTCCCACGTGTGAACCGAAGCGGCCTACGGCGTTTACTCGCCGTCGACCGGGTTGGGGCCAACGAAATACCGGAGTTGCCCTTTGAAGGCGGCGAGTTCCGATTTGCCCCAAATAACAGTGTGGCGCTGCACTACAAACCTGCGCCCGGCGACTCATCGCTTCGCGTCGATGGCAGACCGGCGGGGCAGGTTATAGCCCTGAGCGAAAATACCTGGCTCGGTGTCAGCGGACGGCTGATGCGGTTCGTCCCCGAACGGTTGCGACCGCCTGCCATTCCCGACATTGAAGAAGAAAACTCTGGCCAGGAATCCGCTCCCATGCCTTAAACGTTGGGAGCGGCGGTCGCTTCTGCCATGCCAGCCCGGTAAGGCCCCCGGCCTACGGGCCCCTGTGGAGTGGCATCCCCGCGGTCGGTACGTGGTGAACCTCGAATTGGCCGACACCCTGTTCAGTTACGTAGATCTGGGGCCGCCCACCGGGTCCGAACGCAAGGTTCGTGGGAGACGGACCGTGGAGAACTATCCGATCGAGGACGTTGCCGTCCTGATTCATGACCGCCACGTCTCCCTGCCTCGATACGGTCGCGTACAGAAGCCCATTCCGCCCGAATTCGATGCCGTCTCCGCCTCGGAACCCGGACTTCTCTGGATCGAGGATGTTGCCAAACTCCGTTCGCTCCGACACCCTGCCGTCGTGCGACCAATCGTATTTGTAGATCCAGCCGTCCTGCGTGGCCGACACTTAGGGAACCTCTGAACAAGCCGCTGATGCGCTTGGCAGAGCGGAGGTTCCCCCTCCTGAATCCTCCCACCGTGGGGGAGGAGGCCAGAACCCTTCGACAAGCTCAGGGCGAACGGATTGGAACCCGGAGTTGTTCAGAGGTTTCTTAGATGTCGTCATCCAGCCCGAACGCTATGCCGTTTGCGAAGGGTATTCCGGAGTCGAGTTTGCGTATCGACGCAGTTTTGACGTTGATCCGATATAACCGGCCATACGTGGGTGCGGAGAAGCGCTCTTCATCGGGAACATCGTGCCACTCCAGTACAGGAATCCCGGAGTCGGTCACGTACAAGGCTCCGTCGGGCCCGAATCTCAGATCGTTGGGAAAGAGGAACGGTTCGCCGTCGCAGGCGGTGAGAATCGTTTCGACCGAGCCGTCCAAAGTTACCTTGAGAAGAGAAGGTGGATTGAGGGATTCTGCCACCCGGAGAGCCCCGGCCGATCAAGTGTCATGCCGTTTGGCCTTCCCGTCCTGCCAACCACATTTCGGGTACTGCCGTCGCTGCCAAGCCTTAGGATCCACCCCCAATCAAGGCGCATCTGGGTGAGGACCCACGTGCCATCCGGCAGGAGTAAGGGCGCCTCCCGGATTTTTGAGGTCAGTCGCAAGGATCATGTTTCACTTACCAAGATTAGTTACGGACAGGTTGTAAACAGCCAGTGTGATTCTTCCTCGTCGCTGTCGTACCCTTCGCCAAACGTTACGGTTGCGCACTCAAGCCAAAGGGGATGGGGGACATGAAATACGACACGATCATCGTCGGCGCCGGGTCGGCCGGTGGCGTTCTGGCCACGCGGCTATCCGAAGACCCTGGTAGATCGGTCCTGCTGATTGAGGCAGGGTCCGACTACCCCGATTTCGACAATATGCCGGACGAAATCAAGTACGGCTACGGAATAGACCGGAACATTTGGCCGAGGGCATTCGGGTACAACAGTCCGCATAACTGGGAATATGAAGCGCGTGCGACGGAAACGGCCCCCCCGATGATGGTTCCTCGCGGGCGGCTTGTCGGAGGGTCTTCGGCGGTTAACGCCCAGATTTTCTTGCGCGGTCTGCCTGAAGACTTTGACATGTGGGTGGCGGAAGGCAATCAGGGGTGGTCGTCAAAAGACGTCATGCCATTCTTCCTCGACGTGGAATCCGACCGTGACTTCGGCGACGACTTTCACAGCAAGGACGGCCCGATAATCGCGCGTCGGTTTCGCGAGGACGAATGGCTCCCGGACCAGAAGGCTTTTTACGAATCTTGCCGTTCCGCCGGGTTTGATCACAGCGCCGACCAGAATCATCCGGACTCGACCGGTGTGGGGCCGGTCCCGCTCAACAACCCCGGCGGCGTCAGGTGGAGCACCGCTATCGGCTACATTTCCCAGGCCCGCCATCGGTTGAATCTCACCATCAGGCCGGACTGTCTTGTTCACCGCGTAATGATCGACAGAGGCAGGGTGCCCGGGGTACTGGTGGAAAGCGGAGGCGAACTGTTCGAACTGCAGGCGGAAGAGGTGATCCTGTCGGCCGGTTCAATCGGTTCTCCGCATATCCTAATGCGGTCTGGCGTGGGCCCGGCGGATACGCTCCAAAACGCTGGCGTCGAAGTGTTGCACGACCTGCCCGGAGTGGGCCGTAATCTACGTGATCACCCTCAAGTTGGGATCACGTGGCGGTCGAAACCCGAATTTGAGCAAGATCCCCTGGCGCCCAGAATTCAAGTCGTATTGCGGTATACGGCCCCCGGGTCCGACTTGCGGAACGACATGCTCATTCACCAACTGTCTTACGCCACCTCGGAGGGCATATATCTGGCAGGCAGTTCCGCTCCGCACGGCGTCGGGATGATCATCGCCCTGTACCTGGCAAAAGGCAGGGGAAGGATCACCCTCCGGTCACCGGACGCACACGTTCAGCCCGTACTCGACTACAACTACCTGACCGAGGAAGAAGACAGGCGGCGCATGAGAGACGCCGTCAGGCTTTGCGTACGGATGGGGGACGACCCCGCGTTTGCTGAAATCATCGAGGAACGCACCAACCCGAATGACGACGACTTGAGTTCAGACGAAATGCTGGACGCATGGCTAGTCCGGAGCGCGAGTACGAGCCATCATATATCGAGCACTTGCAAAATGGGTCCGGTGTCCGACCGCCACGCGGTCGTCGACAGCTCAGGCAGGGTTCACGGGCTGGACAACCTCAGAGTTGCCGACGCCTCGATCATGCCCGATTGCATTCGGGCTAACACGAACCTGACTACGATGATGATCGGCGAGAGGATCGCCGCATTCATTCGCGGCGATGACTGTCGATAAGGCGGAGGCGGCCGAGGACCGGCTCGCTAACTTTCGTCGATCTCGATGGTCTGAATTTTTTCGCCCGGCCGGACGTCGGCGCCCGGATCTCTCAATCTGATGTTCAGCACAACGTCGAGGCCCTCCACCACTTTGCCAAACACCGTGTGCCCGCCGTCGAGGTGGGGGGTGGGCACAAACGTTATGAAGAATTGGCTGCCGTTGGTGCCGGGCCCGCTGTTCGCCATCGACAAGACACCGGGTGAATCGTGTGCACGGTCGCTGAACTCATCTTTGAATCGGTAGCCCGGGCCTCCCGACCCGGTGGCGGTTGGGTCACCGCCCTGTGCCATGAAGCCCTTAAGCACGCGGTGGAAGGTAGTGCCGTCGTAGTATCCGGATCGGGCAAGCTTCACAAAGTTCTCCACCGTTAGCGGCGCGTCGTCGTCGAACAACTCGACTTTGAACTCGCCGCTTTCGATCTTGAATGTCGCTGTGTAAGTCCTGGATGTGTCGAGATCGCCGATGGGCGGCCCATCGGGCGGCCCCGCCGGTGGTTGTGGTGTGTTCATGGGAATCCTGGCCGTCGCTGTTGGCACGCTGGTAGGCGCCGGGACGCTGGCTGTCGCTGTTGGGACGCTCGTAGGTGTTGGGGCCGGTTCGGCGTCGCAGGCCAACGCTGCGATTGTCGTGGCGAACATCGCCGTCAACAGCATAAAGAGCTTCAAGCGCCTCATCGAATCTCCTTTAGAGGGTGTCTAATAAGTCCCTCCGTCCTGAGCAATACCGGGCGGTCCTGGGTCAACTGTATGGGCCGGCCCGCCTCGTTGAAAGTAGATTCTTCGGCTTCGCTCAGAATGACAATTGTTTTTAGACACCCTCTTAGAAACGAGATGTGTGTCAGCCGACCCAAGTCGACCGAGACGTAAGTATACGCGGGTTGCGCCGCTGACTCTTGCACCAGGGTTTATTACAATCGGGGCCCGGCAAGACGCGCGTCCATTTTATAATGGGTTTCTGATGGCTTTCCCAGATTTTCCACCCAATCAGAGTTCTGACGAGGCGGCCTCGGCGCTCCCAATAGGGCTTGACGCGTCGGGGGCGGTGGCAATGTACCGTACGATGGCGCTCAGCCGGTTGCTGGATGAGCGCGTGTGGCTGCTGAACCGGCAAGGCAAAGTCGGTATCGCCGCTTCAGCCCAGGGTCATGAGGCGGCGCAAGTAGCCTTGATAAACGCGCTGGACCCTGCGAGAGATCATTTCCTGATCTACTACAGGCAGTTCACTGCGATGCTGGCGTTAGGCACTACGCCGCTTGAACTTCTGTGCGGTTTTCTGGCCAAGTCCGGCGAACCGATGAGCGCCGCCAGGCAGTTTCCCCTCCATGGTTCGCACCCTCGGGTAGACCTGTTTTCGTTTTCAAACGTCATCGGCACGCAGTTGTCCCAAGCTGTAGGGGTCGCGTTGGCGGACAGGCTCCGGGGGGAGAACGACCGCATCACGGTTGTGTTTTTCGGCGACGGAGGAGCGAGCCAGGGCGATTGTCACGAGGCCATGAACTTCGCCGGCGTCCACAAACTGCCGGTGCTATTTTTTTGCGAAAACAACGGTTTCGCCCTGTCTGTGCCATTGAGATTGCAGATGAGCATCGAAAGTGTAGCCACGCGGGCGGCAGCTTACGGGTTTCCGGGGGTCTCAGTGGACGGCAGGGATTTGTTCGCCGTGCACGAAGCGGCGAGTGAGGCCGCTGCGTCTATCCGGTCAGGAAGCGGACCTGTGTTGTTGGAGGCGGTGGTAGACAGGCTCTTACCGCATACGTCGGACGACGACCACACCCGGTACCGGTCGCCCGTAGACATCCTGGAGATGCAGTGCCGGGATCCGATCGACCTCACGTTCCAGACTCTCAAAAGGATGGGGATATTGGACGACGACGGGGACAAGAAGATCCGGCAGGAGGCGCGCAGGGCGGTGATCGATGCGACGGACAAGGCGGAAGCTTTGCCGTATCCGGGAATCGAAACTATGTACGACCATCTTTACGCAGATCCACGGCAGGGCGACTGATGCCAACGATGAACGTCGTCGAAGCTGTTCGGGATGCCATGCGTCTCGAAATGCTCAGGGACCCTTCCGTGTTTGTCCTGGGGGAGGACATCGGCGCCCGAGGCGGCGTGTTTCTCGCCACTGATGGCCTGATGGAAGAGTTCGGCGAAGGTCGGGTGATCGACACCCCCCTCGCTGAATCGTCGATAATCGGCATCGCATTGGGAGCCGCTGTCAACGGGATGCGTCCTATCGCCGAAATTCAGTTCGGTGACTTCATCTGGCCGGGCATAAACCAACTCGTCGGAGAGGCAGCCAAGGTCCGTTTCGGCACAGCCGGCCAACGCAACGCGCCGATGGTGGTGCGTGTTGCGCACGGCGGCGGTATACGAGGCGGCCTGTACCACTCGCAGAGCGTCGAGGCGCTGCTTGTCCACACGCCGGGGCTGAAGGTCGTGGCCCCGGCGACGCCCTACGACGCCAAGGGGCTGCTGATATCCGCCATTCGCGATGATGATCCGGTGGTGTTTTTGGAACACAAACGCACCTACAGACTCGTGAGAGGCCACGCGCCCGCCGGCGCCTACACGGAGCCCATAGGCCGAGCGGAGATCAAGCGCCGCGGCGGTGACATCACGGTGGTGACGTACGGCATGATGTTGCACTACACGCTGCAAGCTGCCGCGCAGGTATCTGAACAAGAAGGGATCGAAGCCGAGGTGGTGGACCTGCGTACGTTGCGTCCGTTGGACACCGAGATGATTCTCCGATCGGTCCGCAAGACGAGCAAGGCGCTAATCGTGCAGGAGGACACGCCGGTCGTCAGCGTTGCGTCAGAGGTGGCTGCGGTGATCGCCGACCAGGCGTTTTTCGAGCTTGACGGGCCGGTGAGAAGGGTGACCCCTCCGGACCTGCCTCCGATGCCCTACAGCCCACTTCAGGAGGCGGAGTACATGCCTTCACCAAACAACATAGCCCACGCCATCCGGCAACTGGTCGCAATCTGAAATGGACTATCAGATCAAGTTGCCCCACGTCGGCGAGTCGGTGGTAGAAGCGGTGATAGGCGAGTGGCTTGTCGAACCCGGTCAAGCGGTCGAAAAATTCGACCCGCTGGTCGAAATCATAACCGACAAAGTCGCGATGGAACTGCCCTCCCCTGCCGCCGGGAAGATAACCAAAATCCTGGCGGGCGCCGGGGATACCGTGGCGATGGGCGCGCCAATAGCCGAAATGGACGCCGAAGAATTGCCGCAGGAAGAAATATCTGCAGGGCCGTCGGAAGATCTGGACTCCAACCCGATTGAACCGGACCGGATCGGAACGCTGGTCCAAGGCGTCAACGTCGTTTCAATGGGGAGCGTGGTCAAGGACACAAGCGCGCCGCAACCTGAGAGGCCTGAACCTGTTGACCCTCCCGTGGAAAGTCAGCCAACACGGATTGGCCTTTCGCCGTTGGTGGCTCGGCTGGCGGCCGAGCACAGAATCGATCCTGCCTCGGTACGTGGAACCGGTCTTGGAGGACGGATCACGAGGAACGACATCCTCACGGCGGTTCAAAGCAGAGCCACGGAATTGGCTGCTTCAGACGGAGACGAACGTGACCCTGCGGATCGACCGGTCGTTCTGTCGCCAGCGAAAAAGCTGACCGCTTCGCACATGTCGCGGAGTTGGCGCGAGATACCCCACGCCTGGTCCGCCATCGAAGTTGACGTAACGGGCGTAGTGAGTTGCCGAAACGCCAATCGCGAGCGGGTAAAGGCCCGTTGCGGTGTCGATCTGACCTACCTGCCGTTTACGATCAGGGCCGCGGCCCGTGCATTGGCGGCCAATAGTTTGCTGAATTCCACGTGGGAAGGATCCAGAGCGTACACGAGAAACCGGATAAACCTTGGGATAGCGGTGGCGGCCAGCGACGGTCTCTACGTCCCCGTACTACATGATGCCGACATAGAGAACCTGACCGGCATTGCGAAACGGTCGTCGGAACTGATTGCCAAGGCCAGGAACGGCGCACTGGAACTCAACGATATACGAGGTGGAACGTTCACGCTGAATAACACCGGCGCCTTGGGCTCGGTCCTTGGTGGCGCAATTATCAATCACCCGCAGGTCGCCATCCTTACCACGGAAGCCATAGTCAAGAGACCCGTGGTGGTTAGTTCGGATCACGGTGAGGAAGTCGCGGTCCGTTGGATAATGAATGCGTGTCTGTCGTTCGATCACCGGCTGATCGACGGCGCAGAGGCCGCTCCATTCTTACGGGAATTCAAGGCCCAACTCGAGTCCGTGTCGGCCGATACTCCGGTCGAATGAACCCCACAGGCCCGGCAGTCAGGGCGGCATGGTTGGGGCGCGTTGCGTACAGCGACGCGGCAGCGCTCCAGGACCGTCTTATGGAGGCTAGGAAAGGCGGATCGATACCGGACACGATGCTGCTGCTGGAACATCCCCACGTGGTCACGCTCGGCCGCAGGGGCGTCACCGCAGATCTGTTGGCCGGCCCGGAATGGCTCGCAGCACACGGTATTGAGGCGCACGAGACCGATCGGGGTGGTGAGGCGACGTACCACGGTCCCGGTCAGTTGATCGCGTACCCGATCATAAGCATCCGCGCCGCACGAATCGGACCGGTCGCGTACGTCCGATTGCTTGAGCAGTCCGTGATCGACACGTTGCGACACTTCGGAGTATATGGCCACCGAGTTGTTGGAAAGACCGGGGTTTGGGTCCGCGGCGAACCTGGCGCCAGGCCGGAAAAGGGCAAGAATCCGGCCGGAGCAAAGATCGCCGCAATCGGTGTCCGGGTGTCTTCCGGCATTACAAAGCATGGATTGGCGCTGAACGTCTCGACGGACCTCAACTACTACTCACACATCGTGCCGTGCGGGATGCGGGATCTCCCGGTGGCCTCAATCGAGACTTTGACCGGTTCGAATCCTGGAGTTAAGGCGGTTGGTTTCATGGCCGCTGAGAATTTTGCCGGGTTTTTGGGCGCACAGATCGATTGGATGACACCTGAAGTTTGCC
Source organism: Dehalococcoidia bacterium (assembly GCA_965224235.1). GTDB lineage: Bacteria > Chloroflexota > Dehalococcoidia > Lucifugimonadales > Lucifugimonadaceae. Next base: position 1,942,287 of record CBDCYP010000002.1, on the reverse strand, counting down.
TGAATGTGGGAGCGTTGCCCCAACCGGGGTAGGCGCAATAACAACGCCTCGCCTCGGGGGCGCTGGACCTGGCGGAGGCCTCGATGGAGACATTGACCGGTTCTGACACGGGACTTCAGACCTTCGGTTTCAGGACCGCCGACATCTTCGCCAGGTTTTTGGGCGCTCAACTCGGCCGGACTACAGCTACTTTTAGGCCCGTCACATTTCACCAGCCTATCGGACTCCGAACACACGCTAAGGACCCTCGAAAGCATATCCCGCGTTAGCCGGTATGATTTGCGCGCAGTTTCCTTGCCATTCCAATTCGCTTCGAAAAAAAGCTCGCCCAGTATGACGGCCGTGACTGGGCTTGGGGTCTACCTGGACGTGACCCAATCGGCGTCCGGCCTGAATGTGTTGGAACACTACGAAGATCTGTGGGGCCTGCTGCGGAGGGCGCAGGCTCAGGGGGAGCGCCGCTGCGAGCGTGGCGCCGCGGAGCACAAGTGTTGCGCGGGCATCGGCGCAGTGTGCCATCGGGTTCGGCGGCGTTCAAGCACATGGAGAAACCCCATGACGGTGCGGAAGAGGCCAGCCGCTAGCCTAAAAGGGCGTTCATACATGCGGCCACAACAGGTTTGCGCGGGCTTCAGGGTCGATGCAGAGTGGACTGCCTACGTATAGCGACACTTTTCCGTTCGAGTGGCTGGCTGGCCGGGCGGCGGTTTCGCATCGCGCAATTCACCTGACTCGAAAGAAAGTCCGAATCCAGCAACACACGTATTACTGAGCAGTCTCCTACCGCCATTCGTCTGTACATTGGGGTACGTTTAGCAGTCGTGATCCAGCACGAACCGCACCAGGAGGAATCCAACGCCCGTGCCAGGAATATTCGCGACTCCCAACCCGCTCTTCATAAGGTCTTTAATTTTGACGTCGGCCGGGTTTGTGATCCTTTTGGTTGGCGCGGCCTGCTCATCACCAGCTCCTCCGGCAGGCGATTTCGCTGCAAACGTCGTCGTCGGTCCGGCGCCGTTAACGGTCAAGTTTTCCCCTACCGAAGAGTCAGAGGACACGGCGTTCGCCTGGAACTTCGGAGATGGCGCCGTGAGCAGCGATCAAACGCCTTCCCACACGTATTACGACGCCGGTCAATTCACAGTCCGGCTGTCGGTAACTCGCGCCGACCGGTCGTCTACCAGCGAATCCATAATTTCAGTCCAGCCCGGTCCGGCCGGATGGGTTGTAGTCGAACCTGCAATTGTCGAATTGAACAACGGGGACACAAGGTCGTTCACGGCCCTTGCTTACGACGAATTGGGCAACCCTGTACCGAACGCGGAAATCACCTGGAAAGTGGCGCCGGCTGTAGGCACGATCGATGACAGCGGCGTCCTGTCGGCATCGGGCCCGGAGGGCGAATATCCGGCGGCGATAGAGGCTGATTTTGAGAGGCTGGGAAGGTCCGGAACGGGTAACGCATCGGTGAATCTCGGAGTCGGGCCATTGGCGTCGGTGGAAGTTCTCAATGACGAATTCGAGGTTTCGGCAGGAAGATCCATCTCACTTGAGGCCGTCGCCACGGACCTGCACGGGAACGTCGTCAGCGACGCCAAATCCGACTGGCAGCCAGTTAGAAATCAAGATCAGATGAACGCTGAAGGGCTGTTCACCGCCGGTACAGCCGTCACCAGCGGGACGGAGAAGTTGGTCACGCTGGTTGTTTCGCACGAAGGCGAGGAGGTGACCGCGGAACTGACCGGCAAGATAACTCCGGGCATCATTGATCGCATAGACGTGACTCCGGCCGAAGTTGTGGTGGCGCTGGAAGGGACCGTGAAACTGACGGCCACGGCTTTCGACCGTTTTGGAAATATGGTGACGCCGGACATCGTCAACTGGCTTCTGACCGACGAAGAGTTGGGAAACATAGATCGCTCGGGAATGTTCAGCGCAAGAACGGTGGCGGGAAAATTGACTGGCGACTCGCTGACCGTCCAAGCGACTAAGGACGGAGTCAGCACATTCGCAGACGTGCCGGTCGTTATCGAACCCGGGCCGGCGGTTGTCCTGCGTCTGGGTCCGGATGGAGACTCGGTTCCGGCTGGAGCGTCGGCGCCATTGCAGGTCTACGTGGAGGATCGTCACGGCAATCAGATCGATGACGCGCCAATCGAATGGAGAGTTACCGGATGCGGGCGCGTGACGGACCGCGGGGCGTTTATAGCGTGCTTTGAGACCGGTGATTTTCCCGATGCCGTGCGCGGCGTCATACCGGCAGACGCCGCGGGAAACGCCGCGGAATTGGCGGCGACAATATCGGTCACCGTCAGACCGCGGAGCAGCGACCTCCTGGCGTTCGAAGTGCAAGATTCGGACGGTGGAGTGATCTACATGTTGGATCTGGACGATGCCTCGCTCCTGCCGCTCTCTGAGGAGCTGCTTGAAAACGGGGCAAAGGAATCAGCTCCGGCCTGGACTCCAGACGGATCGTTACTCCTGTATGTCTCCGACCTCAGCGGCGGCGATCAGATCCACGCCATAGACCCGTCGTCGGGCGCCGTCGCCAGGTTAACGGACGATCCGGACGGGGCGAGCATGCCTGCGGTGTCGCCGACCGGTACGGAATTTGCCTACGTAGCTCGAACCGGAGACGCCTGGCAAGTCTACAGGGCCGATATGCCTCAGTCCCCGTTGTCCGAAATCGAGCCGATTCCGCGAGACGCGGCCAAGCGTGTCTCAAATGACGACTTACTGCGTTATGTCCTGCCACGTTGGTCGCCGGATGGTCAGTCGCTTGCAATGTCGTCGATCCGCGAGGACGGATCGGTGGCTGTCCTAACGGTCGAACGAGATGGCGCCAGTGAGCGAGTCTTATCTGGCAGCACTGCCGACGAACTGGCGTTTGGCTGGCTCAATGACGGCAGCGGTCTGCTGTTGGGGTCCCAGGCCGACGAATCTGGGCTTGCATTGATGACGGCCGACGCGTCCGGCGGACCCCGGCTACCCGCAATAGAACTGCCATTTACGGTGGTGGAAGCCTACTGGTCGCCGGATCAATCTGAGGTGGTCCTGATCGATTCGGATGGCGGGGCGCTATGGATTTCCGATACCGACGGCACGGGACTTCGCGAGGTAATACGCGGAGAAGCATCTCCGGGGGGCGCCGCCTGGCGTCCCGTTCCGATTGAACCGAGATCTTGAGCATCAGACCGTTTGCGCAGCGCAACCCGTCGCGATTTCCGTGAAATTCGGACTGCTAACCTGGGCGTTCCCGTCACTTCAAGGGCCCCTATGTCACCCTTAGCGCCCTCACCCCCTATGTCACCCTTAACGCCCTCTTGTCTTCCTGAGCACCCCCATGTCAGCCTGAGAGCCTGTGAATAATTCCCCTGTAGCCGTCTTATTGAGACTGCTTTCAAAGCTAAATTGAGACTAACAAACCGCAGGTTTCGCAATAAAATCACAGGCTCTGAGCGCCCCATGTCACGTTGAGCGCCCCATATGCGACCCTGTGAGCCACCATGTCAAACATGTATTTTGGAGGTAAGGCGGGGTAGGCCGTCGCACCCAAGGTTACGAGACCGGCGCTCAGCCTGGCAGCCCTGCCTCCAGTCATTTTGGAGCCCGAACAGTCCCCTGGGCTACAAAGCCCGTATCTGCAAGGAAAGGCCGAACGGAGTTACATATGAGCTCTGATTATAAGAATGAGAACGTGTTCGTCGGCATCGATGTCTCCAGAGACTGGCTGGACGTCTGTGTTCGTCCGGCAGACACTGTATGGCAAGTGGTCGGGGAATGGCGGTCGGGCGTCGGGGATGACGGGTGGTGTTGGCGCAAGCAGGCGTAGGGCCGTCTCTCTTATAGGGTGTCTAATAAGTCCCTCCGTCCTGAGCAATACCGGGCGGTCCGGGGTCAACTGTATGGGCCAGCCCGCCTCGTTGAAAGTAGATTCTTCGGCTTCGCTCAGAATGACAATTGTTTTTAGACACCCTCTTAGTCGGAACGACGAATTGGCGGGTTGCGGCCTTCGCCGGAACGACAGGTGTGGAGATGCACATTCCGTTGACCCGTGAGCAGGAGAAGTTGGTTCTGGTCCCGCGTCGCAGGCCCGCGGGCGAGGTGGCCCGGTATTCATCATCGCAGTCTCAGAAGCGGTCGGGGCCTGGGGCCAAGCGCATCGGCGCCAGTCGAATGCGCCGGAAGATTGAGAGAGCCCCTGCGGTAACAATCGCCCTCAGCACGCAGGCGGGCTATTTTACGCCGTTCCTGAATGGAGACCTGTCAGTGTCCCGCGGCAGCGCACTGAATCGGCGTTGCGATTCGTTTGTGAACTCAGGGTCCGGCATCCGGGCCCGCCATATCCGCCGCAGGGCGCTCAGGTTGAAGGCTGTGGCAGCAGAGTCTACTCGGCCGCAACGTTGGGTAAGCAGCGCAACAGGAATCTCAGGGCTTGCTGCTGCTCTTTGATGATCCCGAAGACCGGTTCGACCAGCTGCTTTCTCTGTTTATAGGCGCGTTTGGCTTCTTCGGTGGACATCCAGGGCCCGCCCATGCCGTCTGTCCGTCGACCAGACCCCGAAGGCAGGGCAAGGACCTGCAACACGGAGACCCTGAGGCGCGGTAGAGGCGCGGTATAGCCGCATCAGGGTCTGGCCAGCGCGCTTGATACGGGTGAAGCGCAGCAGTTGCCCCTCGGGGCAACGGTAGCTGCCGCTCGTCTCGTCGCAGGCGAAACGGTCCTTGTGATACGGGCTCTACAGCGCCCGACCCTGCGCCTCCGTCATGACCGCCCGTTGGCCTTTACCTTCGTTCCGTCCTGAAAGCCGTGCGCACCGTGTGCTTGAACAGATTCTTCATGGCCTGGCGGTGGTTCTTGTAGAACCGCCGCAGCGTGTTGTGGCCCGGACGCTGCCATCCCGTGAGCCGCAAGTACGGTATCCGGTCGCGGCAGGCCGCCTCAAGCTTGCGGGTCGGGCGCACGCCGGTCATGAAGCCCGTAAAGCCGCACGCTCAACAGCGCCCGGGGTGATAGGCCGGCGCTCCCAAAGGGTCCCCGCCTGCATCGACCCCAAGCCCGGCCCAAACCGTCCGGGTACGCGTCCGCGAACCTCGCCGGATGGTCGGCGGGGATCAGCTCATCAAGGGTGGGCGGCAACATCCATATCTGATCCCGCCCCATCGGACGCAGTGGCGTCTGGCTCTCCTCGAATGATGGTGTGAAGTCCACAAAGTTTAACGGCCAGCCGATTTCTGAGATAGGCGCCCTGGAGTCCCCCGCTTGTCCGATGGCGCGCTCGTAGCCGTCGGCCGTGCGCCACTCGCAGAATTTTAAGAATTCATTCATCTCAACCTCCCGCAAAATATTGGACAGGCGCGAGCCCTTCCGCGCCAGGGGCGACTCCTCGTAGGCCACCGGTATCGTCTCCCTCACCCGCTCAGGATCCCGTTCGCTGGAAAAGCCGATTGAGGAGATTGGGTATGCTCTCGTTGAAGAGAAAGTAGACGATGGGCAGTACGACCAGCGTAAGCGCCGTGGAGCTCATCAAGCCGCCGATTACCACGGTTGCCAGTTCCGCGCTGATGAAACCGCCGCTTCCTTCGGAGGCAACGGCGAGGGGTAACAGGGCGAAGCTGGTGGTTAGGGCGGTCATGAGGATGGGGCGCAGGCGCACGCGGGCGCCGGATATCAAGGCGTCGTACACGGACATGCCCCTGTCTCTCTGCTGCTCGACGAACGCGATGAGGACAATGGCGTTCGTGACGACGATGCCGATGAGCAAGAGGATGCCCATCATGGCAGGGAGTCCGAGCGAACGGCCCGTGATGGCCAGCGCCACGAGCACGCCGATGAGGGCAAGCGGCAGCGTTGTTACGATGACGAAGGGGTTTCTGAGGGAACCGAGGCTCGCGACCATGACGAGGTAAACGAGCACTATGCCGATCACCATGGAGATGAAGATGGCCTGGAAACCCTCTGCAATGTCGGCAAAGATACCGCCGCTGGATACGCTGACGCCCGGCGGGAGTTGAAGGCCCGCGATCTTCTCGTTTACCTGGACTCCGACGCCCTGTGTGTCTTCCGCGACGATGTCCCCGGTAATGTTCGCAGACCGCTGGCCGTCGGTGCGGCTGATAGAGACGGGGCCCTCTCTGATTACGGGTTCGGCGAGGTCGCCCAGGCGGGCAGCGCCGGCCGGTCCGACGATCATGAGGGATTTGATCTTGTCGATGCCTCCGGCGGACCGGGGATCCCCGACCAGGACCACGTCGACCGTCTCTCCGTCGATGTTCATGGTGGTGACGGTCTGACCGATGAGGTACTGGCTGAGTTGGAAACCGACCTGGCGCGTGCTAAGCCCATAGCGGGCGGCTTTCTCCGGGTCGACCTGGATCGAGATTTCATCGCGTGCCTGCGAGACGCTGCTCTTGAGATTGACGATACCTTCGACGCTGGACAATGCGGCGACCAGCTCCCCTGACGTGGAGGAGATATCGTCGTAATTCGGGCCTGTGACGAAGATTTCGACGCCGCCGGAGGGAGGACCGTCCTGAACCTCGGCTACGCTCAGGAAGCGTCCGGGCTTGTCGAATTCGTTTCTGAGAATGTTGGCGATGTCGTCCGGCGCATCGTCAGACAGGTTGGCAAAGAAGCTGGCCTGCTCGGGGCCGCCAGGGGCGGCGCCAAAGAACAGATCGGCCACGCCAATGCTCACTGTGTACACGTCGGACACGTCGCGTAACCGGTCTTCGATGTCGGTCACTTGGGCGACGGTCTCATTCACGGGCGTGCCCGGCGGCAGCGTGAGCTCGATCTGGAGGAAGCGGTCCCCGCCGCCACCGAACAGATTCACGGGGATGATGGCCGTCAGTCCGAGGCTCGATACGGTAATCAGGAAGGCAACGAGCAGGGTGACGAGGCGGTGCCCGAGAACCCACTTGAGGATCGAGACGTATGCCCGCTGCATCCATGTCTCCTTGAGCCGGATGTCGCCATCTTCTCCGGCGCCCTCGGGCAAGTCGCCTGGCCGCAGAAGATACGCCCCAAGAACGGGCACGGCTGTAAGGGCTACGAGTAAGGACGCAATTAGAGCGAACGTCACGGTGAGGGCGAAGGGGAGGAAGAAGGCCCCGACGAGGCCCTTGATGAATACCAGGGGAGCGAAGACGACTACGGTGGTCATCGTGGAGGCGAATATGGCGGGGGCTACCTCCGCAGTCGCTTCGAGCGCCGCGCGCCACCTCTCTCGCCCGGCCTGAATGTGGCGATAGACGTTTTCGAGCACGACTATGGAGTCGTCCACGACGCGTCCCACCGAGATGGCGAGCCCGCCGAGCGTCATGAAATTGAGGGTCATTTCCTGCCACGACATCAGTAGGATGCCGGTGAAGATGCTCAGGGGGATCGACAACCCGATTACGACAGTAGGCCTGAGGGTGTTGAAGAGGCCACGGAAGATCGTGGGCCGGATGGTGAGCATGAAGGCAAACACGACCGTCACCGCGAACAGAAATCCGAATATGGCCTCTCTGACGAGGTTATCGACCTGCTCCTTGATGTCAGGGCCCTGATCGGAGACGATAATGATCTCGACGTCGGACGGGAGTCCGGTGACGCCGTCGAGGGATTCGTTAACAGCTGTGGTCACGTCGAGCGTATTGGCAGCGGGCTTCTTGGTAATCGCGACACCTATGCCGGGCTTGCCGTTGGTGCGGGAGATGCTCTTGGGTACCCCGCTGCCCAGGGTTACGTCGGCCACGTCGGACAGCCGGATCGGTCCTGACTCGGATGCGCCTACGACTAGATCTCTTATGTCCTGGACCGAGTCGAATGAGTGGGTTGTTTTGGCGATGACTGCCTGCGTACCGTCGAAGACCACGCCAGCGGGCAGAGTGAGGTTGTTGTCGCTGAGGGCCGCGGAAATCTGGAACAGTGAGACCCCGGTTGATTCCAGCCTGTCGGCATCTGCGGACACCCTGATGCTCCGCTCCACCTCCCCGGTAAGCGCTACCCGCATGACGCCGTCGATCTCAGACACTACGGGCAGGATGCGGGACTGTACGATTCCCTGGATCTCCGCCACGTCCCGGTCCGAAACTACGCTGAACTGGATGACTGGGAATTGATCGGGATTGAAACGGCCGACGGTGGGTTCTTCCACTCCCGCGGAAAACGCGATGCCGTTCACGGCAGTGTTTATGGCGCTCTCCGCCGCCGCCATATCTGTGCCGTACTTGAACGTAGCAAAGACGGCGGTGTTGCCCTCAAACGACGTCGACTGAACCGATTCCAGGCCATAAGTTCCAGCGATGGCCCTCTCTATGGGTTCCGTGACGTGCTGGACGACGGCCCCTGGGTCTGCCGAAGGGTAGGCTGCGAATACCGTAACGAGGGGGAATTCGATCTGGGGGAATAACTCGACCTGTAGCGTGCGGTAGGCGAATATGCCCGAGCCCAGGACGAGGAATATGGCCAGCAGCGCCGCGGTTGGCCGGCGCAGGGCCATCGATGTCAAGAAACTCACCCAGACAACTCCTTAAATCCGCAAATCCGCGACCCGCGCGGTCAATTTCCGCCGCCCCACTCGCTGGTGGTGGGCGTTGGATGTATCGATTAACGAAGGTATCGCAGATCAGGTCGCGGAGACCCCGTTTGTCGTTTCTAAGGAACCTCTGAACAAGCCGCTGATGCGCTTGGCAGAGCGGAGGTTCCCCCCTCCTGAATCCTCCCACCGTGGGGGAGGAGGCCAGAACCCTTCGACAAGCTCAGGGCGAACGGATTGGAACCCGGAGTTGTTCAGAGGTTTCCTAAGTCCAATCATAGTGAAACCAACGCCACAGAGTACTGCGTGTTGGCAGGACCGGCAGCCTCGATCTGCACCGCCGGGCCGTGGTCGCGGACATGCCCCTGCCCAGCCCCACGCCGCCGAGACCGCGACCGGATTCCTGCGCTGCCATCTGGTCGATTCGAAATGTAGATACGCGATGCGGGTCGCGCGAAATCGAATCTGGCCCCCGAGGAATGTACAAAGCGCCGTTCGAATCGGGGAGGACTGTACGTCTGTGGCGCTGCGTGGCCTCCGCAAGGTCCTGCGTTCATGTACAGCGAGGGCGGTAATCACTTGTAGGCAGTGGCTTGCACCGGTCTGACTACGGTCGAGTGAGGTGTCTCAAGTTCCCACGCGAATGACGCTACAGGTTGTCACGTGCCGACGTACTTATCTGTGGTACCGACCACCAGGAGTTCCGGAGTCTGCGCTACCGACGCGCACGGTATCTGGGCGACAAGCCTGTTAAAGGCAGCGGAGATTCTGAAGGCGGCTGGGATGTGGAACAAGAGATGTGCATTAGCCATGAACCTGTCCTACGGGCAGCGGAAGCTGATGGAGATCGGACGCGCCATGGCGTTGGACGTTGACACCTATCTGCTCGACGAACCCTTCGCCGGCCTCTTCCCACAGATGCTGGAGAGGGTCAAAGACATCTTGAAACGGATGCGGGACGAAGGCCGCACGATCATTCTCATCTCTCACAAAATGGACATGGTTCGGGAGATGTCTGACCACATCTTCGTGCTTGACAGCGGGAGGCTACTCACCTCGGGGGATGTGGCGAACGTCCTTAATCGTGAAGAGGTTATCGAGGCATACCTGGGTGCGTAGTCCGCCGCCAAAGCAGGATCCTCTCAGCCGCCGCAGTCGCGACATACCGATGAACTCGACAGACAAAACGCCAGGCAAATTCTGATATTGCCAACGGAAATGAAGTGTCTGGCGACAGTACTCTCATGGAGTTGGTCGATATATCCGTGCGCTTCGAGGCCGCAAAAGCCCTCTCCGCCCAACCCAGCGAAGGGATTGCTCTCAGTACCGTATCTCCGTCAGCGCTTTCCGACCAATCTGAACACAATCCTGAATCCTGACGCCAGGGCTGAGACTATTGTCTCCGGTACCCCAGCCCGGAAGACCCGTCTGACGTCGATCGGACCGCAGGTAGGCAGGTGAACGAGATGGTATCCGCTTGCCGCAAAAGTCGGCTTACGAGGGGCCGCGATGTAGACTATGGTGGTCCGGAATTTTCAACGAGGTGGCCGCCGGGACTGGCCCGATAGCGGCGCTGTTGTAATCGCGTTACGCATTACTGGAAGAGGACAAGCATCATGCTGAGAATCGTCGAGGAAATCATTCTGCTCCTGCTCCGTGACGAAGACGGCAGATTCCTGCACGTGCCGAACTGGTCGACGGACTACGCCATCGCCGGTGGTGTACTGATGGACTTGGCGATGGAGAACCGCATCGACACGGACTTGGAGAATCTGATGCTTGTCGACGCCACTCCCGTCGGCGACAGCCTGCTTGACCCGACGTTGGCGGAGATAGACAAGGGGGAGAAGAACAACACCCGCTTCTGGGTAGATCACACGGCGCAAAACGCCTGCGCGATACGCGAGGAGGCGCTTTCCCGTCTGGTCGCCCTCGGCATCCTGGAACCCCAGGAAGACCGCTTCCTGTGGGTGTTCCGGTCCAGGCGCTATCCGATGATCGACGGACAGGCCCGGCGCGAGGTGAAGACGCGAATCATGGGGGTGCTGTTCAGCGACGAGATCCCCGACCCGCGCGATGTGATGATCATCTGTCTGGCCGACGCATGCGGCATCTTCGAGGAATTGTTGTCCAAGGAAGAACTGGCCCAGGCGTCAGCCCGCATCGACATAGTGCGCAAATTGGACCTTATCGGCCAAGCCATGTCCAAGGCGATCTATGACATCGAGGTTTCGGTAGCCGCCTCGGTACAGGCGCACATTTACTAAATTGGCGCCAACCGCCGTCCCGTCCCCGCAAGCGCGCGGACAGGTAGTACTGTCGTTCCTGATGATGTCAACGAATTACCTAACATCTGCAATTCCCAATAGCCGTGAACGCCAGGAAGGCCAGCCGCCGGCAGCCCCGTCGGCTGGCCTTCTGATTCGGTGGGACCATTTCTACAAACTCGCCCCGCATCGATCAGTACAGCCTTCATCCGCGCCCGTATGGTTCAACGAACCGCAGTACTCCCGCCCATCCTGACCGGATGCCGGCCGACGATTAACCGCGCCGGGCTTTCAATGACGATCTGGCGACTGGTCAACGCAAAATTCGACGGCCCCGAAACGGATCCTCCGGCGTCCAGGGCGCCATTTAGGGAGAATCCCTGTCACAAATATGAGGAATCATCCCACCGCGACGAAAATCACACGGATCGCAGCCAGATTGCGTTTCGCAGGCGCGGCCGTTGGCCGCGGCGCTGAGCGCCTGAACCACGATCTGTCCAATACCAGGTTGGGGGGATCGGCACCCGTGAGGCTGGTGGTTAGAGTCGTCCAGGAATTGGGCGAAGATGATGCAACCCACATGGCGGCGAGCGTAAGTTACTACGCCGTGCTGTCCCTCTTCCCCCTGGTTTTGGGCCTAAGCGCCATCGTTGGGATGGTTGCCCACTCCCCGGCCCGGCAGGAGGACGTAATTAAGTTCATAGTCGAATATCTGCCCGGTTCGGAAGCGTTTGTCAGGGAAAGCCTCTACGGGGTCATTAGATTTCGAGCCACCCTGGGCGTTATCTCGCTGCTCAGCCTCCTGTGGACAGGCAGTGCTGTGTTCGGGTCCATCACTCGGGCCGTAAACCGAGCCTGGGACGTACAAAAGGCCCTCCCCTTCTACAAGAACAAACCCAGGCAGCTTGTGATGGCTGGAGGGGTTGCCCTCCTGTTTGTATTTTCGTTAAGCATAACCAGCGTATTTCAATGGGCTACGTCCATTGAACTGGGCGGAAACAACCTGGAGGATCTGGTGGGCGGCGCCATAGTGGCGGGCGTACTCAAAGTTCCGGCGTTTTTGGTTAGCCTTGCGATATTTGCCTCGATCTACAAGGTGTTGCCAAATACAAAGACATATTGGCGATACCTATGGCCCGGCGCTCTAGTGGCCGGGTTGCTCTTCGAGGGCGGCAAAAACCTGTTCCTTTGGTATCTCGAAAACTTTGCCGAATACGACCAACTTTATGGCAATATCACCTCAGTAATCATATTGATGGTATGGGCCTACTTATCTGCGTTTATTCTGATTCTCGGCGCTGAGATCGCCTCCGAATACGGACGAATGAGAAGGGGAATACAAAGAGGCCAGACCATTCACTGACGCCAGCAGGCACGTGGAGGGGCAGCGCGGCTCGTCGTCAGCTAGTCGAACCACGGCACGAGCTTTCCGCCACCTGACTCCATCATCAGAGTTGAAGGAGCAGTAAGAAGGTGATGGCAGAGCGATGCGGTTCCATTTTCCACTCGCTCCGTACCCTCCGTTCATAGTGAGTCACACACCTCCATTCGGAGATAAAGTCCATTCCCCGCCCTTAACGGGACAGGGTTTTGGGGACTTCCTCCACCGTTGAGGCGCCCACAAAATGCGCGCCAGCCGGGACTGGGGGCAGCGCGTCAGAGCGAATCACCCTGGGGGCGAATTGCCGCCATTCGCAATCGCTGTGGACGCTATTTGCCACGGCCGAACCGCCACACGTGGAGTCCCGTGGCGCCTGTAACGAGTACGAATAGTGGGTCTAGGATCGACCACATAATCAAGCGAATGTCCGATTGTGACCCAGATGTGACCGTCAGATCGTTGAACCAGTTCCGGAAACACCAGATGACCAGCGTCAGCGACGCGAACAGGCCCACGCTAACTTGCAGGTACTAGCGATTGACCGATCCGTTCCCGGGTTGTCCATCCGTCACCCGGTAACGATAGTAGTTGACAATCAATGCGACGACCGCCGCCACGGCCATGAACCAATTCAACACGAACCACATTCGGGCAATGTCCATCGTGTCTTGATAGAACGGCGTGAATATGAAGCGCGCGGCCACCACTATCGACACTAGTAATAGGCAGGCCTAGACCAGTGTCCTCACATTAGTCATGATGTTCCCCCCTGCTGCAGATCGGTAATAACCTGCCAGTAGTCGCTCAAATCAGCCGCTATAATACCGAATTATCGGCCCGCGTTGACGAAATCAGATGCAAGTAAAGACCAGGTCCCGCGAATTCCCCGCAAATGAGCTCTGCCCTACCGGTCAAAAACCGTCCCGGCGCCCCTGAATAGGAAAGGCAGTATGACACTTCTCCGTAGGATGACCCAACCTGACCTCTATGCGGCCGTTTATCTCGCCAACGTCCCCAATTGTGCCTGTGCCCGTTCCGCGTCCACGGTTGCAAACCAATTCTCCAATTCGGACTGCATCCGGGCGACTCGTTCAGGATGGTCCGCAGCGACGTTGCTCATCTCCAACGGGTCTGCGGCGATGTTGTAGAGTTCCGGCGAGGGCGGCGCCGGAACGATTCGCGCCGGGTCAGGGTCGCTCATCAGTTCAGTCACGTTTTCCGGGTAGTACTTGTACTCGATGTCCGTATCGGTGTAGCGCTGAGCAGCGGCCTCGTCCTCAGGACTTGCGTAGGGTATTTCCATCCTCGGCCGGACGAGTTTCCAGTCCCCGTCCCTTACCGCTGCGTTGGTGGCGCCGATCGGCAGATAGTCATTGAACTGCCAGAACCTTCGCGGTTCCGCCCAAGGCGCCTCGCCCCTCAACTGGGGCAGGATGTTGTTGCCATCAAGCGGCAGGCCATCTGGCCGTTCGACACCCGTGGCCGCAGCGAGCGTCGGCAGCCAGTCGGTGAAATGCACCAGATCGCTGACCTCCGTTGCGCCTCCAGGCAGGCCATCCGGCCATCGAAGGATCATAGGTACGCGGATGCCGCCTTCGAGCACAGAGCCCTTGGCGCCGTTGAAACCGCAGTTGTAACGCGTGGTGTCGACGCTCACGCCGTCGGGGACCTGGTCGTAACGCAGGTGTAACGCAGGTCCGTTGTCGCTGCTGAACATGAAAATCGTGTTGTCGGACAGCCCCAGGCGTGCCAACTCCTCAAGGATGCGTCCGACTCCGCTGTCCATAACCTCGATCATGGCGTAGGTGAGTGAGACCCCCCTCGACAGGCCCATCGCCTCGTAGCTCTGCACGAGATCTTCCGGCGCCTGCAGCGGCGAATGCGGGGCGTTGTACATCACGTTCAGCAGAAACGGCTCTGCTGCGTGCCGTTGGATGAACCCCAACGCTTCTTCCGTTAACACGTCGGTCAGGTAACGCCCGTCGGAATCGGTGAACGAGCCGTTCGTATCAAGCCGCCATCTGTAGTAGTCGGCCCAACCCCCTCGAAAGCCGGCGAATTCGTCAAAGCCGCGTGCGTTCGGGTGAAAGCGAGGGTCGAGCGCGCCGTTGTGCCACTTCCCTACCAGGCCGGTAGCGTACCCCCCATGCGTAAACGTGTCTCCAAGGGTTACTTCATTCAATGAAATCCGATCGAGGCCTCTGACTTCTTGCGGAGTTATCGCTCCCGTCCGATGAGGGTAACGACCTGTAAGGAGTGCTGCCCGCGACGGTGAACAGACCGGCGATCCGGTGTAGTGCTGGGATAGGCACACACTTTCGTCTATCAGGCGGTCGAGGTGGGGGGTGCGAACGTAGCCGTCATTGAAACGGCCGAAGTCGCCGTAGCCCATGTCGTCGGCTACGATCATGATCACATTGGGTCGTTGAGCCATTTCCGGTCTCCTCCATCTCGCGAGGGGCGTGTCCCTCGATGGCTGTTTTCAAACGCCCGCACAGGGCGGTCACAGCCGCCATCGGCCGGGCTTTAGCGGCCGTCCAGCCTTTGCCTCACCCGGCGGTGATCAGACTGCGCGCCTTGACGATCGCCTCAAGTTTTGCCTCGGCGGTTTTGGCGGAGGCGACTGGATTATCCGCGAACGTGGCGAAACCGCAATCCGGGGTGAGCATAACCCGTTCGCGACCGAACAGGTCGATCGCGTCGGATATTCGCCGGTGGATTTCTTCGACCGGTTCCACGGAGTCCAGTTTTTGGTTGACAACTCCTATGCCGATGCGTTTGTCGTCACTCAGGCCGCGTAGTACTGCCGTGTCCCCTGCCCTTCCGGTGCAGAGTTCGAGGAACAGAGCGCCAACGTTGACACGATTCAGTGTTTCGATGAGTGGAACATAGTCACCGGAGAGGGCGGCCGACTCGTCGGAGGTCCAGTTGCCGCGGCATATGTGCAACCCAATGCGTTCAGCCGGAAGATCGTGTACCAGTTCGTTCATCAGGCCGACGGCAAAGTCGAGCTCAGCCGCCGAATCGAGCCGTTCGCTCAACGCGCCGCACATGAAGCTGCGTCTTCGGCTCGCTCCGCCGAACACGACTTCCGTGAGAACGGGTTCGTCGAACTGCACCAGCGCGGCGCCGGAAGCTAGTAGGAAATGCAGCTCCTCGCGTAGGACCCGAACGACGTCCAGAGCCAGTTGCTCGCGGGTCTGGTAAGGGCGTTCAGTCAGGCAGTCGAGCCACATCGTGCGGGTTAGCAGATACGGGCCGGGCAGAGCGATCTTCACGGGCCTGTCCGAACAGGTCTTGACGAATTCCATTTCGTGGACCGCCAGCGGCCTGCTTCTACCGAGTTTGCCGTACACCACCGGATGCCGCACGTCGGTGGCGGGTACATCGAGCCCGCGAAGCTCCATCTCGAACTTTTCGGGATCGTCGACAATTGCTGCGAGATCGCTCAACGGGATGAGTTGGCAGTTGTCGAGCAAGCCGCCTGCGAAACTCGCATAACTATCGCGGCGCTGCTCCCCGTCGGTCAGTACATCGACTCCCGCTCGAAGTTGAGCCACCACGTTGAGTCGCACCGCATCGTCCGCCGTAGCGTGAAACTCCCCATCGTCGAGCCTGTTTTCAAGCCGTTCGTGCATCGCCTGAAGCATCCAGCGCGGCCGCGGCCAACTGCCGATGCCCATGACAGACAAAGGCGCGATCGCCGGTGCGGCGACCGGCCGGGGTAGGGAGTCGGGAATTGTCACCGCGACTCGAAGCCGCCCGCCGATCGGCCTTGCGAGCGCCGCGGCCGCTTTCCGGCTACGTTCCGAGAGGGGACCCTTGCAAATGACGAAGCTGCATTGGTTACCCAATTTCGTCCACGAAACCATATCGTTTTGGGTCATCCTGCACCATGCCGGCAGTTCAACTTCGACAGTTGAATCGGTCGACAGAATTTCGAGCAACTGGCCGCGCTCCAGCGGGTCGATGTTGCGGCGGATGAGCAGTAGCAGTCCACCTCCGCAATCCAAATCTCCGCCGTCGAAGCTGGCGTCGGGTTCGTAAACGTGTTTTTCGGCCGGGTCCATTAGCCGAACATTTCAGGCAGGCTGCAGCGGTTATCAGTTCACTTAGTAGGTAATGGAGGGGGTACCGTCGGAGAGGAACTCCACCAGCTTCGCTCCACCCACGATAGTTGCGCCATTGACGAGATTGTTTTCGTCGAGGTCGCGTTTCTTGAAGCAAGGCGCGCAAACATAGATCGTCCCGCCGCCTTCGGCGAACAGGTCCATTAGATCCTTCAGTGGCAAGAACCCGTTTTCATGAACGTCGTCAGCATAGCCCTTTTGTGAAAGTCGGGTGCCTTCGGTGCTCAGGAAGACGACGGTTTCCTTCTCAGATCCAAGCGCGGCGCCCGCCAGGACGAAAGCCACCGTCGCTTTGTCGGTGTCATCCTTGGCGCAAGTGAGGCTAACGCAAAATTTTCCAGTCAATTAGGTTCCTTTCAAGCTCGACAATCAAGCCCGCGTTTGTTCGATCCAGTATTCGGGGTGATCTGCACGTAGTAGGCGGCGACCAGTCAATCGGCACCAGGCCGGCATATCAATGGGGGCGCCGAGGTCGTGTGCAGTCAGCTTGAGGACGTCTCCCGGGTTCAGCTTTTGCATCCGTCGCCTGAGCAGAAGAATAACTTCGCCGCAGCCCATATGGCCCGCGTCCCATTCGCTTGCAATGGCGATCTCTTCTGAATGCTCCCGTTCGTCCGGCATCTATTGCGTGCGCGTCGCGACTACTCCGGCGGCCGAATGCGGCCCGGCTCATCACACTTTCGGCGATCCAGGGCCACGTCTACGTCAATCCAAGTATTGGTGCGGATTCGGACGACTGTCAAGACATATCGTCCGCCGGTCACGCCCAACGGTCGGGCAAGCTCGCTGTGCAGCCTACCTTCGGCCTCTCAACCGGGGATCGAGCACGTCCCGTAGCGAATCCCCGAACAAGTTGATCGCCAACACCGACACCGTAATCGTCGCCCCCGGAGCAATGGCAATGTGGGGTCCAAGATCAAAAAACGTCTGCGCGTTGCTCAACATGTTGCCCCATGAAGGGGTAGGTGGTTGTATGCCAAGACCGAGGAAACTCAAGGCCGCCTCAGCCGTGATGGCCGAGCCCATACTGACAGTGAACAGTACGATCGAGACGGCCATGGAGTTTGGCAAAAGATGCCTGAAAATAATCCCCCAGTTGGAAACCCCTGTAGCGCGGGCCGCGTCGACATACTGCATCTGCGTCAACGTAAGCGCGTGGGACCGCACAGTTCGTGACGTCCCCGCTACCACGTTGACCGACAAGGCGATAATCACAACCAGGGTAGTAAAGCCGAACGCGACCGTTATCGCCATGGCCAAAACAAGGCCCGGCAGGACAAGCAACGTGTCGACCAATCGCTGTGCCAGCAGGTCGAATAACTTGCCGTAATGGGCGCTGGCGATGCCCAGTAACGTGCCAAGGGTTACCCCAATCAGGGGCGCCGATAATCCGACCATCAACGACGTTCGACCGCCGTGTAGCAGCCGCGTCACGATGTCGCGTCCCAGTTCGTCGCTTCCCAGCAGGAGCGTCCGGCCATCTCGAGTCTCAGACATCGGGGCTTGCACCATTGCCGAGACGGTCCGGTCGTATCTGAATGGCGAGATAAAACTTGCGAACACCACCAGGAAAGCAACAACGACCAACACGAATGCGCCGATGGCCCCTGTCGGATGCCGACGCGCAAAGTGGAGCAAACCTGCGCCAGTTCGCCGGCTCCGGACGCGAAACGTAAAGCGGTCTGGAGGAGCCGCAGTCGAAGTCCTCATCGCATTCCCGCCAAATCGATCACTCGTATCGGACCCTGGGATCGAGCCGTGCGTACAGTATGTCTACTACCAGCACCCACAACATCAGCGCAACGCCGAGGGCTACGACGACGCCCTGGACCATTATGAAGTCCCGGGCGTTTACCGAATCGATGATCTGTCTGCCGATGCCTGGCAGGGCGTAGATTTGCTCGATCACGACGGCGCCTTCGACCAACACGCCGAACAGTAGGGCCGAGACAGTGAGGATCGGCAAGTAGGCGTTGGGCAACGCATGACGGACCACGACGACTATCGAGTCCAGGCCTTTGGCCCTCGCGGTGCGCACGAAATCTTGATTGATGACTTCCAACATGGTCGAACGTGTCAGGCGGCTTACAACCGCGGCGAAACGGTATCCAATTACCAGCGCTGGGAATATCAACCGCTGAAAGGCGGTGCCGGGGTCTTCGAACAGGCTGACGTGTTGTACGGGAGGGCTCCACTGGAAAACCCGTACCAGTAGCAGCAACACGATTATGCCTAACCAAAAACCGGGGATCGCCAAACCGCCTGCCGTAATCAGTCGAATGACCTGGTCTATCCAACTCCCCCGCCACACCGCGGCAATGATCCCCAACGGCAACGCCCACAACAATGCTAAGAATATCGAGAGGATGGCGAGCGACAGTGTGACTTCGGCTTTGCTGAACAACGCCTCGGCCACGGGTCGTTTTTCGGAAATCGAATAGCCCAGGTCCCCCCTCGCGATGTCTGCGAACCACCGGCCGTACTGAACGATTAGCGGATCATTCAGACCCAGTTCTTCCCGAAGCCTTTCGACCTCTTCGGGGTCGAATGAACCGAATTCTCCTGCCGTCAGCGCGAGGGCGACGTCACCCGGCATGACCCGCAGCATCAGGAAAAGCAGGGTCCCAAGAAGGATCAGCGTGGGTATCAGGAGGAGCGCTCGGCGCGCTATGTATCTTTGCAATCGAAGGCTCCCGCCGCCGGGCTAAGCGCCTTTGACACGCCTGCCCCGCTAACGCAAAGACGTGTGCGGGCGCCCCGAGCGCGGCATTCCCAGGCGAACGATTTGCCGCCGGGGACTGCCGTCAACTCGAAGGCGCTATTTCCTATCTGGCTGGCGAACCGTCATCCAGCCAAACGTCAAAGAACTTGTGCATCTGGAAATGTACGACCGGTACCGGACGATAGTCTCGCACGTAGTCGTAACCGACAACGCTGACGCCGCCGTGTGCCATTACCGGAACAGCAGGTATCAACTCTTCGCGCAGGTACTTCTCCATCTCCCTGAACATCTCGTTTCGCTCAGGTCCCGGCAAGGTGGCTCGGGCTCGGGTGAACAGGTCTTTGAACTCTTGCGAGGGTTCGGCCTTGTGGTGGAACCAGCCGCCTTCGGGCAAGTAGAACAACTGCACGATGTCCATGGCGTTCCAGACGACGATGTTGCCTCCGTGGCCATAGGTTTCGAAATCGCCCTGTGATGCTGAGGCGAGAGACGACGGCGCATCCTTTGTGGACAGGTTCAGAGTGACGCCCACGTCCTCGAGTTGTTGGGCGAGGAGTTGCGCCCACTGCTCGAACCACGGAATGGCGATCACCAGCATGTCGATCTCGGTTATCCCCAACTCCTCGAACAGCCGTTTTGCCTCGGCGGCTGCTTCGGATCTGGTGTCCGGGTTGACCTCGGGATAGCTGAGGACCTCGTTCACGAACGGGTAGGTATTGCCGAGGAAGCTGACCGGATTGTACGGAAGTTGTCCGCTTGGCAGCCTCTGGAACTCGGTAATCGCCACACGGTCGATCGCTAGGTAGAGCGCCCTGCGAGCCCTGACATCATCGAACGGAGGATTGTCGGCGTTGGGTGTGAGGTAGAAGACGCCTGGTAGCGGCGACTGTTTGTGGACTACCCGGTCACCGAACTCGCCCTCGATGGCGGCCGCCTTTTGCAGACCTATCTGCATGAGGTCGATTCGACCGGTACGGAACGCTGAACCAAGCGCGTCCTCGTTCGGAATCACGACTGTAGTGACCTGATCGAGGTACGGGAACGGACTGCCGTCGGGGGCTATCAGATGGTAGTTCGGGTTGGCGTCCGACCTGATGAAACTGTCTTCCTCCGAATCCGCGAGCACGAACGGACCGGTACCAATTATTTCATCCGCAGAGTTAATGCCACCTTCGCCTCCGGCTATGCGCTCGGGCGCCACAATGGCCCAAGTGCTGGCGAGTTCCTGCAAGAAGTCCACATTGGGCGAAGCCAGGTTGAATCGGACCGTCAGATCATCGATTCCCTCGACCGACTCGATACCCCGGAATGCAGCAAGCCTCGGGAATACGATGCCTGCTGGAGGATTCTTCAACTGTTCGAATGCGAACAGCACGTCATCCATCCCCAGAGGCGCGCCATCGTGGAACTGAATCCCGTCAAAGAGAGTGAGTGTCAGATCTGAGAAGTCAGAACTGAACTGCCACGCTCTGGCCAGATCAGGCTGTATCGTCACGCCGTCCTCGGTTGAGAATTGAAGCAGCCCGTCGTAGTGACGGGTAAGGCTTTGCGGGCCCCACCACACAGCTTCCTGGCGCATATCCCATTGGGTGGGCATTCGGGTCAGGCCGCGGACCAAATGCCCGCCCCTTCGCAGTCCGGGCGGCACCGCGCCAGCGGGCGCCGGGGTGGGCTGTGCGACCACCGCCTTTTCGACGACAACGGTTTCGACGACCTTTTCGGTACGCGTA
Organism: Dehalococcoidia bacterium; assembly: GCA_965224235.1. Taxonomy (GTDB): domain Bacteria; phylum Chloroflexota; class Dehalococcoidia; order Lucifugimonadales; family Lucifugimonadaceae. The sequence continues at coordinate 1,921,532 of CBDCYP010000002.1, read as the reverse complement.
ACGGCTTTTTCAACCACCACGGTCTGTACTTCCGTGACGGTCTTGCCTTCAACTACCTTCTCGACGAGGACAGTTTCGACGACCTTCTCGATTCGCGTAACGGGCCTTTCGACCACCACCGTTTGGATTTCCGTGACGGTTTTGCCCTCGACCACTTCCTGGACGACGACGGTTTCGACGACCTTCTCGATCTGGGTGACCGGTTTTTCGACGATCACGGTCTGGATTTCCGTGACCACCACGTCCTCACCCCCACACGCGGCCGCGAAGGCCGCGACGGTTCCTATTAGCATAATCGGGGAGAACTTCTGAAGAGCTTTGCGCAAATTTATGAGTGTCACAGGTCTTCCTCTTGATATGGCTAAAGGGGATCATGATTAAGGCAACCCCGTTGTTGAGCGGATTTTAGCCATCTGGCAAGGGGCTGTCTATCTGCCCGCCGGTGGCTGACATTTGGACCGGCTCGAAGAAGTGCCGGGCCGCGATTTTGTATCGCGGGCTTGCCAGCTGGGCTTGGGCGTATATTTGGGGTGGTGGGCCGTGCAATAAACAGGTCTGGGTAATCGACCACGCGGCGGAGGCCAAATTCCCTTCCCCGAGTATCGGGATGGTGATGCGAAGCGGCGGTCCCAAAGGCTAACCCAAAAAGGTCTTGCAAGCGCTGAAAGAGATTTGAAGGGGAACCCGTGAACATCAAGGAAATCCGCGTAGCGCAGTTGAACGTCCCGCACGTCCCACCTGCGACTGCGCCGTATCGGCCATCGTGGAACAACACTGCCCCGCGCCAACTGCCGATCAACAAGTACCACGAGTTCTCCAACCTCCCTTCTGCCCTGCCGGGCATCGGCGGCGGCGACGTATGGGTGCAAATCACTGCAGAGGACGGAACATGGGGTCTCGGCTCCTGCGGATTTGGGGAAACGACTGCAGTGGTCATCGACTACGTTTTCGCACCATTATTGGAGGGCCGTGACTGCCTGGCGATCGAATTCCTGAACGACCTCATGCAGCGCGCCGTGCAGCGTCTCGGGTCGGCCGGCCATGCCACGGTCGCCCAGAGCGCCGTCGACCTGGCGCTGTGGGACCTCAAGGGCAAGCTCCTGGGTCTGCCCGTCTACTCTCTGCTTGGCGGGCCGTGCCGTGAACGGATTCTGCTTTATGCGACCGGCGACGACCTCGATTGGGCCCAAGAGCTTGGTTTTCAGCATTTCAAGATAACGAACCCTGGGCACTATGACATGGGGACCAAGGGCCTGAACCTCGTCGAGGGCAGGGTGGCCGATGCGAGGGAGACCGTCGGTCCGGACGCAGACCTGATGCTCAACGCCGTCATGTCTTACAACGTGGAGTTTGCCGTCAGGCTGGCAGAGCGGCTAAGGCGGTATGACATGCGTTGGCTTGAGGAACCGCTGACCCCGCCCGACCTCGAAGGCCACATTGAGTTGAAACGAGCGGTCCCATGGATGCCGATCGCCACCGGTGAAGACCATCATGGACGGCATGCCTTCCGGCAACTCGTCGAACATCGATGCGCGGATGTGTTGCAACCTGACCTCAGGTGGTGCGGAGGGCTGTCGGAAGCGCTGAAGATCTACACCATCGGAGAAGCTGCGGGGCTAATCACAGTTCCACACGGCGGCGCCAACACCCCCTTCGGACAGCACTTCGCAATGGCGATGCCCGAGTCGCCGATAGCCGAATATTGGCTCGGAACCGACCCCGGCATCCCGCTTGAGGAGGTACGGTCGATCCCCGGCATGGCGATGCCCCGCGACGGCTACGTAACGCCGCCGGACTCCCCGGGGTTCGGTTTGGAAATCATGGAGGCGTGGATAGAACCGTGGGATCATGCCGCCGCAGGCCGCCGCGCCGCGCGGTTTGAATACCGGGGTTAGGAGGGCTGCATCGGAAAGTCCCTCCGCCCATTGATCCAGACCTGACCAACGGGTTTACTCCGGGCTCGTGATCACCTTCAACATGTCACCACTCGTTATGGTGCACAGGAACCCGCCGGTCATTCGCTCCATTACTGGAATCACGGTCACCGAATTCTCCGTCATCCGCTGTAACACGTCATCGATATGCTCGTCCACCCGGACCTCCGGAGTGTGTTGTCTGAGAACAATTCGAAGCGGTGTTTCATCGCTTGCGTCCTCAGACAGGAGTCGCGTTCGGGCCATCGAAACGTTACCCCGTTCAACCACCAAATAGTGTTGTTGACTCAGGACGGTCCAACGGTCAAGGAATTCTCTAACCGACAGATCAGGGGTCGGATACTCGCGGGTATTGTCCGTCAGTTGGCCGGCTGTGACGTGTTCAAGTGCGTATCGAGTAAGGGAAGCTATCGCCGGCTCCGGCAGTCTTGCATCCTCCGGTACCTTTGCCCTGTTCACGGCGACCTTCATCAAGGTCGGCATGAGCAGGATGTAGCCGAACATCACCAGGATGAACAGCGAAAACTTTTTTTGAAATTGCGCCCGTTTCCAACAGCACGAGAAGAAGCGCAATCTCCGCCACTCCCTTCGCCATCAGCCCCATGGCCAATGCGACCGGCATGTCGATACGGGCCAGGTATGCGCCGATAAATGCGCCAGCGAACTTGCCAAATATCTGCGCCGCAACCAACGCAAGGATCGTCCACGCCGGCAGGTCGAGGAACTGAAATCCAAAATGCAGGCCTGCCGACGCGAAGAACAACGGGACAAACAGACCCTCTGCCGTGGTACGCAGGCCCGGAATGATGTCGTGCCTCACATTGCTCGGAAGACCCGACAACGCTGCTCCAAAGAGCAATGCGCCAAGAGAGCCGTGGAGGCCGATCTTCTCAGCGGCCACGACCGACAGGAACAGCCCTCCAAACAGGATACCGAAATAGAGATGAGGCACATTCAGGACCTTCTGAATCTGGATCACCAAAGGTGGGATTATTTTGGCCGACAGTAGCCATGCCACCACCGCGAAACCTGCGATCTGCCCAAGCAACTTGAGCACGCCGGGCACGCCGAACACGCCCAACTCCTGGGTGTGTTCACCGATAGTGAAACCGACAACAAGCAATGCGAGAATTTCGGTTATGACCGTGGTCGTGAATATCTGGATACCGACCGGGTCATTGAGATGTCCCTCGTCCGCCAACACCTTGGCGACCAGGCCGAGGCTCGAGATCGACAGTATGCCGGCGACTGCCAACGCCGTCGTAAAGCTGAATCCCAGGCCAAAGTCGAAAAAATATCGGATGTGACCGTCAGGGCGGCCAACAGGGAAGTGAGGACCGAAACTGTGGCAGCGATGAAGAATCGGCCGCGTATATTCGCCACAAAACCTTTGATGTCGATCTCGTCGAAGCCGATCAGGAAGAAAAGGATGATTACACCGATGCTGAGGAACAGATGCAGTTCGCCGGTCGGATGGACCAGCCTCAATGCGGGACTCAACAAAATGCCGGTAACGGTGTATGCGATGATCGAGTTCAGTCCGAACCGGCTGAAGACGCCCTCGCAAGTTTGGCTACTACGATGAGCAACCCAATGGGTAGAAGCGCTTCATGGAACATCTGCGACTAGCCCCGCGATGGGCGGCCTTGGGCCGGGTTTTACCAACACGCGTCCAGTATCGTGACGCGCCGCCGCCGGACACGGTCGAAGCACTGATAGGGGAGTATGGGAAATGGCCGCGCCCACGATACCCCAACTTTTCGTTGTGACCGGGCGAACGTCGGGCAATTCAGAACCGTCTATCATAGGAATCTGCCGGATTTGGGTCCTGGAAAAAACCGCGTTCGCAAATTTCTCTCTCACATTCAACTGCCCACTGCCACTTGATCTAGAATTCGATCGATAATCGCACTCTTGGGGCTCTGGACGTGCCGTGTCGGCTGCCCGGCAGGGCAAATTGTGTGCCGGAACCGGTCACGGTCCGCGGGGACATCGGTGGGGGCCCGAACCGCTCCGGGATGCAAGTTTCCTGGCGTTTGCGGTTGACGAATTCTGGTTTTGGCACACAATTACCAGCATATGAGCGCTGTTTTTGCGCAGACTTAGCAGCGGGGGACTGCACCAGATGAAATTAGTAATGACAACGATCCAGGCGAAGAGGCTTGATTCCGTATCGGAAGCCTTGATGGGCATTGGGGTAAAGAACATTACCGCAAGCGAAGTGACAACCCTCAACGACGATGGCGTCTTCGCCCCCATGATCAGGGTTGAAGCGGCTGTAGACGATGATAAGGTCGAATCGGCTGTCAACGCTATCGGAAAGGCAAGTTTTGGCAGCGATTCCGGTCGAATACACGTGATCAACTGCGAGCAGCCGCAAAGGGCGGCCGTCGAGGCGCCAGCGACTGCCCCAGTTCCTGCTCCTGCACCAGACCCGGCGCCGACCATTGTATCCGTATCTATCGGTGGGTCGTTGTCGATGACGACCGAAAGGACGGGGTCGATATTGATAGCATCCGCCAAAGGGCGCATTGATGGCGCTAACGCCACCGCGGTGCAAGGGGTGCTGTCAGACGCCATTGAATCTGGCATCACGCTATTGCTTCTGGACCTGAGCAACCTCACTTACATCAGCAGCGCGGGCCTCCGGGTTATCATGCTGACAGCAAGGACGCTGGACAGAAGCGGGTCAAAATTTGCCGTTGGGTCGCTGTCCAGCGCCGTTCGAGAGGTTTTCCAGATCAGCGGTTTTGACCAGATTATTCCGATTTTTGACTCGCGGGCCGAGGCGATCGATTCGCTGGGTTCTTGAAAATAAGCAAATCACTAACTAGGACAGCCAGAACTTTCTCCGAATCGATTGCCCGATAGCCGGTCTGGTCCAGGAACCCGGTAGTGAACAAAAAAACTTCCAACATCCTCGTTGTCGACGACGAGCCGGACCTTGAACCGCTGGTCAGGCAGCGTATGCGGCGCCACATCAGGTCCGGCCGTTACGCGTTCGCATTCGCTTCTAACGGCGTCGAGGCTCTCGAACATCTGAGGCAGGACAAGAGCATCGATATGGTGCTGTCCGACATCAACATGCCCGTGATGGATGGCCTGACCCTGCTGGAACGCATTCCCGCCGTTAATCCCGACATTAGATCAGTGATCATGTCGGCGTACGGCGACATGGCGAACATCCGCACGGCGATGAATCGGGGCGCATTCGATTTCATTACCAAACCCGTCGACTTCAATGACCTGAAGGTCACGATCGACCGCACACTTCAGCATGTCATTGAGTGGCGGGAGGCCAAGTTGTCCAGTGACAGGTTGGCAGCGCTGCAACATGAGCTCACGCTCGCGAGCCGGATGCAGCAGTCGATTCTTACCACCGAGTTTCCAGTCGCCCAGGACTACGAAGTATTCGCCAGCATGGAGCCCGCGCGAAACGTGGGAGGAGACTTTTACGATCTTATCTATCTGAAAAATGGACGCATCGGCCTCACCGTCGCGGATGTGTCGGACAAAGGGGTCCCGGCCGCCCTCTTCATGATGTCCAGCCACACTTTGATAAAAAGCGTTGCCCAGTCCGACGAAAATCCCAGTCATGTCCTTGAGACGGTCAACAATCTTCTCCATGAGAACAACGATTCTTTCATGTTCGTCACTGTGATCTACGCAATTTACGATCCGGCTACGGGCGAGTTGACTTATGCGTGCGGCGGCCACGACAGCCCGGTTGTCGTCCACGACGACGGCAGTTCCGTTGTGCTCCCTCCGACGGGCGGGGTATCATTGGGTTTGGTACCAGGTCTCAAATATAAGCAAAACACCGTGCCCATCGACCCTGGTGACGCAGCCTTATTCTTCACTGATGGCGTCACTGAAGCCTCAAATCTCAAAGAGGAGTTATTTGGCATCAGCGGGATCCAGTCGATATTCGAGGGGGCGCCTCCAAAGAATGCGGTGGATCCCACGCGAGCGGTGTTCAAGGCCGTGAACGACTTCGAAGGCGACACACCGCGGTCAGATGATGTGACGTGCCTGACGCTATTTCGCACCGGGGCAGACAGTTGAGCTCAAGGATTCGCGTTAAAGTCGAAACCAGGGTCGAGGAGTTGACTCGTCTCGCATCTGTGGTGGAAGAAATGGGTGAAAGGGAGGATTGGCCTCCCGACCTTGTCTTCAAGGTCAATCTCGTACTGGAGGAACTGGGGCTAAATATCATTAACTACGGGCATAGTGGCGGCCTCCACGAATTCGAGATAATTCTCACCTCTCAGGATGACGCCCTGAAGATCGAGATCGTGGACGACGGAAAGCCGTTTGACCCACTTTCCGATGCCCCCGTGCCTTATGTCAACGCGCCTATGGAGGAGAGGGATATAGGGGGGCTTGGCGTTCACCTTGTTCGGGCGATGACCGATGAAATGCACTACCGCCGTGTCCGCGACACAAACCAGGTGACTCTGGTCATACTGAAAGCTTAACGAACCTGACGCATCGCCTGACCAAAATCCGCTTCCATGAGTTCGTAACCGGTGGAGCCGCCGCTCTGCTTATGGCTACCATCCTCGCTGGCTGCGATGGCAGGTCGGATTCTGATCCTCTCCAACCGGCCGATGGATCGGCAACTGCCGTTTCTACCGCAGGCGTTTCCGCAATCGAACCAGGCGTCACGGACGACCGCATCCTTTTCGGGCAGTCCGCTGCTTTTAGCGGCCTGGCAGAGGAACTCGGCGTCAACATGAGGCTTGGGATACGTGCGGCGTTCAAAGAAGCGAATCTCGCCGGCGGTGTCCACGGCCGCCAACTGGAACTCGTTTCTCTGGACGATTCGTACGAACCGGACGCGGCAATTACCAACACGACGCGTCTGATAAACGAGGATAAGGTCTTCGCGTTGATAGGGGCTGTCGGCACGCCGACTTCGCGCTCGGCTACTCCAATCGCCAGAGAGGCGGGCGTCCCATACATCGCGCCATTTACCGGCGCGGCGTTCCTTCGTGACCCGGAATGGCCCAACATCGTCAATCTGCGGGCTTCCTATAATCAGGAAACCGAGGAGATGGTCGCCCGTCTGATCGGAGACCTTGGCATCACTCGAATAGCGGTCATGTATCAGGATGATTCTTATGGTCGAGCCGGATATCGCGGAGTTCGTCAGGCCCTCGAACTCCGCAACATGACTCCTGTATCGGTTGGGTTGTATCCCCGCAATACCCTGGCGGTAAAGACGGCCCTGCTGGACCTTCGGCAAGGGTCCCCTGAAGCCGTGATAATGATAGGCGCCTACAGACCGGTGGCTGAAATGATCTCCTGGGCGAGGCAGACAGACATGGACGCGGTTTTCTTGAATGTCTCATTCGTCGGAAGCAATGCTTTAGCGAAGGAACTCGGCCCTGCCGGAGAGGGCGTTTACGTCACTCAGGTGGTGCCCTTCCCCAGCGATGACTCCGTGCCAGTCGTCTCCAGGTATATTGACGCACTGGCCGCGTACGACTCCGCAGCCGTTCCCGGGTTCGTGTCGCTTGAAGGATATCTCGCCGGCCGCCTCGCCATAGCCAGCCTTGAAAACTGTGGGAGGGAGGTTCGCCGCTCCTGTATGACTCAGGAACTGAGCAGCGTCGGAGAGATCGAGATCGACGGGTTCAAACTCCAATATGGGAATGGAGACAACCAGGGTTCTGACCGCGTGTTTTTGACCGTGATCGGTTCCGACGGCCGTTATTACCCGATCGAAGCCCTGGGGGATTCAGTGCCGTGAATTCCATACTGAAAACCCTGAGCGAACGCCGGTTCCGCATATCCACCCTGGCCTACGCCGGCATAGGCGGCGCAGTAGCGTTGACCGTGGGAGCGAGCCTCGTCGGCTGGTTTTCGTTTGACCGCGTGGGCGACGTTCAGTCCAAGGTCAATGATGGGAGCGTGCCGGAACTGGCCGCATCGTTCGGCGTAGCCCAGTTTGTGGGCGCCCTGGTAGCCGCGGCGCCGCGATTGGCCGCGGCCGCAACGCTGGAAGAGTTTGAGCGCGTATCCTCCGAGATAGAGGAATCCCACCGCTTATTTGAACGACAACTGGCCAGTTTGGAGGAGCGTACCCTCCAACCGTTTGAAAATATTCGTGAACGGGCGGACTCCCTGGTGGCCAATATCGAAGAAATTGAGGACGACAAGGTCGAGTTTTTTGAATTGGATCGAGTCCTGGCCGAATTGCAAGCGGAACTCGCAGACGTGCGTACTCGTCTCGGCAATACCTTGGTACCAGCCATCGATGACCAACTTTTTTACACGTTGACAGGCTACCGGGATCTCGGCGACAAGCCGGACCCCCGCGACGTGTACTTGTCGGAAGGCGAGTTCAGTCAATACCGCTATCTGTCAGAGTTGCAGGCCGATGCCAATATTGCAACAGAACTTCTTTCGAATGCGTTCATCGCCACAGACCCAAACTCAATCGAGCCTCTGAGGGAACGATTTGAAGCTGCCCTCGGCCGCGTCCAACGAAATCTGGACGCCCTGGAAGGGACTCAATTCCACGCTGAGATCGCTCCCATGTTTGCCCGCATATCCGACTTGGGCAATGGAGCGGAAGGTGAATTCAACGTAGTGGAGCGACAACTCAGGCTGGCGGCGCTCGAACAAGAACTGTTGGCGAGCAATCGCGACATAGCCCTGGCGTTGGTTGCGGACGTAGACGTGCTGGTAACCACAGCCCAAGCCAGCGCCGGCGATGCCACCCAGGAGGCATCACAGGCGATTCTAACCGCACGCACGCTACTGTTGGTCATCGGCGCTCTTAGTGTCGTAGGGGCGGCGCTGATCGCATGGCTCTTTATCGGCCGCATTCTGTTGAGTCGCCTCGCAAAACTATCGAACTGGATGCGACAAATGGCAGACGGCGACCTTGAAGCGCGGGTGGAGATTGGCGGACGCGACGAGGTGGCTGACATGGCGGCGGCTCTTGAAGTGTTCCGCCGTCACGCCCTTGAGGTCCAGAGGCTGAATCTGGTAGAGAAGCTGGCTGAGGACCTGCAAGGCAAAAACGCTGAACTGGAACGCGTTCTGGCCGACTTGAACCGCGCGCAAGATCAGATCGTCGCCAGCCAAAAACTGGCGGCCCTCGGCGAACTCACGGCGGGCGTGGCGCACGAGATCAAGAACCCGCTGAATTTCGTCAAGAACTTCTCTGAAGCCTCCGAAGATCTGATCGAAGAGTTGTCGGAGATCCTGAGCGAAAACGGTTCTTCGTTGAGCGAAGACGACCAGGAGTTGGTCAAGGAGATCTCAGGCGACCTGGCGAGCAACTTCGAGCGCATCCGTTCCCACGGCGCACGCGCCAACCGGATCGTCGAAGACATGCTCAGGATGAACCGCGAGACCGGAGATCGACAGTCCACCGACATCAACCGTCTTCTGGAAGAATTCTCTGGACTGGCGTTCCACAGCGCCCGGGCATCCGATACGAATTTCCAGTTGGAAATAAAACATGATTTAGACCCCGGCCTGAGTGAGATCGACGTAATCCCACAGGACCTTGGGCGGGTGTTCCTGAACATTGTTGGCAATAGCTGCCAAGCGACCGATGAAAAGCGGCAGTCCCTTATGGGGACGGAGCAAGGCGGGGAATCTTATGCCCCGACCATTTGGCTAGCCACGCGACGCAAGGAAGATTTGGCGGAGATCCGCTTAAGGGACAACGGACCCGGGATTCCTCCCGATGTCATAGACAAGATATTCAATCCATTTTTTACAACCAAACCGACGGATAAGGGTACCGGCCTCGGCCTCTCCATCTGCAACGACATCGTGCGAGAACACGGGGGCGATATTCAGGTAGCGTCTGTGCCCGGCGAATTCACCGAGATGGTAATCACATTGCCTCTGGTCGCCCAATTGCCGGAACAACTGGAAACACCAGGGACGCAGGAACTGATGGCGACCGTCTGAGGGCCTGTTGCATAACCTTTGGCGGCACAACTGTCGTTCGGGCCTGTGAATCACCCGCGGGCATTCCGTTGTCCGCGAGGAGACCGGGCAATCGTTGTCGAATTCAGGCAACGGCAAGTACGCGATACCTGTACTCGCCAAAAAGTCTGCTCACGGCAAACGAGGGCACGTTAGGATGATAGTGACGGGGCGCCCTGGTGAACGACGCCACCCGCGGCGACCGGGCCTACCCTCGCCTGGTTGTGCGAAGGTCGCATTTGACGGAAAAAAGGACAGGCAAATTGACCGACCCGGTTAATTCGATCGACTTCGACACACTGCCTCGGAATCTGGACATCGCCGCGATGGAAAAGCGGTGGCAGTTGCGATGGCAGGAGTTGGGGATATCCGCCCGCGACCGGCTTCAGCCGCGGGAAAAGTCTTTCGTAGTCGACTCGCCCCCACCGACCGTGAGCGGTTCCCTGCACGTTGGGCACGTGTTTTCGTACACGCACCAGGACCTGATTGTTCGCCACAAGCGCATGAACGGCTGGAACATCGCCTACCCCATGGGATGGGATGACAACGGGCTGCCGACGGAACGGCGTGTCCAGAACTACTTCAACGTACGCGCAGAGCCCGGGATCCCCTATGACCCCGATCTGGAGGTGGAACCGGTCGGAAACCGAAAGAACACCGGCCGGCCGATCTCCATTTCCCGCCAGAACTTCATCGAACTGTGCCAGATCGTCACTGCACAGGATGAGTTGGTATTCAAGGACCTGTGGCAACGCCTTGGGTTGTCGATCGATTGGTCGGAGGAGTACGCCACTATCGATGAGCGCTGCCGCCGAATCGCTCAGCGCAGCTTCCGTGACCTCTACGACAAGGGGCACATATTTCAGGATGAAGCCCCAACGATGTGGGATGTCGACTTCCGTACTGCCGTCGCCCAGGCCGAGGTCGAGGACCGCGAACGCACCAGCGCCTTCTACGACCTGGAGTTTGGGGTTGCAGGCGGCGGGGCGTTTACCATATCGACCACGCGGCCAGAACTGCTCGCTGCGTGTGTTGGCGTGACCGCCCATCCAGACGATTCCCGTTTCCGGGAGCTATTCGGCAAGACGGCCATGACTCCCGCGTTTTTTGCGCCGGTTCCCATCTTTCCCAGCGAGTTGGCGGACCCCGAAAAGGGCACAGGCGTGTTGATGGTCTGCACGTTTGGCGACCAGACGGACGTTGAATGGTGGCGTGCCGAAGGACTTCAACTCAGGCACATGATCGGGCACGACGGACGCATCCTCGACCGCACCTTTGGCCAACAAGGATGGGACAGCGCGCGTCCGGATACCGCAAACGCAAACTATGCCCGCCTTGTCGGCAAGCGTGTTACCTCGGCGCGTCGCGAGATGACGGAGATGCTGGCGGATCCGAGCAACTCCGCTGCCGGCGGCAGGGCCCCGCTCATCAGAGATCCCCGGCCGACGCAACAGGTCGTCCGTTACTACGAAAAAGGCGACAGTCCACTTGAGTACCTCACGTCGCGGCAGTGGTTCGTCAGGCTGCTGGACAAGAAGGACAAACTCGCTGAAATGGGCCGTCGCATTCGCTGGTCGCCCCGGTACATGCAGAAGCGGTACGAGAATTGGACCGAGAACCTGAACACCGATTGGTCAATTGGGCGGCAGCGCTACTTCGGCGTCCCGATTCCGGTTTGGTACCCGTTGGACGAATCAGGCAATCGGGACTACGCGGCGCCCATCGTCGCGCCCCCCGACCGGTTGCCAGTCGACCCAATGACAGACTCAGCGCCCGGCTTCAGTGAGTCGGAGCGGGACCGGCCGGGGGGATTCACCGGCGAGCCGGACGTGTTCGACACCTGGTTTACATCGTCGCTCTCGCCCCAGATCGTTGCGCGGTGGGGCGACCCCGATGAACAGATGGACCGTCTGTTTCCCATGGACATGCGGCCGCAGGCGCACGACATTATCCGCACGTGGGCGTTTTACACAATTGCCAAGGCGATGCTTCATCACGACGACATACCGTGGCGAAACGTAGTCATCAGCGGATTCGTAGTCGACCCCGACCGCAAGAAGATGAGCAAGAGCAAGGGCAACGTAGTGACTCCCGTCGATCTGCTGGACAAGTACGGCGCCGACGCGGTCCGATATTGGGCAGCGCGTGCGCGACTCGGCACCGACACGATCCACGACGAAAAGGTGTTCCGCGTCGGAAAACGGCTGGTCACCAAGATCTACAACGCAAGCAAATTCGTGCTATCCCAGGCTGGGCCCGCCGGCAGCATTACCAACGAACTCGACAAGGGCTTTGTGGCTGAGATGCGCGAAGTGGTCGACTGGGCCACCGGTTCGTTCGAGGAGTTCGAGTTTGCGGCGGCGCTTGAAACCATCGAATCGTTCTTCTGGGGCTCGTTCACCGACAACTACATCGAATTGGCGAAACGCCGTGCCAGGGACGAGGCAGACCCTGCCGGCCAGTCGTCCGCAATCGCGACCTTACGGCTAGGGCTGTCGGTGTGCATACGGCTATTTGCGCCGTATGTGCCATCGATCGCAGATGAAGTCTGGTCGTGGGTCTTCGCCAAGGAGACGGGCGTGCCCTCCGTTCACATCGCCGATTGGCCAACGAAGCAGGAACTTCAGCATGTGGAAGCGCCATCGGACGGCGAATCGTTCCGCTCGGCATGCGACGCCATCGCCGCCGTGCGGAAAGCAAAGTCCGAGCGCTCGATAGGGCTCGGAAAACCACTGGCGGAGCTTCGGTTCAAGTCCGGCGAGCGTCGGTTAGGCCAACTGGAGTTGGTCCTTTCCGATGTGTTGAGCGCATCCGGCGCTGCCAGCGCACAGTTAGCGCCCTTCCCTGAGGCGTCCGATACGTCGTTTGTCGCCGAAATCAAACCGCTGACATAACGACCCGGTGAGGCTGAACAGCCGCCGTGACGTAGAGACGAATCGGCAGGGTTGGGGTTGCATCGTCGCCGATGCGTTAACCCTGCTCCCGCTTCCATCTCTCCCAGGAATCCGGATTGAACTCAGGATATCGGAAGTACTGGCGCATACCAGACTCGGCATTGCGTACCTCTACGATCTTTCGGGCAACATCGGCGGCAATATCCCCAAGACCCCGGGTTACGCCGTCACCGTCGCAAACCAACAGATCGCCCTGGGATACCGTAGCCCGGCAATCGTCACGGGCGCGTCGTGGCGAATCGTCTTGAACGGCCGATGGCCGGGAACACGCGACATCGCCCACAGACCAACCCCCGGCGTTCTTGATACCCGGCGCCTCGCGTGCGCTGCCATCGACTACGACTCCGATGCACCCCAAAGCCCGCATCTGGTAACACATCCCGTCGCCGATGATCGCGCCTCGTCCAGCGGGTTCGTCTACATCCTTCAATACGGCAATCGTTGGGGCACTCGCCCGGGCCAGCGAATCGTAGTAGTCGATGCGGAGGTCGTTTTTCGATCCTGTCAGCGTGGAGCGGCACTAGTTCGGCGGTCATGGCGTATCCGACGAGCGTGCCGAACTCCGGCAGCATGCGCTTGAGAGCCGTTCCTGAGTAGTCGTGCTCCGCCGGCGCGCAACCTCGTACCAGAATCCCTGCGTTTTGCACCGTTGCCGAATCGGATTGGGCCAACTGTTTGAGAATCCAATTATCAACGGTGATCAAGAGACCTCCCCGGGGATGCCCAATCCATTGTTGCCTCGGAGGATCAACTCGATTCCAACGGCCTTACGTCCGGTTCCAACTGCATTTCCTCATACGGAAAGAAGTCACGCCAGGGTTCGAATTGCTCCACAAACGCCCGTCCCTCCTCGACGTTGTCCAACCCCTTAATGGCCCGGCCCGGATCGTAGCCGGTGGTCTTTGCCAAGGCTTCGATGCCGCGTCTTGTGACTCGCACTCCTCCAACCGAGTGGGTTTCCCCGTCGTCCATCTCGACCAGCAAGTCGAGACCTCGTTTTTTCTCCTGCCAGTAAATCTTCATCGATGCGATCTCATTTCTTCCAATGAACCTGATTGCCTTACAAGTTTGCCCCGCAGCCTGCGGTTGTATGTGTGTTCCCTAGAATGAGAATTGGTCTTTCATATGGATGTCAGGTTAATCATATCGCCCGAAGATCGTTCAGATCAGTAGTGGAAGCGCCCGGTCCAGCACCGCATGGGCTACCGCAAGCTTATCCATCAACGGCAGGCGCTCGACTTCCCTGCTCCCCGGTCCGACGATTGAAACTCGATTCGTGTCGGACTCGAACCCGCTGCCCATTTCGGAGACGTCGTTGGCGACTACGAACGCAGCGCCTTTCTGTTCGATTTTGGGGCGCGCCTTCGCTACGTGATCGCCCGTCTCCGCCGCGAATGCGATCTTGACGAGCCGGGGTCCGATTGCCTCCGCAATGATATCTGGGTTTTGCTCCAACTCCACAGCGCACAAAGCGACGGCGTCTTTTTTGATTTTCTGGCCCGACCGGTACTTTGGCCTGAAGTCGGAGACCGCTGCCGCCATCACAAGGAGGTCAGATGCGCGGGCGCACGAAATGATCAACTCTCTCATCTCCAGCGCCGTCTGCACCCTCCGAACGTCTACGTCTACAGGGTCGGCCAACGCGCCCGGTCCGGCGACCAGAGTAACCACTGCCCCGCGGTCTCGTGCGGCTGCGGCCACTGCGTAACCCATCTTGCCGGACGAACGGTTGCCGAGGTAACGCACGGGGTCGAGTGGCTCGCGAGTCCCGCCGGCCGAAACCAACACGGCCCTTCCTGAGTAGTCGCCGTTCGCGGCAAGGGCGGACCTCACGTGATCGACAATCTCGACCGGTTCGGCCATGCGGCCGCTGCCGACTAGTCCGGAGGCAAGCCTGCCCTCGACAGGTCCGGCGAACTTGACGCCCTTGGACTTCAACGTCTTCACGTTATATGCGGTCGCCTTGCTCGACCACATGTGAGCGTCCATCGCAGGCGCAATAACCAGCGGCGCGCTTGTGGCCAACACCGTGGCGCCGAGAGGATCATCTGCGAGGCCGATCGCCAACTTTGCTATGGTGTTGGCAGTCGCCGGAGCTACGACCACGACGTCGGCGCGCAAAGCTAGCGCGACATGGTCGATGTTCAGTTCAGAATTCGATTCGAACAGGCCGACGGTGACCGGCCTGTGCGTCAGCGCCTCGAACGTTGCGGGCCCGACAAACTCCAACGCGCCGGACGTCATTACCACGTCAACCTGCGCGCCCGTCTGCGTCAACTTGCTCGCGAGGTCGGCAGCCTTGTACGCCGCTATGCTCCCCGTTACGCCCAGCACGACGTTCTTGCCTGCGAGCGGCAGGTAGGGTTTGACGTTTACCTGATCGTTGGCCATTCGCCCGGCCATCCTAACAATAAATCGGCGTTGTTGTGTTTTTCAGTCGGCGAGAAGGGGCATGTCGACCCGCGCAAGGGTTTCAGGTGTTCATTTCGTATACGAACCGCAAACCCTCAAGCGTCAGATCTTCATTCACGTAGTCGAACACGTCGGTCAAGCCGGACAACAACGAAGCGAGACCGCCAGTTGCGACTACGGTGCATTCTCCCGGCGCTTCACAGTTCAGTTCGATGCGAAAGCGCTTCACCATTCCCTCAACGAGGCCGATGTGGCCGTATACGAGGCCCGACTGAATGGCGGCCGTAGTATTTCGTCCAATGGTCCTCTCCGGCGGGGCCAGGTCCACCCTGCGGAGTTGGGAGGTGCTTTCGTAGAGAGCCTCGGCAGACATCGATAGGCCCGGCGCCAGCGCGCCTCCCTTGTAAACTCCGTCCACAGTAATCGCGTCGAAGACCGTCGCGGTGCCAAAGTCGACAACGATGATTGTCCCGGAGTACAGGCGGCGGGCGGCGACGGCATCGACAACCCGGTCGGCGCCGACGTCCTGCACACGATCGTAATCGATACGGATTCCGGTGCGAATGCCAGGCCCGACGAGAATCGCATCTTTACCGGTCAGGTTTTCCAGCGCCTCACGGACCAATTCGGTGACCGGCGGGACCACCGAACACATGGCCACTCCGCCCAGGTTGGCGGGTTCAAGGCTTTTTCCAGACAGCAAGCCGCTGAGGAGCCACTCGTACTCGTCCCGAGTTCGATGCCGATCAGTAGACACGCGCCAAGTCGCCGCAAGATTTGCGTCCTCAAAAGCGCCTATCGTCACGTTAGTGTTGCCGATATCGACTGCCAACAGCGTGCTCATGGGTCTGAATTATACGTTCCGGCCCGTCGGCGCCCCACACTCTTGAATGACTCGCTGCGGGTCGATGCCATTCCAATGAACGCATCAGGAATGGCATCGATAACGTCACTGGCGCGCATCGCGACCTCTCCTTTGGACGAACGGGCGATTTCACCGGCCAGGCCTTGAACGTAGACGGCCAGTGACGCTACGTCGAATGGCCGGTCCGGCATCTGAGCCATCAGGCCTGCGGTTAGGCCCGCCAAGACATCGCCCGTGCCGCCCTTGGCCAAACCGGCGTTGACGAACGGGCTGACCCTCACTCTGCCGCAGGGCGATGCGATCAATGTGGCGGCGCCCTTCAATACAACGTTCACTCCCCATACTTCAGCCGCACGCTTCACTGAACCGAGACGGTCTTCTTGTACTTCCGGCGTGGACCGGCCGAGTAGCCTCGCCATTTCACCGGGATGCGGAGTGATAACCGTGGATTCCGGAAACGTCGCCCACCACCTGTACGTCCCGGCCAGTATGTTCAGGGCATCGGCATCGACCACTAACGGGGGCAGGTTTCTGGCCTGTGCCCCGATGGTTCGCGTGAAGATCGATTTCTGAACCGACGTTCCGAAGCCGGGCCCGATTAGAATCGACGTTGCCGCCGAGGCGCGGTCGATCACCTGCCCAGCCGATGCAATGGGGTCAATCTGGCTAGATTCACTTTTTGCGAGCGGTGTAAATATCGCCTCCGGAATCGCGCCGACCACGAGCCCATAAACACTATCTTCGATTGCCAGTTCGACCAGCCCTGTGCCACTCCTCGTGGCAGCGCTTGTGGCCAGCAACGCCGCTCCCGGATATTGAGTGGATCCAGCGACAATGAGCACCCGCCCAAACGTGCCTTTATGGGAGTCGGGCGGGCGCAAAGGCAGCAAGGACGATGCAAGTTGCGCGTCGAGCCATTCGACTTCCAGACCTGTGTCGAGTCCCGGTGGAATACCGATGTCGAGGACCTTGATTTCGCCGCAATGACAGCTACCTGCCGTTATGACGGGACCAATCTTCGGGTTGGCCAGCATCAGCGTCACGTCTGCACGAATCCCGTTTGGATCGAGTTGGCCCGTGTCGGCATTCAATCCGGTCGGCAAATCCACGGCAATCACCGGCGCCCCGGCACATTGAACCGCGGCCAATGCCTTACCGAGCGGCCCGTCAATCGGACGGCTCGTTCCGGTACCTAACACGGCGTCGATGACAACGTCGGCCGACGACGACGCCCCGCTCAGGGCGGTAACGCCGGATACATCCGCGATTGGCTCTACCTGAACCCCGGCGGCCTCGGCGGCGGATCTTTTTCCTGCGGGATTACCGCCGCCGGCAACCACGAATGCGTTGACCGTTGCTCCCAGTTGCGCCAGCCGCGTCGCCGCAACGAGACCGTCTCCACCGTTATTGCCTGGTCCGATAAGGACAACTACCCGGGAATCTGCGACATTTGCGAGCCTGGCGGCGACCTCGTCTCCGACCGCGCGGCCTGCGTTTTCCATCAACTCGTCGAGTGACACGCCGGCCACAACCGCAGCCTGCTCCAGCGCCCGCATCTGCGCGGCGGTGACCACCTTCATTTCTCCATATTCCCAATCCCGGCCGTTATCGCTACAACGGAGGCCACCGCATAGTCTCTGGAGTGGGAAAGGCTTAGCGCCATCCGGACAATGCCGATTTCCAGGGCCTTCGCCTTCGCCCTGCCGTGCAAAACTATCTCGGGGGCACGTCCTCTGGGACGGACGACCTCAATTTCACGCCAGCCAACGCCCCGGATCCCAGTGCCCAGCGCTTTCATGACGGCCTCCTTGGCAGCGAACCTGCTCGCCAATTGTGGCGCCCTGCCGCGGCTGTACGCCCGCTCACCCGGCGTGTATATCTTCTCCAGGAACCGCTTAGGGTAACGTCTTGCCACCTCTGCGATTCGGCTGATTTCTATAAGGTCGATACCTGTGTATATCAATGACCAGGCGCTCCATTGACCGTCTGCCTGACATTCGGCCGGCTTGGCCGGGCCGTTACGTTCATTCGCCATGATACGTTTTGCGGGTAAACAACGGTAAGATCGACCGCCTGTCAGGAACGGCGGGGGCCAACGCGAATAACCATGACCGAGCACGAAAATACATCGAGGGCCCGGCGGATCGACGGTAGTGCCGTCGGCGCAAGAGTCAGGGCCGGACTGGCCACAGAGGTAGCCAACCGACGTTCTGGCGGCGCCTCGCCACCAGGCCTTGGCGTGATTCTCGTCGGAGACGACCCCGCTTCCCACTCCTACGTACGCGGCAAGGAACGAGCGTGCAAAGAAGCCGGCGTCTTGTCCCAAACTATCCGTCTGCCGGCCAGCTCTTACCAGGACACGATAATCGCGCAGGTTAACGAATTGAATAGGGACGACCGTTTTCACGGCATCCTCGTGCAGTTGCCATTGCCTCGACACGTCGATGTAGACGAGATCATCCGAACGATCCTCCCGTCAAAAGACGTCGATGGCCTGCATCCGGAAAACGCAGGACTCTTGCTGGCTGGAACGCCTCGATTCGTTCCGGCCACACCGCTCGGTGTACAACGGTTGCTCATTGAGGAACAGATCGAAACCGCAGGCGCGAAGGTCGTCATATGCGGGCGCAGCAACATTGTCGGGCTGCCGCTGGCCGCGTTGTTCCTCGGCCGGGGTCGCGGCGCAAACTCCACTGTTACCGTCTGCCACACCGGTACCCGCGACCTCGCCGCCGAATCGCGGCAGGCGGACATTCTGGTGGCTGCCGTGGGCAGGCCCGGCACTATTACCGGAGACATGGTGAAGCCCGGCGCAGTTGTTATCGACGTTGGGATATCCCGTGTCGACGATCCAACGAGAAGGCGCGGGTACCGACTGGCCGGGGACGTGGACCACGATCAGGTGTCAAAAGTGGCGTCTGCGCTTACGCCAGTGCCGGGAGGGGTAGGGCCAATGACCATCGCCATGCTGATACACAACGTGGTTCTCGCCAGCAAGCTGGCCGTTTGATCACGAAGATCGGCCCTGAACACGCGGATGTTTCGGAAGACCGGGGACATCTGCCGGCGGCGTCCGCATGTAAACTTCGCTAGTTGGCCGCTTTAATGCGTAAAATTGCGAACTGACCCTGATGAGTTAGCTTTCCGCGTCAGACCACCGGCGAGTACGGTTGCAGGGCCATAGCTTAATGACCGCGGAACGTCCACAAACAAGAGAGCGCAGCCCCGAGCAGGCGCTTGCCAGTAACCCGGGAGCCCCACCCTCGTTGAATGGCATGGGCAACGACGCGGAACTTGTGGCGTTGTATCGACAGATGTATCTTATCCGTCGTTTCGAAGAGGCTTGCGCCGAAAACTACACGAGGGGAAACATTCGCGGCTTCCTGCACCTCTACATCGGCCAGGAGGCCGTCGCTGTCGGCGCCCTTTCCGCCCTGCTGCCCGGTGACTACGTAGTCACCCACTACCGCGACCATGGGCACGCTCTGGCGCGGGGTCTGGACACGAACCGCGTCATGGCCGAATTATTCGGTCGCAAAACGGGGCTGAGCAAGGGCAAAGGGGGTTCGATGCACTTGTTCGACGCGGCCAAACGATTTATGGGCGGCCACGCCATCGTGGGAGCGCAGTTGCCGCTGGCGGCCGGGCTAAGCTTTTCGTGCCTTTATAAGGAAACGAACGACTTGGCATTGGTCTTCTTTGGCGACGGGGCGGTCAACCAGGGCACGTTCCACGAAACAATGAACCTTGCCGCGGTCTGGAATCTGCCGCTGCTGTTTTTCCTTGAGAACAACCTCTACGGGATGGGGTCGGCGGTTGAGAACGTCAGGTCAGCCGGCACCGACTTCTACACGATGACCACAGACTATGGGATCGATTCAGTTGTAGTGGACGGTATGGACGTGCTGGCTGTGAAGCAGGTAACACAAGAAGCTGCCACCGGAATAAGGAATGGCGAGGGTCCCAAATTCATCGAGGCCAAGACGTTCCGGTACGTCGGCCACTCCATGGCCGATCCCGCCCGCTATCGAAAAGAAGAAGAATTGGCCAATTGGTTGGAGCGGGATCCGCTCAAAACGTTCCCAAGACTGTTATTGCAGCATGGCGTTGCCGGTGAAATAGACCTGGAGTCGGTGCGTACGTCGGTGGAGGATGAGGTCGCCGCCTCAGTCAAGTTCGCAGAGCAGAGCGCTGAGCCGTCGCCCGAAGAACTGTTTGAAGATACTTACGCCTGAGCCGGCCCCCGCGAAGCACGGGTCATTATTTGAACAACAATGCCAATTCTGACCGTCCGCCAAGCGATCCGGCAAGGCCTCACCGAGGCCCTCGAAGCCGACCCAGGCGTCTTTTTGATGGGCGAGGACATCGGCGCTTACGGCGGGGCGTACGCGGTCACCGCCGGCCTGTTGCAGGCGTACGGAAGCAAACGGGTTCGGGACACGCCTATATCGGAAGCTACGTTCATCGGGACAGGCGTCGGCGCGGCGGCCGCGGGTTTGCGGCCGATCGTCGAACTCATGTCCATGAGTTTCTCACTCGTGGCGTTCGATCAGATCGTAAACATGGCCGCCAATCTGCGCTATATGTCGGGCGGCCAGATCAAGGTGCCGATGGTCATACGTGCGCCAACGGGCGCCGGCATGCAACTTGCGGCCACCCACTCCCAGAGTTTCGAGACGTGGCTCGCCGAAGTCCCGGGGATGCGCGTTGTGGCCCCGTCGACGCCGTACGACGCCCTCGGCCTGCTAAGAACCGCGATCAAAGAGGACAACCCCGTCGTGTATGCGGAGTCGGCCGGACTTTACGGCGTGAGAGGGGAGGTGCCGGAAGAGCGCTACGAGGTGGATTTGGGTTCCGCAAAGGTTCGCCGCGAGGGGGATGCCGTAACGTTGATGTCCTACGGGCACGGAATGCCCGTATTGGACGAGGTCGCCGAAAAGTTGGCAGGTAGGGGGGTCTCTGCCGAGGTGGTCGATCTCAGGTCGCTTAACCCGATCGACTACGACACGTTAGCGGTTTCTATTCAAAAAACCAGTCGGGCGTTGGCCCTCGACACCGCCCGGCGCACCGGCGGCATCATGGCAGAGGTCGTGGCGACGCTGCAGGAGCGGGTGGGCGATTGGCTCGACGGACCAATCGTACGTGTCGGCTCGAGCGACACGCCCTGGCCTTACAACCGAACGATGGAGCAGGCAGCGATCCCACATTCCGGCGATGTGCTTGACGCCCTTTCGCAGGCCTACAGGCTGTGACGTCGCTCGCCGTCACCGGCATTATCGTTACCGGCGCGCCAAGGCCTCCGTTTGTGTAACCTCTACTCGCTGGGGTCCGGAAATTCCCGGGCATCAACCTAACTACTATTTCACCCCTGAAACTCGAACCGGAGCTATTCATTGATCACCGAAGTGACCATGCCCTCGATGGGCGCCGACATGACAGAAGGCACGATTGTCAAATGGCTCAAGGCGGAGGGAGATTCCGTCGCCCGAGGCGACAAACTGGCCGAGATCGAGACCGACAAAACAGTGGTGGAGATGGAGGCGTACTCCCAAGGCCTGCTCCGCAAGATTGTGGTCGCCGAGGGAGGCAATGTGCCCGTCGGCGATTTAATCGCGTTCATAGGTGAAGCGGACGACGAGGTTCCTGAAATTTCTGCGCCTACCACGGTTGCCGCGCCTGCGGAAACGAGCGCGCCGGCCGCACGTCCAGTCATGGCTCCAGCGGCGGCTCTTCAGGTGGCGGCGGCAATGCCACCATCGGCCGGCGGCCGCGCAAAAGCGTCTCCGATGGCCAGGCGGCTGGCTCGCGAACGAAACATCGACATCGCCCAGATTGCCGGCACTGGTCCGGGCGGTCGTATCACTCGAGATGACGTCCTGTCCTACCGGCCCCCTGCCCTCGCGCCCGTCGCGGCGTCAGCCCCGGCGCCCCAGATCGATTCGTCGGACGTACCACTGACGAGCATGCGGCAGGCGATCGCCCGTGTGACCGTCCGCAGCAAGACGGAGAAACCTCACTTCTACGTAACCGTTGCGGTCGATATGACCGACCTGATGCGGTTAAGGACAGGCCTCAACGAAGCCCTAGCCGATTCGGGCGTCCGCGTGTCGGTAAACGACATGATCATCAAGGCAAGCGTAAACGCCCTGATCGCAAAGCCGAAGTTCAACAAGTTCTACGAGGACGACCGCCTGGTTGGTCAGGCCAATATAAATATTGGAATTGCGATTGCGCTCGAAGAAGGACTTATTGTTCCAGCGTTGCTCCACTGCCAGGGGAAGTCGCTGCCTGAGTTGTCCCGCGCAGCCAAAGACCTTGGCCGCAGGGCCAGGGGAGACGGCGGCACGCTGACGCAAGAAGAACTGACCGGCGGCACGTTCGCCATCTCGAACATGGGGATGTTAAACGTCGACAGTTTCTCGGCAATAATCGTCCCGCCCCAGTCGGCGGTCCTTGCTACAGGCAGCGTCACCAAGACCCCGGTCGTTCGCGACAGCCAGATCGTGGTCGCAGACATCATGAAGGCCACAATATCCGTAGACCACCGTGTTGCTGACGGCGCCGAGGGGGCCGTTTTCCTCAACGAAATCAGGAAGAACCTGGAAAACCCCGCAAGACTGTTGATCTAGCCTGCCGGACTCGCGCCTGCCCTTGGTTTGAGCAATTGCGTAATCCGCCGGGTGGGGCTCAAATGACCGTGCCTTCCTGAACGCGGAAAGGTCAAGCTGGAGTGCCGCGTAACCACTGGCGCTGATTCTTGCAACACTTCGACATGTACTTCCGCGAGAAATTCACAGACCAAGAAGAGTTAGTACTACAGCGGTTTTTTACCAACACGGACCGCCCGGTATTCGCGCTCATCAATCTCCCTGAGGTGGTAAAGGGCGCGCTGTTCGCCCGTTACAGCCGGACACACAAGTCACTTCGGCGAGTCTTCCTTGACGAGTTCTTCAGTCAACCCGACGTTGGTATTCAGTCAATTGCAGAAACGTGGCCCACCGGTGCGGGTGCGCCGGTCACTCGCCGGGCTGAAGAACTTTATGACAGGGTGTTCGGCGACTACGGTGACGATTCTGTAGCCCAACTCGGAGGAGCGCACATCGCATGCGAACAGGCGTCGAACATTCTCACAAAGGTGTTGGAGTGGGGCAGGCTCGCCGCCTACCTCGAACAGAGCACCAGGTACATCTACTACGACCGCAAGTTGGGCGGGTGTTACCGGTATCACGTTCCCCCTGAGATTCAAGGAACCGTTTACGAGGACATGTATCGCGAAGACATGGACCGGCAGTTCGAGACCTACTCCGCCATCGTCCGGCGCCTAACCGACTACTTCGCCGCCAGATTCCCACGCGCCGCCGGTGACAGCGCCCGCGTATGGAGGTCGACCATTCGGGCGAAGGCTTGCGATACGGCGAGAGGGCTGCTGCCTGCCGCGACGCTTTCGAATGTTGGCATATTTGGGACAGGCCAAGCGTACGAATCGCTGCTGCTGCGTATGCGCGCCAATCCGTTGGCAGAGGTCCGCGACTACTCCTCACTCCTGCTCAACGAGCTCAGGAAAGTCATACCCGCTTTCGTGCGGCGGGTCGACGTGCCTGACAGGGGCGGCGCGTGGAGCGAGTACTTGCGCCGGACCTCGGATTCCATGGAAGGGATCGCTCGGGAACTTGAAGTTGTCGCGCCGAGAGATGTTCCGGAGGTGGAGCTCACCGACTGGGACCCGAATGCGGAAACCAAGGTCGCGGCGGCAGCGCTGTACGCATTCACCGATTTGCCGGACGGGCAACTGCTTGAACTGGTGGAAAAGATGCCGTACGAGGCAAAGGCCCGCGTAATTCGGGCGTACGCCGGAGAACGGCTTAACCGGCGACACAAGCCCGGCAGGGGCGCAGAGCGTGTTTCATATCGATTCGACGTTCTGTCCGACTTCGGGAGTTTCAGGGACCTTCAGCGCCACCGGATGCTCACGCTTGAATGGCAGCCATTGGGCGTATCCAACGGGTACGCCACTCCGCCGGACATCGTCGAGGCGCACGAATCGGCCGAATGGCACGCGGCCATGGACCGCATGGCCGGCCTTCACTCCGTCCTCCTCCAGGCTCATGGCACGAACGCGGCGCAGTATGCCGTGCCGTTTTCCTATCGACTGCGGTACGTCATGCAGCTAAACGCCCGGGAAGCCTTCCACCTGCTTGAACTTCGGACTACGCCGCAGGGTCATCCCGACTACCGCCGGGTCTGCCAGGAGATGCACCGACTCATACGCGATGTCGCCGGCCACAAAGTGATCGCCGAAACGATGAAATACGTGGACCACAGGTCATACGACCTTGAGCGCCTTGAAGCGGAAAGGCGGTCGGCGAACAGGCGAGAGATTGCGGGCGACGACCCAGACAGTCTCCCATAGCGAGAACGGGCGGAAATGGCGTCCCGCGCCGTCCTCCCTTTCCGACCCAAGGCTGAACCAACGGCGACGTTACCTCATCGCCAGGCCGCCTGAAACCACGACTGTCTCACCGGTCATGTAATCAGCATCGGGTCCGGCCAGGAAGGCTACGACTCCGGCAACATCTTCGGGCACGGAGATGCGCCTCAAGGGTATGCCGGATGCCCGCCGGCCCATCCACTCGCCTTCAGGCAGCCCCTCTTGCTCGACGCCCAACAGGCGGTCCAGTGTCCTATTGAACGCCGTGTCGACTATGCCGGGCGCGACAGCGTTCACCCTGACCCCATGCTGGGCGATTCTGAAGGCAGCCGACTTGGTCAGATTGATCACCGCGGCCTTGCTAGCCGCGTACGGCGGCGACAGTGTCATCCCCGGGTCTATCCCTGCTATTGAAGCCACGTTGATTATGACGCCGCTACCCTGCTCGATCATCTGCCTCGCAGCGGCCTGCATGTGGAAGTATAGGCCCTTGAGGTTCAGGTTCATGCTGCGGTCCCAAATCTCCTCGGTGACGTCCGGGAACGGCGTGGTCCAGATTGCGCCTGCGTTGTTGACCATGATGTCGAGCCGCCCGAATGAATTGACGACGCTGGCAACCAGACGGTCTGCGTCGGCAAGGCTGGAGGCGTCGTAGACGCCCGTAGCGAGCTTTACGCCGGACTTCTTGCCAGTGTCTTCGAGCGCGTTGAGCAGGTCCGGGCGCAGGTCTGTTCCAAACACCATCGCGCCATCAGCGGCCAGACGCAGCGCAATGGCGCGGCCGTTGCCCTGACCCGCTCCGGTCACGACAGCGACCTGATCCCGCAAGGGTTTGTTCCCATTCGACATGATGTCGCCCTCCAACGTTATTGGGCGCGGAGCTTATATCATTTCGCCTGGCACGGCCGAATAGTGTGCCGGACGTTGTCAGTTTTGAGTCACACTGAACCAAGTCAAGATTTGTTAAACGCATGCCCACGGATAGCTTCTAAGTCGCGTATTATTATGCTGTTTGTACCTGTGGAGCGTAGATTCCAATGAAACGAATATTCCTGCTAACCGCTTTGCTGGCTGTTGTCCTGCTGTTTGCCTTCGCCTGCGGTGACGATGACCCCGAAAGAGTAAGTGTGTCACTGGCGCTCGATTGGTATCCCAACTCCAATCATGCTGGCATCTACGAAGCGGTGAGGCAAGGGTACTTCGACGAGGAAGGGCTGGACGTGAACATCTACACGCCGTCCGACCCGTCTACGATTCTCCAGACCGTGGGGGCAGGCAGGGACGAATTTGGCATCAATTACCAGCCCGACCTCCTCCAGGCCCGGAGTGAAGGCATCCCCGTCGTCGCCGTAACTGGCATTGTCCAACACCCCCTCAACTCGATCATGACTCTAACGGCCTCCGGACTGGCCAGGCCCGGGGACTTGAGCGGCAAGAAGATCGGCCACCCCGGCATTCTTTCGAACGAAGGGATGCTGGAGACGATGCTCAACTTTGACGGCGTTGACATTGAAGACGTCGAGATGGTGAATGTCGGGTTTGACCTCGTCCCTGCACTGCTTGGCGGAAGAGTCGACGCGGTTGTGGGCGCGTACTGGACGCACGAATCGATCTTGATTGAACTCGAAGGCCACGAGGTGACGGTCATGCGGATGGAAGAGTGGGGTGTGCCCGACTTCTACGAGCTGGTCGTTGTGGCGAGCGAGGACACGATCGCCAATCGCTCCGACGTGGTCCAGAGATTCGTTAACGCGTTGAGTCGCGGTTTTGAGTCGGCGATCGAAAACCCGCAGAAGTCTATCGACGCACTGCTGGAAGCCGCCCAGGAGGGAACCGTAAACGAGGAACTCGAACGCGAGGGAGTCGACCTGCTGGCGCCTCTATGGACGGAAGGGGCCCCGTCATTCGGCTGGCAAGAGTCTGACAGGTGGACAACGTTGTCCGATTGGATGAAAGGGCGCGGCTTGATTAACGCGGATCTTGACCCGGGTTCGGCATTTACCAACGAGTTCGTCGAGAACCGTTAGGCGAATCGGTCCTGCAATTGCCGGCGAATTATTTGGCGACGCCCGGACTTACGGAAAGGCTCGCCACATCCTGCGGCCCTGCACGGCGGCAACCACGCCTATGTTCGAACCGTGAATCAGGTGGCCGGACGCTACGGTAACGTCAGGCAGGAGCTTGTCGAGTAACCCGATTCTGGATTTCCTCGCCGTTGTCGGGTCGATGTCTGCCCGGTGAGACCAGTCCGGTTCCGCAAACTGAGCCGCTGAATGGAAGACGTCGCCGGTCACTATCCCGCGTTGTCCGCCGGATTCCAGAAACAACGACTGGTGACCCGGCGTATGGCCCGGGGTGGGCATTGTGCGAATGCCGGGCGCCACTGCGGTTTCTCCGGTCACCAACTCGAGGACGCCCAATTCTTGTAACGGCACTACACTGTCCCGGAATGCCCTCTGGTGGTGACCGCTGGATGGGTCCGTATTGCCTTTCCAGTGGTCCCAATCGGCTTTTGGCGCCAAGTATCTCGCCTTCGGGAACACGGGCATCGGAGAATCGGACTCGCTTGACGTGACGTTCCATCCGACATGGTCAAAATGGATGTGTGTCATGACCACACACGTAATCGAATCCGGGCTGATATTGACCGCGGACAGGCAATCGAGCAGGTGTCCTGCATCTGCCGAGGGCGCCTGAATCTCCCAGGATCCCGGACCCAAACCCGTGTCGATGAGGATCGTCTCGCCCCGAGATCGAAGCACAAACGCGCCGAAATTACTTCGATGCCGCCCGTCGTCGTCAAGGGCGAATCGGGCGTCGCGCCAAGCCGCAGCCGGTACGTTGGGGAATGGCCAGGCGGGATCGACTGGCGCTGCATCGCCGTCGGTAACGGCGATTATCTCGATGTCACCAATATTTGCGGCTGTGGCCATCTAAACTTTCGTCCCCGGCGAATCGAATGAATCGACACGGTAGTTTTCCAGTACGTCACGATCCAACTCGACTCCCAAACCGGCCGTTTCCGGCGCGGTCCCCTGCCCCGCGTGAATCGACAGCGGCGCCGTAGCGACATCCGCGACGTGGAGCCGGGGTCCGAGCAGGTCGCAAGGGTATATGGCGTTTGTCAAGGACGTACCGAGGTGAAGGGAGGCCGCGATCTTGATTGACGAGTCGTGACTCGTTCCCATCGTCCAACCGATCGCTGCGACTTCCAGCGCACCTACTATTTGGGCCGATCGGTATATGCCCCAATCCGTTGGCATCACGTTGACGCAGCGGATTCCCGGTTTAGCCGCCCGAATTAACCCGGACAGGTCGTCCAGACTATTCCAACCGCCGTGGACGGAGATCTCGACGTCGAGTTGGTCGGCCAGTTCCTGGTAGTCGTCCCAATCGGTTGGGCACGGGTCTTCCAGCAGCTCGATTTTCACGCCCTCCGATTGCAGATCCGAGGTCTGTCGCAAGGCCTGTTGCTTCGAGTGGCCCATGTTTGAGTCAGGTCGAATCGGCACGTCGCCTATGGCGCGGCCTACGGCGAGAACGTGCTCGTAGTCTCCGGGTATCCCCACCTTCATCTTGATGGCGTTAGTAAATCCCTGAGCTACCCGATCTATTGCCAGATCGACCTGCGATTCGATGTCCAGGTACGGCAGTGTCCAGACGAGGGGCACACTTTCCCGCGTCTTGCCGCCAAGTAACTGATAGACCGGCACGTCCAACGCCTTGCCGACGATGTCGTGGAGAGCAAAATCAATGCCTGCGACCGTCTGCGATCTCCCGAACCGGCATTCCAGTTCGGGCACAAGAGACGAAATTTGAAAAGGGTCGCGGCCCATCAACGCCGGTTCGAATTGCAGGCGAATCTGGTCGGCGACATCCGGGCCTTTCGCTTCTCCCAACCCGCTGATCCCTTCGTCGGTGTGAACCTCCAGAATCGTAGTTTCGAGGTGGGTCATGGGCCGGCCGGCATCTTCTGTATGCCGGTTCCTCCACGGGACCCGATACGGAATCGCTATTGGGTAGATCGAAACTCCGGTGATTCTCATGATGGCCCCGTTTTCGTCGTGCATAATTTGAAGACATCTAAACCCGCCGCGGGCAGACGTTCGTAAACCCCGGTGTCACGCCGCACGCCGTTAGATATTGGGCAAGTCACTTGAGATGAACGCGCCGCTCCAGCCCGGTAATAAAATGAACATCGCCCTGGCCAGACGGCGAGAGCGGAGACCCGATGACCAATAGCATGATCGAATCCCTGGTTTCCATCATTGTTCGCGTCGCCGTCGGCATCGTGACTGGGGGTATCGCCGCCATGGCAGGGTACTTCATCGGTTGGTTTTTTCTACTCCAGCCGTGGATGTCCTCGACGCAGTCATTCGTCGTACTTACGATCAGCATCGGCTTGGGCGCTGGCCTAGGCGCATTCGCCGGCTGGATAAAACTCGACGAAGGCGTGGCATCCAACCTGCCGGCGCTTGGGCTGACGTTGCTCGGAGCAATGGTAGGCTCCTGGGCAGGACTGTACTACTCACAAGAGGTCTTTGAAGTGGCGTTCCGGTCATCCAACGCCCAATTGACGGCAATGTCTGCGGCCGGTATCGCATCCAACCTCCCGCCGTTAATTGTATTCAGCATACGCGAGTTCAAACGCTAGTTCGCCGGACCACCGATTCGGGCAGGCTGTTCTCCCGTGACTACGGTCTTATCCCGTTGGCCGGATTAAGTTGTTCAGTTAGACGGCTTGGCCGAGGCGATTAACTCGTCGATACCTGATTCCAGCAGGGCCCCGGCCTCTTCAAGGCGGCGAAGTTTGTCGGCAACATTTTTGGAGTCGGATTCAACCGTGGCTGACGCGTCTTCTGCCCGAGCCCTCGTCTCTTCGGGGGCGGGACCGCCGTACAGGGTTCGCTGCTTCACGGCGTTAGTAGGGTCCAGCGCGGCTTTCAGCGTGTGGCGGCTCAAGCCAATTGGCCGGCCCATGTACTCCATGGCCGCCTCGTCGAGTAGCTCCGGCGTGGCGTCGCGGGGACTCAGCCCCCGTTCGTGCGAGAATCTCACCATCGTGCCCACGCACTGGTGAGCGATGCGCCAGGGCAGCCCCTTCTCCTTGACGATCGCGCTGGCGATGTCCGGCCCGACAGCCCAATGGGAACTTGCCAAATCGTGCATCCGGTCGCGCTTCACCTCCAGGTCAGGCGCCATGATCTCCAGCCAGTGCATGTTTCGCCGAACGACACTGAAAACGTCCAGCATCTGGAAAAACACGCCGCCGCCGCCGTCCGGCGCTCCGCTGCGGCTCTTGGCCGCTACAAATGCTCCGGTGAGACCGCCTATTGCGTCTGCGGCGCTTCCCCTGATCTGCTCGAGGGCCACAGGGTTTTTTTTGTGCAACATGATGCTGCTCGTGTGGCAGAAGCGGTCCGGAATATCCACCATGCGGGATTCATTGTTGTACCAGTACGCAATGTCTTCACCGGCGCGTCCGACGTGTGAGTCAAGAATCGCCGCGGCCGAAAACGCCTCCAGCGTGAAGTCGCTATTGCCCATGATGGCGTCAAACGTGCTGTACAGCACCGTGTCGAATCCCAGCATCTCGGCGGTGCGATGTCGATTCACGGCGAACGGCGACCCAGTCATGATCGCTGCGCCAGCCGGGCTTTCGTTGGCGTGGCCGTATGCGGCATCGAGGCGTTCGAAGTCTCGCTCCAGTCCCGCTACCCATGACAGTAACTGCGCCCCCAGCGTGGTCGGCTGTGCGTGCATACCGTGGGTGTAGCCGGGCATTACCGCGTCGGCGGTTTCGCACGCCATAGGAAGGAGAGCCCGCCTGAAATCGATCACGCCCTGCATCGTCTCCAGTATGGTGTCGCGGGTGGCGACCCTACGAGAGACTTGCATAAGGTCTCCGGATGACCTGCCGAGGTGAATTCTTCCGCCGATGTCGTAACCGAGTTTGCGGATCAGGAAGTTTTCGCCGGCGTGCAGCCCCCACGGCTGTTCTTCGCGGGCCTTCATAAACCCGTAGCGCTCCATCTCCCTGAATGCGCTTAAAATCGCCGCCGCGTCTTCTCGCGGAATGAGCCCCTCTTCGCCCATCATGAGGGAGTGAGCTTTGTCGAACATGTGCAGGCCCTTGAAAACCGGTGTCTCGCGGCCGTGGGCCGCGTCCGGTCGCAGGTCGTCGACCATCGGTTCTGACAACCTGACGCCGACTCCTCTATACCCTGCGTAGTCGGTGTGAGGAAGTTGACGCATTAAATCTCTCCTGATTCGCGACAAATGAGTTCGGCCGTCCGAGAGTCTAACCGACCGCGGATTCCCGGTCATCATGAATTCGGGGCGGGTGTGGCGCGAGCGCCGTGACTCGACTCAGGCTGGTCAAGACGCCGTACCGTCATCGGCAGCGGTGTGGCGCGTGACCGGGTCGCTTGCTCTAAACAGTTGCCGCGTGGTTAAGATTGATCCTGAATATTCGCCGCTCCCGGCCAGGCGGGGTGACGTCGGTGAACCCCGCCTTGACGAACGTCGCGGGCGAACCCATGTAGGTGTACGAGGCAGCGGTGGTGTTCACCGGATAGGCCTCGACGACGGGGGCGCCGTTGTCATGGGCGAATCGGACAGCAGCCTTCGACAATTCGGCGGTGAGACCCTTTCGACGATACCGCCGGTCGATAACAAAGCATGTGACCGACCAGACGGCGGCATCGTCCAATCGGGCCAATTTCCGGTATCGCTCCAGCCCGCGGAACTCTTCGCGCGGCGCGACGGAGCACCATCCAACGGGCGCTCCGTCTGCGTAAGCGAGCACGCCTATCGGGTGGCCATCGTCGACCCTGCGGTTCAGAGCCTCAATACGGCCCTGCTTGTCAGACCGCCTGAATTCGGTACTGGTCATGCGCCAACGCATGCAGGAGCAGTACCGGAACTTCCCGTGCTCGACGGAAAATCGGTCCAGGTCTGCGAGAGTATTTGCGGTTACAGCCCGGAAATGCACTTCGTTAGTCGGTCGGCGCTGGATTCATCATTGGCCGGGTCCGACCTGCTGCGGGCAGTTACTTGCCAAGTCTAAGACCGCGTTGCCGCGGCGGGCGGGCGACTGTTGAAAGCGGGGTTAACGCCCGGTATCCAACCGAGGCGGGGCGCATCCGGGGTTCACAATGGCTCAGGCGGTTTGTCTTAGTCTCGGGTCAAGGAAGTCACGCAGCCAATCACCGAAGAAATTGAACGAGATCACTACCATCATGATGGCGATGCCGGGGAACAAGCTGACCCACCAGGCCGTCTCGACGTAAGTTCGCCCATCTGCCACCATCACGCCCCACGCGGGAGTCGGTGGGGGAATGCCGACGCCGAGAAAGCTGAGCGTAGACTCGGTAAGGATCAATCCGCCAACCCTGAGGGACATTATGACCATGATCGTACTGAGTAGACCAGGGAAGATGTGGCGCATAAAGATCCTCGTCGTCGAGGCCCCTGAAATTCTCGCCGCGTCCACATATATTTCGTTCTTTAGCGACAAAGTTTCGGCGCGCACCTGCCTTGCAAAGCCGGGCCAACTGAATATCACTAGTAAAAGAATGATGATGACCAAACTTTGGCCGAGGACAATGATGACGACGAGCGCGATCAGGATGAACGGGATGGCAAGCATAGCGTCCACAATCCTCATTAGCAGTTCGTCGAGCTGCCTACCGTACCAGCCAGCGACGAGACCGACGAGTGTCCCGCCAACCACGCCTCCGCTCAGGACGATCGTCGCCACGAGCAGAGATATTCGCGCGCCGTAGATCACACGACTGAGGATATCGCTACCGAAAGGATCGGTGCCCAAAATGTATTTGCTGGAACCGCCTTCCATCCACATCGGCGGGGTGTGGCGATCCCGCAGCCTGCTTCTTTCCGGGTCGTGAGGAGCGAGGAGCGGCGCGAAAATCGCCACCGTAACCAATAACAGGATTATCAGGCCCGGCAGGACCGGCCACCGCCGAAACTCGCTCCAATACCGCCTGGTCGTCGATTTGTGTAGCGGGTCGACGGCTGTTACCGCGCCAATTTCCGCATTCCGGACAGCCAATTAATCCAACGCTCCGAACATTTTGTAGCGGCAATGATTCAAGAGACGTCCAGTCGGCGACTAATCAAGCCTGATGCGTGGATCTACAACCGCGTAAAGCACATCTGCCAACAACGCCATACTGACGTAGAGGATAGTCGCAAGTGTGACGATGGCCGTGATCAGTGGAAAGTCGTTCGCGTTTACCGCTTCGATGCTCAGGTTGCCAACCCCTGGCCACCCGAAGACCCTCTCGGTCACGACGGACCCGTCGATAAAGCCGGCGATTATCAAGGCGGAATACGTGAGAGGGGCTATCAGGGCGTTCTTAAAGGCATGCTTCCAGACTACCCTTCGTGTATCCACTCCCTTGGCCCTTGCGAGCCTGATGTACTCGGAGTCGAGAACTTCCAGCATCGAGGAGCGAACAAGGCGCAGGAGTCCGGCCGCGCTGAGCCAGCCGATCGTAATCGTCGGCAGTATGTAATATTCCCAGCCGCCCCGCCCAAATACCGGCAACCATCCCAGCCACACAGCGAAAACGATCACCAACATGATTCCGAGCCAAAATTGCGGCGCGGACTGACCCATGAGGGCGATGGTCCGGCCTATGTAATCCCAAGCCGTTCCGCGCTTCACCGCTGACAGGACGCCCAGGGGAATCGCCATAGTCATCACAAACAATGTTCCGGTGAGGGCCAGCATCAGAGAGGCTCCAAGGCGGTCGTACACCACCGAGAGGGAGTCCTTCTTGTGCTGCATCGACAAGCCCAGGTCCCCCAGGGCCGCATTCCCTGCCCATGTTCCGTACTGGACCACCAATGGGCGGTCGAGGCCCATGGCCTTGCCCCACCGCTCCCAATCCTGCTCCGTCGTGTACTCGTTGAGGTAGAGCAGGCGGGGGTCGCCTGCCGCACGAGACAAGCCAAAAAGAATCATACTCATCACGATGATCATCACGATGGTGTAGACAATCCGGCGGGCGATAAAACTTGCCATGTCTCGCGTTTAGCCGCGTTGGCGCGGTCGCACTAAACTCCGGTGCGAAAGGGCGGAGCCATCAGGCTCCGCCCTTTCGCACCGGCCAGAAAATGTAACCCAGACCCAATTCTGGGCTGCTGTTACTTCAACGTTACGGTTGCTGCGTTGGTGAAGATCGGCGCGTCGATCGCGTGGGGTGACCACTCAGCGATTCTCGGTCCGACAGCGTAGTGTGGAATGTCCGCAACAAACGCTGCCTGGAGGTCCCACTGACCGAGAACATAGTCATTGATTTTGACGTTGTTCTGGACTCGCTTCGCGCGGTCGGGCTCAGTGAAGTTGTCGAAGTAGAGGGGAACCATGTGGTCCTCTACCTCGAAGCCTCGGAACGTGCTGGTCGGGCCCATGCCACCGTCAAAGGGACGGTCTTCCAGACCTGGCCGAATAGTTCCGCAGTGGTACCACGGTATGTCGTCCACACCGTCAAAGCGCCTTGGCCTGGCAGCTGCGTAAGCGCTGACGTCAAGGTCCACAGTTACACCGACGTCGTTCCACATCTGGGCAATTGCCCGTCCGGCTTCAGGGTTAACTCTCGGGTGATCGGACGGTACGAATAGCTGTATTTCAAAGCCATCCGGATATCCGGCCTCGGCAATCAGCCGCTTCGACTCTTCAGGATCGAAGTGTCGCTCCCAGTCCGTCTTCCAATCCGGAGATTCCGGCCCCCAACCGTTCACGGCCGAACCCTGGGTTCCGCCGAATCCACCGAACAGTTCATCTCTGATGGCTTCACGGTCGATCGCATTGATGAGAGCACGCCTTACCTTGCGCGCCTGTTCCATGCTGGCAGGGTCCCGGGGGTCGCCCACCCATGCGTGCTCGGGATTGAACCCGGGTCTCGGGAAGATCTGCTCGCCAAAGGAAGAGCTGTTTGGATTGTTGTTCTTCTGCTGCCAGTAGTTTCCAACGAAGTTGATGCAACCCATCTGGGATTGACCAACAGCCTGTGGACGTGAACCCGGCGTGCCGTCGAGCGCATCGGCCAGAAGGCTATTCGGAACCGGCGCAAAATCGATCTGGCCGGTCTTGAACGCAGAGACCATCGTCTGCGGCTCACGCAGTTCAATTACCGTGAAGTTCTTCACTGCCGGTGTAATCCGCCAGTGACCCTCGACGGCCTCGAGATCCATGCGTTCGCCCACGCTCCAGTTGGCCGCCCGGTATGGGCCGGTCGCCACGGGAATCTGGGAAGCCTTGGCCTCTCCGAGATCGTCCACCAGCTTCTTTGAGGTGATCCACGGGTCAGCGCTGGATGTCTGGCTCACGTTGGTCAGCCACCAAGGAAGGAACTGGCCAGGCTTCCAATTCAGCCGGACCGTGTGAGAGGCGATAACGTCGAACGGTTCCACGGTGCGGTTGCCGTCTTCGTCAAACTCTCCCATGTAATCGCGAACGCTGCCAGCCCTATAGAAGATGGAATCTCCCCGACCGGAGTTGTTGAAGCTCCAGGCGACGTCTTCGGCGGTCATCAAACCAACCTCGGCTCCGCCAGGAGTCGGGTGAAATCTCACGTCTGTTCTGAGTTCGAACGTGATTGAGCTGCCGTCCGGCGCGATTTCAAATGACCGCGCGATCGACTCATCCGGCAGATAGTTGCCGTTGCCGTCAACCCTAAGCAGGTTTTCGCCGACGTCCCAGCCGACGACCTTCCACTCCTGGCCCAGACCGGAAAGGGCGTGCACGAAGATAACCGGGAACACGCTCGAGTCAGCAACGACTACGACGCTCTCTTCATCTTCAGGTTCGATCATGGCGGCCGCCGTTGGAGTGGCGACTACCTGTATGGCCTTTTCAACGATGACGGTCTCGACCACCTTTTCGGTGATCGTTTGGCCGGGTAGCTGCTTCTCGACAATGACCGTTTCGACCACCGTCTCAGTACCGCCTCCACAAGCCGCCAGCGCGGCCAATGCCAACGAGGCTGCTATCAGAACGCAGGCTGCCAGTTTCAATCGGAATCTTGACATTATCGATTCCCTCCGAGGTCTGGGGACGTTTTCAATTATCAACCGGTTTCAGTTCGCCTCAATAGCAAACTGCGCGGTAATTCTGCGGGCTGTTCCAGACAGACGCGCCGATGGCAGCAAAGACTACTTACGCGGCCGGTATGTGTCAAGTTAACTTCGCGGTTCAACGCCGCGCAGACCGCCTTCGCCCGCCGTCGCGAGCCACCAAAGTGCGGCTGCCCGCCTGCTTGATCAGGTATAACCGAAGTCCACTTTTGGTTAGTCAGGATCCCCGACGGTCGAACTGACCTCGACGCCAGGTGGTTCGTCCTGCCTTGTTTCGAACTGCGACTCCCGTGCGTTCGGGGCGCCTTCAAGTCCTGTGTAGGCGAGTTCAGTCTTTGAAGCCATGATGATGCCGAAGAAGCCTTGCCGTATAAGGTCTATGGCCTTCTGTTGATGGTGCAGCCGGACCTGATCGAATGACGAGCCGCCGAAGAAGTCCGCGTAGCCAGGTGCGAACGAGACGTTCCGATCCATCGAAAAACCCCAACACGGAGGAGATCGGCAGGCAGTGTGGCCCAGTAATCGGGGATTTGATACCTCCCTGCACGATCGGCGTGTTGTGGGAGTCGCGGCACTCACCCGTGATGATCTGGTGAATCGTCTCTGAGGGCTCCACGATCTCTTCCGGAGCTGCAAATACCGACTGCAACCTCACGAGGGAGACGGAATCGTCCTTATTCGTGTACTTTCTGTCCACTCGGCCTCGATAACGCTCATCGTACCGTGCGTGAGATCTGTATCTTTCAAATTAGCGGCGGCGATCGCCAAATAGCGGAGCAGGCGGCGGTCTGTAAAGGATGCTCCACTGTTAGCCGTCTTCGATCCTCACGATCCTGAGTGAGCCACTGTCCTCCCTTACGTAGACGACCTTGACCGGCTCTCCCAACGCCTGATGTTCTTCGAGGTGGGACGGAGTAAATCCGGGGAACGCGCCTCCGGCAAATTCCCATTCCCTGCCATCGCCAGCCACAATCTTCAGGGTTTCGACTTCGGTCAGAGATCTCGCCGTTACTTCGACAATGTGGCCGACTACCTCGCCATCGTACTCAGTGGGCGAGCACCCACTCACCATGCAGATGACTATCAACTGGGCAAGGGCGCCTGCCCTGAGCATTGACATGGACATCACGGAAGCCGCGTCCGGGCCATTGGGCAATACCGGGTAATGCCGACTGCGCGGCGATCGGCCAACCGGCGTGTTACACGATTTGGCGGAGCCGCGGATCCAGCGTGTCCCGCAGCCAGTCGCCCAGGAAGTTGAACGCCAGTACGGTGAACAATATCGCAAGGCCGGGGAAGAACGCCATCCACCAACCGGTAGCCAGATAGTCAGCGCCGTCTGCGATCATGGCGCCCCAGGTTGGGGTAGGCGCCGGAACTCCAACGCCGAGGAAGCTGAGAATGGACTCGACCAGAATGACCACGCCCACCGTCAGAGTAGCGATGACGATCACTGTAGAGAAGACGCCCGGCAGTATGTGCCTGTACATGATCCTCACCGAAGACGATCCGGCCACCTTCGCCAGTGCGACGTAGTCGGTGGTTTTCAACTGTAAAGTCTCGGCCCTCACCTGACGGGCAAATCCGTTCCAAAAGAACATCACAAGCAGTATGACGACGGTCTGAAGTGAAACATCCAGGACGATACCGAAGACGAGGGCGACGAGAATAAATGGCACAGCAAGGGTGAGGTCCACGAATCGCATTATCACCTCATCCACCGTCCCGCCAAAGTAGCCCGACACGAGGCCAATGGTCGTTCCGATAACGCCGCCGATTCCAAGTACGGAAAATGCGACGAGAAGCGAAATCCGGGTGCCGTGGATCATGCGGGTCAGGACGTCGCGCCCGAGGTAGTCTGTCCCCAAAATGTATTGGGAGCTGCCATCGCCATGCCAGAAGGGGGGTGTCCCCAGGTCATCGTATCTCTCCGCTCTCAAGGGGTCATGGGAAGTCAGCATTGGAGCGAATATGGCGCAGACAGCAAGCACCACGATGATCAAGGCAGGCACCACAGGATAGCGGCGAAAATACGAGAACCAGACCTCCAGGCCCGATTTCTCCCTCGAGAAATCGGACATCCTTGTATCTATGCGCGTCTCTGATGCCATCGTTCCTGACCGTACTTACGAAAGCCTGATGCGCGGGTCCACAAGCGCGTAGGTCAGATCTACCAGCAGGTTCACCACAAGGTACATCGACGTGACAAGAAGCACGACTCCAGTCAGGACGGGAAAGTCGTTGTTGAACACCGCTTGAACCGCCAACCGGCCCAGGCCCGGCCATGAAAAGATCGTCTCTGTTACCACTGTTCCGGTCATGAAACCTGCCAGCAACAGCCCGGAGAACGTCAATGGGGCGATAAGCGCGTTGCGCAGGGCGTGTCTCCAGATCACCGCGTTGCGAGTCGCCCCTTTTGATAGCGCAAACTTGACGAATTCCGAGTCGAGCACCTCGAGCATGGCCGACCTGGTCAACCTCAGCATAGCCGACGCCGAACCCCAGGCGAGTGTGAGGGTGGGCAGCACAAAGTGGGTCCAGTCACCCCTCCTGCCCGAAGGCAACCAATCGAGCTGCACTGCGAAGAGCAAAACCATCATGACGCCGAGCCAATAAGGCGGCAGGGCCTGGCCAAGCAGTGCCCACGTGCGGCCAACATAGTCCGACACGGTTCCCCGTCTAACCGCTGAAAGCACGCCAAGCGGCACGCCAATCAGTATCGCGGCGATAAAAGAACTTACCGTGAGTTGCAGTGTGGCGGGGATGCGTTCCTGAATAACCAAGCGGGCGTTGACGTGATCTCGGAGTGAAGTCCCGAAATTACCCCTCATGGCCTTGCCCATCCAGATGGCGTACTGAACAACGAAGGGGCGGTCAAGCCCGTACTCACGGCCCCACGCGTCCCATGTTTCGGTCGTGGTGTACTCGGTCAGGAAGAGGTGACGGGGGTCTCCCGCGACCCGCGAAAGCCCGAAAACGATGACGCT
Organism: Dehalococcoidia bacterium; assembly: GCA_965224235.1. Lineage (GTDB taxonomy): Bacteria > Chloroflexota > Dehalococcoidia > Lucifugimonadales > Lucifugimonadaceae. Next base: position 1,882,890 of record CBDCYP010000002.1, on the reverse strand, counting down.
TGTGGCGATCATGACGCCTATCGAATAGATCAGGCGTCTGCCCAAGAACTTAGCCATGCATTTCCCGTTGCGGCCGGAGTCGCATTTCCCGCATTTGTATTAACGCGGTCGCATTTGCGCCCTTGGACATGATCAGGCCTATGGAACTCACCAACGCAGATTCACGGCGGGGAATCCCCGCCAAACAAGCCCACGGCCTGCCGCGTTGGCGGCAGGCCGTGCCACTTGAACTAAGACGTAAGTCCAGCTGAATCCGTTATTTGGCCATCTTCACCCGTTCCGGGGAGTTGAACATGGCCCAAGCCTGCTGGTACAGGTCCCACGACTCAACTTCGGGCCTGATAAGCCAGTGAGGCTGAAGTGTTACCGTGACGGCCATCAACTGCCAGTGACTCAGGTAGTCCTGTAGGCGGAGGTTGTTGTCGATTCGCGTCTGTAGGTCCTGTTCCGAGATGTTGTCGTAACGGATCATCCCAATCTCTTCCGGAAGCTCGATCCCGTGGTTGAAGCCGCCGGTAGGCACAAGCGTGCCGCCCTTGGGCTCGTCAGCGGCCAGCCAGAAGGTGTGGTGAGCGAATGGAATGTCGATCGATCGGGCAACCAACGTGGGCCTGCGAGAGGCATACACGGTCTTCTCGCTAGATGCGGTTATTCCAATGTCCAGCCACATCTGGGCTATGGCCTCAAACGCTTCGGGTTCGACTGCGGCGGTGTTGTCCGGAGAGATCCAGAAGTCGAGATCGAAGCCGTCGGGGTGACCAGCCTCAGCAAGCAACTTCTTGGCGCCCTCAACATCGTAAGGAACTGTCCACTCGTCGTTGTATAGCGGATCGCCCGGCAGTATGTCCGTGTAGGCGTACGTGATCTGGCCGTAACCGTTAAACACGTTGCGGTTCACCGCATCGCGGTCGATCGCCATGGACATCGCCCAGCGTACCTTGCGAGCGTTCTCCATGTTCTCCGGGTCGTCCGGGTTGCCGATCCACGGGTGTTCGCTGTCAGCCTTCAGACCTTCCCGGGGGAAGATGTCCTCTTCGTCTTCAAACTTGTAGGCGCGCTTGGCCCAGAAGTTACCGCCGAAGTAGACGATCTGAGGCTGGTACTTGCCTGTGGCCTGTGCCCAGCTGCCAGTGATATCGTCCTTGGTGTCGTCGATGAACTTGAGCGGGATGTTGGCCATGTGGACCTCACCCGTCCTGAGCGCCGCGATCTTTGCGTTGGTCTCTGCGATCTGAACGACCTGCAGTTCGTCGATCATGTCGGGTTGCGCGCGCCAGTTGTCCTGAACCGGTGATGCGATCACCTTTTCTTCGGAAACCCACTCGTCGATCTTGAACGGGCCGGATCCGCAGGGGGTGGTGATGTCAGCGTCGCCGCCCTGGTCGAACAGCGCCTTGCTGACGATGGGGATGCTGCCGCCGCCGTTATTGGCCAAGGCCAACTTCCACGTCGGTTCCAGCGTCCCGGGCAAAAGCACTGCGCGAACAGTGTTGTCGTCAACCGATTCCCATTCGGACGCCCATCTCTTGATGCCAGGGCCGCGGGTGCTCTTCGTTCCCTCACCCATGCTCTCCATGAAGGAGTGGACGATGTCTTCAGGCGAAACAGCGCCTCCGACATCGCAGTTGAACTCGGCGTCGCCCCGAATCGTGAACAGAATCTCGCTCTGGTCGTCAGCGACAGTCCATGCCGTCACAAGACCCGTCGTGCCAATATCGCCAAAGTTGAGCGGGCTGGAGTGATCGGCCTGCAACAGGAAGTCGTAGAAACCCCAATCCTGCAAACCAAACGCAGAGTGAGCGCCGCCGGTGATCAACGAAGGCCTGAACACCTTAGGGCCAATAAGATCGTTGGCTACGATCAGCGTTCCACCGCCAACCGGCGCCGTTGTGGCCGTGGGGGCTGAAGGGGCCGTTGCCGGGACCGCAGTCGCAGGGGCCGTCGTGGGCGCCGCCGGGACTTGAGTCGGGCTAGCATCATCACCACCGCAAGCTATAGCTGCGATGAGGACCGCTGAAAGCATCAATGCTATTGCGCCAGTAAGCCTCTTAAAGCTGGAATGGCCTTGCAACATATTTTCACCTCTTTGAATAGTTGACTAACACGCGTTGCCAAACACGGCGGTACAGCCTGTAGCACAGGCATTTCCAGCGTGTCCGCAGAGTTAACGAGAATATTCCCAGAATTATCGGATGTCAATCGACCGGTGGGATCGGCATCCTGTGCCGGACCATGAATATGATGTGAACTGGCCAGCTACCGGCTTGGCGTTTCACGTCAAGGGGCCGGTTCGACGATCTCGTGAAGCTTGTTTGATTCGAGGTCTTCCAGAACCTGCGTGATTCCGCTGGGCCATGAGACCTCCACCCGATCTATCGTGTTTTCCCTGCCCAGCCCGAAGTACAGGTCTGTGGCGCTCATGGAGATGAAACTGGATCCCGCCAAAACGTCCTGCACCTGCGAGCGTGAAACACCGTCGGGTGAGGTGGTCCGCACGACAACCCTCGCTCCGACCGCGTCGGCATTGGATCCCACGCCATCGATGGCCATCCGCCCCTTTAGCCTGAGCGTCACCCAATCGTTTTCCCCGCCTCCGTTCAGCCAGACAAAGAGCCGGCCTCCGAGGAGATCAAGAAGATTGGGACCAACCCAGACCGGTCCCATGCTGTTGCTGCCAACCAGGTCAACATAACCGTCACCATTTAGATCGCCTTTTGCCACACCCTTGCCGTTTTCGTGGAACTCCGGGGATAGCCGCCTGTCGATCGGGTCGAATAACGGGTCCTTGGGGTCAAGGTTCTCGTAGTCGACATGCGCTATGTCCAGCAGTCGGCTTTCGACCGTGACGTCCTCGAAATTACCGGTTCCATCGTTCCTCATCATCCGGCCCACGCCCTCGTATTGCTGACCGTATGGACCTTCGCCCCGTCCACCCATTGACCCCAGCCAGTACAGGTCCTGGTCTCCGTCATTTTCCATGTCCAGGAACGTCGTTCCAAATCCGAAGTCGTATGCGGTCAGTCCCGGTGGCACGGTGGTAACACCCCACTCCGGCAGATAGTTCGACGGGTCCAGCGATGGAGGCGGCAACACACCGCTGGGGGTAACTTGCACCTCTGGAGCTACGTTTACGAACATGCCGGCCCCGGCGTCTGCCTGCTCCGACTTGTTCTCAAGAAGGAAGTGGTAGCACGTGCTCCAGTCGTAGCTATGGGAGTACGCGCAGTCGCCTGTCGGTATCGGTAGCTGTTCATGCAGGAGCGGGTGGAACCCAATATTGGTCACAAATACGTCGAGGTCGGCGTCGGTGTCGTAGTCTCCCAGCGCAAATCCCATCCACGCTCCGACCATGTCGATGCCAAGTTCCTTCTCGACTCTGGTAAACGTGACCGTTTCTTCGGTCGAGTCGTTTCGATAGACCTTCAAGAGGTCCCCATCGTCGGCCTGCCAAAGATCGGGATCGCCGTCTGAGTCATAGTCAAAGAACATAACCGCCAGGGTCTGGCCGGTGGGATCGCCGACCAGATTGCCCTTGTCATCGACGAATTGCGGATCGAACCCGACGGTGGTGCGGCCTGTCTCCGGATCGGTGAACTGGACGGGTCGGCCATCGCGATCCAGGAGTTTGATCTCGCCGCCCAGCAACCCCGCCTCCTCTGTCACGTCGGTAAACGTGAAGTCACGATTGTTGAGGTAGAGGACGTTGTACTGGCCGTGGTGCGTCGAATCTTCCAGCGTAATGAAGTCATCGTCCGCCCTGTTCCCCACGTAGATGTCGAGCCAGCCGTCACTGTTTACGTCGGCGCAAGCGATGCTTAAAGCAGACAAAATGTTCGGCGTCTCGAAGGCCGTTCGCGTCACGTCCTCGAAGGTTCCGTCGCCGTTGTTGCGAAAGATGTGGTCCATTACCACCTCTTCCAGCCCGGGGGTCTCGGCAACGGACCGGTAGTCGAGATCGTCGCCTATGCGGCCATAGGAGGCCACGTACAGGTCCTGATATCCGTCGTTGTCGAGGTCGCATGCTGCCACGCCTGTACTGTTGGCTTCGGGGATGGTCACGCCCGCTTCTTCCGCGACTTCCGTGAAGGTTGCGTCGCCTTCGTTTCTGAACAGCAGATTTGGGCCGCCCCTGGCCTGTCCCCGCGGAGACGCGTCTTCTGCCGACGACACGTATATGTCGATGTCGCCATCCCGGTCGTAGTCAAACAGGGCGATGCCGGGGAACCAGTTGTCGACGAACGCGTCGCTACCCAGAGCGGTCACGGCGATGTCCTCGAATGGGGTTACGTCAGCGAGTCGTCCGCTGCCGGTGAATTTCACGACCAGCTTGGGTTCGCTTTCGACGCCCTTGTCAGTTACCACGGCAACCGCAGGCGCGGGACCGGCGGCCTTCGTTCCCGCGGGAACCGTTTCTTTAGAAGTACACGCAGCTACGAGAACCGTGGTCAAGGTGATAGCGGCGACTGCAAGCCAAAATTTGACTTCGGGGCGGTATCGCATCAACCCCTGCCCGGACGTTCCGGCCAACCGCTTACTGCAAGTTTACGCACAGGCCCGATGGCTGGCGAAGACATTGAGGTTAACCCAGTTGCCTCAACCTTGGGTCCAGACGGTCCCTAAGCCAGTCGCCGAGGAAGTTGAACGCCAGAACGGTGAGGAATATCGCGAGGCCCGGGAAGAACGTGAGCCACCACGCCGAAGCGATGTAGTCTCGCCCGTCGGAGACCATGGCGCCCCACGCCGGAGTCGGCGGCTGTATACCGACACCAAGATAGCTGAGCACCGATTCGGTCAGGATCAAGGTCCCAACCCTCAGGCTCGCTATGACCATAAGAGTATTGAAAACCCCCGGTAGCAGGTGCTTGTACAGGATGTACGCGGGTGACGCCCCTACGACCTTGGCCATAGACACGTAGTCCTGCTCCCGCAAGACAAGCGTTTCGCCCCTCACCTGCCTGGCAAAACCTCCCCAGCTAAAAATGATCAGCAGGATGACAATCAAGTTGAAACTTGGTCCAAAGACGATTACCGTAACCAATGCGACGAGGATAAATGGCACGGCAAAGGTCAGGTCAACAAATCGCATCAGGAACTCGTCGATGTTGCCGCCAAAGTAACCCGCGATGAGGCCAATAATCGTCCCGACAATCCCTCCGGCCGACAAGACGATAGCCGCTACGCTCATCGAAATGCGGGCGCCATAAACAACCCGGCTGTAAACATCCCGCCCCTGTTGATCGCCGCCGAGTATGTGTCTCGGAATGTCGGGGTTGGCTTCGTAGTACTCCCCGTACCACATGGGCGGAACGATCTTATAAGACAGATTCCCTGTCTCGGGGTCTCTGTTGGCAATCAAGGGCGCGAAAGCGACGAAGCACAACAGCGTGACGATAATCACCAAGGGAATGATCGGCCATTGACGCGACCCTCGCCACAAGCCCATTATCCATGTCTGCTCAGGGAACTCCTGAGTCGTAGGGGTTGTGCCTTCTTGCGTGGTCATCAATTCCGTTTACTCATATTTAATTCGCGGATCAATCAGCGCATAGAGCAAATCGACGGCGAAGTTGGCGAGCACAAAAAAAGCGGCGAAAAACATCACAGCTCCCGTCATCACCGGGAAGTCGTTATTGGTTATCGCAGTAACGGTCAGCCTGCCGAGACCGGGCCAGGCGAATACCGTCTCCGTAACGACCGCGCCGGTCAGGAATGCGGCCATTAACACGCCGCCATAAGTGAGCGGGGAGATGAGGGCGTTCCTGAACGAGTGCTTCCAGATGATCCACGAATTCGAGACCCCTTTTGCACGGGCGAATCTGACGAACTCTGAGTCGAGTACCTCCAGCATCGAGGAACGGGTCAGACGAAGCAATGCGGCCGACGAGCCCCATCCGAGAGTTACGGCAGGTAATACGTAGTGTGTCCAATCACCGCGCTTGGACGTTGGCAACCAGCCAAATTGAACTGCGAATACCAGAATGAGCATCACCCCCAACCAGAACGCGGGGAGGGCCTGCCCGTAAAGTGCGAATATCCTGCCAATGTAATCCAAGACAGTGCCGCGTTTCACGGCAGACAGTACTCCGAGGGGAATTCCCGTGATGACGGCAAACATTAACGCTGCCGCGCTCAACTGAAGTGTGGCAGGGATACGTTCGGTGATGACGCCAAGCGCCGAGACGCGATTGGCCAATGACCGGCCAAAATTTCCGGTCATCGCCTTACCCAGCCAGATGCCGTATTGCACGACAAGCGGCTTGTCCAGCCCCATTGCACGGCCCAAGGCCGCGTAGGACTCGCCGGTGGTGTACTCGTCTACGTAAAGGTCTCGCGGGTCGCCAGCCATTCTCGACAGGGCAAATATCAGGAAACTGACCAAGAGGATTACGACGCTGCCGTAAATGATTCGTCGAATTATGAACGATCTCATGGTTGCCCCAGTCCGAAACCCTGCACGATCAGCACATCCTGAATCCGATACACGGGACTACGCAATCGGATGTCCTGCGGATGTTAATTGAAAAGGGGCCAGGGGTGGGTACCCCCGGCCCCTTTTCAATTTGTCCATGGCCCGTTACTTGGCAAGGCCTATGGTGTGCGGGTTGTTGAAGTACGGCAGGTTGCCTGTGTACGGCGACCACTCAGTCACGTCGGGGTGAAGGGCCCAGTACGGCACCACTTCCACAACCGGCGAGAACAGTCGCCACTTGTTGAAGAAGTCAGAAACTTCTGCATTGATCGCCCGTTTCTTTGCGGGCTCGCGCTCGTCTTCAATTACCTGCCACATCTTGCCGATAACGTCTGGCACTTCCATGCCGGAGTTCCAACTGCCTGCACGTGGAACGTGGGAACCAACGGCGTTGGTGTCCTTGGGAGAAGAGCTTCCCTCAACTCTCCATGCCCACGGGATGTCCATCGACCGGTTCACGAGCGTAGGCCTGCGGGCCGAGTAAGCCGTCTTCTCAATCTCCGGACTCAGGCCGCCGTCCACCCACATCTGCGCCATCGCTTCGCCAAACTCGGGGTCAATCACGACTGTCACGTCCGGCGGGATCCAGTAACCGAACGAGAATCCGTCGGCGTAACCAGCCTCTTCAAGAAGCTGTTGGGCCATGTCCGGGTCGTAGTCGATCTCCCATTCAGGACGCCATTCCGGGTGGTCAGGACTCCAACCGTAGAACGAGTAGCCGCGATCGGCGAGCCCACCGAAGATTTTGTCGGCGAGGCGCTCCCAGTCGAGCATCATGGTCATCGCCGTGCGAATCTTGCGGGCGCGTTCCATCGACTCGTCGTTGCCCCATTCACCGATCCAGGGGTGCTCATCGTCGTGGTTGTAGCCCGGCCGGGCCGTCACGTCGTTGCCTTCACCTGCGGTGCCGAGGTAGTCGGTCGATGCCCAGTAGTTTCCGCCCCACAAGACACCTTGAGTTGCTCCGCCACCGATCTGCTGCGATCTTCCACCGGTCTTATCGACCGCTTCCGCCACGAACCTCGGCGGGAGGTCGGCCAAGTGGATTTCACTGTTGACGATCGCTGCGAGGCGAACCGAGGTTTCGGGAATCTCTACGTACTTCAGAGTGTCTACGAGGGGATCCCAGCGCCAGTGACCCCGGACAGCGTCCGACTCGATCACCTCGTTGGTGATCCAACGTGTGGCTCTGAAGGCTCCGGTAATGTTGTCAAGGTTGCCGAGCGAGGCCTCTTCGCCGAGTGAATCGAAGGCGTCCTTGCTGGTGATTGAAGCGGTCTGACCGTTGTAGTTGGACTGCTGTCTGATCCAGTCCTTCTGGCAACCGGCGTCTTTGCAGTTGATCAGCACGGTGCGCTTGTCGACAGCCTCAATGGTTTTGATCCACTGCCGCAATTGGCCCGCACGGTTGAAGGTCGAACCCTCAGCCATCGCCTCATTAAAGCTGAACGCCACATCCTCTGCGTCCACTTCACCGAAGTCCGGGTTGTGGAACGGAATGCCGGTCTTGATCACCCAGGTCAAGGTGTTAGCGGCGGCGTCTTGTTCCCACGACTCGACCATGGACTTGGAAGGATCTTCTTCGTCTACCTGAACTGGCGGGGCAGCATGCGCCATCCACGTCAGACCTTCCGTGTAGCCCCACATCTGGACCCGCTCGAAGCAAGCACCGGTCAGGAAGCGGTTGTTGAATATCGGAGGACATATCGATGGCACGCCGATTACGAGGTTCCCACCTCCAGCAGGCTCCTCCGGCACGGCCGTTGGCGGCGCCGTTGTTGCAGTCGCCGCGGGCGCCGCCGTTGGCGCAGGCGCGGTCGTCGCTGCCGGAGCAGCCGTTGGCGGAGGCCTAGACGTTGGTTCCGCGTCGCCACCGCCACAGGCCACGGCTACCAAGGCGCCCACAACCAAAATAGTGAGACCTATGCTTCGCCAGCCGAATCGCTTAGTTAACATTCTGTCGTTTCTCCCCGTTCTGCGAGCCTCAGGCAAGCGCATTCAAAATACTGCCTTCCGAATTTCCCGTCCCGAGGGACCGGCTTTTATTCACGGCAACGCCAGCTGACGTCTAACGTGACGCAGCTTTGTAACAGAAGGGGATATTAGTATCAGTGAGTTACGTTGTCAACGTGTTCGAGATCAGGTAACTGTTCAGAGTTGAGGGGGCGAACGCCCGTGGAGCGCTCCGCATACAGCCGTGCTCAAGTATGATTCGCCCTCATCGGCGACACTGCCGACCAACAGATCCCCCGAAGTATGAACAGTTGCCCGGACGCAAGTCCCCATCCGTTCGCCCTGAGCCCGTCGAAGGGCACCCCGTTCATGGTTCGACTCCGCTCACCACGAACGGATGGCTCACCACGAACGAATGTAACTACCGATGAGACGAACGCCCGTGGAGCGCTCCGCATACAGCCGGGCTCAAGTATGATTCGCCCTCATCGGCGACACTGCCGACCAACAGATCCCCCGAAGTCTGAACAGTTACCCCGACGCAAGTCCCCATCCGTTCGCCCTGAGAGCCTGTGAATAAATCATTTATGCTCCTATGGTATTGAGAGGCTGATTGCTGGACAACGATATTGGGCAGCCATATCGGCGAGGTGAACACATGAGTGAAGAGACGCTGTTTGAACTTCCGGCCATCGAGGAGAAGCGAGCGCCTGCGCCAACGAGTCCGGGTGAGGCCCGGGCGCTGCGGCCGGTGCGGAATCAGCCTGAGTGGGCGGTATTGGACCTGGAATCTCGGTTGCCTCAAGAGCATCGGGCCCGTGTTATATGGAGCTTTTTGGAGAGGTTGGACCTGTCGGCCTTTTATGCGCCGGTCAAGGCGGTGGAGAACCGGCCAGGCCGCCCAACGACAGACCCCAAAGCGCTGCTGGCGTTGTGGCTTCTGGCCACGGTTGACGGTATAGGGAGCGCCCGCCGGCTGGCGCGTTTGTGCGAAGAGCACGACGCCTACCGCTGGATGAGGGGGAACGTACCTGTCAACTATCACATGCTCTCTGACTTCCGGGTAGCCCACCAGGAGGCGCTGGACGGCCTTTTGACCCAGATCATAGGTTCTCTGATGGCCGCAGGGGCGGTCCTGCTGGAGCGTGTGGCTCAAGACGGGATGCGGGTGAGGGCGAGCGCCGGCGCCGCGTCCTTTCGCGGCGCGCAGGGATTGAAGAGGCGCATGGAGGAGGCGCGGGCGCAGGTGGAGCGGCTGGCGCAGGAGCGGGAGCGTCCCGATTCCGGTGTGACGCGGCGTGAACGTGCGGCGCGGGAGCGTGCGGCGCGAGAGCGGGAGGAACGGGTCCGGGAGGCGCTGTCGTACTTGCCCCGGGCACAAGCGAAGAAGGAACGCCAACAGCACACCAAGGCGAAGGCTCAGCGTCCCAAGGTTACGAAGGCGCGGGTATCCACCACAGACCCCCAGGCAACGGTGATGAAGATGCCGGATGGCGGCTTCCGGCCAGCCTGCAATATCGAACTGGCCACTGATAGCGCCAACGGGATCATCGTCGGAGTAGGGGTCACATCGTCGGGTACGGACGCAGGGCAAGCGGCGCCCATGGAGGAACAACTGGTCAGGCGGACGGGCCGGCGCCCTGACTCCTACCTGATGGACGGGGGCTTCGCTACCCGGGAGGACATCACCGCTCTGGAGCAACGTGGGGTGAGTGTGTATGCGCCGGTGAGGTTGCCCCGGAACAAGCCCGAACGGGAGCGTTACGATCCCCGCTACGGGGACGAGCCGGACGTGGCAAGGTGGCGTCAACGGATGGCCACCGGCGAGGCCAAAGCCATATACAGGCAGCGGGCGTCTGTAGCCGAGTGGACGAACGCCCAGGCGCGTCTTCACGGAGTGAGCCAATTCAACGTACGGGGACTTGCCAAAATCACCAGCGTAATGCTCCTTGTCGCCGTGGCCCACAACCTCCTGCGTTGGGAGGCGTTCATGGCGTAGGCAGACACGGGGGTTAAGCAGGCACAGCCGATAAGCTCCGGACCAGTCAATCCGGATTCCCTAGTGAATTCGCCCGGAAAGCGGCCAATGCTGTCCCGCAATTCTGCCTCCCTCAACAAGCGCCCGCCCCGGTGAAACTTCCCAATGGCGCTTTCCGCCACCAACATGCCGCCTAACAACAACAGAACCCAAAAAACTCACAGCCTCTGAGCCCGTCGAAGGGCACCCCGTTCATGGTTCGACTCCGCTCACCACGAACGGATAGCTCACCACGAACGGATAGCTCACCACGAACGGATGGCTCACCACGAACGGATGTAACTGTTCAGAACCGATGAGACGAACGCCCGTGGAGCGCTCCGCATACAGCCGGGCTCAAGTATGATTCGCCCTCATCGGCGACACTGCCGACCAACAGATCCCCCGAAGTATGAACAGTTGCCCGGACGCAAGTCCCCATCCGTTCGCCCTCATCGGCGACACTGCCGACCAACAGATCCCCCGAAGTATGAACAGTTGCCCGGACGCAAGTCCCCATCCGTTCGCCCTGAGCCCGTCGAAGGGCACCCCGTTCATGGTTCGACTCCGCTCACCACGAACGGATGGCTCACCACGAACGAATGGCTCACCACGAACGGATAGCTCACCACGAACGGATGGCTCACCACGAACGGATGGCAGAGAGTACACTGGGGCATGGGTTTTTGGGTATACATTCTGCGGTGCGCCGACGGCTCTTATTACACAGGCCATACAGAGGACTTGGAGCAACGGCTGGCGCAGCAGGACGCGGGGGAGATCCTTGGGTACACGCACCATAGGCGGCCGGTGACCCTGCTGTACGCGGGGGAGTGCCCGACGCGAGAAGAGGCGCTGGCCATGGAGCGCCAAATCAAGGGATGGAGCCGGGCGAAGAAGGAGGCCCTGATGCGGGAGGATTGGGAGCGGTTGAAGGCGCTGTCGCGATCCACCGCCCGCCCCTCCCGTTCGGCCTGAGCCCGTCGAAGGCCCTCCCGTTCATGGTTCGACTCCGCTCACCACGAACGGATGGCTCACCCGGTCCTCCGCAGAGACCCTGCCCCGAAGCTGCGCAGCGCCCGGTACCCGACGCGCTCCATCAAGACATCGACAGCCTCCGGGCACTGCGCCCGCAGACGCTCCATCGCGGCAGTTTCGCCGACGGCGACTGCCCGATCCCCCGTCTCAACGTCGATGGCGACGTGCTCCCGAAAGTAGCCCCGGTACAATCGGAACTGTTATCCGCAGCCGCTCGTCTCAACGTCGATGGCGACGTACTCCCGAAAGTAGCGGGCTATTTCCCAGGGACCGGTGTCTGAGCCCGACCCGGTGAACTGTTGTCACTCAGGGAAGAAGCCTTGCACGTGGTAGATGTAACGTCGGCATTTTCGATCGTCGAACCAATGTAACGTTCCTGCAACTCTTTGCTTTCACCCGGCTCCAGCTTAAAGGCCTGGATGCCCAGCTGACTGGCTACCGACCCGTCGCCTCTTAACAGGTCGAGAAACACAGTGGACCCGTTGCAAGGAACGTCAGCGCTGTTGGTAAGGGTGAATGTAACGCGTCCACCGGCCCCCTTTGCTTCAAGATTCAGGTCATCTACAACCAGACCTGTTTCCTCGGCCGGTTGCGGCGTTGGCGTTGGCGGCGCTGCCTGCTGGGGAGGCGCCGTCGGTTGGGCCTGCGACGGCGACGGTTCGCCGCCGCCGCCACAGGCTACGAACGCCATTGCTACCAGGCCCAACGCCAACGGGACAAAGCCTGTCAGCCTATTTCTAGTTACGTTCATGTTCTGTATTCCACGATCTTGCCGGTTATGACTTGAGCCAAATCCGATTACGGATGAAATGTTGACTTCGCTAATCCCGCTGCGACTACTTGGTAGGGCTCTGCGGCGATCCGTGCCTGGATGGTGAATTTTCGCAGGTTGTGGATATGACGTTCGCTTCAACGACTCCCTTGCCCACATATCGATCCTGGTACTTCCCTTGCTCGCCGGCGGCCAAGGGACCGGATGCTCTGGCGCCCATTTCTGAGATCAATTTGCCGGAGTCGTCCAGGAGTTCAACTCCGAACGCCAGCCCGGAGCATTCCTCATCCGAGGTGTTGGTGATGAGCGTTATCACCTTGCCGCCGAGCTCCCCTGTATCGAGAATAATCTCATCGATACTCAGCCCTGAATCGAAGTTCGCCGCCTTTTCGTCCTCAGACAAGACTGTGGGCTGAGCAGGAGCAGGCGGCTGGGTCGGCGCTGACTGGCCTGTATCGGTGGTCTGGGCGCCGCCGCCGGATGAGGCGCCGTCGTCACTGCCGCAGGCGATGGCCGCGCACAAAATCCCTGCGAATAGAAGCGGCCATAGGATGGAAGAAATTTTGGGGGACGGTGTCACGTTAGTAGCCTCTCGGTGCTGAATAGCCGTCGCCGGGGATGGTCACACGTTACACGAACGCGTCTGCATCATAAATATAATGTGCGTTGGGAGTACGCCGAGCGATTCCTCGCCTCTCGGGCCGGGTCAAACGCCGATTGCAGCCCTCCCTCGACAACGTATTTGACTGTTGCTCCTGCAAGTCCCGCGCTGTTCGAATTTAACACTCCGCCGACTTGCGCTCAGGCGGGACCAGACCGTCTGCGCCGACTGTCGCCGGAATCCGATGGCCCATCATGGCGGATGCCCGCCGCGACTCTCCGCGGGCTGGCGGACGCCATCAAGAGCAACCGTTCCCGTATATTACAGCCCGACAGGATATTTTTTCGGGCGCACGCGGTCCGAATTGAACGGAGCATCACTTTGGCAACAAATGGCAAACCCCACAGGCTGATTCTTTGCAACGACGGCGGGACCCTCGTGGGACCCACGCTGGAAGCCCCGATGGGAGAAGAAGGGCTGGTCAAGTTGACGATCGAGCCTTTGCTGGACACTCACGTCGACACGATTTTCTGGCAACTTGGCACCGACCCGTATCGGGGCACTCCCACGTCTCGTTTCTCTGATTACTACAGCCATCGCACGAAGGTCGGGCCAATTTGGGGCAGTGATCGAGAGCAGTTCGACACCGCGGGCGCATGGCGGATCTACGAAAACACCCGGGACTTGTTCGAAAAAGGGACCGATCCCGCGGCAGTAGTGATCGACCACGGGCACAGGAACAACCTCTCCGTGTTCCTGTCGATGCGCGTCAACGACATGCACGACGGCCGGTTGCCGGATGGCGACCCGTTGTTGTCGTCCATGAAACGAACACACCCCGATTGGCTGCTCGGCCGGTCCGAAAACCCCTTCACCGGGACCCGGATGCATGGATATTCGCGGTTCGGGTATGACTTCGGAATTGAAGAGGTAAGGCAGTACAGGCTTGCGATCGCTACAGAGGCGATCGAAAACTACGACCTCGACGGGTTCGATTGGGACTTTTGCCGATTCCCAAGGTTCTTCAAGCAGGGAATGGCTGCTCAGAACGCTCCGCTAATGACCGAACTCATGCGTTCGATCAGGGCCGCCCTCGACGAAAAATCGCAACGGATCGGTCGTCCATTGGAGTTAGCGGTGCGGGTCCCGCCAACGTTTGAATTGGCGATGGGTTCCGGCCTCGATATCCGGACCTGGATCGACGATGGCATTATCGACATTCTCGTTGCGGGCGTGGTCCACCAAAGCTTGCACCAGGTCCCCGTTGAGGAGTATGTGGGGGCAGCACGCGGCACGGGAGTTCAAGTGATGGCCCAGAATTTAGGGTTGTTTTGGACCGGACGCCCGGTCTCGTCACAGATTCTGTTCGGAGAGCCGAACGTGTACTCCACCGAGATGTGCCGCGCATCCGCAGCCGCGTATTGGCAGGCGGGTGTAGACGGGATCTATCTGTGGAACAACCAACTGATTGCTTTCAACCGGGACATCAACTACGACCGGCAACAGTGGAAGGAAATCGGCGATCCGGCCGTACTTGCCGGACACAACAAGCACTATCTGGTCGACAAGCCCCAGGAATGGGAAGCATCCGCTGCCGAATTCGGCGCGCCGCCGGTTCCTCGAGGTCCGTTGCCCGTCGAGTTGTCATCGGCAGGCGATTCGACAACTTTGAGCGCCAACATTGCCGATGACGTGTCACAGGCCAAGAGTGACGGGACTCTGGAATCGGCGACACTGAGGTTGATGATCGAAGAACTGACATCGCTGGACGACGTCGAATTTCGGCTGAACGGCGAGGTTCTCGACCGCGCCGCGGCTAACGTGCATATCCTCTATAACGAGTACTGGCTAGACTTCGACGTGGCAGACGCTCCGGCGTTGAAGCGGGGCCGGAACGACGTAGCGATCGCTGTCATGGGCCGCAATCCGAAGATCAACGCGCCGCTCGCAGTGGAGAGCATGGAGGTCATCGTCCGCTACCGCGGGCAGGAGTAAACGATCCGGATTCCACAGCGCGGCAGGGGGGAATCCGTCAATTATTGCCGGCAGGCGGTTGCGCAGTTATATCCTTGACCTACGGAACGCGTCGAGCCGTCTCGCCCCTGTAGCTCAGTGGACAGAGCAGCTGCCTTCTAAGCAGTCGGTCGCAGGTTCAAATCCTGCCAGGGGTACCAGCACAACTGGTTACCGGCCGGCCGGTACTTCCGGACCCGTTGCCAAGCGGGATATTTCAGACGCTTCCATCCAGGATCACGTCCAACACGGCCGGCGCGTTCATGTCGATGGCCTTCTGTAGCTCGGGTCCGATGTCGGCCGGATTCTCGATGCGCACACCGTGGGCGCCAAACGATCTGGCCAGCGCGGCGAAGTCGAACGGCACGGGAAAATCCATACCCAGGTACTTGCTCGGCTCGTCCGGCTTACCCTTCACCGTACGCTTGTAGACCTTCATATTCAGCTTCAACACCCTGTACATGGCGTTGTTGCAGACCACAAACACGGTTGGGATTTTTGAGTTGACCGCGGTCCACAGACCCTGCAGGGACATCATCATCGTCCCGTCACCGCATACGGCAACGACCGGGCGATCGGGGTTGGCAAGTTTCAGACCCAACCCTCCACCAGGTCCCCATCCGATCGAGCCGCCTCTTGCGCCAAAGTAATCGCCAGGCCGGCTGAACTTCGCGGCCGAATGCAACGACCCGCGGTTGCTGATCGCATCGTCGAATACCACCGCATGTTCCGGCAATGCTGCCGCAACGGCCAACATCGCTGCCTCCGGCGACATGGGACGCTGGCTGTTTCCCGGCATGGCGTTCTTTCGGAAAGCCTCGTCCATGGCGCGGGTCTCTGCCGCCACGACCACCGCCCTGCCGCGCGCCGACTCCATCTGCGAGCCGGTCATTTCGGAATTCAGGGCTTCCGCGAGTTGGTCCAACGCCTCGCCGGGGGAGGCGAAAACTCCGACGTCGGTGGGTTCGGACTTGCCGATCTCGCCGGCGTTGATGTCGATGTGCACCAGCTTCGTCTCTGGCTTGAGCACAGTGTCATTTTGGTAGAAGAAATCGTTGAAGACGGGGCAGCCGACCGCCAAAACCGCGTCGGCGGAATCGAGCGTTTCGAGGGCTGAGGGCTGCCGGAGACTCAACATGCCCATGTACTGGGGATGATCGGTCGGAAAGTTGACCTGGCTGCTCACGTGGCCATACACCGGCGCGCCGAGAAGCTCCGCCACCCGAACTGCAGCGTCCGTGCCGCCGTTATCCATGACACGATCGCCGACGATCATAACCGGGCTGCTGGCGCCCGCCAGAATGTTCGTGGCGTCCTCGATGTCCTTGGGATTGGCGGCCGGAGACTTCCTGAAACCTCTGGACGGTACGAGGTTCACGTCTGCATCGTCGTCCAGAGAATTTGCCGAAAGCGACACGAAAACTGGTCCGGTCGGGGGGCTCGCCGCTTCATTGAACGCCCGGCGGATGACCGATGGGTACTGCTCGGGATGTGTGATCTCGGCGCTCCACTTCGTGTATGGCCGCGCCATTTCGGCGAGATCGCTGCGCCCCTCCGCCAGCTTTCGCACGTCCTTATTGCCAGCGGTCACCACCATAGGAGTACCGGTGTTGTACGAGTCGATAAGCAAGGCAAACGAGTTCGACAGTCCGTTGTCGATGTGAAGGCTGACAAAGGCCGGCTTGCCCGTGGCGCGGGCGTATGTGTCGGCCATGCCGATAGCCACCGATTCCTGAACGGCCAGAACGTATTCGAATTCCGGATAGTTCTCGAGCGAATCCATGATTGCGGCTTCGCTGGTGCCCGGGTTACCGAAGATGTACTTCACCTCTTCGGCCCGGAGCATCTCCATCAGTGCGTCGCTACCCTTCATATTCTCTTTACCCTTTGTTGATGGCCTAAACCACCTGTGCTGTGTTGTTCGTTCAGTTGAAAAAGCTGGCTACTGGCGCCTGGACTCACACCAGGGACAAAGCGGGCGCTGGCTGTTCGGTCACTTCCCACTTGCCGCGAGCGTGAGCACGTCCCGTAACTTTCGCGCCGCGAGTTCGTGTTCGCCCTGTTGGATATTCAGTGGGTCGACCGAACCCTCGCATCCTCCAGGATCCACGTGGCGCATGTAAAACAGCGGGTCTCCGGCCAGCATGCGCCAGCCGATCTCAAGGTAATTCGGGCCATTCCACGAATCGTTGAACCGGCATACGGCGTGCTGTATGTAGTAAGCCTCGTCGTGCCGCACCGACGAATCGACGCCAGGCACATCGCCGACCTCATTGACTCGGCGAGTATGCCGCCGCGCGTTGAATTGTTCAATACCATGACTTTTCTTTCGGCAGACGTAGATTACAAGAATCTCGGCCGTTGATATTGGACAAAACCCGGCCAAATAATTCGAGGATCGAATTGCCATGGTTGTTTAGGTTGACCGGCCGGCGGAAACGCGGCTTAGGGGAACTCGAAATCGAGTTCGAGTTCGGCGCGGATTCGTCTGAACCAATCGACAACCTCGACGTGATACGGAATCCCGTCTCGGGATCGCCGGTCGGTCTCCTCTGCCTCGGCTAGGCCGGGATACAAAACGCGGTCGTGGCCGGGCGCCGGCTTTGTGTCTGCGAGGCCCCGTAGAACGGTGTCCATGTCCGTCTTGAACTTCGTTACGTCGGTAAACGCATCGACGTTCCACGCGGCAAGGTGAAAACATGAGCCGGGGTTAATGAAACTTGGCCCGATGCCGGTCAAGATGTTCCCCATTATCTCGATCGCAGAAGCAAATCCGTAGCCCTTGTGCGACCCCTGCTCCCTCGTGCCTCCGAAAGGCAGCATCCAATATTCGTCCGGCAGGTCGATCTCTTCCATAATCGGAGCGCCGTCCGGCGCGGCTATCCAGCCAGGCAACATCTTCGCTCCGACCCGCTTAGCGAGGGTCGCCTTATTCCCGGCGATCTGCGTTGTTCCGATGTCGAATAGGAAGGGCGGCATCTTTCCTGCGGGCGCAGCCCATGCGATCGGGTTCGTTCCAAGCATAGGACGAGCGCCAAATGTCGGCAGCATCCTGACACCGCCGCTCGTCGACATTGCGAGGCCGATCATGTCGGCCTCTGTCGCCATCATGGCATGGTAACCGGCGCCACCCATGTGGCCGACCTTGTGCACATTGACCGAACCGAGGCCCATTTTGGCGGCCTTATCTATGGCCATCCGCATCGCGAGGGGCGCGACATGCGCTCCCAGTCCGCCGTCGGCGTTCAGGATCGCGGTTGTTCCAGATTCGCGTTCAGTCGCTACGACTGGGGTCGGGTTAAGGTCCCCGCTGCGATAGCCGGATACGTAAGAACGCAACATGTTCGATACGCCGTGCGTCTCGACCCCTCTGAGGTCGTTCGTCAGAAGCACGTCCGCGGCCTGTTGCGCATCTCCGCCGGAAAGGCCCATGGCGAGGAATACCGCTTCAGCTGCCTCCCTGACGCGAACGGCCGGCACATATATGCGATCTGTCACTGGGACCTTAAATCGTTCAAGCATTGGTGGTGATTCCAGTTAAGTCCCGAATAGCAAGTAGCGCGGCGCAAAGGCTAGCACGCAGTCTTCGTATGTTGCGCCGGACGCAACCTCGCCAGTTTCAGATCGCATCGGGGCTTGTGTAACATGGGCGGCCACGGGCAAGTTGCAATCGTTACACAATTTAGCCTGGCCCGCCGGAGGTGAGCGAATGAAGGCCGTCGTCTATAAGGAACCGTTCCGCGTCGGGATCGAAGAGGTACCCGACCCCGAGATAAAGCACCCCAACGATGCGATCGTACGAATCACGTCGTCATGCATATGCGGATCGGACCTGCATATGTACGAAGGTAGAACGGCGGCCGAGCCGGGCATCGTTTTCGGCCACGAGAACATGGGAGTGATCGAGGAGGTCGGCTCGGCGGTCAAGACCCGCAAAGTTGGCGACCGCGTTGTGCTGCCCTTCAACGTCGCATGCGGGTTCTGCAAAAACTGCCTTGGCGGGTTCACGGGGTTCTGCAACACGGTAAACCCCGGTTTTGCCGGAGGCGCGTACGGGTATGTGGCGATGGGTCCGTGGGTGGGCGGACAGGCGGAATATCTCCAGGTGCCGTTCGTAGATTTCAACGCCCTCCCGCTGCCGCCGGGTGACGCCCATGAGGCCGATTTCGCGCTCCTCGCCGATATCTTTCCGACCGGCTATCACGGCGCCGAGCTCGCGGGTGTTCGCCCAGGGGAGTCTGTGGCGGTTTTCGGGGCTGGGCCGGTGGGCCTTATGGCGGCCTACAGTTGCGTCATTCGGGGCGCCGCCGAGGTGTATTCCGTGGATCATGTGAAGGAACGGCTCGACAAGGCGGAACAGATCGGCGCAATACCGATCGATTACGACGTTGCCGACCCTGTCGAACAGATCAAGTCGAACAGGAACGGCGAAGGGGTGGACAAAGGCATCGACGCAGTCGGATACCAGGCCACTTCTGCGGGCTCGTCAGCAGCCGGAGGCGAGCAGGACGAGGTACCTAACATAGTCCTGAACCAGCTAATTGACGTAGTCTCGCCGACGGGAGCGCTCGGCATTCCGGGCCTTTACGTTCCGTCAGACCCCGGCGGTGTCGATTCGCACGCGGCCAAGGGGGCTTTGCTCATCAATTTCGGCAAATTGTTCGAGAAGGGTCTTCGCCTCGGGACCGGACAATGCAACGTCAAGAGCTATAACGCTTACCTGCGCGATCTGATCATTGCCGGGCGCGCTGAGCCAGGTTTCGTCGTGTCTCACGAGGTCTCGCTCGACGAAGCGCCGGATGCTTACACGAAGTTCGACCGCAGGGAAGAGGGATACACGAAAGTGATCATTCATCCCTGAACAGCACTAATAAATTGAACTGCGAACCCGCGCGGGCGCCCACAAGGCGTTCTGCTTAAGTCGGGGCCGCAAATTTGGGACGGCGATCGTCCCCGCCGGTCCCGTAGTTCATGACGCAGGGACCGGTTCAGCCTGACCAAGGAGACCTACCGATGAAGATTGGAAGCGGAGATCACGTTTACACGTGGGTAGATGACTGGGCCAGGATTCCAGGTGACGAGGCTGCTACAAAAGGCTGGTCTCACCACGACGCAGTTGTTCGGGCAGATGGACGGATCGTGTCATGCCATCAGGGCAAACCGACGATCCTCAGTTTCGATCCAGACGGAAATGTTGTCGATTCCTGGGACGCGCCGATCACCGAGGCGCACGGCATGAGCATCGCATCCGAGGGAGACGGAGAGGTTCTGTGGATCGGCGACACGGGTCGAAAGCGATTACCGGAAATTAACTACGACTACCCGGACGATGCAAAACCAAGTGAGGCCGTCAAACTGGACTTCGCTGGCAACGCCATGATGCGTATTGGGCAACCTGACCTGGATATCTACTCAGACGGTCCGTTTTCGGTGACGTCGGTAGCGGTCCATCAGGAACGGTTTGGCGGCAACGGCGACGTATGGGTTGCGGATGGCTACGGCCAAAGCTGGGTACATCGATACACCAAACGCGGCGAGTACCTGGGCAGCATCAATGGTGAGGAGAGCGAGGCCGGCCGATTCAATACCCCGCACGGGTTACTGGTCGACTACCGGAAGGCCGACCCGGAACTTTACTTAGCTGATCGCGCCAACAACCGCGTGGTGGTGTACGACCTGGAAGGAAAGTTCAAGCGGTCATTCGGTGAAGATTGGCTTATCACGCCGTGCACGTTTGCGGTGGCAGGTGACCTGTTGGCAATCCCCGAACTTCAGGCGCGCGTCACGTTGGTAGACCCCGACGACAATCTTGCCGGCCAACTAGGTGCGAACACGGACGTGGCGCACCGCGAAGGGTGGCCCAACATCCACGGGCACGATGGCAACCTGATGCGGCCGCCCGACCTCGAACCCGGCAAGTTCAACAGCCCCCACGGCATCGCTGCCGACGCGGAGGGCAACCTCTACGTGCCGGAGTGGCTCATCGGCGGCCGTTTCACAAAGCTCGTCAGGAACTGATCAGCCTACGATTCCAAAGGGCCAGGGCCGTCTAGATCGCTCCGGTCTTGCGGACCTCTTGAAGCGCGGCCTCGAATTTATCGACGGTGAATTCGATGTCGCTGTCCTGGTGACTGCTCGACAGGATGTACGCCACCGGGTTTGACCATACTCCCTGGTTTATGTACTCCATCTGGAGTTGGTTCATTATGTCGCCGGAGACTTGACTGCCATCGGGATCGGCTTCCGCGGGCGTTGAATACGGGTCAGTTGTATCGACTTCCTGCCCGAGACTGACGCTGACGACGGATGCCATCCCATATGCGCCGCCCGGAATCTCCATCCGTTGCAGCACTTCGTTGATTCCAACCCGAAGTTTCTCGGCGGATGCCTCAGCGGTTTCTACAATAGGCTCTTCGGTCAACAGTTGAAGCGCTGTGGCGCCGGCGGCTGCCGACAATGGGTTTGCGTTGAACGTGCCGGGGTGACGGATTCCTCCTTCGCCGATCACATCCAGGATGTCGGCCCTGCCGCCGACCGCGCCGCCTGGCAGACCGCCAGCAAGGATCTTGGCAAACGCGCTGACGTCCGGTTGAACGTCGTAGTGGCCCTGGCATCCCGCCATGGACCAACGAAAACCGCTAACGACTTCGTCGATGATTAACAGCACGCCCAAGCGGGTGGTTAGCGCACGCAAGCCTTTGACAAATTCGGGGCGGGCGATGTTGTTGCCCTGGAAAATGACGGCCGCGATGTCGTCGTCCGCTTTGAGAGTGTTCTCTACCGCTTCAAGATCATGGGGCGGCAGATTGATGATCGAGGAAGAGGTGCCGACGGGTATGCCATATGCGGCGTCGGTGTCGGGGTCGGTCACGTAGGCCGCGTCGGACCATCCGTGGAAGGCGTCGGCGAACTTAACGATTTTCTGCTTCCCGGTAAATCGGCGGCAGATCCGGAATGCCATCATGACGGCTTCCGTGCCTGAGCTCACAAATCGCACCTTTTCGACGGACGGCACTATCTGCCTGACGAGGCTCGCCCACTTGATCTCGATCTCGGTGCAGGCGCTGAGGTGGGTGCCTTTCGCCATCTGGGTCTGAACTGCGTCCACAATTGCGGGGTGTGCCTGGCCGAGAATCATCGAACCATGGCCGGTGCGATAGTCGACGTACTCGTTGCCGTCGATGTCCCATTTGCGCGGCCCCTTGCCCCGGTCCATGTACACCGGGTACGGCGCCAACTTGCGGCTAACGTGGGTCACCCCGTCGGGAAACAGCTGCCTGGCCTGATCTGCGAGGCCCGCGGACGTGGGATGAAGGTGGCGAAATCGTTCCTCTATTGCGGTCATTGGCGGATTCTCCAAAGTAATTACGGCTCGGCCGGAACGCGGCGCGCCTCAATATGCCGGACAAACCTACCACTGTTTATGCCCGATGTGACCATGATTTATGCAGAATCCCCTTGATCCCGGGTCGACCGGGATTCGCCGACCTTGAAATCGCGCCTGCGCCTCGGGCGTTGGGAGTCTATGGGTCGATCAGGACTCCGGGATTCATGACCCCGGCCGGGTCTAACGACTTCTTTGCTGCGCGCAGGGCATCGGCGAAGAGCGCCGGCCTCTGCCTGTCATACCACGGCCGATGGTCTCTGCCAACGGCGTGGTGGTGGGTGATCGTGCCCCCGGCGGCAATAACGGCGTCGGAGGCGGCCTCCTTAATTTCAGCCCACATTGCCAGTTCTGAACCGCGTCGCCCCGGGGCGGTAAAGGTGTAGTACGGGGCCGGTCCATCCGGGTATACGTGGGTGAATCTGCACGAAACCTCTCCCCTGCCGCACACCCTGATCAGGGCATCGTTGACCGCTGCCCTTACCGACAGATCGAATTCCGGCCAGCGGTCCCACGTAATCGCCGATTCAAACGTATCGAGGATCAGTCCAAGCCCGGCCGTTTCGTTCCACTTGTACGGCATGTTGATGAACGTCTTTCGCCACACCGTAACGGGATCCGCGCCTTCGCCAGCACCGCCGCACCGCTCCAGCCGATTCTCATTGAGCACGCTGCCGCCAGAACTCCTGACAATTTCGAGCGCCTCCCTGAGTTTGGCGTCTTGAGGGATGTCGGCCGATTCAAACCCGAGGATCAGCAGGGCTTTCGAGCCGTCCATGGCCGCGAAATATCGGGCCTCCAACGGGTCCAATACCCGACAGTTGGCGGGCCACATTCTGGACTGCACAACGGCCCTTGCCGCCTTGCATCCCGCCTCAAATGTTGGAAACGTCACGCCGGCGCCTGCTCGAAATCGCGGCCGCGCGTGCAACCGCACCCATGCTTCCGTGACGATACCGAGGATGCCCTCGCTACCGATCGCCAGACGGTCCGGGCTCGGCCCTGCGCCGCTGCCGGGTAGCCGGCGGGACTCGTAGGCTCCGGCCGGCGTAACCATCCGCACCGACTCGACGAGATCGTCGATGTGCGTGTGATTGGTAGCAAAGTGACCGCCTGATCGGGTGGCGATCCAGCCCCCAAGGGTCGAGAACTCGAAACTTTGCGGGAAATGGCGGAGCGTCGTGCCGTGGGGCTTGAGTTGCGCTTCGAGTACCGGCCCGAGCGCCCCACCTTGAATTCGGGCAGCCTGGGATACAGTATCGACCTCGAGAACCCTGTCGAGGGCCGTTAGGTCGATGCTCACGACGCCGTCCGACCCTTCGGGAGGCTCAACCCCGCCTACGACCGACGATCCACCCCCGTACGGAATCGCTGTATAACCGGCTGACGCGCAGAAGTCGAGCAACGCGACGACCTGCTCCTCACTAATCGGGCGAGCGACGATATCGGGCGGATTGACGAACGACCTGTCGAACTTTCTTATGCGGTCCCTGAAACTGTGACCGTAGCTGTGCGTCGCGCGATCGTGTGGGTCCGTCGAACAGAAGGGCAATAACCCTGCCGGCATTTTGATTCGAGGTGGACGCACCCGCAAGTCTCCCACTCGCGGCGGACGAGTTGCTTCCAGTGGAATTCCGAATCGTCTCGACGCCTCATCCGCGGCGCGGCGGCGATGCGCAGCAGTGGGTTCGGATGATTCCATTCCCCACGCCCAGATGCTCCTTCGGTCAGTCAATTGCCATTCCAGTGGTCATCAGTTATCAGTCAATCCCGAATCAATTCCGTGCCGCGGTCGCAAATTCCGGCACTCAGCCCGGCATAGAGCCGCGCCGAGACGCGAACTGGCAATTCTCCCGCCGGACCGCGTCCGCGGATGCGCCTGGACCGGCGAAGGCCTCGCTTCGCATGGAAGATTATCTATGTCTTCGTGAATTCGACCCGCAATACCTACCGACATTGATCATCATTTCCTGTAACATATGCGGTCGCCACGGATGTAAAACGTAAGCACAAGGTTCATCCGGAGCGGAGGTCAATCGAAATGGGTTCGTTAACCGCGCAGCAGGTTGAAGGCTTCTACAAGTACGGGTTCTTGAAGGTCGACGGTGTCCTTGACCCGGAAGAGTACCTCGACCCGATTATTGATGAGTATTCCGGCGTCCTCGACCGGCTGGCAGATGAGCTTTACGACAAAGGCGAGATCAAGTCCAGATACGAGGATTTGCCGTTCGGCGATCGAGTCACTGCGATTTATGCCGAAACAGGGAAGCAGTGGGGCGGCTACTTTGATTTTTCCCTGCCGTTTATGGGAGTGACCGAAGATACCCCGTTCTGGACAGGGCAAGCCGTCCTGAACGCGCTGACTGCGGAGCCGTTGCTCGACGCCGTCGAATCGCTTATCGGGCCGGAAATCTATTCCAATCCGGTTCAGCATGTACGAATCAAGCCGCCGGAGCAGTACTTGCCCAAGAATGCGAACGGCGAGCCGGTGATCGGCGCCACGGAATGGCATCAGGATCACGGCGTGGTGACTGTGGAAGCGGACGAAACGAACATGATCACGGCGTGGTTCTCACTCACCGACGCGGCGATCGAGCAGGGGCCCCTGAAGATCGTCCCGCAGAGCCACGACAGCGGACTGCTCACGCACTGCCTCAACTACCAGGGCACGGGGCGAAGGGTCATCCCCGAGAACTTGTTCGATATCGACTCCACACTGCCGATGCCGGCCAGGCGCGGCGACGTTATCTTCCTGCACAGGGAGACGGTGCACGGGTCTCTGGCGAACGTCAGCGAAAAGATCCGGTGGAGTTTTGACCTTCGGTACAACCCGATCGGCCAGCCAACCGGACGAGACGCGTTCCCCGGATTTGTGGCCCGCAGCCGCAAGAATCCGGAAGCGGAACTCAGGGACGCTGAGACCTGGACCGACATGTGGACGAAAACTCGCACAAAGATGGCCAGCATCAACCAGGGTGCCATGGACGACGTGAACTTCGGTCGATGGAACGAAGGACACCCTGACTGCGCGTAATCCCCTCAGCCAGAACAGATTCGCCGGTTAGCCGGCGACAGCGAAGGCGGGACATCCGGATGGGCGTCCCGCCTTCGCGTTGGGCAAAAACTGATTCCAATCAGGTTGGTTCTGGTAATCTTGAGTCCAGAGGTGGGCTTTATTCGCGGTCGCACGCCGTGAAACGCCCAGGACAAGGAATCAACGATCATAGGCGTGACACCGCCAGAGTGAATCAGAAATGCCTGAAATTACAGCGACTCTTACCCGCGATGACGTGATGGATGCCCTTCGGGACGTGTACGACCCCGAAATTCCGGTGAATGTTGTGGACCTCGGCCTCATCTATTCAGTGGAGGTCGAAGATGGCGACGTCCACGTTGAGATGACGCTGACGGCGGCGGGGTGCGGCATGGGCCCGTACATTGCCCAGCAAGCGGAATGGCGAATCGCCGAGATTGAAGACGTCGAGGACGTGCAGGTGGACGTCGTCTTTGACCCGCCCTGGTCACCCGACATGATCACAGATGACGGCAAACGTCTGCTGGGACTCGACTAAAGATTAAATTGCCGTTGCGGCGAAGTTGTGCAGGGTTTTACCGGTTGCGACGCCTGCGGCCGGATGCCGCGGTTCAAAATGAGGCTTCGATGATGCCGCCAGCTCATCAACAACCCCCCTTGATTAACCACCGATGACCTCCCCGCGCAGGCAGCTAACCCCACAGGAAGAGGCCCGGCTCGCGAGCGTCCGGGAAAACTTTCGGCGTCGCAAGGCAATCTCAGACAAGCTGAATCGCATCCGCAAGCGGATCGGGGTTTACAGCGGCAAGGGGGGCGTCGGCAAAACGACGGTGGCGGTCAACGTTGCGGCCACTCTGGCGCAAGAAGGCTCCAACGTGGCCTTGTTCGACTGTGACATCGACTGCCCGAACGTCACCCGCGTCCTTCGCATTACCGAAGGCCCGACCCACGAAGACGGCGTGTTCTACCCGTCGTCCCGATTCGGCGTGAAGGTAATGTCGATGGCCTTCTTCCAGGAAGATGAGGAAGAGGCGATCATTTGGCGGGGGCCGATGATCCACAACGCCATCAACCAGTTCCTGACGATGACCGAGTGGGGCGACCTCGACTACATGGTGGTGGATCTGCCTCCGGGCACGTCAGACGCGCCGCTGACCGTGATGCAGACGTTAAACATCGACGGTTTTATCGTCGTGACCAGTCCGCAGGAATTGGCCGCTCTGGACGCGAAACGGTCGATAAACATGATCCGCAAGCTGAATCTGCCTGTTCTGGGAATAGTCGAGAACTTTTCGGGTCCGATCTTCGGGTCGGGCGCGGGCGAAGATCTGGCAGAAGAAATGCGTCTCCCGTTCCTCGGCAGAACCGCAATGCGCGAGGAGTACCGTGACGCCCGCCGGCCAGCCGTGTTCGAGTCGGACGCGATCGCGGATGAGTACCAGCACATCGCTTCCGAACTGAGGAGGCGAATTAGCCTGCTCGAGGAGTCCGGCTAACACCTCGCCGGACGGGCCGACGACGGTGAACTGCATTTGCGGGTCAACAGTCAGATTCGTGTAGGCCGGCGTTCGTCCGAGCCCGGTAGTCTTCCCTCACCGGCGTTACTTCTCCGCCGCAAACACCTCGACGGTTTCCCGCAGCGTTCGGCTGCGATCGACAGTTTCCGGGCGTTCGTCACCAAGGGGCGACGCGGCGACAATCCTGAATATTTCGGCAGCGCCGTGATGAAAACCCCCGGTTACGCCGACACTTTCGAACGTGGCCGCGATCTCCTCCATCTCGCCCACCCATCTGAACGCCTTGCCGGGCAGCCCGATCACAGATTGCATCTGCCCGAGCACGTTTGCCTGGCTTGACGACATTTCCTCTTCAAGTTCGCTCGCCAGCCCCAACCGCTGTGTGGCGATCAGCGTTGCGGTCTGCAAAGCAGCAACGCCCTTCGTCAGGGATGCGTAGCACATCTTCATCGCCGACGCCCTTCCAACCTCTCCTCCCAACAGCGGCGCCATGATGCCCTTACCGTCCAGTTCGCCGAGCACCGCTTCGTGCGGCCCAGAGGCGTAGAAGCGCGGCGGCGAACCCGACCCTGGCGGCCCTCCGATGATTCCGGCGTCTATGAAACGCCCGCCCGCTGCTTCAATGATCGTGCCCAGCTCGCGTGCTGTATCGGGCGATACCGCGTTGCAGTCAG
Source organism: Dehalococcoidia bacterium (assembly GCA_965224235.1). Lineage (GTDB taxonomy): Bacteria > Chloroflexota > Dehalococcoidia > Lucifugimonadales > Lucifugimonadaceae. The sequence continues at coordinate 1,855,418 of CBDCYP010000002.1, read as the reverse complement.
CGTAAGCAAGGCACGCGCCGGTTCGTTCCATCGCAGCGGCGGCCTCACGGGCCACCGACATCGCCTCTGCCGGAACCAGTATCGACATCACCAGATCCGACTCTTCGACGATGCGGTCCATCCCCGACACGGCGCGGAACCCCGACTTTTCGGCCAAAGCGCGGGTTCGTTCGCTGCGGCCATCGAGGTTGGTCACCACGTCGTAGCCGCTCTCGCAGAGGACTTTGCCGACAGCCGAACCCATGCTGCCGGGACTCAGAATCGCAATTGTTCCGAGTGGCATTTCTTTAACTCCTTACTAATGGTCTGATCGCCCAACCAGACCGGTCTGGACACTCCCATGACCGACAAAAAGAGGCCCGCGCCGGTAGAGGCGCGGGCCGTGTTTGTTGTCCTTTTGCCTTTCGCTTATGCCGGAACGGCTTGCTTGAGGACATCGGCCATGGCTTCTCCGACGATCTTGTCCTCGCCTTCCGACAGGCCGAACACGTGAATTGTGATGCCCGTTCCACCAAGCTTGATTCGAGTCCAGATCGGGGGGTCATTTTCCTTGAGTTTAGCTATGACGTCTTCCTCGGTCATGCCGGCCACTTCGGCGTCGATATCGACCTGAACACCGAACGGCTGATTGGCAATGACGTTGTTGATCAACTCAGCGCGGACGCCGGGAATTCCCTTGAGCGGCCTGAGGATGTTCTGACTCTGCTGTTCCGCGTAGGCGAGGCGTTCCTCATGGTTGATGGTCATCCAGCGCCTGACAGCCGCCACGACACCCATCATTTCGCCGCGGTCTACCTTGTGCGGCCGGCCGATTCCACGGACGCGCCGGCCCTCGTACGAAACGAACGACTGAAGGGACAGCTTGTGAATTGCGTCCCTGGTTCCCAGCGCGAAACCGGTCGAGTGGGGGGCGCCCATGTACTTCGCCGCGACGCAGGAAATATCGGCGCCTGCCTTGACGTACATACCCAGATTTTCGAGGGGATAGATTTGTCCAGCCGCGTCGACCATCACCGGTACGCCTTTGCCTTTGGCGATCTCGATCGTCTGCGCGAGCGTCAGGGCGTGCGGGTCGACGGGGTTCTGCTCATACGACACGTAGTGAACAACAGCGGTATTCGGGCCGATGGCGTTCTCGAGGTCGGCCTCGGTGGTCTCCTCGTCGGATCCGAAATCGACAAGCTTGCCGCCAGCCATTTCAAGGCAGCGGTCATACCAGTAACGTTGCCGCTTCTGGATGAGGATCTCATTCTTCATGCCTGTCGTGTCCGGAAGGCGCTGAATCTTGTCGTCATCGTCCCCGGCAATAAACGCTGCGGTGGCCAAAGTCAGAGCAGAGCCGCCGCCGGAGGTGATGTACGCAGCGGGCACGCCGACGAAATGAGCGATCGCCTGTCCGGCTTTCTCTTCGAGATGCTCCAGCGGTATGAAAGCGCTATTTGCCCGATCCATGGCGTCTTTTACTTCGGGTACAGGCGTAGACCCCCCGAGCAACGTTACGCTGCCTATGGCGTTGATGATGGGCGTGGCGTCAATCTCTTTGTAGATATCTCCCCAATCTGATGTGGTCAACTTTTGCTCCTCTTTCACGTTCAGGTTGCTGTCATTTCACCGGAGGCCGTCGCGGCAACCCCGGCTGAAAACGGGACGTTTTCCGTTCGAACGTCGGTTCTTGCCGCTTTTTTCGGGCCTGACCCGGCGCAGCACAGGCAATGTTACTCTCGGCATGGATGCATCGCACGCCCCCGCCGGAGATTGAGGCCTGAAATAGGGCGTCTCACCTATCAACCTCAACGACTGACGTACTTACTTTGCACATTGGAACCCGGAGATCAACACAGTGGCCGATAGTCAGATATTCAAGGCGAAGCGGATTGCGAACCCGGGGTTAACAGAATGCCTCACCGATCACGCGTTCGTCGTCGATGGCGGAGTTATCAACGAGGTGATGCCCTCGTCTGCCCTCCCCGAGGCGCCGGGGGCGCGTTTTTATTAACTCGGCGACTCACGACGCGTATGTACTGATGATGTCCGACACGCCCGCGACGTTGATGATGCGGGCCGTGACGGCGGTCAGGAAGGCGTTATTGTCGGGTGTTAACACGATGCGGGACCTCGGCACGCCTGACGAGGTCGCCTTCCCGCTCAAGAACGCCGTCGATACCGGCGCAATACCGGATCCCCGGCTGATGATGGCCGGAACGCCGATCACGATAACGTCGGGGCACTGCAACTTCTTCGGTACGGAGGCCGACACCGTAGACGAGGTGGTCACGGCGGTTAGGACGCAGGTGAAGTTGGGCGCAAAGGTCATAAAGATGATGGCCACCTGAGGCAATTTCACCCCCACTTCCACCACTCGCAGGCCGCAGTACCCGGTCGAAACGCTGCGAATGGCCGTCCGCGAGGCCGACAGACATGGTGTGCAAATAGTTGCGGCGCGAGGGGCGCTTAACTGCATGGACGCAGGGATACATCACCTGATTCACTCGCGTTGGCTCAGCGCCAATCCATCAAATGGGTTCGAATACGACCCCGAGTTGGCGACGAGGATGGCTGACGAAGGGCGTTGGGTTGACGCGACGATAGGGGCTGCCTTGCTGCGCGATGAGGCCGTGGCCGAGGGCATGCAGACCCGGCCGCTCCATTGGTCCATCGTTCAACGCCCACCGCGAGACGCAGTGGTGATAGAGATACTCGTCGACATGCGACGACGCGGAGTTGGATTCACAAGTGGCCTCGACGTGGGGATGGCGCATGCTGATTACGACAAGTCTGCCGCTACTAGTTGGGCGGCCGTCGAGTGGCTGGATTACACGCCGTGGCAGGCGCTTTCCGCCGCGACGGCCGAGACGGCGGAAGAGTTGGGGCTGAATCGGGAGATCGGGTCCCTTGCGCACGGCAAGATGGCACACATTGCTACATTCGCGGGCGACCCTGCCGAAAATATCCGCTGCCTCAACCTGGCCCGTGACGTGATCAAGGGGAGCGAACCGGCCAAGCTGGGCGGCGAGGCGCTAGTGTGAGCGTTGCAATGGCAATCAGAGGAGCGGAGCAGTCCCGGTTGATTCGCTTCGTACGGGTTTTCACCTCGCTCACTGCCCCGCTACCGTCGATGTGGCGAAGGTGGGCCCGCGTCGGTTAGTGTTGGCGGTTGGCGGTCGTGCAGGCTGGAATATGAGCCAATCAGGGTCGAATCATGAACCACGTCGAAACATCCATCGCCCAATTCCCAGGTCGCAAAATCCCGGTCCTTGAATGGTCCGACGGTGAATCGCGACCACCAATGTTCATGATCGCCGGATCAGGCGCGGCCAATGATTGGTCGACTCTCGCCGCAAGACTGGTGGCTGACTACCGCGTTCTCGCGCTGAAACGGAGCGAATGGCCTCGACTTATGGAGGGGGTATGGGCAGCAGGCGAACCGGCGGTGTTGGTGGCGCAGGGGGAGGCCGCAGCGGTGGCAATACAGATGGCGTCCGTAGCGCCGGGCTCGGTGCGCGCTCTGGTGCTCGTCGATTACGCTCTGTCGGAAGATACGGTGAGGCCGGTTCGGCTTGTCGTGCCTTGCCTGGTGTTCAGGGGCCGGCAAAGTGACGCTACGACGCACGGGGAGACCGTGGGCCTGCACGAGGCGATCACGGGCAGCCGCTTGATCGAGCCGGAGAACTGTGGCGCGTGGCCTGACGACGATTGTGCACCGGCGCTGGAAGAGTCGATCCGGCTGTTTCTGTCTCAGTTGGGCGCGCCGTTTATCGAGTACGAAACGGCGGAGCAGGTTTAGAACCTGGCCTGGCCACGTAGCTGTCTGGCGCTCAGATGTTCCCGGGTTGATGGGTAGCCTGCTCGCGCTCCCATGTGGAACTGAAGGGTCAACCGACCGCGGGCCTACGGGGGACCGAGTCAGCCTAACCACCGGGCAACCGCACAGGTTGCCCGGGTGACCCCCTCCTAGTCGTCTTCCAGGGTTGAGGTGTCCCCTTCCGGGAGGCCGAGTTCGCGTGCTTTTAGCAGCCGCCGCATGATCTTTCCCGATCGGGTCTTGGGCATTATGTCCACGACGTCTATTTCCCGCGGGGCGATCGCCGGGGATAGTCTTTGTCTCGTGAACTGCATCAGTTCGCGGCGCAGCCCTGTCGACCACTCGAAGTCGGGGTTTAGCGTGACGAAGGCCTTGACGACCTCCATGGCTATTGGGTCAGGCTTTCCGATTACGCCCGCCTCGGCCACGGCTGGGTGCTCGATCAGCGCGCTTTCGACCTCGAACGGTCCCACGAGGTGGCCGGCCGTGTTGATCACGTCGTCCGCCCTGCCCTGGAACCAGAAATACCCGTCTTCGTCCAGCGACGCCTGATCGCCGGTGATGTACCAACCCTTCTTGAACCGGGAAGCGTACATCTCGTCCTGACTCCAGTAGGCGTGCATCATCGATGGCCATCCCGGTCTGACCGCGAGAATGCCTGCCTCTCCCGGCGGCATCGGGTTGTAGTCCTCGTCAAGGACCGCCATCTCGATGCCCGGGACTGGCCTTCCCATCGATCCGGCTCGCACTTCCATCGAGGCGTAGTTAGAGCACATGATTGCGCCGGTTTCGGTCTGCCACCAGTTGTCGTGGATCGCCATCTTGTAGTGCTCGTAGCCCCAGACGACGGCTTCGGGGTTGAGAGGCTCGCCGACACTGGAGATGAATCGGAGTGTCGACAGGTCATGCGACTCGACAGGGCCGGCGCCGGCCCGCATGAGGAGCCGCACCGCGGTGGGCGCGGTGTACCACACAGTGACCTTGTATTTGTCGATCAAGTCGTAGTAGGCGTTGGCGCCGAATCCACCTTCGTAGATCAAGTTAGTTACGCCGTTTGTCCAAGGCGCCATCATCCCGTAGGACGTGCCGGTCACCCACCCGGGATCGGCTGTGCAAAAAAATATGTCGTCGAAATTGAGGTCGAGGCACCACTTGCCGGTCATGTACTGCTGCACTACGGCCTGGTGTCGATGAAGCACACCCTTTGGCTTGCCGGTACTGCCTGACGTATAGTGCATGATCGAGTAGTCGTACTGACTGGTGTCGGCGATCTGGAATCCGGCCGGTTCGGCCTCGGACATTAGTGAGTAGTAGTCGAGGTCGCCATCAGCCAGCGGTTCGGCTGACCGGCCGTCCTTGTCGGCGACAATCACTTTTTCGAGCGTCTCCACTTTGGGCAGGATTTCGGCGATCTTGTTGCGCAACTGCGGGGTTGTGATTAGGAATCGTGCGCCAGCGTCTACCATCCGGTCCAGCACCGGGTCGGGGCCGAATGCCGAGAACAGCGGGCCGATGACTCCGCCGGCCTTCAACACTCCCAAGGCGGCGATATACAGCTCGGGCAGCCGGTCCATGAATATGAAGACCTTGTCGGCCCTTTTGATGCCCAAATCGTTCATCACCGCACCAAAACGGTCGGATTGGTCTTTCATGTCGGAATAGGTGTAGCGTTCCTCTTCTCCATTCTTGCCGACCCAGATCATGGCCAACTTGTCGCCGTGGCCGTGTTCGACATGGCGGTCGATGGCTTCATAGGCGTTATTGAGGCCGCCGCCGGGCAACCAGTCTAGTTGGGAGAAGCCGTCCCGAAACCAATCGAACCCGGCTCGCGCCGACTCGTAGTCGGCGAGGTTTGCTTCGACGTTCTCGTACTGGGCTGACGGCTTGCTGATGACTGCGTAATCCAATTGCCTGTTACCCCGCGGCACACCCTGAAGGGTGGCTATTTCGGTTGATTTGCCGGCGAGTTCGCCGGGTCCATATTGTAATTCGGACTCGGTTTTGGTTGAGGACCCGGGAGCTTGCTTCAAGAACAGCGACCTGAAGTCGCGTCGCGCGGACATAGCCTACCGGTGGTCTCGCCATGGAATATAAACGATACGCCGGGAGATTCAAAAGGGCCGATAACGCGGCGCCATTGCGGGGGCCTGTCGGTATAACATCTTGAAAATAGGCGTTGCATACTCGCAACGGGTTTTCGGGCGTACCCGCTCGTTGTCGCGAACCTGGCGAGGCAAGGATCGATCGAGGATACGGACAAATTGAAGGTACTTTTTTTGCAGGACGTGCGACCTACGGCCATGGCCGGCGACGTCAAAGAGGTCAAAAACGGCTACGGGCGTAATTACCTTATTCCCAACAAACTCGCAGTACTTGCCACGCGGGCTGAACTGCAACGGGCCGACAAGCTGCGGAATGCGGCCGAGGACCGACGGCTCAAGGAAGCACAGGACTGGCAGGAGATTGCCGATACCCTTGCGGAAACGTCTATCGAGGTTGAGGTTCGCACCGGACCCACCGGCAGACTTTACGGGTCGGTGACAACCGCGATGATCGCCGCGAAGATCGGCGAAGTCATCGACCGGGAAGTCAATCGGCGGGTCATTCGCATTCCTGCCCCCATCCGGACCACGGGCGAATACAAGGTCGAGGCCAAGTTTGCTGGCGGCGTAGCCGTTGAACTGCGGGTTTCGGTCGTGTCAGACTCCGAATCGAAAGAGATGTCGTCCGCGATTGAGGCGATGGAGGCGGTCGCCGCCGAAGCTGAAAAGGCTGCAAAAGAAGGGGATGTCCCGGCCGGGGATGATGAAGCCCGCGCGGACTGAAATCAGCCGTTCGCGCGGCTCTGACCATCTACTCACTAACCTCAATCCCGAAGACCCTTGCAAGCTGACCGACTACCACCCCACGACATACAGGCCGAAGAGTCCGTTATCGGCTCGCTTCTGATTGATGGCGAGTCGATTACCAACGTATCGGGGTTCCTGAAACCGGACGACTTCTACCGCGAACGCAATCGCTGGTGTTATGAAGCCTGCCTTGAGTTGCTCAATCGCAGCGAGGCGATAAATCAGGTGACCGTGGCCCACGAACTCGACACCATGAGCGTGTTGGAAGACGCGGGCGGGAGTTCTTACCTGAATCAGGTCGTCTCCGTTGTTCCGACCTCCGTTCACATCGAGTACTACGGCCGGATCGTCCACCGGACCGCTACGATGCGCCGGTTGATAACCGTGGCTGGCGACATCGCGGAGATCGGGTTCAAGGACGACCCGGACGTCGACAACGCCCTCGGCGAAGCCGAAGACCTGCTGTTCGCCATACGTTCAGGGGCGCACACACGGGACTTCATTCCAATTCGTGAGGCCCTGGAACCGTATCTTGAATCGACCTCGCTAGTCCCTGACCTCGACGAACTCTCCACTGGCCCAATTCCTTCCGGCTTCCGCAATCTGGACGCCCTGCTGGGCGGCCTGCAACGGTCCGACATGATTGTCCTTGCCGCCCGGCCGAGCGTGGGCAAGAGCACGTTAGCGTTGAACCTGGCCCGTAACGCCGCCGCGAACGGGGCGCGGGTTGGAGTGCTTAGCCTGGAGATGGGCAGGGAACAGGTGGCGATGCGGCTGTTGTCAGCGGAGGCACGCGTCAACATGCACGTGATACGAACTCGCATGGTTAGCGACGACCAACAAGCCCGCATCGTCGACTCGATCGGTTTTCTTTCGGACCTGCCGATCTACATCGACGATACGCCGGTGCAGACGGTAGCAGAAATTCGCGGTAAGGCTCGGCGGTTGCAACTCGAATCTGGACTCGATTTTGCGGTCGTCGACTATATGCAGCTAATTCACGGGGGCGGCGTCGGGCGGCGGGAGCAGAACCGCGCACAAGAGGTTAGCGAGATATCGCGGTCCCTCAAGGCCATGGCGCGCGACCTTAACGTGCCGGTTCTGGCGGTGTCGCAGTTGAGCCGCGCCATTGAACAGCGGCCTTCGCACCGGCCGGTGTTGTCGGACCTGCGCGAGAGCGGAAGCATAGAGCAGGACTCAGATGTCGTCATGTTCATTCACCGCGTTGATAAGTACATGACGGAAGAGGAATGGGCCCGGACCAACCCGAATTCAGACTATCCTCGCGGGCTCGCCGAGATCATCGTGGCAAAACACAGGCACGGGCCGACGAACGACCTGTGGATGGCCGTGCGGGATTCCATCGGCCAATTCGTGGATCAGCCAGCCCCTGTCGCCGCAACCGCGCCGATGGTAGGCAGTTGATGGCGCCAAATCCGTTCGCGCGGGGCTACAGGTCCACTCCGGTACCCAATCCCCTGCTGGCCGACCTGCTCGTTGATATCACCGACCCGGATGAGCTCAGACTTACTCTGAGAGCCGTGTGGGCGCTTCATCAGCAGCGAGGATTTCCGGCATCATTGACCAGGGCCGATTTGGCGGCGGATCGGACGGTCGCGGCCATGCTGGGCGCCGGTGGAGATGATCTCGAAGAACGGGTTTCTACGCTTCTGGATCAGGCCGCCAGGCGTGGTACGCTGCTGAAAATCCGTGAACGCAGCGAACCGGACCGCTTTTTCCTGAACACCGAACCGGTGCGCAGGGCGCTTGCCGGGCGGGGCGCCGTGCCGGTGAAAGCGACGGAAGCCACCGGCAGGGAGGTTGAACCGGAGCCCTGGCCGGACCCGCTATCGGCGGCGGAGCCGTCGATAGCTGTACTCGCTTATGAGGAGAATATCGGCCAGCTTACGCCGATGGTCGCCGAAAAAATCCGTGACGCTATCAACGACTACACGGAACTGGCGGTTGTAGAAGCAATTCGGGCGGCAGCCGACAGGAACACCAGGAACTGGAACTACATAGCGGCGACGTTACGACGTCCGCAGAGGGAGCAGGCCGAACATGGAGAGCCTGGAGGACATCCTCAGAAGGTTAGATCCGACGATTTCATCCGCTGGTACCGGCAACAGCAGCGCCAGCGCGGTAATCGCTGACGCCGAATACCGCTGCGAAGTCTGCGACGATGCTCGATGGCTGAGCCTCTCGGCGCCAGTAGGAACGCCTGACTTCGGCAGGGTCATACCTTGCGGGTGCCAGGAACGGGCATGGGGTGTCAAGCCATTCGACCGGTTGCGTCAGTACAGCGACCTCGGACCGCTGCAACGGCTGACTTTCGACTCCCTGGATCCTTCGGGGCGACCCGATTATGTAGAAGCGTCGTCCTTCCGGCGTGCCCACACCACCGCGATGAGGTTCGCGGAGCGTCCCGTCGGTTGGCTGGCGTTGATCGGACCGTCCGGGACCGGCAAGACCCACCTGGCAGCTGCGATAACCAACTTGCGGATGAAGGCGGGCCACCCAACACGATTCGTAGTGGTCCCGGAGTTGCTGGATCATTTGCGTGCGACGTTCAGCCCCGACGCTACTTTGCGTTACGACGAATTATTTGGCCAGGTAATCGCGGCCCCACTCCTAATACTCGACGACATCGGCGGCCACTCCCCCTCCCCGTGGGCCGAGGACAAACTGGACCAGATCCTCACCCATCGTTACGACGAACGTATGCCGACAGTGATCACGAGTTCTTTGGCGCCCCACGATATGCCGGACAGGATTCGGTCCCGCATCACCGATTCGGCATTTTCGACGGTGGTATCCCTTAAGCCGGGTATTGTCGATCCAGGGCCGGATGATCCCGGAATCGAACCACGCTTGCGAAACTCCATGACGTTTACCAGCTTCGACCGTCAAGGCGGCGCCGGTTCGTCTGCCGATCAAAAGGAGACGCTGCGTGAGGCTTTGAAGGCCACAAGATCGTTCGCCAAGCAGCCGAATGGGTGGCTTTACCTGGCAGGACCGACCGGGGTGGGCAAAACACACCTGGCGGTAGCGATCGCAAATGCGAGGCTTGAGGTAGGAAAAGAGGTCATCTTCCGTTTCGTGCCCGATCTGCTCGATCACATGAGGAAGAGTTTTTCACCTACCAGTCAGGTGACGTACGACAAATTGTTCGACCGCATCAAGAACGCTGAATTGCTCATACTCGACGATCTGGGTTCGCAGGCATCGACAGCGTGGGCCGAAGAGAAGCTGTACCAACTCATCGTGCACCGCCACAACGCGTCGCTGCCGACCGTCATTACAAGCAGAGTGCTCCTTGAGGCCGCCGATGGCGGCGGCGCGCAAGACAGCAGCGGATTCGGGACACGGTATTCCGAGGCGATATCGTCGAGATTGCGTGATGGGCTCGTCGTGACCGAAAGGCTGATATCTGCGCCCGACTATCGATTCCGGGGCTGGAGCAGGCCGCCTCCCGGTCGGGCGCGTACTGCGAGGCGAACCGGCTGATGCCCAACACGGGCGCTGCCGAATTCGACTGTACATTCTGCCGGATCGTCGCCGGACGGGCGCCAGCCCGTTGGGTGTTGGCGCCGGACCCGGATATCCAGGTTCGTTTGAACGCGGGATGGGCGCCAGGTCGGGACGGCGGGGGCGCTGCCTGTTTTGCCAATAGGTTGCGGTGGGAACGGGTCATGCTGCTCGTCGTGCCACTTGGCCATTTGACGCAGCAGGAGATGTGGCGCGGTCCCGGGCTTGGCGCCGTAGCAAAGCTGGCGGTCGAGATTGGACTACGCCAATGCTGCGAAGGGTTCCGGTTGTTGTCGAATTTCGGGCTGGCTGCCCACCAGAGTCAGTCTCACGCCCACATGCACATCGTTTCCGGAATCGCAGATGATCTGGACCGCGCGCCGCGGACCGATTCCCCACTTTCAGCAGATTCCCGCCCAATCCGTATTTCGGAAGTTGCCGACTCTTCAGCGCCATGGACCCTTGTAATGGCGCCCGAACGAGAAGAGTCACAGATCGCGTTTTGGGAGTCGGCGTTATTAGCCAGTGCGGCGCGGAAAGCGGTTGACTTTGCCGAGGCCCGATCGCCTGCGGGCTACCGGTTTGTCGCCAACTTCCTTCCTGCCAGTGAGGCGAGGCATGGCGGCGGCGCCGGTATGTACGTTCAGGGCGGTGGGCAACTGGGGCTATACGTTTAACAGGACACGCCCTGAGGTACGCCGTTCGGGTCTTGGCGAGTCGTTGAACGTGCGCTTTTGACGCCCTCCGATTCGTAAATCCCAATGCAGTAAATTTGGAATTCTGGCTTCGTCGCCTTCGAGAATTGTCCGTGCCCAACTGACGAATCGGGCTGGGAATCATGCCGGGGAAATCGACCGGGTCTTGATACAACGATGCCAATCGCGGCCAGCTTTGCTAAACTGCGCGAACGTACGCAGCGTTGCGCTGCGCCAAGTTGCCTTTAGAACAGACGGGAAGTTCTAAGTACCGTCGGCAACGCAGCGCTTGTCTGGTACTGAGGCTGGCGATGAACCAGGGTGATTAGATCAATAACCCCGGAGATCGGCATGTGCACAGGTAGACGCAATTTTCGAGCCAGGAACAGAGGTGCTCCATGACCACATCACTAAAAAGTTGGCGGATCTTGCTCGCGGTTATGATAGCCGCCGGTCTTGCGATTGCCATTGCCTGCGGCGGTGGCGATTCCACCGACCAACAACCCAAGGCGCCGCAGCAACCGGCTGCGCCACAGCAGCCCGCTATGGCCGCGACGGCGGTGCCCGCCGCGCCGGCGCCTACCGCTATGGCGGCCGCGCCGGCGGCCACTGCCCGACCCGCGGCGACAGCAGTTGCCTCTGGCTCAGGGCAATTGGCGGTACCAACACCGACCGCAACGGCCACTGCGATTCCTGCGGAGCAGATCGATCTGCCGCAACCCAAGAGTCCGCAGGGCACAATCACCATTGTTGTGCAGGACGTTGAACCCGGAATCGGATTGCACCGCGCTGGCGGGGGCGAGGGCGCCGTTCGTTGGGGCGCAGCTGAGGGGATGTTCAGAAATGACGATTTCGGACAGGGCCCGGTATTCGGCGAACCGTGGCTTGTTAAGGATTGGACATTGGCGTCCGACCTGAGCTACGTCGATCTGGTTCTCCAAGAGGGTGTTCAGTTCCATGATGGCTATGGTGAGATGACCGCGGCAGACGTGGTGTATTCCCTCAACGACGCCAACGCAGCCGTGACCGAAACCAGCATCCACGCGCAGGCCGGCGACCTGGCGGCAATGTTCGGCGAGGCTGAGCAGATCGACACCTACACCGTAAGGCTCCCGTTCACCCGTTTCGACATTCGCTGGCAGTCCGTGGCCCTGAGCCAGGGATTCCAACCCACTGGCGTGCAATCGACGGCGGTACGCGATCAAAAGGGCGAAGACTGGATGCGGGACAACATCATCGGCACCGGTCACTTCGAGGTGGAGGAATGGACTCAGGACAGCCGCATCGCCCTGACCAAGATCCCTTACGATCATTGGCGCAAAAACGCCCAGATCGACCGGTTGGTGGTTCTCGACATACCGGATCCGACGGTCCGGCTCGCCCAGATGAAGACGGGTGAGGCGGACGCCGTGCCCGACCTGCAACTCAAGGACGCTCCGCCGCTGCTGGCAGCCGGTTTCGAACGCCAGAACCTCGGCGGTTCGGAGTTGAACATCGCGTGGTCCGGCAACCTGTGGGAAACGCATCACGTCGTTACAGGTGAGCCGCTTTCACGCGGGGGCCTGCAGGTTGAGAAGCCGTGGATCGGCGACCCTGACAACCCGGCCGACATGGAACAGGCAAGGCTCGTCAGAACCGCCCTGTCCGAGTCGTACGACCGGGAAGAATTGGTCGACGTTCTGACGGATGGTCAGGGTTGGCCGCTGTACATAGGCAAGTTCAATCCCAGGATGCCGCAATGGGACGATAGATGGTTCATGCCGTACGATCCCGAAGGCGCACGGCAGAAGCTGGCAGAGGCCGGTTACCCGGACGGTTTCGAGATCGAGATTTTCGGCCAGTCCAACACGTTGATCCGCCAGCAGACGGCGGAGGCGATCGCTTCTTACTGGCACCAGAACCTCGGACTTGACGTCATTGTCCAGTCGTTCCACTATCGGGTGTTCCGCCCAAGCATTGTGGGACGTACGGCAAGCATCCCCTTCATGAATTCGTGTGACGGGCCGTTCCCGGTACCGTGGGACTGGCCAAAAGGCCTGACGCTGTCAAGCGTCAGCCGCGGCGGCTTCAGCTGCGCGCTCGAGTCACCCGAGGTTGCCCAGGCCTACGTCCAGGGGAATCTGGAACCGGACGTCGAGAAGCGCGTGGCGCTGAACAACGCTGTTGCCGACCACTTCTTCAAGTGGCGAACGCTGACGGGCGTGTTCACGATCCCCACACAGATCATCTACAACCCGAACGCGATCGAGTCATGGGCTAACGACGGCAACAACTGCACGTGCGAAACACAGAACATCGTTCCAGCCCGCTAGGGCTCGACGACTAGATACTGATTGTTTCGCGGGGGCCGCCCTCAGACGGGCGGCCCCCGTCTGCACTTCCCTTGATCGCATAAACACGAATTCGCGAGGGCCCGGAGTTTGAGGAACTTCCTGTTAAGACGAGCGGTCTCGGCGTTCTTGTCGCTCATCGGGGCGACTTTTGTCGTCTTTACGATCTCGGTGGCCTCAGATGACCCGCTTCTGCTGTACGCCAAGCCGACCGGCTACGGAATGCCCGAATCGCAACGGGCCGCGCTTAGCGCCAAGCTGGGCCTCGACAAGCCGATAGTCGTTCAGTACCTGCTGTGGATAGGAAGGGCGTTCAGCGGGGACCTGGGTGAGAGCATTTTCGACGAACGGCCGGTGACAGACAAAATCGAGGAACGGGTAGGCGTAACGCTCAAGCTGGGCATCGTGTCGTGGTTATTTGCCACTCTTCTGGGTGTCCCGATGGGCATCCTGTCGGCGGTCAAGAGGGCCTCGGTTTGGGACTACATCGGGAGAGGGTTTGCCCTGTTCGGCCAGGCGGTCCCGAATTTCTGGCTTGGCATCATGATGATCTTCCTGTTCGCAGTGAGGCTTGACTGGCTGCCCAGCGCCACGGCCGGTGATGGGTTCTTCAGCTTCCGGCACTACGTGATGCCGGTGTTCGTGTTGGGCACGGCTACGGCGGGGGGTTACCTCCGCATCACGAGGTCGGCCATGCTGGAGGTGCTCGACGCCGAGTACGTGAAACTGGCCCGTGCGAAGGGCGTCGAAAACACCCTGGTGGTCTGGAAGCATGCGCTGCGCAATGCCCTGATTCCCCCGCTCACCGTATCGGCCGTGCTCATGGCCGGGTTCATAACCGGATCGCTAATCACTGAGTCGGTGTTCGCCATTCCCGGAATTGGCAGCCTGGCGATTCAGTCCGTCACCAACAACGATTTCCCACTGGTTGCAGGGATAACCATGATCTTCACGGCGCTGTGGGTGACTACGAACTTCATTGCCGACATTCTTTACGTCGTGATTGACCCCAGGATTCGTTTGACTTAGTTTTCGGCATAGATCGATGGCAGAAGCACTAACAACACAGTACGGAATGACGAGCGCCGAGATCAGGAGTCGGAGGAACCCGTTAATCCGCTTCCTGGACTCGTTCAGACGCTACCCGATCATCTCCATAGCGATCATCGGGACGCTCCTGGTAGTCGGCATATTTGCGCCGTTGATCACCACTCACGACCCGGACTACGGCCAATTGCGGGCCAAGATTGCGCCGCCGATATGGAACAGCACATGGTACGAAGAGAACCCGCGGGTTGAAAGCCGTTTCCTGCTGGGAGCGGACGGTGTGGGTCGCGACATCTTCAGCCGCATGGTTGACGGGGCGCGCATATCGTTGCTGGTGATGGCGGTTTCGCTGGCCTCAGGCATGTTCCTGGGCACGACTCTGGGATTGGTGGCGGGTTATTTTGGCGGGATAATCGACGAGGTGATTTCTCGCGTTTGGGACATTTGGGCGGCGATACCTTTCCTGCTGATCGCGCTCATCATCGCCACGGTCGTGGGGAACAGCCTTGAGATCGTAATCGGGCTGCTGGCGATGGTCTCGTGGAGTTCGTTCGTCAGAAACATCCGGGCCGAGACGTTTACCCTCCGCGAACGGGATTACGTCGCGCAGGCGAAGATTGCGGGGGCCAGCGCGACGAACATCATGTGGCGGCATATCCTGCCGAACACGATCAACACCGTGGTCGTGATCGCCACTCTGCGCGTAGGCGGGCTGATTCTGGCGGAGGCCAGCCTGAGTTTCCTCGGAGTCGGCATTCCCAAGCCGCAGGCAACGTGGGGGAACATGGTCGCCGACGGGCGGGCATACCTCAGCGACGCGTGGTGGATCGCATTCTTCCCCGGCCTTGCCATCTTTTTGATCGTGATGGCGCTGAACTTCCTGGGCGACTGGCTCCGCGACCGTTGGGACCCGCGGCTGCGGCAGATCTAACCGGTCGACTGGCGCTTTCCAGAAACGGCGTCGCTATACGATTCGCACGAATTCCGAGACGCGTTCGGTGACGATCTCTGCGCGAGTCTCCGGATCCAACGCGGAGTCCAGCTTTTCGTAATCGACCGAACGGTGAGTTTTCCGTACCAGGTTCACCGACCGTTCTTTGTTTCGGCCCGTAAGTGTCGCCTGGTCGGACCCCTTCCCCCTCAGCCATGCCTCAAGCGTTTCCAGCGCCTGGCGTCTGGCTAGCTTAGACTCCCTCATTGCCTCCATAGCCGATTCGTACGCCGACAACGCCCTCCGAGCGTCATCTTCACTCACCTCGGCGCCATTCGTTTCCGCCGGTTCGGCGGCGGTGCCGCGGGCCGGTTCAGGCACGTCCGACTCGGAGGAGCCATTACGTGAGGGGGGCACACTATTCGACTTGTGTCCACTACTGGCGACGTGGTCGGCGATGACTGAGAGGAAGTGGTCGCCGAACTGGCTGTACCTGGTCGGGCCGAAACCCTTAATTTGCATGAGGGCGTTGCGGTCTTGCGGGGCGCTCGATGTCATCTCACGAAGGGTCGCGTTACTGAACACTATGTATGCGGGAACGCCCCGTTCGTTTGCCAACTTGCGGCGCGCCACGCGCAACTTCTCGTACAAAACTGTGTCAACCGCGTTTCCCGTTACTGCCGGCCTGGAAGGGCGATCGGGACGTCCCGTCAGAGTTATCGTGTCGCGATCCTTGAGGAATTTCTTCCCACTGGCGGTTACATACAGGGTGGGATAGTCTCCGGCTGCTATCGCCAACAGGCCATTGTCTGTTAGTTGATCAACTACGTCCCTCAGTTCATTCCGGGCCATCTCGCTTGCGATGCCGTAGATCGTCAAACCATCGTGACCTAGTTCCAGCACCCGTTTGGAACGACTGCCCCGCAGGACACCTACGATGTAGGCAGCGCCGAATTTCCCTCCTGTCCGTATGACAGCGGACAAAACTTTTTGGGCAATCTCCGTGCCGTCGAATGGCGCGGCGCCTGAGTTTTCGGGCATGCCATCCATGTTCTGTCCTGCCGATTCTCCGTGTAGACAAACGTCGCAGGCGGCACAGTTTTCCCCTTGCCAGTTTTCGTCAAAGTACTCGAGAAGCAATAGGCGCCGGCAGGTCCTGGCCGCGCCGTATTCGACCATCTTCGCGAGCCTTGCTTTCGCGCTCTCGCGCTCCACGGCGTCTTCAATCTGCCTTATGAAGAATTCCTGCTTCATCTTGTCAGCATGTGAGTAGAACAAGACGCACTCGCTCGGTTGGCCGTCCCGCCCCGCCCTGCCGGTCTCCTGGTAGTACCCCTCGATCGTCTTCGGCAGATCGTAGTGGACAACCAGTCTTATGTTGGGCTTATCTATGCCCATCCCGAAGGCTATCGTTGCCACGACGATATCCACGTCGTCGCTGAGGAACTGGTCCTGGGTGTCTCGGCGGACATCGTCTTTAAGTCCGGCGTGGTACGGCAACGCCTTGAAACCGCGACTAGAAAGGCCCTCCGCAAGCTCCTCCGTCTCCTTGCGGGAGAAACGGTAGATGATCGCCGGGCGCCCCTCGTGGCGCCGCAGCAACTCAACAAGGGCATCGAAGCTCCGTCGTTTGGGCCTGACACGGTAGGTCAGATTGGTCCGGTTGAAGCTTGTGACGAATCGGGGCGCGTCTACCATGTCCATCTGTTCGGCGACGTCGTCCCTGACCTTTTCGGTGGCGGTGGCGGTGAGGGCCATCACCGGCGCATCCGGAAATTCTTCGCGCAACGTGCGGAGGTTGCGATAGTCGGGCCTGAAATCGTGGCCCCATTCCGAGATGCAGTGCGCCTCGTCGATAGCGATCAGGCCGAGTTTCACGGTTCGCAGGAACTCGCGGAAGTTTTGCAACGCCAGCCGTTCAGGTGACACGTAGAGGATGTCAAGCCGGCCATTGCCAACCTCTTTTTGTACGTTCAAGATTTCGGCGTGGCTCATCGTGCCGTTGATGAAGGCCGCTCTGACACCCTTGGCGGTGAGTGAGTCGACCTGGTTTTTCATCAACGCGATCAGCGGCGAGATGACCAGAGTAACCCCGTCGAGCAGCAACGCCGGGAGTTGATAGCACAAAGACTTGCCGCTGCCAGTCGGCATGAGCACGAGGGAGTCCCGGCCTGCCAACACGTTGTCGATGACATCCTCTTGCAGCAACAGAAAGCCATCGTGCCCAAAGCGGGTTTTCAGGATCTCTGGAATGCGGGGTTCGTTCCGGTGGGATTGCGTCGAAAGCGTCATGACTATGGCATGCCACTTTACGCCATACCCAATACTTCCCAGCCTCGCCTGTCACACCGCGCCCCGACCCTGCCGCGCTCGACCACCGAAACGAACCATCGCAGCCCCGTTAGAGAGTATTGTCCATCCCAACATATAGCCGAGACGTGTACTGGGCTGATGGCAGCAAAGAGCTAGGGAACCTCTGAACAAGCCGCTGATGCGCTTGGCAGAGCGGAGGTTCCCCCCTCCTGAATCCTCCCACCGTGGGGGAGGAGGCCAGAACCCTTCGACAAGCTCAGGGCGAACGGATTGGAACCCGGAGTTGTTCAGAGGTTTCCTAGTTCAAATGCAACCGCTCGGATAATGGACCGAAATTCACCGGCGATGCGACCTGAGGGAGAACCTATCAGGCGCCTAGACCTCATATTTAACCCCGATCTTTAGTGGCCAACCGGCGGGACCGACATGAGGGCATCTACTTTTCAACGTGATGGGCGCGCAGGACCCGCACGTACGGGGATGGCTGGTAGCATTTTTTGTCGGCGGCGCGGTTTTTGGAGAGAGGCTGGCCGCAACCTTGGGAGAACCCCGCAACGAAACGCATTCTCGCGCTCGTGCCGGCTCCTGCATTGTTCCTCGCATATTCCAAGTTTCCGGATCCAACCCCTGCGCCGGATCCGACGCAGAGTCCCTTTTCCGACCTGTCACGTATTCTCAGTCCGAAAGCGGCCGATCGCGTTGTCGCCAACTTCAACTATGTTGGCGCCTATACAACCTGAGAGGGTGTCTAAAAAGGTACCGGTGGACCGGACTGTAAACGTTCGTCGTCGTTAGTTGACCGAAGAGGCTACTGTCTGCCAAGCAGGGTGACAGTGGGAGTTATAGCGCATTGCTGATGACGCCTAGGGGTACGGTATAGTGCATCCAGTCAATCGAGAAGGGGGCGCGATGCCTGCACAAGATATTCGGCGGGATAAGAACGTATCCGTAGCCTCGACGACGGCCCAGTGGAGAGTCTGGCGGCTGGCCGCCATGCGCCGGAACCAGACCGTTAGCGAGTGGTTCCGCCAGCTGTGGCGGCAAACGACCTTGAACGGCTTGACCGGCAGGTCAGGGGATGGCGGGCCGAAACAATCGAACTCATAGGAGGGGCGGAATGAAGAAGTGCGTTATCGGGCTGCTTGTCGTCGGGCTGGCCGCCCTGGCCCTCGCGGCGTGCGCGGGCCAGCGGGGAGAGGCGGGCCTGCAGGGCGCACCCGGCCCGTGGGGTGAAGTCGGCCCGCCGGGTGAGGCAGGCCCGCCGGGTGAAGCAGGTCCGCCGGGTGAAGTCGGCTTGCAGGGTGAAGCAGGTCCGCCGGGTGAAGCAGGTCCGCAGGGTGAAGCAGGCTTGCGGGGTGAAGCAGGTCCGCCGGGTGAAGCAGGTCCGCCGGGTGAAGTCGGCTTGCGGGGTGAAGCAGGTCCGCAGGGTGAAGCAGGCCCGTCGGGTGAAGTCGGCTTGCAGGGTGAAGCAGGCCCGTCGGGTGCGGCTGGCTTGCAGGGTGATGCAGGCCCGTCGGGTGCGGCAGGCCCGTCGGGTGAAGCAGGCCCGCGGGGCGCACCCGGCCCGCGGGGCGCGCCGGGGCCGCCGGGTGCGGCTGGCTTGCAGAGCGGCCAGGGACCGGCCCCGCTACCCACGTCAACGCTTGGGCTGCCCTGGCTTGATGCAGATTGGGAAGACGAATTTAACGCGGGGACAACGGGGGAATACCTTAGCAAGTTCACGCTTTCGGCGGCCCCGCAGGAGTCTTCCTCTGTTGACGACAACAGGACCATTCACTACGAAGTTGATATTCAGATAGAACATGGCGGGACGTGCTCTATTGGACCCCTGACTAAAGGGCAACAGATCGATACTCTCGCCCTGCTGGACGTTGGCGACACCGTCACCGTGAAAGGGAGATTGGGGGCCATGCAACGGCTCGGCGACTCCTTGACCCCCTTGCTTATCCCTTGCTCTATCGTGAAGTTGGAGAAGGGCCCCGATCTCCCGTGGGCCGACATATGGAATGAAGGCTGGAACGACGTATATCGGCAGGTTCGGCAGTCCGTCGTTGGTGTGGATGATCCTAATGGCGGCGGCGGGGCCGGATGGGTGTATGAAGACGGCTGGGTAATCACCGCCGAACACGTGATAAGCGGCGCGTCTGTCGTTGAGATTCTCTACGCGGACGCGGCCGGGCATATGCACGTTGTCGAGGGCCAGGTGGTGGGAAGGGACACTCTGCGAGACCTGGCCGCCGTCAAGCTGCCGCCGGGTGTCCACCTTCCGGCCTTCGACCGGATCAACCTCCCAAACGAATATGCAGGCGCGCACCTAATGCTCATGGGAAATTCGGGAGGGTTGGATAATTACCCCGACGCAAGCAGCGGCGCGTTTGCTTCGGTCGCAAGCCGCGACATAGCAGGTCAACAGATAATGATTATTGAGGCTGGCCTGCGCGGCATCGGCGGCGATTCCGGCGGGGTTTACGTGGAACGGTACGGCAGAGCCGTTGGAATCTCTCAAACGGCCCTCTACGGCGGCAATTCCTTTGGGATGCCGGTATCAGAGATAGAAAAGGTTTGGGAGCGGCTGAAGGCCGGGGAACACCTGAACGAGGATAGCGGCCCATGGTTTTCGTTTCCGCAATGGACAATTAAGATTCAGATAGAAGGATAGCGGCCCATGGTTTTCGCAATGACCCCGGCGCGCCCGCCGACGGCGGAACAATGGGCGGCCCTGGGACTCAAACGCAAGGGCCGCGATGGACCCTCAGCCGTCAACCGGGAACGGTTACGGTGACAACTTATATCCCGGTGACCGGCGGGGTCGATTACACAATCGCGGGGTGCTGTCACTACTCCGCGCTTGTCTCTGACTTCGCGCCTCTTGGCCCCGACGCTACCTGCCCGCAGTGTGTGGCAGAACACGACCGAATCGTTCCGGCGGAACATCGGATTCGGCGGCAAGTCGTACGAGTACTGCCCGCCGACAACCCCGCGACGAACTAGGGTCCATAAACCGGAATCGGCGGCCCGCTTGTGGCACCCGGCCGGCCGCTGCAACGTCCACGTGGGCCGACCTGTCGGGGCGGCCCTGGCTTATCGACCGAAGGGCCGCCGACGTGGGGCGGACCTTCACCGACGGCAGCCCATCAAAGACCAGACCATCGACGGCCCTATGGCCTGTTTCGCTGCCCCTGGAACGCGGGTTGACGCATGGCCCCGGCTGCCCGCACTCCAAGCCGTCCATTGCGTCTTTGTGGACTCCGAGGGACCCGCGCTTGACCGGCCAGAATCGCGGGGCGGGAAGTCGGGGCGCGACTACGGGGCCAAGGCGGGCATGGCCGACCGATGCGGCCGCCTCTGCCACCCCGAACGTGTTTATCCGCGGGTCCGGTGTATGCTTCAATTTTGGGCAGTTCGCCACATCGCTCCGGCCTACAGGTGAAACGTTCGCGTGGGGCCGGGTAGGGGGCACGTTGTCTGTGTGAAACTATCGGCGCAGCGGATATCAAGAGCGGGGTTAGGTGAATCAGGCGGCTTCGTGTCTGGCGTCCAAACCGAACTATCCGCCAGAGCCTGAAGGAGGGCAACAGTGGGAAGATTCATGGTGATTTATTACGCGCCAACGTCCGCGATTGAGGCGATGGCAGACGTCACGCCCGAGGAAATGAAGAAAGGTATGGAACCGTGGATGGCGTGGGCCCAGAGGTGCGGGGAAAGCCTCGTGGACATGGGCGCGCCCTTGGGCGGTGGTCAGAAGGTGACCCGATCAGGCGCCGCGCCGAGCGATAAAGACGTAACGGGATACTCGATCCTGGAGGCGGAGGATATGGAGGCAGCGCAAGCCCTGCTCGCCAGTCACCCCCACCTTGAGTGGGCGGCGGGTTGTGAGATCGAGGTCTACGAAGCGATGCCACTGCCAATATAGACCTGCCGCAACTCGATCCTGAGTCAGGAAGTCTTGCGATATCCGAATCGGCTCTTTAGAACGGCAATCTTACAGGCGCGAGTCGCACCCACGACGTGGTCGCCGCTCAGGACGGCGCCTGGGAGGTCGGGCAGGTCAATGCCTGCAGACCGCGACGAACACGATTAGAACCGATCCTGTCTAGGGAACCTCTGAACAAGCCGCTGATGCGCTTGGCAGAGCGGAGGTTCCCCCCTCCTGAATCCTCCCACCGTGGGGGAGGAGGCCAGAACCCTTCGACAAGCTCAGGGCGAACGGATTGGAACCCGGAGTTGTTCAGAGGTTTCCTAGTTCAAATGCAACCGCTCTGACAATGGACTGAAATTCACCGGCGATGCGACCTGAGGGAGAACCTATCAGGCGCCTAGACCTCATATTTAACCCCGCTCTTTAGTGGCCAACCGGCGGGATCGACGACGTGGGCATCTACTTTTCAACGTGATGGGCGCGCAGGACCCGCACGTACGGGGATGGCTGATGGCATTTTTTGTCGGCGCCGCGGTTTTTGGAGAGAGGCTGGCCGCAACCTTGGGTGAACCCTGCAACGAAACGCATTCTCTCGCCCGTGGTCTGCTACTACCAGTTGGGGGAGGTAGCGAAGCGCCTGTACAGCTACGGGTGGGTAGCCGACTATCCCGACCCGGAGAACTTCCTCGACCTTCTGCTGCACTCCGAGGCCCACGATGCCAGATACGTCAACCCGCTCTTCGATAACCTGTTGGAGCGGGCACGGGCGGAACAGGACCGCGAGATTCGACTGGGCTTGTACCGCGAGGCGGAGCAGTTGCTGATGGACGACGCGGGGATCATCCCGCTATTCCACGTCAAGGACTGAGTCCTGGTGCGTCCGCGCGTGCGTAGCTTCGGGGTTGTTGTCTCCGAAATTTGTTAGCCGCTGCTGGGTGCGTCCGCGCGTGCGGGGCTTTGCGTCCGCGCGTGCGTGGTTTCGGGATATCGCCATTCGGTCAGCCGGATGTAACCGGGATCACGCTGCTAACCATCAGGCCCTAGCTGCGCGGCTCGTTCGCTGGCAGTAACCCGGTCTCCAGTGTTGTTTCGTCGAAGGACGTGGACTTCTGTCAAGTTTCGACACATGGCAGCGAGTGGCTTGTTCGAACAATTCGATTAATGCTTCTCAATTGAAGGGCGGCCGCCTCTGCCACCCCGAACGTGTTTATCCGCGGGTCCGGTGTATGCGTCAATTTTGGGCAGTTCGCCACATCGCTCCGGCCTACAGGTGAAACGTTCGCGTGGGGCCGGGTAGGGGGCAGGCCGTTGTCTGTGTGAAACTATCGGCGCAGCGGATATCAAGAGCGGGGTTAGGTGAATCAGGCGGCTTCGTGTCTGGCGTCCAAACCGAACTATCCGCCAGAGCCTGAAGGAGGGCAACAGTGGGAAGATTCATGGTGATTTATTACGCGCCAACGTCCGCGATTGAGGCGATGGCAGACGTCACGCCCGAGGAAATGAAGAAAGGTATGGAACCGTGGATGGCGTGGGCCCAGAGGTGCGGGGAAAGCCTCGTGGACATGGGCGCGCCCCTGGGCGGAGGTCAGAAGGTGACCCGATCAGGCGCCGCGCCGAGCGATAAAGACGTAACGGGATACTCGATCCTGGAGGCGGAGGATATGGAGGCAGCGCAAACCCTGCTCGCCAGTCACCCCCACATTGAGTGGGCGGCGGGTTGTGAGATCGAGGTCTACGAAGCGATGCCACTGCCAATATAGACCTGCCGCAACTCGATCCTGAGTCAGGAAGTCTTGCGATATCCGATTCGGCTCTTTAGAACGGCAATCTTACAGGCGCGAGTCGCACCCACGACGTGGTCGCCGCTCAGGACGGCGCCTGGGAGGTCGGGCAGGTCAATGCCTGCAGACCGCGACGAACACGATTAGAACCGATCCTGTCTAGGGAACCTCTGAACAAGCCGCTGATGCGCTTGGCAGAGCGGAGGTTCCCCCCTCCTGAATCCTCCCACCGTGGGGGAGGAGGCCAGAACCCTTCGACAAGCTCAGGGCGAACGGATTGGAACCCGGAGTTGTTCAGAGGTTTCCTAATTCAAATGCAACCGCTCTGACAATGGACCGAAATTCACCGGCGATGCGACCTGAGGGAGAACCTATCAGGCGCCTAGACCTCATATTTAACCCCGATCTTTAGTGGCCAACCGGCGGGATCGACGACGTGGGCATCTACTTTTCTACGTGATGGGAGCGCAGGACCCGCACGTACGGGGATGGCTGGTAGCATTTTTTGTCGGCGGCGCGGTTTTTGGAGAGAGGCTGGCCGCAACCTTGGGAGAACCCCGCAACGAAACGCATTCTCTCGCCCGAGGTCTGCTACTACCAGTTGGGGGAGGTAGCGAAGCGCCTGTACACCTACGGGTGGGTAGCCGACTATCCCGACCCGGAGAACTTCCTCGACCTTCTGCTGCGCCCCGAGGCCCACGATGCCAGATACGTCAACCCGCTCTTCGATAATCTGTTGGAGCGGGCACGGGCGGAACAGGACCGCGAGATTCGACTGGGCTTGTACCGCGAGGCGGAGCAGTTGCTGATGGACGACGCGGGGATCATCCCGCTATTCCACGTCAAGGACTGAGTCCTGGTGCGTCCGCGCGTGCGTAGCTTCGGGGTTGTTGTCTCCGAAATTTGTTAGCCGCTGCTGGGTGCGTCCGCGCGTGCGGGGCTTTGCGTCCGCGCGTGCGTGGTTTCGGGATATCGCCATTCGGTCAGCCGGATGTAACCGGGATCACGCTGCTAACCATCAGGCCCTAGCTGCGCGGCTCGTTCGCTGGCAGTAACCCGGTCTCCAGTGTTGTTTCGTCGAAGGACGTGGACTTCTGTCAAGTTTCGACACATGGCAGCGAGTGGCTTGTTCGAACAATTCGATTAATGCTTCTCAATTGAAGGGCGGCCGGCTCTGCCACCCCGAACGTGTTTATCCGCGGGTCCGGTGTATGCGTCAATTTTGGGCAGTTCGCCACATCGCTCCGGCCTACAGGTGAAACGTTCGCGTGGGGCCGGGTAGGGGGCAGGCCGTTGTCTGTGTGAAACTATCGGCGCAGCGGATATCAAGAGCGGGGTTAGGTGAATCAGGCGGCTTCGTGTCTGGCGTCCAAACCGAACTATCCGCCAGAGCCTGAAGGAGGGCAACAGTGGGAAGATTCATGGTGATTTATTACGCGCCAACGTCCGCGATTGAGGCGATGGCAGACGTCACGCCCGAGGAAATGAAGAAAGGTATGGAACCGTGGATGGCGTGGGCCCAGAGGTGCGGGGAAAGCCTCGTGGACATGGGCGCGCCCCTGGGCGGAGGTCAGAAGGTGACCCGATCAGGCGCCGCGCCGAGCGATAAAGACGTAACGGGATACTCGATCCTGGAGGCGGAGGATATGGAGGCAGCGCAAACCCTGCTCGCCAGTCACCCCCACATTGAGTGGGCGGCGGGTTGTGAGATCGAGGTCTACGAAGCGATGCCACTGCCAATATAGACCTGCCGCAACTCGATCCTGAGTCAGGAAGTCTTGCGATATCCGATTCGGCTCTTTAGAACGGCAATCTTACAGGCGCGAGTCGCACCCTCGACGTGGTCGCCGCTCAGGACGGCGCCTGGGAGGTCGGGCAGGTCAATGCCTGCAGACCGCGACGAACACGATTAGAACCGATCCTGTCTAGGGAACCTCTGAACAAGCCGCTGATGCGCTTGGCAGAGCGGAGGTTCCCCCCTCCTGAATCCTCCCACCGTGGGGGAGGAGGCCAGAACCCTTCGACAAGCTCAGGGCGAACGGATTGGAACCCGGAGTTGTTCAGAGGTTTCCTAGGTGGTCTAATTGGAAACCGGACGGACGTCATCAGGACTGCCGCGCGGCCGCGCCCGGTTCTCGATGAGTGATCCAGACGCTATCGGACGGCCTTGACCGCAAGCCGCAGGCCCTCGCGTAGCTGAACCCTCGCGTAGCTTAAGGTGATCGATGATCTCGAACAGATTGCGGGCCTGCGGATTACCGCCCGGCCCGAACATGCGCATCAGGCTCTTCGGCGGCTTGCCGGCGAGCCGACCAAGCGCCTCGAATCCGACGGTGGCGATGATGTAGTCGCGCAGCACAGCCCAAGAGAGATCCCACGCTCTCTTTTAGCAAGGTCCGCCGGAATTCCGGACCACTCCGGACGCGGGCCTCCACTGTTTCCTTTACTAAGCGCAGACCTTATGGCGAGTTACCCGAAGGCGGGACGCTGCGGTTACGCCGCTACAACAGCCGACTCCCTCACCACTTCCGACAGGGAGCCGACGCGCTCCAATATCTCGTCCAGCGTGCCGGACAGATCGAGCGCGGCGACTTCCAACCGCTTGCCGGAGTGGCGGACTTGGTACTTCGCCGCGTCCGCATCGCCCCTCGCGTAGATCAACAGGCCGCAGGGCAGATCGAGCGCGGTGACGTACTCCAGCAGTTGATAAAGGTCGGCGTTGGAAATAAGTCCGCCAGCCACGTTTTTGTATTTTGTGTCGCCGACGAACACGTATCGGGCGCCGTCCCGCCACAGCAGGTCCGGCCTGAGATGCATGTCGCTGCCCTCATCGAGCGAGGGTTCATCGTCCAGGTGGAATTCCACGATGTAGAAGCGACGGCGCATAAGCCCCGCGATCGCCGGGAAGCGGCCAACCGTGCGCGCCGCCAACTCCGGCATGGGCCGATGGAACAATTCGCGTCCGGCCGTCGTCCTTATTGTAGAGACCCTTCACTGGAGGCATGCAATGATTTCGCGGAAGCTGGCAATCCACCTATTTTTGACGATTCTTGTCTTGGTCGTTGCGGCGGCATGTTCAAGGGGAGGCGAGATTGTCCGTCCGACAATTACGCCGTCGCTTGCGGTTACCGGAACTCCCGGCGGCGCGCCTGACGGCTCCAAGTTGCCGACTCCATCCGTCACGATGGCGGCCACTCCTTCGCCCACGCCTGTGGCTGTCCCTTCGCCGCCGCCGGTGGATATCGGCAAACCGACATTCGTGGCCGTCCCTTCGCCGACGCTGGTGGTCTTCCCTACGCCGACACCGCTGGTGGTCTCAACGCCGACGCGTGTGGCAGTCTCGAGGCCGACGCCGGTCTCTGACCGGGTGGACGGCTACCTGGCAGTTGCGCCCAGCGTACTGCGCTCGAACGCGATCGAGTCGATATCGGTCGCGCTGTTCAGCAGGGGCAGACCGGCGTCCGGCGAGGTGGAATTGACTCTGCTCAGCAAGGGCTTGCCCGTCAGCAGCGCGACAGGCTTTATCAGGGGCCAGGGCAATGTTGATGTTCAGGTGCCCAGCGTTGCTGATGGCGTGTATGAGTTGGCGGTTGAAGGACCCGGGTTCAGCGCCAGCCAGGAGCTTCAGGTCGAGTCGCGGACCGTTCTGTTCCTCGAGACCGACAAGCCCGTGTACAAGCCCGGTCAGACAATCAACATCCGCGTACTTACGCTCGATCCTGAGTTGAAACCCGTCGTTGAGCATGTCGTGGTCGAGGCGCAGGACGCCAAGGGGATCAAGATATTCAGGAAGACGACGACTTCCGACGAGTACGGAATGACCACTCTTGAACTGCCACTGTCTACCGAGCCCAATCTGGGCGTCTGGAAGCTAAAGGCCTTTTCAGGCAAACGCGAGGCACAACTCGACATCCGGGTCGAGGAGTACGTTCTGCCCAAGTACGACGTAGACGTAGACCTGCCGAGGTCCTGGATTCTGGCAAACGAGCCGATAACCGGCGCCGTGTCGTCGGAGTACAGCTTCGGCAGACCGGTTAAGGGTGAGGCGACTATCGTAGCGACCCGCTACGTCGGAGTGTGGGAGGAGTACGCCTCAGTCGTAGAACAACTCGACGGCACTACGACGTTCGAACTACCGGCGCCTGGCTACGTTGCAGGAGTTCCCGGGGCACGCGGGATGGGAAACGTCCAGCTTCAGGTGTCGGTCCGCGAACGAAGCACCGGCTACGTCGAGTCGACTACGGAGTTGATCACAGTCGCGGCCACTCCGCTGAGCCTCCAGGTGATACCCGAGAGCAACGTGTTCAAGCCGGGGCTGCCGTTCTCGTTCCTGGTAGTGACCGAGACGCCGGACAATCAGCCGTTGAGCGAGGACGTGTCGGTCCGGATCCAATATGCCGACCAGGACCTGCACAGAATGACCGAGTGGACTGAAGAGGTAACGACGCAGGACGGCAAAGCGTTGCTGACCGTTACGCCGCCGCCGGACGCGGTCGCGTTCACGCTGGAGGCGAAGGCTGACGGAGGGCACGCCTCGCTTACGGGCAACGCCGGGTATTCGCCTTCAGGGTCCTTCATCCACCTGGCGCAGTCCAGCGACGGTCCGCTGCGGGTCGGAGACGTCGCCGAGTTCCACGTTGCCGCGACCAAAGAGGCCGGCAATTTCTACTTCGAGGTCCTGTCGCGGGGCATGGTGGTCTTCTCCGACTACTCCCCCGAACCGACAATCCGCTTTGCGGTCACGCCGTTGATGGCGCCCGGCGCCCGGCTGCTCGTCTACCAGATCCTGCCGAACAGCGAAGTGGCGGCCGACTACCTGCCGTTCTCCGTCGAGGCCGTGTATCCGCACGAAGTGGCGGTGGCATTCGGTGAGAACGAGGTCAGGCCAGGAGACGAGGTTGAGATCGACGTTCAGACCCAGGGCGAGGCGCGGGTTGGCCTGGTCGCAGTCGACCGATCTGTCTACATCCTGGCGGAGAACCGCCTGAATCTCCAGCAGGTGTTTAGTGAACTGGAACGCCTGTACCAGTTGCCGCAAGTGGAGCTTCATGAGGCGCGTCCGATTTTCGACGTGTACGCCCGCGGCGCGAAGGACACCTTCGAAGACGCTGGCGTGATCGTGATGACCAACCAGAATGTGCCCGACGGAATGGAGTACCGTCAACCTCGGCCAACAGCCATGCCTATGGCCGTGATGGCAAAGGCCGCCGAGGTGGCCGTGGCGGTCGTCGTAGAGAGGCCGGTGACCCGGCCTGAGAAGGTGTCCGAAGACAGCTACAAGCAATCCGACCCCGACTTGGCCGAAGTGCAGCGCGTGCGTCAGTTCTTCCCCGAAACGTGGCTGTGGACCGACCTGATCACGGACCAGTCCGGCCATGGGACCGTGGGTGTGACCGCGCCCGACTCGATCACGACATGGAAATTGAGGGCCGTGGGGATGTCCAGGGTGCATGGCCTGGGGATCTCTGAGGCGGAGTTGACCGTCTTCCAGGAGTTCTTCCTGCAGGTGGACCTGCCTTTCTCGGCGGTCAGAGGAGAGGAGTTGCCCGTACGGGTGGCGCTGTATAACTACCTCGATAGCCCGCAGGAGATCTTCGTCGATCTCGAAGCGACGGACGACTTCGATCTCCTGGACGAGGCCCAAAAGGTTGTGACGGTTCAGGGCAACGACATCGGCGGGGCCACATTCACGATTCGCCCGAGAACGCCGGGGATGGCGCCGTTGAAGGTGACCGCCCGCAGCGCCGCGGCGGCAGACGCCGTTATAAAGGAGTTGCTGATCAAACCGGAGGGCGCGGCGAGAGAGACCGTGGAGAACCTGGTCCTATCGGCCGGCAACTCCCAGACGGTGGACGCGACGATCCCCTCCAATGCGATCGCGGACTCGGGCCGGGTCCACGTTGCTGTGACGGGAAGCTACCTCACACAGTCTATCGAGGGACTTGAGCGGCTACTTCAGATGCCGTTCGGCTGTGGTGAGCAGAACATGATCCTGTTTGCGCCAAACGTCTTTGTGGCCCGCTACCTTAAGGAGACCGCTCAGATCAAGCCCGAGGTCATGGCCCGGGCTGAAAACCTGATGATCACCGGCTATCAGCGGGAATTGACCTACCGCCGTAGCGACGGCAGCTTCTCGGCCTTTGGCGACAACGACGCGCAGGGAAGCCTGTGGCTCACGGCGTTCGTTCTCAAGACGTTCGCCCAGGCCGACGGGCTCATCTACATTGACCCGGGGGTGCTGGAAGGCGCGTCGGACTGGATAATCCGGCATCAAAAGGGCGACGGCTCGTTCGAGCCGGTCGGGTTCCTGCACCATCAGGAGTTGCTGGGCGGACTGCACGGCAAGAACGCGCTGACGGCCTTCGTCACGGTCGCCCTGCTCGAGTCCGGGCAACACTCGGCGGCGGCGAATGCGGTGCGCTACCTCGAGGGCCAGGTGGATGGCATCGAAGACGCTTATGGGATGGCGATCACAACGTACGCGCTCGAATTGGCCGACAGTCCCCGCGCAGGTAAGGCCTACGACAGGCTCATGGGCATGGCAATGGTTGATGACGATGGGCTTCACTGGGGGGACAGCCCGGCGCCCATACCTCTGCCCATCACGCCGGAGGATGGCCCGCGCCGGACCATCCGGCCTCAGCCTCACCAGCAGAGCGCGGCCATCGAGACGACCGCCTATGCCGCGCTGGCGCTGCTGGAGCACGGCGATCGGTCCAACGCCTCAAGGTCGGCGCGCTGGCTGGTTACCAGGCGTAATTCGTCAGGCGGATTCGGATCCACACAGGACACCGTCGTCGGGCTTCAATTACTTACCGAGTTCTCGGTGGCCTCCGTAGCGGACGTCGACATGACGATCACCCTTTCGGCCGGTAGCTGGCAGCGGGAGGTCCGCATCACTGGGGAGAACGCAGACGTCCTACAGATGATCAAGGTACCGGAGCATGGCGCCCTTGAGATCGCAGCCCATGGGAAGGGTGAGGCGGTCGTCCAGGTGGTCCGCCGGTTCAACCTGCCCGAAATCGAGCAGGCATCAAGACAAGTATTCAGGATAACGGTCGATTATGGGACCGACCACGTCAAGGTCGACGATCTGATCACCGTTTCCGCCAACGTACGGTTCACTCCCTTCGACCGGATCGAGGCCGGAATGGTGGTCCTGGACATCGCCGTGCCGACCGGATTCGCGCCGGTGGCGGGTTCAATTGAAGCTCTTGTTGACGGGACGCCGAGGCTAAAGCGATTCGACATCGCCGGGAGGAAGGTTATTCTTTATCTTGAGGACCTTCTCCCCAACGAGAGCATCACTCTCGAATTCGCCGCACGCGCCATGCACCCCGTGAGGGCCAAAGCGATCACGTCGGAGGTCTACTCCTACTACAACCCCGAGATGAGGGGAGAGAGCCTGGGCGGCGCAATCACAGTAGTGGAGGGAGGATAGGTTAGGGGCGCTGACCGTTCTCCCAGCGGACGCGCAGGCAGGAATGAGTCCCGTCCGGCTGGGAGCCGGACGGGACGGCGACTTTCACAGATGGCGGCGAGATGGGCTGTTGTGCCAGGTGAGCCATCGCGTTCGCCGCACCACCCGCGCGGCCGGGTCCCATGAGAAGCCTGCGTCAGAAGTTCAGCCCTCATGACCTGTGCCGTGCGTCATCCGAATGCCCCGGACCCCCTGATCCGTCAGAGGCGTTGACGGGCGCTTACGTTCCGTTCAGGCGGTACCCCTATTAGACACACTCCTGGAGGTCCGCAGAGAGTTAATCGGGCTCTTCAACGCTGCGCCGAGATGGACGTACGGCGCCTCAAAGACTCGCTGTTAGCACGCGGGCTGCTGTCAACTATCGTGATTCGGGGTGGGTCACCTGGACCGTGATTACGTCGGTGCCCTGATACTGCCGATGCTGTACGGATGAGGCGTAGACCTGCAGCATGACGAGCGAGAGTTCATTTTCTACCGGAGTTGCCGAGTCGTGCTGCTGGAGTTGCCGAATCTGGTCCTCGAGGTTTTCTTCATTGCCCCCGCCGATGAACTCAAAGTCCGCCACCGGACCCTCGCTTGACGCCAGCACGACCAATCGACGTTCATCCTTCTTGTCTTCGCCTTGTTCGTCTCCCGGATCTTCCAGGTTCAACGGGGCCAGCGTCAGGATCGTCTCCTCTGCGACCGCGCTGAGCCGATCCTTCATCGCAGTGTCCCAGCCTCTGCGATTTGCGAACTTGACGATAAATTCATTGAGTTCCGGCAGGGAGTCGACGTGGAGCCGCGACTGAAAACGCATACGCCGCGGGTTGCTAAACTCCAGATACAAAACCATCACAATCGCGGCCACTCCGCCCGTAGTTATGCCGCTCTGAATCAATGCTCCCCACACCGGCCCGACATCCGTCAGTGAGAATAGTCCGAACTGGAAAGCCGCACCGATCCAGAAGCAGACCCCCGCCACCAAGACCTTTTGCCTGTTCTGTTCGGTCTGGATAACCGTACGCGCCCCGTCAATAAACAGGGTGCCGCTCAGCATGATAAGAAACCCTGCCATAACCGGCCCCGGAATAGAGCTGAGCAGACCGGACACCTTGGGTAGAAACGCCACTGCGATGAACATGAAGCCGATGCAATAACCTACCCTGCGGGAAGCGACGCCGGTTGTCTGGATGTATGAAACGATGCCCGGATTGATTATGTTGGGTACCGTGCCCGCGACGCCGGCCAGCAAATTGGTCACGCCGGCTCCGGACATAGCGCCCTGCACCTGCCGAAAATCCACGGCCCGCTCTTGTCGCCTGGCGACCCGCTGCAGGGTGATGGATTCTCCGTTGGCCTGAATGGAGATAATTATGCTGAGAAACAGAAAGGCCGGAAGCAGGGTCCAGAATGGGATACCGAAGTCGAGTCCCAGCCCTGGCCACTCGCTCGGCAACCCAACCCATCGGGCCTCCATCACCCGTTCAACATCGTAGAGTCCAATGGCGGCGCCTACCACGCAGCCAGCGACTATGCCCAGGACCGGCCCCCACAAACGCAATACCGCCGAGCCGCGCAGGATCAGCGCTGAGATGACGCCCAAGGTAGCCAGCGCAGTCAAATGGGCCCCCAACCCATTTTCCGACGATGCTCCCTCAAGCAGACGCGGCACCACCGAAGCCAATGTGATCGAAAGTATCATCATCACCGTGCCGCCCACAGTAGGCGTGACGATTCGCCTCAGAATGAACAGCCACCTGGAGATGACGATCTGAGTGACCGCGGTAACGATGACCAGGGCCATCAGCGTTGCCGGCCCTCCGTCCACCACCGCCGTGATGCAAAACGGGATGGAAAAGGCGGCGGTGAACATGGGCAGAACGGCGCCCGCTCCAACCGGTCCCAACCGCCGCACCTGTATCAACGTGGACACGCCACAGACCAACAGAGAGGCGAAGACCACCCACACCAGGTACGACTCACCTCTACCCGACGCATTTGCCACTACAACCGGGGTTACCAGCAGGGTGGCGGAAGCGATCAGGCTGAACTGGATCCCGTAACCCAAAGAGGCGAGGATAGGCGGGTTTTCGTGTGCCTCGTATCGCGGGTTCTGAGAAGCTGGCGTCGTTATCGGATCTGTATCCCAGAACTGAGTTGGTGGCGGGCCTGTCGGGTGAGTATACGGTACTACTTTCGAATTGGCGGCCGCGGCGTTCGACTTGGGTGGTCATCGCGGTGGTGTTTAACGCGTCATGGCGGTTTTGAAGAGCATGTTTCAGAAGGTTCCTGCTTAGTTTCGTACCGACCGTCAGGGCATCAGATGCCCGCTTGCACGGGGAATGACGAGATTGGAATACGGTACCATCCCTCTTAATTCCGTCGAAAACCGGAATCCAAACAGTCGTGACCCCAGAGGTCCGAGGATTCTGAAACAGGCTCTTGAAACCCGCCGCTAGCTACAGGTGAGGGTCGCCCGCAACAATGTTTGTCAATCCGAGCGCGAACGGCTGTCATTCTGGCTAACCGATGTCATCTGTACGAAAATAGACACTTCCACCCCCTCGTCTCGTAGCGGCGGGTTTTGAGAGGGTGTTTCAAAGGTCCTTTGCGTATTTTCTTGTCGACCGCCATGCGACGAGATTCCCGTTTTCAGAGACCTTTGCGCAACCTCGACACATGTCATTTTGAGCGCAGCCGAGGAACCTAAGCCATCCAGACGGCATGCCCGGCCCCTCTTACCCAGACCCCTCGGCTTCGCTCGGGGTGACATGAGCGGCATGCCCTGCCCCTCTTACCCAGCCCTTCGGCTTCGCTCAGAGGCTGTGAGTTTTTTGGGTTCTGTTGTTGTTAGGCGGCATGTTGGTGGCGGAAAGCGCCATTGGGAAGTTTCACCGGGGCGGGCGCTTGTTGAGGGAGGCAGAATTGCGGGACAGCATTGGCCGCTTTCCGGGCGAATTCACTAGGGAATCCGGATTGACTGGTCCGGAGCTTATCGGCTGTGCCTGCTTAACCCCCGTGTCTGCCTACGCCATGAACGCCTCCCAACGCAGGAGGTTGTGGGCCACGGCGACAAGGAGCATTACGCTGGTGATTTTGGCAAGTCCCCGTACGTTGAATTGGCTCACTCCGTGAAGACGCGCCTGGGCGTTCGTCCACTCGGCTACAGACGCCCGCTGCCTGTATATGGCTTTGGCCTCGCCGGTGGCCATCCGTTGACGCCACCTTGCCACGTCCGGCTCGTCCCCGTAGCGGGGATCGTAACGCTCCCGTTCGGGCTTGTTCCGGGGCAACCTCACCGGCGCATACACACTCACCCCACGTTGCTCCAGAGCGGTGATGTCCTCCCGGGTAGCGAAGCCCCCGTCCATCAGGTAGGAGTCAGGGCGCCGGCCCGTCCGCCTGACCAGTTGTTCCTCCATGGGCGCCGCTTGCCCTGCGTCCGTACCCGACGATGTGACCCCTACTCCGACGATGATCCCGTTGGCGCTATCAGTGGCCAGTTCGATATTGCAGGCTGGCCGGAAGCCGCCATCCGGCATCTTCATCACCGTTGCCTGGGGGTCTGTGGTGGATACCCGCGCCTTCGTAACCTTGGGACGCTGAGCCTTCGCCTTGGTGTGCTGTTGGCGTTCCTTCTTCGCTTGTGCCCGGGGCAAGTACGACAGCGCCTCCCGGACCCGTTCCTCCCGCTCTCGCGCCGCACGCTCCCGCGCCGCACGTTCACGCCGCGTCACACCGGAATCGGGACGCTCCCGCTCCTGCGCCAGCCGCTCCACCTGCGCCCGCGCCTCCTCCATGCGCCTCTTCAATCCCTGCGCGCCGCGAAAGGACGCGGCGCCGGCGCTCGCCCTCACCCGCATCCCGTCTTGAGCCACACGCTCCAGCAGGACCGCCCCTGCGGCCATCAGAGAACCTATGATCTGGGTCAAAAGGCCGTCCAGCGCCTCCTGGTGGGCTACCCGGAAGTCAGAGAGCATGTGATAGTTGACAGGTACGTTCCCCCTCATCCAGCGGTAGGCGTCGTGCTCTTCGCACAAACGCGCCAGCCGGCGGGCGCTCCCTATACCGTCAACCGTGGCCAGAAGCCACAACGCCAGCAGCGCTTTGGGGTCTGTCGTTGGGCGGCCTGGCCGGTTCTCCACCGCCTTGACCGGCGCATAAAAGGCCGACAGGTCCAACCTCTCCAAAAAGCTCCATATAACACGGGCCCGATGCTCTTGAGGCAACCGAGATTCCAGGTCCAATACCGCCCACTCAGGCTGATTCCGCACCGGCCGCAGCGCCCGGGCCTCACCCGGACTCGTTGGCGCAGGCGCTCGCTTCTCCTCGATGGCCGGAAGTTCAAACAGCGTCTCTTCACTCATGTGTTCACCTCGCCGATATGGCTGCCCAATATCGTTGTCCAGCAATCAGCCTCTCAATACCATAGGAGCATAAATGATTTATTCACAGGCTCTCAGAATGACATGGAGCGGTGCTCGGGGTGACATGGAGTACGGCATGCCGCGCCCCTCTTACCCAGACCCCTCGGCTTCGCTCGGGGTGACATGGACGGTACTCTGGGTGACATGGAGTACGGCATGCCCTGCCCCTCTTACCCAGACCCCTCGGCTTCGCTCGGGGTGACATGGACGGTACTCTGGGTGACATGGAGTACGGCATGCCCTGCCCCTCTTACCCAGACCCCTCGGCTTCGCTCGGGGTGACATGAGCGGTACTCGGGGTGACATGGAGTACGGCATGCCGCGCCCCTCTTACCCAGACCCCTCGGCTTCGCTCGGGGTGACATGGACGGCATGCCCTGCCCTTCTTACCCAGACCCCTCGGCTTCGCTCGGGGTGACAGGGGGGCTCTCAGGGTGACATGGGGGGGGTCAGGGTGACATGGAGTGAGGAATCACTGGTTGGGGAGCTAGTTACGCAAAGGTCTCTTTTCACCGGAATGACGAGATTGGAATACGGCGCTATACCTCTTACTTCCGTCGAAAACCGGAGTCCAAACAATCGTGACCCCAGAGGTCCGAGGATTCTGAAACAGGCTCGTGAAAGGCTATTCGCATTGGACGGACTTTCCCGGATATCTCCCCAACTCTTTATAAGTTAGAGGACAAGGGGGGGCGCTACATCGCCTGCGTCCAAAACCCTGTGGCGGGGCGGGAAGAGGTCCGGGAAGGGGAACTCGCGGACAGAGGAGGTTTGCCCTTTTGCCCCGGCTTTTCCACCTTCGCCGCCGGCGCTGGGAGCCTGGAGGAGACATATTCCGCAAAGGCGCGGCGGCGGTCTTACGTCCCGTCCAAACCTGAACCTCAATGCGAGGATTCTTGATTTCGTCAAGTTTGGTGGGGGAGGTGGGATTCGAACCCACACGCCCGAAGGCACATACTCCTAAGGCATGCGCGTCTACCATTCCGCCACTCCCCCACTGCTTTCGCTCATTCGAGTTTAACGCTCAGCAAACTGACCCGTTCAGCGGGATTTGGCCGCCGCGACGTAGTTTCCGAGTCCAGAAGGCATAAAATCGGATCGCTTGTATCGAGACAACCCTTGGCCGGAGGCGAGACGTGAACTTCGAAATCGAATTGATTCAGGATGAAAAGGCCGTGGTGGGCGAAGGACCGGTCTGGGACCCCCACACGCAAAAACTTTACTGGACCGACATCCGCACCGGCAGATTGTTCGAGTACGTTCCCGCCACCGGGCAACACCGCACGATCCACGACGGCATCTTCGTAGGCGGTCTGGCGGTCAACAAGCAGGGCGGTCTCACACTTGGGACGTGGGAAGGCGTGATGCTGTGGCGGTCTGACTCCGACTGGACGTGGCTCCACCATGACGACAAGTACCGATTCAACGACGTGACCGTCGGCCCTGACGGGAGTTTCTACGCCGGCAGCATGTTCGACGGCCAGAACAACGGCCTCTTGTACCGGTTCTTGCCGGATGGAGGGATCGAAGAGGTGGCAACAGGGCTTGCGATCTCCAACGGCATGGGCTTCTCGCCGGACCTAAAGACCTTCTACCACACAGACTGCGGCCCAAGGACCATCTACAAGTACGACTACGAACCTACGACCCACACCTTGAGCAACCGTCGCACGTTCGTGCAATTGGGGATCGACATGGGTGTTCCCGATGGGATGACAGTCGATGCCGACGGCAACGTTTGGGGCGCGGTCTGGGGCAGCGGTTGTGTAATCAAATACACCCCGGACGGCAGCGAACTGCAGCGCATCGGGTTTCCGGCAACGCAGACCTCGTCCGCCATGTTCGGCGGCCCGGGATTGAATGACCTCTATGTGACGACGGCAAGGAGTGGCACAGGTGAACCTCCGAGCGGCCTGGAACCCGAGGGCTATGACTTCGACGCTCACCGGGGCGGGGAGCTGTATCGGGTTAGGGTCGACGCCACAGGCAAACCGGAATTTGAGACTGACTTCGCCTGGCCCGGCGAGTAGGTATCAGGCAATCAGGATACGACGATGAAGATCACCAGAATCGATCAATTCGCGCCAGCGCCGCGCACCCGTCTCGTCAGAATCGCCACCGACTCAGGGATTGAGGGGTGGGCCGAAAGCACGCTGGAAGGGAAGCCGGTTTCAGTTCCCGCCGCGGTAAGTGAGTATGCCGACTACCTCGTGGGCAAAGACCCGTTGCTCATTGAACATCACTGGCAACAGATGTACCGATCGGCGTTCTTTCGCGGCGGCGCCCACAATATGACCGCCATCGCGGCGCTGGACGCGGCTCTATGGGATGTCGCAGGCAAGCACTACGGCGTTCCGAGCTACGCGTTGATGGGCGGAAAGTTGCGCGACCGCATCCGCGTGTACGCCCACTGGGGTATCGAAGATCTGACAGATGAGGGGATGGAGCGTTCCCGAACTCGCCTCGATCTCCTGGCTAAATCCGGCTACACGGCCTACAAGTCCGGGACGGGACGTCAGACGTTTCGGGCCCACGAGCCGCCGTCGACAATCGACCGCTTCGTCAAGTGCGCATACACGATGCGCGAGTGGGTGGGCCCCGACGTGGAGTTGTGCTTCGACTTTCACGGCAAGATGACGCCGGGGCTGGCCATCGAAGTGTGTAATGAGATCAAAGGAATGCGGCCAATGTTTGTCGAGGAGCCGGTTCCGCAGGAAAACCCCGATGCTCTCAAGCTGGTATCGGATCATGTGCCATTCCCCATTGCGACGGGAGAGCGGCTGTTGACCCGATGGGAGTTCAGGGACGTCATCGAAAAGCAGTGCGTTTCCCTCTTGCAGCCAGACGTTGCGCACTGCGGCGGCCCGACCGAGCTAAAGAAGATCGCGAACTACGCTGAAGTGTACTACCAACACGTCATGCCTCACTCTGCCATAGGTCCCCTGGCGCTTGCCGCTTGCATGACCGTCGACGCCGTCGTACCTAATTTCCTCGTTCAGGAACAGGTGGATACGTCTTTAGGTGAAGGCTTGTTGAAACGTCCCTGGCGAGTTGCAGACGGGCACATCGAGTTGTGGGATGAGCCTGGTTTTGGCGTGGAAGTGGACGAGCAAATTGCGACGATCCAGTACTCGGGTGATCAATCCGGTTACCACCGGGAATTGGGTGGTGAGCAGTATTTCGAAGACGGCAGCGTAGCCGACTGGTAGACCTGCGAGGCGCTCAGGCTCCCGACGACCAAAAAGACAGCGAAAACTTGACGACCCCGTTATCTCGGGCGTCGGCCATCGCAAATGCCTGCCCCACCTGTTCGATTGGGAGTGTGTGGGTCAGGATCGGCGCTGGGTCAATTTCGCCCAGCGCGATCCACTCGAGCGCGGTCATGTAGCTCGACTGTCCCGGCTCGTCCTGGGATCCGAACACGGTGAACGCAGTCGCCCTTTTTCTGAAGAACGAACCGTAGCGGAAGGGAACTTCAGCGTCCGTCTCGGGAAGTCCGAACAGCACGACCTGCCCCTCGTCCCTAACGAGATCGAATGCTGAACTCAGCGTGTCCGCCTTGCCTACGGCCTCCACCACGATGTCGGCGCCCTGCCCGCCTGTCGAGTCCATCACTGTTTGCAAAACCGGGTCGCTGGCTGGGTCTAGTGCGAGGTCTGCTCCATAGAGCATTCCCACCGACCTGCGGTGCGCTACCGGTTCGACGGCAATCACGCTGGCGGCGCCCTGCCTTTTAAGGACGTAGTTCCAAAACAGACCGGCCGAACCCTGACCCACAACAGCGCATACGGCTCCTTCGACGTAGGTCAGTCGTTTGGCGGCGTATATCACCGTACCCAGTTGCTGGGCCATCGTGGCGTGGTCAAAGGGCACATTTGAGGGTAAAGGCGAGACATGTGCCTCGTCGATCGCCTGATATTCGGCGAAACAAAGCGAATTCCATATGTGAGGCGCAGTCAGCACGCGGTCACCGGATTTGAAGCGAGGACTCAGCGATTCAACGACGATTCCGGCGGCCTCGTGGCCGGGGTGCCCTGCCGGCGCGGGCCATTTCGAAATGGCCCACCCAAGCAACGCCATGTGCAAGTCGCTGCCGCAGATTGATGCCGACTCCGTGCGAACGAGCATCTCGCCCGGCCCGGGAACGGGCGCCGGCACCTCGACACACCGGATGTCGCCGGGGGCGAATGCCCGGGCCGCCAACATTTTTCCGCGGTCATTCATGACATCGGAAAATGTGCCCAACGCGTCGCACAACGCACGACGAATTCGCGTCAGAAACTGGGCGACATCGAATTCTGCTATTGGGCAGGTTCATTGGCTTCGCAGTACAAATTGGGTTGACCCACCTGTTGGATCATCCGGGTGGCCTGGTTCGTCGGAAAATCGGCAGGACGAGTCAGATCGGACAGCCTGAACTATCACTCTATCCGACAGGAGCGCGTTGTCGCTGTTTGCGAACACGAACCTGGGTACTGCCTGGAGTTTGTCCCAGAAGCGGTCGGGGCTTAGGGCCAAGCGCATCGGCGGCAGTCGAATGCGCTGGAAGATTGAGAGAGCTCCTGCGGGAACAATCGCCCTCAGCACGCAGGCGGGCAATTTTACGCCGTTCCTGAATGGAGACCTGTCAGTGTCCCGCGGCAGCGCACTGATTCGGCGTTGCGATTCGTTTGTGAACTCAGGGTCCGGCCAGTGCGCTTGATACGGGTGAAGCGCAGCAAGTGCCCCTCGGGGCAACGGTAGCTGCCGCTCGTCTCGCCGTAGGCGAAACGGTCTTTGTGATACGGGCTCTCCAGCGCCCGACCCTGCGCCTCCGGCATGACCACCCGTTGGCCC
Source organism: Dehalococcoidia bacterium (assembly GCA_965224235.1). Classification (GTDB taxonomy): domain Bacteria; phylum Chloroflexota; class Dehalococcoidia; order Lucifugimonadales; family Lucifugimonadaceae. The sequence goes on along the minus strand of CBDCYP010000002.1, from coordinate 1,815,498 downwards.
TTACCTTACGTTCCGTCCACCACCTGCACAGCCAGGTCCACCAGTTCCGTCCTGAAAGCCGTGCGCACCGTGTGCTTGAACAGATTCTTCATGGCCTGGCGGTGGTTCTTGTAGAACCGCCTCCGCAGCGTGTTGTGGTCCGGACACTGCCATCCCGTGAGCCACAAGTACGGTATCCGGTCGCGGCAGGCCGCCTCAAGCTTGCGGGTCGGGCGCACGCCGAAAGCCACACGCTCAACAGGCCCGGGGTGATAGGCCGGCGCTCCCACAGGGTCCCCGCCTGCATCGACCCCAAGCCAGGCCCAACCCGCCCGGTCCAAACCGTCCGGGTACGCGTCCGCGAACCTCGCCGGATGGTCGGCGGGGATCAGCTCATCAAGCGCGGGCGGCAACATCCATATCTGATCCCGCCCCGTCGGACGCAGGGGCGTCTGGCTCTCCTCGAATGATGGTGTGAAGTCCACAAAGTTTAACGGCCAGCCGATTTCTGAGACATGCACCTTGTGGAGGGGTCCGGGAGGTCAACCCCCCGATCCCCCAATCCAATCAACATGTGACAAACCCTCATTTACAAACCCGAACGCCTGTTCAAATATCAACCTAAGGCGTGTCGATACACGATGTCCATGCTAACCAAACCTATCGGACAGTAACGGGGGACAACTCCAGCTGGTATCAAGGTAGTCCTCATCTTGTGTTGGAGCCCGTCACGACTGAGAAAGAACGCGTCCGCCCTGGAAGGAGGGCGCGAGTGACCCATGGAATCCCAATCCCTCCGGCCACGCGGCCGACTGGGCAAGGGAACGACTCAAATGAGCTGCCTACGTAGGCGTGGCGGCTGGGCGGCTCGGGGCCCGTAAAGGTTGCACGTGAGTGTGACCCAGGGATGCGACCGGAGGTCGCCGTTAAAATACCGGAAGCAATCGCGTCTGTTTCATTGCTCAAACGTACCCAATTCAACCGGGGTACGGGCGAAGAGCCAAAATATCATCTTCTCATGCGGCCTAACGGCTGTCCGTACTGGCGGGGCAGTCTTCTCCGGACCGTGCGCCTGTCACACGGTATGGAGAAGACTGAGGAAAAACCTCCTTCCTGATAAAGCCTCTCGGCTTCAACTGGGCACGGTTACGATTTCAGAGAGACTGTCGACCGAAGCAACCCCGGTGGTGTTCCGGGGTTGCTTCAACGCGCCCCGATCATTCGTCGTCCCCGACTCCGATCGGGGAACCACAGGGGGTAAAACGTGCAAGACCACGATCATTTCGATTGGAACCAATCCTATTCAGGCGGCGCAACTGATTACGCTGAGCCCGACTCCGCGATGGTCGGTATCATCGACGGCCTCACGCCTGGGCGGGCGCTTGATATAGGTTGCGGAGCGGGAGGGCTCGTCGTCGCTCTTGCTCAAAGAGGATGGCAGGTGACCGGTATCGACATCGCGGCAAAGGCAATTGAAGCGGCGCGGAAGATTACTCAGACCCATGGCGTCGACGCGCAACTATTCGTGGCTGACGCGACAACCTGGAAGCCGAACGGCGCTTTCGATCTGATTTCGAGTAGCTTCGCGCTGCCGGGGAGCAAGTCCGGAAGAGCTTCCGTCTTTGAGTCGATGAGAGAGTCCCTCGCGCCCGGCGGAACCGTGCTCCTGAAGGACTTCGACTCTGCCATGAACCGTACGGGATTCTTTTCCGGGTTTGATCTGGTCACCGTCGAAGAACTCACCGCTGCCTTCGACGGTCTGGACATCATCAGGGCGGAGATCGTAGACACGCCAAAACACGACCACGGCTCCAAAGGGAGACAGCCACACGAACGCTGGACAGCGGCTCTCCTGCAGGCCCGGAGCCCCTGACCCATATCGTCGATCCCCGTCTTCTTTTTCGAGGCGCTTCGCGACTCGACCTTACCCAAGAGGCCGTCGTCCAGGACCAAACGAGGTCCCCGCTACGGGAAAACGGGAACCTTCAGGACACGGCTATCCTCGATACCGACGTCTACTGCCCACGAGTATCGGCTTTTCCGACGCTATCGCCTCACCCTTTTTCCCCTACCCCGGCCACCATCCGGCGCCAACCACAATTCGTAATCCCCAACCCACACTCGTCATCCCTGACTCCGATCGGGGGGCCACGGGGCGCGGGTTTCCGTTTTCACAGTACCGACGGAGTTTAGCCGGGAACGACGCAGACCGCAGGTTCCAAACAAACCTTCATTTCTACCCGGCCCGTTGCGGCGGCCGTGGATTAGCGGCTTCCGTTGGTATACTACTGGCCAGGGTCGGGCAGGCCGGATCGGGTGACTCGGGGGTCCTGCCGGAACCCGTTGTGCCAACTTTGCTCCCGCTTTACATTCCGGCGAGTGGCCGACTCTCTGACCGCCAAAGGCGCCCCGTTTGAATCGACATATTCTGGTTGTTGCGGTGCTCGTCGTCTTGACCGGCGCGGGAGTGGGGATTGGTTTCGTGTCGGCTTCGCTGCACTCCACCAAACTCGAACTCGCCCGGCTCAATTCTGAACTGACTCAGTTGAGATACGACCAGGCGGCGTTGAATAGACAGCCCGCGCCCACACCTCAACCCACGTCTACACCTCAGCCGACAGCGACTCCCGGACCGCAGCCTGCGCCGCAACCCGCGCCCACCGTCCGGCAAGCGACGATTCCACAACCCGCGCCGACACCGCAGCCGCAGCCGACACCGCAGCCAACGGCCACGCCCCAGCCGACCCCTTCTCCCCAACCTGTGCCTACGCCTCAGCCGACCGCGACTCCGCAACTTCCGCCCACGCCGCAACCAACGCCAACCGCTGTCCAGGTTCCGCCGATATCTACGCCTCAGCCGACGCCAACACCGCAACCTCCGCCAACACCGCAACCCACCGCGACTCCACAGGCGACACCGACTCCGTTCAGCTTGACGTTGCCGGCGACCGCTACCCCCGGGCCCACGTGGAACGACGTGTATTCGGACCTACGCCGATCTGTGGTGCGTGTGGTCACGCCTGCCACTACGGGTACCGGTTGGGTCTACGAACCGGGATGGCTACTAACCGCCGAGCACGTAATCCGGGGGGTGTCCGTGGTAATTGTTCAGTTTGCGGACGCGGACAACATCCCGGAGACAGTCAAGGGCTACGTAAGGGGAACTGACAAGTACCGTGACATAGCGGCAATCGAGGTCGACCTCGACCTCCCTCCGCTACCCGTCGTCTCCCGCGTATATACCCGCCAGACCGCCAAACCCGTGATGGGCCTCGGTTACTCCTCAAACCCGCCCACAGGGTTTCCAAGTGTGAGAGTCGGTGTCGTTACCACCGCATACAACATCAAGGAGGGCACACTGTCGGCATTCGAAACCGATGCGACTTTCGACCCGGGTGACTCCGGCGGGCCGGTGGTCGATCTTGACGGAAGGGTGATGGGCGTCAGCCAGGCTTCACAGGTGAGCGTCGGGCCAAACGAGTATCGAACGCAGGGCCAGCAACGGGCCTTGTCCATATCCGAGGTCATCGAGGTCTGGGATCAGCTAAAGCGAGGCGCCCAACTGAACTCATCCAGCAACTCTTACTGGTGGCTGAGGGAATAGGAGCCCGTCTCAGAAATCCACCCCGCTTAATTTTGACTGCAGGTCGTCCGCCTTCCCCGGCCCCGCCAACACCGTCTTCCCTGACCCCGGTCACACCCGTCTTACCCGACCCAAATCGGGGACCTGCCTGAGGCGGAACGGGCCGGCGGGCGAATCAGGTCAAATAGGCTTTTCTCCGGTTACGACGCAGACGCCGTCTCCTGCAGTGACGGACGGCGTTTTTCGAAGAACCACCACCGTCCCGTCCTCCGTGGCACGCACGGTGTCTATAGTCTCGCCAGTCAGGTCCTCTACTCGCCCTACAGGTCCGCCTTTCTTGACGCGGTCGAGAATATCCACCTCCGGGATGAAGTAACCGCTTTCTTGCACGGGTAGGGAGGTGGTGTCGTTGTTGCCGTCTCCGATGAGGTGACGCTCCGGTGGTTCGTTGTCGATTTCGCCGTCGAGGATTCCGAGCTGTTTGAGGACGTTTGTGACGCCTCTGGCATATAGCCCCGCGTGGGGTTTGTTCAGCCATCCACCTCCGCGGGATTCGGTGTAGAGCCAGGGAATTCCCCGGTCGTGGCCATAAGTTATGGTACGGCCGGGGCCAAGGTCCGGGTTGCCCCACAATACCGGCATCCCAAAGGCCCGCGCTGCGGCGAGCGACTCTTGGCCCATCTCGTCATCCGACATGTAGTAACCGATGAGTGTGGCTATGTCGTTGCTGTGACCGGAGCTGTGGAGATCGATCAAGAAATTCGCGCGGGTGATGACGTGCTCGCCAAGGTTCCAGGCGATCCTCTCCGTGACGGCGCCGTCTGCGTCGCCAGGGAAGATCCGCGCCAGGTTTAAACCGTCGATCGGGCTGGTCCTCGTACCTGTGGCGAAGGCCGGCACGTTGCATTGCGGCACGGCGATAAATGTACCGCTCAACTGCGCAGGATCGAGGCCCTTGTAGACGGTCTTTGCTGCGTGAGGTCCCTCGTACTCGTCACCGTGTACCCCTCCGAGCGCTACGAGCGTCGGCCCCGGGTCGGCGCCCTTCGCCACGAGGACCGCCAGGCGCAACATCTCGCCGCAGGGTAACGAAGCGACGTTCAATTTGTAGACCTGTTTTGTTCCCGGATCCTGTGCGTCCGGATTGAAGCGTTCGAAGTCCATAGTGAGGTGAGAAGTCATGTGTTTGGCCCGTTCGGGGGTGAGGTGTTAGTGACGAGGGCGGGTTTGGGGAGCATGGGAAACGGGTTTTGTCGTATGGGCGTTGCGTCCCTGAACCCTCACGGCCATGTAGCGGCGCCTCTTGTGGGCGCCGGCGGGATTGGGCTTGGGGCGGTTCCGCGGGGATCCGTCACGTGGGGAATTCGTCCAGCTTGTAGAGGAACGTGTCGATGTCTTGGCGGTTGTTGAATATGTGAGGGTCTACGCGCAATGTCCGGTTGTGGGTGTGCCCGGAATACACGTCGATCCCCTGATCCGCCATGAAACGTTCCACGCCCGGCGCGTCGTCCATTACGACTGCCACCACGCCCCCGCGTCGGTTGGGGTCGGCCGGAGTAAGCACGTCGTAGCCGCGGTCCGTGAGCCCGTCGATGCAGTAGCCAGACAGGTCAAGGACGTGCGATTCGACGCGTTCCTTGCCCACCCCTGTGAGGATTTCGAGTCCGGGTATGGCCGCCGCCAGCCCCAGGATGTTCGGGATTCCGAGTTGAAAACGCGCCGCTCCCGGCTTGGGGGTGAATCCGTCACTGGGGTGCGAGCCGGGCGCCCTCACCGAACTCGGCCCGCCCGCGTGGGGAGGCATGCGCTCGAGCAGGTGTTTCGACCCGTAGAAGAACGCGACGCCGGCTGGCCCAAGCAGCCATTTGCACGCGCCCGCCGAGAGAAAATCGATCCCCATTTCGTGCACGTCTATGCTCATGGCGCCCGCAGATTGGGCTCCGTCTACGAGCAGCAGCGCGCCGTGGCTGTGGGTCACTTCCGAAACGGCTGCCAGGTTCTGCCTGAACCCCTCGCCCTGCGTGACATGCGAAATGCTCACCGCTATGGTGTCGTCGTCGATCGCTTCGGCGAGGTCTCCTACCTCGACGACTCCGTTGCGGGCGGATACAAACCGCCGTTCGATGCCGGCGCGGGCTGGAAGCATCCACGGGAAAATGCTTGAGGGGTAGCTCCACTCGTCGAACACGACGTTGCCGCCATCGCCTAACTCCGTCATTTCGACGGCGAGGTTCGAGCCTGCGCCGGTGCTATCGACGACCGCCACTTCGTCCATGTCGGCCCCAATCAGGCTGGCGAAGAGCCGCCGCGCCGCCAGCAGATGTTCGTCCAGCCTGGCGTATCGATCGGCGATGCTAAAGCTCCACTCCTCCGCTAGTTGGTCCACCGCTTCGCGGGCAAGCGAGGACATCGGGGAGTGGCCGCCGCTGAACAGGTATGTGCGGCGCTCCATAATCGGGAATAGAGAGCGAACTTCGTTGGGCTCCATGGAGTCCTCCCGGCCAGCGTGCGCCGGCCTTCAGTGTGAGTGCCCGTTGTGGTGGCATGAGGTTTCGTGCGAGTCCGACGGCGGCAAGTCCATTGCCGGGTTGGAATGGAAGAAACCATCCGGTTTGAGCATGAAACCGATCCTGTGCACAGGCATAACAGGCCAGTCCTCCGGCCGCGGGATGTGCGTATGTCCGAACGTGTACCAGACAACCAGATCGGTATCGGCAATCGGTCGATTGGCCTCGGTCCACTTCGGCAGTCCGTCGCCCTCGGCGCGTTGGTTCGGGTAGTCGCCGGCTGCGAACTTCTCTTCAGCGCGATAGGGCGTAACCCACAGGTGCCGCTTGAGGAACCCTGCCCGCCGGATCACCGCAGCGTCGTCGTGAGCGAACGGCACCGCATTCTCAGCCGGCATCAACCGGTACCCCACGGGCTGGTTCATCCTGTTCTTCACGTTAGGGTTGACTATCTTCCAGTACCGGCTTGAGTTCATGTTGCAGAGGCGTTGCGCGTCCTGTTCCCGCTCGAACAGCGTGTGCTCAGCCACGAATGCGTTGCCGTGCGGGTTTTCGTCGCCGCGCGGCAGTTGCTTGCTGTTCACCTCGTAAACTGAATTGCTCCCGCCGTCGACGTTAATGTCGATGCGGGCGTTAAAGATGTGCTGATGGTACGGGGCGTTCAGTTGCGGTGCGATTTCGGCGCCGAACTTCGGCGTCTCGCCGGGCATTACCGCCGTGGTGTTGGCGATGCCCGTCAGCTTGATCTCCAGTTCCAGCGTGCCGTCCTGATAGAAGTTCCAGTAGAAGGCGTACTCGTAGTTGCCGACCGTGGAGATGAACGAGACGACGAGTCGTCGTGAACGTCTGACCTCGACCTCTTCCGTCCGCCAGTCGGTGTGTTTCCACAGGATGCCGTTGTCTTCTTCGTGCAAGCACACGGCGTTCTCGATAGTCGCCACCTCGCCGCGGCTATTTATCATGTGGGCGTCGAAGTACCTGATGTCGCCGAGGCAGTCGCATCCGAGAGTTAACGGGTTGGAGAGTTGGCCTATGCCGTATTCGCCGATGTCAAAGGCGTTCTTGCGGAAGCTCGACTCACCGGGGTCGCCGTAGGGCACGACCATGTCAGACAACGACGCCCGGTAGAGGATGGGCCGTACTTTGCCCTTGTCTTCATATGACACGGTGTAGAGCACCAGTCCCTCTCTCGGCGTGAAGCCGATGCGGAACTTCCAGTTTTGCCAACTGATTTCGTGGCCGTCGATCGTAAAACTCGGGCCTTCTCTCTGAACGATCTCCAGCGGTTTGGGCGGAGTACGGGGCTCGGTATTGTGCTGGCGCGTCCAATTCCCCGATTCCGGGGGCAACGGCACGATCCCGTAGTCCTCGACGCGCAGCACCTCCATCTTGTTGAGATCGACGACCACTATCACGCCCTCAATGGGCCTGGCGTATCCGTTGTCGGTCGGGTCGGAACGGACCCACGCGAGCGCCCGCGAGAGTCGCCGTCCCTTGTCCTCTTCCGGCTCAATGCCGTACGAACCGGCGGACCATGGATCGACCATGACGAGGTCTACGTCGTCGATGCCGCGTTTTCGCAGGGCTTCGATGAACTCGGGCGACCGCTTGACCGCCTCTTCGCACTCGACGAATTCATCAAGCATGATCGCAGGTTGCACGCCCTCAAGGCGCCGCCACTTGGTGACGGCCTGTTGTGTCAGAGAAACCACGAGTTCTGAGCACTCGCCCAACGCGTTGTCGAGCAGTATGATCATGGCCTCGCGTTCTACGTGCGATTCGGGCGTGTAGCTGAGCGCCAACTCCTTGGCCGGTTCGTTCAGCATGAGCCCGACGAAACGCGAGGTTGGCGTTACCCGCGGGTCTGCCTTGACGATCGCGACCGCGGCTTCGACCTCGGCCTTTGAAAGAGGCTCGAGCGGGTGAACGGCAGCTTCGGATGTATTGCTTACGGCGTCCCGTTCTATTGTCTGTACCATTTCTGCGCCTTCTTTGTTCCTGTGCGGTTCGGTGTCTGACTCATCGGCGTGAGCCGTCGGGGGTAGATCAGGGAGTCACCTATTGTGTCGGTTTCGCCTAAGCGCGGTGTTTGCGGACCGGCCGTCACGGCATGGCGTCGATCGATTCCGGCAACGTCTGGCCACCGTCGATCACAAGCGTCTGGCCGGTGATGTATTTAGCTTCATGAGACGCGAAGAAAAGCATCGCGTATGCGATATCGTCGAGGTCTCCGAGCTTGCCCATTGGGATTGATTTTTCCATGGTTCGGAGGTAGTCCTCCCCGACATCGTCGAGGCCCTCGGTCATGATGTTGCCGGGCATTATTGCGTTGACGGTTATGTTGTGCCTCGCCAGCTCGATGGCGGCAGTGCGCATAAAGCCGAGTTGCCCGGCCTTCGTGGCTCCGTAGTGCGACCAGCCGGGGTAGCCGGTGATCGGGCCAGTGATGGACGATGTGAGGATTATGCGACCCTGAACGGACTTCTTGAGTTCCGGCAGGCAGGCCTTGACCGCCAGAAAAGCGCCTTTCAGGTTGACGGAATTGACCGTGTCCCACTCCTCCTCCGACATCTCTTCGAGATTTGCGGAGGGGAAAATGCCTGCGTTGCTGCAAAGGATGTCGATTCCGCCGTGCCGGTCGACAGCGGCTTTCGCCATGGCCTCTACGTCGTCAGAATTACTGACGTCGGCCTGGAAGAATGATGCCACCCCACCGGCGTCGGTGATCGCTTGAGCGGCCTGTTCTCCGGCGTCTGCCTGGCGCGCGGCCAAAAGGACCTTGGCGCCTTCGCGGGCAAACGCCTGGGCGATGCCTCGTCCGATGCCCTTGCTCCCACCGGTGACGATCAGGGACCTGCCCAGCATTCGATTACCCATCAGGAGGCGCCTCCAACCATAACTGTGCGTCCACGCTCATGAGGCCCGAGCTGGCGTCGGGCCCGCTCACATTCTATCGGCAATTCCCGCCAACTTGATTACGCCGCCAATTCTGATTGTAGCGGCGGGTTTCAAACCCGCCTTCGGCCTCGCCAATTGGCAGGGTTATCGGCAGACTCAAATGATTTCCCGGGATTGTCCACATCGGTGAAGCTGCGGACGCCCAGCGGCCTCTCCTCCGGGACTCCGCGAGCCAGCGTTCCGCCGTAAAATCCCGTCATTCCCGTGAAAAGAGACCTTTGCATAACTAGGGAACCTCTGAACAAGCCGCTGATGCGCTTGGCAGAGCGGAGGTTCCCCCCTCCTGAATCCTCCCACCGTGGGGGAGGAGGCCAGAACCCTTCGACAAGCTCAGGGCGAACGGATTGGAACCCGGAGTTGTTCAGAGGTTTTCTAGCTCCTCAACTAGTGATTCCTCAGTCCATGGCACCTTGAGCGAAGCCGAGGGGTCTGGATAAGAGGGGCGGGGCATGCCGTCTGGATGGCTTGGATTCTTTGCTTCTGCGAGGTGGACTTCTGAACCGGGCGCCGTTACTCCTCCCCGGTCATCAGCCTTCTTGGGTTGTCGAACATGATGGTATGGAACTGCTCTTCGGTAAGACCTATCTTGCTGCCCAGAACGGCCATTCCCTGCGTGGACAGGTAGTCATAGCCGCTGCCGCCGTACATCGCGTAGTCGCTCTTGTAGCAGACGTCATGGGAGAGGAGCAGGTTCTTGATGTAGCCGGCGTCAATGACCATCTTGACCAGGTTGAGCATTCTGTTCGCGTCGAATTCACTGGCATTCACGAGATTGCCCATACGGTCGAACGTAATGTACGCGCCTCGCCTGGCGATCTCCTCGTGGTATCTGTGGATCGGGAAGCCGCCTGAGTGCCCTATAGCAACTCGGCGGGGGTCGACGCCTTCCTGCATGAGCACGTCTAGCTGTTCGATACCTTGCGGACCCCGCGTGGCGTGGGTTACGAGGCCCGTATTGGTCTTCATCTGCGCGCGGCCGGCGGCTCTGAGCACACGCTCTTCGATTGCAGACAACCAGTTAAAATGGGCGCCTATTTCTCCGATGATTCCGGCCTTAACGTCTGTACCGTCGACGCCCTCGGTGAGATCCCGCACCATCTCCTCAGCGATCTCATCGGTCTTCATACGCCATAGTCGCTGCTCGTAGTATGACTCCCTGTACCAGCCGCACCCAAGGATTACGTTGAGCCCTGTCTTTTCCGCTACGGCCCGGACCGCCTCGGCGTGCTTCAGATGATTGAGCTCGGAGTCGAACAGGAGGTCCTGGTCGTTTTCTGTCAGTCCGCCGGAGGTGAGGTCGACAAGGGTTGAACCTCCGGCATCGGCGTACCGCTGTACTTCGATCTCCGCCATCTCAATGTCGTTCAGGTAGCCCTTGCCGTCCCAGACGTCGCGCATGAGGTCGAGGTAGATGTGCTCGTGAATTAGCGTGAACCCTAGATCATCGCTTGATATCGGACCGGTAACGGTCATTACTTGAGTAGACAACTGCGGGCCTCCCGTCGTGAGAAATGTGTTTGGCGCTGATGAAACGAAGTGGCCGCCGCGGCGTGGACCCGGCCATCGCAAGAGGAGCACGAGTCAAGAAGCAGCGGGCTGTGTGCGGCGTATATGTGATGTGTGGTCACTGGGTCAGAAACGAAGCGGATGTGTGTGTTGTGTTGCTATTTTGAGGGGATGTCGAAGTTTTCGTCCAGGTCCGCCAAGGTGACGCGGCTCGAACCGTTGTTGGACGACTGGTGCAGCCCAACCACCGCCTGCAACGCGCCGAGCGCCGTCTGGCCGCTCGATATCGGGCCCGGCCCGCCGTGCGAAGTCTCGATGAGCTCTTCGATCAGGGCGACCATTGGCGATACCGCCCGGTACACCTGCGGGAACGGGTACATTACCAACTCGCGGCGGTTTGAGGAGGGGTCGGTTCGCCATAATTCGAGATCGTAGTTCCCGATGATTATCTCGCCCGCCGTGCCGATGACCTCCGCCCGGAAACCGACGGCGTGGCCGGTCGTACCGTTGACGAACGCCCGAACACCGTTTTTGTACACCATGTAGGCATTCCCACCGGCGTCGAAACTCTCGTCATCGTCGAGGTGCCCGTTCATCCATGCGACGGGGCAGTCCCCGTTGAAGTAGTTGAGCAGGTCGAAGGCGTGGGACCCTATGAACATGAGTTCGCCGCTGAAGTGGACGATCATGGTGTGCACGTCACCGATGGCGCCGTCATCGACCAACTGCTTCGCCTGGCGATATGCAAAGTCGCCGCGCCGGGTGTGGTTGACGGCCAACGCGATTCCTGCGTCGTCGCACGCCTTGATCACCTTCCTGGCGTCGGCGATATTACTGGCGATCGGCTTTTCCAGAAAGATGGCCTTGACCCCCGCCTCGACCGCCGCGAGCGCAGGCGCCGCGTGGATTGGCGAAGGGGTGGCGATGCTGACGATGTATAGGTCCTCTTTTTTCAGGAGATCCCGATAGTCTGCATATACCCGGTCCGCGGGAAGGTTCCAGCGTTTAACGTAGTCATCTCGCCTGCCGGCGTCGGTGTCGGCGCCGCAGACCAACTCCGTTTCGTGCATTGCGTCGTAGCACGCCGCGTGGCCGTTAGGGAAGCCGAATCGGCTGGCGGAGCCCAGTTGCGTGTCTTCGATAAAGCTACCGATTACTCCGCAGCCGATGACACCGGCGCGATATTCATTAACCTTTGCCATTAAAGTCCCACATCATTTCTGACTTCTGCCGTTCTGTTCCGACCGCGACCTGACTGCCCGCAGCACATTTTGAACGATCGATCGGCTATCTCCAGTCGAGAACTACGTGAATAGAGTTCTCTGAACGGGTACGGATCATCTCGTAGGCGGTTTTGAGTTCGGTATGCGGCATTACGTGTGTGACCAGCCTGTCCGCCGACAGGCGTCCCTCGTCGAACATCTGAACCAGTAGGGCCATGTTACGTCTCCGGCTCCACCTGAGTACGTACGGCGGCCCGTCCTCGTTTAGGCCGCCGGCCCGGGATGGCAGGAGATCGAGTTCTTTGTAGAGCAGGTCCTCAGCCAGATCGAGTGAAATAGGCCGTAGGTGCCAACCGACTATCACCACCCTGGCGCCGTATCGGGCCAGCGAGATCGCCACAGGGACGGCTGAAGGCGCTCCGGCGGTTTCCAGGACGACGTCCGCTCCGCCTTCGGTAAGTCGGCCTATCTTCTCGGTGGCGTCTTCATGTTCGGGGTTGATCGTGTGGTCGGCCCCAAGTTGTTTTGCCAGGTCGAGCCGCCACTCGTCGGTGTCGACTGCGATCGTAGTGGTGGCGCCCGAAAGCCTGGCGTGCTGTATGGCGAGTTGGCCCATCAGCCCCATGCCTACGACGGCTACGGTGTCGCCGAACTCGATCCGGCCGCGACGCGATCCGTGTAGCGCAACCCGTGCGACGGACAATATGGATGCGACCTCGTCGCTAAGGCCGTCAGGCAATTTGACGGAGATGTCTGCATTGGCAACCACGAATTCGGAGTGGCCTCCGTGAGTAAATACACGGTCGCCTTCCTCAAATCCAGTGACGTCGGGGCTACAGTGAACGACGTGTCCCACAGCCTGATACCCGGGGACAAAGGGGTAGACGAAGCGCTCTCCCCAACGCCTTCGTACCAGGTCGGGGTTAGTGCCGCAGTACAGGTTCATCTCGGTGCCGGCGCTGATGCCTGACACGGTGGTGCGCACCAGTATCTGCCCCGGCTCCGGCTCCGGCCTCTCTTCCTCTTCCATGGAGACCTGAAAGGGCTTCGTAATGTAAGCCGTCTTCATTATGTTCCCTAATCGATTTGGATTCTGGGGTCGAGCGCGTCTCGCAGCCCGTCGCCCACGAAGTTAACCGCCAATACGGTGAGCGCAATTGCGAGGCCGGGTGGTACCCACAGCCACGGCTGGTTTTGGATTACGTGGATGGATTGGGCGGAGGTCATCATGTTGCCCCAAGTCGGCGTGGGTATCTGAACGCCGAGGCCCAGGAAGTTTAGGGCCGCCTCGATGAGGATGGCGCTCGCAAGTCCAAGCGTGCCGGCGACTGCAATATACGGAAGCGTCGAAGGCAGGATGTGCGACAAAAGGATACGCCGGTCGGACGCGCCGATGGCCCCTGCCGCGACAACGTAGTCCATCTCGCGAATTGCCAGTACCTGGCCGCGCACCAGCCGGGCGACCCCTGTCCAGCCGAGGATGCCGATGATCCACATGATGTTCCACACGCTGCCACCCAAAATCGCCACAAGAATGATCAACGCGAATAACGTCGGGAACGTCATTATCAGTTCCGTGAAACGCATAAGGACGTTGTCGACCCATCCTCCGAAGTAGCCCGATACCATGCCGATAACGGTCCCTATGAGTACCCCGATTATCAGGGCGCACGCCGCGATTACCAGCGTGACACGGGATCCGAACAACAGCCGGGCCCACACGTCGCGTCCGGCAGAATCGGTACCGAGGAAGTGTTCGACACTTGGCGGCCCCTTGATGTTGTCGAGGTCCACGCGGTTCTGGTCGTGGAACGAGAGCCATGGCGCAAATATCGATCCGATGGCGAACACGGACAGAATGCCGACGCCGAGCATCGACAGTCTGTGCTTGCGAAAACGCAGCCATAGGCCGCGGCCGGATCGCCGCGTGAGTTCATCGAAGTCTTCGGCCCGACCAACGCTTCGTTCCGGCGCTTCTTCCGAAGATTTCTTCTGTTTGCGAAAACGCAGCCACCGAGGCCAGCCGGATGGCCGGGTATGGCCATCAACAGTGTCGACGTTTGAATCAGCGCTTCGTTCGACTGCCATGTCTAATACCCGTTGCGAGTCATTTGCTAACCGCCCTCACCGTAACGAATCCTGGGATCCGCGTATGCATATAGGAAGTCCGCGACCAGATTGGAAGCCAGAACCATGGTGGACAGGAAGAGCGTGAGGGCCATCAACACCGGATAGTCGCGTTGGTGAATTGCGTCCACGGACAACTGACCCAGTCCGGGCCATGAGAAAACGATCTCGATGACGATCGCCCCACCGAGCAACAGAGGGAGTCTCAGACTCGTAATCGTGATTATCGGCAGCAACGCGTTGCGCAGGCCGTGCCTCAGGAATACCACCCAGTTCGACAGGCCCTTCGACCGCGCGGTCCGTACGTAATCGGCGCCCAGGACCTCGAGCATCGCGGTGCGGGCGTAGCGGGTGTTGGTGGCAACGAGGTCGATCGACAGGATGAGCGCAGGCAGGATGATGTGTTCCAGATTGTCGATGATCTTGCCTGGCAGCGTAGTTTCCTCGCCGCTGGACATTCCGTACACCGGCAATACTTGCCAGATTAACCCGAATAACAGCAGGGCGACGAGGCCGAAGAAAAACGTTGGTATGGAGAGGCCGATCAGTGACACAACGCTTAACGCGTAGTCCCAAAAACTGTAATGGCGAAGCGCAGAAATTACCCCGAACACCACTCCCATCAGCAGTGACAGGACGAGCGCGACTCCGGTGAGCTCAATGGTGGGCAGCAGGCGGGGACCGATGCGGTCCATGACAGGCTGCTTGGTGAAGTATGAAAACCCGAAGTTACCCGTGACCAGTTCCTTCACCCAGATCACGTACCGCACCGGTATTGGCCTGTCGAGGCCGAGGGCCTTGCGCATACGCTCCAGATCTTCCTCGCGTAGCTGATCCTCGGGGCTGATCAGTGCGGAGATCGGGTCGCCCGGAGCGAGGTTCGCAACGAGAAAAGTAATTATCGTGATGCCGATAAGCATCGGGATAAACAACGTCAGGCGACGGAGCAGATATGAGCCCAATGGGTTGACTCCGGTTCAGCACGGTTCCGGCGGACCGGGGGCGCTGACGGTGAGGCTCGCTACAAGAATTTGGCGGGCGCTTCGACAGTTGCTGCCAAAGCGCCCGCCAAGTATCCAGTGAAACTTAGACGAAGGTCGTTAGTCGGCTTGCAGGCCTACTTGATGTCCCACTGTTCGATGTGGAACTTCTGCCAGTCCGAGTGGCCAAGGAAAGCCGGGCCAATCGGTACCGTTGCAAAGTTGGTCGCCTCGGGCAGAGCATCGAAGAACGGGATGCTGAACTTTTTGTCGAGGATCCACCACTGGTTCAGCAGGTGCACAGGCGCCAACGGAAGCGTGGTTATCATCTCCTCGTTGATCTCCTGATAGATGGACGCCCGCTCGGCCTGGTCAATGGATCGCTTGCCGCGGTCGATCTTCTCGTCGAGCGTCGGGTTGGCGTATCCCATAGCGTTGCGTGAGCCTGACCTCATGTGGAAGCTAAGGAATCCGTCCGGGTCAGGGAAGACACCAAAGGTGACCCTGATCGTGTCCCATTCGTAGGTTTCGTAGAACGTCTCGACCCAGAGCGCCAGTTCAACTTCGTGGAACTTGATCTTGATGCCGACTTCGGCCAGCATCTGCTGTTCCGCCGCCAACATCGCCCTGGCTTCTTCGCTCGATACGGCGATGATCGTGCAACCGATCTCCCTGTTCGTATCCCATCCCGACTCTGCGATCAGCTGCCTGGCCTTGTCGGGGTCGAACGGGTACTTCTCCGACCAATCGGGCAGTTGGTACCAACCGTGAACCAGGAACGAGTTGAAGATCGAGCCGTTGCCCTGTGCGAACGTGTCGACCAGCCTCTGCCGGTCGAGCGCGTGCAGGAACGCCTGGCGCATCTTGTCGTTTACCAGATCTTCGCGCCTTGAGTTGAATGCGTACGAGATGAGCGTGGTGCCCTTGCTCGCAGAAACTGTGAAACGCGGGTCCTGAATGAACGCCTGGAACTGTTCCGTCGATGCGTTTTCACCGCCGTCAAAGATCGGCATGTGAATCTCACCGCGCTGCAGGGCTATCTGGACCGCGTCGGGCGACTTGATTACCGAGATTACCTCTCGGTCGATCTTGGGTCGACCAAAGTAGTAGTCATCGTTGGCTTCCAACTCGATCCGTTGGTCCGGAATGTAACTTACGAACTTGAACGGACCTGACCCCAGCGGCTCGTCGAAGAAGAACTTCTCCTGCGACAAGTCAATTGGCAGGGTATCGCCGAGCAGGTGCTTCGGCAAAATCGGGTACGTCGTCTGCGCAAGGAAGAGGATGTTCGGGAATGCCTGCTCAAAGCGGATCGTCTGGTCGTCGACCGCAACAATCCCCGTAACGGAGTCAGCCTCGCCCTTCGTGTAATCTTCGCCGCCCGCGATCAGCGCCAGTACGCCGGTCCGCTTGGAGCCCGTCTCACCGTTGAGGTACATGTGGTAGGACCATGCGACGTCTTCGGCAGTCAGAGGAGTTCCGTCGTGCCACAGCGCGTTGCCCCTCAGGTGGAAGGTCATGGAAGACCCGTCAGAGGCTGATTCCCATCGCTCTGCGAGGTCAGGGGTCATCTGCTGCCCGACCGGGTCCGCCATGGTTAGCGACGAGAAGATGTGGTTGAAGACCCACCCCTGCGTGCGGCTTACCGCGATCAGGGGGTTGAAGTTCGGTGGCGCCGAGCCTGTGGAAACCCGGAGGACCTTGTCTCCCGGCGGTTCCGTGGTCATCGCCGGACCTTGTTCTGCGACCGCAGCTTCGACCGCCTTCATGACGATGGCCTGAATTTCTTCAGCCGAAGCAGATTCGCCCGCAGATGCCATTACGGCCTTCTCGACCATGGCCTGAATCTCTTCGGGCGTGGCAGCGCCACCTGCGCCTGCCGTCACGGCCTTCTCGACCATGGCCTGAATCTCTTCAGCCGAGGCAGTGTCACCTGCGGATGCCATCACGGCATTTTCGATCATTGCCTGAATTTCCTCAGGCGAGGCAGATTCGGCCGCCGATGCTTCTACAACGGCTTTGACAGCGTCCGAAATAATTTGTGGGTCCACCTCTCCGCCACTGGCGGCAGCAGATTCGACTGCTTTCGAAACGATGGACTGCACCTCTTCCGCCGATACACCGGAATCTCCGGCAGAGGCTGCCATCACGGCATTCTCCACCATGGCCTGAATCTCTTCAGGGGAGGCGGATTCGGCCGCCGATGCTTCTACTACAGCCCTGACAGCATCCGCAATCACTTGGGGGTCAACTTGTTGGATGACAGGAGCCGGGGCCGGGGTTGGATCCGCCTCTCCGCCACATGCGACAGCACCGATGAACGCTGCGGTCAACAACGCCACAGTCACCACTAATATGTGTTTATATCCGGTTTTGATTGTGTCCATATTTTCATCCTGAGTGGGCATAGATAGTTGCGGCCTACAACGGACGAGTAGGTTAGCAAGCGCCTCTGAATCAGTCAAGTTTCTTAATACAAACGGCCCCTGATTCCGAGTCCCTGGTCCCCTCCGGAATGAGACCAATAACTCTTCACTTTGAACGGAAGCAGGTCAGGATGGCTCCCGCAAACGAACGCCGCCGCCCCTCCACACAACCCGAATAAACCGCATATCCGCGACTTGCCGCGACAACACTTGCGGTCGCACTCAGAGCGTGGATGAGGCGTTCGATGGGGCAGGAAAAATAAGTGGCGCGCTTGGCGGGATTCGAACCCACGACCTCAGCCTTCGCAGGGCTGCGCTCTATCCAGCTGAGCTACAAGCGCGCGGAACCGGTATTTTGCAGGGTTTTGGTGCCGAGGGTGAGATTCGAACTCACACGCCCTTACGGGCACTACGTCCTGAACGTAGCGCGTCTACCATTTCGCCACCCCGGCAAGTCAACCATGCGCATACATAATAAGGATAACGCTTTTTGGGGGAGCGACGCCTCGCTCCGACGCAACCCGGTTTCACCTCGTCCTTATACGGGGCGGCCGGAATAACCCTCACGCGCCTCTGGCGAAACGGTACGATGGGGATCGAAATTGGCGGGATCGCGTCCAGATGGCTCCGCGATGCGGTCGATCCGACTGTCACAATAGAGAGGCGGCGTCGTCGTTCAACCCCAAGTGACTACTCACCACATTCAGGCGGCGCCGACCGATTCACGGCCGTTGCTCCAAGTACGCGACGTCGTCAAGGAGTTCGGTGGAGTCCGGGCAGTCAACCACTGCTCTCTCGACGTGTCGGAGGGCGCCATCACGGGACTCATCGGCCCGAACGGGGCTGGCAAGACTACGCTGTTTAATCTGATTTCCGGGGCTCTGTCTCCGACCAGCGGGCGGATTATGTTCGACGGCCGACGCATCGACGGCATGGGGATGCACCAGACCTTTGGGCTGGGCCTGATGCGCACCTTCCAGATTCCCCGGGAGATGAAGCGCATGTCCGTACTGGACAACCTGATGCTAGTGCCCGAGGCGCAGTCCGGTGAACACATCTGGGCGTCGTGGCTTATGCCCCGGAAAGTGGCCCGCGAAGAACTGCTCATCGAATCCCAGGCGATGGAGGTCCTGGAGCTGCTCAGCCTCTCTCACCTGGCAGCCGAGTACGCCGGAAACCTCTCAGGCGGTCAGAAGAAGCTGTTGGAGTTGGCCCGTACCCTGATGGCCCGGCCAAGGATGGTGCTTCTGGACGAGCCCGGCGCCGGAGTCAATCGCACGCTGCTTCGGGAAATCTCGAGGAACATTCTGCTCGCAAGCGTCGAGCGCAACATCACCTTCGTCATCATCGAACACGACATGAGGTTCGTCATGACCATGTGCGACCCGATAATCGTTATGGCCAACGGCGCCGTAATCGCGGACGGAACGCCGCGGCAAGTGCAGGGAGACCCAAAGGTAATGGAAGCGTATTTGGGGGGCTCGGCCGGGTGACGCTGCTAAACGCCTCGGGTGTGGTGGCCGGGTATGGAGGGACCGAGATACTGCACGGCGTGTCCGTAACCGTCGCAGAGGGCGAGATTGTCACGATCATCGGTCCCAACGGTTGCGGGAAGTCCACTCTGATGAAGGCCATTGTGGGCCTGATCGGAGTACGAGCGGGAAATGTGACGTTCCGGGGCGAGGATATAACCGGCGTTCCGGCGGAGATGATTGTCCGGACTGGCTTGTGCTACGTTCCTCAAACCAACAACGTGTTCCCTTCCCTGACCATCCGGGAGAATCTGGAGATGGGCGCTTTCGTCCGCTCCGACGACTACCGGGGGCGCATGTCCGAAATGTTTCAACTCTTCCCGGATCTGGCGATGCAGCCGGGCCGGAAGGCAGGCAGCCTGTCGGGGGGGCAGCGGCAGATGCTGGCCATCGCCCGCGCCCTGATGCTGGACCCGATGCTGCTGATCCTGGACGAGCCGTCCGCCGGGCTTTCTCCGGCGATGATGAGTCTGGTGTTTGAGCTTATCCGGGACATCAACCGGGGCGGAGTCGCGTTGCTGTTGGTAGAGCAAAACGCCCGGCAAGCCCTGCAAATGTCGAATCGGGGCTACGTACTGACCTCCGGGGAGAACCGCCTCGAAGACACCGGCCCCGACCTGTTGAACAACCCGGAAGTAGCCACCCTGTACCTGGGAGGATGAGCAAGCATTGCTAGGGAATCTCTGAACAAGTGGCCGATGCGCTTGGCAGAGCGGAGGTTCCCCCCTCCTGAATCCTCCCCCTATAGGGGAGGAGGCCAGAACCCTTCGACAAGCTCAGGGCGAACGGATTGGAACACGGAGTTGTTCAGAGGTTCCCTAGGTAAGGGAATTCGATTTATGGCACGCCAATGATGACCGCCCCGCGACATATTGTTAGACGGATCAGCCTGGCCTG
This sequence comes from Dehalococcoidia bacterium, assembly GCA_965224235.1. Taxonomy (GTDB): domain Bacteria; phylum Chloroflexota; class Dehalococcoidia; order Lucifugimonadales; family Lucifugimonadaceae. Next base: position 1,795,780 of record CBDCYP010000002.1, on the reverse strand, counting down.
GACGCCGGGATACACCACCGCCTTGATCGTTGTGGCGGCCGTAGTCATCGGCTTCCTGCCCTTCGTCAAGATGGGGCTGGTGGTCAACGGCGTTTTCTTGGGGGCGATCATTGCCCTAGGGGCGATTGGCCTGACCCTGATCTACGGCATCCTGAATTTTGCCAACGTGGCCCACGGCGACTATATGACCGTCGGGGCGTACGCCGGCTTATTCATCGTCGCCAGCATCCTGCCGCGCCTGGGAATCGAAGGCAGCGGTCTGGGGCCCTTCACCTTTGGCTACCCGCTGCTTATTGCCCTGCCGATAGCGGTGGCCGCCGTCGCCGCCCTGGCCATCGTCCTGGACGTCGTGGTGTACCGGAGGCTGCGCAACCGGGGCGTGAACGTCGTGGTGGTGTCCATGGCCTCGCTCGGAGTCGCCATCGCGCTGCGCGGCCTCGTGCAGCTAATCTGGAGCGGAGACATACAGCGCTTCCCGCGGGAGACGCGGCAGGTGTTCCACCTGCCCATGGACGTGCGGATACCGCCGGACGCCATCTTTATCGCCATCGTTGCCATCCTCCTCGTGGCGACGGTGTACCTGGCGCTGAACCGCACCAAAATGGGTAAGGCGATGCGGGCTACGGCGGACAACCCCGACCTGGCCCTGGTCAGCGGTATCGGCACCCAGCGCGTCATCTGGTGGACATGGGTGATGGGCGCGGCGCTGGCTGCCACCGCAGGCATTCTGCTGGCCGTTTTCCAGGCGAACATGCTGCCCATCATGGGCTGGAAGTTCCTCATCCCCCTGTTCGCCGCCGTCATCCTGGGAGGCATCGGCAACCCCTACGGCGCGCTGGCAGGCGCTTTTGTCATCGGGGTAACGTCGGAAGTTTCGACGCAATGGATTAACCCGAGCTACAAACCTGCGGTGGCCTTCGCCCTGATGATCGCGGTGTTGCTGGTGCGGCCGCGCGGGATATTCGGGGGTGGCCGGAATTGAACCTGACTTCGGGATTGACCATCCCGGGCGATGCAGCGGCGCGGAATTAGCGTGATGGATGTAATCGGTATTTTCGACTACCTTGTGGCCTTCGCCATCGTGGCGGGCATCTATTCCGTTTTGTCCCTGGGGCTGAACGTCCATTGGGGATTCACCGGGCTGTTCAACATCGGCATCGCCGGCTTCTTCGCCCTGGGGGCCTACACCTCTGCGCTGTTGACCACCTCGCCTCCGGACCCGACGCTGTTCGAGGACTTCAAGTTCGGCGGCAACTGGGCCGGTCTGGGCTACCTGAACTGGGGCATCGACGCCTGGTTCGTATTTGGGCTGGCGGCGGCGGCGTTATGCTGCGGGGTGATCGCACTGGTCATCGGCTATGTCACTCTTCGGCTGCGCGGCGACTACCTGGCGATTGCAACCCTGGGAATCGCCGAAACGGTGCGCCTTGTGTTCCTGAACGAAAAGTGGCTTGCAAACGGCTCCAAGGGGCTGTACAGGATTCCCAAGTTCCTGGGCGACTGGATAGCGTCGGACAACTACAACTATTTGTATGCATTGGTGGTGGTCCTCGCACTGGCAGGGATCTATTTGGTTGTGCAGCGGGCGGTCAACTCCCCATGGGGACGGGTGCTGCGGGCCATCAGGGAGGACGAAACGGCTGCCGAGGCCAGCGGCAAGGACGTCTTCAGATTCAAGCTTCAGGCGTTCATCCTGGGCGCGATGATCATGGGCGTCGGAGGCGCGCTCTATGCCCACCACATCCGCTTTCTCTCCCCGCTGACCTTCGACCCGCTGCTGGCCACATTCGTCATCTGGGCCATGCTGATGGTGGGCGGCTCTGCCAACAACAAGGGGGCAATCCTGGGTGCGTTCGTGGTCTGGGGGATCTGGACAGGCACGCAGTCCTTGCCCGGCATACTGTCCGATCCCAGCTTCCGCCTGTTCATGATAGGCGCGCTTATCGTGGCGGTGATCTTGCTGCGCCCCGGCGGTCTCTTCGATGAGCAGCGCGGCATTGCGAGACGAGGGGTTGCCGGGGCCCCAGCGCAACCGCCTGAACAGCCGCGCCACGCCGGATGACAAGCGCCGGGACGCGGGGAGTCGAATCTCCGCGTCCCGGCGAAGTCGATCAGGATTTGGCAGGATTTGGCTGCCGGCAGCTTGTCAGCGCTTGATTTACCGACCCAGATCGACCGGCACCTGGCGATCCGAGACGATCTCGCCGCCTTCGATCTTCCACACTTCGATGTGACCGGAGATGACGTCGCCGTTTTGGTCCAGGTCAACCGAACCGGCGGCGCCTTCGTAGTTAATGTCCTCGCCAGCGGCGATTAGCTCCATGGCTCGCTTGATGCCGTCGTCACCGGGCCTCACCACGTCGCCCGGCGGGTTGGCCACCTCCCGGAGAGCATCGCGAATCGCGGCGGAGTCGGTAGTGGTTCCCGCCTTGGCCGCCGCCAGGCCGATAAGGATCATGGCATCGTAGGTTTCGTTCATGAAGGGATGCTCCGGCTCCTTGTCGTACGTTTCTACGTAGGAGTCAATAAACGCCTGGGTCGACGGATTGGCTTCAAAGCCCGGCCCAGTGCCGTAGCTGCCTTCGAGAAGGTCCCAGCCGATGACTTCGAAAGATTCGGGGATTTTAGTGCCGTCCACGAACAGAAAGGTGTCCGCGTAGTCGCCTTCCAGGGCCTCACGGATGTAAACCTCGGTTTGCTGGTAACTCATGGCGACCAGGACGTCAGGGTCGTCTTCGGTGGCCTTCTCAAGCTCGGAAACAAAGGTGGGCTGGCTGTCCTCGTGCGGCACCGAGGCGGTTACGGTCCCGCCCAGGGCCGTAAATGATTCGGTGAACTGGGCCGCCAACCCTTCCCCGTACGCGTTGTTGATATACAAAATACCCGCGGTTTTGTAGCCAAGCTCGTTGGCCAGATCCGCCAGGACCACACCCTGAGAGGCGTCGGACAGTGAAGTGCGGAACAAGAAGTCGTTGTCTTCAAGCACGGTAATAGCGGGCGCGGTCGATGCGCCGGAAATTTGAAGGATGCCGTTGGGGATGGTCACCGAAATGGCGACTGGTATGGTTACGCCGCTGGCCAGAGCTCCTACGATCGCTACCACTCCCTGGGCATTCACCAACTCTTCAGCGGCGGACACGCCCTGGAACGGATTCACAGCGGTGTCCCGGTGAACGAGGACCACGGAGCCGCCCTGAATACCGCCAGCCCGGTTGATGTGGTCCGCCGCAAGGCCGATGCTGGTTGAGTGGGATTCGCCGAAGTAGGACAGTGATCCGGTAAGGGCGTTGAGGTGGCCGACAATCAGTGGGTCGAGGGCCTGCATCGGTACTTCAACAGGAACCTCTACCGTAACTTCAACCTCTTTGGTGACTTTGACCTCCCGGATTTCGGGTTCACCCGATCCGCATGAGGCGACTGCCAGCATCAGAACAGCGGCTAAGACAGCCGCCCCAAATGCCAACCATTGCTTTCTAAATCGGATTGTAATCACGTTTCACCGTTCTGTTTCGCAGACCCAACCAGGCGCCCCTAGACGAAGTCTTTTGATCCATTAAATCACTGAAAGGCGGCCCGGCAAAAGGGTAGGGAGACAAACTGAACTGATGGTCGCCTAAGCTACATGATGCGCACGGGATGGGGATGTTGGATGATATTGCGCGTGGACGGCATATGCGTGTTGCCCCGCACCACCATCGTACCCCGATCGGAGTCGGGGAAGACGAGCAATGGTGGGGCGCCTACCAGGAACGTCTACGACCATGTGGGGGCGTCTCTTATGGTATGGGCGCCCGCGTTCCCGCGGGTGGTGTGGACAAATGGCGACGCCAATCCGAATCGTCTACGCCCACCCTTTGTCCTATCCGGTAGAGAGTTGGAGTGATGATGAGTCGACGTTAACCGACTTCGATTTCCAGCCGGCAGTGGTCGCCTGGTCCCCACTCGTCCGGCTCGTTGAGCGCTCGGACGGTCGACGATTGAGCCAGGCCCTTCGATGCGAACGCAAAGTCGAGTTGGCGTGTTGCGGCCGCCGGAGTCTGACCGCTGTGTTGGAACGTTGGCACGTTCCTCTGTCGCGGGATAACTCAGATGGCCACGGGCGGCGCCTGCGGCCCAATAAAGGCCAGTCCAAAGGCCTCCATCCGCGCAAACACGGACCCGTAACCCGCCACCCAATATGAGATGCCGTACACTCCGTAGCCATGCAGGATATTCAGGTCGCCGGCGGCGAGCAGGCGATGGTTCGATTGTAGGCCGATGAAGACCGACAGATCCGAGACGACCTGGTACGCCGAAGCGTCCGCGAAAATCCGGCTGCTCCCCGTCGAGGAGTGAGGCTTCAACCATTGGGCGTACATCGCCGCGATGATCACAGCCTTGCCTCAGTGAGGCGTCACGTGTGGCGCGGCGAGCGTGCCGGGCACGCTGATCGGGAGGTCCGCCGTATCCGGCCTCGGCGACGGGCTTGCCCTTGATCCACTCGACCGTAACCCGGTCCGAGAGTCGCATGACGGCTGCACGCCACTTTCGCATGGGCTCCGGTCCGGCGGTGACCCAATCCGCAGGCATGGGCTCCGGTCCGGCGGTGACCCAATCCGCAGGATCGACCTCGACTCTCCCCGCTACGTCCTCAGGCGGCGGGCGCGCCTCTTGCAAGAGAGCGATATCGGCGTTCATGTCGAGTAGCCATCGCCAGGGCTCCTCGCGGCGCGCAATGCTCCAAGAGACGATCTTCACCGCGTTCCGGCTCTCGTGAACTGCGTGAAATGCTGGCCAGTCATTGGTGTCCGGCCCTTTCGGCGTTGGTTAGCCGGAGTGGCGGAGGGCGTCCCACAAGTTGCGGCCGGTGATGCGTTGGCCAGACATCAGAATGCCCATCCGGAATACTCGGCCTGCGACCCAGAGCAACACCAGCGCTGATACTGCGACTATCGCCAGACTTGTGGCGATGTCACCGGCAGACATGAGGCTGCCTCCGGCGAGCCGTACCATCAGCACCGTCGGGGCAGTGAAGGGAATGTATGACAATATCTGGGCGAACGTTGTGTCAGGCTGGTTGATGAATAGTCCGGTCAGGTAGATCGGGAAGCCGACCATGAGGCTGAACACGCCGTTGTATTGCTGGGCGGTTTGCGCCGAACCGGCGAGGGAGGCCAGCATCAACGCCAGGACGGAGAAAAGGAAGTACCCGAGAACGAGGCTCAGCGACACAGTGGCAAGCAGACTGGTCGATAGGGTCAATTCACCGCCGTTCGGTATTCGGTTGAAGACCTCCGGCAGGGTGAACGCGGCAACGGTGACCCACACCGCTATCTGAATCAGCCCGGCGAGGCCCGCCGCCAGGAGCTTGCCCGCCATGATCGAAAATGCCGATGCCGACGTGACGAGAATCTCGAACATGCGCGTCTCTTTTTCTTCGCCCACGCTGGACAACAACGTCCCGCTGCCCATGATGACGCCGACTACTAACAACGCCGCAAAGAGCATCGGTATCAATAGCTCGCCGATCTCCTGCGCGAGGGGGATTTTCCCTGTGACGACTCCGTCGTCTCCTATCTTGAAGTCCTGAAAATTACCGGGATTGATCGCCCGTGAGAGGACCTTGTCCTCCACCTGCCCTGCGATCAGTTCCACCCTCAGGAAGTTGGCAAACGCCTGTTTGCCGGACCAATTCCCCTCGAAACGACCGCCCTCATCGGACACGTCGTAAATCTCGATGAGGCCGGTTTCGATGTAGTCAGGGGAAAGCAGGAAGAACAAGTCGACCTGGCCTTGCCTGACCGCTTCGATGCCCTCCGAACGATTGTTGTAAAGAATGGGCGCCGCCGGTGAAGTTGGCGCCCGCAAGACGGACGAGGGGTCGGCATACCCGATCCTCTCCGCGTTCGCATCGGCCGATGCGACGGCATCCGGAGCGCCGTCCGGTAGGAGATCGACGATCACCGGGGTAAGCGGGATGGCGATCAGAAAGAGGATCGGGGGCAATAATGTGAAGAAAGCGAAGCCGAGGCGGCTAAGGCGCCGCCTGAACTCTTCGGCGAAAATCACACGAATTTCAGGAGATAGACCGCGCACGGGACACCTCATCGATGAATATGTCGTTAAGCGATGGCAGCGACAGTTCGAACCGCTCGATCTCTATTCCTGCGTCGAGGTATGAACTGAGGATCGTGTCGGACGTCCTGCCATTCCCGATCGGGTACTCGACGACACCGGTCTGCGCGACCTCATTTCTGCCGCCGGCGAGATTTTCGGGGATGTTTTGGGCCTGCACGCGTACCGAATTCGCTCCCCGCTCCCGTTTGATCTCGGCAAGATTGCCGAAGAGCAGCAGGCGGCTGTCAGCAATAAGCGCCACCCGCTCGCACAACTCCTCAACGTCCGACATGATGTGGGTGCTGAACATGATCGTGGCGCCTGCCCGATTTCGCTCGTACAGCAATTCTTTCATCCGATCGACGTTGAGTGGATCGAGACCTGCGAATGGCTCGTCGAGGATGATGATTTCCGGTTCGTGAATGATGGCTGTGACGAATTGAACGAGCCGCGTCATGCCTCGTGAGAGGTCGTCTACCTTTTTGTTCAGGTGCTCGTGCAGGTTGACACGGCGAAGCAACTCGGCGGCGCGGTCTTCGATCTCGGATAAGGTCAGTCCCTTGAGTCGGCCAAGGTAGCGGATGGCATCTTTTACCTTGATTTTTCGGGGCAGCCCGATTTCCTCTGGCAGGTAGCCGACTCCCTTCAGGATGCGGCGATCAGGGGGTGAGCCGAGGACGCTGACCGAACCGCTATTCGGCCGGATGATGTTGAGGGCCATGCGGATCGTGGTCGTCTTGCCGGATCCGTTGGGGCCGAGGAACCCGAAAATCTCCCCGCGTTTTACGTCGAACGTCACGTCCTTTACAACCGTTCGACGGCCATAGGTCTTGGTCAGACCATCTATTTGCAGGACAGGTTCAGGCACGCTGGCGCTTCAATTGACCGCAACGAGCGGCGCGATCGCCGGAAACAGACGGCGAAACTCAACAAAAATCATACCGGACAGTGAGGCCGGCGACGGGATCTGGGCATCGAGGATAGACGACCCAGGCGTGAATCCCCTGTCCTGCCGTCGACCGCCCCTCCCCGACGGGGCAGGCTGCGCGCCGCGCGGGCCTGTGGGCGGAGCTGTGCTGTAAACCCCAAACAGCGCATCGGGAGGCCAGCCATGCCGCTCCAGCTTGACCACACCATCGTTCCAGCGTACGACAAGGTGACAACCGCCGAGTTCATAGCGCGTATCTTCGGCCTGAAGTACGAAGGTCCGTGGGAGCACGTCGCGCCGGTCAAGATCAACGACATTCTCACGCTCGACTTCGACGATGCAAAGTACCCGCGTTCGAACCACTACGCCTTCCTCGCTTCCGAATGAGGAGTTCGACTCAATCCTCCACTGGGTGAAGGACGAGGGCGTTTCGTTCGGTAGCGGCCCCGGCTCTCGATCCGATGGCGAGATTAACCACAGACTTCAGGGTCGCGGCTTCTATTTCGAATGCGAGAACGGCCACGTCTGGGAATTCATTACGCATACCTGCGTCACGGACTGACGAACCACCCGCCTGACGGCATACGCGGGCGCAGGGTGTGGGACAGGCGCAAGGTTTTTGTCACCTCCACTACAGGAGAAATTTCACCAGGCGCAAACCCGGATGACTATTTCGGGACAGGGAATATGCTATATTGCGGACACGATTCCAGGCGGGTGTTCCACGTCGCTCATCCCGCGGTAAGAGATTAGAAAACGGCCCCTCTCCAGGAGGTACCCTTAATGACTTCCCAACGTGATCCGTCCCTGGTGGTGATCCAGCTATCGGGCGGAAACGACGCCATGAATACCGTCGTTCCGTATACGAACGGCATGTATCAGGACTCCAGATCGGCCATTCGCCTAACCGAGGACGAGGTGATCGACCTCAACGGCACGCTGGGCCTTCACCCCAATCTGGAGCCGGTAAAAAGCCTTTGGGACGAGGGGAAGGTGGCGATCGTCAACGGTGTCGGATACCCGAGGCCAAACCGCTCCCACTTCCGGTCTATGGACATCTGGCACACCGGCGAGACGGTGGAGATCGCCCCGGACGGCTGGCTCGGGCGGACGATCCGGGAGATCGACCCAGACCACAGGAACGTGATCACCGGGGTCAACTTCGGCCGCGGCCTGCCGAGGGCCATGCACTGCAAGGGCGTTCCGGTCGCCTCTGTTGGAAACCTGGCAACGTACGGTCTGCTGCCCGACATAGAAGACACTGCCACACGCGACCTGGCGCTCGACATCTTCACCCGCATGTACGGCCCTGCCGATGGCCGGGACGCCGTTCTCGAGGCCATTGGCGAGACGGGGATGAGCGCCTATCTCGGGGCTGACATTCTCCGAACAGCTCCCCGCAAGTACTCTTCCGCGATCGAGTACGCCGCCAGCCCCATCGCCCAGAGCCTCCGCGACATAGCGCAGGTGATGTTCGCGGACGTGGGCACACGCGTCTTCTACACGCAGCATGGAAGCTACGACACGCACGCCGGCGAGCTCATAAACCACGCCAAACTAATGACCGAGTTGTCGACAGCCGTTGGCGACTTCTTCGCCGATCTCGAAGAGCACGGGCGCGAGAACGATGCCGTCGTCTTGGTATTCAGCGAATTCGGCCGGAGAATCGATGACAACGGCTCCGGCACCGACCACGGCTCCGGCGGCGTTGCGTTCGTGATGGGCGGCCCTGTCAAGGGCGGCTTGTATGGCGAGTACCCCTCTCTGGAGCCCGGGGACCAGGTCGAGGGCGACATGGCGTACAACAACGACTTCAGGGGCCTATACGGGACCCTGCTGGACCGCTGGATGGGTATCGATCCCCAGCCCGTTCTAGGCGGCGCCTACGAGCAGTTCGACATGATCAAACGGTAGAAGGTGAGCACAAAAAAATACGGCTGGTGGCCCACCTGATGCGCAGGGCCGGCTTTGGAGCGTCGAGGGAAGAACTCGATGCCCTGGTGGAACAAGGTTACGAGGCGACGGTGGAGAACCTGCTCGATACCGATCACCCGAACGAGATGTCTGTGGACCTGATGCGCAGGTATAACCCGGAGACTTCCGGAATGATGGGTCCGACCGGCGGTAGCGAGCATTGGATGTACCGCATGATCTCGACCGACGCGCCTCTGCGCGCGTCACCTCTGCGCGCGTAAGGTTGCTCTCTTCTGGCACGGCATATTCGCCACGGGCTATTCCAAGCTGTGCAGCGGCAAACCGCTGGACGACCAGATCCAGACGTTCTTGCGCAACGGTCTGGGTAGCTTTCGCAGGTTGCTGCTCGAGATGTCCAAAGACCCGGCGATGATCGTCTGGCTCGACAACTACGAGAACCACAACGGTGCGATTAATGAAAATTACGCCCGCGAGCTGCTCGAACTCTTCTCCATGGGCACAGGGAACTACTCGGAGCACGACATCGCGGAAGCGGCCAGGGCATTCACTGGATGGACGATCGGCAGTACCAGGTACCAGGTGATCAGGGCTATGTTCGACCAGTACCGGCCCTATGGCCGGGTGGCGCTCCACTTCGAATACCGCCCTGAGGACCATGACGATGGCGAAAAGGAGTTCCTGGGTCGTAAAGGCCGCTTCAACGGCGAAGACATCATCGACATCATCTGCGAGCAGCAAGCGACGGCCAGTTCATCTGGCCGGTGTCGATTGCCATCGACAGAGAACAGCGGCTCTTCATCAGCGACGATCAGCTCAACCGCATCACCGTAATGTCCACCGATGGCGAGTTCATTGGCAGTTGGGGAGACAGCGGTTCGGGCGACGGTCAACTCAACGGACCCTTCGGGCTGGCGTTCGACTCCGACAATGCGCTCATCGTGGTGGACCATCGTAACAACCGTGTGCAACGTTTCACTGTTGACGGTGAGTTCCTGGGAGGATTTGGCGCGGCCGGATCAGACCCGGGCCAGTTCAACCTCCCGCGGGGCGTCGGTTTGGGCCGCCAGGGTGATATCTACGTGGCCGACTGGGGCAACGATCGCATCCAGAGGTTCACCCCCGGTGGGGAGTTCGTCGCTGCGTACGGTACCCCGGGCCGGGGTTACGGCGAGTTTCGCCGTCCTGCCGATGTCTGCTTAGACGAGGACGGATACATCTACGTGGCCGACTGGGGGAACCATCGCGTTCAGGCGGTGGACTCCCAGGGCGCATTCGTGCAGGCGCTGAGGGGTGAGGCGACGATTTCGAAGTGGGCCAGAGAGTTTCCGGACTCCAACCCGATCGAGGCCGCGGCAAGGGAAGAGGCTAACCTGGAACCTGACATCGAGTTCTTCGATGAGCACGATGCGTCGGCGCATATCGAAAAGTACTTCTGGGCGCCGACCGCGGTCACGATCTACGATGGCCGTCTGTATGTCGTGGACAGCAACCGTCACAGACTGCAACTCTACGACGCGGCGTAGTCTACGCCTTACCGGCCTCGGCCACGTCCGTCTTCCTCTACCCCGATCATGGGCGTAACGATGGTCGTGGGTTCCCGCGCTACACCACCCTGACGGCCCCCTCCACGAGAGGCGCCTCTACACCTGGTTGTCCGTCAGGCGGGGACAGGGTGGCAACGCGCATAGACCACCCACCTGATTCCCCCGAACCATGCGACGCACGCGCAAAATCATCCAACATTGCCGTTCCCAAATACGCGTTGCATAGGTGTCTCGTGTGGACACCCTGGGGAGGTGGGGCCGTGACATATATATGACCCACGCTCGACACATCCCCTCCACCGACCTACTTTCCCCCCGACCTCGGCGGTCGCGAGTTCAGTCGCACAAATGCACCAAAGAGGGGCGCCGCGAATATCGCGGCGCCCCTCTTTGGTGTTTAAGCCTTGTGCGGGGAGTTACTCGGCGTTGGTCGCCCTCAGGTTAATGATGACCTTCAGGAACTCCATCTGCACCGGCAGGTCAACCCCGTACGGGTCTTCGATTGTCGGCCAGCCTGTCCAGTACTTCTCGCTCTTGGGGTTACGGACGTGAAGCTGCGCGATGTAAATCTGCGGCAACTCTTCCATCCAGATCTGCATCCCCTCTTCGAACAACTCGAACATCTCCGGGCTCTCGACATCCAGCGTCTTGATCTCGTCCACGATCTCGTCGAATCTCGTGTTAGACCAGCGGTCTGGCATCCACCCTGCGCCCGGGTCGCCGGTCGGCACGTTGTGCCGGGTGTGGTAGGCGTCCATCATGAACCACGGGTCCATCCCTTGCACACCGCTGGGACCTCTGCAACCGAAGTACGGGATCTCTCCAGCGCTATGCAGTTCGGACTTGCCTGGCGACGTGTCGAACGTGGCGTCGAATCCGCCTTCACGCAGCATCTGTGCCAGCGGCGGGCCATAGTGTTTCCAGAACTCCGGCAGGAAGAAGTTAAACGGAATAGTCTCGCCGTCCTTCTCCCAAAGGTCTTTTGAATTCATGGTGTAACCCTTGCGGGTCATGATCTCTTCCAGCTTGTCGGGGTGGCCTAAGGCGTCGATGCCGAGTTCCTCCACGATCGGGTCCATGATGTCGAGGAAAGGCTTCGACCAACCGGTCGCTGAATAACCGCCGCGACCGACGCCCTTTGGCACGAACGGGTGGAGCGCGGGCCGGCCTGCGCCGGACTCGGCGACGTTAATCAGCCTCGTGCGGTCGATGGCCCAGTTAACGGCGAAGCGCAACTCCCTGTCATCGAACGGCGGCTCGCTGGCGTTGAAGCCGAGCATGTGCGGGCACCAGTCGATATAGCCATAGGCGCCGTCACGATTTGTGAATGTCACTACGTCCGGGTTCTGGTCAATCGCGCTTTTCACGGATGCGACCGAGACCTGGCCGGATGCGTCGATCTCGTTCCGCGCCAGCATGAGGAGCTGTTCGCTCTCTTCACGACCTGGCAGCATCACGACCCGTTCGATCTCGGGCAGGCGCTTGAAACCTACGTCCGAGGCCCACCAACTATCTCTGCGGTCCCAAATCGTCTGCTCGGGAGAGGTTGATGTCAGAGTGAACGGACCTGTGCCCAGCGGCCAACCCTTTTCGGCGTTGTAGTTGCTGAATTCGGTGATGTCTTTGTCACCCCACACATCCTCCCGCAGCATCTGTTCGGTTACGCCGTGGTTGCTGCTGATAGTGGTGTTCCACCAAATCGGATTCGGCTCTGACAACTGGAACTTGACCGTGAAATCGTCGACCTTGGAAGCCCCGCCCGGCTCCATGGCATCAATGGCTGCCAGTTCGCCCACCTTGCCGACCGCGTCCCGGAGGTAGTTGAACATGAACACCCAGTCGTCGGCGTTCAACTGCTTGCCGTCACTCCAGTAAACGTGATCCTTAAGTTTGACTGTGAGTTCGTCGAAGGTGTCGTTGTATTCCCATCCTTCGATGGTCCAGTTCTCGTATTCGCTCGTGAGAACGTTGAACATGATCGCCGGGTCGTTCATCACGACATGTGCGCCGGTGTGCCAGGTGGGCCAGCCAAGGAACATGCTGAAGTTCTCGTAGCCGGGGTTCCTGCCTCCGGAACCAGCTTCACCGATAACCATGATCATGGTCCGGTTACGAGGCACTTCCCTGTCCTTCGCCTCGTCGGAGGCGGCGGACGTTACGGCTGTGGCTGGTACAGAGGTTGCTGCCACTGCTGTCGTCGCCTTTGGCTGGGGCGCAACGGTGGGTTCTTCTTCTTCGCCGCGACACGCTGCCAATGTCAACAGCAAAGCTCCGGCGAGCGACAGGACAATACCTGCCAGACGTAGTTTCGGAATCACCGTAATTCTCCCTTGTAGAGTGAGTTGCGCCCCGGGGACGGCGGGGGTCTCAATTTTGGCTGACGTCCACGTACGCGGCGCCAATTTCGGAGCCATGCGCGTTCGCGACCGCAGTCTATTGGCGGCCTTCATGGGCTGTCAACCGATTCTAGTGATACCAAAGGTTTCGAAATACGTCACTTTGTAAAATCAACGCTGAGCGATCAGTCAGACTGTCTACCATTCGACTCAATCGCTGGCGCGCCGGCGCATGGTCCCGCCCCCGCGGCGGCGTTTGGCCACTCCGATCCGGCCGGTGGGGAATTAAGGCTCATTGGCGCTGTGCCCGGCAGTCGGCGTCTGACCAACTCGCAACCAGAACCTTCGATTGTTTTCGAATTCACGTTCAGGGATGCTCAGCGACAATGATCGCCTCGCCTCCCCTTTGACCAACCGGCAGCCCGAAAGTAGACTTGGCCCACTCGCGGGCGAATGCTGCAAAGTCGCCTGTGTCAGCCAGGTAACCGTACTCATATGTCAACGAGTTTCGTCGTACGACGGATCGCCATATTTTTCCTGATCGTGTGGCTCGCCGCGAGTTTGAATTTCCTGTTGCCTCATATGGCAGAGGTAAATCCGGTGCGTCAGAGGCTGGCCCGGCTTCAGGCGTTCGGAGTGGCTTCAGGGGTTACGGCCTCCCGGGCCACCGGAGAGGAGCGAAGCATATTTGAGGAGACGGTCAAGTCCTGGGAAAGAAAATTTGGGCTCGATCAACCATTGTGGAAGCAATACGTGCGTTACATGGGGGACATCGCACGATTTGACCTGGGATTCTCGATAGTAAACTTCCCGGCCAGCGTCTTACAGATGACCCTGCAGGCCCTTCCCTGGACCATCATGGTCATTGGCCTTGCGACATTAATGTCATTTGTATTGGGTTCAGTAATCGGCGCGCTGATGGTCTGGCGCAGCGACTCGGTCTTGCTTTCTATTCTCGGCCCGCCGGTGCTGGCGCTCTCCGCCATACCCTATTACCTGTTGGGCATTGGGCTAATCTTTATTTTGGCCTTCACCTGGCAGGTTTTCCCGATAAGCGGCGGGTACGACTACGGCACGATACCTGACGTCAGTTGGAAATTCATCGGGCAGGCCTCGCGCCACGCCATCCTGCCGGCCCTATCGATAGTCCTGGCCCAGATCGGTTTCTGGGGTCTTCACATGCGGGGCATGATGGTGACTGTGCAAGAAGAGGACTACATGCAGTTGGCCGAGGCCAAGGGGCTCAAGGGCAGGCGGCTATTCCTTAAGTACTCTGTCCGCAACGCAATACTGCCCCAAGCCACCAACCTGGCTCTTACATTGGGCCTCATCATCACGCAGGGTGTCCTCGTTGAGGTGGTGTTTAGTTACCCGGGCATCGGAACCCTGCTGTTTAGCGCGATCCGCAACCTCGACTTCTTCGTCATCAACGGCATCGTATTCATAATGGTCCTGTCGGTGGCGCTGTCCACGCTCATCATCGACCTGCTCAACCCCATTCTCGATCCCCGCATCAGGTACCAACAGACATGAACGCGACGCTGAGCTGGATGGGTCAGAACAGGCTGCTGGCGATGGGCCTGGTCATCATTGTCATTCTTCTGTTGATAAGCCTGCTCGGTCCCTATCTCATCGACGAGCAGGGAACCAAAATCGGCTACGCCCCGCCCGACCAGTCGCCGAGCCGTGAATTCCTGCTCGGGACCGATACGGTGGGCCGGCAGATGCTCCCGACGATCATAGTGGGTATGCCATTGACGCTAAGGGTCGGCATCATCGCCGGGGCGTTAGGTTTGGCCATCGGTGTCGTCCTCGGCTTCGTCAGCGGCTTCTACGGTGGCGTACCCGACGCAATAATCCGCGGTTCAGCCGACACGTTGCTTACCGTTCCGGTCCTGTTGTTGCTAGTCGTCGTGGCGTCCACGCTCACTTCCGCGCTCACTGTGAACATGGAAGCGTTAATGCTCGCGGGACTCACCTGGATGGGGCCGACCCGGATTATCAGATCGCAAGTGTTGTCAATGCGTGAGCGGGCGTACGTCGACGTGGCCCGCGCCTCTGGCGCCAACGGGTTTCAGATCATATTTTTGGAGCTGATGCCCAACCTGCTTCCCTATATCGCAGTCTCTTTCGTTGGCGCGGTCGCTCAGGCCATCCTCGGCTCCATCGGCATTGAGGCGCTTGGTCTGGGACCGCAGAACGAAAACACCCTTGGGATGACGATCTACTGGTCGCTCTACCACAGCTCGGTCGTCAGGGGTTTATGGTGGTGGTTTGCGCCTCCGATCATCGTCATCGTGGTCCTGTTTATCGGCCTGTTCATGATGTCGGCCGGCCTTGACAAGATTGCCAACCCGAGACTCCGGAGAACCGCGTAGCCTGACCCTGCCGCCAATTGGCTGGGGATATATTTACGCCGCGAAATTGGGCGAAATCCAGAGACCAAAATTGACGAACCCAGCCACCATATCGCCGCCGGCAGGCACGGCAGCAGCGGATGACGAAGTTGTCCTCTCTGTTAAAGATCTTAGGGTCCACTACGACACGCCTAGCGGACCTCTGAAGGCCGTCGACGGCGTGAGTTTTACTCTTAACCAGGGCGAACGGCTCGCCATCGTGGGGGAGTCCGGCAGTGGCAAGAGCACGCTGGCGATGGCGTTGATGCGTCTGACCCGTGAGCCCGGACGCGTTGTCGGCGGCCGGGTCATGCTAGGCAGCCAAAATCTACTTTTACTTTCCGATGAAGAGATTCGCCGCGTGCGCTTGTCCTGGATCGCGTTGGTGCCTCAGGGTGCGATGAACTCTCTGAACCCGGTAATGCGCGTCGAAGATCAGATTATGGACGGCATCATCGACCACACGGATGGAGGAAACCCGTCGAAGTCAGAACTGCGACCGCGCGTGCAAGAACTCTTGCGTAATGTCGGCCTTTCACCGTCGGTGGCCCGCATGTATCCGCACGAACTCAGCGGCGGCATGAAGCAGCGCGTCGCGATGGCAGGCGCCACCGCGCTTGGCCCGAAGGTAATCGTGGCGGACGAGCCGAGCAGCGCCCTCGACGTCGTGGTGCAACGCCAGATAATGCAGACTCTCGGCCGACTCCAGGAGGGTCTGCACGCGTCGACGGTTCTGATAGGCCACGATATGGGCCTTGTGGCTCAATTTGCAGATACGATCGGCGTCATGTACGCAGGGCGGCTGGTCGAGCTCTCTCCGGTTCGTCAGATATTCCAGGATCCGCAGCACCCTTACACACGTCTGCTGATCAAGAGCCTTCCGTCGTTGTCGGTCAAGGGAGAATTCATCGCGATTCCAGGACTGCCTCCCACCCTTCTTGATCTTCCCGGCGGTTGCTCGTTCAATCCCCGCTGCCCCTCTGCTTTTGAAACCTGCCGGTCCGTGGCGCCAGCGTTTCTGAAGGGCGGGGATGGCCGTTCGGTAGCCTGCCACCTGTATGAAGAAGGGGATGACGAGTGACGCCGTTGCTTGAGCTCCGGAACGTCACCAAGACCTTCGGAGGCGGATTCCTAAACCGAAGTGTTCAAACGGTTGCGGTGGACGACATCTCGTTCACGATCCAGCCGGAAAGGCCTTCAATCACCGCGATAGCAGGTGAGAGCGGAAGTGGGAAGACGACGATGGCCAGGCTGCTGCTGGGAGTGACGCAGCCGACGTCGGGAAAGGTTTTCTACAAAGGCAAGGATGTCGCGGCGATGAGCCGGACCGAGCGCAACGAATTCAGGCGCGAGGTCCAGCCGATCTTTCAGGACCCATTCGAGTCTTACAACCCTTTCTACAAGATCGACCACGTCCTGAACGCGCCGATCGGCAACTTCATGGGCGGGACACCCCGGTCTCAGCGGCGCGAGATGATCGAGGAGGCGTTGCAGATGGTGGGCCTGCGTCCAGCGGAAACGCTTGGGCGGTACCCTCATCAGTTGAGCGGCGGTCAGCGGCAGAGGGTGATGGTGGCCCGCGCTCTTCTTTTGAAGCCCCGAATTATCCTTGCCGACGAGCCTGTATCAATGGTTGACGCATCGCTGCGCGCCACGATTCTGGACAGCCTGAACAAGCTGAATCACGAGCATGGCATCGCCATTGTCTACATCACCCACGACCTGACCACTGCCTATCAGATCAGCGACAACATCATCATTATGTACAGAGGCTCGATAGCTGAGGCAGGGTCCGTGGAGAGTGTGATTCGGGATCCAAAGCACCCCTACACTCAGCTGCTGATTGATTCGATTCCGCAACCGGACCCCGACCTGCGTTGGGGCGAAGATGACTCGGCCCTGAGGATGGCGGAAGGCGGTGCGGCGGAAGGCGGCTGTAAGTTTGCGGACAGGTGCCAGATGGTGATGGAGACCTGTTGGAGTAAGCCGCCGCCCCTCTACGCAGTTGACGAGCACCGGACGGCGAGTTGTTTCCTGTACGGTGAATCTCCGGAGTTGGATGATTCTGACGTTGCCGGCGTCTTTGTGGGAAGGCCGGAAGCGTCTAAGGCGTGACGTTTGCAACGCCCCGTCCCGGCGTGCACAGGGTCTTCGCATAACCCGCGGCAAGAGGATCCCGTCCGTGCTCTGCGGGCAGCATTGAGAACGTTCTCCCGTCAGGGTGAGACCACCTCCGGCATTCCAATTAACCAGGAACGGTTCACCGCGGCGCCCCCGTCGCGACCCCGCCGGCGCCCAACAAGAGGCGCCGCTACATTACGAATTCGACGGGTCGGGAGTCCACGAGAGCCGTCGCTGCGCGAATACGGCGAGATGGTCCGTTATACCGTTCCTCGCCTTACCGGAACCGTCCGCACCGCCCGTTCAAGAGGGAGGTTGACGGGTTGGCATTGCGCAGGTACCCGCAAGGCAATAACATGCCGTCAACTTGTCGCGACGGAATTCGCGGTTGTGAACGGACGTGAATCCGAGTCTGATAGCCAAAACGTTCAGGAGTACATCATGAGATCAGTTCATTTACGTTTGCGACGCGTTTTCGTAGCAGTCGCTCTGGCCATGGCATTGTCGGTGGCTGTTGCCTGTGGAACTGAGACCGTTGTCGAAACCGTGATCGTCGAGAAACAGGTCACCCAAGTAGAGAAGGTGGTCGAAACCGTCGTCGTTCAGGGTGAGACTGTGAGGGTCGTGGAAACCGTCGTGGTCGAAAAACAGGTCACCCAAATCGAAAAGGTGGTCGAAACCGTCGTCGTAGAAAGAGAGGTTGAGGGCAAGACTGTAAGGGTCGTGGAAACCGTCATCGTTGAGAAACCGGTGACCCGCACCGAAAAGGTCATTGAGACCGTAGTTGTCGAAAAACCGGTCACGGAACGGGTTGTCGAGACAGTGGTGGTGGAGAAGGAGAGGGTGGTTGTGGCCACTCCGACGCCCAGAACCGATGTACGTACCCCGTCCGGCATCCTGACGATCGCCGTCGAGGATGTCGGCACTCCTCTCTACACGAACTTCACGATGTCCTGGCCGCACAATGACTATGCCTGGAGTTCGGGAATCCTTGAAGGTCTGACGCGCGTGGCGCTGGACAACTGGACTCAGGAAAACGAACTCGCCGAGTTCTGGGAGATCAGCGAGCAAGGCGGCACCTACTTTCTGAACGTGAGGTTGAGAAAAGGGGTCCAGTTCCATCAGGGTTATGGCGAGATGACATCAGAGGATGTTGTCTGGTCAGTACAGGACCTCATGCGAGAGGGCACGAAGCACACAGCGTTCGGGTCTCTGGACCAGCTCTACTCGCGAGATGGAATAACAGCGACCGATGAGTACAACGTGCGCTTTGAGTTGAAGCGAAATCCGGGAGACTTCCGAGGGCCGCCAACTTCCAGCGGCGCAGGGATTATCAGCAAAGCTGCGTTCGACAAGAACGGTGAGGATTGGTCGATTCTCAACGCGGTCGGCACCGGTCCGTTCGAGGTCATAAAGCACGTACCGGACAACGAGAAGTTACTGGAAGCGTTCGCGGATCACTGGCGTTTCACGCCCGGTTTTCAGACGGTCCGTTTCCTCGAGGTCCCTGAGCCATCCACCCGCATTGCCATGATCAAGACCGGTGAAGCGGACTTGGTGCAGGTGGGTGTCGTGGACCTGGGGCGCGTTGCCGACACGCCGGGCATCCGCCTGATTTCGTCAGAGAACTCAAACCGCCGCGGCGTGAATGTCTGGTTCCAGGGTTTGCTGTACGCGACCAAGGATCTGGAAGGTAACCCGATAGAACGACCGCCGGCCGCCACTCACCGCCCGTGGGTTGGCGCCGCGGACGACCCTGCCGATCTGGAACGTGCGCGGAAGTTCCGTCGGGCGATCTCCCTGGCGATTGACCGCGACGCTTTGAACGACGTCTTCTTGTCGGGCACGGGCTGCAAGTACATCATCATGAAGATGGACAACTGCAACCCATTCTTCCAGGAAAGATGGGACTACGACTTCGACCTCGAAATGGCCAAGCAGCACCTTGTGGAAGCCGATGCTGAAGGCGCTACTGTGCAGTTCGCCATTCCCAGCGGTCTGGGATCCACGCACGGGGAGATCTCGGAGGCGTTGGCGCCCATGTGGGAGGCCGCCGGACTGAAGGTGGACATAACCAAGGCCGCATACAGCGCACTGCGGCCCGGCATGCTGGCCCGTGAGTCGGACATGCTCTTTACCTTCATCTGGGGCAACGCGACAGACCTGTGTTCCCTCCCGAACTCGCCAGGTGTCCAGCACTCATTCAACCCGGTGATGGAATTCGACAAAAGCTCTGAAAACTATCTGGCATGCAGAGACATCGGTGACCTCCAACGCCAGTGGGACATACTTGAGCCCTATTACGAGTGGTGGTGGGAGAACCACTGGGCCATCGGTACCGTGACGTGGGACACGTTCTGGCCCATTGGTCCGAGGGTCGCCGAGTGGGCCCTCGGTCCCGGCGCGACGACTTACCCGAACTGGATTCACACGGCAGTTCCGGTGAGGTGAAAATAGCCCGGACATCAGGATCAGTTGCGAGACTTGAACTGGGCAGATTCAAAGCAAGTTAGACGGATTCGGTTCCAGCGCCCCGTCCCCGGATGGGGCGCCGGAATAGGTTTGAGGCCAAGTCACCGGCAGCATGTCCGCTGGCCCCAGCGTGATGGAAGTGGTTCTACAGATCGGTTTCCGCAGTTCTGTCGGCCAGTTGGATCCGGTTGTTGACCTTTGTCGCCGGAGTGGGGCAAGCGGACACCGGCTGAGCGCCGCTGCTGTGCCGTTCGAGCTTCAAACGAGTTATTGCTTGAGCGCATGACGAATTGCTTCGGGCATTGGCCAGCGTCAAACTCGTTCACGGCCCGAAACGGAAGGATTCAATGGCAGAATCAATACGCGTTGTCCATTACCTCAACCAGTTCTTCGGCGGCATCGGCGGAGAGGACAAAGCGAATACGCCCCCCGAGTTTCGCGACGGCGCGTTCGGCGCAGGACGGGCGTTGCAGACCGCACTGGGGCCGGACGGCGCTGTGGAAGGCACGGTCATCTGCGGCGACAACTACTTCGTCGACGAACAGGACCGCGCCACTGAGGCGCTCAGCGAAGTTCTTCGCCGCGAGAAGCCTGACCTCGTGATCGCCGGACCGGCCTTTGACGCCGGCCGTTACGGTTACGCTTGCGCCAATTTCAGCATGCTGGCGCGAAAGCTGGGGATTCCAGCCGTGACCGGCATGCACAGGGACAATCCCGGCTATACGACGTTTGCAAGCCAACTGGTGTGTGTGCCGACCAGAACCAGTTCGAGCGACATGCAAAACGCGTTGGGCCGCATGGTTTCAATCGGACTCAAACTGGCCCGCGGTGAGAAACTCGGGCCGGCAGCGACCGCTGGCTACCTGCCGACCGGCATCAGAAAACACACGCTCCGGAGTAAGCCCGCATGGGAGCGCGCGATCGACATGCTGGAGGCGCGCCTGACCGGTCTGCCATGGATGTCTGAAGTTTTGGCACAGCGCTACGAAGAGCTACTGGTCCGCCCTGGTCCGAGGGACGCTTCGCAGATCAAATTAGGCCTTGTAACCAGCGGCGGGCTGGTTCCGAAACACAATCCCGATAGGCAGGTATCGGGTCATGCGGAAAAGGCCTTTCGGTACTCCATAGACGACCTGCGGCGACTGAGCACGAGCGAATGGGAATCGGTGCACGGAGGTTTCAATACGAAATACCTCAACGAAAAGAGCCCCAACTACGTGTTGCCCCTGCCGGCGCTGAGAGAGTTCGAAGATTCGGGGCGTATCAAATCGCTCCATCCCACGTTCTTTTCCACCGTGGGCAACGGGACCTCGGTGACCAGCGCCAAGCGGATGGGGGGCGAGATATCGAGGGAGTTCGCGGCCAAGGGTGTCGACGCGGCCCTGGTCGTGGCCACCTGAGGGAGTTGCAATCGTTGCGGCGCAATGATCTCCAAAGAACTCGAAAAGGCGGGAATCACGACAGCGCTCATAAGCGCGATTCCCACCATACCCCTGGCGGCGGGTGTTAGCCGCGTCGTAAGAGGCGTGAGAGTTGAGCACGTGTGCGGCGACCCCCGGCTCTCGGATGAGAACGACGCCCAGGTTGCGGCTCAGATCGTTCAGCGGGCATTGGACGCGCTCAATACCGAGGTAGCTGAGCCGACGCTCTTCGACTCAGCCGCGGCGGCCTCGTGATGTCATGAGGCTTGAACTCGGCACATTTCCGATCAGCGAGGTTGTCTTCACAGGGGAGACACGCCTGACAGGGGCGCAGCTGGAAATCGACCGCGACGAACTATTGGACCTTGCGGGGTCTGAACCGGGCATTTGCCGGGCCTCCGTCGATATTGCCCGGCCCGGCGAACAGGTGCGGGTGATCAACTTCGTCGACCTCCTGGAATTGAAAGTGAAGGTCCACGGCCCTGGCGCCGTGTATCCCGGAGTGTTCGGTCGGCCTGCGACAACGGTTGGAGACGGAACGACCTTCCGGCTCGACGGCGTGGCTTTGATGCTATGTCTGGATGGGTCTAACCTGCCGGATCAACGCCGCAACGGATCGGGTTCAGGACAACAGCGACAGGGCCAGGCCGGCGACTCGACGGCGAGGACTCCCCGGCGGTTCATCGACATGTCCGGACCGGGCATGATTCCGCCGTATGACGGACTTTCGCTTGTTTGCCTGACACTGCAAGTCGAACCGGGGCTCGGATCTGAAGGTATACAAACGGCCGTTTACTCAGCGGCTCTGCGAGTCGTCGATCGCTTGACGAAGACCATGGCGAGCCTGACGCCGCCTGACACTCAGGAGTTCGACTTCGAGGACGATCATTCTTCACTGCCCGGCATCGTCATTGTTCCCCATCTGGCCTCCGCTGAATGGCAGGCGCCCTCCGGGTCCCGGTCGGTGCTCGGCCCATCGGTTTACGGCCAGACTCGTCTATCTGCGCCGTGGCACCTCTACCCTGGGGAGGTGATCGACGGCGCTGTATTCGGCACGTACGGTATTGGGCGTCCGGAAACGTGGCATCTTTCAAACAATCCCATGGTCATGGAACTCTGCCAACGCCACGGCAAGACCATTGACTTCCTTGGCTGTATTGTTCAACGCACCAACTGGACACTACAGTCCGAAAAGGAACTGATGGCGCGACGCGCTGCGCTGCTTGCGAAACGCCTGGGCGCATCGGGAGCTATCGTGACGACCAATTACCGGGGTCAGCGATTCCTTGAGACCGCCCTAACGGCGCAGGCCCTCGAGCAAGCCGGGATAGCGACCGTCCTTCTCACCGAAGAGGAGGATAACGAGGGCGGAGCGGCGCCTCCGCTGCTTGTCTCGGTTCCGGAGATGGCCAGCGTTGTGAGCTCAGGCACGGGCCAACTTGACGCCGCGTTCCCCCCGGTGGAACGGGTCATCGGAGCGGTGTCGCCCGGCCGTTTCTGGTATGTCGAGCAACCGCCCATACACGGCAGGTACGGCGTGTCGTATGTTCCCGACTACTATGGCTTCGGTTACCGCAGCCTTGAAGACTACTGACCACAAGCCCATGAACGCAGTTCGATGACCGCTTTCCTGATTCGCCGGGCCTTCACGATGGTGCTGGTAGCGCTTGTCGTGTCGGTCCTCGTTTTTGCTCTTGCCCGCGCGTCGGGCGACCCTCGCTATATGTACCTGAGTGAGTACATGACGGATGAACAGTGGGATGATTTGGGCGTATACCTGGGACTGGACCGGCCGGTGGTCGTTCAGTACTTCAACTGGCTGGGCAAAGCGCTAAAAGGGGACCTTGGCACATCTCTCAGGGAGTCGCGGCCGGTGTGGAACTCTATATCGGAGCGGATCCCGGCCACTTTTCAACTCGCCATAGTGGCATGGATCTTTTCGCTCGTAGTGGGCTGGCCGCTGGGCGTGCTGTCGGCCGTCAAGCGCGGGACGATGATGGACTACGCGGGCCGGGGCTTCGCCTTGTTCGGACAGGCCATTCCGGGATTCTGGCTTGGCATCGTGCTTATCCTCGTGTTTGCCGAGCAACTTCAGTGGCTTCCGACGGCGCGCCGGGAGGGTTGGCAACATTTCATAATGCCGGTGTTCGTGCTTGGCTGGTCCACCAGCGCGGCTCAACTCCGGCTGATGCGATCGGCGATGCTCGAGGTGCTGGACTCCGAGTACATCAAATTCGCACGCGCTACTGGTGTGGGCAGAGCCAAGGTCATCTACAAACACGCGCTCCGTAATTCACTGATTCCGCCCGTCACGCTGACTTTCCTGTTACTGGCCAATTTCCTGACCGGGACCATCGTCGTCGAGCACATCTTCGCGTGGCCGGGTCTAGGCCGGCTGGCGATAGAGGCCGTTACTCAAAACGACTTCCCGCTCATCGCAGGCATAGTGCTTTTTGCCACCGTCGCATACGTGCTGGCGAACTTCCTGGTCGACATCGCCTATGTGTTAATCGATCCCCGGATAAAGTTCTCGTAAAGAATGCCCGAATGAATCAGGTCACGGTACAAAGCGAAATAGTTGCGGCGACGCCAGCGCCCTCAACACATCCTGTCGCGACCGGTTATCGGTTTTTCAGGCGATGGCCAATCATCCCTGGCCTGGTTATCCTGGCGCTGGTGGTGGTGGCGATATTCGCGCCCCTCATTTCACCCTACGAACCAAACCTGGCGGTTCTGCGCTCCCGATTCGCGCCTCCGGCGTGGGCAGAAGAGGGCAACTCCGAACATTTGCTCGGAACGGATCAACAGGGGCGCGACTTGCTAAGCCGCCTGATATACGGCGCCAGGATCTCGTTGATAGTAGTCACCGCATCGCTGTGGCTAGGCCTGATCGCAGGCACGGCGCTTGGACTGGTGGCCGGATACTTCGGAAAGTGGGCAGACGAGGTGATCATGCGCCTGATCGACGTGTGGCTGGCGGTGCCCTTCATCATGATCGTATTGGTGCTCGTGGTAGCGATCGGACAGAGTTTCCCGCTTCTGGTCGCGGTCCTCGGCGCTTCAACGTGGGCGGGGTTCACCCGGCAGGTGCGCGGCCTCACGCTCAGTTTGCGGCAGGCCGACTATGTAGCCCTTGCCAGGGTTGCAGGCGCGTCCGATGCCAGGATCATGTTGCGCCATATCTTGCCGCACACCATTTCCATAATCCTGGTGCTTGGATCACTTCAGGCGGGTTCCCTGATACTGGCGGAAGGGACGCTCTCGTTTCTTGGTCTCGGCGTCCCGCCTCCTACTCCGAGTTGGGGCTCAATTGTGGCTGACGGCCGCTCCTACCTCGCGACAGCCTGGTGGGTTTCGTTGTTCCCGGGCATCGCGATATTCCTCGTGGTCATGGCGTTTAACTTCGCTGGCGATTGGATACGCGATCGCCTGGACCCAAGGCTCCGTCAGGTATAAATCCGGCCAGTTTTTTTACGGGGATTGACCTGCGGGAATCTACCGATCTGACAGGGGGAGTCGGGACGGAACGTTATCCCGTCCGGGGGTTGCCCAACAGGTTCCACTCCTTCCGCCCCGACGGAATTTTCGTGATGCCGGTGACATCCGTAAAAGCATTGTGATAAATACCCGTAGGGAGCGTCCCTTGCGTCTGCCTGGGCCGCACCAATTGTGGGGAAACCGAAAGCTAAATTGCCTGACGGGAGACGACCGTGATTGCTCTAACGCGCGTCCTTTTGGGACGCTACCGCATCGCCATCGTGGCGGTAGTAACACTCATACCGTTCGTCTTCTATCTTGGTTGGCCTTCCGTTGCCCACGCGGCGGGGGTTGACGAAGAGACCCAATTCGTCCTCAACACCTTTTCGTTCCTGGTATGGGGTGCGCTGGTGATGTGGATGTGCGCTGGATTCACCATGCTTGAGTCCGGCTCGGTGCGCACCAAGAACGCGTCGATGATCTGCCTGAAGAATATTGGCCTCTACTCGATCGCAGGACTCGCTTACTTCTTCATCGGCTACAACCTGATGTATGTGGATGTCGCAGAAGTTATCGGCACATTCAGGTTCCTATACGGCCCGTCGGCCAGTGAGATCGCCCTGGTGACGGGACAGGAAGGCGCCACCGCCGCCGCCGTAATCGAAGAGGGCAGCTACTCCGTCATGTCGGACTGGTTTTTCCAGATGGTCTTCGTAGCCACAACTGCCTCAATCGTGTCCGGCGCCCTGGCCGAGCGGGCCAAAATGTGGACATTCTTTCTATTCACCCTCTTGCTGACCGCTCTCATCTACCCCATAGTCGGCGCGTGGACATGGGGAGGCGGATGGCTGAATCAGCTTGGGTTCCAGGACTTCGCCGGCTCAACTGTTGTACACAGTACCGGCGGTTGGGCGGCGCTCGCCGGGATCCTTGTCGTTGGGCCGAGGCTCGGCAAATACCGCCGCGACGGCACAGTCAGGCCAACTCCGCCCTCCAATGTCCTCATAGTCACGTTGGGTGTTTTCATCCTGTGGTTCGGCTGGTTCGGCTTCAACGGCGGATCGCAGCTCGCGTTGGGGAGCGTGGCCGATGCAATAAGCATGAGTAACGTTCTGGTCAACACCAACCTTGCCGGGGCCGCCGGCGCCCTGACCGCCCTTCTCATCTCGCGACCTCTCATCGGACGCATTGACCTGTTCGCCGGCCTGAACGGCGCTATCGCGGGACTGGTCTCAATTACTGCAGGGCCTGACATCCTCGAACCCTATTGGGCGGTCATCATCGGCGGTATCGGCGGCGTCCTGTGCACCGGCGGAATCAAACTCATGGAGATGGTCAAGCTGGACGACGTCGTCGGTGCGGTGCCAGCCCACCTTTTCGCCGGTATTTGGGGAACCCTCGCAGTCTGCATCGTCGCGGGCGGCAATTTCGGCGTGCAATTGGCCGGCGTGGCGGCCGTCGGGGCGTTTGTGTTCGCAACCTCGTGGGCGCTGTGGCGTGTGTTTGAATTGACCTTGGGTGTCAGGGTGTCGCGCGAGGCCGAGCGCCTCGGCCAGGACGTCGCAGAACTGGGACTTGAAGCCTACCCTGAATTCGTGATTATGCCCGAAGAAGAAGACGAAGAAGACTGAAGCGAACGTCATCACACGGCCCGCTCAAGCCGTTTGACCGTTGACTGTCGTCGACCAGGCAGCTTGGGCGGGAGACGTTGTCGCCATCGCGGTGGGTGGGTGTGTTTATTTTGACGTTGGGCGCCCGCGTGTTGCGTGTAGGCGACACGGTTCGTTCAGGACGGCGCTGAGAGCGGGAACCCAAAGCCTGCCCGACATGGTAGTCGTCCCGGAAGACCGAGATATCTGGGCGGATTGTATCCACACCGCAGCCCATGCCGCGTCGCCGTTGACTATTTATTGTCGACACGGCGGCTTGGGCCGAGGGCAGGGCGAATGTGATGCGTGTTGATTTGACGTTGGGCGCCCGCGTGTTGCATGTGGGCGAGACGGTTCGTTCAGCACGGCGCTGAGAGCGGGGACCCAAAGCCTGCCCCGAACTCACGTCTGTGCGCAATACGACAAGGCTGGGTGTGTTGTTTTCATGCGGCCCGCCCAGCCTTGTCGCGGTTGACTATCTAACGCCGAATAGACGGCCTAAGCGTGGTGCTCGTGGCCGTGGCCGTGATGTTCGTGGTCGTCGCACTCGTGGTCGTCGTGCATATGACCAGGCTCGTCGCCGTGATGCTCGTGGTCGTCGCACTCGTGCATGTCGTGCGTGTGGCCGTCGTGGTGTTCGTGGTCGTCGCACTCGTGGGCGTCGTGCATATGACCAGGCTCGTCGCCGTGATGCTCGTGGTCGTCGCACTCGTGCATGTCGTGATCGGATTGTGTCATGGTGAACCTCTTGTGGTGTTGCTCAGCCAGGTGGGCGTGCTGCGGATAATGAAGATTACGGAGAACCTACGTTCCCATGATACTAAGTCTAAATTCCGACTTTGAATCTGTCAAAGACTAGCAGGACCGGCATGATCGGACGGTGGCTGAACAATCGTCCCGGTTGCCACCCGAATTTTGCGCTTAATAGCTGAGTACCGTGGAACGCGCCAGTCTATTGAACTTACGCTGACGCTAGTCGGGCCAGGCGCTTTAGAGGGTGTCTAATAAGTCCCTTTGTCACCCCGAGCCCTCCCTGTCACCTTGTGAGCGCCCTATTGCCACCCTGTACGCCCCTTGTGTGCACTCCCCCTGTCACCCTCGTAGATGTCAACTAATTCGTTGACAGATATTTACGTTCCGCTCCGGCGGCGCTTATTAAGACATCCTCTTAGAGAACTCCCGGGTCTTGATGAACTCCATATACCGCAATACCGGTTTAATCAATGGTTATCCCAAATCTATGGGTCTAAAGAATTCTAAAGATGACCTCCTTCAAAACGCCGCCTGTCGTGATCAACTGAATTCACGGGCACGGCATCAGTTGTCGGCGACTATTAGGAGCGGGACGTCAGGAGGACATGCCCAACAGTCTTTACTCGCCTCTCCTCCTGTGCCATCCCCTCTTTACTACGGCCGCTACCGCGAAAATCCCTGTCGCAACCAGGGCCATGGATGGGCCGGAAGGCAGGTCGGCGTGGAAGGATAGATAGAGGCCGGCTATCGCGGAGATTGCCCCGATCAGCGCCCCTATGATTATGACGCCCACGAACCGCTTGGCCAGCAGGTATGCGGCCGCCGCGGGTGTGATGAGCATAGCCATGACGAGGACGATTCCGGCGGCCTGGATGCCTATGACGATGACCAGTGCGAGGAGTGCGAGGAGCACGTATTCGACGAGGCCTGTCCTGATTCCGACGACCGCCGCGCCCACAGGATCGAAGGTGGTGTACACGAGTTGCCGGTGGAACGCATAGAGCCCGGCAATCACCAGCCCCGTTAGGGCAAGCGAGACGAAAACGTCCGTCTGCGATACTCCGAGTACCTGCCCAAGCAGCAGATCTTCGATGTTGACGTTGATGTTGGCGGCTCTCGAAAGCATCACGAGGCCCAGTGCGAACATGCCTGCGAAGATGATGCCGATCGACGTGTCTTCGCTTATGCCGGTACGCCGGCTGATAGAACCCATCAACAAAGCGATGACGATTCCGGCAGGCACGGCCGCGAAGAACGGGCTGATTCCCAACAGGAACGCGACCACCATCGCGGGCAGCACGGAATGGGCAAGGGCGTCTCCCATGAAGGCGCGCCCGCGCGTGATGACGTAGGCGCCGAGGACGGGGCACATCACTCCGACTAGCACGGAAACGATAAGCGCCCGCACCATGAAGCCGTATTGGAACGGTTCGACTATGTAGTCGATCATGACGCCAGCCCGGAGGCGACATAGTGATCGGGGGCAAATTCGATTCCGTGCGAGCCGTACAGCTCCTCAAGCACCTCGGGTGTGAACGCCACATCGGGCGGGCCGTGCGCGCATACGTGGTGGTTGATGCACAGTACCTGGTCGAAGCGCTGGGCCAGATTCGTCAAGTCGTGAGTGGCCAGAAGCACGATCTTTCCTTCGTCGCGCAGAGACTGTAGGACCTCTACGATACCCTCTTGGGCGCCCACGTCGACGCCGCTGAATGCCTCGTCCAGCAGAATGACGCTGGCCTCTTGCGCCAACGCACGGGCGATGAAGACCCTCTGACGTTGACCCCCTGACAGTTCCGTTACCAGGGAAGATCGTTGCTCCCACAAGCCGACCCGGTCCAGGCATATCCTGACCATCTCCCGATCTCGCTTGCCGGAACGCCAGAAGCCTCCGGCGGCGCTCCATCGTCCCATCATCACCACGTCGAGGACCGTGGCAGGGAATCGCCAGTTGATGCTGTCCCTCTGGGGGACGTACGCCAAGCCGCCGTTGAGGGCCGCCGCGCCGTGGAGTTTCACCGTGCCCTGGGTAAGAGGCAGGATGCCGACGATGGATTCAAACAGCGTGCTCTTGCCCGCGCCGTTCGGGCCCAGGACACCCAGCAGGGTACCCGGACCCACGCTGAAACTGACATCGCTTAGCGCTGTATGCCCGCCGCGCTCAACGGTTACTTCTTTGACGGTTATGCCCGGTTCGGAAGGCGTCTTCACTAATTCTTAATTCCCAACTTCTTTTCGGTTTGGCCGGAATCCAGAAACATTAAACTACCAGATTCCCGACTTGCGGCAATCTATGAACCACGGGCGCTTGAACGAACTGGAACTACGGGAATCGTGGCGGCTCTTTCATTTCAGGGCTTCAGATATACGACTAACGTTTGTCCGCGTCATCTCGATGTATGTCTCCGCTCCGCTGCCTTCGGACCCGAGGGAACCTGAGTATAGCCGTACGAGCTTCGCACCGGACTCCGTCGCCAGGCTGGTGGCCAGACGCTCGCTCACCGTCGTCTCGCCGAAAACCGCCGGGACGCTGTACTCCTTCACCGTTTCGACCAAGTCCCCCAAACCCTCCGCCGACGGCTCCACCTCGGTAGTGATCGACAGAATGACCCCTACTACCTCGAACCCGTAGAGATTGGCGAAGTAACCGAGGCTGTCGTGCGAAGTCACAAGCAGCCTCCGGTCCACCGGCACCGCGCCGACCTGCGATTCCGTCCAACTGTGCAGTTCGTCAAGCCGGGCGTTGTAAGCGGAAGCGTTGGCGGCGTATGTCGCTCTGCGTTCCGGGTCTAGCTCTGACAGGCGCGCGGCTATCTCGTTGACCACTCGCTTCACGCGGAGCGGGTCCAGCCAGAAGTGAGGGTCGTCGATGCCGTGGCCGTGGCCGGAGTGCTCACCCTCGCCCGTATAAGTGAGGGCCTCGATAGCCTCCATTGCGTCGGCGGCTTCTATCTGCCCACGTTCGACCTGATTGACTATAGCGAGAATCATGCCCGGCAGTTCGTCTTCATCCCCGTGGTCCTCACCATCACTCTCGGCGCTTTCAAGCACCGCCTTGATCTCCTCCAGGCCGGCCTCCGGACCGATCTCGCCCTCCTCCACCTCGTGGACGACGTGGTTGAGCCCTTCCAGCAGGGCGACATCGTCAGCATGGGATTCGGCGAACTCTATGGGATCGACAACCTCACCCACCTCCACTACGGTCGAGGGGTCCCGCGCGGCGTTTTGCAGGAGATCCTTCAGCCAAGTCCCTTCCAGGCCCAATCCGACGCTCAGCACGAGGTCGGCGTCGGCGATTCGGGAAACGTCCCTGGCGCCTGGCTGGAAAGCGTGTGGGTCGGCGCCGACAGGCACGAGACTGAATACATCCACATGGTCACCGCCGACGTTCTCGACCCAGTCCGCCATGATGTTGGTCGTAGCGACCACGCGGACGACAGAAGACACGGGCGCAGCATTATCAGTATCGTCCGAGCACGCGGCCAAGGCGAAGAGGAACGCGAGCGTCAATAAGGCGGCCTTAGCCAGGTTTGAATTGTGGCGGTGGGGACTCAGAATCATCAAAGTTTCCAAAAACTTCAGGATTTGTTGTCCTGCCGCGCTGGACTATGTCATGGGGGGAGTCAGTGAATCTTTGAATGATATAGAGTATCATTTATGTGCGCAACAGAATCAACTTTCGTCGCTTGGGATTTCCTTAGCCGCCGTCGTTCCCCACGCACCCTTCGCATGTGACGTAGAGCTCGATACGGTGGCCGACGACCTGGCCGGGAATGTCGTTGCCCAGGGCCCTCAGAATGCGCTCAACCGTGGTGGCGCGGAACTCCCCGACGTTTCCGCACCCGACGCAGATCGTGTGATGATGGTGCTCAATGCTGGACAGGCTGTATTTGGGGTCGCCATCTCTGAGATTCAGCCGGCATACGACGCCGATCTCAATGAGAAGCTTGAGCGTCCGAAAGATGGTCGCCCTGCCCACTTCCGGCAACTCACTGCCGATCTCCTCGGCGGTGAAGCCCTCTTGCTTACCCTCCATGACCCGGATGATCGCGCGTCGAGGAGCGGTGGACCGGTAGCCCCTGTCTTCAATGGCTGCCATTATCCCTTGGCGGGAAGTGCGGAGCGTTGTCATAGCGCCTGGTTTCGGTTCGCGCGGCAGTTCGCGGGTGGTTGTCAGTTCGCCGGGCGCGCTCGGGCGAACAGGTGTTCGACATGGTGGTCTTCCGTGCAGTTCGCCGCAGAATGCTCCAATTGAATCGTGGCGTGATTGATGCCAAATTCGCGGTGTGCGATGTCCTTTATCCGGTCAAGCATCTGGTCGAGGTCTCCCTGCCAGGAGGGATCTACGAGGATGTGAGCAGTGAAAGCTTCCACTTGCGAGGTCAGGGTCCAGACGTGGACGTCGTGGATGAGGGTCACGCCCTCCACATCTTCGATGTCGCTGCAGAGTTTATACACGTCTATGTGCTCAGGGGTTCCTTCCAATAGCACGTTAATTATCGTGTACAGCAAGCGCCGGGTGTTGTACACGATCAGCAACGCGATGACGATGCTGAGAATTGGGTCGGCGATCACCCACCCCAAGGTTATGACGAGTATCGCGGAAATGACCACGCCGACGGATCCCAGCATGTCTGCAATCACGTGCTGGAGAGCGCCTTCGACGTTAATGCTGTGCTCGGACGACCGGTGAAGTATCCACGCGGCGGCAACGTTTACCAAAAGGCCTCCGAGCCCGACCCACAGTACCGGCCAACCGTTAATTTCAATTTCTTCAACGGTTAACCGGTGATACGCCTCCAGCAGTATCCAGCCGGCGATCACCCATAGCGCCAAGGCATTGAGCAGGGCGGCCAGCACCTCGGTGCGGTGAAACCCGAACGTTCGCTGGACGGATGCTTCTTTCCCCGCAAGCCACATGGCCGCCAGCGCCATGCCGATGGCAGCGGCGTCTGTGAGCATGTGCCCAGCGTCGGATATGAGAGCCAGGCTGCCCGACAAGATGCCGCCCACGACCTCGGCAATCATGTACACCGAAATCAGTATCAGGGCAATAATCAGGCTTCTGCGGCTGGCTCCTCGTAGGTCGTGAGCATGGTCGTGCCCGCCGTGGCCGTGATCGTGGCCGCTGTGCTCGTCGTGATCGTGGCCGCTGTGCTCGTCGTGATCGTGGCCGGCATGCTCATCGTGATCGTGGCCGCTGTGCTCGTCGTGATCGTGGCCGGCATGCTCATCGTGGCGGTGGGAAGAGGGCGTGTTAGCTGATGAAGTCATTATTTATTTGGTACTGCGACTGACTCGTAGACCGACTCACCTGTTCATTGTTTACCATCACCGGGAAGCGCCGGAGCCGACACCAAAAGCCCGAACCAACTGCCAAGGCCACCGACGGCGATCTCATGATACTACGTGACGAACAACGTATTAAGAATTGGGTCGATGGCATCTGATGAAACATCGTTGGTGACCGGAAATTACAACGAGAGCCAATCTTATCGGAAAACTGCGGTACTCTTGAGCGACAGTGCAGAGCAACTCCACAACGCCGGATCGGCGGTCAGGCTGGAGCTTTCAGCCGCTGGCGGGGAACTCGGGGTGCGTTTGCACTGTGCGTGTTATGAAGGTTGTTGGGGGCCGATACCTGGCCCGCCTTGACGCCCGAGATTGTTTCATGTCCCCTGCTCCCCGCGTGCAGTCGACCAACACGCCAGGCGGGACGAAGCTCGGAGGCAGATCACCTGCGGAGGCCGGTCGCCGAAATGTCGCCCCGAGTCCCGGCATTTCGTCTTAGAGGGTGTCTAATAAGTCTTGTATCACCTTGAGCGAAGCCTAAGGGCCAGGGTTCAACGGGGAGGCGGGCGTTCCCGGCTCGCAGACGTTAGATTCTTCGACTTCGCTCAGAATGACAGTAATTTGCGGTCAGAATCGCTATGGCCTTACGAAGGCCACACCAGGTGATGAAAGTGGGGCGCCGTCTCGCGGCCGCGGGGCAGGCGGATTTGAAACCCGCCACTACGATACGATACGGAAGCAGTGTCCATTTTCAGAGGAATGACAATTGTTTTTAGACACCCTCTAAAAGATTTAACCTCCCGAGTCACAATTATTCGGACCACGGTGTTAGCCGGAATAGCGGGCTCGAATCGTATTCGCGTTGCCGCCCTCACCTCGTGTGCTTTGGGAACGGAATGTCGAATGTCGATGCGCGTGGACGATGTTCGCGCGCATAAGCGATCACCGCGGCTTGTAAAATTCAGCGGCACGCCATAGCCAATCCCGATGTCAAAAGACCTGCATGGACCGGATCGGCCGGGCCGAATATCGCTTCAGGCGATTAGAGGAGCTACACATGAACAGCGACGCAACCACGGTTGACGACTACCTGGGCGAACTCGATCCCACGCGAAAGGCGTCGGTAGCTGCCGTTCGGGAGGTGATCCTGGAGAACCTGCCCGACGGATACGAGGAGATCATGCAGTACGGCATGATCTCGTACATTGTCCCGACCACCATATTGGCCGAAACCTACAACGGCCAGCCGCTCATGTACGCCGCCCTCGCGTCACAAAAACGGTATATGTCGCTGTACCTGACCAACGTGTACAGCGACGAAGGGTCTGCGGAGTGGTTCAGGGAGCGCTACGCGGCGTCCGGCAAGAAGCTGAACATGGGCAAGTCGTGCGTGCGCTTCAGAAAGCTCGAAGAGTTGCCCCTTGACGTTGTCGGCGAGGCGATTGCGCTGACTCCGATGAACGAATTCCTCGAAATCTACCGCGCATCAAGGGTCGGCCGTCGCAAGTAGCCGACGGCACAATATTGCCCGAATAGACCTGAACCGGCGTTTTCATAACCGGCCACATGTGAAGACGATTGAGTCGACGTGCCCGCTGCGCCGCCTGAATTCCCCCGAATCGCACCACGTTCTGCGATGACAGCAACGACCGGTCACTACTATTACACTTGATTACAGGCGTGGAGGGGTGGCAGAGCGGTTGAATGCGCCGGTCTTGAAAACCGGTATGCCGGCAACGGCATCGCGGGTTCGAATCCCGCCCCCTCCGCCAATAATCATTCCGGACCTGCCCCGTATTGTCTCTCAAGACCTCTTAATTTATCTTGAGAATCGCCGATGTCCGACATGACGCTGGCGAAGGTTCTCCGATCAACCGGCCTGGCGGAGCGTGCGACCGTTCCCAGTTTCCGCAGCAGCTTCAAGAACTGGGCGCTGGAGCAAACGGACACCTCTTGGGCTGTATCAGAGGCAGCGCTTGCCCATGTCCTTGGCAATTCGACCGAACAGGCTTACGCCCGTTCCGATCTGTTTGAGCGTCTCCGCGCTCTGATGCAGCAGTGGGCGGACTACCTGACCGGCTAACCTGAAGAGAAGTCAGAACAGCGAAATCCGATCGTCGGCTCCGGTCACCAAGTCCACGTCTAGTCGGCTTTGGGCGGTTACGTGAACTTCCCGCGGTAGTCTCTGAGAGCGCTGGCGCCGAAAACAGTCTTCTGGGTCGTCTGGCGTAAATACGTCGTAACGTCTTATCCTCGCACGCCCCGGCGGTCGGATTACTTAACCGGACGTTTGTACATCAAAGACTTGCACCCTGTGACGGCTGCTGTCCACCACGTAAAGTTGGTCGCCATCCAATATCACGGACGATGGCCCCCAGAAGTATTTCTCGATGTGGGATGACTCTTCGTGAGGGTCTCCGTCAAAAAGGTCAGGAGTGAGATTGAGATTCGCCCGTGCTCTTGCGGCGGCTTCCTCAACATTGGTGTCGAGCCATTCCTGGGCCCACTTCGAGACCGTCGCCTGGCCTCTCAGTGACTGCACGAATCCGCCCTCCGGATCCAATACCTGCACGCGATGGTTCCCCCAGTCGGCCACGTAGATGTATCCGTCTTCATCGACGCAAATACTCGCCGGCCGGTGGAACTCGCCTTCACCCCGGCCCGGGCTCCCGTAGGCCGCGACGAACTCTCCATCAGGCGAGAGCTTTTGCACGCGGTCGTTGCCCCAATCGGCGACGAGGATGTGGCCATCCTGACAGGCAAAGATCCCCCACGGCAGGTTGAACTGTCCTCCAGCGGAACCGGCGTCGCCAAATTTGCCAAGGAACTCTCCGTCACTCGTGAACCGCTGGATGCGGTTGTTGCGGTGATCCACCACGAGCAGTTCACCGGCTGAGTTGATCGCCAACCCGTTGGGGCCGTCGAATTGCACGTCTCCGCCTCCAGCCTCTCCCCAACTGGCGATAAATTCCCCACCGGTCGACATGACGGTTATCCGATTCAGGTAGTCATCACTGATGAACACCCGTTGTTCTCTGTCAATGGCAATCGAGTTCGGACAGATGAATTGGCCGTCTCCTTTGCCGTATGAACCAAACGTTCCAAAGTATCCCTCGTCCAAGTCCATCACCGTGACACGAATGCCTCGCTGGTTATTATCTAACGAGCGGTTAAGTACATACAGACGGCCGTCACCTCCGGTGACGCTGTCCGTGGGGTAGTAAAAACCGCGGCCAGCCATCGCCGTGACGCCAATCGTGCGGTTATATGCGAGCCGCCCGGTCTGAACTTTCAAATCTGCCAGTGTCATATGCCAGTCACCCGGTTCCTATGCAGTTCGACGCCTTTTTCCGACCCTTACAACACCACTGGCATCGATTCACGCCCGTTGGAACTCCGGTCCCGAATTTCGTCATGCCCATGTGATTGAAGAGATACTGGCGCATCAGGTGGGTCATTGGCTGCAATTCTCCGGCGCTCATCGTCGGCCAACAATCTTGTACGGGAGAGTTTCCCGGATGAGCGGTATCATACCAGCAGAAGGATCTGGCTAGTAATCCTTACTGCGGACGAAGAAGTCTAATCGGCAGAAATCACAGTGTGCATAACGACGGCTGGGGATGAGCCGCCTCTCTCATCGCCTTGAGGACCGCGTCGTCCTAACTCAGCGCGCCGTCGTTGGGAAGGGCCATCTCGAACCGCACACCGAGTCCAGGTTTCTTCAAAGGCATCCGCGCTGCGGGGTCGACGAAGCGCCGGAAAAGCTCGCCCCAACTTTCGACGGGTACCTCACCCTGAACGACAAAGCGCCGAACCGTGCGCTTGTCGGAGGATTCCAAGTCTGAAGTGGTCCCGTCGTTATCTTCACCGATACCAGCGCCTTTCACCCCGTCCGCGCCGAGGCTGACGCCTGTCTCTCCCTCCTTGGGAGTTCTCCTGCAATCCACGAAAAGCCACCCAGGCCTAAATTCTTCCTCTCCGCGGGTAGCCCAAGCGCGTCAAGACTGTGGAACAGAGCGTGGGACTAAAGCCCATATGGCTCCATATCCATAGTCAAATAGACCTCTGTACGAATCCCGCCCTCCGCCAAAGCCAAGCATCCAACCCCCCAAGGCGCAGCGCCAGACCTCCCCAACGTCAGCCCCCCTTTCACCCCCGTTAAACTGTTTGCTGTAAGGAAACGCGGCGGCTAAATCTCCCGCCGTGACTCGACGTGCGAGGTCAACTTTTCACCCACAACCTCCTGACCGAAGGCATAGAGCCCAGCCGGATTGCTGATCCCGGGGCACGACGATGTCGATTACTTACCAGGACACTACTGACGGAATTGGTCCGAACGATCTTCAGGGCTTTTTCTTGGGGTGGCCCAATCGGCCGTCTCCAGAGGATCATATGAAGATCCTCGAGGGGAGTGATCTCCTCGTTCTGGCGCTCTCGGAGAATTGCGGAGTGGTTGGGTTCATCACTGCAATCACTGACGGTGTTTCCTGTGCCCACATCCCTAATCTCGAAGTGTTACCTCAATGGCAGCGGAAGGGCATCGGCACTGAACTGATGAGACGTATGATGGCAAAGCTGAAGGCGATCAACGCAATCGATCTGATCTGCGACGAAGACGTTCAGGGATTCTACGAGAGGCTTGGGTTCAAGGCGGGCCGGGCCATGATAATCAGGAAAAACCCGATTCAAGGGAGGTAACCGTATGACGAACTGGGAGACGTGCTCTGCGGTAGAATGCCGTTCGGACAAGCTCAGCGGGGCTTGGGTCTTCGCCGGAACCAGGGTACCCATATACGCCCTCTTCGAGAACCTCGGTAGCGGGGCCACCACGGAACAATTTCTGGACTGGTTCCAGGGAGTGGACGAGTGGAAGGTCAGAGCCGTCCTTGAGCACGAAGCGAAGGCCCTTAGATCTCCAGCGCAATCTTGAAGATTCTGTTCGATCAGGGTACGCCCGTGCCTCTGCGGCAGCATCTCGCTGGGCACTTGGTGGACACAGCCTAGGTAATGGAGCCCTGATTGAGAAGGCCGGGCAGGAGGGCTACGAAGTCCTCATTGCCACCGCTCAGAATATGCGACACCAGCAGAATCTGGCAGGCAGACGGTTTACCGTCGTAGTCCTGCTCTCTACCGCATGGCCCAACATCCAACTGTGAATGGAAGAGATTCGTACGGTCCTTGATGAAACGCGCGCCGGGGAATTTATCGAAGTCCCGATCTGAGGACGGACGAGGGACAGCGTCGTCACCGGCAGCAGCCACAAGGCGCTAGAGCCGCATCATATGCACGACCTGGCCGAGCTCTACGCCTTCATTCATTCCACTCAGCCCTCTCCCCAGGCCCTACAGGCCGCAGGATTCGAGGAACTCCTGGCTGGCCGTTAGTTCAGCCGTCGGTCCGTCGGCTACTACTCGGCCGTTGTTCATTACTACGCATCTCGGCAGAACCGCCCGCGCAAGGTCCACGTCGTGCGTGGCCACCAACAAAGTCTGCGGCAACGACTCGATCAGGCGGATGAGTTCACGCCTCGCCCTGGGGTCCAGTCCTGCCGACGGCTCGTCGGCGACGATAATGTCCGGCCGCATCGACAGAACAGTGGCGATGGCCGACCTACGTTTCTCGCCGCCACTCAGGTGATACGGAGCGCGGTCCCCGAATCGCGACAGGCCGACATCGGCCATCGCCGATTCGACCCTCGCCTTAACTTCGTTCGGATCGAGCCCCATGTGGACCGGCCCGAACGCAACGTCTTCGGCCACGGTATTGGAAAACAGCTGGTCGTCAGGATCCTGAAATATCAGTCCCACCCGGGCCCTGATCCTGGCCAACTCGGTCTTCCCGGCGTCCATGACGCACCGCCCGAACACCTCGACATGCCCACTGCCCCGTAGCAAGCCGTTAAGGTGCAGCAGGAGCGTCGTCTTCCCCGCCCCGTTAGGGCCGAGCAGCGCCACCTTTTCACCCTCCATGACCGTGAGGTCCACGGCGTTCAGCGCGGCATGGCCGGATACACCGTTGGGGTACGAATATCGCAGGCCGCTAACGCGGACAGCGACGCGGTTCGCGGTTGCCACGTCAGATAACCCTTGCGGCGACCGCGGCAGCGATCAGAGCCGCGGTAAACGCGGCGAGCACGACCGCTTCGCCCGCCGTCAAATTCCGCATTGAGGCCGCCGTCGCTCCGCCGTCGTAACCGCGCGATGTCATCGCCATGTGCACTCGTTCGCCGCGATTCAGAGTCCTGATGAAGAGCGAACCGGCCATCTGGCCTGCCACTTTCGCCCTCCACGTCACTGTCCCGCCGGGCCTGAGATCCGGTAGCGCCGCCGACCGGGCTTGACGGGCCGCGAGCATCCGCCGCACCTCGCCACCCAGGAGGAACACGTATCGGTACATCATCTCCATCACCGCAACCAAAAGGGAGGGCACGCGGTACCAACGAAGGGCCGCGGCGATGTCCAGATAACGCGTGGTGGCTGCAAGCACGACGGTCGCAGTTATCGCGATCCATCCCTTCAACATGATCGTTGCCACGAACATCAGGCCCTCATGCGTAGGCGTCAGTGTGACAGGCCCCAGCTCCCATGCCTGCAGGACTCGGCCCTGGATCGAGAAGATTGACGGGACAGCCACCAACACAAAGGGAAGGGCGATAAAGGAGCGCCTCGCGATACGGGCAAGACCCGTTCGCGACAGCAGCGCAGAAAGCCACGCTCCGGCCCAGAACGCGCCCAGAAACTCCCAGCTCGCCACCGGCAGCGACGTCACCGCAAGGATGAACAGCACTGCCGCGCCGCACTTCAGCCGCGCGTCGGCGCTGTGAATCGGGCTTCGGACGTTTACGTACCGGTCGAGGGACACCCCGTGGGCAGACATGTTGCCGTCTGACGACTGTTCAGCCGCGGAGAGAGCGGCGTCTTTGCGCGGCAAGGGCGAGACCGCCAGCCAACAGGAAGATCGCCGTGACGCCCACCCATCCGGCCAGTAGAACCGCTACGGTCTCGTTTTCGATCGCCGGAAACAGATACCCGGCCATCACCGAGAAGGGCGCGTCTGTTGCCGATTCGGCAAACCCCTGGTTCGCGGCCACCCGTTCGAGACCGTCGGGGTCGGAAGACGCCAGCGGCGCCAGAAGCACGAGAGCTAGCGCCACGAGGTACGCGGCGGCCCACCAACGCAGTTTCACTTCGACACCGCCACAAAGACGAGGCCCCTGTTCATCAATAACTCGCGTTTAGCGCTGTAGATCACCGCAATGGCGCCTGCTGTAATCAACGCCTCGCCCAGTCCGATCAGGGCATGCGTCCCCAGCATCCCGGACGCAACGATGATGAAGGGCGATGTGCCGGAGAGGCTCAGTTCGACTGCCGTGGCGAGCGCGCCAGCCTCGACCGACAACCAGGCGCAGATGCCGACCAGGACGAGGAGCTTGCCGCGGGAGACGGCGACCCGCCGGCCGAGCGAAAACACGACCCAGGCGGTGAAAACGGGGATGATGGCAATGTTGAGCAGGTTTGCGCCCATGACGACGAGGCCGCCGTCCTGAAAGAGGATGGCTTGCAGCGCGACGACAGCGGTCATCACCCCCACGGCGGCCCACGGCCCAAGGATGATGGCGGCGAGCGCGGCGCCGATCAGGTGACCGGACGTGCCGCCTGCCACCGGGAAGTTCAATATCTGCGCCGCAAATATGAACGCTGCCAACACTCCCAACGCCGGAACCGCGCGCTCGTTTAGTCGCTGGCCTGCCTGCCGCAGCGAGAGGTAAATGACGGGGGCCGAAATCGCCCACGTTATGGCGACCACTGCGAGACTGAAAAAGCCGTCGGGGGCGTGGAGCGTACGCACCGCGGGACGCAACTGGGTGATTGGCGCAAGAATGCCGGACAGCCGGGCCATCACTTCGCTGCGCCTGACCTTTCGAAGCACTGCCCGCACACGCCGGCCAGCACTGTATGGCTCAGGTCGGCGGAAAAACCGTACATCTTGTAAACGTCCTTCGTAATACGATCTATCAGGTCATCGTCAAGCGGGAAGGTCTCGCGGCAGATCGAACAGTACAGGTGGTGGTGGTTCGAATCGGCGATCCACTCGTAGTTCGCCTCGCCGGCGCCAAACCTCGACTCCGCAACCAGCCCAAGGTCCCGCAGATCGGCCAGCACACGGTAGACAGTCGACTTGTCGACATGCACTCCCGCGCCTTCCACGTTCCCTAGCACCTGGGGCGCCGTCATATGGGTTTCGCTGAGCCTCAAAACCTCCGCAACGGTGAGCCGGGCGTTGGTCACCTTGCGGCCGGCCGACCGGATCAACTCGGCGGGATCGTCTTTAATTGCCACTATTCATAATTCCGACAAATTGCAAATAAGAATTCAGGACAAAGATTGCCACCGGCCAGACCGCCTGTCAACTGGGCAATCGGGTTGGGTGTGTGCGTCACTCGTTTTCACCCTCCCCTATTCACGACGACGCAACGCTGTCAACTGGGCAATCGTGTTGGGTGTGTGCGTCACCCCTCTCCGGCCCCACGGCGCCCACAAGAGGCGCCGCTACTGGTCTGAGGTTACGTCTGGCGACATCCATCGGGCGCCGTACTTTTTGCGGCCCCAGCCCGCTGTGCCATGAGCGACCCGGCGATGACCAACGCGGCGCCGGCGTAGAGTTCCGGTCCGACCGTCTCTCCCAGCACCCTCCAGCTGAACAGCACCCCGAACACCGGCTGTACCAACGACATGACGGTGACCCTGGATGGCAGGTAGCGTTGAAGCAGCCACAATGCGCCGATGAACCCGAACCCGGCTATCACCACTCCCTGATACATAAGGGCAGTGATGAGCCGGGCGGTCCAGCTGTATGGGTCGGGTTCCAGCATCAGGCTTGCCGCCACAAACGTCACAGTCCCGACCACCGACTGCGACATGAGCAACTTTTGCGGTTCGATCCTCTGTGACGAGTTGGACAGGTATATCTGCCTGGCGCCGAGCAGGATGGCCGACACGAGCAGCAGGAAGTCGCCAACCAGAAAACCGCCGGGGTTTCCGAGGGCCCTCGAAAACAGGACCAAAACGCCTCCGTACGCCACCATCGCCCCGGCAAACCTGCCCTTCGACAGCCGGTCCCCGGGCACGTAGAAGTGCGCTAGCACGCTGGTCCAGAGTGGGAACGTAGCGGTGATGACTACTGCATGGCCGGCGGTCGTAAAGTCCTGGCCGATGTTCATGAACGCCAGTTGAATCGCAAACAGGCAGCCCAGGTAAAAGAGCGGCTTCCGTTCGTGTCGCGCCATGTCGAGGGGCCGCCGTGTCCACACCGCCCAGGCGAGCACCACGATGCCGCCGATGACGAAGCGCAACCAGCCGAGTCGCAGCGGCGGCGAATCGTCAAGCCCCGCCTTGATGGCGACCGGATTGCCGCCCCAAAGTATCGAAAATAGCAGGGCGGCCAGCCCCGCGCGCAGCGTCAGAGGCCGGCGCGGGGTAGACGTGGCAGGCGGCCAATCCAGATCGCTGGTCCGGTCAGTCAAAGCGCCTGGGTCGAACGATGTGCGGTGTGTTCTTCAATCGAAAGGGGCCATCGAAGTTCTGTGGAGCTGGAACAATTGTCGTGAGTGTGAACGAATGTCATTCTGAGCGCAGCGAAGAATCCACGCACGCCATGTACCAACGCCCCACCCCTCTGACCCAGACCTTTCGACTTCGCTCAGGGTCACATAGGGGCCGAACGGGAGACATGGGGGGCGTCCAAGGTGACGGGAGGGCGTCCAGGGTCACACGGGACTCATGTCCACAGGGGAGTACCCATGGTGACGAGGGGCGCTCAGGACGATAATGGCCGGCGCCTAATCCTCCAGCCTGGTCATGTACTGGCTTACCCAGTCGTAGTTGACAAGGTCGATGTACGCGTCCTGCAACGCCTTCGTTATCGGCCCGGGAATCGAGCCGTCGCCGATCGTATTGCCCTGGACGGTGCGCACGCCGCAAATGCAAAGACTGGTCGAGGTCAGGAACACCTCGTCCGCGGTGTATGCGTCGAACTGGTCGATGTCCGTTTCGACCACGTCGATCTCCAGCTCCTCGGCCAGTTCGATCGTGGTCTCACGGGAGATGCCGCCCAGCACGTACTGGGGCCGCGGCGTGTAGATGACTCCGCCCTTGACGGTGAAGATGTTCGAGCCGATGCCCTCCGCCAGGAAGCCGCGTGAATCGAGGAGAAGCGCCCACCCCTCTGGGTCCTGGGACTTCACCTCCAGATCGCCCATGATCAGGTTGAGGTAGTTGTGAGACTTGGCGCGCGGGCTCACCGACTCGGGAGGCGTCCGGCGAACCGAAGGAATGGAAACGTCGATGCCGTCGCGATACAGCCTAGCCCGGGCGCTCAGGGGCAACGGCTTGCACTCGATCACCACCGTCGGCCCGCCGTCCGTCTCCCACATGTCGCCGCCCACGAGATCGACGCCCCGCGAGACGCGCTGGCCCACCCAGTAGTCCTCGTCTTCGCCGATCAGCTTGAGATTCTGCTCGACCACCTGATGTGTCAGATCGATCATCTCGTCGGGACCCATGCCCGGGTCGATCTGCACATACCTGAGCGAGTCGTAGAACCTCGCGATGTGCTCTTCGAGCTTGAAAATACGATGGCCAAACGTGCGGGTCATGTCGAACACTGCGTCGCCGTACGTAAACCCGCGGTCGCGAAACGACACCCGCGCCTCGCTCTCCGGCACTATCTTGCCATTGAAGTAAGCGACTCTTTCCCGTCTCGCGGCAGTAGTCATTTATGGATCCTCTCAGCCGGTCCGGCCCATTGAACACCCGTCAACCCGCGGCCTGGCCGCCCTGAATAATACGACCGCGCCCGCCATCGCACAAACACCACGGCCGCCCGACTCGCAATCACGTACGGACGTAACCCCGGGGACAACCACCTGTAGCGGCGTCTGTCGTGGGCGCCCCTGGGGTGGGCATGGGCGCCCAAAACCGTTCTCAATGGGCTTTTTCAAAGGTCTCCTCGGAAGGGACAAGTCAGGATGACAGGTGAAAACGCGCATCAGGCGACTCCGACGGGTTGCCTTGTACAATTGATTGTGAGAGCATCCCCCGACGCTTCCGAGCAGGGCAACGCGACCCTTATCGCTCCTGCAAACCAGAATATCTACATTTTGGATTACGGCCGGAGCCGCGGGGGAAG
The DNA here is from genome assembly GCA_965224235.1 of Dehalococcoidia bacterium. GTDB lineage: Bacteria > Chloroflexota > Dehalococcoidia > Lucifugimonadales > Lucifugimonadaceae. The sequence goes on along the minus strand of CBDCYP010000002.1, from coordinate 1,752,173 downwards.
TCAGGCTCAAGCCCGTAGCATGTGTAAATAGCGTCGCCTTGGCCATCAACAAGAAGTACGCGGGACGAAATGCAGGCAGGTAAGACGCGCGCCCTGCCTTTACCTGCGAAGCGTCAACGGAGAGTGGGATAAGAACCTGAAGAACGGCAGCATCCAAGGTAATTTAAGATGACGATCTGTATCGCCGCCACGTGCGCCGGTCAGAATGTGGTCGTAGCCGCGTCCGATCGAATGGTCAGCGCACCGTTCCTTACGCTTGAATTTGATCATCCCGACGCAAAGATCGACCAGCTTTCTCGGACGTGTGTTGGACTGACAGCAGGTGATGCGCTGGTGGCCACCGATTTGTTCACGGATTTTGAGGGAATGATCAGTCAACTGCAAAACCCTGATGTGCTGTTGATAGCCGAGCACGTAAAACAACGATTCGTAGATGTCAGGCGAAAACTCAACGACGAGCGGGTGTTCAGGCCACGCGGTATTTCGTTTATTGACTTTTACTCCAAAGGCCTCATCACTGCCCTGCCCCCGGATTTGGCCATGTTTTTGGATAATCAGGTGCAGCAAGGCCAGCTTGAGGCATCCGTTATCGTGGCGGGGTCGATGGCAGTGGATCGCACATACATGGAATTGATGATCCCGGTACGTCATCGTGTTTCGACCGGCTTGGGTATCACGCAATTGGGAGTGGGTACCGCCACGCTCTTTTGCACTTGGCCACAGCGCAACAGCATTGGTCCGCAAGCATTAACCAAACTGTGCACAACGTTTATGAGGCCAAAAAGCAGGCGGAGCTTGCTCAGGGAGTCGGCGACACTACGGAATTGAGGGTGATCACTGAACTCGGGGTTAGGTCATTGACGCAGTCGGAGTTGAAGGACTTGGAGAGGCTTCACGAATTACGTATTGCGCCTGTTTCGGACAGGCTAAAAAAAGAGGTCGATAAGCTCCCTTTTGAAGGAGGTGGAGATGCCGAATAATCCTGGGAAGGCCCCCACAAAACGATCTCGGAATTTACCTCCGGGCGTAAAGTCGAATAGCGCCATGAGTCCCGAGTTGAAATTGGAAATTGCTGAGCGTCGCCGGGAGATCGCGATCATGCGATATCACCTCAATGTTCGGCGAGGCGAAGCATGGTCAAAGGGGTCGCGTGCTCAACCGGGGTAGCGATTGAGGCCGCTGGCGAGGTGGAATTTGATTTCCATCAAGGCCTTCCCTAAGAAAAAATCAACGGGCGACGCACGCCCCCCTTTCTGTTTTCGCCCAGTCATCGGCACCAACCCCCCCCCTTCGTCACGCCGATATCACGGTCTTGGTGTCTCCGGCGGCCAGGGCATTCATGTAGTGGATGATGAGCTCTTTGGTGCGGTATTTGCCGAACTCCGCCTCGTCTTGCCGGCGGACGATCGGAAACGCGTCGAGTATGTAGCCCGCTTCGTCTTTCGACAACTCGTACAGGTGGAAGTACAGCGCGTCCAGCCGGGCGCGCAGGTGGCGCCGCTTTTCTGCGTCCCACACGAACGGCGGCCCCGAGTGCCCGATGGAGGTGGCAAACGGCAACATGTCGGTGGCCGTGTAGGTCAGTTGCAACATGTGGTCCCGCACGATTTCTCTGGCCGTCTTCTCGCCGAAAAACTGGTCGTAATCGATCCTTGCGATGACCGGCAGTTGCTCGACGATGTACCAATTCAGGCTAGTACCCTGAACCTTTTTCCGGGCGACATAATCGAATGCGAAGGAGTTGAAACAGGCTACCAGCAGCCACGCGTCGGCCGTGTAGGTTACCGTGTCGTCATATTCAGGCATCAGTAACGGTAGTTTATTGCCGTACGCCGCCCAGGGAACAACTGAGGCGATAACGGTTCTGACGTTCGTCGGGCTGGCTATGTCGCGAAACCCCAATGCGTACCCGCGCTTCTTGGGAAACCCCTTCTCAACATGTTGGTTCGATACCCAGTACCGGGGCTGGGGAAGGAAGGCGGGGTCGGCATGTTGCTCCTCGCTCAACTCCTCGCTCAGGTAAGGGTTGTGCGTGCTCTCAGGGTTGACTCGAACTGAGGCGGCCCGATGGTCGAACTGATTGATCATTCGACCCTGATACAGCGGCAGATATAGTTCGTCTCCCTGCTGCCAGCGATTGCCGTCTGCCGGATAGAGGTCCATATCACGGAGTTGTTCCGCTGTGCGGAATAGACCGGAATCGTTCGTCATGTCGAACATGCGCTGGTACCGAACGGGCCATGCGCGGCGTTCGTAACCAGCGGAGCGATCAACCAGCACAGGGTGTCGCTCGTAGATGCGCCGGATAATCTCGACGGAACGCCGCGTGCGCACTACTGGCGCGGTGCCGGTGTTGGGGTTCACCTTGGCAAAATCGTCAAGGGTAAGCTGGAATGTGCGGTCGGGGTCCATGATGGTTTCGGTGTCGTGCAGGAAAAACGCGCACTCTGCGGCGTCAAACTTTCTTTCCTCGCCGCCAAACGTTATGGCGCAGAACTTGAATCTTGAATCCACATCAGGGAAGAAAGGCGGTAGTTCTGTTTCGGGGCGACGGTTTTCAAAGTCGAACAGGCTGGCCAAGCGTCCGGTTGTCGATACGGACTTGAAGAACTTTGCGGCTGTGTAGTCGGCGTAGATGCCCGACGGAGTCAGCAGGCCCACAAACCCGTCCGGCTTGACGAGGCTCAACGCCCGCTCGACGAACAGCGAGTATAGGTTAATGTCGCCGCCGCCGAGCAAGGGGTAGTGGCCGGATTTACGTACCATTTTGCCCAGATCGTCCGCCCGTGCTTTGGCGGCGTCGAACTCGTCGGCAAGTTGCGCGCCCTGCTTGCGCAGTCGCCGAATTGCGGCTCTCCGGGCTTCTGCCGTAGGAGCTCGCGCGATTTCGGGCGCACGGTTTGCGAACCACTCGACCTCCTGCAGTTTTATGCGGTCCCAAGGCGGGTTGCCGATGACGGCGTCGAACCCACCTTTCGGACTGTCGTCCTGCCAACCCCGCCACACACCGGGGAACGCTGCCTCCCAATGCAAATAGCCCTCATCACGTGCCAGCGACCTCGACTGTTGCCACATCTGACCGAATGCCGATCTGGCGGAGCTCCGGGCAACGGGCGAATCAGCTGGTACGCTCTCCGGCCCCTTGGCCAGCAACTTGAACGTATTGTCGGGATCCCTGCTTAATGATTCCCGCAAGGGTGCTTCGAACGCTACGCGCTGTTTCGACTTCATTCCCGCGGTCTGCCAACGCAGGCCGCAGACGCAGTCGAGCAGGCCGCGCAGGTCCGAGGTGGTCTTTTCGACTTCGCGGTACAGCGCGGCCGACTCCTCCACCTCTGCCACATCGGCGTCGGACATCTCTTCGATGCGCTGCATGGATGTAACGGAGGTCTCCGCCGCGGCGATGGCGCCGCTGGCAAAAAGTCCGCCCCACTGGCGAAGATACTCGCGGGCCTCCGCAACCCTGAGGCCAATAAGCGAATCTCCGCGGCGCAGGTGATGGTCGAGAAACGACAGGGGGGCGCCTACCGTGAAGCTGTGCAGCCAGAGCGATACCTTGGCCAGTTCGACTGTCAGAGGGTTTTTGTCCACGCCGTATATGCAGCGCTTTAGCACCATGCGCCTGATAATGGCCTGGTCCGTGAGTAGCGACTCGTCCATTACCCAGTTCGATTCCGTCGCTCGTTTTACGATGTCGTCCCGGATGGCCGTGATCCGCTTGACCAGCGGAGACGTGTAATCCCCTCCCAACCAGTCGGGCACTTCCGGCACATACTCAAGTAATTCGGCGATGTAGTCGGAAAGGTAGTCGACTGCGCTTACGAGGAAATGGCCGCTGCCCATCGCGGGGTCGAGTACCTTCAAGTCGAGGACCGCTTCCGCCGGGTCGAGTTGTTCCAGATCGCCGCGGCGTTGCGTCTTTGGACGTCGGTCGCTCTTGAGTTCACTCGCCCTGTCCTCGAAAGTCTTCAGGCGTTCCTCGGCAAGTGGTTTCAGGGTTTGGTCGATGATCAGGTCGACGAGTTCTTGCGGCGTGTAGAAGCTGCCGCTGTCCTTGCGAGCGTAGGGGTTGGGGCGGACGGCGATCTTGCCGTCGCGGGTTCGCGACGGTTCCTGCTCCATCAGCCGCTCGTATATCGATCCGAGTTGCTGTACGGACATGTCGCGGTAGTTGACGAACCGAGGCTTGCTTTCCGCATGCCCGGCCCCCGGTCCATTGGAGAGCGATCCCCGGGTGTGGCTGAGGCCGTGGACGATCGGGGCCACGACCGAGTCGGCCAGCCTCGCGGTTTCTAGCAGCGGGGCGGCCTCGACAGAGAACAACCCGCCGTTGTAGGGGGGCAGGCCGATGGACTGGTCGCCCTGGTCGATCTGCCTAAAGAGGGTGGCCAGGTGGTCGTCGTAGGTGGTCGCCACGCCCGAGAAGATGCCGTGCGCCGCCGTTTTCCGGGCAACGTCGTCCCGCACGCCTTTTCGTAAGCCGTAGTCGGCGTACCGAGGGTCGTTAACCGGCAGCAGTCCCCGGTCCTCCGCGTACAGCACGAAAAGCAGGCGGTAAAGGAAGATCAGTGCGGCCTCACGGACCTCGGTGAGCGGCGCTCGGGACGCTTCCGCCAGAGCCGTTACGAGACTTGGGAATACCTCCTCAAAAACGACGCCCGACAGGTCCTGCGCGACCTGTTCTTCGTAGCGGCGTCCCTCTGCCAGGGCTGTTTCGACGAATATTGTCGTCGCGCCCTCATCGAGGGTGAACGCCTGCCGGCGAAACAGCAGGAAGAATGCCCGGAGCTCGTCCCGGCTGTCATCGTCCAGAATCGACGGAACGTCGACTTCGAAGAAACCGCTGGCACGGGGCCTGGCGCGGTTATCGTAAAGCCGCCAAAGCGCGCCATTTGTCAGGATGCCCCATCGAATGCGGTCTTCAGTCGTGATTCCCGCGGTGGACAGATACCTCAGGATCTGTCCGTGCGGAGAACTGGCCTGAACCGTGTCGTCTTTATCTCGTGAGTCGAGCGAGAGACCGTAACGTTTGCTCTCTTCGACGAGTCGGGCATCCTCATATCGGTCCTGCGGCTTTTTGCGACTCGCCGCACGTGCTTTGGCCCATTCGTCTGCGAACAGTAGGTTATCGGGGATGTCCTCGTTGCCGGCTGAACTCTGTTGGGGGAGGTATGCGGTCCAACCGAGGAGTTCCAGGACCGGGCGGATCAGATCCTGCTCGGTCACCGCTTCGTTGGGTTCGTTGTAGCCCGCGAAAGACGTGAATAATTCGGACATGCCGTTTCGGAACGAAGCGAATTCCTGAGGACCGGTAACGGACGCCCGCCATTCGGGTGTGGTCCGGATGCCGTCGGTCAGAAAGTAGTGAGTAAAAAGTTGCCCTGGCACGTCGAGTTGCGGCGGGAGGTTTAGCTGCCGTGTCCCCTTTCATCGAACAGTTTACCGGGAGCGAACGTGTACTTCCGCTCGTACTGTCGCGTGCTGTAAGGGGAAGACACGCGTTACACCCGAACCCACCCTTCGGCCAACCACCTGTAGCGGCGTCTTTTATGGGCGCCTGCGGGCGGTCTGGGGAATTGGGCTGTTGCCATATGCGCGTTTCCGCTGCAAGTTTGGCGAAAAATCCCGCGCCGCGCCGCGTATATGGCGTTTAATGTTCGTAGTGGGATAATAGCCATCACCAAAAGGTAGATTTCATGGAGGAGGGATAAAACACATGACAGCACAGTACACTCACCCAGATTCGCTAGTCGACACGCAATGGGTGGCAGACAACCTCGGAACGGCCGGCATCGTTCTGGCCGAGGTCGACGTCGACACGTCGGCTTACGATTCAGGACACATCAAAGGCTCTCTTGGCTGGAACTGGCAGACCGATCTGCAAAACACAGTCACACGAGAACTGCTGACCAGCGATGAGGTGGCGGACCTTCTTGGCCGCTCCGGCATCTCGAACGACACGACGATTGTCCTATACGGCGACAACAACAATTGGTTCGCCGCCTGGGCGTTCTGGTTCCTGCGGATGTACGGCCACCAGGGCGTGAAGCTGATGAACGGCGGCCGGGTCAAGTGGGTCGCAGAGGGCAGGCCCATTACGAACGATGCCTCGAGCCCGACGGCCGTCAGTTACTCGGCAGCCGCAGCGGACACCAGTCTCAGGGCGCTGAGGGATACGGTCCTGGCGGCAGCCTCGGCCGGTGGAACCCAGCTCGTCGACGTGCGCTCGCCCGCCGAATACAACGGAGAGGTGATCGCACCTGAGAACATGCCTCAGGAGGGCGCGCAACGCTCGGGCCATATACCCGGGGCAGCGAGTATCCCCTGGCTCACGACGATCAATGACGACGGCACCTTCAAGTCGGCCGATGAATTGACTGGTATATACGAGTCGAAGGGCATCGACGGCGGTACCGACGTCATCACGTATTGCCGGATCGGCGAAAGGTCGGCCCACACATGGTTCGCCCTGACGCAACTGCTTGGCTATGACAACGTCAGCAACTACGACGGTTCATGGACGGAGTACGGCAGCCTCGTAGGCGCGCCGATAGAGAAGTAGCCGACTTCCGCGGCGGGCGATTTTCGCCCGCCGGAACACTCCCTATTCCTCATAAACGCATGCCCGCGACCTCCGGCCCGCCCGGCGGCGCGGGTTGCGGTGTGAGACTCGCAGTTATCGCGGTTGGCTCCCACAATGCCCGGCTGGGATGACATCTCGTGCGTGATGTAAGCGCGCTGTGCCGCCTTTCGACCCTAACCTCCGGCTCGCGGCCCTATAATTAACAAGTTGGCAGACATCGGGGAGTGGCGCAGCTTGGTAGCGCGCTGCGTTCGGGACGCAGAGGTCCCGGGTTCAAATCCCGGCTCCCCGACCACCAACACCACCGGTACCGTGCCCATGCCCTTATCGTCTACGGCCATGTAGTGGCGTCTCTTGTGGGCGCATGGGTACCGGTGCGGGGCAACGCGCGAACACTGCCCGACACGGCGCCCATTTCCGCCCCGGCGGGTGTCCACGAAGAGCTTGTTTCAGAAGTCCTTTTCACATTTTCGTGTCGAACACCATGCGACGAGATTTCCCTTTTCAGGGGAATGACGAGATTGTAATACGTCGTTATTCTCTGAGTACCGACGTATATCGGTCTCCGCAGAATAGTCTCTTCGGAGATCCGGGGTTTCTTAGACAAGCTCCTTGTGGGCGCCCCTTGTATGTTGGTGAAGGTGGCGGGGCAGTCCGTTCGCCCCTTGGTCCCCGAGACGGTTGCGTAGCGTGCTCTCCCCGCCTGTCTGATCTTAGAGCCCGAACAGTTGCCTGGGTCGCATAACCCGTATCTGCAAGGATGGGCCAAAGGAGAACACTATGGTTGCTGACTCGCCAGTGTTCGTAGGGATCGATGTTTCGAAGGAATGGGTGGACGCCGCGGTGCGCCCGCAGGGCACTGCGCGGCGAGTCAACCGGGACCGGGAGGCGGCAGACGGTTTCGTCCTCCAGCTGAGCGCCCTCGCACCTCAGATCGTCGTCATGCTGACCGACCGGGACGCCGTGATGATGAACACCCGCCAGACCATCGCCATGTCCTACAACTCCCAGGCGATGGTCTCTCCGGTAACGGTTGAGGAGAAAGCGGCCGGCATGCTGATCACGGCGGCCGACGTGGTGGACGACACGACCGACCAGGCGCAATTGGGTCCGATGCTGGAGAAGGGGGAGGAGACGGCGGAGACGACGTTGGCCGATGCGGGCTGTCACTCCGGTAGCAATCCTGAGGAGTGCGGCCGAAGAGGCCAACGGGTGGTCATGCCGGAGTCGCAGGACCGGGCGCTGGAGAGCCCGTATCACAAGGACCGTTTCGCCTATGACGAGGCGAGCGACCGCTACCGTTGCCCCGAGGGACAGTGGCTGCGCTTCACCGGTACCAGGCTCACTCGCAAGACCATGATGCGGCTCTACCGGGCCTCAGGGGCCGTGTGCCGGGCCTGTCCGGCATTCGGGGTCTGTACGAGGAACAAGCGTCATGGCCGCAGCTTGGATATAGGCCCGCACGACGCTGCGCTGCGCCGCCACCGGGCCTGGATGTCCACCGGAGAAGCCAAACAGGCGTATAGGCAGAGAAAGCAACTGGTCGAACCGGTCTTCGGGATCATCAAAGAGCAGCAGCAAGCCCGGAGGTTCCTGTTGCGCGGCTTACCCAACGTCGCGGCTGAGCGGACCCTGCTCGCCACAGCCTTCAACCTGAGCGCCCTGCGGCGGATGCGGCGCGCCGCCGCGGGCCCATACTCAGCCTATCGGGCGGCGCAGGCGGCTATCATCGGCCCAGCCCGCGCCTTACTTCGACTCATCAGGCTCTGCCCACAGCCAGTATGACCAGGCGGAAATCCCTCCCCCCAAACATGACGCTACATCTGAAACAGGCTCCGGAGAGGGGCAACGCATGAATATCGACGACACCGTCGCCGTGCCCCACCCCGGCGGGCACCCACAAACGTGATTGCCCGCGTGACAGACGATGGGCGGCAAACGCTCAGGAATTCTGGTAGCCGGCCCAGTCCTCGTATTCAGACCAATCCCCGCCGTCCAGCTTGATGTAATCGCCGAGGCCTTCGTAGCCGGGGCGTGAAAGCCCGTTCAGGTCCCACAGGATCTCGCCCGCACGGATCGTCATGTGGCAGTTCAGTTGCGAATCGCCACGCATCCTGGTCCAACCGGAATCGACGAACCCAAAGTCGCCGCGCTCCAGTTTCAAGACAGCGATGTCCGCCTCTGCGCCGACAGACAAGTTGCCCAGTTCAGGACGTTTCATCCAGTTCGCCGGCGCTGAAGTCGACATCTCCACGACCTGATTCAACGTCAACCCCAGATTCATCAACTTTGACATTGTGGTCGGCATCGTGGCGCGCGACAGGAAAAAGCTGCCATGGTGAACGTCGGTCGAGATGGTGCTCGGGATGTGGCCCTGCGGTATCAGTTTGCTCGCCGTACTGAACCAGAAGCTGAAGCCGCCGTGCCCGACGTCGAACTGAACGCCACGCTCACGCGCCTCTAGCAGGAAGTCGTAGATGACCCCGTTTTCGTCCATCTGGGGGGTGTGTCTGCCGTACATGTGCGTATGAGTGTCGCCCGGGCGCAGCCGCGAGAGTAACCCGCGATAGTTGCGGGCCGGGTGGCGGTGGTAGTCGATCATCACCGGCTTTCCTGTCATCTCACCCGCCACGACCGCCTGCTCGATGCCGTCGTAGTCCACCCCGTCGTAGTGGGCAGCCTTGATACCCACAATGTGGTCCGGATAGTCGTTCATCACCACTGCGCACGGGGCGGCTTTTAGCTGAGTAGAGTCCTGCTCGGCGTGCTTAAGCATTCCCTGCCGGCAGATGTTCAGCAGGGCCAATACCCTGATCCGGGCCTTATCGATGGCCGTGGTCTTGAACTGTTCGAAAGACTCTGCGCCGGACGTGCCGGCGTCGACGACGGTCGTGACGCCGTGCGGGATGCCGTAAAGATCCGGATTGATGTGCGCGAATTCGCCGAAATGATGCGTGTGCAGGTCTATCAAGCCCGGTGTGACGTACAGCCCCGATATGTCTACGACGCTAACGGCCGAATCAGCGAATATGTCGGCCGAAACCTCCGCGATCTTACCACCCTTGATGGCGACGTCACTCGGGCCGTCAAGGCCGTTCGCCGGATCGATCACGTGTCCGCCCTTCAGCAGCAAGTCGGGGGTTGAATTGGCTGTGGTCATTGCGGTCTCCTCTCATGCGGGGCCGTCTAAACGGGATCGGTCGTCTGAGGCGGCGACCGGTTCGCTGGCGCGTCGCGTCAATGATAACCCGGCCAATAAACCTAGTCCCGCCGACCCGTATTTTTCGTCTATCACCCAACGGCGCCCACCTCGCCTTTTTTAGGCGCCCGACGTTGACGAACCCAACCTCACAAAGTATGATGCCGCGCTGTTCGCCAGTGTGCTGGAAGGCCCGTTATGGCCGGGCGCAACGCGCCAGGCAAGATTCAAAGGGCCGTTTGTTGGCACGATGCCGAAGGAGGTAAGTATGGGCTTAATCAAATTGGGAACTGTAGCCATGGCAGGGCTGATCGCCGCCGCCCTGGCCGCGGTTGCTTGTGGCGGCACCGAAGTGGTTGAAAAAGTCGTCACCGTAGAAGTAGAAAAAGTCGTCCAGACGAAAGGCGATACTGTCATCCAGACCGTTGTCGTCGAAAAGCCCGTCACGGTGACTGAAAAAGTCGTCCAGACCGTCGTCGTCGAAAAGATCGTCGAGGGCAAGACCGTAACGGAGGTACAGACTGTCGTTGTCGAAAAGGAGGTTACAGTCACTGAGAAGGTCGTCGAGACCGTCGTAGTGGTAGCAACCCCGGGCGCTGTGCCAGTACCGACAATCGAACCCGAACGCCCACCGCCGGACGCCAAGACAGCCGCGGGTAATCTCACGTTCGCGACGATCCAGATTTTGGCGCCTCAGGGACTTAACTCGACCGGCGGACCGCCAAAGAACGTCTACCCAGTTACCGAAGACCTGTTCAACTACGGCTTCGACGGTAATCGTGAAGAATTGATGCTGGCCGAAAGCTGGGACCTGGCCGATGACCTGAGCCACGTCGACGTGACGGTCAAGCAGGGCATCCCGTGGCAGGGCGCCGGCCACGGCGACTTCGGCGAATTGACGGCCGAGGACGTGGCGTACGCATACAACGACGCCAACCCCGCCTTCAACCCGGTTAGCATTACCGACGGCGGCGGCTTCTGGTCCAACCTCATCGGCAACCAGCCGGTCGAGGTACTGGACACGTACACAAACCGCTTCCCGTTTGCTCAGTTCGACGTACGTTGGGCGAGCTTCTACCTGACTGATGAAGGGCTCGGCGCCCAGGTCATCAGCAAGGCGGTCCTCGACCAGATGGGCGAAGACTGGACGAAAGCCAACCCCATCGGCACCGGCCCCTACACAATCAGGGAATGGGAAGCCGGAGGAAAGGTGGTGCTCGACCGAGTTGAGAACCACTGGCGGAAGACTGGCGAGGCTGAGACGATCACCTTCGTTCACGCACCTGAAGAGGCCACTCGCCTCTCGATGATGCGCACTGGTGAAGCCGACGCCATGGAGATCTCGGTCAGCCAGATCCCCGGCATGCAGCGCAACGGAATGAAGGCCGCCGGCACAGGCGGCGGCATCCAGATGGGAGTCTTCTTCTCCGGCAACCTGTGGGAAACCGTCCATGCAGGGACCGGCGAACCCCTCCCGGCGGCGGGAACGTTCGTGCATGACATCCAGTGGATCGGCAACCCGTTCAATCCGGTAGACTCAAACAACCCCGAAGGCATCGACGACATGGAGCAGGCACGCCTGGTCCGCTGGGCGCTCGGTATGGCCATTGACCGCGACCTCGTAGTCGAGACGGTTCTTGGCGGTATAGGCAACGCCGTCCATGTCGAATACTTCGACCCCAAGGACTCACTCTGGCAGTCGAAATGGGAAGTGCCATACGACCCGGCGATGTCGAACGAATACCTCGACAAGGCGGGATTCCCAAGGAACAACAAAGGCACCCGCTTCGCGATGGCCCTGTACACGGGACCGGAGCTTGGCGGCGGACTGGGCATCTCGGGTGAGATCGCAGACGCAACAGCCGGATTCTGGAACGAAGTCGGAATCGAGGTTCAGGTCCTGAAGTACGCATACGCCATCTTCCGGCCGTCGGTCGTTGGACGCACCAACACCGTCCCGTGGCTCACAAGTTGCGGCGAAGGCCGTGACGGAAACCCGTGGGACTGGCCAAAGGGCGTGCAGATGAGCAGCCGGAGCCGAGGCGGATTCAGCTGTGGGTTTGAAACCCCGTTCGTCGCTGAACAGTACGGAAAAGCTGCGGCCAACCCCGACAAGGAAGATCGCATCCGACTGATGAACGAAGTTGCAGACTTCCTCCACATGTGGGCGTTGAACCCCGGTGTGGTATCCGTGCCGCTCTCGATCGTTTACAACCCGAATTCGATCGAAAATTGGCCGATGCGCCCGTCATGGCGACAGCCGTGGAATGCGCCTGAGTACATCACACTGGCCAGATAACTGGCTATTCGGCTCCTCAACCGGATAGCCGGATGAAGGAAACATAGCCGATACGGCGGCGCGGCCGGGGTGATGGCCGCGCCGCCGTACTGGTTAGCAAAAAACCGCGAGCGCTCTCATGAGACGATTCCTGGTTCGCAGATTCTTCTTTGCCGTCATTGCCCTTTTGGTGGCAACGATGTTCACGTTCTCGATGTCACGCGCGGCCGGGGACCCACGGCTGCTCTACGCAGGCGCCGAGGGTTACGGGATGACCCCGGAACACTGGGATCTGATCGGCAAGGAGTTGGGTCTGGACAAGCCGTTACCGATCCAGTACCTGGTGTGGCTCGGAAACATACTGCGGGGCGACTTTGGGCAGAGCCTCGCGGCAAAACAGCCTGTTACAACCGTCATAGGCGAAAAGATACCTGCCACTGCTATTCTGGGCATCGCTTCGTGGATCGTCGCCACGCTAGTAGGCGTTCCGTTGGGAGTGCTCTCTGCGGTCAAGCGCGGCACTGCCTATGATCACGCGGCCCGCGTATTTGCGCTGCTGGGGCAGGCTCTACCGGGTTTCTGGGTCGGTATCATGTCGATCCTGCTCTTCGCTGTGATTCTGGACTGGCTGCCGAGCGGCACTCGGGGTGAAGGCTTCAGCATTCGACACATGATCTTGCCCACGCTCGTCCTGGCATGGGGATCGGCCGCGGCATACCTTCGGCTGACACGCTCGGCGATGCTCGAGGTGCTCGACTCGGAGTACTTGAAGCTCGCCCGGGCCAAGGGCGTTGCGAGCGGTCTGGTCGTGTGGAAACACGCATTCCGGAATGCGCTCATTTCGCCTCTCACCTACTCCGCATTGTTGGTAGCCGGATTCATCACAGGCGTCGTCGTTGTAGAGACGGTGTATGCGTGGCCGGGGCTAGGATCGGCGGCCGTGAGAGCGGTATGGGACAACGACTTCCCTGTCATGTCCATGATCGTAATCCTGTTCACGATGATCTTCGTCGGCATGAATTTCCTCGCCGATATCGCCTATGTCTTTATCGACCCGCGCATTCGGTACTCCTGACTTGGCTTTGCCGAATAACAGGGCCTCAGAAGCTGTCGGCATGAGCGCTGGACCTGCGGCTATGGGCAGAGTCGTCGGGGCCGCACGTGTAATTATCCGGTACCCCGTGATACCGCTGTTTGTGCTGGCCGTGCTCCTGTTCACCGGAGTGGCGTCCCCATGGTTGCAGCCGACGGATCCGATCAAACAGAACCTGCGGGCCCGCAACGCCCCACCATCCTGGCACGACCCCGCCTGGTACGCCGACAACCCTAAGGTAGTCGAGAACTATTTCCTCGGCGCCGACCATGTCGGCAGAGACGTGTTGAGCCGCCTGATTCAAGGGACGCGCGTCTCGTTGATAGTCGTAGCCGTATCAATGGCGACGGGGCTTGTGGTCGGGACCGCGCTTGGGCTAATCGGTGGTTGGTTCGGCGGCCTCACGGACGAAGTCATCATGAGAATGGTCGATATATGGGCAGCCGTGCCGTTCTTGCTGGTTGCCCTGGTGGTGGCCGTGGTGCTCGGATCGAGCCTGGTCATCATGATGGCGTTGTTGGCATTGCTGGCATGGTCAGGATTCGTGCGAAACGTTCGAGCCGAAGTCCTGACGCTTAAAGAGCGCGACTACGTGAAGCTGGCCCAGGTGGCTGGCGCATCCGCGCCGAGGGTGTTAATAAGGCACGTGTTCCCCGGCATCACCAACACCATGGTTGTGATCGCCACGTTGAATGTCGGCGGCCTGATACTGGCCGAAGCCACGCTGTCGTTCCTTGGCGCCGGCGTGCCCGGCCCGAATGCGACGTGGGGGCTGATGATCAACGAAGGACGGCTCTACCTCTCGCAGGCGTGGTGGATCACCGTGTTTCCGGGCGCCGCCATATTTCTGGTCGTAATGTCTCTGAACTTCCTGGGCGACTGGCTGAGAGACTACCTGGACCCGAGGCTCAGACAGCTCTAGCCGGTAGCGGTGGGTGGTGTTAACGGTAAATATGCTACGCAAGGAAGCGAAGCAGTCCGCCGCTGCCGCTTAACCTGTACCCCATTCGTGGTACACTGCCAAGGTACAGACATGGAGGCGCTTTGTGGCCAAGACCGAAATGATACGCGCCCGCGTTGAACCTGAATTGAAACGACAGGCAGAGGAATACTTCTCGGCGTTAGGGCTGTCGACAACTGAGGCGATCACGTTGTTCTATAGACAGGTAACTATGCATCGCGGGTTGCCGTTCGCCGTGAGGGTACCCAACGGCGAAACAATTAAAGCGCTGCAACAAGCCCGCGACGGAGAGGGGCTCGATGAGTACGCCAGCCTGGAGGATATGAAGGCCAGGCTAGATTGATCAATGCAGCTGCTCACTACGACTCAGTTCAAGAAAGACTTGAGGCGCGCCAAGAGGCGAGGAAAGAATCTCAACAAGCTCTGGTCCATCGTCGAGCGACTTCTCTCGGAACGCTCGCTTGATCCACGTAACAGGCCTCACAGCCTCACAGATTGATCGGTGAATGGTCGCGGCGCTGGGAATGCCACATTGAGCCGGACTGGCTGTTAATTTGGGACTCAAAGGACGACGACACCCTGATCCTGGTGCGGACTGGCAGCCATTCCGACCTTTTTGACTAACCATCCCACCCAACCCTGGCGCTGCCGCATACGTGTTCAGCCGGTTTAAGCCGACTGCTTCGCAACCGCCTCGATCATGGCCTGGATGTATCCGTTGGCGAATGCACGGGCCTGATGACCGTACTGGGTGTCCTTGTGCGTCTGCGGGACGTGGTCGTCGATGAAGAAGCTCTTGAAGCCGGCATCGTGGTACGTCTTCATCGCCCGGTACATATCGACGTGACCGGTGTTGATGAACTCCTCGTGGAAGTCGTTGGGATTCGGGGCCGACACGTTCCGGAAGTGCACGTACAAGATACGGTCGCGGCGGGCCATCTCGTCGATGAACCCGTAGATGTTGTCGCCTGCCGAGTCGTACATCTCGGATACCGTACCCTGGCAAAACTCGATCGCGTTGTTCGGCGAGTCGTAGATGTCGAGGTAGCGACGGTAGTTGTCGTATGAGCTGAACAACTGCGGGACGCCGCCTATCTCCTTTACCGGCGGGTCACAGGGGTGGATGCCCATGCGGATGCCTTCTTCTTCTGCGATGGGCGTGATGATCTTGATCCAGTATTCGAGGTTCTCCCACATCTCTTCCTCGGTGTAGACGCGGCCGTGGGTGAGCGGCAGGTCCTTTGCCTCCTCGTAGTTGAAGGCCGTGGCCAGGGCGCCCCCCCGAATCACCTTGGGCGTTGTCCGCCACACGAGGGAGGGCATCCAGTGGTATCCGAAGATCGGTATACCGGCCCGCGCCATGTTGCGAATTGTCACGATCATGTTCTCGATTTGCTCGTCCCGTCTCGGTCCGTTGATCATGATGTCTTCGTAGAACCTGACCGGGACGTTCTCGATCGCCGCCAGTCTCAGGCCGTGGCTCTCGACGTCGAGGCGCATCATCGCCAGATCCTTGATTGCCCACTTTCCGTCATACCCGGGCAGGCTATCGTTGTTGAACACCATCACGTCCTTGACCCCGAACTGTTTCGCGTACAACAAGAATTCGGACCTCGGGCGCATGCCGGTTGCAAATGCGGGTCTCATATATCTCTCCTGTGGCCTGTCGTTATCCTGGCAGCCAGGACATCTGAACTATGTGTTGCAAATTCTGAAACTGCCGACCTTAACCTACAAGACCGTGTTCGTGAAAGTCAACCGGCGAGGTGTGACGGCAAGCCGCGTGAAGCCGCCGCGATTTACAAACGCCTTTCCAATATGGCCTCCTCTGCCGCCCGCCAGAAATGTTGCCGTCTACTGGGATTCGGTAATTTCCGTCAACAGTTCCAGAATATACTGAGCCTCAGATTCCCGTACGGCAAATACCTTCTCACAGTGTGCCACTTGCAAGTAATTTTCGTTGGAATACCGACGGTAGATTGTCAAAAGGTCTTTACCATCCGCCACGCATAGATTCGAAGGATCTTCCGGGTCATATCCTGAAAAGTCGCTTCCGGGCACAAACGGCGCTGGCCAGATGTCAGGATAAATCGTCTGTACACCCATATGGGTCACGGTTGAATCCACACTGAGTATGTGGGCCGTCGTTAGTTCAAATATTTCGTCTCTGAGGGAATCTATCAAGGATATTTCATCGGGCGCCAGTGTATGAATGGATTTGGTGACAAACACTCTGTAATGTCCGCCAAAATATTCGTCACCACTTTCAAGATGACCGTGCAACGGGACCTCTCCCAGACTTACCAAGATCAGGTCATTGGACTTTTCATTAATTATCTGTGCGATGGTGTGCGCCTTCTCGTCGTTGGTCCCGCGTATATCGTCAAGGGTCACCGGCTTATTGGCAGATTCGACCAACTGAGACTGGGTCTGCGTCGTGGCCTGCTTTTCCTGTATCTGTTTTTGATTGTTGGCCTCCAGTCTATCCACAAGGTCTTGGGACTTGGCCTCAGGATCGACTTCAGCAGCGCAAGCGGCAGCTACGAGAAGAATCGCCATTTGCACAAGAAACTTCAGCAGACGTAGTTTTGCGGTCAAGACGGCGACAACTCCAGGGACGTTAAAGCGTCAGGATACGGCATGGTTCTTCCACATCTCAACGATACCGCCCGCACCACATGGAACGGGTTCGCGCCCGTGTACGTGAAGTTTGGAGTAGCGACGGCTAGTGTTTCACGATTGAGTCCAGTTAGGGGTTTCCGGATGGTTTCCGCCTCGTGTGAGTCGGCGCATCGGCCCACTTGGCCATACTGGTTTCGTAATGTTATTACGCTATTACAACGAAAATCGTGCCCCCAATTGACATCGTAACGGTCAGTATTGTAAAACGTCGGGTGTAATGACCCGAGGATGCCAAGCGCTTTCGCAGATTCTGAAAACGCGCGGCTGGCTTTCTTGATAGGCATCCAGCAGGAGGGTGGCATGACTTTACTAAGTTTGAAACGATTCTGGCGAGTGGTTCCTGCGTTAATCGGGGCGTCGTTGATCGCCGCGATTGCGTGCGGGGGCGACGATGGCGCTCCTTCTGCGCCCGTTGTTCATACGGTCGTGGTCGAGAAGCAGGTCACCCAAATCGAAAAGGTCGTCGAAACCGTCGTCGTTGAAAAGCAGGTCGAAGGCCAGATGGTGAAGGTCGTCGAGACGGTCCTTGTCGACAGGCCGGTCACCCGTGTGGAGAAAGTGGTCGAAACGGTCATCGTTGAAAAACAGGTCGAAGGCCAGATGGTGAAGGTCGTCGAGACAGTCCTTGTCGACAGGCCGGTCACCCGTGTGGAGAAAGTGGTTGAAACGGTCATCGTTGAAAAGCCGGTCACCCAAGTCGAAAAGGTCGTTGAAACGGTCGTCGTCCAAATTGAGAAGATTCTCGTGGCGACCCCGACAGCTGGCGCCGAGGTCGTGGCGCCCAAGCCGTCAAAGACGCCTTCAGGGACAATGACCATTGTGGCGAACTCGGTCGGAAAGCCTCAGGGCGACCCGGAGAAGTGTATTCCGGGCTGCGGAAACGAAAAGTTCACGTTGGGCGCTTACGAAACCCTGATGGGCATCGATGAAAGGGCCAATGTGCTCCCGAGATTGGCCGAATCGTGGGTGGTCGCCGATGACCTTTCCTACGTCGACTTCACCCTGGTTAAGGGTGTTCCGTTCCACGGCGGCTGGGGCATTATGACGGCGGAAGACGTGGCGTGGGGCTTTAACCGGGCCAGTTCAGGCACCAACAAGAACAGCATCCACGACCAGGCCGGGCAGTTCGCAGGGCTAATGGAACGCATGGACGCAATCGACCAAAACACGGTCCGCATGACTGTGGCCACGTTGTCCGTCGGCGCGCTGCGCTGGTCCTTGAGCCCGTTCTGGCAGAGCATGGGCATCCACAGCAAGCGCGTGTTCGACGAACTGGGTCCGGATGGCATGCGCGACAAGTTCATCGGCACCGGGCCGTTTGAGTTTGCCGCATGGGTCGAAGACCAGCACGCCATCCTCAATGCCGTTGAAGACCACTGGCGAAAGACGCCCGAGATGGCCACTGTTCGCGTTCTCGCCGTTCCGGAGCCGACAGTCCGAGCGACCATGCTGAGAACCGGTGAGGCCGATGCGGCCCAGGTAGACGTCAAAGACATCCCCGCGCTCAAGTCTGAAGGGTTCATCGCAGACCCGACCTCGTCATGGATGCAGGGCATCTTCTACGGCGGCAACTACTGGGAAGAAGTAGTGTGGGATACCGATGAGCCTGTGACACGCGACGGATACGATACGTCCCTGCCCTGGGTGGGTGAGTACGGAAACGACGGCTCAATGGAGCAGGCCCGCAAGGTACGAGAGGCGATGTCCCGCACCATCGACCGCGTGGGCATTAATGACAGCATCGTCGAGGGCCTTGGCTTTCCGACATACGTCCCGATGGTTTCGATCAGAAGCCCCGAATACCTCGACAGGTGGACGGTTGATTACGAGCCGGCCAGGGCCAAGACCCTGCTGGACGACGTCGGCTATTCCAGTGGGTTCGATGTCCAGTTGTGGGGCGGCGGTGAACCCGGTTCCGGTACGGCCCGCGAGATCACTGAGGCGATCGCGGCCGGTTGGCAAAACGAACTGGGCCTTAACGTCACGCTGGACGCCACGGCATATTCGGCACACCGCCCAAAGACAGTGGAGTTCACGTGGAACCAGCTTCAGTACCGGATCGCTCGGGACACCAACTCCGCCTTGACGCTTGATCTGCCCAAAGGCGGTCACGCTTCGACGGTCAGCAAGGGCGGCAGCATCTGTGCGGGGAACCTGATTCCGAAGTTCTCCGAGCTGTACACCAAGTCGGCGAACGAGCAGGAAGCCGACATTCGCAAGGGGTACGCGATAGAAGTAATCGACTACGCCCAGGAATGGTGGCTGGAAACCGGCGTCATCGAGATTCCCAGCTTCGCCGTATACAGCGACGCGAAGATCAAAGAGTGGCCGAGGCCGCTGGCGGCGTTCGCCGGCTCAGCAATCTGGGCAAACCTCGAGGAGATAACCTGGGAACCCTAGAGGTCCGAGTCCTGTGATCTAGGTTCACACGATTTGGTCGGATCGCAGCGTTGGGCATTTAGCCTCGGCGCTGCGGTCCGCTCATACCCTTCCCCGCGCTACATTATCTTTGTTCAACTTGATCGCCGCGCCGAGGTTCCAGAATTGGGGACGTATGTGCTGTGCAGGGGGTCTTGAACTGACTCTCCCTGTTGCCGAGGATGCGCTGGGACGGAATTCGGCCTGCGGTCTTTCTAAATTGCCGTTGCCAGCATGAGGGTATTCATTCTCCGAAGGGTGTTTTACGCCTTCCTCACGGTTGTAGGGGGCACCCTCCTCCTATTCGCCCTGTCGCGTTTGTCGGGCGATCCGCGTGTGCTGTTCATGGACGACTATAGCAAGCCGGACCCGGAAGTTTGGGCGCGGTTGGGCGAGAAGTTCCACCTCGACGATCCGGTCCCGGTCCAGTACGGCTACTGGGTGTGGGACGTCATGCGCGGCGAGTTCGGCGAGAGCATCTCGTCGCAGCGGCCGGTGGAAGAGATGATCTACACCCGCTTATGGAACTCGGTCCAGCTGGGCGCCATCGCCTGGGCGCTGGGAACGCTTGTCGGCGTCCCGCTCGGCGTGCTCTCTGCGGTCAAGCGGGGGCAGCCAATCGACTACTTCGCCCGGGGATTCGCCTTGTTCGGCCAGTCCCTGCCATCGTTCTGGGTGGCGATCATGGCCATCCTGATATTTTCAGGGATGCTCGGCTGGCTGCCGAGCGCAGGCAAGGGCGAAGGCTTTGCTGTGAGGAACTTCATCCTTCCGTCGATAGTACTGGGATGGCTGCCGGCAGCCGGGTATTTGCGGCTGACCCGTTCTTCAATGCTCGAAATTCTGGATTCGGAGTACGTCAAGTTCGCCCGGTCGAAGGGTGTCGGGATGACGGTGGTGCTGTGGAAGCACACTTTCCGGAATGCCCTGTTGACCCCTCTCACATTCTCGGCGCTGCTCCTGCTCGGATTCGTCACCGGCACAACCGTGGCCGAAACAGTCTTTGCCTGGCCGGGTTTGGGCCGACTGGCGGTAACGTCGGTTTTCGGCAACGACTTTCCGGTGCTCTCGGCGATCATGTTGATGATGGTCGTGCTGTACGCCATGGTCGTTCTTTCCCTGGACCTGCTATACGCCCTGGTGGACCCCAGAATCAGGTATTCGTAGCCGGTGAACATCACAGGGACCACGACCACCGACGCGGTTGGAACCGCGCAGCGTATGGGCGCCGCGGGCATCGCCACGTGGCCCCAAAAGGTCTTCTTCGTTCTGCGACGGTGGCCTGTAATTCCGGGGATCATTCTGGCCCTTATGGTGATCAGCGCCATCTTTGCTCCCTGGCTGGCCCCTCATGGTCCCTATAAGAACACGCTAAGCGACCGCCTGGTCCCACCTGCATGGAGTTCCGAGGGGCAGGCCAAGTACCTGCTGGGGACCGATCAAATCGGTCGTGACGTGTTGAGCAGGATCATTCACGGGGCCAGGGTGTCGGCGGTGGTGATGTCGATCGCCGTCAGCATCGGCGTAACCATCGGCACAATTCTGGGAATACTCGCCGGATACTTCGGTCGCCACGTCGATGAAACCATTATGCGCATAGTCGATACGTGGGCGGCTTTGCCTTTCATAATGGTCGCCCTTGTCGTGGTACTGGTGTTGGGCCAGTCGTACGGAGTGCTGGTGGGACTGCTCGCCCTGCTGTCGTGGCCGGGGGCTGTCAGGCTGGTCAGGGCCGAGGTCCTCAGCCTGCGCACCAGGGATTATGTTGCCATGGCCAGGGTCGCCGGTGGATCGGCGCCCAGGATTATGTACAAGCACGTGTTGCCCAGCGTGTGGAATGTGGTCCTGGTAACCGCCTCTTTGCAAATGGGCGGCATTATTCTTGTCGAGGCCACGCTGAGCTTCCTGGGCGCAGGGATTCCGCCGCCTATCCCTGCCTGGGGCGCCATGACCTCAGACGGAAAGAACTACCTGAACGACGCCTGGTGGGTCGCATTCTTCCCCGGCATGGCGATCTTTTTGGTGGTTATGGCCGGCAACTTCCTCGGAGACTGGCTGAGAGACCGATTGGATCCAACCATTCGTCAGTTAAATTAGCGTTCGTGGCACGCCGAGCAGGCGCCGCACGGAATATACCGGTTGCACAGTCACGCCTTGGCGACGAAGGAACCTTTCGCCATGACTTACACAGGACCCCCTGCCCCACGGGATAGACACGACGTATATCGTGAAGCCTCCGGCGCGGCAGGCAGGGCGAATAACCGGGGGTTAGAGGATGACGCGCGGGCGCCGTTCCTTATCATTGGCAGCTTATTCCGGCTGGTCTGGTGGTTTCCAAAGACCCTGTTTCGCATCGTGCGGCGGAAATAGCCGCATCGGTCTACTGTCACCCCCGGGCGCTAAAAGTACCTTTCGGAATGACTTGCGCCAGAACTCCGGTTGGGCGGCGCGGCCGTGTACCCACTGCCAATAGGGTGACGCGCAAGCCCCATTCTTAACAATCCGCGACTTGTTCCGGTTCGTTTGGTGGCGTTTATAAACTCCTTTCCGCGTCGTGCGGAGGAAGTTAAGGGTGAGAGCCAGCAGGGGCGCCCCAGATCAAGAGCAGCTTCAGCGTCTGGTCCCCGGTGTTGCGGAAGCCATGATCCGTGCCCGGGGGAGCCATGACGGCGTCTCCTGGCTGTACAGGCTGCTCGCTTCCGTCCATCCACATGACGCCCTGGCCTTCGATGAAGTAGTAGAACTCCTCAAGTTCGTCGTCGCCGTCGTGGATATGGGAACCCTCGCTCGCGCCCGGTGGTAGCTCCCATATCTCTACCCTGATCGGCAGGCGCGTGGCGTCGCGGAAGAATCGCCGACGCGTTATCACCCCGTCCCCCTCGTGCACGGCGTGCGTGTTTATCACATCCGCTGTCTCGCTCTGTTTCCACTCCATCTCAAAACCCTCCGAACCTTGAATTTTGGACCCTGGTATTGCGCGGCTGGGATGTTGCGGCGCACATTGACGAATGTCCTGCCCCCCCAGTAGAACTCATGTGGTCCCGCATCAGTGTAATCGTCGACCGCATACAACGGCTTCCTGTCACCCTGTTCAATCCACCCGGGCTGGCACATGGGCATTGGGTGGATGTTGCACAAAATTCTTGCGGGCGCTGATTGCGTTCCGGCCTACGACCTCAAGCCCTCTCCTGATCCAGGGCAAGTCGACGGTATCTTAGTCTTGGCCAACGGTTATGCCGGCTTTCTCAACTCGTAGATGATGAAGTTGGGGGCGCGGAATTCGTCGTCGAAATCGGGGTGTGCGGCAAGCTGTTCGTCCGTGGGAGTCGGCTCCCTCAAACCGTCGAGGGCGAATCCGGATTCCAGGAAGGCCGAGATGTAGCTGGATAGGGTGCGGTGCATGTTGACGAACGGCCTGCCCCACCACCAGTCGAACTCACGCGGTCCTTCGTCAGTGTAATTGTCGACCGGATAGAACAGCTTCCTAGCGCCTTGTCTTATCCAGCCGTTGGGGTTGGACATGCGTATCGGGTGTAAGTTGCACACTATGAATCGGCCGCCGGGTTTGAGGACCCGATAGGCCGCTCTGATCGAGCTTACGTAGTCGAAGAGATCAACCATCACAATGTACGAAACGGCGAGATCAAAACTCTCGTCGTCTACTCCGTTCAGGTCTTCAGCGTTTCCGATGAGATAGTTCCCGGTTCCGTTCGACAACCCGCGCGCCCTCTCTACGAAGGCTGTTGTGAGGTCTATGCCGGTCACCTCAGCGCCGAGTCCTGCAAGGAGGCGGCAGAAACGCCCCTCGCCGCAGCCGATATCCAATACGCGTCGGCCGGAGACGTTACCGAGAGCATCGAGCATCCAGGAATCCAGCATGTCCGTACGAACCGACTGGTCTTGTCCGATCCAGTCCTGAACGGAGTCGGTCCACTGGACGCGAAGTCGTTCCTTAATGTCCATAGTTCTGAGCGTCTCCGGTCGATGCGAGGGGTTGGCTGGCGCTACCTGCCCGACGCCGCGCCTGTAATCATGCGTGGCTATCGAGATCAGTCTGAAACGGGCAGCCTTTGCATGCGAGGTACAGGGGGTTGGCTCCCGAGGCAGGACTCGAACCTGCGACCAAGCGGTTAACAGCCGCCCGCTCTACCACTGAGCTACTCGGGAACGTTACGCAACTCCGTCGTTTCCAGCGTAGCACCGCGGCGAATTTCGACGCAATCGTTGAATCCAACTGTGGAGGTCAATGCCGGAGGAATTTCAGGGTTCGTTACCCAATTATAAGAACCGTTTCAGGTACCGGGGACACTCCGCACCACCAAACGGGATTTCGCTACTCGACCGTCACGGCCTTGACGAGGTTCCTGGGACGGTCCACGTCGCATCCCCGATGGACGGCAACGTGGTAGGCGAGGAGTTGCAAAGGGACGACCATCAGGATCGGGGTGACGTGGCTCGATGCCCTCGGGACGTGAATGACGTCCGAGGCGAGGTCCTCGCCGATCGTGTCCCCATCCGCAGCGACAGCGACCACCCTGGCCCCTCTTGCCCTCACGTCGCCGATGTTGCCGAGCATCTTGTCGCGCAGGCCGCCTGCGGGGACCAGGGCGACGACCGGCATCTTATCGTCGATGAGGGACAGCGGTCCGTGCTTAAATTCACCGGCCGCATATCCTTCGGCGTGAACGTAGCTCATCTCTTTCAACTTCAGCGCCCCCTCTAAAGCCAGCGGGTACAAGTTGCCTCGTCCGAGGTACATGAAGTTCGAATATCCAGCGTATTGTCGGGCCAATCCTTCGTAACGTTCCCGGCCGCTCAGCGTCTCAGCGAGCATCGCCGGCAGTCGCTCCAACTCACGTACCAACTCCGCCCGCCGGTCCCGCGTCAGCGTTCCTCGCCGGGCGCCGAGATGGATGGCCAGTAGATAGAGCGCGGTGAGCGAACAGATGAAGGTCTTGCTGGCAGCCACTCCGACCTCTGGTCCTGCCCGCATCAATATGGACCAGTCGGCGATCCTCGTAGCCTGAGCGCCCTCTTCGTTGCATATGGTCAGTTGGCCGGCGCATTTCCCGCGCACAGCCTCCATTGCGGCCAGCGTGTCGGCCGTTTTGCCGGACTGACTCACCGAAATCATCAGTGTGCGGCGGTCAATCAACGGGTCGCGGTACCTGAATTCGGAGGAGTTGTCGGTCTCGACGGGGATTCTTGCCAGCGACTCGATCCAGTATCTGCCGATCATCCCTGCGTGCAAGCTCGACCCCATCCCCACCAACACGATGCGCTCTATGCCGGCGAGGGCTTCGTCGGAAATCGCGAAGTGCTCAAACGCCACGTCGTATGTATCGAACGAAACCCTGCCGCGCATGGCGTCTGCGACGGCCTGGGGCTGCTCGTCGATCTCCTTCAGGGTGACGTGTTCGTACACTTCCCCGGCCCCGACGGAGCATCCCGAGGCACACCCACGGGAATATTCCCCGCGGACGCGCCGTCTGGGCGATTGATTCGAGCCACGTCCGGGCTTCCCCGCGCCGTGTCCCCATTGGTGAGGAAGGCTGTGTCGCATGAGCGCGGCAGCATGGCGGACAGGTCGCGAGGCAAGAACATCACAACTTAACCGTAGCCGATCAAAAGGCCTTACGCATTACCGATGCTGTCGGTGATGAGGCTGCAGGCGTGCTGAATTGGGTGATGTCCTCCGGCGCTGCGTTGCGCGCCGCGTCGATTGGCATCGTCAGGTCCCTATTGGCTTCCACCGCCAACGCCATAGGGTGGTCACCATTTATTATCAACATCAGTCGCCTCTTTAACTGCATGATGTTCGTTCGATGTCGCCGCTACGAAAACGATCAGAGGCAAAGGGGCGGGTTAACCGGGGACGGCGTTGTAACCATTCGGACGGGCAGTTTTCATTGGCCTATTTGCTAGGACAGGCGACATTCGCATATACTGGCCTTGGATTATTCCGGGGGGCCGCCGGAAAATATTGGGATTTTCGGCGCAGCATTTCAGTGACTGCAGCTATTTCCGGTTTACAGTGCGAAATTGCACGCAACCCACTTGATTGGGAGGACAATATATGTTTCGTAGTTTAAAACCCCGGCGGCTCTGGCTGCTCATACCATGGTTAGCGGTCTTGGCCGCAATCGCGGCCGTCGCCTGCGGCGGTGAGACGGAAACCATTACCGTCGTCGAAACCGTCGTCGTCAAGGAACTGGTAACAGTGCCCGGCGAGCGGGTGGTTGAGACCGTCGTGGTTGAGAGGCCTGTGACAGTCACCGAAAAGGTCATTGAGACCGTCGTAGTCGAAAAGATCGTCGAAGGCAAGACCGTAACGGAGATACAGACGGTCGTGGTCGAGAGGCCTGTGACAGTCACCGAAAAGGTCGTAGAGACCGTCGTAGTCGAAAAGATCGTCGAAGGCAAGACCGTAACGGAGATACAGACGGTCGTGGTCGAGAGGCCTGTGACAGTCACCGAAAAGGTCGTCGAGACTGTCATCGTCTCGCGGGTTGAAACCATAGTTGTGACTCCAACTCCCACTCAGGATGAGATCGCGATGACGGCTAAACAGGCCGGCACTCTCCGTATCGCGTCTGTTGGCAGCGTTCAGTCATTTGACCCGCTGTGGACAACGGCGTCAGGTACCGCAAACGTCTCCTCAACAATCCTTGAAGGCCTGTTGGCCTACAACGAGGACTCGAGTACTGGAAAACTGCTGCTGGACAGTTGGACGGCCAGCGATGACGGACTCACGTGGACCTTCACCATCCGTGATGGCGTCACATTCCACAACGGAGAACCCCTGACGACCGCACAGGTGGTAGGGACGCTCAACCGCCAGAAGGACCGAGGGACAGTCCTAAAGCTGGTCTGGAAGGACTTTGGACAGGAAGCATTCGAGGACTTTGTGCAGGTCGTGGATGACCGCACATTCACTCTTAACTTCAGGGAGCGGACCGGACTGGCTCTGGACGCCATTGCTCCCCAGGGCTTTGCGCCTCTGATCGTCACGGAAGCCTGGTACAAGCTGCCGGCCACCAACTCTGCGCCTGGACAGCCAATCGGAACAGGCCCCTACCGCTTTGAGTCGTGGTCACCCGGAGACCGCTGGAGCGGTGTCCGTTACGATGACTACTCGCCGAGCCCCGATCCCACAAACGGTGAGGCAGGCAGGCACGAAGCGTTCTTCGACCGGTTCGAGTACATCGAAATCTCTGATCAGACCACCCGCGTCGCTGCCCTGCAGACCGGCGAGGTGGACTTGGTCCAGGAATTCAGTCAGGACCTTTTGCCCCGGCTGACGAACGACCCCAACATCCAAATAATCGGAAGCCCGCCATTCAGGCTCATGGGCGAGTTCAACTTCCAGATCCCACCGTGGAACGATCCTGTACACGGGCGAAGCCTCCGGCAAGCAGTCGTGATGGCTTACGACAACGAGAAGGCGCTGTTGGCTGCTGCCGGTACTCCGGACCGCATCAACCTGTGCCCGTCGCTGACGCAGTGTGGAACGGTCTGGGAGACCAGCGCCGGTTCTGAAAACCTTTACAACGCCAAGCGAGTCGAAGACGCTCGAAAGATCGTCGCAGACTCCGGTTATGCCGGATACACGATTCGGGTTATGGACCCGGTAGACCGCCAGCCGGCCCACGGCGCCGCTCAGGTGACCAAGGAAGTGCTGGAGGACATCGGATTCAATGTCGACCTTCGCGTCATGGACTGGGCGACTATGGTCCAGGACCGTGCGACTAAGGACCGCTGGGAGCTCTTCCACACGTGGTCCGGCGCCAGCTTGCGGCTCGGCCCCATCGGCCACCTCCGGTCTGGTGATCTGGCCTATAAAACCTGGTTCAACCAGTACACCGACGTGGACGGGACCCAGAGGCGACTATTCGGGGAATTGGCCCGTGAAACCGATCCTGCGAGGATCGTCGAGTTGATGGACGAGTTCCAGGAGTACTTCTACGAAGACGCCATATTCCTCACGATTGGTGAGTTCTTCAACAACTGGGCCGCCAGAAATGACCTTCGAGGCGTGCACGGCGGACCCGGAGGTCAAAAACCTTACGACAAGTTCATTACCCGATAGGGTATTGACCAGTGTGCTGGACGGGTCGGTCATCCGCCCCGTCCAGTGGCGCGTCGTGATAAACAACGGACGGCAGATGAGTGAGACTAGCCTGAATGCCGGCTGGCCCTCTCCCTGCCGTCCGTCGCGTTTTCGGGCTAAAGAAACCGCTCACGCCGCCGAGTGACAATTCGTTAATCCACCATGTGGCGATACATAATCAAACGGGTTCTTACCTCGATTCCGGTCATCATCATCGTCGGGGTGGTTACCTTCTCGTTGCTATATATCGGGCCGGGCGATCCGGCGGCCATCATCGGCGGTGACGAGGCAAACCCTGAGATTCTTGAGCAGATCAGGAAAGATCTGGGGTTCGACAGGCCATACCACGTTCAGCTCGGGAACTGGTTCTGGAACTTGGTCCGAGGCGATCTGGGCACCTCAATCTTTTCGAAGAGAGAGATAACGGAGTTGATCCTGCCAAGATTGCAGCCCACCCTCTCACTCGGCATTCAGGTTATGGTCATCTCGACTGTTCTTGGCGTGTCGACAGGAATGATCTCCGCATGGCGCGCGGGCGGCAGGCTGGACCGAGGGTTGATGATGCTCGCTGTGCTCGGCTTCGCAACACCGGGTTTCTGGTTGGCATTCATCATGATATGGGCGTTTGCGGTAAACCTCGGCTGGTTCCCGGTGCTCGGATATTCGCCTTTGGGCGACGGCATACTGAAGCACTTGCACAGCATGTTCCTGCCGGTCGCAGTCAACAGCGTCCTGGCGTTCGCTTTCATCTCCCGCATCACCCGGTCCGCAATGCTTGACGTGATGAGGGAAGACTACATACGGACCGCCCGCGCCAAGGGGCTTTCGGACTTCACGGTATTTCTCAGGCACGCCATGAGGCCGTCGGCCATCCCTGTCGTAACGGTAATTGGCGCAGCGGTCGCAGGACTGGCTACCGGATTCGTATTGACCGAAACGATCTTCGCCATACCGGGCCTGGGCCGGATGTTGGTCGATGCAATCGTCCGGCGTGACTACCCGATCATTCAGGCACTACTGATGGTGGTCGCGACGGTTCTGATCCTCATGAACCTGCTTATTGACGTGATTTACGCCTACATAGACCCGCGGATTCGCTACTAATGGCCACCGCCGCAAAGACTCAACCCGTGCCGCCACCGTTGATGGAGCGCCGGGCCAACGTATGGATCGGACTTTTGCGGAACATCCGGCGGGAGCCCATGCTCATGCTGGCTTCCGCAATTTTGCTGACCGGCCTGTTCTTTGCGCTGTTCTCGACCGTCGTGGCGCGCACTAAATACGAACGTGTAGACCCGGTGAATCGTCTGAAGACCCCGGAACGCGAATTCCACTATTTCGGCACCGACGTTTGGGGTAGGGACGTGTTCGACCGCACGATCGTCGGCACACGGTTATCTTTTTTGGTCGGCTTCTCTGTCACCGCCATAAGCACGGTGGCCGGTGTGCTGATCGCGCTCGTAGTCGGATACTTCAGAGCGCTCGACAACATCGTGATGCGATTTGTGGACGGGCTGCTCGCGTTTCCTACCATATTGCTTGCATTGGCGTTGATTGCCCTGTTGGGGCCGAGCATCGCCAACGTCATCATCGCCCTGTCGGTCACCGGAACAGCGGGCAAGATCCGGCTTGTACGAAGTATGGTCCTCACCCTGCGCGATGCGACCTACGTAGAGTCCGCCACCGCCGTCGGGGCGCGTATTCCGAGGGTGCTGCTCCTGCACATCCTGCCGAATACGGTCGGGATAATCATCGTGCAGGCGACCTTTACGCTCGCGTCGGCCATACTTGCCGAGGCCGGGCTCAGCTTCCTCGGCGCAGGCGTGCCGCCATCGACGCCAAGTTGGGGCAACATCGTGGCTGAAGGCCAGGGCTACATACAGGTCGGCTGGTGGATCTCATTCTTCCCCGGACTGTTCCTGACGTTAACCGTACTCGCCGTCGTACTCATTGGAGACGCACTGCGCGACCACCTCGACCCCAGGCTCCGCGGCCGAATAGAAACCCGTTCCCAGTAACCGGGAACGAGTCTGGACGCCCGGGACGCCCCATCAACCCCTGACGGGAAGCGAACGCTATTTCCTTTCGATAGGGATGCGATGGGCAAGTGCGTCCGCGCTCCCCATGGGGCGCCATGGAGGCGATACGGGACTCGCTAGACACCTTTGGGTATCGGGCGGTCCCGTGGGCGACGGGCACGGAGGGGATGACGGGCGAATGGCGGCGTAGGTGGCCGTCCACCGCCAATAAAATGGTCGCCCTTATCCCACGGCGTACGCGCCGTAGTCGTCGGCGCGGATGCATGCGACCCAGTGGTCTGGCGCAACCTCTCGCATCTCGGGCACGTACCCGGAGCAGTCGTCGATGGCCACGGGGCAACGTGTGTGGAACACACACCCCGACGGCGGGTTCAACGGGCTGGGAATATCGCCCTCTAGTACGATCCGCTCCCTGCGCCGGTCCAACACGGGGTCGGGAATCGGTATGGCTGAGAGGAGCGCCCGCGTGTACGGGTGCAGCGGGTTTTCGTACAAGTCGTCGCAATCCGCCAACTCCACGATCTTGCCGAGGTACATTACCGCGACGCGGTCGCTGATGTGCCGGACGACCGACAGGTCGTGGGCTATAAACAGATAAGACAGCCCAAACTCTTCCTGAAGGTTCTGGAGCAGGTTGATGATCTGCGCCTGAATCGAAACGTCGAGGGCCGAAACCGGTTCGTCAAGCACCATGAAGCTGGGTCTGGCAGCCAGAGCGCGTGCGACGCCGATTCTCTGCCGCTGTCCACCGCTGAATTCGTGGGGATACCGGTCGGCCATCCCCCGGTTGAGCCCGACCGTTTCAAGCAGGTCGCTCACCTGGCTTTTCAGGTCGGCCTTGCCATCATGCAGGCCGTGTACCACAAGAGGTTCGCCTATGATGGAGCCTGCGGTCATTCTGGGGTTGAGGGCGCCGTACGGGTCCTGGAACACCATGCCGAGCCGGCGGCGCATCTGGCGCATGCTGTTATTGTTCAGCGTGACAAGGTCCCTGCCTTCGAAGATCACCGAGCCTTCTGTCGATTTGACAAGTTGAAGTATGGCCCGCCCCGTGGTGGTCTTACCCGATCCGGACTCACCCACCAAACCTAGCGTCTCGCCCGGCTTGATCGAAAAGCTGACTCCGTCCACTGCCTTGATCACTCCGACGGTGCGGTCGAAAATCAGGCCCCGTTTAACGGGGAAGTGGACCTTGAGGCCGTTTATTGCGAGTAGCGCGTCGTCGTCAGACTGCTCCATAGCGGACTGGGACGTTCTTTCTTCCACCAATGTCATGCGACTGCTCCCGCCATTCTGCTTACCCTTTCATGTTCCCAGCAGGCAGACATCTGGTCTGTGTCGGCCTCAACCAACGGCGGGTCCTCGGTAACGCACTTTTCCACTACCCACCGGCAGCGCGGCCTAAACGCACACCCGGGTGGCAGGTTGGATGGGTCCGGTATCTCGCCCTCGATCGGAAGGAGACGCGAACCCGACCGGCTGTCAAGCCTCGGCACCGAGTTCAATAGTCCAACCGTGTATGGGTGCTTCGGATTGCGATAGAGGTCCGTAGCCCGGCCGGTCTCGCGTATCTTGCCGGCGTACATTACGTTGACCCGATCGGCGTAACGGGCGACGACGCCGAGGTTGTGCGTGATGATCAGCAGCCCGGTTCCGAGCTCGCTGGTCACTTGCATCATCAGTTCCAGGATCTGCGCCTGAATAGTCACGTCCAGCGCGGTTGTGGCCTCGTCCGCTATCAGCAACTTCGGATTGCACGACATCGCTATGGCGATCATGACCCGCTGTCTCTGGCCGCCCGACATTTGGTGCGGATGGTCTCGGAGCCGCTGTTCGGGATCGGCGATCCCCACCATCTCAAGCAGCTCGCCAGCCCGGCTGTTCGCCTGCTGCTTTGTCATTTTCAAGTGTAGTTCGAGGGTTTCTGTTAGCTGCCGGCCTATTGTCAGGACGGGGTTGAGAGAGGTCATCGGCTCCTGGAATATCATGCCGATTTTGCTGCCCCGCACCTTCCGCATGTCCGACTCGGAGATCTGCAGCAGGTCCCTTCCTTCGAACATTACCTGGCCGCCCTCGATCCGCCCCGGCGGGTTGGGGATCAACCGCATGACCGACAGGGCGGAGACGCTCTTGCCGCAGCCGCTCTCCCCTACCAGGCCGAGTGTCTCGCCCTCGTGAATGTAAAACGACGCGCCGTCGACTGCCTTCACCACCCCCGTAGATGAGTGGAAATAGGTCTGAAGGTTCTTGACCTCGAGTAGCGGTTCAGTCATGGCTCACCCAGCCGTAATAATTCCGGCGAACTAGTGACGTATTTTGCGGAAAATTCGACCGTAAGCATACCATTTATGGCCAGTTCACGATAACCGGTGAAATGGAGCGCGGCCAGTTCAAGTCCAGTTGCACTATGATCGGCGCTCGAATCGATACAGGCCGAATGGATGACTACTATCCGCTGGATTCGTCCGTCGCACCGCTGTCACCGTCAGGCGGCTTCGCTTCGCGCCGTCTCGCGATTTGCCCGCGAGTTCCTGCGCCGCAGCGATTCGATGCGTATCGACACCAACGCCACCCAGGTCAGGTAGGCGGCAAAACCGATGCGCTCTTCGATTCCCATGTACTCATTCGCAGTGCGTGTGACGAACATGAGCCCAGTCAGGATCATTATCCCGGCCGCGATCGCAGAAGCGATCCTGAGGCGCCGGTGTTCCGGACGCCGGTCCATCGCCAGGACCGTGCCAATCACTCCTAATGTACCGACGACGAAAAACACGTGGCCTGCTGCGTCGTGAATATTGTTGGCCGTTAAGTCCAGGATTATCAGACGGTGATACTCGGACTGAAACCCCGTTGTCGCAAAGCCCATCACCACGTGTGCCCACAGTCCGAAGATCATGAGCTTTACCCACGGTTGGCGCAGCTCGGGCAGCCGCGTCGCCCGTATCGTGAATGGAATGACGAGCAAGCAGTAGATCAGAAGACTGAGCCGCGCTTCGGATGAGTAGGCGGCGTTGACGCCCTGCATCTGGCTGATTGTTTCGCCTGCGCCATCGTAGTCCGGGGTGATGAAAGCGAGCAGCAAGTCGATTCCCGCCAACTCGATGCTGGCCGCGATGCCGAACCACGGCGCGACGAACCAGATTAACGCCCCGACGCGCTCGATTAGTTGAGCTCTGAAGCCCGGCGCCGTTGGCGCTTCATGCGTGGCAGAACTACGGGGTCTCTCTCCGCTCGACGCGGCGTTTATTCGCACCCGTGTTTCACCTTCGTACCGACTCATTTGGACGCACAGACTCACGCGCAATCTGCTTCGGGCAAACCCTCCGGCCGCGCCCAGTAGGGCCGGCCGTTGGCCCGATGTCCCCTGTGAAATTACAGGACGGCGGACCGAAGGGGTAGTAGTCCTCGGCAGCGGATTGACCCAAGTCCGTTGCGTCGAATCGTACCGGTTCCAAGAGCTCGAGTTCGGTCTGCAGGCACTCCCTGAAAGCCATTCCCGCGAAACGTAAAGGCGAAAGTAACCCGTCTTCGATATCGTCCACCGTGCGGTCTCGCAACTCATGCGCCTGCGGCGCCAGGCGGGCAGAGTAGGGGACGATTTCGCCGGGGGCAAGCGAAACCTGGCCCGCGTGGCCGTCGCAATACATGCGTTCGCCTGTCGGCCCCCAGGCAGCCGCGCTGAGCGGAACGAGTCCCCGCCCGGTTTCCAGCGCGTCGTCCTCGAGAGTCAGCAGGAGAAGGTTGTCGCCCCCGCCATTGTGGACGACCCCCTCGATCACCTCATGCCGTTGCCCGCTCCTGACACGGAACCGGCCTTGCCGTCCCGTCGGGTAGGTCCGGGTCTTCGCCTCCCACTCCGGTTGAACTGTGACGCGATCAATGGTCACAGTGACCCGGTCGGACACGCCAGTCAATTGCGGCTCGAAGCCTTTGAAGGTTGCGAAGTCAGGCGGGTTAAAGCCTTTCCAAACCCTCCACGCCGCCAGTCCGAGCAATGTGAGCAAGATAATTGCGACCAGCGGCACAGCGATATTTATTTTGTCGGACGACATTAGCAGTCTGGGCGTCGAGAAGTCCACTGGCCTCTATTTTGGCTACGCCCAACGGGGACTGGGGACTCGGATTGCGCGGGCCGCTCCAGTCGCCATAGTACCCATTGGCCATACAGCAGGGGAACTTGACGCTGAATCAATCGGGGACATGTGGTATCAGGCGGCGGGCGTCGCCTGTTAGCTAAGCGACGACTATTCGACACTAGGCAAGGCCACGGGGATCAAGAACCCCGTGGCCTTGTTCAACGACCTGCGTCCGCCTGGACGGCGATCCAGACACGCTTACGGTCGGCCTAAACGGTGGAAGCATACGGTCCACATGCAGCGAGATCGTCTCCAACGCCGAGGCCGGTATGAGCGCGGGCGTCTTGGCGGTTGCTTTCCTGGAGATGCTTCTGATCTCAAGGTTTCGGTGGCTATGGTCGCCGAACAGCGGTCGCGTTTGGGTCGCCAATTTTGGCGAACTCCGGTCAACTGAGTAGTAGTGTCCCACGTTCCCCCCCGAAGTCAGGAAAGCGCAATTCACGGACCATGGGAGGCCTTAGCCATCTGTCGAAGTCTGGTCGACGTTTCGTTTCAGTTTTCATCCCGCGAAGCCAATAGGTCTGCTCAGAATGCCAAAAATCCAGCATAGTCCAACCATCGGGTGACTCGTACCGATTCTGCTCCGAAGTCAGCAGTCCGCCCAAGCTAAGGTGTACACCGTCCCATTCTTCCGACGCAGCTCCCCAATTTGGTACCATACGGTCGTCCTCTGTGCCTCTTGCCGGATATCTAACGCAAAGGTCATGCCAGTCCGACGGCCCATGAATCTCGAACACCCGCACATCCTCAAGGAAGTGGATAGACCACCACGCCAACGGGAACTGACACCGGTGGTCCCCTGTACGTTCATCGTAGGCCAGAAGTTTGGATGTCAGGTTAGGACCGTATAAAGTCGATGTGATCTGGTTGCCGCGAGGCTTCTGTGCGTTAAGCTCCCAACCTCTCGATGGGGTTTCCGGTTGACGCCACGCTACCGTATTCGGCGGCGTGCCATAGGTGAACTCGTCCGGAGTCCCATGTATGGAGAGCCAAGCCTGACTATAAAGGTCTACGTCATGGAACCACCACGCGGTACCAGGGTGTTCGATGAGCGCACGCGCCTGGGGTACTTTCCCTCTTGCGAGGGTCAGTACCCCAGGCGCGACCAAATCATAGTTGGAGTTGTACCTGAACACGAAGTCGACGCACACAGCAGCCATTCGTAGGCTGGTCTTGGGGTCTGCTACGTCTCCTGGCGTGAGGCCAGTTTCTTCAAGCGCGACCACAAATGCACAGCCAACAACGGAGTTCAGAAGATGGTCAACTCGCGTATCAGTATCGGTCATTAGACTTTTCCGTTACTTCTAATAACCAGCGCAATCCACATTCCTGGCCGAACCGATAAGCCCCGAGTAAGTGACACCGTTCACGGTCAGTTGCCTTATGTTGAGATGTACATATCGCCTTGTGGTACCGACCTCACATGGTACGTTGATGTATCGCCTCATAAGCGCCCCGCCATTCAGCGTAGCGTAGCAGTCAGGGTCACCGACCCCGGATGGGCAGTAACTCGTCTTTACCGCCTCAATGGTGAAATTCGAGCCTACCCATTTCGACAGTTCCTGCCAAATGCTGGCTATGTGAAGGGGAGGCGCAGTAGAGCACTCAATCGTGGCCTTTGCCTGAACATATCCAGGACCAGGGTCAATCTTCGACTCATGCGGGTCGTGAGCTCTGATAACGCAACCCCACGGGTTCACCACGCTGCCCGTCCCTAATCCTGAGTTGGCGTGGGCCCCTTCCGTGACCATCAGGCCATCGGTATCGTCAACATGACCGTCGTCGACAGAGGCAGTATAACGGGCAAGGTCAATGTCATCCCCGCCGGGTCCGGCTGCGTAGGGGCCGCTGGAGAAAGCCATCAAGGCAGCCAGTACGACGACCAACAGTCCTATGTTACGAATTCGCTTGTTCATGACTGTTTCCTTTCCTGATCAATCTGTTGGATCACTGGGTTTATCGTAGGCGGCGCCTGTGAATCTGCCGTGAAAAACAACCCCTTTTCTGTGAAAATCCTTCTCAGACCATGCCCGTGATAGGATGCCGGACACCAGCACCCCACCGCTACCGGGCCGTGGGGGATGCGGAAACTCGGGAGGGGACGGTCATTGGACAGGGACTATTCGGAAGGACGCGAGATCGACAGGCTTAGGGCTCGCTTCGCCATGATGAGCGAGGTCAGCCGTCGCATCACCGGGAGTTGGGACCTCGACACCGTGCTCCGGGAAGTGCAAAAGTCCGTCAGGCAAAAACGGGCGCCGTCCCTGATTCGGAACGGCGCCCTTGGCTTCCCCGGTCCAGGTGGACTCACGTACAGGTCTACTCGGTGTTGCCGACCGGCCCTTCCTCGCCCTGGGCAGGCGGTTCGGGCCGTATGATCTCGTGCCGTGTCAATTCACCATCGGGGCCATACTCCTCGATCACCGTGTAGGCGTCTTTGATGTACGGCTCAGGCTCTCCCAACGCCCAATAGCCGTTTTCTCCGATGTGTCCAATGAGATTACCGTCAGGGCCGAGTACGGGCTCGGGGTAGAGACCCGTCCCGTAGTGCCTCGTTTCCACGTAGCCGACGACGGCGCCGGTGCTATCCGCGACGCCCATAGTGGGCGGGAGCTTCGATTCGTCCACCATCCCGTTGGCGTCCATCCAGGGCGGGAACCTCTATGGATTCGACTGAACCCGCGGGAGTGACTGTCGCAGACGTTGTTCTCCTGGGCCGAGTCCATTTTCAAGGAGCCGGTGAAGCCCAGGGGGCGCAAGGCGCAGGCCCCGTCCCTGTCCCTGTTCGAGTGGGCGGTGGAGCAGGAACGGGAGGCCGAGCCGGTCGACGCGAGACTCTAGGCCACCAGACATAGGGGAAGGACGCCGAGATTCGGTGTCCTTCCCCTATACACTCATATATGCAGCCTTTTTGCGTTTCGACCGTCTGCGCGTCCTCATGTCAGTCCAGCAGAATGATGACTTCCGATTCAAGGGTCACCCAACCTCGGCCTAGGACCCAACGAAATGCAACCCTGTGCGGTGGATATAACCTGACAACGGACTTAGGAGAGTTCGGGAAGTGCTTCGAGTTCGACGGCGACTTGCTGAACCGCGATCAAAGAGGCGTGCATCACAAGGGAGTGATGGACGCCTCTCAGCCGAATTTGTGCTATTTGCGCACTCGGCGGAACCCAAACCTACCGTCACGGTGTTGGAGCTTGAATCTCGGCTGTCCTGACCGAGAATCCATCTCCGAGTTCAAGGGGGATGGCCCAAGAAGCGCCCTCGAATAACACTAGGTTCATTCCGCCGATACTGTACTTAACTCCGCCTGCATTTTCACTGCACTCGCCATTGAGGCAGACTCGTGCTTCGGTAACTACCTCCGACCGGGTGAGACCCGGAGGGTCGCCTATGGGATCGGACGTTTCAAGGGCGAACGCGAAAGCCATGTTCGGCGCGAAGACCGTATCGTCAGCTACGGCGCTCTCCTCCGTACTCCCATCCATCGCGTCATACTCGGTGATTGTATTGCCGTTCACTCTTGTGTAGGAGCCAACGTTGCTCCCAGCGCCGTACCGCCCGCGGTCGATTGACGGTGACTCGATCACGGTGGCGATCCAGTCGGTCTTAGATCGGTACTCTAAGTGGTGCACTTCCTTGAAGGGCTGTACAATCGTGTCTCCAACAGTGATTCTTGGGCCGTACACCTCGTAGACCATCGTCATACTTGGTAGCTGACCCAGACTTGCTTCAGCCTCGCCTCCGTTCGCGAAGACAAGAAACGAGGCAAGGAGCAATGCGGCGAACGCCACGCCAATCACAGAACAAAGTGTCTTCCTTCCTACTGTTATCCTCTTGGTCATCGTTGCCTCCTTCTCCTGCAAAGTAATTGTCCGTTTTAATCAGCGTGGAGTTCACTCCAGAAAGTGGCTGTGGAAGCTTCCGTTCCACTCAATCCAGGTTTCAAGTTGGAGCAAGTACTTCCTATACTTCAATCGCTGTTTTACGAGCACCCCTCCCTCAAGCGTAACGTCTGTGTTCAAGTTGAAGTAGGACAGACCGGGCGTACCTGAGGACTGCCAACTGGCAGAGCCCGTGTTCCTCACTGTTACCCAACTGCTATCATTCCATCTCCTGTATAGCGTATTTTCGTGCCTCCATTCACCACAGCAACTTATAAAGTTTATGCTGGGCTTCCTTCCGCCGAAGTACACTCTGTCCACCCACGCGATAAAGGGAACCGACTGCTTTGTGTAGTAGACTGTGCTGTGATGGGAAGCGCCATAGCCGTCCCTGATGAGATTCGAAGTAGTGGGGCCGTTCTCGGCTGCCGAAGCTACTGCGGAGAAGAGGAGGACCCCAATCAACGGGACAAGCACCGCCATGAGCCCCCTTCGTCCGAGCCTTTCTCTGATCAACATACTCTACTCCCTTGCTTGCTAAGTATCTGTGATGCTTCACATTCTAGGAGGCGCGCATCAAATGGCCGTGAAAAACAACCCTGTTTCTGTGAAAGAATCCGTGAAAATCCTTCTCAGACCATGCCCGTGATAGGATGCCGGACACCAGCAGCCCACCGCTACCGGGCCGCGGGGGATGCGGAAACTCGGGAGGGGACGGTCAATGAAGAGGAACGACGCGGAAGTGCGGGAAATCGACAGGCTTCGGGCTCGCGTCGCCATGATGAGCGAGGTCAGCCGCCGCATCACCAATAGCTGGGACCTCGACACCGTGCTCCGGGAAGTGCAAAAGTCCGTCAGGCAAAAACGGGCGCCGTCCCTGATTCGGAACGGCGCCCTTGGCTTCCCCGGTCCAGGTGGACTCACGTACAGGTCTACTCGGTGTTGCCGACCGGCCCTTCCTCGCCCTGGGCAGGCGGTTCGGGCCGTATGATCTCGTGCCGTGTCAATTCACCATCGGGGCCATACTCCTCGATAACCGTGTAGGCGTCTTCGATGTACGGCTCAGGCTGTCCCAACGCCCAATAGCCGTTTTCTCCGATGTGTCCAATGAGGTTACCGTCAGCGCCGAGTACGGGCTCGGGGTAGAGACCCGTCCCGTAGTGCCTCGTTTCCACGTAGCCGACGACGGCGCCTGTGCTGTCCAAGACGCCCATAGTGGGCGGGAGCTTGGACATGTCCCACACCCCGTTGGCGTCCTCCCATTCCGGCCGAGCCTCAACGGCTTCGCGAGACTCATCTCCCCCGGTGGCTGCCACTCCGACTATCGCGGCCAGCACTCCCAACACCAACACTGCTGCGATTGCGATCTTGCTTCTGTTCTTCATGACTTTCCTCTTTCTTCGACTTGTCTGAACTGCTGGCGACCCTGGCTAGGGCAGGGTGTGGCCTACGACTCCCGAGGACAGAGTTCCCCCGTACCACTTGGAACCGATCTTGACTCCCGTCTCGCCAATGGTCCTGTAGGTACCGCTGCCGCACGGCGGACTTGTTCCGTGGTCCCTTGTGTTCGCCAATTCGGAGGCGTCGCCTCCGTTGTAGTAGTAGTTGCCGAGTTTGCACCGTATCCACGACGAGCCGCTCTTTTTTTGAAGCTCCCACTTGGCTCTCAGGTACCCAATCGGGCGACTCAAACGCTTGCGGCAGGTGCTCCTCCATTCGTTCTGTTCGGACTTCAGATTCGCCTTCGAGTACCCGCCACCGCTGCCATGAGAGATCTCAGACCGGCTCCACGTGCAGTTGTAGGGACTGGTGTAAGTATGGCCATCTTCGTAGATGACGTGAGCATAGACCGGCACGGCGATCGACGCACCTACAACTGCTAAGAGGGTGTCTAAAAACAATTGTCATTCTGAGAGCCTGTGAATAAATCATTTATGCTCCTATGGTATTGAGAGGCTGATTGCTGGACAACGATATTGGGCAGCCATATCGGCGAGGTGAACACATGAGTGAAGAGACGCTGTTTGAACTTCCGGCCATCGAGGAGAAGCGAGCGCCTGCGCCAACGAGTCCGGGTGAGGCCCGGGTGCTGCGGCCGGTGCGGAATCAGCCTGAGTGGGCGGTATTGGACCTGGAATCTCGGTTGCCTCAAGAGCATCGGGCCCGTGTTATATGGAGCTTTTTGGAGAGGTTGGACCTGTCGGCCTTTTATGCGCCGGTCAAGGCGGTGGAGAACCGGCCAGGCCGCCCAACGACAGACCCCAAAGCGCTGCTGGCGTTGTGGCTTCTGGCCACGGTTGACGGTATAGGGAGCGCCCGCCGGCTGGCGCGTTTGTGCGAAGAGCACGACGCCTACCGCTGGATGAGGGGGAACGTACCTGTCAACTATCACATGCTCTCTGACTTCCGGGTAGCCCACCAGGAGGCGCTGGACGGCCTTTTGACCCAGATCATAGGTTCTCTGATGGCCGCAGGGGCGGTCCTGCTGGAGCGTGTGGCTCAAGACGGGATGCGGGTGAGGGCGAGCGCCGGCGCCGCGTCCTTTCGCGGCGCGCAGGGATTGAAGAGGCGCATGGAGGAGGCGCGGGCGCAGGTGGAGCGGCTGGCGCAGGAGCGGGAGCGTCCCGATTCCGGTGTGACGCGGCGTGAACGTGCGGCGCGGGAGCGTGCGGCGCGAGAGCGGGAGGAACGGGTCCGGGAGGCGCTGTCGTACTTGCCCCGGGCACAAGCGAAGAAGGAACGCCAACAGCACACCAAGGCGAAGGCTCAGCGTCCCAAGGTTACGAAGGCGCGGGTATCCACCACAGACCCCCAGGCAACGGTGATGAAGATGCCGGATGGCGGCTTCCGGCCAGCCTGCAATATCGAACTGGCCACTGATAGCGCCAACGGGATCATCGTCGGAGTAGGGGTCACATCGTCGGGTACGGACGCAGGGCAAGCGGCGCCCATGGAGGAACAACTGGTCAGGCGGACGGGCCGGCGCCCTGACTCCTACCTGATGGACGGGGGCTTCGCTACCCGGGAGGACATCACCGCTCTGGAGCAACGTGGGGTGAGTGTGTATGCGCCGGTGAGGTTGCCCCGGAACAAGCCCGAACGGGAGCGTTACGATCCCCGCTACGGGGACGGGCCGGACGTGGCAAGGTGGCGTCAACGGATGGCCACCGGCGAGGCCAAAGCCATATACAGGCAGCGGGCGTCTGTAGCCGAGTGGACGAACGCCCAGGTGCGTCTTCACGGAGTGAGCCAATTCAACGTACGGGGACTTGCCAAAATCACCAGCGTAATGCTCCTTGTCGCCGTGGCCCACAACCTCCTGCGTTGGGAGGCGTTCATGGCGTAGGCAGACACGGGGGTTAAGCAGGCACAGCCGATAAGCTCCGGACCAGTCAATCCGGATTCCCTAGTGAATTCGCCCGGAAAGCGGCCAATGCTGTCCCGCAATTCTGCCTCCCTCAACAAGCGCCCGCCCCGGTGAAACTTCCCAATGGCGCTTTCCGCCACCAACATGCCGCCTAACAACAACAGAACCCAAAAAACTCACAGCCTCTGAGCGAAGCCGAAGAATCTACTTTCAACGAGGCGGGCCGGCCCATACAGTTGACCCCGGACCGCCCGGTATTGCTCAGGACGGAGGGACTTATTAGACACCCTCTAAGAGAACCCCCAAGACCTTTTTGCTCTGGAGCAGTTTCTTGACCGACAGCATTTTCATCATCGCAGCCCTCCTCGGTTGACTTAGTGATGCTGTCCAAATTAGCAGCCGGATGTGAATCTGCCGTGAAAAACAACCCTGTTTCTGTGAAAGAATCCGTGAAAATCCCTGGGTTTCTGTGAAAATTCCTTGAGTTTCCGTGAAAATCCTTCTCAGACCATGCCCGTGTTAGGATGCCGGACACCAGCAGCCCACCGCTACCGGGCCGCGGGGGATGCGGAAACTCGGGAGGGGACGGTCAGGGGACGGTCAATGAAGAGGAACGACGCGGAAGTGCGGGAAATCGACAGGCTTCGGGCTCGCGTCGCCATGATGAGCGAGGTCAGCCGCCGCATCACCAATAGCTGG
This sequence comes from Dehalococcoidia bacterium, assembly GCA_965224235.1. Taxonomy (GTDB): domain Bacteria; phylum Chloroflexota; class Dehalococcoidia; order Lucifugimonadales; family Lucifugimonadaceae. The sequence goes on along the minus strand of CBDCYP010000002.1, from coordinate 1,710,721 downwards.
GACCTCGACACCGTGCTCCAGGAAGTGAAAAAGTCCCCCGGTCGCAAAACAAAGGTCACGGGGCAGGGAACCCCGTGACCTTGCTTACCGCCCTGATGGCGCTCAGTGTTCTAACGGCAGTGGAGGGCCGGTGTAGGCCACAAATGCCAGCACCATCAAAACCCCACCTAACGCCAATAGCAGCCCTAGAACGATTGCGACCATACCTCCCACGTCATACTCGGGTCCGTATTGCTTCCTGCGGAGCCAGAACCCCATGCCAATGAATGCGACGCTGGCCGCCAGTACGGGAACCAGGCACAGCGATAGGTGAATGAATTTCGCCAGCATCTCGATCTACTCCTTACTCCGATGATCCGTCCCCGTATTGGGCCTTCGACAATGCCGGGTACATATCGTCCGTGCATTCGTCGTCGATTCCCCAGCACTGCTTGAAATGGCCCTGAGTGTAATCGCGGTGCGCCCAGTCTCCTTGTCCACCTGATTCGCTCTTGTCGAGGTGACCCGCGAACTGCCACGGCCACACAGCCCAGGCGTCTCGGGTGAAGTACGGGTCGTTGGTGATGACTGTGCCGTTCCAACACCACAGCGTACTGGAAATGTACTTCCACATCGTTGTTCCCAAGTCGCTGGTGTGGGTGGTGATTTTTTTCTGACGGGCACAACTCTGATTCCCACTTGCCGCGGTATATGCCCCGTCAATCCCGATCATCGTGACCTCTTCGGTCACCGCGGTCGTCCCGCTGGTCAGATATTTGATTACCGCCTATCGTTCCTGGGGCGATAGGTTGTTGAATGCCTCGCCCGGGTCTTCGGCGGCCTGGATGGCTTGGACTAGGTCTCCCACTTGCACTTGACCGCCCGGTGCGGCGTAACTGGTTGCGGTGCTCAACACGACGGCTACGACCGCCAGGACCAACATCGCCAAAGTAGTTTTGCTCGAATCTTCATGACGTTCTCCTAATGCAAGAATCTGGGTGGTGGACGTGGATTGTTTGCATGAGACGCCTCCTTCCGTTGGATCAACTGTCTTCATCCTAGACGGGCCGTGTGAAATGGCCGGGAAAAACAACCCTGTTTCTGTGAAAGAATCCGTGAAAATCCCTGGGTTTCTGTGAAAATTCCTTGAGTTTCCGTGAAAAACGTTCACAGGCCATCGCCGTGTTAGGATGCCGGACACCAGCAGCCCACCGCTACCGGGCCGCGGGGGATGCGGAAACTCGGGAGGGGACGGTCAGGGGACGGTCAATGAAGAGGAACGACGCGGAAGTGCGGGAAATCGACAGGCTTCGGGCTCGCGTCGCCATGATGAGCGAGGTCAGCCGCCGCATCACCAATAGCTGGGACCTCGACACCGTGCTCCGGGAAGTCGTGGACGGGGCCCGCTCGCTGACCGACGCCCGATATGGCGCGGTCGGCATGTTCGACGACTCCGGGCGCGTGCGGGATTTCATCACATCCGGCATCACATCCGACGAGCCCCGGCAGTCGGGTAGCTCGCACGAGGAGCCGGGACCACTCCGCTACCTCAACGAGATTCAAGAGCCGCTGCGACTGCCCGACTTCGCCCGGTATCCCCAATCAAGCGGTTTCCCTTTTAACCACCCCTTGATGAGACCGTCCCTGGGGGCGCCGATACGGCATATCGGCGAGCCGGTCGGCAACATCCATCTAACGGAGAAGGAAGGCGGCGAGGAGTTCTCTGAGGAAGACGAAGAGACCCTGATCATGTTCGCGTCACAGGCGGCAATCGCTGTCGGCAACGCCCTGCGATATCAGGAAGAACGGCGGGCCAGAGACGAACTGGAGACCGAGAGGCGGCGACTGGCGGCTCTGGTGGAGTCATCACCGGTGGGTGTCATGGTGGTTGACGCCGCCACGGGGACCTTTGCGTCGGTCAACCAGGAGGCGGAGCGCATCCTGGGCATGTCGCCGGAGCCCGGCTCCACCCTTGTGCGATATCACGAGGTGGCGATCTACCGCCGGACGGACGGGCAAAAGTACGAAAGCGACGATCGCCCGCTGGCGAGGGCTCTGGGTCACGGCGAGGTCGTACGGGCCGAAGAGATCCTGTTCGATCTCCCGGACGGGCGGAAAGTGACCACTCTCGTCAATGCGACACCGATCTACTCGGATGACGGGGAAATTGTATCCGCTGTCGCCGTGATCCAGGACATGACGCCCCTGGAGGAGATCGAACGCCAGCGCAACGAGTTCCTGGCCATGGTGAGCCACGAGTTGCGAACGCCTCTGACCACCATCAAGGGGTGCACGGGAATCGTGTTGGGCAGCTCCGACCCGCTGGACATGTCCGAGATTCTTCAGTACTTCCGAATGATAGACGAGCAGTCTGATCACCTGCGCGGCCTCGTAAACAACCTTCTCGACATGACGCGGATAGAGGCAGGGGCCCTATCCGTAACTCCCAAACCTACCGATTTGAAGACCCTGGTTGACGAGGCGAAGGCTGCGTTCCTCCGCCGCGGGGCAAGGAATACCGTCGAGGTGGACCTCGCTACGAACCTGCCCCTAATCGCGGCGGATGGACGGCGCATGACTCAAGTGCTGGACAATCTGCTCTCCAATGCCTCCAAGTACTCTTCGGATTTCTCTACGATCAGGGTGACCGCCTCGCGAGACGGGTCTTTCGTGGCCATCTCCGTAACGGATGAAGGCAGGGGAATACCCTCTGAACAATTAGCCAGACTATTCAAAAAGTTTTCCCGGATTGATGACGGCCGCAGTGATCAGAGGATCGCGGGCGAGGGCCTGGGGCTCGCGATCTGCAAGGGAATAGTCGAGGCGCACGGAGGCCGCATCCGGGCCGAGGGCGGTGGTGAGGAACGAGGGACGCGGATCACCTTTACGATTCCCGAGGCAGCCGCCGTTCAGGAGCCCGCCAGCGATGCTGTGGCCGTCGCGTCGAGTGATCAGGTGCGGATACTCGCCGTGGACGACGAGCCTCAAGTACTGTGGCTACTGCGAAACATTCTCTCCGATCAAGGATACAGATTGTTGGGGACCGGTAACACGGACGAGATGATGCGCCTGTTGGAAACCGAGCAACCCCACCTTGTCTTGTTGGACCTGATGCTCCCCGGAACCAGCGGATTCGAACTGATGACCCGCATCCGCGAGGTGTCCGAGGCGCCGATCATCTTCCTGTCCGCGAACGATCAGGAGGAGAACGTAGTCAAGGCCCTCGCTTTGGGCGCCGACGATTACATGATAAAGCCCTTCTCTCCGACTGAATTGCTGACGAGAGTCGCATCATCCCTGCGGAAGCGGAGAGGAGCCGGCACAACTGCGCCGCGCGAGCCCTACCGCCTGAAAGAACTGACTATCGACTATGCCGACCGCGGCGTGACCGTGTCCGGGCTTCCGGCGCAGTTGTCGGCAACCGAGTACAAGCTGCTCTTCGAGCTTTCAACCAACGCCGGACGTGTATTGACCCGCGACCAGATATTGCGGCGGGTCTGGGGGTCGGAGTACTCAGGCGAGCGGGACTTGCTTCGGGCTACCGTAAAGAACCTGCGCCGCAAATTGGGTGACGATGCCAATGACCCAACGTACATCTTTACCGAGCCCCGCGCAGGCTACCGCATGGCGAAGTCATAGCCGGTCGAACCGTATCGCCAGCGGACCGGTGGCACATGATGCGCTGCTTGCCACACTACATCGCTTCTTGGAGGGTGTCTAATAAGTCCCTCCGTCCTGAGCAATACCGGGCGGTCCGGGGTCAACCGTATGGGCCGGCCCGCCTCGTTGAAAGTAGATTCTTCGGCTTCGCTCAGAATGACAGAATGACAATTGTTTTTAGACACCCTCTTAGAGGGTGTCTAAAAAGGGTACAGAGTTCGCGTAGAAGCGACGTTGGGCAAGCGCTTAGAGTCATGAATCATGAAGCGCGAATCATATCCCAGCGACCTAAGCGACCGGGAATGGCAACTGCTGGAACCACTGTTGCCCCCTCCCAAACCTGGAGGCCGGCCAATCAAGTACTCCCGACGGGAGGTAGTCAACGCTATCCGCTATGTGCTGCGCACCGGGTGCGCGTGGCGGATGCTCCCCCACGATCTGCCCCCATGGCGTACCACGTTCCACTACTTCCGCACGTGGCGACGGGATGGGAGCTTGGAGCGGGTCCATGCGGCCCTGCGTGACCAGGTGCGTGTTGCTGAAGGCAGAGACGTGTCTCCCAGTGCGGCGATCATAGACAGCCAATCGGTCAAGACGACCGAAAAGAGGGGCCTCGTGGCTATGATGCCGGTAAGAGAGTCTGTGGAAGAAAGCGGCACATCATCGTAGACACTATGGGATTGGTGTTGGCCGTGGCAGTACATTCGGCCGACATTCAGGACCGTGACGGCGCCAGGCTGGCGCTTATGCGTTTGGTAGGCAGGTTCCCGCGTCTGGAGCGGATCTGGGCGGACGGGGCCTACGCTGGCAAGCTGGTGTTATGGGCCAAGAATGTTGGCGATTGGACGCTGGAGTTGGTGCGGCGTCCAGCGCACCAGAACACTTTCGAGGTCATTCCCCGTCGCTGGGTCGTCGAGCGCACGTTCGAATGGCTGGGGCGATACCGGCGACTGAGCAAGGACTACGAACAGTTGCCACAGACCACTGAAGCATGGATATACGCCGCCATGACCGGGTTGATGTTGCGACGGCTAGCGCATCCCAATGCTTTTTAGACACCCTCTAAAGACTCGATAGGCCGGCAGTCCTTAAAGTTAGCGGGTCACACTCGCGGACAAGGCGTCCGTCCCCGCCGGGCAGACGGGCTATCTACCTACCCCTGGCGCCGCGTGAGGGTTTCGCGGGCAGCTCTCGAGCGGTATTGGGGCATGCCGTTTCTATGGCTTTGGCGCCGGGCCGAGGACCTTGTGCTTCCTGTCGGCGGTCCGCTCGTCCGTTGGCAGAACCTCCACGACCACCCTGGACAGACCCACGACTTCGCCGTCGGCGTCGAAGCTGTATTCGTTTCCGATCGCGCCACTCCACGTAATGCCGTACATACAGTCGCGGAAGCCGTCTGCATCCTGGTCGTCGCCGGTCTGCTTGAGGCACTCGGCAGCTATGTAGACGTCGTCGTATGCGGATCCCAGGTGCCACGGCAGCGTGACGTACTTGTAGCGCTCCCTGAAGTCTGCCAGAATTTCTTGCGCTTTCTCGTTGTCGGGATCGAGGTCGGCCGTGATGGCCTTCATGCCTGTCGCTGCGTCGCCTGCGATCTCGAGGGCGGTCGTTCCTACCGAAATCGTTTCCGCGTAGATCGGACCTTTGTAGCCCAACTCCCGGGTCTGCTTGACGATGGCCCCCGCTGCGAATTCGGACTGGGGCGCGAGGTGGAGCGCGTCGGGGTTCGCGGCGAACAGTTTGGTCAGTTGCGATCTGAAGTCCGTAGTATCCGAAGCGAACCGCTCCTCGGCCACAATCTCTCCGCCGCGTTTCTCGAACTGGGCGACCGAGGTGCGCCTCACACCCTCGGCGTAGTCGGTTTCCTCCGTGATCGTAGCCAATTTGCGGATCCCGTCCGCCCACAGAGTGTTTCCGGTGTCGATTCCCACCTGAACATCGCTGATTTGGGTGCGGAAGATGTAGTCGCCGGCTTTGGCTATATCGGGGTTGCTCGCAAGGCCGGAGAACAGGATCACCCCATCCTCCTCGGCCAGCGGCGCGACGCCGAGCATGGCCCCGCTGCACGAGGTGCCCAGGATGATCTTCAGGCCGTCCACGTCGGTCAACTTGTGATAGGCGATTATGGCGTCCGCGGCGGCGCACTTGGAGTCCTCGACTATGAGCTCCAGTCTCCGCCCATTGATGCCGCCCGCGGCGTTGATCTCGTCCACGGCCATCTGCTTGGCCTGGTTGGCCACGGTGCCGTAGGTCTCGCCGGGGCCTGTCAGTGACTCCATCACGCCGATCCTGAAGGGGTCCGTTTGCTCTCCGTCGTCACCGCCGCCACAGGCGAGGACCGCCAGCGCAAGAATCGGCATCAGGCCTAGAACAAAAAACCGCCCTTTAGGCAACAATCGCATAATGTTTCTCTCCAGGTGGGCAGCCCGCCGGTCCAAAGATGTGCGCGAAGTTCTTGATCACGTCCCTGCCGGTCCCTCGCTGGCGGGGAGCGGAACGTTATTTCCATATTGAACCAAGTATCCATTGCGCGGGGCAACCACCTGTCGTGGGTTCGCGTAAGTCTTTAAGTGCAATGCTGTCGGGTTACCGACGCGAGGGAACATCATCGTGCGAACGCGTGGCCAGTCAAGCAGGCAGATCGATTGGCCGGAACTCGGCAGGCTTGGCGCCGTGAGCCACGGGGAGGTCGCAACTTCTCTGCGGCCGATACCTCTCGCGTAGAGGGCCTGCACAGTGGCGAACGCCGCGAGCGAGATCCGGAGATTCCTCCGGCCCGCGTTATGAGCGCGTCGGTCTGCTAATGACCGATCACACCAGCTCAGCGCACGACAACGTCGTGGATCGGGATATCGCAGGAACCGCGCCCGCCGGTTCCGCATACCGTGCACGGCGGCTGCAAGTGATGGGACTGCAATAAGAAATTCCAAGTGGATCGTCGCGCGTTAAGCACTCAGACAATACCGAAGTTAGTTCCTCGCGCAACATGGCGTACAGCAGATGGTCCACGGAAACTTCCTGCCTTGCCACGGTCCCGCCGGGAGACCCTTCGCGCCTGTAGCCGGCTTTCTCCGACACCCGGGAGGAGGAGGCGTTGGAATTCCTGCCGAAACGCGTTGCCTACTGAGCTGCGCAGAGTTGTAGCAGGCGACGCCGGCCGACAACAGTATGAATTCACCGAACTAACGGCGATCAGGCGAAAGCGTCGACTTCCTCAACTCTCCGGCATTCTTCGCCAGGGCAGCACCATACAGGAAGATCAAGCCAGAGATATATGCCCAGATCATCAGTATGACAAAGGAAGTAATAGGCCCATAAACTGCGCCCCGAGCAGCGAGATTGGTATACCAGAGAAACAAGTGCTTGGCGATCTCGAAAAAGAAGATTGCTACCAGCGCACCAAACGCAGCGTCTCTCCACTCCACGCGAATACTTGGCAAGTGAAAGTACACCACTGCGAACACAGTCGCCGTAAGCACTACTTGCAGTACCGTAGAGATTGACCCCAATGCGACCACCGCAATTGTAGAAAGGCCTCCCCATGAGTCTACGCTGCGTGAGAGAAATGTGACAACTGCCAAGAAGAACGAAGTGAGTCCCACGGACAACAAGAAAAGAATTACAATGAGCGTAGTAATTATCACCTGAGTCCCGGTTATTTTGACGAAGTTCGTAGATTCAGTTCCAAAGATCCTGTTCACAGCTCTATGAGCAGCCATAAACAAACCGTTAGATGTAATTACTATACCTACAAACGCCAAAATACCGATTCCAAGAGAGTCGTTGAGTAAGTTACTTGCCGCTTCGCTTATCAGATTATTCGACGATCTCAGCGCCGCTCTGCTCCCGGACGCCGGCGCGAGAGACCAGAATGCCCGTCGCGTCTAGCGTCGCGGCCGCAACATCGCCGTCGACGGCAGCCACGCCAGAGACGACTCCTCCGACCGCTGCCCTTGCCGCGTCCTCCGTGTCTCCTCCCCCGCCTCAGCAACCGCTTCAACAGCTCCTTCAACGGCCGCGGACGCGGCATCGGCACTATCTATGCCGACCGAGTCTGCGCCTACTATCGCCCCTTCGACCGCATCCCGGCCAATCTCTCCAACATCGCGGCTGACTTTAGCGCCCCTCTAATTGCGCCAACTATGCCCTCTCTGACGGCCGGAGTGGTAACCGTCACCAATTGGCCGGTTCCCTTGTACGACCCCTATGACGGCATCTCTGACGATTGATGTTGTCTCGCCGCCTATCTCCCCAACCGCCTCGACCGCCCCCTGGGCTGTCTCACGGGCGAGGTCGCTCGCTCCTCCACCAACTGAACGGGTCCCCTTTACCGCCATGAAGGCAGCTGCACGCACTGAAGCTCCAGTGACCTGGCGACGAGCTCTGCCGTCAGGGGCAAGGATCTCATTGACCTGTTGGGCCGCTTGCTCCGACCGATCCATGGCCCCCTCACCGGACACAGATAGCCCTTGGAATCTCGGGCAGAATGTGTCCGGTCATCAATATAGCCATTCTCTAACGGGCAGGGAGTGATGCTGAAGAGAGTTCTCAAGGCTGGTCAGCGCGTCTTGAACAGGTTGGTGTCCCGGCGGAATTTGCGCGGCGGGGTAACCGAACCGTTCCGATCCGAAGACTCCGCCCTAAGGGCGGAGTCGAAAAGAATCTTGAGCGCCGGCATATGCCGACAATTGGGGCTTACGGGCCTGGGTTCAGCCAATACCGATCCCCTGCGTTGAGTCTCATCGGTTCAATGCGCCCCGCCCTACGCTGCGCTCTGGCCTCTTGCTACGTGTCCTTCCGGTCCGAAGTTGCTGATCCTACGACCACCCGAACTCCCTGGATAGTGCCGGTTGCCGCATTTCTCACCGCATCCCCAGCGGAGTCGCTCACATCGTAAGCGGCTTCAATGGCACCTGTCGCAACGGCCCCGGCGGTCTTCTCCGCGTCGACTCCCACAGACCTCGCGGCGCTTATCGAGCCTTGAACGGCGGCCAGGGCCACCTTTGCCAGGTCCTCACCGACTGCCGCCGTGCTACTTATCAGTTGCCGGGATGCATCTCGTGCAGCAGTCGTCACGTCTCCTCCCGTCCCTGCGACGGCAGTGACTACTCCGGCGATCGTCCCGTGGGCAAGCGTGGTCAATGACCCTCCGATCTCCCTGGTGCCATCTATGGCGCCACGGGTGACCTGGACAACCGACTCCTCCGCTGTCAGCCCGACTGAAGCGCCGCCTCGCAAAGTTCCCTCGACGGCCCTTTGAGCAGCGGTTCCCAGATCGGCGCCTGCATCACTAGAGCCCCTGATTGCGCCAGCTACCACATCGTGGAGCATCGTTGTGGTGGCTGTAGCGACCTGGCCAGTGCCTTGAATCACGCCTATGGCGGAATCTCTGATCAACGACCCCCCTTCGCCCCCAACCTTCCCGGTAGCCTGGAAGACGCCGATGACTGCGTCTTGGGCAAGATGCCCGGTCTCTCCACCAACGGTGCGGGCGCCCTTGAGCGCATTGACCGTAGCATCTCTGACTACGTCGATTGCCACTCCGGTACTCTGCCCCGTGCCGCGTAGCGTGCCGGACACTGAATCTCTCACTGCTGTTCCAACTTTTCCAAGTACCGACATCTTTTCCTCTAAATTCCTGAGCCTAGTATGTGATTAGACCCCATGGTAGCATCGCGTCCGCTCGCTGGCACTGCCTGACCGTCCATCTTTCGATAATTGATCTCCCTGCGGAAGGTTCGAACTATTCTACGCGTTGGTCAGATTTTAAGGATATCGATTCTTCCGTCGGGGCAGCAAACCGAATGGCATCCCATTGTTCTGAACTGTATGGGTCGAGGGGAGTTGCGCAGAGATCCTGGCTTGTAACCACCAAATCCGGATTCAGCTACCCGCGAATACGTTAGTTTCCGTTGCACCTGGGTCGCACGCCCAAGTGTTCCTTTCTTTAAGGGACTTCATCCCGGCAACCCCGAACCGCGGCATCGCCGAGGCAAGTCCACTCCCGTTCGCCCTGAGAGCCTGTGAATAAATCATTTATGCTCCTATGGTATTGAGAGGCTGATTGCTGGACAACGATATTGGGCAGCCATATCGGCGAGGTGAACACATGAGTGAAGAGACGCTGTTTGAGCTTCCGGCCATCGAGGAGAAGCGAGCGCCTGCGCCAACGAGTCCGGGTGAGGCCCGGGCGCTGCGGCCGGTGCGGAATCAGCCTGAGTGGGCGGTATTGGACCTGGAATCTCGGTTGCCTCAAGAGCATCGGGCCCGTGTTATATGGAGCTTTTTGGAGAGGTTGGACCTGTCGGCCTTTTATGCGCCGGTCAAGGCGGTGGAGAACCGGCCAGGCCGCCCAACGACAGACCCCAAAGCGCTGCTGGCGTTGTGGCTTCTGGCCACGGTTGACGGTATAGGGAGCGCCCGCCGGCTGGCGCGTTTGTGCGAAGAGCACGACGCCTACCGCTGGATGAGGGGGAACGTACCTGTCAACTATCACATGCTCTCTGACTTCCGGGTAGCCCACCAGGAGGCGCTGGACGGCCTTTTGACCCAGATCATAGGTTCTCTGATGGCCGCAGGGGCGGTCCTGCTGGAGCGTGTGGCTCAAGACGGGATGCGGGTGAGGGCGAGCGCCGGCGCCGCGTCCTTTCGCGGCGCGCAGGGATTGAAGAGGCGCATGGAGGAGGCGCGGGCGCAGGTGGAGCGGCTGGCGCAGGAGCGGGAGCGTCCCGATTCCGGTGTGACGCGGCGTGAACGTGCGGCGCGGGAGCGTGCGGCGCGAGAGCGGGAGGAACGGGTCCGGGAGGCGCTGTCGTACTTGCCCCGGGCACAAGCGAAGAAGGAACGCCAACAGCACACCAAGGCGAAGGCTCAGCGTCCCAAGGTTACGAAGGCGCGGGTATCCACCACAGACCCCCAGGCAACGGTGATGAAGATGCCGGATGGCGGCTTCCGGCCAGCCTGCAATATCGAACTGGCCACTGATAGCGCCAACGGGATCATCGTCGGAGTAGGGGTCACATCGTCGGGTACGGACGCAGGGCAAGCGGCGCCCATGGAGGAACAACTGGTCAGGCGGACGGGCCGGCGCCCTGACTCCTACCTGATGGACGGGGGCTTCGCTACCCGGGAGGACATCACCGCTCTGGAGCAACGTGGGGTGAGTGTGTATGCGCCGGTGAGGTTGCCCCGGAACAAGCCCGAACGGGAGCGTTACGATCCCCGCTACGGGGACGGGCCGGACGTGGCAAGGTGGCGTCAACGGATGGCCACCGGCGAGGCCAAAGCCATATACAGGCAGCGGGCGTCTGTAGCCGAGTGGACGAACGCCCAGGTGCGTCTTCACGGAGTGAGCCAATTCAACGTACGGGGACTTGCCAAAATCACCAGCGTAATGCTCCTTGTCGCCGTGGCCCACAACCTCCTGCGTTGGGAGGCGTTCATGGCGTAGGCAGACACGGGGGTTAAGCAGGCACAGCCGATAAGCTCCGGACCAGTCAATCCGGATTCCCTAGTGAATTCGCCCGGAAAGCGGCCAATGCTGTCCCGCAATTCTGCCTCCCTCAACAAGCGCCCGCCCCGGTGAAACTTCCCAATGGCGCTTTCCGCCACCAACATGCCGCCTAACAACAACAGAACCCAAAAAACTCACAGCCTCTGAGCGAAGCCGGAGGGTCTGGGTAATAGGGTCGGGGCGTGCCGTCTGGATGGCTTAGATTGTTCTATGTGCTCAAAGCCTGCGATTAAATCCCCCGGAGCCGTCTGATTGTGATCGTTCAAACGCTAAATTGAGACTGAAGATCGCAGGTTTCGCAATAAAGTCACGGCCTCTCAGAATGACATGTGTCGAGGTTACGTAAAGGCCTCGGTAAGCGGGTAAAGGTGTCCTCCCCAGCGGCTTTAACCTTTGACTGATTTCTGGTGTACGGTAGGCGCTCCGCTTTGCAAAATGTCGCCTACCCTTGGCGGTCACGCGGATGGGGTTGGTAGGTATCTATGGAACAGGACATGAGACGCAAGCGTCTCCTACTGTTCGCCACCGCCGCCGTGACGGTCTTCACGCTGGTGGTCCTGTACCTGGTGGGAAACGTGTTGGCGCCCCTGGGCATCAGCGCAGTGATTGCTTATGCGCTCTTGCCGGTGGCCCATCTGCTGGAACGGGCAATGCCCTGGCGCCGCCGCCGGCCCGCGCTCAGCCGCGCCATCGCCATCGGGGTTATCTACCTGACCGGGCTGGGCATTCTCGCAGTGATCATTTTACTGGCCGTACCTAACGCCATCGAACAAGGCCAACGACTAATAGAACGATTCCCCAATTTCCTCGTTTCCGCCCGAATGACGGTGGAAGGCTGGGTTGCCACATATGCCGACCTCGTTCCTGACGAAATGCAGGAAAAGGTGGATGAAGTTTTGAACAACGCGGGTGGCATCCTGGGGGAGGCAGCCTGGAGGGTATTCTCCCAGACCGCAGGAGTTGTTACCGGCTCCATCACCTTCCTTCTGGGCCTGGCCGCCGTGCCAGTGGTAATTTTCTACCTGATGAAGGACGCAAGGCTGATTAAGTCGTCCCTCTACGCTCCCTTCCCCTCGGCGCTGCGCCCCTTCTTGCGGGACATCCTGGACATAGCGGACCGGACGCTGGGTGGATACATCCGGGGCCAATTAATCCTCGGTTTGGTTGTCGGGGTTGTCGTTACGGTCGGGCTCTTGCTATTAGGGGTGCCATTTGCGTTCATCTTGGGCATCGTTGCGGGACTGACTGAGATGGTACCTGTGGTTGGTCCCTGGATTGGCGGGGCTGCCGGTGTGTTGGTGACCCTGGCCACCGCGCCTGAAAAGGTTCTCTGGGTCATCCTGCTGTATCTGGGCGTCCAACTCCTCGAAAACACCCTTCTGGTGCCCAGGATTCAGGGCGCCGCGCTGAAGCTGCACCCCGTCGCCATAATCATTGTGATCGTCATCGGCAGCCATTATTTTGGCCTTTGGGGTATCGTCCTGGGGCCGCCCCTGGCAGCGATGGGAAAGAACACAATTACTTACCTGGCCCAGGAGTGGAACCGACCAGAGGTAATCGTTGACACAGAGACGGCTGCCGAAGGACACGTGGATGAACCAGACCACGCGGTGAGGGAACCAGCAGAGGACTAGTGGCGGCTATTCTCGCAGGACAACATACCGCCGCCGGAATGTCCGTCGCGCATAGCCGCCTGTGCGTTCCACCCGATCCCGTTGATCCCGCTGTCATACAGCTTGACGACAAATTGCTCCAGTTCGAGCTACCGGCGCAGACCAAGGACCGCCGACAGGCCGCGTTCTCTCATCTTCTGCCAAGTGGCGGGCCTGGATCGAAACCAGGGTGCGTGCTGTCCATGCCCAGAATTGAGACCCATCAAGTGAAATAGCATTACTCGCCGGATGAAACATCGAGGCAGCGCGCTCCGCTTGATTTCAGGGCAGTATCGCCCTTCGATGTTCAATTCGGGACGGAGGAGGTATTCCCCATGTACAGCGAACGCAGCTTTCCGGAGGAGGCACAGGGGCTGGATACCGGAATTGAACAGCCCCAAGCGATCTCGCTAGACCGGGCAGAGGAAATCGCCGGTGAGGTCCAGGAGCTGATCAATGCGGGCGAAGAGCGCTCCGCCTGGGAGTTGGTCCGGCGCCTCCACCCGGCCGACATGGGGGCCATCGTGGCGGGACTGCCTCGCGGCAGCAGGGATGCGAATGACCCCCGAGACCGTCGCATGGATGTTGTGGCACATGAGTCCAGGCGAGGCCAGCCGAGTGAGTCTGCGCCTCGGCTCCCGAATGCTTTCGTTCGTACTTGACCAGATCCGTCCACAACACGCGCAGGAAACGCTGCGACGCCTTCCCACCATACGGGCCAGGGAAGTAGCCGAATCTCTCAAGGTTCCGCCGCCAGACACACAGCTTCTCGCTCACTCGCCAGACTCGGCGGGCGCTCTGATGGTTTCGCAGTTTCCGACGGTCAAGATTGACGGCAATGCCGAGGCGGCGCGGGATAGTGTCAGGGCTCTTGAAAAAGCCGGTCAGAAATTCACGTATGTCTTCGTGCTCAATGATGGCGACGAGCTGAGCGGCCAGGTCACTATGGTCGACCTTGCGCCGGCAGAATCCGACACGCAGGTCCGTGGGATGGCCAAATCCATCGTGGCGACGGTTACCGTCGATACCCCTGCGGCGGAGTGCGCTCGACTTAGGCGCCACTACAACCTCACTCAGATAGCCGTGGTTGACTGCGGCCGGCTCATCGGCGCCATCCTGCCTGAGTCGCTGATGAGCGCAGCCGTCGAGCATGACACACGTCCGATGCTCCAGGTGGCGAGCGTGGCCGGCGACTCTATAGACGTCCCATTGACCGCATCGATCCGGACTCGCCTCCCCTGGCTTACGGTAAATATGGCCACGACGTTCCTCGCTGCTGCCACGGTTGGACTCTTTGGGTCGACCCTGGTTCAAGTCGTTGTACTCGCGGCGTTCCTGCCGGTCGTCGCAGGTCAGGGCGGGATTGGTGGCACACAGACGCTGACCCTCATAGTTCGGGCAATCGCGCTTGGAGAGCTAGGAAACCTCTGAACAACTCCGGGTTCCAATCCGTTCGCCCTGAGCTTGTCGAAGGGTTCTGGCCTCCTCCCCCACGGTGGGAGGATTCAGGAGGGGGGAACCTCCGCTCTGCCAAGCGCATCAGCAACGTGTTCCAGTCCGTTCGCCCTGAGCTTGTCGAAGGGTCTTTGTAACAGATTCAGGCGCAACCAGTGGGCTTGTTCAGACCATCCCTAGTGGGCATCGGGGCGAGTCGGCTCCTGGCTCGGGAGGCTGTCCTAGGCCTCCTTCACGGGGTCTGGCTGGGCGTCCTGGCTGCGGTCATCTCAATTTTCTGGAAGCAGAATCTTGGCCTGGGTCTTGTGTTAGGAGTCGCAATGCTCGGCAAGATGATAATTGCCGGTTCAGTCGGTGCCGCGGCGCCGTTGTTCCTGCGAAGGATCGGTGTGGACCCGGCGGTCTCTTCCGCAGTAGTCGTCACCACCTTCACGGACGTGTTTGGCTTCCTGCTCTTTCTCGGCATCGCCAGCGCATCCATCAACCTGATCCTCTAGCCCCGCAATATGTTCTCGTTCCTTCGTCCAAACCCGACCATGACCGAACGTGAAATAAGACGCAGTCTTCGTCTCATGGCGCTGGAGGGAGTCGCGTCCGGGACGATGTTCAGCCTCGGAAACCGCGGAGGGTGGATCATCACCAACTCGCCGCGATCGCTGTGCGGTCCCTATCTGCCTTCTGCCAGCCGGTTGATCAGGTACGTTGGCAGGCCGCGTTCCCTCATCTTCTGCTGAGTGGCGGGAATGTCGTACGTAACCCGCCGGTGGGTAACCGCACCCGCATCGGTGTCATAGACCAAATAGCTGGCAGTCGGCAGGCCGTCACGCGGCTGGCCGACACTGCCCGGGTTGATTATGTGCCGGTCATTTCCAAGCGCTATGGGCATGTTCAACGGGAACTCAAAGAACTTCGCGTCGCCGTCGTCGAACTTGCACAGGAATGGCACATGGGAGTGTCCGACGAGGCATATTCGCCTGCTGAAGTGGCCGAAGTTGGCTGTCGCCGCGGCGGTCGACACCACATACTCCCAAACCGGGTCCCGGGGGCTGCCGTGGACAGCCGTAAAGTCGTCGGTTTCCAGCCTCGCGGGCTGGCGGCGCAGATAGGCTATGTGGTCGTTAGTCAACTGAGTCGCCGTCCACCGTGCCGCGGCCGCCGCGTATGGGTTGAACTGCTCAAGTCCAAGTTTTCCGACAGCCGCCAGATCGTGATTCCCAGCAACCCCGATGTGGTCGTATTCCCTGAGCAGATCAATGCATCCCGCGGGGTCAGGGCCATATCCGACAAGATCGCCCAACTGACATATCTGATGGAAGCCCCCGTTGCTGGCGGCATCGGCGATCACACTTTGGAACGCTTCAAGGTTGGAATGGACGTCAAAGACGATCAGAACGCGCAAGAGCCTGCCTCAAAAGGAACTCTATACGTGTCACACCGCACTCGACTCCCCGTCCTCATATCCCCCCGTGAATGGTGGCTCTCTCCCCACCCCGTGAGGCGGCCGACAATAGTCTGCCCACTAAGCTTCGCCGCGTTACAGCCACATCAACTTTCGAGTCGGCCGCGTTTAATTTGGCCAGCGACAATGTCCGAGTCAGTCCACACGTAGGGTGGCGAACAGGATGTAGTCCATGGGAATTCCCTGATTTAACCCAGCCCGGCGGCGTAACCCCTCGCGCTGATAGCCCGTTTTCTCCAACACCCGGGTGGAAGAGCTGTTCGACACCCTGACCCGTGCGTGTATGCGGATGAGGCTGAGCGTCTCGAAGCCATAAGCCGTCACCGCCTTTGCAGCAGAGGTCGTGATCCCGCGTCCCCAAAACGGTTTGCCCAACAAATAGCCTGGCTCGGCGGAGCGCCGTGAATCGCCCCTCTCTGTGTTGAGGCCGATTCCGCCAATGGGCCCTGCGGCGTCGCAGATGGCGAAGTACTCCAGAGGATCCTTGCTGGACTGCAGGGCCACCCAGGCCTCGGCGTCTGTTCGTGTGTATGGGTGGGGGAATTTATCATCCAGGTTCACCCAGATGTCGTCGCCGTTGGCTAGGGCGATCCAGCGGTCCTGATCTCCGTCGCACCACGCGGAGTCCCAGTCCTGCAACGCGTACCCGTTGCCGAGTTCGATCTTCATTTCACGATCATACTGGTTCTGACCTGTCCCCTGAATAAGGTACTGGTGGTAGGCCGAAGGAACTGTGAAAGGCGAACATCGTCGAATGATCCCGCGCCCGTTCATCGCAATTGACGCTTGCGGTGTTGCAGGTGATCAACCACACGAGCCCCAGCACGAAAATTCCACCATCAGACAGACACTCGATACCTGGTCGAACTCCTCTCGCGCCGCTCTGGATACCTTGTCCAGACCCCGCAGGGGGGCAACGCCCGGCGCACCGAACAGCGCCGGCAAATCCTCGTAGGACCGGTCAGGTCAACCTGGTCAATGTCCAGGCGTTGAAGCGGACAGGGTGTGGATGGACGGCAAACACCGGGACGTCGCTTGTGAGTCGACTGGATCGATGGTTGCCGTCTCGGCAGGATCACAGAGGCGCTGGAAAAGCGTTCGGACTGGGACGTGGATTCGACCGCCGCGCTCCAGATGGATGTGAAGTCGCTGCCGTGGGCAGAGATGCGGGAGACTGTTCTTGCCGGGACCCCCGGTAGCGCCGAGTCCCGGGCGGTGCGCGAGCTTCTTGAGAACTGGGACGGCCGCATGGCCTCCGATTCTGACGGCGCAACCCTGTTCCACCTCTTCTTGGCAATAATGTCTCGCCGTGTTGCCAGTGCAATGGCGCCCCGTTCAGCGCCTTGGCTGTTGGACCGCAGCCTACGCCCGGCCGGCAGGAGCTCCTTCTTCCTTCGCTGCGCGTCAGGTGGGCCTGAACGACCGGGCACATGGGTAACAGTTAGACCGGAGAGATCGGTAACACTTTTACGGGGATCCTGTCGACACGTCTTGTGGTGTCATCGAGCGCGCCGATGAGGAGCGGGTCGGGTGTACCGTACTGCGAACTTTTCGGTGGGGGATCCTTATGTAATGAAGGGGTCAAGTGACCCAGCAAGAAGCTGCCGTGAGCCTCCATTCCGTCGCGGGCGGCCACGCCGTCCCACCTGCGGACGGGAGGAGAGCCCAGCCGTCACTGCCGCCGCTGCGTCGCTGTGAAGATAAGGCCGGTCATAGCAGTTTCGCCACCGCACCCCCCAATGCGAGAAGCGACTCAGCCCTAAGCTAGCGCGTAACGGGCGCGGCGGCATGCGCCAGGTGTCCTATAACGGCTTCGCCATCCCCCACCTCAAATCCTCCCCCTCGGCTCAGGGGGAGGAGGCTAACCCATTCCTCATATGGACGAAGACTCCCTTTCTCCTTTTGGGGCAGGTTGGTATGAGGACGCGTGGCCGGAAGCCGTGGTCCCCTTTTGGAATGTACTACCGACGCACAGACACATACACAATTGCGCTACCTATCGCCAAGATTGCCCCGGCCACGACGATGATCCACAGCCAGGGAAGACTGCCCTCCTCTTCTCGCTCGACCACTGTCGGCGCAACCATAGGAGTGGGTGTCGCCGTGGGCGCCGGGCTCGGCGCTGGGGCAGGAATGGGCGTAGAGGTCGGCGAGGGCTCCGGGGTCGGCGTTGGGGTCAACGTGGGTGTTGGCGCCGGGGTCGGCGTTGGGGTCAACCCAGGCGTCGGGGCAGGGGTCGGGGTAGGCTCAAGCGCGGGCGCCGGGGTCGGCGTTGAGGTCAACGCAGGCGTGAGCGTCGGGGTAGGGGTAGGCTCAAGCGCGGGCGTAGAGGTCGGCGTTGAGGTCAACCCAGGCGTGGGCGTCGGGGTCGGGGTAGGCTCAGGCGCGGGCGTAGGGGTCGGGGTAGTAGGCTCAGGCGCGGGCGTAAAGGCCGGCGTTGGGGTCAACGCAGGCGTGGGCGTCGGGGTAGGGGTCGGGGTACGATCAGGCGCGGGCGTAGAGGTCGGGAGGGGTGTAGGCGTCGTTGGGGGAGTGACGCTGACAACTATCAGGGAAGAGCCTCCCACCGGTTGTTCGGCCTTGTCTGCGTCTTTCAAGACTCCGGCAAAAGCGTGGCCCCCCTCCTCGGCGGATGCCGTCACGGTGTAGGAGAACGTCGCATCTCCCAGCAGGGTGAAGGTGACGGTCCGGCCTTCGACCATGGTCGCATCCGGCAGGCTGGACGATGCATAGCTGAAGCCGGTGGGCAATGTCTCCACGACCTGCCCCAAACCTCCGTATCCGGTGGCAGTGATCGTTACCGTAAGCTCACCGCCCGGAAGAGCCCGCGACTGGGAGAAGCGCCTGCTGGCGTTGGGTTCCACAGGCGCAGGAGTTGAGGTGGGAGCCGGCGGTGGAGTGGCCCTGACGATTATTGCAGAGTAGCCTCCCACTGGCTGTTCGACCTTGTTCGAGTCATGCAGGACCCCGGCAAAGGAGTGAGAGCCTTCCTCTGCGGATGCGATAACAGTGTAGGTGAAGGTGTCATCGCCCATCAGGGTGAAAGTGACGGTCTGGCCCTCAACCATGGCCGCCTCCAGGCTGGATGAGACATAGGTGAAGCCGGCGGGGAGTGTCTCCACGACCTGGCCCAGACCGCCGTACCTTTCAGCTGTGATGGTTACCACCAATTCGCCACCCGAGAGAGCCCACGACTGGGAGAAGCCCCTGGTGGCGCTGGGTTCCGTGGGTATGGGAGTCGGTGTAGGTGTAGGCGGCGAAGTGGATCTCACGACCATCTCGGAGTGGCCTCCCACCTGCTCTTCCGCTTTCGTCGAGTCTTTCAGTACCCCCGAAAAGGCGTAAACGCCCTCTTCCGCGGGCACTGCTACCGTGTAGGTGAAACTCTCATCTCCCAGCAGGGTGAAGACGACGTTACGGCCCTCGGGTCTGGCGGCTTCCAGGCTGGACCTCACGTAGGTGAAACCCATGGGCAATGTCTCCACCACCTGCCCCAAACCTCCGTATTCGGTGGCGGTAATGGTTACCGTCAACTCACCACCCGTCAGCGCCCACGACTGGGAGAAGCGCCTGGTGGCGCTGTGCTCCGTGGCGGCTACGGGACTTGTGTGAAGTGTGCTTGCCAGCCCCATCGTTATGCTCACAACAAGCGCTACCGCGGCAGCTCTTTGCGCCAAGCTCATCATCCTGCTCGTCTGAAACTCTCGGCCCACTGTCGTCCGGTCGGATCAGCTGGCGAAGTAGAGGATCACCACCTCTAGCGCCTGCTGCTTGGTAATGAGGTCCTTGAAGTAATCAAAGGCGGCGTTCACGGCCTCGCCCCTCTCGATCAGTCCGTTGTTGTTGGAGTCGTACTTGGTCCATATGCCATCGTTCTCTACGTCGGTGACGGTGACGACCATAGGGAGTATGCCCGTCATGCCCTTCAGGTCGGTAGCCTGCAGCGTCACCTGATACACATTGTCGGTATCCGCGTCCGCTGGGGCCTCGTAGTCGGGTGGCGCATTGAATGCCAGCACTCCGGCGTCGCTGACGGTGAACGCGCCGGCGTCATCACCTGTCAGCGACCACGAGACCTCGGACCCTTCGGGGTCTATGGCAGTGGCGACGGCGACGGCATGGAGACTGTCCTCCTTGTACTCTATCGCGACTGGCCCTGCTATCGCCGGTGGCTCATCTACGTCGGTCACCATGACGGTCAGGTCGATGGTGTCGCTGCCGCCCCTGCCGTCGACTACGCGCGCCTGAAGGCTGTAGCTGGCCTTGGTCTCGTAGTCGAGGGCGGCCTTGACTAGTAGCTGGCCGGTTTGCCTGTCGATGTCGAAGGAGTCAGCATCACCGCCCCTCAGCGAGTAGGTCAGAGCATCGTTGTCGAGGTCGGTGGCGGCCAACGGATCGCCGAAGCTGGCCCCTTCGCTCGTGCCCTCTGGCACGGAGCGGCTCGCCTTGGGGCGGTCTATAAACACCGGCCCCTGGTTTTCCGGGGCGCCACCACCGATGCCTCCACCCGGCGGCGTGACGGGGGGCGGTGGCGCCACGCTCCCGGTGGTGGCGCTGGCCTCGTTGGACCAACCGCCGTTGCCCACGGCGTTCACGGCGCGTATCCGGTAGGTGTAGGTTGTCCCGGCGCTCAGGCTGGTGTCTGCATAGCTCGTGGCGTTGGCCGCGATGCTCGAAGAGACGACGGCGTAGCTCCCGGCGCCCGTCTTGCGTTCCAGGCGGTAGCCGGTGATGGCGCTGCCGCCGTTGCCTGGGGCCGTCCACGTGAGGTTGATGGCGCTCGCGCC
Organism: Dehalococcoidia bacterium; assembly: GCA_965224235.1. Taxonomy (GTDB): domain Bacteria; phylum Chloroflexota; class Dehalococcoidia; order Lucifugimonadales; family Lucifugimonadaceae. The sequence continues at coordinate 1,690,216 of CBDCYP010000002.1, read as the reverse complement.
CGCCGATGTGGCCGCGAGGTCGTCGACGGCTTCGGGCGCGGTGTTCGCCACGCTACCGGTGGTGGCGCCGGCCTCGTTGGACCAACCGCCGTTGCCCACGGCGTTCACGGCGCGTATCCGGTAGGTGTAGGCCGTCCCCGCGCTCAGGCTGCTGTCTGCATAGCTCGTGGCGTTGGCCGCGATGTTCAATGAGACGAGGGTGTAGCTCCCAGCCCCCGTCTTGCGTTCCAGCCTGTAGCCGGTGATGGCGCTGCCGCCGTTGCCTGGGGCCGTCCACGTGAGGTTGACGACGCTGGCGCCCGCCGACGTGGCCGCGAGGTCGTCGACGGTTTCGGGCGCGGTGTTCTCGGCGTTCGCGGTGGTGGCGCCGGCCTCGTTGGACCAACCGCCGTTGCCCACGGCGTTCACGGCGCGCATCCGGTAGGTGTAGGCCGTCCCCGCGCTCAGGCTGCTGTCTGCGTAGCTCGTGGCGTTGGCCGCGATGTTCGACGAGACGACGGCGTAACTACCGGCCACCGTCTTGCGTTCCAGGCGGTAGCCGGTGATGGCGCTGCCGCCGTTGCCGGGCGCCGTCCACATGAGGTTGATGGCGCTCGCGCCCGCCGAGGTGGCCGCGAGGTCGTCGACGGCTTCGGGCGCGGTGTTCGCGGTGGTGATGGGGGGCGGTGGCGCGACATTCCCGGTGGTGGCGCTGGCATCGTTGGACCAACCGCCGTTGCCCACGGCGTTCACGGCGCGCATCCGGTAGGTGTAGGCCGTCCCCGCGCTCAGGCTACTGTCTGCGTAGCTCGTGGCATTGGCCGCGATGTTCGACGAGACGACGGCGTAACTACCGGCCACCGTCTTGCGTTCCAGGCGGTAGCCGGTGATGGCGCTGCCGCCGTTGCCGGGCGCCGTCCACATGAGGTTGATGGCGCTCGCGCCCGCCGAGGTGGCCGCGAGGTCGTCGACGGCTTCGGGCGCGGTGTTCGCGGAGGTGACGGGGGGCGGTGGCGCCACGCTCCCGGTGGTGGCGCTGGCATCGTTGGACCAACCGCCGTTGCCCACGGCGTTCACGGCGCGTATCCGGTAGGTGTAGGCCGTCCCCGCGCTCAGGCTGGTGTCTGCATAGCTCGTAGCGTTGGCCGCGATGCTCGAAGAGACGACGGTGTAGCTCCCAGCCCCCGTCTTGCGCTCGAGGCTGTAGCCGGTGATGGCGCTGCCGCCGTTGCCGGGGGCCGTCCACGTGAGGTTGATGGCGCTCGCTCTCGCCGAGGTGGCCGCGAGGTCGTCGACGGTTTCGGGCGCGGTGTTCTCGGCGTTCGCGGTGGTGGCGCTTGCATCGCTGGACCAACCGCCGTTGCCCACGGCGTTCACGGCGCGTATCCGGTAGGTGTAGGCCGTCCCCGCGCTCAGGCTACTGTCTGCGTAGCTCGTGGCATTGGCCGCGATGTTCGACGAGACGACGGCGTAACTACCGGCCACCGTCTTGCGTTCCAGGCGGTAGCCGGTGATGGCGCTGCCGCCGTTGCCGGGCGCCGTCCACATGAGGTTGATGGCGCTCGCGCCCGCCGAGGTGGCCGCGAGGTCGTCGACGGCTTCGGGCGCGGTGTTCGCGGAGGTGACGGGGGGCGGTGGCGCCACGCTCCCGGTGGTGGCGCTGGCCACGTTCGAAGCCGCGCCCGTGCCGGCGGAGTTGATAGCCGACACGCGGTAGCGCCGGGTCGTGCCCGCCGTCAGGCCGGTGTGTTCATGCGTCGTCGTGGCCGAACCGCTGTCGCTGACCAGCTCTGTCCAGGTCGTGCCAGTGTTGGTCGAGACCTCGATCTTGTAGCCGGTGATGGTCGCGCCGCCGTCGCTTATCGGCGCCGTCCACGAGAGGTCGATCTGCGTCTGGCCGTTCGCCGTCGCCGTCAGGCTGGTCGGAGCGTCCGGCACGATGGCCCGCGGGACGGTCCGCCTCGTCCGCACCGTCGACAGCGTCGAACCATCCTTCGCGCAGATGCCGCCGTCGGCGCAGGCCTGGCCCGCGACCAAGACGAACTCGACCGCCCCGTCGCCGGCGGGAGTGAGCTCGAACAGGTAGGCGTGCGCCGCCTCGCCCGCCGCGATGTGGGGCTCAACGCTCTTCACCGTCGCGCCGGTGACTCTGATTGACGGTGAGTTCGCGGCGAAGTCCACCACGGGACGGCTGAAGGCGACCACCACGTTCACCATGTCCGACGTGCCCAGATGAGCGTTCGAGTTGGACGCGCTGACGGCTGGCTGCTCCTCCAGCGGACCCGGCGCCTTGGCCAACGCAACAGGACTCAGCGGGTAGGCACGGACCTGGACGGCTTGCCGTTGCCTGAGCACGACATTGATCGAGAACTTCTCAGCGCCCGTGGCCGGATCTACCTGAGTCACTGATTCGTCGGGGGGCAGCGCCGTAGTCGGGTCGTCATCAGTGATGCCTCGGCCCCAACTGATCAGCCAGTCCCCGTTCTCCATCAACTGAACGAGGCCCCCACTATCCGCCATCCTGTTGAATGCTCCGTGGAGCGAATGATGGCGTAGGAAGGTGGCCTCGCCGTTGTCGGGATCGATGGCGTACTCCACGGCCCGGCTGAAGACGTCGCTCGTCCGCTTGCTGCGGCCCGTTGCCGGATCTCTGACGCATTCAACGCCGTTGTCGTAGAGCAGGAGATGCCCGTTGTCCAGGATTTGCGCTGAGTGCTGTTTGCAAAACTCCCCATACGGGTCGTTCAGGATTGTCAGCGGCGCAGGCCCGCTGCCGCGGCCATCGCCGCTGACTTCTTCCCCTCCCCACTCCTCCGGATTGCGGTAGCTGCGGCCCAGCCGCCAGACGACCTCCCCGGTTGACTCGTCGACGCCCAACACCTTACTACAGCCCCGGAACGAAACGACAAGAACTCCGTTGTCCATCCAGAGCGAATTACCGTGCGCGTAGTCATCGTCTGGGATTCTCTTGACATCGCAATCCTGCACCACCACGTGGTCCCATGAGTACCATGTGAGCTTCGCGACTCCGGACGGCGTCCTGATCTGAATTGCCGTATCCCGCATGCCATACTTCCCGTCGACCCGTTCCGGGTTCACCGGTACCGAGTTTCCCTCCCTGTCCGTCAGGAAGCTTAAGTCACGCAGCATCGGCTCGTAGGACAGGAAGGTGAAGTCCCCGTTGTCGAGGATGAAGAAGTCGTGTCTATCGGTCTTGGTCAGGGGGGAGACGGCGGTCACCTGGTCCAAGTCGGTCAGATCTCTGTTCGTCAAGATCCATACATCCCGCGTCGGTCCGAACGGTATCGAATAGGAGAATGGATACGTTTCGCTGTTCTGGGGACGAAAGTGGTTCACGCGGTTGGCGATTCTGCGGTGGATTCTGGGAACCCCGTTGTTGTCGACGATCATCAGATAGCCATATTTGCTGTCATCGGGTGTCTGCCCATGCAGGGAGAACAAGATCAGTTCTTCCGTGGCGCCGGGTCCCTTCGTCGTCACGAGGTTGGGGAAGTCCTCACCGAAACAGTGCAGGACGTACGTCGTGGCGCCGCCCTGGCCGTCGCTCAGAGTGATCAGGATGTCGCTGTCGCCGGCGAGCCCCGTCAGCTCCACCACCGCATTCTGGCTGCGCCTCTGGATCCCGTTGACCGCCACCCGCGTACTCGACCCCGCCGCCGACAACGTCAGCGTGGTGGTCTGGCCCGCGACGCACTCCATGGCGTAGTGCAGCACTTCCGGGTCGAACGCCGGATACATGCCCCGCGCCGGTCCGGTGACGGAGAGCGCGCTCAGTCCGTGGGTCAGCGGCGTGTAGGGCGACACGCGGCGGGCGCTCTTGCCGGCGCCGTGGCCATCGGTGTAGGTCACCGTAGCCCGCAGGTATGCTCCCGCGTCGGCCGCGACGGGCGTGTAGCTGCTCGAATCGGCACCGTCGATGGCGGCCCAGGTCGTGGGCCCGGTCGAACGTTCCCAACTCCAGGCAACACCTGACGTGCTGCCATCGGGGTCTGTCAGGCTAGCAGTCAGCGCCATTCCGGCACGAGGACGCAGCGGGGAGAGCGTGACCACACCCGGCTCTTCCTCGTTCGTAACGGTGACGGTCACGTCCCGGCTGCGCGTGGCGGGTGGGGTGTCACCGTCCGAGGCCGTCACCGTGACCGTATAGGCGGTGTCTAGGTCGTCGTCGGATGGTGACTCGTAGTCCGGCAGGAAGACGAATCTGAGGATACCGTCCTCGATTGAGAAATCGCCGCTATCGGTTCCCGACAAAGACCAGACAGCGCCCCCCTGGTCCTCCGGCGAGGTGACGCTGTAGGCGCTTGCCCGCAGGGCCCCGTTCTCGGCGTAGCTGAAGCTCGTCGGCCCCAATATCGCTGGGAACAGTTCGAACATATTTCGAACGGTCACGAGGAGAGCGACCGTTGCCGAGTTCGCGCCGTCGCTCACCCGGACCGTGACCTCGTACACGTTGTCGCCGTCCGCGTCCGCCGGAGCTTCGAAGTCCTGCGCGACCATGCTCAGCGCGCCCGTGCTGGCGTCGATGGTGAAGTCGCCCGCGTCGTCGCCTTCCAGCGACCAGGTATCCGACCCGGTCGGAGTGGGCGTCACCGCCGGCGTGACCGGACCGTAGGCCGTGTTCTCGGCCACCGACACATCCGCCAGACCGGAAATCTCCATTATTATCCGCGGGACGCTGCGCTTCGTCCGCACCGTCGACAGCGTCGAGCCGTCCTTCGCGCAGATGCCGCCGGCGGCGCAGGCCTGGCCCGTGACCAGGACGAACTCGACCGTGCTGTCGCCGGCGGGAGTGAGCTCGAACAGGTAGGCATGCGCCGTTTCGTCGGGCACGATGTGGGGCGTGACGCTCTTGACCGTCGCGCCCGTAACGCTGACGGATGGCGTGTTTGCGGCGAAGTCCACCACCGGGCGGCTGAAGGCTACCACCACGTTAACTGTGTCCGACGCGCCCAGGTGAACGGTCGAGTTGTAAGCGCTCTCGGCTATCAACTCCTCCGGTGGATCGGGCGGCCAAGCTTTGTCCAGAGTCCCCGGACTCAATGGGTAGGCACGGGTCTGAATGCTTGTGTCGGGGTAGCTGAGTTTGACCGAAAGCAGCTGTTGGCCCTGCGTCTCGCTCCCCCTCGGGCCGGGGATTACCTCGGTGACGGCGGGTTCCAGCTTCGTCCCCCAACTGAGCAGCCAATTGCCGTTGTCCATCAACTCGATTATGCCCCGAGATACCGCGTAGGTATCCGGGGCGCCGCCGAGGAAGTGATGGCGGACGAAGGTCGCCGTCCCCCGCTCCAGGTCCAGGGCATACTCCACGGCTCGGCTGAATTGCTTGGGTTTGCGGGCGCCGTTGCAGTAGCGCCCGCCGTTGTCGAAGAGTATGAGATTGCCGTTGGCGATCATGCGCGGCGAGTGCTGTCCACAGAACTCTCCGTAGGGGTCGCCCACGATCTTCAGCGGCGCCCGGCCGTCCCTCGCAATCCAGTACGCATCGCTTTTCCTGCTCAGGCCCAGCCGCCAGACCACCTTGCCGGTTTGCGCGTTGATCCGCAGCGCCTGACTGCAGTGTCGATAGCTGGTGATATAGTCTCCGCCGACCACTTGCACCGAGTTGATATGGGCATAATCGTCGTGGATAGGGCCGTTGCGGCCCTGCTTGCAGTCATCCAGATCCAAGACGTCCCAGGAGTTGACGATATGGACCTGCTGTCCTGCCGGCGTCACTTCCTGAATGATCGAATCGATGACGTTCGCGCTGCCCCCAAACGGATTGCCCTCCATATCGGTATATCCTGTCATGTTACGCACGTTGGGCTCGTAGGCCAGGAGCACGTAGTTGCCGTTTTCGCGGATGACGAAGTCGTGGCTGTCGGTCTGCTGCAAGCCGGCAGTGCGGATACGCGCCACTTCCGTCAGGTCGTGGTCCAGCACCACTTGTTCATAATTGCGGTCGTAGTCGGATACTCCGTGTTGCACGGCATAGGAGTAGGGGTATTTGCCTTTTTTGTGGGTCCTGAATTGTATTACCCAGTTATCATTGGTCGCGACCTCGCGGTGGAATCGCGGGACCCCGTTGTTGTCGATGATGGCGATATAGGGCGGCGCGTTCCCCGGGACATTCCATCCACTGATCGTGATGAGCCCCTCCCACGCCCCCGGCTGCTTCGTTGTCACGAAGTTCAGAAAAACCTTCGGCAGGCAATGGACGGTATAGGTGGTACTCGCGCCGGCGCTGTTGCTGAGGGAGATAATGACGTCGCTGTCGCCATCGAGCCCGGTTAGCTCGGTCTCCCCGTTCTGACTCGCGACCTGCACGCCGTTGACCGCGACGCGCGTGTTCGCATCCGCGGCTGACAGCGTCACCGTCAGCTTGCCAGTCGTCGCGGCGTCGTCGGTTTCGCAGCCCACGGCGTAGTGGAACGTATCGGCGTCGAAGGCCGGGTACATCTTCAGGTCGGAAGCGGTGGTCACGCCCAGGGCGCTCAGCTTCAGCGACGGATCGTCGTTGTCGGTTAGGGTCAGCGGGCCGACCGTGTCGATGGCCGCGCCGTCGGCATCGACCGCGATGCTGAGCGTCTCGGCGTCATCGTCGTGGGCGTCGTCGATCACGCTGATGATGGCCGTGGTCTCCGTCGCGCCCGCCCCAAAGCGCAGGATGAACGGTTTCGACAGCGTCCAGCCGTCGCCGTCGGTCAGCGTGAAGTCCTCACCCACCCGCGCGCTGCCGGTCAGGGTCAGGCCGATGTCCCGATTCGTCGCCCAGCTGACGCCGTTCGTGATCGCCACCGTCAGCGTCGCCACGCCCGCGGCGCCGCCCGCGTCCACCTCGGCGATCGTGGTCTTGTCCAGCCTGGCGCTGAACGTGGCGATGTCATCGTCGGTGACGCTGCCCGTGACCTGCGCCGTCTCGTCGTCGTAGGCGCCGCCGGACGCGCTCAGGGCGATGCTGAAGTCCTCCGACGCCGCCTCGTCGATGCTGTCGTCCACCGCCGTCACCGTCACCGTCTGCGCGCTGTTCCAGTTAGCGCTGGTGAACGTCAGCGTGGTCTGGTCGAGGCTGACGTCGTCGCTGTGCGTCAGGGTCAGCGTGACATCGCCGCCCGGCTGAGTATCGAGCGCCACGGTGAAGCTCGCCGAGTGGGCGGCGCCGGCGGCCTCGGTCAACACGCCTAATGCCTGTGGGTCGACGGTTATGCCGGCGCCGGTCGGCGTGCCGCTGACGGGGACCGTCCAGGCGCTGCGGTCTTCGGGATTCTTGGCCCGCACGCGCACGTCGTAGGTCGACCCGCCGGTCAGGCCGTCAATCGTTGCGCTGGTGTCTTTGCGGCCGGGGGTGAGAGGGACCCAGGCGGTGTCGCTGCTCAGCCGGTACTGCACGTTATAGGCGGTGGTGGCGGGCGGCGTGGTACCCGCCGGCGCGGCCCCCGCGCTCCAGGTGGCGGTCAGAGAGCCGCTGGCCGCGCTGAGCGTCAGGCCAGCGGGGACGCCTGGCGGCTCGTTGACGTCGGTCACCGTCACCTCGATCGACTGGGCATCCGTGCGGCCTGCCGTGTCCGTCACCCGGACCGTCACCTCGTACACGTTGTCGGCGTCCGCATCCGCCGGGGTCTCGAAGTCCCGCGCGGCCATGCTCAGCGCGCCCGTGCTGGCGTTGATCGTGAAGTCGCCCGCGTCGTCGCCTTCCAGCGACCAGGTAGCCGACCCGGTCGGCGCGGGCGCCACCGACGGCGTGACCGGGCCGTAGGCCATGTTCTCGGCCACCGACGCATTGGCCAAGCCGGAAATCTCCATTATCCGCGGGACGGTCCGCTTCGTCCGCACCGTCGACAGCGTCGAGCCGTCCTTCGCGCAGATGCCGCCACCGGCGCAGGCCTGGCCCGCGATCAACTCGAACTCGACCGCAGCGTCGCCGGTGGGAGTGAGCTCGAACAGGTAGGCATGCGCCGTTTCGTCGGGCACGATGTGGGGCGTGACGCTCTTGACCGTCGCGCCCGTAACGCTGACGGATGGCGTGTTTGCGGCGAAGTCCACCACCGGGCGGCTGAAGGCGACCACCACGTTGACCGTGTCCGACACGCCAAGGTGACTGCTCGAGTTGGACGCGCTCTCGGCCAGCACTTCCTCCGGCGCGCCCGGCGCCCAGGCGTGGTCCAGCGCTCCTGGACTCACCGGGTAAGAGCGCGTCGAAGTGGTCCCTCCTCCGGCCAAAGATTTGACCGTCAATATCTCGGCGCCTTGCGTCTCCGACCACCTGGGGCCGGGGATGACCTCGGTCACGGAGGTATCCGACCCGCTGCCCCAACTGATCAGCCAGTTGCCGCTGTCCATCAACTCGATCACGCCAGTACGGAATCCGTAGTAACTCAACTCGCCGCGCAGGGAATGGTGGCGGACGAAGGTTGCCGTGCCCTGCTCCAGATCGAGGGCGTACTCAACGACTCTGCTGAGTTTCCCAGGCTCGCGGTCGCCGTTGCAGTTCCGCCCGCCGTTATCGTAGATCAGAAGGTGGTTATTGGCGATCACGCGCGCCGAGTGCTGTCCGCAGAACTCACCGTAGGGGTCGCCCACGATCTTCAACGGCGCCTTGCCGTCCTCCGCGATCCAGTACGCGTCGCTTTTCTTACTCTTGCCCAGCCGCCAGACCACCTTGCCGGTATCCTTGTTGATCCGCAGTACCTGATGGCAAAACTTATAGCTGGCGATATAGTCATTGCCGACCGCCTGGAGTGAGTTGACATGAGCCCAATCTCGCAGCACGACCGCACCAACCTTGCAATCATCCAGGTGGAAGAGGTCCCACGAGTTCACCTCGTGGAGCTTGACTCCTTGCGGCGTCTGTTCCTGAATGACGGAATCACGCACAGTTTCGCTACTGCCATACGCGACGTCGGGATTAACCGCACTGAGGTATCCGGTCAAGTCGCGCACCTTGGGCTGGTAGGACAGGAATATGTAGTTACCGTTCTCGCGAATGACGAAATCATGTACGTCGGTGTGCTGTAGACCAGCGGCGCGTACGCGCGCGAACTCCGTCAGGTCGTGGTTCAGGATCACCTGTTCACTGTCTCTTACTCCTGCGCCAAAACTACTGACTGGGCTGGCGTAGGAGTACGGGTACTTACCTCGTTTGTGGGTTCTGAATTGGATCGGCCACAGGCCAGGGGCTCCGGCCTTGCGGTGAAATCGCGGGACGCCGTTGGTGTCAATGATGACGACATAAAACGTGGCATTATCGTTAGCATTTCCCTTGAACGTCATCAACCCGCCCCACGCCCCCGCCTGCTTCGTCGTCTCGTAGACCGGAAAGACCTTCGGTAGACAATGGACGGTGTACGTGGTGTTCGCGCCGCTCGCGTTGCTGAGCACGATCTTCACGTCGCTGTAGCCATCGAGCCCGGTCAACTCGATCTCCCCGTTCTGATTCGCGACCTGCACGCCGTTGACCGACACGCGCGTGGTCGCGTCTGCGGCCGACAGCGTGAGCGTCAGGACGCCGCTCGTCACGGCGTCGTCGGTTTCGCAGCCCACGGCGTAGTGGAACGTATCGGCGGCGAAGACCGGGTGCAGCAGACGGGTGGCGGCGGTGGCCACCGCCAGCGCGCTCAGCTTCAGCGGCGGATCGTCGTCGTCCGTCAGCGTCAGCGGGCCGACCGTCCTGATGGCGGCGCCGTCGGCATCGACCGCGATGCTGAGCGTCTCGGCGTCATCGTCGTGGGCGTCGTCGATCACGCTGATGATGGCCGTGGTCTCCGTCGCGCCCGCCCCAAAGCGCAGGATGAACGGTTTCGACAGCGTCCAGCCGTCGCCGTCGGTCAGCGTGAAGTCCTCACCCACCCGCGCGCTGCCGGTCAGGGTCAGGCCGATGTCCCGATTCGTCGCCCAGCTGATGCTGTTCGTGATGGTCACGGTCAGCGTGGCCACACCCGCGGGGCCGCCCGCGTCCGCCTCGGCGAGCGTGGTCTTGTCCAGCGTGGCGGTGAACGTGGCGGTGTCGTCGTCGGTGACGCTGCCCGTGACCTGCGCCGTTGCGCTGCCGTAGCCGCCGCCGGACGCGCTCAGGGCGATGCTGAAGTCCTCCGACGCCGCCTCGTCGATGCTGTCGTCCACCGCCGTCACCGTCACCGTCTGCGCGCTGTTCCAGTTCGCGCTGGTGAACGTCAATGTGGCCTGGTCGAGGCTGACGTCAGCGCCGTGCGCCAGGGTCAGCGTGACATCGCCGCCCGGCTGAGCGTCGAGCGCCACGGTGAAGCTCGACGAGTGGCCGCTGCCGGCGGCCTCGGTCAGCGTGCCCAGCGCGGTCGGGGTGGCGGTGATGCCGGCTGTGGTGGGTGTGCCGCTGACGTGGGTCGTCCAGGCGCTGCGGCCCTCGGGGTTCACGGCCTGCACCTGCACATCGTAGGCCGAGCCGCCGGTCAGGCCGTCAATCGTTGCGCTGGTGGTTGTGGGAGAGGGCGTGAGGAGAGTCCAGGCGGTGTCGCTGCTCAGCCGGTACTGCACGTTGTAGGCGGTGGTGGCGGGCGGCGTGGCGCCAGCCGGCGCCGCGCCCGCGCTCCAGGTGGCGGTCAGAGAGCCGCTGGCCGCGCTGAGCGTCAGGCCGGTGGGGACGCCTGGCGGTTCGTCCGCGTCGGTCACCGTCACCTCGATCGACTGGACGCCCGTACGGCCCGCCGTGTCCGTCACCCGGACCGTCACCTCGTACACGTTGTCGGCGTCCGCGTCCGCCGGAGCTTCGAAGTCCCGCGCGACCATGCTCAGCGCGCCCGTACCGCTGTTGATCGTGAAGTCGCCCGCGTCGTCGCCTTCCAGCGACCAGGTAGCCGACCCGGTCGGAGTGGGCGCCACCGACGGCGTGACCGGGCCGTAGGCCGTATTCTCGGCCAGCGACGCATCCGCCAGACCGGAAATCTCCAATGCCCGCGGGACGGTCCGCTTCGTCCGCACCGTCGACAGCGTCGAACCATCCTTCGCGCAGATGCCGCCGTCGGCGCAGCCCTGACCCGTGACCAGGATGAACTCGACCGTGCTGTCGCCGGTGGGAGTGAGCTCGAACAGGTAGGCATGCGCCGTTTCGTCGGGCACGATGTGGGGCGCGACGCTCTTGACCGTGGCGCCGGTGACGCTGATGGACTGCGAGGTCTTGTCGAAGTCCACCACCGGGCGACTGAAGGCCACCACCACGTTCACTGTGTCCGACGCGCCGAGGTGAACGGTCGAGTTGGACGCGCTATCGGCCAGCTCCTCCGTCAGGGCGCCCGGCGGCCATGCCAGGTCCAGCGTTCCCGGACTCAGCGGGTAAGAGCGCGTCTGGGCGTTCCCGCCGTTGTACAAGTTCTTGACCGTCAATATCTCGGCGCCCTGCGTCTCCGACCACCTGGGGCCGGGTATGACCTCGGTCACGGCGGTGTCCATTACCCCGCCCCAGCTGATCAGCCAGTTGCCGTTGTCCATCAACTCGATAATGCCCTGGTAAGGCGCGTATTCGTCCAGCTCGCCGCGCAGGGAGTGATGGCGGACGAAGGTCGCCGTCCCCCGCTCCAGGTCGAGGGCGTACTCCACGACTCTGCTGAATCGGTTCGGCCTGCGAGGGCCGTTGCACTTGGGGCCGCCGTTGTCGAAGATAAGAATGTGGCCATTGGCGATCATGCGCGCCGAGTGCTGTCCACAGAACTCTCCGTAGGGGTCGCCCACGATCTTCAACGGCGCCTTGCCGTCCTCCGTGATCCAGTGCGCGTCGTCCTTCGTGCTCAGGCCCAGCCGCCAGACCACGTTGCCGGTTTGGGCGTTGATCCGCAGCGCCTGATTGCAGAATCGATAGCCGCCGATGTAGTCCCCGCCGACCGCTTGCAGTGAGTTGAGATGAGCCCAGTCCTCCTTGATATGCTGGTTGCTGCCCTGCTTGCAGTCATCCAGGTGGAAGAGGTCCCAGCCGTTCACCTCATGAACCACCTCTCCTTGCGGCGTGACCTCCTGAATGATCGGATCCCTGATCTTCGCTGTGCTTCCCCAAGCATCGCCACTACTCTTGATGTATCCGGTCAAGTCGTGTGTCTGGGTCTCGTAGGACAGGAATACGTAGTTGCCGTTTGCACGGATCACGAAGTCGTGGATGTCGGTGTGTTGCAGGCCGACCGTCCGTACGCGCTCCACTTCCGTCAGGTCCTCGCGTAGTATCACCTGCTCCATATTCCGACGGGTCGGGTAGACCGGGTCGCCTGCCTTGGTATTGAGTACCCCGTATTGAAGAGCGTACGAGTAGGGATACTTACCGTTTCTGTGTTTCTTGAAATGGCCCATGCCCCTTGAAGTGGTCGTGGCCATCTTCTGGTGGAATCGCGGGACGCCGTTGTTGTCGATGATGGCGATGACGGCCCCGGCCGGGGAATTAATCCCTCGCTTCATCGTAATCAGCCCGTCCCACGCCCCCGCCTGCTTCGTCGTCTCGAAGTCCGGAAAGACCTTCGGCAGACAATGGACGGTGTACGTAGTGTTCACGCCGCTACCGTCGCTGAGAACGATCTGCACATCGCTGTAGCCATCGAGCCCGCTCAACTCGATCTCCCCGTTCTGATTCGCGACCTGCACGCCGTTGACCGACACGCGCGTGGTCACGTCTGCGGCCGACAGCGTCACTGTCAGCTTGCCGGTCGTCTGGGCGTCGTCCGTTTCGCAGCCCACGGCGTAGTGGAACGTGTCGGCGTCGAAGGCCGGGTACATCTGGCGGGTGGCGGTGGTGGTCACCGCCAGCGCGCTCAGCTTCAGCGGCGGATCGTCGTCGTCCGTCAGCGTCAGCGGGCCGGCCGTGCCGATGGCGGCGCCGTCGGCGTCGACCGCAATGCTGAGCGTCTCGTCGTCATCGTCGTGGGCGTCGTCGATCACGCTGATGATGGCCGTGGTCTCCGTCGCGCCCGCCCCAAAGCGCAGGATGAAGGGTTTCGACAAGGTCCAGCCGTCGCCGTCGGTCAGCGTGAAGTCCTCGCCCACCAGCGCGCTGCCCGACAGCGTCAGGCCGATGTCCCGATCCGCGGGCCAACTGACGCTGCTACTGGTGATGGTCACGGTCAGCGTGGCCACACCCGCGGCATCGCCCGCGTCCGCCTCGGCGAGCGTGTTGTTGTTCGGCGTGGCGATGAACGTGGCGGTGAGCGTGGCCGTGTCGTCGTCGGTGACGCTGCCCGTGACCTGCGCCGTTGCGCTGCCGTAGCCGCCCCCGGACGCGCTCAGGGCGATGCTGAAATCCTCCGACGCCGCCTCGTCGATGCTGTCGTCGACCGCCGTCACCGTCACCGTCTGCGCGCTGCTCCAGTTCGCGCTGGTGAACGTCAGCGTGGTCTGGTCGAGGCTGACGTCAGCGCCGTGCGCCAGGGTCAGCGTGACATCGCCGCCCGGCTGAGCGTCGAGCGCCACGGTGAAGCTCGACGAGTGGCCGCTGCCGGCGGCCTCGGTCAACGCGCCCAGCGCGGTCGGGGTGGCGGTGATGCCGGCTGTGGTGGGTGTGCCGCTGACGTGGGTCGTCCAGGCGCTGCGGCCCTCGGGGTTCACGGCCTGCACCTGCACATCGTAGGCCGAGCCGCCGGTCAGGCCGTCAATCGTTGCGCTAGTGGTTGTGGGAGAGGGCGTGAGGAGAGTCCAGGCGGTGTCGCTGCTCAGCCGGTACTGCACGTTGTAGGCGGTGGTGGCGGGCGGCGTGGCGCCAGCCGGCGCCGCGCCCGCGCTCCAGGTGGCGGTCAGAGAGCCGCTGGCCGCGCTGAGCGTCAGGCCAGCGGGGACGCCTGGCGGCTCGTCCGCGTCGTTTACCGTCACCTGGATCGACTGGGCCCCCGTGCGGCCTGCCGTGTCCGTCGCCCGGACCGTCACCTCGTACACGTTGTCGGCGTCCGCGTCCGCCGGAGCTTCGAAGTCCTGCGCGGCCATGCTCAGCGCGCCCGTGCTGGCGTTGATCGTGAAGTCGCCCGCGTCGTCGCCTTCCAGCGACCAGGTAGCCGACCCGGTCGGAGTGGGCGCCACCGACGGCGTGACCGGGCCGTAGGCCGTGTTCTCGGCCAGCGACGCATCCGCCAGACCGGAAACTGCCAATATCGCCGCGACGCTGCGCTTCGTCCGCACCGTCGACAGCGTCGAGCCGTCCTTCGCGCAGATGCCGCCGTCGGCGCAGGCCTGGCCCGCGATCAACTCGAACTCGACCGCAGCGTCGCCGGCGGGAGTGAGCTCGAACAGGTAGGCATGCGCCGCCTCGCCCGCCCCGATGTGGGGCGCGACGCTCTTGACCGTCGCGCCGGTGACGCTGATTGACGGCGAGTTCGCGGCGAAGTCCACCACCGGGCGGCTGAAGGTCACCACCACGTTCACCGTGTCCGACGCGCCCAGGTGAACGGTCGAGTTGGACGCGCTGTCGGCTGTCGTCTCCGTCAGCGCGCCGGGCGGCCAGGCCCTCTCCAGCGTTCCCGGACTCAGCGGGTAAGAGCGAGTCTGGGCGTTCCCGCCGTTATACAAGTTCTTGACCGTCAATATCTCGGCGCCCTGCGTCTCCGACCACCTCGGACCGGGTATGACCTCGGTCACGGCGGTGTCCATTCGCCCGCCCCAGCTGATCAGCCAGTTGCCGTTGTCCATCAACTCGATAATGCCTTGGAAGGGCGCGTATTCGTCCAGCTCGCCGCGCAGGGAGTGATGGCGGACGAAGGTCGCCGTCCCCCGTTCCAGGTCGAGGGCGTACTCCACGACCCTGCTGAATCGGTTCGGCCTGCGAGGGCCATTGCACTTGGGGCCGCCGTTGTCGAAGATAAGAATGTGGCCATTGGCAATCATGCGCGCCGAGTGCTGCCCGCAGAACTCTCCGTAGGGGTCGCCCACGATCTTCAGCGGCGCCTTGCCGTCCTTCGCGGTCCAGTACGCGTCGTCCTTCGAGCTCAGTCCCAGCCGCCAGACCACGTTGCCGGTATCCTTGTTGATCCGCAGCGCCTGATTGCAGCGGCGGTAGCTGGCGATGTAGTCATCGCCGACCGCTTCCAGCGAGTTGACATGGGCCCACTCCACGTCGATATAACCGTTGCTGCCCTGCTTGCAGTCATCCAGGGGAAAGAGGTCCCAGGAGTTCACTTCATGGACCTTCACTCCCGCCGCCGTCGTTTCCTGAATGATCGAATCCTTGACCTTCGCCGAACTTCCCCACGGATCGCCCGTCCGCTTGATATACCCGGTAAAGTCGCGCACGATGGGCTCGTAGGACAGGAATATGTAGTTGCCGTTTTCCCGGATGACGAAGTCGTGATTGTCGGTCTGCGCCAGACCGGCAGTGCGGACGCGCTCCACCTCCGCCAGGTCGTCGTTCAGGATTACCTGCTCATAGTTGCGGAGGTCCGGGTAGACGTCGCCGCCTAGGGGGATTTTGATGACCCCGTGTTGAAGGGCGTACGAGTAGGGGTACTTACCGGTCTTATGGGTCCTGAAGTGCGACATGCTCCTTGCGTTGGTCCCGACCTTCTGGTGGAATCGCGGGACGCCGTTGTTGTCGACGATGGCGATGTAGGCCATGCTCGGCGAGTCAATCCCTCGCTTCATCGTAATCAGCCCGTCCCACGCCCCCGCCTGCTTCGTCGTCTCGAAGTCCGGAAAGACCCTCGGCAGGCAATGGACGGTGTACGTAGTGTTCACGCCGCTACCGTCGCTGAGAACGATCTGCACATCGCTGTAGCCATCGAGCCCGCTCAACTCGATCTCCCCGTTCTGATTCGCGACCTGCACGCCGTTGACCGACACGCGCGTGGTCGCGTCTGCGGCCGACAGCGTCACTGTCAGCTTGCCGGTCGTCTGGGCGTCGTCCGTTTTGCAGCCCACGGCGTAGTGGAACGTGTCGGCGGCGAAGACCGGGAACATCTGGCGGGCGGCGGCGGTGGCCACCGCCAGCGCGCTCAGCTTCAGCGGCGGATCGTCGTCGTCCGTCAGCGTCAACGGGCCGGTCGTCCTGATGGCGGCGCCGTCGGCGTCGACCGCAATGCTGAGCGTCTCGTCGTCATCGTCGTGGGCGTCGTCGATCACGCTGATGATGGCCGTGGTCTCCGTCGCGCCCGCCGCAAAGCGCAGGATGAACGGCTTGGACAGCGTCCAGCCGTCGCCGTCGGTTAGCGTGAAGTCTTCGCCCACCCGCGCGTTGTCGGTCAGGGTCAGGCCGATGTCCCGGTCGTCTGGCCAGCCGACGCTGCTGCTGGTCTTTGTCACCGTCAGCGTGGCCACACCCGCGGCGCCGCCCGCGTCCGCCTCGGCGAGAGTGGTCTTGTCCAGCGTGGCGGTGAACGTGGCGGTGTCATCGTCGGTGACGCTGCCCGTGACCTGCGCCGTTGCGCTGTCGTAGCCGCCCCCGGACGCGCTCAGCTCGATGCTGAAATCCTCCGATGCCGCCTCGTCGATGCTGTCGTCGACCGCCGTCACCGTCACCGTCTGCGCGCTGCTCCAGTTCGCGCTGGTGAACGTCAGTGTGGCCTGGTTGCCGTTCGCCGCCGGATCGGTATCTACGCTGACGTCGGGGCCGTGCGACAGGGTCAGCGTGACATCGCCGCCCGGCTGAGTATTGAGCGCCACCGTGAAGCTCGCCGAGTGGGCGGCGCCGGCCGCCTCGGTCAACGCGCCCAACGCGGTCGGGGTGGCGGTGATGCCGGCTGTGGTGGGTGTGCCGCTGACGTGGGTCGTCCAGGCGCTGCGGCCCTCGGGGTTCACGGCCTGCACCTGCACATCGTAGGCCTGGCCGCCGGTCAGGCCGTCAATCGTTGCGCTGGCGGCTGTGGGAGAGGGTGTGAGGAGAGTCCAGGCGGTGTCGCTGCTCAGCCGGTACTGCACGTTGTAGGCGGTGGTGGCGGGCGGCGTGGTCCCCGCTGGCGTAGCGCCCGCGTTCCAGGTGGCGGTCAGAGAGCCGATGGCCGCGCTGAGCGTCAGGCCGGTGGGGACGCCTGGCGGCTCGTCCGCGTCGGTCACCGTCACCTCTATCGACCGGGCGCCGGTGCGGCCTGCCGTGTCCGTCGCCCGGACCGTCACCTCGTACACGTTGTCGGCGTCCGCATCCGCCGGAGCTTCGAAGTCCCGCGCGACCATGCTCAGCGCGCCCGTGCTGGCGTTGATCGTGAAGTCGCCCGCGTCGTCGCCTTCCAGCGACCAGGTAGCCGACCCGGTCGGAGTGGGCGCCACCGACGGCGTGACCGGGCCGTAGGCCGTGTTCTCGGCCAGCGACGCATCCGCCAGACCGGAAACTGCCAATATCGCCGCGACGCTGCGCTTCGTCCGCACCGTCGACAGCGTCGAGCCGTCCTTCGCGCAGATGCCGCCGTCGGCGCAGGCCTGGCCCGCGATCAACTCGAACTCGACCGCAGCGTCGCCGGCGGGAGTGAGCTCGAACAGGTAGGCATGCGCCGCCTCGCCCGCCCCGATGTGGGGCGCGACGCTCTTGACCGTCGCGCCCTTTACGCTGATTGACGGCGAGTTCGCGGCGAAGTCCACCACCGGGCGGCTGAAGGTCACCACCACGTTCACCGTGTCCGACGCGCCCAGGTGAACGGTCGAGTTGGACGCGCTCTCGGCTAGCTCCTCCGTCAGCGCGCCGGGCGGCCACGCCCTCTCCAGCGTTCCCGGACTCAGCGGGTAGGTCCGGGGCGCAAAGCGAGTGTTTTTGTACCAGATCTTGACCGAGAGCAGCTGTTGGCCTTGCGTCTCCGACCACCTCGGGCCGGGGATCACCTCGGTCACCGCAGTGCGCCGAGATCCGCCCCAACTGATCAGCCAATTGCCGTTGCCCATCACCTCAACGATGCCCTCATATGGGGCGAAAACCTCAAATTTGCCGTTGAACGAGTGGTGGCGGACGAAGGTCGCCTCGCCCCGCTCCAGGTCGAGGGCGTATTCCAAGGCCCTGCTGAATTGTTTAGGTGTGCGGGCGCCAGCGCAATAGCTGCCGCCGTTGTCGTAGAGCATGAAATGGCCATTGGGCTGCAGGCGGGCCGAGTGTTGCCAGCAGAACTCTCCGTAGGGGTCGCCCACGATCTTCAGCGGCGCTTTGCCGTCCCTCGCGATCCAGTACGCGTCGCTTTTCTTGCTCAGGCCCAGCCGCCAGACCACCTTGCCGGTTCGCGCGTTGATCCGCAGCGCCTGATTGCAATATCGATAGCTGGCGATGTAGTCATCGCCAACCGCTTGCACCGAGTTGATATGGGCCCAGTCGTGGTGGATATAGCCATTGGCCCGCTGGCAGTCCTCCACGTCAAAGACATCCCAAGAGTTCACCTGACGGACCACCGCTCCATCGGGCGTCACTTCCTGGATGATTGCATCGATGACGTTCGCGCTGCTCCCAAACGGATTGCCTTCCTCATCGGTATATCCGGTCATGTCACGCACGTTGGGCTCGTAGGCCTGTAGTATGTAGTTGCCGTTTTCCCGGATCACAAAGTCGTGGTTGTCGGTGTGCTTCAGACCGACCGTGCGCACACGCTGGACCTCCGAAAAATCGTGGTCCAGCACCACCTGTTCCCAATTCCGATTGTCTGTGAGGACTCCGTGTTGTACGGCGTATGAGTAGGGATACTTGCCGTTGGGGTGGGTCCGGAAATGCGACACGTACATTTTTCCGGTCGCGACATGGCGGTGGAATCGCGGGACGCCGTTGTTGTCGATGATGACGATATAGCCCTCCCCACCTGAACGTATGCCCATCATCAGCAGCCCGTCCCACGCCCCCGGCTGCTTCGTCGTCACGATTTTCGAAAAGACCGTCGGCAAGCAATGGACGGTATAGGTAGTGTTCACGCCGCTACTGTCGCTGAGGACGATATTCACGTCACTGTAACCGTCGAGCCCGGTTAGCTCAATCTCCCCGTTCTGATTCGCGGCCTGCACGCCGTTGACCGACACGCGCGTGGCCGCGTCTGCGGCCGACAGCGTCACTGTCAGCTTGCCAGTCGTCGCGGCGTCGTCGGTTTCGCAGCCTACGGCGTAGTGGAACGTGTCGGCGTCGAAGGCCGGGTACATCTGGCGGGTGGCGGCGGTGGTCACCGCCAGCGCGCTCAGCTTCAGCGGCGGATCGTCGTCGTCCGTCAGCGTGAGCGTCAGCGGGCCGGTCGTCCTGATGGCGGCGCCGTCGGCGTCGACCGCAATGCTGAGCGTCTCGTCGTCATCGTCGTGGGCGTCGTTGATCACGGTGATGATCGCCGTCGTCTCCGTCGCGCCCGCCGCAAAGCGCAGGATGAACGGTTTCGACAAGGTCCAGCCGTCGCCGACGGTCAGCGTGAAGTCCTCACCCACCCGCGCGCTGCCCGAGAGGGTCAGGCCGATGTCCCGGTCGTCTGGCCAGCCGACGCTGCTGCTGGTCTTTGTCACCGTCAGCGTGGCCACACCCGCGGCGACACCCGCGTCCGCCTCGGCGAGCGTGGTCTTGTCCAGCGTGGCGGTGAACGTGGCGGTGTCGTCGTCGGTGACGCTGCCCGTGACCTGCGCCGTTGCGCCGCCGTAGCCGCCGCCCGACGCGCTCAGGGCGATGCTGAAGTCCTCCGAGGCGACCTCGTCGATGCGGTCGTCCACCGCCGTCACCGTCACCGTCTGCGCGGTAATCCAGGTCGTGGTGGTGAACGTCAGCGTGGTCTGGTCGAGGCTGACGTCAGCGCCGTGTGTCAGGGTCAGCGTGACATCGCCGCCCGGCTCCGCATCGAGCGCCACGGTGAAACTCGCCGAGTGGGCGGCGCCGGCGGCCTCGGTCAACGCGCTCAAAGCCGCCGGGTTGACGGTTATGCCGGCGGCGGTTTGCGCCAAGACGTTGCCCCCACCGAGCATGAAAAGGCCGAGCAGAGCGGCAACGGCCAGCAGCAGGATGGCCAGTCGGCTCAGCTCAAGGACGCGGACGCCCGGAGGCTTTGGCCTACGGGCAGAGTCGGGAGGCGCCCCTCTACTCTCCGTCAAGGCTGGCGGGCTCGTGAAGCGGCGTGAGTGGTCGGCCATCAGGCGGTCACCGGGTCACGTCTGCGAACTTCCGGTTGGCGGAGGACGCCACGCCGTCGCCGTTCGCGTCCGAGCGCATCGCGTTCAGCTTGGCCAGGCTGTCGACCTCGATCCAGGCCGGCATTGCCGGTGTCGTAGCCGGTATTGGTCTGGGTGGCTGCGGGGTCAGCCGACGAGAAGAGCAGCGCCCCCAGCGCCAGGAGGAGGAGCCCAGGGGACAGGGGGCAGGGTGCCGCCCACGGTAGCGCCCATCGTCGTGCTACCTGCAAGCCAGGCCCCCAAAATCGGGGGGGGGGGGGGGGGGGGGGGGGTAGAAGAAGCCGTCGGCGCACCGTTGCGCCAGCGGCAGATTTGGCCAGGATCAGGGCGAGTCTCATTCGTGCGGCGCCTTCAAGCCTCAAAATCAGGTGGCGCGCATTATATTCCATTCTCCGATAGAAGGTAAGCAACCGTTCAGTACACGAGCCTGTCCCCAAAGCGATATTACGACCAGCATAGGTCAAACGGGACTCGCTAAACGAACCAGGATGCTCTGAACAAGCCCCTTCCCGACGGGGAGGAAGATACGACATGGAAGCATAGCGCCGGGGTGAGGACGTGGCAGACCAACCGGCATTTGCCGACTTGGATTACGCGTGCAGCTGTTCTACAACGTAAGCGACCCGGGCACGGAATACCTGCTCTACGAGGTCGAGTCGGTGAGACGGTTCGTGAGTTTGCGACTGTCGGGCCCGCTGCCGGACGAGACGACGATCCTGAACTTCCGCCATCTGTTGGAAGAGCACGAGTTGGGGCAGAGTCTGTTCGAGGAGATCAACCGTCATCTGGAAGCGCAAGGGGTCCGGCTTCGAGCGGGGACGATCATGGACGCAACGCTGATTGCAGCGCCTCGGTCAACGAAGAACAAGGCAAATGTGCACGACCTCACCGAAGCCCATCGGCACCTCCGTGGCGAGGAACGGCGCAGAGTCTGTTCGAGGAGATCAACCGTCATCTGGAAGCGCAAGGGGTCAAGCTTCGAACGGGGACGATCATGGACGCAACGCTGATTGCAGCGCCTCGGTCAACGAAGAACAAGGCAAATGTGCACGACCTCACCGAAGCCCATCGGTACCTCCATGGCGAGGAACGGCGCAGAGTCTGTTCGAGGAGATCAACCGTCATCTGGAAGCGCAAGGGGTCCAGCTTCGAGCGGGGACGATCATGGACGCAACGCTGATTGCAGCGCCGCGGTCAACGAAGAACAAGGCAAATGTGCACAACCTCACCGAAGCGCATCGGCTCCTCCATGGCGAGGACGGCGCGTGTGGCCAGATGCAGGGTATCAGGGGGTGGAGAAGCGGCCGGAGAGCGCAGGGTTGAGAGTCGCAGGGTTGAGAGTCGAATGGTGAGAGTCGCAGGGTTGAGAGTCGCAGGTTGAGAGTCGCAGGGTTGAGAGTTGCAGGGTTGAGAGTCGCAGGGTTGAGCGTCGAATGGTTGAGCGTCGAATGGTTGAGCGTCGCAGGGTTGAGCGTCGCAGGGTTGAGCGTCGCAGGGTTGAGAGTCGCAGGGTTGAGAGTCGCAGGGTTGAGAGTCGCAGGGTTGAGCGTCGCAGGGTGAGTGGCGATGGGGCCGAGCGTGCGCAGACGATTGGACCCGCAGAGCGCGGAGGCGCAGAGTGAGAAGAAGAAGGCGTCGATTCGAGCGAAGGTGGAACACCCGTTCCTGTACGTGAAACGGCGCTTCGGCTACGCCAAGGTACGGTACCGGGGTTTGTACAAGAACACGCAGAGGACATGAGCGAGTTCCTCAAGACCAGCGAGCAGACTGAGACTCGCGCCTTCGTCCCGGTACTTCGTCAGGAGGTCGAGGTCACGCCCTGCAACGCCGTGGTGCGTTACACCATTCCCACGCCGCACGACAGTCCAAATGAGGGGAGCAGACGCCGCCGAAGTCGCCCTGAACGGGCGAGTTCGCAGTGCAGTACAGCTTGGTGGGCCCGGCGTACCATACTGCGAACTTTTCAGTGGGAGGTGACGTTGTAGCGTCTGGATCCAAGGATAGCTCTCAGGTTCTATGTTGCCTAACCCGCAATCATGTGCCAGGCATTTGAATGAGTATGGCCCTGTGCCGGAACTCATAGCGGAACTTATGAGAGTTGGTCACCTCGTCTTAATCCTTAGCGCTTCAACGAGAGAGATTCCACATCTCTTTAGCACAATTGTGGACGATTCTCCTCGAAAGGATATTTGCGACGAACTCCGACGGAGTTGGTTGCGCTCGTTGGGGTGAACCCTGCCGCTATACGCCGCGATTGGTCTGATCTGAACATCCATTGTCTTGGGTACAAGCCGCTCAGCAAAGTGTGCGCCTGCTTGCAATTGGCGGACCAACTGACTTGCCCTAGGTTTATGACCCTTTAATTCGATTGGCACCACCCAATTACCGTTGTCGCTGAAAAAGACGAAATCGCACCGTGGGGCGTCATGACCAAAGGAGAGTTCCTGACAGTCCATAGCTATTAGAAGGAATGGTCTAGGGGCCCCCTTCATATTCACAGAACATCCCTGGGCCTGGCATTTGCGCGCACAACAACTCTGCGGCACTTTGGTTCGAACGAGTTCCACGAGTGTTGTCACTCAGACACTTTCTCCATCCGATTGAATATTTCCGCATAGTCGTTGTACGTGCCGACTGCAACGTCATCAAATCCAGACCGGAAACCACCAAACTCCACATCGAAAGGAACCTCCTTGACCACAGCCCCACGAGGGCGCCGCTTCGGTTCGAAGAGCCATACCCCCACTTCATTGGAACTGAGTGTGTAGTTGGCTCCAGCGATTCCCTCCCTGCGCGACTCCGGAAGTTGATCCAGTAACGCCAGGTTTGTAAGCTCGTCCAGCACCCACTCACTGTGTGTAGTAAGAATCACATGGATGCCTGATCGGATTACTCTCGCAAGCTGGCGCACAAACTCCACCTGCATCCCGGGATGCAAGTGGGACTCCGGCTCTTCAATGATGAACAAGTTGCCGGGACGAACCACATGTCGCAGGTACAGCACAACCGGTGCGAGCTCCGACACCATGGACGAGACATTCATCAGGGGCAAACGATCCCTCCAGCCATCTGGCTGATAGTAGAACTCAGGGTAGCCACTAACGGAGTTCACGCTGTGGATCGCGCCGCCCAACAGCTCTGTTTCGAGTCTATCAGCAAGTTCTGTACTGGTTCCAGCGAGGCCCTTCGGCCAAATTCTCTCTTCCAGTCTCATGAGGGATTCAAGAAAATCCGTGATAACACCTGAGAGCGCCTGTGGCGTGTTTTCTTGATGCCCAGCTCGCGAAGCCCTGCTTATTAGAGAACCAACGACTGCTTTATGAGTATGCATTATTCCCGTACGGTCAGCGGGAAGGTAGTGGGCAGCATGACCTAGGAAGCCTACAGAGCGAGTGACTATATCATCTACTAGGTATGCAATTCTCTCTTTGGTAAGGAATCGCACTTGGTCTTCGTCCAAGATCGGTTGGCGAGTCCACTCCCGATTCCACGTATAGGACAGGATCATTTGACCCATTTCCTCGACCCTAAGCGTCATATCATTGGGAATGAAGGACTGAAACTTGGCGGATCGGCCTTTCATCGTCAGCACATGCTCGAATGACTCTGGGCCGTTTGATTCCCTTTCAATCCGGTGCCGAACAGCGACTTTCGCCCCGTTCCTACTGCCATGGCGAATCAGCCTGCTAGCTTCAGCAATTCCAAAACAACGGCCTATCTCCTCTGCAAGAATAGATCCAAGTCGATTGCTGTTGGTGAACAAAGGACGGAGAAAAGATGCGACAGATTCCGGTACCTCAATGCTTGAGTCACCTGAACGGCGCACTGCAGATCCGCTCCTCTTTAGGGTTCTTGCCCATTCCAGCAGCCTTTCTGTAGCATCCGCAGGAAACTCTACCTCTTCGTTTCCTGTTTGCAGGAAGCGAGACTTCTTTTGACGAATCAGGCCAGTTGAATCCGGGTTTGCGCCGAATACTTTGTGCAACGCATAGATGAGTGTCGCCAGGTAAGACTTACCCGTATTGCTAGGTCCGACGAACACGGTAAGTGGGCGCAGGTCTATTTCTGCCTCGACTATTGGCCCAAAGTTCTTGACGCTCAGCTTAAGCGTGTCCGGTTTGCGTGATGTAGTCATTGTCTAGCCCTCCCATCGGGTCCCGGATGCACGCTCTCCCACTCCCCTGCTGCTACGTGCCTCTGCACCAATCCCCACCAGGTTCGCGTTAGCAGGGCTGTCCAACGTCAGCAGGGACTTGCCGGAGGCGGCGAGCTTGCGCGCGAAGGCCTCCGTCTTGCTGCCGGGCGCGGCGTGGGCGATGAAGACATGGTGGGCGAGGGCCGCCACAAGGTCGTTGCGTAGGCCCGCCGTCTCAGCCGTGGGCCTACGCTGGGAGGGGGGGAAGGGCGAGAGGACCAGCAGCCTGCCTTCTTTCAGAGGGTCACGCCAGTCGCGGGGTATGCGCAGGTTGTCGATACCTCGGGCCGGACAAACCACCACGGGTTGGCTGCCCCGGAGCAGCAGGCGCAGGCACTCCTTCTCCATCGGCGTTTGGAAGCCACCAATCACGGGCGCTGCGGCGTCGCGCATGGCCCTGGCCAGGTCGTAGGTCTTGAGGATCAGATCGCCGGGGCAGCGATTTGAGCAGAAGAGGGCTGTCAGCGGCTCTTCGAGCAGGCTCAGGTTGCCTCGGTGCGCCGTCTCCGGCGGCAGTAAGGGCGCAGTCCGGCCGTTCACCTTGACAACGGCGGGGGTTTGCGGTGGGTGGCCCGCGACTGCGCACGGCCTCATATCGGCAACACTCGAACCCGGCTTCGGCTCTCGTCAACGACGACCAATGCTCCAGAGGACAGATCGGCCTCATGCTGGTTGAGAGCGGCGATGACCGAGCCTTCCAGGTAGTCCGGGAGGATGTTCTCGGCGCGGACTCGAAGCACACTCGGGCCGACGTCATGCGTCAGCGCCAGCATGGCGCCGAAGTCTAGGTCATGGGTGAACACGACGTATTTCTGTGCCACCGCCCAATCCATTATGTCCCTGTCGCCGGCTCTTGGGTCGCCGATCTCGGACCAGTGCGCTGCCTGCCATCCGTGCTTCTCCAGCGCCGGTATCCAATCGGGTGATAGGTTGATGTCGACGAGGTGCGCCGGTCTCATGGCGTGGAAAGGGAGACTTCGCGTTCCTCCAGCCTCCAGGCAGCATAGGCCAGGGATTGGCCGATGTCCTCCTGTTCGAGATACGGATAGGCTTCGAGGATTTCGGAAGGTGAGCGACCAGCCGCCAGGAGACCCACAAACGTCCCAACCGTGACCCGCAGACCACGAATGCACGCCTTACCCCCCATGACGGCAGGGTCGATAGTAATCCTCTCGAAAGATTTCATGACTTATCTCCTTCTATGTTCAGGCTCTTGAGGTTTGCCGTCCCGCGTGCCTGGTGTATTTCAACCTCATCGGTCCCGCGACGCCCGTTCCTCAGCGATGTACTGATCAACTTCCTTTGCTGTCTTGAAGAGACGTTGCCCCGGCCCCTCCGAGATAATCTGCCAGGCCGAACGAGCCGATGGCGCCGGCGCCGGCGATATGACCACATCCACATTCTCACCCGCTTGAAGCTCCTGGTTCACGACTTCAATCTTGCCCCCTGGCAGCGCCGTCGTCTTAATGTGCAGCGCCTTTTGCATGGTTAGTACCTCCCTTTCCGCAGGTTGCCTCGGTGCGCCGTCTCCCACGGCGGCGAAACCGCGGCCTTGGCAATAGTCATCGTTTCTACCCGATGCTCAAACCGTCTCGAACTGTAGGACGGAGAGGTTGAGGTTGGGGGAGCGCTTCGAGAGATGGAGAATCTCCACGCCCATCACTTCGTTGGACTTGTTGTAGTCGAGCGCCACTCCCGGCGAGACTTCCTCGGACTCTACTATGGCAGAGTCGTCGAGGCGGAGGTAGAGGGCGTCCGCTTCCTTATCCACGTTCAGCTTCATATTTCTGCAACTCCGTGTGGCGCGCAAGGACGTCAAAGTCGGCATCGCTATGCACAATCTGCGCCCCGGCGCGTATGGCGGTGGCGGCGATGAGGCAATCGATGAGCTTACGAACGGTCTCCCCTTGCTGTCGACAACTGCGATAGAGCGCCGCGGCCGTGTCGTAGTCCGTTGCCCGCGTTGGCAGGACCGATGCCCGCGCCAGCAACCGCCGAAGCCCCAGGAGGTGCGATTCGTCCCGCGCCCCGGCGAGGACCTCCATCCGCACCACGTCGCAGATCGCGACTTCTTCCGCCAGGAGCTCGTCAACAAGAGCGCAGACCGGGGACCCCGTGTTTCGCAGAAACTCTATCCAGGCTGAGGTGTCGACCAGGATCACGGCGACCGGTCGGTGCGCATTGCCTCCAGGTCGCCCTGCCACCCACTTCCGCGAAGCGCACGGGCGCCGTCGAGAGGCAGGGGTTCGGCAGCCAGCATCTGCAACGCGATGTTAATCGCCTCTCGCTTGGTCGCGAGGCGATACCGCCGCATCACCTCGGCGCACGCCTTCTCGTCGATGTCTACGTTGGTGCGTCCCATACACACATCATACACCCACAGACGGGAGTCTCTCCGCCCCTTCACCCCTCCTGTCGCCTGAGACGTGTATCAGCCCGCCTTGGTGGTCCGGACCGGCAGGGCCTCAGTCTCCAGCGTCGAGAGGTCCACCTTACGGGACGCGTAGTCGATGTCAAAGCCAACCACTTCACCCGTGGCATCGAGATCAACGTTCAGCCCTTCGGTAACCTCGATCGTTTCAGCGCCGGGTCCATGCTTGAACTCGACGTAGAGGCTGTCGGTTTCCGGGTAGTAATGGAGCTTCATGGATAGTCCTCCTTACGAAAGTTTCGATCAAAGAATGCGTTGTGGATAGTCTCGCCGTCGGCCAGCGTCACAACTCCAAGGTAGCGGGGCATCCTCTCGCCTGGCCGGTTTATCTCTCCCAAATGCGCAGGCGTCCATCCGACTGCTCTTCCCTGTGCAACGGCGCGGCTGGTACCTGTATGCACCATGCCAACTCGATATAAGGGCGCTTGCGGCGAACCTGCTCTTCAAAATAGCGTGTTGTCTTCACCCCGCCCGCCCCATGCGGTACTTGATGATGAAGTCCAACTCTTGAACCATCAAACCGTCTCGAACTGCAACACCGAGAGATTCAGGTTGGAGGAGCGCTTCGAGAGATGGAGCATCTCCACCCCCACCACTTCGTTGGACTCGTTGTAATCGAGCACCACTCCCGGCGAGACCTCCTCGGACTCTACGATGGCCGAGTCATCAAGGCGGAGGTAGAGGGCGTCCGCTTCCTTATCGATGTTCAGTTTCATAGTTCTCCTCTCATGCTTCGATCAAAGAATACACTCACCACGCGCCATGGCCGGACCTGAGTATTGACTACCACGCGCAGCGTGCGGTGTCCATGTCCCGGTAGGCGACGGAAGAACCGCTCGACGTCCGGGTCGTTGGGGTCCGGAGTTCGCAGGGCCGGTTCAGCCACCACCGACTCCACCCACTCCGCACGGATTATTCGTTCCTCCATCGCGTTAAGGGCGTGCCTGGTGTATTCCAGCCTCAGCGTTTCGGGTGGCATGCGCTCATTCCCCATCCTGTGCCGCCCGCCCCATCCGGTACTTGATATCGTAGTTGATTATGAAGTCAAGCTCCTCCGCCGTGAAGCCGTAGTGTTTCGCCAGTACGCGGTCGATTTCGTCGATGATGGACTTGGAGAGTTTCATATAGAATTCGTCGTAAACCACCCTGCCCGTAGTCTTGTAGTTGTACACACGGCGTTTTGTCTTAGATGCCATATCCGCCTCAAGCTTTGCTGACAGGATAGCCAACTGCGGTGAGGCAACAAGTGGGAAGTGGTCTAAATCCGCTCTGTTGAGGTGGTAGCAATCCGAAACAGAGAGCCACCAGACAAAGAAAGTTGTGCTGCAAAGGACGGCCTGGATGCTGCCTTTCAAATCACCATCAGCATACAGTGGCCTTAACTCGCCGGAGCTAGTCTTGTTGTCTCGTGGGCTGTGGAAGTAAGGGGGTGTGTTGTGAGCCCTTACCCAATTGACCGGGGCCGAGTGGTAATAGACCTGGCTACCACTGCCTGCTCTCTCTTGCCAAGGCCTTGTGCTACGCCCCAGCTTCTCCAAAATGGCGAGATGCTGCTCGCTGGCAACCTTCGGGATTGCCGTAGGGTATCGGAATTTCCCCAGAGCCGTATATTCCAACAGGTCAAATAACTGAGGCCTTGCGTCTGCATACCAGCGAAGATATCGTGTAGTAAACGTTCCCTGCCATAGATTAGAGGCAACAAAGATAGCCAACCTGAATTTGACGCCGTCAAACAATCGGCTCGGATTCGCATCCGAGCCGATTGTTTGCAAATACAGGGAATCAAAAGAAGAATAAAAGCACTCAACGAGCTTGTTCATTCGCCGTGTGCTGTGACCGCTCAAAGGCACAATCATGCTGAGCGAAGCAGAGGCCTGCGATATTGTCTTCGACCTTTCCTGAATGAATGCATACAGATTCCCGCACCGCTCAGTTTCATAGCCCCTTATGGTGTACTCACTCTTGATCTTGCTGTACTCCACATACGGCGGGTTGCCGATGACCACGTCGAAGCCGCCCTTATGCATAATCCCGTAGAACTCGACGAACCAGTGGAAAGGCCGGTGGCTGGACTGCCAGCGCTCGTAGGCAGAGGCGGCGTCCAGGGCAATCCCGTACTCCGTCGCCAGGTAGCGGTCAAGCTGGTCTCGGAGGGCGTCCAGCCGTCGGCGCAACTCTGCCTTGTCGGCGGCCGTCACTTCTCCGCCCAGCATTGTCTGCTGCTCCCGGAACCGGTTGAAGGCGGCGCTTGCGACTTCGGCGTCTTCTTCGATGCGGTTGAGGACTGCTTGTTCCTCGGGAAACACCTGCCGATGCTGGCCGCCTGGGGTGATGGTCATCGCCTGGCGTACAGCGTCCAGTGAGGTGAAGCCAACCAGGGTGTTGCCGGCCCGAATGTTGAAGTCGATATCCGGCAGCGGCTCAATCTGGTCGTAGGTCTCGAGCTGGGCGACGAGCTTGAGGAAGAGGCGCAGCTTGCAGATCTCCACCGCCTCTTCCATGATGTCCACGCCGTAGAGGTTGTTCAGGACGATGGACTTGAGGATGAAGTACCGTTCGCCAGGGTGCCTTTCGACATGTTCCAGAACGTTGCGGAAGTCCCGTAGGGCTTCAGGATGGTGGGGCCGCTCGGTCCGCTCCAGGTCGTTCAGGAAGCCGCGCATCCCCTCCAGGCAGGCGGTGTAGAGGGGTTCGAGAATATTCAGCGCGGCGAAGAGGAACGCCCCGGAGCCGCACGTGGGGTCCAGCACCGACACGTCCCGCATGGCGTGCCAGAAGGCGCGCAGGAGCTCCGGCCCCTCGCTGTGGACGATGACGTCCTTGGCGAACCGCTCGATGTCCAGGTTCAGGGTGATGAGGTCGTTGACCTCTTGAACCTCGCCCGCCGCGAGCTTGGCGCGGACTTCGGCGTAGCGCTGGCGGCGGGCCACCACCTCGCGCCAGATCTCGGTGGGCAGGGCGTAGTCGTCGGGCGCGGGCCGGTTCCAGCCGCCCCGCTGGGACATGTCGCCGATGCCCGCAGCGACTTCCTCCGGTAGATCGAAGGGCGCGTCGAGGCGAGTAGGACTCTCGGCCTGCCGCGCGTTCCAGGTTACGCCGTGCCCCACGGCGGGATAGATATAACGGTCGGGGTCGTCCCGCAGTAGACGCCACACGCCGCCGTCCGTCCCGAAGGCCACCGGACATTCCTTTTTCGCGGCGTCGAACAGGAAGGGTATGACCGTGTTGCGCCCGATGTAGCCGGTGATGTCCTCCTTGGTGTAGTAGGCCCCCATCTGTTTCTGGTTGACGTACTTCTCGAAGATGTAGCCGAGCACGTCCGGGTTGATCTCGTTGTCCTCGCGGTAGGGCCGCTCGTCCAGGTGCCAGCGGTAGCCGTCGAAGAAGCTGAACGCCCGCTCGAAGGCTTCGTCGGGAATGCTGATGTCAGGATTGTCCCGCTCCAGGTCATGAACGTCGAAAAGGCCGCCGTTGAGGAAGGGGACTTTGCCCAGTAACACAGCAAGGTCGGGCGCTCTCTGAGCCTCGGGCTGTCCGAGTCCCTCGTGGAACAGTCGCAGGAGGAAGATGCGGTAAAATTGCTGGAAGCGCCCGCCACCGCGTTGGTTCCGAACCATGCTCAGGCGGTTGCGGAGATAGTCGAGGTCTCCATCCAGGAAGCCCTGTTTCTGGACGAAGTAGACGAACATCATGCGGTTCAGCATTAGGGAGGCGTACCAGTCCCGGTCACCCTGGGCGGTGATGCCGTCGATGAACCCCCCGAAGGCGGTGAGTTCCGTCCGGAAGCGTCCGTAGAAGCGCTTGGTAACCCTCTCGACGTCCAGGGCGCCGCGGACGCGCGATGCGACCAGAGCAATGTTTAGCGACGGTTCCTCATCCAGGGAAACGAATAACGGCTGGAGACGCTGGAGCAGGTGATCCCCGCTCTGGCCCACAGCGTAAGCGATCTCTCGGCACGCGGCGGGCTTGCCACTCTCCCGCTTGACCCATTGCCAAACTTGCTGAGTGTGCGCGGCATCGACAAAGATGATGAGGTGCTCGAAAGCCCGCTTGGCGACTTGGGTCTCAATTTTGCGACGAATGGGATACGGAGGAACCGCTCCATCCTGGTCTGTAGCGTACTCGAAGACTACGAACCCGGCCTTCTCCGCGACGGGCTTCAGGTAGTATTCGCGGTCGTTCACCAGGACAGCCACCGGTTCAGCCTGGTAGTGATTCCAGCCCAGGCCCTCCACGAAGAGACTCGGGAAGTTGAAGGCTTGTAGATGGGGCCGTAGCTCTTCAATGGAAACTGGCATCAGGAGTTGTTCTCACTGTCGAATAGTCCGAGAGAGCAGATGATTTGCGGCTCCTGGGACTCGGTAGCGTCGTCACCCGTCAGACACAACCGGTCCTCCTCACGCAGGGAGACGACGATCTCGGCGAGTTGCGCGTCGTCTATCCCGCTGCGAAGCTGGCGGTTCAGGGTATCGACCGCCGACTGGCGCAGAGGATGTCGGTATATGTCGTCGATGGCCTTGTGAAGCGCGTCCACGTCGAATAGCTGGCCCTTGATGTCGTCGACGTACTGCCTGAGGCGGGTATAGGTGCGGAAACGGGCGCCGGAGGGCCGCCCAAGCTGGCCGCCGACCCGCTTCTCCTCCTTCACCATGTGGCTGACGCCTTTGGCCACCAGCCGGTGGTGGCTCTCGTGGCGAGGCTGCGCCGGGGTGTCGGGCCTACACTCAGCGGCCGAGAGGATTTCCAGTTGCGACTCCGTTATGCTGCGGCCTTCACGATCGACGTAAGCGAGGGCGTCGTTGCCGTCGGCAGTGCGCATGAAGACGAGAACGCCTTCGGGCCGCTGGGCGATGGGCGGGTGCTGGCGAGACGAGAACACCACGTCGGGCAGGTCGGCGACGGCCTTCTCCAATCGCGGGTCCGCGCTGACGGCGTTCTTCCAAATCTGATAGGCGTGGGAGGCCAAGTCAACCTCGCCATCAGGGTCGCCGTCCAGGATGCCAGCCCGCTCATGGTAGAGGTTGACGATGGCTTGGTCGTCGTTCTCGTCTTCGAAGAACGCTTCGTCGGCGCCGACGACCTCGGCATTCTCTTGAAGCCGGGTTCGCACACGATTACGCAGGTTGATGATGCGCTCCACTCCGTCGGCGGGCAGGAATGAGTGGCAGAGAATCTCCTCTGCCTTCTGTCCGATGCGGTCCACGCGTCCGGCGCGTTGGATAAGGCGGATGATGGCCCAGGGCAGGTCGTAGTTCACGACGACGTGGCAGTCCTGGAGGTTCTGGCCCTCGCTGAGCACATCGGTGGCGACGAGGACGCGGAGCTCCCGTTCGGGTGTACCCCGGCCCGGTCGCTGGTTGCTGTTTGGACTGAATCGCCATGCAAGCTGCGTGGGGTCATCGGAGTTTCCGGTAACCCCTGCCATGTCCTTCACGCCCCTAATCTTGAGCTGCGCCTCCAGGTAGAGAACCGTGTCTGCGAACTGGGAGAAGACCAGCGCCTTCCGGTCGGGGAACGTCTCCGTCAGAAGCGTGCGGAGCGCGTCGAGCTTGGCGTCGTGGGCCGGGTCCCAGGCCCCGAAGGCCTGGAGCAGGTACAGCAAAGAGTCGGTGTCCAACTGAAGTTCGCTCTCCAGGGAATCTCGGAAGAGATTGGAGCGGAGCCACTTGAAACGTCTCTTGTACCGGCCTTGGTACTCTGCGTATATCTCAGAGGCGCGCTCTTCGAAGCCCGCTGCCTTCGTCCAAGAGGCCGGAGACGCATGGACTCCCTGTTCCTGTTCGTCGTCGTCAGGATCGAAGAGCGCTCCCTTCGCCTCGTCCGCGTCCTCGTCAGAGAATCGCGAGTCAAGCATCTCGGCGTCCTGTGTACCAAGTGGTAGGGGCAGGCCGTTGCGGATGGCGTGAAGGAAGACGTAGTTGCGTAGGGCGTGACGCTCCACGGATTGCAGGAAGGCCGCGCCGCTGCTCTCAAGGCGCTTGAAGAGGTTCGTGCGACAGAAGCCCATCAGCCGCTTGCCTGCCCGTGAGAGGTCGTCGATCTGCCGCTCTTCCGCGGCAGTGGGCGGCGTCTGGGGATAGTCGGCGACGTAGTTGCCGAGGCCGTATCTTGGCAGATGCAGCCTGTTCAGGGTATCGACCACGCTCTGCGAGTAAAGCTTGGCGTACTGGTCGTTGGGGTCTGACTCGTCAATAGTGAACTTCACCGTCTTTGGCACGCGGGTCGGGAAGAATGACTTCGTTCCGTCCTCGTAGGTGAGGAACTTCCGGCCAGTTTCTTGCTCAGTCTCCGCGTAGTTGTCCTGGATGAAGCTGCGGGTGCGGCGCACGAGGTAGAGCCTCATCAGGTCCCGCCAGTCGTCGGCGTGCTCGCTCAGATCGAAGGCCGCCAGGGTGCGTGGGGATGCCTGGTGACGCCTGCTGAACTCCACTTCGCCCAACTCTCGCAGGAGTCGTTCAGGGCGGATGCCCAGGTCCTGGTCTTCCTCCACGAAGACGCGCAGCTGGTTGGACAGGTCCAGGTACGTCTTGTTGTAGGGCGTGGCCGACAGCAGGATGCACTTGCTGTCGTTGGCGCGGACGTACTCCTGGATCGCGCGGTACCGTCTGCCCTCGCGGTTACGGAGGTTGTGGCTTTCGTCGATGACGACCAGCCGGTAGCGGCGCAGATTGGGCAGTTCACTCAGCGCCCTGCTGAGCGACAGCACCTTGGCCCGAAGCTGGTACTGGTAAGCGTAGTCTTCCCACATGGGGACGAGGTTCCTGGGGCAGATTATGAGCGTCTCCAGCCCGTAGTCGTCCTCGAAGATGCGAGCGACAGCAGTGGCCATGAGTGTCTTGCCAAGACCCACCACGTCCCCGATGAGCACGCCGTTGCGCTTGTTCAGGTGATGGGCTGCTATCTTCACCGCCGATGCCTGGAAATCGAACAGGCGGTCCCCGAACACCTTCGGAATCCTGAACTCGGCGAGACCGGCGCGGGCTTCGTGGGAGAGGTGGTAGGCCATCTTCAGATAGACGTGATAGGGCGGAATCAGCGCTTCCCGCGCCCAACTCTCTTCGATGATCTGAAGCAGTTCATCCGTGATGTCAACGCAGAACGGATCGATCCACCTGTTCTCGAACCACCCCTTGAGCTTGAGAGCGGCGTCATGGTCGAGCACGTCCACGTTCAACTCGCCCTGGTTGGAGAGACCCGCGAAGGTCAGGTTGCTGCTTCCTAGGTAGCCGACGATGGGGTTGATGGGATCGTTGCGAAACAGCAGGTAGAGCTTCGCGTGCAAGGGGTGACGCAGAAAGAGCTTGACGACGACCTTCTTGCTGCGAAGCTGCGCGGCCAACTGCCGTAAGGTCCGCTCGTCGGCGTTGGTAGGCGCGCCGATGGTGAGCTGTTGGCGAAGCTGTTCGGCTAACTGGACTCTGAGACGATGTGCAGTCTGGTTGTCCATAACTGAGGGCTTGTCAATCAGGCTCAAGGCCTCCTTGAGTTCCTCGTGTGGAAGTCGCTGCATCCCGATGAGCACTCGGCATGGGCCGTCGCCCTGATCCCACTTGTCCACGCGAGGCGCAAGACCTCCCCATCCGCGCAGGTTGAAGTAGCCCACGCAGAAGTCCGCCTTGGAGGAAAGAGCGAGGGTTTCCTGTAGGGCGGAAAGCAGGGTTGAGCCAGGCTCAAGATTGTCGAAGATACGTGGCATATACGCCTTCACCCGTTACTCTTGGCCGTCTGCCAATGTTGTTCTGCTAGGTGAGTGGGTCTTGGAACCGCTCCCACCGCCTGCCGTCACCCATGCATCTACTTCCGAGAGCCGAAAGCGCAGCAGCCGTCCCACCCTGTGTGCGGGGAAATCCTTAGTAACTACCCAACGGTAGATAGACTCCTTACCTACACTTAAATGGGCGGCGACATCGGCGATACTGACCCACCCTTCTTCAGAGGCCATTTCCCTACTAAGGAACCTCTGAACAAGCCGCTGATGCGCTTGGCAGAGCGGAGGTTCCCCCCTCCTGAATCCTCCCACCGTGGGGGAGGAGGCCAGAACCCTTCGACAAGCTCAGGGCGAACGGATTGGAACCCGGAGTTGTTCAGAGGTTTCCTAACTCCTCTTCAAGAGAACATAAAAGGTACTATCAGAATATATGACAGTAGACCATTGAGGTTAATCCTGCCTACATTTTTCCAGGCGGTCGGGAAGCGTAGCGCGCAGATTTAGGGCAACTAAAAAGGCCGGCATACGAGCTTGGTTCAGAAGAGTACCAAAGGCATTGACCTCGCTCGTTCAACACGATATGCGGGGTCAACAGCGTCTCTAGGTAGTCGTATATCGCAGTATTGTCAGATATTGTTACGCTTGTCGTCGCACCAATTTGCCGCAGACAGGGGAGCGGAGCCTTCTGAGACAAGCTCGTATGCGGGCCTTTTTTTGTCGCCCAAACCCATCACTAGCCTTCCATACATCGGAGGCAGGGCTCTCTCTCCCATAGCCCGCAGCTTTTCGGCGAAAGTCTCCGCAAAGCTGTAGCATCGCACCTCAGCGGGCGCCGGCAGGGAGTCGGGGTACTCGTGGGCGATGGGGCGCAGGACGGCGGGACGCACCACCTGTTCCGCAGTGGTCAGGTTGAGCCGGAGGCTTGAGACGCCAGGCGCGTTCCGTGGGCCACGGTAGTAGATGCGCCCCTCGGCTCATCGACCATCGGGACGCTTCCGCACCGCTGGTTCCCTCCCCTGAAAGTCAATCCCGGACTCCTCGTAGACACGCTCGAAGACGCCTTTCAAGAGAGGAATCACCTGACTCGCCTCTGCCGGGCCTCCGGGCAGCGCCGTAAAGTCCAGATCCTCGGAGAATCGGTAGGTCTCGACGTAGCACTTTTTCAGGCACGTGCAGCCCTTGAAGACCCACGAGGTGGATAGGCTAGGGTCCGACCCGATTCCCCAGAGCGCCCACCCGATAATGTAGTCCTTCTCGATCACATCCTCTCGGATCCCCCATTCGTTGATTCTTTCGTTGAGGTCCGTTCTGGTAATCAACCGGCCACACCATCCGATGGGACTGTGCCGTTCTCACGCAGCCTCCACCGCCACACTATGGGTCCCTCGTCGGGCAAGCTGGGGTCCAAGAGACCGATGCCTGAGCTCACATTCGTTTCGCAGGCTTGGAGAAGAGAGGGTACATGGACATCCAGTGTCTCCAGAAGGTAGCCCAGGCGCTTGAAGCTCGTGCGGTTGCCAACCCGCCGGACGTAATCCTCAAGAAGAGTGTCGTCACGATGCTCGCCCCTGAAGTAGGCGCCCACTACCTCGGCGATGTGGCGAATGCCTCCCCCCAGCGTTGGGTCGTCGAGGATATCGACGACAGTACGCGAAGGATCAGACACGTATACTCTAGTCTGGTCCCGCCAGACGGGCTTGGTTCCGAATGTCTTTCGCGGGGTGGTGCGCCTGATGCGAAAGGGGAACCCCTGGATATCGGCCTCCTTACCCCTCACCCGCTTGGTGGTGACGACCACGGTCTCTCGGAATATCTGCTCGGTCAGGTCCCAATGCTCGCACGCCGTCCCCCCCAATATAATAGTCGGGGCCGAAGAGCTTGGACGCGATGACCCAGGGGTCTTCCCGCCACGCGCTCGGGTCGATGGCGTCAAGGGGAATCGGTGCGTAGAGACCTCGGCAGACACGCGCCAGCCACCCTCTCTCGGCCAGATACGCAAGGAAACGGTGCGTGCGAGGCATAGTGAAGGAGAGGGCGGCGGCGGCCTCCCTGACGGAGAACGGCCCGGTGGCACTCCGGTACAAGGAGGTGAGGAGTCGCCTGTTCCTCTCCGAGATGCCCTTCGGAGCCATAGTAGTTGTCGCCAACAGCTATTCCTTCCACGTTGTTGAAGATACTGCGCCTATGATATTCTCTATAGACTCTTGAGGCAATGTGTCCTTTGCCTTTTGATCATCGTCGGCGAAATGATCTCGGCCGGCTTCGCTGCTTGGCATGGAGGGGGACCCGGAGTCTGTCCGAATAAGTTCACAATCGACGGAGAATCCTTGATAAGGAAGGACTGAATGTTCACTACCTTTTCGCTTTCACTAAAAGCCCTGCTCAATGATGTCCAGAGCGGGAAAATCCAACTCCCAGACTTCCAGCGAGGTTGGGTATGGGACGAAGACAGAATCAAAGGGCTTCTGGCCAGCATTTCCAGAGGATTCCCGGTAGGCGCGGTGATGACTCTTTCAGCCGGAGGCGACATCAGATTCAGGACGCGCTTGGTCGAGGGAGTCAGTGAAAACGGGATTTCTTCACCCGACCGGTTCCTCCTGGACGGTCAGCAGCGGTTGACGTCGCTGTACCAAGCGCTATTGCATCCAGCTGCCGTTTCCACTCAGGACAGCCGCGGCGAGAAGCGGCTGAGTTGGTTCTACATCGACATGCGGCGAGCGATCTCCGATGCTGCCGACAGAGAGGACGCAGTTATCGCAGTTCCCAAGGACAAGAAGATTACCCGGGACTTTGGACGCGAGACGGTCCTCGACCTTTCCAGCCCTGAGTTCGAGTACGAAGAGCTCATGTTTCCGACTGAGAAGCTATTTGACCCTTTGGAATGGACCCTCAACTACACCAGGTATTGGGGGAGCCGTGCAAGCCTCCACCCAGCGGGGGACCCTACTGAATTCTTCAGCAGATTCAATGATGGGGTAATCAAGCCATTCGCGGACTATCTCTTGCCTGTCATCCATTTGGAAAAGGAAACACCAAAGGAGGCGGTCTGCACCGTATTCGAGAAGGTCAATACCGGTGGAGTTCAGCTCAACGTCTTCGAGCTGGCGACGGCCTCATTCGCCGCTGAGTCCGAGGAGTTCTCACTCCGAGACGACTGGCGGGATCGAAGGCAGCGCTTGTACCCCAGTTACGGGGGCGTGCTTCAAGGGATCGAAGGTGAGCATTTCCTACAAGCCGTATCGCTCCTCAAGACGCAGGCAGACCGGAGAGAAGCTATCGAAAGAGGCCAGCCAGCAACCCGGCTGCCCGCCGTTAGCTGTAAGAGACGCGATATCCTCAACCTGCGCCTCCACGATTACCAGAAGTGGGCCAATAAGTTGGAAGGAGGATTTCGCAAAGCAGCAGCATTCCTACAGAGCCAATTCATCTTCGGACGGTACAACGTTCCATACAATACTCAACTAGTGCCTCTGGCTGCACTGTACGTGGAGTTGAGCGCCGAGTTAGAACCTGCTTTGGCCAGAGACAAACTCGCGCGCTGGTACTGGTCGGGCATCTTCGGAGAAGGGTACGGCGGAACCACCGAAACCCAATATGCGCTGGACCTGGCTCAAGTCGCGGAGTATGTCAGAGGGGGTGTCGACCCTATCCTAATTGCCCAGGCAAACTTCATACCTGAGAGACTGCTGACGCTTCGCACTCGCAATAGCGCGGCCTACAAGGGCTTATACGCATTGCAGATGAAGCACGGGGCGAGTGATTGGCGAAGCGACGTACAGTTGTCCTTAGCCACATACAACAACGAAAATATCGATATACACCATGTTTTTCCGGTCTCCTGGTGCAGGAGCACAGAAGGAAAGCCTGCCATACCTTCGCACCTCTACGATTCAGTCATCAACAAGACTCCGCTAAGTGCTGCCACGAACCGGATCATCGGCGGCCGCGGCCCCGCGGCCTACTTAAAACGCCTCCAGGAAGACATGGGCAGTGCGAGACTGGAGCAAGCGCTTGAGGCTCACTGGTTGAATCCCAGGCATTTGGAGACCAATAACTTCCAGGATTCCTTCGTAGAACGCGGGGAGGCCTTGCTCAGGCTGGTCGGCCAGGCCATGGGCCGGGATCCCGGTAGCGGGCGTGAGGTTTTCCGGAAGGCTCTCCAGGACGCATTGTCTTCTGCTGAATATTCCGAGTTGTTCCAAGAAGAAGAGCCTGAGTACAACGCCCTCGGAGATGATGCCGCAGACGGCCAAGGCGCCGTCGCAAGCGATTAGTCTCTGCTACGCATGTTGATTGGATAAGAGAGAATCGTTTACCGATGTCGGGTCCTTTCGGCTGAGGCGGACCTGCCAGCCCCCTCTAGACGACCTCCTCAAGTAGAAAGCTGCATGGGAGGATTGAGCGATGGTCAACAATTTCCAAAGGCTCGGCTCAACCTCGAATTCTCAGGTAGGTCGAGATTTTGAGGTTGCGGCCCAAGATACCTTCGCCAAAAGGGGATCTCGCTCCAAAGGAGACATAGCGTACAGATCGGCGTTTCCAGTAAGAAGGACAGGCAGTTTGACCTTGGTTCTGACGATACGCCTATGCTAGTTTAATGCAAATCCCATACATGGACGCGCGGCGGCAATGTACCGAGCGTGAAGATCACCGTATGGAACGAGGCAATGTATCTGTTTTGTTTGGCTCCGAAGCGGTTCCAGAAGGTTCTATTCGTGTTGCGTGATTTCAACGAAAGACGGTGTGAATGCCTAGCAGTGTACTACGTAAAAAACTACAGTCATCTGATACCGGATGACGTGGAAATCTGGGAATATGATGCTTTCAAATCCTCGATAGTAAATGTCACTGGAACGTTGGCCAGCTAGAGGAGGTCGCCATGTTACTCATAGATCCACCCTTCAAATTGGAGCTCACGCTCGAATACGACCAGGTCCATCGCTGGCGTCCAGACCTCGAAAACCCCGGCTCGTATACCAGTGTGCTTGGCGAAGACTTGGTCCGTATTCCCCTTCAGTAGGAACTTGAGCAGGCGCAGGAAGCGGTTGTCGTGGAGCTTCTCTCCGAGTACCGCCAACAGGACATCGTGGTCGATGTTGTCGAAGCGCCCCTTGATGTCTCCTTCGACGAACCAGCGGACACCGGTCCAGTGGGTGACCACCTCGTTCAATGCGGT
Organism: Dehalococcoidia bacterium; assembly: GCA_965224235.1. Taxonomy (GTDB): domain Bacteria; phylum Chloroflexota; class Dehalococcoidia; order Lucifugimonadales; family Lucifugimonadaceae. The sequence goes on along the minus strand of CBDCYP010000002.1, from coordinate 1,650,705 downwards.
GTGGCACCCCCGGTCGGACCGAAAGCCGTGGGAACGGTCGGAGAACTGCGATTCGCAGTAGGCTTCCAGAATCATCCGGATGACCTCTTGCAACAGCTTGTCCGTCCACGCGCTGCCCTCGGCGGGCAGTAACGGGGCCGTCGATTCCGAGGGAACACGGCCCGCACCGGGCCCCCTGCCCGTCGGGGCCGCCGACGTGGGGCCGACGACGACGTGGGCCCTTCGACCGTCTTCGACTCTCAGACCGGGCGGGCCGCCCTAGAGGAATCGCAGGGCCTCCCCTGCGTCCAGGCCGCGGCTGTAGCGTGCCACCATTGCCGCCGTTGACCACCGGCCCTGCAGTTGAACCACTTGGGCCGGGGCCCCGGCCCGCGTCATATCCTGTGCTAACCCAACGCGTCCGCTATGGCCGCCAAACCTATCACCTAGACCGGCGCCCTTGGCGGCGGCCTGAATCCGGCGGGCAATTTGGGACGCGGACAATCCGAAGACTGAATCACCGGGAGCTGCGCCGCTGGGCCGGATCGCCTCCAGGGCGCGCAGGGCGCGATGGGTGACTGCCACAACCTGCCCGCGCCCGTACTTGTCAGTCTTCGACCGTACGACGGTAAGCCGCCCGCTTCCGTCTTCCGACTTCACCACGTCGGCCCAGGTCAACGCTGCTGCTTCGGAACGTCTCAGGCCCGCATCGTGCATGACCTGGCATAGCGCGATATCCATCCGGCCCCGAATCCTGGCCCGGCCCGTTGGACCAGGTAGGCCGCGACGTCTTCGGGCTGCGCGGGCAGGGCGGGCAGCCCGCGGCCTTCGGCCCATAACTTCCAGGCCGCCCACTGGCCTGCGTAGGCCCGCCTTGTGTGTGTGGATCGGCTTTCACTGATGGCCTGCCGCACGCCTTCCGCCAGCCGCGTCAGGTCGTCGGCGCGGCTGGTGTTTGTGATTGCGGTCGTGATCGACTGCCCCTCTATGACCTGATAGATTATATTATCACGCAGAGATGCCCGCTCATAGTGGCACAGTATAATATACCCAGCTAGTCAGGAAGGGGGCGCGATGCCTGCACAAGATATTCGGCGGGATAAGAACGTATCCGTAGCCTCGACGACGGCCCAGTGGAGAGTCTGGCGGCTGGCCGCCATGCGCCGGAACCAGACCGTTAGCGAGTGGTTCCGCCAACTGGCCGCAAACGACCTCGAACGGCTTGACCGGCAGGTCAGGGGATGGCGGGCCGAAACAACCGAACTTATAGGAGGGACGGAATAAATAGGGACGAAATGAAGAAGTACGTTATAGGGCTGCTTGTCGTCGGGCTGGCCGCCCTGGCCCTCGCGGCGTGTGCGGGCCCGCCGGGTGAAGCAGGCCCGCAGGGCGCACCCGGCCCGACGGGTGAATCAGGTCCGCCGGGTGCGGCAGGCCCGACGGGCTGGGGCGGACGGGGTGAAGCAGGCCCGTCGGGTGAAGCAGGCCCGCAGGGCGCACCCGGCCCGCCGGGTGCGGCAGGCCCGTCGGGTGCGGCAGGCCCGTCGGGTGAAGTCGGCTTGCGGGGTGAAGCAGGCCCGCCGGGTGAAGCAGGCCCGTCGGGTGAAGCAGGCCCGTCGGGTGAAGCAGGCCCGTCGGGTGAAGTCGGCTTGCGGGGTGAAGCAGGTCCGCCGGGTGCGGCAGGTCCGCCGGGTGCGGCAAGTCCGCCGGGTGAATCAGGTCCGCCGGGTGAATCAGGCCCGTTGTTGCAGGAAGTTAAAAGCCTTCTCGCGGAGATGGGCCGCCTGGACACCGAGGACGCCGATATTCGGCAAGCCTGCGCGACGCTGAAGAATGCAGGCTATAGCTTAGATGCGTCGCTCAGCAACGCTGTCATCCGTCGTCAAATGGCTATCCTAATGGCTATTGTTCAGTTGAGCGGGGGTGGGACGAAAGCCTACTGCGAACGCGTGGAAGGGACGCAATCCCCGACGGCAACGGCAACACCCGCGCCCGTTGCGGCCGATTCACTGAACTCACTTGTCTCTATAAACGCGGGCCAGCATGGGTGTAGTCGTAGGCAGATTGGCGGGTCGTTCCAACAAATAGGGGGAGGGTGGGTGTACGAAGACGGCTGGGTTATCACCGCTCTCCATACCCTGCGATGGGGCGGCGGATTCTTCGCTGGCCCTGGCGGCGCGGGCGGCGGCCCGGTCATATCGGAGGCGACAATCTATAGCCAATCTATTCCCAGTTGCGGCCTAGTGGTGGGGACAGACAGCTTGCGCGACCTAGCGGCCATCAAGCTGGAGGAGGGCGTTAAACTCAGCCCGATGCCTATAGGAGAAGCGGCGCCGGAGACGGGTTCACCTCTGGCAATCCTAAAGATCGATTCCTATCACGGCGACCGGTTGGAGCGAATTGAGGGTCGGCTTGCGGGTATCAATCAGGGCGGCGGAACGACATACCTGACAGCATGGATCGATGCTGCCCCGGGTGACTCAGGGAGTCCTATTGTGGATGAGCAAGGACACGTCATAGGCATGATGCACGCAACAAAGCTCGCTCAGGAGTCCCCAGATTCCCCCATTGCATCTACACTGGCAGCCTTTTTGCCCATCGAGGAGATAAGCAGAGTGTGGGAACGGCTGAAAGCGGGCGAGCATCTAAACTTGGAATCTCAGCCCTGGTTTGAGTTGGGGTTTGATCAATAACGGCAGGGCCGCCGTCAAGTTGTGGGATACCGGTAGCTGGGTACTTGCGCCGCTGCCCAGGCGCGATATCGACCCTTTGGGCGCGTACGAAAAGCTTGTGCTCATAGGCCAGAATGAAGGACTTCCCGCCGAGGCAAAGGTTGGCGTTCTATCCAAGTCGCGGACGATTGCCTTCGCTGAAGAGGTGGACGGGGAGATAGATGTCATTGCGCTTGACCTTCTCAGCCAGGATGGTGACTCCGGCGGGGCGGTCGTGGACAAGTACGGGCGCGTTGTCGGAATCGCCCAGGCTAATGTCCGGGGAAAGCCGCCTACGTTGGGGTTGCCGATATCGGAAATAGAGAAGGTCTGGGAGCGGCTGAAGGCAGGGGAACATCTGAACGAGGCGGGCCCCTACTACTGGGAATTCTATGACAACTCATATCCCGTCCGCGCTTGGCGCTGACTTCGCGCCTCTTGGGGCCGACGCTACCTGCCCGCGGTGCGTTTCGTAGCACGACCGAATCGTTCCGGCGGAACATCGGATTCGGCGGCAAGTCGTACGAGTACAGCCCGCCGAGGGCAGCGCGTGGACCTAGGGCCCATCCGTCGGGCATGGCGGCCCGCTTGCGGGAGTCGGGCGGGCCGATTCCCGCGGCCCCGGAACATCCGGCCCGTCGTCGGACGCCGCGGTTGCATCGACGGGCCTACGCCAACGGCCCCGACGGGCAGGGGCCCCGGTGCGGGCCGTATTCCCTTCTCAGGATGCCCGGCCAGCGGCCCGAGCCCGCCGACAACCCCGCGACGACCTAGGGCCCGCCCGCTTGTGGAAGTCGGCCGGGCCGATTCCGGCGGCCCCGGAACATCCGGCCCGGCGGCCGCCGCGGTTGCATCGAGGCCCGCCCGCGTCGTCGGCCCACGACCGAATCGTTCCGGCGGCAAGTCGTACGAGTACAGCCCGCCGACAACCCCGCGACGGCCTAGGGCCCATCCGCCGGAATCGGAGGGCCGCGTTGCGGACACGTCGGCCCTGCCCGCCCGCTTGTGGAAGTCGGCCGGGCCGATTCCGGCGGCCCCGGAACATCCGGCCCGTCGTCGGCCGCCGCGGTTGCATCGACGGGCCTACGCCAACGGCGCCGACGGGCAGGGGGCCCGGTGCGGGCCCTGTTGCCGACAGGTCAGGCATGGCGTCGGATACCATGGCCGCGGCCTAGACGCAGGGGGGAGGCCCTGCGATTCCTCTGGGGTGTTCCGCTATTCGTTAGCGCGGGCATGGAGAAAGTGCACGACATGACGCGACTTGACGGCCTGAAGCTTGTTTACGAGGATTTGTGCTCAATGGAACGCGACGATAGCCCGGCGGGCATCATTGAAGATTACGAGCAGATTGCGTTCCTCCGGTCTGTTATTGAACGCGAGGACCCTTGGGAGGTGGGAGTTGTCTACAGGGAACTACTGGCTGCCCTGAAACAGGCGCGCGCTGAGTCAGGCTTACCGCCTACCACCGACGACCCAGATAACGGCCCCACTACTAGCGAAAACGAGAGGTGAAAGATGACTGCTTCAATGGAGATAACCACCTGGGCCGACATCGGGGAACCTGACGAACGCGCGTACGCCATCGACGGGCTGCTGCCCATCGGTTGCGTTACTTGCCTCGATGGGCCCGACGGAATCGGGAAGTCAACCTTGGCCCTGCAAATGGCGGCGGGGATAGCGTCCGGCGGCGGGCCTGAACACCGCTGGATAGCGGGCGCGGATGCCCCGCCCGTCGGGGCCGCCATACCCTCCGAAGGCGCGCCCGTTGTGTATGCCAGCTGGGACGACGGCAGCGACGAACAGGCCCGGCGGCTTTCGCGCATTGCAGGCCCGGCGGCCCCGTGGGTGACACGGGAAGGATTAGGGAATCTGCGCATTGCGGACCTGACGGGGCCGTTGTGGGCCGTGGACCTTGAACGCTTCACGGCGGGCGGCCCTACCCGCGCCGGTGTTCAGTTTGAGGCGGCGGCGGGCAGGGCCAGCGTGTTTGTTCTTGATCCGTTGCGGGCGGCTTATGAGGGCAGCGACGGCAGCGACGAAGCAGGGCGGGCCTACGTTCAGCACCTGGGCGGATGGGCAAAAGCGCACAACGTCGCGGTGCTCGTTCTGAGCCGCGAACCAGTCGGGGCGCGCTCCCTACTTTCCCTAAGCCGCCCTTCGGAGAGCGCGACCGCTGCCTTGCTGCAACAGGTCAGGGCCAACTATGGCCGACCCTGGCCGACCCTGGGCCTGGAACCAGACACAACGGACGGGTACCGATGGCGCGTTACGGGCTTCGCTGCAGGCGGCGGGCGGCAGGGTAGGGCGGCGGCCCCAAGCACCCTCGCGCTCCCCGGTCCTGGCATGCGCCGTACAAGCGGGGAGACGTGGGCAACGGTATCAGGAACAACGGCAAGGTTTGAGCCGCCGGTCGGTGTCATCTTGGGTGACTATTCATTTACGTTTGAGTCTGAGACGCATGGCTCCCGCGGCGGCATGGTCAGGCAGACAAAGAAGGTCATTGTCACGGTATCGGCGGCATAGGGCCGGGGCCTAGCGCAGGTCCTCGTTGTGTGGCGGCATCTCTTCGAGCGCGACTTGGCCGCTCGGCTTCGGGCCCGCCGTTCCGGTGATTGGTACCGGACACCGGGCCATTGTCACGGCGGGAACCCGCGGGGTTCGTCGATGGCCATCAAAGAATTCGACGGCGGCGGCCTCGCGGTGAAGTGTCACGCTACGGGCTTCGCGGCCGACGGCTAAGGGTCCATGCTTTCCACTCCCTAGAGTAGTTGGCCCCCGGCGCGCGGCCCTTCAGCGCGCCGGGGGCCTTCAGTGTGCGTGGGCCAACTATTTGGACCCTGTAGCGTGTTCTGCCCCCCCCCCCCCCCCCCGAACCCTGACCGTCATCAGCCCTGCCGGGGAGGCGGAGATCGGAGCCGATGGCCATGCAGACGAGTTCAGAAACGAGTGCGAAGTGCACTGTGGCGTCTGAATGGCTTGTTTTGACACATTTACAAGATTGACGGGGAACCGCCAGTTAGCGCCAACACCCAAACATCACCCCCATGAAACGAGTGCCCCCGGCATAATCCATTCCCGATTCATCAATCATTACTTCAATGAAGTCTTGGAACGGCTGCCCACCCAACGACTCGTCCATGAGAAGTGGCCCTATCGCACCTAGCCTCTCCGAGAAGCAATCTTCAAGAAGTTTTTGGGCATCCGCTTGTGATGTCCCATCAACCCACAGTGGAATGGCGCCCAACTCGCCGCCGACTGATTCAAGCCGTCTGACCGTATCCTCTAGTGTGATGAGGGAGCCCGCCATTGAGTCCAAACGCTTCGTGGTGTCCTCTCGGGCATCGGTCAACTCCTTGAGGGAATCCAGGGAGCCCGCCATTGAGTCCAAACGCTGCGTGGTGTCCTCTCGGGCATCGGTTAACTCCTTGAGGGAATCCAGGGATTCCGATATTGAGTCCAAACGCTTCGTGGTGTCCTCTCGGGCATCGGTTAACTCCTTGAGGGAATCCAGGGATTCCGATATTGAGTCCAAACGCTTCGCCGCGTCTTCTTGGGCATAGGCCAATTCCTCGATGGCCCCCAGGGTTTCCGGCTGGTCTCCCGTGACGCCCACCCACGACGCGGCTCCAATGCCCAATAGCAGAAATCCAATGACTATGCCTGTGACTATGCCTGAAAATGCTCCTGCGATGAGCGAGACGATTCTGTTCTCCATTAGGGTTGTCTCCTAGGGTTGGATGGCGCAATTTTACCGTACAAAAGCCCCGGTCACAGTTGACCAGGGCTTTCCAGTAGGTTCAGATCATCCGCCAGAGAGGCGGATAAGCCGCGGCTTTACCTGAGAGCCTGTGAATAAATCATTTATGCTCCTATGGTATTGAGAGGCTGATTGCTGGACAACGATATTGGGCAGCCATATCGGCGAGGTGAACACATGAGTGAAGAGACGCTGTTTGAACTTCCGGCCATCGAGGAGAAGCGAGCGCCTGCGCCAACGAGTCCGGGTGAGGCCCGGGTGCTGCGGCCGGTGCGGAATCAGCCTGAGTGGGCGGTATTGGACCTGGAATCTCGGTTGCCTCAAGAGCATCGGGCCCGTGTTATATGGAGCTTTTTGGAGAGGTTGGACCTGTCGGCCTTTTATGCGCCGGTCAAGGCGGTGGAGAACCGGCCAGGCCGCCCAACGACAGACCCCAAAGCGCTGCTGGCGTTGTGGCTTCTGGCCACGGTTGACGGTATAGGGAGCGCCCGCCGGCTGGCGCGTTTGTGCGAAGAGCACGACGCCTACCGCTGGATGAGGGGGAACGTACCTGTCAACTATCACATGCTCTCTGACTTCCGGGTAGCCCACCAGGAGGCGCTGGACGGCCTTTTGACCCAGATCATAGGTTCTCTGATGGCCGCAGGGGCGGTCCTGCTGGAGCGTGTGGCTCAAGACGGGATGCGGGTGAGGGCGAGCGCCGGCGCCGCGTCCTTTCGCGGCGCGCAGGGATTGAAGAGGTGCATGGAGGAGGCGCGGGCGCAGGTGGAGCGGCTGGCGCAGGAGCGGGAGCGTCCCGATTCCGGTGTGACGCGGCGTGAACGTGCGGCGCGGGAGCGTGCGGCGCGAGAGCGGGAGGAACGGGTCCGGGAGGCGCTGTCGTACTTGCCCCGGGCACAAGCGAAGAAGGAACGCCAACAGCACACCAAGGCGAAGGCTCAGCGTCCCAAGGTTACGAAGGCGCGGGTATCCACCACAGACCCCCAGGCAACGGTGATGAAGATGCCGGATGGCGGCTTCCGGCCAGCCTGCAATATCGAACTGGCCACTGATAGCGCCAACGGGATCATCGTCGGAGTAGGGGTCACATCGTCGGGTACGGACGCAGGGCAAGCGGCGCCCATGGAGGAACAACTGGTCAGGCGGACGGGCCGGCGCCCTGACTCCTACCTGATGGACGGGGGCTTCGCTACCCGGGAGGACATCACCGCTCTGGAGCAACGTGGGGTGAGTGTGTATGCGCCGGTGAGGTTGCCCCGGAACAAGCCCGAACGGGAGCGTTACGATCCCCGCTACGGGGACGGGCCGGACGTGGCAAGGTGGCGTCAACGGATGGCCACCGGCGAGGCCAAAGCCATATACAGGCAGCGGGCGTCTGTAGCCGAGTGGACGAACGCCCAGGTGCGTCTTCACGGAGTGAGCCAATTCAACGTACGGGGACTTGCCAAAATCACCAGCGTAATGCTCCTTGTCGCCGTGGCCCACAACCTCCTGCGTTGGGAGGCGTTCATGGCGTAGGCAGACACGGGGGTTAAGCAGGCACAGCCGATAAGCTCCGGACCAGTCAATCCGGATTCCCTAGTGAATTCGCCCGGAAAGCGGCCAATGCTGTCCCGCAATTCTGCCTCCCTCAACAAGCGCCCGCCCCGGTGAAACTTCCCAATGGCGCTTTCCGCCACCAACATGCCGCCTAACAACAACAGAACCCAAAAAACTCACAGCCTCTGAGTTTAGCAGTGTCCCGGGAGGTGGTGTAAGGACAGCAAGGCCTGGCAAGACAAAGGCCACCGCGTCACCCTCATCAACGCAAAGATGAAGGAGGTGAACGCGATGGCCAAGGACAGGATGGACGTGCTGGAGCTGCTGCGCAAGGAAGCGTATGGCTCCGACATCGGCTTCTTGCGGGAGGGGCTGCGATGTTGGCGCAGGCGGTGATGGAGGCCGAAGTGACGAGTAAGACCGGCACGGCCCGGAACGGCTCACTCACCGGAATGGGTACAGCGATCGACCGTGGGACACCCGGGTGGGCACGCTGGATCTGAGAATCCCCAAGGTGCGGGAGGGCAGCTACTTCCCCTCTCTGCTCGAACCGCGCCGACGCAGCGAGCGCGCCTTGCTCACCGTCGTGCAGCAGGCCTACGTGGAGGGCGTCTCCACCCACCGCGTCGAAGACCTGTGCAAGCTCTCGGCTGCGAGGGCATCTCCAAGAGTCAGGTCTCCCGCATCTGCCAGGAGTCGGCGACGACGTCGAGTCGTTCCTCGGCGGCCGTTGGGCGGCGGACCGTATCCCTACCTGTGGCTGGACGCCGCTGACCCAGAAGGTCCGCGAAGACGGGCGGACCGGTCAACGTCAGCGTCGTGGCGGCGACCGGGGTCAACCGCGAGGGTATGCGCGAAGTGCTCGGCATCGAAGTGGGGACGAGTGAGGACGGCGCGTTCTGGCTGGCGTTCCTGCGTTCACTGACGACGCGAGGCCTCAATGGGGTCCAGTTGGTGACCTCCGACGCTCATCAGGGGCTGAAGGACGCCATCGCCATGGTCTTCGCTGGCGCATCGTGGCAGCGCTGCCGCCCCCACTTCATGACCAACCTGCATTCCAAAGTCCCCCGCCGCGCCCAGCCCTGGGTGGCGACCATGGTCCGGACGATCTACCAGCAGCCCTTCGCCGGAGGAGATCCACGCGCAACACAGCCGCATGGTGAGCATGCTCGACGAACGCTTGCCCCAGGCCGCCGTGATGCTGGAAGAGGCGGGGCCGGAGGTCCTCGCCTTCGCCGCGTTCCCCGTGGCGCATTGTACGCAGGTCTGGTCGAACAACCCCCGGGAGCGCCTCAACAAGGAGATACGGCGACGCACCGACGTCGTGGGCATCTTCCCGAACCGCGCTGCGGTCCGCCGGCTCATCGGGGCAGTCATCGCCGAACAGCACGACGAATGGCAGGTCACCCGCCGCTATCTGCCCGCTCTTGCCGTCGTCGTCAGTGATCAGCGCCGCATGGAAGCATCAACGATGCTGCCCGCAGGGGCAGCCTGATCAATCTGCGACGCTCTTACACCACTTGACGGGACACGACCCTGAGTTTTTCACTTCCCTCCTTGTTCGACCAGTGTTGATTCGACGATGAAGAAATGTTATACTAATGCATCATGAGAACGACGATCTCGCTTGATGACCAGCTAGCGAAGCAGGTGCGCCGGGCAGCCGAAGCTCGAGGCATCAGCGTGAGCGCCTTTATTTCCAGCACGCTGGACGATGCGCTGAAGCGTCGCGAGCCATCGGAGACGCCGCCATTCCGGTTGGTGACCGTACGCGGCGTTCATCCCCGCCCCGGAGTCGATCTCGACCGGCCGATGGCGCTCGACGCGCAAGATGACGAGGCCCGATTCAAGCTCGGGCGTCGATGATTCGAATTGCTGCTTCCTGACGTAAATGTCCTGATATATGCACACATCCAGGACTCGACCCCCGATCACGCCGAGTATGCGGGTTGGATTACCCGTTTGGCGACAGGACCGGAACCGTTCGCCCTCTCCGTCCTCGTTTTGTCCGGCTTCATCCGCGTCGCGACCAACCCCTGAGTCTTCGACCCGCCGTCTACTCTCGATCAGTCATTCGCATTCGTATCCTCGCTCTTGGAACGCCCGACGGCGCGCATTGTGGCCCCCGGCCCCGATCACCTGGACATATTCGAAAGATTGTGCCGCGAGTCCGGAGCCGCCGGGAAGCTGGTCGCTGACGCCCAGCACGCAGCGATCGCTATGGAGCATGGCTACGACCGACTCCGACTTTAGCCGATTTCCAGGGCTTCGGTGGCAGCACCCGCTGCGCCCCGGCGGGATGTGGCGTAATTCCATACCCTGAACGACCGGGCGGCGACCTCAGTGTAGGAGTCGATTCGTCAGTGAGCGTCGGATTCGGTTCAGGCCAACAGTTTTGGCTAGGAACGCCGGCAGATGGACAAGAAGCAAAAGGAGGCGGCCATGCCGGGAATCAAGGTGCAGCGCCGGAAGGCGAGGGACAATAAAGCGGCCATCTACGACCGCGTGTCAGACCAGAGCCAGGACGAGGAGGACAAGACCTCCATCACCGAGCAGACCTCCGAGATGGAGGCCCACTGCGAGCGCAGGGGCCTGACCATCGTCGCGGGTTACCAGGTTACCAGGAGGTGGGCCAGGGCTGGTTGAAGAAGCGGCCTGAGTTCCATAGGATGCTGGCCGACGCGCGCCAGGGACGCTTCGAAACCATCGCCTGCTGGAAGTCCGACCGCCTCAACCGAGGGATGTACCCCGTCGCCGCCCTCATGAAGGTCTTCGAGGCCCACCAGATCAATCTCGAGGCCGTCATGGACGCCATCGACATGGAGACCTTCGGCCTCATGGCAGCCATCGGCAAGATCGAGCTTGACAACTTCCGGGAGCGGGCGTCTATGGGCAAGCGGGGCGCCGCCAAGCAGGGCCGCATTCCGGTCAGCAACGTCCCCTAACGTCCCCTACGGTTACCTCGTCGGAGACGACGGCAGACCTGAGATAGTGGAGGCCGAGACCGAGGTCGTTCGGCGCATCTTCCACATGTGCCTCCACGACGGATTGGGGGCGCGGGTGATCGCTCAGCGGCTGACGGCGTTCCCGTAGCCAATAGGGGCAAGGATTGGTGGGACGGTCAGGTCTACCGCATCCTGAGCAACGAGACCTACAAGGGCACCTGGTGGTACGGCAAGGCCCGCTATATATTGATGGAGGACGGGATACGGGTCCACGACAAGGAGAAGGATTCGTGGATACCGGCGCCGTTCCCGCAGATAGTGGACGAACAGTCCTGAGACCGGGCGCAGAGCGTCATGAAGAAGCGGAGGACCCAATCCGGGCGCAACACCAAGATATTCTATCTGTTGCAGCATCTGGTGCGGTGCACCGAGCGCGGGATGCTCGTGGGCTGCCTGGCGACGAGAAAGCGGACCGTCGGGGGCAACGGCAAGGTCTACAAGTACGAGATGGGGACTCCGCGCCGCTACTACAAGTGCTATGGCGTGCAGCACTTCCGCACGGCTTGCCGCGAACACTCGATGATCCGGGCGGAGCGGCTGGAGGGCCTGGTCTGGGGCGAGGTCAAGAAGGCGCTGGAGAATCCCGGTCTCAACCTGGCTGGCCTGGAGTCTCTGGAGCGCGAGGATGACGGAGGACGGGAGAAACAGATCGCCGGGACGGAGCGCGAGCTTCAGAAGGTGCAGTACGAGGAAGACCGGGCCATCAGACTGTACGTGTCGGGGAAGATAACCGAGGAGCAGCTGGACCACCAGCGCAAGTTCATTACCGAAAGGCTGGAGACTCTGCGAGCGAAGCTGGACGACTATCGGGCCAGGGAGACGGAGAAGCGGGTGCTGGCGGAGCATGTGGTCGAGTGGGCTCGCGCGGGGTTGGCGACGGGCTGGACAACCTGCCCGACGACGAGCGCCGCGAGGCGTTGCGGCTTCTTCTGGACGAGGTGAACATCGACCGTGAGAACAACGTCAGTCTCACGATGGCAATCCCAACGGAAGAGTTGGCGTCGATTGGAACACCGGTATCAGATTCTCCGAATAGAACTCGTCCACGCTCTCAATGATGGCCTCCATGAGCTTGCCGGTGGGAGAGTCGTCGGCGTGCTCGGTGATGGAGACCACCCTGATGCCCTTTCTCCTCCAGCATGGACTTGAAGGCGACGGCATGCTCCCGCTTGCGCGTGAAGCGGCTGAACTTCCAGACGAGGATTAACTCAAAGGGGGCCTTTGGCTGGGAGCCCTCTTCGATCATCTCCCTGAATTGGGGTCTGTCCGCCACGCGGCCACTCTCGGCCTCGTCGAAGTACTCGCGGGCGACGCTGTAGCCGTTGGCCCTGGCGTAGTCCTTGAGCCCGTCAGCTGGGCGGACACGGACAGGTCCACGTCCTGCCTGTCACTGGAGACTCGCGCGTATAGCGCCCCCGGCGTGAGCGGTTGTAGGTGCTTCTTCATGAGGATTCCTCCTTCGTCTCTTGGTCTGGTCTATCGCGGCTAATTCGGGCCGCCAGTCTCTTCTCCAACGGCTGCGATCGCCGGATCCAGTGACGCCGCCGGCGCGCTCACGTGCAACCGCCGTCCGATGGCTCCCAGGGCGGCGTCCATCTGGTCGATCCGTGACCGGTGATGGACGTCCAGCACCCGGTCCACCTGCGGCATGTGCCATCCCAGGCGACGGGCCAGCTCAGCCTTGCCGACGCCCTGGTCTCTCATCCCCTGGTACAGCATCACCTTCACTGAAGTCAGCGTCGGCAGTGCGGCGTAGGTCTCACCCCGGGACGGAGCGGGAATGTCTTTGCGGTCGTGGATGCGCGCTGCAATCGCCTCTTCCAGCGCGTTGACGGCGCGGGCGACGGCTTCCTCACGGTCGTCTCCGAAGGTGGTCAACTCCTGGAAGTCGGGGGAGGTCACCAACACGGTTCCGTTATCGTCTTCAAGCGTTATCGGATAGGCAAGCATCAGTCCAACCCCAAGTCTTTCTTGATCTTCTCTGCGAGTCCACGTCCAAGCTCCTTGCCGCCTCCGTGCATCGGACGTTGGCTGGTGCGGTCTCCGAGCCGGATGGTGAGATGCCCGCTGCCTCCCTTGTGGTTGTGGAATGTGCAGCCCTGCCTTCTCAGTCAGAGTTGAAGCTCTCGTGCGTTCATCCTGCCTTTTCATGCACAACATTTGCGTTGTTGTCAACATCCGTGTTGCCCTTACAGGGGTCGCCAGCCCAAAAGACCTACTGTATCGAAGCGACCCTCAAGGTACTTGACGAGCGGGTGCCTTTTCACGAGGTGATGCAGGGCAAGTGAGGCTCCGTTCCGCAGACCTACCTGTAGAGTCTATCTAACGAACTGCCGCCCCAGCACTTCACGGTGCCATTTCGGCGAAGTCCGCAGTTGTAGTTATCACCACTGCTTATTGAGACGAATTGCTCCCCTCTCACGGGCTCCGATCCAAAATCATAATGGTCGTGCGCCGAACTAGCCCCCCAGCAGTGGACAAAGCCGTCTGGGCGAAGTCCGCATGCATGACGGTCGCCACTGCTTAGTGCCACAAACGGTCCTCCAATGGATGGGAGTCCAGGAAGGCTCCCCGTAGACCCCCAGCAGATGACGTCCTCTTCCACACGAATGCCGCAGGCATATTCCCAGCCACTACTAATCGCCTTGAAGCGCTCACCGCCGGGCGGAGAATCTACCGAGCCCCAGCAGATGCCAGTACCGTCTGGACGTATTCCACAAGTATGGTAACGACCAGCGCTAATCTCCGTGAACCGCTCTCCATCCGGGGGAGATGTCTCACCGTCTCGGTCATCTCCCCAACATTCAACGGTCCCATCAGGACGTAACCCACAAATGTGCTCCCCGCCAGCAGTGATTTCGGCGAACGCCTCTCCGTTTGTTTCTTTGCCAGGATCGGCAGGCAGATTAAGGCCGAGGCTGGAACGGATGTCCCCCCAGCACGAGAGGGAGCCGTTTTCGCGTAGTCCGCAGGCGTGGCCCACGCCCGGCGCAATGGCAACGAACCGCTCATCCAGTGGAGGAATCGCCCGAAAATCGCCCCAGCAGTGCGCCGTTCCGTCAGTTCGGATCCCGCACGTATGCGTGCGACTCGTAGTTATTGCCGTGTATTTCTCACTCCAGAAGCCTGCGGCGCTCCCCACACGCAGTACAACAACTCCGAGAACCAACAGCATGAGCGCCAGCGCAATGCGTGCCGCGCCGATGCGACGGACAGTCTCTCTGATTTCCCGAAATAGACGTTCCGCGGACCGCTCCGGGGCCCCCGAAGGCGACACGGCTACGGCTAGGAGGAGTCCTACGGTACCAAGGATAACTCCAATGAAGGAGATTACCGCCAGGACCAGCGATTTCGGGAAGAAGGTATCTGGTGGGCTGGGTGGTGTAGTAACCCCCGATACAATCATCACGATGGGAAGCAGAAACGCAGCTATAGAGAACGCCCAGCAAGTTCGACCGAAGATTCGTCTGACGGAAGTAGCCTCCGCTAACCAATAACCTAACACCACCCAACTTGCCAAGAATACTGCGACTCGTACCTGATTAACAGGCACAGAATGCTCGTCAAGTCCCGCCAAGATAACAGTCAAGACCTCAACAGCAAAGAGAGCGGCAACCGGAATGGCTGCTAGTGTGGCCACCACAAATCTTGGAATGATCTGTATCATCTCAATGCTTCGTCCACAGTAGAGTTCCAGTGCGTCATTGTCAATGCATACTATTGCACGAAGTTAGGTGTGAATCCTGCTAGGGCTGCCCAACCTAACAAGGTCGCCAAAGAATCCTCACCTATGATCGGAGCAACCGGGGACGCTATTAACACTATCAGTGCCAACTGAGATGACCTCAAAGGGAGCATTGGGCTGGCTGCCCTGCTCGATCATCTCCCGGAACTGGGGCCTGTCGGCCACGCGGCCGCAGGACCGTTAGATCAATGATGATTTCCTGGGTGGCCGCCTCGATAGATCGGACGCTCCCGCCCACGGCGTTCAGCGCTGCGTTGGGCACGGGGCGCCCCATGTGGCCGTGTTTGAGGAATCGCCGGAGGGTGTGGCGGGAAACGCCCAAGTCCTCGGCCGTCTTCCGCCGTCCATGCCGCCATACGTAGGCGCGCTCGCGGGACAAGTAGGACCGGAGGGCGCTGTTGAGCGTGTCGTCCTTCAGCGCCGTCTTGGCCGGCGTTAGTGTCTCCAGTTCCGTCGCAATCATGCCCCATCTTCCCATCCCCAATGGCCCAACGTCCCATTGTGGATGGGAAGAACGCAGCAGGCAATGGCCTGCATGCCATTGTGTCGAAGCCGATCTTGTAGTAGGGGACAAAAGGGTTGCTGGCTACGATACGGTCCGATTGCGGAGAGGAGCCATGCGTTAGGACGGCGGGTGAGAGGCGTTGAAGGGGAAGCCCCTGAGTAGCCTCTCGGCGGTTCAAGGGGAGGCAACGGGTTCGGGCTTCTACTTCGCGGTGCCGTGCTCTCTCCAACCGGGGACGTGGGCGTTCATGAGCGCCTTGAAGAGCTTCCCGTGGTTCGGCACCCGAAAGTGGAGCAGCTCGTGGACGATTACGAAGTCCTGGAATCCGACTCCCTGATGGCTCAAGTCGGTGGCAAGGGTAATGGTCCCGGACGTGGAGCAGGCCCCCCACTTGCGGGTCATGTCCCGCACTCGCACGCGAGGCGCGCAAACGTGTAGGCGCTCCGACCAGTGTTCGACGCGCTTCCGGAGATCTTCGTGCCTATCGTCACAGGCTGGCATCGGCGTCTCCGCCCAGCATTATCGCCAAGGTTTGGTCCACGATGCGGCCTCGCTCGCCGCTTTCCACCCTCAGCAACGGGTTGTACAGGGAAGTCCTCAGCCGCCGCTGCTCGTCGGCGTTGACCGCGGCGTTGGGAAAGCGGTCCACAAGCGTCTGGGCCTCTTGTGCGAACTCCATCGCGCTCACGCCGGCGGCTTGGAGGGCAGCGTCGTCCTTCAGCGTCCAGTACACTCCGAAGGCTCTTCGGGGGAGCGGACTCTCCCCCGCAGCCGCGACTGCTGCTTCCTTCACCCTGACGAGAGCATCCAACATGTCCATCGCCGCAAGCCCGGTTGTCGTGCGCTCTTCGAGTCCCTTGAGCACGTGTTCCGCACGTTCCTTGAGGGGCCTCAGCACAGCCTCCAATTCCGGCTCGCTCTCTACTTCCGCCTGAAGACCGCGAACCAGGTTGAACACCTTGGCCTCGTCCGGACCTGAATCTTTCCTGAGCGCCGTAAGTGTGCGCAAGTCGAAGGTCACAGCCTTGGCGAGGTTGCCCAGTCCATACATCGCCGCCGACTCTTCCACCAGCCGTTGCGTCTTGTGCGCCAACTCAGCTATGAAGTCGGGGCGGTTGGAGTATGCGTTGCGGACGGCGGCGTAGAGCCTGACTAGCTGCTTGAATGTGTCGACGTGGTCCCGCAACTCCGCAGACGGCGAGAGTATCTCCCACAGCCCTTCGATCTCCCTATAGGCTGAGTAGAACTCCTTCCGCACGGCTGGCGACAGGAAACGGCCAAAGACGACCTGCTCCAGACGCGCGTCATCGTCGGCGCTGGTCGCATACTGAGCACGTCCTTCGGCCACCTGGCTCGGCTTTGCCGCGCGGTCAACCTGCCCATCCAGGTAGTCGGCCTTGGCTTCGGCTATCTTGGATAGGAAGTCCCCCATCAGCAGGTCAAGTTCCTCTATCGCGCCGCTGACATCGGACGAGTCGAACTGCAGCGCCTTCCGCAGCTCGCGCAGGACGCCCACGAAGTCCACGACGAGGCCGATGGGCTTGCTGTTGCCTTCCCCGTCCACGTAGGGCCGGTTCACCCGCGCGATAGCCTGCAACAGCACGTGGTCGCGCATCGGCTTGTCCAGATACATGCAGTACAGCAGCGGCGCGTCGAAGCCGGTCAGCAGCTTGTCGGTGACGATGAGAATCTTTGGGTCCTCGTTCGCCTTCTTGAACGCGAGCCGGATGTCCTTCTCCTGCTCCTCGGAAAGCTGAAGCTCGGCGACGAGCGGTCTTTCGACGACATCATTAGTGTTCTCCGAGTACACCGGTGCGCTCCACTCCGGCGGCAGCAGCTTGTCGAGCGCGCGCTTGTACTTCGCGCAGGCTTCGCGGTTGACCCCGACGAGGAATGCCTTGTATCCGAGGGGCAGCACGTTCTCCCGAAAGTGCTGAGCGACGAACGACGCGACCTTCTCAATCCTGTCGTCGGCGGTAAGGAAGCTGCGCAGGACTACGGCACGGTCCAGCACGCGATTCAACTCGTCTACGTCAGTTACGCCTTCCATATCGGCCAGGGCGAAGAACTCTCTATCGAGCTGCCCGGCTGGCACGGTCATCTCGCTCGGCGCCATCATGTGGCGGATGGGCAGCGTCGTCTCGTCCTCGATGGACTCGGCTATCGAGTACTTGTCCAGGTACCCTTCATCGTCGTCGTCGCCGAATATCTTGAAGGTGCCCTCCCCGTGGGCCGTCCGTGCGATGGGCGTGCCGGTGAAGCCGATGATGGTGGAGTTGGGCAGCGCGGCCATGAGATACGTGCCCAGCTCCCTCGCCACCGAGCGGTGCGCCTCGTCGATGAACACGTAGATGTTGTCGCGAAGGTTGGCGTCCTTCTCGATGCCCTCGAACTTGTGGATCATCGAGATGATTAGTCCCCTACTATCGGTGGCCAGCAGCTCCCTCAACTCGGCTCTGGAGGTGGCCTGCCGGACGGCGATGTCCTGCTGCTGCATCTCGCCAAGCAGCCGCTCGACCCAGCCCGCGAGCTGGCCCTCCAGCTCCGTGCGGTCCACAACCACCACCACTGTGGGCGTGCGGAACTCGTCCTTGCGTTCCAGGACCAGGCGGGCGGCGGTGAGCAGCGTGAACGTCTTGCCGGAGCCCTGGGTGTGCCAGACGAGGGCGCGCCGCTTCACAGGCTCGGCGCACCGCTCCACGATGCGCTCCACTGCACGGCGTTGGTGCTGGCGCAGCACGGTCTTCCGCGTCTCGCCATCCTCTACGTAGAAGAGTATCCAGTCGCCCAGCGTGCGCAGGAAGTCGGTCGGCTCGAAGAAGGACTGGACGGCGAATCGGTAGCTCTCTTCAGGGGACTCCTTCCACCGCGCCATATACCGGCGCGAGGCATTCCAGGTGACTCCGTACCAGTAGTCGAGCAGGTGGGTGACGTTGAAGAGCTGGGCCGCCCCCAGCAACTCCGGCGTCTCGATCTCGTAACGCCGCAGCTGCGTGACGCCCTGCTCGATGGCGTCCGCGTCCGTGGGGTTCTTGTGCTCGACGATGGCGACGGGTACTCCGTTGACCACGAACATCACATCGGCGCGGTTGCCTTTGCGCGCCGGGGGCTTCAGCCGCCATTCCCAGGTGACGTGCAGGACGTTGGCCGAAGGGTCGTCGAAGTCTATGAGCCTGACCTGCCGGTGGAGTTCCTCGGCCTCGTCGTACGACCGCCGCCCGCCGCGCAGCCAGGCCAGCATCTGGCGGTTGCCCTCTATGGTCGGCGGGAGCGCATGAAGGCGCTCGACCACCGACCGGACGGCATCTTCCGTCATCCAGGGGTTGAACCGGCGCAGCGCCTCTTCCAGCACGCCGCGAAACAGCAGCCCGGCCTCGCCGCCGCGCAGGGCGAGGGCGTCCGACGGCGGCAACTGAGTCCACCCGACCTCCGCCGCGTGGCGGACCATCGGGAACTGGACGACGCCGGCTTCTGTGATGTTGAGTTCAGTCATGGCTTGACTCTATCTCGCCCCCATAACGCCCCTAATAACGCCCCCATAACGCCCCTAATAACGCCCCTAATAACGCCCCTAATAACGCCCCCATAACGCCCCTAAAGACGCCCCTAATAACGCCCCTAAAGACGCCCCAATAACGCCCGAGGGCTGATCTATGCCCTCGCCGTGCGCTTCCAACGCCCCGACCGTCCACGACCAGGGGACATGACCAGCCCTCTAGCCTTCAACTCCTCCAGTGCCCTTCGCACCTGACGCTCGCTAACGCCAGGACCCAAGCGGGTGCGAATCTCGCCCCGTGTCAGCCCATTCTCTGCACTGTCCAGCAGTGCTAGGACCTCCTCCCATCTTTGGACGGGACTGGCTTCAGTGCCTTCCGGCCGGGGCATGAACTGGCCGTGCCGGAATCGCACGGTGACGGCCCCGCTGTCATCCTCGATCTCCGGCGCTGGAAGCCCCGCCGCGCCGGTCAACTGCGCCATCTTCAGCGTTCCGCTGCCCCACTCCTCGATGATGCCGCGACGGTAGAAGGTTCTGGCGATCATCGGGTTCCACGGCCGCGACTCGTGCGGCATGAGTAGCTTCTCAGGGGTCAAGCCGAAGTGCAGCGGGCCGGAGGAGGTCACCTCTAACCGGTCGTCGTAGATAGCTATGCCAACCGAACCGCCGCCGATAGAGTAGTCACGGTGACACAGGGCGTTCGCCAACGCCTCGCGCGTTGCCAGAGGCGGGTATAGGGGCTCGTCGATTCGCTCGAAGCGGTCTTGCTCGAATCGACCGGCGATGGGCAGGGTTTCTCGCAGGAAGCGCTCGGCGTTTGTGAGAAGAGCGAAGGCGTTGCCGTTGAATTGGCGATTGTCCAGAAACTCCATCCGGTCGGTCCCACGAAAGCGGGCGACCCGCAGCAGACACTGCGGCATCTCAAACTCCAGCCGCTCCGCGCTACCGAACAGCACCGCCGCCGCCCGAAGCAGCACGCCATCGCGCAGAAGGCCGAGGCCCCGCAGCATGTCTGAGGGGTCCCCGCTTACAGGCTCCTCGAGTCGCCCGCGCCGGACCGCCTCCGCGACTGTCCGTCGAATCTCTGCCACATCAAGGTCGTTGACTGACCATCCTGCGGCGGGCTGGTTCTCCCAGCGCTGCTCGCTGTGCATCCGTTCGAAGAGCAT
This sequence comes from Dehalococcoidia bacterium, assembly GCA_965224235.1. Lineage (GTDB taxonomy): Bacteria > Chloroflexota > Dehalococcoidia > Lucifugimonadales > Lucifugimonadaceae. Next base: position 1,630,799 of record CBDCYP010000002.1, on the reverse strand, counting down.
CCGGTTGTACTCATCTGCGGACATGGCGAGCGTGGTGTTCCCCACCCGCCGGTAGGCGCTGCCGCGGTAGGTGTACGGCCTCGACGCACCTTGGGCCGTGCTGACGACGATGACTTCACGGCCGCCGTCCACGGGGACCCGCTCGACCGTCGGAAACGCTGGAGGTTCAATTTGCCGAAGCTCGGCGCTCAGATCCTCGATTGTGCGCTCGCTGACCTGCTGGCCGACCACGGCCCCTGCCTGAGTGACGCCGAACAGCGCCTGCCCGCCGCGCTGGTTCAGGAAGGCACACACCGTCATGGCCGCCTCGCGGCGCGTTCCGGTCGTCGTCTTGAACTCCAGCGTTTCGGCCTCGCCGAGGGCGGCTAGGGCTGTGATCCGATCAGGCGTCATGATTCGATTCCGGAGACACTATACGTTCGAGCTTAATAATCAACCCTGGCAGGTCCTCCTGCACCGTCTGCCACACGATATCGAGGTTGATGCTGAAATAAGCATGAATGAGCCGGTTGCGCATTGCGACAATCCTGTCCCAAGGAATGTCTACCAACTCCATGCGGGTAGATTCGGTTATCTGGGTCGCGGCTTCGCCGACGATCTCTATGTCTTTGACAAGCGATAAAGCCAGCTGGCGATCCACGTCAAGGTCGCTGCGGGCTCTATCCCTCACAAAGGACACGGCCTCCCGCGCCGCTTTGAGCATATGGAGCAAGCGGATTTCGTCATCACCGAACATATTGGACTTCCGCCTTGTCTAGCACGTCGTCACGAAAGTAGCGGCTTAGGTCCTCGGGGGTACGAAGGTCGACTTTCCGGCCCTCGAACAACTCCGACAACTCCAACTCCATGCCGGCCACTCCCAATAGGCCGGGAACTCGGTTGGGCGCGAACTCCACCAGCACGTCGACATCGCTCTCCGGCCCGAAGTCATCTCGCAGCGCTGAGCCAAAGATGGCAAGCCATGTGATTCCGTGCTCTTTGCAGAACGCGGCGAGAGCATCCTTCGATATGGACACCTGTGAGTTCATATCTTTACCTCCTCACTCAAACGGCACAGATTCGCCATCCACGGGGACCCGCTCGACCGTCGGAAACGCCGGAGGGTCTATCTGCCGGAGCTGGGCGCTCAACTCTTCTATGGTGCGCTCGCTGACCTGCTGCCCGGCCACGACCCCGGCCACCGTCACGCCGAACAGTACTTGCCCGCCGCGCTGGTTCAGGAAGGCACACACCGTTATGGCCGCCTCGCGGCGCGTTCCGGTCGTCGTCTTGAACTCCAGCGTTTCGGACTCGCCTGAGGCGGCGAGGGTTGCTATCTCATCGGGCGTCACGGCTGACCTCCCTTCATCTATAGGAGCTGGTTCAGTGCGTCGAACGCACACTGGAACCGGTCAAGCGTCTCATTGCTCAGTTCGTCTTGGAGTGAGCCAATGTTCTCACTCAAATATCGAGCAGGACGATAGTGATTGAATTGCGCTTTTTTCGGAAGAGGCTGCTTCTCAAGACGTTTCTCAAGACGCTGAAGAATCTTGGAATATGTTGAAGACAATTGACCTAATTTGAGAGAGGAACCGAATTCATTATTTACCAATTTCAGATAGAACTCTGAGTCGAACATGTCTTCTATATCGGCTTCGGTACCGCCAGTGAAGTTTGCGAAAGTCAAGACTTGGTTTTTCTTGAGTAGCTTGCCCTTATAGAGATTCTCTATAGTCTGTTGGTTCCTCTTCTGAAAATCGATCAGCACTGCGACGTTGAGTTTGGTTTGCGCTCCAATCAGGGCAACGAATGTTGGAACCTTGCCTGAACCGCCGACAGGAGTGATAGTCCAATCAGCGCTCAACCCAGGCTTACCCGATCTTTGGAGAAGGGCGGATATGGTCTGTATGTAGAGCAAGTCAGAAGCTCCTTCAACGACTAAACAGTTTGGGCCGATGAAGAGCGATTGATGAATCTCGTAGCCAAGAGCACCTTGGAGTGGGAAAAGGCTATCTGATGTTGCCTCATGCACGTCCGTGGAGACTTTAGTGCCTTGCTGCTCCTCAGGCAGATTGTCCGAGTCAGCCTCTATACTCCGGTCCTGGACTATCCGCACGCGATCGAAGTGCCCTGAGTCAACCATGAACGGTGAATGAGTCGTGTATAGGAGCTGGTGGCGAGGTTTCAGTTCCTCTTCAAAATACCGGAGGAGGTCTCCTTGTGCCCTTGCATGGAGGGATAGACCCGGTTCGTCGAGAAGCAGGATAAGGGGCAGGTCTTCATTCTTAAGCTTCGAGTACCAAGCGAGGAATGAAAAAAACCAGACGAAGCCCCGGGAGCGCGTCCCAAGCGGCGTACTTACCATGTGCTTCGTATCCGGAACGCGTCCCAAAATATTCGTACCTGAAGTCATGCCGGGGCCATCGCCTGGCTGCGCTGGCCGAACGTCGAACTTCATGCGGAGATGCTTGTTCTGGGACCAATAGGTCAGAACCTTCTGCGTGAGTCGATTTTCCGCAGCTTCAAGACCAGCGATCAGTGCTTCCGTTCGATCCGGAGCAACAAGATCGTCCAGCCTCAGTCCTGCGAGATCAATCAGTCCGATGAGCGGGTGGTCAGACTCTTCAAGGGCATTGCTGTCGACACGCTGCTTGAGAGCGTCGAGATTATCTTGCCCTTTCATCTGGTAATATTCATCAAAATAGAGAAACTTAGGCAACCTCTCCCAAAGGATTTCGTTAAAGATATAACTAGAAACCCCGTGCCCAGCGATACCCGCTAGAATGGGTGTAAGATTCTGTACCGCTTTGGTCTGCTCCGCTTCGGAGAGCGCCTTGACCATATCGCCGGCCGAGTCCAACTGGCTCAACTCACTAGCCACTTTTTGCGGGAGATTCGCGGCTTCTACTAGGTGGCTCAGAGCCTCTTTGCAATTGACGTCTAGGTTACTTACTTTGAGTTGATTTCCATATCCCTTTCTAAGGGTCACTACAGACGCATCGCCATCGAAACAGGTGGGGCCATACTTACTCTTGACAGCGGAAACATCCTCCGGTTCAAGTTCGTATGCAGCGTGAACAACTGTAGCTTGCTCACGTCCGCCAGCCTTGACCTGTTCCTTATAGTCAGACACTGAGCTGCGAGGGTAGTCATCCGTAGGATCGAAGCCTCCCTCGGTTTCAATGATGGGATTCAAGCGGTATAGGGCTTTGAGCAAAGCGGTCTTACCTGCCTCGTTCTTCCCAACTAGACATGTGACATCCCCGACCGCAAATTCCGTCGAGTCCTGAACGCTCTGAAACTCTGTAATGCGGACCTTGGTTAGCTTCATGCTGTCTCCAATCAGATATTTACGCTGGTTCTCCAAGTGTCGGACGAGGAGTCATGTTGTATTGCTCCGCACCTAATGGAAGCCTTGGCTTTCCTGATGGACGACAAATCCAGCTCCCCCACCCGTATCTCACCCGTCATCAGCTTGTGCAGCAGTGCCTTGAACAACTCCTCCAGCACGGCGCGCTTCCTCCGGTGCAGGTCGATCTTACGGTCGGTGGCGTCGAGGATGGCGACGATCTCATCCTGTTCGTCGCTGGAAGGAAGAGGCAGAGTGATCTGCTCTATTCGGGTCAGCGCGAGCTTTGGTTGCGCGTTTGTAGCTGTTGACTGCGCTATCTGACGCTTGCAAGTATCCGACGCCAACGCATACATAAGGAAGCGGGGAAGAAGGTTCCTGTCAGCCAGAGTAATCTTTGCGGCGTTCTCGGTCAGGTTCGCACGATCAAGAGTTTGTGGAACTTGTCCGACCAGACCAATAGTCCCGGCAATGGAGATATAAACGTCTTCACTGGAAATGATGTATCGGGAAATCACCGACTCGTAGCCATTTGGCACAAACAATACCTGTTCGATGTCCACTCCATGATCCCGGAAGTCTGTTACCCGAATGTATGGCTGACCAGTGTTCTCGACAGTGAGCGAAACGCCTTTCGGCATGCGCTTCCCACCCTTCACCACAGCGACAGAACCGACGGTCGTCACCCCCCAACTCTCCGGCACCGGCCCGATCTCCGTCTCCTTCTGCGCCTCCCCCCGGAGGCCGTGGGTGAAGAGCTTGTGCATGGCGGCGCGTTTGAGGGTTTGGCCTTCTTCAACTAGCGTCTCTGATCCGCTGATTGCCTTGTGTACAAGCCATAGACGGTCAGCGACCTGTTGTTGTTCAGCCAAGGTCAAGGCGGGGGTTTGAAATTCTCGTGTATGCGCCCATGAAGTCCTCGGATGTTGCACGCCGGTCGTACCCGCGACGGCATATTCAAGAAAGCTGGGAGAATGCACAACCGCAGCCAGATACCTTGGGTCTACATCAACTTTCGGGCGTAGCACGAGCAGTTCCATCGTGCAGACGCCCGCCTCTTCAGCGAGTATGGCTTTGTCGAGATATGGACGGAGCTTTCCATACAGCACGTCACCGGGTCGGAACGCCGAAGTATTGCTTCGCATCTCTGACGCCTGGCCGCCGCCGATGCGAATAAGTCGCCCTGGGGCAAGATGTTCAAGTCCAAGATAGAGGGCGTCGGGACGCGCCCCGGGCCGTACCGGTTCCGCTATGAGATCACACATGTCCGCAAGGCGGGTTGTCTCCCTTGTCGTCACGCCAGCCCCTTGAGCCGCACGGCCGGCAGCCTCTTCAACCGCTGATTCAACGGGTCCACTTCGATGCCTACGGACTCCAACGCCGTCACGCCCAGCAGCGGCTCCGCGCCGTTATCGCCAAAGATGATCGTACCGCCAACGATCTCGCCCATGAATTCGATATCCGCTGTTGTGATATCCAAGCGAATCTCGCTTCCGTCTGCCAGTCCATAAGTCCTGTGCCCCTTTGGCTTGAGGCCTATGGAGTCTAAGGCCGAGCGGGGCGCCAGAGAATCGGTAGCCCCTGTATCAACCAAAAAGAGCCCTTCCCAAAACCTGTTTGGATCTGCGGGATTCGTAATCCTGACTGTTACGTGCGTCGCTCCCATGCCTTCATCCTCCAGTGATCTGTACTGACCAAGGTCATTGCAGCCTTGCCAGCATCTCCGTCAACCGTGTATCAATCCCACGGGCCTCTTCATTAAGACACTGCATCTCGGCGATGATCTCCGAGATAGGCCGCTGGTCCACGACATCAGTTTGCCCCACCCACCGGCTTGGACTCAAGTTGTAGTCGGCCTGTTCTGCCTGCTCCCGCGTTATGACGGCCACCTCGCCCTCTACCGGCTCGCCTTTGAGGAAGGCCGCCGCCAGGGGACGGATGTCGTCTTCTGGAATAAAGTTCTTGGGGCGTCCCTTGCCCACGCGGCGGCTGGCGTTGAGGAGCACGATCTTGCCCTGCCGCGCCGCCGGCTTGCGCTTCGACAGCACAACGATGACTCCGGCGGCGCTGGTGTTGTAGAACAGGTTGTCCGGCAGCAGTATCACCCCGTCTATCAGGTCCCGCTCCACGAACCACTTGCGGATGTTGCGCTCCCTGTCCTCGTGCTTGCTGCCGGAGCCGCGAGTCACCGCTCCGGTGTCCAGCACCACCACCGCCCGCCCGCGCTCGTTCAGGCAGGCCAGGGTGTGCTGGAGCCACGCCCAATCGCCCTTGCCGGTGGTGACGCCGCCGGCGGTGCGGAAGCGGTCGAACGGGTCGTTCTCGAATATGTCCGGGTTGAAGTCCTGGTTCCACATCGGATTGGCGACCACGATGTCATGGGCGCTGATCCGGCCTGCGGCGTTCTTGAGCTTGGGGTTGATCATGGTGTCGCCGCGCTCTATCTGGACCTCCATGTCGTGGATGATGGCGTTCATGTGGGCCACGGCGTAGCTGTCGGCTTGCAACTCTTGCCCGGAGAGCTTGAGGGGAACGCGGCTGGTGGGGTCGGTCTCGCGGGCGACGAGCTGAAGCTTGATGAGCAGCCCCGCGGATCCGCAGGCGTAGTCGTGGCAGTCCTCGCCGGGCCTTGGACGCATGAGGTGCGCCATCAGGAAGCCGACCTCCGTGGGAGTGAAGAACTCGCCCGCGCTCTGGCCGGAGCCCTCCGCGAACTTGCGGAGCAGGTACTCGTAGGCGCGGCCCAGGAAGTCGGGCTGCACGTCGGCGAGGCCGAGGCGGTAGCGAGGATCGGAGAAGGTCTCCACGACGGCGGCGAGGCGGGCGGGATTGATGTCGCGCTCGCCGTTGCGCTCGGAGGCGAAGTCCACCAGGTCGATAACGCCGGAGAGGGACGGGTTCCACCGTACGACCGCGCGCACCGCTCTGGTCAGGTGCTCGCCGATGTCGTGGGGTCGGGTGCTGCGCCCCTGGGCGTCAAGTGGCCATTCGTGGGCCTGTCGCCCGCTAACGACGCCCCATCGGGCCTCCGGCGGCAGGTAGAAGCGCAGCAGGTCGTGGTCGCTCTCCGTGATTTCCTGCGCGATTGCGCGGTCCCCGAACTCCTGGGCCAGCCGGTCGATCTCGTCGTCGAACACGTCGGAGAGGCGCTTGAGGAAGAGGAGGGGCAGCAGGTAGTCCTTGAACTTGGCCGCGTCCTTCTCCCCGCGGATGGAGCAGGCGGCATCCCACAGCATCTGCTCCATGGGTTTGGTGGAAGGGGCGGGTGACAGACGCCGCCGGGACCGCCGACGGGTCACACTCGCCGCAGACTCGGCTTCGTCAACGCCCGGCTCAGCGGCGTCGATGCCCACTTCGGCGGCGAGTGCGGCGATGGCCGTCCGCGCCGCCTTCTGAGGTGTCGTCGCCCCGCCCTCCCAGCGATTCACCGTCGTAAACGAAACCCCAAGCCGCTCCGCAAGCTGCTCCTGCGTCAGGTCGAGCGTGGCGCGGATGGCCTGTAGGGTTGGGGGGATAGACTGGAGGTCTGCTATAATTGCCATGTTTGCATTATAGCAGACTAGCGGTCAATGCTCAGTGCCCCGCCCTGGCTGGTAAGCCCCTACCATCATCAAACGGGTGACTGAGAATGGTTGCGACGTCATCGCCATGCGCACGGCTTAAGGAATGAGAACTTATGACAGGCTAAGGCGCACCCTTCCTTCATGGATTTGGGTGACGGTGTTGATTGCAGTAATCCTCTTGGTCGGGGCCTTCCTCTCGTATCGGTATTGGGATTGGCTGACTTCCCCGTCTGAGTCCGACAGCACGACTATCCGCAATATTGTCCTGGTAATGGCGGGATTTGTCGCTCTTATCCTGGTTTTATGGAGAGTCGGAATAGGTGAGCGTCAAGCGACAGCAGCGGAGCAAGCCGTTTTGGACGGACGCTACCGGCGGGGAATCGAGATGCTTGGGAGCGGCAGGCTCTCGGCTCGTTTGGGTGGTATCTACTCGCTCCGGAATTTGGCAGAGAGCCAACCGGAACAGTACCACATCCAGGTCATGCGAGTGTTCTGCGCCTTTGTTCGTCACCCGGCACCGTGCGACAACGAGGAGGCAGAACGATACTCTGGCAGAGCTGAGGCCGAAGATAACCCAAGAAAACACGTTCATGGTCGTCCCCGGGCGCGAGCTGACGTTCAGACTGTAATGGACGCTATTGGCTCGCGCGGCGAGTCTGGAATCGCCATGGAGAGAAGGCGCGGTTTCTTGATAGACCTCAACGGTGCGGACCTGTCGTAGACCTACCTTGAAAAGGCGGACCTCTCCAATGCAGATCTCACGTTTGCGAATCTGTATCGCGCCGTGTTTTACGAGTGGCGACGTGGTTTCCCACCACCACGCAGCCCGTTCTACCTGAGGCTGCAGGAGGCTAACTCCGGCAAGGAAAGACTACAGCCCGACAATTACTCCAACGAGAAGGGCTGGAGGCAGACGTTCACCGCCAATCTCTCCGGCGCTAGCCTCTCGTACGCAAACCTGTCGAGCGCCAGGATGGAGCACGTCAACCTGTCAGGGGCGCAAAACAGAGAAGCAAATCTTATCGGTGCATGGCTTGGGCACGCCAACCTGCGCGGGGCCAATCTGTTCGAATCGGACTTGTCCTCCCGCCATTGGTCGAAAACGGACTTGACGAGAGCAGACATGACAGACGCAAGTTTGGCAGGCAGCAACTGTTCTGGCGTTATGATGAGAGGGGCGATTCTACCTGGTACCGAATTTGCCGGGGCAAAACTCTGGGCCACCATGCTGAACAGCGCCAAATTGACACACAATGGGCAACACGCGCCTGTCGGTATCACTCAGGAACAACTAGACCAGACTATTGTTGTAGGTGGGAACCATCCTGACCTGGAAGGGGTCGTGGATACACAGACCGGTGAGACTCTGGTTTGGCGTGACGCTATTCCTCACAACGAAAAGATTCTTTCACTGTTATTGCCTGCCGCAGGCACCTGGCAGCGGTCTTGGCCACCCACTCAGGCAGGGTCGAGGAGAGAAGCGCCGTCTGCCGCCCGTTGGGTGTCCTGCCTATGATGGACTCGACGTCAGGGGCAAACCCCCGATCTAGCATTTCATCCGATTCATCCAGCACAAGGAACCGCACCTAACCCAGGTTGAGCGTCCCTTGTCGTAGATGGTCCAACGTCCGGCCCGGAGTGGCAATGACGATATGTGGTCTGTTCCTCAACGCTGCGTATTCCGGTCGTAGAGACCGACCGCCGTACAAAAGTGTGACGCGGAGTTGCTGCGAAGAAGCCAAGGCCTCCACGACTGCAACCACCTGTATGGCTAATTCACGGGTGGGCGCCAGCACAAGGGCCTGGATTCCCCGGAACGACGGGCGCCAGTCGGACGGCGTCCATGCTATCGGTGGTCGGTAAGACGATCGAGATCGCGAATGAAGGAGGTCTCATCAGTCTGGTGGAAGGCATAGCGAAGCTTCCATTGCCCTTCTCCAGAGCTGTTTTAGGGCGAAGACGCGGGGTGGGCCTCTCGTGTCAAGAGAGGCCCACTTCAATTGACGCCGTGTGGCAGTGACTCGTTACCAGGAACGGATGGCGCTCGAGCGCGTCCGTTCGGTTCGGGGTCTGGCCTCATTCACCGTCACAGTGCGTACGTCGAGCGCAGTCCCATTGAGCGACTGGATGGCTGTCCTCGCAGCGTCGTCATCCGCAATTTCGACAAAGCCGAAGCCGCGTGATCGGCCGGTCTCGCGGTCAGTAATGACCGTAGCCTCACCGACTGTGCCATAGGGCGCAAAGGCTTCCCGTAACTGCTCTTCTCTTGTGTCATAACTGATATTACTAACGTAAATCTTCATAGCGGTTCTCCACTCTTTGATGCGACCGTCGAATACCGGAGAAACTGCTGATGCTCAGAGTGTCGGTTCGAGGGGGCGGCGTAACTCTTGGGCACGCTATTCCAATTAAGCGAACACAATGCTGGAGCCTTCTACACCTACTTGAGGCGTTTTGTTCTGCATCAAGGCCTATGGAAAGAGTGAGGGGTCTCGTCTATTTTGTCTCCCTTGCGGATGCCTATCGCCCGCCACTTGTTCGCGCGCGGGCCAGCGCTGATGAGATTGCTGGGATACGGGATTTGGGCTCCGTGGAAGAACGCGACCTTCACCTTCTCCTTGAAGGCGTTGGCGTTGGCGTATATCCCCTCGCGCGGCTAGAAGGGAGTCCCCCTCCAATTCCAATCTTCGACCACCTGGGGGTCGACCTCGTTGATTAGCCTGCGGATTTGGGCCGGCTATTCGCTTCTCCAATCGCCCAGGTTCGCCATCATCTCGTCGATCTTCCGGGATGTTTTGAAATGGTCTGGCGACTCGGTGACCGCCTTGCGCGATTCAGCAACCTTCAAGGACTTCCTGAACGATTTGGCGGCCATTCCTTCACCCCTGCCCGTGATCCGCGCGGCTGGATTGGTCGAAAAAAATGCAATTCCAGCTTCTGATGGGCATGCGTGGGTGGTAGGCAGAACCATCTTTGAGATGTGGCTGGGCGCTCTGTGACCTTTGCACCGAAGAGAATACTATTCAGCGCTAGTGCCGGTGGGGCAAATGGCTCCCGCCGGGAGCCTTCGTGGCTTCCCTTCAACATCCCGGCTGCCCGGGGTGCCCACAGCAGCGGCTCTGGCGGCGAATTTTAGTCAGGAGATTCCGGAGCACCAACCACAAACGAAGGCGCCACGGCCCAAGGGCCGTCCTGATAATCCTCAGGGACCTCTGCATTCCGAGGAACATACCGAGCAATATACCGGAGGTTAGGGAGAGATTGACCGGCATCCCTCGCCCAGAGGATTCCCGTACAACACGAGCCCGCGGGCCATACGGAACGACGGTTGACAAGGCTACATCACGGGGTATCGGGTGGTGTTCCGGTGGCTTTCCCGGACTTCGGTTGGAACCGGTGAACAGTCGGTCGGGGCGAATAGGGTCGGAGAGTGAAACTCCGGTCGTAGAATCATGTACAGAGTTCTTGAACTTGTTCAGGTCGTGGTGGATCTGGCGTGTCCTGTACTGCGAACTTTTCGCTGGGAGGTTCTATTGTAGGGAGGGAGTCATGCGGACCCCTGACAAGCTTCCGCCTTGTCGTCCTCAAAGCCTCTCGGCTGAGCCGGTTCGTAGTCCCGGCGTGCGTAAACTAGTTAACAGGCAGCCACCCGATAAACAAGATTGCCGTCGCCACAAGCGAGCCGGACTACGGTATTGAGACTCTAGCAGGCTGGCCGAAAAGTGGTAGAAGGGGTCTATACTCCTGGCAATCCACGATGAGGGAGAGTGGTCATGCTGGGAGAGCGAACTGAGCAGAGAGGCTTGTGGGAGGCCGACCGGCTGTACATAGACCACGTTGGTCGTGGGAGCTTCTACGGTCTGCTGGCCTCTATGCGTGGGCAGCTGTTTGAAGACGAGGATTTCGCCGAGTTGTACTGCGCTGACAACGGGAGAGACAGCGTGCCGCCGAGCCTGCTGTCGACCGCACTGCTGCTTCAGACACATGACAGGGTGAGCGACGCCGAGGCCAAGCAGAGGGCGGACTTCGACATACGATGGAAGGTGGCGCTGGGTATAGAGGTGGAGGCCAGACCGTTCGCCAAGAGTACGCTTCAGCTGTTTCGGGCGCGTCTGATATTGCATGAGAAGGTGAGGGAGGTGTTTGAGCGCAGCCTGCGATTTGCAAGGGAGACGGGATACCTGAAGAGTCGTCGGATGAAGGTAGCACTGGACACGACCTACATCCTGGGACGCGGCGCGGTGAAGGACACCTACAACCTTCTCTCGGATGGGATAGTGAAGTTGATGCGTGCGCTGTCGGAGGTGGAGAGGAGCAATTTGGATGAGTGGGCGGCAGCCCGGGGATACGAGAGATATGCTGGCGGCAGCGTGAAGGGAGATGCGTGCATAGACTGGGACGACAAGAAGGCTCGCGCAGCTCTTCTGTGCAGGATAGTGGGCGACGCCGACAGGCTGCTGGAGTTGTCCCGGCGGACACAGGGACTATTGGACGAGGACAGCACTGAGCGCCAGAGGGTGGTGGAAGCGTCCGAGCTGCTGGGGCAGCTGTTGCTTCAGGACGTCGAGCGCACCGAAGAGGGGGTGGGGCTGAAGGAGGGAGTGAGCCGGGGCCGTATAGTATCGGTCCACGACCCCGAGATGCGCCATGGGCACAAGAGCAGCAGCAAGCGGTTCGACGGACACAAGGCGTCGGTGGTAGTGGACACCGACTCACAGGTGATCACGGCTGTGGACGTGCTCCCCGGCAACGCTTCCGATAACGTCGGCGCGCTGGAGTTGGTGGAGCGCAGCGAGGAGGGTACGGGCGCTGAGGTTGAGGAGATCATTGGAGACGCGGCCTACGGCGATGGTGGTACACGTCAGGCATTTGCCGACGCCGGACGCACACTGATAGCCAAGCTGCCCCGACGCCCGGACAGCAAGCGCTTTCCCAAGGAGGACTTCGAGATAGACCTGGAGTCGGGCACCTGCACCTGCCCCGCGGGACATACCACCCGGAAGTTGTACAGGATGGGTACCCAGACCGACAGAACGGGTCGCACCCACCAACTGAGAGCCTTCTGGTTCGACGCGGCGGTCTGCGGAGCGTGCCCGCTAAAAGAGCGGTGTGTGGGATCAGGAAAGGGCAGCGGTCGGACGGTGAGACTTCATCCGCAGGAAGCGATGCTTCAGCGGGCTCGTGCGTTGCAGAAGAGCGAAAGGTATGCAGAGTATCGTCAGAGGCGGGTGGTGGTGGAGCACAGGTTGGCGCGTCTGGTACAGCTTGGAGTGAGGCAGGCGCGGTACTTCGGACGTACCAAGACGCTGTTCCAGCTGTTGATGGCAGCGACGGTGGCCAATCTGACACTGGTGGCTGGCAAAGTTGGGAGGATGGGCGGAACCTACTCCGAAATCGACTCTCGGTCCGCTGATCTCTCTCTCTTGCCGTCATCTCCACAGCGCGGTGGAGCGCCATTCTGGCAGGGCAGAGTGGGTCGTTGATCCTGACTACTTAGATTTCACCACCCTAATCGCTCCTCGCCAAAGGGGTTTTCGTCCGCACTTCTAGCAGGCTGCGGAAAAACTCTGAGGTCTACTCAGGACTCAAAGCGGCTCGACGATAAGCGACGCCACATTGCGCTTTCTGCACCAATAGCTCCGAACGAACTATGATATGACGGATGTCGTTGGGCTACTTGACGCCCCACCCACCATGTCTGTACGCCTTACCCTTTTTCAGCAGCCTGCTAGACACGGGTTTTGGGCAAGCGCAGCCGAGGCGAGGCAGGGCCAATCACTCCCGAGCAGGTAGTTGGGAAGGGCACGTTGTACCCCCTTCCTGCCCGTGTGACGGACTCGGGTTCACTTGTGGTGAGTGACCTTACTCCTACACCTGGAAGGGGGGCTCTCCCATAAAGCCGATCATCATAGCTCTGGTACTCCTATGCCTGATTAGCCTTGCCTGTGTGACAGGTGGCGCCCCACCAACCGCAACGACCCCGGCAACTTCTCGGACGACTACGGACTCTACCTAATGGTCTGCTACGGCAGCATTTCAAATCACAACTTCTACTTCGGCTTGCAGACAAACGTCAATGACCCAACCCAAGGGCGCGGGCGCGGCAAGGGCCTGATCTTCTACAGATGGGGCGAACGCGACCTGGCTTTCGCGAGAGTCGACGGAGATGAACATGGCTGGTACGAATCCTCGGGGCACGAGAGGGACTTCATTGGCGTCCAACGAAGCTACGACTGGGGCACGGGCGACTACCGGATGCGGCTTGCGCCTGATGGCTTGGACGACGACGGCGAGTGGTACGGAGCGTGGATTACCGACCTCAGCACCGATGCGACGGTCTGTGCCGGGTCGTTGAAGTTCCCGCTAATTGGTGGCATGACTGCCGTGAAACCGCCCCGCTACTCGACGTCTGAGATATACGGGCAGCCTTTCCTCCGCCCGATTGACATACCGGAGTGGGGCGTCACTATGAAACGGCCGCACGGGCACGGCATCATAGCCACATGGGGCGACCGGGTACTAGGGGTTAGGAAGGGCTTCAAAGTCGAACGCGGACGTCCAGTATGACAGCAAAGCCGGCGCCTTCCACTTCCGCATAGGCGGAATTACTGAGCAGATCGGGGGTGACGAGCGGATACGATTCCGGCGATGCGACTACGGATGGACAGGTTGATTCCCCGGCCATCTGGAAATCAGTTGGGCGGTCAAACCGCCGTCCAGGAGCATTTCTCCATACTCCAACTCCCGTGCCGCATTGCGCAGAGCCAATGTTGATTAGCAAGAAGGGAGCCGGGCCAATATTCGGAAAAGCCGCCGGCTTACAAATTAGTCCGGCGGAGATCGTCTTTTGACGGTTGACTGGGCACTACCGTAGACTGCCCGCACCATATAAGGAGGGAGATTCGCATGTACGTCGGCACGCAACACGGGCCCCTGTCAGATGATCAGTACAGGGCCTTGGTGCAACTCGGTGTAGAGCACATATTGGTTCGTCCTCCGGGTCTATCTGCGGGATGGACTACCGAGCACATGATCAGGCACAGGGAGAACATCGAGTCATTCGGCCTTACCCTTGACATGATTCACATGACTTCCATTGGGATTGAAGAAGGGTGTGAATACCGGAACATAATGCTCGGCAAGAGTCCGGAGCGCGACCGGGAGATAGAGCGCATCTGCGAAGTTATTCGGTCGGCGGCGGCGGCAGGCATCCCGGCGATGACGTACTACATGTGCTACCTCGGGGGCTTGCGCACCGAGGACCGCAAGGGACGGGGCGGCTCCAGTAACAGTTCCTTCGTTTTCGCGGAGGTGGACCAGAATGCCCCGTTGACTGAGGCGGGGGTGGTCGACGCAGATACGGCATGGGAACGCATCAGCTATTTCCTGGAGAGGGTGATTCCGGTCGCCGAGGAATACCGGGTCAGGATGGGGTGTCATCCCCACGACCCAGCCGTGCCAAGACCCCAGGGTTATCGCGGCATCGACAGGGTAATGGGCAGCGTTGAAGGGATGAAACGTTTCGTCGAAATCGCGCCCAGCGACTACCACGGATTAAACTTCTGCCAGGGCACCGTGTCCGAGATGTTGGAGAAACCGGGTGAGGAGATCTACGACGTCATCCGCTACTTTGGCAGCCGCGACAAGATATTCAACGTTCACTTTCGCAACATCAGGGGAGGTTTCCTGGATTTTATGGAGACCTTCCCCGATGAAGGCGATGTAGACATGTATGAAGCCATGCGCGTCTACAAAGAGGTGGGCTATAAGTACATGCTGATGCCCGATCACGTGCCTCAGATCTCGGGCCCGGCGCCCCAGGACGTGGCGATGAGCTACTCCTTCGGATACATCCAGGCGCTCATACAAGCCATGGATCACCTGCCCTGAGCGCAGGTCCCGGGCGCGGCATCGCCGGCTGCTTCCTTGTCGGTACTTCGATGTACGACGGGTCTGCCAACCGGCTTTGAATCGGCCCCTTGACCGGAGGAGAGTAGTTGGCCGCGGCGCAGAAAATCAACTTGGGCATTGTCGGGGCGGGTGGCCGCGGCGGTGGATTGTGGAGGCATGCAAGCGGAGTTCGGCCATCTACATGATGGCGGAGAACTACTGCTACATGCGCCCGAACCAGATAGTGAAACAAATGGTCAACGAGGGGGTGTTTGGCAAACCCTACTACGCCGAGGGCGAGTACATCCACGAGTTGAAGCCGCTCAACGAGGTGACGAAGTGGCGTCGCCGCTGGCAGACGGGCATCGACGGTATTACCTATGGGACGCACAGCCTCGGGCCAATCCTGCAGTGGATGTCCGGCGACCGGGTGACCAGCGTCAGCTGCGCCGGCAGCGGCTACAACCACGTCGACCCACGAGGGGACTCGTACGAGAACCAGGCCTCGTGCGTGATGCTGTGCAAGATGGCTTCCGGCGGCCTGGTCAAGATACGGGTGGACATGATCTCTGACCGGCCCCTCGCGTCGACGAACTACCAGCTCCAAGGCGTAGACGGCTGCTACGAATCGGCCCGCGCACATGGAGAGAAGAATAGGGTCTGGTTGCGGTCATGCGACCCGGATTCGAACTCCTGGATGAACCTGGAGGACCTGGCCGAGAGGTTCACGCCTCCACTGTGGCAGGAGTTTGGACAGATGGCCGAGGGCGTGGGACACGGAGGGGGCGACATGCTGCAGGTGATGGACTTCGTCGCGGCAATTCGCGGCGGCTCCGAGCCACCGATCGGAGTCCACGAGGCGATGGACATGACACTTCCCGGCCTGATGAGCCAGCAGTCGATACGTGAAGGCGGCCGTTGGTTGGACGTCCCCGATTCGAGGGAGTGGTAGGCGGCCTCCGGGCTTGCCGGCCGGGTACCTGGCCTGAACAGGCCTTGCGTGTAAGGCCGGCCCGCCGCCGCCCGTAGGCGGAGGCGATCATCTTTTGACGGTTGGGCGGGCACTCACATAAACTGTCCGCACCATATAAGAAAGGAATATTCGCATGCACGTCGGCACGCAACACGACCCCCGTTCGGACGAACAGTATAGGGCCCTGGTGCAACTCGGACTGGAGCACGTATGTGCTGACCCCGGGGGGCCATCTGCGGAATGGACAACCGAGCAGTTGATCAGGCACAGGGAGAAGATCGAGTCATTCGGCCTCGGCCTTGACATGATACCCCTGTGTCACATTGGGATTGCCAAAGGGGATGAGTACCCGAACATAATGCTTGGCAAGAGTCCGGAGCGCGACCGGGAGATAGAGCGCATCTGTGAAGTTATCCGGTCGACCGCGGCAGCGGGCATCCCGGCCATGAAGTATTACATGAGCTACCTCGGGGTATTCCGCACCGAGGACCGCAAGGGACGGGGCGGCTCCAGTAACAGTTCCTTCGTTTTCGCGGAGGCGGACCAGAATGCCCCGTTGACTGAGGCGGGGGTGGTCGACGCAGACACGACTTGGGAACGCATCAGCTATTTCCTGGAGAGGGTGATTCCGGTCGCCGAGGAATACCGGGTCAGGTTGGCGTGTCATCCCCACGACCCAGGCGTTGCAAGCCCCCAAGGTTATCGAGGCATCGACAGGGTAATGGGCAGCGTTGAAGGGATCAAGCGTTTCGTCGAAATCGCGCCCAGCGACTACCACGGATTGAACTTCTGCCAGGGCACCGTGTCCGAGATGTTGGAGAAACCGGGCGAGGAGATCTACGACGTCATCCGCTACTTTGGCAGCCGCGACAAGATATTCAACGTTCACTTTCGCAACATCAAGGGAGGTTTCCTGGATTTTGTGGAGACCTTCCCAGATGAAGGCGATGTAGACATGTATGAAGCAGCGCGCGTCTACAAAGAGGTGGGCTACAAGTACATGCTAATGCCCGATCACGTGCCCCAGATCTCGGGCCCGGCGCCCCAGGACGTGGCGATGAGCTACTCCTTCGGATACATCCAGGCGCTCATACAAGCCGTGAATCACCTGCCCTGATCACAGGACTTGGGCGCGGCATCGCCTGGTCGTCGGCCTTCGGCAACGCCCCGCCGCGTCT
Organism: Dehalococcoidia bacterium; assembly: GCA_965224235.1. Taxonomy (GTDB): domain Bacteria; phylum Chloroflexota; class Dehalococcoidia; order Lucifugimonadales; family Lucifugimonadaceae. The sequence goes on along the minus strand of CBDCYP010000002.1, from coordinate 1,613,867 downwards.
GCGCTAGTGTGCTTTGGAGGAGAGCGGTATGACCCTGCCCGCATTCATCGCCTATTCGAAAGAGAGCGCCTACAAGCGGATCGATCATAGGAAGCAGTTGTTTCTCGACAACGACATCATCGGGGTAGTCAAGAACGTCAAGCGCAGCGTCCGGGAGCCGGCCAAATTCGCGGGCAATCCCGTGATAGAGCAGGACCGGCCCTGGGAGAAGTTCGCCTACTTCCGCACCTCCAGCTACACAGTGCTCTACGACGAGCAAGACAGGTTGTTCAAGTGCTGGTACGAAGATCTGCCCGAAGGCCACTCCAACTTCGCGCGGTTTCTATACGCGGTCTCTCAGGACGGCGTTAACTGGGTAAAACCCGAGGTCGGCATCGTCGAAGACGGCCGCAAGACAAACATCGTCTGGCGAGCCCGGGAGGGAGGCATCCATTCAGCCTCGTTTCTGATAGACCCCAACGAGCCCGACCCGGCGCGCCGCTTCAAGTCCGTGTTTTGTTACGAGAGGCCCAACCTGAATGTGCCCAAGCGCACGACGATGGCGACGACTTTCAGCGATGGTCTGTCGCTGGCCTTCTCGGCCGACGGGATAAACTGGACTCCCTACGAGGACAACCCCATCATCTCCGAATACGGCAGCGACGTGGAAATCCTCACCTGGGACCCCATTGATGGGCAGTATGTTATGAACTGCCGCGCCGTACATGTCGCGGATAGCCCCAACCCCGCAACTGACAGTTGGTTCCTGCCCTACGCCCCCGACCAACCCCACGGCGTCTACAGTCCCAGGCGCAAGGTGACGCGGGTGGTCAGTAACGACTGCATTCACTGGTCGGCCCCGGTGATAGTCTCCGAGCCCGGTCCGGACGACGAAATTCAGGAGAGCCACTATGGCCTGACGCCCTGGCGGGTGGACGAGTACCATCTGGGCTTTCTAATGGTGTTCCACCAGGTGGACAACACCCTGCATTTTGAGCTGGTCCACAGCCTCGACGGCTTGAGCTGGAAACGCCTGACGCCTGGCCGCTCCCTGATTCCCCGCGGCGAGCCCGGCAGCTACGACTCGCTGATGATCGAGTGTCCCAGCCCCTTCGTGACAGTTGGAGACGAGCACTGGATCTACTATGGCGGCTCCTCAATGCACCACGACTACTACGGTAATCCGGAGGTGCGCGGCGTTCCCGAGACGAGCCGGCATCCCAAGGCCAGGACGCACTTGGGGCTGGCCAGGATCCGAGTGGATGGGTGGGTTGCCCTGGAGGCCGGGTTGCGGGAGGGCTACGTCGAAACCAAGCCCGTCTACTCAGAGGGCTCGAAGCTCATCATCAACGCCAAGTGCAACGCCGACGGGCACGTCGCCGTCGAGGTGATGGATAACTGGAACAACGTCTGGCCCGGGTTCACCCGCGAGGAATGCGATGTCTTTAACGGGGACAGCGTAGACCACGTGGTGTCATGGGGGGGCCGGACAGAGGTGAACGGGGTCCCGTGGTGCGTTAAGCTGCGCTTCTGGATGAGGAATGCGGAGCTGTACTCGTTCCGCATCGCCGACGACTAGCTCAGGAAACTCCCGCCAGGGTTGCGGGCCTCTGCACGGCGGCGCCTCACGAGCCTACAAAACTCCCCCCTCGCCGGAGGAGGCCTGTCGCAGCCTTCCCGCGAGGGGGGAGTGAATTTTTGTGCCTCGAACTGGTTCGAGCGACCGTCACTTGGTCACTTGTGCAGTTGGATGTACTCGGGGTACTGCCAAGGTCTTTCTCCCACGCTCCGCGGCATCGGCCATGCGGCGAAGGAGTTCGGGTTATAGGTGATGTTGTTGGGTACCGCGAGCGTCCCGATCACCAGGGCCTCGTAGTGCAAGTAGTCGGCAATCCGGCTCTTGATTTCGATGCGCGTGGGTATGTCGAACTCCTTGGCCATTTGAATGTAAAGCTCTCCGATGGTACGGGATTCAATGCCATGGTTGTAGCCACCGATGCCCACCGAGGACACATAGGGCCCAACCAGGGGCTGGTAGAACGGGGTCTGAGGGCCGCCGCCGCCCGCAGAGTGGATCCATGGAGTTGTAGTGGTCCGGCCGATAATGGTTGGGCGGTACGTGCTGTAGTTGGCCTTCCACGACTGGACCGTTATACCTATGTCCTCCCACATACCCGCTACCGCTTCACCTATCTCTTCGTCGCCGGCGCCGATGCGGATGAAGAAGGGCATCTCGAACCCGTCCGGGTATCCAGCCTTTTCAAGCAACTGCCTTGCGAAGATGGGGTCATACGGGTACTCCCACTTGTTCTGCCAGTATGGGCTGGCAGACGAAAAGCCGTATATGTAGTAAGGCCAGCCCGCGTTTTCAACCAGGGCTGAGTTAAGCAGGTCCCGGTCTATAGCCCGCGCCAAGGCCTGCCGTACCAGTCTGGCCTGCTCCAGGTCATCCATGCCCGGCGGGTTGTTCGCGTCGTCCGGTTTCCAGGGGTTGCCTATCCAGGGCAGGTCATGCACGAAGGTGCCGCGCCTGGGCACGGGATCACCTGAAGTTATTTCTGTGTCCTCCCAGTAGTTGCCGGAGAAGGTTATGTGGTGGAAGGAGCCGGCCCCAGCCCCCGTAAGGAGAAACCCCTTTTTTGCCATGATCGGGTTCTGGCGTGGACTCAGGGTAGCAACGTCAGCCTCACCGGTCTCCAGCAGGGCAATCCGGACAGCTTCGTCGGGTACTGCCTGCACTGTAATGGACTCGACCTCGGGAGTTATCCGCCAGTGGTCTTCTACACTCTCTATGGTCATGAAGTCCGACGCCGCCCAGTCTCGCAGCTTGAAGGCGCCGGTGCCAACAATGTGTTGCCGGTTCCATTCGGGCCCCATGGTGTCAAAGGCCTTCTTGCTGACTATGATGTATGCCCCCCGGTCACTACCACCGACGTTGAAGATCTCAGCATCGTAGAGGGTGTCGAAATTGGAGATTGTGAATAGGGCAGTGTACTTGTCCACAACCTGGACCGGATTTGGCCCCAGGAAGGAAACTATGGTAGACCCGCCGCCTACTATGCTCTCCGGGGTGATGGCGGGGTTGGCGTCGTTGTAGCTCCAGGCAACGTCCTCGGCCGTGAGCTCTCCCCAGTCCTGGTCTACGAAGTGGAATGGGATGCCCTGCTTGATCGTCACCGTGAAGGTGCTGAGGTCGGGCGCAAGCTCCCAGGAGTCGGCCAACATAGGCACTGCAAGATCTTCCTGAGTGGCCATGAACAGGTTTTCGGTTGTCTCGCGGTTCATCAGGCTGCCGCCTATGGAGTTATACCCCCCTCCGGATTGGGTAACGGCAGGTTCGACGAAGGTAAGGACCCCGCGGGGATTATTAGGAATGGGCGCGTCCTTCTCAACCGCCACGGGAACGGCGGTGGGAAACGCTATTGGCGCTTGAGTCGCCACCACCACGATCGTCTCGCCAGGCACCTCCACCGTCACCACCACCTCCTTCGTCACCGTCTCGCCAGGCACCTCCACCGTCACCACCACCTCCTTCGTCACCGTCTGGCCGGGGACCTCTACCTTCTCCACCACCGTCTTCACCACCGTCTCGCCGGGGACCTCTACCTTCTCCACTACCGTCTGCACCACCGGCTCCCCCTGTACCACCACAGTCACCACCTTCTCCACCACTACTTCCCTCTCCACCACCTCCGTCTCACCCCCACCGCAGGCAGCGGCCACGGCAAAAAGAGCAAATGTGGACAGTACGTATAATATCGCTTTTCTCATCGAAATCCCTCCCGAAGTGCGATCCTCTGGCGCGTTCACCGAACTTTAAGCGAATGCGACGCCAATGGCCAGTTTCAAACGTGACCCGTGTGAACCCTAGACCATTGTTGTGACTTCGGTCAATGGCCGCGTCGATATCCAACGTGTGTGGACGCCACAGTGCCGAATTACCGCTTCTTCCAGTATCTCCAAATCGTTCCACGGCTGCGCTATTGTCTCCAGGGCCGTGCCTTGGGACTGTCCCACCGACATCGGGACGGCATTAGGAGAGTCAGGAGGCCCCATCTGCTCCAGAGGGGGAGAGGCGCCATACAGACCGCTGTCCATCCGCCCGTGGTGATGTCCCTCGAATTTGATGAACCGGTTTCGGCCGGTACGTGCCCGAGCCAGACGAAGAGCGGCCTGCACGCCCCAGGTCCCGGAGCTGTCATAGTGGACCAGCGCCGCGCAGGGCGCCACCCTTGGCGCCTTCCTGGGGACTGCGATCCCCAGGCGACGCCGGCCTCCGAACATCCGGCCTCGTTGCATCGCCCTGCCAACCGCCCTCGCGTTCGAGGGACTACAGGTGTTCCGGTACGACAATGTCCAAGTTTCAAAGGAGATCGAGCGATGGAAGTGATATTCCGGGCGATGGTCAGGATTTCCTAATGCCGCGCGACGCGATACAGGCTCGCGATCAAGGGGAAGATGTTGGCCCCAATAACAGCGCCGAGCACCGTTCTCAGAGTGCCTGATTGGGTGGCTGATATGGGCCCCTGTATCCCCTCAGTGGCGGTGAGCCCGTACAACCGGCCTCCGAACGCTCCTCCTACAGCTCCCAACAGCGCCAACGCGAGGAACAGGAAGACAGTGGGCTTATCTTGTTCGAGGTCCAGCCAACCCAAAAACCCACCAATGCCTGCTCCGATACCAAGACCGAAAATACGCAAGTAAAACAGGTAATCGGCGCCCGCGGGAGGAGGCCAGACCATCCAACCCAGGACGAGGCCGATCGCGCCAAACAGGGAGCCCGCAGCGATTCCTACGATTGTACGAAGAGCGCAAGGCGCCAGCGCCAGGCAGAGGCCCTTGCACTTGGCCTTGTCCGGACTCCAAGCCTCTTCCGCTACTGGCTTCATGACCGTTTCGAAGTCACCCAGGGGAGGTGCGCCTAGATTTGCCTCAGCCTCGGGTCAAGACGATCCCTCAACCAGTCCCCAATGAAGTTCATGGACATCACTGTAAGGAAGAGGCCCACTCCCGGGAAAACGGATGTCCACCAGGCGGTGGAAAGGTACTCACGGCCATCGGAGATCATACGGCCCCAACTGGGAATGCTGGCGGGGATGCCAGCCCCCAGGTAGCTCAGACCCGACTCTGCCAGGATCAGTCCACCCACCCGAAGGGTCGCCAGAACGACGACAGTACTTAACACCCCGGGCAGGATGTGCCACAGCATTATTCTCCAGTCAGAGGCTCCGGTAACCCTGGCCAGGTCCACGTAATCCCGGGTCTTCAGGGAGAGCACGTCGGCACGGATATTGCGGACCATGCCCACCCAAGTGGCGAAGGCCAGCAGCCACATTATAGTGGCCACCGATGTGCCGATGGTAATGGCCACCACAAGCGCAATGAGTAGGAACGGCACCGCAAACCATATGTCTACGAAGCGCATCGCAATCTCGTCCAGCACGCCGCCGTAGTACCCGGAAGCCAGCCCCGTTAGAGTCCCGAGTGTCACGCCGGCGAGGGTGGCGATGGACGCGATCATAAGGGACATGCGGGCACCGTATATGACGCGGCTCAAGACATCGCGACCCAGATAATCGGCCCCTAGGACATGCCTGGAAATGGTGGGGTGCTCCTCATACCACTGGGTCTCCCATATCGGCGGGGTATTCCTTATCCGCAGGTCCTGCTTGTTGGGGTCTTTTGGCGAGACGAAAGGGGCGAATATGGCGAAGATGGCCAGAATCGTCATGACGACGCCGGGTATGATCGGCCACCGCCTCATTAGATACCAGGCGGTGGAGACCGCGCCAAGCATCCCTCTGGGACGTTGCAGGGCTAGTATTTCTGCCGCCTGGCTCATCTACCTGTAACGTATCCTGGGGTCTATGAGGGCATAGGTGACATCTGCCAACACGTTCATGAAAAGGAATATCGCGGCAAAGAACAGCACCGCTCCCGACAGCACCGGGAAGTCAGTCGTACTCACGGCCTGAACGGCCAGTTGGCCCAGGCCCGGCCAGGCGAAGACAGTCTCCACAAGCACTGACCCGTCAAGAAACCCGGCCAAGAGCAGAGCAGCCACCGTGAGGGGCTGGATCAGGGCATTTCTGAGGGCGTGCTTCCATACCACCATACTGCTGCCGACGCCTTTCGCCTTGGCGAGCTTAATATACTCAGAGTCCAGGACCTCCAGCATGGAGGAGCGGGTGATGCGCAGGTAACCCGCCAAAGGCGCGCTGCCCAAAACAAGGGTGGGCAGGATAAAGTGCCTTAACTGGGTGATGAAAGGCTCCCCCGCTCCTCTTGTGGCGGCGGGCAGGAGCCCTAACCACACGGCGAAGATCAGGATGCCCACTATGGCCACCCAGAAAGAGGGCAGGGCTTGGCCAAATAGGGCCAATCCTCGTCCCAGATAGTCCCAGACGGTCCCCCGCTTCACAGCCGAGAGGATACCGAGGGGGATGCCAACGACCGTGCCGAATATCCAGGCGGCTGCCGCAAGCTGAAATGTGGCGCCTACCCTTTGTAGCAGGAGGTCCGCGACTGGCGCTGAACTCGCAATGCTGCGACCCAAATCTCCGGTGGCAACTCGTCGTAACCAGATCCCGTACTGTATTGCAAGGGGGCGGTCGAGGCCCCACTTCTTCTTCTGGAACTCTATCTGCTCTTTGGTGACCCCATAGCTTTCGGGCCCGAAGAATAGGTTCGACGGGTCTTCCTTGAGGTGGGACAAGCCGAATACCATCATTGTGGCGCCCAAAAGAGAGATCAGCGAGAAGAACAGCCTGCGAACCAGAAAACGCGCCACTCCGGCACTTCCTTATTTGATGCCCACCGGCTGATCGCGCCGACGAGTTCCTCGGCCATGAACACGAGGCGAGGATGGGTCAAATACTCGAAGGTCGCCTCGTCCAGTTCCAGGAAACGTGTTGATTAGGTGAAGTGAGGATTGAGACCGCTATGCCCGGCGCCCGTCACGATGGCGTTAATGGGATTGGTCGCCCCCGCTTCGCTGAACATGTCATCGCCGATATTTGCCGGATGAAACCGTCTGCGCCTGAATTGACAATGCTCCGATGCTTGGCGGAACACTAGCACCGTCTCCTGATACGGTCAACTCCCGTCAACTCCTCCTAATCCGCCCATCGCCTCGATTTGTCACCCATCTGTCGCACGGAAGGGATTAGCTGATGAATTGTCAGGTATCGCCCTTCGAGTCACATCTTCCCCTGGGTTACCTTGAACCAGCCCGGGTACAGACCGGAGAGATCGGTAACACATTGGAGGATTGCGAGAAGCAATCCGTAAGGAGGAGATGTGTTGGCCTGGAAAGAGACGAGCGCCGAATCTGAGCGAATGCGGTTCATTGAGCTCAAGGCCGGAGGGGTAGGGACCGTAACGGATCTGTGCCTGTGGTTCGGGATCAGCCGCAAGACCGGCTACAAGCTGACAGGCCGGTACGAGGCCCACGGCCGGGACGGCCTACGCGACCGGAGCCGGGCTCCCCATCGCCATGCCAACGCCACTCCCAGAGACGTGGCTGAGCGCATTGTCAGGCGAAACGCGCCCATCCCTCGTGGGGGCCCAAGAAGCTTGTGGCCTGGCTGCGTTCCGGAGAGCCGGACGTAGCGTGGCCTGCGCCCGGCACAGCGTCCGGCGTCCTGGACCGGGCCGGTCTAGTCAAGAGGCGCAAACGCCGCCGCCGGCCCTCCTCCCGGGACGAGCCCTTCGCACACGCCAGGCGCCCCAACGACGTCTGGTCCATCGACTTCAAGGGATGGTTTCGTACAGGCGACGGGACGCGCATAGACCCGCTCAACACCCAGGACGCAGCGTCCCGCCACCTCCTCGTCTGCGAAGGGCTGGAACGCTCCGCCGGCCCGGAGGCCGTGCGCGCCCTGGAGCGAGCCTTCCGCGAGTACGGCCTTCCCAGGGTTATCCGCACCGACAACGGCCTCCGGCGCTGCTGTACTCGCCATCGTTCCGCCCCTGTCCTTACCGTGTCAGACACCCCGAATACGGAACCGGGGCCACAGTTCGCCGCGTGCGCGGCAACGGCGCGATCAAGTGGAAGGGAAACCTCATCTACGTAAGCGAAGCCCTAAAAGGCGAACCCGTAGGCCTCGTCCAGCAGAACGAACGAACATGATCCATACAGTTCGGCCCGCTCCTCATCGGCGCGCTCGATCACACCACAAGACGTGTCGACAGGATCCCCGTAAAAGTGTTACCGATCTCTCCGGTCTAACTGTTACCCATGTGCCCGGTCGTTCACCCGGAAAGACTTTAAAACGACCCTGCTGGCTATATTCTGCAGCTTTTCAAGGTACGGATTGCTTCAAATCGGTGGGAGACTTCAGCCCAACATGATATTTGCGGTGGACGGGCCGGAGCGCCCGGTTTCATGGTGCCATCAATATGGTCGAAAGGGGGCTCGTAATCGCCAGGCCCCCCGATTGGCCTCAGCGACGAATCGGAACTACTCGCCGCCCTGTTGCCGGACGGAATCCGGCGAAACTCTCCAACACGTGGCGAAAGTGCCTACGTTGCCTGGCGGCCGCTAACTCACGATGCCAAGATATTGGTTATGTAAGTTTGATTGGCAGGTTGACGGCGATCGTAAGTGACACTACTATGGCTCTCGTCGAGCATGGTGCGATTCTCGCGTCCAGTCAGTTTGATAAAGAAATACCGGATGGATTCTGTGATCTCTGTGGTGAATCGTGGGAGGAAGCATGCCTGACCCGAAGCGAATCATGGCCGTGAGCGCGCATCCAGCCGACTTCTGCTCCAGGAGCGGCGGCACGCTGATCAAACACGCCAATGCCGGCGCCGTGGTCAAGGTACTGTGGATGACCCAGGGCGAGACGGAGGAGAGCGTCTACCTATACGAGCAGCAGCCCGGCATCACCCTGGACGAGGTGCGCAAGATTCGCGAGGCCGAGGGTTTCGCCGCCGCCGAGGTCGTGGGCGCAGCGGGCAAGATGTTCGCCTTTGGCGACGACCCCCTGCGCATGACCGACGAGCGCATCGATTTGCTGGCCCGGGAGATCGCCGATTTCGACCCCCACACCATCTACACCCACTGGCAAAACGAGCGCACTCACCCCTCCCACCACGTCACGTCCCTGGCCACCCTGAAGGCCGCGCGCCTGGCCCAGGCGTCCAAGATGGACGTGCGCTTCTTCGAGCCCCACCTGGGAAGCGCCGGCCGCTCCGGCTTCGTCCCCGACCACTATGTCAACATCTCCGACGTTATCGAGCAGAAGATCGAGGCCATGCGCAAGCTGGCGGCCCAGCCCGCGTTGGCGCCTTCCTACACCATCTGCGCCCAGTGGCGCGGCCTTGAGTGCGGTGGCGAGGCCCTTGGCGTCGAATACGCTGAGGGCTTCGTGCGGTATATGCCGGAGGCAGTGGTGCTGGGGGAGTTGTCCTAACTGTACCGGGGGGCTCGGTACCTCCAAGGTCAATTGTCAGTCGCCGGTAGCCACGTTATCAAGGGCTGGGGGCGTGCGTTTCAACGGCGTGGGGTGAAGACCACATCCACACCTCTTCTTCGGCGCTCATGAGTATGAGTATCTATCGAGCGCTGGTAATTGCACCGGCAAGATACTGGGAGATTCGAGCGTGTTCCAAACGGTCTTGGCCGATCGTCTCGATCGGCTGATCGAGAAGAAAGCCTGAGTCTCTCTCGTTAAGTGGGTCCGACAAGGCGAGAATTTAATTAGGGCAGGTCAGGCGGCCGAATTGTTAACAGAAAGGGAGTCCTTTTGGTACCCCGGACCATGCAACCTTCTGTCTGTGGGTACAGGGCCGATAAACCCCGTTCTGGAGCGGCTCCTGAATGGTGATCAAGTCTCCGCTGACGCTGACCAGGCGAATCCCCGAACCCCGCAACGCACTATCCAGGGCTGTTCAGAAGCCGATAGGCCTGTGACCTACTCACTCCCTATATCTTGCCGATCCCGTTGCAAAAGTGCCCAAGAGCGACTCAGTCGCTTTGCTTTCTGACACCTGCTCTTAACCGAGTTCCTCCGGCCTCGTCGAGCGGCTGCTGTTGTTAGCTGACCAGGTCCTGTCGCAATATTGGCCATACGCGGTAGGGCCTCGCCAAAGATCCTGGTCGGATCGCTTGTCCAGAACGTGTGTAAGAACGTCCTCAATAAGCTGGTCGGAGACGCCTTCGTTTGGCGCGACAACCCAGACGACTCGTTTCCGTCGAAAGGGTCCGACGCCGGCGAACGCGGCCCGGGCAGCGTTCATCGTTGGGCGCGACTGGGATCGCTCAATTCGTGGCTGAGTGGTCCCAGCTCCTTCAGCATCACCACGTCCGCCTCGGAGATGATATTGCGGTCGAGGTGAGCAGGGTTCTGGATGTCGAAAATCAGAGTGTGTCGGTGATGCCTGGACAGATTGACCACTTCGACTTTGGAGGCAGGCCTACTCCTCACGCCGGCGGCGATGTCCTTTTTTGGCTCCTGCAACCGACTGAATAGGGCGGTATTACCGCCGTCTCGGTGTCGTAAATGTTGTCACCGTCGGAATCCGCCGGAGATTCAAGGTCGAACGTCGTCGCCTCGCCAATACTGATCTGACCAGTCGAAGAGTCGATGTCAAACAGGTCAGAAACCGTGTGGGAAATAGAGTATGTAAGCATGTCGGATTCGGGATCGGTGGCTGCGATCGGATCTCCAATGTTCGTATTCGAAGCGGTGTTCTCCACTACCGCCAGATCAATGGCTGAAGAGTCGAACTCCGGCGGCTCGTTCACGTCCAGGCGTGCGACGCAATAGCAACGGAAAATTGAGGTACTCGTGGGTAGTCGACTTGGACTCTGCGGATGTCGCATAAGCGATTGCAAGTTAAGGACGGCCGCGCGACATCCCTCAATCCATGTGAGTCAGGATAAGAGGAGATCATTCCGCTTGCTGCTTCAGGCGCAGGTTCGAGTACATTCTGGTGGGCCCGGCAGGATTCGAACCTGCGACCAATCGGTTATGAGCCGACCGCTCTTACCCCTGAGCTACGGGCCCTTGTCCAGTCCTTACAGTATGCCTTGAAGTTGCCCCGGTTTCACGCTCACGTCACATCCCAGTCCGATGATCGTTCGGTAAAATCCGGCCTGACCGTCACGGCCCCACGATCCGGCGTGCACGCGTAATGAGTTGATCGACAACCTTCTGCCAGTTAAATACCATCCATCCGTCCGGCACGGGCCCGGATTGATTACATTCCTCTGCATTGGCCGGTAGTATTCTCACATCTTGACCGTACCGGGCGATGCGAGCCGGCCCGCGATGCAAGAATGGAGCGAGCATTTTGAAGATTACCGACGTGCGAACCGAGGTGTTTCGCTGGCCGCGGGCTGTGCCGATCACCAACGGCCTCTATACGTACACCCACAGTGGGCTCAACGTAATTCACATCGACACCGATGAAGGCCCGACCGGCCTGGGAATCGGCGCATCGATCCAGGACGCGCCGGAAGTCGGCGTCGCCATGGTGGACCACCTCAAACAGGTCCTTATCGGCCGCGATCCGCTGGATAACGAACGCCACTGGTATGAGATGTGGCGGCCAAAGCTCGTCGGCAGGCGCGGTATTTCGACCCGTGTCATATCGGGCATTGACATCGCTCTTTGGGACCTCAAGGGCAAGATTGCCGGACTTCCCGTCTACAAGCTGCTCGGCGGTTTTTCGAACAAGATCGACACGTACGTCGCGGGCGGTTACTACGAGGAGGGCAAGGGACTTAAGGAACTCGCCGAGGAGATGGAGGTCAACCTAGGACTCGGCGCACGGGCGGTCAAAATGAAGATCGGGGCCGTTCCAATCAATGAGGACGTCGAACGCGTGCGCGTGGTGCGGGAGACCGTCGGCCCCGACGTAAAAGTAATGGTCGACGCCAACAACGCTTACCGCCACTACCAGGCGATCGAGTTTGCCCGCAAGGCGGAGAAGTACGACCTCTTTTGGTTCGAGGAGCCGGTGGAACCGGACGACTATATCGGCCAGCGGGAGATAACGCAGTCGACTTCGATCCCTGTTGCGGCAGGCGAGAATGAGTACACCCGCTACGGGTTCAGGGACATGATCAACCACCGCGCCGTGGACATTTTGCAGCCCGACGCACTGATCATGGGAGGCATCACGGAGTTCATGAAGGTCGCTGCGTTGGCGCAGGCGAACGATCTCGACATTGCGCCCCACGGGGCACAGGAGGTGCACATCCACTTGGTGACGGCGATATCGAACGGGTTGATCCTCGAGTATTACCGCGACTCCGTCGACCCGATGCACGGAAACATGTACAAGGACACGCTCGCCATCAAGGACGGATACGTTTACGCGCCGGACCGGCCGGGTCTGGGGCTCGAATTAAACTACGAGGCGTTGGAGCCGCACCGGGTTCACTGAATCTGACTGCGCCACTCCGCAAAGCTTGAACGAAAGCAGCCGGATCGTTCGATGGCTGGCAATGCCATTGGACGATTCTGGGCCTGCGACATGCAGCCTCGACAGAGGTTTCGTGTCGCTGTGCTATTCTGAAATCAATACAAATCAAACTGGGATGGACGCGGTATTAAGGCAGCTTGAAGCGGCGTCAAAACGGCGTTTCGGCCAACGAATCTCCCAGGGAGGGGCGCACGCGCCGATGGAACCAGTATTTCGGGCAGCAGTCGAAGAACTTGAACAGGGCCGCCCCGTTGCCGTTGCCACGGTCGTCCGCACTTCGGGGTCCACCCCACAGAAGCCTGGCGCAAAACTGCTCGTCAGGTCGGACGGTTCAGGCGTCGGAACCCTTGGGGGCGGGTGTGTCGAAGGCGACATCTGGTTCGCCGCGCAGGAGCTGATGAAGAGGGGCGGGGGCGCCGAGATGCGAGACTACCAGCTTAACGAGGACCTGGCCGCGCAGGACGGCCTTGTGTGCGGCGGGACCATGTACTTCCTGATCGACCCGATTCGTCAGGCCCCGGACTATCTCGACTTAGCTCAGGAGGTAGTCGCGGCGTATGAGGGCGGCAAGCCGGTCGCGATCGCGAACCTGATGGTAGCCCCGCAAGGTTCTTCGCTTCGTGTTGGCGACAAGATGCTTGTCAGGGAGGATGGGAATAACGTTGGAACGCTGGGGGATGATCGTCTCGACAAGCAGGCAAGCCGACGCGCGAGGGAACTGATGGCCCTCGGCAAGAACGACTACGTTGTCGCAGACGACGGCGTCGAATATTTCATAGAGGCGTTTACCACGCCTCCGACACTCGTGGTTGTGGGCGGCGGCCACGTTAGCAAGGCTTTGGCGCCGGTTGCAAAGAGCGTTGGATTTCGCCTGTACGTTGTCGACGACCGTGAGTATTTCGCCAACGCCGAGAGGTTTCCGGAGGCAGACATCGTGAGAGCGGGGGAGTATGCGGCTACCATTCGCGGCCTGCCAATCAACGCAAACACGTTCATTGTGGTTGCGACGCGCGGACATCAGTACGACGACGCGGCGCTGGCAGCCGCGATGGAGACGCCGGCGAGTTATGTTGGCCTGCTCGGCAGCCGCCGCAAGACGATCCTCATTTATGAGGAGTTGCTCCAACGCGGGTGGCCAATCGAACGGGTTAAGGCAGTCCATGCCCCTATCGGGCTCGACATCGGCGGCCGCACTCCCGAAGAGATAGCTATCAGCATCATGGGTGAAATCCTGGCATTTCGCCTCGGCGGCAGCGGCGGTTCGATGAAGCTTCAGGACAAGTATATGGAGCGGATTCAACAGAACCTGAAGCGCCGCTCTGAGGCACAAGCCCGAGTACCGGTAGCGGTCGGAGACTAAGAGCCGGGCGTTTGCCGTCCCTGGATACTGTGCCCAAACCTGGTCTACCCGACGATCCCGGCCGTCCCGGGCCGCAACCCCGCGTCGCGGCCGTGTTGTTGGCCGCCGGTGAGTCGCTCCGGATGGGAAGCCCCAAGCCGTTGTTGCGGTGGCAGGGTACGACTCTCGTCCAGTATCAGGTCGCATCGTTGCTCCGAGGGGGCGTCGACGAGGTGTGCGTGGTTATTGGCGCCGAAGGGGAGACATTGGCGCGCCTATTCTTAAACACATCCAGAGTTCAGGTTGTCCACAATCCGGACTACAGAAAAGGTAAAACTACGTCGATTCGCGCCGGGGTTCGAGCGGTTAGCGCCCCGGCCGCTGCGATCGTCATTCTGGCCGTTGACCAGCCGCGCCCGGATTGGGTCATCAGGCGCGTCGTCAGAAGTCACCTATTCATGGGCGCTCCGGTTACGTCGCCGCGGTTCCGGGGGCGGGGAGGTCATCCGCTCGTGTTCAGTGCGACGCTGAGGCAGGAACTCTTGGATATCACGGAAGGCAACGAAGGGATCCGGGAAGTCGTAAGTCGCCATGCGGGTCAGATGAATCCGATTGACTTTGACACTCGGATCGTACGCCTCGACCTCAATACGCCTGATTCTTATCGGGCCGCGCTTGGCGATTATCGCGAACTGTCTGCCGAGCCGGTCGATTAAGCCGGTTTAATACAGCAGACACACCTGCGCTGCGGTGTCGCCAGGGTGTCGTACCTGGGTTTCCCAGAATCGACCACACAACAAGCGCCGTTCGCGTATAGGCTCACCCGTATAAACTTTGCCGGACTTGAGGCGGCGTAGGGTAAATCCAGTTGAACGCCAGCTACGACGATCACATGCACCGAACGAGGGAAAATCGCTAAATGGCCATCCGAAGCTTCACCGGCAACCCGTCGCAGATCATCGTTGAGCAACTCGTGCGTTCGGGGATCAAACACCTGTTTTACAACTCCGGCTCTCGTGAGGCGCGGTTTTTCGACGCTCTGTACGCGAATGACCGAATTCACGGCATCCTGGCGCTGCACGAGGGTTCAGTGACCGCTATGGCAGGCGGATATTCCCAGGCATGGGGTGAACCGGCTGTAATGTCGGTGCACCTCGGTTCAGGGTTGGCCCAATGCCTCGGACAGTTGATTAACGTGTGGAATGGCGGTCTGCCGGTGGTGGTTCTGACGTTTCACGGAGACACTGGCAGCTTCGCGGACCGCGTCGCGCTGGACCTCAGCCATAACGCCGGACCTACGTTAATCTCGACGCCCTTCACTAAAGCGAGTTGGACGGTCATAGAGCCGGAAGGGCTGCCGTCTGCCATAGAACGAGCGATCATGGTTGCTACCACGCCGCCGATGGGGCCGGTACACGTGGCCGTTTACGATCGCATGCTGGGTGGTGAGGAAGTAACCACAGGGCTTATCGACGGCGCGGCCAGGGACGTCAAGGCTGGTTACCCCTCGGACGATGACCTGGAAGCTCTTGCCCGCGGGCTTCACGAGGCTGAAAGGCCCTTGATCTACGTCGGCGACGGTGTTTGGAAGAGTGGTGGGGAGCGCGCCGTGGCTGCTCTGGCCGAACACTTCGGAGCGGCGGTAGCGACGATGTGGGGCGACCTCCGGGGCGTCTCCCCTGCACATCCGCTTCACTGCGGATACCTTCGCGGGCCGGTGGTCGATCTCGCACCTGACCACATCGTTTGCATTGGCGTGAGGCACGGCGGCAGCGGCAGCTGGGGAGATTTCGATCAGTTCAACAGCGCCAAGAGCGTGGCCGCAATTGGGTCAGACGTGGACGTATTCAAGAACATCCCACAGTTGGACCTCGCCGTGTATGCGGATGAAAGACGCACGGTCGACCGGCTTAATGAAATGGTACGGAGCGAGTTCGAACTGGCCCGGTACGACGAGCGCCGCGCCTGGGCACGCGAACAGGCGGCCGCACTCAAGTCAGCCAACCGGACCCGACTGCAGCCGACCGCCCTTGATTCGGGCCAGGTCGGGCCGATCGCACTTCTTGACGCAATCGACACGGCGCTCGAACAGGTTGGGGGTGGAATCATAACGACCGAACAGTTCGCCATACCGCTGGAGTGCGTCAATGTCAAAGAGGACGGCGGCTCGGTGATTTACACGCGGCCAGCGGGAGGATCCGAGGGCTACGGCATGGGCGCACCACTCGGCGCAAAGTTGGCGGCGCCTGATCTGCCCGTCATAGGGCTTGTCGGAGACGGTTCGGTGTACTACTCCGACTCGGCCTTCTGGTCGGCGGCGCATCACCGCATTCCGGTGTTGTACGTAATCGCCAACAACGGGTCTTATGGTATCGTTGCCGGCGCATTCGACGGGGCAGGAGGGGAGATGAACAAACAACGTCTCTACGAAGGCGTGGTGTTGGGCGGCATCGACGTGGTGGGTCTCGCGGAGTCGTTCGGAGTCGAGGGGATCCGTGTCGACGACGAGGCACGCGTGGGGGCTGCCGTGGCAGACGGCCTGGACACGGTGGCAAGAGAAGGCAGGCCATTGGCCCTAGACGTGAGGATGCCCCTGGGGTTACCCGCCGGAGGACAGGCCGCGAATCAGTACAAGTTGGTGGTGGCGGGATGACACCCCGGCGACCTGGCTTTCACCGTTAACGGCGGCTAATCATGCAATCCAGACTGATCACTTACGTTGCGCTGGCCTACGACCACAAGATAGCGACCCTGGCCCTCAATTGCCGGACAGGCGTCGTTGAACTCGTTGACGAAACAGATCTGTCCGGCGGCCCCGGCCCTCTTGCCATTTCGCCGGACGGGCGGCGGTTGTATGCGGCTATACGTTCAACGTACGAGATGTCGAGTTTTCGGGTCGATCCCGCCAATGGACAGATCGAACACCTGGGGACGATCGGACTGCACTCGGACCCCTGCTTCATCTCGACGGACATGACAGGACGGTTCCTCCTGTCAGCGTACTACGGTGCGGGCGGTGTTGCCGTGCACTCGATTGACGAGACCGGCGCGACATTGCCGGACCCCGTCATGTGGCGGCAGACGATGCACAAGGCCCACTGTGTTCAGGTGGACATGAGGAACAAATTCACCTTCTTGCCTCACGTGGGTGAATCGAACACGATCTTTCAGTTTTTGTTCGATTCCGAATCCGGGAGGCTGTCGGATAATGAACCGTTGCAGGTCGAACAGCCGGAAGGTTTCGGTCCCCGGCACTACTGTTATCACCCAAACGGGAGATTCGTTTACTTCGACAATGAGCAAGGCTCTAGCGTGACCGCTTACCGGTTCGACTCTGCCGCCGGGACTCTGACACCGTTCCAGACCGTTTCCACGCTGCCCGGTGGGTTTGACGGCAACAATTCGTGCGCACAGATCAGGTTCACCCCGTCCGGCCGCAATCTGTATGCGTCGAACCGCGGCCATGACAGCATCGCTATGTACGCAGTCGATGGGGACACCGGGTCGTTGACTTTACTTGGAGCGGAACCAACCCTTCCGACGCCGCGGGCATTTGGCATCGACCCATCGGGCTCTTGCATGTTAGTGGGGGGGCTCGATTCGGGAGAGCTTGCTTCGTACCGTATCGACCAAACGTCCGGCCGCCTTGATCACCTGACGACTACGTACGTTGGCCGGCAACCCATGTGGGTGCTGATTTCAGACGTTTCGGTCTAGTTGCCGCGGGCTGTCAGACGGGTTTATGCGGCGGGTCCGGCGGAAGATTGAGATGAGCGGGCAATCCCAAATCAGAGGGGGTTGCGCCATCTCAGTCCGGGGAAACGTCTGAAGTCGTTGTCGTTGGTGTGGACTTCTGCCTGGTACTCCATCGCCAGGGCGGCGATGTGTGAGTCGGTTGTCAGATTCCCGCCGACACCGGCTGCGACCATATTCCGCCGCAGAATCGTGAGGTGGTCGGCGCCGGGGTTGATCGGCATGATGTGGGGGAAGTTGAACCACCCGCGCATTAAGTCAACCGCTTCCGAGGGGGTCACCGGATGGCTGAGCACCTTGGGATGAGTCAGCAGTCTCACGAATCCGGTCGATACGACCCACGGAAGGCCGACCATGACGGAGCCGTTGACCAAGTCTTCCCACCATCGTCTTGCGGAGTCGTGTCGGGGAGCCCCATCGTTGTGGGCATATAGCAAGAGGTTGAGGTCGGGAACTATCACCTCGCTTCTTGTTCAAGGAAGTCCTCGACCTCTAGTTCGTCATTTAATTGATTCAACCGTAACGGGTCTACGCCGGGGACGAATCCGCTGTGATGCGGTACAACCCGGTATGGGGCCGGAGTTTCCCGCACGGCGGGAGATATTCCGCGGCGCAGCGCGTCGTTCACCACCTGCTTGAACGGCTTGTTTAGAAGCCTTGCCCGTTCCCTCAGGGAGTGCGCTATGTCATCGTCGAGTGTTAGTGTGGTTCTCATGAAGGCATCATGATGTATTAATCCGCTGATGTCAAGGTGCTCAGCCGCGAATAAGTGGGTGCGTGACGAAGTTTGCGAGCCGTAAGAGCGGCGGCGATGCGGCTGTGGCTGACCGCAAGAATGCCCATGGCAGGGCGTCGCTGGCAAGCATAACAAGAGCCGGAAGCCTTCCCTTGCAAACCAGCGAGATCTTGTCCTAATGTCCAGGTCGCTGGGCAGGCGTTCAGGTCCGCGCCAGATGACCGCCGTCGACGACGAGGGTGGCGCCTGTAATCCACTCGGCGTCTTCCGAAGCCAGGAATACGGCCGCCCGCGCAATGTCCCTGGGTATTCCGAGGCGTGGAAGAGGGATGGCTTTCCGGTAAGTGGAGATGTCGTCCGGCGTGAGATAGTCCTGTATGGCAGTCTCGATGTAGCCGGGCCAGATCGTATTGGCGGTAATGCCGTGCCGCCCGAGTTCCACGGCTGCGTCGCGGACCATGTTGGTTACGGCGGCCTTTGTGGCCGGGTATGCAGGACCGAGGCCGCCACCGTATCCGTGGATCGAACCGATCTGGATGATCCGGCCGCTTGGGGACCGTATCAGATGGGGTACTGCGGTCCTGATGGCGATGTATGCGGCCCGAAGGTTGACCGCCATGATCCTGTCCCACGACTCGACCGCGAGCTCCTCAACCCCGCCCGGCACGTGAATGCCGGCATTGTTGACGAGGATGTCCAGAGATCCGAATCTGTCCGCAGTGGCATCTACAGCGCTGCTCAGTTGGTCTGCGTTGGCCACGTCTACCTCGTGAAATACGGCATTCCCGCCGACCAGTTCGACCTCCCGGGCGGTCGTGGTCGTAACGTCTTTTTCGTGGTACTTTCCCCGTTTGGGCGCCTCCTGAACATCAACTATCGACACGTTGGCGCCCTCGCGTGCGAATTCGACGGCGATCGACCGGCCGATGCCTGAACTGGCACCGGTTACCAGCGCGGTTCTGCCTGTAAGTAACATGTTCTCCTCCGAATTCCTTTCGGCTGCGTATCGGCGGGTTCTCCATCGTGCACGACCAGCATAGATATTAGTGCGAACATAGTCCGAGATGTACTGCCCGCGATCAGTTTTGACGTCGATTTCGGCCAGACGCGCCTGCACGAATTGAGCGGTCTACAGCCGAACACCTGCGTTGACCTGAGAATCACCCGCAACTAAGCTGGAACTCAAGCGCCGGTTGCGTGGGCATCATTCTGGCCCTGGCAACGGAAATGTGCGATGTTGTCATATTACGGCGCGGTGGTAGCTCAGCTGGCAGAGCGCCTGCCTTCCAAGCAGGGGGTCGCGGGTTCGAATCCCGTCCGCCGCTCCACGCCCACGCGCTCGTTCTGTTTGCAAACTTGCGCTAAATGCGGTCTATCCGGGCTTCGCGCCGTGCAACGCTTGTCCTACGATGTCCACACCAACCGATTCGCCCCATGCCGCCAGGAGTTGACTGGTAATCGGCCCCGGGCGGCCGTCGCCAATCTGCCTGTGGTCCGCTTTTGTAACCGGCAACACACACGGTGACGTGCCAGTGAAAAAGGCTTCGTCTGCCGTGTAAAGATCGTAGGGCTGCAGGTCCTCTTCGACGGCCTCGAGGTCGAGTTGCTTTGCCAGATTGAGGACCATGCCTCGGGATATGCCCTGTAGGATCGCTCTGTCCTGCGGGGTCTTGATCACGCCGTTCGAGACCAGGAACACGTTGTACCCCGTGCCCTCGGTCAGAAACCCGTTCATATCCATGAGAATCGGCCAGCCGTCAGGGTCTACGTCAGCCGCTTCGAGTTCCGCGAGGTTGAAATTTAGTCGGCTGTAGTGCTTTAGCTTGGGGTCGATGGTCTCTGCCGTATGGCTCCTGGTACGGGCTATGACTCCGTGTGCTCCGGTTTCGTACAGATGAGCGAACCCGCTGAATTGGACGTGCTGGACGATCACACCGACGGTCGGCGATCCTGACCGGTGTCGCCGCCCAGCGCCCACACCGCGGGTAACGAACTGCCTGACCGTCAGGTCTTCAGCCTCGCCCCGAAGATGTTCGTTGCGCCGGAGGGCTTCTTCGCTCAGATCGATCATGTCGTCAAATGACATGCCGGGATCTATGCGCACGAACTTGAGGGAGCGCCACAGTCGGTCGACATGTTCCTTGAGGCGGAAGCTCTTTCCGTTGAAGGTCCGTCCCAGATCGAAAACCACGTCCCCAACCGTGAATCCCGAGTCCAGCGGGTCGATCCTGACCTCGTTTAGCGGCATCCATTCGCCATTAAAGTATGCTGTGTAGTCACCGTTTGCCCTGTTCATTATTGACCTCCTGGCCCTTGCGCCGGATTCCTATGGGCGAACCGACCCGGCTACGATGCCGTTGGCTCGAACCGTCTGATTGATCAACCGTTTACGGGAGCCGACACTAGCCCTTTATTCTGCATGATTGATTGCATCAATGCGCCAGCCAGCGGGCGGGGTTAGCTACCCTCATCTTGTGAATTTGCTCGTCCGTTACGCCCGCTTTTCGCATCCGGGGTTCAATGTGCTTCGAGAGGTGTGCGAAACCCCATCCACCGTATTCGACGAGCAGCATCTTCCAGCAAATGTCGTGAGAAATGAGTATGTGATCGACGTATCCCCGCTCTATTGTGTCGACGACCAGCTTGATCCGTTCAAGGTCGCGCGGCATTTGGCTGAAACTTCCGTCGCTGTATTGTTCCATGCCGAATGTGTCGAATTCGACGAACGCGCCGCGGTCCGCCACCGAGGCGACGTAATCGGCGTCGGGCCTCGTGTCGAGGTGGCAGATGGTCACGCGTTCAAGATCGGCCCCCTCCGATTCGAGTATGTCCAGAGCGTGATGGGCCAACCGATTCGGCCGGTAGTTGTAGATGTGGACGGATATAGGAGCGCCGGTTTCGTTGTGGGCCCGTCCGGAGGCGCGCAGTACCTTTTCCTCGTTGGGTACCATGTCGGCATGACCGATCAGGTCCCAAACGTCCAGGGAGACATCGTACAGCGGGGCGCCGGTGGCGATTTCACCTATGACGCCGGCACGAACGCCGGTTTCGCTGATACCCACTTCCAGCTCCCGAACCATTTCCGCCGCAACATCCTTGACGGTTCGCTCGGACATGTCTGCCGGGTGGCCTGCGGCCTTGTAGTACCCACAGCCCGCGATGATGTTCAGGCCGGTGGCTTCGGCGATCTGTCTCAACCCGGCGGCGTCACGGCCGAGCCCGCGTGAGGACACGTCGACTATCGTAGTTCCTCCAGATTTCTTGAATAGTTCGATCTCTCTCGCTGCCAGGGCTGGGTCGCTGCAACGGCCGTTGTCGGCTATCAACGCCGCGCGGCGACGGAGGGCGCCAAGTTGATTCATCTGAACCGTTTCGCTGGCGTTCATTCCCGCCTCGACATCATTGGGTCCACGCACGTAGGCCACCTGGTCGTACAGCAGGTGTTCGTGCGTGAGGGTGACGCCAAGCGCGTCGGCATCCACCGGCCCCAACACGGTAGTAGCCTGTTTCTTGCTCACTAATCCTCCCTCATCATGGCTGATAGCCCTAACCATAACGGTTGAGGGCCATGGTCGCCAGATCGTCAAGTATCGTCCATTGCAACCGACCTTTCGTCTGGTCGCTCGCAGCCATTCAGAATGGTCTGGCGGCCGTTAATTTTGTTCCCGGTTGCTCTGCCTGTGGCATTATGCGTGACAATTCCCCCTTAGAGGGTGTCTAAAAAGGGTACAGAGTTCGCGTAGAAGCGACGTTGGGCAAGCGCTTAGAGTCATGAATCATGAAGCGCGAATCATATCCCAGCGACCTAAGCGACCGGGAATGGCAACTGCTGGAACCACTGTTGCCCCCTCCCAAACCTGGAGGCCGGCCAATCAAGTACTCCCGACGGGAGGTAGTCAACGCTATCCGCTATGTGCTGCGCACCGGGTGCGCGTGGCGGATGCTCCCCCACGATCTGCCCCCATGGCGTACCACGTTCCACTACTTCCGCACGTGGCGACGGGATGGGAGCTTGGAGCGGGTCCATGCGGCCCTGCGTGACCAGGTGCGTGTTGCTGAAGGCAGAGACGTGTCTCCCAGTGCGGCGATCATAGACAGCCAATCGGTCAAGACGACCGAAAAGGGGGGCCTCGTGGCTATGATGCCGGTAAGAGAGTCTGTGGAAGAAAGCGGCACATCATCGTAGACACTATGGGATTGGTGTTGGCCGTGGCAGTACATTCGGCCGACATTCAGGACCGTGACGGCGCCAGGCTGGCGCTTATGCGTTTGGTAGGCAGGTTCCCGCGTCTGGAGCGGATCTGGGCGGACGGGGCCTACGCTGGCAAGCTGGTGTTATGGGCCAAGAATGTTGGCGATTGGACGCTGGAGTTGGTGCGGCGTCCAGCGCACCAGAACACTTTCGAGGTCATTCCCCGTCGCTGGGTCGTTGAGCGCACGTTCGCATGGCTGGGGCGATACCGGCGACTGAGCAAGGACTACGAACAGTTGCCACAGACCACTGAAGCATGGATATACGCCGCCATGACCGGGTTGATGTTGCGACGGCTAGCGCATCCCAATGCTTTTTAGACACCCTCTTAGAGTTGTTCAGTTAGTGACCGAGAAACCCTGCATTGAACCAGCCGAAAATAGACCTTCTCATCACCGGAGGCAGGGTATTCGACCCTGATCGGCGACTGGACGCCGTCGCGGACGTCGCCGTCAAAGATGGAGCGATCGCACAGATTGACTGCGGCATCGATCCCCGCCGCGCCGCTAACGTCGTTGACGCGTCAGGCGCTTTGGTCGTGCCGGGGTTGATCGACCTCCACACGCACGTCGCAGGACCGCTCCGTAAGATCAGTGAGGACGATCTCTATCTTGAGCCGGACATTGCCGGGGTTCTGGGAGGGGTGACCACTGTCGTGGACGCAGGTTCAGTCGGCGCCTACAACCTGGGAGGATTTGCCCGTTTCGTTGTACCGCCGTGTGCAACTCGGGTCATCTCCTTGTATCCATGCGGGCACGCTTGGTATCTTCCACGCTCCGGAGATCAAATGCCGAGACGATATCGACGTTGAAGCCGGTATCGAGTCAGTTCTCGGCAGCGGGGGGCTAGTACGCGGTGTCAAGGTCCGGATGGTGGGCCCGGCCGTCGCGGCGCTGGGCCCAGAGTTGCCCAAACTGGCGAAAGAGATTGCCAACGGCGGCGGAGTGCCGCTGATGGTGCACGTTGGGGACTACATTACACATGACGAAGTGGCGCGGGAACTGGTGTCCGTTCTTCTCGACGACGTGCTTGGACCTGGCGATATCGTTACTCACGCCACCAGCCATCAGATCGGCTCATTACTGGACGAAGACGGCAATCTTGTGGCGTCGGCCAGGCGCGCCCGGGACCGCGGCGTTGTTTTCGATGCTGGCGTAGGCATTCGGAACTTTACGTTCAGGAGCGCCAGAATGATCCTCGATCAGAGTTTCGCGCCTGACACCATTAGCTCGGACCTGACCGTACCCGCCCGCCTTCGCCGACTCACAGTCTCACGGAGTGCATGAACAAGTTCATGGCGCTGGGGATGTCGCTCGAAGAGGTCATATTGCGGACTACGGCCAGGCCTGCCGCCGTCCTAGGAATGTCCGAACAACTTGGGTCGATATCGCCGGGGCGGGAGGCCGATCTGTCGATTCTGGAATTTGTCGAGGGTGATTGGATATACCGCGACAACTTTGGAGAGATTCTCCAGGCGCGGCATGCGGCCCTGGCGCCCCGGCTTACGGTGCGAGCAGGCCGGATATTCACGCCGGCCGTTGGTCCGCGGCCCTGGGGATGGCTGCCGGAGCGGGCAGGGTAGTGGCAGCGAAATCCAATCTCGGCCGTAGCGTTGTCAAGAGGCCATGCAAGTCGGCGCCGGGCCCGCGATCGGTTCTTGTCTGCTCCGGTAAACTGGCGGCGTTCGAATTACTACAGACTGGAGCGCTTCAATTCCAAATGACGGCCGCATTGTGACCGTGGTTGCCGAAGGTCAGGGTGAAATTCGCGGTTACTACGGAATTTGTTCATAAGTCACAGAAATATAGCTACAACACATCAGGAGGTCGTCCTATATGCGCCCCCTCGTTGACTTGCCAGATCCACAAGACATCATCCCTCACCCGGTTGTGGCCAACATCACCTTTCCGGAAGGCCCCGCGATTGACGACCGCGGCAATCTCTACTTCGTGAACTATCTCGTGGACGGCGCGATAGGGCGCATGACCCCTGACGGCACGGTGAGTGTGTGGGTCCACACTGGGGGCAGCGCCGGCGGTCTGAAGTACGACGGCCGCGGCCACATGGTCGCCACAGACAACGGCGGCCGCCGAATCCTCCGTTTCGATACCAAAACCCGCGAAATGGAGATACTGGCGGACAATTATCTCGGGCGCCCATTCAAGGGTCCCAACGATCTTTGCCTGGACCTTGGGGGGAATGTCTACTTCACGGACCCTGGCCCTATGGCGTTGGGAATTCGGGGTGAGGTCTATAGAGTCGAGATTGACATCAACGGAATTCCCGGTCCTGTCACCATGCTGGACGAGGGTCTCGACTTTCCGAACGGGATCGCAATACACCCGGACGGCGCCCGCCTGTACATAGCGGTGTCCCGGGAGAACGCCATCTACGCCTATGACCTTAGCGACGGCGTCCCGTCGAACCGGCGCGTCTTTTTCCGTTTTGACAACCCGACGGTGGACGGAATCGCGTTCGATGAACACGCCCGGCTTTGGGTCGCCCGCTTTTCCAACGGCACCGTGGACGTGCTAGAAGTAGATAGCGGCAAACTGCTCGTAAGTTACTCCATGGGGGGAACGGACGTTACAAATCTATGCTGGTGGGACACGAGTTTGTATGTCACTGTGGGCAGCCGCCATAGCATCGAGCGGATCGACCTCGGCATCAGGGGCGCCAGGATCATTCCCAATTAAGGGCGATCGATAATGCTGCGACTGGGCTACCGGCGCGGGAATCGCCAACCCCGTTGACCCCGGACTTTGGGTTCTTACGAACCTGCTGACGAGACCGGGCTCGCTGCGCTGGCAAGCGGACTCAAAAGTCTGTTCAAATCGCCTTCTTCAAGTCTCGGTTTATCAGCGTACAGGAAGCACGCCGCCGTTCTACGCGAGTCCACGAGGAACTTTGGCGGTGGGCGATCCCAGCACACGTCCATCGCGTGCGGGCAGCGGTCCGCAAACAGGCATTGCTCTCGATCGCCGCCTGAACTTCCCGTTGCGGCGACGACTTCCTCCTCGTCCCACCTTTTTCCGGGGTCAGGATGAGGTATTGAACTGACCAACAGCTGTGTGTACGGGTGCCTGGGGTTCTTGATGACGAGTTCCACGTCGCCAGCCTCAACCATGGCGCCCTGATAGAGGACGATGATGTTTTGCCCTACCTGATAGGCCGTCGTGAGGTCATGCGTTATGTAGATGATCGAGATTCCGAACTCCGTGTTGAGAGTGAGCAGGTTCTCAAGGATAGTGGCGCGCAACGACGCATCCACCATCGATACTGCTTCATCCGCCACTATGATCCTCGGCTTTAAAAGGAGGGCCCGCGCCACCATCACCCGCTGTCTTTGCCCTCCGCTCAGTTGGTGCGGATATCGTCCCAGAGTTTCATCGGGCCTCAGCCCGACCATCTCCAGGGCCTCTTCCACCAGTTTGCGTCGTCCCGCTCCTGTTTTGGCGAGCTCGAACTTGGATGCCGGCGCCGTCATTACGTGGTCGACCTTGTAGAACGGGTTGTAGGCCTCGAACGGGTCCTGAAAGACCGCCTGGATTTCACGCCGGAAGTTCTTTCGTTCCACGCGTCGCAACTTTCCGATGTCTCGCCCGTTGTAGAGAATTTCTCCCGAGGTCGGCTGAATGATCCCCAGCAGCAGACGCGCCAGGGTGGTCTTGCCGCTTCCGCTTTCGCCTGCGACAACGGTTACGGTCGGCGCGTCGCCGGCAAGTTCCAGCGAGATGTTGTCGACCGCCACAGTCTGGTTCCGTCTGAACATCCCGCCGCCGAAGACCTTCGTAACGTTTCGAGCTTCCAATAGCGCGGTCATCGGTCGTTTCCATACAGGTGGCAGGAGACCCAGTGTCCGGTTTCATCCTGGCCCAGTTCGGGAACCAGACTTGAGCAGTGTTCCAAAACTTTCGGGCATCGAGGATGAAAAGAGCACCCCAGCGGCGGCTGCAATAGAGACGGAGGCATGCCGGGGATTCCCTTGAGAACACCCTTGGCGTCCAAATTGGGGAGGCTTCCGATCAGGAGTTGCGTGTAGGGGTGTTTGGGATCTCCGAACAACTCTTCAACCGGGCCGATTTCCACCAGTTTGCCTGCGTACATTACACCGATGCGGTCCACGAACTGTGCCATCAAACCCATGTCGTGACCCACAAAAATGATCGACGCCCCCAACTCTTCCTGAACGCGCCTTAGTGTTTGCAACACCTGGCGTTGCACCACGACATCCAATGCGCTCGTTGGCTCGTCAGCGAGGATTACACTGGGCCGGAGAGAGATGGCCATCGCGATACATGCTCGCTGCTTCATCCCTCCACTCAGCTCGTGCGGGTACATTTGGGCGACGTCCGCCGATAACCCGACCGAGGCCAGAAGCCCACTGATCCGGTCGTCCAGTTCCCTTTCGCGCGTCCCTGAATCGTGGGCCTTGATCGTGTCTGCCAACTGGTGTCCGATACGCATGACCGGGTTGAGCGAGTTCATTGCGCCCTGGGGAATGAGGGCGATCTGTGCGAAGCGCGCCTGACGCATATCTTCGTCAGAGAGCGTCAGCATATCCACGCCGCCCAAGCGCACGCTTCCCCCTGTGATTTCACCGGGAGGTTCGATAAGCCGCATCAATGCGAACGCCGTCGTCGTCTTACCCGATCCTGACTCGCCAACAAGCCCGAATCGCTCGCCCGGACTGATCTCAAAGCTGACGCCATCTACGGCTTTGACCGGACCGCGTGGAGTGCCGTACTGCACCCGCAATTCCTCGACTTGCAGTACACCGCTGTCATCCGCGACCTCCGCCTGTGCGCCCGCGGCCGGCCGGATGGACGTAGCCGCCGCCGATCTGTTGTCTTGAGAATTGCCGATCATAATGTCAGTTGCGCTGCAATCTCGGATTGGCGTATCGGTCCAGACCGATCGATAGCATGTAGAGGGCTATGAAAATTGCGGCGATCGAGGCGATCGGGGGTCCCCACCACCACCACATGTTGCGCAAAATCGCCGAAGAGAATCTGGCCCAGTAGACGGTCATACCCAGGGTTACGTCGTTCTTGGGGCCGAGTCCCAGCGCTTCAAGGCCCACCGTGGCGAGAACGGCCACGGAGAAAGCCCAGACAAACTGGGTGGCAAGGAACGGAAGCAGGTTGGGCATAATCTCCCTGAATATCAATTCGGGTCCTTCCATTCCGTTTAGCCTGGCAATATGGATGTAGGCCCGCTCCCTTAGTGTCAGCACCTGTGATCGTATTGTCCTGGTGGGCTGCGTCCAGGTAAGAAACGCCACAATGAGAGCCATCAACTCGACCGTCATTTCGCGGACTACGACTCCCACAAGGACGAGGATGGCGATGGCCGGGATCGTGATCGCAACGTCGCTGGCGGTCCTGATTACCGAATCCAGCAGCCCTCCGAAATACCCGGCCACCAGGCCCAGCATTAGTCCGGCGCCCGTGCCCAGAAACCCGGCGATGAATGCCACCTTAAGGGTCTGGCCCATTCCGAGGACCCACCACGTCCACAAATCTCTGCCCTGCACGTCCGTACCGAAAAAGTGTTCGGCGCTGGGGGGCTGTCGCGGCGTCGCTGCGCCCAGTCGGGCATTGTCGTGATCTACGAGAAACGGACCCACGTTTCCGACGAACAAGAGTATTGCCGCCATCAGGAGCCCTGCGGCGAGCACACGGTTGGAGTTGATCCAACCTGCTGTAGACCGAATCCTCGACATAGGTCGAAGTCGAGCCGAATAGTATGAGACCTGCTGGAACATTGCCTGCGCTACGTCTGACCGGACCGGATTCTTGGATCGATTAACGGGTATAGAAGATCCATAAACAACAGTGACACCGCGGTCGCAAGGATAAGAATGACAGCAATGCCCTGGATCATGAAGAAGTCGTTTGTTCGGATGGACTCAAAGAGCAGATTACCGACTCCCGGGTAGGCAAACACGGTTTCGACAAGAATCGAACCGGTCACCACGTGGCCGATCGACAGGGCCAGGGCCGTCGCCTGGGGCAACAGGGCGGTGCGCAGCGCGTACCACAGGAATATGCGGGCGCCCTTCAGACCCTTGGCTTTTGCCAGCGTGATGTAGTCCTCACCCATCACGGTAACCATCATCCCGCGCATGGTGAGAGCGTAAAGTCCCGCCGTCGCCAATACCATCGACATGGCTGGCAAAAAGGCGTGATCGATCATGCTGGATATCGATTTCCAGCCAAATCCGACTTCTACGCCGACCGCAATTCCTCTGCCCGGCGGGAAGAAATTCCAGATGATTACGAAGAAGAAGACGAGCACTATCCCGATCAGGAACGACGGTATTGATGCTGCGACCATCATCAACGGGACCGTGCTCGTCAGACTCCCGCGAAACGCCCTGGGCAAAGCCGGCCAGGCCAGCAAGGCGCCCAACAAGGTGCCGATCGCGAAAGATATGGCGGTCGCGGTGACGAGCAGTCCAACCGACCAGGGCAGGGTAATCCTGAGCATGGTGGTCACTTCGGCCGGGAAGTGCGAAGCCGACTGACCCAGATCTCCGCGTAGTACGTCACCCCAATACCTGAGGTACTGCTTCCACAGTGGCTGATCAAATCCGAATTTCTTGTCATATATAGCGATTAGTTCTTCAACATCCGCCTTGAACTGGCCGCCATATCCCTGGAGGGTGGTAAACCGCTCCCGGATGGGGTCTCCGGGCAGAATATGGGGGATCATGAAGTTGAGACTGAACGCCGCCACAGCGATGAAACAGAACAGTCCGAGTCGTCTTCCTACGTATCCGATAGTCATTGTCTTTGTTGAGTTATTCGGACCGGGGCCTGGCGAAAGCGCCGGCAAGCAGGGTCAATTGCATTGCTCCGAGCGCCGGGGCGATGCGAGCAGGCCAGTGGTAAGGGCTCTGAGTGTCGTTCCGCTGCCCATTGGAGAATCCGTTCTGCCCGCGAGATTCCGCCCCTGTTCGCTATCGGGGCGCATGGACGACAAGGGGATTCAATGACGCGCTGTCAGAGCATCGGCAAGGCGGCGCGGGGTCAAACCCCTCGCCGCCCAGTTTGCCAGAATCTGATCAACGACGCGTACTCAAACGCTTCGTCAGGGCTGGACGGCTTCCAACTCCAAAATGATCAAGTACGGAGACGACCAACAGCAGAAGAACGGACCTGCGATCGGGTTCTCTTCAGTCGCCCACCCGGTCCAGTAAGTTTCGTTGAATGTCACCGCGTGACGCTCTTCACCCCAGACGATTTCCGGTACGTCTCTGAGGAAGATCTCGACTGCCGCACGTAAAAGTTCAATGTATGCGGGGTCGTCCGGAGACGGCTCCATGGCCTCCATCCTGTCGATGATGTCATCGTACTCAGGATTCGAGTATCGACTCGTGGCGTGCCTGTACGGTTGCGGTTCGCCCTCAGGTCGGGACCACTTTGAGTGGAAGTCGTTCAGGGTTTCGAACGGGTCGGTCAGGCTGCCGCAGTGGACCTCGTTGTAGATGTCCCATTCGCCGGAAAGCAGGGACTCCATGGCGCTGTCCCCGTCCCAGGATTTCGACGCTACGTCGAACCCGGCGTCCCTCCACTGCTGGATCGCGGGGGGCAGGTGATGGTCGCGCCATGCGGCCGAGTTTACGACGAATGTCAGACGTTCGCCGTCTTTCGCCCAGAATCCGTCCGAGTCTTTTTCATAACCCTTGGACTCCATGATTTCCGCAGTCTTCGCGGGGTTGTATTCGCCCGGATTGTACTGGTCGACCAGGTCCTGCACATGCGCAATGTAGCGTTGCACACCTCCATACTCGGCAAACGGCAGCACTGCTGTGTTGACCGAGCCCTCCAGGGCCAGTTCTACGATCTGTTCGCGGTTGGTGGCGTACTGCAATGCGCGTCGCATGTCCGGGTCGTTCCAGGGCTCTTTCTGGCTATTCGGCGTGTAGCGGAAGACGCAGCCGTCCGGCGGTCCCCAGATCGGGCCGGACTGGAACCAGGACCTTAGATTCGGATTTCTGGCCTTGGCTGCCAGGAAGTCGCCGACGTTCAGGATGCTGGTTTCAGCCTCGTCGTTGATGAGCATCTGCGTGGTTGCCTGGTTGTCGCCGCTTGGGACGAATATCATCCGTTCCACTTCGCGAGCCTCTGTCCAGAAACCAGTTTCCTCACCCCACCAGTTGTCACGTCTGTCGAAGATGATCTGTTGTGGGCTTGTGCTGAACAGGTCGAATGCGCCGGTGTTGACTGGCCAGCCCTGATCCGGATCGTAGAACGTAAAGGATTCCAGGTCCTTTCCTTCCCAGATGTGCTTGGGCAACATTGGCACGTGGTTTTCGTGCGCGATGCCGAAGTTCTTCCAGAACCATCTGGGATTGGGCTTCGCCTGGACCAATTCGACAGTCGAGGCGTCTATCGCCGTAATCGATTCCACGGCCCCTGACTCGAACGGAACGTTCACGAGGTTTCCCTGGCTCGATCCGCCTCCGTTGATCTCGGTTATCGTGAAAACCACGTCGGCGGCGGTGAAAGGCGTCCCGTCGCTCCACACGACACCGTCCCGGATCTTGATGGTGACGGTCTTGTTGTCCGATGCCAACGACCACGATTCCGCCTGCCACGGGAACTGTTCTCCTGTGTTGAGATTTCCGTAGAACATCATCTCGTTGAAGCCCTTGGACAGTACAAACCGCTCCATCTGGTTCCCGAGTGCGTAAGGATTGAAGTTTTCGTTGTTGGCGACAACCGAACCGCCCATAGGCAGGATCAGCGTCCGGTTCCTCGCAACCGGTTCGTCTTTATCGGGGGGCATCGCAGTGGGCGCGGCCGTGGTCGCAGTAGGCGCCGGCGCCGAAGTGGGAGCAGGGGCCGTGGTGGGCGCCGTAGTTGGCGCTGCTGGCTCGTCTTCTCCATCGCAGGCCACAATGACCAACGCCAATGCGCCTATCAATGAGAGGAATAACAACTGCCATTTTCGGTTCATGATGATCTCTTTCCGGATTGCCAGATTTCGGCCACCGCCTGGAGCGGTACGCAATTACCGAATTCGTCACTGAAACGAATTGGCAGGCCCGAACTCCTCTGAAATCCACCTAAATTTTGGCGAACCTAATAACGTTTTACGGCACCAGCGTATCAGCGCGTCGATTATTGATGCAACTTGCGAGGCAGGTTGCTGTGGCTGACAAGCGGCGCGAGGAACGTCTTGTGGCGTCGCCGGAACCGTGAATGAGCGTTCGACTGGGGGCCGGAGGAGGTCTTGCCGGGGGTCGCCGTATGCGATGATGAGGCGGCTATGAACAACGTCGAGTTCCACTACTTTTGCGGCCACGAGCAGTTTCAGCCGGAGGTTCTGGTAGGGCACGCCAGGCTTGCCGAGGAGGCCGGATTCGACGGCGTGGTCGTTTCTGAGCACTTCCACCCTTGGGTCGACGACGTGGGGGCCGCAGGCTACGCGTTTTCGACTTTGGCGGCGATGGCGCAGGCTACCGAACGGGTCCGGCTTGTCACCGGCGTAATCGCGCCGATATTCAGGCATCACCCGGCGATAGTCGCACAGGCCGCAGCGACCATAGACCGCATTTCCGGCGGGCGATTCGAGCTTGGAATAGGCACCGGAGAGAACATCAACGAAGGGCCGTTGGGGTTCTCGTTCGGGAATTTTACGGAGAGGCTCGGGCGCATAAAGGAAGCGATACACATAATCAGGGCACTGTTTGCGGGCGAAAAGATTACGTTCGAGGGCCGTTACTACAGCACCGAAGCTGCCCGCTTGTATAGCCCGCCGCTTCATCCGATACCGGTCTGGATGGCCGCGGGGCGTCCGCGTTCTTCCCGTAACGCCGCCCGCCTGGCCGACGGCATCATTACGAGCGTGAAGGATCCCGAGGACACCACTCGGTTGGTGATCGAGCCGGCGAATGCCGCCGCGATGAAGGTCGGCCGGGCGCAGCCCGTCATCATCGCAACCCGTTGGTGCGCCTACGCCGGTGATGAAGATGAAGCGTGGGAGGCGTTGCTCCCGTGGCGAGGTCTGCGCGTGGAGGGGCGGTTGTCGGCCGTCGACCCTGCCGTACTCAGGCGCCGCGCCGATGCCATGTCACGCCAGGAGATCATCGGCATGTTTCAGGTTGCCGCGAGTCCTGATGAATTGGTGGACATATACGCGCCATTAATTACCGATCTGGACGCCAAAGCCGTCGTTATGCAGATTACGTCGACCAATCAGCCTGACACGATCCGAATGCTCGGCGAGGAAGTTCTCCCCCGCTTGCGTGCGCTCGCGGCAGAAAAGGCGTGATCGACCGGCCGCGTTTATCAGATCTGCCGCGACGTGATGGTGGGCGAGAGGCCGAGGTTCAGAACCAGTTTTCCTTGTCTACGACGTTGCGGAGGGGCTCCCCGTTTATCAGGCGGCGAACATTTTCGGCAACGATTTCGTAGCGTCGCTCTTCAAGATGCGGCCCGTACGCCGCGACGTGCGGGGTAAGGATCGTGTTTGGCGCATCCCATAGTGGATGGTCGGCCGGCAATGGCTCGATTTCGTATACATCGAGGGCGGCCCCGCCGATTTGACCGCTGCGAAGCGCGTAATTCAGGTCGTCAAGCTTCGTTGTCATGCCCCGACCGATGTTGATGAAGTACGCGCTGCTTTTCATCAGGCCGAACTTCGCGGCGTTGAACAGACCCTCGGTATGGGGCGTGTGAGGAATTGTAGCGATAACGAAATCTGCTTCCGGCAATAACCTGTCGAGTTGATCCGGCCGGTGAAGTTCGGCCACCCCGTCAGGCAGTTCCTCTCGCCTGGCGTCGACGCCGATCACCCTCATTCCGAAGGCCTCGCAAAGCCTGGCGGTTTCGCCTCCGATCCCACCCACTCCGACTATGAGCGCCGTGGCCTCCGGCATGAACAACGCGTGATCGCGGGATTCATTCAGCGGGTTCCAGTTGCGGCTCGCCTGTTGCCGGTAGTAGTCGGGCAGTCGTTTTGTGAATGCCAGAAGAACCGCCATGATGTGGATCGAGATGTGGTCGTTGTAGATCTCCCGGAAATTCGTGACCGTGACCGGGTGGCTGATCAGCTCGGGGTAGTAGTAACCCGCGGGCGGCGCCGCAGCGGGCGCTTGCAGCCAGCGCAGTTTTCCGGCTTCCGCAAGCAGGCCGGAGGGGATCGTGCCGAATGCCGCGTCGGCATCGGCGATTTCTCGCTGCGCTTCGTCCATGGACTCAGGCGCGACGAACGAAACATCCGGTATCGAGTCCAGAAGTCGAGGCAACCACGACTTGATGGCATCTGATTGCGGAGGGACAAAAACCATTTTCAATGTCACTGCATTATTACCTTGTGGTCCTCAAAAAAATGTCAATCAGGCACAGGCCGGAACTCGCGCCTGGCAGTCTCGGCGATGAGACCTACGAGGGTAGATCAGTGCGCCGAACCATGACCATGGCGTCGAAATATTACACTCGGGCCGTGAAGGGCGCACAATATAGAATGAATTGAGGTGTGCGACCATACGCCTTAAATCTGAATACATTGTTGCCAAGGCCGGAGGTGGCGCGACGGAGCGAGGATACCATCGTCATCACGGACAACGGATTCGTGCGTACCGCCTGCCTGGCGCCGCCCCGGGCAAACTACGAGCCCGCGGCTCGCTGATTGACACACTCAATGATTGCGTATCGATAGTAGTCCCCAGACCCCTGATCCGGAGTTAGGCGCCTGTTAGTAGGTGACTTCGAAATAGACCGGCCCGACCCACCTTTGCGCAACCCGCACTGCATCGTCATGTTGCGCCCCTGGGTGAACGTGGGCAATGTTGGCGCGATCGTGCTCGGCCGCCTGGCCCGCCTGACGTTCGCTCGCGAGATCGGCCGCCTGGCCCGTCCCAGCCGGTTTTACGACTATACGCGCTACCGGCCGGAGATAAAGATCGTCAAAAACCAGCGCGTCGTAACGGTACCCAACACCTCGGTCATGGCAGGGCGGAGGCGGGATGAGCCCGATTTTCTGCTGCTTCAGATGATGGAGCCGCACATGAACGCTGAGGACTTTAACGACAGCGTTTTGGCGTTGCTCGGGGAGCTGGGAGTTTCTCGTTATGTACTTGTGGGCGGCATGTACGACTCGGTTCCCCACACGCGGCCGCTCCGAGTGACCGGCTCCGCAAGAGGCTGGACCCCACCGCCGGAGTTCAGCGGGGTGCGCATCGGCAGTAGCAACTATCAGGGTCCGACCAGCCTGACGAGCCAATTGACCGACCGGGCGCGGCGGGAAATCGGCGTCGAAACGCTCAGCCTGATCGTACATCTACCGCTCTATCTGAAGCTTGACGATGACTATGCCGGAGCGGCCCAACTCTTGAAGGTTTTGAGCTCCCAATACGGATTTGGGAGGGGGTTGCCGGAGATTGCCATGGGAGACCGGCAGTACGCCCAGGTCGGCAACGCGATGTCGAGTAACACCCAACTCCAAGCGCTCGTGAAGCGATTCGAGGGCGAATACGACCAGGAGTCGAAGCCACCCGCGGGGCAAACTGAGAACGACAAGGTGGAGTTGTCGCCCGAGATCGAGAAATTCCTTGAGGACGTTTCGCGAAATCCGGACATAGGTGAATCCACAGGGCCTCAGCAGGGCGGAGTGTGAGCCGCTTTTCGGGCTGCCGCCGATCCTTGCGTTGAACACGTCGCCTTATTGTGTGTGGCAGCGGACTATCGCTTGGGGGTTACCGCCCGACTCTGAGTTGCATGGCTAAACGATGCAGTCGCCATTCTTGCGCGCTATCGGCCGTCGCACCACATGACAGCGTCCGTAGATTTGGCGCGTCTCATTTTGGAGACCCGCGTTGCCGATTGCATCGCGGCCGTACCGCGAGACGATTCGGATGCGGCGTTTGCTGACGCTGCGCGAGGAAACGCACGTGCCTATATCGGATAACCCATCGTTGGGCCGGCGACGCGGTTCTGAAGAACGACGACGTGTCTGCCGATAGCGACCGCGTTGGTTCGATCGCCGGCGGACGGACACGACCAGCGCGCTCGGGGGCGGGAAGAGCCCCCTTTGCCGGGCGTTGGCGTATCTTCTGGGTTCTTGGCGCGGGCAACTTCATAGCAGCCATGGACACCACGTTTTCCAATATTGCGTTGCCCACGATCGCCGGCGAATTCGGGTTGTCCCTTACCGCCGCCGCGTGGATTCCGCTTGCCGGCGCTCTTACGATTAGCGGACTACTCCTACCCATGGGACGCTTAGCCGATCTGACGGGCCGGAAACGCATGCAACTTGCCGGGATAGCGATGCTTTGCGGCGGTTCCGTTCTCGCGTGGGCCGCGCCGTCCGTTCCAGTCCTGATAGCAGCGAGGATGATTTCCTCGATGGGCGTTGCCATCGTTTTTACCCAGATGTTGTCAATCTGCGCGGCGGTGTTTCCCGACAACGAACGGAGCAGGGCGTTGGGAGGCGCAATGGCGTTATCCGCCGTCGGGATGACCATCGGCCCGGTCGTGGGCGGATTTGTGATCGATGCTGGCGGGTGGCGCGCGGCCTACGTCGTAATGAGCATACTTGCCTTGCCCTGTTTTGCCGCCTCCCACCTCGTGCTCGCAGAGTCCCGAATCGGCCTTGCTGAACGACCTGCGCGGATCAAGTTCGACTGGCTTGGGGCATTGCT
Organism: Dehalococcoidia bacterium; assembly: GCA_965224235.1. Classification (GTDB taxonomy): domain Bacteria; phylum Chloroflexota; class Dehalococcoidia; order Lucifugimonadales; family Lucifugimonadaceae. Next base: position 1,577,716 of record CBDCYP010000002.1, on the reverse strand, counting down.
GGTCGCCTGCGGGATCTGCCTGGGGATCTTCGTTCTCAACGAAGGCGGTCGCGCCGGATGGCAGTCACCCGGCATTCTTGGATTGGCCGGACTAAGCCTGTTCAGCCTGGCGGCGTTTGTTTGGTGGGAACTACGATGCAACGACCCATTGATCGATCTGGGCAACTTCAGGAGCAGGGTTTTCGCGTCGGCGATCGTGGCCCGCGGCTTTGGGTTCGTTGGCGGATCGGCGATGTTCTTTATTCTGCCGTTCCTTGTGCATGATGTTCAGGGACGTTCTACCGGCGCAATCGGCCTCGTCTTCTTTGCCGGAGCTGTCGCGTCTGTACTTGCCGCGACGTTGCTTGGCGGTCTGTTCGACCGGAGCCGGGTCCGATTCGCGGCGCTGGGGCTCGCGCTGGGAGTAGTGTCCAACATCATGTTTGCATCGTTTTCGGGCGATACTCCATTGGCGATGATCGCCTTCGCCAACGTGGTGGCGGGTCTCGGATTCGGGATTTGGATAACGCCGATTTCGGCCATTACGTTGTCCGCCGTGGACAGCGCTTCCTATAGTTCGACTGCTGCGTTCCTGAACGTGATCAGGAACACGTCCCAGGTAACGGCCATTGCGGCGGCCACGGCCGTCGTCACGGCGGTGATGCTCGCTCGCGGCGTGACGGGCGACCTTTCCGGGATATCGGAAGACCCCAGCGGAGCAACGGCCGAGGCATTCGTTTCCGGGGCGCGGATTGTATTCATCGTAGGCGCCGCGATGTCCGGTGTGGCGCTGATCGCCGTAGCGTCGCTGTGGGGCCGGGCAGAACCCGCGCCCGTTGTTGAGTGACGGCTGGATATTAGGTCGGGAAACGCGAAAGACCCGGACGATTAACTCTCCGGGTCTTTGATCGGGGTTAGATCTTTAGGCTTGCTACGGTCGCTTCACCTCGACATTTGCCGCCGCCTCGACGTACTTCAGTATGCCGGCGTGGTCATCTCGGCCGTTTCCGTTGACCACCAACGAGCCGAGCGCCTGCTGAAGGTTGGCTGTGACCGGCAAAGGAATATTCAGTTCCCTTGCGGTCTGCATGGCGTTGTTGATGTCCTTGTAGTGGAGCTCAATGCGGAAACCGGGCTGGAAGTTTCGCTCGATCATCATTGGCGCCTTGGCGTTCATGACGTTGCTGCCGGCAAGGCCGCCCCTGATGGCTTCGAATACCGTCTGAGGATCGACGCCCGCCTTGGTGGCCAGCGCCAACGCTTCTGCGAGGCCGTGAATATTGGCGCCGACGCAGATCTGATTCGCCAGTTTGGTAACGTTGCCGGCGCCGAATCCGCCGCACAGCACTGACGACTTGCCCACCACGTCGAAGAGCGGCTTGGCCGTTTCGAAGTCCTCTGCTCTACCGCCGACCATGATGGCGAGGTCGCCGGAGATGGCGAACGGTTCTCCCCCTGAAACGGGGGCGTCCAGAAAGTTGATGCCGGCTTCGTTCAATGCGGGTCCGATCTTTTGGGACACTCCTGGGGCTATCGAACTCATGTCGACGACTAGATGACCCTGAGCAGCTCCCTGGGCAATGCCGTTCTCGCCGAGGCAGGCGACCTCCGACTGTGGCCCATCCTGGACCATCACGACAGTTATTTCGGTGTTGCTTGCCGCATCGGCCGGTGAAGCCGCGGCCGACGCGCCCTCGGCAACCAGTTCGTCAACCGGCCCCGGGAACAGGTCGTAGACGCTCAACTCGTATCCGGCCTTCATCAGGTTGCGGGCCATTGGCTTGCCCATGATGCCGAGTCCAACGAATCCGATTTTTCCAGCCATTGTGATTTCTCCCTGGGGCGAGGATAGGGCGCCCGGTACTTGTGTCTTCCTGGCAACGGTGGTGGATGTTACATGCGTGTGGGACCGCAGTCGTGCGGACCACGTCGAATGTTACCGGCTTTCACGGCAGGCGACATGAGACGAACGAGATTAGCGAGGCGACAGCAGTGTTCGACGCGCCGATCAACGACGGGAAAGGCAATTAGCGTGCGGCTGCCGTTGGGGGTGGGAATGTTCCGCCGGGATGAGCCAGCAGGGGAATACCGCTAGTCGTCCTCTTTCCAGAAACGTTCTTCCTCGACGTGGAAACCGGCTTTCACGGCGCGGGCCTTGACATCCTCGATCATCTGGGGATGGCCGCAGGCGTATACGCAGGTGTTGGACGGATCAAGGCCGAATCGCTCGACGTATTTTTCGAGCAACGTGTTAATGCGGCCGCGTTCTCCCTGCCATCCGGCGTTGCGGGCCTCGTCCGGCCTGGAGCACGACGGTACGAACTCAACGTTCTGGTACCTGGCTGCGAAGTCCGACAACTCTTCGTCGTAACCAAACTCATCCATGTAACTCGCGCCTTCAAGCACGTAGTAGTTGTAATCGTCGATGATCTCCTCTTCCTCGTGGTTTCGGAGCATGCTGACGTAGGGGACCGTGCCGGTGACTGTGCCGATCATGAGGTGATTTCTGTATTCGGGTTTGAATACGAAGATGCCTTTTGCCCGGGGTCGCAGTGTCAGCGTGGCGCCTGCGCCCAACTTGAGGAGGACCGGCGTGAGGTTGCCATCCGGCAGTGGGACCAGCTCAATGAACAGTTCGATCTGGGGCTCATTGGGAGATGAAACGATCGAGTAAGGCCGTTCGATGTTCTCGGCGCCAATGGTGCAGTACTGCCCCGGCTTGAACGTGAACCGTTGCGATGGCTGGAGCCAAATTTTCCACAGATCTTCCGTCAGGTCTTCCCGACGAGTGATCTCGCAAGTGATGATCCTGCCCCGCAACTTTTTTGGGCTGGTTGGACTGGCCTGCTGGATCATTGAGTTCCCCCTGATTTTGTCGACTTCACATACTCGCCCCTTACGAGTCTACCTTTTCCTGCCGCCTCCCTTGTTGCCAATTCGTAACCGTTCATTTCCCACTCGTGAAAAATATTGGATCGTTGCGGCGGCAAGTGCGGCAACTCCAGTCAGCGCGTCCCAGCGTGGGTCGATCATGGGTTAGGGTGAATCGCTTTGCTGGTGAAGTAGATCTGTGCCAGTGGTAATATCGCGCTGCTGCGACCGCCGGAAGCAGATCATTCTCGGCGCCGACCCGGCAGCGCGAAGGGGGTTTTCATGGCCGGTCCAGGTCCAGGTGTTGCCTACAGCCTTACCGTTCGCTGCGAGTACCCGAACAACCCGGGCATGCTTGGCAAGATCACTTCCGCCATTGGCGACGCGGGCGGCGATGTGTCGGCGGTGGATGTCGTCTCCACGTCGGGCGGCAACATGGTCCGCGATTTCACCATCAATACCAGGGGTGTCGATCACGGTCAGATGGTCATCGATCACGTCAAGGCCGTTCCCGACGTAACGATCGGGGCAGTCTCCGACCCCACTTTCCTGCTACACATCGGCGGCAAGATCGAGATGCGTTCCAAGACGCCGGTGACGACCCGCGACGATATGTCAAAGGTCTATACCCCAGGCGTCGGCAGGGTCTGCATGCGGATTCACGAAGATCCGGAAGCGGTCTGGTCACTCACGGCAAAGGCCCACACGGTGGCCATTGTGACGGACGGGACCGCAGTGCTGGGGCTTGGGGAGATCGGGCCGGAAGCCTCCCTGCCGGTGATGGAAGGCAAGGCGCTTCTCTTCAAGGAGTTCGGCGGGGTAGATGCGTGGCCGTTGGCTCTGGACACCAAAGACCCCGACAAGATCGTCGAAATCGTCAAAGCGATTGCCCCGGGCTTTGGTGGGATTAACCTCGAGGACATCTCTGCGCCCAGGTGCTTTGAGATCGAGGAGCGCCTGATAAACGAACTGGACATTCCGGTTTTCCATGATGACCAGCATGGGACCGCCGTGGTCGTGTTGGCAGGTTTGATCAACGCGCTCAAGATCGTCGGCAAGAAACCGGGGAACCTGAAGGTGGCCCTTTTGGGTGTGGGGGCGAGCGGTACCGCTTGCGCCAAGATCCTGAGGAACTACGGGGTCAATAACATCATCGGCTTCGACAGACAGGGCTCGTTGTCTCGGAACCGCGACTACGGTTCTAACGCGATGAAGCGGTGGTTCTCAGAGAACACGAATCCGGACAACGTGGATTGCGACATTGCCGCTGGGCTGGAAGAGGCGGACTTCATGCTGGGTCTTGCCGGCCCGGGCCTTGTTACGTCCGATCAGGTTGCAAGAATGACGGGCGACGCCATTGTGTTCGCCCTTTCCAACCCCGACCCTGAGATATGGCCCGAGGAGATTCCCGACAACGTCCGGATCATGGCGACCGGCAGGACGGACTACCCGAATCAAATCAACAATTCCCTCTGCTTTCCCGGTCTGTTCCGGGGGGTGCTCGACGTCAGGGCGCGGGAAATCAACGATGCTATGAAGGTCGCAGCCGCAACCGCCATAGCATCCGTGATCCCCGAAAGGCATCTGTCGGAAGACTTCATCATTCCGAGTGTTTTCGATCGTGCAGTGGCGAGGAACGTCGCCCGGGACGTTGCGAAAGCCGCGCAAAAAACCGGCGCGGCGCGGCGCAGGGTGCGTCGGGGCAGTCAGGTTTATGCAGCATTCCGGACCAGGTGAAATTTGACCGCAAATTTCGAAGTAATAATTGTTGGCGGCGGCATAGTCGGATGTTCCGCCGCGTACTACTCGTCACGTGCGGGCGCGTCGGTCGCCTTGTTTGAACGGGACTCAGTCGCGAGCCACGCGTCCGGCTTCGCCTTCGGCGGGGTGGTGCGGGTCTCGGGCGGCCATGCCGATGCTCCCTTCGAACGACTTTTTGCGTACTCGGAGGGTCTGCATATCGAACTGGGCGCGTCGCTTAAAGACGAGTCGGGGATGGACACCGGTTATCGCCGCAATCCCCATGTTGCGCTGGCTCGAACAGAACGCGAAGCGGACATATACCGCAACGAGTATCGTCGGCTCGCAGGGGACCACTCGACGGATGTGCGATGGCTAACCCATGGCGAGATTGCTCACATCGAGCCGCGCGTGTCGGCAGACCTTATCGGCGGCCTCTACGTAGGTGAGTCGTACGACGTGGAGCCATATCGCTTCACGCTGGCCCTGTGGCAGGCGGCCGAGCGACTTGGCGCCAAGCTGCACAATCGCGAAGTCTCATCGCTCGTTAGGTCCGGAGGTCGGGTCACGGGCGTGCACGCAGGCGAGCAAGAATTTTTCGCCGGCACGACAATCATCGCGGCCGGGCCGTGGTCAGGCGGCGATTCGGGCAGCGGGTTGACGTCGCTTCCGGTCGCGCCTCTAAAGGGCCAGATCATCAGATTGAAAGCGCCCGGACCGCCGATTCTCGTGTCGCTCTCATGGGGCATCGACTATGCGACGACCAAACAGGACGGGTTGGTTTGGACCGGGTCGACCGAAGAGAATGCGGGGTTCGACGAGACGCCGACTCCGGCAGGACGCGACACCGTCTTGCAGTCCGTCCTACAGGTATTGCCCTATCTGGAAGACGCGGAATTAGTCCAGCAGACCGCATGCCTGCGCCCCATCACCCCGGACGGTCTGCCACTTCTCGGCGCGTTGCCGGGCGCTGACGGCGCGGTCGTTGCGACGGGCGCGGGCCGGAACGGGATTCAGCTTGGACCCGCAATGGGCAGATGCGCGGCGGACCTGGCGCTTGGCATGGATCCGGCCGTGGACCTGGGTTTTGCCGACCCCGCGCGTTTCACCGCTGCATGAACGTGACGCCCCGTTGATATGAACGTGCGAGCGCGGCAGGGTAGGCTGTTCGGCCCTGACACGCTGCCGGATCCGGACAACGACTACGAAGAATTCCGCTGCGCGGTTGAACAGCTAGTGGCAGCACACGCGCCGGGGCTGAAATTCGGTGGGATACGCATCTCTACGCGGATGCGGCGGACCCTGGGCAGTTACTCGCCATCGAAGGGTGAAATAACCCTCAGCGGACAGCTCATACTCAGTGGCGACAAGAAAACTCTGCACAAGGTGGTAATGCATGAAATTGCTCACTCGGTCACTTCCAATCGTCATCCAGGTGCGCGCGCCCACGGCAAGGAATTCCGCGCAGTTTGCGACGAGATCGGGGCTGATCCGGCCCCGGTCATGGATGTCCCCAGTATGTCGGGCAAGGGGCCGTTTCGGTACGTGTTCCGATGCGCCTCATGCGGGGGACGGGTCGCCAGGAGACGCAGAGTAGCGGTGGCGCGTTGCGGCTGCGGCGCGCGTATTCGCCTGCGATACGACCGGTCATCCCCAGCCCCTGCCGCGGGCGTTAGACAGACCGCGTACTCAATCAGGTGCCCCTCGTGCGGAGGGCGGGTCGTGAGGAGGCGCAAGGTGGAGGTGGCGCGTTGCGGCTGCGGCGCGCGTATTCGCCTGCGATACGACCGCGTATCCCCGGCCTCGGCCGTAGTCGTCAGACAGCCGGCGGCCAATCTGAGAAAGCGAAAGAAGGCTCAATGAATAAACGGATAAACAAGCGATCGTAAGCCTTGTTAGGCCTGTAAGGTAGGCCGCCGGCGAGTTACCCCGTGTTACCTGAGCACCTTTCCGTCGGCCCCCTCCGAACCGGACGTTCGGCTTTCACCGCATCCGGCTCTCCACTGTCGTTACAAAGCGGTAGTGCCTGGCCAGTGTTGGCATTTCCAGAAATCAGCCGACTTCTGGGTATGCGCTCCAATTGGTGAAGGACTGCCAGCCTGCCGGGAGGGTGATGTCCACGACCTGACCGGGAGCCAGGTCGATCAGGGTGGTCGGGCCTAACTTAGTCCCGCTTGAATGGTGGACTTCAACCCTGACCCTGCGCAGCGCGGCCTTTGTAGTGTTTTCCACCGTACGCGTGAAGGCGTTGGTGGGCGAGTCGTACGACAGAACCAGCTGTGCCCCGTCTCGGTGATAGTGGAGGGTATCGAATAGAGTCAAGTCGGGGCTGGGCTCTGGGCCCTCGCCTAACGCAGCATAAGCATAGTAGCCGGACTCTGAGCCTTGTCCATATTCACCGGACTCCGAGCCGCTGTGACAGCCGAGGAGGGTGAGGCCAAGGCCAAGCGTCCCTAGGAGGATGCCGACCTTGACCCAATTCCAGCCAGGTTGCTGCACGTTATCCTCTGAACACGTTGTCGGGTGGAGCGCAATTATTTTGCCACCCCTGTGACACTACCTACTTGTTTGCTTACGCGGTTTCCAACTGCCTTCGCGGGTGTTCAGTTGAAACGTCCGGCAGACCACGAGCGTCCTGCGTTTTCTTGCCGCCACAAATTGTACCCACTTGGACTTTTCACCTTGGCCTTTCACGTTCAGGTCGCGAAGCGCGCGGACATGGTGGACTTGGACGCCTACCGTTGGCCCCCGCACAACTCGCATGTGTCCGCTAGGAGCAGTTGGATAAGCTCGTTGCGGTGGAACCTGTTCCGTTGAGGTTGTTGGTCTACGAGGATGGCCTGCCGTAGCCGCTTCAGGGGTAGGCCGCCGAATTGTGCCACCAGTGGGCGTTTCCCATTGCCCCGCCCTACCACGACCTTGAGGCAGGCACGTTCCCCATGCTCGATCTGTGCGACGCTCTTGTAGCGCCGAAGCACTTCACGTATCTGCATCCCAGTGAGGCGGGCAGGAGATTTCAGCCGGGCTCAATTTCGGCCGGAGCTTTGCCGGAATCCTGGGGTAGTGCTATGCTCAAATATTAGGAAATAAACAAATTCCGGCCAACCTTTAAATCCAGTCCCGTGAGGCTGGCAAGGACGCTTTCGAACTGCTGTACGCATCATTAGGGGGGCCAGTCGTACCCTTCATACCGACTGCGTACCCGATAAATCCTCTGTCTCAACGACCTTGCCATTGCCGGCAAGGTCTTTTTTTATCCCCGTACATCAACGAGCGGTTCCAATCCGGTGGCAACGACGGGTCGCCTCAAATCGATTGCCGAGCGGTCCCGCGTTCCGGCTGGCGACTATGACTGAGCGGGTAGTCATGTCGTCAGACGACATGCGTCGGGCGATGACGCGTATTGCGCATGAGATTCTGGAGCGTAACAAAGGCGCTGAAGATCTCGTTTTAGTGGGGATCGAGACGCGGGGAGTGTGCATGGCGAGGCGTCTGGCAGCAAATATTGAGCGATTCGAAGACCTGCCGGTGGCTGTTGGAACCATAGACCCCACAGGCTACCGGGACGATGTCCGGAGGGCCGGGGAAAGGCCGGAATGCGCTTCCGACATACCAGTGGACATACAGCACAGGCCGGTGGTCCTGGTGGATGACGTGCTTTACACGGGCAGAACGGTCAGAGCGGCGCTCGATGCCCTAATGGATATCGGCAGGGCGGCGCGGATTCAACTTGCGGCGTTGGTCGATCGAGGCCACCGCGAGTTGCCCATCAGGCCGGATTTTGTCGGCAAGAACATTCCGACCGCTTCGGAGGAGAGAGTCAGTGTGAGGTTTATGGAGGTTGATGGTGAAGACTCGACGATCATCGTGCGCGCCGACGTAACCGAACGGATTGTTGCGCACCCGGTTCGCGTCGAAAGCCAAGCGAGTTGACACGGCCGACCTGCATAGCCGAACGCGCTGCGGTCCATCGCCATCATGGCAAGGCGGGTACGCCCAATGCATGAATCAAGTGTCACTTCGATCCACGACCTGACGGACAGCCAGATCATGGACGTGCTCCGGCTCGCCGAAGAGTTCGAACAGGACCGTTCCAGGTATTCGGATCTGGGAAAAGGCCTGATCATGGGGTCGTTGTTCCTCGAACCGAGCACCCGTACGAGGGGGTCATTTGAGTCGGCGATGCTGCGGCTCGGCGGGGACGTGATCACCGTCACGGATGCTGGTACGTCCTCGATCAAAAAGGGCGAAACCCTCGGCGACACGGCGCGAATCTGGAGCAGCTACTGCGACCTAATCGTTCTTCGACACCCCTGGGAGGGAGCGGCCGCGGCGGTCGCGGAGTTTTCCGGCTTGCCGGTCATCAACGCGGGAGACGGCGGAAACGAACACCCCACGCAGACACTTGTAGACCTGTTCACCCTGATGAAGGAGTACGGCCGAATAGACGGCCTGAGCATGGCCATTTGCGGGGATCTGCGAAAAAACCGGAGCGTTCATTCACTCATATATGCCCTTCTGCGCTTCGGCGTCGACTCCTATCTGATTGCGCCGCGCGGATTTGGCCTGCCCGACCACGTGCGGAACAAAATTCGCCGTACGTTTGGAGTCGATATTCAGAGCGAGGCCATCGGTCCGTTCGCCAGCCTGTTCGAATCGGATCCCCTGGCCGACGCCGGCGGGACGTCCGCGGATCCCGAGGAAATTGGGCTGGACGCTCTCTATGTGACCAATACCGAGCCCCATCAACTCACGATGGTCGGAAGGAAAAGAGGCCGCCAGCGCGGCGCATTGCCGCGCAGTAACCGGCTGTCGTTGTATCTGACGCGAAGACAAAGGGAGCGGGAACAGCCGGAAGAAGGTGTCTCCGCGCCGTATCCGCGGGTGACACAGAGTGTGCTGAGGAGGCCGGCGTTCCAGCAGGCGATCGTGATGCACCCGCTGCCAAGGGTCGACGAGATCGCCAGCGAAGTTGACAAGGATCACCGTAGCCGCTACTTCCAGCAGGCCTCGTACGGGGTTCCGGTGCGTCAGGCGTTAGTTGCGCTTGTCACCGGCAGAGCGAAATGGTCAAAGCCGGATGAAATTGGCCAAAGAAAGCGCGTCGCCACTGGATTGGCGGGCGTGACCTGCGCCAGCGGCGTGTGCGTGTCCGTTCGCGAACCCGCGAGCGCGCCGCCAAAATTCACGGTCGAACTCGTGGGACGAGAACCGGCGATCTCTTGTCGCTACTGCGGAGCGGAATCTCGGCCCGGTTGCTTCAGGCGCGGCGAACATGGAGTCGTCTATCACGACATGGCACGATTGACGGAAGCCGACATCACCGGAGATCGGGAGTTGTTTGTGTATCCGACGATTCAGGCCGCTGCCGACGATGGCTTGACCCCAAGCGCGTTGTTTGAGCCGACACTTGTTTCGTCCGGAAGTTCGGGCTAGTGGCGCCGTCGGTACGCATGAATTCGAAACCGCTGATTGTCACCGGGGGGAGAGTGATCGACCCCGCGCAGAACATTGACCGGCTGGCCGACGTGCTGATATCCGACGGCTTCATCATCGACGTAACTCACCGCCCGATGGTCGAGCCACCGGCCGGATATGACGTGATCGATGCGAACGGGCTGGTGGTATCGCCCGGGTTTGTCGACCTCCACACGCACCTGCGCGAACCCGGATTCGAGCATAAGGAGACCATCGCGACTGGTTCGCGGGCTGCTGCCAGAGGCGGTTTCACCACGTTGTGCGCGATGCCGAACACCGAACCGGCGCTCGACAACCCCGGCTCGGTCGCAGCAATGATGCGCCAGGCTGAATTGACGGCCTCCGTACGAGTGTTGCCTATAGGGGCGATCACCAACGGCAGGGCGGGGCTGTCCCTTACCCCCATGGAGGCGCTTGCGGAAGCCGGATGCGTCGGTTTCAGTGATGACGGCGACCCGGTGTCTGACCATATGTTAATGCTCATGGCGCAGGAGCGCGCCGGTGTACTCGGTCTCCCAATCATCAATCACGCTGAGGTCCATTCGTTGGTGCGAGACGGCGTTATGAATGACGGTCTCGTCGCGACCCGGCTTGGACTCAAGGGCGTACCCACTGAGGCGGAGTCTGTGATGGTCGGCCGCGATGTCGAGATGGCCAAATCTACCGGCGGCCGGGTTCACGTGCCGCATCTGTCAGTGATTCAGTCAATCGAACATGTTTTCAAGGGCAAGGACGCTGGGCTGTCGGTGACCGCCGAAGTGACGCCGCATCACCTGACACTCACGGAAGATTGGGTTTACGGACTACATGGCGCATCGCCTGTGCCCGGCTCGGAAACGGGATACGACACGAACACGCGGGTTAACCCACCGCTTCGCAATGAGGAGGACCGGCAGACTATGATGCAGGCCCTGCGCGACGGCGTCATCGACGTGATCGCCACGGATCATGCGCCGCACGCCCCGGCGGAAAAGGGGAATTGCTATGAAAGTGCGGCGAACGGCATAAACGTGCTCGAAACGGCGTTCGGATCACTGTGTACCTTCGTCGATGAGGGCGCGTTGCCCCTCCCGTTGTTGATCGAACGCCTTACGTCCGGTCCTGCCAAAATCCTTGGTCGGAAACTCGGTTCCCTGCGACGAGGCTGGTCCGCAGACCTGATCTTGATCGACCCCAATGCGGAGTGGGTCGTCGAACCGGACGAGTTCGCATCGTTGTCACGAAATACGCCCCTCGTCGGCGTGAAGCTCAGAGGGCGAGTAGTGACTACGATATTCCTGGGTGAGGTCGTCCACGACCTGCGCGATGGACGTGTGTCTTGATGTTTCGATTCCGTCCGGGTTTGTTCCCAAAATGCGGCTCGGGGACCATGACTTCAACATTCGAATGTATCGCGCTGTGACCGAAATACGCGGCCCAATGCGCCTGGTACTGGAAGATGGCTCGTCCTATGTGGGCGTCCGCCTCGGCGCGGAGGTAGAGGCGGTTGGGGAGGCAGTGTTCAACACCTCGATGACCGGCTATCAGGAGATGTTGACTGACCCTTCGTACGGGGGTCAGATCCTCGTACCAACGTATCCGCTGATCGGCAACTACGGGGTAAACCCCGGCGACACGGAATCGAACCGCATCCAGGTCGAGGGTTTCGTGGTACGGCAAGATTGCGATGAGCCCAGTCACACCCTCTCCGTCGGAACGATTCACGACTATCTGCAGAACAACGGTGTGCCCGGCGTGGCCGGAGTAGACACGCGGGCGATTACCCGCAAATTGCGTTCACGCGGCGTGATGATGGGCATTATCACGCCGCGTGAAGATGTCGCCGCCGCGCTCGACGTCCTCCTATCATCGCCGCGTTACGGCGAGGTAGACGTGGTCAGCAAGGTCAGTACCGATACCGTCTATGAATGGGAAGGCGGTTCAGGCCAACATGATCAAGCGCAACGGAAGCCTCGCGATTCAGGCCGGCGACTCCGTATCGTGGTCTCGGACTTCGGGGTGAAACTCAACATATTGAGGTGTCTGTCGAGACGTGGTTGCGACATAGTCGTGGCGCCTGACAACGCTACGGCGGAACAGATCCTCTCGTTCAGGCCGGACGGTGTTGTCCTGTCCCCAGGACCCGGCGACCCGGGTTTACTCGACGCTGCTACCGAGACCGCAGCGGGACTGCTCAACTCAGCGACGCCCTTGATGGGTATCTGCCTCGGACACCAGGTGATCGCAAGGGCCCTGGGCGCGTCTACATTCAAACTGAAGTTCGGGCACCGGGGCGGGAATCAGCCAGTCAAGGATGTCGAAACGGGCAAAATTTACGTAACCGCCCAAAACCACGGTTACGCGGTCGACCCGGACGGGTTGCCGGATGACGTGTTCGTATCCCATGTAAACCTCAATGACGGTACGGTGGAGGGGTTGGTTCACACCAAACTGCCGGTGTTGACCATTCAGTACCACGCCGAAGCCTCGCCCGGCCCGCACGATTCCGAGTATCTGTTCGACCGCATCCTGCATAAAGTCAGGGAACGTTCGGCCGGTATCGACGATGTGTCCCTCCTGCCTGTCCGGAGCGAGGCCCAAAGCGTCTCCGCGGGAACCCCCGGACAGTCCTCGTCACAGGTATCAGGCAACGACCATCCTGCAACCGCCCGCGCCTCCAACAAGTGATCTCAGCGAGCACACTGTGACTAAGGCCGCGGCGTCAAAAGTACTCGTAATCGGATCGGGTCCAATCGTCATTGGTCAGGCTGCCGAGTTCGACTACGCCGGGACCCAGGCCTGCAAGGCGTTGCGGGAAGAGGGTGTCGAGGTCGTATTGGTCAACTCGAACCCGGCGACTATCATGACCGACGAGGACGTTGCGGACCACATCTATATCGAACCGCTGACGGCGCCGATCCTTGAGCGGATCATCGAACGCGAGCGACCGGACGGAATCCTGGCAACCCTGGGCGGACAGACGGGCCTCAACCTGGCGGTGGAGCTGGCGGATTCGGGCGTTCTGGAGCGATTTGGGGTGCGCGTGCTCGGCACGCCGATTGAGTCCATACGGACCGCCGAGGACAGGGATCGATTTCGATCACTGTTATCTGAAATCTCCGAACCCGTCCCGCAGAGCGAGGCGGTCGAGTCCGTTGACGCGGCCGTCGATGCGGCGACCGGTATTGGCTACCCCGTTGTGGTTCGCCCCGCATACACGCTAGGCGGCACCGGAGGTGGGGTCGCCCGCGACGAAATGGAGCTCCGGACCATAGCCGCGGGGGGCATCGCGGCGTCACTAGCAGGGCAGGTTCTCATAGAGAAGTCGCTGCTAGGCTGGAAGGAAATCGAGTACGAGGTCATGCGGGATGGCGCCGGCAACGTCATCACGATTTGCAACATGGAGAACTTCGACCCGATGGGAGTCCACACGGGCGACTCCATCGTCGTGGCGCCGAGTCAAACCCTGTCCGACAAGGACTATCAACGGCTGCGTTCCGCTGCGTTGAACATCATCAGCGGTTTGGGCATTGAAGGCGGATGCAACGTGCAGTTCGCCTATAGGCCGGGACCGGTCGTTGAGCGGGGGCTTCCTGACATCGGGGTCGATCAGCCGATGTACTACGTGATCGAAGTGAACCCGCGGGTAAGCCGAAGCTCGGCTCTCGCGAGCAAGGCGACCGGCTATCCGATTGCCAGGGTGGCAGCGAAGATCGCTCTGGGCCTCACACTCGATCAGATCCCGAACGCAGTAACGAGGAAAACCACTGCGGCATTCGAACCGGCGCTCGACTACTGCGTTGTCAAGATTCCGCGCTGGCCATTCGACAAGTTCGCCACGGGGGATCGAGTCCTCGGTACTCAGATGAAGGCGACCGGAGAGGTTATGGCGATCGACCGCACCTTTGAGGCCGCATTTCAGAAGGCCGTCCGGTCGCTCGAAAACAATCGCGGTTCGTTGCTTTGGGAAGAGCCGTCGTGGGCGGGCGAAGATAGTATCGAACTTGCGGTGGATGACGACCGGATATGGCGGTTGGCCGCAGCCCTCAGGCGGCGCGCTTCCGCCGATGAGCTTTCGGCGCAGACCGGTATCGACCCGTGGTTTACTAGAGCAATTGAGCGAATCGTTAATATGGAGCGGCGGCTACTTTCAGAGCCGCTGTCGGCCGGGCTCCTGTTGCAAGCAAAGCGTATGGGTTTTTCCGACGCCCAGATCGCGACCCTCTCCGACCGTCTCCCGGAGCAGGTGCGCACACTGCGCCGCGAGCTGGGAATATCACCTGTCTACAAGATGGTGGACACGTGCGCCGGTGAGTTCGAGGCCGTCACGCCTTACTACTACAGCGCCTACGAAGAGGAGAACGAGGCTCTGCCGATGGGCGGAGAAACCGCCGTAGTGCTGGGCTCAGGCCCGATTCGAATCGGACAAGGCATAGAGTTCGACTACTGCTCCGTCCACGCCGCATGGGCCCTACAGGCCGCCGGTGTCCGGAGCGTGATGGTCAACTCAAACCCGGAGACCGTTTCGACCGACTACGATACCTCGGACCGCCTGTATTTCGAACCCCTCGACGAGGAGAGCGTGCGGGACGTTATCGAAAACGAGGGTGGCGCCTCCGGTTCGAACGGCGATACTGCCGACGCCGTACTGCCCGCGACCATGGTGCAGTTCGGCGGACAGACTGCGATAAATCTGTCCCAAACGCTCGATATCGCCGGGCTGCCGATCATGGGAACGTCTGCGTATGCCATCGACATGGCAACCGATCGCGGTCGCTTCGAAGAGCTGGCGGCGCGTAACGGCATCCCGCAGCCACCGGGTGGAACGGCTCGGACGGCTGAGCAAGCCCTTCAAGTAGCTGGCAACATCGGATACCCGGTTCTCGTTAGACCAAGCTATGTACTCGGCGGACGGGCCATGGAGATCCTTCAGACCCCGGCCGAACTGGTCCGGTACTTCGAACGCTCCGTCGACGCATCGCGGCAACAGGCCATTCTTGTAGACCGATATCTCGAAGGGGTGGAGGTCGAACTTGACGCCGTGTGCGACGGCGAGGACGTGATCATTCCAGGCATCATGCAGCACGTTGAACGGGCCGGAGTGCACAGCGGCGACTCCCTCGCCGTTTATCCGGCTCTTTCGCTCAATGAAGAAGAAGTACAGACGTTGGTCGACTACACCGGCCGTATCGGTCGGGCCCTGGGCCTGCGCGGCCTTATGAACATTCAGTTCGTGATCACTGGCGGCGGCGGGTACAGGAATCTGGTCGCAGGACCTGCTGGATATTCAGGCGCCAATGCGACCGCACATAACGGCCACCCCTCCCGTGTTTATGTGCTTGAGGTGAACCCGCGGTCTAGTCGCACGGTTCCTTTCATATCGAAAGTCACCCGTGTGCCGATGGTGAAATTGGCGGTCGAGGTGATGCGCGGCCGGTCCATAAGAGAGCAGGGATACGAGCCGGGACTCGCGCCCAGGCGAAATTTGGTGGCCGTCAAGGCGCCGGTTTTTTCCATGTCGAAGCTCGCCGGGGTTGATACGTTCCTTGGTCCGGAAATGAAATCAACCGGCGAGGTAATGGGGATTGATCGAAATTACGAGGGCGCGGTCGTGAAGGCGCTAATGGCCTCGGGCCTGTCCCTGCGGTCCGGAGCGAGTATATTGCTCAGTGTGGCGGACGGGGACAAGGCCGATGCAATGCCTCTTGTGCGTGAGCTAGCCACGAACGAGTACAGGATGTACGCGACGGCCGGCACGGCTGCCATGATCCGCACATTGGGCCATGAAGTTACCGAGGTCGACCGCCGGTTGTCCGGAAAACACCCCACGGTTGTTGACCTGATCGAAGATGGCACTGTGTCCTCGGTTGTCAATACGATCACCGGCGACCGCCAAACGTTGCAGGACGGATTCCACATCAGGAGGGCCGCCGCAGAGTGCCGCATACCATGTTTCACATCGCTCGACACCGCCCGTTGCGCTGTCGAATCGTCGCGGCGTAACGGAGACACGTACAGCGTGTTGCGCATGGCCGAGTACCTTGAGGATACTGCGCGGGAATAGACCTCGAATTCGAGGCAGACCATGACTCACCCGCTATTCGATCTCGTTGGCCGCGTTGCGTTGGTAACGGGCGCAGCCAGCGGCATGGGCAAGCAGATGGCCATAGGGTTTGCGGAGTCTGGCGCAGACCTCGTATTGGCTGATATCAACTTGCCGGGCGCCGAAGAAACGGCCGACGAAATTCGTTCGTTGGGCAGACGGGTCTTGCCGTTGCGTTGTGACGTGTCCATGCCCGAGCAAATAACGAGTATGTTTGAAACCGTGGACTCCGAGTTTGGCCGTATCGATATTTTGGGAAACGTCGCCGGCGAAGGGATCATGGGGCCGCCGGAAGATATGGACGTTTCGGTCGTTATGAAGGTTGCCCAAAACCTCGTGTTCGGCCGATTCGTTGCTTGCCGTGAAGCAGGGGAGCGAATGCTCGCTCAGGGTAAGGGCAGCATCATCAACATCGGGTCCATCGGCGGGCGGAATTCACTGGGCCGCGGCCACACCGCGTACGGTATGGCGATGGCTTCCGTGATTCAGATGACACGTGAATTGAGCACGGAGTGGTCAGGGCGAGGTGTGCGTGTAAACGCGATCCTGCCTGCGCAGGTGCTGAACGCCGGGCTTGCGGACCGAATGGCGAGCAATCCGCCACTTCGAGACGTGTTTGTCGGCGGCATTCCCATGGGGCGATTGGGCCGATCAGAAGAGATCAAGGGAGTGGCGATTTTCCTGGCGGCGGATGCCGCTTCGTTCGTAACGGGGGCGATTATCCCCTTGGACGGCGGAAATCTTGCGATGAACGCCGGTGGATCGTATCCCGGCGGACCCCGGGTTCAGGGCTAACGCGCCCAGCTGAATATTGCCGTCCCGCGGTCAGGTCTCGGCCGTTCGTATTGGGAACTGCGGGTCCGACGCCTCATGGTTGTTCGGCGCGACTTGCGCGTGGGCAATGCGATTTCATCAAAGAGAACATGAGGCGCAACGGTCTTTTTCAGAGTCTCGAGTTAAGCAGTTCGGCGACAGGCTGGTCCACATGATGAACGGCGTATCGCTCGCAATCATGACGTCGGTAGGTCACCGGACCGGTCTGTTCGACACCATGTCGGAGGTGCCGCCTATGTCGAGTCAGGGTATCGCCGATGCTGCCAGGCTTGACGAGCGAGATGTGCGGGAGTGGCTGGCAGCCATGGTGACGAGCGGTTTTATTGAGTATGAACCGGCCTGCGCCACGTATTCGCTTCCGCCAGAGCACGCCGCTCAACTCACACTTAACGCCGAACGCGAGAACGCGGCTGTAGCTGCGCAGTACGTCAGCATATTTGCTAGCGTCGAAGACCGGATCATTGAGTGCTTCAGGAATGGAGGTGGGGTTTCACACGACGAGTTTCCGAGGATTCATGAGGTGGTTGCGGAAGACGGCGGCCAGTCCGTCCTACCTGCCCTCATGGACAAGATTCTCCCGATCGCTGCCGGAATGATCCAACTGCTGGAACATGGTATTGACGTGCTGGAGGTGGGCTGCGGCAGCGGACGAGCGCTCAATCTGCTGGCGGAACGATTTCCTCAGAGCCGGTTTACCGGCTACGACATTTCCCTCGAAGCTATCGCCACAGGCCGCCGCGATGCTTCGGCAAACTGATTTGTGAACGTCCGGTTTTACGTGAGGGACGCGGCTCGTATTGAGGAACGTGATTCGTACGATCTGGCTCTGACCTTCGACGCAATCCACGATCAGGCCGATCCGCAGACTGTCCTCAATTGCGTCTCGGCGGCGCTCCGCCGGGATGGCCTGTACCTGATGCAGGACATAGCGGGTTCAAGCGATCTGCACCTCAATCTCGCCCGTCCGCTCGCTCCTACGCTGTACACGTATTCAACACTGCGTTTCATTGGCGCAAAGCGGATTGGGCCTGGGGACAATGTGAGGGCAGGAAACGGCGGTCAAGATGTTGAGGGAGGCGGGGTTCGCGCATGTCGAGGCGCACGAACTGGGCCATAACGAACAGAAACTTTTATACGTGGCCACAAACGTGTAGCACCGCAGTGGCGGGTTTCAAACCCGCCACTATCCCTTACCTTGTCAGACAGCCGCCATTTTCATTCCCTTATGAGGCCTTCGCAAGGCCACGGTGATTCGCGGAAGAGAAGGGAGGGGCACAGGCAACGCGCAAATGACATGAGCGGTGATTCCCATGCCCCATCCCGGACGGGCGCCCGCAAGGAGCTTGTTTCATAAGTCCTTTTCACATTTTCGTGTCGAACGCCATGAGACGAGATTCCCCTTTCCAGGGGAATGACGAGATTGTAATACGTCGTCATGCTCTGAGTACCGACGAATATCAATCTCCGCAGAATAGTCACTTCGGAGATCCGAGGTTTCTGAGACAAGCTCCAAGAGAGGCCCGCGGTACGTTGCGACGGTCCCCGTTTTCCCGGCAAAGACGTAACGGGGGGTTCCCCTGCCCATGCCATCACCCGTCATCCCCGACTCCGATCGGGGAACCACCGACGCATAGGGCAATCCGCCAGTTGAGATGTCCGTTCAGACTTCCCTGAACCGGCCCTCGACCGTGTCGTCCCCGTCTTGGTCGGCAGACGTTTCGCTGGCGGGGCCTTCGCCGGCGTCACCCTGTGCCGCGGTTTGCTGCTCGGCGGCATAGACAGCCTGTCCGACGTTCTGCAACGACGTTTGCAATGCTGTCACCGCACTGGCGATGGCGCTCGTTTCGGCGTTTTCGTCGCTGAGAAGATCGCGCACCGTTTGAATGTAGGCCTCTATTTCGGTCTTGAGTTCTGCGGAGATCTTGTCTTCGTTGTCCTTGACCAGTTTCTCGGCCTGGTAAGCGGCGCTTTCGGCGCCGTTGCGGGTTTCGATGCTTTCCCGCCTTGCCCTGTCTTCCTGCGAGTGCTCCTCCGCTTCACGAACAAGCCGCTCGACTTCGTTTTGGTCCATACCGGAGCGGCCGGTGATGGTGATGTGCTGTTCCTTGTTCGTGGCCTTGTCCCGGGCAGAAACGGTGAGGATGCCGTCTGCGTCGATGTCGAACGTCACCTCGATTTGCGGCATGCCGCGGGGCGCTGGCAGTATGCCGTCGAGCATGAATCGGCCAATGGACACGTTGTCGGCGGCCATTTCTCTTTCGCCCTGGACCACGTGGATCTCCACGCTGTTCTGATTGTCGGCCGCGGTGGTAAAGGTCTCCGTTTTCGAGGTCGGGATGGTCGTATTGCGCGGTGTGAGTACGGTCCGCACGCCGCCGAGAGTCTCGATGCCCAACGTCAGGGGCGTGACGTCGAGGAGCAAAACATCTTTGACCTCCCCTTGCAGCACGCCCGCCTGAATGGCGGCGCCTATTGCGACGACCTCGTCCGGGTTGATCGTGGTGTTGGGCTCTTTGCCGAAAATGCCTGCTACCTTTTCGGCCACGGACGGCATGCGGGTCATGCCTCCGACGAGGACGATTTCGTCGATGTCAGCGGGCCGCAGGCCCGAGTCCCTGATCGCCTGTTGACAAGGTCCCACCGTCTTGTTCACGAGATCGGCGGTCAATTCTTCAAGCTTCGCCCTCGTGAGGTTCATCTGAAGGTGTTTGGGACCGCTCGCGTCGGCGGTAATGAACGGCAAGTTGATCTCCGTTTGCGCCACCGATGAGAGCTCGATTTTTGCTCGCTCCGCCTCGACCCTCAGCCGCTGATGGGCGGACGGGTCCGTGCGCAGATCGATCAGGTTTTCACTCTTGAATACGTCGGCCAGGTAATCGACGATCCGCAGGTCGAAGTCATCGCCGCCGAGGTGGGTGTCTCCGTTAGTCGACTTGACCTCAAAGACGCCCTCCCCCAATTGCAGGATGGTGATGTCGAAGGTCCCGCCGCCGAGGTCATACACGGCGATCGTGCTGTCGCCCTTATTGTCGAGGCCATATGCGAGCGCCGCAGCGGTCGGCTCGTTAATGATGCGCAGGACGTCCAGGCCGGCTATCTGCCCGGCTATCTTTGTGGCCTCGCGCTGGCCGTCATTGAAGTACGCCGGGACGGTAATCACGGCCTGGGAGACGGTGTCCCCGAGTTTGGCCTCGGCGTCGTCCATGAGTTTCCTGAGTACCATCGACGAAATTTCGGCGGGCTTGTGACTTTTGCCGGACAACTCGATGCCAACGCTGCCATCGTCGTTAGAGCCGATCCTGAAAGACATCCTGCTGATGTCGTCCTGAACCGTCGGTTCATCAAACCTGCGGCCGATAAAGCGTTTGGTCGAATAGACGGTGTTGTCCGGATTGGTAATTGCCTGGCGGCGCGCCAGTTCGCCAACGAACCTCTCGCCGGTCTTTGGGTTGACGCCAACCACGCTTGGCGTGGTCCGGCGTCCTTCCTGGTTTTCGATAATGCGGGGTTCCCCGGCCTCCATTGCGGCCATTGCCGAATTGGTTGTGCCGAGATCGATTCCGATAACTTTCGCCATCTCAGTTCAGATTCTCCTGGGCGGCCGTTCGTAACGGCCGACTGTAGGTTGCCTAATGATTAGTTGTCTTTGTTGGGAACTTCCGCTTCCGCGGCGATTTCCACTTGCGCAGGTCTTACGACATCTCCGTTGTGCATGTATCCGGGCCTTAACTCATTGATGACCTGGCCGGGCTTGAAGTCAGCAGTTAGCGTGCTGATAAGCGCCTCGTGGCGCCTGGGATCGAACAGTTCGCCTTGACTTTCGAAGCGCGCGAACCCCTGTGAAGCCAACGCCGAATCGAGGTTGCGGCGGATTCCGTCGACCCCTTCGAGCCACTTCGATTCGACACCCGCCGTGGCGGAATCCGAAAAAGCCGCGTCGAACAGGTCCGTCACGTCCATGATCTTGTTGGCGAACCGCCTGATGGCGCGCTGTTCGGATTCTTGCCGCTCGGCCGAGGCGCGCTGCCTGTAGTTGATCAGGTCGGCCTGGGCGCGCTGCGCCAGCCTCTTGAACTGTTCTTTTTCGCGCAAGGCTTCTTCGAGAATTTCATCTCTGTTTTCATTGTCAGCGGCCCCGGGCGCCTCCGTTTGTTGATCGGAAGCAGCGGCGCCGCTTGATCCACAGTCACCATGGGCGTCGTCGATTCGTTCACCATCCGTGATCACGATAACTGCCTTATTCCTTTCGGGCTGCCTGATCGTCGCTGGTGCCAAGGTAGTTAAAAATCGTCTTTAACTCGGCGGCCGCGACGCGCGCGGGATGTGAGTCGGCCAGGTCAGGGCTTCCTTCGAGGACATCCATAACGTCCTGCAGGCGCCGAACTATTTCGAGGACAACGCCTACTCCTGCCACGTTGAGGCCCAACTCGCCGACCAGCCGTCGAATTATGCGGAGTCGCCTTACGTCGTTGTCGGAATACAGGCGGAGCGCCCCTCCAGTTCTAGAAGGGCTGACGAGGCCGGCCCTTTCGTACTTCCGCAACGTCTGCGGATGCATGTTGGCCATACGGGCGGCGACGCTGATTATGTAGACGCCGGAGATGCGCCTGGGGCGACGTTCCGCGGGCGGACGCCCGAGCGATGCGTAATGCGTCGGAATCGGTGACGTTTTGCTACGAGTATCGAACATGTCATCGCTTGAGGTCAGCACGTCTCGTAATAGCCGGTCGAATGCTTCCGACCTCATCCATCCTTTGCCGACGGCAAATCTCCCGGGGGAATTTCGCGATCGGAGGTCTTGATCGTCCTGGTTCAAATCCAATTCGTTTCTTTGGCCGTAGTAAAGTCCAAGGCAGGGCAAACGCTTATGCGAAGAGTATACTGACATTGATACGGGCCATGTCAACTATACTTACGGATTCGTGCTTGGGAACGAGCCGGGTTCGGATCAGAGACCCTGAAAATTACGAATTCAGGGTTAATCCCGTGACAAGCACCCGAAATCGTTGTAATATCGCTCGATACAAATCCGCCAAGTGTCGAAGACACGGTTTCAGCAATGACCGGAATACCAATGTGCGGCAATCGGAAAGGTCCAATCGGCCCTCAAGGGGCGAACAGGAAACGAAATGAAGATGATTTACCTGAAGGCCTGCATCAAGTGCAGGGGCGACGTAGCACTGGTCAACGGAATCGGCGGCGTCTACCTACAGTGCCTCCAGTGTGCCAACACAATTGAAACGCCTGAGGACGCGAAGCGGGCGTTGGCTTTGAAAGAAGAGTACTCGACTGCGGCCTAACGGGCCGGGCGAATCGGAACTGCGACCCCGGAGCCAGCAGTTCCGGGGTTTTTGTTTGCCGTTGCGAATCTCGGCGGTATTTAGCCCGGAAGACTTTGTTTTGACGGGCTCGACGGAAATCGGCGCCCTTTTGATCCAGACCGGCTAAAAGGGAAAAGAGCGCAATTGAGCCCCGCGCCCGGTCAGTAGTCGAAGAGATCGTCCTCGCGACTGGTGACAACGGCCTCCATCAACATGGACTCGGCAAACTCTACGGCCCTGTCCATCAGTTCGGCCGCGGTCGTAGCGCTGCCGCTTACGGCGCACAGGCCGATCTCTGCGACCTGCCAGGTGTTCTGACCGCCAACTTCGGCCACGGTCACGGCGAATCTGCGCCGTAGTTGGTCGCAGAGTGAGTGAACTACTCGCCGCTTTTCCTTTAGGGAATGCGAGTGGTTTATGTGCAGGGTGAGCCTGCAGACGGCTACGTGCATGCCCGGCTGTTTCGACTGCGCGGGCCGGTTCGTTGACGACGCGGCTTGGCATGACCGGATCCCGCCCGAACCTTGACCGGCTCACCTGACGAGCCGATCGCGCAGGTTGGGTAGGGGCAGAGAGGAGCCGTAGACGCGATTCGTCGTCTGAAATCGAATCGTGCTCCGACTGACGTCGACCGGAATTCTGATCGAGTTTCGTTCACGTCTCGGTTTCGAACGACATGCCGTCGTAGGCAAGCTCTATGTCAAGACCAGCCGACTCCTTCAGCGAGCCCAACTGGCGGTTGACCGAGTCGTGATCGACATCGTGGGCCATGTCGGTAAACACCGCTCTTCGCGGCTTGAGTCTTTTTACTTCGTCAATGGCTTGTTCGACGGTCAGGTGTGAACCGTGGGTCGCTTCCGGCCGCAGCGCGTCGAGAATCAGCAGGTCGCAGCCCGCTATGAGCTGGGCAGTCTCATCGGGGATCAGGGACGTGTCGGGCACGTAGCAAACGTTTCCGAATCGAAACCCTGAAGTTGTGAATCCCTTGCCGTGCTCTACGGGCAGCGGCGTTATGGTCAGACCATCGACATTGAACGGCCCTTCATCGAATATTTGAAATTCCAGTTTTGCGACGGAACCCGCGCTGTCGACTCCTTGCCCCGGCACGAGATAGTAGTGAGTCCGGGATAGAACCCGCATGTCTACCTCCCGCACAAATACCTGTACGGGGTGCCTGCGGTAGTTTGTCCAATCCCGGAGGTCGTCGAGACCGCCCGCCGCATCGGCGTGGGCGTGGGTCAGCGCGACCGCGTCGAGATCCAGCGCTTCGAATCTCGGAAACCACTGGATGGCCGACTCGTAGAAAAACTTCCCCACGTCGATGACGATGTTTCGGATGACGCCGTCTTCGTCGGGGCGCTGAATCAGCAGAGACGTGTTGCGCCGCCGGTTTTTCGACCCGGGTCTCACCGAGTCCATGCACACGACACAGCTTTTGTCCGGATCCGTCAGACACGTGACGCGCGGCACGCCTTCCGACGTACCGGACCCGAGGAATACGACTCTGGTTGCAACCATCATTAAGCAGAATAGCTGAACGCCCCTGCTGTTAACCTCCCAACCGATCCACGATTTGATCGACTAAACTGGCCGACGCGGCGTTGTATTGGACTTCGTCGCCGCATCGGAATTCACGTTGAGCGCGAACCCGCGCAAGTGAGGGACAAATGCCTGACAGAGGCAGACTAAAGTCGCGACTGAGAGCGGGCGACACGGTTGTTGGGCCATTCGTTATCGTTCCTTCAATGACCCTTGTGGACACGCTCGGATACGCGGGAATGGACTTTTGCATCATCGATACCGAGCACGGACCGGTCGACATGCAATCGGCTATGGACCTGGTGATAGCCGCTGACGGCGCCGGCGTGTCCCCCATCATCCGTGTCGGAGACAACGATGAAAGGCTGATCTTGCGAGCCCTTGATATTGGTTCCGCCGGTGTGCAGGTGCCGCAGATCAACACGGTAGACGATGCCCGGAGAGTTATCCATGCTGCAAAGTACTCGCCACTCGGCGAGCGCGGACTGTCCATTTTCACACGGGCAGGCGACTATTTTAAGCACGCAGGGGAACGGCACACCGACCGCCAGAACGAAGAGACCACGGTGGTCGTGCACATCGAGGGCCGCCGGGGTCTGGACAACCTAGATGAGATCATGACTGTCGATGGAATTGACGTCCTGTTCCTCGGGCCGTACGACATTTCCCAGTCCCTGGGCGTACCGGGCGACGTGCGGAATCCGATTGTCGAAACCGCGCTGAGGAATGCGGCGACGAGAGCCCGCGATCGCGGCAGGGCCGTGGGTTCATATGCCAAGGACGTCGAGATGGGCAAGTGGTTGATCGACATGGGCGTCCAATACCTTTCGATCAACGTCGACGCCACCATCTACATGCAGGCGTGCGAACGCATAGTCAAGGAACTGGGCGTCGGCAACTAGCGCCTTGTGAACGGCCGGCTAGCCCGCGCCGAATTTTGCGCGTACCAACTTAACTGCAGCGGCAAATCGCTTCGACGATCTGGCACAAGGGACCAAAGCGAACATGAATCACAGTACTGGCTCGGCCATATTCGACCGGCTCGGAATAGGGCGAGTCATCAACGGCCGAGGGTGGATAACGGTTGTCGGCGGCAGCATCATGCCGCCGGAAGTCGTCAGCGCGATGACGGATGCCGTTAACACATACGTGGACCTGGACGAGTTGAATCTGGCCGCGGGGCGGGAGATCGCCCGTTACACAGGCGCCGAATCGGGATTGGTCGTTGCGGGCGCCGCTGCGGGACTGTTACTTCAGGCTGCGGCGTGCATCGCCGGCGACGATCCCGTACTGATCGATCAACTGCCTGACTCTACAGGTCTTCGCAACGAGGTCTTGCTCTACGAAAAGCACCGGACCAATTACGACAGGTGCTACCGCGCCGCAGGCGCCAACCTCGTGATATGGGGAGGCGACGATCGGCCGGCGGAGGATCAGCTAACAGAGGCCATGGGCCAAAACACCGCTGCGCTGGCGTACGTGTTTCATCCCTGGAACACTTGCCCGATCTCACTTGAAAAGGCCGTCTTGATGGCTAACGACCGGGATATACCCGTCATAGTGGACGCAGCCGTTACGCTTCCTCCGGCCACCAATTTGACCGCGTACATCGATCAGGGCGCCGACATGGTCACCTACTCGGGCGGCAAGGGTCTTCGCGGCCCCCAGTCGACCGGCATCCTCTGCGGCCGTGCGGACCTGATCGAGGCGGCGAGACTGAACAACTCGCCGTTCAAAGGGGTGGGCAGGCCCGCCAAGGTTTGCAAAGAGGAGATTGCAGGGCTCCTCGCCGCGCTCGACTTGTTCGTTCGTACCGACCATGAAGCTGTGTGGGCCGAATGGCGCAACAGGTCTTCCGTTATTACATCTGCCGTCGAAGACATTACCGGTCTGGAAGTGCTTATCGAAGACGGCGACCCCAATCGGCAGGGTCCACAGGCGGTTATCTATTTTCGGAACGGTTGGTCAGGCCCCGATTCGGACACCATCGTCGCCCGCCTGGCAGCGCGCGAACCTTCGATCCGTATCGGCAACGGCGGTTACGAGGACGAGTTGTTCATCAATCCGGGCACCCTGGAAGAGGGAGAAGAGGAGATCGTCGCGCTGGCGCTGCGTGAGGATCTCCTCTCGCCCCGGTAGCTCCGGCGGCCGGTGGCACCCACAGCGCCTATTCGGCGCGCTGCATGTTTAGTCGCAGCGTTGGTCTATTGCGGCTGCCTGGCTCGAATGGTCTTTCGGCGCCGCCGCGTTAAGCGCAATGGGGGATCACTTCGTCAACGTACAGCTTCATCTGGGTCAAGTCCTGAAAGTCGTCGAAGTAGGTGATGACCATGTCGAAACCCAGTTCCCGAAGTTCAGCGAGTTGCTCACGCACGGACACAGGGTCGCCTGCGATGACCGTCGAATCCAACGACCGTCTTGAAGCGGCCCCCTCCAACGCCCTCGAATGTTTGCGGTCGATGAAGGTCCCGATGGAGATGGACTTGCGGATCGAGTCGAAATCGCGCCCTGCTTCGTCGCAGCGTCTTCTCAACACACTCAGTTTGTGCCGCAGTTCCGGGACAGGCCTGGCGACGTCGTTCCACCAATCGGCATGTTTGGCGACGACCCGCAGAGTTTTTCTTTCTCCGGCGCCTCCGATCATTATGGGCGGTACAGGATCGGGCAGCGGCTCGGCGTGGGCGTTGGTCACGGAGTAGTAACGGCCCGAGAAGCTGGCCGGAGACTCCGACCAGAGCGTCTTTATCACCTGGATCGCCTCCTCCATGCGGCCGATTCGTTCGCCTGGTCTATAAAGTTCGAGTCCGAACGCGGCGTGTTCACCCTCGTGCCAGCCAGCTCCGTACCCAAGCGCGAACCTTCCGCCACTGAGTTCTTGCAGCGTGGCGCCCATCTTGGCAACTACAGACGGGTGCCGAAACGTGTTGCTCATCACCAGCGTGCTGAGGACGACTTCCGGGTAGCGGGCCGCGATCCACGTCAGTAACGTCCAGCACTCGAGCCGCCATTCCGTCGAGTAGTTCAGGTGGTCGGCCACCCAGATCGACTTGAACCCCTGCGTTGCTACGTCTAACGCCGACTGAACGTCCGACAGGTACTCGCGCGGGTGTATCGTCTCTCGCCCCCGCTCTCCTGAGGGAGGGTTGTATCCGAATTCGATGCACTTGGCCGTTGCCATGTGATTAGCTCCCGAAACTGATTTGGCGCGCATGTTACCCCGGAGACGACTTGCCGCGGTTCAACTACCATGCCGGTGGATTACAGGACGGATGCGGCCCGATAACGGCTTGCGTATGTCTGCGCCGGTCCCCATGATGTCTAAGCTTGGCGCTCCCGCCTTTCGTGAGAGGAGAATCTGACGTGATTTTTGATTCACACGCCTACTGTTTCCCGCCGCTCGACGGCGATGGAGGTTTTGGCGAGGACGGAATGTTACGTCTTCACCTTCAGCAAGCAACCGCGCATCATTTTCAATCGGCCTGGAGGTCGAGTGACAGGAAACTGGGTGATACAAGCGCCCTGTTCACTCCTGAGAACTGGCCGTCCCTAGATTCGCTCAAGGAAGCCGGTTTTCACGCAACGCGCAACGGACGGTTTGAATGGAAAGACGGCGAGGACACTTACGTCAAGCAGTGGTTGCCGCCGACGGTAACCGACATGTCGTATCCGGCCGATCGATTGGTCGCCGAGATGGACTATGCAAACGTGGACATGGCCTTGCTGCATCGAACCCCGTACCTGGGCATGGGTAACGAGTTCCTTGCGGACTGCGTGAGGCAGTACCCCGACCGGCTGCTGGCCCTGGCCCACGCGCCGGAATGGTTAGTCCCCACTGATCCTCGATCTGAGGCGTCAAAGATAATTTCGGCGGTAAACGAACAGGACATGTCGGGGATTCAGTTTTTGCCACCTCAGTTGGACCTCTACAACGACGCGGGCACATGGGACAGGGACGAATTTCTCCCATTTTGGGACGCGTTGGTAGATGCCGGCATACCGATATTTTTTTCGCTGAAGCCCAGACGTGATCCGTTCTTGGACAGCTATCTGGCTGAACACGCCAACTTACGGCGATGGATTAAACGCTATCCCGATGCGACCGTCGTGTTGACGCATGGACTGGCATGGCAGTCGTGGGCGCAGCCGGATTCGATATACGTGCCTAAGGATCTGTGGGCCACGTTCGAGGGCAACGATCTGGGATTTCAGATTATGTTCCCCATCGCGCTCGGGGGGACCTTCGACTACCCGATGCCGCAATGCCGCTCGGTACTTGAGACCTGCGTCGAAAGAATCGGAATCGAACGCATGATGTGGGGCACCGATATGCCGATGGTCATGAGGGACTGGTCCTACCGGCAGAACATTTCATACATAAGGGACTACTGCGACTTCTTAAGCACGAGCGACATGGAGATGCTGTTCGGCGGCACGATCGAAAGGTATCTGAAACGGAGTTAGGGAACCTCTGAACAAGCCGCTGATGCGCTTGGCAGAGCGGAGGTTCCCCCCTCCTGAATCCTCCCACCGTGGGGGAGGAGGCCAGAACCCTTCGACAAGCTCAGGGCGAACGGATTGGAACCCGGAGTTGTTCAGAGGTTTCTTAGAACTCGTCTGACCACAATGGCGCCGGGCCCGAGTTGCTCAACGTCTTGCCAAGGCCGTAGTTGCGCCGCCGCGCCGTGATGATGGCGCCAGGCGAAATAGCCATGCCGGCAACGAATACTGGTTCCGCACCAGTCCGCAGAATCGTCGCTACCCCATGCAAGCAGGAATCAAACTCCCTCAATTCGGCGCCAACGCTAGCGCAGACGAGATGCGCCGGTGGGCCGTGTTCGCCGAAACGGTCGGCTACCATTTCGTCCTGACCGGCGACCACATAGCCCTGACGCCGGAAGTCCAAAGCGACTATCCGGCACCATACTACGAGCCATTCACCACGATGGCTTGGCTGGCCGGCCAGACGTCGAGTATTCGCCTCGGTTTTACCGTCATCGTCGTGCCGTACCGCCATCCGGCCCAGCTGGCGCATTTGGGAGCGACGCTCGATGACCTTAGCGACGGCCGGTTGATATTCGGCGTGGGTTCAGGGTGGGCCGGTTCGGAATTCGATGCGCTCGGCGTTCCGTTTGAGGCGCGCGGGCGCATGACCGACGAATACCTGGCGGCTATGATCGAACTCTGGACGAACGAAAATGCGTCCTTTGACGGCGAGTTTGTCTCGTTCAAGGACGTAACAACGTCGCCCGGCCCTGTTCAGAAGCCCTATCCCCCGATCTGGGTGGGAGGCAGTAGCACGGCCGCCATGAGAAGAGCGGTGAGATTCGGAGATGCATGGCACCCGATAGGCGCACGTGTCGACTGGCTACGGGATCGAGGAATTCCCCGCTTGACGCGCATCGCAGATGAGTCGGGTTGGGCGACGCCGTCCCTTGCGCCTCGTATCTACTGCCGGCTCACCGACAGCCCGATTCCCGACGATCAACGGGTCGCCGGTGAAGGGACTCTTGATCAGGTGAAGCGAGATATCCACGAACTCCAGGAACTCGGCGCCACTCACGTCCATCTAGATACCAAGCGCAACAGCCTGACCGCCTACTCGACGCGCCATCGCGACGAAGCGTTCACTGCCCTGTCTATTTTGGCGGAGAAGGTCTTCGATCTGGATTCGGAGGGCCTTAGATGAGAAAGACCTGCTTGATGCCGAACCGGTTCATCAGAGTCGATCTGGCGTAGGCGGTCTTCGCTCCGTGTAGACTCCAGGGCAGTCCAGACAGGCATTTCCGGAGGATACAAATGCGTTTCGCCTTCATTGATGACTATCGCCCCGCGGTGGTAACAGACCGCGGCGCCGTCGACGTGTCCCACCTTCTCGATTCGATTCCGAAGCTGGACGCGCAAGACCTGCTCGAAGGGCTCATGCAGCGGTTTGATGAGTTCCGGCCATTGCTTGAAGAAGCGGCCGCTAATGATGAGGCGACGTCTGTCGATCAGGTTCGATTCCGGCCGCCCGTTCCGCGACCCGGAAAGATGGTTTGCATGGCGGGCAACTACCTGGAAGGCGGGACCATCCCGCGGGCCTACGACGTGGACGCATTCCTCAAGGCGCCCAGTTCTGTGATTGGCGATGGCGACACCGTTGTCTTGCCAAACGTGCCTGCGGCAGTGTTTCACCACGAAGCGGAGTTGGGGGTAGTGATCGGGAAGGAAATGAAGGTCAGCGACGCGACGGACGCCTTGAGCCATGTATTCGGCTATATCAACTTCATGGATGTCTCAGCCAGAGGTATCACTCCCAACGGGAACAACAGTTTTTGGTGGCAGAAGTCGTGGGATACGTTTGGCCCCATCGGGCCCTGGATAGTGACCGCCGACGAGATTGCGGACACCCAGAAACTACAGATACGCCTATGGAACGAAGGGGATCTTCGGCACGACTTCAACACGTCCGACATGGCGAGGTCGGTTGCTGAAGTTCTCGAATGGGTGTCGACCGAATCGACTTTGTATCCCGGCGACATTGTTGCTACGGGGACCAACCACCTCGGCCTGGGGCCGATGCAGGACGGTGAAACGGTGGTCCTGGAGGTAGAGGGGCTCGGCCGCTTGAGCGTCAAGGTCAGCGACGCCTACGGCAGAACCTGGGCGCGTGAGACGGTGGCCGAGCAGGAGGCCCGTGAGGGTGGGCATTGACCGCGGTGTTCTAATATGGCGATGAAGCTGTCCCTTTCGACCCGGGTAGCCGAATCACCCGGTCAAAAAGAGATCGCGCTGGTCGGCTTGACGGATCTGGTTGGCATGGCCCGGGATGCCGGGTACCACGCCCTGTGTATGCGGGCGTCGCAGGTCGGAGTACAGCACAGTTCGGCTGAGCAAACGGCGGCCAGACAAACGGCGGGGGATCTGGCCGTTTCGATGGTCACGGGGGATTTCGATATTCCCGTGAACAACGATCGCGCCCAAATGGCCCTTCGCAACATCACGCCGCACCTCGACCTCGCCGAAAACCTGGGTTCTGACCTTATCCGCATCGGCATGAAGGCGGCGACGGACATTGAATGGGCAAGATCGGCGTCAGACGAAGCGGCTGAAAGGGGGATCAGGCTGTCGCACCAATGCCACACCTGCACCCTTTTCGAGACGGTCAGATTGTCTGTTGAGATTTTGCGGCAAGTCGACCGGCCTAACTTCGGCGTGATTTACGAGCCCGCGAATCTACTTGTATGCGGCCAGGATTACGGCAGGGCGACGCTGGAGGCCCTCCAACCGTGGCTGATGAACGTGTATCTCCAGAACATGCGCGTTCATGACGAAGGCCGGCAGGTGATCGAGACTTGGATCAACGGACCGGTGAGGTTCGATCTCGTGCCGTTTGGCCACCCAAATGGGATCGACTACCGGCCCATCCTTGAGGATTTGTCCGAACTTGGGTACACGGGATACGTGACGGTCCACCACAACGTCGCCGACGGGATGGACGTCGGGGAGGGCGCCCGTTCATTTGCAACCTGCCTGCGGGAGCAGGGGGATTTCGAACCGGCCGCCGCAATCTGATTCCCCTGTTGCTGATCGAACGAACATTCTTCTTTCCAAGCGCTCTCCGCGGTCTGTCTGTGGCGCAGGATCGACCGTCGGCCACTTGCAAAAGTTAACGGGCAATGGTTAGATTCGAGTGTTGGACATGAGCGGCCCCATCCGCATCGGGGGAAACGTCATTTTTAGGGACGGAATTACGAAAAGGGGTGATGCGCGGCCGCGGTCAATGTGCGAAAGAAGGACTTAATGAACAGATTGACAGACAAGCGGTCGCTAGCCCTGTTCGGCCTGATCGCCCTCGCCCTTGGCGCACTGATAATATCGGCCTGCGGCGGGGAGACTACCGATCAACCTCCCAAGGCGCCGCAAGAGCCGGCTGCTCCCCAGCAACCCGCCCCTGCCGCAACAGCGATACCTGCTGCAACGGCCATGGCCGCAGCGACCGCTGCTCCCGCGTTGATTCCGACGCTGGTGCCCACGCCTACTGTGTCAGCCGCCCCCACGGCGGTTGCCGCGACAGCAGTGACAAGGCCGGCAGAAGGTCCCTCGGGCACATTGACATTGGCGTTGCCTTCCGTAGGGGCGCCCATTTTCGTCAACTCCCTTGCGCCGTATCCTCGCGGCGCTTACAGGGTGGATTGGGGGTTGTGTGAAAGCCTTGCGGCCGTAGCGGTTGAGGACGCGCAGAAGGTTGTATCGCAATTGGCGAGGTCCTGGGAGATCGCATCCGACTCGAGTTCCATGACTTTCAAACTGACGGAAGGCGTTGAATTCCACAAGGGCTGGGGCGAGATGACAGCCGATGACGTGGTGTACAGCTACAACAATGCCGGCGTCGACAATGCGGAAAGCACCGCCGGCGGGGGCGCAGGCCTTTTCACGACATGGGACCCGTGGGTTGTGGTAGGTAAATACGAAGTCTACGCGCCGTTTGACACGCCGGAACCGTTGCCGACACGTTGGGGTTGGATCAACGGCGGAGAAAGTGGGGGTCAGTGCATCCTCAGCAAAGACGTTTACGACTTCAATGGCGAGGCAGACGCTGTAACCACATTGGTGGCCACCGGTCCCTGGGACCCGCAGGTTTGGACCGCCGGTGTTGAGCTTCGGGCCTCCGCTGTTCTTGACCACTGGCGGGTCACTCCAGGATTTGCTGAACTGCGCATGTTGGAGGTTCCGGAAGAACAGACCCGCGTGGCGATGATGGAGACCGGACAGGCCGACATCGTCGAAGCGTCGCTCAAGAACGTGAAGATTCTGAACGAAAAGGGCTTTGAGGTTAACGACACTCTCAACAACTTCTTCCACGCGGCGGTGTTCGTTGGCGGTAACTTCTGGTACGACCCGGATGTCCACACACTCGGTGGCGAAGCTGTGAATATTCGGGCAGGATTCATGCCCGATGATGAGCACCCGTGGATCGGCAATCCGAGGGACCCGGAACGGCACGAACGCGCCCGAAAGGTCCGGGTCGCGATGTCGATGGCTATAGATCGCGAGGCCATTTCGGAGACGATCCTCGGTGGCTTGGCGCCTGTTTCGTACATTCCCGGTATTCCGATCGGCGCACCCGAGTGGGATGACAGGTGGGTGGTGCCGTTTGACCCCGAAGGCGCAAAGGCCCTGCTTGCGGAAGCGGGCTACGCGGACGGGTTTGAATTCGACTTCTGGATTCCGAACGACTTCCCGAATGTGGACGTCGAGGTATCTCTGGCCATAGTCGCCATGTGGGAGAACATCGGCATCCGCGCCAATCCCAACACGATCGCGTACACGGCTGGCCGACCGAACCTTATGACCAAGGAGCAGAACGCGCCCTGGATGTGGTTCATGGTTGGTGACGGCATCAACTATGCCAGCGCTCACATTCGGACCGCTACGTACCTTTCTCACGGTGTGGGCTGGAACGGCGCGATAGAGATTCCGGAACTTGAGAACTTCCAAAACCGCTGGGCATCCCGTACGGGTGACCGTCCGGCACAACTTGAGGTGTGGTACGAACGCGCCGATTGGCTGAAAGAATGGATGCCATTCATTACGGTCGCCGACATACCCAAGCTGTGGGTCACGAACCCCGATACGGTTACCGGTTGGCGAATGTTCCCACACATCGAACCGGGAACCGTCAACAACCTCGAGACCGCACAGCCAGTGAAGTAGCTCATGAGTTGACTGGCGGAGAAGCGCAACCCCTTTCCGCCAGTCAACAAACAGATAAGGGCCGGAGGAGTGTTTCCAGACTCTTTCGGCCCTTTGGTCATGTACATGTTGTAGCCTATCCAACCAGTTGCAGATCGGCGGCGCCAAGAGTCGCTGAACAATGTGAGCGTGGGTTGCAGGTTTAGTTCATGACCAAATTCCTGCTTGGAAGAGCGTTGGCGGCGCTCTTCGCCCTGTTTGCGGCAACGATCCTCGTGTTCGGCATGTCCCGGTTGACCGGGGATCCGCGCGAGCAGTTCCTGACGGTCGAGACCACCCAGGAAAACTGGGACGCCTGGGGGAAAAAGTTCGGTCTTGACAAGCCGTTGGTTCTCCAATACGTCATTTGGGTCGGCAAGTCTTTCACTCTGGACATGGGCACGTCGTTGAACCAGGCGCGGCCAGTGTGGAACATGGTTAAGGAGCGGCTCTGGGCCACCGGCGAACTTGCGCTTACGGGATGGGGTCTGTCAGTGGCGATTGGGGTCCCGTTGGGCGCGTTATCTGCGGTCAAGCGAGGCTCGATTTACGATTACGTGGCCCGGGGGTTCGCACTAATCGGCCAGGCGCTTCCGCCGTTTTGGCTCGGTGTGGTGTTGATCCTGATATTCGCCGTTTACCTGGAGTGGCTGCCGGCCGGCACGCGGAATACTCCGTTGAATCTGGTCATGCCGGCTCTTACCCTGGCCCTGATCAATGCTTCAAGCAATTTGCGCATCACACGCTCTGCAATGCTTGAGGTTCTGGATTCGGAGTTCGTGAAAATGGCGCGGGCCAAGGGTGTGGGCGGGCGTATGGTCATTTGGAAACACGCCTTCAGAAACGCGCTGATAGCGCCGCTGACGAACGCGGGGTTGTTGTTGGCCGGTTTTCTGGCCGGCACGGTGGTCACAGAGACCGTATTCGCCTGGCCGGGACTGGGGAGGCTGGCGGTTGACGCAGTACGCACCAACGATTTTCCGGTCATCTCCGGCCTCACGCTGGTCTTCACCGTGTTTTACGTGTGCGCCAATCTGATCATAGACATGATTTACGGTCTGGTCGATCCCCGGATCAGAATTTCCTGAGCAGATTCCATGGTCGAGTTGACGGATACGGCAATACGTAAGATCGACGACCTCAATTCCTCGCGGTCGGGGGTCATGTACGCACTTCGCCGCTGGCCGATCTTTCCGGTGGCGGTACTGGTAGCGCTGATCATTACCGGTATTTTCGCTCCCTGGATCGCTCCGCAGGATCCGAATTTCACCGCACTCCGGGACCGCAACGCGCCTCCGTTCTGGATGGAAGGGGGCGGCCTGAATCACATCCTGGGCGCCGACCCGCTCGGCCGGGATCTGCTGAGTCGCGTTATCTACGGCGCACGAATCTCCCTGTTGGTGGCGGCTGTTTCTATAGGGGCCGGACTGTTGGTCGGCGTATCGTCAGGGCTCGTGTCAGGCTACTTCGGCGGCCCGATAGACGAATTCATCATGCGGATGGCCGACGTTTCACGCGCCGTACCCTACATATTGATTGCTCTCGTTGTGGCGATCGTTTTTGGCAGACGAATCGAAGTGATCCTCGGGATCCTCGCTTTCGCGACTTGGCCGGTCTTCGCCCGTCAAGTCCGTGGAGAAGTACTCGTCCTGAAGGAGACTGACTACGTCGCGATGGCCAAGGTCGCTGGAGGGTCGGCCGCCCGCATAATTGTCCGGCACATCTTTCCCGGCGTTATAAATATCGTTACGGTCATCGCTACGTTGCAAGTCGGAGCGTTGATACTCACCGAGGCGATTCTCAGTTTCCTTGGCGCAGGCATAGCGCCTCCCACCCCTGCGTGGGGGGTGATGATCGCCGACGGTCAGGACTACCTCAGGGAGGCGTGGTGGGTGTCTTTCTTCCCAGGGATGGCCATCGTACTGACGGTTCTGGGCCTCAACTTCATGGGCGACTGGCTGCGAGACTACCTGGACCCGAGGTTGCGGCAACTGGAGTAACCGGACTGGCGCCCGTCACTAACACCCGCCCCCGATCTGTTCGAAGCTTCAGAGTCGAGATCGGACTCATATTGCGATCAAGGTTCTCGACGGACAGGCGCGGCGTATTACCGGTTGTCGACTTGTACAGGAGCGGCTAAATGATCAACAAGCGTCCACTGGGCCAAACGGGCCTTGACGTTTCGGAGATTGGGTTCGGCGCCGGAATCGTCGCAGGTTTGTTCGTGCGCGGTGACCGTGAGTCGCAGATCAGGGCAGTCACCCGTGCCGTCGAGTTGGGGGTGAACCATTTTGACACTGCGCCGCAATATGGGGACGGCGAATCTGAACTCAACTTGGGTAAAGTCCTGGGAGGCGCTCCCTGCAACTTTATTGTCGGCACCAAGATCGAGTACCTGGACGAACACTTCGCCAACTTCAAATCGAGAACTTTTCAGTCAGTTGACGACTCACTGAAACGACTCGGCCGTAACTCAGTCGAAATCCTGTATCTCCACAACAACGTTCGTTACGGCGGACAAGGTCCGCATGACGGCTATGCAACCGTTTCGCCGGACGATGTGTTGCGGCCGGGTGGAATTGCAGACGCCCTCGACGAAGTACGCGCCAGGGGCTTGGCCATCCACATCGGATTTACCGGGACTGGGGACGCTGCGGCTGTCATCGAGCTGATCGACAGCGGCCGATTTGAGGTGATGCAGACCTTTTACAGCCTGCTCAATCCAAGCGGATCGATCCGCCTTCCCGCGGGATCCCCACTGCACGACTTCAAGTTGGCAATCAGCCGGGCCTCTCGTAGAGGCATGGGCGTCGTCGCTATCCGTGTTATGGGCGGGGGCGTGTTGGCCGGAGATGCGGCCGCGCAGGGGTTCTCCAGTATAACCAGTTCGGCGTATGTCCTGGGCCTCAATCGGGACGAAGAGTTGAATCAGGCGAAAGAGTTGGCCTTTTTGGAGTCCGAATCAGATCCTGGAGGCGGCGTGAGGCAGGCTGCAATCCGATTCGCGTTGGCAAACGACGAAATTTGCAGTTCGCTGCTGGGATTTTCGACCGTGAACCACATAGAGGCCGCCGCTGAGGCGGCAGAGCAGGGCCCACTTCATCCTGGCTCGATGAGTCGGCTGGAGGACCTCTGGGCTGGCGGATTCCGACCGGGGTGAACCCGATCGCGTCGAATCGCAATTGATGTCCGGCTGGCGTTATGGTCCTGCGGCGCAAGCGCCCGGCAAAAGCTAAGCTAAGCCGCGGTCAGTAGGGCGAAATTAGCCCAAGGCCGCCGTCTATAACGAGCAACTGCGCAGTCACCATCGAGGACGAGTCCGACGCGAGATAGACCGCTGCGCCGGCTAAATCGTCGTATTCAAGCCGGCGGTCATACAGAAACTTCCCGTGCGGCGGCCGAGTTCGTGAATCGTCTGAAACTGATTCCTGGTCACGGGGGATGGACCCCGGACCCAATGCGTTCACTCGAATTCCGTAAGGTTTGAGTTCCAGAGCCATAACTCTGGTCATGTGGACGACTGCCGCCTTGGCGACCCCGTAGCCGAGGTTGTTCGGCTGGACCTGTACGCCGACTCTCGATGCGATGTTGACTATCGATCCGTGCGTTTCCATTGTCACCATGTGGCGAGCCACAGTCTGCGACATGAGAAACGTGCCCCGTACCATGATCTTGTAATGATCGTCGAGAGCGTCTGAGCCATAGTCGAGGGCGCTTGTGGGGATATCGTCGGTCTTGCCGGCGTTGTTAATGAGAGTTGCGATAGGTCCCATCTCGGCCACGATCTGCTCGACGCACGCCGGGATATCCTCGGGTGACCTGAGGTCAAGGGGCGCAAAAACCGCGCGTCGGCCGCGGGTTTCGATTTCCCGCGCTACACCGGCTGCTGCGTCGGCCTGTTGCGGCAGGTCGACGATCGCCAGGTTAGCGCCGGCGTCGGCGAGGGCCAAAGAAAACACCCGGCCCATGTTCCTGGACCCACCGGTAACGATCGCGGTCGTGCTGTCGAGCCTGAAGCGGTCAACCGTCACGCGGCGTGCCCCGGGATTTCCACGGGCCTGCCGGTTGCGGCTGACTCGTACCCGGCCATGATCACCTCGATGTGGTGTACTGCGTCGCGTACGGTTATTTCAGGCCGTACCCCGTTTTCGAGGCAATCGACGAATGCGGTGACGTCACTGCCTTGTCCTCCACCATCAAGCGGCAACACGCGATCCTTGTCCCGCGGCTGAGTTTCCCGCTGGGTAGACCCCCACATCGACATTGGATCGAAGGGGTGCACCAAGGGCATCTCGAACGGCGGCTGATCGTTGTAGACCTCGATGTGTGGATCGGACTCGCTGAAAGTCGCTATGCCGTCGTCGCCGATTAGCGTTATGCGCTGTTGCCCGCCGCGCGGATGACTTGTGACGCCTATTCTTCCGCTCGTAATGCTCGCCACGCGGCCATCCGCAAGGGTCAAGGCGAGCGCTCCGTAGTCCTCAATGTCGAGGGCGGCGTGCTCTTTGAAGAAGTAGTTACCAGTGACGCCGAATACGGTCTTCACCCGTTGTCCGGATAGCCAATGAACAAGGGCGATCGGATACACGCCCATGTCGAACAACTCTCGCTTTGCCGCAACGTGTGTGAGAACCCCGCTGCTGGGCTGTTCGCGCCGTACCATGCCCGGCGGGACGGTTCCCGGCTTGCCCTTGGCCATAAGCATGTCGCAGTGCAGAGCCTGAACTTTACCGATGCGTCCGGAGTCTACGGCCGCCTTTGCCGCCCGTGCCCAACTCGTTGTCACCTGGGAGAACATCTGCGTCACGACGCCGGTGCGGTCGGCGGCGTCAGCCATCATGTGGGCGTCTTCGACCGATGCGGCGAGCGGTTTGTCCATAAACAGGCGCTTGCCGGCTTCGACCGCTTTCACGGCGACCCGCGCACGCCTTTCCATGTCGGCGCAGTTGTCGACAATGTGAACGTCGTCCCGCGCCAGAGCTTCATCAAGCGACAGGTAAGGCACGCCCAATTCGCTTGCGAGCAGCCGGTTTAGTCCTTCGCGATACTCGGGCAGGTTCGGTTCGTCTGCTACTGCGATCAGGGCGCAACGCGGGTCCGCCGCGAATTCACGTGCGTAGCCTTCCTGGTGGGTCCTGTTGCCGCCTATCGCGACGACACCGTACTTGCCCATCTACCCGCCCCTTTCAGCGCCAAAGCGAATTTCGTGGTACACGGTACCGTTGGTACCCATCAGCATGAGGTTGCCGCCGGTGCGGCCTGCGCCTGCGCTCACGGCAATCATTGCGGACTGGCCGTTACTCCATTTGAGTAGTGAAAGGGCAGGTCTTCCATCGCCGCCTATCGTGTATTCCGACTCGCCTGGATCGCCGAACCACGATTCCGCGAGGCTACGCAAGGTTGATGCCAGATCCTTTTGTTCAGCCGGACCGCCCGCGGCGTGTACCGTGATCCGGAGAGCCGCGGGACGGCCGATCCGGCCGCGATCGATAGCCCCCTGGACGGTGTTCTTGAGTGGATCCCAGTCGTATGCGGACATTTGATGCTCCACAATGTCGTGGTTTTAGTTCGACGCGATGATATGCCAGGATGATATGCCAGTTCGACCCGACAGGGAGAATGTACTAGACACCGCCGTGCCCGTTCAAGACGTCACGGCCATCTGCCTCCGAGTGTCGGGCGGCCGACGTGACGGAGTCGCCCAACGTACGGCGGGTGTTTGGCTGGAAACATTGCTAGTGTAAAAGGGTCGGCCCTTCGGAGCGGTGGGAGCTACTTCTCCGGTACGGCCGGTATTTGAGGGGGCACATAGCCATTCTGGAACTCGACGGTAAAGCTGCTTTGCTCGCCGGTACACGGCGCATTGGCGAATGTGTTGCGCAGCGGCTCTCGATGGAAGGCGTAAACCTGGCGATCGCTTACAGATCGTCCCGAGCGGAAGCAGAGCGTCTCGAATCATCGGTCTCGAGGCGGGTAAGCAAAACTTGCCTTGTTCAGGGCGATCTGACCAGCGAGGTTGATGTTAATCGGCTGGTCAATGAAGCGGCTGACACACTCGGAGGCCTGAATTTCGTCATCAATATGGCATCGGACTACCCCAGCGCTACGCTGGACGAGTTGAGCGGCCCAGCCTGGGACCGCGCAATGGGCAGCGCCAAGGGTAGTTATCTACTATGCGCCAGTGCGGCCCGTATTCTCCGTCACAATGGCCTCCCCACCAATGGGCACGTCGTCATGTTCAGTGACTGGGCGGCTGGGGCAACCCCGTACACCGGTTACCTGCCGTATCTCACCGCCAAGGCGGCCGTGGCGTTCATGACGAGGGCATTTGCTGCGGAGTTGGCGCCGCATCGCATCCTGGTTAACTCGATCGCCCCGGGTCCCACGATGCGGCCTCCGGAGATCAGTCAGGAAAGTTGGGACAGAGACGTGCTGGCAAAGTCGCCGCTGAGAAGAGAGTCCTCGGCTGACGAGATCGCAGAAGTAGTCGCCATGCTCCTGAAGAGCGAAACAATAACCGGCGAGACGATAAGGGTGGATTCCGGCCGCCACATAGCGGGTCCGGGGGTGGTTGACGATGGCCGATAGACACCGCGCCCGGCGCCGGAACCACTCTGTGACCAAGACCATTGATTTTGCTTATGGTCACCGTTTGATCAACTATGACGGCAAGTGCCGATTTCTCCACGGCCACAACGGCATTCTGGAAGTCGACATAGCCGCCGACAGGCTCGACGATTGCGGCATGGTGGTAGATTTCGGGGACGTGAAAGACCTGGTAAAGGGCTGGATCGACAATAACCTCGACCACCGTATGATCCTCTGCAGGAATGACCCTATGGCCGAGGCGTTGCTGGAACTAAATGAACCGGTTTATTTAATGGACGCCAACCCAACGGCGGAGAATATAACGCAGCACATTTTCACCGTGACGCGGGAGATGGGTCTCAACATTGTTGAGGCGCGGCTGTGGGAGACACCGACCAGCTACGCCACGTATAGGGAAGGCGGCTGAAGTGACCGCGACCGCGGTACTTGCCAGCGGCGGTCTGGACAGCGCAGTTCTGCTCGCTGAATCGGCCTCTAACGGGGTAGCCTATCCGATCTACGTCAAGGCCGGGATGGTTTGGGAACCGGCGGAGAAGGCGTCTCTGAACCGGTTCGTTGAGGCCCTTGGCAGTCCCAATGTTCGACCCGTGACGTACCTGTCCGTACAGGTGGCTCCTCTGCTGGCAGGACACTGGAGTGTTACGGGGCAGGGCATTCCCGATTCGGATGCGCCGGATGAACACATGTATATCCCCGGCCGGAACATTCTGCTCATCGGACTGGCCGCGGTATGGTGCAGTACTCACGACGTGAATCGGGTGGTCATCGGTTCGCTGGGGTCCAATCCGTTTCCAGACGCAACACCAGAATTCTTCTCGTCGTTTTCAGCTGTGCTGAGCAGCGGGCTGAATCACAAGATCGTCGTCGAGGCGCCGTTTCACTGTATGCACAAGGAAGACCTGATCCGGAAGTACCGGCATCTCCCGATTGAAAAAACGTTGACTTGCGCAGACCCCGATGGCGTGGTCCACTGCGGCGCGTGCAACAAGTGCTTCGAACGACAGGCCGCTTTTTCGGAAGCTGGAGTGGTCGACAAGTCTCTATACGTTACTGCGACGCCGTAGAATCCGCGCGGTCCGACACTCAGAGCCCGTGACCAAATCCCCCGAAGCAGTCTGATTGAGACTGAAGATCGCAGGTTTCGCAATAAAGTCACAGCCTCTCAGAGTACGGTGGCCTGTCCAGGCTTTCGCACGGCATCGCGATCAAGTCCCTGTATTGAACCGCCGTACCTGCATGAACCCGTAAAGACTGAATTGTGAGCGCTAACAGACCGCCTTGGTACGTGGAGTTTTTCGGCGATGACTACCGACTCGCGTACCGCTCGGCGCTGACCGACGAGAGAAGCGATGAGGAGACTGCGTTCGCGGCGTGGGTCCTCGGCCTATCGGCCGGCCAGGAAATCCTCGATCTATGTTGCGGGCACGGCCGACACGCGCTCAGGCTGGCCGAGGCGGGGATGAAAGTCACAGGTCTCGACTTGAGCGAAGAGTATCTGGCGGAGGCCCGCGCCGCTGCCGCGATGATGGGAGTGTCGTTGGAACTGGTCCGGAGCGACATGCGGCACATCCCGTTTGCCGGGCGGTTCGACGCGGTGATCAACATGTTCTCGGCCTTCGGATACCTCGAGTCGGAATCCGATGACCAGCAGGTACTTCAGGCCATCTACGAGTCGCTGAAGCCGGGAGGGTCGGCGCTTATGGACCTGATCAACCGGGAGTGGGTCGTAGCAAACAACATCGAAAACGAATGGCATGTGGACGAAGACGGCACGACTATTTTGGAGCACCGCGAGTTGGACCTGCTTGGAAGCAGGAACAACGTCAGTTTTTCGATCATCGGACCGGACGGGATCCGGCGTGAATCCGTGGGACACAAGATACGGCTATACACTCTCACCGAGATTGCAGGAATGTTGGGCCGCGCCGGTCTCGCCATCGACAGGGTGTTTGGTGGGTACGACGCGGTCGCCTATTCGAGCCAATCACGCCGAATGATCGTTGTTGCCAATAAACCCGACTAGCGCGTTGCCGAACGGGCCGTCTGACTTGCCCGGATATTGAAGTGGCAACGGAGGTTGGCGCCACTGGGACGTGTCGTTAACTGTCACTGAGTCTACCCACTTCACCCACCCGTAACCTCGCCGGCCGGCGCGACAAGGCGGATCGGCGCCCGTACGATAATGGTTCCTCGCCCACGTGGGTCGCCAGCAAGTAGTTTCGGGATTCCTCCACTGAGGCGCGGCGATAGTACCCGGTACCGGATCCGAATGTGACGTTGCGGGCGTCCTCTTTGAGATCCGCCATCTCCAACAGATCGGACACCCACCCACTCCGCCAACTCCGATTGGCGTAGCACCCGTCGGCGCAATCCAGCGTGGTGGTTATCGACCCGGACGCGATATCCGAGATGTCGTCGCATTTTAGTTCGAACGGAAGTGACACGTTCCCCTCGACTCGCGACTTCCAGGAATCAAGGTCGATGGGGCCAGGGCGGTCGTTCAACCAAGACGTTGTCGGAAAGGCGTTGGGACGAACTCCTGTGTATTCGTGCGATCCTGTGACACGGCGGGATGCGCCGGCCCGGGCGA
This sequence comes from Dehalococcoidia bacterium, assembly GCA_965224235.1. Lineage (GTDB taxonomy): Bacteria > Chloroflexota > Dehalococcoidia > Lucifugimonadales > Lucifugimonadaceae. The sequence continues at coordinate 1,534,959 of CBDCYP010000002.1, read as the reverse complement.
AATGCCTCAACAACCCTTCGTAGATCATCCAGATTCCGGCGACCGCCGCGACCGCCCCGCCGAGCTTTATTGCCGCACGGCGGTCCGCATCGACCCCAACTCGCCACCGCCTTGCGCATCTCAAACGTGTGCCACGCGGCAATTGGCAGAGCCGCGACGCCGGCGAACATGTGCCAGGTAAGGCCCGTGATCCCTGCCAGGCGGAAGAAACCGTTCAGCGACCACGCAGGCCAAGGCCAAACGCAGCCACCACGAGAACTGACCGGGCCAGCTACGCGAGTCCCGCTTCGCCGCCCCTGCGTCGCTCAAGCGAACGTGCGACGATCGCCACTACCCATCCGAGATGGCCACGAAGGCGATCGCGCCGACGTTGTGCAGGGCCAGTACCAACCCTCTATCCGAAGATCCCGAGACCAATCCGAACAGACCGGCACCCAACCCACATGCGAGTAGTACGGCCAACAGGATATGGTCCGGTTGTTCTTCACTGCGTACTCCGGGTCTACTACTGTCACATAGTTACGGTGAATCTCCCTCTGCGGGTTTTCCCGCTATTGCTCGGGGTTTTTGCCGGCAACTGGTCTGCGCCGGAAAACCCTGTCACGTCGCCCCGAATTCGGCTAGAGGTACTTCCGGGCCCAGCCGAGCCCGTCCTCGGTCCGGCCAGCCGGGCGATATTCGCAGCCGATCCATCCTTGGTATCCGAGGCCGTCGATGTGGGGCAGCAGGTAGTCGTAGTTGATTTCGCCGGTACCGGGTTCATTTCGGCCCGGATTGTCCGCCAACTGGAAATGGTGGATGACGTCCATGTTGGCCTCGATCGTGGGCGCCAGGTCGCCTTCCATGATCTGCATGTGGTAGACGTCGTACTGCAATTTGACGATGGGAGAGGCGGCGGACTCCACGAGCGATCTGCCATGGCTTGACGTGTAGACGTACGTGCCTGTTACGTCCCGTGTGTTCAACGGTTCGACCAGGACCGTCACGCCGCTGTCGGCCGCCGCCGCGGCGGAGAACTTGAGATTGTCGACCATCGTCTGCTCTATCGTTGCAGGATCGACGGAGTCGGGCGCGATGCCTGCGAGACACGTAAGACGGGTGCAACCGAGAACCTTGGCGTAGTTGAGAGCCAGACCGACCGAGTCCTGGAATTCACCGACACGATCAGGGATGCACGCAAGGCCCCGGTCCCCCCCGTCCCAATCGCCGGCCGGAAAGTCGAACAGGACCTGTTCGAGGCCGTGTTTGTCCAATTGCTCAGCAATGGATTCGGCCGGATAGTCGTACGGGAATAGGTATTCAACGCCCTTGAATCCGGCTGCTGCTGCTGCGCCAAACCGGTCGAGGAAATCGACTTCGTTAAACATCAGTGTCAGATTTGCGGCAAGTCTTACCATTTGTAGTACCTTTTTCTCCCGTGGGTTATGGATCTGCCGGGCTGTCAAGCTCGGTGGAAGTATCGTACGGGCGCGGGATACGCGGCTCAAGTCGCGTTACATCGAATGTCAGTAGCGCATAATCGACCCACAAACACAACCCACAGGAGCCCGAGCCCATGCGAATGATGTTGGTTACGAATCCACCGGGGACTGGCGGATCCCACAAATGGGAATTGACGACGCCGTCTCTTGCGAAAATCCTGCGAGAGGCCGGTCACAGGGTGGATGTAACGAGTACCGGAGACGAACTGTCCCGGCCGGATTTGGCGAGCTACGACGCGATCATCCTCAACATGTGGCGCAACCCGAGATTCGGTGTTGACCTCGAAGAGGCGGAACGGGACGGTCTGCATGCGTTTGTTTCGAACGGCGGCGGGTTGATTTCGATCCACGTCTCGCCGGACTCGTGCCCATATTGGCCGCCGATGCAGGAGATGACCGCAGGTGGATGGGTTACCGGAAAGAGCACCCACCCCCCGCTTATGACGTTCACGGTCAAAGTAACCGACCCTGACAACCCGTGCGCAGCGGGGGTCGAAGACTTTGAAACCTGGGACGAGCTTTATATTGAGCTCAACGTGTCGCCCAGGGCCAACGTATTTCTTCACTCCGAGTACGAGGGCACAGACTGGCCGCTCGGCTGGACGGCGACCTACGGCGAGGGCCGTGTATTCAACACCTCCCTGGGTCACGCCGCGGAAAGCCACAACGCCGGATTCACGCGGCTGTTGATGAACGGTCTGGCGTGGGTAACCCATGCCGGACCCTGATCGGCATCCTCAGTGATACCTAAAGACGTGTCGACAAGACGCCTGTAAAAGTGTTACCTATGTCTCCGGTTTATTTAACTGTTGCCCATGTGCCCGGTCGCTCAACGCGGGGGTCCACGATTGGGGGGTCGGGGATGACGGGTGTGGTGGGTTGCGGCCTTTGCCGGGGCGACGGTTTGGTGGACCCTCACCCCGGCCCTGTCCCACGGTAGAGGGGGTTACGCGCAGGTCCCCGATCGTGGCCGGGGACGACGGGTGTGTAGAGGGTTCCGGCCTTGGCCGGAACGACGATGTGAATGTGGCGCGTTGAAGCAACCCCGGTGGTGTTCCGGGGTTGCTTCGTTTGACAGTGTCTCTGTGGTCCCTTCCCCATATACCCGGCTGGAGCCGAGAGGCGTTTTTCAGGAAGTAGGTTTTTCCTCTGTCTTCCCCGGACCGTGTGACAAGCGCACGGTATGGCGGCAACTACCCCGCCGGTACGGGCGGCCGCAAAAGGCCGCGCGGGAAGACGATATTTGGCTCTTTACCCGCACCCCGGTTGAATGAGGTACGTTCGGGCGTCGAAAAGGTTATGACGCGTTTGCTACCGGTTTTTCGGCTCGTTCTCCGCGGCGTACTCCGATAGCTCCCCAGGCGCTCACTCTCACTTTTTCAAGTTTTAGCCTTTCGGGTCCCGAGACGCCATGGTCAGGATCAGCCCCCACGCCTACGTAGAGGACATGTTCGAGTCGTTCCCTTCCCCTATCGGCTGCGCAGCCGGGGGCATGGGAATCCATGTTTCACCCGCGCCCTCTTCCAAAGCAGGCGCGTCCTTTCTCAGTTGTAACGGGCTTTAACACGAGGTGAGGTTTACCTCGACGCTGGCCAGAGTTGTCCCCCGTTACATTCCGATGGGGTTGGTTGGCATGGACATCGTTTATCGAAACGACTCAGGTTGATATTAGAACGTGTGTTCTAGTTTGTAAACAGGGGGATGTCACAGAGGTCCCCGATCGGTGTCGGGGACGACGGGGGGTGGGAGCTGGCCAGGGGCGGCGGGCGCGTGGGGATATGTATACACGATGTTTACGGAGTGCGCGCTGAGGCGTGGTTCCCGCGTTCGGAGACCATTGAAAAACCGTCATTCCGGCTTCCGGGCCGGAATCCAGGGGCGGGGGTTCACGATTAAACAACGGGTCGAATCTTGCGGCTAGGCCTTCACACAGACAGTTTCGCAAAGGTCTCCGTTCGCGGGTATGGCGGGATGGGGGAGGGTTGACTGCGCGGGGTTGGCGCACATGGGTGCGTGTTCCGCGCGTGTGTGTGGGCGTGTGTGGGCGCGTTCGCGTGCGCGTAAATTAAGGGGCGGATTGGAACGGGGGCGCGGGTGTGGGGAGATAGCGGGCGCGGTTATTTGGGGGACGATGGATGGCCAGGTGGTGATTGTGGGTGGTGTGGTATGGCCGGCGGCGGTTTTCCAAGGGGGGACGTAGACACAGCGAACTGTGAAGTGCATATTGAACGTGAGTTGGCAGGGTACCAACGCGATGTGCCCGTAAGCGGATTTCCTCACTCACCCGGTGGGGTGAGTGCGACGTTTCGCTGTCGTTAGCACGGCCAGCGGAACCCCGGGTTTCAATCCTCACTCACCCGGCGGGGTGAGTGCGACCACAAAATCCCGCTCACTAATGTGTAGGTTAAAGGGTTTCAATCCTCACTCACCCGGTGGGGTGAGTGCGACACTGTTCATCTTGCTCAGTAGATTCACGATGTAATTGTTTCAATCCTCACTCACCCCGGGGGGTGAGTGCGACGGGCGTGTCCCAAGCCACCAACCGCAAGCGGAAGGTGTTTCAATCCTCACTCACCCGGTGGGGTGAGTGCGACTCCAGCCGTTTTTTATCTACACTTGGCCATGACGTGGTTTCAATCCTCACTCACCCGGTGGGGTGAGTGCGACACCGAGACCGTCGGCGGCTGGAGTTGGGACGCCTGGGTTTCAATCCTCACTCACCCGGTGGGGTGAGTGCGACGACTGCCCGCGCTTGACCGGCCGGCCGGGCTGAGTGTTTCAATCCTCACTCACCCGGTGGGGTGAGTGCGACTCGGGGCCATGCTGGATTATTGGGACTCCACCGCGGTTTCAATCCTCACTCACCCGGTGGGGTGAGTGCGACTCTCGCAAAGAGAGATACCCCGTCTATCCAATCCGCGTTTCAATCCTCACTCACCCGGTGGGGTGAGTGCGACGTGCCACTTCCCACCGGCCTATTACCAAGCAAAGAGAGTTTCAATCCTCACTCACCCGGTGGGGTGAGTGCGACTAGACAAATTCGGCGAGATGGCCGAGTTCTTATCGTTTCAATCCTCACTCACCCGGTGGGGTGAGTGCGACGTCGACTTCTGCCGCACGTGCAGCGTATGCCTACGAGTTTCAATCCTCACTCACCCGGTGGGGTGAGTGCGACGTGGAACTGCCCACCGATACGGTGGTCACCGACACGGGTTTCAATCCTCACTCACCCGGTGGGGTGAGTGCGACCGTTGTTCACGGGCGCGGGTGTCACAATCCCACTTGTTTCAATCTCACTCACCCGGTGGGGTGAGTGCGACCGTACAGGGCAGGCGCGCCCTGTACACGTGTTGCGAGTTTCAATCCTCACTCACCCGGTGGGGTGAGTGCGACCCTGCGGCATCCCGATTCGCTGATAGACGATAGTAGTTTCAATCCTCACTCACCCGGTGGGGTGAGTGCGACCGTACGCGTCGCGGGCGGCATCGACGGCGGCAATAGAGGTTTCAATCCTCACTCACCCGGTGGGGTGAGTGCGACAAGACCACACAGTTCCCTGCATCGTTTTTTCGTCGTTTCAATCCTCACTCACCCGGTGGGGTGAGTGCGACGAGACCATGCGAAGATCGCTGGCCGGATGGCTCCAGTTTCAATCCTCACTCACCCGGTGGGGTGAGTGCGACTGCAGGCATCAACTACGTGGCGAAGTACGTCGTCAAAGGTTTCAATCCTCACTCACCCGGTGGGGTGAGTGCGACCCCCGATCACACCGGAGACGTGGGCGGGATTAGAAGGTTTCAATCCTCACTCACCCGGTGGGGTGAGTGCGACGTCTTTGCAGGCGGCGCCTTCGCCGTCTGCATAACTGTTTCAATCCTCACTCACCCGGTGGGGTGAGTGCGACGGTGGTTTACGACGAACTGGGGCAGGCCCCTAAACGGGTTTCAATCCTCACTCACCCGGTGGGGTGAGTGCGACCGGATATGTCAAGCGTTTATGAGGGCAATTTCGAGGTTTCAATCCTCACTCACCCGGTGGGGTGAGTGCGACGGGTCGTCCGATGTTGTGTGTAAAGTCGAGGTAAAGGTTTCAATCCTCACTCACCCGGTGGGGTGAGTGCGACACGGCAGATTGGGCCGCCGCGCTGGGACTCAAACGGTTTCAATCCTCACTCACCCGGTGGGGTGAGTGCGACTTGAACGCCTGAGGTTGCATGCCGACTTCCACCCGGTGTTTCAATCCTCACTCACCCGGTGGGGTGAGTGCGACGATGCCAAAGATGTTAACCGCGAACGAATTAGACGTTTCAATCCTCACTCACCCGGTGGGGTGAGTGCGACAAGCACGACAAGCCGGGCGTTAGCTGCCCTTGAATAGTTTCAATCCTCACTCACCCGGTGGGGTGAGTGCGACAGATGCCACTGGTAACGGTTGTTAATGAATTTCGACAAGTGTTGTTTCAATCCTCACTCACCCGGTGGGGTGAGTGCGACAAGCACGACAAGCCGGGCGTTAGCTGCCCTTGAATAGTTTCAATCCTCACTCACCCGGTGGGGTGAGTGCGACGTCGACGAGCAACCCTACCCATCTCGTGATCGCAATGTTTCAATCCTCACTCACCCGGTGGGGTGAGTGCGACTGGAAGCATCGGAACAGGTCTCACAGCGCGAGATTTTGGTTTCAATCCTCACTCACCCGGTGGGGTGAGTGCGACAAGCTGGTGGGAGATCAGGCAGGCCTCGATCTATAGGTTTCAATCCTCACTCACCCGGTGGGGTGAGTGCGACCCGCGGGCCCTGGTACCTACATGATTGCGGCGATGCAGTTTCAATCCTCACTCACCCGGTGGGGTGAGTGCGACCATGCCTCATGACCAACAACACCTACAACCCAATGGTTTCAATCCTCACTCACCCGGTGGGGTGAGTGCGACAAGCAGGCATGCCCCATGACCACCTACGACCCAATGGTTTCAATCCTCACTCACCCGGTGGGGTGAGTGCGACCACTCTTAGAACACAACACGCTCGACTGTGCCTTGAAGTTTCAATCCTCACTCACCCGGTGGGGTGAGTGCGACTTTCCTGCGGCACATGCGGGTTGCTATCGTGGTTGAGGTTTCAATCCTCACTCACCCGGTGGGGTGAGTGCGACGTCGGCGGCTGCGCCGTATATCGTGCGAGCGGCGGCGTTTCAATCCTCACTCACCCGGTGGGGTGAGTGCGACGGGGCGTCCCAGGCGATGAGCCGAAGTCGGAAAAAGTTTCAATCCTCACTCACCCGGTGGGGTGAGTGCGACGGGCATGTGGGGCGTGAGGTCGGCGCCGGGATATCGTTTCAATCCTCACTCACCCGGTGGGGTGAGTGCGACGATTGTTGGTCTACCTACAGATCGAAAGGAACAGATGTTTCAATCCTCACTCACCCGGTGGGGTGAGTGCGACGGCATGGATATAACGGCCCCGATTGACGCGATAGTTGTTTCAATCCTCACTCACCCGGTGGGGTGAGTGCGACAATCGGTTATCCGGCGGGATATGGCGGCAGCGATTGGCGTTTCAATCCTCACTCACCCGGTGGGGTGAGTGCGACTTGCCAGTTGAGGGGGAGCCCACGACCAAACAAGCCGTTTCAATCCTCACTCACCCGGTGGGGTGAGTGCGACGTTGACCACGTCACCAGATGTTCGCCGAGTGCAATAGTTTCAATCCTCACTCACCCGGTGGGGTGAGTGCGACTTTAACGTGCATCAAGAGCAATTACGGGCGGGCCGGTTTCAATCCTCACTCACCCGGTGGGGTGAGTGCGACGTGGACCGCGTCGTATCGCTGGGCAGGCTGCGCGTCGTAGTTTCAATCCTCACTCACCCGGTGGGGTGAGTGCGACCCTCGGCCGACGAACTTGTTCGCCATCGCCCGAGACCAGTTTCAATCCTCACTCACCCGGTGGGGTGAGTGCGACGCCGGACTGGTACATCGTCGGGAAGCATTACGCTGTTTCAATCCTCACTCACCCGGTGGGGTGAGTGCGACACGGTCTTCAAGCGTCTTGCGGCTTGCGAGCACGAGTTTCAATCCTCACTCACCCGGTGGGGTGAGTGCGACGCCGTTCGTCGCTGAGCCGTAGATAACGGCCGCGTGTTTCAATCCTCACTCACCCGGTGGGGTGAGTGCGACTACGTCGTGAAATACGTGGTAAAGGACAGTTACAAGTTTCAATCCTCACTCACCCGGTGGGGTGAGTGCGACCCGTGGGCGCAAGAGGAGGCCATTTGTGACTTCCCTGTTTCAATCCTCACTCACCCGGTGGGGTGAGTGCGACACGTCCCCGGACTCGGGGAAGTACGCGATCAACGCGTTGTTTCAATCCTCACTCACCCGGTGGGGTGAGTGCGACTATTCGTTCCGGGGTTTCTACCGATGGAATGCGAATGTTTCAATCCTCACTCACCCGGTGGGGTGAGTGCGACTGTAGTGCTCGCCCGCCGCCCGTTGCTCCCTTTCGGGTTTCAATCCTCACTCACCCGGTGGGGTGAGTGCGACATGTACAACGTAGTCGCTTTATCGCCAACAGAAGGCGTTTCAATCCTCACTCACCCGGTGGGGTGAGTGCGACGGGACAAGATCACGGCGGCAGTAACGCAAGCCTGGTTTCAATCCTCACTCACCCGGTGGGGTGAGTGCGACATTGCTCTGCGTCGCCAGTGTCACACAGCCGTCACTGTTTCAATCCTCACTCACCCGGTGGGGTGAGTGCGACGCCGCCCAAGTCATAGTCAATAAGAGTGAGCACGCAGTGTTTCAATCCTCACTCACCCGGTGGGGTGAGTGCGACGTTCGCACAATAATTGAGTGGGGCTCGAAGCATGAGTTTCAATCCTCACTCACCCGGTGGGGTGAGTGCGACTTGCATGTACTGGAGGGCGGGGTCACCCTCTTCGTACTGTTTCAATCCTCACTCACCCGGTGGGGTGAGTGCGACTCGAGTTTGGCTATGCCTGCGCTTATGCCGGGATGGTTTCAATCCTCACTCACCCGGTGGGGTGAGTGCGACCAGGTCCGCCTCCCGTTCATCAAGGTCAAGTACGGGTTTCAATCCTCACTCACCCGGTGGGGTGAGTGCGACGACTACCGAGACTACACAGCGGCAGGCAACACCGCGGTTTCAATCCTCACTCACCCGGTGGGGTGAGTGCGACAACGACCTGACCGCTGGCCTCTGCCTCTGGTCCCAGGTTTCAATCCTCACTCACCCGGTGGGGTGAGTGCGACCTGGGACTCTCCCCGGTGGGCCTAAGGGGTAGGAATAGTTTCAATCCTCACTCACCCGGTGGGGTGAGTGCGACTTGAGCATCGAGATACCAGTTCAAACCCCGGCCAGTGTTTCAATCCTCACTCACCCGGTGGGGTGAGTGCGACGGATCACACAGGCGCAAAAAGACGACCTGACCAAGGGTTTCAATCCTCACTCACCCGGTGGGGTGAGTGCGACCACCGACACCGACATGGTCCTATCAGACGCCGAACAGTTTCAATCCTCACTCACCCGGTGGGGTGAGTGCGACTCGTAGTGCTTCTTCGTCCGAAATTTGAATGTGCATGTTTCAATCCTCACTCACCCGGTGGGGTGAGTGCGACCTCATCGCCTGGGACGGTCCCCGGTGGGCCTAAGCGGTTTCAATCCTCACTCACCCGGTGGGGTGAGTGCGACAACGCCCACATAGCCGGCCTGTTAGGGGGCACACAAGTTTCAATCCTCACTCACCCGGTGGGGTGAGTGCGACTCGGTTCCCCCGGGGGTATGTGGGGCGTCGGCTTCGAGTTTCAATCCTCACTCACCCGGTGGGGTGAGTGCGACAAGAGTCGCTGAGGGCCAGTACGGATCGAATTAAGGTTTCAATCCTCACTCACCCGGTGGGGTGAGTGCGACGTCTTTGCAGGCGGCGCCTTCGCCGCCTGCATAATTGTTTCAATCCTCACTCACCCGGTGGGGTGAGTGCGACGGTGATAGAGCTGTGAAAGGCATTGTTGATCCATTGTTTCAATCCTCACTCACCCGGTGGGGTGAGTGCGACCCGGTCGATCACTATTGTGATGACCAGAGAGCGTCAAGTTTAAGCCCTTTCCCACGTTTTCGGGGCGTTCGGCGCTTGCAAATCTCGCTCTTTCTTCCTTTCGCGCCGTAGACCCCATATCTAACCGCTGTAGTTGACGCACAGTTTGACCAGAAACCTCAGATGCCTCGCTAACACGCGCTGCGAACCTCCTGACCAAATTGGATCGCCGGAGGTTCGCACGCGGCTAGCAGGCTGCGGAAAAACTCTGAGGTCTACTCAGGACTCAAAGCGGCTCGACGATAAGCGACGCCACATTGCGCTTTCTGCACCAACAGCTCCGAACGAACTATGATATGACGGATGTCGTTGGGCTACTTGACGCCCCACCCACCATGTCTGTACGCCTTACCCTTTTTCAGCAGCCTGCTAGCCTAAGCCCAAGAAGCGCGCGGTGCAAGAGGACAAAGTCTGTACGCCTTACCCTTTTTCAGCAGCCTGCTAGAGAACAAGTGGGTCTCGGATGTCAAATTGCGGCTGCCGCCCAATGAGACGGGTGTGCCGGCTATGAGGCTCGCGTAGGCGGTAGATGCGGATGCTGTCTTCCTGCTTGTCGATTGCTCCTTCGAGATCGTGCTGAAGCAACGCCGCCTGCTCAGGGGCAAGTACGCATTCGAAGACCGACTTCTGGACGCGCTGGCCGTAGGCCTCGCAGATCTTTGCAACGCGCCTCAAGCGAGCCTGACCGGCGGATGTCTCCGTCGACACGTCGTACACAACCAGGAGCTCCATGGGCTCCTCCTAGCGGGCCACGTAGGACGGGTAGTGGGCGAGGTCGCCCCGGATGTAGCGTGCGAGCAAACGAGCCTGGACGTGCGGCACGAGTCCAAGGTTGACTTTTTGGCGAAGAAGACGGTGTGTAACAGGGCGCTTCTTGCGCTCCTGGTACGCTGACAACACCGTACGGCGTCCGTCGTCGGTGAGCCGCACCGCGCCTCCGGGCAATACGTCAAAGCTGGCCGCTCGAAGCTGACGCCGGTTTATGAGTGTGACAGCGAGGCGGTCGGCGACGAGTGGCCGAAGCTCTTCCATCAAATCGAGAGCAAGGGCCGGACGGCCAGGGCGGAGCGCATGTAGATAGCCTACCTGGGGGTCGAGACCTACTCCCTCCAGGGCCCCCGCGCACTCCTCCCGGACGAGAGCGTAGAGGAATGAGAGCAGGGCATTTGTGCGATCGCGCGGAGGACGGCGCGACCGTCGCTCGAAGGTGAAGACGTTCCGCTCGGCGCGAATAAGCGAACTGAATGCTCGGAAGTAGATTCTCGCTGCTTCGCCCTCCATGCCGCGTACGAAGTCCAATTCGTCGATAGTGTGGAGGTTTTGGAGAACCCTCGCGAGTTCTCCGGCGGCGCGTCGGAGAACCTCGGAAGGCTCTCCGTCACTGTCCCGCGCGCCGCGCAGGAGCACGAGACGGCTGTTCTGGATCTTTGCCGCTACGAACTGTCGGGCGACGCGCGTTGGCCATCCTTGCGCATCCAGCGCCAGATGCTGGCTCCGCCGGAGAAGGACGTTCCCCCGGACGGGACCCTCGAGCCGGGCCTTGAACCGCCCGCCGCCGCTCATGAAGCTGATCGTGCGTCCGTCGTCGGCGCATCGGTGAATGAGCAGTGGACTCACGGCGATCCGCCCAAACACCACGATACCGTCGAGGCGGACGAGTGGGGCGCGCAGTTTTGTCTCACTCTCGATTACGACCTTGACTGCATCATGATCCAGATGCAGCGAGGCTCCGGGCGTGAGCACATAGAGCGTATTAAGCAGTTCAAACATCGAACCATCCCTTGACGCCCTGGTCGTTCGCGGGCGTAAAGAGGGCTCCCTGATGGCCGCGGACACGCGGGGCCTCGCCCACGACTCGAGGCAGACATGCGTTGATGAGCGAGCAGTCGGGGCAGCGGTTATCGTTGACCGGGGGAGGCAACTGTTGCTGGTTAAGCAACGTCCGCACCGCGGCCACGGCCGCCCGCGTGCGCTCCCGAAGTTCTTCGTCTATTTCAACGGGAACGCGGCGCTTCGCGGCGTCCGAGTAGAGCGCTCCGAACGGAACCGGCGTGCTGAACATCTCTTCCAAACAGAGGGCCTGCGCGCACAGCTGGAGCGCGGCGTGACCGCCCGTGATTCGGCCTACCTTGTACTCAACGGGCAACGGTCCTTCCTGACGGAGTTCCACTGCGTCTGCCTTGCCGGTCAGTCCATACTCATCGGACCACAGAGGCAGAGCCCGCAGAATCTGAACGCCCCGGGGCGCTGTCGTCACGCCTGAGTCGACTCGCTCATGGCTTATGCGCCCTCGCACCGTGAAGACGTTCTCATCGAACGTCTGCTCGACGTGAATGAGCGCGCACTGCCGCGGACAGTAGCTGAAGTGCTCGAGCGCGGAGATCGGAACGAGGATTTCCGTCTCCGCGCTTGCGTCCTGTCCGTTCATTCCACCAGCGTCGTCAACGTTACACCGGTGAAGCCGTCGACTGGTCCGTCTGCGGGACGCTCGACGCGATAGTCGGAGAACGACCGCGGCGCGTTTGACTCGCTCCCGGGAGTCCGGATCAGGTCGAAGAGGCGATGGGCCGCGGCGTTTCCGAGCTTGCTCTCATGGCTGAAGACGTAGAGCCCCCGGCAGGCCATCTCTCCCCGCGATGCGGAACGGTCAAGGTCCCACATCATTTCGAGGGCTTTCCAGAAGAGCCGCAGGTCATCGCCGTCAACGCCGGTCTTCTCGGCGAAATGGGGGTTGAAGAAACCGTGGGCGCGGTAAAGGCCGTATGGCACCGTGGACTTTCGGCCCATCGTTCCGTAGTTCGTCGCTTCTCCCTCGGCGTCCTCGCGATTCACGTCTCGCTCATTTTGGGCCGGACCAACGATGCTCGAATCCAGGGGCACAATGGGGTTGATCGAACGGGCGAACGTCAACTGCATCGGACCCCTCACCTGGCCCGCGTTGTGCTCTTTCATGGACATCACCGCGCCGAACATGCGCACGTCATAGAACTCCTCGCACATCCAGCGTTTGCCGTCGCTGGCGGCAGGATTCGCCTGGCCATTTGATCGCTGGCCGAAGACTCGCGCTCGTTGATTCACAAGGAATTGATCATGTTGGACGTACACTTTGTAGCGTCCATCACCCTGGGATATGTCGACGTAGTCGCGCACCTTTCGCTTGATCGCGACATCGGTAACGAGGCCCTGCATCGTCTCGGGATCGACGCGTGGCAGGTTGCCGGCATCGGGGTCTCCGTTGGGGTTGCCGTCCCGCACATCGAACAGCAGGACGAAGTCGTGGCGGCGGGCTACATCGGTGGGTATCGTAGAGGTTGAGGCAGTGGCCATGGCTAGTTCTCCTCCGAGTTATCTCTGGTTTCTTGTTCCGGTTGGTTGCCATCGCGGGCGGCGACGCGGCTGATGGCTTCGGCACGGTCATGGGCTCGCTGGTGGTAATAGCCCAGCGAGAACAGCGCCTGGTCTTTTAGCGACAGCGTCGTCGGCCAATCTCCGATTTGGGCACACACCTCTTCAAGACGGCGCTGCAAATTGAAGTGTGCGCCGGGCTTGTCGCGTTTCAGCGTCGAGAGGTGCGGCTGCGCACCCCGTAGCAGGGTTCCGAACACGACTGCCGGCGTGGACGAGGCGGCGCCATAGTAGCGATCGACGATGGTGGCGTTTACGCCCGGAAGCGCAGCACGCTGGACCGCCTCAAGCACCGCCAGCAAGCGGCCGCAATGGTAGGCGGGTTCGGGGTGTTCGGGTTCGAGTGCAACCATGTAGTTCTCCTTTGGAAGTTGCGGTTCATGACTGAGCAGAACGAGCTTGGCGAGGGCGGCGCGTGGCATCGTGACTTTCTGCTCCGCGCGGTTGCGCCTGACCGCCTGAAAAGCGATGTCCATCGGCAAAGGCGTGCCCAGTAGGGCCGAGCGGAAGAGAGCGCGAGGCGTGGTGACGGGGAGATCGTTCGCGTTGCGGACCGTCGAGACCGCTAAACGAAAGAGGCTCAGCGGCCGGGGGTTCTCGCCCGTCGGGTGTATGATCCGCTGAAGTTCGAACCACCGCGCGACGCCTCGCTGGACATCTCCGATGGTGGTATCGATCCAGTCACGAACAACAGCGCGGCCGCCGCTTCCCGACAGCGCCGCGGCGTAGAACACCGTCTCATCGTCGATGTCAGCCCGACGGCCTTTCCTCACGGAATCGAGGAGAGCCTTAACTTGCGCGGGATCAGGTTCTCGCATAAAGCTGGCGAAGTCGAAATCCTTCTTCTTTTCGCGAGTCCAGAAAATGAACCTTGCGCCGCCTGTGACGAGATTGGTCTTCTCTCCGGCGATCAGATCGTTGAGGCCGCGCGTAAACGCCTCCCCGCATTCCCGACAAGTCGGCGCGGTCTTGGAGGCCTTCAGGCCGTACGATTCGAACGCCTTGGAGTTGGCGGAGATGATCGAGGTGCCGGACGACTGCCCGCCGGGAATCCCTTTGATCTTCGACTGCAAGCGATCGAGCACAGGCTTGAGGTCCCCGCACACCAGACACTGATCGCTGCTATCCGAGTTGGGGGTATTTACCGCGACCCAGAATTCCTGCACCGACGGCAAGTCGATCGGTCGGCAGCGCGTGCCGTCGGCCAGATTCACCTCGAAAGTGATCTTCAATCCATGGTCCCACTCCTCGTCCAGGTCGAGCTGATCCACCCCACCTCGTTTGTAGAAACGCCGCACAGCCAACACTGCCGGCTCTTCTGTGGCGGCGGCGCAGCGGTCCAGAAGTTCCCGATAGGCCGCGTGGGCTTTAGTGACGCGTTCTTGCTTGTTTCGATCGCGCGCGCCGCCGAACGTATATTCGCCGTTGTCAGCAAGCAGCAACGGTTTGATACCGGACGAGCGCTGGATTTCGGGTGCAGACATGTCCAACCCACGCTTCCGGCGTGGGGTGCTCGGGTCAGTCAAGTCCGTCGGGCGCGGTACCAGAGGCCGACCGTCGGAACGGAGCTCGATGAGCCACGCGACTGGCGTGTTGGCGTAGAGCGGCGGCTGTACCCCCATCCGCTCGTCCGCATACTCCTTCAGCTTGCTGAGTAGCATCAAGCCGCCTCCTCGAAACGGCCGGGAACTCTCAACACGCCGTCTTCAAGAGAGGCGCGGAAGAACATTGGCGTACCGTGGCCGCTGCCGTCCCGCTTGTAGTCGATGTCGAGCAGTATGAGGCCGAGGTCCTCGCTATGTTCGATCGGTGTGTCGCCTGCCTCCGGCTCGCCGAACGCGGCGCTGAACTCACGGCAGCCGAGGTAGGGCGTTGCAAAGCAGCGTCCTGCGGCCACGCGCCGCCGGAACTGGTCGCGGTACTTCGCGATGTTGTCGTCGACGCCGTCACGAAGGATCAGTTGGGCATGCACGACGTAGGCGATATCGCGGAGCGCGAGCGTGTGGCGCTGTTCGCGATTGGCAGTGGCGTCGTAGCCACCTCCGTTCTTCGCCCAACCGCGAGCCGAGCGATCGCTCTGGCGATTTTTGATCTCATTCCGCAGGATGGAGGCGTAAGCGATTGGCTTGAGCACATGAATCTCTTCAATGTGCCAGGCGACCTGCGGTTTCCAGAAGATCGCCTCCAACGCCCCGCGCGCGGCGGACGGCGTCATAACCGGATAGGTGACCCGTTCGACCTTCATCTCCGGCCGGGTGAAACAGGCGTAGTCGCCCCAGAGCTTGACTGTGAGTGGCGCGGGGTCGCGATTCATAGAAAATCCTTGTGGGTCGCAGGCGGCGCCTGTCAGACGCGGGTGAGGTTTGAAACATTCGGTGTTAGGTTACAAGCGCCTGTTCGTAAGACCAAGGCGATAATGGCAGTGGCGGGCGCTAAGTTATCTCTGGACGGTGCCGCTGCCGCTCAGAATACCAATTCGGGGTCCGCCTCAACGATTCCACGAATGGAGTCGTACGCGCCTTTCCAGCGCCCCATGCGGGGCATGAATTCCTCGATCCACCCCCGTGTTTTAAGGCGTTCGGCTTCGCGTTGACGAAGCGAGACGGTGTACCGCTGGAGTAAGCGCAGCACCTCGCGCGGGGGCCGCTCGCGGCCGCGCAACTGTTCAAGCAGGCGCTCGATGGTTGACGCGTTGGCAATGGGGTAGTCGACGATAACGTCGTAGGTATCGTCAGGGATCATGCGGAACTTGTGTGCTACATTTGGGAAGTCAAGGTTCTCCCGCAGGCTTTGGATCCCGTGCTCATCGGCGTTGACGCGTTCGGAAAGGCGCTCGAAATAGGCGCGCAGGACTTCCGGGCGATCAGGAGCGGAGTCGGGGTATAGGCGCTGGACGGCCCTGGCGGTATCCCTGCCCATTTGATAGACGCCCGGCGGCGACGCATCGTCCGGTGACCTGAAGACGACGACTCGCCCGCTCTCCCGCCGGCCTTCGCGGTTGCAGCGCCCGGCCGCCTGGATGATGGAGTCAAGCGGCGCTTCCGCGCGGAACACGGTCCCGAAGTCGAGATCGACGCCCGCCTCTACCACTTGCGTGCTCACGACCCTGCAGGGCTCTCCCGCGGCGAACCGACGCCTGATCTCTTCAAGAACCTCGTTGCGGTGAGCGCCGCACAGCAACGTCGAGAGGTGAATGACGTCCGGATCGTCCAGCGCATCCAATAGCTCCATCGCGTGTCGTTTTATGTTCACGATTGCGAGGGTGCTATGCTCCTTGCGAATCCACGCTGCGACCTCCGTCCACTGATTCGGTTCGTTCGTTCGCCATTCGTATTCGACGCGTTTGAGCATATCGAAGTGACGAACGTGATCGGGGACAATCTCTCTCGCTTCAACTTCCCTGAATTCCTTGATGAGCTCGAAGACAGGCTGTGTAGCCGTGGACAGCACGATACTGGCGCCGTAGTTTTCGGTCAATTGGCGTAAGCTGTCGAGGATGGGTGATAGCAGAATCGCAGGCAGCGCCTGAGCTTCGTCAAGGATGATCACGCTACCGGCAAGGTTGTGTAGCTTGCGGGTCTTGCCGCGGCGGTTTGAAAAGAGACTCTCGAAAAGCTGTACGGTTGTTGTGACGACGACCGGCGCATCCCAGTTTTCGGACGCCAGACGCCGCCAAACCGCTTCATTGGTGAAGATGTCGTCATCGTCGATTTCCTTGCCGGCGCCTTCCGCGGCCGCCGAGTGATGTTCGAGCACGACGGGTCTGTCGTCGTCGTATCCTTTCTCGAACATTTCCTGGTAGACGCGCGCAGTCTGTTGGGTGATGGTTGTGAAGGGGACGGCCACCACGATGCGGCGCAGGTTGTGTTCGATCCCGTGGCGGAGAGCGAACGCCATCGCAGAGCGCGTTTTGCCGCCGCCGGTGGGAACCGTCAGCCGGAATATGCCTTGCGGCTCACTCGCCGATTGCAGACATGCTTCGTGAACCTCACGTCGGACGTTGTTGACCTCGCTCTCCGTGACGGGGGAGGCATCCGTCAAGAATGCCTGGTACCGGCGCCAAAGCTCTGGGAGGGTTATTAAGCTTCCACGCTCGGGCGGCTGGCCACCCTGCTTGTGAGCCTCGGTGTCGAGGCTGTCGGCATCGATGAGCGCGGAGTAGGTGAATCGCAGAAAGAATTCGGCGTTCCGCGCGCTCTTAATGAAATCGGGCCGATTTGGATCCGGGTGGCCCGTGAGATCGGGCATCGTCGGCCGCAGCGCTTCGAGGGCCTTCGCCGGGCCGGGGAGGGAGCGATTTTCGTTGAGCCACGGCCTGTAGTTCCTATAACGGTCGCCGAGTCCGCCGTGGTGGGCATGGATCAGGAACCCAGTCCATATTGCCATTCCTCCCGCCTCCTCGGCGAGAAGCGCTCCGGCGCACTTGTGATCAAGCCCGGGACGCTCACGCTCCCCCTTTTCGCACTCGATCAGACGCCGTTGCCAATTCGGGTCGGCCTTGCCCGCGTCGTGCCAAAGCCCGGCAAGGAAGGCGAGGTCGCCGCCACCAAAACGGCTGACAAATTCGCGCGCGAGCTTGGCGACCTCGCGCAGGTGATCGACCAGGAGGTGCCGCTCGCCTCGATCGTTCGCGGAGTGTGCGTATAGCAACCAGGTTCCCTGGTACAACTCGCCCCGGATCCGCCCTATACACCCAACTCTTCGGCAAGTTCACCGATCGTTTCGTCTAGCGCCTTGACGATCTCGTCGACCTCGCTGCGCGTGATGCAGAGTGGCGGTCCGATCGACATGCTGCTGGTGTAGGACCGGAAGATCATGGACCTGGCAGCCATTTTTTCACCGAAACGCGAGCCGATGTTCTCTTCGAGTCCGAACTGTTCTTTGGTTTCCCTGTCCTTGACCAGGTCGATTCCCAGAAACAGGCCGAGCCCGCGGACGTCCCCGATGATCGGGTGTTTTTCCTTAAGTTCTTCCAGCGATTCGAGGAAGTATTTCCCCATTTCAGCCGAATTGGCAACCAGATCTTCAGATTCGAGAACCTCGATGTTCTTGAGCGCCGCGGCCGCGGCAACCGGGTGCCCTGAGAAAGTCAAGGTGTGGTTAAGTTGCCGATTCTTGCTGTTGGGTCCACCGGCGAATGCGTCGGCGATCTGTTCCGTGGCTATGGCCGCTCCGATCGGCAGATAGCTGCTGACGATGCCCTTCGCGATGGTCATTACGTCAGGCGTGACTCCCCAGTGCTCCGACGCGAACATCTTCCCCGTTCTGCCAAAGCCGGTCACGACCTCATCTGTGATGAGCACTACGCCGTACCTCGTGCAGATTTCACGCAACATGGGCCAGTACTCTTCTCCCGGCACGGCTACGCCCAACGGCGACGCTATGGGCTCGGCAATGACGGCGCAAACGCTCTCCGGGCCATGGAATTCGATCAGGCCCTGTATGGCGTTGGCGCACAGGATAGCGCACTCCGACGGCGTACTTCCGCCGTACTCGCAGCGGTAGGGCAGGGGTTGCGGCCCGTAGACCATCCCCGGGTAGGCCGGCCCGAAATCCTCACGATGCTGGCCTTCCATTCCTCCGAGCCATACAGTCTGTCCGAGCGCTCCGTGGTACGAACCGCGACGGCTGATGACTATGTGACGGCCCGGGGCGCCTGACCGTTGTTGGTAGGCGCGGGCGATCTTGAGAGCGCTCTCGTTGGCTTCAGAGCCGCCGGAGACAAAGTAACTTCGTGTGAGATTGCCGGGGGTAATCCGGGCGAGTTTCCATGCGAGCCGCGCTGCGGGCTCGGCCGTGGCGCCGCTGGCCATGTAAGGGAGGCGCCTCATCTGCTCGTAGGCAGCGTCGGCTATCTCGGTTCTTCCGTAACCTGCGTGCACCGACATGTACCCACCGTTCACGTCCAGCCACCACTTGCCCTTTGCGTCACGGACCCTGACGCCATCCCCGTCGACCAGAAGATTCGGCTCTCCCATTTCAGCCATCTCGGTCCAACTGCGGCTGTTCATCCATAGATGGTCGAGCGCGGCCTGTCTCAACTCTTCAAAGCCTGACGGCGATTCTTTGACGGTGACCATTTGGGGTCCTCCCCGGCGACTGATGTCCGTTACTGGACATGCTGACCTTCCGGCACGCAGGTGTCAACGCAATGCAGGCAAAAAGGCATAGAATTCGGCGGTCTACGAAAGAACTGAGTGATGGAGCGCGCAGATCATGAAAGTCGCAACCTGGCACGGCGGAACCAAATTCACCATTGATGAAATTCCGGATCCGATACCCGGACCGGGTGAGGTATTGCTGAAAGTCGATACTTGCGGCATTTGCGGTACAGACGTCCACATTACGCAAGGTCTCTTCCCGGGCGACCCTCCGAGGGTGATGGGCCACGAGTGGAGCGGCACGATAGTCGACGTCGGTGCGGGTGTCGACAGTTCCCGACTAGAGATGGATGTTGCGCCGGAACCGAGCCCTTACTGCCGTCAATGCTGGAACTGCCGCATTGGCCGTCATTCCCGCTGTGAGCGCGTCGGCCATTCGAAGCGGCCCGGTGGATATGCCGAGTACGCCGTGTTGCCCAACTCCGTTGTGCATGACCTTCCCGAAGGACTATCGGTCGCAAACGCCGCGCTTGGTGAACCGGCGGCGGTATGCCTGGTGGGGCTCGAACGGTGTATGACCCCTGGCGGTTCCAACATGGTCGTAATCGGCGGCGGCGTGATCGGTTTGCTGACCCTTGCGTTCGCCAAGGCCCGCGGAATGGGCGTTTCGATACTTTCCGACCCCGTCCCGTTCAGACGTGAGCAGGCTCTTCGCATGGGGGCCGACTTTGTACATGATCCTGCGTCCGGACCGTTACAGGAGGTCGTCGACGAGGTGACCGCGGGCAGGGGAATCGATCTGGCGGTCGAGGCCGTGGGCAAGCCGGAACTGGTCGATCTGGCCATCCAGGTGGCGAGACCGCGCGGCGAGGTTCTGATTCTGGGAGTCAGCCCCAAGGGGACCACCATCCCGAGCGACCTGTTCGAGACGCATTACAAGGAACTGATCATCGTCAACTCGTTTGGCCGGGGCGACGGGTACATCAGGGCGATAAATCTGTTGGCTCAGATTGATCTGACGGGCGTGATGGGAGACCGGTATCCGCTGGATGGGGTAGCGGAAGCCATGGAAGCCGCGTCCAACGTGACATCCAGATCGGTAAAGACTGCCATCGCTCCCCACATGCGCTAACCTTCCTGCAACCACCCCGGGCCCTGTTCATTACGCCCCGGGCTGGCACTATTCGAGACCTGGAGGAACCAGACATTGACTGTTCACAGCGCGCTAGTTGGATGCGGAGGCATGGGTCTCAGACATGCCCACGGTTACCTCGAACTTCGAAAACACTCCAACGAGGTGAAGATGGTCGCAGTTTGCGACCTGTATGAGTCCTCCGCCAATCACGTCGCTTCGGCCGTTGAAGAAGCCACCGGCGACCGTCCGAACGTTTACACCGACTTTGACCGCATGCTGGTGGAACAGAAGCCGCTCGACGCCATAGACATCGTCACGGACACGCGCATGCACCACGTGTTCGCCGTCAAGGCGCTGGACGCGGGGGTGAACGTCATCACCGAAAAGCCTATGGGTATCACGATTCGCGCGTGTCAGATAATGCGCGCCGCGGCCGAGAGGTCGGGCAAGGTGTTGTCGATCGCAGAGAATTACCGTCGCGACCCCATGAACAGGCTCGCCAAGGCGCTGATCGACGGCGGCGCGATAGGGGAGCCGTACTTCATATTCAAGGCCGGCCTTGGCGGCGGCTCGGCGCTCATGCACGACACCGCATGGCGCGGGCTGAAGAGCCGCGGCGGATATCTCATTGATGGAGGCGTTCACGATGGCGACTTGCTGTTGTATTTCATGGGAGACGTAGAGACCATCTACGCCCAGACCGGACTCTTCACGCCGGTGAGAACGCGGATACCTCTGGCTGGCGACATTGGAACGTTTTACAGGCACCGGACGGAGGATGTGTTCGCAGGCCAGGAAACTGTAGAGATCGACCAGGAGGACACGGCTTTTGCCACCCTCAAGTTCACTTCAGGGGCTATAGGAAACTACTCGAGCAGCAACGCGTCGCACGGTTTCTCGGTGGGCGTAAATACCGTCCACGGGAGCCAGGGGGTCATAGAGTTGCCGCCCAGCCGCAGCGGCATCGGGCCGGTGGTCCATATCGAGGGAAGAGACGATTCGATCAAGGGTGACGATCTTCTCGATCTGGTTCCCGACTGGGAACTGGACGACATTACTGCCCCATTCTGGGACGGCGCCCGCCGGATTACGTCATACGAACGGGACTTCAGACAGACCGACCGCAAGATCATCGGCCTGGAGTATCTCGAGTTGGCCCGTGCCATCGAAACGGGTTCGCCTATCGAAGTTGGACCCGAATTGGGGATGAAGGCTTTGGCGGTCAGCTACGGAACGCTTGAGTCTGGCATCTCCGGGGAGCCCGTGAGGATGTCCCAACTGCTTGAGGGCGAGGTCGAGGAGTACCAGGCCGAGATCAACGAAGCCGCCGGTCTTTAGGCCGCGAATTTCAGGCGCACGCGTCGGCTTTGGCTGTCCGTTCGCTGGCAGTCGAAGCCGGATGGTGAATTCAGGCGAGATAGTCGAGCGCGCTGCGAATCATCACTTCCGCCCCGATCGGCAGACAGGCCTCGTCGAAGTCGAATCGGGGGTTGTGATGTGGCTCGGCGCCTTGTTTCGCCCCTCCCAGCAGGAAGTAACAGCCCGGCGCGCGCAACAGGAACTCTGACATGTCGTCGCCGAGGGATACCGGCGGGGCCTCCCCCACGCCGACTTCGCCGACAACCTGAATGGCGCTGCGAGCCACCTGATCAGCCACTTGGGGGTTGTTGACGACCGGCGGCGCTCCGAAGAGGACCTCGAACTTCGCCTTGGCTCGCAACGTTTCGGCCACGCCTGACGTGATGCGGGTCAATGCGGAATGTATGGCGTCCCGGGTCTCGGGCCGGTACGAGCGGCTGGTTCCCTCGATTGTTACGCTGTCGGCAATGACGTTGGGGGCCGTGCCGCCGTTGATCCGGCCGAAGGTAACGACGCCCATTTCATTGGGCTGTATTTCCCGGCTGACGATCGTCTGGGCCGTGGTGATGATCTGGGCAGCGGCCATTACCGGATCGACGGCGAGGTGAGGCAACGCGCCATGCCCGCCCTTGCCGGTCACGGACACCCTGAACATATCTGCGCTGGCGAACACGGTTCCCCGATTTACGATAACGCTGCCGGCCGGGGCCTGATTCCATATGTGAAGGCCGATCACGCGATCCGGGAGGCCATCGTCAAAAAGACCGTCCTCCAGCATGGCGAGCGCTCCCTGAGCCACCTCTTCCGCCGGTTGGAACACGAACACCACACGCCCTCGCAGCCGATCGCTCATGCCCGCCAGGGTCCGCGCGGTACCGAGAGCGACGGCGATGTGGCCATCGTGGCCGCACGCGTGCATCGCGCCGTTGGTAGACGCAAAGCCGAGACCGGTTGCTTCGTCGAGCGGCAGGCCGTCGATATCGGCCCTGATCACTAGCGTCGGTCCGTCAGACGGGCCTTGCACCGTGGCCGTAAGCCCGGTCTTGCCAATGCCGGTCCGTACATCCAACCCCATGATCCGCAACTCGGCGGCGATGGCCCTTGCGGTGACGGTTTCCCGAAAGGCAAGCTCCGGCATTGAGTGGAACTTGCGCCTCGTCGAGACAAGGTAAGGCTTCAGATCGGTTATCGATTCGGAGATGATTTCGTTCACTTGCACCTTCTTGGCCGCAGTTGGTGATTTCACTTATGAAAGGGCGTTCAGGATAGCACCGCGCGTTACTTGAAACGGTTGCTAAACTCAGACTGATGTCACTCAGATTGCCACTTTTTCCACTGGGCACGGTCCTCTTCCCGGGCGCCACGCTGCCGCTCAGGATCTTCGAGGACCGCTACAAGGAAATGCTCAGGTACTGCCTCGACAATGACCGGAGATTCGGTGTCGTGTTGATTCGGGAGGGGGTCGAAGCGGGCGGTTACGCTACGCCGTTCGACGTCGGGACCGTTGCCCGCATCAATCATCTCGGCGCCCCGTCGAGAGGTTCATTGCCGATTACGGTCGTTGGAGAACAACGATTTCGTATATCGAAGCTCGATCGGTCGAAGAGCTACCTGATGGGTGAAATCGAGGTGCTCAAAGAAGACGACAGGTCGGTTGTGGACAAGGCCGCATTGAGACAGGCCATCTCCGAGGCGCAGCGTTTTCTTTCGACGATGCTTGCGGCGCAGGGGGCGTGGCATTCGGCAATGCGCATCCCTGACGACCCCCTGGTCCTGTCCTACTTCATTGGGATTCTTGCGAGTTCGGCGCCCGAGCGTTCGCGTCAACGGCTGCTGGCAGCCGACACAACCACAGCACGTCTTCAGGCCGGGATTGCCTTAATGGACGAAGAGATAATGAGAATTCAGGCCTCGATCATGCGCGCCGGACCGGGCAGCGATGAGAGCCGTTTCAGCATGAACTGATGACGTGGTGGGCTGCCTCGCGTGGGGTGCCCGACTCAGAGGTTGTGATTTTATTGCGAATCCTGCGGGTCTTCAGTCTCAATTCAGCTTTGGAAACGGTCTCAATAAAATGGCTCGGAGGGATTTAATCACGGCCTCTCAGTTGGCGGCGACGGCATTCATTACGCCGAGATCGTCAAATAGCTCGGCAAGCCGCGCTATCCCCTTGCGGTTCTTCTCGGGCGTCTCGAACGCAAAGCACAACCGTGCACAATGCGCGCCGTCGTCGTTCGGAGCGAATGCGGGACCCGCTACATAGCCGACTCCACCCTCCATACACGCCGGCTGTACTGCTCCCAGGTCAGCGCCGGTCGGCATGGTCAGCCACACGTAACAGCCGCCCTCAGGCCGTGACCACGTCGCTCCGGTCCCTGCGAAGTTAGTTTCGAGGGAGTCAATCATCGCATCCCGCTTTTCCTTGAGCAGCGGGTTGAATCTGGCCCGGTGCTGATCGAGGTGATCTCGCAGGAACCCTTCGACGGCGTACGCTGAAAATTGACTGGGACCGCTGCCGATCTTGAAGCTGGCCGCCCGTCTCATCACATCGCCTTGCGCAGTGAAGTAACCGAGTCGGAGGCCGGGCGCCACTAGTTTCGAGTAAGAAGCAACGTGGATGACGATTCCGTCATCGTCCAATGTCCTGAACGCCGGTTGAGTCTCCCCCTCGAACCGTAGATCGACGTAGCAGTCGTCCTCAAGGATGGGCATACCGTGCCGGTGGGCGATTCCCAGTATGTCCCGTCTTCGCGATTCCGGAAGTGTCGAACCGGTGGGGTTCTGATGTTCGGGGATGGTGTACAGGTATTTGGGTCGTCTGCCGGCCGCGGTTAGATCGTCCATGAGCTCGGCCAACGCCTCAGGGATGATCCCGTCGGAGTCGATCGGTACGCCTACTACGTCGGCTCCGAATCGCTGCAACTGGCCCAGGGTGCCCGTGTAGACGTATCGTTCGGTCAGGACCGTGTCTCCGGGATTGGTAAGCGCCTGAACTACAAGACCTATCGCCTCTCCGGACCCTGCGGTGAGCATGATTTCATCAGGTGAAACAGCGATGCCGCGGTCCTTCATCAGTTTGTCGGACGTGTACTCCCGCAATTCGACCGACCCCTGCGTATGGGGATAATATGCGAGGTTCCGGGCCATTTCGTCGGCTCTTGCGTCTAACATGACCTGGAGCGCTGTGGTCAGACCGTCGATTGGCAGAGTCTCGGGGGCAGGGTAGGCTACTGCGAAGTCGTACTCGGCGTGAGTAACAACCCTGAGAGGGGTGTCATTCGAGTTCTCTGAGAACAGGTCGTCGTAGTTAAATGAACCGGGCATTCGATGGGGCTCCAGACGTCAAGGGAAGTTCTTATAAGGTCGCACAAGTGTATTCTGTGGCTTTGACGGCTGCAATTTGCTAGCGGACAATCTGTAAACGGCAATTGGCAAAGCGACGAATCTCGGGCTTTGCAGTGATCGAACGAGGGAGAACTCAATGCGAGGGGTGCGATTCCAGGGCAACAGACAGTGTGAAGTAATCGACTATCCGGATGAACCGCCGGGGCAGAACGAGGCGCTGATCAAACTTCGCTCGTCAGGTATGTGCGGAAGCGATCTGCACGGATACCGGTCAGACCCATCGGCAGGCCGACTTTACAAGAATCGGCCGGGCCACGAGCCGTGCGGCGAAGTTGTGGAGCTGGGATCCGGGGTCACGAAGGTCGCCGTAGGCGCGCGCATCATGCAACACCACTACCTGGGTTGCGGCGAGTGCCGATACTGCGTCATCGGCTGGACACAACTTTGCCCGGTAACCGAGAAGCGGCTTTACTACGGCGGAAGCACCCACGGCGGGCACGGCGAATACATGGTGGCCCATGAGAACACGTGCATACCGCTTTCGGACGATCTCACGTTTGACGCAGGCGCTTATCTTGCATGCGGCGCTACAACGGCTTTCCAGGCCCTCAAGAAGCTACAGGTTTCCGGGCGTGACGTGCTTGCCGTGTTCGGCGCCGGGCCGGTCGGCCTTGCGGCGACCGTCCTCGGTACGGCCATGGGCGCACAGGTGGTGGCGGTCGACATAGCCAGTGAGCGCCTGAAGTTGGCTGCGGAGGCTGGCGCGTGGCGAACGGTGGACAACTCGGACGGCTCGGCGGTCGAGCAGATCAAGGAACTGACCGGGGGCGAAGGCGCAGAGGCGACTCTCGAAGCGGTAGGGCGGCCTGAAACGCGAGTCGCCGCGGTGGAATCCACAAGGCTCTTTGGCAGATCATGCCTAGTCGGAGAAGGCGGAACGGTGACGTTCGAGGCGACTCCGCACATCATTCACCGCCACCTTACGCTTTTGGGTTCCTGGACCTTCAGCACGTTCGGTCTGGCAGAAGCGGCGGAATTCGTAGTCCGACGTGAAATCGACCTCGACAGTCTGGTGAGTGAACGCGTAGACATCGAGGACGCACCGGAGGCGTATGAGAGGTTTGACGGCGGAAAACCTGGCAAGATGGTGATTTCGTTCAACTGAGCGGGCGTACGACGAACCGGCATGGTGTATGCCGTCCTCACAGTTTTGTCAGCTTTGCGAAATCCGCTTTTCGCAGAACTAATATCGTCGCAATGAGGGGAACGCGATAAGATTTTCGTCATACCCCCTTTTATTTCGCGGCCGACTGAAATAAAATAGATATCCATTCACCGTGACCGGATTAGTTCGGATGTCCCTGACACCCGTATTCACTCTCCGGCATCTAATCAATCAATTAAGAAGGCGGCAACGAAGAGCCGCGCCTTGCCCTGACGCGCAAGTACAGCAGTGACGGAAAACGATTCGTCGCGGCTTTGGGGTACCTCCCCTGGCGCTGGTGGGCCGAAAGGACTGGATGGTTGGTCCAGAAGTCCCGACCGACAATTGAAGATCAACTCCTCGACGATATTCCTGGCCGTGCCGATAGCGGTCTTCGGGCGAAATTCGACTCATTTGGGGGCGAATCCGATGACGAAGCCAACGAGCACGGCGGGGATGCTCGGGCTTTCACAGGGTCGGAACTGGCACTGTGGGAGACAGCCCGTGCGGCCGACGAGTCGGCCGCTATTGCCGGGCAACTAGCCGAGGAGACTGCAGACACAGAGCTGACCGAAGACACGGTCCGCATGTATCTGCGCGAGATCAGCCGCGTTGCGCTGCTAACGGCAGCAGACGAAGTCGTGCTGGCCCGCGCGGTTGAAATTGCGCAGTGGCTCGAAAAGATCGAGTCCGAGTTGACGGTTGATGAACAGACGCCGCCTGACTCCGTCGTCCTGGGCGAGGCGCTTACAAGGCTAAGTTCCTTCGCACAAACTCTGGACGCACTAGCCCGGTATCTTGGACTGCCGGCCCCGGTGGCGTTGCGGGCAGCGGTTAGCGAACCGCCGATTCGAACCGCGCTAGACGGCCGAAGAGATGATGAGGTCGTCAATTTTATTGCGGACGCGTTGAGCATGGAGCCCAATGACGCCCACAAGAATCTGACAGCGCTTTCGGTCCTGACACGGCTGACGCCGCCCGAATTTGCCGTTCGACTACCTGAAGACCCGCAGGTTGGCTCCCTGGCGGACCTGGTTTCTTTGACGAGCTTTCAGGACTCCCAGACGCTGGCGGCGCCCTTCATATCAATCCACCTCGCGAGGATTCGGGCAGAGGGAGAACAGGCCCGCCGGCACCTTGGCGAAGCCAATTTGCGTCTCGTGGTCAGTGTGGCCAAGAAACACCTCAATCGCGGCCTGTCGATGCTCGACCTGATTCAGGAAGGCAACATCGGACTGATGCGCGCGATCGAGAAGTTCGACTTTCGCCGCGGGTTCAAGTTCAGTACGTATGCGACGTGGTGGATTCGACAGGGCATTACAAGGGCCATCGCCGACCAGGCCAGGACCATCCGGATTCCTGTGCACGTGGTCGAAACCCTCAACAAGATCATGCGCGCCCGCCGTGAGTTGAGTCAGGTTCTGGACCGCGAACCGAGTGTCGAAGAGCTTGCCGGCAAAGTGGACCTGCCTGTGGAGCGGGTGGACGAGATCATGCGGATTTCCCAACAGCCCGTCTCGTTGGAGACGCCGATAGGGGAAGATGCAGAGAACGAACTTGGAGACTTGATCCCCGACATTTCTGCGCCCGCGCCTGCCGACGTGGCGGCCCAGGCTTCGATGCGCGATCAGGTAGACCGAGCGCTAAGTCACCTGTCCGTCCGAGAACGAAGAGTACTCGAACTCCGTTTCGGACTGACTGATGGACGCCCGCGTACCCTCGAGGAGATCGGCGGCGAGCTAAACCTCACACGGGAGCGAATTCGTCAGATTGAGCGTAAGGCTCTTGGCACGTTGAGAGGCGACTCTTATGTGGCCGAACTGCGCGAAATGCTAGGGTGACGCCCGGCCCATCCGGCGCATAGGCTGACGCGCAACCGGCTGTCGCCGGAGAACCATGGCGCCACCCCGATATATCCGCCCGGAATCGACGTATGACAGATAGCAAACTCATTAAGTCCAGTTCCAACAACATCGAATACGCTGAAGTCGACGGTGCTGAGCAGGCCTTTCCCGAGGGCCTGCTCACGCTCGTTTCGCACCTGCACGGCAGATTCGCAGACCGCATCCGTGACGCCCGGGTCGCCCGGCTTGAATCGATAAACGATGCGTTGCGGAACGGCCGCATGCCGGGGCACCCCGATCCGGGTCCGGCGACCGATTCCCCGTGGAGCGTCCCTGACGTTCCCGATGAACTTCGCAAGCCCGGGATCGAAATATCGGGCCCTGCGTCGATCACTCCTATGTTCATTAATGCGCTGAATCCGGGACCCGAGGGCGAACGCGCGGAAGGGTATCTGGACGACGACGAGGATTCCGCCGGGCACCGCCTCTCCGACACCGTACGCGCTGCTCTAAATAGACGCGGAGCGGTCGACCGCTCCCTGACCTACTTCGATTCCGCAAGGCAGCGAAAGTACGAAATCCAGCCCGGCCATCTGCCGTTCTTCATGCACCGCGAGCGCGGTCTACATCTCGACGAGCCGGAATTCCGCATTAACGGCCTGCCGGTCCCTGCCGCAATTCTGGGCACGGCCATGACGCTGTATCACGCCGGAGTATCCCAGGCCGAACGCGGCCAGGGGGTGTACTTCTACCTGCCAAAGTTGGAGTCGGCCGCCGAGGCGGCGATCTACCGCGACATGATCGATGAGATTCGCAATAAGGTCGGCGGGCTGAATGATTCAACCGTGCGGGCCATCATTTTGGTCGAATCGCTTCCGGCGGTTTGGCAGATGGAAGAAATGCTCCACGCCCTTGGCCCGTACGCGGCCGGATTAAACGCGGCGCGATGGGACCTCAAGGCCAGCATCCTCGAATACGTAATGGCGCAGCCGACTTCCGTATGGCCCGACCGCTTCGGGGTAGATATCAAGACGACAACGTTCATCTCCAACATCTTCAGGCGGCTTGTCGCGGTTTGCCTGACGCACGATGCCGTGCCGATCGGCGGGATGGCGACTGCGTTGCCGTCCCGAGACCAGGGAGTGAACCTCGAGGCGGCGGCGTCAATAAGGGCTGACAAAGAGTGGGAAGCGCAGCAGGGTTTCCTGCGAGGTTGGGTGGCCCACATCTACCACATGGGACCGGCAGCCGCGCCGTTCAAAGACCTGGCCGCAACGGGTTGGAACCCGGGACCGGAGATGGCCGACCCCCACCGCTACCCGGTTAGCATCGACACGCCCGAAGGGCCGCTCACCGAAGAGGGTACTCGCCAGAACGTCAGAACGCTTATCGAATACGTTGAGGGCT
Source organism: Dehalococcoidia bacterium (assembly GCA_965224235.1). Lineage (GTDB taxonomy): Bacteria > Chloroflexota > Dehalococcoidia > Lucifugimonadales > Lucifugimonadaceae. The sequence continues at coordinate 1,505,565 of CBDCYP010000002.1, read as the reverse complement.
GGCTCTCCGGACGGGGCGCCAAGGGCATCGACAGACTGGCCGGCCGCGAGGGAACAAGGCCTGCGCTTATGGAAGACCTGGCGACTGCGCGGATTTCAGTGGCCCAGATCGCCCAGCGAGTCGTACATTCGTCCGTGGGCGAAGATACGGGACGTGCGCACGATTTGGGTCTCATGGGGCGCATGGTCAGAGCCGAGGGTGAGGACATTGTTAGAATGCTCGGCGCCGGCGCGTCTCATGCGCAGGTTCAGAGGTACCAGAGCTCGGTGAAGATCGCCCTGCACTGGATAAAGAACTACACAGATTTCGACTTCCGCAGCCTGGGTTCATATTCGAGGCCGGAGTTGGAGGCCGTTGCGGCCGAGCCGGAGGCGTTTTAGGGTCCGAGGGCCCAATTCAGGCCTGGAGAAGCCAGCTGCCGGCGGGCGGGTGGACCCGCGCCAATCGTACTCGCCCAAGTACCAACCTTTGTAGCATCACGGGCGCTTTTTCCGGGGCTTTGAGTGGCGGTGGCCCCAGGGAGATTTCGTCAGAGTAGAAGCGGCTGGCGGCTTTTCGCGTCTTGAGGTATCTGGCCGCGTCTACGATCTCAGTTGCATCCGGGGCATTCGCTACGGCATACGCCAGGTCGAACTCGCCGTTTGGACCCATGCGGGTGATGTCGCGACCCGCGAGCCGCATCAGTCTAAGGTTGAGACCAACCAATGGTCGCGGCCAATCGAGGCAGTACAACCGGGTGGTCCGGGTATTCGCTTCAGCTACGGCGCGAATCGTTGCAGCACATACGGCAGCGTGGTCGGGGTGCCCATAGTCGCCGTACGTCGAATGCGTGATGACCGTGTCCGGTCCGAACGCGGCGATGTGCCCGGCGATTCGGGCAGCGAGTTCGTCAGGATGCGCCCCCGCCAGCATCAAGCTCCATCGGGACTCGCTGCGCGCCTGCGGCCACATCGGACTACCGCTGTAGCGCAACGTGGCGACGCTGGCAATCCCCAGGACGCGGCAGGCGTCATCCAGCTTTTGTTTTGAACTGTCGCCGCCGGGAGCGGCGCAAAGCACTCCGGTATCCACACCAGCGCCCGCCAGGCTGGCCAACAGGGCCCCTGCAAGTAGCGTCTCATCGTCAGGGTGGGCAAACACACCAAGCGTGCGGCGTGTGTTCAAACCGCTCTTCGCTCCGCTTCGGCCTTGAGGTCTTCGAGCCACGACTCGGTCATGTTTCGGATGACGGTCCGCGGGTAGCACAGCCCGACAGGAAATATCGTGCTGCTGAATCGCTTCGAGTCCGAAACCTCGGTACTGCCGCCAAGCCCGACGAACTGAAGCGTCCTTGTCGCAGTGATAGAGAATTTGTTCGATTCCCAGGTTACCCGGCGCGGCGCGTCCGACTCCGTGACAACCACAGAAAAGGGCACACCGACGTTTGCCATCCGCAGTCGAAATGAGAGCCTCGAATGGGGCCTCCAAAGGTCGTCGGACACGTCCCAGACCTCGATGCATACGCGGGACCAATCGGGCCACGACCGGGCGTCGGCAAACGTGCCCCATACATGCGAAAGCGGCGAGTCAACGGTCACGGATGACTTCATTGACAAGTCGAAGATGTTCAAGAATCAGCTCAAGTCCATTTCACCTGTAAACAACCTCCATGGGAAACACGTCCCGCGTCCGATGGCGTCGACGATGTCCACACGGACCACACTTGCAGGGACGAGCAATCATCGACAGCCGAACCCGACGGTTAGTCCTGTCCTATTCGTGACAGTGCTGTGCGAGCGGCGTCCGCCCAGGGAACCGGACAGTTTTCACTGATACATCGAATGTGCTTCTCTGCCCGTCGCTCCGTGAATTCACCGAGTTGCCGTATCACTAACTCGCCCAGGCCGGGACCTATTGGATACCGACTCTTGAAAGCGTGTTCAAAGAAATTCTCAAGTAGATCAAGAAGATGTTCCCGTATCTCCTCGGAGTCAGGAGACGGCATCCAGTCTTCTCGATCATCGCTGAATCCATCGCCTGTATACCGCGTAACCTGTCCGATCGTTATGGGATCGCGCTCGGGCCTGCGGTGCGGGTGGTTAGCGCAGTAGGTGTAGAAGGGGTCCTCGATCTCCAAATTCCTTATCTCCCAGTAGATGCCTCATCCCGCTTGGAACTCTGCGGAAGCCGCGCTCACCGCGATTCGTCCGATTGAACCATCAGGTTCCGCAGCAATATGATCCTCCATTCGGGATCCTGGCTAACAGCTTTCCTTAGAGGGTGTCTAATAAGTCCCTCCGTCCTGAGCAATACCGGGCGGTCCGGGGTCAACTGTATGGGCCGGCCCGCCTCGTTGAAAGTAGATTCTTCGGCTTCGCTCAGAATGACAGAATGACAATTGTTTTTAGACACCCTCTTACAGTCTCCCAAGCGACCGCGACCCATTGTTTCAGGCCGCACATAGGAATGGAGCAGGCAGAGTTCCTGTCTCCGTCGTCCGGAAGAATCAGTGTCCATTGGCGAAGCTGATGCCCGGGCGTGTCAGACTGTGCGCCTGCGTTGCATTTCCGCGCATTCCACTTGCGGGTACTTCCGGCTCCTTCGCGCCCGTGCTTCGATTGTCTCCTTGATTGATTCAAGATGTTCGCGCATGTGGCGGCGCATTATCGGGGCGATCAAGGCGTATCCCAAAAATTGCCCTATCCACGACCATCGGATGCCGAACGTGCTCTCATAAAGAAGGATCGTGCAACCTCCGGAGTCGGTGAAGACGAACCGGTCGTCCAAAAGCCTTAACGCCCCGCTGACGAGACCTTTGGCGGGCACCAAATCGAACTTTATTAGCTCGGGCGAGCACATGACCACCCATTCAGCCGTCTTGAACACCCCAACGCGGCCGAAACCCAGCGCGACAGGGGTGTGGCGACGAGTTTCCTGCTGCCCTCATCTTGCAACACCGTCGTCGAATGGCCGGGCTCGGCCGTTTTCGCCCCAAAGGCCGTCAATACCTCGAATGCCAGCCGGCGGTCAGCGTGGACGTGGATCCCTTCCGGTTCAAGCCGTATGGGTTTTACCGCCATGGGAGAGTCGGGTTATGAATCGAGGCCCTCAATACATCCTGGCAAACACTGGGGTTCTGCGGTTGCGCAAGCGAACAACTCACAACTCGTCATCGCTTCGGACAAGCATCCAAATCCGCTCCAGAGGTATTTCGTTGGCGATCTGTTCCGGCAGCCGTTCATAGTTGCGGAAAATCGCGTTGACGATATCATCGGCTCGGCAGAGCCGCACCGTTAAGAAACTCTGACGCGCCTCGCGCTCAGCGGCGCTGCGTTGAATGCGGCAAACCGTAAGTAAAGAGCCCAACGAGTAGAGCAAGTCCTGCTCAAAATCGGACCTGGGTACGTCTGGGCGGGTCAATTCAACCGGACGCGTGTGGCGCATGGCGCTTTCGATAAGCTGGTAGAGGTAGGGTCCTGTGACGCGACCCAGGGCTATTCGCCCTGGCCGAGTTTTAACGGCAGCCCCCCGATGTCGCCCTCGCGCATGCTCGGCACGAATGTGTTCAACTGGCCTGCCTGATTACTGTTTCTGTTGTCGTTACTTGCGGGGTTTGCCTGCCGAATCCGCTCCAACACAGCGGCGCGGTCCACCGCGCCCGTCATGTCCGGGGTATGGTTGAATCCGATGATCGCCATACCGGACTCCAGGGCGACAGCCTCGTCCTGACCCTCGCCCCCGCGTACCATCCAGACGCTGGGAGTTACGGCGTTGCTAGCTGATTTATCAGCCGTTTGCGCCATAACGGTGAATCCTTACTGAACTAGTGAACTGAGAAATATTGAGTCGGTGGTGGCCATTCGGACGATGCATTGGAGCAACGCCGAATAGTCGTCTGAGAGGGCGGCGATGGTGCGATCTGCGCGCACGGCATGTTGGGCTGCGAGTCCCGGGTAAGAGCAGGGAACTGCCGCGGCCCCACTAAACCTTCGCCATTTCCCGTCGCATTTGTTCGAGGCCCATCGGCCCAAGGCGCAACGCCTTATTGTGCCATTCTTTAAGATCGAAGGCGGGCCCCTGGGTTTCTTCAGCGCTCCGGCGCGCCTCCAGCCACACGCGTTCGCCTACTTTGTAGCTGATCGCCTGCCCTGGCAGACCGAGGTAGCGATCGATTTCGCTATCGGTGAATTCTTTTGGAAAGTGCACGAAGTCGTTCATCATCTCGTTGCCGAGGTCGGGGGTCCACGACTCGCCGGGGTGAAAGTCGGAGTCGAAAGGAATGGACAATCCCAGGTGCATTCCAATGTCGATGATTACCCGAACCGACCTGAGCGCCTGAGCGTCGAGCATCCCCATGTAATAGTCAGGATCGTCGAGGTATCCCAGTTCGCCCATAAGGCGTTCGGCGTAAAGCGCCCATCCCTCGACGTAGCCGGAGGCGCCTGCGATCAGCCGTTGGTAGCGCGACAACTCACCTGAGAGGGACTTCGTGGTAGCGATCTGAAAATGGTGGCCCGGCACGCCTTCGTGATAGGCGATCGACACCTCTCTCCAAAGCGGAAACCGGTTCTTGCCGCCAGTCGGGTACCAGGTGCGCCCGGGACGGGAGAAATCCTCTGAAGGTCCGGTGTAGTACATGGCGAGCGCGCCGCCAGGGGGCGCTATTAACGCCTCGATGCGCTTCACCGGCTCGGCGAGATCAAAGTGCGACCCTTCCAGTTTTGCAATCGTGCGATCTTGCAGGTCCTGCATCCATCGGCGGAATTCTTCCTCACCTTCGATGGATCGCGAAGGGTCGGATTCGAGTATTTCGATCGCCTCGTCGATCGTGGCGCCGGGATTGATGGCGGCCGCGGCCTTTTGCATCTCCGACCTTACCCATGCGAGCTGTTCCCAACCCCAGTTGTACGTTTCTTCCAGATCCAGCTCAGCGCCGTTGTATGAACGGGCATGCAGCGCGTACCGGTCGCGTCCTACCCCATCTTTGTCGACCGCCGACTTCATGTACTCATTCCGAAGGTAACTGGCGAGATCGGCATAGGCTTCACTGGCAGTACGGGCGGAGCGTTCGAGATCGGATTTGAGGGTTGGGCTGTCGACGCCGGATTCCTCGAATTGGTCTACGAGGCCTCCGAAGAACGATTTCCCGTCACTTTGCCCGGACCAGACATGGGCCTGTTCTGCGCAGCCGGCGGTCTGCCTTTTGGAGGCGGTCAATCCGCGTGACACTCCCGTTTGAAGGGTCTCGCGGTAGCTCTTAACCGTGTCCGGCGCCATTTCCATGCGGCGGGCTATGTTTGTCCAGTGGTCGGCGGTTGCCCGCGGCATCATGTCGAACACCATCCTGATACTTTGGACGGGACTGTGAAGGATGTTTAACCCTCTGAGGTGTTCGCCCACATCGTGCAGGGCCAGGCCGGATTCCATTTCATCAATGACCGTGTCGCGGCATAACCTGTCGCGTTCGCTCTCCGGCGACGCGGCCCGGATGGCTGCCAGAGTCCGTCGCTCGATCTGGGCCATCTCGTCAGCAGCGTCCGGCGAGTAGTCGGTCATCCGTTCGTCGTGGCCCGCGACCCCGATGAACGTTGCGGCAATTGGGTCGTGATTCACCAACGCGTCTACGAAACCGTCTGCGATATCGAATACTTCAGTCATTCCTTACCTGCTTGTTTCGTTAGTGACTTGGGCCGTGATAGTCGTCGCGCTGCCCGGCGTATCGTGGAATTCGCTCGCGGCCGCAGAGTAAGAACCCTCGCGGCCTGTCGATAGCTCAGCCGGTCTTCTTGTACAAGAAGCCGCCAAGTACGAACCCAGTGACCGTATCGTCATGTCCAAATTGAAAATCCAATGTTTCACCGGCGCCCCGGCCGTCAATGACCCTAAATTCGAACCCGGCGCCGACGTGCTTGACGGCGAGGACGCAGGGAGCGTGTAGCCGGTTCGTGTCAGGGCTTCCGGGTTCGAGGATCAGTATGTTTCCCCGCTGAGCCAGTTCAACGGCCATATAGGGCTCCGCAAAATAAGTCCCAAGGAATCGGCCGACTTCCAGCGGTCGCGCATTTCCGGGCGATTCCGCCGGATCCCGGCCCTCGTCCGTATCCAGGGCGTCGATGGCCGCGTCGAGGAGTTCGACTGCGATGCTGCCCCGCGGCGTAGGGGGCCAAACGTTTGCGAGGGTAATGGCGCCCATTTTGGACGGCTTGTTGAACACAACTTCCGAGGAATAACCGTGAATTCCCCCGCCGTGGTTCGTGTAGACTCGCTCGCCTCGTCTGATCGCGCGCCAGCCCAACGCCTGGCCCCACGACCAATCAGGCGAGACGTATACCGGGCGTTGCATCTCATCCAGGGACTCCCTGCGTAGGACGGGCGACTCGTACGCTCCGGTGTGGAATCCGAGCCATCGGGCAAGATCGTGTACGTTCGAGTGCAACTGGCCAGCCGAGGTGAGCCCTTCCAAGTGGGCGTACGGCGCTTTTCTCAGGTTTGACCCCGGTTCGATTCCGGGAAGATAGCCCGTGGCCATGCGTTGGGGACCGACTTCGTCGACGTTGAAGGTGGTGTAGGCCAGGTTAAGCGGCCTGATGATTTCCGAGTCCACATAGTCGATGTAGTCCTTGCCGGTGAGTCTATGAACGACTTCTCCAAGCAGACCGAACCCGAAGTTCGAGTATTTCCACTGGCTGTCTTGAGGTATGACGATCTCGGCTTCCGAGAACGCGTCGATTATCCGGCCCATCTCGGGAAATTCAGGTTTCGCCCAGGTCGGAAGCGGAGGCTCTGTCGACAATCCGGAGTGATGAGTCAGCAGCCGCTTGATCGTCACCCCTTCTACGGTCCCGGCCAACGCTCGCGCCGCAGTGAATTCGGGGATGTGAAGGACCAGCGGGTCTTCCAGCTCAAGCATGCCGGCGTCCCGCAACTTCATGATGGCGGTGGCGGTGAAAGTCTTGGTGATCGAGGCCACTCTGGAAGTGGTCAACTGATCAGGGCGACGCCGCGACTCCAGATCGGAGAAACCCGAGCCCTTGAACCAGACGATCTCTCCGTGATCGATGATCGCCGCGGCCAGCCCGGCGTCTCGTTCGTTGCCAAAGATTCCTTCGACGATTTCGTCGAGTCGGGATGCTAATTCAGGGGAGACTTTGTTCATATGGCTGGGCGCCTCGATTTCGATGCCAACGCGATTGACGATTCAATTCGAGATTATCAGCAGAGGACGCCCGACACACGCTGTCGTTTGCTCAAGCGAATTGGTCATGTGACGCCATCCCATCTTCGGGGCGACACCGCATAATTCAGTCTTGCCTGTGATGCGACTGTACCTGAACACGGAGACGATACGATGAGACTCGAAAACAAGGTTGCGATCATTACCGGCGCGGGTAGCGGGATTGGCAGAGCCAGCGCACTGCGATTTGCCGCGGAGGGCGCACACGTCCTGGCCGTCGACGTGAACGAGGAGGGCTTGAACGAGACGGGAAAGCTGATTGCCGAAGAAGGCGTGGGAGCTCTGTCGACTTACACGGCCGATGTCAGCCAGTCCGCACAAGTGAAGGCAGTGGTTGACAAGTGCTACCTGGACCACGGCCGAATCGACGTGGTCTTTTCTAACGCTGCGGTCATGCTGGAGGGTTCCGTTGTCGACTTGCCGGAAGAGGACTGGGACGCCATGTTCAGTATCAACGTGAAGGGCGCGTTCCTGCTGGGCAAGCACGCCATACCGATTATGGCCCGCGGCGATGGCGGCTCGTTCGTCATAACGGCCTCGGCGAACAGCTACTACGCTGAATCGGACATCGCAGGCTACTGCGCCACCAAGGGCGCGGCAATGCAGCTTACGCGCGCCATGGCCATCGACCACGGTCCTGCGGGGATTCGGGTGAACTGCATCTGCCCAGGGTGGATCGAAACACCCATGTCGTTGCCGTTCCTGACGGAGGCGCCGGAAGGCCGCGAATTTGCGAACAGGATCGCGCCCGTGGGCAGGATCGGACAGCCCGAGGATGTCGCGTCCGTCGCGGTCTTCCTCGCTTCGGATGAGTCGTCGTTCGTCTCCGGTTCGGCGTATGTCGTTGACGGCGGCTGGACATCCGGTATGACCAAGGCGATCGCCCTGATCTGACCATCGCGTTACGAATGAATTGACCTGGCTGGCCCATTGAACGCCCGTCGACTTAGTCTGTGCGAAATCCAACGCCGCCAAGGATCATGGGTACCCGCACATACCGACGACCCGATTCTGAATCGTGTTTTGATGTGTAAGATTTCGGGGTACGCAATTGAAGGGGTCCGTACCGGCCGAGTCGAAAGGCGAGTCCGACGTTGTTGAAGGCGGCAGACGCCAGGAACGAAATATGACGAAGAGCATCGCAGAAGAACTTGGGATTGTCCCATTACTCAACGCCGGCGGGCCTAACACCAAACATTCCGGATCACTCCCTCGTCCGAAAACGCTAGCAGCTGTGCGGGAAGTTTCGTCCAAATGGAGGAGATGCTGATTGCGGCGGGCGAGGAGATTGCCGGGCTGACAGCGGCGTTGCGCGTCTTTGTTGACGAAGACAAAGACGCGGAGTCGCTTAACTACAGGCGGCAGATGGAGTTTGTCGTCGATCAGATAGCCGAGGTTCCGGGAGTCAGGGCGGTGGTCGAGCATGACTACGACCACTACATTCCTCACGCGATCATCTACTTCACTTCGAGGTGGATGGGACCGGATAGAGAGACGATACGCGAGATCCTGATGGCCGGCAGCGCGTCTTTGTGTCGCCGACATTCGGGCCGGATACCGGCATTCAGATCGACGCGTTGAACATACAAGAGGGCGAACTGAGTATCGTCGCGGAATGCGTTCGCAGGACTCTCATTGACAATTCGTCAGGATGAACCCGGCTTGATGGCAATACCGGAGCGAGGCTCACCTATAGCCCTTTCCCGTGCTTGCCAGGTCGGTCCATGAGCGCCGTGTCGGTCCCATGACTGAGCCCCAAGGCCCATCGGGAGTTAATGACCCGGGTGATGATCGGCGCAGGCTGGAAAGTCTGTTGGCAGATGTTCTGCGGTCCGCTTACTTGCTTCGCGTTCTGGCGTCGACTGACTCCAACAGACGACGAGCTGCCGTGTTCGAACGTATCGCGGAGGACGACCTGAGCCACGCGAGATTGATAGCCCAGCGCCTGGGCGTTGGCGCTCCGCCTTTAAGGCCTCGCCCGTTCGGGCCATTTGGCGTGTTCTTGTACGTCGCGGCCAAGATTTTTGGGACAAAACGAATCGCGTCGATAGTCGGCAGAACGCACCGGGAAATCTCGTCGGCCTTCGCGCAGATATCCGATGGCCAAACTCATTCTGCCGAGGAGCGGTTGCATGGCGAAGTAATCCAACGAATCGTAGAGGGGGAGCATGATGATGGCGGCGTCGGCACGTCGTTAGTCGGATTCCTGTCATGGAGGGGCGGGGTTCTTCGCGCCGCCATTCTCGGCGTCAACGATGGGCTTGTGTCCAACTTCGGCCTGGTAATGGGCGTGGCCGGAGGGACAAATGACTCCGGCCTGGTTGCCCTTGCGGGGATAGCGGGATTGGTGGCCGGCGCGATTTCGATGGGCGTCGGCGAATACGTATCCATTCGTTCGCAAAGGGACTTTTTCGAGTTCATGGTCGAACGGGAGAAGGCAGCCCTGCAGATGCGGCCGGAACAAGTGGTGAGCGACATTGCCCGACTGTACGAAGACAAGGGATTGACACAGCAGGAGGCGCTGGTCGTAGCTCAGCGCCTGATGACACGCCCGGAAATGGCGCTTGAGACCAGGATTCGTGAGGACATCGGGCTGAATCCCGAAGATCTGGGCTCACCCTGGGGCGCCGCCGTTAGTTCCGTGGCGGCCTTCAGCGCCGGCGCGATAGTACCCGTAATACCGTTCCTGATAATGGGGGGCAACGGGGCGATAATAGCGAGTGCGACCGGCACAGGCGCTGCGTTGGCTACGGTAGGCGCGGGACTGGCCTGGATGTCGGGAATCAGCCCCGTCCGGGGTGGGTTGAGAATGCTACTGCTGGGCGCGGCCGCGGCGGCCATAACGTTTGGAATAGGTTCCGCAGTCGGCCTGTCCCTGTGATACGGATGCTGACGAATGTGGTCCGTCACAAGATCTCGCCCGGCTGGCTGGTCCCGAGACAGAGGTTAGCTTTTTGGAGACGATCGTCGTCGCCTGGGTGGCCGATTGCTCAATGCGAAGAGGACACGATCCTCAGTTATACCTATCTGCAAACGCTTGTCTGCAATCCGGGCAGCGTAGGATAGGCGGGATCGCAGTTTTCTGGCCGTGTCGCGTTCGTCAAGAATTACCGCTTTGGCGTCGTTCGCTTTGAGGCTTTTGATTGCCTCGACAAGCTGTTCGGTTACGTCAGAACGCGCACGCACGCGGCGAGATGCCTGGCCAAGGACTCGAATGTCTACATCAACAATTTTCAAAGCTTCCTCCTGTGGAGTGTCGTGTTAATACCACAAGATTCTAGCACGGTCTATTGCTCCAGAATGTGACGGGCGTTCGTTCCTTCCGTAGGTACGCCGATTGTCAACGACCTGCGGAAGGGCAAACCAATAACCTGCGATGTGTTTCATAAGCAACCGTGGAACACCTTGGAATGAGACATTGTTCAGCTTAGTAGCATCGTTCGAGACTGGCATGGCGCGGGCGGTTCGCGGTTTAGGGATAGCGATGGCGCTACTGCCCCTGGTTCTGTCGTGCGGCGGCAGACCAGGCGGATCCCCTGACAGTGCGAGGGTGGTACCCCTGACTATGACGGCGCTTCCCGCTGCCCCGACTGATGAATCGCCGGGCAGCGCAGGCTTTGCCACCCCGACTGTGACCCCTCTGACCTTGGCGCCAACCGAGAAAACGCCGGACTCTGCTGGCGCAGGCGCCTCTACCAACACCGCTACTACCCTGGCGTCGGCTGATGAGTCGCCCGGCAGCGCAGGAGTGGGCGACCCGCTTTACCCAAGTCTCGGCAATGGCGGTTACGACGTTTCACATTACACGGTGAAGCTGAGCGTGGACGTTGAAGCCAACTATATTTCTGGTAGTACGAGGATTGAGGCGGTCGCCGTTCAGAGGCTTTCCTCATTTAACCTGGATTTTCGAGGTCTTTCGGTCCTTGGTATAAGAGTCGACGATCGGACCGCCGCGTTCACCCGCGACGGACATGAAATGACGATAACACCCGCTCAGGCGATCCAGAATGGCAGTCCGTTCATGGTGATTGTCGACTACGAAGGCAATCCGTCGGCGGATATCTTTCCCGGCACGGATTTCGCAGGTGGATGGGTGAAATATCAAACGGGAATATACGCCGCAGGCGAGCCCTGGGGATCATCAAACTGGTACCCCGTCAACGAGCACCCATCGGATAAGGCATGGTACGCATTCGAAATCACCGTACCCGCATCATATGAAGTAGCGGCTAGTGGCGACTTGATCGAAATTCAGGATAGTGGGAACACGGAAACATATCGATGGGAATCGTCACAAGAGCTGGCCAGCTATCTCGCCACGGTAGTGATATCCCGGTTTGATGAAGTTGTCACCAAAAGTCAAGACGGTGTTCCGATAATTGACTATATTGAGGAATCGGTCGACGAATCCGCAAGAGATCATTTGCGAGTGGCAGGAGACATAGTCGACTACTTCAGCGGGCTTTTCGGTCCATACCCGTTTGATTCGACCGGCGCGATTGTCGTGGACACACAGTTTCTAGCTCTGGAAACTCAACCGAGGCCGTTGTACGGAGTTGACATTCTCTCATTTCATGGGGAGCGGGTGGTGGCCCATGAACTGGCCCACCAGTGGTTCGGGAACTGGGTGACACCGGCGACATGGGAAGACATTTGGCTGAACGAGGGTTTCGCTACGTACGCGGAGTGGCTGTGGGAAGAGAACAAGGCGGGGGAGGACCTGTCCGAAACATTCTGGACGGAGGTCTGGCAACCCGTATACGGCCCGCCGGCCAAGCCCGTCGCCAGCGCTCCTTTTGCCGCGACGGTATATCAGAGGGGCGCGATGACGCTCGGCGCCTTGCGGTTTGAAATCGGCGGCGACGCGTTCTTCAGCGTACTGAAGGAGTACGTTTCGCGAAATGGCGGCGGCAATGTGTCGACCTCCGACTTTATTGCTGTCGCGGAGGAAATTGCAGGCAAAGACCTTAGCGAACTCTTTGACTCCTGGCTTTATGCCGAAGAGATACCTCCGCCACCTCAATAAAGACGACTCTCTTTGGCTCTAGCGCATCCTCCCGGGGTATCGCCACATGTCGGGGTCGGCGCCCATTCGCTTCTTGATGTCGGCGGTAGCATCTTCCAACGAGTTGGCTGCGTCGTCCGGCAGGTCGAACTGAAACGCGGCGAGATTCATAAGCGCTTCATCGCCATTTCGCGCGCCGATCAGGAGCGAGGTTACGGCGGGCTCCCTGCGCAACCATGCGAGCGATATGGTAGCCGGGTCTTGCCCAATTTCGCCTGCAATCTTGCCCACCGCCCGGAGCGCCTCGAATAATTCGTCTTCCATACCTACGTCGCCATGTTCGGACATAGGCCTGTCCGGGGAGAAATGCCGCGAGCGGGCGATACCTTCCGGCACGTCGTCCGCTGTGGTGTACCGGCCGGTGAGAATCCCTTGCATCAGGGGGGAATAGACCATAAGGCCGATCCCATTTCGCCGGCAAAGCGGCAGGATTTCGTACTCGACAGGGCGCCAGACCAGGTTGTACGGCAATTGGTCTATTTCTATACTCGTTAGCTCCAATATGTCGGACAGGTCCTTGACTCCGAAATTGGAGACTCCAAAATACCGGATTTTGCCATCTTCTTTGAGCCGTTCAAGCGCGCCAACCGTGTCGGCAAGTGGAACTTCCCGATTCGGCCAGTGGATCAGATAAAGATCTATGTAGTCAGCGCCAAGTTTCGACAGGCTGCCTTCGCACGACAGTTGAACCTGTTCGGGCCGCAGGTGATGTTCGGCTACTTTGCTTGCGATGACCACGTCTGCACGCCGGCCTGCCAGAGCCCGCCCGAGCACGCGCTCCGCCCGCCCGTTTCCGTATCCTTCAGCGGTGTCAATGAAGTTGACTCCGTTGTCGAGCGCCGCATGGACGGCGGCAATCGAGTCTTCATCCTGCTGATTTCCCCAAACGTGGTCGCCCGCGAACGGCCAAGTCCCCAAGGCGAATTCCGAGACTTCGATGCCGGTAGTTCCGAGTTCCCTGTATTTCACGATGCTGCTCCGATGAAGATTTTTGACAGGTTAAGCATGTTAAACGGTTTGGCAGACAGGCACCGGTCTATTCAGGTCCCGCGGCGCTGGTGGCGGCGGTCGGTTATTGAAGGTCTGAGGAATATCTAAAATCGCGTAGGCATTAACTGTTCGGCGGGTGACTCATTTGCGCAGTTTGGGCGATAATTCATCGCCAGTCAGTACTGACGGCGCGGCGAGGAGACTGCCAATGACCGAACGGGTTTCCATCATCAGGGACGAACTACAGCGGCGAGGGTTGAGCGAATCGGCTGCGCCCGCCCAACCCACCGAGCTGCTTGCATCATGGCGGGCGCAGGCGGAAGATGCGGGGCTGCATCTGCCCCACGCGATGATCCTTGCAACCGCCGACTCGAACGGCAGGCCATCGTGCCGTGCAGTGAATCTCAGGAAAGCGGATGAGGCCGGCCTGGTGTTCTACACGAATTACGAAAGCCGCAAGGGGCAGGAACTCGCAGACAATCCACGTGCAGCATGCCTATTGATCTGGTACCAGTTGTCACGACAGATCAGGGTAGAAGGGTGTGTCCGTCGTCTTTCGGCCGAAGAATCCGACGCGTACTTCGCGACACGCGAGCGCGGCGCCACTTTGGAAGCGTGGGCATCCAGACAATCAGGGGTGATCCCTGACAGGGCATGGCTCGAGAACCGATTCCGTGAATACGACGAACAATTTGAAGACGGCCCTGTGCCGCGACCCGCGCATTGGGGCGGCTACATCGTGTCGCCTGAGACGTTCGAGTTTTGGCAGGGCCGGCCGAATCGAATGCACGACCGGTTGTTGTATGAACGCCGGTCGGGCGCGGGAACTTGGAGCATCACGCGCCTTTCACCGTGATAGAGAGCAAATGGGACCGCAGCCGGCGCCTGCCCGTGTTTGCTAACCTCAGCGGGGAAACGTCATGGTCGAAATAACCGTCTACTCGTCGAATATGTGCGGGGCCTGCGAATTGGTCAAGGAATTCCTGCGCCTTAGGGGCAGGGAGTTCGTCGAACGCAACGTGTCTTTCGACCTGCAGGGTCGGGAAGAACTGCTTGACCTGGGATTCGACGCGACGCCCGTCACGGTTATCGGCGACCGCGTCGTCGAAGGTTTCGACGTCGACGCGATTGACACGGCCCTCGCCTCGGTGGGGTGAGAGACGCGTTCAGGGAGCAGCGCTCAGGTCCGTGTTCGACCGCTCTTGCTGAAGCATGGCGACCGCTTCCGCCTTCAATTTGCCCCACCCCCGATTCAACGCCTCGATCATGCGTTGCTCCACGATGTTTGCGAGCTCCATGGGCACGCCGTGATCCCGGCCGATCCGGTTTGCCAATCTGACGTCCTTGGCGGCCAGTTCCAGATAAAACGTTCTTTCATCCGCTTCGAAATCATTGGAGGGCCGTTCCCAGTTCTTGAACGGCGGATTCTTGGCGGCTGCGCTCTGGGAAATGGCTTTTACAAGGGTGTTTAGAGGGACGCCAGCCGCCGCTCCCGCAGTCAGCACCTCCAGCATCCCCTGCCTCATGATCGAACCGAAAAGCTGGTGACTCAGTTTGCAGATCGTCCCGTTACCGATTGGGCCGCAGTAGATCACTTTATCGCCCATAGCGTCGAGCGCCGGTTTGATTTTCTGGTAGCTGGACTCATCTCCTCCCGCCATCACGCACAGGTCCCGAGTCTCCGCGCCGATCACTCCTCCGCTTACAGGCACGTCGAGAAATTGAATGCCCTTGGCGGCGTATTCGGAGTGAAGGCGTTTGACCATGTCGAGGGAATTCGTTGAAGAGTCAACGACGACGGTTCCGGACGCGACGCCATCCTTGATCCCGTCGTCCCCCATGCCGACCGCGTACACGTTGTGCGGCATGGGCAGGCACGTGAACACGATGTGGCTCCCAATGGCCGCATCCCGCGGCGAATCGGCCCACTCTGCGCCGGCTTCGAGGAGGTCGGTGGCGGCGTTTCGATTGAGATCGTGGACCTTCATATGGAACCCGCCCGCGAGCACATTCGTCGCCATGGGCTTGCCCATGTGTCCTACGCCTATCCAGCCTACTTTCATTGTTGGCCTCCTTCTTGCAACGTTGGCCTGATTCAGGCAAGGTCCGCCAGATCGTTGGGTCCGTCTGTCCCCGGACTGCCCGTTTCCGGCCATCGGTTAGGGGCGGAATGGACGAGGCCCGGATGTGCCGGCGGGTGCGACTAACTGACCTCGAATCGTTGGATTTGAGGGGCGTGAATACCGAGAGAAACCTTCATGAACGTGCGTACCTGGTCGTGTGTCGGCACGCACTCGGGGCACTCTTCGTTGGCGCCCGGCACGTACTTGACCTCGAACGAAGTGTTGTCTGAGGACACGAGCTCCAAAGTCCCGCCTTCGCTGGCGACCATGGTTTCTATTTGCGTAAGCACGAAATCTACCTTGCCGTCCGAAGTCTTTGCGACCATCTGAGTTCCTTTCGCATTTAACGGACTAATTCCGGTTGTAACTCACCGGCCCGATCACATTTGACATGTTACGAAATCCCGCATCCCGGCGGTCGAAACCTTCAGGCCGGTGTGAACAGAGACATTTCGGGGACGGAGTCTGCCAACGCCCATTTCGGTCTCTTCCCTAAAACCGAATTAGTACCATGCCGCTTTGTCGACGATGTTTTTCAGACGTTTACCTGCTGCGAATCTTTTCGCGTTTTCCAGGATTACCTGAAACCGGCGTTCGGGCAGGTTTTCAGCGTCCCTTACCGCCACATGCGGTGTCAACAACACGTTGGGCAATGTCCACAGCGGATGTGTGGAAGGCAGCGGCTCGATCTCGTAGACATCGAGGCCGCACCCGCCGATCTCACGTGTTTCGATGGCTTCGGTCAAGTCGTCGAGACTGGTCGTGCGCCCTCGGCCAACGTTGATGAAAAATGCGGTGTTCTTCATCGCCTTGAACATGGCCTTATTCCACATGCCCTCGGTATCCGGAGTGTGCGGTGTCGTGGTGATTACGAAGTCCGCCTTCGGGATGAGTTTGTCCAAATCCCTGGGCCTGTGCATTTCCACGAACTGCAAGGCGTACTCAGGCCGGGAATCGACGCCGAGCACCTCCATGCCAAACTCATGGCACAGTCTGGCAGTCTCATGCCCGATTCCGCCTACGCCGACGATCAGGGCGGTCGAATCCGGCAAATTGACGTAACGGCTCTTGCGCGCATCTTTATCCCATATGCTCGCCCTCTGGGCATCGACGTAGTATGGCAGTCCGCGGGACAGCGCCAACACGAACATCATGACGTGGTGGGAGATGTGGTCAAAGTAAATTCCCCGAGGATTGCACACCATCACCGGGTGGTCGATCATCTCGGGGTAAAAGTAACCGGGGAAGGGCCCGGCATCGGGGTTTTGCAACCACCTGAGGCGGCGCGCCTTTTTGAGAGATTCCGGTGGTATCCACCCGAATGCGGCGTCTGCTTCGGCCAATTCCCATCGGGCGGCAGCATCTGTCTCGGGCGCGACCACGTCGTACTCAGGGAGTATGTCGGCCAGCCGTCGCGCCCATTCACGACGCAGATCGTCGAGCGGCGGCATCATCACGAACTTTGGCATATATTGGTTGACTCCTGTGACCGTGGATTTGACAAAGTTAAACTTCACGCCCGCGCGAGGGGTGTTATCACGACTTGGTAGTAGCCGTATATTGCCTATCCTGTCGAGGCGCGTCGATACATTAGTCTGGTGTTTTGCGTTGATTAGTCATGAAGGCCGCGGCCAACGCGGCTATGGCAAAGCCCACTACGGTCAGGTAGGCGATACGCCACCCTGCGAGAAATGCTGTGCCGGCGCCCTCTGTAGTCGAGACTTGCCCAAGCCCTATGTCGAATCCTCTCGCCAGCATGATTGAGGTAATGATAGTAGCGATTATCGCCTGACCAGTAGTATTTCCGACGTTTCGAGTCAGGTTTACGAAGGCGCCAACAACTCCGTATGACGATCGCGGGACTGAGCCGATGGTCGCGCTCATATTCGGCGCAGACCACAGCCCCATGCCTATGCCGTTAAGGAACAACACCGGAGCTATGACCCACAGCGGTGTGGAACCGTTGACAAAAGAAAAAATCAGTGACGTTGCTATGAGCACAGAGAACCCCATCAACGTGAACCGTCGGAACCCGAATCGATCAGACAGGCGGCCGCTAGTTTGGGCTGCGATTCCCATGCCTAAGGCGCTGAAGAACATGATGCCGCCGGTCAGCCCTACGGACACGCCGCGCAGGCTTTGCAAGTACACCGGCATCATGAACAGCGTCGCAGACGTCCCCATAAACGCAAGGTAACGGGTGGCGATTGCATATCTGAAGATCGTGTTTTTGAACATCCTCAGATTCACCATCGGCTGATCGATTTTCAACTCCCACCAGACGAAACCGGCGAACAGCGCCACGGCCAGCGCGCCGCCCCCGATGATCAACGGCGAGCCCCAACCGAAGCCGAAAGGGTTGTTTATGGTGAGGACAAGGGCAACCATTCCACCAGCCGATACGATGGCGCCCAGCCAGTCATAGCGCTGGCGTTCCCCAACCCCGAACGAACCGATTCTCCGGTCATCAAGGATGTAAAGGCCCCACACGAACGCGACCGCGGCGGGTATCGCCATGAACAGGAACAGGCCTTGCCAGCCCCAGACCTGGAGTAAGAGGCCGCCGATTATCGGTCCTGAAGCGCCGCCGATGGCAACCGCGGTTGTTTGAGAACCGAGACCCTTGCCGCGCTCTTTGGCGGGAAACACCGAGGCGATGATCGCCGTGCCGACCGACTGTCCCATCGCCGACCCTACGGCCATCACAACCCTCGCAGCCACCAGGAGCGCCAGGGACGTTGAAAACGACGCGAAGATGGCCCCGCCGCCGAACAGGACCAGTCCCGTCAGCAGGAATCCCTTTCTTCCCGTTATGTCCGCCACTCTGCCCAGAGGGAGCATCACCGAACTGATGGTCAGCGATTGGGCGATCACGACCCACGAGACGGCTCTGAGGGTGATGTTGAAATCTTCCGCGATGTTCGAAAGAGCCAGAAAGACGATGCTGAAACTCATCACCATCGTCACCGTCGAAAGACCGACGGCGGCAAAGGTTTTCCACTTGTAGTTGGGGTCCTCCAGCTGCGTCGCTTCGAGGACCGTTTCCAGCGAGCTGCCTTCAGGCGCGGGCATGTTGGCTCAGGATTCCTTTGACCTGACAACCCGGCCGGGTGTGGCGCCCGTCGGTATGCCGTCCCGGAGCGAGAATCGGCCGTTTACGAATACATGATCCATGCCCGTCGAATAGCTGTGCGGGTTGGCGAACGTGTTGTTCTGCTTTACCCGGGCCGGGTCAAACACAAGTACGTCTGCGATGAATCCGGGAGCGAGGCGTCCGCGTCGTGTGAGCCCGAGCCGTTGGGCGGGGAGGACCGTCATTTTTCTCACTGCTTCCTCAAGGGAAACCAGATTCTTTTCAAACACCATGTGTTCAATGAATCTCGAGTTTGTCGAATAACTGCGGGGATGCGGCTTGCCGCTTGAGAGAGGGCCTTCGTCCCTCACAGAACTGCCGTCCGACGCGACGGCGATGTGCGGGTTGGCGGCGATCATGTATACGTCTTCATCCTCCATCGTGTGTTGGACGTAAGACCCTTCCGACTGTTCGTAGAGTCTCAGCGCCGCCTCCGCAGGTTCACAGCCCATATCCGCGCCAACCTCTGCAACCGTCAAACCTTCGACCGCCTGGTCCGGGGGGAAGCTGGCCACGATGGAGCCTTCGGCGCCGTGGGCGCGGCCTATGTAGTAGCGGACGCTCTCCTTGATACGCTCGCGGACATCCGAGTCGGCCAGGCGTTCCAGAGTGACGGACCGGCCGCCCACCAACGCCCACCGGGGAAATATCGCGCCGGCGAAACCCGTGCTGGACCAAGCGTACGGGTACTGGTCTCCAGCGACGTCGAGTCCCTCCTGCCGCGCCCGTTCCATTCCCGCGAGCAGTTCGCCGCCTCGACCCCAAAATCTCGGGCCGACGGTCTTGAAGTGTGAGATCTGCACGCGAATCCCTGTCCGCCTGCCGACCTCGATGGCTTCGGCGTGCGCCGGGAATACTCCGCACAAATCGTCTGATTCCGAACGCACGTGAGACGAGTACAGAAGGTCGCGGTCAGCCGCCGGCTGTGTTACGGCGACGACCTCATCGGTCAGGGAGTAGGCGCCGGGCGCGTACCAAAGCCCCGTCGAAATTCCGAGCGCGCCTGAGTCAAGACTTTCGGCGACAAGCGACACCATTCGGTCCAACTCCTCAGGGCCAGGCATTCGCGGATCCATATCCATGACAGCCGCGCGAATGGTGTTGTGACCCACCTGGGTGACCACGTTGATCGTCGATCCTGAGTCCTCGAGAGCGTCAAGGTACCCGGCGAAGTCGGTCCAGGTAGGTGAAAGGTCATCTCCGGATCGTCCCACCCGCTCCTCGAACTGCTTTCGGGCGCCGCCGATCAGAGGGGCGCAGAAACTCATACCGCAGTTGCCGATCAGTTCCAAAGTGACGCCCTGCGTCAACTTGCTGTCGGCGAGGTTGTCGATGAGAAACGAGGAATCCGAGTGGGTGTGCAGGTCGATGAATCCCGGGGTAACTACCTTCCCTGTGGCATCGACGACCGTTTCTGCGGTACTGCCGATCTCGCCGATTGCCGCAATAGAATCGCCCGTTATTCCGATGTCGGCTCGTATCCCAGCCACCCCTGTGCCGTCGATAATCGTTCCGTTTTTGATAATGACGTCGAACATTTTGCTCCCCGTATGCAGTTTTCGGCCGACTGCGACAGTCCTCTTGTGATTGTTGGAGATTACCACTCAGTGGTGAGTCAGAATGGCAGCGGATACCTGCCTGAGCAACGACCCGCCCATCCATTCGTAGAGACTCGGCGTTAGGGCGCCAGTCGCTCCGGCCGAATGGCTGACTGTTCGAACAATGCGGCTACAGGCGCCTGATCCGCGGATTCAGGATAACCGCCAATGCGACAACACCCAGTATGCCCGCGCCGAGCAGCAAGAAGCCCGCTCCCACTCCCCACTCGTCGGAAGCGAGCCCCGCCAGTATCCCTGCGGCGGGTGACACGGAATGGTCGATTAGCGTCATCGAAATTACCCTGCCTCTAAGAGGGTGTCTAAAAAGCATTGGGATGCGCTAGCCGTCGCAACATCAACCCGGTCATGGCGGCGTATATCCATGCTTCAGTGGTCTGTGGCAACTGTTCGTAGTCCTTGCTCAGTCGCCGGTATCGCCCCAGCCATGCGAACGTGCGCTCGACGACCCAGCGACGGGGAATGACCTCGAAAGTGTTCTGGTGCGCTGGACGCCGCACCAACTCCAGCGTCCAATCGCCAACATTCTTGGCCCATAACACCAGCTTGCCAGCGTAGGCCCCGTCCGCCCAGATCCGCTCCAGACGCGGGAACCTGCCTACCAAACGCATAAGCGCCAGCCTGGCGCCGTCACGGTCCTGAATGTCGGCCGAATGTACTGCCACGGCCAACACCAATCCCATAGTGTCTACGATGATGTGCCGCTTTCTTCCACAGACTCTCTTACCGGCATCATAGCCACGAGGCCCCCCTTTTCGGTCGTCTTGACCGATTGGCTGTCTATGATCGCCGCACTGGGAGACACGTCTCTGCCATCAGCAACACGCACCTGGTCACGCAGGGCCGCATGGACCCGCTCCAAGCTCCCATCCCGTCGCCACGTGCGGAAGTAGTGGAACGTGGTACGCCATGGGGGCAGATCGTGGGGGAGCATCCGCCACGCGCACCCGGTGCGCAGCACATAGCGGATAGCGTTGACTACCTCCCGTCGGGAGTACTTGATTGGCCGGCCTCCAGGTTTGGGAGGGGGCAACAGTGGTTCCAGCAGTTGCCATTCCCGGTCGCTTAGGTCGCTGGGATAGGATTCGCGCTTCATGATTCATGACTCTAAGCGCTTGCCCAACGTCGCCTCTACGCGAACTCTGTACCTTTTTTAGACACCCTCTAAGGCGCGCGGGCGTGATTTCCATCAGCGTCATCGTGTTGGCTGAACGGAATATAGTCTGCGACATCGCAGAGGTGATGTAGAGCGGCATGATCAGCCAAAGGACAGTCGAGCCTCCTATCGCCAGCAGGGCAAGGCCGTAGATCGCGGTTACTCCCAGCATCATGTAGCCGCGGTTGGCGATGCGTGTTTTGGAACCGAGGTAGACGGCGGCCACCAAGCTGCCGGCTGCCCCCGCGGATTGAAGAATCCCGAGCATCTCCACGTCCTGACCCAGTACGTCAGATACCAGGCCAGGCAGCAACGACCTGTGCGCGATACCGATTGCCAGAGGTCCCAGGCCGAGCAATATTAGGGTCAGTAGTAGCCGGTTTCCCGCCATGTAGCGGAATCCCTCGAAAAGCTGAGCGACCATGTTGCCCGTACCGGACAACGGCTTGACGACATCCAGCCGGATGCGGAGTGTGGCCATGATCACCAGCAGGTACATGCTTGCCGACACTATGTAGGCGGCGCCGACGCCTTGCCATCCGATGATAAATGCGACCGCCGCCGGTCCAATGAAACGGGTTCCGTTGATTGCCATCGAGTTGAGCGTGATGGCGTTTAGCATCCGCTCTTTGCCGACAAGCTCCGGAATGATCGAGGTGCGAACCGGTTGGTTCATCGACATGCTGATTCCGAGGAGGGCAGCGAGTCCGTAGATATGCCACAGTTCGACGTGGCCGCTGATGACCAGGGCCGCCATGACGGCATGCATGAACATTGTCCACGTCTGAAGGACCACAAGGACTTTCTGGCGGTTAAACCGGTCTGCGATCACTCCGCCAAAGAGGCCAAATGCCAGCATCGGGACGCCGCGGGCGACGTTGACTCCGGCGACCGCGGTGAATGAGCCGGTCAGTTCCCATACGAGCCAGCTTCGGGCCAGCATGTCGGCGTGCATCCCGGTCGCGGAGCACAACTGGCCGATCCACAGGTAACGGAAGTTGGTGACGGCGAGGGACGCGAACGGGGAACGCAGCTTCTCGCCGTAGGATCGGCGGCGAGACCGTGGATTCGCGATTGGTGTTCGTGCCGCTATGATTTGCCCGCTATACCGTCATGAATCGCCCGACCTGTCGTGCGCAGACCTGCGGATTGCCAAGCGAAGACTCGTCGATGTTACACGCAGCCGCGATCAGGTCATGTCTGAGCCTGATGTACCAGACCTCTAACCAGGGCAGTGTGCATGCGAAACGGCGAACAGTCGCCCCTCGGGATGAGAGAACGGATCTATCTTGCAACAGGGTTGCGGCGCGGAAGTGGGTAGGACATTTGACAGCCGTGACCCGGTTTCCCGATCAAGGGTTTAGCAGACCATAACGGCCCGGCGGTGAGTCACGCGTCGGTGCACGCCATCGGGCGGATTGGTGAAAGAATGATCAAACTAACTGATCGGTCGGCATGATCTGCGCCGGTGTTCAGTTTTGTGCCTGCACGCAGGCGGGGAGGGCGAATTGCGCTATCGGAATCTTGGCAATTCCGGTCTTGAAGTTTCCGAGTCAGGTCTCGGAACGAACAGCTTCGGGATCAGGCGAGACGCGGCGGAGTCCGCTGACATCGTACGGGCTGCCGCCGACAGTGGCGTGACGTTCATCGACACATCCCGCGTGTACGCAGAGGGCCTTTCCGAGGAGTACATCGGGTTGGCCCTCGACGGCGGACTTCGTCGGGAGATGGTTATCTGCACGAAGTTCGGTTCAATGAGGGAGTACGGCCCAAACAAGTTCGGCGGAGGCAGGAAGCACGTCATCGAGTCGGTGGAAGGCAGCCTTCGACGCCTGCGTACGGACTATATCGATCTGTACATGATGCACCGGCCCGATCCCCGGTTGCCGACCGAAGACGTGCTCCGTTCTATGGACGATCTTGTCCGTCACGGGAAAGTCCGCTACATCGGGGCGTGCAATACTCCGGCGTGGTGGCTTGTCGAGATGGTGTGGACGTGCCGTGCGAATGGCCTAGAACCAATAGTCTCGACCTCATTTGAATACTCTCTGGTAAACCGCGCCGCCGAGGAAGAGATGATCCCTGCATGCCAAAAGTTCGGAGTAGGGGTAATTCCGTACTGGCCGCTGGCTCAGGGGTTGCTCACCGGTAAGTACGTCGGAGGTCAAGCGGCGCCGGCCGGCAGCCGGTTTGAGGTAGAACCCGCCACCGCAGACAGACGAATGACCAGTGACAACCTGGACCTTATGGAGAAACTCCGGTCATTTGCCGAGGGCCAGGGCAGGGCAATTGGCGAACTCGCCTTTGCGTGGCTACTGTCGAAAGAGGGGACGGCGACCGTAATAGCCGGGGCAAGTACCCCGGAACAGGCCCGCCGGAACGCCAAGGCGTCTGAGTGGGTGATGACCTCTGACGAGACTGGAGAGGTGGAGCGTATAGTTGCCGCATACCCGCCGAAACCCGGCGATGGTTATTACTCCGTCGCGGACTACTTTGACGATGGGGTCGAAGTGAAGACCGCTTCAGAGACCGCCTAGCCGGCCTCGTCCCGGATGACTCGTCCGGGAGTCTGCCCCGTCGCCTTCCCGTCTGCCACCACCTGCGCCCCATTTACAAACACGTGGTCGACCCCGGTCGAATAGCTGTGCGGCGCCGCGAAAGTCGCTGTGTCGCATACCTTGCCGGTGTCCATGACGACCAGATCGGCAAAGAATCCCGGCGCCACCCTCCCGCGCCTTCGAAGACGCAACCGCTCGGCGGGCAATGTGGTCATCTTGCGCACCGCCTCTTCGAGCGAAACGAGCTTCCCTTTATTCACATACTCTGCAAAAAACCGGGGGAAGGTTCCGTAGCTGCGCGGGTGCGGGCGCCCGGCCGATAGTGGACCGGTTGTTCTGAGCGAAACACCGTCCGACCCGACCGCTACTAACGGCGCTGTGGCGATCATGTCGACGTCCGGTTGGGCCATCCCGCTCAAAATCAGTTGGGCGTCGTACTGCTCATACAGCCTCGCAAGGGCCTCTGCGTATCCCGCGTCCATGCGGTCGGCGACCTCGTCGAGGCCGACCCCTTCGAGGCTGCGATCAGGTACGTACGACGCGATCATTATTCGGTCGGGTCCCCCTATAAGTTCGACGGCTTGTGTCAGCCCGTCGCGGATCTCGGCCCTGAGATCGTCATCCTGTAACCGTTCGAGGGCGTTTTGGCGTCCGCCCTCCAGCGCCCACCGGGGGTACACGTTCCCGCTCATCGGTCCGCTCGCCGCCGCGTACGGGTACTGGTCCGCCGCCAGGTCTATACCGCTGTTCCTGGCCGCGTCGAGCCGTGCAAGCAGTTCGTCTGCTCGGCCGCGCATGTTTCCGTTTGCTTTGAGGTGGGAATACTGAACGCGGCAACCTGTACTTCTTCCGGCCTCGATCAACTCTTCCGTGGCGACGAACAGACCCGGACCTTCAGAACCGGAATCCCTTACGTGGCTTGAATATAGCTTGTCCCTGTCGGCTGCCACTTCGACCAGCGAGATGACCTCGGTGTTGAGCGAGTACGAGCCGGGGGCCATGGACAGGCCGGTAGAAAAACCCAAGGCTCCCGCATCGAGCGATTCTGCGACGAGCGCCTGCATCCTTTTTATTTGACCGATGTCGGGCGCCCTGGAATCCATGCCCATGACCGCTTTTCGGATCGTCCCGTGGCCAACCTGGGTTGCGATATTTAACGCTGCCCCGTTGGATTCGAGCGCGTCGAGGTAATCGCCGAACCTGGCCCAACCGGGTGTTTCGCCGCCGTCCTGGTACCACGCGTACCTCGTTTCGATGTCCTCTTTGGCGTCACCCGACAATGGAGCGCAAAAGCTGATGCCGCAGTTGCCGACGTATTCGAGGGTTACGCCCTGCGTGATTTTGGAATCGGCGCCTGCGTCGAGAAAGAAGTTGAAGTCTGCGTGTGAATGCAGGTCGATGAAGCCGGGTGTAACCGAACGTCCGGTTGCGTCGAGCGTGCGTGCGGAATCTCCGTCGATCTGACCAATCGCCGCAATGGAATCGCCTTTAATCGCCACGTCCGCGGCAAAGCCAGGCGATCCGGTTCCGTCGATTACCGTTCCGCCCTTGATGAGAAGATCAAACACTGACTGGGCTCCCTGTTAGAGGGTGTCTAATAAGTCCCTCCGTCCTGAGCAATACCGGGCGGTCCGGGGTCAACCGTATGGGCCGGCCCGCCTCGTTGAATGTAGATTCTTCGGCTTTGCTCAGAATGACAATTGTTTTTAGACACCCTGTTAGACGTGTAACGGCGGTATCGGAGAGGGCAGGGCTTACCCGTAACTGCCGTAGCCCTCTGTCTTGATGCATGCGACAAGGTGACCGGGCGAGATCTCGCGAAGCTCGGGAACATACTGGGAGCACTCTTCGCCGGCGATTGGGCATCGAGTGTGAAATACGCATCCGCTCGGCGGGTTTTCCGGGCTGGGTATGTCCCCCTGCAGTACGATCCGCATCCGTTGGCGTTCAAGGCGCGGGTCTGGGGTCGGGACGGCTGAGAGCAGGGCCTGGGTGTACGGGTGCAGGGGGTTGTTGTACAACTCGTCCCGAGTTGCGACCTCGACCACCTTG
Organism: Dehalococcoidia bacterium; assembly: GCA_965224235.1. GTDB lineage: Bacteria > Chloroflexota > Dehalococcoidia > Lucifugimonadales > Lucifugimonadaceae. The sequence goes on along the minus strand of CBDCYP010000002.1, from coordinate 1,479,659 downwards.
CCCAGGTACATTACGGCTACCCGGTGGCTCGTGTGGCGAACGACGGACAGGTCGTGGGCGATGAACAGATAGGTAAGCCCGAACTGTTCTTGTAGCTCTTTGAGCAGGTTGATGACCTGCGCCTGAATCGAAACGTCGAGCGCAGACACCGGTTCGTCGAGAACAATCAGACTGGGTTGGGCCGCAAGCGCTCTGGCCACACCCAATCGTTGCCTTTGGCCTCCGGAGAATTCGTGCGGATAGCGGGTTGCCATCGACGGGTTAAGGCCGACGATATGGAACAGTTCGGCGATGCGTTTCCTGTACTCCGCTTTGCTTTGGCGCATCTTGTGGATGACCAATGGCTCGCCCACGATGCTGCCAGCCGACATCCGGGGATTCAGAGAGCCGTAAGGGTCCTGGAACACCATTCCCATCTTGCGCCGAACCCTTTGCAGGTTGGCGCCCCTGGCCCGTGTAATGTCTTCACCGTCAAGGAGCACCTGGCCTTCGGTGGCTTCCTGCAAGCGGACGATAGCCCGTCCGGCGGTGGTCTTGCCGGAGCCGCTCTCTCCAACAAGTCCAAGGGTCTCACCCGGCATCACGGAAAGGTTTATTCCGTCGACAGCCTTAACTTCGCCGACCCGGCGTTGAAGTATCAGCCCCTTGGTGATCGGGAAGTAGACTTTCAGGTCGCGGACCTCCAGGAGAGGCTTTTGGGCATCCTGACCAGTAGAGTTTTGCGGTCCGGCGGTCTGCACGGCGGTCGTCACTGCGCCATCTCCACCGAGCGCGCTCCCACTTTGTCCCGCTCCCAGCACGCCGAGCCATGACCCGGGTAGACCTCTTCAAGTGGGGGTTCGTCGAGTCCGCATCGCTCGACCGCCCAGTCGCACCTGTCGCGGAACGCGCATCCCGCCGGCAACGCCATCAAGTTAGGCACATCGCCCCGGATCGGTTCGAGCTTCCGATCGGCGGGAACATCCAGCCGGGGAACGGAATTCAGCAAACCTACTGTGTATGGGTGTTTCGGGTTTTCGTATATGTCGTCGGAGCGCCCCGTCTCGCGAATTTTGCCCGCGTACATGACGTTGACGCGATCCGCGTAACGCGCGACAACCCCGAGGTTGTGGGTGATTATGATCACTGCGGTGCCAATCTGCTCGGTCAGGTCCTTCATCAGTTCGAGTATCTGCGCTTGAATCGTCACGTCCAGGGCAGTGGTCGCCTCATCGGCAATGAGCAATTTGGGGTTGCAACTCAGGGCGATAGCGATCATCACGCGTTGGCGTTGGCCTCCGGAGAGTTGATGAGGGTAGTCGTTTATCCGCCTGGCCGATTCGGGAATGCCAACCATCTCCAGCAATTCGACTGCGCGCTGGTTGGCCTGTTGTTTCGTCATGTTCAGGTGAAGTTCGAGCGATTCCCTCAACTGCCGGCCGATCGACAATACCGGCGTTAGCGACGTCATCGGCTCCTGGAAGATCATGCTGATCCGGCTGCCGCGAACCTGTCGCATTTGGGATTCATTCAGGGAAAAGAGGTCCTGCCCCTCAAAAAACGCCTGGCCGCCCACGATTCTGCCAGGCGGGTCGGGGATGAGCCTCATCAACGAAAGGGCGGAGACGCTTTTCCCGCATCCGCTTTCGCCCACCAGGCCAAGCACCTCGCCTTCATCGAGATAAAACGACACCCCGTCGACCGCCCTTACGATTCCTTCCTGCGTTGCGAACTGCGTCCGCAGGTCTCGAACGTCGAGCAGGTGGGAACTGGGACCTTGCGTCATCGGCCCGCCGCCTTGCGGCTCCGGCGCAGCGCGGGGGTGTTTCCGTGTATGGCTCGAAACTCGGGCAAGGCCACTAGAAACCAAGCACTACGCGGCATTTTTCGACTTCGAGTACGCGGGTTTCCGGATCCCAGGCAGCTATTGTGCCGGTGACTGCGTTGGTTCCGTCGGGGCTGAATCTTCTTAACTCAGGGTCTGAGATGATCTCGAACTCGCAAGTAACTTTCCCGTTGCCCGCCTTGAATTCGACGAATGCCACGCCGTCGTCGCGACGGTCGGCCACTATTACGTTGCCCTGAATGAGGAACGATTTTCCAATATTCGCTTCTGCGAACCCTTCCTCCCTGCGGAAACTGCGCTCCAGGACGCGGGCGTTTGTGCGCGGAAACTTGTCGGCGGAGATGTTGTCTACGAGTTCGCCCGTAACCTTTTCGTCTTTTGTGCGTAGAGGCGGTGTGGGGGTTGCAGTTGGCTGAATAATTGCGGTGGGAGTAGGCGTTGAAGGCGGGGCTATTTCCGTTCCGCTCGCGGGGATGGGGATGGTAGACAGTGGCGTCGGTGTGATCACCTTCCCCGAACCCCTGGGCGCATCACTGGTTTCGCTTGCGCCGTCTCCGCACGCCGCCAGCGCTAGCAGAAGTGTCACTAACCCGGCCAAAGCCAGATAAAGCATCGAATGCCTTATAGAAATTACTGTCTGTCGTTCCATGTGCATTCCGTCCGATACGTTTTCAAAATCCGAGGCGGTTAGCGCGATCCCCTCAGTCTCGGGTCGAGCACGTCCCTTAGTCCATCGCCGACAAGATTGGTCGCCAGCACTGTTAACGCCAAGAATACACCGGGGAAGAACGCTATCCAGAATCCTACCTGTATGTAGACACGGCCGCTGGCGATGATATTCCCCCAACTGGGAATGAACGAGGGGGTGCCGACGCCCAGGAAGGCCAGCGCCGATTCGGTAAGAATCGCGCCCGCGAAGAACACCGAAATCTGAATTATCACGGGGGCCAGCGTATTTGGAGCGATGTGGATTGCCAGAATCCTTGGGAGACTTGCGCCGGACATTCTGGCAGCGTCGACATAGGGCCTTTCCCTAATGCTTAGTACGACTCCGCGGACCACGCGGGTCATGCCCGGCGTATCGACAATCGTAATGACCAGAATCACATTGAACAGACTAGAGCCAAGAACAGCAACGAGGGCCAGCGCAAGCACGAGAGTCGGGAAGGACATCATGCCGTCCATGATACGCATCACGATGTTGTCGGCGACGCGGCTGTATCCAACGGTTACGCCCAAGGTTACGCCGACAACAGTAACGATCGCGGCTACAGACGAAGCGACGATAAGCGACGTTTTGGCGCCGTGCATGGTCCGCGAGTAGATGTCTCGCCCGAGATCGTCGGTGCCGAACCAGTGAGCGCTGCTGGGCCGGTCGACTCGCTCGCGTACCGACAGTTCGGTGGGCTCATAGCGCGCCAGTTTGATGGCCCACGGGGTGGCAGTGAAGATCGCTATTGAGCCCATCACGATCAGTACCGCCAGGCCGGCGGCCAAGTTTGGGTTGGCCCGCAATATGCGGAACAAGGAGCGGCGCCGAGCGTACACGCGCTCACTGAAAGTGGGCGTTTCAAACAGAGGGACGACCGTCGTATCCTGTGCAGTGGCCATCTACAGCCTCACCCTTGGGTCTACAACGACATAGGAGATATCGACGATAAGGTTTACGATAACGTACACCGAGGCGAGGAGCATCAGGAGCGATTGAACGATCGGGAAGTCCCTCGTCTGCACCGCATCGGCGACGAGTCGTCCAAGCCCGGGTATCGTAAATACCGTCTCTGTTACTACGGTACCGGTAATGAGGGCCGCCGCAAGGAAGCCTATTACCGTGAGGACTGGTATGGCCCCGGAACGCAACGCGTGCCTGAAGAGTATGGCTGATTCGGCGAGACCCTTCGAGCGCGCAGTTCTGATGTAGTCCTCCCTGAATACTTCCAGCAAAGAGGCGCGTGTCATCCGGATGATGACTGCGGAACTGGTAACTCCCAGAAGTAGGGAGGGCAGGGTTATGTGCCTGATCCATTCGACGATGCTCTCCGTGGGAGGTACGTAGCCGATCACGGGGAATATCCGCAGGTTTACCGAAAAGGCCCATATCATGATGAAGCCGAGCCAGAAACCCGGGATCGAGATACCTGCGGCGGCCCACAACTGGATTATTCGGTCGGTGAGCGTACCTGCTCTCCATGCGGCCAATACTCCGATTGGAATTCCGATCAGGATTGCCAGGATCCCGCCTGTGACGGTAAGGCTGAGCGTGGCGCCGATTTTTAACCGGACGAGTTCGACCACTGGGATCCCGGAGAAGATCGACGAGCCCAGGTCGCCCCTCGCCGTCCTTCCGATCCATTCGAAGAACTGCTGCAAAACGGGCTTGTCCAGTCCCAGCTCTGCGCGAATTATCTTTACGTCGTCCGGCCCTGCGTAGTCTCCGGCCATGATGTTGGCCGCGTCCCCGGGCGCGATGTGAACAAGCGAAAACGTCACCACCCCGACAAATATCAGAATCGGGATTATGGCGAGTAAGCGTTTGATGATGTAGGCGGTCAAATGGCCTCTATAGCTGGACCCGGCACCCTGTGCACATTAGGTCGCGACGTTTTCGTTCCCGGCCGTTCTAGTTGGTTTGTGTGGCCGGTGATCCATTACAGCGAGACGCATCCGGGCGCTCGGGAAGGTAGCAACAAAGACGGCCGGTCGATGCAATACGCACCGGCCGACCGCCTTTAATGGCTTGTGGATCGTTGTCCTGACTAGTTGGAACGCCAGGAGTTGAACACGTTAAAGGGTTGACCGCGGAACTTCTTCACTCCCTGAATGTCGGCCCTGTAGGCAGCAGCTGAGTAAGTGTCGCCGAAAGAAACGTAAGGGATGTCGTTCCAGAACACCTCTTGCATTTCCTTGACGATCCGGAGTTGGTCGTCCGCCGACGTGGCACGCGCCAGTTCCTGAGTGAGCGCAGTCATCCGGCCGGACTCGTCCTGGTACTTATTCCAGTACTTGTTCTTGGCCAGTGAACTGTTCAGCAGCGGGTTTGTCCCCCAGGCGCCGCCGCCAGCGGTGTGGAACACGTCCCACAACTCGGGCTTTTCACGCCAGTTGGTCTGCGTTGCCCAGTCAGTCACCTTGAACTCAACATCGAAGCCGAGTTCTTCCAGTGTCTGGCGGGAAATCTCTGCCGGTCCGGAGAATCGCGGCCGGTCCGCGGCCTGCAACACGATGATGGGAGAACCAACGAGGCCTTTGTCCTCGATGATCTTCTTGGCCCGTTCGAGGCCAGTCAGGCCGTCCGAGCCAGCCGTGTCGCGGGCGTCGTAGACGTCAGCGGAGAAGTCATCGAATCCGCCCCACTTGTTGCCGCCGCACACCATCATGGACGGGCAAAGGTCCCAGAACCGCTCGTCGCCAACCGCTGCGCGGAGAGCGTCTTCGACCGGATAGGCCATGGCGAACGCTTGCCGCACCGCACCGTCGGCGAACGGACCGTCGACGTTGTCGATCCAGGCGCCGTCACGAGTCGCGTTATTGGAGAAGATCTCAACTGTCAAGTTCGCGTCTTCGGCCAGAGTGTCCACGAAGTCGCTGGGGATCTCTCCGTCGATAACGTCGATCTCGCCAGTCCTCAGCGCCGCGATGCGGGCGTTGGTGTCCGGGACGACCACGTAGTCAACGGTGTCAAAGTACGCGATCTTCTCGCCGCTCATAAAGGAGAATTCTCCTTCGACCGGCAGGTAGTCTTCAAACCGCTCTACAAGCAGGTGGTCTCCAGGTATCCACTCCTCGAACTTGTACGGACCGGTACCGATCAATACGCTTGCGCCGTCGGCTGCCGGAACGCTGTACATCTCAGGCGGCATGACGTACGGGTAGTACCCGCCGATTCGTGCCATACCTTCAAGCACAAGGGCCGTAGGTTCGACCATTTCGATCTGGAACGTCAGGTCGCCGGTCGTGTAAATGTCGTCAATAAAGCCGAATATGAGCGAGCCGTAGTTGTCTCGTTCTGCCCATCTGATCCAGGACTGCACTGCGTCCTCAGACGTCACGGCCTTTTCGTTGTGGAACTTGAGCCCGTCTCGCAGTTTGAAGTCCCACGTCAAGCCGTCCGAACTGGTCTCCCACGTGTCGATAAGCAGGGGCTGAGCCTGAAGCTGTTCGTTGTAAGCGAACAGGAACTCCTGCACCGCGTAGGCGATTGTATTCGCCGTGGTACCGGTGGTTCTGTGAACGTCCAGAGTGGAGATCGCGGCGCCAAGAGACACGGTCAAATTGCCGCCGTATCTTTCGGGGTTCGCAGGCCCTTGCATCATTGCCGGGGCTGTCGCGGTTGGAGCGGCAGGCCTAGCCGTGGGTGCGGGCACTGCCGTTGCGGCGGGCATGGCCGTTGCGGCAATCGCGGCCGTTGCGGCGGGCATGGCCGTTGCGGCAGGTACGGCTGTCGCAGCCATCATAGCTGTCGCGGCGGGCGCGGCAGTTGCGGGAGCCTTGGGCGCAGGGGCTGGCCCGTCGTCTCCTCCGCAGGCAACGGCGATGGCCAGCGCCGCAGCGATAAACACGCTGATCAACGCGCTCTTCCGCCTTGTAAATATATTCATTTCAGGAGAGCCTCCTCGGTGGTGGACTGTCATCCGCAGCCCAAACATGGGGAAATAATATCATGCTGCACCTGGGACAGGAATAGACCATGTCGAAAGAGACGCCGCCATTTGTTGCGATTGCGTTCCAATTTGGCTGCCCGGAGCGATTCCCGTCGACTCGCGGAACGCGTAACGGCCGGACAGGTTACGACAATGTACAGACAGGATGAATCACGGCCGGGCGCGGTCCTGCGCGGCGCCGAATCGCGGCAGGAATTCTGCAACAGAATCGGCGTTCCTGAAAACGAATACGCCAGTCTGGAGCGACGGTATCTGGAGTCAAAGATGCCGGAAAAAATTCTGGGTTCGGCGAAGAATCCCGCGGGAGGCGCCAGGGTAGTCCGCGACAGATACGGGATTCCTCACATACTCGCCCCCGACGTTATCGAACTGAATTTCGCCACCGGTCTCGTACAGGCTCAGGATCGACTTTGGCAACTCGACTACCGGAGACGACTCGCCAGAGGTAGATTGGCCGAGATACTCGGCCAAAACAGTGTCCGGTCCGACATGGAGTTCCGCACGATCGGCTTGCTCCAGGCCGCAAAGTTGGAACTGGATTCCCTGGACAATACGACGTTAGGCGCGCTGGACGCTTACGCGGCAGGGGTCAACAGGTGGATCGAGTTGGCGGCGGACAACCTGCCGGTAGAATTCGACATCCTTGAATATGAGCCGGAGCCGTGGACGCCGCTCGACTCGCTCGTGATCCTCCGGTATTTCTGGTGGACGCTTACCGGCCGTCTGCAGCAGATCGTGGCCGCTGAACGACTGCTTCGGTATGCCGACCCTGAAGTTGCGGAAATCCTGCTTAGCCCAGAATCAGGCGAGTTGATCGTCCCCGGGGAGGCCCGACGCAACTCGCGGTTTGACGGCGGCGGGGACGACGGCACGGGCTCTAACAACTGGGTTGCCGGTCCGTCCATCACAACCTCGGGCAAGCCGGCCCTCGCTTCCGATCCGCATTGGCCCGTTGCGTTCCCCGGCATGTGGTACGAGCAACACCTGTCGGCTCCGGGGATCGACTGTATTGGCGCAGCGTATCCGGGCGCGCCGCCGGTCGTGTTCGGGCGCACTCGCGGCGCGGCATGGGGCAGGACCAACAACGTTACTTCGACCCGCGATCTATACCACGAGGAAATAGCGCCCGCGGACCCGAATCTTTACAGGGACCGTGATCGGTGGTTGCGTTTCGAAACGCGCGGTGAACGCATCGACGTGCGCGGAAGCGATCCCGTCGAGTTGATCGTGCGTCTCACGCGGAGAGGTCCCGTCGTAAACGATTTCATCCCAGCGGTCGATCCCGAGGGAGACGGGCCGATTTCTCTTCGCTGGGTAGGGCACGAGACGATAGGCGACGCCCGGGTCCTGGTGGCGTTGAATCGCGCTGAATCGGCTGAACAGATCCGGGCAATTTTCGACGAGTGGCGGCTTTCGGTCTGGAACGGGGTTTACGCCGACTCGAAGGGCCATTTCGGTTACCAGATGTGCGGCTCGATCCCGGTTCGCCGCACCACCACCCGCGGCACGCGCGGGATCGGTCCGGAAGATGAGTGGACGGGATATGTGGGAACGCGTTCCCTGCCGGGCTTGCACGATCCCGGGCGCGGGTGGGTGGCCAGCGCAAATAACACACCTGCTTCGCCTGACCTGCTCGAAGGCATGACCGGCGCATATGCGGACGGATACAGAATGCAGCGTATCGCCGAACTGCTCACCGGCGATACCCCAGTGGATCCCGAAGTCGTGCGCGATATTCAGTCAGACTCACTCGACACGCGGGCCCGTTGTTTGAAAGATGCTGTCGCCCACCAACTTTCTGAATCGGATGATCCCCGTTTGATATCGCTTGCCGGCATTCTCCGGGAATGGAACTGTCGATTCGACCCCGACCAGAACGCCGCCGCCGTGTGGGCGGCTTTATGGCCAAGATTTGCAAGGCTCATAACCCTGGCTTTGGCCGGCGATTACGCAGGCCAACTATCGGCAGAAAGCCCCGGCGACCTTCCCCGTGCCGTGTTGATGGGCGAGGCCATCCCGGGATTCCGCGGACAGGCCCACAGGATGATGCGATCCGCGGCCGTGGCTGCGTACGAATATTTGGCGGGAGCCCTTGGCCCCGACACGGACAACTGGATGTGGGAGCAGGCGCACATCGTCATGTATGAGCATCCTGTGGCTACTAGCAGTGAAGCCAAGAGAGTGTTCGATCTCGGCCCATTCTCCTGCCCTGGCGGCGGCGGCGCAATCAACAACCGCCGTCCCTCTGAAACTGCCACGGGGTTCAGGAATACTTCGGGCGTGAGCTACCGACTGTTCGTCGACTTCGCGGAACCGGCAACGGCCTGGGCGGCTACGTTGACGGGACAGTCGGGGCAACCCGGCAGCCCACACTACGCAGATCGCATAGAAGAATCATTGGCCGGGGAGTACCATCCGCTTCTCATGGACATCACAGACATTGAGGAAATAGCCGAGTTCGAATTCGGAACATCCTCGCAGGAACCGCCGTACAGTCCCGCAGGGCGGTCCACAAGTTGAACACGCCAAGACGGCAGGACCACACCGCAAGCCCGGCAGGAATGAATTAAGGGGCAGGAATTGAGTATTGATATTGGCGCCGCCGACCGCTTGATCATGGGGGAGGCCTGGGTCGGATCGTCGATACCGGGGCATATACAAGCGCTGTGCGACGACATCGGCGTGCGGTGGGCCGGTTCCGACGGGGACTTGCGAGCAGCGCAGTACATAGCGGAGCAATTCGCGTCATACGGTCTCGAAAACGTTGAGTTTGAGCCGTTTCCGCTCAAGACGTGGCGTTGCGACTCAGTTGCGATCACCGTTGCGGGCGAAGAGAGTTGGGTCATAGACGCCCGGCCCACTCTGTTTTGCCCTTCGGTTTCGTTGTCGGGCCCGTTGGTCGACGCGGGATACGGAATGCCCCACGAGATCGACCGATTGGGCGGGAGTCTTCAGGGCGCGATAGCGCTGATGGACACCGGGTTTGAGCCATTTTCGCCGCCCCGACTGTTCACGACTCGTCTAACCGACCTTGCAGCCGAGGGAGCGCGTGTCGTCATAACTCCGAGCCCTCACGGCGGCCGCCGCACTAATCACACGTCGGCCAACGACTGGCGGGACAGCGAAATAAACGGCGGACCCCTGCCGACGATTCAGACTTCACGGGAAGACGGCGCGAGACTCCGCAATCGCGCTGCGCGTAACGCCGCGGCGACCGTCGAGGTTGATGCAACATACATAGACACCACATCGAGGAACGTCGTTAGTGAGTTGGCCGGTGAAAAGTGGCCGGAGGAGCACCTGCTGCTTGGGGCTCACTTCGACACGACGCCGGACTCATTTGGGGGGAACGACAATGGATCAGGGTCGTCGGTCGTAATGGAGACCGCCCGAATCCTGGCCGGTTTGGCCAGAGAACAAGGCGTTCGACCGGGCAGGTCGATTCGATTCGTGACGTTCGGAGCTGAGGAGCAGGTACTTCAAGGTTCGTCCGCCTACGTGGCTCGACATCACGGACAGGAAACACCTCCGAGGTTGGCGGTCCACCTCGACGAGTTGGCAACAGGAAACGTAAAAGGTGTGGCGCTCCAGTTCCCCGATCTGCGCAACTTTATCCAGGGCCAACTCGATACCTTGAACGAAGGATTCAAGTGCCACGTCATCGCCCAATATGACGCATCGGGTGATACGTTTTCGTTCGCACGGGCCGGAATACATTCAGGCGGGTTATGGCGCTGGAGATTCGTCGCGAGGCACCCCGACGTCGAGTTCGGACACAGCAGCAGCGATACCGCCGACAAGGTCAGGGTGCGGGAACTGAAGGAGTACGCCGGATTCCTGGCCCGGCTGTTGCTGCGGCTATCCCATGTCCCGCCTGTAGACTGGCCTGCAAACAACCTAGACGTTCGACAGATCACCAAACAGATCGAAGCGCAACGCGGCACGGTAGTCAGGACCATGTGATCGCCCGGAGGCCTCATTCATGTCATCGAATTCAAACGAACTGCTGGCCCGACTTGGCGCCGGAGAATCTATCGGCCAGGTGTGTGAATTCGCGGGGATGTCGCGCGCTGAGTTCGACGAGTGGTGGGACGAAGAGACGCGGCGGCGCGTGCCGGACCCCGGCGGGACTATAGAAGCGGGAGTGTCGGGCGATGCGCGCATTACCAGAAACCGCTGGGGGGCGCCGCACATCAGCGCCTCGAACGACGCGGACCTCTTCTTCACCTTCGGCTATGCCATGGCCCAGGATCGGCTGTTTCAACTCGACTACCTGCGTCGAAAGGGTCACGGAACGCTGTCGGAAGTGCTGGGCGAGGACGGACTGCAACTCGACATAATCGCTCGTACGGTCGGCCTGAATCGCATCGCGCTGGCGGAGTGGGAGACCCTTCCGGACGAGACCCGTTCGCTGCTCAACAGCTTCTCCGACGGCGTAAATGCGTTCATGGAAAAGTCACGTGATTGCCTTCCCGTTGAATTCGCTCTACTGGACTATGAGCCAGCGCCGTGGTCTCCGATCGACTGTCTGGCGATCGCCACCGAGTTTCGCTACTACCTGACAGTTCGTTTCCCCGTGATCGTCGGTCCCGAGTTGGCGAAGCGCGCGCTGGGCAGCGATGAACTGTTCGAGGCGTTTCTAACCGGTGAAGCCGAAGACGAGAGCATCCTCCCTGCCGGTTCATATCCGCCTGCTCAAGGAGGGCTGCAGGCCGTCGGAAACGTAATAGGCGACCCGCAAGAGGGCCTCGGCAGCAACAACTGGGTTGTGAGCGGGGCGCGTACGGAGTCGGGAAAACCGATGGTCGCAAGCGACCCGCATATAGCGTTCGCCGCCGTGTCGTGCTGGTACGAAGTGCAGTTGTCCGGCGGCTCGTTCGACGTGACCGGCATGGCGTACGCCGGTATGCCCGCGGTAATGTTTGGCCGCAACAGGCGTATCGCGTGGGCCATAACCAACAATATCTGCTCGCAACGGGACCTGTACCAGGAACGCACCGACCCCGACAACCCGGGCAATTTCCTGTTCGACGGCGACTGGGAGGCTGAACGCACGCTGGTCGAGACAATCCGCGTTCGCGGAGCAGAATCGGTCTCCAGGACGATCCGGTTTTCCCGCAACGGACCGATCGTGGACGAACTACTGCCGGCTGGAGGCGACAGCGCCGGACCCGTGTCTCTCAAGTGGCTTGGCGCCACAGAATGCGGCTGGCTTAGTTCATTGCTGGGAGTAGATCGCGCCGACTCGGTCGAGGCGTTTCGGGACGCGATCCGCGGATGGAGGGTTCCCACCTGGAGCATGATGGCCGCCGACGTGGACGGGCACTTCGGGTACCAGTCCGTCGGTGGAATCCCGGTACGAACGGCGCAGCGCCTCGGCTACCGGCCGGGTTGGGACCCTGAACACCAGTGGAAAGGGTTGATCCCTCACGAGAACATGCCGCGCCTTGTAGACCCTGAACGAGGTTGGGCTGCAAGCGCCAACAACCGAACCGCTCCAAACGACTTCCCGTATCCGCTTTCCGGCGCATGGTCGAGCGGCCATCGGGCCAGACGTATCCGGCAGATGATCGAGGAACGAGATTCGTTTAACAAGGACGCGTTCGGGCAGATGCACCAGGACACCCGCGCACTCAGGGCGGACGAGGCCATGCCCGCGTTGTCGCCGATATTGGGCGGTAGCGATGACCCGCGTATTCGCGAGGCGTTGACGCGCCTGGAGGAGTGGGACCACCGGATGGATCCGGAATCTGTTGGCGCATCGATTTTCGAAGTGTTTTTCAACAGATGGTCGAGGCGAGTTTCTGAGGAGCGGTTCGGCGGTCATCTTGCGACGGCGCTTGAAGGAAACTGCGGGGGAATAGCGGCGTCCCTGCTCCACTCGGATGCCGCCAACTGGTTCGCAGGGAACGACCGTGAGCAGGCCATCGTTGATGCGATGAGTTCAGCGCTGGACGAAATAGAAGGGCGGCTTGGGCCGGACATGGACGCGTGGAAATGGGGAACCCTCCACAAAATACACCTGCGTCACGTGTTGACGGACCGGGGCGACTTGGGGGAACTGCTGGACCGGGGTGGTCTGCCTGTTGGTGGAAACGGCGTAACGGTTTGCAACACCGGATTCGATCCGAACTGGGGAGCTCTGATGGGCGCGAACTACCGCCTGATCAGCGACCTGGGTCAGGACGGAATGTGGGCGGTCGAGTCCCAGGGCCAGTCAGGCCATCCAGGCTCGGAGCACTACTGCGACCAACTGCCGGAGTGGCTTGCCGGCCGCTACCACTTCCTGCCGTTCGGCGACGAAAGATCGCCAGAAGATTCCGAGTCCGTGCTCACACTCGTTCCGTAGCGCGCCTTTATTGAGGCGCGCCGCCGCGGGCGACTGGACTGGGTGAAGAGCCGATCCGACACCGTTGAATCCGCCGCTTCACTCAGTAAACGGGAAACCGCGGCCCAGTTGTTCCCCGATCGGGGTCGGGGAAGACTGATGATGCACCGTGCAACTCAGTGGGGGCGGACTTCTCAGACTGGCGCGGTGACGGCGCTCCGTTTCCCGATGGCCGCCCCGGTCCTTCAGGGCATGCGTTCGTCGGGCGGCGGCGTGTGAGACCAGTCGTCGCGCGTCCGTCCGTTGGCGTCCCAGACCACGTTGCCTTTTGAGATCGTTATCTCGGCGGAGAGCCGTTGCCGGGCCTTCATGACCCGGTTACCTGTAGCGCCGTTGTCGGTGAAACCGAAGTCGCCCTCGTTCAATGCCAAGACCGCTACGTCGGCGTCTGATCCGATGCCCAACGCTCCGAGTTCGGTGTGTTTTAGCTGAGAGGCCGGCGCTGCGGTAGATGCCCGGATGACGTCCACCAGCGGCATACCGCAGGCGAGCAACTTGGACATCGTCTCCGGCATATTGGCGTTGCAAGTCAGCAAGCTGGTTGTGTGCATATCCGTACTAATGGTGTCCGGCGGGAAGCCGCCTGCCAACGCGGCCGTTGCCATTCGGAAAGAGAAACTACCGGCGCCGTGGCCCACGTCGAATCGGATGCCGCGATCACGCGCCTCCCGAACAAATCCCTTGACGTTGCCTTTGCCGTCTACTACCGGTTTGCCGTATCCAAAACAGTGCGTCGACACATCCCCCGGCTGCAGGTGCTCCAGCAGCATCTTGTCGGCGGTTCTGGTCGGGAGTGCGTTCTGGTCCACCATCACAAATGTGCCCGTGGCTTGCGCCGCTTCCACTCCTCTGTCGAGCGGCTCCCATCCCGGGCCCTGATAGTGGGCCACCTTGATGCCGACGATCAGATCCGGTCGCTGACGGATCTTGGCCGCCGTCACTTCCGGGTCCATGCCTTCCAGATCTTGCTCCGGATCGCCGACCATCCCCTCTCCGGCGATGTTGAGGAGGGCGAAGACTCGTGTTGTCGATTGGGAAATGACCTGTTGATTGAACGCGTCGAAGGTACGCCAACCCACTCCGCCAACGTCAAGCGCGGTAGTAACGCCGGTTGGCAGGCAGTGCGCGTCTGGCAACACAAAGCCTTTGAAGCCACTAAAGTGGGCGTGCAGATCGATCAGCCCGGGCACGACAAGAAGCCCCGATACATCCACGACTCGGCGGGCAGACGATGCCGGAATCTCCGCTTCAACAGCTGACACCTTCGACCGCGCGATTGCAACGTCGAATTGGCCGTCGACGCCATTTGCAGGGTCGATTACCCTTCCACCCTTGAGTAACAGGTCTATGTGCGGCTGATTCGACTGGGTCACGATGCTCTCCTGAATTGGTTCGCCCGAACAGGTTTTGGGCGCGATAGTTGATCGTTATTGATATTGGTTTGCTTCTGCTGCGGCAACCCATTCCTTCAACAGACGGGTTGCGTCTTTTTCGAGGTCGTCGCCTTCGTGGCGAGGCTGGCCGAGGTGCTCGGGGTGGAGAAAACCGGAGTATACCGCGTCGATCAAGGCGCGAAGAATGGCCCGAAAGTCCAAGTTGCCGGTTCCGGGAAACACCTCCCGGGCTGCCGGCCATCGGTCGTCGAGGTCCCTGATCTGTACGTAGTTGATCCGTCCGGCGAATCGGGCGACTTCAGTGACAGGACCGGCGCCGGTTATGTACATGCCGGTACACAGCGCCGCTCCGTTGAACTCGCTCGGTACTGAATCGATAATGCGGCCTATGTGGTCTGCGGTCCGAACGAGGTAGGGTCCTGCCCAGCCTTCCGTCCGGTATTGCCGGTAATCGGTTTCGGTCACCCCGTCTTCAAGCGCATTGTCGCGTAGATCGAGCGGGAGGCACCGCCATATGGCGTGATTGGCCAGCTTCACGCCCGATGACTCGGCCTGAGCGACGAGTTCGCGGTAGATGCCCAACATTCCTTCCCACATGGCCTCGTCGTCTGCCGGATCCTCAGGTTCGGGGAGGTCGACGTAGTGGAGTTGTCGGGCGATACCGTGTTCGCCTTGCAATTCCAGGGTCTTCAGGGCGCCGTCTATGTGATTGCGGTGGGAGTTGGGGTCGAGGGCCAACTCGGCAAAATCGCCGATCCATTGGCTCATCGCCGCCACGGTGATCCCCGCCTCGGCAAGTTTGCCTAACAACTCGCGAAATGCTGCCGGATCCGGGTGGCCCAATTCCGCATGTCCGGGCATCGACGCCACTCTCAAAGTGGCCAGATCGACATCCAGTTCCCTGCACCGGCTTACGATCGCGCCTGCGTCCGTCATTGAAGTGGTCAGTCCAACGTTGAGGCTCATGCCTGGATCCCCATTACCCGTGCCATATTGCCGCCAAGGATCGCGGCGCGTTGAGGATTTGACAGGAACGGTATGTGATCCGCGAACATGGGAATTGCCAGTTCCAGCGGTGAGTAGGGCGAGTTGCTGCCCATGAGCACCCGTTCGGCGCCTATCTCTTCCACCGCTCGCCGTATCACCGCGCGCCTGAATACCGACGCCGATTCGGTCACGGTGTTCGGCGCTCGCCGCATAGCGTTCGCCAATTCATGGTCTGAATTCGGATACCCCATGTGGCCGATTATGAACGTCGTATTCGGGAAGTCGGCGGCGATGTCCGCAACCATTGAGGGCGTGCATGTTGACGCTTCCGCGTCGCCGGTGTGAAACAGGACCGGCACGCCGAGTTCGCTGATGGCCTCGAGGACGGGATCGAGCAGCGCTCTGTCATCAAAGCGATAGTCGTCGTCGAGTGTATTCATCTTGACGGCGTGGAGCCCGCGATCCTCGATCCAGTAACGCAGGTCGTCTATGGCTGCTTTGCCCCTTCTGGGTTTTACGCGTGCGTATCCGAAAATTCGACCGGGGTGCTGTTTGACCGCATCGGCGACGCGTTCAAGGTCGGGGCGAAAGTCCTCAGCGGCCCCAACGCCGGGCGGAGCGACCAGGGCGCCTGTCACCCCGCAACTGTCCATCGTCTTTGCCCACCAGTCGCCGCCGAGCAGTTCCGGCAGGCCGTACGACGCAAACTCCGGATTAACGCCGAGGTACCCGTGCGCGTCGTAAACGTTCTCCGTGGCCATCGTCACCTTCCCGTGATTCTGTGACACCCGCGCCGTCAGTGCAGCCCCAGTATCGGTTTAGCGGACAATATCGCGGCGCCTGTCAGTCCAGGCCGAATATTCTGGCGAAGTTGCCGCCTAGAATCAGGGATTTCTCGTCATCGTTGAGCTTGTTCATGTGTTTGCCGATCATCACCTTTGGCAGTTCGATCGGCGAGTTAGGACCGTTCGAGCCCATCAGGACCCGATCCGCTCCCAGTTGATCAACCACGTCCTGAATGAATTCGGCTTTGAACACTCCGGCCGTTTCGGTCACGGTGTTAGGCGCACGCTCCATGGCAGGAACCAACTGATCGATGTCTCCGGGGAATCCGTTAACGCCGCCAAAGCCCATGTGCCCAATAATGAACGTCGTTTCGGGAAAGTCCGAGGCGATGTCTGCGACCATCGAGGGTGTGCATGTTTCGTGTTGATAATCGCCAGTGTGACAAAATACAGCGATGCCGAGCTCAGACGCCGCTGCGATTACGGGGTCGATGAGCGCCCGATCATCAAGGCGGTAGTCGTCGTCGAGAGTATTCATTTTCAGTGCGCGAAATCCCTGTTCCTGAACACGGAGTTTCAGTTCGTCGATAGCGCCCTGGCCGCTGCGGGGTTTTACACGGCAAAACCCGAATAGTCTGTCTGGGTAGTTGCGAACCCCGTAGGCGATCCGGTCCATGTCCGGCCTGAACTCGTCGCCGGCGCCAACGCCCGGCGGCGCAACGAGCGCGCCGTCCATCCCTGCGTTATCCAGCATTGCGATCCAGTCGTCCGCTTCGAGCGGGACCGGCAGCCCCATCTGGCCCCAAATGGGGTTATCGCCGAGGTAGGCGTGCGCGTCGTAAATCTTTGCCATCATATTCCGGCCTGGGCGTGGGTCTGCACGTGTGCTAAAGAGGGTCGTTTCGTACGTCGAGACCTGGTCAACATCGGATTTTCAGTCGAGACCCAGAATGCGTTCGAAGTTGCCTCCGGTGATCAAAGACTTCTCTTCACAGGAGAGTTTGTTCATGTACTTGTTGACCATCAAGGCCGGAAGCTCAATCGGAGTATTCGGTCCGTTGCTGCCGATCAGCACGCGATCAGCGCCTGCCTCGTCCACGATGCCCTGGATCAAGGCTGGGTTGAGCACACCCGCGGTTTCGGCGACCGTGTTGGGCGCCCGCTTTAGTGAAGGGACCGTCTGATCCTGAAACCCGATGTAACCGCAATGGCCGATGATGAACGTCGTGTTCGGAAAATCCATTGCGAAGTCGGCAACCATGCTCGGCTGGCAGGTCTCGCCGTGGGTGTCGCCCGTGTGAAAGAACATCACCAGGCCAAGGTCGCTGGCAGCACGAATTACCGGATCCAGCAACCGGCGGTCGTCCAGCCGGTAGTCGTCGTCGAGAGTGTTCATTTTGACGGCGGGGAACCCTTGCTCCTCAGCTCGCATCCTGAGCTCGTCGATGGCGATCTGACCGCGGCGGGGTTTCACGCGACAGAACCCGAACAACCTGTCCGGGTAGTCGCGCATTCCCTGGGCGATGCGGTCCATGTCGGGCTTGAAGTCCTGACCAGCGCCCACGCCGGGCGGCGCCACCAGGGCGCGATCGACTCCCGACCGGTCCATCATCTCCACCCACCCGTGGCCGTCGAGCGGCACGGGCAGTCCCATTTGTGCCCAGCCGGGGCTATTGCCGAGGTAGGCGTGTGCGTCGCAGATCATCTTGTCGCCGGCCCCACTCCGGCATGGTCGTTTTAAGCACGGAGCCCGAGGGTTGTCCCGCGGGCTCCGCTTTCACTCTTGGTCAGGGTTATAACTGGCCTAATGCCGGCAATAACCGCTTCGATTTACCGATTTACCGGCTGACCGGCACGATGAATTCCGGCCCCTGGATGGCTGACGACTCAAAGCCGTCAAGCATCTGCCATGAGTCGATCGACTTGGGGTTGATTATCATGCCGTTGGGCACCACCGCGATTCCGGACTGAGGCATCCAGAAGTGCATTTGTTCTGCGACCTCGGTGTTGACCCTGATCCGCTCTGCCACGTCATCGTGCGTATTCGCTTCCACGAATCCCTCGGCGATGAAAGGCATTTCGATTCCGCAGCCAAATCCACCGCGGGTCAGGCTGGTGTTCTGCGGGCCGCGCGGCCAGTCAAACGGCAGGCCGTTGTGGTGTCGGCATCCCTGTGCGTACACCAAGTAATTGGAACGGTTGACGACGGTGGGCCTGAATACGCCGGCGTAGTCGACGATCTGTATCTCGGTCTTGATTCCGATGTTCTCCCAGTAACCGGCAATCGCCTGCTGGACCTCCTCAGAGAATCCGGCGATGGCCAGGAACGTGTGTTCAAATCCGTCCGGGAAACCCGCCATGGCAAGGTACTCTTTCGACTTCTCGGGGTCGAACGGGACCTTCCACTCGTCTTTGAACTCGGGAAGGCTCGGGATGAACATGGAGATGTGGTCGGGCTGCGCCTGTCCAGCGAACAATGTGTCGTTGATCAGATCGCGGTCATACGCCATCGCCATCGCCCAACGGACCAGTCGGGCCTGTTCCATGTCGTTCATGCCCTCGGGGTTGTTCGTGTCCTCATAGGGGCACATGTCCTCCCAGGGGCAGCCGATCCAGGGCAGGTCAGTCTGGTAGCCGGCAAGATTCCACGGCTCCAACTGTTCTTTGGTGTCTATTCGCTCGGTCTCCCAGTAGTTTCCGCCGAATATGACAACCTGTTCTTTACCGGAGTTTGCCGGGACCCAGATGAACCCGCGTTCTGCGAGGTCTTTCCGGTCGGGCAGAATCAGTTCGGCGCCATCCACTTCACCGGTCAGCATCATTGCCTTGCGGGTGGCGGCTTCCGTTACCTCGATGTAGACGATCTGGTCGATCAACGGCGTGTGGCGGTGGTGATTGTCTACCGCCTCGGCGATGATGCGTTCCTCATCCCGGAACTCGATTGCCTGGAACGGACCGGTGCCGATGATGTTTTCGAGCATCCAGTCGCGGCCCTTTTCGTCAAAGGCCTTCTTGGAGAAGATCTCCATCGTCTGGCCCTGACTGTTCAGCTGGTTCGCCGCCCAGCGGACGTCCCACAGATTGATCTCGATCTCAACGGTCTTGTCATCGATCGCCGTGTGGGAATTGAACAGCGCCCCGTAGTCTCCCGCATTCGACGAAATTGACTCTGGGTTGGTGGTGGCGTTGGTGTCGGTCAAATTCCAGGCCAGGTCCTCGGCAGTGAACGGTCCCCAACCATCGTGGAACTCAACCCCATCCTTAACTGTGAGGAACAATTTCTGCCCATCGGCGCTCCGCTCCCAATCTGAAATGACCATTCCGGCTACTTCGCCGGGGAACACGGTCATGAAGGGAGCTTCAGTGATGCCCCAACGGTAGTTTCCTGACTGGGCGCTGTTGATGCCTGTGCCCTTGCCAACGTTCAACATCGCGAACGTGATTGTTCCCGGTCGGCCGCGGGGGGCAGGCACGTCATCCCTGACAGCAGGGATCGGAGTGGCCGTGTGGACAACCACTTTCTCTTCGACCTTGGTAATCGTCTTTGTGACCGGCTTTTCGACGATCTTCTCGACGACCTTTTCGACGACGACGGTCTCTACCACCTTCTCGGTGATAGTGACGGGCTTCTCGACAACGACGGTCTCGACTACCTTCTCGCCGGGGACATTGACCTGTTCCGTGACGATGACCGTCTCGACGACCGTTTCAACTACCGTCTCACCGCCACAAGCGACGGCAGCAATGGCGGCCACAAGTAGCCCGGCAATCACTACCGATCCAAATTTAAATAAGCGCATGCGTCCCTCCTTCGGCAACGTGTAAGAACCGGGGGCCTAAAACCCCCACGCGGCGCATTGCGCCAAGCTATAAACACCCTTCCAACACACTGGCGAACAGCGCCGAATCTTACTTTGCGAGATTGTTTTCGTCAATGTTAGGCAAACTGTTTTGTGTTGCCGCGGTGTTTCAAATCTGCCGCAGTCGCGGGTCGAGCCGGTCCCGAAGCCAGTCGCCCAGGAAGTTGAATGACATGACCGTTAGCAAAATCGCAATTCCAGGGAACGTCGACACCCACCACGCACTGTCGAGATAGTTTCGGCCGTCGCTAACCATTACTCCCCAGGCTGGCGTTGGCGCCGGGATTCCGGCGCCCAGAAAGCTGAGCGAAGACTCGGCCAGAATCAGTTGTCCCACTCTCAGCGAGGCGATAACCATCATCGTGTTGACAATGCCGGGGAACAGGTGACGAATCATCAACCTCAAGGTCGAGGCGCCGGCGACCCTGGCGGCCGAGACGTAGTCGGTTGTTTTGATTACAAAGACTTCGGCTCGGATATTTCTGACGAAAACACTCCAGGCGAGGATGGCTAACAGGATCAGGACCACCCGCAAAGTGGGCTCAAACGCGATGCTCACGACGAGAGCAAACAGCAGGAATGGTATCGAAAACCAGATGTCCACCAGCCGCATGAGGACTTCATCGATGATGCCGCCGTAGTAGCCCGCCACCACTCCGATTACGGTGCCGAGTATGGCGCCGCCGAACAGCGAAATGGTGGCAACCATCAACTCGACGCGCGCCCCGTGAACCAGGCGGCTGAGGATGTCGCGGCCCACCACGTCGCCGCCCAGGATTCTGTCCCACGTGCCGCCCTCCATCCAGATCGGCGGCGCGTTCCGATACAGAAGGTCGGTCTGGCGAAAGCTGTGTGGAGCGATCTGACTGGCGAAGACCGCGCACGTTATCAGCGTCAGCAAAATTACGCCGGGTATGACCGGCCACCTCCGGATGAAGTGCCACCCGGCCAACGCAAATCGCACTGGCCAGAGGGATGTCAGCGCTATGCCGGAAAATCTTTTGTTGATTGTCAGGTCCAACTGAGACTTCCTACGAGTACCTGATCCGAGGATCAACGAACGCGTAAAGCGTGTCGGCGAGGAAACTGGCGAACGCGAACAAAGCCGCGAAGAATAGTACCGATGTGCTCAGGGTGTTGAAGTCGTTTTCAAACACCGATTCCGTAGCCAACCGGCCGAGTCCGGGCCATCCGAACACGGCCTCAACCACAACCTGGCCGCTGAGGAAGAACGCGATCAGCAATGCCGAAAAGGTTATCGGCGGGATCATTGCGTTCCGGAACGCGTGCTTCCAGATGACTTTTCGGCTGACTACGCCCTTCGCGCGCGCCATCTTGACGAACTCGGAGTCAAGCACCTCGAGCATGGCCGACCGCGTCAGCCGGGCGTAGCTTGCGGCCCCACTCCATCCCAGGACTGTCGCCGGCAGGACAAAGTGTTTGACTTGTTCCCAAAAACTTGCGTCGATCGGGCCCTTGGTTCCGGATGGGAGCCAGCCCAGGATGACTGAAAATATCAAAATGGCCATTATTCCCAGCCAGAATACTGGAATCGCCTGGCCGAACAGCGCAAACGCCCGCCCCAGGTAGTCGAATATCCCTCCGCGGTTCACGGCGGAGATCACCCCGACCGGCACGCCTATCAATGTCGCAAGAATCCAGGCGACTCCGGCCAGCTGAATGGTCGGCGGGGCCTTCTCCAAAAAAATGTCTATTACCGGCTTTTCGGTCAAAAGAGACTTGCCAAAATCACCTCGTAACACGCCGCCGATCCAAATCAGGTACTGCATGGCGAGCGGCCTGTCGAGTCCGATCTTCTTGCTGATCGCCGCCAAAGCTTCGGGCGATACGCCGTAGCCTTCCGGCCTTATCATGAATTGAAGCGGATCGCCTACGAGCCTGGAGACAGTGAAGACGATCAGCGTGGCGGCAAAGACCGTGATGACGGCGAACAAGGCACGACGGGCCAGGAATGCTCCCATGTATGCTTTGTCCTCCTTAATTCGCGCTCAAAGGGGCAAAAGGGGCAACGAACCCCAGCGGACGCCGCGGGCGACGGGCCCTGCGCTGGTCGGCAATGTTAACGGGCTGAGTCAGCGTGTCAAAATTGAGTGGGATTCAAACAGCGTATGTAACTATGCGGCGTGTCCAGACCTCGGCGGGGAGTTTCCGCGCCGTAGACCGAAAACCGCCCCTAACTCAGCAGTTCCGCAAGTCTCGTCCCGATAGCTGTGATTTCGTCATCCTCCAGCAGTCGCACGTCGAGACGAATTGTGTCCGGGTCGGTCGGATGCGTCATTCCGGCGATCGGCGGGTCGCCGCTACGTAGCGCCGTCAGCAGTTGCGCGCCGGTCATGCCGGAATGGGGCGTGGGACTTACGTGGACGGTCGGGTACGGCCGCTGGCTGTGATCGGGGAACACCACCTCGGTCTTTGCTCCACCGAGGTCCTCCACCATCCGATTGAGGAGCCCGCTCTTGCGATGGTGCTCAATCATGCGTTCTTCTTCGTCCTGGTCGGCCCACCATATCAGTGACGCAACTTGCCCGACGACCTCCTCCTTGCTGACTTTGCATACGCGACCGATCCCGTGATTAGGCGCCGACTGCATGATTACAGCGTCGATCAGGTCCTGGCGGCCCGCGATGATGCCGGCGCCCTGTGGCCCTTGCAGTCCTTTTCCGCCTGAAAAGCAGACGAGGTCGGCGCCGAGGTCGATGAAGTGGTGGAGGTTTTCACGCGGGGGCAGGGAATTGGACGCGTCCACCATCACCGGCACGCCGTGGGAGTGGGCGATGCCGATCACGTCTGCGAGCGGTATGTCCCCGATCGGCGCGTAGCCGACCCAGTAAACCATCGCCACATCGTCGTCGAACGCCGCGTCGTATTCCTCCGGCGTTGCGACGTCGTTTTCCCCGATCTCGACGAAGCTCACTCCGGCAGTCTGTACAGCGATAGCGTAGCCGCGGTTAACGTACTCCTGACCCTCCGGGGTGCGGGCACGCGGGAAACGTTTTGCAATGCACTTGGTCTTCATTCCTGTGAGGTCCGGCAACTGTTCGGCCTTGACTCGGTCGGTCCCGGTGAGGATTGCGGCGGTCCCCACGAGCATCGCCGCCGCGCATCCCGACACGATGAAGCCGTCATCGGCGTGCGTGTAGTTTGCGATGATCCGGCCCGCCGCCTTCTGAAGTTCCATCAGGTCAACCGCGTGGGCGGCCGCCGACCGCATGGCTTTGAGCGACGTCTCGGGTATGAGAGTGCCCCCAAGAATAGTGTGGTGGCATGTTGCGTTGATGAATTTTCGAACGCCGAGCGCGGCGTAGGGATCCAGTACCAGTTCCTGAAGAGTGACCATCGTTCGTTGTTCTCCGTATGGGATTCGCGGGTTCCGGGCCTTAGCCCGTTCCGACCGTGCGTATTAAACCACCGCGGCGATTATTTTGGGGTATTGTCACCCCGCAATCCCTGCCCTGATGGGCGGGAACTGTCGAAAATGTGCCGCGTATGACACTATGTCAACGGCTAACGAAGGTGGTTGCCCAGGCATTCCGTTTCCCATCGTAAACGTAGCGCCGACAGGGCCGGATCGCCGGTTCGTGCCAGATTGAATTCGAGAGAAACGGGAGAATTCGCAATGAGACTGATCAGACTTGAGCACATGGACCTTTTTGTCAATGACATCGAGAAGTCGGTGGAGTTCTACAGAAAGCTGGGATTCTGCCCGGATGGGACCAACGACGGGGGCGACGCCATTTACATGTCCACCCACGGCGGCGGGACACCGATAGGCGTGGAGCTCCACCAGGCAAAAGACGGGCAGGCCACAGGCATAGACCACATTTCGCTTGAAGTGGATAACGTCGAAGCGGCCTACAGGGAAGCAAAGTACCTCGGAGTCCGGTTCCACGTTTCTCCGCAGGAGGGCACGCGGTCGGGAAGAACAATCGCGAGCTTCTACGACCCTGATGGCGTCCATCTGCAGTTCTCCAGAAAAACCAGGCGGGCAGACTACGAAGACTGGGGTTAGGCAAGGGGATCGGCTGACGAGACTGCATTCACGGAGCGAGAGATGGGCGAAACGCTGAACGGCAAGGCGGGCGCTTACACGGTCAACATCACGCCGCCGCGCTCCGATAGTTGGGGCGGGCGCCCCCTTGTGCGCAACGAATCTGAGGATAGCGACCTCCTGGCCCACGCCGTTGTCTTTACCGATGGCGCGGCGACTGGGGCGCTAGTTTCCGTCGACGTCACGATGATCGACCGGAGTCACTATGTGTATTTCAGGGACAGGATCGCCCGTCAAAGCGGTATTCCGGCCCAGCACGTCAGTATTGCAGCCACTCACACTCACGTTGCGCCCGGACTTGCCCGTAGTTGGATAATGGCGTCGGGCCATGCTGACCCCGACCCCGCATATTCGGAATGGCTGGGGGAACGTCTGGTCGAAGCCGTCACAAAAGCCTCCGATCGCCTCCGCCCGGCGGTTCTTGTGGCGGGCAACGCGCCAACTCGGTCTTTGACATTCAATCGTCGATATCTCCGCCAGGGCGGCGGGATCGACATGGTGTTTTCGGAGGACAGGGATCCGGCAAACCCGCCTGCAGGCCCAGCCGACCCCGACCTGGGATACTGGTTTTTCGAAGAGCCGGACCGCGCCCCCATTGCCCTCGTCACCTCGTTCTCCGTTCACAACCACGTGGCCGGAGGCAGCCCCGTGGCCGGTCGGCCAGACCCCGAGGTGTTTCACCGCGATCTCGGCGGCAGGCTCGGGGACGTTGTGCGTAACAGGCTGCGGTCGGATATCCCAACCGTGTTCCTGCCGGGCGCGGCAGGCGACACTTCCTGGCAGGACCCGAACGTCCCGCCGCCCATCGACGGATCGGCCGCGGCCTGGAAGATCGGATCGGCCCTCGCGGACGCCCTGATCCAGCACGTCGATGGCGGGGAACGCCGCCCCATCATCGATCTGACATTCGCAAAGCGGATCATGGATATACCAGATCGCCCGCTGTCCGAGTCCCGGTTTTGCGACGACTTTTGTCGCGGCCGCGGCGAACACATGCAGGAATTCGACCGGGTCCGATGGCAGGCGGAGGAGAAGGCGATCACGGAGCTCGGCGATACGACGTGTGAAGTTGAAGTCGGCGCGATTTCGATGTCCGGTACGGCGATATCCACCAACCCCGCCGAGCTATTCGTTGAATTCGGACTCGAAATCAAGGACAGGTCGCCTTTCGAGGTGACGTTGATTTCGGAACTCACGAACGGGTGGTGCGGCTACGTCCCCACCGAGGCGGCGTTTACGCAGGGCGGTTACGAAACGCATAGGTCGGTACACGTCAGCAGGCTTGCCAAGACTGCTGGCCGAACTATCACCGACGCTTGCGTAGAGACGTTGGGAGACAGTCGGTCTTAGAGGGTGTCTAATAAGTCCCTCCGTCCTGAGCAATACCGGGCGGTCCGGGGTCAACTGTATGGGCCGGCCCGCCTCGTTGAAAGTAGATTCTTCGGCTTCGCTCAGAATGACAGAATGACAATTGTTTTTAGACACCCTTTTAGGAACGCAAAACGGCAGGAACGACGGGTAGATTCAGCCGGGACGGTCGAACCTCGTCGTGATAAACGGTCTGCTCGGCGACGAGCCACTCAGTCTCGTACCCGATGCGGCCGCCGGTATTCATATTGCGGTCGTAACGGGGAAAGTTGCTGCTCGATACTTCGATCCTTATGCGGTGGCCAGCCTTGAACACGTTGCTCGTATCCCACATGTCTATGTGGAATTCGTATGGCCGACCGGGTTCGATCATTTGCGGTCTGTCCGTCCCCCTGCGAAATCGGGCGCGGCATATTCCTTCGCAGAGGATGATCGCCCGCCCGTCAGGGTGAACGTCGACGAGGGCCGCCGTGAGATCGGTATCAGGCGCAGACGAGGAGGCGTAGACCGTGGCGCTGACGGGGCCCGTTACTTCGACGTCCCGCGTAAGGGTTTCCGATGAGTACACGAGCACGTCTGACCGTTTCTCGATTTCCGAGCGGTCGCGAGGCCCGCTCAGTTCCTCCGTCTGGTATTGGGCGCCCCACGACGGCGCGGGATTTGCGGGGTCATAAGTGAAACTATCCGGCGCCTCATCGGAGGGCGGTTCGGTCGTCAACCGGCCTCCCCCGTCGGCCGTTCCATCGCCGCCGATGTAAAAGCGGGCCTCCACCGCGCGTTTTAACGGCCATTCATTCTCGAATCGCCACTTGTTCGCTCCCATGACGAACAACCTGATTGGAGGCTCCGAGTCGATTCCGGTGTCGATGCCCTTGAGACGAGCATCATACCACCGCAAGTGTGTTTCTACGATGTCTTCCGCTGCCTGCGGGCCGAATTCAAGCTCTTCGTAACGGCCGCCCGGGTCGAACGGCTGTCTTCCCCACGGCGCGGTCTGATGACTCCATGGCCCGACGATGAGCCTGGTCAACCTGCGTGCGTCGTCTGAGCGTGCGTACCTCGTCCACCCGTTGAACACCTTCAGGGTTTCGTGAAGCAGGGAATCAAACCAACCGGTAATGAACAGGGAGGGGGCATCGACCTGGTCGTAGCGGTCCCGCAGACTGTACCGGTCCCACCATTGGCCGTACTTCTCGTGTTCGATCACCCCTCGGTAGTAGGGGTTCTCACCCAGGTCGTCGAGCGCCGATATGAGCGGCAACGCCCGATAAAATTGGTCCTGGTCAAGTTCACCCAGCGCGTTCCGCTGCATCGTTTTCCCCATCATGTTGGAAAAGAATAGGCTGATGGCGTGGTGAATCACCCCGTCGACCCGGTGATGTCCGTAGTTGTCCTGCTGTGAGGCGATGGGCGCCAGCGCCTTCAGATACCGGCTGCGCAGGGTCGACGGCAATGTCTGCGTGAAGCCGGGATACGACAGTCCGAACGTCCCTATCTGGCCGTCACACCATTCCTGGCGGCCGATCCACTCGTGGGTGTCGAACCCGTCTTCGAGTTCGCACATGTAGGGGTCCCACTCGCCTTCGGAATCGTGTCGGCCCCGGCAATCCTGGAGAACCACCGCATAACCAGCGTCGACGAATCGCCGCGTCCAGCGGATGTAGCGCGGTTCCTGATTGTCATAGATCGTTCTCAGTAGCAATGCCGGAAACGGTCCGCCGGTGGAGGGCAGATATACGTCCGCGGAAAGCCGCACTCCGTCGCGCATCGGCACGGCCTGATCGATGAGAAGGCGAAACGGCTTTCTGATAAACGGCGCGGTCATTCAGGCTCCTCTGCAACAAGTTGGGCTGGCTGATTCATGCGGCCTGCTCAGGAATTACGATCGCGTGAGAATCAGATTTCCGTGGTCGTCCACGTCAGCTAGCCAGCCCGCCGGCACTACGGTCGAGGAATCGCCTTCCTCAATCATTGCCGGTCCCTTCGCCTGATCACCCGCGGTCATGGCGTACCGGTCGTAGACCGCGGTGTCGGTCCAGCCGCCCAAATCCGCAAAGAAGACCCGACGGTGGCCCTTAACGCCCGATGACTCGTCATCAGAACCTTTCGCCATAGGCCGGGCGCCCGGCTTGGTGATCGGTTGTACAGCTACCAATCGAAGATTGACAAACTCGACTGGTTCGTCAGGAACTTTGAACCCATATGCGCGCTCGTGTTCATCGTGGAAAGCGGCGAGCAGAGACGATAGCCCTGATTCGTCAAACGTTCCGGCCGGCGCAGGGATGTTCAACTCGAAACTTTGCCCGAAATAGCGCATCTCGACCGAGCGGCGGAAGTACATGCTTGCGACGACGGACGTATTCGTCTGCAACGCCGATATGCATCCTTCTTCGAGAGTCAGAAACTTTTTGTCCAATTCGGCTGGGTTGACGTTGTCGGCGAGTTCCAGGTGAGTCGCGCCGCGATCGAGCCGAAGGTCGGTCGCCAACAGGCCCAATGCAGACGCCGTACCGGGGCTCGGTGGAATCAATACTCCCGCCATCCCGCTGTCCTGCGCGATTCGCGCGGCGTGCGCCGGTCCGGCGCCTCCGAACGCAACCAACAGGAAGTCCCGCGGGTCGTGGCCGCGCTGGACCGAGACCAGCCTTAGTGCGCCCACCATCATTGCATTGGCGATCTCTATGATCCCGTCCGCTGCCGCCTCGACTCCCATTCCCAACGGTCCGGCGCAATGCTCACTGATAGCCGCCGCGGAAAATTCTGGATCGAGTCGCATGGATCCGCCGGCAAAGTACTCCGGATTCAGCCTGCCGAGCACGAGATTGGCGTCCGTTATGGTGGGCTGGGTTCCCCCAAGTCCGTAGCATGCGGGTCCGGGTTCAGCGCCCGAACTCTTCGGACCGACTCGCAGCGCGCCTCCCGAATCTACCCAGGCGATCGAGCCGCCGCCCGCGCCGATTTCTACCAGGTCGATCACGGGAGTCCTGACGGGGTAACCGTCTGCGCCGCCGAAAGCGCCGGCGCCGCTTTGCGCCTCGGCCCCCACCGTGTAGTCCTTGGTCACCCGCGGCTCGCCGCCGAGGATCATGCACACCTTGGCTGTTGTGCCCCCCATATCGAACGAAATCAGGTTTGTGTGCCCTGCGGCAGCGCCGATATGCGTGGCGGCGACCGCGCCTGCGGCGGGGCCCGACTCCACCATGAACACGGGTCGTTCGACAGCTGCTTCAGCCGAATACACACCGCCGCTGCTCTGCATGACCAACAGATCGCCGGTAATACCGCGATCTTCCATACGGCGCCCGATGTTAGACAGGTAGCGGCCTACGAGCGGCCCGATCACCGCGTTGATTACAGTGGTGCTCGCCCGGAAGTACTCACGGAATTCCGGCGCCACCTCGGAGGACAAGGAGACGGGTATGTCCTTCAGCCTTGATCGAAGAATTTCCCCGACCCGCGCCTCGTGATCGGGGTTGCGGTAGGCGTGCAGCAGGCAGACAGCCACCGACTCGACGTTCGCCTGGGCGATGAGTTCGGCGATTGCCTCTACACTCGATTCGTCGAGTGGCGTGATGACGTCTCCAACCGCATCGAGCCTTTCGGGGACGCCGAAACACAGTCTGCGCGGCACCAACGGGGGCGGCTTCTTGAAGTTGAGGTCATATAGCGTGGGCCGAATCTGCCGTGCAATCTCCAGCATGTCCGAAAAGCCCTTTGTCGTTACAAATGCGGCGCGCGCCGTCGAGCCTTCGATGATGGCGTTCGTCGCCACCGTGGTCGCGTGGACCACATGCCCGATTTCGCCGGGTTCAATGCCGCTGTCGGCTATCAGTTGTTGCAGGGCTTCCATAAAACCCAACGACGGATCGCCGGGCGTCGACAGCACTTTGGAGTTCGTCACCTCGCCTGACGACGTGTCGATGAGCACTCCGTCGGTGAAAGTCCCGCCAATGTCCACGCCCAGTCTGAATCGGGCGCTATTCAAGTTGCCGGGCTCATGCCCTCCGTTTTCAAACGTCATGCGCCGGTTTCACCATTCAAACGGCCGCGTAGCAGTCTCGTAGCTGCGAGGTCTACCGAGGCGCCGTCCGCACCCAACTCCACGCCGTACACGCTCCTCGCACGCTCGATAGACACCTTGCCGTCGAGAACATCGGACAGTACGAGTTCGGGGTCGCGCAGCAGTGGGTTTTTGAAACCGCCTCCACCGGACGTGCGGTACGAAATTATGTCGCCGGGTTCGAGTTGAACGGTCGTCTTGGACGAGAGATGCACCTCCTCGCCGTCTCTCATCAAGGCATAGACCGAAATCGAACCGGGTTGGCCACCGAAAAGGCCGTGCGGCCCGGCCTTATCCCTATCGGCCAGAATCGTGAAGGTAGTAGGCGACGGGAACAGGTAGTCACGGCGAAGGCCGAGACCCCCCCTGTACTTCCCCGGCCCTTCCGAATCGGTGATCAGTCCGTATTGTTCGATCCGCAGCGGGTAGTTAATCTCTACCTCTTCGACCGGGGCGTTTTCCGTGTTCTGGCCGTGAGCCTGAACCGCGTCCGGCCCATCCGACGTAGATCGGGCGCCGTAACCGCCGGCCAGGGTTTCGAGGTAGCAGTAGTACTCGCCGGTTCCCGGGTGGTCGCCACCGAAACCGGAGTGGCACTGCATCGCCTTCGTACCGGCGGGGACATCGTCGGGCATGACTTCGGAGAGCGCCTTGAAAATCATGTCGTTGAGTCTGACGTGTGTTTCCCAGCCTCCCACAACGGGCGCTGGATGCACACAGTTCGTGACGGCGCCTAAGGGCGCATTGATACGCACGTACTGGTAGAAACCGTGGTTGACCGGCAGGTCCTTGTCCATGAGCGACCGCAGCGCGTAGGCGCACGCCGAAAAGGTCTGGGCAAAAGTGGAATTCACCGGCGCTCGGCGTTGCGGGTCCGACCCGGTGGTGTCGAAATGGACGCCGGTGTCGTCGATCGTGACCTTGACCTTTAGCTGAACGGGCTTGTCGGTGAATCCGTCGTTGTCGACCGAGCCGGTCGCCCTGAACACGCCTTTTGGGAGTTTTGCGATTTCGGCACGCGTCCGCCGGGAGGTGTATTCGACGATCTCATTTACGTATCGTCGAAACTCATCTAGCCCGAACCGGTCTACGATCTCCTGCACTCTGCGGGCGCCCGTCAGGTTTGACGCGACCTGTGCGCGGAAATCGCCCGCGGTCTCACGTTTCGACCGTATCTGGGCGAGGACGAGCCTGAAGATGTCGTCGACGATTTGGCCGCCCTTGACGAGCTTCACCGCCGGGATGATGACCCCTTCCTGAAAAACCTCCTGGAACGCGCCCACCGATGCCGGCGCCCCGCCTCCAACGTCCACGTGGTGCGCAAGGCAGGCCGTGTATCCGGCGAGCTGGCCATTCCAGTGAACCGGCCCGATCAGACTTATGTCGTTGAGGTGAACGCCGCCGCCGTACGGGTCGTTTGACAGGATCATGTCACCCGGGCCGAGGTTGTCCACGCCCTGGCGTTTAATTGCCTGAGGGACGTGCTCGACGAAAGACCCCAGGTGCACGGGTTGTGTGAATGCCTGGGCGATGACACGCATTTCGGGGTCGAAGTACGCGCACGAGAAGTCCTGCCGGGTCTTTACGTTGGTGGAGTACGCGCTTCGCCTCAGCGCTGCGGCCATCTCTTCCGTGGCCTGCGTAAGCGCGTTGCGGATAACTTCGAACCTGATCGGATCGAGTTGATTCTGGCGAGTATTGTCTGGCATCTGAATGAAAGCGAAACGTCGCGAAGCGAGATTTTACCTTTGATTCAGTTTGCGCGTTTCTTCGCTCGTGTTGATTCCGGTTTCACACCGCCTAGCGTCGTATACTTTGCCGATCAAGACATGCCGCTGACGCGGCTACCCGAACCGGTCAATTTTGGGAGGACGAAAGATGGTCTCTCGAAGAGATATTTCACTTGTAGCCCACCTGATGCGGCGTGCAGGGTTCGGCGCCACGCGACCCGAGCTCGAAAATCTTGCCGCGCAAGGGTACGAGAGCGTCGTGGAGGATCTCCTGAATCCTGAGCAATTTCCCAGACTGGATGAGGATGTCCTCGAACGACATCATCCCGAACACGCGGACGAGGAGTCGCCGCGCTGGGTAGCGATGAAGTGGATGTACAGGATGGTCAACTCACAGCGTCCGCTCGAGGAGAAGGTCGCCCTGTTCTGGCACGGAGTGTTCGCCACCGGATGGGCCAAGGTGACAAACGGCCCAATGATGAACAGGCACTATTCGATGTTGCGCGACTACGGACTCGGCAACTTCGGAACCCTGTTGCAGCAGTTGTCTCGAGATCCGGCGATGATCTATTGGCTCGATCAGCAGAACAACCACGGAGACGCCGTCAACGAAAACTACGGTCGCGAGTTGTTGGAACTCTTTAGCATGGGCCGCGGCAACTACACCGAAGATGACGTGAGGAACTGCGCGAGGGCGTTTACCGGCTGGACGATGACGCAGGTCCTTCCTAGATATCCAACCGGATACTGGCCCGCCGATTTCGTCTACCGCGACGAGGACCACGACCACGGAGAAAAGGAGTTCCTGGGTGATACCGGGGACTTCAACGGCGACGACGTTATCGAAATCATCGCCAGGCAGCCTGCCACCGCGTCGTTTATCGGCCAGGAAATCCATTCCTTCTTCGTGGCAGACGAACCGGATGACGACGAAATCCAGCTGATCGCACAGGCGTTTGAGGCGAGCGGCCATGAAATACGCGACGTACTGCGTTTCGTGTTCAACAGCGACTTCTTCAAGAACTCACAGTTCAGAAAAGTGAAAAGTCCGGCTGATTTCGTTGCGAATACGGTGCGACTGTCCGGCCGGCACACTGACGGCTATGAGCACGGTCTGGCGGAACTGCCGCGAGCGACGATTGCCATGGGGCAGGAGTTGCTGAACCCACCCACCGTGGAGGGCTGGCACACCGGGCGTGAGTGGATCGACTCGTCGTTCCTCGTGTCCCGCGTGAATTTTGCGGCCGAGCGCCTGAGCGATCCCAAAGCTCCGGGCGTGGCGGCAATGACCGAGCGCGCCGCCTCCGGAGAGGGCCCCGCTACGGTCGACGAGTTACTGGACACTTGCCTGTACGAGATGGGCTCGCTGTGGCTGGGAAATCCTTCGAGAAAGATCATCCTGAACGAACTGGGATTCGATGGGCGAATCCCAAGAGATACGCAGGAGCAGAAAGAGGCCGCGCGGAGGGTCGCGGGGCAACTTGTCGGCATGATCGCCACGTCTCGCGAGTATCAGTTCGCTTGATCCTCCCCATGCCACACGACCCGGCTTGACACGTAAACACGGGAGAAAATCATGATGAACAGCCAAACAAACGGACGAGTGAATGGCAAAGACCCTGTGCTGGTCGTGTTGCAACTCTCCGGAGGCAACGACTTCATGAACACGGTCGTTCCCTACGGCGACCCTCTGTACTACGATTTTCGGCAGACGGTCGGTATTCCTGAAACCGACTTGCTCCACATCGACACCAAGTTGGGATTCCACCCGGCCCTGACGGAAATCAAGGACATGTGGGACGACGGGAACGTAGCCGTGATGGCCGGAACCGGGTACCCCGAGCCGGACAGATCCCACTTCCGCTCAATGGACATATGGCACACAGCGAATCCGTTCGAGTACGTGTCGGAAGGGTGGCTCGGTCGCACAATCCGCGAGCTGGACCCAAAGAAAAAGAACGTTGTCACGGGCGTCAGCTTCGGCCCCGGCCTACCCCGAGCGATGTACCTGTCGGGCACGCCTGCCGTGTCGGTGACGCAACTCGAGGGGTACGGACTGCTGACCAATCTCGATGGACAGAACCAACGCGCTGCGCTCAATGTGTTCACCCGGATGTATGCGCCGATCGAGTTTGAAGAGCAGCAGATGATCATGGAGCACATCGGCCAGACAGGGCGCGACGCGCTGGAGGCAGTCGATTTGCTCAGGGCGGCGCCCCGGCAGTACACATCCACGGTCGAGTACGAAGCGAACCCGCTGGCCCAGAACTTGCGGGACATCGCCCAGGTGCACACGGCAGGCTTGGGAACGCGTATTTTCTACGCTCAACATGGCGGATACGACGTGCACGGAAATCAGGTGCAGACCCAGCAAAAATTGTGGCGGCAGGTCTCGCAGGCCGTGCGTGACTTCTTCGACGATCTGCGATGCCACGATGCGGCGGATGAAGTGGTGATGCTGATCTTCTCGGAGTTTGGGCGCCGCGTCAGAGACAACGGCAACGGGACCGATCACGGTTCGGGCGGCGGAGCGTTCCTGATAGGAGACCGAGTAATGGGCGGCTTTTACGGAGAGTACCCGTCGCTGGAACCGTCGAAGCAATTGAGCGGCGACCTTCAATACAACAACGATTTCAGGTCCATCTACTCCACGCTATTGGACCGTCATCTCGGGATAGCGCCGGACGAAATCGTGAACGGCCATTTTGAGCAGTACGATCTCCTGGAACCCGCCAGAATTTAGCTACAACGTAAATCCCGGCTGCCGACGTCCGGCGAATCATCTGCCACAAAGCAGGGTAAGGCCGGAACGGCAGAACTATGGGCCAAAGGGGCCAGCCAATGGTTAGCACGCCAGCCACAACAACGAATCAGGCGCCGGTCTATGACGGCGTAACGGGCTATCCCTATATGCTCAGGGGAGGGCACAAGTACGAAATCGCACTTGGACAGCGGCTTGCCCTGGGCGGATTCAAGGGCCCAATGGACCTGGCCATCGGCCCCGAAGAACTGTACGTGGTCAATCGCTTCACCGAAGCTGGCGGCAACGTGGCCACAAACCGGTTCGTCAGGGTAAACGTTGAGGATGACGGATACGAGGACAACGACATTTACGCGCCTGGGCCGGACGGTGGGTTCGAGCCGGCGGGTAACGAGTCATTGCCGTCGTGGGTGATGTGCGAGATCGACCAGGACGAAATCCTCTACGTCACCGACGAACACGCCAACAAGGTTGCGCGTTTTACCATCGACGGTGACTTTCTCGGTATCTGGGGTGAGGCTGGCGATGGGCCGGGCGAACTAAACGCGCCGTCGGGCATTGCGATCGGTCGCGATGGGACGGTCTGGGTTACGAGCTCCCGCAATCACCGCGTGGAGCATTTCACGAATGAGGGCGAATACATTGGTGGATTCGGTGGTTACGGCGACGCGCCAGGAGAGTTGGACTACCCCTGGGGTCTGGGTATCGACCCGATAAACGGCACGATTCTGGTTGCGGACTGGCGAAATGACCGCGTTCAGCGATTCTCCACAGAGGGGGAAGCGCTACAGGTGATTGGCGAACCGGGATCGGGTCCGGGCCGGATGAACAGGCCAAGCGATGTTGCGGTCGACCAGTACGGCGACATCTACGTCGCCGACCGGTCGAACCACCGCGGGCTGATGTTCAACCCGCGTGGCGGATTTCTCGAAACTTTCATAGGAGATGCGACGCTCAACGAGCGCGGCCTTCGCAAGCTGATGACTAACCTCGATATGCTGCGGATGCGCGAGAATGTCGTCAATCTGGATGCCGAGAAGCGGTTTTTAAGCCCCACGGCAGTCAAGGTGGACGCCGAAAACCGGGTCTACTGGGCGGATACAGGCCGGTACCGGATCCAGATCTACCGGAAGATCTGCAAAGTCCTTGGGCCGGACGATATCGATCCGCCCACCATGTTCAAGGACCCGGCTCTGTCCTAGTTCACCCAGCGATTTTCGTGCTGCACGAGAGCGTAGTCACGGCAGCCCGGCGAAAGCGCTCGTCGTACCATGTTGCAGGGGAGAGGCGACGGTGACGCGTCACCTAAACGCAAAAACACCCGTGCCCGCGTGTTGCGGGAATTGAGGACGACAGTATGCCCGTACTGAGCAGCCAACAGATATCCGATATTTCGACCCGTATCCTCGTCGCGGCCGGCGCTTCAGAAGCCAACGGCCGTACCGTGGGCGACCATCTGGCCGACGCCAATATGACCGGTCACGACTCGCACGGCTTTATTCGGGTTCCCCAGTACGTGGACGACATACAGAACGGCATCCGCCAGCCGGACGCCGAGCCGGAAATTGTTGCGGAGAGCGGCGGGATCCTGAGGATCGACGGCCACCACTCGTTCGGTCAAGTCGTCGCAAAATTCGCGGCCGAGGCGGCTATCGAAAAGGCGAAGGTCCACGGCATTAGTCTCGCTACGATGTCCAGCCTCGGGCACGTCGGCCGGATCGGCAGTTACTCGGAAATGGCGGCGCGCAATAATATGGCTGCCATCATGTTCACTGGGCTGTTGGGCGAGGGGTCGAACATCGTTCCCCCGTATGGGGGCGCCGCCCGCCGTTTCAGTACGAATCCGGTCACCATCGGTTTCCCATACAAGGAGGAGAACCCCGTCCTGCTCGACTTCGCGACGTCGATAGGGGCAGAGGGCAAACTACGGGTCTACCGGGCGCGCGGGCATGACCTGCCTGACGAGTGGGTGATCGATCCGGACGGCAATCCAAGCAGGGATCCTAACGACTTCTACGCAGGCGGCGCCATACTTCCGCTCGGGGGAACCCAGGTCGGCCACAAGGGATATGCTCTCGCGTTCATGGCCGCCGTTTTGGGCGGGCTAGTCGGGGAGTACGGCAAACCGGAACCCCCGGGCGACACATATTCGAGCGGTTCGACCATCATTGTTATCGACATCTCCCGCCTCGCGCCGCTGGACGGGATGCGGGACCGCGTCAACTGGCTGGTTGACTACGCCAAAGACACGCCGTTGATGCCCGGTTTCGACGAAATCCTCTACCCTGGCGAGAAGGAAGCGGTGACACGACGCGCCCGCGCCGAGTCCGGAGTAGAGATCGAAGAGGCGACTTGGGGCCAGATCAACGGATTAATGGAAGAGTACGGTTTGAGCTAAGCGCCTGTTCATACTAGAACGTACGTATCCCCCGCCCCTCGACTGTCATTTCGAAACGGAGTTCGGAGTGAGGAATTTCACGTGCTTATCCCATAACCAGGCTGTCGAGGAGCAACGCGTCCTGGCGCAAGGCCTTGTTGCTTGACTGGCGCTGGAACAGCCAACGACCGGCTTAGATTCCTCGGCTTCGCTCGGAATGACATTTGGGCGCTGGGAATGATATTTGGGCGCTGGGGGTAACATCCCGGGCTGCCGAATGACATCTTGGGCTGCCGAATGACATCTTGGTCTGCCGAATGACATCTTGGTCTGCCGAATGAATTCTTGGTCTGTCGAACGACATCTAGGAGCGCCGAATGACACGTTGCGCGGCCCGGGTGCGTGGATTTAGGGTGAACAGGCCATGTTGAGCACCTGAACGCGTAGATCAGGCAGGCTTGATCGCCGCCAGGTAACGGAACTTACCTGTGATCAGGCGAACGCCCGTGTCAGGCCAGCGCGGGTACGCCTGCTCGACTGTATATCTGAACCCGGTGGCGACAACTGTCAGCGATTACCACGAGGCCGTCGGGGGATGTGTCGATGCCGGCGGGCCGCCAGAAGAGCTTTTCGCGTTCGGCCGTCCCTGAGTTCTCCCGCCAACTTGCCTGTTCCGGGTTGACGTCTAGGAACTCCTGGCACCACTTTGAAAGCGTGGCGTCGCCATTCAGAGTTTTCCGGTGGGCGCCGTCTTTTTCGAACACCTGCACGCGGTTGTTCCACCAGTCGGAGACGTAGATCAGCCCGTCCAGGCCAACATGGACGCTCGATGGGCGATTGAATTCTCCATTGCCAACGCCGCGCGAACCGAATGCCGCCACGAACTCACCGTCAGGTCCGAAGCGCTGAATACGGTCATTGCGCCAGTCCGCTATCCAGATTCCGTCCTCGGGGTCGATCGAGATGCCCCACGGGAAATTGAATTCTCCGTTTCCCGTACCGAATGTGCCAAATGACGAGATGTAGTGTCCGTCGGGCGAGTACTTTTGGATTCGGGCGTTGAGGTGGTCCACTACGTGCAAGTTGCCGTCGGAGTCGACCGCGATCCCGGAAGGCCTGCTGAACTGTCCCGGGCCGTCCCCCTCTTCACCCCATCGCTCGACGAATGTCCCGTCCTTTTCGAATACCGAGACCGTGTTAATGAATTCGTCTGGGACGTAGACGCGATCATCCGGGCCGAATGCCAAGCTCGTAGGTTGCGTCGCCATGCCAGGTTCCGTGCCCCAGTTCGCAAACTCAAACAAGAACTCGGAATCGAGCGTTACGACGCTAACGCGCACGTTTTTGTTGCCGGCGTTCGACCTGCTCAGTACGTAAAGATTGCCGTCACGCGAGAACCTTACGTCTACGGGGTTCATGAACCCGCGCCCCTCGAAAGAGGCGATTCCTATCGTATGGCTGTATGAATATGGGTTCATGGGATTGTGTTAGTGATTCCGATGGCCATTCCGGCGAGACAGGTGAGTCAGACAAGAATGCCCGACACGACACCCACCAGCCCTAGGCGTGGACGAGCTCTTTAATCGGTTCAAACTTCCTGTTCATCACCCATTCTGACTCTACGTGAAGGACATCCTCAAGGATCGATGCGTAAGCGGTGCGGTAGTCCGTGTTGTAGCGCACGTCCCCTTCAAGTTGATCCTGCGGATTGAGGTTTGGGTAGTCGCCGTATAGTCCGCCGTTGACCGGGTTGCCAATCATAAAGGAGACCCCGCCTGAGCCGTGGTCCGTCCCAGCGCCGTTATCCTCGATGCGTCGGCCGAACTCCGAGAACATCCAGATTACGGTGTCGTCCGCTTGTCCCTGCTCGATCAGATCCGCCCAAAAGCACTCCACCGCCTCCGACACTTCGTCCCACAGCTTTGCGTGGTTCACAAGTT
Source organism: Dehalococcoidia bacterium (assembly GCA_965224235.1). GTDB lineage: Bacteria > Chloroflexota > Dehalococcoidia > Lucifugimonadales > Lucifugimonadaceae. The sequence goes on along the minus strand of CBDCYP010000002.1, from coordinate 1,441,454 downwards.
CGTTTGTGTGAGTGTCGAAACTGCCGTGCTGAGTGTAAAAAATGCGAGTGCCCAATCCGGCCGACATTACCTGCGCTACGCCTTTGAGGCTCTGCGCGATGGGATTCTCGGCGTTGTACTCAACGCTCGACGTGTAGCCGGCGGGCGCTGCACGCAGCAGATCCGCGCCGTCCAACATTCCCCGGCCGGTCTGCATCAATCGCAGGGACGGGTATCCCTCCTCGGACAAGGGCTGGTAGATCCGGCTAACGGTGTCGAGCAGCGCGTCGCGGTTCGAGGCGCCTGCAAGTCCGGTGTACAGGCCGTAGGTTTCGAGCGCGCCGACTGAGGCCACGGAAACCCCAGGGAATGCAAGGGCTCTCGGCAGCCCCCGGCCAAAGTTGACCGCGGTCACCGGGTTCTTGCCTTCAGGGTCGAGGGCCAGTGTCGTTTTGCCGAGCCACCCTTCCGATGACGAAATCGCTGGTTCGGCCGTGTGCCATATGTCCATCGACCGGAAGTGGGAGCGGTTGGGTTCCGGATATCCGATACCCATGATTACCGCCAGCTTGTTGTCGTCATACAGCCGTTTGAATGCGCCCATGTGGGAGTTGAATCCGACACGATCGTCAAGCGGGATGACCTTCTCTCCACTAAGTCCCATGACCGGTCTGTAGTCGTAGTACAGCCCGTCCTGGTAGGGGACGACGGTATTCAGATAGTCGTTTCCTCCGGAAAGCTGGATGACAACCAGATTTTTGGGCCTGCCGTTGCTCCCGTGACCGTTTATCGCCATCTCTTGACTCCTGGGTTCCTGACCTTTCGGCCACTGGTTTAGCAATACTGAAAGTCGGGTGTGGATGCGATCAACTGGAACATCTCGACGGCGCGGCTGACCTCGTCCGCCGGGCTTGATGGCTGCGGTTGACCTGAAGCGTGTTCCCCGAGCAGCGCCAGGGTGCGTTCGGACACGTCGATCGCGCCCATGGCATCAAGACACGCCTCTACGTACGCTCTGCCTGACAGGCCGCTGCCCGCTGCTCGCACGCGGGAGACCATTCCGGCGATACCGGGCGTGTCGGTCTTTTCAAGTTCACCTGACGCGAAGTTGATTCGTTCAACCAGGGCGCCGCTGTCGACCCACTCCTCGCCCTCGTGCCAGCCTTCTACGCTCGGCGGGTTCAATAGATGCTGTCCCATGAACATGGCGTAGTTTGCCAACATCGAGGCGTCCATGTCCGGAAGGCTATAGCGGTCTGTAAGGCGCGCCGTTCCGTAAACCATTTCGGCGGGGCTTTTCACCTTACGGTATCGCACGGCCTCCGACTTGAAATGATCGGAGAGGTAAATCGCTCTCAGTACCGCCCTGATCTCTCCGTCGCTGTCTTCGAACACGTCTGCGAGGCGCTGAACTTCCGCCTCATCGGCATCGTCGGCGACGAAGAACTGGTAGAGGCGCCGGCTAACGAATTCGGCCGTCGGGCGTTGGCGAACTATGATCGCCACCGCGTCATCACCATTCCAGTCGCCGGCCTCGCCCAGGAACACTTTGTCGCTGTGATCGTGGTCGTCTGGGTCGTACTGGAACTCCATCGGAAATGGCCCCAGGAAAAACGGCGGCATTGTGGGCCGAGACGCCCAACCGGTGAACGCTCTGGCCGCGACCTTGACGTCGTCTTCTGAGTACGCGCCTTCGCCGTGTTCGTCGATGCCCATGGAGAACAGTTCAAGTAGTTCGCGGCCGTAGTTTTCGTTCGGCGCGTCTTTATGGCTGTTCTGATTATCTAGCCAAAACATCATTCCCGGATTTCTGGAAATCTCCAACAGGATGGTTCGGAACTTCCCCAGGCCAACCCTTCGGAAAAGGTCTATTTCGGTCAGCATCTCAAGACCGTGGTCTAACTTGATGCCTCCGACCGCCAGTACGCTGTGCCAGAAAAGGGCGATCTTTTCTTCGAGCGGTTTGGGGCTGGTAACCAACCGCCATGACCACTGCGGGTCGGCATGCCCGACAGAGCGGGCCTCCGTGGCGGCGATGAAATAACGTTCCAGCAGGTCCTGATCGGGCGGATCGCCATACTCGGGATTGAGCAGTTCCTCCACCGTCTCTTCGTAACCTTTGGCGACGTATTGGTCGAGTTGGTCACGAGTGGCGCCAAAACCGGCTCTCCGTAACAGGTGCGCCATCATGGCGACATCTGTGTCTTTGCGCGTGGCTGTAGTCATGACATGCCTCATCAGGGCCAACATGCCCCGGATTGATAGTCAATAGGTATAGTCCGCGCGAGTATAAGTTCCTAGACTGCGCGCGGTCAACCGTGTGCTCGCGCGCCCGCGGCGGGTGGGCTGGGCATTTTGCCGTTGCCCTCAGGCGTCGGTCGATCCATCCATAGGTCTTGCGCGTACACCGGATCGTTCCTCTTGAAGGGTCATCGCGATCGACGCGTCGAGATCGGCAAGTCCGCGCTCGACGGCTTCGCCCAGTTCGGAAAGAGCCAGGGGAGTAAGCCGCAAAGGCACATTCAGCCGGTCTGCCAGTTCCAACGCCAGGGTGAGGTCCTTATGCGCACCAGCCAACGTGAAGCGGGGTTCGAAGTCACTCCTCATGAACGTTTCCGCCAGTCGAACCTTGATATTGGCGCCGTTGCCGATGGCGCTGCCTCTCAGGGCATCGAAGAGGCGTTGTGGGTCAACTCCGGCCCTGACGCCAATGGTCAGACACTCCGCGAAGACTTGGTCAAGCGTGAAACAGGCCAGATTGTTCATCAATTTTGCAACCGTGCCGCTACCCGCGGGACCAAGGTGAAAAACGGACGAACACGTTGCGTCGAGGTAGTGCCGTATCTGCGCGACATCGGTGTCCCCGCCGCCTACCAACGCCGTCAGATCGCCCGTCCGTGCGCCCTCGACGCCCCCGCTGACAGGGGCGTCTATCAACGAAACGCCGCGGTGTTCAAGTTGTGCGGCCGCTGACGAGATGACCTCTGGGGAATTCGTGGTGTGGTCTACGAGTATCGAACCTGGCCGCAATGCCTCTGCAAGGGCGTCGTCTCCGAAAAGCAGATCGTTGAATTCAGTCGGGCCCGGAAGGCAGGTGAACACCACATCGCAGGTTTCAGCCGCGGCCGCGGGCGATTCGGCAACCTCGACGTTGCAACCTGCCTGCCGGTTGGCCGCTCCCTGGTTCTTGTCGTAAACAACGATGTGGTGACCGGCGGCGATGAGTCGCGCCGCCATAGGCGTTCCCAGTTTGCCGACGCCAACAAAAGCGACGGGTCCTTCAACACGTAGTCCCATGTTGCGTCCCCCTCCATGCTTTCTCGCGTACGCGGCGCAAGTATGCGGTGTGCCGGCGCCTATCAGGGTAGCGAATGCGCGGGCCGTGAACGGTTTACTCTGCGGACCGGCTGTATGTCGGCCCGCACTCGCCCCGCATCGTCGCCCGCGAGACCGATCAGGTCTGACGGGCAGCCGAGTTCACACGACCGGTGAAACACCGCCGTCGACGTTCACCGATGTGCCGGTCACGTATGAAGCCCGTTCCGACACGAGGAAGCAGATTACATCTCCCGCCTCATGCGACTCGCCGACCCGGCCAAGGGGTATTTCATTACCGCGCTGGCGCCAATGATCTTCCAGCGTGTACGACGGGTCTCCTGCGTGAATCCGCTCCCACCCGCGCTCATTCTGTCGGCTCTTGATTGTTCCGATGCACACGGTATTCACTCTGACGTTGAATGCTGCGAACTCTTTCGACAGCGACTTTGTCATCGAGATACCGGCTGCACGCGCCATCGACGTTGGGTTTGTGCCCGGTCCCGAAGCTTTCCCGCCCGGGGTCGTGATGTTGAGAATCGCCCCGCCAGCCGACTTTTTCAAGTGTGGCAGCGCCGCCCTGATGCAGTACATGGCGCCGTAAACCTTAAGGCGAAAATCATCTGTGAATATCTCGTCTGTCAGATCGGAAAACGAGTGCGCGGCGCTTGTGCCAGCATTGTTGACGATGATGTCGACTCCGCCCCATTCTCCAACTACCCGATCGACCAGGTCTCGCACCTGCCCTTCATCGCGAACATCCGTCGATATTCCCATGACAGGGTTTCCCGTCGATGCCTCAATCTCTCGGGCTGCCGCATCCAGGTCGGCCTGGTTGCGCGCCGCGATGGCGACCAGCGCCCCCTCGGCCGACAGTGAGGCCGCTGCCGCCTTGCCGATGCCGAAGCTGCCCCCAGTCACAATTGCGACTTTGTCTTTTAGTCCCAGGTCCATTAGTCGCTTTCCTCTCCTCGGAGTGAATCAATCAACGTTGCCGCGCCCTCTCAGCAGACCGATTATAGATGCGGGGCAATGCAGGGCAGCCCCGCGATGGACGCAGGTTCGAACTACCTGCTAGCCGATTTAAGTCCCGTACGCCTCGTCCAGCAGGTCCACCACGTACTTGACCTGCACAGCCGATCCGGCGCGTCGCAACGCGTTTTCGATCTGCATTGCGCAGCCCGGATTGCCGGTCGCGACGACCTCCGCGCCGGTGGAGGTAACGTTATTAGCTTTCCTCTCGCCGAGCCGAAGTGACATCTCTTTTTGGGTGATCGAGTAGGTGCCTGCCGAGCCGCAGCAGATACCCGATTCAGCCATCTCGACCAATTCCAGTCCGGGTATGGCCCGCAACAGCTCCCGCGGCGCTTCGGTGATCCGCTGCGCGTTGGCGAGATGGCAGGGGTCCTGATAAGTAACCCGCCGTTCGACCTTCGATTCAGGTGGCGTGAACGGCAGGCCGACGAGGTATTCGTGGATGTCCCTGGTCAGAGAAGCTGCTCGTTCGGCTTTTGCAGCGTACTCGCCGTCGTGATGAAGCAGTCCACCATACTCCTTCATTGTCGAGCCGCAGCCGGCCGACAGGGTGACGATTGCATCGGGGTCGGCCGACAGGAAGGAATCTACGTTGCGGCGTGCCATGGCCCGCGCCGACTCACGTTCGCCGGAATGCGCGTTAAGCGCTCCGCAACACCCTTGGGCCGCGGTAACGACAACCTCAATGCCGTTATGTGCGAGAACTCTCGTGGCGGCCTCCATGGTCTCGGCGTGAGCGAGCGGCATAACGCAACCGGCCAACAGGGCGACCCTCCCTCGCCTAACGCCGCGTGGCCGGACGACTTGGCCCTTCGCTGAGAAGAACTGTTCGCTCATGCGCGGCAAACTACTGTCGAGATGCTCAAAATCTCCGGGTAACAGTCGCAGGAATCCGCTGTTGCGAGCGAGCTTCCGCATGCCGCTTTTGACATAGAGCTTCAGTGCTGCGCCTGCGGCTTTCGTACGCCCGGGGCTGGTGAGAATTCCGCGGTAACCGATCGCCCGCCCGATTCGTTCCGACCTCGACCGCTTAAAGGACTGTTCTACGGACGTCCGGGTAGCTTCCATCAGGCGCCCGTATGGAACGCCTGATGGGCACGCCACCTCACACGCCCTGCATTGCAGGCACAGGTCCCAGTGACCGACGACCTGCTCGGTGATGCCAATCCGCCCTTCATTGACGGCTTTCATCAGGGCCAGGCGGCCGCGGGGAGATTCCGCCTCCAGTCCGGTTTCGATGTAGGTGGGGCAGGCGTTCAGACAGAATCCGCAGTGCACGCACTTGTACAGGTCGTCGTGGGGGAATTCCTGGTCGACGAAGCCCGGAAAAGTGCCCGGAGGGCCTACGCGAGGTGTGGTCATGGGGTGTCCACCCGGCCTCTCATCGGCACGGAATGCGGCGTCGACACGCCGTTTTGCGGGATGCGGGTGTCATTGGTGCGGGAGCGATGTGATGACATTTGCTAGATGCGGCCTGCGAACCGTCCCGGGTTTAGCACGCGTCCGGGGTCGTATTGGAGCTTCAAGCGTTTCATTATTTCCAGTGACGCGCCGACGTCTCCGAAAACATCCGTGTTCATTTTTACCGCGGTCGGACAACGTTCGATTATCGCAATTCCACCGTGCCGGTTGGCCAACGAAAATGCGAATTCCGCTAATTTGTGACCGTCAAAGTTCGCGCCACTGGGCCAATTGATCAGAATTACGCCGAAACCCATGTGGCCGATTATCGACGCAGCGGGCCCCTGGCGCCGTAGTTGATGCCTTTCCAGATCGACCAGGACGCTCTCGATGGCAAGCGGTTTGACGACAATGCGCGCCGTCAGTCCCTCCGGGTCAAAGTGGTTCCCATGTGCCATCCCCCAAAGTGGATCGGCTTCGTCTTGGTCCAGAACCTCGTAACCGTCGGCCGAAGCGGCGCCCGCCGCCCCGGTCACCATGTCCACCTGCCTGGCAACGGCCGCCATGCCACCGGTGACCCTGGCCAGAAGCACGTAGTTTGTGTCTTCCCCGGAGGCCGAGTGCGTCAGATGCCCTGTAGGTAAGTCGGTGCGCCGCGGCCCGGCGATGACGGACATCGCCTCGGGCAAGATGGGACTGTCCAGCACGGTTTGGGCAGCCGTTGTCGCCACTTCCGGCGAGGAGAACCATGCCGCCACTGTTCTCGTTTGTTCGGGCATGGGCATGAGTTTGAACGCTACCTCAGCGATCACGCCCAGAGAGCCACAAGCCCCGGTGTGGAGCCGGTGCAGGTCGTAGCCTTGGACGTTTTTCACCACCCGCCCGCCAGTACGCGTGTCCGTGCCATCTCCGAGCACAATTCTCATACCGAGGACCCAGTCACGAATGCCGCCGAATGATACCCCCGTCAAGTTAGTTGGATTTGAAGCCACTATACCGCCGACAGTGGCCCTGTGCGGCTCGGGCGTCTCAAACGGCAGGCGTTGCGCCGACAAGGCCAGCCGGTCCTGTAGTTGACCGATGCGGACTCCGGCCGTTGCAACCACGGTGAGGTCGCCGGGCACGTGGTCGACTTCAGAGTCGAGGCCGTTTAGATTGAGCGCCGCGTCGTAGCGTTCCGGAACATTGCCAACACACATGCGTGTGCTTCCCCCAAACGGGATAACGGCTTGTCCACGGGGGTGGGAGTCAGCCAGCAATCTCACCAGGTCATCGACCGAGCCGGGCTTTTCGACGCGTGACGGTGACATTCCGTCTACCGAGTAATCGAACGTAGCTTGGTCAGGCAACGATGTCTTCATCCCAATTCGGCCGGTCATAGTCGTTCAGCGTGTTCCGGTTTCGGGTTTCCGCTGCTGCCAATCTAGTGGACTACAGATCGACCCAGCGGTCCTCGCGGGCGGACATGATTGCGGCATCGGCAATTTCGGCCGCCTTCAATCCATCTAAGAAGCTGGTTTCAACCGGTTCGCCGGACCGAATCGCATTGATGAACAGCTCGTACGGTTGCGGATAGGGGTCTCCCGGATCCAGCTCGCTAAACTGTCCGATTTCCATGTCCGCTCCGATGATCCCGTAACGGCCGTTGGACATGATCCGCCCCTCACTCCCCGTCACCTCGAACTCTACAATCGTTCGGCCGTCGGGCCCCGTCCCGCGGCTGACCCAACTGGTGTGGACGACTGCGTACGCGCCGCCCCGCAATTCCATAAGAAATGCCGATGAGTCGGGGGCGTCCACGTTCATTCCCTCGGGGGCATCCGCGAATTTCCTATGCGGTATTGAGGTGCGCAACAGGGCGCAAATACGACTGACCTCGCCACCAAGGAATCGGACAGCGTCGAACACGTGGATGAGTTCGTAGACGGTGCCGCCACCCATGTTCGCCAAGCCCCTCCACGACAAAAGCTCCGGCTTGACGTCATCGAACATCGACTGTCCCCACCGGATGTGGATGTGGATCAACTCGCCCGCGTACCCGGCGTCGACATACCGCTTAATACGGCCGAGGGGAGTATTGCCGCGCTGATTGAAGTTCGTGGAATGAATAACCCCAGCCTTTTCCGCCGCATCCAACATTTCTTTGGCATCGGTCGAATTGAGCGCAAGGGGCTTATCGCAAAGAACGTGCAATTTCGCCGAAATGGCGTCCATTGCGATTCGGTGGTGACTTGCAGTCGGTGTGACGATGGAGACCGCGTCAATGCCGCCTGAGTTCAGCATGTCCCGGTAGTCGGTATACCCCGACGGTATGTCACAACGCCGCTGCAACTCGCGTAGCGCGTCTTCGTTCCTGCGGCATACGGCGACGACTTCAGCGCCATCGACGCGGGCGAATTGGTCCAGATGCGTTTCTGCAAATCTGCCGGCGCCGATAATGCCGATGCGGACCGGAGAATCTGTTGGCATTACTTACGCTTTCTGTTGTCGGCTCGGCGGCCGTTCGCGGTGATCGGAATCGTTGGAAATGACTGGGTTGGGCGGCGACTCCGGCGGGGAATCCAGGCCGGAATGCGATTGGTCCCGACTCTCGCCCGGTAGGTCTCGCGTACTAGACGACATCGGCCGTGCCTGTCCGACCGACGGTAATCGCATCTACCCCGAAAGTTTCGCCGTGCACAGCGCCTCCCGGGAACACCTTTCCCGGATTGAACGACTCGCCGGCGCCAAATGCCGGGCGCAGGCGGGCCATCGCCTCCATGTCGGCGTCGCTGAATACCAGCGGCATATAGGCCTGTTTCTCAATGCCGATGCCGTGTTCGCCGGACAACGCCCCGCCTGCCTCGACGCAGAGTTTCAGTATCCGGTGGCCGCACTCGATCACCCTCCGCACCTGATCGCGATCGCGTTCGTCGAACAGTATGCACGGGTGCAGGTTACCGTCTCCCGCGTGGAACACGTTGGCGATCTTCAGTTCCATTTCCGCGCCGATGTCCATCACCTTGCCCAGCACCTCGCTGAGTCGCGTCCGAGGGACAACCCCGTCTACCAGGTAGTAGTTCGGCGCGAGCGTGCCCATTGCGCCAATGGCCCCTTTTCGGGTGGCCCACAACTCGGCGCGCCTGTCCGGGTCGTCGGCGCTTCGTAACTCCGACGCTCCACAAGCGGCGCAGATGGTCTCCACCTTTTGGGCTTCGTCATCGACCGTTTCCATCAGCCCGTCCAGTTCAACGATCAGGACCGCCTGTGCGTCGGCCGGGTACCCCGGGTTAAAAACCGGTTCGCAGGCGTCTATCGTGTTTCGGTCCATCATTTCCAGGGCCGCGGGTACGATCCCGGAGGCGATGATGTCCGACACGGCCTGCGACGCGCTGTCGATGCTCGGAAACGCTGCCAGCAAGGTGTGGATTGCTTCAGGGGTTTTGAGAAGGCGCACCGATATTTTGGTGGCTATCCCCAACGTCCCTTCTGAACCGATGAATGCGCCCCTCAGGTCGAACCCGGCGGTCTCGCGGAGGTCACTGCCAAGCCAGGAGACTGTGCCGTCGGGCAGAACCGCCTCAATCCCCAACACGTGGTTCGTGGTGACGCCATAGGCGAGGCAGTGAGGTCCGCCAGCGTTCTCTGCCACGTTGCCGCCGATGGTGCAGGCGCGTTGGCTCGATGGGTCCGGCGCGTAGTACAACCCATACTTTGCGGCCGCTTGGGAGAGTTCGATGTTGACAACCCCGGGCTCGACCAACGCGGTTCGATTTCCCGCATCGATTTCGATGATCCGGTTCATACGGGTCAGGGCGATGACGATCGAATCCCTCAGGGGTATGGCGCCACCCGAAAGCCCGGTTCCTGCTCCGCGCGGGACGATGTTGGCCCCATACCGGTTCGCGATCCGAACGGCAGCCACGACTTCCTCAGTGGAGCCCGGAACGACAACGGCGCCGGGCATCGCCTTATCTATCGACCCGTCGTATTCGTAGACCAGCAGGTCTTCCGGCCGCCAAATTACGTACTGAGCGCCGATGACGTCTTCGAGGTCGCTTATGAGGGGCGGTTTGGTTTCGTTGGGGCGATCCATGCGGCCATATTATCTGCCCCCCGCACGGTTCGGGGCGTTGGTTAACCCAACCTGAAATTCGGACGGAATCCCGCAGACGGGGTCATTGTCTTGGGTTTTCCTGATCGGCTTAGAGGGTGTTCGTGCGTCACCCCGCAGATCAGGTGTCATTTTGGGCGAAGTCGAAGAATCTAACGTCTGCCAGGCAGCAAGGTTCGCCCCCCAGACCCCAGACCCTTCGGCTTCGCTCAGAGGTTGTGATTAGATCGCCCCGAGCCGTCTGGTTGAGACCGTTTCCAAAGCTAAATTAAGACTGAAAAACCTTAGGTTTCGCAACAAAATCACAGGCTCTCAGGGCGACAGTGGGTACTCGGGGCGACGGGGGGTGATGACAGGGTGACAAGGGAGATTCCTTGCCACCGTTTTCGCTCATGGGAAGGCATCCCGCCAAAGATATGGGATTTTTTAGACAGGCTCATTGATCCTGGTCCCGGTTACACGTCAAAGGACGTGATTTCCTCCGGGTAAACGACGTTTCCACCGTATATCTCACGAATGTCAGCCAGCCCCTTTTCCAACGGCCCGCGTGATGAGATGTTCGGTCCCATGTGAATCAGCGCAAGCTGTTTTACCCCGGCCTCTTGCGCCATACGGGCCGCTCCCGTTGTGCCGCATTGACCAGATCCCTCACCATCCTTGTCCATCTCCTCCTGATCATCCCAGCACATACAGAGCAACAGGTCTGCGTCTCTGGCGAGTTCCACCACTGACTTGCACGGCTGAGTGTCGCCGGTGAAAACAACTGACTTGCCGTTCATGGCGTCGAGCCGGTAGGCGAGGGAGTCCAGATACGGTTGCACGTGCTCGGCCGGCGCCGCTGTCACCTCCCATTTTTCAGCCGTATGGACGATCCCCGGACCGATGTCGCGGGCCTGAACATCGGGAGGGCGACGGGGGAGCCGGCCGCCGCGGTTGACGTAAACCTGCTGGCTAAGAGGGTGATACACGCGGGCTTTCCAGTCATGGGCGAACACACCTCGTTCGCCGATCACGCCCTCGGTGATGCTCTCGGTGAGGGTAGGTCCGTATACCCGGAGTTTGTTCTCCTTGCCGATGCTTTGATCCCACCTGCACAGTAGGAAACACGGGTAGTCGATGTCATGGTCAAAGTGATGGTGGGTGAAAAACAGGTAGTCGATCTCGGTAGGCCAAAGCCCGGCCTTGACCAACTTGTGTGTGGCTGCCGGACCGCAGTCGAACATCACCTTTTCGCCGTCAACGTCCAACACGTATGCGGATCCGAATCGCGTTGGAGTAGGGGTTGGCGTGCCCGCTCCGAGTATGTGGATTTTCATGTACGTCTCCGTCATCTCCCGTTGTGGTGAACCAACGCCCACCCACAAGTTGGTGACTTGAGTGCGGCCAATTCGACTTCTCCGGCCCGCGTCCGACCTGACTTTGCCGCCTACTGAGCAAATGCGATCCGATAAAACACGTAGTCGTCGAACCTGCCGCCAGCCATTTTACGGAGTCGTCAGCCGCCAGCGCCGGTGACCTTGTGCCGAGGAAGAAGTAGTCCGCCTAACAACGCCCAAAACCGGCAAGTTACGCCACTGTGCAGGATTCGCAGTAACACGTTATGGATTTGAATGGCCCTCGCGCCTGCACCCTCCTTAAGGTCGAACAAGACATCCTCCCAATCTATGGCTCATTCGGAGGGCCAACATGCTCTACTTCCGGTCTTGTCCAAGATGCAAGCTTGGCGCCGTCGAACTCGCGGCCGACTTTGACGGCCCTCGCCTCACCTGCCTCAACTGCGGTTTCACAATCATGGGCAGGGACCGCACGCGGTCTCATGAACAACGTGAACAGGCCATTCCCAGCCAGTCGCTTCCAAGGCTGATGTTTGGCGCGGCGAGGCCGGACGAGGCCGAACTACCCGAACCGTCAACAGCTATGGAACTGGAAGGCCCGGCGGCCGCAGCCGTATAAACACGGGGCGGCGCCCGCGTGTTCCGCCGCGACTCTGCGTTATCCTGAGCAGCCTTTAGGCGACCCGTTCCGACGGGTGAATCCGCAGGGGGCCGCGCATGGCCGAAACAGAACGTAAAGCGAGAATCGGATTTATTGGCGCCGGTTGGTGGGCCACCGCCAATCACATGCCTGTCCTCGCGGCAAGGGACGACGTCGAACTGACCGCCGTGTGCCGTCTCGGCGCGGATGAATTGCAGCAGGTAAGGCAGCAGTTCGGATTCGGATATGCGACCGAAGACTATCGGGAGCTGCTCGACAACGTGGAGCTCGACGGTGTGGTGGTAGCTTCTCCCCACACACTCCACCATGAACACGCTCTGGCCGCGCTGGAACGCGGGTTGCACGTTATGTGCGAAAAGCCGCTGACGACGTCCGGCGCAGACGCCCGGAGGTTGGTGGAGGTTGCTGCGGAGCGCGGAGTCGAGATCGTTGTCCCGTATGGTTGGCACTACAAGCCGTACATACAGGAGGCGCGAAACCGGCTGGCCGCGGGCGCAGTGGGGACCATCGAATTCGTCATGTGCCACATGGCGTCGCCCGTACGGGGGTTGTTGGAAGGCGGTCAGTTCGACGCGTCGGCAGGGGGCACGATGGACCTTGTATTCGAGCCCGCAAGTGAGACATGGGCCGATCCGGACCGCGCCGGGGGCGGATACGCGCTCTCGCAAATGTCTCATTCTGCCGGAATGGCGTTCTGGCTGACCGGACTGCAGGCGGAAACCGTCACCGCGGTTACTTCCGGCCCCACCAGCAGGGTCGAGTTGTACGATGCCTTTGCCGTTCGGTTCACGGGCGGAGCGATCGGCACGTTTTCCGGCGCCGGCGCCGTGCCGGACGACAAGGGATTCCAACTCGACATCCGAGTGTACGGAAACGAGGGTCTGCTGATACTCGACATAGACCGTGCGAGGCTCGAGGTTCAGCGTTACGACGGCAACCACTTCGCCATGGAGTTGCCCGGCGACGCAGGAGCGTACGAATGTTCCGGTCCACCAAATAATTTCGCAGACATCGTGCTGGGAAAAACGACTGTTAACTACGCACCGGGCTTTGCGGGCATGCGCGCAATCGAGATGATCGACGCGGCATACCGGTCCGCGGCTTCAGGCCGACCGGAGTCGGTCTAACCCCCGACATTCGTAATCCTGATTCATCGGTCGTCGACCCGACACGGCTTCCGCGCGGTCCTGGAAAGAAATCGGGCACGCGATGAGGCGTTCAATTCTTTGGCAATCAGGCGATTCGGTCTAGCGGTGACGGACAACCGGGCACAATTGCTTTCGCTGCGAGGCGTTAACGAAGAATTGAGATCGGGTCTGTAGAGTAGAACGGCATATACTTCCCGCAGACTCTCACGGGAGGGTTATTGCGCGCTGGATTTAAGTCGCGCATCCTGAGTACTTGCCACTACGGAGTTCGGTATGCGGGGCGCATTGGACCGAAAGCTGATCCTCGTAGTCGAGGATGACCGAAACTTGCTTGCGGCGCTGCGCTACAACCTCGTCGCGGAGGGTTACGAAGTTGCGACTGCCATGGACGGCAGCGAGGCGCTGAATCTTACCCGCGAGAGGCGGCCGGACCTGATCTTGCTCGACTTGATGTTGCCTGTGATGAGCGGGGTCGAAGTGTGCCGAACACTCAGGCGCACCGGTGACGTCTCTCCCATCATCATGCTCACGGCGCGGGACGGCGAGAGCGAACGGGTCGAAGGTCTTAACGTGGGCGCTGACGACTATGTGACGAAGCCGTTCAGTACGCGGGAGTTGATCGCCAGAATCGGGGCGCATCTGCGCCGGGTCGAGATATCGCGAACCCGAAGTTCGGAGCAGGAGAGGCACATCATCCGGGCGGGCGGTCTGGAGATCGATCCGGCAGGCCGGACTGTGCGTATGGACGGTGCGCAGCTTGAACTGCGCCCCAAGGAATTCGATCTACTCAACTACATGGCGTCGAGGCCGGGTCGGGTCGTAACGCGGGATCAAATTCTCAGGGAAGTATGGGGCTATCGATACTCTGACGAGTTTCCGGCCGAGGGCCGCACGGTTGATGTTCACGTTCGTTGGCTGCGAACCAAGATCGAGTTGGACTCTTCGAAGCCCAAGCGCATAGAGACGGTGAGGGGAGTTGGCTACCGATTTGCCGCGAACTTCCCGAAGAACTCGCCGATCGGCGAACCATAAAGTGAACTCCTGGCCGGTTAGACACGTCATCGCTGCCGGCGGTGTTGTATTGGCCGTTGCGGTCGGCGTGTTAACTCTGGTTTTCGGAACGCCCGGCGCCATATTAGGGGTTCTTTGCGCCACCGCCGCTGGGATATTCCTGAGCAGAAGGCTGGCCGGGTACGTCGACCGGTTTGTGAATGATCTGTTGCGCATGGGACCGGGCGGCGGCGGCCACCGGCCTCAGCTTGGCGGGACCGAGGAGACAGACCGCCTGGCGCGGGCGGCCATTAGGCTCGAAAACCGATTCGCCGTGCTTCTCGAGTCGGAGTCCATCGAGCGGCGGCGGGTGGAGTCGATCCTCGGGTCCATGCAGCAGGGCGTCATCGTTGTGAACAGCGGCGGCGCCGTCGAATCCGCCAATCCTGCCGCCATCGAGACATTTGGCGGAAACCACGACTGGCGGCCGGGCATACAGCTCGCTTCCATCACGAGGGAGCACCGTGTCAACGCTCTCGTTGGAGAGGCAACGGACGGCGGCGAGGCCCGCCGCGACCGAATACAACTGAGGGACCAGAATCGTGTCGTGGATGTATTTGCCGCGCCCATTCCTCCCGCCGAATCCGGGGCCAAACGGGCGTTGCTGCTTGTTAACGACGTTACGGACGCGGTGCGGGCAGAAAACACGAGACGGGAGTTTGTAAGTAACGCCTCACACGAGCTTCGAACACCCATAGCCGCCATTCAGGCGGCGGCGGAAGCTTTGCAACGGGGCGCATTGGCGGATTCAGAGATGGCCGGGGACTTTCTGCGGAGAATTCTCGAGGATGTCGCCCGAATGGACGAACTAGTGGCCGAGATGCTGGAACTTTCGAGGCTCGAGACCGGTCAAACGCCCCTCCACCTCGGTCCTTTGGACCTTGGCATATTGGTGAACGACACCGCTGACAGGTTTCGTCCGATGGCGATTGGAAACGGGGTCAGACTCGCGTGCCTGGTGATCGAAGACGTGCCTCTGGTCAACGCCGATTACTCGAAGATAGAGGTTGTGCTGGGCAATTTGCTGAGCAACTCCCTTCGCTCCACACAATCCGGCGGCTCTGTTCAAATTGGTGTCTCGCGTACGAATGGCCACGTTGCGCTCACCGTGACCGACACGGGGTCAGGGATCCCGCCAGAACACCTTCCGCACATATTCGAACGGTTCTACAAGGCCGATCCGTCGCGCCAGGATGGCGGGACCGGGTTGGGTTTGGCGATCTCCAAGCACATCGTGCAGGCCCACGGGGGAGTAATCGGAGCGGAAAGCAACCCCGGTATGGGAACCACCATCAGATTTACTCTTCCGGCAATACGTGATGCTTCATAGAGCCCCAACCTGGACCTTTACGCTGCGCCCGCGCCTGGCGCGTTGGAACTCGGCTGTCAGTTAACCATGTGTTAACCCCACCCGTTCAAAATCGAGTCAGCCGCCGTTACGCGGGCGAGAGAATTTGACCTGGTTGGCCGATACCACAGCCAAAATAATCCCTGACCCTGACGTTCAATCGGGTTTTCGAGTACCCTCGGCTACCCGGGCCAGGGTCACACGACGTCGCCGCCTCGAAGAGTGGATGGTTGTTTGGTCGCTGCGCGCCGCCGCCGCCGTATCGATCGTCACGACGGTCGGCATCGTAATCGTTCTTCTCAGGCAGAGCCTCGGTTTCTTTGGCGAAATACCGATCTGGGAGTTCCTTGGCGGCACAGTCTGGACCCCCCTGTTCAAGCCTCAAAACTTCGGCGTGCTTCCGCTCGTTGGCGGAACTTTGCTTGTCGCCGCCGTCGCTGGAATTGTTTCTCTTGGTTTGGGGCTTGGCGCGGCGATTTTCTTGTCCGAGTACGCGCCTGAGCGACTGCGCCGAATTCTTAAACCGATCCTCGAAATCCTCGCCGGGATACCGACGGTCGTGTACGGCTACTTCGCTCTGACGTTCGTGACCCCGATGCTGCAGCACATCTTTCCCGATATCTTCTTCAACGCGCTGAGCGCGGGGCTCGTGATGGGACTGATGATCATGCCGATGGTCTCGACGCTCAGCGAGGACGCCATGGTTGCAGTGCCCCAATCCTTGCGCAATGCCGCGTATGCTCTTGGCTCGACCAGATTTGAAGTTGCGACCAAGGTTGTAGTTCCAGCCGCTCTCTCCGGAATCGTCGCGTCGTTCATTCTGGCTGTCTCCAGGGCAGTCGGGGAGACGATGATTGTGCACATCGCGGCCGGCGCCACGCCTAACCTGACGTGGAATCCGCTCCAAAGCGTTCAGACCATGACGTCCTTCATCGTGCAGGTCGCGTTGGGAGAAACGCCGCAGGGCAGCCTCGAGTTCAAGACTATATTCGCGGTAGGACTGCTGCTTTTTGTGATGACTCTGATCATGAACATATTCGGTAGATGGTTCGTGGGCCGGTATCGACAGGTGTACGAGTGAAAAGCATCGGCGACGTTGTACAGCGGCGCGTCCGCACTCCGCATCGGGGCGACATGGGCAGGCGGGTGTGGCGGGACAGGATATTCCTCGGTGTATTTGTCGCAGCGATCCTGATCGGCGTGGCGGGGTTGCTCACGCTTCTGATCGACACGTTGATAGACGGCCTGCCGTGGCTTACCTGGCACTTTCTTACTAGCTACGCGTCGAGAAAGCCGCAAGAGGCGGGCATCCTTGGTCCTCTTGCGGGAACCGCATGGATCATGGTGATGACCGCTCTGTTCACGATTCCGGTCGGGATAGGCACGGCAATTTTTCTCGAAGAGTTCGCCGGGCGGAATTGGTACACCCGTCTAATTCAACTCAACATCTCTAATCTGGCGGGAGTCCCGTCGATCATTTATGGGCTTCTCGGCCTTTCTCTCTTTGTGTACAGCCTCAACATGGGCAGAAGCGTCCTGGCGGGGGCGTTGACATTGACTTTGCTCATTCTGCCCATTGTTATCATCGCCTCACAAGAGGCCATTAAGGCCGTGCCAAGCGGATACAGGGACGCAGCTATGGCCATCGGGGCGACTCGCTGGCAGGTCGTCAAGTCAGTCGTTTTGCCGGAGGCGATTCCCGGCATCATGAGCGGCGTAATACTGGCGCTTTCGAGAGCGATTGGCGAGTCGGCGCCAATCCTGATGATCAGCGCCATCGTGTTTCTCACGTTCGTCCCGACCGGCCCCGGCGACAGATTTACGGTATTGCCGCTGCAGATCTTCACGTGGGTATCGCAGCCGCAGGCCGGATTCAGGGGCATCGCCGCGGCGGCAATTATCGTGCTGCTGGTCATGCTGCTGGCCATGAACGCACTGGCCATCGCTATTCGGGTCAAGTACCAGCGACGGACCGAGGAGTAGTCATCGCCGCCGCGTCCTTACCGGGAGGGTGGCGCAGTTGCGAGCCCGTCTATGACGCGGGCCTGCAACATCAGATTAAAGACGGTCGGCGATATTTTGATCTTGGTAGACCTGTCGCCACCGCCCAGAATCACGAATTCCGATTCCATGATCTGTGCGTCTACATACAACGGGAGGCCGTCGGGCAGGGCGAACACGGTAACGCCGCCGAGTTCCATGCCGGTGATCCTGACTGTGTCGGGCGCGCTTGCGAAGGACAACCGGCGCGTCCCCATCAGGTCCCGGACGGCGTGATTAACGTCGAGCCGGGTGTTGGCAAGCACGACGCAGGCGCAGTACTGACGCGGTTCTCGTCTCGAACCGACGACGATAGTGTTCGCCGACACCCCGAGTTCATAGCCATACTGCTCGCAGAAAGCCGCAGTGTCGGCGAATTCGGGGTCAATGGTCAGTGTCTTGTAGGCGACGCCGAGGGCGGCAAGCTCGGCCGCCACCTTCGCCTGGATGTCTGTCATCTGTTCGCTCATGTTGACTCCGTGCAAGGCTCTTTGGACACCGAATCAGCGGCGCCCACCCCACCCTTAAACGACCACCCGTTCTGTATCATGAAACCATATCGCGGAGCTTCAAAGTGTTTTTTCACTCACAACACCAGACTTGAGGACCGTCATGGGCAGAACCTACTGGATGCTGGCCATTAGCCAGGAAAACTTCGAAATTACGCGTGATCGCGGTTTCGACGTACAAGGCGTCGACTCCAGGAATCGCCGCAAGGCGGTGAGGATGTCGCAGGACGACCGGATCATCTACTACATCAAGGATCTGCGCGAGTTCACTGCCACCGCCACCTTAACCTCGGGACATTTCCGCGACGACTCCCGCATATGGAAACACAGTCGCGCAGATGAGACCTTTCCTCATCGGGTCAACCTCTCCTCCGACGTGGTTCTGGAAGGCGACCAATGCATCAGCGCCTACGAGATAGGCCCGTCCCTTGAGTACGTCAAAAAGTGGGCGCCCGAACATTGGGAACTGGCCTTTTTGGGCATGCTTCATATTTTTCCGCAGCGAGACTTCAACCTTCTTGAAGGGGAGATGCGGAGATTGCAGCGCCGGTCTGCTTCGGGCAAAGATGACGCAGAAACGCCGGCAAGCGCTGTTCACGCCTGAAGGTAGTTACGATTTGGGGACAGGGATTCCCCAGCCTCGGGTGGACAATCCCGTCAGCGTGAGAGAACTTCCCTTATTTTCGCCGTCTGAGCGTCCATTCGCCGGTCATTGAGTGCGGGCGTCGTGACGCCGACCGGGTACTCTTCGATGAACTGTACCCAGGATGTGCAGCCGCGGTACTCGTCCATTACTGGCAGCGCTTGCGGCTGTTGCAATAGATGGCACCGGAGGATCAACACGGTTAACGGCTGGCGCGGCTTCCAGCGCAACCGCTTCTCAATGTAGTCGGCGGTCCAAACGTGAAAAGCGTCAAGTTGCCGCAAAGACCTTTCGTCTTCCAGTTCGACCGTGTCTACGATCTCGGCAAAGACCCCCAACTCGACGATCGGATCGTCAGGCTCACCGGCGTCGGCTTGTAGTAAATGCAGGGCATCGGATTTAAGCATGTCGGCGCCCTGGTGATAGTGGGTCGGGTACAGGAAGAACTGATCGTGAGCGACACTAAACCGCCTCGCGTTTTCTCGGATGCCTCCCTTGCGCAGGAGGATGATCTGATCGCCGCGCCCCAAAGCCTCGATGATCACAGACCATTCCTTCAGTCCGATGTCCGAATAAGCTGGAACCATGTGTTAGAAGGTCTCTCCTGCGAGTAGCGTGCCTTTCGACAACTATGTTGCGCCGCCCGACCTGGATATTTTACTGGTCGAGACGCCAAAAGGCTTTACGAGTGAACAACCGCCAAATGGCCGTTACGGCCCGTTATCAAGCGCCGCCTCAACCGCGGCAGCGCGCTGTCCGAACATCGCAAGCGTGTTGGTGGTCGTCAGGTGTTCGACCTCCTCCACATCCATCCCCTTCAGCTTTGCGACCATCGCCGCCACAAGCGGCAGGTCCCTCGGCTCGGTCCACTTTTCCCGCTTGCCCTTGAACGGCTGTGGGTACGAATCGGTTTCGAGAACGATTCGGTCCGCCGGCAGCCATCTCGCTACTTCCTGCAGCTCTGGCAGGCGCAGCAGCGGTTTGGCCAGCGAAATATGGAACCCAAGATCGAGGATCTGACGCGCATAGGCCCGGTCACCCTGAAAATAGTGAGCCGCGCCTCCGAATTCGCCCGCAGTTTCATCAGCCAATAACTCAACGGCATCCTCAGTCGCTTCGCGGACGTGGAATACG
This sequence comes from Dehalococcoidia bacterium, assembly GCA_965224235.1. Classification (GTDB taxonomy): domain Bacteria; phylum Chloroflexota; class Dehalococcoidia; order Lucifugimonadales; family Lucifugimonadaceae. The sequence goes on along the minus strand of CBDCYP010000002.1, from coordinate 1,421,764 downwards.
ACGGGAAGCCGGTGGCGTTTGGCGATGTAGAGTTGGGCGCGCAGGTTTGATTTTTGTACGTCATGGCCAGGGCTGGCCGGCTGATAATCGAGGCCGACCTCACTCATCACGATCACTTGATCGAATGACGCCATGCGGTCAAGTCGTTCCAAATCGTCGGTCGTCAGCTCCCGTTGGATGTCGGAGGGGTGAACGCCGACTCCGGCAAATACGCGACGGTCAGCATGGGCCAGATCTATGCAGTCTTGCGAACTCTCGACCGTGGTTCCGGCAATGACCACAGCGTCCACCCCGGCGGAAACTGCCCGGTCCAGTATTCCGGGCAACTCCGCCCGATCGTGTTGGTCAATGTGGGTATGTATGTCAATTAACAAAGTTCATCGTTCGGAAAGGCCGCCACGGATTGACCGTCAATTTGAGTTTGCATCGAGGTGGCCTGACCCATCGTGTAGATTATCCGCTGACATTGCTCGATGCGAATGGCGGAGCGTCGTTATTCTCCGGGGGTTGTGCGAGGCCGTGCATGCGGATCCAGCGTGGCCGATCTGACGGCCTCTCGACGGCGGGGTTTTGTCGATGACCGGATTCATCAGGATAAGGAGTTCATGACATGAGACACGGATATGGCCAGTTCAAAGAGGCGACTCCTGAATTCCTGCGGTTCGCAAAACAATTCGGAGCGACCGACATTCTGCTTAACACGCCGAACCTGCCCGCTCCCGGAGGAAAATGGCAACTCAAGGACCTGATCAAACTCAGGGTCAGCGTCGAGCAGGAGGGCTTGACACTCTCTGCCCTCGAAAACGTGCCAACGGAGTTTTACGACCACATCATGTTGAACGGGCCGCGGCGCGACGAACAGATCGACAACATGATCCAGACGGTGCGCAACATAGCCCGGGCCGGAATCCCGATATTTGGCTATAACTGGATGCCTTCCCACGTATGGCGTTCCCCGATGGCCGTCATCCGCGGCGGCGCCATGGCCACCGCGTTTGACTACGAACATGCGAAGTCCATTCCACTTACGCACGGCCGCCGCTACACCGAAGAGGAGATGTGGGACAATCTGGAGCACTGGATAAAGATCATCACCCCGATAGCCGAAGAGGAAGGCATCCGGCTGGGAATCCACCCATGCGACCCGCCTGTCGAGGAACTTGGAGGGATACCTCAACTGCTGAGGAGTTTCGCCGCGTACAAGCGACTGATCGGCATAGTCGATAGCCCGTCAAACGGCATCGAGTTCTGCCAGGGCACGTTCTCAGAGATGTCGGACGCTGCCGACGGAGGAATCTACGACATGATCCGCTACTTCGGCGAACGGGACAAAATCCTCTACGTCCACTTCCGAAACGTCTCGGGCACCGTGCCGACGTTTCATGAGGAGTTCATAAACACCGGCCATGTCGACATGTACCGCGCGATGACGATCTACAACGAGGTCGGATTCAGCAGCTTCTTCATCGACGACCACGTACCCCAAACGTTTCAGGACACTTCCTGGGGCCACAGGGGAAGAGCCCACGCAGGCGGGTACATCCAGGCGTTGATCGAGGCGGTTATACGGCAACCAGCAGGGCGGTGAACAGGCGGACAGGAGCGTGGACGGCTGCTCGTCGCCGGCGCGGCCCCATCGTGATCCACGCCGTGGTGTGACACATCGCGGCAGGTTAATCAACCTGCGCGGTATGATTCTCTGGCCAGTGGAGGAAAAAGGGATCCGGCCGAACCCTTATCGTCCACCGGTTATCAACCTTTCGCCGGGGCTGGACATCCCAGAGCCGCAGCGCCCGGCCGGGGTTCAGTCCGACGACCGGCGCATATCAGCAGCAAGTCGCGACCGACGAAATTCGCGAGGCCGCAATGAGGAGCAAGAAGAATGCCCATAGTAACCAGCTCAGCCCAAGGCACTCCCTCGTGGCTAGACCTTTCAACGTCTGACGAAGCTGCCGCAATAGAGTTTTACGGCTGCCTGTTCGGATGGACCAGCGAAGCGAACGACGCAGGCGGCGGCATGATGTACAACATGCAAAAACAGGGCGATGCATACGTCTGCGGCATCTACACGCGGCGCGAAGAAGAAGAGGCTGCCCAGGGCATTCCGCCGCACTGGACAACCTATATCTCGGTGGACAACGTAGATGAAACCGTGTCCAGGGTCGCCGAAGCGGGCGGACAGGTATACATGGGGCCGTACAACGTGATGGAAGCGGGCCGTATGGCGATCTTTGCCGAACCGACGGGCGCTGTAGCGGCGTTGTGGCAAAACATGCGCGGTACGGGCGGCACGCTGACGGGCGAGCCAAACTCCCTCTGCTGGGCCGAGTTGCTCTCCGACGATCCGGATAAGGCCACGAAATTCTTCAAGGACGTGTTGGGGGTAGAGTCCGGCTCCATGCCAGGTCCCGGAGGAAACCCTTACATATTGCTGAAGGCTGCCGGAAAAGAGGTCGCGGGCATATTCAAGAAACCCTCGGAAATGCCTGCCGAAGTTCCGTCGTTTTGGTTGAACTACTTTGCGGTCGCGGATTGCGACGCAACGGTGGAGAAGGCAAAGTCGCTCGGAGGAACCGTGCTCGCCGAGCCGATGGAACCGATGCCAGGCATGCGGCTCGCCGTGTTGATGGATCCCCAGGGCGCGTCCTTTGGAGTGATTAATGAGAACGCTCCCGCCTGATCCCCGGTAAGACTTTCGAAGCGCCGGACCAATCATGCTTGATTGGTCCGGCGCTTTACTTATGGGCGAGTCCATTACAATGCCGACGCCGCGAACGGCAATTATTGTTGAGTTGGCAGGTTCGCTCTTTCGCGAGGACCGTGTCGCCGGACCTGGCTCTGTGACCGGACTGAGTGTCTGCCCGAGAGAAGATCCATGAAGATAGAAAACGTCGAAACCTGGCTCGCCTGGAAGTGGGTCGCCGTCCGCGTGACGTGTGACGACGGCACGTACGGCGTCGGGGAGGCGCAGTTCTGGAGCTACGCGGAAGCCAGTGAGGCGATAATCAAACGCATCGGCGAGGATCTGACGGGACGGGATCCGAAACACATAGACGACATCTGGAACTCTGCATACCGCAAGTACTCGTTCAGATCGCCGGCCATCACAGCGGCCTTAAGCGCCATCGACATGGCGCTGTGGGACATCAAAGGCAAACGGCTTGGCGTACCTGTCTGGGACCTGCTTGGGGGTAAGGTGCGCGACAAAGTCCGGGTGATGGTGTTGATGGGCGGCGACGGGCCCATGCGAACCCCTGACGACTTCGCTGCCTCAGCGCGTCAGGCGAAGGCCGAGGGATACACGGCCGTGAAGATGACTCCTTTTCCAGCGGGCTGGCAAGACTTGCCGTATCCACAACTTATCAGGACAAATACAGAAATCGTGGCGGCAGTGCGTGAAGAGTTGGGTTGGGACATCGACATTGGTATCGAAATACACCGGAACATGGTGCCGTCTGAGGCCCTCGTATTCGCCGAGCGCATCGGAAAGTTCCTCCCGTACTTCTACGAAGACCCTATTGCCCCCGAAAGCGTCGTTTCGATGGGCGAAGTTGCAGATCGGTTGCGGCTCCCTCTGGCCGTCGGCGAGCGAAACTCCACGATCTGGGAGTTTCGCGAGTACTCGATGCTCCCCGGGGTCCACTTTGTCAGGCCCGACGTTGGGCTCGCAGGCGGAATAACGCAGGTCAAGAAGATTGCCGCGATCGCCGAATCCCTGCATCAGCGCGTGATTCCCCATAACTTCCTGGGTCCCGTCACAACCATGGCGTGCGTGCAACTGGCGGCGTCGATTCCCAATTGGGACCTGCAGGAGTACGTGAGAGAGGCAGGGAATCCGCGAGCCGAAGCAGCCACGAACACGGTAGAGATAGTGGACGGCTACATTACGATCCCGGACGAGCCCGGCCTGGGGATCGATCTCGACATCGAGGGTATCGGTCGGCACCCGTACGATGCGGGGACAGGCGGTGAGGGAAGGCGTCCCGATGGTTCCGTTACCCTCCGTTAACGACAAGCCCACCCACACGCGACGACGAACCGTACACCGCGGATGACGGGCGATTCGGAGCGAATGTCAGGCAGGAGACCACCAATGAAATTGGCAGACAGATCGGTAATTGTTACGGGAGGCGCGGGATCGATGGGCAGCGCTCAGGCGAGACTGTTCTCGAAGGAGGGAGCTTCGATCTGCGTCGCCGACTTTAATCTGCGAGGCGCTCAGGAAGTAGCCAGCGAGATCGGCGAAGATGGCGGGAATGCCATCGCCGTGGAACTGGACGTTCGGGACTCGACGGCCTGGGCAGACGCGGTCTCCACTGCGGAACAGGAATTCGGCAAGGTTGACACGCTGTGCAACATCGCCGGCGCCAATTTCCGGGTCGGATTTGACGAACAGACCGAGGAGATGTGGCAGACGATCATCGGGACGAATCTGACGGCGTATTTCCTGGGCGTCAAGGCCGTGATACCGGCGATGCGGCGGGCAGGCAAGGGGGTCATCCTCAACATCGGATCGATAGGTTCGATCCGCCAGGGCGCCGGCAGCCCGGCCTACGGAGTCAGCAAGATCGGCCTGATCGGCCTGACGCGCAGCGCCGCCGCAGCGTATGCGAAGGACAACATCAGGTGCGTGCTGATCTCCCCTGGTCACGTGGACACTAACTTCCTGCGGGGAAACAGCCTGCACAGCCCCAACGATGAGACGACAGACATCGACATTCCTGAGAACTACCAGAAGAGAGTCGACGGAACCCCTTTGGGAAGGCTGTGCACGCCAACTGATATCGCCAACGCATTTCTGTTCGCTGCCTCCGACGATGCTTCAATGATTACCGGGTCGATGATCACTGTAGACGGCGGCGCTTCCATGTAGTCGGACCGGCGCCTATCGCCACGGGCTACAACGCGATTCAACATGCAGGGCAAGAGCCGGGCCGTGAACATTTTGGGACCCTGCCAGTCGCTTTACTAAATCGGCAGGGCCGTGCGAGGGCTCGTCGCGGCGCGGCTGCGCCAATCGCAGAACCCCGGCGGCGAGTCTGGCCTACCATTGACTTAAGGCGAGGTTCCGGCCGGCTCGGACTCAAGCGCCGCCATGACGTTGCGCATTTGCCGCGGCATCCTTGCGTTGGACTCCCAGGTTTGATCCACGCCGTGGCTGGCGGGTTCAGGCGTGGTCTTGAGACTGACTAGCACGGGCCCCTGTTCCACCATGATGCGACCCAGTTCCGTAGCCAGGGTTTCGACGTCCTCGAATTCGTATGCTGCCTTGTAACCGGACGCAAGCGCCAAGCCTCTAAAGTCGGTCCGGTTTATGTTCGGCACCGGTTGCCCGCCGGTCACTGCGTAGATTCCGTTGTCGAAGACGAAGTGGTAAAAATTCTCGGGCGCCATGCCGGCTACCGTCACGAGACTGCCCAGATTCATCAATAAGCTGCCGTCGCCATCAAGTACGATAACCTGTCTGTCGGGGCGGCCCAAAGCCACCCCTAACCCTAGGGAGGACGCTTTGCTCATGCCGTTCGAGACGCCTACGTCGAGGTCGGGACGGCGGGACAATCTAGACCAGGCGCCTCCCTGCGTCATCGTGGAGATGACCACTGCGTCGCCGCGCAGATCGTTGATCAGGGGCAATGACTCTTCGTACTTGATCACTTGTTGCTGCCCTGTCCCCCGGGGAATACCTAGCCGGGTGAATATTCCGTGCCGATCAGGATCCCTACGGGCTGGCCCTCTTTTTGCGCTCGTTCGAATGCCATAGGCACGCGGTCAAGGTCGTCTTCGCCCTCGACGACGTAGTAACCGACTCGCCAGAGATGCAGGTACGGCTCCAGGAACTGGGCGGCGGTATCCGGCGTATCGCCGCGCCGCGTATATCCCCGGTATCCGATGAACATCACGAGCGGCTGGTTTGCTCCGATGCCCATACCCCGAAGTGCGTCGCCCGATTCGAAAAGGCCTGCGTTCTGAATCATCACGATAGGCTTCTTGCCTGCGATCCACAGGCCGGCCGCAATACATATCGCCTCGCCCTCACGAGCGATGGGAATCATGTCGATCGACGGTTCGCGAACCAGCGCGTCGTACATGTGACGGGTTTCGGAGTCGGGCAACGCGATGACGTGGGTCACCCCCTCCGATTTGAGCGACTGAACGACCTTGCTGGCCGGCAGTCTGCCGATTTCCATTGCCTGGCTCTCCTAAACACCCCGTAAGTCTCGGAAGCTTACCCGAATTAAATTCAATTCAGCAATGAATTTGCGCCGGGACCACTCGCCCCGTGACTGCTAAAGTTGAGATTATTTCCATCCCCGCAACGCAAGGAACACCCGGCGTGACCGGGACATGTTGAGGCAAGGCAGCGTTAACAGATGACAGGCAAGAATTCATTCGGAGCATTCGCCACATTGGACACCTCGTCGGGGCCGGTTGGCTACTACTCGCTTCATGCGCTTCAGGATGCGGGCCTTATCGATCTCGGCAAGACCCCATTTTCCATTCGAGCGCTTGCCGAGAACGCCCTCCGTCAATCCGACGGTGGCCCCGCGACGGTGGGAGACGTGGAACGAGTGGCCGGATGGCGGCCTGACAGCAGGTCTGACAGGGAGTTCCCATACATGCCGGGCCGTGTTGCGCTACAGGACTTCACCGGCGTTCCTTGCATCGTGGACCTTGCCGCAATGCGAGACGCTGTAGCCAAGTGGGGCGTCGACCCGTCGATCATCAACCCGGTTGTGCGCTCCGATCTGGTTATCGACCACTCGGTGCAGGTCGACTACTTCAACACGGCGGGCGCGCTGGCGGCCAACATCGAGCTGGAGTTTGAACGAAACGCCGAACGTTATCAGCTGCTCAAGTGGTCGCAGACCGCGTTCAACAACCTGAAGATCGTTCCGCCGGGGACGGGCATTGTGCACCAGGTGAATCTGGAGTTTCTGGCAGAGGTAGTACTGACCTCCGCCGCAAACGGGCAGACGATTGCGTATCCGGACACCTGCATCGGCACCGACTCGCATACGACGATGATCAATGGCCTCGGAGTTTTGGGCTGGGGAGTTGGGGGAATCGAGGCCGAGGCAGTGATGTTGGGCCAGCCATACTACATGGTTCTTCCGGAAGTTGTCGGCGTGAAAATGACCGGCGTCCTGCCGGAGGGAGCGACCGCCACCGACCTCGTGCTGTCAGTCACCGAGTTGCTTCGGTCCCTGGGAGTAGTCGAGAAGTTTGTCGAGTTCTTCGGGCCGGGACTACATTCCCTGCCCGTCGCCGACCGGGCGACCATAAGCAACATGTCTCCCGAATACGGCGCCACCTGTGGTTACTTCCCGATTGACGATCAGGTCCTCAGATATCTTGCCGACACCGGTCGACCGCAGTCCACGGTCGATCTCGTCGAGCGTTACTCAAAGGCTCAGGGTCTGTTTCACGAACCCGGCGTCGAACCGGACTACACGACAAACGTTGAGTTCGACCTGTCGTCCGTAGCGCCGAGCATGGCAGGGCCGAAACGCCCGCAAGACCGTGTTGCGCTTGGTGAAGTTCGCAATAATTTCAGAAGATTTTTCCCCGCTGAGCAAAACGGCGACAACGCTTCCGGGAATGGGTCATCGAAGGCAGAGGTCCAAATAGAGGTAGAGGGTGAGCGGGCCAGCTTGAGCGATGGGTCGGTTGTGATTTCAGCGATCACGAGCTGCACAAACACGTCGAATCCGTCCGTGATGGTCGGCGCTGGACTATTGGCGCGTAACGCACGCCGCCGTGGTCTGCGGCGAAAGCCCTGGGTCAAGACCAGCATGGCCCCCGGTTCTACTGTAGTAACCCGATACCTTGAGGCTGCGGGCCTGAACGAGGACCTGGACGCTCTGGGATTTCAGACGGTCGGATACGGGTGCACAACGTGCATCGGAAATTCCGGACCGCTGCCGCAGCCCGTTGCCGAAGCGATCGAGGACCACGATTTGGTAGCAGCGGCCGTACTGAGCGGAAACCGCAACTTCGAGGGCAGGGTGCACCCTCAGGTCAAGGCGAACTACCTGGCGTCGCCGGTTTTGGTAGTGGCGTACGCGTTGGCGGGTCACGTCGACCTCAATATTCAGGATGACCCCATCGGTACCGACCCTGATGGCCGGGACGTCTATCTGCGCGACATTTGGCCAAGCCAAAGCGAGATCGCCGAAACGATAGCGGGCTCGCTCGAACCGAATATGTTTCGGGAACAATACAGTGGCGCCTTCAACGGTTCGGCCGAGTGGCGCGACCTGCCAGCCCCGATAGGCGTTCAATTCAACTGGGACCCCGGTTCGACCTACATTCAACGGCCGGCGTTCCTTGAAGACATCCCGGCAGACCCCGACCGGCGAGACCCGGTTGAGGATGCACGCGTGCTCGTGATGCTTGGCGATTCGGTTACGACGGACCACATCTCGCCCGCGGGGAGTATCCCTCCCAGCTCGCCCTCCGGTCAGTTCCTGATCGGCGGCGACGTGCCGAGGCGGGAATTTAACTCCTACGGCTCCCGGCGCGGAAATCACAACGTGATGGTGCGGGGCACGTTTGGGAACATCCGGCTCCGCAACCTCCTGACACCGGACGAAGAAGGGGATTGGACCGTCCACCTGCCGGATGGGGAGCTGATGCGGGTTTTCACCGCGTCGGAACGTTACGCTGCGGAAGGGACGCCGCTCATAGTTCTGGCCGGCAAAGAGTACGGGACGGGAAGTTCACGGGACTGGGCGGCAAAAGGGCCCATGCTCTTGGGTGTCCGCGCCGTCATTGCGGAGAGTTTCGAGCGCATTCACCGCGCCAATCTGGTCGGAATGGGCGTGGCGCCAATTCAGTACGCGTCGGGCCAAAATGCCGCTTCGCTGGGGCTCACGGGCAGGGAAATGTACACCATCGACGGCCTTGACGCGGCAGTCGAGCCTGGATCGAGCCTCAAGGTGACGGCCATCTCTGATCACGGCAAGCGGACCGAGTTTGAGGCCATCGTCAGGATAGACACGGCGATCGAGTACGAGTACTACAGGCACGGCGGGCTGTTGCCTTACGTGCTGCGCCAGATGATGGTCGCTGCGGTTTAGCCGGCTGTCGGTGGGCGTTCGGCCATGACGCTCACCCTAATTCCTGTTTTAGGCAAGACTCCAGGTCGGGGTACTTGAAGTCAAACCCGGCGCGCAACAGCCGCTCCGGTGTCGACCTCGCGCTGGCGATCGCCAGTTCCTGCATGTATTGCCCGAACAAGAGATTCGCTACAGCGGCCGGCATCCATGACAGCGATGGCCTGCCCAAGACCCTTCCGATGGTCTTGGCGAGATCTGAATTCCGGACAACCCCCGGCGCCGCCACTATGACGGGTCCGGACAGATCGGCCCGCTCCGCAATGAAAATCAGCGCGCTGATTGCGTCGTCGATGTGAATCCAGGGGGTCCATTGGCGGCCGTTGCCAAGACGTCCACCCACGCCGAATCGAAACGGGCGCGCCAGTGTGGGCAGCGCGCCGCGTGTGCCGCTCATCACCATGCCGAATCTGGCGGTCAAGACACGGCAACCCGGCCGGGATGCCGCAGCCGTCGTCTCCTCCCACGGGACGGCGACGCTCGCCAAGAACCCCTGGCCCGGCGGACTCTCCTCCGTGAGATGTTCTTCCCCCCGATCGCCGTATATGGCGAGTCCTGACGCCGTGATGACGGCCTGCGGGGGCTTGCTCATACCGCCAACAATCTGAACAAGATTACGAGTAGTGTTGATTCGACTGTCGACGATGAGGCGCTTGTAACTTCGCGTCCAACGCTTGGCCACGGTGACACCGGAGAAGTTGAAGACAGCATCCACAGGCCCTATGGCAGCCGGATCGACAGAGGCAGCGTCATCAGGGTTCCAACGGATCTCGCGGACATGCGCGGCAGGATCGGGGACCCGGCGCACGAACTGGACCACGCTGTCACCGCGCCCGGTCAGGCGCCGAATAAGTTCCTGCCCGAGGAACCCGCTGCCTCCGGTGATTAACGCACGCATTTTCCCAGTTTAGGTCATCCAATTGCTGTTGGCGTGCCGACCCGTTCTACGACGTGCGGCAGGGCAGGGAGGTTCGCGATACTCTCGCGGCCGACCCGAGACATGTCGGGCGCCTACACAGGAATCAGCTGGGGGGTAACAAATGACCGACGGAATCAAGATCGACGTTGATGGCCCGGTCGCCACAATCACCATCAACCGCCCGGACCGCCTCAATGCCATCGACCTGTCGGCATGGCGGGCCCTTTCGGACGCGGCGCGCGATTTGTCAAAAGATCGCTCCGTGAGGTGCGTCGTACTGAGCGGGGCGGGCGACAGGGCATTCTCGTCCGGCGCAGACATCAAGGATTTCGAGGCGCACCGCTTCGACTCCCGAAGCGCTGCCCAATACGCGGGCGTGTTCGAGGCCGCGCTCCTTGGGATAGAGGAGTTGCCACAACCGACAATATCGATGATCAGGGGGGTGTGCGTCGGTGGTGGACTCGAACTCGCCGCGGCTACCGATATCCGTATAAGCGCCACCGGCTCGCGTTTCGGCGTACCCGTGGCGCGAATCGGGATCGTGGCCGGGTGGAACGAATTGCGAAGGATGATCGCCGTAGCGGGTCAGGCTGCGGTGAGCTACCTCGTACTGAGCGGTCGCATCATCGGCCATGAAGAAGCCCAGCGCATGGGTCTAATAACTGCTGTTGTGGCTCCGGGCGACCTTGAATCAGAGGTTTACGGACTGGCCAGGGAAATATCCGCTGGCGCCCCGGTCTCTCACGCTGATCACAAGACGATGATTCGTCGAATAGCCGGTGAACCGGGTATCCGGAAACTGACAGCCGATGAACGGGCGCTACAGTTCCGCGTATTCGATACGGAGGACTTCACCGAAGGCAGGCGCGCGTTCGTCGCCAAACGCGCGCCTGAATTCAAGGGCCGCTAGTCTTGCCCGGCGAAGACGCGTCACCGCCGGAACACATCGGTGGTAGCGGCGTTATGCAGAACGTGCGTTGCTCACCTTTTCCAACATAGACGGGGGAAGTGGGAAAACCCAGCCGCGGTTGGCGATTATGTCACGGGCCAACGCTTCGGGAATCGCGACGATGATTTCCGGCTCCAGGGAGAAACGGCCGGTAAAGCCGCCGATAGCGCTTCGGGCGTGAACACCGGCGTATCCGCCCGAGTCCTCTCCGTCGCTGGCAAAGTCGCCCATTCCTCCACCGAATACCGACTGCCATCGGAATGAGAAGCCGTTGACGACCGCAGGTCCGGAATTAAATTCGACATCCGTTGAGACAACCATCCCCAGCGCTTTGACTGTGTAGAGGACGTCGTTCAGGTCGCCTCCCTCACCGCCGCAAGTTAGCGCCCAATGCAGTCGAGCAAGCATGCTGTCGGCGATGTCCGAAGCCGCTTTCTGACCGTGCTTGACGCGCTCGGGGTCGTCGTTCATCTGGCGTTCGCCGCCTCCCGCCCCGGACAGGTAGACGATGCCTGTGCTGTGAAAAACAACTCCGGCGATGCCTGCGCCCTTGAGAGACGTTACGTTGTCCTCGAATGATCCGAGGTCGACGCCAAGTTCCTGAATGCGGTCGTAGACGTCGTAGTTGCGCCGCAGGGAGTCCGGTATTGCAGCTTCGTTGTAGTACTTGCCCAATTGAGCCCTCCTAAAGGGGACACACACTCATGCCCCTCACATTTGATGTCGTATAAGGATATTCCTCAGGAACCTGGCAGCGAGCGGGACCGCGGTCTCTTCATCGAGTTCGTCCTGGCCCTCGTATACGACGGACATCCAGCCATTGAAGGCGTTTCGCTTCAGGATGCCCATAATGCGGTCGTAGTCGAGCCACTCTTCCTTGCCGGAACTGATCCGGTAGATCTTTGCCCGCACCTGCACGGCCCTCGGCGCAGACAGTTCGATCGATCCGTAGAAGTCCTCCGCAGGGTCGACCACACCCCGCTCTCCGAATGAAGCGCCGGGCGAACCGCGGTATTGCCCGGTATCCAGGATGTGCGAGAAGTACGGGTCGTCCATGTCATCCAGAATTTTCAGGACTTGCTGACCGGTGGCGGGGATGCACCCGTGATTGTGATTATGGAGGCCGAGTACGACGCCCCTGGAACGGGCATATTCGGTCGTCTCACGGGTGGCGTCGATGAGTCGCGGCCAGACCGACTCTTCATCTTCGTCATCGGGTACCCACCCGCCGAATACGCGGACCATCGGGACTCCCATCGCCTGCGCGACATCGACCCAGTGCTTGACCTGCTCGATCTGTTCCCTCAACTCCGCCCCGAGGGTTCCGAAATTGTTGGATGCGCCTATGTAACACATGTGCAACCCGCCGCGGAGCGCAGCTCGTTTGATCTCTTCGAGATAGCCGGGTTCGGTCGATTCAAACTGGCCGCCATGCAAGTCGATGCCGTCGAGCCGCAATTCAGCGGCGCGGGCGATTATGCCGAGCAGATCGATCTTGCCGGCGAGAGCGGTGTCTCGATACGAAAGTGACTGGAGGCTTAGTTTGATCAAGTCAGTTACCCGTTGAGAAGCGGACGCCAATTGCTCCGGTTACGGAGATCATTGGCGAGAATGTAACACGACGCAGTTTCAGGCCTGGCGCAAGGCGAACACCGAGCGCCGCTTCGAATCAATTCGTCAATGACTCGCAACAAGGGGAGAATAGGGATAACCTCCCGATGCAACAAGCATCAACACCGTCCGCTTTGGGCGGCTAAGTAGATCGAAATCGCCATGTCACAACCTCCTGCCATAAAGCGAATGACCGAGGCCAGCCGGGCCTTTCTGGACTCTCTCACCCCGGAACAAGCGGAGAAAGCGTCGTTTCCATTCGAGGGCGACGAACGCTACGTGTGGAACTACACGCCGGTGGACCGCAACGGCCTCGTCTTGACGGAAATGAGCGATGAGCAGCGCGCATTGGCGCTGGCGTTGATGGAGACCGCTCTAAGTAAACGCGGCGTCGTGCAAGCAAACGAGATCATCGATCTCGAGTTGCTGCTCGGAGAGTGGGAAGCAATCCAGGGCGGCCCTTCGACCTGGATGAGGGACCCGAGGCGATACTGGTTCAGCGTGTTCGGCATGCCGGGAGGCGACGCGCCATGGGGCTGGCGGGCCGGCGGCCATCACATCGGCATCCATGCAACCGTGGTCCGGGGAGAGTTTGTGTCGGCCCTGCCGTTTTTCTTCGGCGCCAATCCGTCCGAGGTCAAACACGGTCCCGAGGCCGGCAAACGCATCCTGGAGATCGAAGAAGAACTGCCGCGCGAACTTGTTCGCTCGTTAGACGCTCAGCAGACGAAGGTCGCGGTTGTCGACCAGACTGCGCCTGCGGACATCCTTACAAAGACGTACCGGGCGGTCGTGCCCGGCGCCACGCCGACGGGTCTGGCCTACGCCGCAATGACCGGTGGACAGCGAGAGCAACTGATCAAGCTGCTACGTCACTACGTCGGCCGAATGTCTGATGATCTGTCATCAGCCTACTGGAAACGGGTCGAGACGGCCGGTGTGGACACCATTTCCTTCGCATGGGCGGGTCCGTTGGAACGATGGCAAGGTCACTACTACTCGATCGTCGCGCCGGAGTTCCTGATCGAGTACGACAACACCCAGAACGGCGCAAACCACATCCACTCAGTTCTGCGCGACTACAGACATGACTGGGGAGAGGACCTGCTTGCCGCTCACTACGCCGTCGCCCATTCGTAGGGACGAGCCCTGAAGCAAGCAGGGCAGCGCCATCGGTATCTGCGGACGCTTGCCCGCAAACTACGAGAATTGACAAGGGGTCGGTGAACTTCAAGCCATTCGAGGCGCAGAGACGATTGGATTGACCCACCGGCGCGCTGCTTCTAGTATCAGTTCGACCATACCCGCACCGCCAAACCGCCGCGATCATTCGAAGAAAGGCCGACCAAATGACTCAAACAGCGTTGTTGCCGCAGACCGGCAGGGAATTCAGGGATGCCGTCCGTTCAGGCCGCTTCACAAACCCGACTTCCGGTGTTGCGCCTAACTTTGTGCAGACAAATCTGGCGATCCTCCCCAAAAAGGACGCTTTCGAATTCCTGCTGTTCTGCCAGCGAAACCCGAGGCCTTGCCCGTTGATCGAAGTGATGGAGGCCGGTCAAACGGAGGCCGTCCTTTCGGCGCCGGGTTCTGACATTCGTACCGACGTTCCTCTCTATCGCGTCTACAAACACGGCGAGTTGGTCGACGAACCTTCTGACTTGCTGTCGATCTGGCGCGACGACCTCGTGACCTTCCTCCTGGGGTGCAGCTTTACGTTTGAACACTCATTGCTGCGTAACGGCATTCCCTTGCCCCATTTCGGCACGGACAAGGGCGTATCCATGTTCATCACCAACATCGAGACAAACCCGGCAGGGCCGTTCCATGGTCCGATGGTCGTTTCATCACGATGGATACCGTCAGACAAGGTCGTGCGGGCCGTTCAGGCAACCTCCCGCTTTCCGGCGGTCCACGGCGCGCCGGTACACGTTGGCGATCCGTCTACAATCGGCATCGCTGACGTACATACGCCGGACTTCGGAGACGCCTGGAAACCTGAGTCTGCGGACGACGTGCCGGTGTTTTGGGCATGCGGCGTGACCCCGCAGGTGGTGGCAATGAAGTCCAAGCCGGAACTGATAATCACCCACTCGCCGGGGTACATGTTCGTCACTGATTTGCGTGACGAGGACCTGGCGGTTATTTAGGCGACATGCGCGGCCGCATGACTGCAAAACACGAGTTCGGCCCCGGCCGACGCTCAACCATTCGGGAAAGGACCCTGTCCTCTCCGCGAGCTACGGGAAATTGAACATGGCCAGTCCAACTATAGAAGACATCATCCTCCAGAACGACATGCGAAACATGACGTCGCTGAGGCCCCATCTACCGGCGGATTTTGCAACCGAGTCGGCGCAGCTGCTCCTTGACCATCCGGGCAAAGCCCTCATCGTCACGGGTTTTTACATCCTGGCCGCCGCCGCCCCTGAAACCGACGGCCCCCCGGGCGCCGCTGGAATTGGCGAGGCGCTCGCGGAGATCGGATTCGAGGTCGCCTACGTCACGGACAAGTTCTCCAAAGAAGCCATGGAGTCGGTCGCCGGTGACAAGGAAGTCATAGAATTCCCAACGACCACGCATAACGAATCGTCGCGATTTGCCAACCAGTTGATTCAGGATTGGGCGCCCACGTGTCTCGTGTCTATCGAACGCGCGGGCCTCGTCGGAGACGGCACCTACCGCAACTGGAAAGGCCTCGACTTCTCTCCCTTCAACGCCAAGATCGACCACCTGTTCGATCAGCATCCCTATTCGGTCGGCATCGGAGACGGCGGCAATGAAATTGGAATGGGCAACCTTCGACATATCATCCCGAATCAGGAAGGGTTGCCCGACGACCCTTGCGTCACAACCACTACCAAGCTCATGATCGCAAGTTGCTCCAATTGGGGCGGGTACGGATTGGCTGCGGCTCTTTCGTTGCTCAAAGGCAAGAACTTGCTGCCGTCGGTCGAACAGGGTCACCAGTGGGTGAAGGACACAGTCTCGGCCGGCGCTGTCGAAGGCATGTCTGCCGAACCGAGGGATTGGGTCGACGGCCGCTCGCCGGAAGAAGATTCAGTATGCCTTCGCGACCTGCATGACCTGCTCGCGTCACGGGGTCTATAACAAACGTGTTCCCGACGGCGAGTAGCGTTCACGCTTTGTTCCCGGTGACCCATATGCGCTGAAGCAGGAGCCTGAACGCCTGGAGGAGACCAAACGACATGGCCAGGAGTTGGGACTGCTCCACGGTCGAAACGCCGCGGATGGCGCGAGACGTAGACATACGTTTCGGCCATGGCCTGTTGAAACAGGAAAGTGCGAGGTGGCCGCGTCACGCGGCGGTGTCGACGCCAACTACGTGGCGGGTCGCGCAGCCGTATCTGTCACAGTCGCTGGCGGGTGTCGGCGAACGGTTCGACGCTGTATGGGAGTACCTCGAAGGCCGCCGCACTGAATCATGATCGGCGTGAAGGCCGACGACGCGTGGGCCCATGACGCTGGGGATTCGCGGCTTAACCAGACTGTTATGGCTCTCGAGTTAGTGTTTCGGGGTCTAATTCGAACCCGCGTGGTTGTGGTTCTCGTACCAAAAGACATGAATGTGTTTCCGAATCGACCGGAGCGCGCCCTTACGATTCTGGCGCTATGTTGCGCCGGTCTGCTCGCCGCGGCTCTGGCCTGCAACAACGACGCTGCCGGACCGCCACGTCAACGCCGCGCTCATTGCCTACCATTCAAACACCCGCTGCCATAGCGCAAGCAATACCGCCAACCGCCCTTGTCTCAACGAGTAAGCCGCGCTACAGGAATCTCCGGGCTTGCTGTTGCTCTTTGATGATCCCGAAGACCGGTTCGACCAACTGCTTTCTCTGTTTATAGGCGCGTTTGGCTTCTTCGGTGGACATCCAGGCCCGGCGGCGGCGCAGAGCTGCGTTTTGCGGGCCTATCTCCAGGGCCCGCCCATGCCGTCTGTCCGTCGTACGGACCCCGAAGGCAGGGCAGGATCTGCGACACGGGGCCCCAAGCGCGGTAGAGCCGCATCAGGGTCTGGCCAGTGCGCTTGATACGGGTGAAGCGACTTGTCCCTCGGGGCAACGGTGGCTGCCGCTCGTCTCGTCGTAGGCGAAACGGTCCTTGTGATACGGGCTCTCCAGCGCCCGACCCTGCGCCTCCGGCATGACCACCCGTTGGCCTCTTCGGGCGCACTCCTCAAGATTGCTACCGGAGTGATAGCCCGCATCGGCCAACGTCGTCTCCGCCTTCTCCAGTATCGGACCCGGCTGCGGCTGGTCGGCCGGGTCGTCCACCACGTCGGCCGCCGTGATCAGCATGCCGGTCTCTTCCCCCTCAACCGCTGCCGGCGAGACCGACGCCCGGGGTGATAGGCCGGCGCTCCCATAGGGTCCCCGCCTGCATCGACCCCAAGCCCGGCCCAAACCGTCCAGGTACGCGTCCGCGAACCTCGCCGGATGGTCGGTGGGGATCAGCTCATCAAGGGTGGGCGGCAACATCCATATCTGATCACGCCCCATCGGCCGCAGTGGCGTCTGTCTCTCCTCGAATGATGGTGTGAAGTCCACAAAGTTCAACGGCCAGCCGATTTCTGAGACAGCCTCCTTGTGGGCGCCCGATGGGGCGGGGCGTGGGAATGCCGCCAACCGTGTGCAGGCGTTGCCCAACTTCGCCTGTCGGCGCCCGTCAAGTCGCCGATCCATCTCATTTTGTCAATTCAGACCGTATCGGCATCAAAGCAGGGTGGGCTGGACCGCGCATGGCCCGCCAAATGGTCATGACAACCCACTTTCTCAAGCGCCAGAACCCAATTTTGTCAATTCAGACCGTATCGGCATCAAAGCAGGGTGGGCTGGACCGCGCATGCCCCGCCAAATGGTCATGACAACCCACTTTCTCAAGCGCCAGAACCCATTTTTGTCAATTCAGACCGTATCGGCATCAAAGCAGCGTGGGCTGGACCGCGCATGGCCCGCCAAGTGGCCATGACAACCCACTTTCTCAAGCGCCAGAATCAAATTTGAGTAATTAGTTGGAACAGATGCAGGGCGAGACCCGCGGCGTGGGTCCCCGATCGGGGTCGGGGATGACGGTGGAATGGAGCAGGAACGTTGGTGGATCGACGGGGCGCGTGAGAATGAAACACGGGCCGGTTCCGTTCCAGAGCTTTAACGAGAAAGGGCGACAGCCGCGCGTTTCCAGCACGACGGGCATTGGCCGAGGATCCGTCAGCGGGCGATCGCTTTGGCCGATCCCGATTCGGGCGTTCTTTTGGGTTCGTCTATGTTGTGGACCGGCATTCGCCCCGGTCTTTTAGCCGCGAGAAGCGCGACCGCGCCCAGTATGAAGATCCCGATAATGATGGCGAACGGCGCGTCGTAACTCCCCGTGGCATCGAATAGGGCGCCGGTAAGAAGGGGCCCAGCCGTCATGGACGTGATCATTGCCAGATTTACCATGCCCATGATGGCGCCGAAGGCGTAGAGGCCAAAGGCTTCGCTAATCGACAGGACGATCAGCGCGCCGAGACCGCCGAATCCCAGTCCGAATACGAAAACGCCGGACCACAACACGAGGTCTCCTCCGGGCGCGATCATGAGACCGACCCCGATGGCCTGAAGGGCCACCGAGATTATGGCGGCCCGACGGGCGCTTATTGACTCACTGAGGCGGCCAAAGATCATCTTGGAGCCGATGCCCATCGCGGCCACGAGGGTGAGAGCGGCTGCAGCGGCTGCTTTGGAAAACCCCTCGGTTTCGAGGTGCGGGACGATCTGCGTGAGGATTCCCTGGTACGTGAAGCTCGCAGCGGTCAAACCAATCGTCATGAGGTAAAACGTCCGGGTCCTTAGGGCCTGCCTTAGGGTCAGCCCCGTCCGCGCAGCCACTCTTGCGGCGCCGGTGAGCATGTCCAACCTGCCAGTCCGCCGCGCCTCGGCCTCCAGGTCTTCCTGCCGGTCTCTAACAATGAACAGGGCGGCAACGGCCACGACGGCCATGATGATCCCGAAACTCAGGTAAGCCCACTCCCATCCGGCGCTTGCGAGTACAAGTGTCGCCAACGGGACCATTGTCAGTCCGCCGAAGTTGTTGCCAGCCGTAACTGCGCCCATCATCCGTCCCCGGGTGATCGGAAACCACATGCCCACGACTTTGCCGCTTGCGAGCATCGTCGCCCCCGGGAATCCTGCGAACACGAGGGCGTGAAACAGATACCAGTGCCACAGTTCGCTAATCAGCGGGCGCAAAAGAAATCCGGACGATATCAGCGCTAGTGACACGACTAGGACGGGACGCACGCCGTACCTGTCCATGAGCCGTCCTACCAGCGGCGCAAGAAGACCCGAGATGAACCCGAACGACAGGGCGGCGTTGAACTCCGTTCGGCTCCAGCCGAATCGGGATTCCATAGGCTCCGCGAATATTCCAAAGGAGTACTGCGACATGCCTATAGACAGGCCGCCCGCAAGAAACACTACCCACGCGATGTGCCAACCGAGATAGATTCGGTTGGGGCCAAAGAGCCGCGGTATCCGCAGCGCGGGCAATAGAGAACCTGGCTGCGCCATCAGAATGTGAAGGTTCGTATTGGCTTCAGCAATGAATTCAGGGACAGGGCGCGCCCGGCAGCGGGTGAGCGTCTACTTGCGAAGCCCTGTTAGTCCGGTGAACGGTTGTCAAGGTCAGGGTCGCGGCGCTTCGGGTCTACCAAGGTAGGCATGACTGGTCAATCGTCAAATACCAACTCTATCAGCGGACTGCTTTCTACCCATGAATCGAGATCCGACCCGAGGAATGTTCCGGCCCCATCCCGGAATTTGTCGAATCCGGAGATGACCGTCCTTCTCTCGGCGACGTCTCTGATCGGAATAGCGGTGGCGTCCAGAGTCATGGACATGGATTCCTTCAGATGGAACTTCATCCTCGGATTGGCGATCAGATTCGCCTGCCAATCCCGCTTGCCGGGAGACCCGCTCAAAAAATATCTGCCGCGTGACCTGTAGTACCAGGTCTCAATCCGGACTGAACGCCCCGACTTTCGCCCCGTGGTCGTAATGTCGACAGTCTTGTCGCTTTCGAGCGCTGCTTTGATGTCGGCGTCCAACGCCATGCCTCGTGCCGGGCCGGAAGGGCCCCGGGTCGCGGCCGGTGTATACTCGCCCGGCCTCGCGAAACATTACCACGAGCCGCCGGCGCACAGACCATTTGCCAGCAACGATCGAGGGGCAAGACGCGCCTGTTGCCCTGTCCACGGAGTCCTGAATGACCACCGCATCTCCACCAACTATGGCGCCGGTTACCACCGCCACTAAATTCGAACCAGTTGCCTATTGGGCCAAGTTGCCCATGGGCGTAACGTTCAGGGGCGACGCAACCTCAGTTGCGACCGACTCGGACGACAACGTCTACGTGTTTAACCGGGGCACTCACCCCGTCGCCGTATTCGACAGCGCCGGCAACTTCATCGAGGGATGGGGCCAGGGCGAGTTTGACCGGCCCCACGGGATCGCCGTCGATGGCGACGACAACCTGTATTTCGTCGATGACGACGGCCACTTCGTACAAAAACGTACTCGTGAAGGCCAAGTGATATTCACGCTAGGAGACCGCGGCAACCCCGCGCCATGGCAGGGCGGCGGCATGTTCAACCGTCCGACCGGTGTATGTATCAACCCCACCAACGGTGACTTTTTCGTATCGGACGGCTACGGAAACTCGCGTGTGCACAAGTTTGACGCGGACGGCAGCCACATAAAGTCGTGGGGTGAGCCCGGCACAGGACCGGGACAGTTCAGTCTGCCTCACAATATTGCGATGTCCGGTACCGACCGCGTCGTTGTAGCCGACCGCGAAAACTTCAGGATCCAGGTATTCACCACGGACGGAGAATATGTCGATCAGTGGCACGTTCATCACCCGATGTCGGTGTGCGAAGGCAAGGGGGATGACAACAGCCTGTACGTGGGTGAGATGGGTCCGCCGCCGGTGCAGGACGGAGTCCCCGGGCTTGGCCTAAGGGTTTCGATCTATAACCCCGACGGCGGCATGATCAATCAGTTTGGCAAAGGGACCCTCGGAGAAGCGCCAGACCAGTTCGTCGCTCCGCACGGAATAGCAATCGACTCAGAGGGGAACCTCTACGTTGCAGAGGTGTCCTGGACGGCCCATTTTTCGAAGGTAGCGGAAACGGTTCCCGGTGAGGTCGTAAGTTTGCGCAAGTGGCGGCGCGCTGACGCTTAATCAAGTACATGCATAGTGAGAATCGCTCTGTACCGAAGGCAGGGTACGGGTCAGGCGCGCGTGTTGATCGAAGGCTCGTTTGGTCACCCGGCGGGCTATGATCAGGTCGCCGGGAACTTGCGCATAGAGTCACGTGGCGCCCACCCCTGAACCGGGCTCGCCGATACTTCAGAGAAGCCCCGGCCATCATGGGTCGGTAACACGCCGGAGATGAGTGAGATGGTCTCGTCACGAGGCATGACAGCAGCAGAGATCGACGACTTGCTTGGCAGGCCAATCACCTCCCGATTGGCGACGGTGCGGCCGGACGGCGCGCCATACGTAGTGCCCATCTGGCACTTCTGGGACGGGGCCGCCCTGTGGATCATCCCAAGGGAACGGTCCTCGTTCGTCGAGCACATCCGGCGCGAACCGCGTGTGTTCCTGTCGTGCGCGGACGACGGACCCGGCCACGCCAGGGTAAGTATCGAGGGGACAGCCCATATAGCCGACGGTCCGTCAATGTTGGCTGGTCGTGCCTTGGAAATCGCCCGTGAAATGGGTAGCCGATACCTTGGGCCGGTTGGAGTGGAATACATCGGCCACACCATCGACAGGCCCCGCTACTTGGTCAGAATCGATCCGGTCAAAGTCACCTCGTGGCAGGGTGGAGAGTGGCATCCCCGGTACTTTTCTCAGGACCGGGAATAATCGTTAACTCTTCAGGCCGGCAGTTGACGATCCGGATTTCTTGCGACGGTCCCTCAGCCAAGTCCGAATGTGAACGTCGTGTTCCTGATAGTGCAGGACAGTGGACTGATCGATTCGCCGCCGTACGTCCATGCCATATTCGAAACTTGAATTCTGCATATTGGCCAGAGCTTCTTTCAATGACCGGTGAGTTTGCTCGAAGTCGGTCATGATCTCGCGAACCGGCGTATTGGCCTTGTCTTCCACCTGTCGCCGGTTTAGCTCATCCAGATCGACGATCTCGGTCGCCTTTTCGGTCGCGATTTCTATCAGCAAGTTTGCTTCCCAAGACGTGAGATGGCCGATGATGTTCTTGATCGACCACTCGCCGCAGACGCCGGGCTTTTCCATCTCCCGTGCAGTCAGCGACGAAAGCGTGCGTTGCAGGTCGCGCCACGAATCGTCGACGGCCGCAAGTACCAGCGACATCACGTCCGGCGGATCGATTTTTTGCAACTGGCGCCCCTGCAACTCTCTGATGGCTGGATTTGACAGTCCGGATCGGCAAGTCTAGCGTTTCTCTGCCCCGCTTGCGAAATTGATGCCCCGTCTTTTTGTCCGGCTTGCCCTGCGCAACCTGCACGGAAGCACGGGGTGAACGGTTGAGCAGCCGCCTGATAGTTGACGTGTCGGCGGCCAGGATTGTTACAGGATGCCCACGAACACAGAATTCTGGTTGACATGCCTTGTGTGCGGTAGCGCTCACGGCGCTACGGTGCGCGTCCTCACCTGCCCGAAGTGCGGTGGACTGTTCGACGTCGAATATGCAGCGCCGCCCGGCGGATGGGCACAAAGACTGCCCTTAAGCAATCCGGGTGCGATGGTCACTCTTGGCGAGGGCGCAACTCCTCTAATCGAGCTACGCCGGACAAGCCGTCAACTCGGTCTTGGAGGACTCTACGCCAAGCTCGAATTTGTCTCGGCTACCGGCTCTTTCAAGGACAGGGGCAGTTCCGTGCTCATGTCGGCGGCGCTTGAAGAGAACATATCCGAATTTGTCGAGGACTCCTCGGGAAACGCGGGAGCGTCGCTATCGGCGTACGCAGCGGCAGCTGGCATCAAAGCGCACGTTTTCGCGCCTGCGAGCGCGGCAAAGGGCAAACTGGATCAGATCGCAATCTTTGGCTCAGACCTGCGCACAGTGGCCGGACCCCGCCAAGCGGCCACCGATGCTGCCAGGAAATTCCTGCACGACAATAATCTGGTCTACCTGTCCCACAACTACTCCGCCTACTTCGCGGAGGGCATGAAGGCGGCCAGTTACGAACTGGAATCCGACGTCGGGAGAGGAATTGATCACGTTGTCTTGCCGGTCGGTAACGGCTCGTTATTGATCGGCATGCGAAAGGGCTACGACGAACTGCTCGAGTCCGGCCGAATCGGTTCTATTCCGCGTTTATCTTGCGTTCAGGCCGAGGCCGTCCGCCCCGTGGTGGCCGCGGTCAACGGCGAACCCTGGGATCCTGATACTGCGGCAATGACGGTGGCGTCCGGAATATCTGTTGCACGTCCTCCGCGGTTGGCCGAGCAGGTCGACGCTGTACGCCACACCGGGGGATTCGCGGTCGCCGTGCAGGACAGCGCGACTATTGAGTGGCGGAACCGGCTCGCAAGGGAAGAGGGGCTATATTGCGAGGCCACCTCGGCCGTTGCGTTCGCCGGGGTGGAAGCTCTCGTCGCTTCAGGGCGCGTCCGGCGCGGTGATTCAGTCGTCGTGCCCGTGACCGGCTCCGGTCTCAAAGAACCGGCCTGAGGCACGTTACCGCGGGCTCATTAAAACGAGCCGCTTTGATCTTCAAGGGTCGTACCCCTTAGGCATGGTGGAAATGGCATTGTGTAGGCATGCGTCCCCGGCCGACTGTTTGCCGCGAACTGCACGAAACGGCCTCGACCGGGAATCGAGTGGGCGCAGCGATCGATGTGGCGGAGTCTAGCTATTCGCCTCACGCAGGGCTTCTTCAAACCCCGGCAGCGACCCTTCAAGCGTGCGGTCATCTACGCAGTACGATGCCCTGAAGTAGCCCGGTGTCCCGAACCCAATGCCCGGCACCGTCAGTACAAGCTTGGATTGCAGCCGCCGCACAAACTCCGTGTCGTCGGGTATCGGCGACTTTGGAAACATGTAAAACGCGCCTTGAGGCTCCACGCACTCGTAGCCCATGCGGGTCAACTCCGAATACATGAAGTCTCGTTTCTTCCGGTACGCGTCCACGTCGACCTGCGCGCCCTGTATTCGCGCGACGATTCGTTGCATGATGGCCGGGGCGTTCACGAATCCGAGCGTTCGAAGCGCAAAGGACGCTGCTTCCATGAAATCGCCTCGACCCGGATCCGAAGGGTTGGCCGCGATGTAGCCGATTCGCTCCCCCGCGAGCCCCAGGTCCTTCGAATGGGACGTTGCCACCAACGATCGCAAATGGTGCGAGTAGATGAATGCGTAGGGGCAGTCCGAGTAGATCAGTTTCCTGTACGGCTCATCGGCCACGAGGTATATCTCGGCGCCATAGCGGGCTTCCGCATCCCGAATCACCTCTCCCAACTCGGCGATGCGCTCCGCGGGATACACGACGCCTGTTGGGTTGTTGGGCGAGTTGGTGATCACCGCCCTCGTCCGCGGTGTAATAGCGGCTGCCAGCGACTCCGGATCGGGTAGAAAGTCCTCGTCGCAACCGGCCAGCTTTACCTGTCCGCCCTGGTGCGAAACGTAAAACACATACTCCGCAAAGAACGGAGCGAAAAGCACGACCTCGTCGTCCTGATCCAGTATCGAGCGCAAGATAACGTTGAGGGCGCCCGCCGCGCCTACTGTCATCATCACTTCGTCGGCAGAGAATGGCAGACCGGTCTCATGTGCCAGTTCCAGCGCCACGGCAGCCCGGGTCTCGGGAAACCCGCCATTGGGCATGTAGCGGTGCGTGCCAGTAGTTTCGTCCTGCGCAATGCGCATCAGTTCGGTCCGGAACTCAGATGGCGGTTCGAGGATCGGGTTGCCCAGCGAGAGATCAAAAACCTTGTCCGCGCCGTGGATTCGCCGCAGTTCGATCCCTTCCTCGAACATCCGCCTGATCCAGGAACTTTCCTGCATCTGCTCACGGACTTTTGAAGATATTGCCAATTGGCCTTTCCCGTTCCGGTCCCCGCAAGGGGAATCCGTGTCCTGCTACTTTAATTTGCGCCAGAGTCTGCCAAAGATCGGCGCCCCTGCCCGCGGATCATGCACAACGTACGTCCCGGCGATGCTGTCGTGCCAGCCGCGGTGTTTCGAATCGAACACAATCCATGCGATGCCCAGCAGGAATGCCGCGTACGACACCACCTTGCCGACTATCTCCCGCGGGATGGCGACACCGACGCCCGGCGTTCTGCCCTTTTCGTCTACTACTACGATGCCAGCCACCCACTTACCTGCCGTCTTCCCCCAAATGCCGGTGGGGAGTATGAAGTACGCTAAGAATAGGACGATGTCCTGCGCCGCAGCGTCGGGCGAGGCCACCCTGCCGCCGGTCGCTGTATTCAGCATCGCCATCATGAGTATGATCAGGCCAATGTCGATAAACCAGGCATAGAGGCGCTTTATCGGCCCAGCCGGATTCAGCGGGTAGCTCACGGGCGCCGGTTTGCCAGGTTGGCCGACGGCGTCGTGCGGGGCCGGAATGACGGGAACGGAACTAACCGGGGTCCCGCGACTCCGTTGTTTTTTCTTTTTCGTGTCTTGACCTTTAGAGCGTGTCGCCACGCCAGCCTCCCAACGGGTTAGATTCGAATGTAACTATGTTAATGCGACGACGGGGGATTGCGATTGACCCCTCGTAGGCCCTGCAACTAGGATGCGCCGGTACACAGTCGACAGCCAGACATGGACAGGAGGAGTTGCATGGGACGTCTCGACGGCAAGGTAGCGCTCATAACCGGCGCGGGCTCGGGCATTGGCGAGTCAGCGGCCGAGATATTCGCAGAAGAAGGCGCGCTGATTGTTGCACAGGATATAAACGCCGCAACTGCCGAAAGGGTCGCATCGAAGATCGGCGAGTCGGGCGGTCAGGGGATCGCCGTAGCGGGTGACGTGTCAAGCAAAGCGGACGCCGGTCGCATCGTGGCAGAGACCGTGGAACACTTTGGCCGCGTGGACATTCTCGTCAATAGCGCGGGAGTTACTCCCCGTTACGCGCCGCTCGAATGGGACTTCGAGCAGAAGTGGGATTGGGTCATCAGCATCAATCTCAAAGGTAGTTACTTGATGTCATGGTTTGCGGTGAATGAGATGAGGAAACAAGGCTCAGGCGCAATCGTCAACCTGGCCTCGATAATTGGGCTCGTCGGTTACCCCGACGGCTTCAGTGACGGCTTCAACGCCTACCCGCACAGCAAGGGCGGCGTAGTTCAGATGACGAGGGAGATGGCCGTCGGCCTTGCGAAAACCGGCGTCAGGGTGAACGCCCTGTGCCCGGGGTTTTTGTTTACGAACCTAACGACCTCGTTGACAGAGGACCCGGAAATGTTGGCCAGACTCGAGGCCAAACACCCGATGGGGAGGCTCGGACAGCCAGAGGAAGTCGCCCGGGCAGCGGTGTTCCTCGCATCGGACGAGGCCTCGTTCATCACGGGCGCTTCTCTCACCGTTGACGGTGGGTATACCGCGCAGTGACCCGTCCGCCCCGTGTACCCCGCCGCCGGATTCGGTACTACGGATAGACCAGCGAGAGAAGCGGCCGGCCTTGCGACAATCGCACGCACTGATCGACGGAAAACTTTAGCGCCCGCTCGCTGCCTTCACGCGTGCCACCCGCCCAGTGGGGCGTGACGATTACGTTGTCCATCGAAAGCAGGGGGTTGTCCGGCGGCGTGGGTTCCTCGACCAGTACGTCGAGCCCCGCGCCCGCGATCTCACCAGACCGGAGCGCGTCGATGAGGTCCCTCTCATCTACGACTGGACCCCTGCACGCGTTTATGAGGATCGCATCCCGCTTCATCAGCCCGAGCTCGCATTTTGAGATGAGTCCGGTCGTGGCTGCCGTATGCGGCACGTGGAGGGTGACAATGTCCGACTGCATCAACAGTTCGTCCATCGGGGTGAATCGGGCGCCGAATTCCAGTTCACGGCCGGGCGTCTCGTCGATGAAGTCAAAATAGAGAATTTGGCAGTCGAAACCCGAAAGACGCCTTGCCACTTGTCGGCCGATATTCCCGAATCCCACTATGCCTACGGTCTTACCGGTGATCTCAGCCCGGAATGGCAGATGGCCGATTCCGTCCGTCCATTTCCCTGCCTTGGTGTTCTGCCAGGCGTCCATTAGTCGACGATAGAGGGCCAGCATCAGGCCGAGGCAGTGCTCCGAGACACTGACGGCGTTTGACCCGCCGTTATTGGCGACCGACATGCCGAGGCGGTTCATTGCGGCAACGTCGATGTCCTCATATCCGGCTGCCAATACCTGAATGAGTTTAAGGTCGGGGCACTGCTCCGCCACCGCAGTTGAAAAATTCGGCGGGAAGGCGATGACCGCTTCAACTCCCGCCAGCGCCTCGATCATCTCGCCGTCGCCGATCGCCGGATCTACCTGCCTTAGATCCAGACTGTCAGGAGCGAGTTGCCGAAGCATTTCCCACCGGCCGGCGAAAACACCGGGAACTGTACTGCCAACAAATGCGACTTGAATCATTGATAAAGTTCCGTGAGTCTGAATGCGTCGTCTGGCGGGATACCGGGTCGTTCGAACCGCCCGAACTGGATTCTATCCCGGCACGCGCTCGACGCGCCCCTGTGTGTGTGTGTATGCCGCCGCGCCGGGTTACAGGCCGAACCGCCCGGGTGCGATGGAGAAAGGAATCGTTGCGTCTTCTGCCGAACCCGTGAACGCGTCGGCGACCATCTCGGCGAGCGCGAGACTCAGCAATACACCCTTTTTGCCTGCGCCAGCCAAGGCCCACAGTCCTTCCGTCGCGCCCAGCGCTCCGATGATGGGAAGGCCGTCGTCCGTTACGGGTCTCAGGCACGCCGTGTGTGTGACGACCTCTCCGCTGCGTATGACCGGAGCAATACTCGCCGCGCCGTTCAGAATGTCCCTTCGGCCCGACTCGGACGGGCGTTCGTCAAAACCCCTGTTCCACTCGGTCGTTCCGGCCCAAACCAGCCCGTCCGGCTTCCGTCCCAGGTTGTGGCCGCCATGTCCAACCCGATGACGGAACTCGCGCCCTTGCAGTCGAATTCTGAGGATCTCACCCTTGACTGGCTTAATCGGAAATCTCGGGACGCCGTCGAGTTCAGGTCGACCGGCCCACGGACCCGCGGCCAGGACAACCGAGTTGGCGGGAATAGTGTCTCCCGAATCCACCACCACGGCCTCGACACGGCCGTTTGAGGACTTGACCGAACTCGCGCTCCCCGTGATGAATCGTGCACCCCTGCGGCGTGCAGACTCTGCCAACGCACGAGTGAAATCGAAGGAGTCCAGTTCCTGCTGCGCGCCTTGCAGAATTCCACCCGCGATCTCCGGTGTCACGTGCGGCTCAAGTTGTAATACACGTTCGGCGCTGAGGAGTTCGGCCTCGAAACCAGCCTCAAGAAGCCTGCCTGCCTCCGTTTCAAGGTCCGCCAATTCCGAATCGTCCCTCGCCAACGTGATCGTCTCGGTCGGCCGCAGTTGGTAGTCGATTCCCGTCTCGTCCTTCAGGACGCCGTACAGGTCCGTGTGCAGTCCGGCTGCGCGTTTGGCCGGTTCTGCAAGCGGGCCCGGTATGCCGGCGCCCGAAGCCGGGTACAGGCCTCCCCACGACTTGCCCGACGCGTGTGCGGCAACGTGGTCGCGCTCGATGACCGTCACCCGTACACCTCTGACCGCCAACTCCCGCGCCAGCGCGCAACCGGACACACCTCCACCGATAATGACGACGTCGGCAATGTTCATCATGGACAAATCCCTTGACATGGCTTGATTTCAGACTATCCGCGGTCAAGCCATCGCACAATGCGAAACTTGCATCCGGATGACTTCAAGGTGGCGGGTACGGTTTAGCTGGTCAGGCGGTCGGCAGGGTAACCACGAATTTAGCGCCCTCACCGGGATTGCTTTCCGCTGGTACCGTACCGCCGTGGGCTTCTACGAGTTTCCGGACGTTCGTAAGGCCAATCCCTGCGCCTCCCGTGGACCGGCTGCGCGATTTATCGACGCGGTAAAACTGGTCGAATACCCGCTGCAACATGTCGGCCGGTATCCGGCGGCCGGTGTCCTCGGCCGCCAACTCAACTGCCCCAGGGCCGGAACGTCCGACCGAAACGGTCACCGATCCGCTCTTCGGAGTATGGGTGAGCGCGTTTTCGACAAGGTTGGCGATCACCTGCCGCGTGCGCGTGGGGTCGGCATTTACCCGCGGCAGCCCGCCTTCCGATTCGAAATTGATCGGGATACCCGATTCGGTTGGCCGCGACTGGAACGAAGTCACGGTGTCACTTTCAATCGTTGCGATGTCGTCCTCTTCGAGATCAATTTGGAGGGCGCCGGCTTCGGCGGTAGACAGAATTCGCAAGTCTTCTACGAGTCGAGCCAGGTGAATAGTCTGTTGGTGCAACGTCTCGATAGTTGGGGGGGGTCGGGCGCCAAGACGCCATAGCGAATCGCTTCAAGGTAGCCGCGGATATTCGTCAGGGGAGTCCGTAGTGGGACTTGCCGGATTGCGGCCGTTCGTAGTTGCGGGTCGCAATCTCCATCCACATCTGCTCAGAGGGTGGCGGACCAATTGATGAGGATTGATCGACAAACATGACGCCAATCTCTTTTCCTGGCACCTAAAGCGGCCGCTTGACGTACTTCCCGACAAAAACGGTATCTTCATCCAAATGTTTGGGCGCGGGCCTTATGACGTAGTGGGAGTCGGCAACGATATTCCCCAATTGGTCGGCAATCACAACTCGCCAGCCGAATATCGCCCCTACCTGCTGCACCGCATATTGGACGCGCTCCCAATCCTGATCCCTCCAGTACGCGTCGTCAACAAGCCGTTCGGCACGCGACGAGCGAGCAAATTCGACCTCCTCTGCGAACTTAACCGTTTCCTGGCGCGTGGCGTAGGCCGAGTGAGAACTGACACCGGCAAGCGTCAGGCCAGTATCGTTGCGAACCCCGGCGTTAACCTGAACTGGAGCCCTTGAGTGACTATACGCAGGCTCAAACCTGTATCCGATCCCGTAAACCGTTTTGATGTACTGAATAGCGCCCGGAGAGGACTTCGGCTTCCGTCTGAGATTCGATACATGGGTGTCGACGGTCCGATCGAACCCGTCAAAATCGTATACAGCCGAACTGTTGATCAGTTGGTACCGCGTGACCGTCCTGCCCTGGGCGCCCATGAAGTACTCGAGTAATAGGCATTCATTCGGCGTCTATCTGACAGTGTTTTCGCCAACCGTCACCGTGCGGGCATCGAGGCCCATGGTGATTTCACCGACTTTAAGACGACGCTGACCTGCGACAGACTCTTCGGAAGTACGTTTGCTTCGGCGTAGGACCGCCTTGACCCTGCCGACGAGTTCGCGGGGGCTAAACGGTTTCGTTACGTAGTCGCCGGCGCCGAGGTTGAGCCCGCTGAGGCGGTCGGTTTCTTCGACTCGGGCAGTCACCATGATTATCGAGACGTCCGACTCGGCTCTTAGCCTCCTGCAAACCTCGATGCCATCCATGTCCGGAAGATTCAGGTCAAGAACCACCAACGACGGACGCCGTTCTAACTCGAGGCTAGTCCCTCGGCGCCGTCTTCGGCAATCATTACGTCGTACACCGCACGGATCAGGTAGAGCCGAATCAGCCGGGCTACGGCGTGGTCGTCTTCGACTACGAGGACGTATTCACTTTGTGCCGGGTGAGTCAAAGACCTGCCTGCTGGTTTGCGCTTTTGAAGCATTTGAGTGTGCGGCATCGAAAGGACACCTTTTTACGCCGTGGATCCCAGACCGGCGAAACGCAATTCCGTCACTATCCATTTACTCAATTTTTGTCAAGACATCATCAAGATCAGGAGGTGATCCGTGACCTCGGGCAGCCGTTGGGACCGGTGGCGGCCTGATCCTGCCTAACCCGGTGGTCCGCCTCTGAAGCGCATCAGGGACTCCTGGAATGCCGACCAACCCGTCTTGACCGTCTCGGTCACTAACATCCTGACGAACAAGAACGCGACCAGGCCAGACGCGCCGGCGATCAACTGCCACCTCACGTCAAGCAGGAAGGCCGCGACGATTATCACCAAAAGGCCGATTGCGGAGCTATGTCCCGTGCTACGCAACACGACGAGGGCGACAAGACCGGGCGCCAAGCCGATAGCCCCCGCGACAGGGACAACCGCCAGGATCGCGCCGATAGTGGCCGCCAAAGCGGCGCCCCCCCTGAACCGAAGGAACACCGGGTACATGTGCCCAGCAATCGCCGCTGCGCCTGCAACGGCGCGAAAGTCTTCATCCACGCCCAACGCGGCCGCGACGAGGATCGCGGCGCCCCCTTTGCACACGTCCCCGACGAACACCAACGCGCCCAGTTTTTTGGAGATCGACCGGAATGTGTTCGCAGCTCCGGGGTTACCGGTGCCCACCTCGAAAATGTTCACCCCAACTGCCCGCGCAACAAGATATGCCAGCGGCAGGGAGCCGAGCAGATAACCTGCGATTACCGCGGCCGCCAGGCGCGTGAGGTCGACACTTCCCATTTCCATCAATACTCCTCGCCGGGGCAAATTACGGTGGACGGCGGATGACACCGGCCTTCAGTGTCCGGGACTCCCCATCCGATTGGGTCACACATTGGCATCGTCACATCGTCCTGGCGAAGATGGTAGACCTATGCTTCCCGTAACGTGCGCGAACTCGCGAACGCGACGATCGTAATGGCTGCAAAGATCGAAGCGGTCACCAGCAGCATGCGTTCGGGACCCACAACGCGTGACAGCGTCCGTCCGACCAGCGTCAGAAGGATTACCGGGCCGGCTCGAGCTCCGGCCGCCAGACCTATGCAAACTCCGAGCCCGTGATCTCCAGCAACAGCCAGGATTGGGCCATCGTGCGGACCTCGAACCCTGCTATCGACAGTGAATTGCCCAGCCATAACGCGCGGAAACTCAAGTCGGCCAGCAGGTCCGGGGCAGAGGATGAAAACGAACGCGACGGCCAACTAACTGCGCAGGCCAGTTCGGCCGGTATCAACGACAAGACGGCAGCGCGCCCCGGTTCAAATGAGGCCGGGCAACGAGGTCATTTAGGCCAGCTGGTTTGGGCGGTTTGCCTCGGCCTGCCGGCAGGCGGCCCGGACTCTGTGTTGAACGCTGAGTCCGGATCCTGCCGGGAATTCGTCTCGCTCGTGAATGCGAGCCACATACCTTCGCATTCTCCGCACTGTCTCGTAGAGTACGTCTCGGCCGTCGCGCCGCAGCCTGGGCAACTCACGTTGGAACGGCGAGCCGGCGCGTTGTCTTTGGATACCGTCCTCTCGCCGCACGCAGGGCAACTCGGTTCTATCGGAGGCGGGTACTTCACTTCGATGCCGGTCGTGCAGTTCGGGCACTCGAATTGCCGGGAATAGGCGGTAGTCATCCTTTAAGCCCCCAAAAGCCCGGTAATCCGGCCCGTAGACTCGTCGAGATCGATGTCCAATGCGTTTGGCGATGCGGGCAGGCCCGGAAGTGTGTTTATGTCCCCCGCCAGGGTCACGATCTGTCTGGCGCCGGCGAGGATCCGCACCTCCCTGATCGGCAGCGTGTGGTCCGTTGGTACTCCACGCAGTCTTTGATCCGCAGAGACCGAGAGATGTGTCTTGGCCATGCACACGGGATAGTTCCATCCGTTATCGTCGAATCTGCGCGAGGTCGTGCGCGTCATCGGCCCCCATTCGACCCGTCTGGCCTGGTAGACCTTTGTAGCCAATGTTTCGACTTTCCGGATGAGGGGCGCGTCGTCGTTATAAAGGAGCTTTGTCGACGCGCCTGATTCCGCCGCTTCAGCAGCCGCGTCGGCCAGTTCGGTCATTCCCGATCCACCCCTTGCGAAGCCGTCGGCCTCGGCGACACCTGCTGCGCCCCCGTCCTCGGCAGCGGATTTGACCGCCGCCAACTCGGCAGGGGAATCGTCGGGAAACCGGTTGATCGCCACTACCGCGGGCAATCCATACATCCCCACTATGCGGAGCGCATTTTGCAAATTCACAGAACCGCGCGTAACCGCTGCCGCATCCTGCGTAGATAGTTCGTTTAACTTGGCCCCGCCGTGCCACTTCAGCCCGCGGACAGTGCACACGATCACGGCGGCGTCGGCATCCGGACCGCCTTGGCGCACCTTGATGTCCACGAATTTTTCGAAGCCCAGATCGGCGCCGAATCCTGCTTCGGTGACGGTGTAGTCGGCGACCGAGGTCGCCAGGTTGTCCGCGATTATTGAACTGCATCCATGAGCGATGTTGCCGAAAGGTCCCATGTGGACAAACGCTGGTTGCCCTTCGGCTGTCTGCGCCAGATTCGGTTTCATGGCGTCGCGCAACAGGGCCATCATCGATCCAATGCCGCCGATCTCACCTGCTGCTACCGGTTTTCGGTCGGCGGTCCATCCAACCACGATTTCCGACAGTCTCTGCCTGAGGTCGGAGTAGTCGCTTGCGAGGGCAAGGATTGCCATGATTTCCGATGCCGCTGAAATATCGAATCCCGATTCATTCATCGGCGCGTTGATTCGGCCGCCGATACCGGTCACGACGCGGCGCAGTCCGCGGTCTTCCGCATCCGTTACGCGTCTCCACGTAATGCCGGAAGCGCTGAAACCCCGGATTTGACGCCTGTACACAGCGTTGTCGGTCATCGCCGCCAACAGGTTGTGGGCAGATTCGACGGCGTGAAAGTCTCCAGTGAAGTGGAGGTTTATGTCGCCAGACGGTTCGACAGTAGACTTGCCGCCACCAGTTCCACCACCTTTGTGGCCGAACACCGGGCCAAGGGACGGCTGGCGGACAGTGAGGACCGCCTGCCTGCCGGTTTCCGCCAATCCCTGGGTCAGTCCTGTCGCGGTTGTGGTCTTCCCTTCGCCGGCCGGGGTCGGGGTGATCGCCGTGACGATGATCAGCTTCCCTTTTCGGCCGTTTGCGGGGAATGACTCGAACGGGATTTTGGCCTTGTCGCGGCCATACGGTTCGTAATCGTTAGGCCCCAGACCTATGTCAGCCGCAACTTCGGAGATCGGGCGCATATGGTTCCCTCCGGGTATTCAACGAACGATGAATGGCCCCCGGTGTGGCTTGCCCGTTATCGGGTCCTTGGTCAGCCCATCGCATGGTCGAAATTGTAGCGTACACACATGTATGCGCCGGCGCGCCGTATCGGGCGACTACAAACGCTAAGGGACGACACGCAGCTCGGCATGCGATGCCGGCTGCGGTCCGGTCAGTAGATGGAGGTGACCCGAACGCTCCGGTTCCCCATCGCCGCAGCGGGAGGCAAAACCGCGGCAAGACAGGCGTCTGTCTCTAAGAGGGTGTCTAATAAGTCCCTCCGTCCTGAGCAATACCGGGCGGTCTGGGGTCAACTGTATGGGCCGGCCCGCCTCGTTGAAAGTAGATTCTTCGGCTTCGCTCAGAATGACAATTGTTTTTAGACACCCTCTAAGGCTCGGCCGTGACTCCTGATCATGCGGACCCGGTCAGGCCGTTGATCCGACATTCGTTGGTGGTTCGGGCCTCGTCGCCAACAATACAAGAATTGCGCCGAGCGCCGAAGCCCCCGAAAGACCAAGGAACTCCCAATGGTATGTCTGGTGGATGTCAATTATGACTCCGACAGCCACCGGCGTCGCCATCATCCCTATGGACATCGGAATCGAAGCCAGGCCAAGAACAACTCCGTAATGACGTGTACCAAAATATTCGCCTCGCATGGCGTGCAGCAGGTGTGTACGGGCGCCGAATCCCAGGCCCCATACAAAATGCAAATACCATCGCGCTTCCGTAACCCCCGATGAACGCCAGCAACGCCATCGCTCCGCCCTGGCAGATCATAAATGCCGAGATAGGCACATGCTTGTCGAGGCGGTCTCCTACCAGTCCGCCGGATATCTGGAAAACCAGCGCGAGAGCAGCCATGACCGGGATGATCGACGCAGCAGTAAAATCTCCCAGGCCAACATCAGGGCCGGTCAAGCGCCGAAAAAGATGTGCGGAAACGGCGGACAGCGACAGGTTGGCCAGTCCGTGCGCCAGCGACATCGCCCAAAATGCACGCGTTCTCAGCGCCTCTCCCCAGGTGAAGTCCCGGGCGGGCCCGGCCCTCGCCGATCTGCTGAAAGCCGTGGGAGGCCTGTCGGGCGGAAGCGGCGGCCGCCTGGAAACGACTCGGTACAGCGCCAGCCCTGTGAACATGGCGATAACGGCAATGAAGAACTTGGTGGGCCGCCACCCGTAAGACAAAAACCCCACGCCGCGAGAGGCGCTGCGAAACCGGCTGCGCTGCTGCCCCTATGACAATCGCGCCGGCTACGGCCCGGCGGGTCGGCATCCAAGCGTTTACCGCTGCCATCGACGGCGTAAATCCGCCAATGCTGAAGCCGGTCGCCAGAAGCAGAAACGCCAGGTAGTACGTGACCGGACCGGTGACCTGCGAGAACAAGCCCAGGCCGCCGCCGCCGATCAGAAAACCGAAAAGGACCATTCGAGCTGCGCCGAAACGGTCCGTAATCATGCCCTCGAGCGGTTCCGGCATTGCGCCGCCGAACCTGCCGATCGACGCGACTCCTGTCGTCAGTCCTCGACTCCATCCGAACTCCTCTTCGACGGCGTCGAATATCGTGCTCAAAGCCTGAAACGTCGGTCCCGAGCTAATAAACATGTTGACCGCGCCGGCCGCGGTGATACGCCGCCCGTAGTAGATGCCGCCGGTACGCCGCTTTAATCCGGTCAACGTGTTCAATGCCGTTTGTCCCCTCGCGAGACCCTGGCCACACAACGGTTCAGGCGCCTCACGGTAAGTCGCCGGTTTTACGGTTTGATCAGCGAAAAACTCGTCCGGGGAATCGTACCCGCATCTAATCGGCGTGAAACGACAGTATGAACGACACGCCGATTTGTCATATTTGGCTCATGTGACATCATTCACACATTGCGATCTGTGCTTGTGCCCGAGCGATTCGGCACCAAAAACGCCGGGCGACAGGGGAGGGCAGTCCCATTTCATCGGCAAGAATTGGCGACGATTTAAGAGCGTCGCCGGCTGCTGTCATCGTGGTGGAAGAACTCAAGAAGGCCTATGGGGACGTGCAGGCCCTCGATGGGGTAAGCCTTGAGGTCCCGCAGGGCACCGTGACCGGGCTGCTCGGTCCAAACGGGGCCGGCAAGACGACGCTCGTCAGAATCCTGACGACCTTGCTGAACCCTGATAGCGGACGCGCCACGGTGATGAACCTGGACGTTGTAAACGACGCACAGAAGTTGCGGTCCCTCATCGGCCTGGCCGGACAGAGCGCCGCCATCGACGAATACCTAACCGGCAGAGAGAGTCTTGAACTGGTCGGCAGGCTCTACCACATGGGGGGGCCGGAAAGTCGTAATCGGGCCAAAGAACTTCTGGAGCAGTTCGATTTGATCGAGGTTGCTGACCGCAGGTCGTCTACTTATTCGGGTGGAATGCGAAGACGCCTCGACCTTGCCGCCAGCCTGGTGGCCAATCCGCCGGTGTTATTTCTGGATGAACCTACTACCGGCCTTGATCCTCGCAGCCGGCTGGATCTCTGGAACGTGATTCTTGATCTTGTAAAAGAGGGAACGACAGTCCTCCTTACCACACAGTACATGGAGGAAGCCGACCGCCTCGCGGACAACATCGTCGTGCTGGATCGCGGCGGCATTATCGCCGAGGGAACGGCGACCCAATTAAAAACGGCGGCCGGCAGTGAAAACCTGACGATCCAGCTGGTTGATCGCTCGCAATTGAGTGTCGCCATCGACGCGATAGCAAAAGCCGGGTGTGAAAATCCCCAAAGCGAAGATGAGATCGGCCGTATTACGATCATGGTCAGAGACGGCTCGGCGATTCTGGGCGCCGTGGTACGTGAGTTGGACTCCGCGGGCATCCAGTTCTCGGACTTATCTCTAGGTGAACCGACACTTGACGACGTCTTCCTGGCGCTGACCGGAAGGACTGCCGAAAATATTGACACTGATGAGACTGGCGAAAAAATTTCCGCTTGATGGGCCTGGAGTAGCAAGTTTATGAACTTGAGAACGATCTCAAACGAGTTGCGGTGGTCGCCCATAGACACCATGTACATGACCTGGCGAAACGTGCTGAGATACAGACGATCGCCCGACCTGCTCGTCTTTTCGACTATTC
This sequence comes from Dehalococcoidia bacterium, assembly GCA_965224235.1. GTDB lineage: Bacteria > Chloroflexota > Dehalococcoidia > Lucifugimonadales > Lucifugimonadaceae. Next base: position 1,384,860 of record CBDCYP010000002.1, on the reverse strand, counting down.
AGCCTGTCATGTTCGTTCTGTTGTTCGTGTACGTTTTCGGTGGCGCTATCCGCTCCGCCGGACTGAATTACGTTGATTACTTGCTGCCTGGGATACTTGTCCAGACCACGCTTTTTGGATCGAGCCAGACCGGAGTGGGCCTTGCCGAGGACCTGCAGAAGGGGATGATTGACCGCTACAAATCCCTGCCCATGGCCCGCTCCGCTGTCGTTGCCGGCCGAATCGCTGCGGACGTAATCAGAAACAGCTTTGTCGTTGCGCTGATGATAGGGGTTGGACTGGCCGTCGGATTTCGTTTCCACGGAGGCGTGGCGGGTTTGGCTTTGCCGGCAGTGGTGATTCTGTTCGGGTTGGGATTTTCCTGGATGATGGCGGTGGTCGGCGTAAGCGTCAAGTCGACCGAAGCTGCCCAGGTTTTCAGCTTCATGTCCATCTTCCCCCTTACGTTCATGAGTTCGACGTTCGTGCCGATCGAAACGATGCCTGGCTGGCTACAGCCGATCGCCGAATACAACCCGGTGACGTCGGCCGTCAACACCGCCCGCGCCTTGGCCCAGGGAGGTGAAATCTGGCATTGGCTCTGGCGGATGCTTACCTGGACTTTAGGGATACTGATCGTCTTCATTCCACTTGCGGTTTATCGGTACCGGAAGATTTAAGGCGGTATATTGCAGACCTGAATCAAGCCAGTCCGACGATTTCTGAGGAGTACCCTTGAAACTGCTGGCGCGCCTTAAACAACCGAAACCACCCAAACTAATCACCCGGTCAGCTGATCTGGACACTCTGTGCCACAAGCTTTCCGGGCGTGACTTCGTAGGCGTCGACACCGAATTCCTCCGACGCAGCACCTACCGTCCGAAGCTGTGCCTCGTGCAGCTCGCAAACGGCAATGATGCCGCGGCGATCGACGTGCTTGCGCCGGGAATCGATTTGGACCCGCTATACGACCTGATGCTGAATCGGCGGGTGACCAAGGTATTCCACTCGGCGTCGCAAGACCTTGAACTGTTTCACCCCATTCTCGGCGAAGCCCCGCAACCGCTATTCGACACACAGATTGCGGCGATGGTATGCGGATACGGGGATCAGCCGTCATACGCCAAAATGGTTGAAGAGGTGAACGGGATTGAGCTCCCCAAGGCGGCTCAGCAGTCCAACTGGTCCCGGAGGCCGCTTTCCGCTTCTCAGATTGAATACGCCGTTCAGGACGTGGCCTACCTGGGACCAATCCATCGCGTGTTAAGCAAGCGTCTCAAGAAAACAGGTCGAGACAAGTGGGTGGCTAGCGAAATGACGCTGCTCGCCCATAAGGACAACTACAGAGTCGAACCTCGTGAAGCGTGGCTTCGGATTCACCTCCGGCGTCCAACCCGTAAGGCCCTGGCCGTTTTGAGAGAGGTGGCCACCTGGCGCGAAATGACCGCTGACCGCCGCGATTTGCCGAGAACGTGGATCATGAAGGACAGCGTTCTGGCGGAGATCGCGCTCGAGGCGCCGCGTAACAGAGACGAACTGGGACGCGTAAAAGACATCCCGAGGCGGATGGTTATACGCCATGAAGGAAAGCAGTTGTTGCAGGCCGTGAAACATGCGCTGGATTCAGACCCCGCCCAATGGCCTGAAGTCCCCGACAGGACGGGCCGGTCAAGAGCCCGTGCTGCCGACGTTGCCCGCTTGCAGGCGCTGCTAAAGGAACGTTGCAACGAACATGAAGTCGCACCTGGGTTCGTCGCCAACCGTGATGAACTGACACGAATGGCGGTTGGCGACCAATCTGGGATCAGGGCCCTCGGCGGCTGGCGGAAGATCGTGTTCGGCGATGCCGCACTGGCGTTGATCGATGCGGGATACCGTCGTTGATTCGGTTTCCCTGGCACGGGCCGGTGTAATATCGGCATCCGCCAAGGAAGGATTGATTCCGGGCGGGAACGGGAAGAGGACAGATGGCAGAGACAACTCGATCTGGAAGGGTTGCCGGAAAAACGGCAATTGTCACCGGGGGCGCATCGGGCATCGGCGAGGCAACATGCCTGTTGTTGGCCGAACATCAGTCAGCCGTAGTAATCGCCGACATAGACGAGTCGAGGGGCAAAGCCCTGGAAGCTCGAATCGTCGAGAACGGCGGCGAGGCCGTGTTTCAGCGGTTGGATGTCACGAGCGAGGAAGACTGGGACCGAGTCGTTCAATACACAATGGACTGGCGCGGACGACTCGACATAGTTGTCAACAACGCCGGCATGTCCGGCCCGCAGGGCAGGGCGGCGGTACTGGAAACGACGGTCGAGAACTGGAACATGGTGATGAACGTGAATTCCACCGGCGTGTTTCTCGGCGCCCGGGCGGCTATCGAGCCTATGAGGCGCAGCGGTGGCGGTTCCATCATCAACGTATCGTCGATCTACGGCATCGTCGGCAGCAAGGCGAGCGCCGTCTACCACGCCTCGAAGGGCGCAGTCCGAACATTCACCAAGGCCGCAGCGGTCAGCTACGCGACTGACGGTATCAGGGTCAACTCCGTCCATCCCGGCTTCGCAGATACGCCGATGACCCTGGAATTGCACGGCAGGCCCGGGGTGCGTGAAGAACGGGAGGCTGTCACGCCGTTGGGACGGCTGGGAACGGCTGAAGATATCGCCTGGGGAATTCTCTATCTGGCGTCAGATGAAGCGTCGTTTATGACGGGGGCCGAGTTGGTGATCGACGGCGGGATGATCGCACGCTGATTCCCTCCATGCCGATTTGGCAGACCGTCGCGGCAGGCAGAGAGCCGTCACTCGACTAGCGAAGCGCCAACACTTTCCTTCAGATATCGGCCGTAGTCCAGTCCTTCGAAAACTGCCGCAAGCCGAGGGCCTGAACCGAGCAGTCGCGCGATGGTCCACGCTACGTCGAACAATCGGGCTTGATACTGCGGGCGTGCTGAGTACCCGAATGCTCCCGTTGGCGCCACGACCGTCGTTAGTACGTCGTTCACTGAATGGGCAGGGCCGTCCTCTTCGACGTTCCCGTGGTCGGCGGTAACGATTGTCGACCAGCCTTGCCGCCTGGCGGCCTCGGTCATTTCGCCGACGGCTGCGTCGGTCGACTCAAACGCCCTGATGGCCTCCTCGAACCTGTCCGGCAATAGGTGCCCAATCATGTCCGTCGCAGACAGATTGCAGCAGATGAGCCTGTAACGGTCACCTGCGAGGTGTTCGACGACATTCTCCGCCACTTTCGGATTGCGCATTTGCGGCGTCTTGTGAAAGTCGGTATCCGACCGAATCCCCTCGGCCTCTCCGGCGGACGGAACTATGATTCTGTCCTCAATACCTTCAACAGTGGGCGCTTCTCTTCTCCCTCGCAGGAAATATCCCATGTGCGGCGCTTTGATACTTTCCGCCACCAGCAGGTACTTTTCCCGCGGTATCAGCCGGTCCCATAGGCCCAGCAGGTTTTCGCGGTGGGGCGCAACGGGAAACGCGACCGTCACACCGTGCTGTGCTGCGAAATCAGGGTGGTACTCGGCGATTCCGCAAACGTGCAGGGCGGGCAACGGTTTGAGCCAATCCAGCTTCCAGTCCCTGCCTCGCCGCTTGCCTTCGGTGTGCAAGAATCCTGCTGCCCCAGCCAACGACGCGATCTTGGAACGCTGCCGGTCGGAACGAAAATTCAGATCGACGAATGACTGGCCCGATTCGACCTTCCGTACACACTGACCCGGGCTTCTGACGACGATGGGTGGCACATCCTGGTCCGTAAGTCCCATGCGGTGCGCGTCGGCAACTGCCCGTCGAACGCCGTCGAAACCGTCAACGTGCATTCCTTCGCCGCAGGTCATAAGCAAGTAGTCGGCGCGCGCGTTTACTTCCCGAAAATCGCGGTCCATTCCGATGGACCGGCCAACTACCCAGGCCAGGCTGCCGGTCGCCGAGTATCCGCCCAAAAGGGTCTCCAGCATTTTCAGATAGCCGCCGACGCCATTTTGCCTTTCGAGCGATGCTCGCGGCGGCGAGTCTCTGCCGTCCAGAATGGCCTGAATACGCACCTGATCCGGGCTTAGACCGACTCTTGCGAACACCAACTCCAGGAACGCTTCGAGGTGACTCCATGCGCTGTGTACCCGCCCGTCAAGACCACCGGTACCCGAAAGCATGAACGTGATATTTAGGGCGCCGCCGGGCTTTGCGCCATATTCGACGGCTGCTCGTAGCACGCGGTTCTCAAAATAAGCGCCGGAGTCGATAGCGTTCGAAATCTCGAGCGGCAACTGTGGGGCCATGACCAGATTTCCGATCTGCTGGTGCCCCGTCTCGGAATTGCCCTGCACTGGCGGATTCAGCGGTTCGAATCCAGCCCATTCACCGGCGGCCCATGTGGGAATCGTGACGTGATGGTTACGGAGTCGAGTGGCGTGCGGGCCATTCGCTGCCCATGGCACGTACCGCATTTCGCGGGCCACCTGTCGGAGAGATTGCCTGGCCCGGTGAAGCGGCGCCCGTACCTCGGGCCTTCCTGCAACGTCGCCAATCGCCGAAAGCATCGCTTCCGCGTGTCGCGTCGGCATGTTGCTACCAAGCGCTTCCGACCGAGTCGGGTACAACGCGAATCTGGCAAGCGATCCGGAGTCCACCGGGCAGTCCTCCGATGAGTCGGCGGCCTGTTTCGCAGCTTCCGAAATAGCCCGTCGATCCGGGCCTGGGAGCTCGTCCCACGTCGCGTCGGCGATCTGGCGGACGCGCGCCCTGTCTACTCCCGAGCCGTCGATGACGATAAGCAGGACCTTGCCGTTCATTTCCACGTGACGATCAGTTCTTCTGGTAGGTCGGGGTCGATCCCGACGTGATCAAGCCAGCCCGACGGCAGTTCCAACGCGGCCTTATATCCGCCGAGGGAGGTATTCGGTTGGCTGATGTTGTCGCTGCAGCGACTTCGCCAGTGGTTTTCAGATTCGTTCTTTTGCCTTACGCAAGGTTCCATGGTGTCGTGCCAAATGACGGCGCCAGAACCGTCAATGTAGAGGATGTCGAGCGGGACGTAAGTATTGAACATCCAAAATCCGGCGGAACGGGATTGATCGAACAGAAACAGCATGCCTGATCCATACGGCACGTCCCCGCGGCACATTAATCCTTGAGACCGTTCGGCTGGCGTCTCGGCAACCTCGGAACTGACCATCTCTTCCCTATCTCGCCATGTGAGCAAGACAAACGTTTTCTCCAGAGGGTCTTTACTTACGGACTCGCAATCCGGGATGTTTACCCAGGAGACCTCGCCAGGGGGTTCGGGCTCACCCCCGTCTGGGAGGGACGCGGCGTCCACGGGTTCGACTTCTGCCGGATCCGAATCGTCGCATTCGGTTTCCCCATTGGCGCATCGCGTTGCCTTAGGTTCAAGTTGAATAGTCGTGGTCGGCTCAACCGTGGGAAATGGCGTCGGCTGAAATGTGGGAGTCGGGATTGGCCGAATTGTGGGAAACGGGGTAGCGGTCTCGGTGGGTGCCGTGTCGTCGTCGCCGCGGTCTGTGTCATCAGGCTTGCTTTCGACCGATTCCGAATCGTCACAATCGGTTTTCCCACTTACGCACCGCGTTGCCACAGGTTCGACCGTAGCGGTCGGAGTCGACTGAACGGAGAGAGTTGTGGTCGGCTGGACTGTGGGAGACGGGGTGGCAGTCTCGGCTGCTTGTAACTCGTCGTCGCCGCGGTCTACGTAATCAGAGTTGCTCTCGTCCGAATCGTCGCATTCGGTCTTCCCATTTGCGCAGGCCTTTGCCAGAGGCATGACCGCAATCGCAGGGGTGGCAAGAACAGTGGAAGAAGGTAGGCCAGACTCGGCGGTTGGCGTACGGCAATCTGAATGATCATTGGCGCAATCGGTCGCCGTCGGCGACGGAGCGCCGGTGGATACGATGGTCGACGCGGGCGTAGAGTCGTTTCCGCCGGAACATGCGACGATTGCGGCCACTATCAGCAGGGTAGTTACAACACCGAGTGTGAACCTCATTTGAATACGATGGTAATCGACCCGCATGACTGACGGGCCACCTAACGGCGTAAGGCACGGTCGATCGGATTTCCCCCGGCGGCGGTCTGCCGGATGGCGCGCCGTCGAAGCGTTTTCCATCCGAAGTTTCAGATTCCAGTGGACGGCGGACGCAAGCTCGACCTGGGCGGCCGAGATGGAGACCCTGATTCTCGGCTGGTACCTGCTCGTGGAGACCAATTCTCCATTATTGGTCGGCGTACTCGGCGCGTTACGTTTTGGCGGAACTCTCCTGTCGCCCATCTACGGGGTGGTGGCCGACCGGGTAAACAGACGGGCCATGCTGATTGTCATCAGGCTTGTCTTCTTCGCCACCTCAGCGACCATCATGGTCCTGGGACTGGCCCGCGTTCTCGAACCGTTGCACATTCTCTTACTGGCGTCGGTTGTGGGACTGACGAGGATGGCAGAGAACGTGGTGCGTCAGTCGTTAATCGCAGATATCGTGCCTCGACCGATGCTGGTCAACGCCGTCGGCCTGTCCCGCACGACGCAGGACACGGCGAGGATAGCGGGCGCACTGGCCGGGGCGTGGTTGTTGACGACACTGGGGATCGGTTCCGCCTATGTGGTGGTGGTGTGTTTTTATGCGGCGAGTATTTTGTTGGCGCTGGGTATCACTGCTCCGGCCGGCCTGTCTCACCATGAAGAGTCGCCGCTACAGAATCTCAAATCCGGCATTGGCTACGTTCGCGGCGAACCTGTGATTTTGGCTGCGATGTTTTTGGCTTTCATCGTGAATTTGACTGCGTTTCCGGTCATAAACGGACTCATGCCCGTGGTGGCCAGAGACGTCTTTCACCTTGAGGCGAATGGTCTCGCACGTTTTGTGGCTATCGCAGCCGCCGGCGCATTCACGGGTTCGGTCGCCATAGCATCGTTCTTGAGGTTGCGTTCGCCTGAACGGTTGATGGTGGCGGGGATAGTGGCGTGGCACCTCATCCTTTTGGTATTTGCACGCACGGAGTCTGCCCCGCTTGCGATGCTGACGCTAGCCTGTTTTGGCCTGTCGATGAGTTTGGCCATGGTGTCCATGTCGATTGTGCTACTCGCCAGAACGTCGCAGGAGTTTCGCGGCCGCGTAATGGGAGTCCGAGCCCTGGCCGTCTACGGGTTGCCGGTGGGGCTACTGGTTGGCGGGTTTCTTTTCGAACGTCTGGGCGTTAAGGCCACTCTGACCATCAACTCGATCGCGGGCCTTATATTGACGGGAGCGATCGTTGTTATCTGGCCCGTGATAATCCGCGGCCAATCGCGTACGGAGCGTTTAGACGTCGACCCATAACGGGCGTGGGTGGCCGTTCAAATCTGTTCTTTGGCCGCAGTCGCGATTCCCCGCAACTCTTTGGGCAGGGTGAAGGTGATGTTCTCTTCGCCTTCGCCGATGTGGACGACCCGATCGGGGTTCAATGCCTCGATGACCGCCAGCACCATCTTCTCCGGCGTTGAAGCGCCGGACGTGATTCCGACCCTGGACACGTCTGCGAACCAGCCGAGGTCCATCTCTTTCGGTCCGTTGATCAGATAGGCTGGGATGCCCTCGGCCTCGGCCACTTCCTTCAGTCGGGCGCAATTCGAACTGTTTTGTGCCCCGATGACCAGCACCAACTCTGTCATTTGTGCGAGTTCAGTTGCGGCTTCCTGACGGTTCGTGGTGGCGTAGCAAATGTCGTTCCGCACCAATGCGTCGGGGAACTGCTCCCGTATCTTGTTGATAGCTTTGGCCGTGTCACTCACCGAAAGCGTCGTCTGAGTCAGCACCGCCACTTCCTGTCCGTGGGGCCATTCAGTCGTATCGAACTGTTCTCTTTCGTCCACCAGGGTCATTTCTGTCTGCCCGGTAGTTCCGATCACTTCCTGGTGGCCGCGGTGACCGACAAGCATGACGTGTTTGCCTTCACGCGAGTACTTTTTGGCCTCGTTATGCACGCGGGTCACGAGAGGGCAAGTAGCATCGATCGTCTCAAGGTCAAGCGCTTTGGCGCTGGCGTAGTCTTCCGGCGGTGATCCGTGCGCCGAGAAGACGACCACGGAGCCTCTGGGAATCTCGTCAACAGACTCGACCGTAACAGCCCCTTTCGCCTCAAGGTCGGCTACGACATGAGGGTTATGGACGATCTGGTGTTTTACGTAGACTGGGGGTCCAAAGCGCTCAAGAGCCAATTCGACGATGTCTACGGCGCGTACAACGCCGGCGCAAAAGCCGCGCGGGCTGGCGAGATATACCTCCATCAACTACCTCCGGTTCCGATGAGATATCCAGCCGAATTATAGCTGTCTCGGACATGATCCCGTCGGCATAGGACAAATTGGGAGGCTTCCTCGGATGCCCACCCCGCTTGACTTATGCCGTGCATCGTCCGTCTTCTCCGACTCCGATCGGGCATCCACGGGCGCGCGGGGATTCCTCGTTTTCACTGGGAAGACGGGGTGTATCGCAGGAATGGCGCGGTAGAGACAGCATTTTGAGACGGGCTCTTAGGCAGTCCCTTTTGGTCCCAATGGCGCTTTGCGGGCCACTACAGCAAGCATGATGGCCGCGATGATAAACGCAACGCATATCGAAATCAGCATCGCCTCGTATCCAAGCCCCTCGGACCGGTTGTTAAGCGCGTCTATTCCTAGGCCCGCTAACCGCGCGAGCGCGGAGCCGGTGAGGATCGCTATTCCGGTCAGCCCCAGGTCCCGCGCGGCGCGTCGGCCAGACACCATGTCGTTTGCCACGGTCCACGTCACGCTCAGCATGATCCCGACCGAGCAGCCGATTATCAACCCATCCAGCAGTATGGCCCCGAACGAATCGACCACGAGCAGGATCGCCGCCCCTGTGGCGCCCAATCCTCCACCCAGGATCAATATCCATGAACGGCCGACCCTGTCAGCAACGTACCCTGCCGGCAGGACCGTCGCCGCAGTCGCAAGGCCTACCGCTACCACGAGCCATGAGGCTTCCTCGGCAGGGTTTTCGAGTCCTACCACGTCCTGCAAGAAGAAAAGGGCGTACACCTGCATCGAAGACATGGCCGCGATGACGAACGTAAGTGAAAACAGGAACCAGCCGTACGTCAGCCTGTCGAGACGGGATGGCCTTGAGTCCTGTTTGTGCCGCACTGCCGGTTCGACGGGCGTTGGCTCACCCTCCCGCGGAGGCCGGTTTCGCAATGAAAACACGGTCCACATAGACGAGATGATCAGAACCGTCGATAGCAGGGCGATGGCGTACCACATCCATTGGTTTGCTTCGTCAGGGTCGTAGCGATCCATGAATCGCAGGACGATGTACGTGAAAATGCCGGCGCCCATGACCTTGAACAAGTTAAGGGCCCCCGCCGCCCGTCCCAGACGCTTCCGGTCAATGTGGTCCACGAGCAGCGCGTTGGCCGGCCCTTGGCTCAGGTTCCCGGAAAGTTGAATCAGAACGGTCGCAAGGAGAACCGAGAGGAACGTATTGGCCGCGCCAAAGTAGTAAGCCGAAATGGCCATCAGGATGGCGCCCGCGGCTATGAACGGCAGCCGTTTACCAGTCGACCTGACCGAACGGTCGCTCAGCACGCCCGACGCGGGCTGCATGATCGCCGCAGAGGCGAGTCCGATTAACGAGATCAGGCCCAGTGTTCCGTTCTTGTCCAGGTTGTTCCCGAATACGGTAACCGCGCCTGAATTGAGCACGTCCAATACCTTGAACGGCAAAATGCCCGAGCCGATGCCCGTTGCCATGGCCGACAACCCGAACGAGTACGCGCTCAGGTTAAACAGGCTTGCAGGGCCGCGCCGGTAGGTGCGCGCGATGATCGAGATTCCGCGCGGATAATCCGCAGATCTTTCGGGTAAAGGGTATCCGGCTTCTTCCAGCCGATTCATATCAGGCGTCGAATTCAATTGACTATCTGGCACAATGGCGAGGTTGTTATCGGGTTATGAGGATTGCCATATGGCTGACAAAATGCTCTTCTACCACTGGCGGCGCTGAACTTCTTGCAAGAAGGCGAAGGATTTTCTCTCGCAAGCAGGCGTTGCGGCGTCGGAACGGGACTTCTTCAAGGACCGGTTCACCGAGCACGAACTGCGATCACTCGCAGCGACAGTGCCTCCGGATGAACTTTTCTCGTGGGCCAGCCCAAGCGCCAAACCTTATCGTAGTCGGCGCGGGAGCATATCTGACAATGACCTTATCCAATTAATGTTGGAGGAACCGCGTTTGATTCGCAGACCAATCCTGATAAAAGACGGCATTGCCGCGCTCGGTTTTCGCACGGCCGACTACGACCGCCTGCTTTCGTGAAGCCCCAAGCGGTCGAATCAGCCCGGGATCGACTGGAAGCGCGCGCATGCGGGAGACGACCGTCTACCGGACCTCGTTTCGCTGTCGTGTCATACGCAAGGTCCTCGAAGTGGTAACCGCACGCGCCGGACAGGTGAAAACAGGTAGGACGCATTCGGCGATCAATTGTAAAATCTTCCATGTCTCCGAGTGAGGGCGCCGCGTCCGAAAGTGTCTGCCGTTTGGTCGATGCGCGCGACTTGGTCGCGGAGGCGCGAGAATTAGCGGTCCGGATTGTGACGGGAGTCCCCGTTGAGACGAGACTGGCGAAAAGCATGACCCGAATCGATACGCAAATGGATCTCCCAGGCTCGGCGGAGGCCGATGTCGCCGCGGAGTCCACGCTGCTGTCTTCCGGAACATCGCCTCGAATGCCTGACGCCGTGCGCCAGGCTCAGGCCCGAAATTAGGGGGCCTCAGTGGTTGACGCAATTGGCGAACTGGTCATATTCAGCGGGAACGCCCATCCCGGGTTGACCCGCAGGATCTGCGATTACCTGAACGTGCATGTCGGCCGGGCAGAAGTGTTCAAATTCGCTAACGACAACACGTTCGTGCGAATCCTGCAAAACGTAAGGCAAAGGGACGTTTTTATCGTCCAGCCGACTGTAGAGCCGGTCAACGACCACATAATGGAAATGCTTATCATGATCGATGCCGCCCACAGGGCATCGGCCGGACGCATCACCGCAGTGATCCCTTACTACTCGTACGCACGCACCGACAAGAAGGACCAGCCCAGAGTACCGATTACGGCGCGGTTAGTCGCCGACCTTGTAGAAACAGCCGGGGCGGACAGGGTGATTATGGTCGACCTGCACGCGGCTCAGGTTCAGGGGTTCTTTGGGGTACCGGTGGACGAACTAACCGCGTTGCCAAAGCAAGTCGAGTACTTCATGGAGAAGGGTCTCGACGATCCGGTCGTAGTCGCCACGGATATCGGCATCTCGAAAAAGGCGAGAGACTTCGCCGACCGCCTCAATGCTCCGCTGGCGATTATCGAAAAGCGCCGCACCACCAATCACGATGACGTCGAAAGCCTGAACGTGATCGGCAATGTGGACGGCAGATCGGCGATCCTGTTTGACGACGAGATCAGCACCGGCGGCACAGTAATAGCCGCGGCGGAGGTTCTTGCGCGATTCGGCGCCACGGACATATACGCATGCGCTACGCATGGGGTGTTACCCGGGGAAGCCTCAACGCGGCTTCAACAGGTCCCGGAGATTAAGGAGATCGTGGTTACCGATACCGTGCCGGTCAATGGAGGAAAGTTGACCCCGCAGATCACGGTGCTGTCGATTGCCGACCTTCTGGGCGAGGCCATCTCGCGCATCCACCAGGGCGAATCGGTGGGCGCCCTCTTTACGTAGAATAGATTGACAGCTCCGGCAGTCCGCGGCGACAACCCACAGCCGGGCACAACGGAAAACGCCGCCTGAAACTGAGAACACAGGGACCCGCCAATCACCACCGGCCGGCCCCGCTACCTCGTTCGGGCCCGAAGTCTGACGTATCCTGAACACATGTTAGGTCTACTTAACAAACTAATCGGCGACTCCAACGAACAGGCGATCAAGAAGATCCGCCCGGTCGTGAAGCAGATCAACGACCTCGAACCGACGTTCACGTCGCTGTCCGACATCGAACTGCGCGACATGACGCATGAGTTCAGATCGCGCATCAGAGACGGCGAAAAACTCGATGATCTCCTTCCCGAAGCTTTTGCGGCGGTTCGGGAAGCTGCATGGCGCACGCTCGGCATGCGCCACTTCGATGTCCAGCTGATTGGCGGTGTGGCCCTGCACGAAGGCAAGGTCGCCGAGATGCGTACAGGGGAGGGCAAGACCCTGGTGGCAACCTTGCCCGCCTATCTAAACTCCCTCACGCGCCGCGGGGTCCACGTTGTCACCGTAAACGACTACCTCGCAAAGCGGGACGCGTCCTGGATGGGCGCCGTCTACAACGCGCTTGACGTGTCCGTCGGTTGCCTCCAAAACCAGAACTCGTTCGTGTACGACCCAAAGGCCTCCGAGCGCCAACGCGATGCCGATGAGACAGACGTCTCAGGGTCGACGAGTTTCGCAGCGGTCGCCGGCGAGAACATGCGCAAGGCCTCCAGACGCGAGGCGTACGAGGCGGACATCACCTACGGCACGAACAACGAGTTCGGATTCGACTACCTCAGAGACAACATGGTTGATGACGGTTCCATGATGGTTCAGGGTGATCCCGCTTTCGCAATCGTGGACGAGGTGGACAACATCCTGATCGATGAGGCCAGAACCCCCCTTATCATCTCCGGCCCTGCCCGCGAGTCAGGCCAGGAATATCGGCGGTTTTCGCAAATGGCAACGAGTCTCGAACAGGAAATCCACTACAGCGTTGACGAAAAGCTCAAGTCGATATCGCTAACGCCGGAGGGCATCACCAGACTCGAAAACGTGCTGAACGTCGAAAACCTGTACGACCCCCAGCACGACGCTCTTACGCATTTCGTCGAAAACGCAGTCAGGGCAAATGCGCTTTACCAGAGGGACCGCGAGTACGTCGTCCGCGGCAACGAAGTGCTGATCGTCGACGAATTCACCGGCAGATTGATGGAGGGCCGCCGTTATTCAGACGGCCTGCACCAAGCGATCGAGGCCAAAGAAAACGTTCAGGTCAGGAGGGAGTCCGTCACATACGCCACTATCACGCTCCAGAACTACTTTCGCCTTTACACCAAGCTGTCCGGCATGACCGGTACGGCCGTCACCGAAGCTGAGGAGCTCTTCAAGATCTACGGGCTTGAGGTGGTGGAAATACCAACCAACCAGGAGATGATCCGGGACGACATGCCCGACCTTATCTTCAAGACCGAAGATGCCAAATGGAACGCGGTGGCTGAAAAGATCGCAGAACTCCATCGCGGTCAACGCCCTGTTTTGGTCGGCACCACGAGCATCGAAAAATCAGAACATCTCTCGGACCTGCTGCGCAAGCGAAAGGTCCCCCACCAAGTGCTAAACGCCAAGCAGCACGAGAAGGAAGCGACGATTGTGGCCCAGGCAGGAAGGCCGGGCGCAGTGACAGTCGCGACAAACATGGCCGGACGCGGAACAGACATTATTCTGGGCGGGAACCCCGACACTATCGATGTGCCGCGGGATGATTGGCAACGGGATCAGCATCTGGTACTCGCCAACGGTGGCCTATTTGTCCTGGGAACCGAACGCCACGAAGCCCGCCGGATCGACAACCAGCTACGCGGACGTTCGGGCCGCCAGGGGGACCCCGGAGCCACGCAGTTTATGGTTTCGACCGAAGATGACCTGATCCGGCGATTCGGAGGCGACCGGATGCGCGGCGCTATGAATCTCTTCGGCTGGGAAGAGGACATGCCCCTGGAAAACCGGATGATCTCACGGACGGTGGAAAGTGCCCAGAACAAGGTCGAAGGCCACCATTTCGAGATCCGAAAACACCTTGTGGACTACGACGACGTGATAAATACGCATCGAGACGTTATCTACAGTCTCAGGGTCAGGGTCCTCAAAGGTGAGGGATTGCGACCCACCATCCTCGAATACGTCGAAAAAGAGGTCTCTGCCATCGTGGCGGCCCACCTGAAAGAGGACGTGTCGAACTGGGATATCGAAGGGTTCCAAACTGCCATTCAGACCGTCATTCCGATCCCTGAACGACTCGAAGATGCCGACGAAATAGCTGCGATGGAGATCGACGAAATCGAATCGCATCTTCGTGCAGAAGCGACCTCGCTCTACGATTTACGGACGGAGGAGTTTGGCCAGGAAACGATGCGAACCCTGGAAAGGGCCATCATGCTCCGGACCATCGACTCGCAGTGGGTCGAACATCTGACGTCGATGGACAACATGCGGCAGGGAATCGGCCTGCAAGCGGCCGGCCAACGCGATCCGCTCGTCCAGTACAAACGCCAGTCTTACGAAATGTTCACCGGGCTGCTCGCCCGAATCGAAACGGAAATCGCCCGCACCATTTTCCGAGTGGCCCTCGGCCAACCCCCAGCCCGGCCGGAAAGCTCGCCGAGTCGCGGTCGCGCCCGGACGCCCCAAGCCAGGAACGGCCGGGTAGCCGGCGAAAAGTCGATCATGTCCGCGGTCAACCAGGGGCACGGCGCAACCGCCGGATCGGGCAAGAATAAGATAGGCCGTAATCAGCGTTGCCCATGTGGTTCCGGCCAAAAATACAAGCGTTGCCACGGCCGCGGCTGACCGATTCCGAATTAATCGAAGATCCCACTCGACCGCAACCGCACCACGCGCCGCGGTTGCCTTCAGCGGCAGATACTCACACCGACGGGGCAATGTGCCCTGAACTGGCGACGTAAATCAGGACCGCGCGCCGCCAACCCTCTCGGGACTGGCCCTTACGTACCCTGTGTCGACGTTCACGTAGGGTTTCCCGACGGGTTTCAATCCCGTCTGTTTGAACGGTAATGGAGATCGAACGTGCGCCGTCTAGCGCCCGCTTGGGGTACGCACACGTCAGTCAGGCTACTCCGGAGGGTGTAGTCTTTTCCATGTGCGCCTACAGGAACGAATGGCACGAGATGGCTGAAAGACATGGTTGAACCCCGATACGCGGTAGACAAGGCCGATCTGCCCACGGACGCGGGCGACGACCCGCCCGGTCCTGACACCGCGGTTAGCGTAGACGAGGTCATTGACTGGCTGCAAAACGCGTTGTACCGACCGTCGATCGACTGGCGCGCCGCCGTTTTGGAGGGGATAGGCCGATGGCCCGTTGCGAGTGAGGTTGTCGACGGAGAGCAGTACGACTATCTGCTCTCTGGCGAGGCTTTTGACTGGAAACTCCTCGCACAGCGGATCAAACCTCACCTCCCCAAGTCGATTCCTGAACACGAGTGGGGATCGTGGATTAGCAGCCCAGTTCCATTCGGTGGATTGGAAGAGACGGAATTCACGCGCATCCTCGGAGTGGAAAAACACAGGGCGCACCTCAGTTATTTCTACGGTGTAACGGTTGAACAGGCCCTCTTGACGGCAGTGGGCGAAGAGATCGCCAAGGGACGGGTGGCGGGCGGCAGGGCGCCGAATCAGGAAACCCGTGACGATGCATACCTGCAGCTTTATGGATCCTCGCAAAAAATCTTGTGGTACGACTTCATTACGTCCAAAGAGGCCGACCAGGCAGGGGAGGCCACCGCCCTCGGAAAGAAAGCGTCGCTCAACGTCATGGATGGTTTCATGTATTGGCTGTTCAAAAAACGGATGGGGCGGGCAGACCCCGCGCGCGTCGCCAGCGACACGAGGAAAGGCCTGGCGCAACTTGAACGAATGCGGCAGGCAGACGGACGACGCACGCGTATGCGCCGTCTGGCAGACTGACGGATCAGAGGTAACGACCATGACGGCGCCTGAGCATTTCGAGAGATGGTTGGCAGGTATCCGCGAGAACCACGTCGATTTGGCGTGCGTGTTGAGGTCCCTTGTTGTGGAAGCTGAATGGGGCTTGGGTGAATCGCTGAACTGGGGCAATCCGGCGTTTGGCAAAGACGGCGGATTGAGGATCTATATCGGCGACCAGCGGAACTACATGCACCTCGGTTTTTACAACGGAGCAAAGTTGACCAATGCGGATGGACTCGTCGAGGGCACAGGCAAAAACCTGAGGCACATCAAGGTACGGGCAATTGGTGACCCGCCCATCGACAGCCTACGAGTTCACGTCGCTGAATCCCTGGCCCTTGAGCCATACAAAATCCCATGATGTCCGTTTCCCAAGGGCAATCTCCCTGACCGACGCGTAATCTCGTCGCCGCCAAACTTTTGCGTGTGGTCGGCGGATCGCTGATTCCGGCCCGGCCCGCTGGTAAACTTCGACGGCGCTTTCAAGCAAGCAGTCAGTGGAGGACCAAATGGTCGATCAGGGTTTCAAAGTCATCGATTTTCACTGCCACTTCCCAGTCGCAACAGACTGGGGCGGTATGGGTGGCGGCCGGGGCAGCCGGGGCAGACCCGAATCTGCAATACCCGGCGGCGGGACTTACGAATCGTCTGAACAGTCGCAG
The DNA here is from genome assembly GCA_965224235.1 of Dehalococcoidia bacterium. Lineage (GTDB taxonomy): Bacteria > Chloroflexota > Dehalococcoidia > Lucifugimonadales > Lucifugimonadaceae. The sequence continues at coordinate 1,368,454 of CBDCYP010000002.1, read as the reverse complement.
AAGGCGGTCAGGGACTACGCAGTTTCATTGCGGGCCGAGTGGCGGCTGGCCCACAGTTTCGAGGCGCCCGAGACAGAGGAGCGCACCGAACGGGAACAGGCCGACCGATGGGCGGATGAGATCGACAAATACGGCCTGGAGCGCGCCGTCTTTGTGACCGGTGGCGGGAACGACAAACTTGCCGAGATCGTAAGTTGGTACCCCGACAAGTTCATTGGGTTCGCACACCACAATCCCTTCGCGGACGACGCTGCTGAAGAGTTGCGCAGGGCCGTTAAGGAAAAGGGTTTGAAGGGTTACAAGCTGATCGCCCCGGCCCTCGACAGGCCCATAGATGATCCCTCCGGTTATCCAACCTGGGAAGCGGCACAAGAATTGGGCATTCCGATTCTCGTCCACTTTGGCATCCTTGGCGGCGGCGGCGGCGTGGCGCACCACGTCAACATGAGCCCGCTGATGCTCCATAACGTGGCGCGTGACTTCGCCGCGATCCCGTTCGTCATCCCCCACCTTGGCTGCGGGTACGTGAGGGAACTCCTGCATCTCATGTGGTCCTGCGGAAACGTGCACGTCGACACCTCAGGTTCCAATCAATGGATGCGCTGGATGCCGGAAGAACTGAGCACCAAGATCCTGATACGCAAGTACGTGGAGACAGCCGGAGCCGAACGCGTCGTCTATGGCAGCGACTCGAGCTGGTTTCCGCGCGGGTTTTCCGTCCGCTACTACGAAGACCAGATTCGCGACTGCCGGGAGTTGGGCCTGAGCCAGGATCAGATGGTGGCAATATTTGGGGGGAATGCCCGCCGACTGCTCGGATTGACCTGACCCCGGCGTGTCCGTTGATTGAGCGGGATAGGGCATATTAACGCTAAAGCCATGCAACCAGGCCGCCCAAGACCAAAACCGCGGGCCCGAGCCGCCCAACATGTCATTTCAAACGCAGTGAGGAATCCGGGCGGGAGCTTAGGATACGCGGCGCCATTCAAGTGACAAAGCCTTGCGTTGAGCCGCGTTGCTCCCTGACAGCCTGACTATCGGACAAGGACTTGACGTTCCTGACTGCGCTGCGCTCGGTTTCGGAATGACAGTAGAGCGGGTACGTTTCGAACTGACAGGCGAGGGGGTGGGAACGCGCATATTCTGATGTGAACAAGCCCGGGGCTGCTCGGCGAAAAAGCTCCTGTCTACAGGTGCGCGCCGCTTTCCCATATCGGCGTCTTGCCATCCATACCGTGCTGGCGAACATGGAGCTGGGGCATCCTGCTTCCGCGATGCGTAAATACGACCATGCTATGAATCCAGTAGCACGCCACATCGCCGTCAGGTTTGTGGTTGAACTGCCGGTGGTATACGTGTGACGGTTTGTAACCGACGCCCCGGGGAGGGATCACGAGTTCACTCGTACTTTCGTTTTTCGGGTCGGCGATAACCATGGAGCCTGGCCCCGATATCACGTAAAAGGCCTCCACGCGATTGTCGTGCTGGTGGATCTGGTTGCCCTTGCCCGGCTCGAAAATAGCGGGGTAGTGGTGTGGATACGCGGGGAACGGCTCGTGGGAAATGGTCACGACGGCCACCATCGGTTCGGCGCCTGTATTAACCCACTGATGACGGGTCTGCTCCGTAATGACCACCTCCAGGCCGGGACAAAGGGGGACTTCCATGGCCCGACCGGAAACCCAATCGAGCCAGACCCGCAAAGTGCCGTGACCTTCAAGTATGTGTACGGCCTCTGAGTCTGTGACCGTGGGCTCGGTCTCTGCTCCCGGATTGTAGATACGTTCGCCAACGGTAAACCGTTCGTCCCCGGTAGTCTCTTCGCACAACAGACGGATGAATTGACCGTACGAGGTCTGCTCAACGATCCCTTCTTCCCTGGCGACGACTAGCCTGCCGCTGTAGGTGGGCACGCGCGGGGGAGGTGGGAGGTACGGGACTCTGCCTTCTCCAGGAAGTGACGGGATCATTGTGTCTTCTCCATGACTTGCTTGTATCGGCGCCCTGCCGCCGCCGCATTTACCTTGGGCCGCCAATTGGGGCCAGCCCAGCGCCACTCGATAACGCCGGAGGTTCGGTCGCGCGCCGTTGGCAATCTGCAATTCGACGCGGTCGCTATTCGTGTAGCCGCTGGATTCTACCAGCGGTTGCATTCCGCAAGGGTCCACTGGCCCGGACAGTGTCGAACGTCGCCTGAGTGAAGCTATTCCACTCACTCATGTTTCAACCCATATCCTGTAGTGTGTATTTTCAATTCGCGGGCCACTGCAAGAATCCCTCATGGCCGGTATCTTTCGCCCTCAAAAGCCGGCCGTCAAGGGTAGCCACATAAAGATCCGACCCTGCAAAAGTACAATTTGCAGGGCGTTCTGCAGGGACCGGATGCGTCTCGACGATTCGCCCTCTTGGATCGAACACGGTGATCATCGGTCCCGGTCCGGAAATTTCCCAGCCGGCGCAGGCCGCGATCAGCCCGTCGCTGGTCAGGGTCATGCCGTCGATGCCGCGATGAGGGCCAAAATCGTGCAGTAGTTCATACTCGCCCAAAGATCCGTCCTCGTCGACTGGATAAGCTCGTAACTGGCGCGATTCCGACGCCCGGAAATCGCTCTGCGCAACGTACAGGGTGCGATAGTCCTTCGAGAAAAGCAGCCCGTTAGGCATGGTGGTGTCGAACGTGCGACGAACGCAATCGTATGTGCCGTCTTCCTGTGGGTCAGCCGACAAGATCGACGAGTGGTCGATGCCTGTTTCCGGCGACCAGTTTTCGACCCTGTCACTGAAGTAGATACGGCCGGTCGGATCGATGGCCAGGTCATTCGGTCCGTTAATGCGCCGTCCAGCCAGTTTGTCGACGACTGTCTCGGTCGGCATCCCATCCACATACCTGGCGATGCGTCGCCCCTGGCTTTCACAGGCGAACAAGCTGCCGTTTTTGTCGAAGTTCAGGCCGTTCGCCCCGTGGGTCCCGGTTCGCCATACGTCTATCGACTCGGTTTGGGTGTCGTACCTCAGAATCAGATTCGTCTGAATGGCGCTGAAGAGCACGTATCGGCCGTCCCACGCGGGCCCCTCGGCTACGACCCCCATTGGGGGCATCAGAACCTCGAATTGCCACGAGTCAGGCATTGGTTGATCCTCCAGTATCTGGCCGGTCGGACCGGGGCGCTATCCGGCCCGGCTGCCGATCCGGCAACATCAGGCGTTAAGCTGTTTCGCAAGCGCGACGAAGTCGTCTGCGACAAGGTCGAATGCGTCAACCAACTCAGGTTGATTACCGGCTTTGTCAGGCCCGTATTCATGGGGACGGGGAACGAATATTGTTCGCAGTCCTGCCGTTTTGGCGCCGAAAAGATCGTGGCCGTGCGCGGCCACCATGCCTACTTCGCCCGGCGGTAGACCGAGGAGTTTGGCGGCGCCCGAGTAGACCTTCGGGTCCGGCTTGTACCTGCCGAACAACTCCGACGACAGGACGCAGTCCCAGGGCAACCCGCCAAACTTCGCCATGTTGACGAGTAGGCCGACATCGCCGTTCGACAGCGTCGACACAATGTAGCGGGACTTTAGCCTGGTAAGCCCCTCGACCGAATCCGGCCAGGGCTGCAACCTGTGCCAGATTCGATTGAGGCCATCGCTCTCATGTTCCCGGAGTTCGGGTACGTCGAATTGCTGGAGAAGTTGGTTCAACTTTCGACGATGAATGACGTCCACACCGACCCAACCGTCCTTGCTGTCGTTGACCCTACGCGTGCCATCCCCGTAGCCCTTCCTCCACAGGTCCGCGAATTCAGCCCAATTACGGGTGAGATTTCTCGTTCGCCCCAGGTCTTCCAGCTCAGCGATCACTGATGATCGCCAATCGACGACGGTGCCAAACACGTCGAAGACCAGCGCTCGTATGCCCTTTAATTCGTTCGTCATTCGTGAGCTACTCCAATACGGATGGAACTGAATCGTACCTGCGCGCCGTTGGCCGCGACGGTATTCTAGACGTGTAGATTATCGGCGAATCACGGCCGAATGCGGAGGAGCCGGCAACCCGTGGCATTTGTTGATCAACTCAGAACGAATTCAGGTCGCCTTTGGGCCCAGGCGACGGACCATCCGTTCATCACGGAGTTGGGACAGGGTTCGCTGCCCAAATTCAAGTTCCGGCGATACTTCGTACAGGACTATGTTTTTGTCAACCAACTGGCCAAAGTAGCTGGGTTGGCAGTTGCAAAGGCGCCCGACCTGAATGCGGCCCGACCGTTCGGTGAATTCTTGTCGATGCTCCTGGGCGCCGAGGATTCCCTGTTCCTGGGCGCATTTGACGTTATGCAGGTACCGGACCATGAATTCAGGAACGCAAGACCGTTGCCCACCACCGACGGGTTTTCGAACTATCTTGTCGGACTCGCCAGCGCTGGGACGTTCGCCGATATCTGTTGCGCGATGTACGTAGTCGAGGGCGTATACCTCGACTGGGCAGATCGCCTCGACAGATCAAATGTGCGCCCCGGCGATTCCGGGGCCCCTTTCTGCGGCATCTATCAGCAGTGGGTGGACATTCACGCAGATTCGAGCCTTGGGCCCTTCGTAAGATTCCTTGCGTCAGAGGTGAACTCGGCAGGCCCGGCTCAACGCCGCGGGCGCCAGGTCATTTTCGATCAGGTTGCCCGATACGAGATTGCGTTCTGGGATATGGCCTACGCCGGGGAGGAATGGCCGTGAGCAGGCAGACGCCGTCAAGAGTGCTGACAATCGCCGGCTCCGATTCGGGAGGCGGCGCCGGAATACAAGCGGACCTGAAGACATTTGCCGCGCTCGGCGCGTACGGGATGTCGGCGGTCACCGCCATCACAGCGCAAAACACACTCGGGGTTTCGGCGGTCCAGGAGATATCCGTGGATGTAATAGAGGCCCAGATCGACGCAGTCGTGGGCGACATCGGTGTCGACGCCGTGAAAACAGGGATGCTCTCAAGCCCTGAAATCGTTCGTCTGGTCGCCCGCAAAGCCGTGGAGCACGACTTTTACCGGCTCGTTGTGGACCCGGTCATGGTTGCCGCCACGGGCGCCCGCCTTCTGAGAGAGAACGCAGTCGATGCCGTCAGACAGGAATTGATCCCCGTAGCGACAGTGGTTACACCCAATACGTTCGAGGCCGAGGTCCTTACGGGGCGGACGGTCACCACCGAATCCGAAATGAAGGCGGCGGCGGAGGCGCTCCACTCGCTCGGCCCACGCTACGTTGTGGTAAAGGGAGGTCACTTGCAGGGATCGGCATATAGTACCGACCTGCTATTCGACGGCCGAGAGTTTGTTGAGTACCCGGCGCGGCGTATCGACACCACAACCACTCACGGCACGGGCTGTACCTTTGCTTCAGCCATCGCCGCCGGCCTCGCCCGCGGCCTCAGCGTGCCTAACGCCGTTGGAGAGGCCAAGGACTACGTAACACGGGCCATAGCGACGGCGTTTCCTGTCGGCAAGGGCAGGGGACCACTTAACCACTTCCACGCCATGTGGGAAACGAGTTAGGACATCCTGCATGGCCGGCGTTCGGCGGAGCGTCGCCCGGCGGATCAGACTGCCGGGCGATGTGCCGGCTTCGCGCCGTTCGAACGGAATAGGGGCCAGTCAGGCGAAAACGGTTGCGCCGTACGCCGATTGCAGCAGATCGTCTTCAGCGAACCGATCAAACCGCAGTTGTGACACATCGATCGAAGTGGACTTGCCCTGCACAATGATTTCCGCCAGGGCCCGGCCGATAGCCGGCGATAACTTGAACCCGTGCCCGGAAAAGCCGGCGGCTACGTACACGTTGTCGTAGCCCGGCACGCGGTCAATGACGGGGTGCCAGTCGGGTGTAACAGTGAACAATCCGGCCCACCCGCCGTCCCAACCGGCTTCCTCCATCGCAGGAAACCTCGACGCAAGGCGAGTTAGCGACTCGACGACAACTTCACCGTCAGGCGTCTGCATGTACGAATCACGGTGGACGGGGTCCTCCCTGGCGCCGATCAGCGTGGTGTCACCCGAGTCGGGGCGGAACGACAGCCCGTTGGCCACGTCACCCACGGTCGGGTGGGTTGGGATCAGATCCAGGGGTCTATGAATCCTGATTACCTGGTGTCTGGCCCACGAAAGCGGCAGCGGGGCGCCCAGGCTGGTCAGAAACTCAGGGGTCCACGGTCCGGCGGCGATGATCACGGCGCCGCAGTCGATGGACTCTCCGTTCAGTTCGACTGACGCCGCCCGCCCGCCGTGCGTCCTGACGGCCGTTACTTCAGCGTCGAGACGCACCTGTGCGCCTTCGTCGCGGGCTCGCCGGGCAAATCCAGTCGTAACTGCCGACGAATCCGCGTAGCCTGAAAGTGATTCATGCGCGACAGCGCCGACGCCTTCGAAACGAATATCCGGCCACCGGTATTGAGCCTCTTCGGGCGTCAGGTATTCAGTTTCAACGCCGAGACGCCGGCCCAACTCGACGTTTCGCCGCATTGCATCTATTTGATCCGGCCGGACAAGAAATAAGTACCCGGTATTCACGAATCCGCCAGGATGGCCGGTCTCCCGTTCAAATTCGGCGATGACTCCGCGGCTCCACCAGGCCATCTCAGTTGTGACTTCGTTCGAGTAATGCATTCGCAGGATCGCCATAGAACGCCCGGTAGAGCCGTCTGCGAGGCCGTCGCGTTCCAGCAGAATGGTGTTGGTCACACCGAGCCTGGCGAGGTAGTGAAGAGCGGAGCATCCCATGACGCCCCCGCCAATCACGGCGATGTCAAATGCGGGCGGCATGTGATCCACATTGCGGCGATTTGCTGCTGCTGAAGGCTTTACAGCGCCCTGTACTCACGACACAGGTGGTCGAGGGCCGGTCCACGGGCGTGCGTTTTCGAATGCCGTGCAAGCGCTGAGGACCGTAGCGTCGTCGTCCAGGTCTCCGACGACCTGAAGCCCGACAGGCATTCCGTCCGAGTCGAATCCGCAGGGAATCGAGGCGGCAGGGTTCCAGCCGATGTTGAAAGCCATGGTGAAAGGAATGGCGCCGTAGCTGATACCGGCAAGTTGGCCCTCGGCGCTTGAATTGCCGACCCTAGTCGGAGGATTGCGATGGGGCCACGCCGTGGCGGCAGTCGACGGCGTAAGCAGAACGTCAAAATCATCAAAAAACTGGGCCATTTGTAGCCGAAGCAAGTCGGCCTGACGGAGGGCCTGCGAATACTGAGCGCCAGTCACAGTTGTTCCGTGGTCGATCATGGCAAGGGTGTAATCCATAAGATCGTCACGATGTTCATCGGCAAGGTGTCCGTACATCGCCTTCTGATTGCCGGTCCAAATGGTCCACCAATAGTCCCTCGGCGGCGGATCGAGTACGAGGTCAACGTCGACCACCGTCGCGCCAAGCTCAGCAAAGGCTTCGGCGGCTGACCGAACCGAGTCTTCTACTTCTTCGTCTAACGAAGCGAACCCCATCGTCATGCTCACTCCCACCCGCATACCTTCAACCCCTGCGTTGAGGCCGGTAAGGTAGTCGGGCGTCGGGCGTCTGAGGGACCCCGGGTCCCGCGGGTCATGTCCGCATAGCGCTTGCATCATGAGCGCCGAGTCGCGGACGGTATTGGTCATAGGACCGGAAGTTGAGGTCGGGTTATAGGCCGGTTTCGAAACGCCGCCGTATCTCGGCATCCGACCTTGGGTGGGTTTGTGACCGAAAATTCCGCAGAACGCCGCGGGAAGACGCACCGACCCGCCGCCGTCCGTTCCCGTCGCCAACGCGCACATTCCGGAAGCGACAGTCGCCCCCGCGCCTCCGCTTGAGCCCCCTGGTGTGCGAAGCGGGTCCCACGGGTTGTTGGCAGCCGGGAATATCTTCGTGAATGTCTCTTCTCTGTTTCCGAATTCCGGCGTGTTCGTCTTGCCCAGGATGACGGCGCCGGCCTTCCGGACCCGTTCGACGACGACCGAATCGAAGTCAGGAACCCAGTCCTGGTAGAGCGCGCAGCCCAGAGTCGTATTAAGGCCTTTGGTGACTTCCAGGTCTTTCACCGAGATCGGTACGCCGTGCAGGATCCCGGCCTCATCGCCTCTCGCCAAAGCCTCGTCGGCGGCAGTAGCGGCGCCGAGGGCGCCCGCTTCGTCGACTGTGATGAAGGAATTCAACTGACTGTCGAGGACGCGGATGCGCCTGAGAGCAGCCTGCGTTAGTTCTACGGACGAGATTCCCCCGTTAACCACCATTTCCCGCTGTTTCCAGCCCGGCAGGTACATCAGCTCTCGATCATTCATGATTTCGCTTTTCCAATTCCATGTACAAAGTGCATTGGCACGCCTCCCCAAGTCCGCACGGACTGACAGCAAGTAGGTCGGCCCGCGCACAAGTTAGTCAATGGCCGTGGCGTTAGCTCATGATCCCGCCGCCGTTGACGTTCAGCGCTTGTCCGTTGATTTCCGACGCGTCGTCAGATGCAAGGAATGCCACGGCCCGACCCATGTCCTCCGGGGTCTGTGGCCTCGGGATGGGTTGCCTCGCCTTTATTGATTCCATGAACAGGTCGTGGGGATCCCTGGCAGCAAGTTCAGGGTTGCCCTGCTGAAGACTTGAAGCGATCTTTTGCCACATGGGAGTCCACAACGTGCCGGGGCAGACCGCGTTGACCGTAACGTTGTAAGGGCCCATCCGCTGGGCAAGCATGTGCGTCCATTGGATCGCCGCAGCCTTCGACACCCAATAGGGGACTAACGGCTCGCCTATCCCGAGTTTCGGCCCGCGCGGGGCCCTACCGCCCTGGGAAGCGATGTTTATGATGCGCCCTTGCCGCCGCTCCTGCATGTGCTCCCAAACGGCGTCCGCGGTATTTGCCAGGCCCTTGACATTGACCGCGTAGGTAGCGTCCCAGTCTTCCTCGACGTAGTGATCTCTGCTTTCAATCCCGGCGGAACCGATCACGCCGGCGTTGGCAACACAGATGTCGATCTTTCCGAGTTCGGCGATCGCCTTTTGCGCCGCTTCTGCGATAGATGACTTGTCGGTCACGTCCGACGGCGCGCTCCCGCTTTCCCGGCCTGTCGCGCGTATCTCGCCAGCGACACTGCAAGCCGTTTCGCCGTCGAGGTCGGTAATGAATACGTCAGCGCCTCGTTCGGCCAGTATGAGGGCGATGCCGCGGCCGATGCCCCGGCCTGCGCCAGTAACGAATGCGCTCTTGCCTTCGAGTTGTTTTGAGAGTCGGTGTGCCATCGGGTTATCCCCTCTGCATAACGTGCCCTTATGGGCCCTCAATTGCAGCTTTCAACCTCTCCGAGTTCTTCCTGAGCAAACCCCTCGTGGGGTATTTCAGCACGAATCCCAACAGGGCAAACATGCAATCTGTGATGTAGCTGTCCGACTGAGCGTCCTGAAAGTATGTGAACCGCGTGCCTGGCCCGTCCGGGTCCAGCGTGTACGAGACGCTGATTGGGTAAGGACCTTTAATCGTCTTGAATGCGTACCGCGCAGGAGGATTGAACTCGGTTACCTCCATGGTTATGTCATTCACCCTGCGGCCGTAGGTGTACTTGAGGTCGAACGTCGCTCCTGCCCGCGGCCGTGCGTCGTCGTTGTATTGTGCTTCGGCGACGTTGCTGACCCACAGTGGCATTTTTTCCGGATCGGAAACGAACTCAAATACGTCATCGACCGGTCTTTCGAAGTAAATGGTTACCTCCGCCGCAATGCTGGCCATCTGTGCGGTTCCTCAACGCGGCTGCCTACAGGCGCCCCGCTAATTCATCTTCGTTCCACCGTTGACGTTGAGCGCTTGCCCCGTAATTTCCGAGGCGTCATCCGACGCGAAAAAGGCAACGGCGTGGCCAATGTCTGTCGGTGTTTGGGATCGTCCAAGGGGAACGGTTCGCGCAATTTGGCGGTCAAAAAACTCACGTGGTGACATCTTCTCGGCCACGGCCCGGTCGTGCCGGTGAGTCTGCAACGCAATCTTCTCCCACATGGGAGTCCACAGCGTGCCGGGGCACACGACGTTGACCGTAATGTTGAATTCACCCAGCTTTATGGCGAGCGCGTGTGTCCACTGAATCGCCGCGGCCTTGGACACCGAATAAGGCATACCCACCGTGCCGGCGTCGGAGCGGATGACGCCTCCGGGCGAACGCCCGCCATGAGACGCAATATTTATGATCCTGCCGGACCTGCGATCCGACATATGCGGAGTAATCGCATCCGCAGTATTGACGAGGCCGCGCACATTCACCCTGTAAGTGGAGTCCCAGTCTGCGTCTGTGTAGTCACGCCGATCGGTGAACCCCGGCGCCCCAATGACCCCGGCATTGCCAACGCAAATGTCGACTTCACCGAACTCCGAAATGGCGCGATCGGCGAATTCGGCAATCGACGCTTTCGAAGTGACGTCGGCGCAGCCGCTGAACGCCTTACCCCCTGCGGAGTTGATCTCATCGGCAACCGATTCGGCGTCGGATTCGTTCACGTCGCAGATTGCGATCGCCGCGCCCCGACCACCCAGTACGAGCGCTATTCCGCGGCCGATGCCCCGGCCGGCGCCCGTGACGATGGCAGCCTTGCCTTCAAGTTGTTGGGCCATGGGATGGGACATGCAATCCCCCTTAACAATGCGACTCCGTTAGACAAGCCGAAGGATAACCCACGGCGCGGGGCAGAGTAAGCGTTATCTCAGCGATACCGGGGAATGTCGGCGTCCTCGGTTGTAAACTGAAATACGTGGTCCGCGGCCGCGGGCGCAACAAGCGATCTGATTCCTGTTCGGAGGCCCCCACAACTTGGTAAAGCGGAACCTGCACAACGTCGATCTGGAAACCCTCGTATCCCTCTCCAAGCGGCGGGGATTCGCATTTCAGAGCAGCGAAATTTATGGAGGGGTTGGCAGTGTGTGGGATTACGGCGCGGTGGGCGTCGAACTCAAGCGAAACGTCAAGAACGCCTGGTGGCGGTCAATGGTTCGCGAGCGGGAAGACATCGTCGGGATCGACGCAGCGATACTGATGCACCCCGAAGTCTGGCGTGCCAGCGGCCACGTCGATTCGTTTTCGGACCCTTTGGTTGAGTGCGGCGATTGTCATCGCCGGTTTCGGGCAGACGATATTGAGTCCATGGCATGCCCCGAATGTCAAGGAACCCTGACGGAGCCGCGCCAATTCAACCTCATGTTCGAGACAAATATAGGCCCAGTCAAAGATGAAGGGTCGCTCACGTACCTCCGTCCCGAGACGGCACAGGGCATTTTCGTTAATTTCTCGAATATCCAGACCACGACACGCAAGAAATTGCCGTTCGGGATAGCGCAGATCGGCAAGTCGTTTCGGAACGAGATAACTCCCGGCAACTTCATGTACCGCACCCGGGAGTTCGAGCAGATGGAGATGGAGTACTTCTGCAGGGAGGGGGAAGACGAGGACCTGCACCGCTACTGGATCGATTTCAGCATGAACTGGTACCGCGGCCTCGGCCTTCGACAGGAAAAGTTGCGCGTCAGGGAACACTCCGCGGAAGAATTGCCTCACTACTCCAAGGCCAGCGCGGACGTCGAATTCGAGTTTCCGTGGGGCTGGGGAGAGCTGGAGACGATTTCGAATCGAACCGATTTCGACCTCAAGGCGCACGCCAGCCGGTCGGGGAAGGACCTCACCTACTACGACGACGAGCGAAAGGAACGCTACGTTCCGTTTGTCGTCGAACCCGCCATGGGGGCTGACCGGTCGGCGCTCGCCTTTCTGGCCGACGCGTACGATTCGGAGGGCGAGGGCAAGGATCAACGGATCGTTCTGCGATTCCATCCGGATTTGTCGCCGTTCGAGGTCGCTGTACTGCCTCTGTCGCGTAACCCGAAACTAACTCCGTGCGCCCACCGCGTGCATGATGTCCTGCGGCCGGGCTTCCGCACGCAATACGACGAAACGCAGAGCATCGGCCGGCGGTATCGCAGGCAGGACGAGATCGGTACCGCATTGTGCGTTACGGTCGATTTCGACACGGTGGAAAGTGACGACGCGGTGACGATACGCAACCGGGACACGATGGCGCAGATCAGGGTGCCGATCGACGCCCTCCACGGGGCCATCAACGATCAACTCGAAATATTGCGCAGGGAGTGCCAGGGGTGACCCGGCTAACTGCGTAGGTCATCGGACAAGGGAGACTCGAGTTTGACCAATGCCGCAATATATTTCCACGTCGGTCAGACCGCGGCGATCACGCGGACCGTTACCGAGCAGGATGTCATCCACTTCGCCCGCCTGAGCGGAGACGTCCAGCCGCTGCACGTAGACAGTGAGTATGGGCCGCGGACTCGCTTTAAGGGCCAGATTGCTCACGGCGTCATATTGGTTGGGTACATTTCGGCCGTTTTGGGTGTCGAGATGGCAACGTCCGAAATCACCGTGATTTTTCTGGGCATAAATGCCTCATTCACGAAACCGGTTTATTTTGGCGACACCATAACCACACGTTGCGAGGTCAAGAATGTCCGGGAAGATAAGCCAATCGTCACGGTGGAGTGCCACTCCCACAATCAGGCCGGCGACGAAGTGCTGACAGGTGAGGCGGTGGTGTATGTCGATCCGTATCCGATTGAGGGCGAATAGAAGGCCCCGTTTGAACACTACTCAGACGGGTAAGCCCGTCGGCGCCGATAGGTTCATGAATGACTAGCGAAACTCCAGTCCTGTACGAGTTGAGCGATCACGTGGCGCGCATCACCCTCAATCGCCCAGGTAAGCTCAACGCCATTAACGCTGAGATGCGGATAGGTCTGGCAGAGGCATTACGCAGGTTCGACAGTGAAAAGGATGCCTGGATCGGGGTTTTCGCAGGCTCAGGCGGCAATTTCTCGGTCGGACTTGATCTCTCAGAGGGGGATCCAGCTGGTCTCGATGATGGTGCGTCGAAGTCGATCGAAAACCTTTACGTCGCCTTGTCCGGCGTCTGGAAGCCAACCATCGCGCTTGTTGACGGGTACTGCCTCGCACAAGGCGGCGGCATCGCCCTGGCATGCGATATTCGCATCGCGACGAGCAAGGCGCTCTTCGGATGGCCCCAAGCCAGGCGCGGGCTTAGTTCGATAAGCGGCCCGGCGATGCTGTCAGCCAAGGCGCCGCTGAATTTCGCGTTGGAGTTTCTCTACACAGGTGACTTTGTGGCGGCGGAGACTGCGCGGGAGTTGAAGCTCGTTAATCGTGTTGTTGACGCCGCCGAACTTGAAACCGCGGCCGATGATCTGCTGGCGCGCATGAAGGCCGGCGCTCCATTGGCAATGCGCAAAATGAAACGGGCGGCTGTAGAGGGTCAGCGCATGCCGCTCGAACAGAGAGTCCGGATGGCAGGGCAGTATTTCACCGAAAACATGGCCACCGCCGACGCTCTGGAGGGCATGAGCGCATTTCGGGAAAAGCGAGCGCCCCTGTTCCGGGGAGAATGACCGGCAGTTCGCCGAGCGGGCGCCGTATGACGCAAATGGCTACCAGAGACGACCTGCACGCCAGTTCACAGGATCGGCGGTTGCAAAACATGATCCGGTTATGTGCGGCTGCTCATCCGTACTACCGGAAACTGTTCATAGAACGTGGACTCACCACCTCCGATTTCCAAACGGTCGACGATCTCCGAAAACTGGGAATACTTCACAAGGAGAAGTTCACAGCCGACCCAGAGTCGTTTCGCCTCGACCTCGAAGGGATCGATGGGTTGTTACTGGAAGAGACGACTCTGGCCGACGTCATATACACCTCCGGCAGTACGAGTCAGGCAACCCCGTTCTACGACACCGTGCACGACCGGTTTGCTCGCATCGAACACATTCGACGCGGCGCCAAGATCGTGGGAGTCAGGGAATCGGACGTGGTCGCCAACCTCTTTCCCCTCGGCGCTGCCCCACACCAGGGGTTCCTAAGCGCAACGTGGGGCGCACAGGCGATCGGGGCCAGGTTGATTTCCACGCTTACCGGCCGGGCCTATCCGGAATTCGACGTGCACCGTGTTCTGGACAACGCGGTCCGGTTAGTCGAGCGCCATCAGGCTACGATCCTATGGGGCATTACGACCTACGTTCGCCGCTTTGTCATCAGAGCGCAGGAGCTTGGAAGCGATCTCGGCAGTGTTCGCTTGGCCATGGTGATGGGGGAGCCATGTCCACCCGGGATGCGTGAGGACATCAGGAGCCGCCTGGAGTCGCTCGGCTCGTCAAACCCTGCGATCAGCAACGGCTATGGATTCACCGAAATGCAAGCTCCGACCATGGAGTGCGTCGAATTGGGCCCCCGGCACGTTGCAGCCCCTGAACAGTTCCACTTTGAAGTAACCGACGTCGAATCAGGTGATCCGGCCCCTGACGGAGCGCCCGGCCTTCTCCTGATGAGTCATCTCAACCGGCGCGGCACCGTTCTCCTGCGGTACAGGGTCGGCGACGTTGTGGCGATCGAAAACGGTGAATGCGGCCACTGTGGGCGCACCGGCCCCCGTTTCATAGGAGACCCGTATCGCGCCGACGGCCTCGTAAAGGTAAAGGGCACGCTCGTCGATCCGCAAGCGCTGCACCAGCGTCTTTCATCGCTGCTCAGTGTCGATGGCGTCTCTGACTATCAGCTGAAGGTCGGCCACGCGGTCGAGTCCGACCGCTATTCGGGTGACCGTCTCGCCGTCCGCATAGCGTGCTCACCGGAGGCACGGGAGGCGGCTGGACAGATCGTCCAAACCTTGGCGAGTCTTTCATTCGAGTTAACCCCTGAGGTGGAGTTCTTGCCTCGGGACGGATTCGAAGAGACCTCACAAGACTACAAGTTTCGTCGTTTCGTCGACGACAGATAGACCAGCCGAGTTCGTTTCATGTGCCCCGACATCACAGCTGACAGGCTCCGCCCGGGCGACAGGCTCGCGCCCATGAAACTAGAGCTGACCGCCGAGTTCAACGAAAGTATCGTCCAGTCCTTAGGCGCCGATCTCTCCCGCTACATGGGTAGCGGCGAGCAACGAGGCATCGTGCATCCGGCGTTATTGATTGTGTTTAGCAACCTGACCCGCAGCCCCTCGTTCAGACTGCCACCCAACTGCGCCGCTATTCAGACTCATGACGACGTGCGGCTCGAAGGGTTGGCGCGTACTGGCGACACCGTCGAAATCGCGTGGCAAGTGGTCGACACGTATACCAGGCGGGGACGTCACTATCAGGTCATGGACACCCGTGTGTCAAACACTGACGGGCGTACCGTCTTGACCCGAAAGACGACAAATACGTTTATGGGCGCGGGACACCCCGGCGCTGCCTGAAGATTGAGTTGGCATCGTGCTAACGTGCGAAAAGTTCAAGACGGGTGGCTGGATTAGCGGCAGCGCCAATCCGGTTACGTCCTACCAGACATGGCAGTTCTCGGGCGGATGGCCCGCCGATGCGGGCTGGCCTTCGAAGAACGTCCACACTGACGACGAATTCGCCAGGCTGTGCGGCATCCCCGGCAGGGCCGCCTCCGGCGCGATGGCGCAAGGCTACATCGTCGATTTTATGGCCGACATTTTCGGCGTCGAGTGGCTTGGTGCCGGCTCGTTTAGTCTCAAGTTCGTCGCTCCTGTACGGATTGGGGACAGCATCACGCCAAAGGCTCGTTGTCTTGACGCCAAGGCCGAAGGCGAACAGACGAGATACGAGGTAGAGCTGGTATGCGAAGACCAAGGAGGCGTCCCCGTCGCCGTCGGAACGGCCACTGGATGGATGTGATCAGGAGCAACAAAATGAATCGCAGAAACCGTCGTGGGGCGTAGTCTTAAATCGACCGCAGGCCGTCAGCATTCTGGAATCGGCATGACCCGCCCGATCATCAAATCCCTATGAGAATCCCCGTACAGCGGCCAAGGTGAGGCGGGGTTGGAATCCTGAAGTAACAGCATGAGGAATAGCGATGAGATTGACTGAGTTAACGGGAGTACACGTTTCCTCTGGCTTCAGTGGCGTTCTGGTAGCCGGAATCGTGTTAGCTATTGCGGCGTTGGCGTGTGGGAGCTCTTCTTCTTCGGAAGAACCCGGTACGACCGGGGCTGCTCCTGCGAATGAAGCAGGGCAGACCACAATTGCGTCAACTGGCGACGCACCCAAAATTGCCGCCGAAACTTTCGAGCACGGTACTTTTGATCTCGCAGCATTAGCGGGTCAGCCCGTCGTCGTTAACTTCTGGTTTCCGTCGTGTCCCCCGTGCCGCGCGGAAATGCCGGATCTGCAGGAGGTTTTCGCCGAATTCAAGGACCAGGGTGTCCAGTTTGTCGGAATACAGCAACTCGGCATCGATTCGAAGGCCGACGGCCTTGCCTTCCTGAAGGAAGTGGGGGTCGGGTACTCGAACATCCCGGACGAAAACTCGGCCATTCAGTTGGAGTACAAAATCTTTTCGTATCCCACGACAGTATTCCTGAACCGAAACCACGACATCGTCAAGAAGTGGAATGGCCTCATAACCAAGGAAGACCTGCGGGAACAGATCGAGAATATCGTCGAGTCCTGATCCTTAGCGCACGTTCGGCAGGGGACAGTCGTGTTGGCTTAAAGCTGTCTCCGCTGTCGGTTCAGGGCAGCATGCGATAATCGCCGCATGATCGGCGACATTACCGCGATCGACTGGCTGATGTGGCTGGTTCGTTGGATCCACGCCGTTGGCGCAGTTGCGTGGGTAGGCGGCTCAATATTCTTCGCGCTTGTTTTGCGTCCCGTGTTCGCCGCCAATCCAGGGTTGGGGCGCCAGTTGATTGGCCCGATCGCCAGCGTCTACAAGGAACTGGTAGACGCAGCCGTCATAGCCCTCGTCGTCAGCGGCCTGATACTCATGTTCGACCGCCTTACCGGCAATGAGGTCAGCCCGATGTGGTTCATTATCCTGGGCGTAAAGTTGGCTCTGGCCCTGTGGATGTTCTACCTGGTATGGCGGTTCAGGCGCTCTGGATTCGGTACGACACCCGGTCCGGGTATCTTGCGCCGCGCGTCGTGGCTTCTCGGTTACAACGCCATCGTGGCCATTGGCCTGACGATATATCTGCTGGCCGGCCTGCTGGGTACGCTGCTGGCGGCTGCCCTGGGCTGATGATCGCCCACCTCAACCGCGGCGCCAGAGTCGAACGCCTCTTTGATCGACCCTGGCATTGAGGGCGCTGATCGAAATGCCATTGACCGGGTGTGTCACGTCAGGCGCGATCTCGGCTAGCGGGGCAAGAACAAACGCCCGTTCGCACATACGGGGGTGCGGCAGTGTGAGGCCCGGCTCGTCGATGACCCGTTCACCATAAAGCAGCAGGTCAAGGTCGATCAACCTCGGGCCGCCGGGGGTAGTGCGCACGCGCCCCAGGTCCAGTTCGGTAGTCAGCAGCAACTTGAGCAAGTCAGCCGGTGGGAGGGGAGTAGCTAGCGATACGACCTGGTTCAGGTAATCGGGCTGACCGGGATCGACTCCCCATGGCGCAGTCTCGTATATCGAGGACCGGGCAACGAGTCGACCTGCTTCATTGAGTCGCCGCCGCGCCGCGGCAAGTTTGGCAACTCTGTCGCCTAGATTGCTCCCCAGGCCGACGTAGCAACACAATGTTTCAGCCATGTCAGAGACTACTTGTCCGGCAGTTCATTTGGGCCGCGGAGCGCCCCCGCCGTCAGTCCTCCGGACTACCGCGTCCGCCATTCGGGCAACTCGCACCATCTCCGAGACGTCATGGACTCTGACGATGTCGGCCTTGTGCGCGATATTCAGCGCCACCGTTGCGGCCGTGCCTTCCAACCTCTCTTCAACCGCCAGGTCGAGCACTTCGCCGATGAATGACTTGCGGGACGTACCCACAAGAACAGGCAATTGGAGTACGTGAAATTCCCCGAGGCGGTTCAAGACGTCGAGGCTATGCCGAGCTTTTTTCCCGAATCCAATGCCCGGGTCGATGATGATATTGTCCTGTGAGACCCCGGCTTCGAGCGCGCGTTCGACCGCAACCCGAAGGTCGGCGATTACCTCGACGGTCGCGTCCTTGTAGTTCGCACGAGAGCGGGTGTGGCCGATTGCCAGCGGCACTCCCAGGTCCGCCGCGGTTCCTGCCATATTCGGGTCGGCCAACATCGAAACGTCGTTGATCATCGCCGCGCCGGCATCGACTGCCGCACGCGCTACGTTAGCCTTGCGCGTGTCAATGCTGATGGGGATAGAAAGATTCGCGTGAAGAGATTCGATCACTGGGATAATTCGACGCAACTCCTCCGTTTCGTCGACCGGCTTTGCTCCCCGATATCGTGATGGCGGGCGAGTGGATTCTCCGCCCACGTCGATGATGTCCGCCCCCGCGGCCTCGATCCATAAGGCTTGGTCAGCGGCACGTTCCACCCATCCAGGGTCGATGCCCGACGCCAATAACCCGTCACCCGAGAACGAGTCCGGCGTGACGTTAAGCACTCCCATCACGTAGGTACGGGCACCCCACTCGAAACGGCGTTTACCGATCTGCATCCCGCTAGTTACGATAGTCATTGGCGTGCGCCGACCCGGGATTCGATCTCTCCGGCAGGTAATTTTCGCCAAGGCTGCCAACCACCGCAATCGGCCTCCTGTCCTTCGGCCCACCCTCGCGGCATACCAGCCTAATGTGATATCAGGCCAATTCAGGCTTCATAAGCGCGTAGAATATGCCGTCACCCTCATTTTAACGAACGTCGCACACATGACCGGATCGGCATTCAGGTCGACCAGGGAGGTATCCACCATACCGCCAGATAATCATGCTTCGCCGGAGAAGCCCGCGCAAAACCCTCTGCCGGTCGACCCTCGCTACGATCTACGGAAACGGCGGCGAGAAGCGCGACTCGGAGGTGGTGAGCGGAGAATCGAGGCTCAGCGCAAGCGCGGCAAATTAACTGCTCGCGAGCGGTTGGATAAGCTCTTCGACCCGGGCACGTTCTCCGAGATTGACACATTCGCAACTCATCGGGCAACCGACCTTGGACTGGACCGTCAGAGATTCCCGGGCGACTCCGTGGTTACCGGCAACGGGCTAGTCAACGGGCGACAGGTGTTCGCGTACGCGCAGGATTTCTCTGTGCTCGGGGGCTCACTGTCCGAAGTAGCGGCGCTAAAGATCTGCAAGGTTATGGATCACGCGGTGCGAAATGGCTGCCCGATAGTCGGGATAAACGACTCCGGCGGAGCGCGTATTCAGGAGGGAGTCGATTCCCTTCATGGCTACGCTGAAATATTCAGACGAAACACGCTCGCGTCCGGAGTCGTGCCACAGATCACTGTGATCGCCGGCCCTGCCGCCGGAGGCGCGGTCTATTCACCCGCTATTACCGACTTCATATTCATGGTGGAAACGATAGGGCAGATGTACATTACCGGCCCGGACGTCGTAAGGGCGGTGACCGGCGAACAGGTCAGCCACGAGGAACTCGGTGGCGCGGCGTCGCACGCCTCCCGCAGCGGCGTCGCTCACTTCACCGCGCCTGACGAGGCGGAATGCTTTAGACAGGTGCGGCGGCTTCTTTCGTACCTGCCTTCGAACAACACCGAATCGCCGCCCGCGGACGAGTCGACAGACCCCGTGGACAGGGTCGACGAGGCGCTGGCCGACGTGGTTCCGGGAGACCCGTCTCAGTCCTACGACGTCCACGACGTGATTTCGCATATAGTCGATGATGGCGATTTTCTGCCAGTCCATCACGCGTTCGCCCCGAACATCGTAGTTGGATTCGCCCGAATGGGGGGAGGGACCGTTGGCATGGTCGCCAACCAGGCTGCGCATCTTGCAGGGGTCCTCGACATAGACGCGTCCGACAAGGCCGCGCGATTTGTCCGGTTCTGCGACGCGTTCAACGTGCCGATAGTGACCCTGGTTGACGTTCCGGGGTTCATGCCGGGCACGGCGCAAGAGTACGGAGGCATTATTCGCCATGGCGCAAAGCTGATCTACGCCTATTCCGAGGCGACCGTCCCCAAGATTGCCCTCATTCTTCGCAAGGCGTACGGCGGCGCCTACATCGTAATGAGCAGCAAGGAGTTGCGCTCGGACGTCAATCTGGCATGGCCGGGCGCCGAGATCGCGGTAATGGGTCCCGATGGCGCGGTAAACATCATCAGCCGCAGGGAGATCGCAGGGGCAGACGACCCTGAAGCGAAGAGGGCGGAGCTGATATCCGATTACAGGGAACGTTTCGCCAACCCGTACGTGGCGGCGAACCGCGGATATTTGGACGACGTGATCGATCCGGCGGAGACACGCTTCACAATCATCAGGGCGCTGCGCATGCTCGCCAACAAAGTCGACAGTTCGCCGCCAAAGAAACACGGCAACATTCCGCTGTAGGCTTGTCGCGGCGATAAGCGCCGCATCCGAACCACGGCAATTCACTGCATTCAATCGAGCATTAAGCGGCCATTAGTGGCCGGACTATATTGGGGGGCATCGTTGGCGCAGGCCAAACCAAAAACTCCTTCTCGATCACAAATCAATTTCGAACCCAACGAGCCACATTCACGTTCCGACGACGGGCGAGATAACTTTGTGAAATTAGTTGCCGACATGGCCGCCGAGGTGTGGGACTTTCACGAGCGCTTTGGCATTGATGGCGGCAGCCGTGCGACGCGCTCTTGCTGTGAGGTCATAATTGAAAGGGCGCCGTACTTACGCGAAGAAATTGAGGAGATGCTGGAAGCGGCCAACTCCGGAGACGAACCCGAGACTTGCCATGAGGCGGCGGACGTTTTGTTCGTGGCAATCGGAAATGTGGTCAGCCTTGGGATCGCGGGGATAGAGGGTGTGCGGAACGTCACTGCCAAGAACGCAGGGAAGACGCACGAAACACACGCCATTCGGCCTGATACCGGCAAACTGCTCCCGATTCGCGGCAAACCCCACAAGTGGCTGTAGGCGCGATTGACCTGACCCACCGCTGACCGGCGATGCCTCCCAAATGAGACGCCATCGGCAGGATGTGACCGCCTTTGAGAGTAGGAATGACGGGCCAATCGGCAATCAATAACGTTAAACAGCTTCCGAAGCATCATCACCTGCGACATCATCGGAAAGATATGAATTCCTAAAGGAGCCGGAATGATAAGCCAATCGGCAATTGATAACGCCAAAGAACACTTCGCAACGATCATCAACGAGCAGATCGCCCGGGTCGAAGCGGTAAAGAACGAGGGCGCGCCTGTGGACTACGGATCGATTAATCCCGTAGTGATCGGCATCATCGGTGGCGACGGCATTGGCCCTGCGATTGCCGGCGTTGGCCGTCAGGTTCTAGAAGAGTTACTGTCCGCCGAAGTGGCCGCAGGAAAAGTCCAATTCCGGAATATCGAAGGGCTGACGATCGAGAATCGCGCTGCCCACATGCAGTCGATCCCTGACGACGTGCTGGAGGAGATCAAGTCCTGCCACGTCACACTCAAAGGGCCTACCACAACTCCCGAAAAAGGCGACGAGTGGCCAAACCTCGAATCCGCAAACGTGGGCATGAGAAAGGCCCTCGATCTATTCGCCAACGTGCGGCCTGTGAGGGTACCGTCGGAAGGCATCGATTGGACATTCTTCCGGGAAAACACCGAAGACCTCTACGCGCTCGGAAGTCAAGGCATCGATGTAACGGACGATATCTCGATCGATTTCCGGATCATTTCTACCCCTGGCTCAGAACGAATAATCCGTGCGGCTTTCGACCACGCCCGCCGTACCGGCAAGGACAGGGTAACGGTGGTTACCAAGGCGAACATCGTCAAGGCAGGCGACGGCCGTTTTCTACAGGTGGCCGAACGTGTGGCCGCCGACTATCCCGGCATTTCGTGGGATAGCTGGTACATAGACATCATGACGGCAAAGTTGCTGGACAAAGCCCGCCGTTCCGACTTCCAGGTTCTCGTGATGCCCAACCTCTACGGCGACATCCTTACCGATGAGGCGGCAGAAATTCAGGGCGGCGTGGGCACGGCTGGAAGCGCAAACATCGGGACGCGCTACGCAATGTTCGAGGCGATTCACGGCTCGGCCCCACGAATGGTCGCTGAAGGCAGGGCCAAGTACGCCGATCCCAGCTCAGTACTCAAAGCCGCTGGACTGATGCTCTCCCATCTTGGGTACGGGGACCTGGGAAAACGGGTCGACATGGCGCTCGAGGTGTGCGGTCAATACGAACGACGGCTCCAAATCACTGGGCGAAATACCGGTGTGACTGCTGGGGAGTTCGGGCAATACATACTCGAAACCGTCCGCGACCCCGAATTGGAACAACGATGGGATCGGTACGTGGCAGCGAAATGAGCGGCTCTCCGACCCAAATACCGGGTGGCCGATATCGTCAGGGATTGAATCCTGTCCGACCTGACCGTACAGCCCGAACAACGGCATTGACGACAGGAAGAGTAGATCGATGAAGCAAAAAGTGACGGTGGTAGGAGGCGGAAACGTTGGCGCAACTACCGCTCAGCGGATATTCGAACGCGGGTACGCAGACGTCGTGTTAGTGGACATAGTGCCGGACATGCCGCAAGGCAAGGCCCTCGACATTCTTGAAAGCGGGCCTGTCATTGGGACGGACGCCCTCATAACAGGTTCGAACAGCTATGAAGCCACCGCCGGTTCGGACGTAGTCGTGGTGACCGCCGGTATAGCCCGCAGGCCCGGCATGAGCCGCGACGACCTGCTTCTGACGAACATGAGGATCGTTGGCTCCGTGACCGAAGAGGTTGCTCGGTACTCGCCGGATAGCGTGCTCGTGGTGGTCTCCAATCCACTTGACGCCATGGTCCAGCACGCCCATAACGTGTGCGGATTCCCCAGCGAGCGGGTTGTCGGCATGGCCGGCATTCTGGACACCGCAAGGTTCCGCACATTCCTGGCCAGAGAACTTAATGTGTCCGTCACAAACGTTTCGGCATACGTCCTCGGCGGGCACGGCGACACCATGGTCCCGTTGATCGGCTCCACGACCATCGGCGGGCAGCCCGTCGCGGAACTCATCGAAGAATCCAGACTTGAGGAGATCGTCCAGCGCACCAGGGACGGCGGGGCGGAGATCGTCGGACTGCTCAAGACCGGCAGCGCCTACTACGCGCCGTCCGCCGCGGTGGCTCAAATGGTGGACTCCATTCTCCTCGATCGAAAAGAAATACTCCCGTGCGCGGCTTACCTGAATGGCCAATACGGCATACAGGGCCTCTTCGTAGGGGTGCCGGTGAAACTGGGCGCAGGCGGTGTTGAAGAAATAGTGGAGATCAAACTGGCCGACGAAGAGAGCGCCGCTTTGCGCAGGTCGGCCGACGCTGTCCTGGAACTACTGGAAGTAATGTCCAACGCGGGCTAGCGTGCAATGTCCTCGTTTGAGACGTCAACACGCCAGACACTGCAATGCGGCGAACGTCTCAGGAGGCGGTCAATCACCGCACATATCCCAGTTCTTCCAATCGCTATCGTTGGTCGTTCTCAACTCATGAATCCGGTAACTTCCACCACTAGCGCATTTCCCCGGGTAATTGGACCCGCTATTGCCAACCACTCCTATCATTTCTACAACTCTTGCAACGGTCCGCCCTCATCCGTTACGCACCGAATGTTCGCCGTTTTCGATGTGCGGAGTGAACCCCGGGAGCCACACCAAGAGCTCACCTCCTGGTTCTAGCCTCAAGCGGTTGCCTTCCAAAGCCAATGGTCCATATTGACCTGGAGGATGGTGCTCCAACACGTGCCACCAGGAGCTATGCCTGGGAATGAAAAGCGTAAAACCGGAAACGGGCGCCACGGTCGGTTCTTCATCCGGTACGAATGCGGTAACCTCGTCTCCCACCATGTTCGCGCTCGAAGAACCGGGACATTCACTGGGAAACCACGGGCGCTTTCCCGTGCGCAAGGGTTTGTTGAGTTTGAGGCGCTCCAACCTTTGGGAACTATATACTTGGCTCCCCGCCTTCGCCTGGTCATTTAGCCATCCACCCATTGGAGCGGTTCAGCCGCCGAAGGCCGGAATGAGTGTAGGTGTTGCTCTTGGCGCGGTTGCACGGGCCGCACAACAGCACGCGGTTTGTAATGTGGTTCAGTCCGCCGTCGGAACGCGGCGTGTTGTGGTCTAGCTCCAGATAGCACGGATCGTCAAACCCCCGGTCACAGCCCTGGCAACGCTGCCCGTACTGGGCCAGCAAGTGCCCGTACATCTCCGCTCGGCTCATGCGCGGGCCGTCCGGCTCGGCGTAGCGTTCCGTGACCTGGATGAACGGCGGGGCCTCCAGGCCCCCATCCGTACGCACCGGCGGCCCCGTCTCGTAATGGATGGTGGGGATGTCGGTTAGCAGCTGTCGGTTGTCTTCCATGCGCTGCTTGACGATGTTCAAGGCCCCGTCCCATATGTCCATGCCGACCCATTGCCTGCCCAGCCGCTCGGCGGCTATCGGCGTCGTGGCGTAGCCGCAGAACGGGTCAAGTACTATGCCTCCCTCGTTGCTGCTGGCCCTGATGATGCGGTCATAGAGGGCTACGGGTTTCTGCGCGGGGTAGCCTGTTGTTTCAGGCTGATTCCCCCTCAAGGCAGCAATATCCCAAACATCTCGCATGTTGACCATCGTAATAACGCCGCCCGCATCTTCTTGAATATCAATGTTGGAAAATCCGTACCGGTGAGTAAGGTAAGATTTTCCTTTTGCGGTAGAAAATTGAGATCGTCGGATTTACAGTAAAACAGAATGGTGTTGTGTCTTCCCCCGAACCATCGTTTGCTTACCCACCTGTTTTATAGAACCAGACTATCTCGTTACGGAAATGTCGCTTGCCGAAGACGGCGTCCATGAGGGTCTTGGTATAGGCGTGGGCGGTGTGGTCAATATGGAGATAGATACTCCCATCCTGCCGAAGCACGCGGCGCATTTACATGAAGCACAGGAACGCCGCCATGTCCTGCCCGTAGGTGGTCTTGGCCGCCTCTATCACGGCGTGAACGGCGGGCCAGTCGTCGGCGATCTGGTCGAACCACGCCTGCTCAACGTCGTCGGCCCAGCTCCAACGGTCTTGAAACTTCGCGCCGGTGACCATCGAGTCCGGTGTGGCGTGGAAGTCCTTGCCCTTGTTGAAGGGCGGGTCTGTCGCTATCAGGTGGACGGACCCGGCGTTCATTCCCCGCAGGAATGCCAGGTTGTCCCCGTGGTACAAAGTCCGGTTGGCGAAGTTGGGCGCGGCCATGCCAGAGGCCCTCACGATGGTCGTCGTCAATCGGTCAACGGAATTGGATTGCCAAGCTTAGGGTACACGCGATCGATACTGCGCCTGAAGGCGGCCCAACTCGTCGCTGCACGCATGAGAGCCGTGACTCCTTCAGCTGGACTTTGCCCTCGTTGAGCCGGTCTGGTTCGTACTTACGCAAATAAGAGCAAGAACCGGTACCGCGCGGTTTGCGGATTGGCTATCCGGCGGCTTCGGAACTGAGTTGGCGTACGAGGTCCTTTGTCGATACCACGTGTTTTTGCATTCCGAGCTTCTTGTGGTCCATACCCATGGCCAGCCCCAGTAGCTGCGGCAAGTGAATGATCGGCAGGTCCGCCGAGTCTCCCCGATTGTTCTTCCGCGCCCTCGGCTGATAGCCATCGAGGTTCAGGTGACAGAGCGGGCAGGGCGTAACCATGGCGTCCGCCCCGGCGTCGCTCGCGGCGCCAGTATGATTCGACACCATCTTGAGGGAATTCTCCTGATTGATGAGGAGAATTGGGAACCCGCAGCAAGCCGTCTTGCCAGGGAAGTCGGCTACATTTGCACCGGTCGATTCGATCACGATTTCCAGGGACGTCCGCCGTTGCGGATTGTCGCCGAGGCCCAACGCATCGCTTGGCCTGACGATGTAGCACCCGTAGAACGGAGCGAGGTTCGTACCTGAAAGCTCTTTGACAAATGTGTCTTTCAGCCTGTCTATGCCGATGTCTTCCAGCAGGACCCAAAGCAGGTGTTTAACCACCGTCGTACCCCGATATTCGAGACCCTCATCAGCCAATTCCGCGTTTATCTCTTCGAGGTAGGCCGCCCTGGTCTGGACGGCGTGGTTGGCCTGGGATATCACGCCCTGGCATGTTGAACAGATCGTCATGATCGGCAGTCCGAGCTGTTCCGCCATCGCGAGCGTACGCACGTTGAGGATGTCGCCGAGCTTTCGATTCTTTTCCTGAAGCACGCCGGCGCCCGTGCAGGACGCACGAGTCAACTCAACCGTCTCGATGCCGAGGCGGTCCAGCACTGCCATTGCGGATTCGTAAAGCTCGGGCGCGCCGCCGCGAGCGACACAGCCGGGATAAAAAGCGTACTTCACTGGGACTTCCCTTCGGCCTTTTCAACGATCTTGCTGATCGCTTTATGATCCTCGGCCTTGTGCGGAATCGGAGATGGCAATTTGCCCTTCACTAAG
Source organism: Dehalococcoidia bacterium (assembly GCA_965224235.1). Taxonomy (GTDB): domain Bacteria; phylum Chloroflexota; class Dehalococcoidia; order Lucifugimonadales; family Lucifugimonadaceae. The sequence goes on along the minus strand of CBDCYP010000002.1, from coordinate 1,342,065 downwards.
GCGGTCATAGCGATCGGCGCCTCTCGCAGCAGACCCGGTAAGTTGGTCCAGCCTATGCTGTCCACTGCGAGCCGCGTCTCGTCAACCCTGCCGTGGCGGCGCACCGACCCTACAAACGACTCAGTGTGCCGATAGCCGGACGTGTTGTGATTGCCGGCTGCGATCGCCATGTCCCGCAGTTCCATTATGCGATCCATGGGGGAGACGTCCTTCGGGCACACCTCCACGCACTGGAAGCAGCGCGTGCAGTCCCATATGCCGCCGTGTTCGTCGTTCAGCTTCTTGAGGCGTTCGTCGGTCTGGTCGTCCCTGGGGTCGCCGGCAAACCGATACGCCTTCGCCAACGCGGCCGGACCGATGAATCGATCATCCACCTCGAGGACCGTACAGTCCGACACACAAGCCCCACACATGATGCAGTTCATAACGCCCAGCAAGTTGGTCATCGAATCGCTGGGTGCGATGAACTCTCCCTGTGCGGGTACTGAGTCAGGCTTAAGGTACGGATCGACGCGCTTGATCTGACTGAAGAAAGTGTCAAGGTCTATGACCAGATCCTTGATGACCCGGTGGTTGCCCATTGGCTCGATGAGCAGTCGCTCGCCCTGCGGCGCCAGCTCCGCGATGCGCGTCTTGCAGGCAAGCCTTGCCCTGCCGTTTACACGCATGCCGCACGAGCCGCATATCGAGGCGCGACAGGCGCAACGCATGGCCAGTGTGCCGTCCACCTCTTCCCGTATCCGGATCAGGGCGTCGAGGACTGTGAAGGTATCAAGGACCTCCAGGGAATACTCCTGATCCCAGGTGCGGGGCGGTGATTCATCGGGGTTGTACCGCCTGACCGTCAGGTTTGCCTGTATCAATAGACCCTCTTCTCCGGTTCCCAATTCGTGATCGTGACCGGCAGCGTCTCGACGCGCGGCCCATCTTCTGATTTGTACACCAACGTGTGTTTCAACCAGTTTTCGTCATCTCGTTCAGTGATATCTGTCCGGAAGTGTGCCCCCCGGCTCTCTTTTCGGGCGAGGGCCCCGGCGCAAATGGCTTCAGCGCAGTCGATCATGTAGTCGAGTTCCAAAGCGAACATCAAGTCTGTGTTGAAGGTCTTCCCTTTGTCCTGGACGCTCACACTGTCGAACTGGCTCCGGCTCCGTCTAATGGCGGCCTCGGCGCGCTCCATCGAATCATGATCTCTGAACACGCCGATACCTTCGGTCATCGCCTCCGCCATTTCGTGTCGAACGGCGGCCGATCGAAGCCCAGGAGGTCTGTCCAACAGACCCTGGAGTCTCTTCTTTTCAGCATCCAGGTGCGATTCATTTCGCGGAGCGCCACCTACTGACTTGATATATTCCATAGCGTGCTCTGCAGCCCGCCTGCCGAACACGATCGTGTCGAGCAGTGAGTTTGCGCCGAGCCGGTTGGCGCCGTGGACGCTCACATTTGCGCACTCCCCGGCTGCATAAAGACCGGGGACCTCGGTGCGGCCGTCCACGTCCGTCTTTACGCCGCCCATGATGTAGTGCATCCCGGGCCGGATCGGTACCGGATCGTTCGCCAGGTCCATTCCCAGAAACTCGACCGCTACTTCCTGAAGATATCCGAGGCGCTCCTCGATGAATTCGCGTCCCAGGTGTCTCATGTCCAGCCACACGTTGCCATTGATGCCGCGCCCTTCGTTGATCTCGGTCTGTTCGGACCTCGATACGACGTCCCTCGATGCCAACTCGAGGTAGTCGGGCGCGTATTTCTCCATGAACCGGTCGCCGTCCTTGTTCAGCAGATACGCTCCCTCTCCCCGCGCCGCCTCCGACATCAAAATACCGGTCCTCGCCAGGGTGGTCGGGTGATACTGGACCATCTCCATGTCCATCATCGGAGCGCCGGCCCGCCAGGCCAACGCCAGACCATCCCCGGTGCAGATGATTGCGTTGGTCGATGGTTCGAACACGCGGCCTGCGCCACCGGCGGCGATGATCACCGCCTTGGCGCGGATCGTGTGCAGTTGACCGGACTTGATGTCCAACGCGATGGCGCCACGGACTTCACCGTCTTCTTTGATCAGAGATGTGACGAACCACTCTTCGTACACGTGCAGGCCGTACTTGAGGGCCTGCTCGTAGAGCACGTGCAACAAAGCGGAGCCGGTAATTGCTCCCACGAAGAAGGTCCGTGCTATTTTTTGGCCTCCGAACCGCCGTGTGCCGAGTTTCCCTTCGTCGTCTCGGCTGAAGATCACTCCCATGTGTTCCAGCTCGATGACGGCCCTTCCGGCTTCCCGCGACATGATCTCGACGGCGTCCTGATCTGCGAGGTAGTCAGAGCCCTTGATCGTGTCCAGCGCGTGGCCTTCCCAATCGTCTCCCCGATCTGTAAGCGGCGCGTTTATGCCGCCCTGCGCCGCGTTCGAATGGCTGCGGACAGGGTGCACCTTGGTGATTACGGTAACGTCGGCGCCGCCGCGCACCCCTTCCACCGCGGCGCGCAATCCTGCCAATCCGGCGCCGATTATCAACAGATCGTGTTCAAACATCTTTCGAAACCTGCCTGAAGGCCTTCTGGTTGTGGAGTCCCTTTGTCGTCAAATCTCGGATCCCTTTATCGTTGTGAATGACGCGGCGCCCCTTCGGGTTCATCCGGCATCGATAACCGACTTGTGAAAATCGAGCGTAAACAGAAGCGCCGCTATCGACTTGGAGTCGGCGATGCGGCCGCTTTGCAACAGGCCCGGCACCTCAGCCAACGGCGTTTCGACAACTCGAAGGTCCTCGTCCGTGTCCTGCGGTAGAGGGTCAGGGGTCAATCCGGTGGCCAGGTATGCGTGCATGTATTCGTCGCACCATCCCGGCGCGATCCAGAACTCGCCGATTTGGCGAATCCTTGCCGCTCGATGGCCCGTTTCTTCCCGAAGTTCCCGTTGGACTGTTTCTGTCGGGTCCTCGCCCGGGTCGAGAGTTCCCGCGGGAGCCTCAAGCAGGACCCGTTGGGCCGGATGGCGCCACTGCTCCACCAATAGGACAGCGCCCCGGCTCGTGACCGGGACGACAACTATGGAACCTGGGTGTTCGACGATCTCACGTTCAACTGGCTCGCGGTCGCCCATTTGAATGGTGTCGACGCGAAGGGAAAGGATCTTGCCGTCGTATTCCCGCCGTGAGTTGAGGGTGTTCGCCGTTTGGACGCTCAATGCGCTTATATCGTATCCGACTCCCCGGGGTTCTGTTCGGTTCCGGGGAGCGTTCCTTTTCTGATGCCCAATCGCATCGACAACGAGCCCCAAAATGCCGACGGCGGCTGACTCCTGAGGAATCGGGCGCGATGCGGCGAGTGAGATACTCGGACGGTCTGACCGCTTACCAATTCAACGTCCATGAAGCCGTCGGCATTTAACGTCGCTGGCGTCCTGGCCACGACGGTAAATTCGAGCGTGGAGGTCGACTTAATTACGACCCCTCCGAACTGGCTCATGTGGGTCGCGATCGGCTTTACGAGATAGTCTCGGGACATCGGATCCATGACCGGGCCGCCCAGTGAAAGGGCGTAACCGGTGGAGCCGGTTGCGGTGGCGACCACCACGCCGTCGCCGCGAAACGTGGCGAAATGGACGCCGTCCACCATGGTCGATACGTCGATGACCCTCAACAGTTGCCCGCGGGCGATGGCTATGTCATTCAGCGCGTCGAGTGGCGGTTGTCCGGATCCCACTACTTCGGCCCGCACCATTTCCCGCTCTTCGACCCGGGCATTGCCGTTCAGGTACCAATCGATACTGTCCAATGCGTTGCCCGAGTCGATATCGCTCATGAAACCAACGCGGCCCATGTTCACACCAAGTACCGGAACGCCGCGGGGCGCGGCGACGTGAACACCCCTCAGAATGGTCCCGTCGCCCCCGATGGTGATGACGAGGTCCGACGGGGACAGCACCTCTGGATTGACGTCAAGCTCAACCTGGTTCGCGGCCGTCACTGTGTGGCCGGAACCGATCCGGCCCGCGATTGCTCGTGCCAGATCGCCGGCTTCGGGGTTCAGTCCGTGGTAGCAGATACCTATGTGTTCGTACGTCATCGCCGGATCAGGTTCGAGTCAATTCCCAAGTCAGATGTGGGCGAAACGGACTATGGGTCAAGGGATGGATCATCAGGATCATACCCTTTACAAGGCCGCCTAGAGAATGGTCAGGGACGACTCTGCGAACCTGAGCAGCAGCCATGGTCCCAATCCGAATACCGCAACGCCCGCGGCAGCCGTGGCAGTGGCCAAAAGGGCCGGCACGTCAGGCCGGACCGGGGTGTCCGACTGCGGTTCCTCGAAGTAGATGGCCCGCACCACACGCAAGTAGTAATAAGCGGAAACGACGGTATTGATCATGCCGAGTACGGCCAGCCAAAAGAGGCCGGAATTGGCCGCGGCGCTGAAGACGAACGCCTTCGACATGAATCCGACTGTCGGGGGCACGCCGAGCAACGATAACAGCCCGACCGTGAGCAGCATCGCCAATACAGGCGATCGGCGGCCCATCCCATTGAAGCCGGTGATCAACTCGCTGCCGGTCCGGCTCGTAATCGCGATAACTGCGATAAAAACGGCCAGGTTCGTGAATGCGTAACCCATCAGGTAGTACAAAGCGCCCTGCGGCCCCGCGATGGTCCCGGGGGTATCCGAATTGACGGCGACCGCGGCGACGCCGACAAGGATGTAACCGGCTTGCGCGACGGTGCTATAGCCGAGCAGTCGCTTGATGTTGGTTTGCGATAGGGCAAGAAGGTTGCCGGCAGTCATCGTGGCGGCGGCTAGCACGGCTATAAAGCCGGACCAGTCCTGAATTAGGGCGTCGTGGCCGAACGCGGTGTAGAGGACCCGCATGACCACGGCAAACGCTGACGCTTTCGACGCGACCGAAAGAAAAGCGGCCAGTGGGGTAGGGGAACCTTCGTAGACGTCGGGCACCCACATGTGCCATGGAACGACCGCCATTTTGAAGGCGAACCCCGCCACTATGAGCGCCACCGCCAGTAACACACTGTAGGACCCGAACGGCTGGCCGGCCTCACCCGGGATCTCGGCAAGCCGTTGCCAGATCACCTCAAGGTTCGTGCTGCCGGTGAACCCGTAGATATAGACCATGCCGTATAGCAGCAGGGCCGAAGCGATCGCCGAAAGCACGAGAAATTTCAGACCCGCCTCGGCCGACCGCGGCCCTTTATGGAACGCAGCCAGCGCAGCGACAGGGAGCGCTGTCAACTCCAGTGAAACGTAGATCGAAACTAATTCATGCGCCGAGACTAGGAACATCATCCCGGTCACGGAAAACAGCATGAGAGCCAGGAATTCGCCTCGCAGGTTGGGCATGCGCTCCACGTACTTCATCGATGCGAGGGCCACGGCCGCGGTGACACCGATCAGAAGGAAGTGGAAAAAGAGAGCGAACCGGTCGGCGACGATCGTGCCGAAAAGGGCCAGCGGAGGATTGACGCCTACGTCGCCGAACCAACCGAACCAAAGATTGAGCGAAAAGAACAGCGGCACGGCCAATCCGGCGACCGCGATTCCGACAAGTAGTCGTTTATCGCGAATTACCAGGTCCGCGAGGACCACCAGGATGGCCAGTCCCGCCACGGCAAGTTCCGGGGATATCACCCAGAAATCGTGCGTAGTCATCAGCGAATCGTCGCCTCAATCCCAATCATGAATACGTCAGTCAGGAACTTGGGCCAGATACCCACCACCAGGATCGCCGCGGACAACGCCACGACCGGCACCAAGTCGATAGGACTCGCATCTCCCAGGTTCTCGTACATGTCTTTCGACATGCCGCCCTCGGCCGGGGCCGGTCCAAAGAACGTTCGCTGGACCATCCACAGGATATATCCGGCGGCGAGTACCACGCCGAAAGCCGCAAATCCGGTGGCATATGCCCAGACCTTGAACGTGCTCAGAAACACCATGATTTCGGACACAAACCCACTCGTGCCCGGTAGTCCCAGGGAGGCGAACCCCGCGATAAGGAAAAAGACCCCAATCGCCGGCATCTTCCGCCATAACCCGCCAAGGTGCGGTATGTAACGGGTGTGGGCCCGATCGTAAACAAGGCCGACCACCAGGAATGCCAGTCCGGTGATGGTGCCGTGTGTGAACATCTGCATGGCGGCGCCGTTTAATCCGCCGGATGCCTCCGGCCGTGAGCCGGCTATTGCCGATACCCCCAACACAACAAAACCCATGTGGCTGATGCTGCTGAACGCAATCAGCCGCTTCATGTCCGTCTGGCGAATAGTCACGATTGCGCCGTACAGTGTGCTGACCGCCGCAAGGGCGGCGAGTATCCCGGCAGTATCGTGGACGGTGAACCCCTCGGTTTCCTGGAAGAATCCGACGTTGATTCGCAGCAGGCCGTATCCGCCCATTTTCAGCAAAACACCCGCGAGCATCACGCTCACCGCGGTAGGCGCGTCCGTGTGGGCGTCCGGGAGCCAGTTGTGCAGGGGCCATAGCGGCAGTTTCACCGCGAACGCGACTAGGAAGAAAGCGAAAAACAGCGCGGCTGGAGCGATCAGCGCAGCTCCGACAATGCGTTCAGGAATTCCATTGATGATCTCACCTGTTTCCGAAGGAATGGCGACCATCTGGAACGTGCCGGCCGACAAGTAAATCCCCAGCACTGCGATAAGCAAAAACGCTCCGCCGAAAAGGGTGAACAGGACGAATTTCATGGCCGAGTAGCGCGCCCGTCCGGTACCCCAGATCGAGATGAGCATGAACATCGGAATGAGTTCGAATTCGAAGAACACGAAAAAGAGCAGCAAGTCGAGTGACGCGAACACACCCATTACCGCTGACGTCAACGCCAGCAGCCAGAAGTAGTACTCGCGCACCCGGCGCTGTATGCGCCAGGACGCCCACGCCGCCACGGTTCCCAACAGGCCGGTCAGCAAGATAAGCGGAGCGCTCAGGCCGTCGATGCCGAGCAGATACTGTGAACGGAAGCCCTCGACAGGTATCCAGTTCTCGAATCGGTCGATGAACTGCACCCCGCCCGGATCGGCGTAGTAGCTGCCAAACGCAAACACCGAAAGGGCAAAGGTCACCACCGATGCCGCGATCGACGCCCAGCGGACCTGCTGATCCGTCCTGGCGACGAGCGCCACAATTGCGCCAGCCGCGACCGGCAGGAAAACGATGGTTGTCAGGAGTCCAGTGAACATCTAGCTAGCGCACGAATATGGCATGTTCAAAATGCTGCAAGCCCCGCGACGTCGAATCAATGGCGTCAAAACCTGATCAAACCCAGATGAATATGGCGGCAACCGCCACCACCGCGCCGAGGGCCATCACCAGAACATAGGTCTGGGTTTGCCCATTCTGCGCCTGCGCCAGTCCGCGCCCGATTCGGCCCGTCCACGTGGAGAGTTGGACATTTACGTTGTCCATCCAGTTGCGGTCGACCCATCCCGCGCTTCTGACCAGACCGCGATAAAACACGCCTCTGACGAATTGGTCTTCATACAGTTCGTCGACGTAGTACTTTCGGAAGAGCGCCCGATGAACTATCGGCAGGCGCCGGCCCACCGCTATCGGCGAAATCCAGCCGACGGCGTACATGGCGGAAGCTAACGCTATGCCAACCAGGGCCAGTGCCGTCGATGCCGCGGCGACGGGCCAGTTGAAATGCGGTTCGGCGCCGGCGTGCTCGGCGGCGGCCTCGCTGTGGAAAACGGCGTCGTTGTGGGTCAGGAACTCACCCAGGCCATGTTTGCTGTTAATTCCGACGTCCACCGGAGGATTGGTAAACAGGCCGGCGCCCACAGCCATGATCGCCATGACGACGATCGGAGCGACCATGATCCATGGGGATTCGGCCAGGTGCGTGTGCCCTTGCCCCGGCGGTATCGGTTCGCCGGCGTTCTTCAGGTCCGCCTCTTCTGCCTCCGCGCCCCCGCGGTATGTGCCGTGGAAAGTCATGTAGATCAAACGGAACATGTAGAAAGCCGTAAGCAAGGCCGCCAACAGGCCCAGACCGAGGACCACGTGGCCGATTCCGGACTCGACTCCCAGCGCGTGGGCGAGTATTTCGTCCTTGCTCCAAAAACCGGAAAGCGGGAACAGGCCGGCGAGGCTGAGTCCTCCAATGACCATGGACCAATACGTCCATGGCATGTACTTCCTGAGCCCGCCCATATAGCGCATGTTGAACGTTCCGGAGGCGTGGTTGACAGAACCGGAGGCGAGGAACAGGCCGGCCTTGAACCAGGCATGTGTAAACAGGTGGAACAAAGCCGGCACGTATGCGCCGATGCCCAACGCGAGCATCATGTATCCGAGCTGGCTGATGGTTGAGTAGGCCAGAACCCGCTTGATGTCGTTTGCCACCAGACCCATGCTCGCCGCAAACACCGCCGTGATTCCGCCAATGAGCGCCACAACCATCATGGCGTCCGACGCTTCGAACAACGGGAAGAAGCGGGCCACGAGAAATACTCCGGCGGTCACCATCGTGGCGGAGTGGATCAGGGCCGAAACCGGCGTCGGCCCCTCCATGGCGTCGGGCAGCCAGGAGTGCAGCGGGAATTGAGCCGACTTTCCCGCCGCGCCCATAAAGAACCCCAGGGATATCCACGTCGCAGCCGTTACTGCTACCGCTCCGGCGGTTACCGCGTTGTATAGGGCCGGGATATCGAGCCACGCCGGATTCTGGGTGTACAGATAGAGAATGCCCAGCAGGAACCCGAAGTCCGCAAATCGTGTCATGATAAACGCCTTCTTCGCCGCCGCCGCAGCGGAGGGGCGTTCCATCCAGAATCCGATCAGGAGATACGACGAGATGCCGACCAGTTCCCAAAATACGAACAACTGGACGACGTTTCGCGCAGTCACCAGGCCCAGCATCGACGCCGTAAACAACGACATGTAGATGTAGTACCGGGTGTAGCTGCGGTCGCCGTGCATGTAGGCCTGAGAGTAGAACTGCACCAGCAGGCTAACCCCGCTCACCATGACCAGCATGATCGCCGTGAGAGGGTCGAGCATCAGCCCGAACGACACGCTGAAATCACCTGCGCGAATCCAGTCGCGGGAAGGGAAGTGGACCGTCCCGTCGGTCATCACCGATGCCAGGGCGACGACCGAAAGCACAAACGAGCCGGCAATCGCCGCAATGGTTAGCCACCCGGCGTATCTCGACTGAGGGCCGATCAACGGCCTCAGCAACCCGAGAATGGCGAACGATCCGACGGGGAGCGCCAGGATCAGCCAGAGTAACGCTTCGTTAATCAAATCGAATTTGCTCTCGCCGGCTAGAGCTTGCGGAGAATCTCATCGGCGACGTGCTCGCGGCCCTTGGGCACCAGAATGCGAAACGGGACCCTTTCGCCCCAGTCAAGGATGTTGCCTTCGGGAATGATCATGGAAGGCAGGCCCTCGCCCTCCAACAGGTTTTTCCACATCTCGGCCACCATCAGACTTGGGGCTGTCTTGTAGTCAATCCACATGGCTAGTAGCAGGAACCTTTGCTACTCAGCATCAGTTTTTCATCGTCGCGGCGCCGGTAATCTCAGTCGTTTCGCTGGCTCTGTACAACGCAAACATGATCGCGAGGCCAAGCGCGACCTCGGCCGCCGCAACCGCGATGATGAATATTGCGAACGCGTGACCTGTGAGGGTCATCCTGACGGAAGCAGCGTGAACCGGGGATGACCCGTCGACCAATGTCGCAGGAATGGTGAACCGGGAAAACGCGATTGCAGCCACCACCGCGGCGTTGAACATGATCTCGATCGACATGAGCACCGCGATGATGCTCCGCCTCGACATGACCCCGTACACGCCAATAGCGAACAGGATCGCGGAAACCAGGAGTACGTTTTCGAGATTCACTGGTCTTCAGTCCTGCTCTCACGCATCAACGCCAGGCCTCCGATGAGAGCGGCAACGAGAAGCAGGCCGAGAATCTCAAGAGGCAATACAAATTCGCGTACCAATAAGACCCCTATGGCGCCGGTGCTGTCGATCAATACGCCGGACTGGGCGCCGTCCGTCGACCCATCAACCGCCGTTATGATCCCCCCTTGATCGCCGCCGTCCCAGGACACCGATTCGCCCTCCTGGTAGGTCCCGACCAACCCGGCCAGCGTGTCCTCATTGGTGATGTCATTGATGTCGTTCCACGTCGTGTTGTAGACCGTGAAGACCACGGCGGCGAGGACGAGCGCCGCCACGGTCGCTGCCGCGATTCGGCCTCGGGCGGGTCGGCTACCCTCCGACACGTTACTGATAATCATTACGGCGAACGCGATGAGGATCGAAACGGCGCCGACGTACACGAGGATCTGTACAACCCCGATGAACTCGGCCTGCAGCATGAAGTAGATGGCGGCAACGGCGAGGAACGAACCGGCCAGGCAGACCGCGGCTTTGAAAACATCCCTCACCGTCACAACGAGCAATGCGCCCACGATAGCCAGGGCCGAAAAAAGCCAGAATACTGCGTCGGCCAAGCGGGAAACTTCGAACTCGCCGCTCAACGCTCGGTCACCCACCTCTCCCGTAATTCCTCCGGTGACGGTTGTTCATGGCGGCCCGCATCGTGGTGGTCGTCTACGTGATCGACGTAGGGGTCGAAACCGCGCTCTTCGAATTGCGGCCGGAACCAGGATGAAGGCGTCTTTACCGCTGCCTTTAGCTCTTCAATTGGGATGACCAGTCCGGCGCGGGTGTACTTGCCGCGTTCGAATGTCGTGCCCATGTGCAGGGCGTCATACGGGCACGCCTCGACGCAGAGTCCGCAAAACATGCACCGGCCGATGTCGATGTCAAATACGTCTATGCCGTAGCTCTCGCCCTCTTGGACGTCGATGCCGCCGGGGTGTGTAACGATTTCTATGATCCCCAACGGGCAGTACTTGGCACAGCTCGCGCAGCCGGTGCACCGTGTCTCCAGCCAGGTGAACTCGTTCCCTCGAAATCGGCTGTGTTGCGGAGACTTGTCGGGGACCGTCGCCCGCATAGTCATCGCCCGGAAGGCCAGGCCGGGGTTCTTGCGCACCAGCCCGAACGAACTCATACCTTCCGCCTTGGCCATACCGGACAGGCCGACCTGGCGGTTTGGGTACTGGACTGTGAAGGGCACACGGAAGAAATTCCTCATCGTTACGACGAGTGCCTTGAGAAGATTCAAACCTGTCATCGCGCCTCCGCCTCCGCTGGCACTTCGGGCTCATCGGTCGCCACAGGGTAGAGCAGACCTGCCGCTGGCCGGTCCAAACGGTGCGGCTTTACGCCGAGCACCTTTCCGATAGCGAACACGGCTACAAAGAACACAGGCCAATTGATCGCTGCCATGATCCAGAGTTGATTCGTGGTCGGTTCCGGCCAGATAGCCAATAGAATCCCCGCCAATACCAGATTCACCAGGGTGAGCTCAAACAGTCCCTTCCAGGCGAAGGCTAGCATCTGGTCGATGCGCAGCCGCGGCCAAGTGAATCTTATCCAGATAATCAGGAACAGAACGCCGCCCATTTTCAGGAAAAACCACACGTGCGATGGGATGGGTTCGAAACCGCGCCAGCCACCCAGGAACAGCGTGGTGATCACGGCGGCGCCGGCGAGCGCAGCCATAAACTCCGCAAGAAAGAACAGGCCGAACTTCATGCTCGAGTAGTCGTTGAGATAGCCAGCCGCCAACTCGGACTCCGCCTCGGTAAGGTCGAACGGCGTCCGATTCATCTCGGCGAGCGACGCGAGGAAGAAGACGAGGAACCCCATCGGTTGTACGAGGATGAACGGCACATTCTGCGCCTCGACGATGCGGCCGAGAGCCAGGGACCCGGACAGCATCAACACTCCGATGATGGACAACGCCATTGGGATCTCATAGCTGATCAGCAACGCCACCGCCCGAAGGCCGGCGAAGATTGACAACCGGTTGCCCGAAGCCCAGGCGCCCATCACGATCGCCAGTCCGCTCATCGTGGTGATGGCGAGGATGAACAGGATTCCAACGTTCAGGTCGACTATGAATGTTCCGATGCCGATCGGAATCAACGCGAAGACAATCAGCAGGGGAACGGCCATTAGCACGGGCGCGAGATTGTAGAGGAGGCGGTCGGAATCTTCGGGGGCCACGTCTTCCTTGAACATGGTTTTGATGGCGTCTGCCACCGGTGTGAGCAGCCCAAACGGTCCCCATCTGTTCGGCCCGACCCGATTTTGAAAGCGGGCGAAAACCCGGCGCTCGAACCAGATGAACCCCAGAACACCCATCAACACCCCGTTAACGACAAACCCAATAATCGCGACGCTCGTCAGCATGAATGCGAGCCACTGCAAGCCGTCCGGCAAAAACCCGTCTGAGTACCCCCGCGCGGCACAGTTGTCACTGGCCGACGCGACGTTGCAGTAGATGTTTCGGAAGAGGCTGCTATCCAGGAAGGTATCCACTACCTGTCGACCTCACCCATGTTGATGTCCACCGAGCCAAAGCTGACGAACATGTCGGCCACCATGCCGCCAACCAGCATCTCCCTGAGCAATGTCAGGTTTATGAGAGACGGCGCCCGTACGTGGCACCTGTACGGGGCTATTCCTCCGTCGCTCACAAGATAAAAGCCCAACTCGCCCTTGGGGGCTTCGACAACGGCGTAGGCGTCTCCCACCGGGGGCCTCACCAGGAACGGCACTTCGGGCGGGCGTACCGGTCCGGGTTCAATCTGTTCGACACACTGATGGACAATCTTTATCGACTCCCGCATCTCCTGTAGCCGGACCCAATACCGGGCGTTGTTGTCGCTGGCCGTATGGAGCGGCCGGTCGAATGTTACGCGGCTGTAATAGTCGTAGGGGTCCCTGTGTCTCAGGTCCCAGTCGACTCCGCCAGCCCTCAACATCGGCCCCGTGAACGATGCGTTGACCATCGTAGCCGGATCGACAACGGCAACGTTGACCGTTCTGGCCACGATGATCTCGTTGTCGGTGAGTAGTTCGTCCAACTCGTCAATTCGATCGGGCAATTCGGCCAACAACGTCTTGAGGGCGGGCCAAAAGTCTTCAGGGGCGTCCATGAACACCCCTCCCGGCCGCAGGTAACTGTTGGTGATCCGTGCCCCGCACAGCATTTCGAACAGGTCCAGAATCTTTTCCCGCTCCCTCATCGCATATATGAGGGGCGTGCCCCAAGCGCCGAGGTCCTGAATAAGAAACCCGACCGCCACGAGGTGGCTTGCGATGCGCTGGAGCTCGGCGGCGATCATGCGCAGCCATACGCCGCGTGGCGACGGTTCAATGCCCGCCAGCTTCTCGACAGCCAGTATGTAGCCCTGGTTGTTGGTCATTGACGCCACGTAGTCCATGCGGTCCGTCAACGTCACCACCTGGGTGTAGGTGCGCTCCTCCGCAAGTTTTTCCGAACCCCGGTGCAGATAGCCAAACACCGGCTCAATGTCGATCACTTTTTCGCCGTCAAACGTCGCGCGCATCCTGAACACACCGTGCGTGCTGGGGTGCTGTGGGCCGATATTTATCGTTATCGGTTCAGTCTTGAGAGCCATCGTTCAGGAAACTTGCTGCGCCAATTCGGAACGTCCCTGCTCACAGGTCAGGGTTTTGTTCGAGATCGATCACCGACTGCGAATACGTGACGTAGTCCTTGCGGAGTGGATGGCCGGGGAATCCTTCCCAGAGCATGATTCGTTTGTGGTTCGGGTGGCCCTCGAACCGGATGCCCATGAGGTCCCAGGCCTCCCTTTCCTGCAACTCCGCTCCCCGCCATATCATCGTCACGCTGGGCACCGACGGTTCATGCCGTCCTTCACCGCATTTGACCTTGATAATGGACTTCATGTTTCGGGGCAAGGAAGTGAGGTGGTAAACCACCTCAAAATGGCCGATGTAGTCTACCGCGGTCAGGGAACTGAGCAGATCGAATCTGAACTCCCGCCGATCGCGTAAGCCGTTGGCAACGTCAATAAGCGAGGACGGCGCGATCCAGACGTCCGTTTCGTTGTGGCCCGTAACCGAGCCGGCGGCAAACGCTTCGATAGCGTCCGCCAGAACCTTACCCTGCCAGGCGACCGTCATGCCTGTCCCGCCGGAGTGTGAGTCAACGTGTAACGCTTGACCTTTTCGTGGAGCTGCATGATCCCGTACAGCAATGCGTCGGGACGGGGCGGGCATCCCGGCACGTACACGTCGACTGGCACGATGTGATTCACACCGGGCACGACTGAGTAGCTCTGATAATAGGGTCCGCCGCTCGTGGCGCATACGCCCATCGATATAACCCACTTCGGCTCGGACATCTGATCGAACAGTCGGCGCAGAGGCACCGCCATCTTCCAGGTCACCGTGCCGGCGACGATCATCAAGTCAGCCTGGCGGGGTGTCGCACGAAACGCTTCCATGCCGAATCGGGAGATATCGAATCGGGACATGGCGGTCGCAATCATTTCGAAGACGCAACAGGCCAGCCCGAACTGCAAGGGAAACACCGACGACTTTCGCGCCCAGTTGAGCAACATGTCCACGGAAGTCACCATCGCGCTGCGTTTGAGGTCGTCAGGTATCTCAACGAGGGGTTCCGGATACTGCTCGGTGCGGGTCGCCTTCATCAGGTTGACCGCATGCCCCTCTTCGCGATCCAGATCCCAAGTCACGTTAAAGAGCGGATTCTCGGGGTCGAGGCCGGCAGGAACACCGTATGCGCCTGTCAATAATTGCTGATCACGGACCATGTTGTCAGACCCACTCAAGCGCTTTCTTTCGCCACGCATAGACGTAGGCGACTGTCACGACCGCAAGGAATAGCAGTACCGCCGCCAATGCGAATATTCCGAATTGCTTCGTCAGAACGCCGTAGCGAACAGCCCACGGGTAAAGGAAGACCGTTTCCACGTCGAAGACGACGAATAGCAAGGCGTAGTAGTAGTAACGGAAGTTGAACCGGGCGGGCTTGGGCCCGTACGGGCGCATTCCGCCTTCGTAGGCCGTCAGCTTAACAGGGGTCGGCCGCGACGGACGGATCTTTACAAGTGACGCGGCGTAGGACAGGGCCAGCATCCCCACCGGCACCGTGACCGCGATCGCGGCGAACAGCAACAGGAGCCCGTACTGCCGGAAATAGTCGTCGAGCATGGACTGTGTTTCTGGCCTTGCTTGAACGTGAAGGGGACCGTCAGACTATAGCGCCACGCATATGCGGCAACAAGTGAAAAAGTTCGTGATTGAACTCAGGCCGCTTACTTGCCGTGCAGGATTACGCCCCGACCGTCCTCTCCCCGTGCAAGGGCATCAAACCCTTCGTTGATTTCATCGAGTTCGTACCGGCGGACGATCAGCGAGTCGACGTCGATCCGTCCCTTGAGGTAGAAGTCGATGAGCTTGCCAAATGTCAAATGCGGGCTGACCGAACCGTAGTAACTGCCGGTCAACGCCTTCTGATTGCGAACGAGGTCGACCATGTCGATGCCTGCCCGCTCTCCGTCCGGCGCGAGGCCGACGAGCACAGCAGTGCCTGCCTTGCGGATTGAATCGACCATTTGGCTCGTGGTCGTCTTTGAGCCAAAACTGTCGAAGGCGTAGTCGACCCCGCCATCGGTCATTTTTGCGATGGCCTTCACTGGGTCCTGGGCGCGGGCGTTGATTACGTCGGTGGCCCCGAACTTGTACGTGAATTCGAGTTTGTGGTCGTAGATATCCACGGCGATGATCCGCGAAGCGTTCATCAGCCGGGCGCCTTGTATCACATTGAGGCCAACCCCGCCGGCGCCGAACACCGCCACGGTCATGCCTGCCATGAGCCCGGGTTGGTTGATGACGGCCCCGACCCCGGTTGTCACTGAACAGCCAATCAGTGCGGCCGCGTCAAACGGCACTTCATCCGGAACGGGAAAACAAGCCTGCTGCGGAATGACGACATGTTCGCCGAACACGCCCAATTTCGAGTACTGGTGAACGCCGCGGCCGTCGGCGGTGTGGAGCCTCAATGTGCCGTCATATTGCCGAGTGCCCGTTTCCCTGTTTGTGTCACAGATGTTGGGCAGACCGGACCGGCACGATCGGCAGTATCCGCAGTCCGAGATGAACGAAAGGATGCAACGTTGTCCCGGCGATACGGACGTCACGCCCTCGCCCAACTCGTCGACCCACCCTGCGCCCTCGTGGCCCAATACGATGGGCGTCGGGAAATTGGCGGTCCCGATCATGACGTGGTGGTCGCTCGCGCACAGGCCCGCCGCGCCCATCTGCACCCTGACTTCACCCGCCTTGGGCGGGCCTTGATCAAGGTCGACAATCGGCATACGAGTATTCGGCTCGTAGAGCACCGCCGCCTTCATGTTTTCGATTCCCTCGGAATGATCGAACTCGGGCTGGCAAACAATTGCCAGGCTATTATCTTATCGGCTGAAATATGGTCAGGCATGGCGCAAGAATTCAGGCCGGACGCGGAGAGCCCCCGCCAGATGTCGAGGGCCCTTCCATGTACTCGGTCAGAAATCGGAGGGCTGATCAAACAGCAGCGGCGACCTTCGCTTCGAGCCGGTTACGAACGGCGGCTTTGATTTCCTTCGCCTCAGTCAGGTTGGGTGTCTGGCCACTGGCGGACTTGTCGTAGACTATTTCGCCGTCGACCGTTACGGTGAATACGCCGTTAGCTCCGGGTATGACCGAGACTCCCACGGCTCCTCCGCCAGCTTCAAAAATTTCGCTTACCATCCAGGAAGCTACATTGTGGTAGCCTCAGGGCACGCAGTAGGTGATCTCCGCGTCGATTTTCCAGTCCTTCGCCATAGTGTCGTCCTCCGATGACAACGGGTGAGTGATGTCGGCATAATATCACCACCTCCGAAGCGCTGCGAGGGGCCGACAACCCGATCGGGGACGGAACAGCGTGGTAATCGCGAAAGTTGTCAGGGCCTCACATTAGCCGCCCTGCTAGCGGCGATCCAAATTCGAAACAGGAGTGACGATGGCAGTTCAGGTTCAATTGGTACCGGTCACACGGGAGGACGTGGCCCGCGTCGCATCCTGGCTGGACGACTCGGAAGTCGCCGAATCCTGGTTCGGGCGGTACACCTACGGCGACCCTGCTCACCTCGGTTATGAACCCCTGTTGATGATCAATGCGACGGAGGACGAATGGAACGAAGTTTTCCACGACCCCCACCACGAGCCGCACCGGGACATTTTTTCGATCTACACACTGTCCGGCGAGCATGTCGGAGAGGGGCAATTGTCCATCGACGAGCCTCTCGGCGACGCCCAACTCTCAGTGCTCATTGGGCGTAAAGACCTTTGGAACCACGGCTACGGAACCTCCGCCACGTTGGCGATGCTCGAACACGTGTTCGAGCATTTGGGTCTGTTCAGGGCCTGGTGCGACGTGCCTGAATACAATACGGCCGCCCGGGCCATGTTCGAGCACTTGGGATTTCAGCATGAAGGCACTTTGCGCAAGAGCCGACCGCACCATGGCGCGCGGTTCGATTCCGTGATCCTCGGCATGCTCCTTGACGAGTACTACCGGAACTACCCCGAAGGCGTTGGAAGCCACGTTATTTCGAGGGACTCGCCCAGGGTCTGACGTTCTACGGAGCAGTTGCGGCTCTCAATTCGTCCGCGACCTCCCTTACGTCAACACGTCGATGTATTTGAGCGCGGCGCCGGTGTTCAGTAACAGCGCCCGCTCATCGCGCCCTACGTCACCCGATGCCAGCAACTTCTCAAGCGCTGCCAGCGTTGCGCCGCCCTCGGGCGCTGCGTAAATTCCAGCCTTGGCGGCCAGCTTGTGTACTCCGCCAATCATCTCTTCATCGGTGACGGTGACGGCCGTCCCCCCGCTTTCCCGAACTGCGTCGAGCACGAGATAGTCCCCGATAGCAGCGGGCACCCGTAGTCCGGCGGCAATGGTCGAAGGATCGGGAAATGGCGAGGCGAAACGTTTGCCCTCCCGGAAGGCGTTCACCATGGGTGCGCATCCCGCGGCCTGTACGCAGACCATTCTGGGCCGTTTGCCGGTTAGCCAGCCCATCTCCTCCATTTCACCGATGGCCTTCCAGATGCCGACGATCCCCGTACCCCCGCCGGTAGGGTAGACGATCACGTCGGGCATATCCCAACCCATCTGCTCGGCTATCTCGTAGCCCATCGTCTTCTTGCCTTCAGCGCGATACGGCTCGCGAAGAGTCGAAACGTCGAAGAGATGGAGTTCGGAAGCGGCATCGGCCGACATCTTTCCCGCGTCGGTGATGAATCCATCCACCAACGTGAGGCGTGCGCCATAGGCTTCGCACTCGACACGATTCGCTACTGGCGCATCGGACGGCATGAACACGTGGGCCTCCATGCCGCCGGCAGCCGTGTACGCCGCAAGGGCGCCAGCCGCGTTGCCTGCTGACGGCATTGTGAAGCGGGATACTCCGAGTTCCGCCGCCCTCGACACAGCGGCCGACAGTCCCCGCGCTTTGAACGAACCCGTTGGATTGCCGCCCTCGTCCTTGACCAAGAGCTGGCCTACACCGATATCACGCGCCAGTCGTTCGGTGCACAGGAGCGGTGTGAAGCCCTCTCCGAGCGACACAATGTTCGCCGGATCCCGTACCGGCATCACCTCTCCGTATCGCCACATCGTGGACGGCCTTGACGCTAGCCGTTCCCTGGGGAGGGCCTTTGCCGCCGATTCCAGATCGTACCGGGCGAACAGCACTTTGCCATCCTCAGGGCACGTGCGGACTAGCTGATCTGCGTCATACACGGCGCCGCAATACGTGCATTCCAAATGAGTCAGGTAACTTTTCATGCAACGACCTCTGCCCAGCCGACGCGGGCTTGCGCAAGCCTCCGAACGTCACCCCTGACAATTTCCAGGCAGTGCGACCTGCGCGTGCTGTTGCGAAGATCGTACTAGCATCCACCGACGCACAACGGCATCTTCCCCACCTTCGAGGTCTTTAGAGGGTGTCCAAAGAGGTGGAACCTGCTGGCGTGGGGCCCGGTTTCAAAAACCAGTTTCATTATCTCAATGCAAATGCTTCCTCTCCCAATCCAAACAACATGTGCCAAACCCCTGTTTACAAACCCGAACACACGTTCAAATATCAACCTAAGTCGTGTCGATACACGATGTCCATGCTGACCAAACCTATCGGACAGTAACGGGGGACAACTCCAGCTGGTATCAAGGTAGTCCTCTCCTTGTGTTAAAGCCCGTTGCGACTGAGAAAGAACGCGTTCGCCCTGGAAGGAGGGCGCGAGTGACCCATGGATTTCCAACCCCTGGCCCAAAGGCCGACAGGGCAAGGGAACGACCTCGAGGCGCAGAACGAGGCAGGGGAAGACGCCACTCCGGCGAATCTGCCGCAGGAGCTGGCCGGCAAGGAAGCGTTGCGGGAGCGGATGCGGCGGCCGACGCGGTGGACGACCCGGCCGACCAGCCGCAACCGGGTCCGATGCTGGAGAAGGCGGAGACGGCGTTGGCCTATGCGGGCTTTCACTCCGGGAGCAATCTGGAGGAATGCGCCCGAAAAGGCCAACGGGTGGTCATGCCGGAGGCGCAGGGGCGGGCGCTGGAGAGCCCGTATCACAAGGACCGTTTCGCCTGCGACGAGACGAGCCTCGGCTACCGTTGACCGAGGGGCAACTGCTGCGCTTCACCCGAATCCAAGCGTACTGGCCAGACCCTGATGCGGCTCTTACCGCGCCTCGGCCCCCCGTGTTGCAGGTCCTGCTCTGCCTTCGGAGTCTGTACGACGGACAGACGGCATGGGCGGGCCCTGGATGTCCACCGGAGAAGCCAAACAGGCGTATAGGCAGAGAAAGCAACTGGTCGAACCGGTCTTCGGGATCATCAAAGAGCAGCAGCAAGCCCGGAGGTTCCTGTTGCGCGGCTTACCCAACGTTGCGGCTGAGTGGACTCTGCCCGCCTCAGCCTTCAACCTGAGCGCCCTGCGGCGGATATGGCGGCCGGGATGCCGGACCCTGACTTCACAATCGAATCGCATCGCCAAATCAGTGCGCTGCCGCGGGACACTGACAGGTCTCTATTCAGGAACGGCGTAAAAATTGCCCGCCTGCGTGCTGAGGGCGATTGTTACCGCAGGGGCTCTCTCAATCTTCCAGCCCATTCGACTGGCGCCGATGCGCTTGACCCTAAGCCCCCGACCGCTTCTGAGACCAGATCCAAGTGACGCCCCTACGGCTGGTTCCGGCATCGCGTACGTCCTGTTCGCGGCCCGAACATGCCCACCCACTCCAGGCATCTACCTCCATGTAGTGGCGCCTCTTGTGGGCGCCATAGGGCGGAGCGAGGCGATGCGCGAACACCGTCGGCAACATTCCCATGCCCCGCTGGTTCCCAGATCGGGGTCGGAGAAGACGGGTGTTGTCGAGGCCACGTAATAGCCTCTTCCCGTAAGTCGGCTCTGGGTGAGGCAGGGTCAGCCGCCAAATCCCTTACCAGACCAGCGGGACACGCCTACAATTCACAAGGTAGACGCTGGCGGTACGTCAACCGCGTTGACGTACCGCCAGCACACCCCCGAGGGCCCTTAGCTCAGTTGGCAGAGCATCGGACTTTTAATCCGCAGGTCGTGGGTTCGAATCCCACAGGGCCCACCATTTATGAGTGCTTCAGACTGATGTGCACCGCCGCAACCAGCCCGCGCCGCAAGCTAGGCGACGGCGCCTACAACCCGAAACATCATAACCGAGCCCCGAGTCGGCGACAGCATGGCGAAAGGGGAGACGCAGGAGCGTGAGAAATCGTGAGCGCAGGGATGATCAACTGATTCGGAGAGTTTTATTTGAAAGTCCCTATGACTAGGGGAACAGCATCCTGATCGTAGTAGTCTGAGAAAGGAGAGGCATGAGACATGACGATGCGGCAAGACGACTGCGGAACGGATGAGCAACACGCAACAATGGAATTGCCGGCTACTACATGCTGGCCCGGCGGGAAGGTGAGTTTTAGTTGTGTTGGCGTTGATTGCAACAGCGAGACAGCCCAAGCGGTTACTGAGGCGCTGGCGCAGCTTGCCAACGAATGGAACTTAATGGTTATATGATTCATCGGCGTCCTCAAGAGGCGTGAAATCATGCAAAGGGATCTAGCCGAAAGCGTCGGGCGGGATGAGCCGGTCGGCGTTGGTAGCGTGTATGAGGATGGCGGCACACGGACGATTCGTACCAGGGTTAAATGGGGTGAGGCGGTCGACTTATTCTCGGATGAAAGATTCGGGAACATGTTCAGTTATTGGGAGGACATCATACGCCCGAGAGTCGAGAGGCTTCTTGGTGTCCCGGTCGACACAGCGGAATCCGACATCATGGGCGAATGGCGCCTCTTGCGTAACTGGTTAACGCACCCGACCGTCGGCGGCCATGCCGAACAGCAATACTTCAGCCGTGCCAAGACCCTACCGCAACTGTTGGACTACCTGCCTAGCGACCCTTGATACCCTGTGCGATGCTGGATTTGGGTTGCCGCCGGAGTCCATGGAGGGCACCAACTTTACAGTGAGTTGGGGCACAGGTACATTCTCAGCGCCAAGCACGGGCTCCTGGCGCCCGACACCTTGATTGAGCCGAATGATCTGGCGCTCGCCGATTTCTCTTCCGCAGGGCGTAGAGAGTGGTCGAAGCGGGTCTTGGAAGACCTAACGTCCAGGGGCTCGGGGTTGCGCGGAAAGAACATTGAGATCCACGCGGGCAAGCACTACGTTGAGTACGGTTTGGCGAAGGGGCTTCGTGAAGCGGGTGCGGTCGTTTCGCGACCTTTGGCACATGTTGTTGGCCAAGGTCGGCAATATTCCTGGTATCGAGAACATTTGGAATCGTGTATTCAGCAAGTACGAAGGTGACTCCGGTTGCGATTTCCTAATAAATCCTACGCTTGCCGACTGTCCCGGTGAGCCGCGTGATCGATTCGAGTGACGGTAGCGGCTCTATGGGCCGTCAACGTGGCAGGGGGAACAACAGGCCAGCTAAGTAGGCCATGGCGATGATCCGACGGTCACCAAGTCGAGTTCATTGCTCAAGACGGCGACGTATTCCCGCGTCTGAGCTTTGATGACGCAATTGCGGGAGAGGAATACGGCAATAAGGCGTTGAACTGGGGAGTTTGCGACCAGCCGTGGAGCGATGGCGATAACCTCATGCTCCGAATTGTCCTGACCGGCCCAATCCTAACCGGCACGACCAATGACGCCGAGCGCTTGATGCTCTCTGATGGTTAGGCGTCTATCAAGCTAACCAAGATCGGGAATTTTCTTATTGTCGTTCAGGCTGGCAGCCCTGGGCCGGACGCCACTCATGCGAAACGCGGACCAAAAATTCAGGCGCGCTCTGCCGCCAACTGTTTTACGGCGTTTGCCAGTAGATCGACCTCTTCTTCGAGCAGGAAGAACGCCAGGCTGGCGCGTACGGCGTGGGACGGAACCCCGCGACGGTCCGCAGACCTCGACCAGGTCATAGGCACCGATTTGATTTCGATGTTCCATCGCTCCTTGAGTTGACTCACCAGGTCGTTGCTGTCCCAGCCATCGAGATGAAACGTCACAAGCGCCGCCGAGAGTTCTGGCGACATTGGAGTGAAGAGCGCCACCCCCGGTATCTCCGACAGCGCCCGCTTTAGGCGCCCGGTCAGCGCCACTGTCCGGTCCCAGATGGCCTCCAGACCGATATCGCTCAGCCATTCGAGCGCGAACGCCCAGGTGTGGACCAGAGGCCATGACCACGGGCCGGACTGAAGTCTCATGGCCGAATTGGGCACCTCAAGAACGTTTTCAATCGGGTCCTTGAGGTTGAGGCCGCGGTTCGGCGACGCCGCATACTGCAACTCTCCGAGTCGGTCGCGCCGTACGTAAAGTACACCGCAGGCGTAGGGCGAATAGGTCCACTTGTAGTTCGAAATACCGGCGAAGTCGCAATCCATTTCGTGCAGATCGATATCGTACAACCCGACTGAGTGCGCCATATCGACAAAGGTCATGACCCCGCGCTCCCTCGCGACCCTGCATATCTGGGTCGCAGGCAGCCGAAATCCCGTCTCGGTGGTCACGTGGCTAAAGGCGATGAGCCGCGTGCTGTCCGTGATCAGGTCGGCGATCGCGCTGACCTGCCCCTCTATGTCGTCAACCATGGGGGCCTTGAACGTGTCGACCCCGCGGGTCTGCTTGAGGTGCAGCGAAGGGCCCAATATGGCCGCCGCCTCTTCCTCAGTGGCGATGATCTGATCGCCCTCGCGCCACTCCATGCCGTTAATCACGGTGTTGAAGCCATCGCTCACTGCCAACTTGAGTGCTATTTCGTCTGTATCCACGTGCAGGAACTCGGCGATGCGGCCCACGCTCGCAGCCCGTCGCGGCACCTCCACGTCGGGGTGTAGAAGGTGCATCGGCCCGTTCTCGTAGAGCTCCAGCATGAGGCGGGCGTGTTCCTCGGCGATAGGGGTGGGCGTCAGGCTGACAAAGCCGTTCTGGAACCAAACGAATTTGGACAAAGCCGGAACCTGGGATCTGATCGTTTCTACGTCCACCGATTGCTCCTCTAGGATCAGGCCGTCATTCACGATGCCGGAAGACTCTCGACTCCGGCTCGCGCGTGTTTCCGTATCGCTCTCCGTTGACCCGATACCATAGCAGCCGGTCCATCGCCGCGCCGGAGATGGGCGATGTGCTCCAACAGTACGTCTGCCATCCACACTTGACCAACTGTGCGTAGTCTCACGTAATAGGTGTCAAGCGACTATCGAACGCGTCGTCCTCGGCGATTGACAAGGCGCTGTCCGCCGCTGGACCGAACGCTTTTTCTGAAATGACGACCCTCACCGCCTCCGTGCGGTCAGTGTGATGTGCGAAGGCCACTGGCCGCCGTAGTGGGCCTTATTCTCGGCCGGCGCTCCCTCAGCTTCGGTTCCGAAAGGTCCACCGGTGTTTAGATTCCTGTCCCACCTCGGAAACCAGCTGCTGGTGACCAGTACCCTGATGCGATGACCCTGACGGAACAGATTGCTCGTCGACCAGAGGGCGACCTGAATTTCGTAAACCTCGCCAGGATCCATTAAGCGCTGTACAACCGGCGATTCGCGATAGCGGGCCCTGAGAATGCCCTCGGCTACCGGCCGGGCGGCGCCATCCGGTGAGACGTCACAGAGACGAACGACCCAGTCCGTATCGGGCGCAGAGGACGACACGAAAAGCGTGGCTCTCACCGGTCCGGACACCTCAACGTCACGCTCCAGTGGCGGCCCGGTATATGTGAGGCAGCGCGGCTCGACCGGCCGCTGATCGAATGGGCCGCTGAAGTCCTCGTACTCCGAGCCGTGCCACGGGTACCCGATCATCGATCCGCCGAGCGCCCTGACCGGGTCTGCCGGGTCGTAGACGTAGCGATCCGCACAACCGGCGCCGGACGGCGGCATATCCGTAAGTCGCCCATCGTTCAGGGAATCTGCTGTGTCGCTCGGTCCCTGAGATAGATAAAGATTCAGCGGTTCTGAGTCCCTTGGCGGCCAGGTTTCGGACGTTTGCCACTCGTTCAACCCCATCGTGAAGTATTGGACGTTTGGCCAGGCTGCGGCTGTATCCATGCCCTTTAGCCACTGATCGAACCAGGGCAGTCGCAGGGAGTTGAAGTCCACTCCGGCGTCCGGTCCGAATTCGAAGTCTCCGAACCTGGTCCTTTGCGTCGTAGTGGGGCCGTGGAACCATGGTCCGAGAATCATGCGCTGGTTGTTCCTGGCGCGCGGGGAGTGGGCGCGGGCAGATATGCCGTTGAAGTTGTTGATCGTCCCTTTAAGGAAGGTGTCGAACCAGCTGCCGAAATGGCATATCGGCGCGTCGACGTGTTCGTATCCCGTTGCTACGTTCAAGCGTTGCCAGTATTCCCCCTGTTCCGGGTGTTCCAGCCAGTCGTAGTACCATGGCGCTATCCCTCGGAGGAGCGGAATTTCGCGCAGGGGCAGGTACTCGTACCAGTCCCACCGTCGTTCCAGAGCATCTTCAATCTCCTGCTTGCGGTGTAAGCGTTCCGCAACGTACGTTATCTCCCGTTCCACCTGCGAAAGCGACTGAACGAGCGCCCAATCGAGATTGAAACGTAGCTCGAACGCTCCACCCCGGAATATCCAGCCGTCGTGGAAATCGTCGATCGAGTGGCGCACGAACTGGGCCGCCAGGTGGGGTGGGGCAGTGGGCGCCATGGCGTACTGGGTGTGCCCGGCATATGAGCCGCCCAACGTGCCGACTCTGCCGTTGCACCACTTCTGTTTGGCGATGGCTTCCACGGTGTCGTAGCCGTCGCGGTGTTCGCCCCAGCCGTCGTCGCGGAACGGATAGAATTGGCCCTCCGACTTGAACCGGCCGCGCGTGTCCTGGATCACCACGGCGTAGCCGCGCGATGCGAAGTATTCCGGCGAGCCGACCTGGGTTACCTCAACGGATTCCTCCTTATTATACGGAGTGCGCTCGAGCAGGACAGGCCACGGTCCGGGCCCCGACGGCAAATACAGGTCAGCCGACAGCCTGACGCCATCGCTCATAGGCAAAGACAGCCCGTCCCGGTGCAGTACGTAATGTTTGTCGGGCCGGGAAAGCCGCTTGTGATCTATTCGCTCCGGATGGTTGCGACGCATCGGTTCTCACCTAATCGGTGGCGTTTGAGTTGCCCCGGGTTGCAGGCCAGGGGTTCTGTGGCGAACGAACAGCGTCCTGCGCCCGCCAATTGCCGGGATTGGCCTCTCAAGATAGGTTAATGTACGCGCGAGGCTGGGGACCTTCATTCTCGCCCTGCCCATGTTCCTGTTGGCCGCGAGAGGAAAAAAAGATGCGCATCGAACGGGTCGAAACCACCACCCTGCGAGTTCCTTGGGGACCGAACGACTGGGGCCAGTGTCGAGATTGGCCGGTCGTCCGAATCTACACGGACGACGGAAGGGTTGGCGCCGGTCGCGGGGGCGATGCCCTCCTGATTCGCGCCGAGTTCGAGGAGCTGCTGGTTGGACAGGACCCGGCGCGCATTTCGCTTCATTGGCAGCGAATGTTCGACAGAGCATGGCGCTTTCAAGGACCGGGGCGGGCTGCGATGAGCTCGATCTGCGGCATCGACATCGCCCTCTGGGACCTGTTGGGCCAGGCGGCGGGCCTGCCGGTGTGGCGGTTGCTGGGCGGTCATAGCAACAAGGTCCCTGTCTACGCCGATGGCATCGGCTATGAGGACGAGGACGCGGACCGGATGGCCGAGAAGGTGGCCATTCACTCCGGCCTGGGATTCAGCCACGTCAAGATCCACTTGCCGGGGCCGGACCCTGACGAGAACGTGGAGAAAGTGCGCCGGTCGAGGGAGGCTCTCGGACCGGAGAAGAAGCTGCTTCTCGACGCCTTCCGCCATTGGGACGGAAGAACAGCCGCCCGAGTGGTCAGGCGGTTGCTTGAGTACGATCTCTTTTGGGTCGAAGAGCCTGTGCGGATGGACGATGAACTCGGCTATCTGCGCATGGTGCGGGACGTGATGCTGGGCGCCGACACGGAGTGCTATCTGGCAGCCGGCGAGGGAGAAAACACGCTTGCGGGTGTCGTGCGCCTCATAACCCAGGGCGGCGTACAGGTTATCCAGACAGACCCTGTTTCAGTTGGCGGCTATACCGGCTTGATGCGTGTGGCGGCGGTCTGCAACGCGCACAACGCGCTTCTGGCGCCGCATGGCAGTCAAATCCCGGAGATCAATTGCCAGATCGGCGCGGCCATCCCGAATCTGCTCATGATTCCGGCCACACCAGCGATAGAGCCTTTCCAGATATGGAGCCGGCTCTACGACCCGCCGTTCGTGGTTGACGGTCCGACGTTGGAGCTCACCGAGGCGCCCGGCATGGGACTGTCGATCGACGAAGATTTTGTTCGGGAGTACCGGGTCGAAGTGTGACCGGCGGTTTTCGAACCTGGACGCGCCGCGGCTGAGGTTTCGTCAGAGTGTCTGATAAATCGACTTGATCAGATTGACGATGTGGAAAACCGGCCTGCCCGTGGCCGCGTTGATGGCGTCTGCATATGGGGGGAAGTTCGTGCATTCCAGCACGATTGCGCCGATTTCCGGATGTGACGCCACGAACTCCTCGGCCCTGTCGACAATGATGGCCTCAACCCGTTTCTGGTCTTCCGGCGCCAGGTGGCGGCCCTCCTGTCCCCTGAGGATAGCCCCAAAGTCCGTGTCCTCAAGTCCGGTGGCGACGACGGGAATGTCCTCCGAGGACCACCCCGATGCCCGGTAGTACTCTTCCCCCAGTACCTGGTTGTTCGCGGTCATGATGCCGATGCGTTGATTCCTGCCCAGCAGGCGTTCCACCAGGGGCACCCATAACAGCGCTGAAGTGAAGACCGGCACGTCGACTGCGGCAGCCATGGCCGGCTGGTGTATCGCCATGAAGCCGCACCCGCCGCTGATCCCTTTCGCGCCGGCCCGCTCGAGGTCGCGGGCGGCCGCAACCCAGGGTTCCGGGGCGGCAAGGGCGATGCCGGGATCGAACAGGTCCCACACTGTGGCGTCGTGTACCTGTTGATAGAGCACCGGAAAAGGAAAGGATTTGGGATTCCCCACATCGCCGACCGGCCGCCTCACCGTGTCTCTTTGCATCACGATCCCGACGTCGAATCCGTTGTTGGTCAGATTCATCTGGTCGATCGATAGCGCCATCGCTCACCTCCGGTAACCGGTAGGGCCTTGAAAGCCCCAACGTATATGGGCTGGCGGCAGTATAGGGAGCGGCAAAATATCAGTCAAACAGGCAGCAATTCGGCCCTCCCTTGCGTCCAATTACGTCAACATCCTTGGCAGGAGGCGCCGTGGTTGACCGATGGGCGGCGAATCTCTACGCTCTACGTCTGCTTGCTGAAGCAGACACGCGCAATAGTTCAGGATGGATTCAGATGGTCGTCGAGTGGAAATGGGAGACGGCGGTCCCCGAACTGAGCCCTATAACGGAGGGGCCTGCCTGGGATGGACGTTACCTGTGGTTCGTATACACGGCGATCGACGGGATCATGCGGTTTGATCCGGACGCTGGTGAGTACTGTGTGGCGTATTACCATTCGAACGGATGCGGCGGCCTCACGTTCGACTCCGAAGGCCGGCTGTACGGCGCCGAGGGAGGGACGCGACCTCCGTTGATCGACCACTCCGGCATCCGGCGCATCGCACGCTACGAAAAAGACGGCAGTCGAACGACGATCACAGATCGCCTTAAGGGTAGGCGCCTCAACGGTCCCAACGACGTGATCGTGGATTCAAAGGGCCGGGTGTGGTTCTCCGATCCCATAGCGAACATTGAAGAAGCGCCGCGCCGCCTCGGTCCTGACACCAAACCGCAACAACTCACCCACTCGTCCTTGCTTCGCGCAGACCCACAGCCCGACGGCGGTTACGTCTGCAGCCGGGCGACCTTCGACATGACGGGCCCGAATGGCCTGATCTTTTCGAAAGACGAGAAGACACTCTTTGCAACACAGTTGGACTACACGGGATACGCGCGGCGAGAGTTGCGGTCGTATCCGGTAAACGATGACGGCAGCCTGGGTCCACACACCGTTTTGTACGACTTCGGCCCCCACCGCGGCATCGACGGGATGTGCCTCACGACGGAAGGCAATATCCTCGGAGTCGCAGGCTGGGCGTCGACCGGTCCCGGTGGAATGATCTACGTATTCGATCCAAAGGGGCGCATCCTGGAAACCCACCCGACCCCGTCAGCCCGGCCCACCAACGCGTGCTTCGCCGGACCGAGCATGACAGAACTGTACGTGACCAGTATCCAGGGGACCGTCGACCGGGTCAGGGATACGGGCCACCAGGGCTACATGCTCTTCCCCTAACTGGGCGGATCAACGTCGTAAGACGAAACGAAAGGTGCGTAGAAGATGTCTCCAGACCGATGGAGTAATTGGGAGTGGGAGCAGATCGCCGAACACGACAACCTGACCGAAGGTCCGGCGTGGGACGGCTCGGGACTCCTTTACAACGAATGCGCCGCCAGCACGACATGGCGTTTCGACCCAGCGACCGGGCAGAACGAAGTTTGGCGGGAGGGAACCAACGGCGCCAACGGAATGGTTTTTGACCGACTGGGCCGTCTGTTCGCCTGCGAGGGAGCGGGACGGCGCATTGTTCGCTACGACGCCGACGCGACGATAGCCATCGCCGATCAGTTTGAAGGAAAGAGCTTCAACGAACCGAACGACCTCGCGCTGGACAGTCGGGGCCGAATCTGGTTCTCGGACCCCAACTACGGCGGCCGCCCGATGGAACTCGACCACGAATCGGTCTACCGGGCAGACCCACAGGCCGAAGATTCGTACTGCGTGACCCGTGTGGCGTTCGATACGAAGCGGCCGAACGGCGTGCTGCTGTCCTCTGACGAAAGCGCGCTTTACGTGGCAGACAGTCCCCACGCGCCCGGTAATTACTACGGCGAGACAGGCAGGGACGAACCCCGCCAACTCTACTCATACGGCATCCTTGGCGACGGCGCCCTTGACGACTTTAACGTATTGCACGACTTCGGACCCGGGCGCGGCATCGATGGCATGTGCCTCGACTCAGGCGGACAGATCATCGCCACCGCTGGGCGCCACGCCTCCGGGCCCGGACCTATGATCTACGTTTTCGGCCCCAGGGGACGCGTAATGTCGACCCACCCGACCCCTGCGGACAGGCCCACCAACTGCTCCTTCGGCGGACAGCAACTCGACGTCCTTTACGTCACTTTTGGCGGAGGTGAGGTGTTTAGCGTGTCGAATACGGGCCTGAACGGCGTGTCTTTAACCTGAACCGCGCTTGCAACCCACTTCGAGCCGGGACCGGGCGAGTCGTCGTTGACCCGTCCGCGGTTTCTGGGTATGTTGGAGTGAATCGTGAACCTGAAATCGGATTGACGTTCCAGCGAAGTGCACCATGAAAAACGCCCTCAGTGTAAGAAAAGTCTTGTTCTCGCTGGCAGTAGCGCTGCTGGCTGCGGCTGCCTGTGGAGGCGAGCCCAGCGAGCGTGAGCAAAAGGAAGAGAGCAGGCTCTCGGCCACGGGCGATTGCGAACAGGTGCCGGCCGCCACACTAACGCAAATCACCCAGGCTCTTTCTGTAGAGGGTGGCAGCTTTCGGGCCCCCCATCAGGTTCGCTCAAAGCTCTACAACAACATCTACATGGTGGCGGCGGACCTTGAGGGTCCGGGTCTGGACGGGCCTGACGATATCGGCGTCTGGGCCTCGGGAGAGATCCAGGGGACCGACGCCACCTTGTCCTGGGTCAATTCACTCGCTCGCGACAACAGCGAGTTGCTGGGCGGGTCCCAGCAGGGGACAACCCGTTTCACCCCGACTGCGCACGGGATCCGTGAGTCGATCAAGTGCGTTCAGGACGAATTGGCAGCCGGCGGCGGCTAAAAAGACCTGCCCTTTCAGCCGCAGCGCCCCTGCGACAAATGGGGGGCGCGGCGAAATTCGCAACTCCGAGATTCGACGCAAAGGTGCGTGTAGTTTTTCACAAACGTTGCGAGGGTTGCCAGTTGTCTCGGAGGTAGTATGATGCCCTACGAACGCAGAAAATCCCGTAAATCGCGGGATTAAGAGCGTTAACGACTAAAATATGGGAGGGTAACGTGCGGCGAAACATAGCAGTCTACTGGTTAGGGTTGTTACTTGCCTGTTCGCTGGGAATAGCAGTGGCGTGTGGAGGTGGCGAAGCGGATCCGACCGCAGCGCCACAGCCCACCGCAGCGCCACAACCCACCGCTACCACGGCGCCCGCCGCTGCCATCCCTGGCCAGGTCAAGGACGTACCCAGGGACCGCACGGTGAAACACATCATCGCCGGACGCGAGGGCAAGTACGTCGGCCACCAGATTCACAACCCGTACAGCACTTCGTCGGGGGAAACCGTGGCGCGGGTTCTGATGCGCGAGCCCCTCTACTACTTCTCTGCGTTTGAAAACAAAGAGATCGCATGGCTCGCCACGGACTGGGAATACGCCGACGACTTCATGAAGCTCACGTACAAGCTCCGTGACGGCGTGACCTGGAGCGACGGAGAGACGTTCGACTGCGACGACGTGGCCTACACGTACAACACTCTGTCCGAACTGGGACCCAAGGTTCGCTGGGGCACCGACACAGAGCAGTTCGTCGAGAGGGTCGACTGCACTGACTCGTTGACCGCGGTGTTTACCTTCAAGCGCCCTGCGCCCAAGTGGCACCACTTCATCAGTTACAAGTTCGACATCGGGATTCACCTCGTTCCGGAGCACGTCTACAGCGCCGCCGGGGACTGGACCGAATTCAGGGACTTCGATCTGGAAAAAGGCTGGCCGCTGACCACAGGCCCATGGCGTGTGGTGGCTGCGTCACCTGAGCAGATAGTGTTCGACCGCGTAGAGTCCGAAGACGACTGGTGGGCCTCAAGGCAGGGTTACTGGCGATTCCCTGAGGTCGAGCGCTTCATCCAGTTGCCGCTGGTTGGCGGCGCGACCCAGGCGGCGCAAGCGCTGGTCCAGAACGAAGTTGACACCGCCGGCCCAGGGGGACTGCTCTCCGTGTCGTTGCACGAAGAGGTGCAGGCGCAGAATCCGAAGATCATCACCCACAACCTGCGGGAGAAGCCCTACGGATTCCTGAACTGGTACACGGCCAACATCGAAATCAATAACGAACGGCCGCCGTTCGACGACAAGAACGTGCGCTGGTCGATCAGCCTGTTCCTTGACCGCCAGAAGATGATCGATACGGCCTTCAAGGGCGCCGGGAGCATCTCAAGGGTGCCGTGGCCAGCCTTTGCAGGTCTGCAGCCGTTCACTGAGGCCATCGAGCACCTGCTCTCGGGCGACTACCCGACCGACGCCTACGATCCCGAAGCTGGGGCCGCGCGGCTTCGCGAGTCGGGCTACGAAAAGAACTCCGACGGGATGTGGGAGAAGGATGGAGAACTCATCACCTGCGACATCATCGGATACGCGAGCTTTGCCGCTCAGGGTCCGGTGATTGCCGAGTTGCTGAGGCAAGAGGGCATCGACGCTTCGTACAGCATGCCCCCCGACTTTGGTACCCGGCGGGCGACCGGTGACTACAGTTGCGCCACGGCAGGGCATGGAGGAAGCGTGGGTGACGATCCGTACTTCACCTTCAGGCTGTACTTGTCGCAACACTCCACGGCAGGCTCAGGCAACGATAACGTCTACCGATACTCGAACCCTGAGTTCGACGCCATCATTGAGGAGATGGCCGAGGTGCCTTCAACGGACCAGGACGAGCTCAAGAGATTGACCGTCAAGGCCATGGAAATATGGCTTGATGAGTTGCCTGACGTCCAGCTACATGACTTCTACCAGGCGCCGGCAATCAGCACCTGCTACTGGGACAACTGGCCGACCTACGAGAATGGCAGGCAGGGCATGTCCGGTACCGGTCACTTGACGTACAATCTGGCCCTGTACGAGTTGAAGTACACTGGCGGCTGCTGATACCGGACAGAAATGCCGCACCCCCGCTTGGCTGATATGTCAGGTGGGGTTGCGCAAGAGAGGGCACGGGAAATCGTGCCCTCTCTTAAGAACTTGACCCAAGTCGGTTTGCTTGCAAACCGCTGCTCTTCGAGATTTTCGTTCAATGGTCTGTGAGGTCGGCTTGAGATGATCTCAAGTCGCTTCTCTTCCAGGTCGCCGGTCTCGTGCAGGCAAATTAAGTAAGAAATTCCCGTGAAGGCCGACTACGTAATAAAGCGAGTTTTTCTCTTCTTTGTGGTCATCTGGCTCGCCGCGACCATCAATTTTTTCATTCCCAGAATTGGAGGCAGAGACCCGGTTCTTGAGAAACTGGTAAGTGAGGCCGCGCTTAATCAGGGATTCCTTCAGACCGGCTATCAACAGATGGCCGAGGAGTATCAGAAGAAATTCGGCCTGGACCGGCCCCTGGTATTCCAGTACTTCACATTTCTCAAGGACACGGCCTCGCTGAAACTGGGCAGTTCTATATCGCAATACCCGGTGACGGTCAACGAACTGCTCCTGAACTCGATGCCGTGGACGATCGGCATGCTGGGCACAGCGACCGTCATGGCGTTCGGGGTCGGGACTTTCCTGGGCGCGTTTATTTCGTGGCGTGGCGCCCCGAACTACGTGAAGGCGTTGGTGCCGGCCTTGTTCACAATATCGGCGATACCCTACTACCTTCTCGGGCTTGTGCTGCTTTATATATTCGCCTTCACCGTGTCATGGTTTCCGATATTCGGCGGATATGACGCCGGCACGTTTCCTGAATGGAGCGTGTCGTTCGTCTTGAACATCTTGAAGCATTCCTTCCTGCCCGCCCTCTCGATCGTGCTCGCCGGGATTGGATTCTGGGCTCTTGGAATGCGTGCCATGATGGTCACCATGCAGGGCGAGGACTACATGGTCCAGGCAGATGCGTTGGGTTTGAAGGACAGACGGATTTTCTGGAAGTACGCAGTCCGCAATGCCATCCTGCCTCAATCCACGGCGTTTGCGCTCTCTCTCGGCCACGTAGTCTCCGGCGCTGTGTTGGTGGAAGTCATATTTGGCTACCCGGGAATCGGCAGCCTGTTGTTCCTTGCTATACGCGAGTTTGACTACTTCGTGATATCCGGTATCGTGATGATCGTGATTCTCGCAATCGCGCTCGCCATGATGGTAATTGACCTGATCTACCCGTTGATCGATCCGCGTATCACGTACCAGAGGGCTTAGGCATGGCGCTGGCAACTGCGAGGACCCGATTCGGGATTGAGCGTTACCTGGGCGGCAACACGCTGCTCACATATCGTTATGTGCGGCGTAACCCGTTACTTTTGGGCGGCCTTTCAATTCTGCTGGGCCTGTTCCTCTTCTGGGCGATCGGATCGCTGATCATATCTTCGGAGGAGACCCGGCCGCTCTCGGCCATACCGCGCCTACGGCCTTCGATGGAATACCCGTTGGGCACGGATGAGGTCGGACGCAACATTCTTGCCGTCATGGTGTCAGGGACCGCGTTGACGCTCCGAATAGGCCTGATCGCCGGGGCGGTCGGAGTGGGGATCGGGGCGCTGATCGCGTTCGTTGCCGGCTACTATGGCGGAATAGTCGACACCGCCATTCGAGGCACCGTCGACACTTTGCAAACCGTGCCCGGCCTATTGATCCTGATCATCATTGCCGCCTCGGTGCGGAGCGGGCTCAGCGTAGACCAGATGGCGCTGATCATCGCGACGCTGGCATGGATAACACCGGCCAGGACGATCCGCGCCCAGGTATTGACGCTGCGGGAAAGGACCTACATTGACATAGCCCGCCAGTCCGGCATGAGCGGGTTGGAAATTATCTTCAAGGAACTGATGCCAAACCTGATGCCGTACATGGTGGCCAGCTTTGTCCTGGCCGTCGCCGCGGCGATTCTGGCGTCGGTCGGCCTCGAGGCGCTCGGGCTTGGCCCCCTGGAGTCGCCGACCCTCGGGATGACCATCTACTGGAACATCTACTTCGGGTCCCTTCTGCTTGGCCTGTGGTGGTGGTGGGCGCCGCCGATCATAATCATCGTCCTGCTTTTTGTCGGTCTGTTCCTGGTGACGGCCGGGCTCGATGAATGGGCGAATCCCAGGCTGAGACGGCGCGTATGACCCTGGCCCGGGCTGATACCACTGCCACGCGCGCCACCGTCTCCAACCGGGAGGTCGTGCTGGAGGTGCGCGATCTGAGCGTCCAGTACGGCACAGACGAGGGCCAGGTTCAGGCCGTTGACCGCGCCAGCTTCTCGCTGCGGCGAGGTGAACGCTTCGCGCTGGTGGGGGAATCGGGCTGTGGCAAAACCACGATGGCGATGGCGCTGATGCGTCTGACCCGTCCGCCCGGACGCGTTGTAGGCGGGCAGATCCTCCTCGACGGTAACAACGTTCTGCAGTTCGACGACGAAGAGATGAGGGCGACCCGCCTGGCCGGGATAGCGTTAGTACAGCAAGGGGCGATGAACTCTCTAAACCCGGTGCTCAGGGTGCAGGACCAGATGCTCGACGCCCTGCAGGACCACGGCGTACAGGGGACCAAAGAAGAGCTTCGAGAGCGCGTGGGGGATTTGCTGGTACGCGTCGGTCTGACCCGTGATGTCGCGAGGATGTACCCGCACGAGTTGAGCGGCGGCATGAAACAACGAGTGGGCATCGCGACCGCCACGTCGCTTGACCCGAGGGTGATTGTGGCGGACGAGCCGACCAGCGCGTTGGACGTGGTTGTGCAGCGCCAGGTAATGGTGACGCTAGGCAGGTTGCAGGAAGGGTTGGAGGCGGCGGTAATCCTGGTCGGCCACGACATGGGTTTGGTGGCGCAATTTGCCGACACTGTGGGGGTGATGTACGCGGGAAAACTGGTGGAGGTCGGACCGGTAGGCCAGATATTCGAAGAACCTCTTCACCCCTATACAAGACTCCTGATCGAGAGTCTGCCGAACCTGCGGGAGAAGAAGGAGCGGTTGGAAGGCATTCCCGGTCTGCCGCCCCCTCTGGTCAATCTTCCTCCCGGGTGTGTTTTCTACCCCCGTTGCCCCTTCGCCATGGACCATTGCTCCGAGATCTCGCCAGTCTTTCACGTGGCGCAGCCGGGGCGTAGTGTGGCTTGCCACCTCTACCCGGAAACTGAGGTGAGTACGTGACCACTGAAAACGCCGGGCTGGAGTTGCGCAGAGTTACGAAAGTGTTCGGAGGCGGCTACTTCAACAAGAACGTCACCCTCGCTGTCGATGACATATCGCTGTCGATCTCGTCCGACAATCCCGGTATCACCGCTATTGCAGGCGAAAGCGGGAGCGGCAAGACGACGATAGCCCGGCTGCTCATGGGTATAGTCGCGCCTACGTCTGGACAGGTCCTGTACAACGGCAAAAACGTCGCAAAGATGTCGCGCTCCGAGCGAACCGAGTACCGCCGCGAGATACAGCCGATCTTTCAGGACCCTTTCGAGGTCTACAACCCGTTCTACAAAATCGACCACATATTCACGACGCCCGTGGCCAAGTTCAAGCTGGCCTCGTCAAAAACAGAGGGCAGGGAGCTTATCGAAGGGGCGCTTGAATCGGTGGGCCTGCGCCCGGATGAGACCCTGGGGCGCTTCCCCCATCAACTGAGCGGCGGACAGCGTCAGAGGGCCATGGTGGCCAGGGCGCTGATGTTGAAGCCGCGGATCATCCTGGCGGACGAGCCTGTGTCGATGGTGGATGCCTCGATACGCGCCACCATCCTGGACAGCATCAGGCAGCTTAACCGCGAGCTGGGCATCGCCGTTGTCTACATTACGCACGACCTCACAACCGCCTATCAGGTGGCGGAAAACATCATCATCCTGTACCGGGGCTCAGTGGCGGAGGCCGGCAGTGTGGAACAGGTGATCAAGGACCCCAAGCACCCATACACGCAACTGCTGGTCGAGTCCATTCCGCAGCCCGACCCAAAGCTGCGATGGGATGAGTACAACATCGGTTCGGTCGGTCAGGCTCGCCAATCACACGGGTGCAAGTTCGCCGATCGATGCCCCGCGGTTATGGAAGACTGCTGGACGACGGTTCCCGATCTGTACATGCCCGGTGATTCCCGTGCGGCGAGCTGTTTCCTGTACGAGACCGCTCCCGTTCTGACGGAGCGCGATCTTGCCGCGACCTTTGCGTCGGAGGCTGAGACCTCCGGCAACGGTCAGGCGCAATAGTAGGCGGCCACTGGCGGCCTGAAACTGTCCTGAACGCGCCGTCAGGCCCGGTGTGCGGTGAGGAAATCCTCGTCGAACTCCAGCCCCAGCCCGGGCTGCTCCCTCAAATGGCACGTACCGTTACGCAGGTCCAGCGGCTCGGCATACAGCTTCGACCAGAGTTCGGTCTCTTCGCCCGCCGGTCCGGCCGACACGATGAGCCCGTTTGGCAGTGCTGCGATCAGGGGCGCCAGAAGCTCCGGGAACGAGGCGCCATGCGGGGCAGCCTTGACGTGAAACGCCTCGGCCAAGGCCGCCATTTTCAGCCAGGGCGTGTATCCGCCTCCGCCCAGGATGTCCGTCTGAAGAATCTTGATTCCGCCCCTTTCGACGAGGTCTCGACAGGCGTACAAGGTGCATTCGCTCTCACCGGCGGCAACAGATATTCGGGTGTTGGCCGACAGAAAAGCCATGCCGCCGACCTCATCATCCCACAACACCGGCTCCTCCAGCCAGAAGACCTGGTGCTCTTCAAGCCGTCTGGCCGTTTTGACCGCTGTCCAGGGGTCCCAGATTTTGTGGACGTCGATCATTAGCAGGGGCTCAGGTCCGATCGCCTCCCTAATGAGTCGCGCAGTCTTGACTATCTCGTCGGGCGTTTCGCCCATCACGTGATACTTGGTGGCGCGATAACCCATGTCGTGAATGAAATGGGCAGACCACTCGGCGTGCTGCTCGGGCGTGCGGATGGCCATGCGGCCGTCGGCATAGGCCGGAATCTCGTTGCTGTAGCCGCCGAGGAGCCGGTGCACCGGCGTCCCCAGCATCTTGCCCTTGATGTCCCAGATCGCTATATCGAGGGCGCCGATGGCCGAAACCACTTCACGTTGGTCTCTCCGCAGGTTGCCGATGGAAGCGTACATTGACTGCCATAGCCGTTCACTGTTGATCGGGTTTTCTCCGATGAGCACAGGCGCAATTTCATTGATCGCGGCCCCGTGGGACTCCAATACGTGGCAGATTCCTGTCAGGCCCTCATCTGTATGGACCTTCAGGCCTGCATGAGCGGATGTTCGATGCCCCGCATAGGTGGTGGCCGTGAGCGGTATGAACTCGACTTCGGTGATCTTCATGTTGTGCTCCCCGGCATCTCGTGCTTCGTTATTTGGCCCGCGCGTGCTTGCTGTGCCGGTGTGTGCCGCCCATGGCCTGTTGACTTTTAGCAGGGCCAAGCCCCTCAGGCGGCGTAGCGGGTCAGAAACCGTTCATCGAACTCCAGGCCCAGACCTGGCCGGTCGCTGAGCGGGATCATGCCGTCTCGTATCTCGATAGGTTCCCGGTAGAGTTTGGACCAGATCTCTGGCGCCTGCCCCTTCGGAAACGCTGAGACGATCATTCCGTTCGGCACGGCGGCGATCAACGGCGCGGCAAGTTCCGGGAATGATGCGCCGTGCGGTGATATTTGGGCGTGGTAGGCCGCTGCGAGTCCGGCCATCTTGAGCCATGCGGTGTAGCCGCCGGCGCTGAGGATATCGGTTTGCAGTACCTTGACACCGCCCCTTTGAAGGAGGTCACGGCAGCGATACAGGTTGATCTCGCTTTCCCCTGCCGCCACGGCGATTGTAGTCCCGGCGGTTAGATACCTCATGCCGCCTACCTCGTCGTCCCATGTCACCGGCTCTTCCAGCCAGGTCACGTCGTACTGCTCCATGCGCCGCGCCGTCTGGACGGCGAGCCGAGGCTGCCACGCCTTGTGTACGTCCACCATGATCTGGACGTCCGTTCCCACAGCTTGGCGCGTCCGGCGCACGGTCTCGACCACCTCGTCCGGACCCTCTTCCATCACGTGGTACTTGACTGCGCGGAAGCCCTCGTTCACGTAGCGTGCCGCCCACTCTGCCATGCCGTCAGGGCCGCGATGGAACATCGCGCCGTCGGCGTAGGCAGGGATTTCGTCCCGGTAGCCTCCCAGCAGGCGGTGCGCTGGCGCCCCGAGTATCTTGCCTTTCAGGTCCCACAGGGCGATGTCGAGCGACCCAATGGCCGTTACGGTTTCCCGCCGGTCGGAATCAAGATTGCCGATGCTCCTGTACATAGCCCGCCAGAGACGCTCCGTCTCCAGCGGATCCTGTCCGATAAGCATCGGCGCCAGCCGGTGTTCGATGGCGCTGCGGGCTGTGGCGAGACAACGGCTTATGCCCGTTGGGCCGCCCTCGGTATGGGCCATAAGCACGCCGAACTGCGCGCGATAGCGTCCGTACTGCGCGTCGAGGTCGAGAGTTCGGACTTCGATGCTCTTTATTTTCACGGCGAGATGCTCCCCGGCGAATGCCTAGTCGCTGCGTTGTGCAGAGTCTATCCAGGACACGGGCATTGTGGGTGGGCCAGGCTACTTTGGTCACGGAGTCAGTGGACATGAACCATCCAGGCCTCAGACGGCAGACGGGTTAGCGTAAAATCCGCTCAGCGGCTGAATTTGGGCCGAGTCCCGTAATTTGGCCGCACGGGAATTCTTGAGTCAGGAGAGAGTCATGGGAACCGCACACGATGGCATTGGAGAGGCGATTATGGAACGCCTCGGCGTCGAACCGATTGTTCAGGCAGGAGGTCCGAACACCAAACACTCAGGCTCCAGTCCGCGTCCGGAATCCTGGGCGGCCATGGAGTTCGCATCCCGGCACTTCTTTCAGATGGACGAACTGCTGATCGCGGCCGGGAAGGACATCGCCCGCATGATTGGGGTGCCTGCGGCCACTGTAACCGCCGGAGCGGGCGCGGGTCTCGTTGTGCAAGCCGCAGCCGCAGTGGCACGTGATGATCTGGACCGAATCGCCCGGCTTCCCGATACCGACGGTATGCCGAACGAGTTGATCTTCCAGCGTGGACACCACTTTAGCTACGAGAGGCTCTACCTGGTCCCAGGGACTAAGTTCGTGGAAGTAGGTGACCCGGACCGTTGCACGGCGGACGAGGTGGAGATGGCGATCACCGACCGGACGGCGGGCATAATCCACCTGGAATCCGCGTTTCTCCCGAGCGGTCTGGTTCCGCTGCCCGAACTGGCGGAAATCGCTCATTCACACGGTCTGCCGGTGTTGTGCGATGCGGCTTCGGTCTTGCCGCCGCGGTCCAACCTGACGCGTTTCGTGGGGGAGGGAGCGGATTTGGTGAGTTTCAGCGGCGGCAAGACGATTCGGGGTATACAAAGCACCGGACTGCTGTTGGGCAATAAGAAGTGGGTGGAGTACGCGCGACTCAACAACTCACCTAACGGCGGAATCGCCCGCGGCCAGAAGGTATCCCGGGAAGAGATCTTCGGGCTGATCGCCGCAGTGGAGGCTTTCCTGGCGGGTGACGAGGAGCAGGAGAGCATCGAATACCGGCGGAAGATGGACGGGGTGGTGGACCGTATCGCCGAGATTCCGGGCATAGACGCCCGCGTCGAGCACGACCCTCCGAATCATCGTATACCGCACGCAGTCGTCTACTTCACCGACGAATGGAGGGGCCCGGAC
Source organism: Dehalococcoidia bacterium (assembly GCA_965224235.1). Lineage (GTDB taxonomy): Bacteria > Chloroflexota > Dehalococcoidia > Lucifugimonadales > Lucifugimonadaceae. Next base: position 1,301,870 of record CBDCYP010000002.1, on the reverse strand, counting down.
AGGCTGGAGGTCCAGCGTCGACTCCTCGCCGGAGTACCCCGCGTCTACGTTCAGGTCATAGGCTCGTCCAGGGAGTTGTACGTCGACCCGATGAACCTTGAAGAGGGGCAGCACGAGATCGTTGCTGAGCGGCTCCGCGAGGTGCTCCTGGAGGCGGCAGGCGAAACCTGGAGTGCGAAAGTATGCTGTCCGTCGCAATGAGCCCGCGCCGCGGAGCAGGACCGTTATACCAATACGTTATGGTCACGCCACGAATTACCATACTTGTAGGGGTGGGATTCAAACCCACCATGTCCCTGCTCGGGGAGGTCCAACCCGATCTTGGACATGGCTGCATCATGACTACTTGGTATGAGAATGGTGTCAACTTTACGATTGGGTGAGGCCGAAGGCGGGTTTGAAACCCGCCACGACGGATTGATTTGGCGGCGCGATCAAAACGAAGTGGTATTACACGCGTACATCACAGAACGTGTTCTAACATCCGCGCTGCCTTGCTGAAGCGCCCCAAGGCCATCCGTTGAGTACAGGAACCGGGCCTCTCGGCGAACTGCGGCGCCAGGAGTCCGCAAGGCGAATCGAGGAGCGCCGCTACCGCTTCACGCTCATCCTCGCGGTCGCACCTATCAGCGCCGCCATGGCGCTTGCGGCCCTGTATATCACCATTCCGGCCGCGTTTGCCGAGCGGCATGTGTACTCCGAGATAGCGCGACCGCCCATTGGCGAGTTCATGCGCGCCGCCATAGTAGTTCCGATCATCGGCGCTTTGTTGGGCTCGCTGCTGACTTTCGTGACGACCGACCTTCTCGGCACGCCTCGCAGCGCGGCGCGACTTCTGATCACGTTGTTGGTAGTCGGGGTGATTTTCGGCCTGTTCGTCCCGCTCGCCACTGCCCTCGTGCTGCCGATCAATGTCTTTTTGGTCGAAGCGGCAACTAACGCCAAGGGTGGCAATGAGTTCGTCGACGATCTACTTGCCGCCGTGTTCGGCACCCCTGGACTTTTGTTTATCTACTGGGCCCAGGGCTTGTACATAGGGGTCGTGTCGGGTGGCTTTGTAGTGGTTGTGTCATTCTCGTCCCTGCTCACTGCGCGTCCCGGCGCAGGCGCAACGATCGATCTCAGGCCGGCCGCGCTGTCTCTTGTCGTTGCGGCCATGCTCATGGCGCTGATCCTGGCCGGGCCGTTCAGCCTTTACGATGGCCTGGTGAGACAGATCGCTGGAAGGTGATGAACCGCGGTGGACACAGCCGCTTGATTGACACCTGATTCAGTCGGGCTTAGGGTAGCGATACCCCGGTAACGCGATTTCAATCATCCCTGTGGAGGACAAAACATATGGCGAGGGCGAGAAATATTTCGGATATCGTGGACGGTGAAGTTGAGCTCGTAGCTACCGGATTTGTGTTCACTGAGGGGCCGATATGGCACCCGGACGGCTTCCTGATCTTCTCCGACCCCGGAGGCAACCGGCAATACCGGGTCAAGCCCGGGGAATCGCCGGCGCTGATCCGGGAGGGCGAAAGCCCCGACGGCGCCACTCTGGATATCGACGGCCGGTTGGTGACCTGCGATCAGGCGGGGCGCAAGGTAGTCGTGGTCGACATCGAAAGTGGGGACATCGAGGTCCTAGTGGATAGCTATCAGGGCAAGAAGATGAACATGTGCAACGACATCGTCGGCAAGTCGGACGGCACGCTCTACTTCTCCGACCCGGAGGCACAACTGACCGACGATCAGAAAGAAATCGGTACGAATACTCTCTTCAAACTCACGCCTGATGGTGAGTTGACGATGATTGCCGACGATGTCGCGTACCCGAACGGCATCGCCTTCTCCCCGGACGAATCCGTGGTTTACGTTGTCGACACTCGCCCCGATCCGCACCTCAAGGTGTACGACGTCCAGTCGGACGGCATGCTGGCCAATAGTCGGCGCTTCGCAGACATGCCCTACGTCCCGACGTTGTCGAACACATCCTTCACTCACACGGTTAGCGCCAAGCCGCGCCCGGCGCACGAGGCCGCCGGCGTGCCGGACGGTATCAAAGTGGACTTGGAAGGCCGGGTCTACTGCACAGGCCCTGCGGGAACTTGGGCTTGGGAGGCGGATGGAACCCACCTGGGCATCATCACCACCCCCGAGCTGCCGGCGAACTGTGCCTTCGGCGACGCAGACAACCGCACGCTATACATCACCTCGCGGACCTCCGTGTACCGGGTCAGGATGACGACACCGGGATGCCCTGTGCCGTTGCGCTGAGGCGAACGGGTCAGAATTAGTTACGCCACGAATCACCATACCCGCAGGGGTGGGTTTCAAGAGCATGTTTTATAACCTTGAGATAACCTGAATCACAATCCATTGGTTTACGGTTTTCGCCGAAATTATGAAGTATGGCGCGTACTCCAATTTCGTCATTCCCGCACCATCTCCGTCATTCCCATGAATCTAGGGAATCCAATCCCCGACCTCGTAGTGCGAAACTAAGCGGGCGCTTTATGAAACAGGCTCTTCAAACCCGCCACTACGAATTGAATTGGCGGCGTGATCAAAACGAATTGGTAATACTCGGACCGAATACTTTTATCAACCCATGGGTTGGGGCGCAGCAACGCGTTGGCTTGATGTGCCGACGTCCGTTCGACAGAAATAGGTGGACAACATGAGTGGGACATCTACAGCAGCCTCTTCCAGGCGGGCCGTCATGAGTTGTGGCGCCGTGGTTAGCGGCGCAGACGCCGGTGCCGTAATCGCCAGATGCCGGCAACTGAACACCGATCGCGTGGCCCTCGCTCGCGACACGTTGCCGGGGTTCGACACCACAACCTATTCGGGCGTGCCCGATCCCTACTATCTCAGGGAGATCGTCCAGCGCATAGGCGAGGCTGGCATCGAGGTGTATGCGGTATCCAAACCGTACTGCATGGGCAAGGACATGGACGTGATCCGCAACCCGCCGGCGCACCGGCGGGAGATCGACGAGATGTTGGCGACCATTGACGTGGTCGCCGGCTCGGGAATACCGGTCATGCTTCAGTACGCGCACGTCGACGACCCGGAGGATCCCGCCGAGGACGAAGATCTTTGGGGCGGCGTTGCGACCATCTATCGCGAAGTCGTGTCCCAGGCGGAGACTTCAGGACTCAAACTCGCGAACCACGGACGCTGGCCCACACCGGACGCGTCGGCAAGAGCAAGAGCGTCCGAGCAGGACATCGGCTACGAGGACTACCGCCGCTTCCGTGTGCCAGAGTGGGAAGGACCGTTCATGATTCGCGACGGTGATCACATCGCGCGCCTTGTCGAGCAAGAGGCGCCAAGTCCCAACCACGGCGTCTGCATGTGTGCCGGCATGGGCATGAACGGGACTGACGTGCTGGAGGCGGTCAATCGATTCCAGGGCAAGATCTTCTTCGCCCAGCCCAGAGACCTGAAAGGCACGTGGCCGCAGGTCGAGGAGGTGATGCCCGGCGAGGGCGACATCGACGTGAAGGAGTTCCTGCGAAGGCTACACGCCGGTGGCTACACCGGTCTCGCCCATCCGGAGCACTTTGAGGACACGAAACGTCCCAGCGCGGACTCAGAGGCCGACGCCATCGCCATAATCCAGGACTGGATAAATGAGGTGACAGGCGATACAGGCTAGAGCCGCGCGTCTGTACCGGCGCCCAACACAACGCCGGTGGGCGGTAAGGTCAGGTAAGGCATAGAGCGACGGAGGGTATCAGGCAGTGGGCAATTGTACGTACTGCGGAAAGCCGGCCGGTTTCTTGCGGAACGAGCACAAGGAGTGCGTACGAAATCACGAACGGGCCCTTGAATCTGTAAAGAACATCTGCGTCGACGCCGTCCTAAACGGCACGAGCCTCGACCGTTTTGAAGATGGGATCCGCGATGCCATGGCGGCTGCAAGGGTGACCGTCTCCGGCCCCGAGATGAATAAAACCCCTCGCGGACGGATGGACGCACGCCCTCGCGGCGGCGATGGAGGACCACATACTGAGCTCCGGCGAGAAGCGCGGACTGAATCAGTATCGGCGTCACTTCGGACTCAGAGAATACCGGCTGAACAGGGAAGGGAACTTCGACACGTTCAGGATGGTGGCTTCCCTCGGCTCGATAACCGAGGGCGGGGCCATCCCCCGTTATGACCGCAGGGCGGCGAGAGAAAAGTACGGACGTTTGCCGTTCAACCTCATGAAGAGCGAGGAGTTGCTCTGGGTGTTCACGGACGTCGGATACATGGAGCAGGTGACGCGCCGCGAGTACAGGGGCAGCTCGATGGGCGCGAGTTTCCGCGTCGCCAAGGGCGTGTACGTGCGGCCGAGCAGCTTCAGCGGCAGATCGGTCGAGTCACAGTCCATGGAGTGGACGGATGACGGAATGATGGGCATCACGACGAAGCACATCTACTTCGCAGGCGCCAGCAAGCGGTTCCGGGTCAGGCTGGAGAAGATCGTGTCGTTCGAGTCGTACCGGGATGGTCTGGGAATCATGCGGGATACCGCCAGGCCGAAACCGGAGACGTTCATCATGGGAGCTAACAACTCTCCTGGTTCTCCATCAACCTCATCAAGGCGTTGCTCGACATGGAAGACATCACGCTGCCGAAGAAAGATACCCCGACCCTGGACGAAATCGTGGAAGAAAGCGTCGACGAAGACCACCACCCCACAGCCCCGTTCGTTGGCGGCGCCAGCCTGTCGCTCTAGGGCGGCTGCGTTATTCGCGTCGGTTTCTCCAGTAAGTTTGTGTGAACGTTACACTTGGACGTCCTGGGCGAACGGGTAGACCTGCGATGGTTTAGGAACTAAGGATTCGTTTTCCAATTCGTGCGAAAGTCGAGTTCTTGAATTAGACCGAACGTATTCACCCAGCGCACATCGAAATCGTCACACCCGTCAGGCAATTGGCGGCTTGCCCGGCGTCGGCCCGGTCTGGACCGTTCGTGTGTTGCTACGCGCCGTTCCTGGTTGCCAGCGAGAGCATAGGGGATGAGAAAGGGGTCCCGCCCGATTTTTTCAATTTCTTCGTCAGTCAGATCATCTGCGTAACCCAGTTCGGTTACCTGGGCTACCACGTTAACGATGACCTGCTCATCAAGGATGAGCACGTCTTTATGATCGACTAGCCAGTCGACCATCCCATCCGGGCGACTCGGCGCCGGGAGGACAATTTCCTCATAGATCTCCTGTGGAATCTTGACACGCCAAAGCCTCCCCATCTCCGCCAGCCAGTCCCAGAATTCCGGGACCCTCTCGATTGGATAATAGTCGCGGTTCGCGTCAATAAACACATTGGCGTCGAGGAGGTACAGCGCCGTCATCGTATATATCTAAAGCCCGTGTCGAGCAGCGGCTGAACCTGCCTCGGTTTGACACCCAAAATCCGGGCCGCCTTTGAAGTTGACAGGGCATCAACCGCCATCATTCGCGCCACTAGTCCCGTTATTCGACCCCCTACCCGGTGGCGACGCACGGTGTAGTAATCCGGCCCCCATTCCCGCTCGCGTGCCTGCGCACGGTTGCGCTCCCGTTCTTCACGCCACTGCTGGCGAAAGACAGCCCCGAGGCGACGATAAAGTTCCTGGGTGATTAGTTGAGACCTATACGCCTTGTAGGCGACCATGGCGCGACTCACCCTGGACTCTTTCGCAAACGCGCTGACTCGCTCCAGGACGTTCTCGAATTGGCGGGGATCACCGAGATCAAGGCGGTCCAACGCGTCCGTGGGGAGCAGGAAGTCCCCGGCAACGTCATCGCAGAAACGTTCTACTTCATTTTCAGAATATTTCGCGCTGACCCCGGTCTGACCCAACAGCAGGTGCGTTGTCTCGTGCAACAGCGTGAATGACCAAGCTGATCTGGCGTCCTGGTCGTTAATCACCACGAAAGGGGCTACGTTGTCTGCTATGGAAAATCCGCGAAAGACAGTGGTATCAATCGCCGACACGTAGTTGCCCAAGTCACCTTTAAGCGTGACGAACACCCCCGAAGCCTCTACACGACTACGTAACAGGGCGAAAGCAGCCGATGGGCCGGGTTGGGCGCGATACGCCGACAGGTCTACGCCTATCAGTGCCCGTAGCGACCCAAGAATTACCGCCTTGCCATCGCCCAAGCGGTGAGAGCCAACAAATTGCAATGGTTCCGCTTCGTCTTCATCCTTCAGAACGTCGCGAACCATGCTCTGGCGCGCCCTGATGTCCCGAACCAATGCGTCCAACCGTGCCTCATCGGATGCGGAACGATCTGCGGACAAGGTTCGAAAGTCCGTGCCCCGGTTCCCCTGTCTTGGCGGTCTGGACAGGTAGAATGTGAGGAGTGGCCGGTGGTACCTATTTGCCATCTTCACGAGTTGCGGGCGAGACGGCTCTTTCTGACCGCACTCCACAGCCGCAAGTTTCTCTGCCGCAGAGGATTTGCCGCTATCCTTGAAACCCAGTTTTCTGGCTGCCTCCTCTTTGGTGAGACCGGCCGTCTCGCGGGCCCAGACCATTATTTCGGGGTTGACCCGTGGCATCGTCTTGAGATCCTCGTTTATGGCGTGCGCAATTCGACAGTCTCGGCGACATCTGCGCGTTAGTCGTTTGCGCTCTCGCAGTCCTGACCATGAAGGGAATGTCAGTAGGAAATCAGGGCTGCCCGATCTTCCACGCCTCCCGTGATGTTGACACAAGACGGATACGAGGTAAACCGGGCTGCTCGGCCATGACTGGCTACCCCGCCTCTCCACTCATACCGTCCACTATCATCGGTACACCGTGCTCGCGTAGCAGCCGGTTCATCTCCGCTACGCCCGTTTCGATAGTCACTCGAAGCGCGGCTAGCTCTTCCCCGGCCTGGCGGCTCAGTTCTTCGAACACGTCGTAGGCCTGCCGAGGGGGAGCGAAATCTGCGGCGGCCACCACCTCGCAAAGCTCCGCCAACCTGGTGTTAATTGTCGGCGGGATGTTGGGACGGTCCAGGGCGCCACGGAAGCCTACCTTCATGAGTCGTCTTTCTGAGCTGTCTAAATCATCGATCAGACGGCCGCTGACGCGCGCGATTGCCCCGGCTCGACTGTCCGCGATCGACGAGCGGCTTGCCCACTCGGCCACTTGCTGCCTTACGCTGCGCAGTTTGATAATCGCTGCGTTGACCTCCGACAGGCGGTCTCGGATGCGCGTGTGCAGGTGAAACTTCTCCTGCAGATCCACCTGAGTCGCCGCAACCCGCGGGTCCTTGGCGATCTCCAACTCCTGGGTCAATTCCGTTCCGTTTACGGTCAGGCGCACTGTGTAGCGGCCGGGTGGCGCATGGGGCGAGGTTGGCTTGCCGGACGTGGCCAGGTCACCGGGCACAGACACGACGCCCGGGTAAAGCATGTCCCACACGTAGCGGTTGAGTCCGGGTGCTGCCGGTACCGTCGATCCGGGTGCGTGGTTGTTGGCTCCGTCTGAGTCGGCGCTGGTGAAGGATCGAATAACCTCACCGGCAGGATCCAGAAAAGCGACCTCCACGTCGGCCGGCGCCGGCAAATAGTAGTAGACAATCGCACCGTTAGTTGGGCTTTCGCCTGCGTCCAGGAAGACACGTACCTGTTCGCCGCCGGGGGTCTTCCGCATTACGTATGTAGAGGCGGCGCCGAGACCGTGTTGATGGTAGGTCTTACCGGGATCAGCGTTATCGTGCAAGATCGGCCCGGGAAGACGGTGTGTCCGCAGCGGTGTGAACAGGTACGGTGTGTCAGCGTCAGCCGACTCGGCAAGTTCCCGGAGTACGTTGAGGTCATCGAGTATCCAGATCGAGCGGCCGTGCGTGCCGGCGATCAGGTCGTTCCCCTTCACTTTGATGTCGTGAACCGGAGTAATGGGCAGGTTTGCCTGAAGCGGTTGCCACGAGCCGCCGTCGTCAAACGAAACGTGGATTCCGAGTTCGGCGCCGGCGTAGAGCAGGCCCGGCCTTTCGTGGTCCTCCCGAATCACCCGCGAGTACTCATCCACAGGTAGTCCGCCAGTGATCTCGACCCAGCTCGCTCCGTAGTCCGAGGTGCGCATGAGGATGGGGCGAGGGTCGTCGAACTTGTACAGTGTGCCAGCCAGGTAAGCCTTACCGGGTTCGTGGTGCGAAGGCTCGATGGCGCTGATGAGCGTCCATTCCTTCAACTGGGCCGGCGTAACGTCCTGCCAGGATGAGCCGCCATCGCGGGATAGATGGACCAGACCGTCGTCGCTGCCTGCCCAGAGATGCCCCTTTTCCAGGGTCGATTCGGCCAACGACTGAATAACGCAATAGGTCTCACCGCCGGTGGCTTCGCGAGTGATGATTCCACCGGATGGCTGCATTTTGGAAGGATCATTACGGCTCAGGTCTGGACTGATTGCCGTCCAGCTACCGCCTTCGTCGGTCGATTTGAAGACGCGCTCCCCTGCGACGTACAGCGTGTTGGAGTCGTGCGGAGAGAAGAGGATGGGGAAGGTCCACTGGAAGCGGTGTCGCATGTCCTTCGCTCCGACCCCGGAGTAGTCTTCGGGCCAGACGGTGACAATGCGCGTCTGGCCGGTGCCGCGGTCGTAACGAAGTAGATTGCCGCCTCCACCGGGCGAACTGCCGATGGCGCCGGAGAACACCACGTCCGGATTCGCCGGGTGCACTGCAATATGCCCGCTCTCCGAACTGCCCACCGAGTGGCAGTCGGCCCAGTTGATGGCGATGTCGTTCGCGCCTGACGGTACGCTGATGGCTGAATTGTCCTGCTGCGTGGCGTACACGTTGTAGGGGAACCGGTTGTCGGTGTCGAGGCGGTAGAACTGCGCAGTAAGCTGATTGTAGATAGTCGACCAAGTATCGCCGCCATTGAACGAGACGCATGCACCGCCGTCAGCTCCCTCGATCATGCGCTGCGGGTCCAGTGGGTCGATCCACAGATCGTGGTGGTCGCCATGCGGCGCCGAGACCTCCTCGAAGTTTCGCCCCCCGTCTATCGATCGCCACAGCTTGTAGTTGAGGACCCAAACGGTGTCCGGATCTACCGGATCCGCCATTATGTGCTGGTAGTACCATGGGCGGCCCTGGAGGTCCCGGTTGTCGGTGAGCAATTCCCACGACTCGCCGTCGTCGTCTGACCGGTAGAGGCCGCGCTCGCGGGCTTCCACGGTTGCCCATACGCGGCCGGGCATGGCGGGTGAGACCGCGACGCCGATACGCCCGAGCGGTCCGGAGGGGAAGCCGGGGTTCTGCGACACGTCGACCCACGTGTCGCCGCCATCGGCAGAGCGATGCAGCCCGCTGCCGGGTCCGCCGCTCTCGATATCCCAAAACCGGCGGCGCATCCGCCACGCTGCGGCGTAAAGCCGCCTGGGATTGGTGGGATCCATCGAGAGGTCGATGGCGCCGGCCTCGGCGCCCGTAGCCAGAACCTTCTCCCACGTCCCACCGCCGTCAGTCGAACGGAACACGCCGCGATCCGGGTGCGGCCCGAAGGCGTGGCCCAGCGCCGCCACGTATACGAGGTCCGGATTATCCGGATGGACGCGGACGCGGGATATATGCCGCGTGTCCTGTAGGCCGACGTTGATCCAGGTCTTGCCGGCGTCGGTGCTTCGATACACCCCGTCCCCATAAGAGCCGTCTACCCGTACACATGCCTCACCCATCCCCACGTAGACGACATTGGGATCTGACTCGGCAACGGCGATTGCCCCAACGGCGGATGTCTTGAAATAGCCGTCCGAGATGTTCTCCCAATAAGTCCCGCCGTCGTACGTCTTCCATACGCCACCCGCGCAGGCGCCAAAGTAGAAGACTGCGGGTGAAGCTGGATCGCCGGCGACGGCGATCGATCGCGCCCCGCGCGGCGGCCCGATACAACGCCAACGCAGCCCGTTTAATGTGTCCTGCTTTATGTTGGTAGCCATTGAGGAGCCTCGATTGGTAGACAATAGCGGTCGATTATTGGCCCGGCCCTGACGCTGGCGATTTCCACCGCTAATGTCAGTTCGTTTTGATTACGCCGCCATTCATATCGTAGCGGCGGGTTTCAATCCCGCCTTCGGCCTCGCCACCGGTCCGATGCCAGTATAGGCCCGCGGTCGGCGGATAAGACCGGGCGGACCGCTGCTAAACTCAGCCGACGGCCAGCATGACAGGGGCAGACAATGAAATACCGGCGGCTAGGCCTATCGGATCTCCAGGTCTCGGAGATCGGACTGGGCACGAACAATTTCGGAATCACCCCCGGCCCAACTAACTATGGGAGCCAGATGACCCCCCAGTCGGCGGCGGAAGTTATCGACGCCGCCCTCGACGCCGGGATTAACCTGATCGACACCGCCAATATCTACTCTGCGGGCGATTCGGAACGCTACATAGGACTGGCTCTGAGGGGCAAGCGCCAGCAGGCGGTGATCGCAACAAAGTTCGGCGGCTGGTGGCTGGGAGGTCCGCCGGGCGTTGGCGGCTCGCGTGAGCACATCGTCTCGGCGGTCGAGGGTAGCCTGAAGCGCTTGCGCACCGACTACATCGATCTCTATCAGATTCACGGACCGGACCCCAGAACGCCGATCGAGGAGACACTCGCGGCACTGGACGACCTGGTAGGGCAGGGGAAGGTGCGCTACATCGGCCACTCGAACTTCGCGGCGTGGCAGATAGTCGAGGCCGAGTGGACCGTCCGGCAAACGGGCGGTGTGAGGTTCATAAGCTCGCAGTCGGAGTATTCCCTGCTGGAGCGGGAGCTTGAGAAGGACGTGATCCCGGTCTGTGCCAAGTACGGCCTTGGAATCCTCCCATTCTTTCCGTTGGCCCACGGGTTCTTGACCGGCCGCTACCGCCGAGGCGAGACCGCGCCCGCCGACAGTCGCCTGGGCATAAATCTCAGAGCTGGCGAACGCCGGCTCACCGAGTTGAACTTCGACATGCTGGACCGGCTCTCTGCCTGGGTAGGGGCGCGCGGCCACACACTTGTGGAACTGGCGTTTGCCTGGCTCCTGGCGCGCCTCGAGGTGAGTTCCGTCATCGCTGGAGCATCCCGGCCGGAACAAATCCGCCAGAATGCCACTACCGTCGAATGGCGGCTCACCCCGGAAGACATGAGCGACCTGGACCGGATAATGGACTCTCCCTCAAATGGCATCTAAAAGCCATAGTAATTCCTCTTAAGACAGACACTGCCCCCGTGCCATTCCGAGCGCGACTATGCCAACCCGAGCGCCTTCGAACGCCCACTATGCCATTTGTATGTTGCGAATGTCCCACGAATCGGCCAATTTGTGGGGCAGGCGGGAGGGGCGCGTCGACTGTCATTGGGCGGACCGGGCTATCGCCTTGGTCGTGCCGTGTCGGAGTAAGACACCCCTCCCGCCAGTCGGACACTCCGAACAGATACAGGGGTCGAGGACCCGCATTTACAAGTGGGGAGGCCGACAGCGCAATGATACGGATAAGGAGTACACGATGGTAGTAGTGGCTGGAATCGATGTAAGTAAAGTCAGCCTGGAGGTGTGGGCTGGCGATGGTCCGGCTCAACGTTTCGACAATTCCACTGACGGCATTGCCGCCCTGGTGGAATGGCTGAAGGGGCAGTGCGTCTCCGTAGCGGTGTGTGAACCCACCGGCGGGTATGAGCGGCAGCTGATCAGCCAGCAGGAAGAAGCGGGGTTGAGCGCCTATATGGTCCATCCCAACAAGGTGCGGTCCTTCGCCCGGGCCTGCGGGTACGCGGCGAAGACCGACGGTCTGGACGCTGGCAGCCCGTCAGCCACAAGTACGGTATTTGGTCGCGACAGGCAGCCTCCAGCTTGCGGCTCGAACGCACACCGGTCATGAAGCCGTAAAGCCACACGCCCGGCAGCGCCCGGGGATGGTAGGCCGGAGCTCCCAACGGGGTCCCGTCTTTATCAACACCGATCCCGGCCCAGCCGTTGCAGTCCAGAGCATCGACGAACTCACCCACAAATCGAACAGGATGTCCGGCAGACAGCAACTCGTCGCGGCACGGCGGCAACATCCACGTCTGCTCCCGGTTCAATGGTCGATGCGGCATCCTCGGTTACCTCCAAATGATGGCGTGACCCTCGCCGAGGATACCCCACGCTCAATACCCCCGACTTATGAAACAGGCTCCTTAAAACCCGCCATGGGTCTCCCCGCCCCACAGTCGAATGGACTTGCGCCAAACCTCGCACGGAACACGAGTGTATTCCGGGTCCCTTCAGGAGTCGGCCAACTCGTTGAAGTAGTACCGGGGCCCGCCATCCGGCGTGTCACGGAAAGTTGCCGGGTCCGAGTAAAGGGGCGTCGCGGAGTGGTCCTCGGTCATCACGGCCCACCGGAGCAACCTATCCCGTAGTTCTTGCCGAACTCCAGCCATGGAAGGTTCACCTGCGATATTGGTCAATTCCCACGGATCGGCTTCCATGTCGTACAGCTCATCGACCGGGTCAGTGGGATCGTAGACGTACTTCCAGCGGTCCGTTCGAATCATCTTCGGTCGGCCCTCGACGTTGCGGGCGTGCATCATGCGGGCATGGACAGTCGGGTTTGGGTCCGTGTAATCGGGGTAGTTCGGCAGGTCCGACATCAGGACGCGCGGCCCGCCTGCCCCATGCTCAGCAAACACCGCTTCCCGGCCTTTACCACCCGCACCCGGCAGTAACCGTCCATAGACGGGTTCTGCGACGTCGAGACCGATCAGCGATGCGACGGTGGGCATGATGTCGATGTTGCTGACCAACTCTTCGTGAGTCACTCCGCATTCCAGTCCGCCGGGCCACGAAACGATCAGCGGCACCCGGGTCATGCAGTCATAAAACGTACCTGATTTCAGCATCAGGCCGTGTTCGCCGGCGTAGTCGCCGTGGTCCGCCGTGAATACGACGATCGTATTGTCCGTGAAACCAGCTTTATCGAGGGTTTCGAGGATCACGCCGATGGCATCGTCGAGATACCGGATCATCCCGTAGTACATGGCGACGGCACGTCGAAGTTCCTCTTCCGACGTGTCGTCCAGCCCCATCAGGTGGGAAAAGACTCGCAGTCGCTCCATTTTGTCTTCGAGATCACCTGCCCTTTAGGGAGGCATGTCGATGGCCTCGGAGGAGTACATGGAGGCGTAGGGTTCAGGCGCGGCGAGCGGATGGTGTGGGTCGAAAAACGAGACCCAGGCGCAAAAAGGCGACTGATCCGAGTCGGAGCTCTCCATAATGAACTCCGCAGTCTTCGCCGCGATCCGGTTCGACGTACAAGCCTCTGGCGGGTAGGGGATTGTCGCGGAATGGGTGACCGATTCATTGAAGGACGGGCCCTTCAGAAACTCGGCAACCGCGCGGGCGTCGCTTCCGGCCGCGGTCGAGGCCAGCCCAACGTGGCCAGCCTCCATTCGGGTTGTGAACAGATCCTTGCCGGAGCCCTTGAAACAATGGTCCTTGCCGATGAGAGCCATTCGGTAACCGGCGACGGAAAGCAGGCGGGCGTAGTGAAACCTGTCTTCGGGCATCAGGATCTGGTTGTGGCGCACGCCGGTGTTGTGCGGATACATACCGGTCCAGAACGCGACCCTCGATGGAACGCACATCGGCGCAGTGACGTAGTGCCGGCGGTAGAGAATCCCCGACGACGCGAGAAGCTCCACGTTGGGCGTGCAGACGTCGCGATTACCGTAAAGACCGAGCGCGGTGGCCTTCAGTTGATCGGCCATCAGTATCAAGATGTTCGGCCTGTCGTCAGGCATGATTTACTCCAAAATCGGTTGCTTAGCGCAACACGGGACGAAACGTAGTTCTCCGCACGGGCGTTGCGTCAACGCGTTCTACGGTTCCATGCGCCGCGATATGGCGTTGCCGAGTTGGCGCAGACCGATCGCCCTCGTGTTTTTACCAACCCTGGTACAGCTTCGATTGACCGAGGTCGATCACCTGGTAGGGGAGACCGCTCGCGCTTGCGGAGTTTTCACCGTGTGGGGTCACCAACCAGGTTCCACCCTCGCCGACCGCTCTCCCATCAATCATGATCGGTTTACCTGCGACGAGTGACATCGAAGCGGCGCCGGTTGACCTGTCGACCATAGTGACGTCGGCATCTGCGCCTTCCGAAAAATGCCCCTTATTCAAAAGGCCGAGCGCACGCGATGGCCGGTACGCCAGTTTGTCCGCCGCCGCCAGCGGTGTTAGTGCGCCAAAGGCCACGAGGGCGAAGGTGCGCCTGATCGACACGTTTCTGGGCAGCGAGCCGCCGTCGGTACTGATCGCGTCGATAGCCCAATTCCCATCTTCGTGCCGGGCCGTGGTGAGCGAGTAGGCCGTCGAGGCCGGATTAACCGGGAAGCTCAGCGAGGCGTTCGTTTGCGCCGCTTCCCAAATCCCGATCGCCTCATCACCGGTTACCAACACTATTCGGCCGCCCTCAGGTTTGAGGGCCGAGCAGTAGCCGTCCCTCATCGCCTGCCTGAGTCCTTCTTCGTTTGTTGGATAACCCCTGGTTACGAGGCAGTTTTGAGCGACGTTGTAGACGACGTTACCATCCTCGTCGCACAGTCCGTTCGTGCCGTTTTGCTGCGCCAGATACGCCTCCGTGACGACCTGCCCCCTCATGCTGCCGAGAATGCGCAACGCCTCATTCGTTTCGTCCGGCGCCGACATGATGAGTCCCCGGCAGTAAGAATTGATGTGGGCGACATGAAGCCGGCCATTGCCCACAATCCCGGGGACTTCACGCAGGCCGTCGATGTGGCTGCCGCTGTCCTTGGAGCCCACGTGGAACGCCACCCATGCGCCAGCTTCGTTGGCGACCGACACCACGTCTGCGCTGGCCTCGGGCGTGAATGGATGGTAGCCGCCGAGCAGTTTGACGCCGATGGCGCCCTGCTCCAACGTGCTCGCGATCGTTTCGCGAATTACTCTGGGCCTCGGGTCGTCTTCGTCGACGGTCGTATGAGGCACCAGACCCAGTAGGGTCGCTACGTTGAGCCCTGCCCCGTCCCGTTTCATACCCTCGGCCATCCGGTTCGGCTCACCCGCGAGATCGAGGATCGTGGTCGTGCCGCTCTCCACCAACATACGGTGGCCGACGGCGCGGTCAGTATTGCGTTCCAGAGCAGAGGATACGTGGGCGTGCAGATCGACGTGGCCAGGCATCACGTACTTACCGGCGGCGTCGATGACCCTGGCCCCGCCGGGCGCATGGACCGTCTCGGCCAGCTGGTCGATCAATCCGTACCTGATCAGAATGTCGAACGCCCCGTCGACCCCGTTCGCAGGGTCTAACACATGTCCGCCGGTGATTATGGTGTCTTCCGGATTTTGCAAAACTACGCTCAGGGCTCTGTCCACGAACAAATAATCGATCACAATTCTGGAAAATTAGCAGGCTAACGCTTCGTTGTGGGTGAGTGTGTCATCAGAGGGGTTGGGCCGCAAACGCAATCAACAGCCCCGTCGGAGATTCTGTAGACGCGACTCTCGCGGGCGCCTGCTGGGTTGCAGGGTAGCGAGCGTGATAATCAAGCCCGTTGGCACAGGTTAAAGTAAGGGTCGTCATGTCAACATTTACGCCGGGGCATCTTGGAAAATGGGAGTCGCTCTACCATGACCTCGTCGCGGCCAGCACTCAACCGTTGACACCTGAGGGGACGTGGATGCTTGGTGGCAAGCCGGGGCTTATCGCAGTATTCGACGATACGGGGCCGATCTACATCGCTTCCTGCGCCAACATCGCCCGCGATACGCACGTCTTCTTGGCGGGAGGCTCGGTCAGCGAGTTCCGGACGCTCATGGCGATTCAGGATCTTCGCTCATCACCAAGAAACGCAGAAGCCCGCGCCAAGTCCGGTCCGCTGGCGGTACGCCTTAATAAGCGAGTAGCCAAACTACGCTACTGTGTCGCCGCCGCGCCAACCCCGATGCTCGGCGCGCTCGCGGAGGCGTTCACCGTAGTCGCCGATCCCCGCTTAAACGGTCCGACGGCAAAAGCAAACCGCGCCATAGACGCGTTGCTTTAGCAGAGATTGTGGGGCAGTTGCCGGGCGATGGCGCGCCGCTTGTGGAGGACTCCCGGGTCAAGGCAGGCTCTTACCAGGTTGATCTGATACAGCCAGGTGTGCGCGAACCGGGGCGGCATGCCATGGCGGCGAATCGTCTCGGAGCAGTCCTCGAGAATTGCTTGGCAAAGCTCTGCCAATTGGCGAGGCCAAAGGCGGGTCTGAAGAGCCTGTTTCAGATGTAGCGTCATGTTTGGCGGGAGGGATTTCCGCCTGGTCATACTGGCTGTGGGCAGAGCCTCATGAGTCGAAGCAAGGCGCCGGCTGGGCCGATGATAGCCGCCTGCGCCGCCCGATAGGCTGAGTATGCGCCCGCGGCGGCGCGGCCGCATCCGCCACAGGGCGCTCAGGTTGAAGGCTGTGGCGAGCAGGGTCCACTCAGCCGCGACGTTGGGTAAGTCGCGCAACAGGAATCTCCGGGCTTGCTGTTGCTCTTTGATGATCCCGAAGACCGGTTCGACCAGTTGCTTTCTCTGTTTGTAGGCGCGTTTGGTTTCTGGCGGCGGCGCAGAGCTGCGTCGTGCGGGCCTGTCTCCCAGGGCCCGCCCATGCCGTCTGTCCGTCGTACAGACCCCGAAGGCAGGGCAGGACCTGCAACACGGCCCCTGAGGCCCGGTAGAGCCGCATCAGGGTCTTGCGAGTGAGCCTGGTACCGGTGAAGCGCAGCCACTGTCCCTCGGGGCAACGGTAGCGGTCGCTCGCCTCGTCATAGGCGAAACGGTCCTTGTGATCCGGGCTTCCAGCGCCCGACCCTGCGCCTCCGGCATGACCGCCCGTTGGCCTTTTCGGGCGCATTCCTCCAGATTGCTCCCGGAGTGACAGCCCGCATCGGCCAACGCCGTCTCCGCCTTCTCCAGCATCGGACCCAATTGCGCCTGGTCGGTCGTGTCGTCCACCACGTCGGCCGCCGTGATCAGCATGCCGGTCTCTTTCCCCTCAGCCGTTACCGGAGAGACCATCGCCTGGGAGTTGTAGGCCATGGCGATACCCTGGCGGGTGTTCATCATCACGGCGTCCCGATCGGTCAGGTTGATGTACTTTTGGCCATCCCGACCGGCAAGCCTGCATACCGTCTCACGCACCTGATAGCGCAAGACCTTGCGGTCGTGCAACGCCTCCGGCAGATTAGCCGGCGCGGAGTCCTCCCCTGCCTCGTTCTGCGCTTCCAACTCTTCTATCGCCCGTTCCAACCGGCCCAACAGACGGCGCAACCCGTCGGCGTCGCAGGTCCGGTTCTTTGCCGTGTTCGCCCCGACCTTCGTCCCGTCCACCGCCTGCGCCGCCAACTCCACCAGATCCATCGTGACCGCCGCCTGCGCCGTGCGCTTGAGCAGATTCCTCATGCCATCCCGGTGGGCGCGGTAGAAACGCCACAACGTGACGTGGTCCGGTCGCTGGCAGCCCGTCAGCCACAAGTACGGTATCTGGTCGCGACAGGCCGCCTCCAGCTTGCGGCTCGACCGCACACCGGTCATGAAGCCGTAAAGCCACACGCCCGGCAGCGCCCGGGGATGGTAGGCCGGAGCTCCCATCGGGTCCCCGTCTTTATCAACACCGATCCCGGCCCAGCTGTCGCCGTCCAGAGCATCGACGAACTCACCCACAAATCGAACAGGATGTCCGGCAGACAGCAACTCGTCGAGGCTCGGCGGCAGGATACACGTCTGCTCCCGGTTCATTCGTCGATGCGGCATCCTCGGTTACCTCCAAATGATGGCGTGACCCTCGCCGAGGATACCCCACGCTCAATACCCCCGACTTATGAAACAGGCTCCTGAAACCCGTCACTCGTCTTCCCCGACCCCGATCGGGGAACCACCGGGGGCACGAACGTTGGCGGCGATGTTCGCGCGTGGCCCCGTTCCACCCCATGGCGCCCACAAGAGTCGCCACTGCATGGTCCCAGACGTTCGGGGAGCGGGTTATCCGGCTTTTACTACTAGGTTAATGAGTCTTCCGGGAACGTATATTTTTTTGATTACCCCGCCTTGCGAGGTGTGTCGCTGCACCCGTTCGCTGGCCAGTGCAGCGTCGATTGCGTCCTGCTCAGACACTTCGGCGGGCATTTCGAGTTGGTCGCGAACCCTGCCGTTCACCTGAACCACCATCGTGATGTTGTCCGAGGCGGCCAGGCCTTCGTCCCACGTCGGCAGCATCTGTGCGTGGATTGAGTCCTCGTGCCCCGTTTGTTCCCAGAGCTCCTCCGTGATGTGAGGCGCCAGTGGGGCGGTCAGGAGCAACAGGCGGTCGATTGCGTCACGCCAGGTAGCCCGCGAAAAGCCTCCGCGCGCCCACAACCTCCCTAGTTCGTTCGAATACTCCATCAGCGCAGCGATGGATGTGTTGAACTTGAACGCGGCCATATCCCCGATGACCCTGCGCGTAGTGGCGTGCGCCGCTCGCAGCAGGTCCCGTTCTGCCGCAGTGTCAGACACGGTATTCGGCAGCGTATCTGTGTCTCGCAGCGTCAGGTTCCAGATGCGGTTCATCCAGCGGGAGACGCCGTTGATACCCGAGCCGGTCCATGCGCCGCCCGTGTCCCACGGCCCAAGGAACATCAGGTAGCAGCGAACCGTATCAGCGCCGTACTGCTCCACAAGCGGGTCCGGAGCAAGGGGGTTTTTGCGTTTCGAAATTCGGCCGAGTTGAGTGGTCATCACGCCATGGCTGAACAGCCTCGCATACGGCTCGTCGAAATCGACAAAGCCCATGTCTCGCAACGCTTTGGTGAAGAAACGGGCGTACAGCAGGTGCATCACCGCGTGTTCCATGCCGCCCGTGTACTGATGCACCGGCGACCATGATTTCACCCCGTCGGGGTCGAACGGAAGATCGTCGTTGGTCGGGCTCGTGTAGCGCAGGTGATACCACGACGAGTCGACGAACGTGTCCATCGTGTCCGTCTCTCGCCTCCCGTCTCCGCCGCACTTGGGGCAGGGCGCGAAGACAAAACCGGGATCGAGAGTGAGGGGTGATTGTCCCGTCGGCTTGAAATCGGCGTCTTCAGGCAGCAAAACGGGCAGCTGTTCTTCCGGAACGGGCACAGCGCCGCATTGTTCGCAGTAGACGATAGGGATGGGGGTGCCCCAGTAACGCTGGCGCGAAATGAGCCAGTCGCGCATGTGGTACGTGACCTCGCGGCGGCCCCATTCGTTCGCCTCGATCTTGTCGGCGATACGAACCATGCCCTCTGTGTTCGGCAGGCCGTCGAATTCGCCGGAATTGATCTGTGTCCCGGGGCCGATCCATGCATCCGGGAGATCGTCGCCCTGCCAGTTGTCCGGGGCAACGACGACCCTGATCGGGAGTCCATATTTCTTTGCGAACACGAAGTCACGGGCATCGTGGGCAGGTACGCCCATCACTGCCCCTGACCCGTACGTGGCCAGCACGTAGTCGCCGACGAGCACCGGCACCCGCTCCCCGTTCAAGGGGTTCGTGCAGTACGCGCCCGTCGGCACGCCGGTCTTGTCGCGATCGGTAGACGTGCGTTCGATCTCGCCCTCGCGCCTCGCCTGCGCAACGTACTCGTCTACCGCGGCTCGTTGGCCGGGCAGTGTAAGGACGTCTACCAGCCTGTGCTCCGGCGCCAACACTACGAAGGTCACTCCGTAGATCGTGTCGATACGCGTGGTGAACGTCTCGATCTTTTCGCCCTGCGCGTACTCGCTCGCGTCGAACAACACGGTGACGCCCTCCGACCGGCCGATCCAGTTGCGCTGCATCACGCGGATCTTCTCAGGCCAGTCGATGTCCTCCATTTTCAGCAGTTCGTCGGCGTATTTAGTGATGCGGAAAAACCACTGTGGCAGTTCGCGCCGCTCCACCGGCGCGCCGCAGCGCTCACACGACCCGTCCTTAACCTGCTCGTTGGCGAGGGTGGTCTGGTCCTGCGGGCACCAGTTGGCCGCTCCCCCGGCCCGGTACGCCAGGCCGGATTCGAACATCTTAAGGAAGAAGTACTGATTCCAGCGGTAGTACTCAGGATCGCACGTGACGATCTGCCTGGACCAGTCGTAGGAGTTGCCCATTAGTTGGAACTGACGGCGCAAGTTGGCTATGCGGTCGTAGGTCCACTGGCGGGGGTGGATATTGTGGGAGATGGCGGCGTTCTCTGCGGGCAGTCCGAATGCGTCGAAGCCCTGGGGGTGCAGGACGTTATAGCCTTGCATGCGCTTGAATCGCGCGCCAACGTCACCGCCCGAGAAGGCGAACCAGTGGCCGATGTGGAGGTCCCCCGAGGGGTAGGGGAACATGGTCAGGGCGAACCAGTTGTCCTTGCCGTCGGCGCGGTCTTCCGTCCGGTACAAGCCGGACTCTTCCCAGCGCCTATGCCACTTGGGCTCTATGTCGCCCGGCACGTATCGAGCCTGCTGTGTGTCCGCTATTTCGCCCTCGCGCGTGGTGGTCAACTGAGCTGCTCCCAATTCGCCCGCTCCCACCTGAGTACCAACATCGCAGAGTGAGGCCCTGCGCCGGCGAGAGGAAGACGGCTGCATCGGTAATCAATTCTACCGCGAGGCCGCGAACAGCCCCACAGACGATCACCGGTAATGTCTCGCCTATCTATAAAGGGTAGCGATAGCCGTGGTGGCAGGGTTAGCGGCAGCGAGTGCGGGGTGTGTCTGTTGCTGCAATACGAAAGCGGTGGGCGGTCGGCGACGATTTCAGAACTTACTTGGCTGATGTTTGCCTATGTAACCGACCACAGCCATTTTCTGCTCGTCGTCCCAATCCCAGGCAATTCGGATCGTGTGGCTTTCTTTATTGTCGACACCTTTTTTGATGTGACATGCCAAGTCGTAGGCCTTCCCGCCGCCCTGTGTTGAGTACGCCTCAGGATATTGTTTCATTGCCATATCGGAGTTGTCGGGGGCGTACTTCCATCCGGAACAGACCGTCTTGAGCGAGTGCTCAGGGTCCGCCATTCCGCCATTCATCCGACCCGTTCGGTATGTGGTTGCCAGCCATTCGAGCGCGTCGAACACCTCGCCGGGCCGCTCGAACTCGGTATCGACGTTCGATGCGCCGTTCAGGTAGAACAGCAATTCCTTCCATTCGAATTGCTCTCGGGCTCGTGCCACCGCCTCACCGACGCTGTCCACAGGAGTCGTTTCTGGTGGGTCGGCCTTGTTGTTATCGGCACTCCACAGAGTCGCCAGCCGTTGATTGGCTTTGAACAATTTCGCCTTTAACGCGTCGTTCACAGTTTCGAGATCTAGATTCTTGGCGCGCAGGGCAATCAATTCGGCTGTCGTGTCGTCTGTGTGCGACTCAGGCTCGACTTCCGGTATCGGCGGCGGGACGGGCTCAGGGAGGACGGAGTGAAGTTGTTTCACAAGGGCGTGAACCTCCCTCGCTGCCGACATCTCCCTTTTTATCCCCTTTTCCCGCTGATCCCAATTCGCGTACTCAATGGATGAAGCGGCGCGGAATTCCTCGAGAGCCGTTCCGAGTTGTTCGATGACGTTCGAGGCGCCGTCAAGGCTTTCTGCTTGCCTCGCCAATATCCCCCGGGTGTCCGACAAGGCAGCTGGCAACTCGCAGCCCAGGTACACAAGTTCCGGCATGAACCGAAGGCGCATTCGACTTGACTCGGCGATCAGTTCCGAAATCCGGCCCTCTTCCTGCTGAATGCCATTCACGATTTTGGAGGCGTCCTCAATGAACCGCGTTGCAGCTTCCGATCCGGCCGCGCTCGCCAATATCGATTTCAGTTCCTCCAGCCATTTATCGAACGGCAGGTCGCGGTCAGCTCCGTCCACCCCGTTTGCCTGCCTGATCAGCCTCGGCAGGTTGCCCGTGACCATGCAGAGCATGATGGAGACGTCATGCGGATGGCAGAGATTCTTTTTATCGCTCGTGAGGCTGCCAATTGCAGCGCTCCAGGTCTTCAGGGGCATCAGGTCCCGGAACTGTTTGCTTTCGAGGTCGGGTCCCTCGATCGGAATGTCATTGGCCCTGGCGTATTCCTCCACCGAGCTACGCAGGTCTCTTTCGTTTTCAGCCCAAAATCCCAAGACCGCTCCCGCGAGTGGGTCTGACAGAACTACCTGCTCGCGAACGGGGGTCAATAGCTGCGATTTTGGGGCCAGAAGCGGGTGTCTTTCGTATTTCGGGGGTCTGATTCCTGAAGCCTTCACCGCGGCGTCAAACCGTTGCCCGGCGGGTGTGGCCTCACTCTTCGAGTCGCACGCATCGAGGGCGCGTTCAACGATGCCATTGATGTGCGAAGGCGGCGCGAGGTGAATTGCGTTGCGGAAAGACAATTCGTTCGCCGGATGAGTGTCGGGGGCAGGGTCTGACTTGTTCATTTCATGCCTCGCTCGCAGGGATCGATTACCGGACGCCGATAGGAACGCCCGGGGAGCTACGGAACGCTATGGTAACTCCCTTTTGTGACCGCTTCAGCCGTCCGAGATGGTTCGCAGAGTCGGGTTGTCGCGAATAAAGTTCTTTAGCTCCCTGACCAAGTCTTCTTGGAGTTGGATCGACAAGCCGCCGTCGACCGGTAGTACGACTCCGGTGATAAACGATGCCTCTTCAGAACACAGAAACGCGATTGCGTTTGCGATGTCGTCCGGCACGCCGGTGCGCCTGACCGGGTACTGGAGTTCGAATAAGCGGTACCCGGCGTCGTTGCCGTTTTGTTTCCACATTTGTTCGCTGCGTTCCGTGACGATGTGGCCCGGAGCTATCGCGTTGACTGTGATTCCCAGCGGACCGAAATCGCAAGCCATCTGACGGGTCATGCCGACCACGGCCGATTTGCCGGCCTCGTACACAAGAGAGCCGGGTGACATGAGCAGCCCGTGGACCGATGAGATGTTGACAATGCGGCCGCGGCCGCCGGACGACTCCATGGCCGGTACGGCGTACTTTGCGCCGAGGAACAGGGCCCCGGTCAAAAGGTCCATGCCCTCGCGCCACGCAGCCGGCGAAACGTCCACGGCGCTTCCTTCACGGTCGCTGTTGCCCCCGTAGGCGTTCTGTACCAGGATGTCGAGCCGGCCGAACTCGGAGACTGCCCGTTCGACCATCTCCCGGGCGACCTGTGCGCTTGCCACGTCGCCGGTTATGGCGACGGCGTTGCCCCCGGCGCTACGGATACGCTCCGCGTTGAAATTCGCAGTGTTCTCCTCGACGTCGACGATTAGCACATTCGCGCCATCGCGACCCAACCTGCGCGCTGTTGCGCCACCGATGCCGCGGGCGCCGCCCGTGACGATTGCTGACGTTCCACTTAATCGACCCATTTTCGCCTCCTCATGATGTTGTACATATCCTACCTTTGAACGACCGGGCATCGGCAGGGAGCACGTCTTACAACGTTGGCTTCTCCGGGAAAATTCTGCGTAAAACCTCGTCATTCCCGCAAAGGTCTTTGACAATGGGTATCTGTGCCCGCCGTTGGTTCCCCGGCCGGGCGGGGCATGGGAACCGGTCTGTTGGTGATCGCGCGTTACGCCACACCTCCCCGACGATAACCACAGGAATGGCCGGCACAAATATCAGAGGATGGGATCAACAATCCTCCTGAACTGAAACCAGCCCCAATGGTTCCCCGATCGGGGTCGGGGAAGACGAGTCATGGCAAGGACACCGGGGATGACGGATGATGCCCGGCGCCCGGCGTTGCTCCGCGGTCGTTGGCGTTAATCTGCGTGTGGTCTCGAACGCGGTCGCCGGGAGAGTAACCTGCGTGACTCGCCACTATCATTGTTCGGGTGATCCGAAATTTTAATCCTGCCGGTGCGCGGCGATTCTGCTCCGCCATACGCCGCGCCGAACCCGGGGCTTGAACGATAATCCCCGTGCGGCCGGCATCCGAAGAGACTTCATGACATCTCCATCAGAAAAAATCAAGTGGCTGCTGGCCCTTGAGCCCTACGTCGTAGTGTTCATTGCCAGCGCCGTAACCCTCATCATCGAGATCGTGGCGGCGAGGATACTGGCGCCGCACATCGGCGTTTCGGTCTACACGTGGACCAGCGTAATCGGAGTGATCCTGGCCGGTATCAGTATCGGCAACTGGCTTGGCGGGGTGTTTGCCGACCGCGCGGCGTCCCGTAATAACCTGGGGCTGATCTTGCTGGCCGGCGCAGCGACGACCTTACTGATACTCCCGTTCGCGTCCCTCGCCCCGGGGTGGGTCATCTCACTGCCCCTGTTGCTGCGGATCGTGCTTCTCTCGGCGATTCTCTTCCTCGCCCCGGCGTTGATCCTCGGCATGGTCTCCCCGGTGGTGATAAAGCTCACCCTGCGGGACCTCTCGGCAACCGGAAACGTGGTCGGCCGGATCTATGCCGTCTCGACCGCGGGCGCAATCGTCGGGGTGTTCCTGACGGGGTTCGTGCTCATTCAGGCCCTAGGGTCTCGCGAGACGGTGCTCTACGTCGCGATAGCCACCGGCGCGGTGGCTTTCCTGGCCGGCCGCCTGTGGAATCTTCGACTGAAAGGCGCCGTGGCGCTGGTCCTGCTGGCCGGAATCGGTGCGTTCACGTACACACAAAATCCCCTGGCTACGTCTTGCACCACCGAGAGCAACTACTTCTGCATTCGGATTTCGCTGAAGGAATTGGACGACGGGTCGGAAGTCAGGGTGCTATCGCTGGACAGGCTGGTCCACAGCTACGCCAAGCCGACGGATCCGACCTATCTCCACTATGGCTATCAGCACGTCTTTGCCAGCGTCGTCGAGGCGGTCACTGAAGAACGCCGGGACTTCAATTCACTGTTCATCGGCGGCGGCGGGTACGAATTGCCCCGCTACCTCGACGCCGTCTACGCCGACGCCTTGGTCGAGGTGATCGAGATCGATCCGGAGGTGACGGTCACGGCCACCGACTACCTTGGACTGGCGAGGGCGCCGAACATCGTCACGTATAACGAAGATGCCCGCATGGCGCTGCCCCGTATGCCGGACGACTATTACGACGTCGTTGTTGGGGATGCCTTTAACGACGTGTCGGTCCCGTATCACCTGACCACGAACGAATTCAACGAGGAGGTCAAGCGTGTACTGAAGGACGATGGGATCTACACCATCAACCTCGTGGACGCGCCCGACCCGGGCCGATTCTTGCGCGCCTTTATCCACACCCTCAGAAGCACGTTCAGCTACGTCGGGATCGTCCCCGTCGCCGTGGACCTGACCTTCGATGACCGGACGACTGTGGTGGTGCTGGCGTCGGACCAACCGATTCTGCAGACCGACCTGGACGCCGCCAACGACAGGCTGGATACCGTTAATGTGCAGGGGTACCTCGTGACGCCCGGTAAGTTGGAGGCCTGGATGAACAGCCGCGAAAAAGTGCTGCTGACGGATAACTACGCCCCCGTCGACAATTACCTCGCGCCCCTCCACCTGAAGATGGGCCAGCAATAGGCGTGACAACCCTGCAGGGAGTCCGCGGCCCGGCCGGGTAGTATGTGCTCGCCCCCTAGTTAAGGTCAGAGCCGACCGTCAATGCCCAGACACTTAGAGCCTATCCTAATAACCCTGCGGCTCTGAGAGCGATAAGGGCGCAGCCGAAATGAAGAAAGGCGATGTAGTTGACGGGAGACTTGTCCCAGCGGACCAGAATGCGTCGAAAGCGGTTCATCCAGCTGTGAGTGCGTTCCACCACCCAGCGCCGGGCTTTGAAACCGGCTTCCTTTTTGATGGCCTGAGCCTCTTCGCCCCGGCCGCGAATGTGGGCCGTGAAGCCAAACTCGTGCAAAGTCTTACGCACCTCGTTGAAGTCGTAGCCCTTATCCAGGCACAGACCCTGGGGACGCTCCGGGGTGGGAGCCGGGCGCTGCACGGGGAGGCTGTCCACCGTAGCACGCACCAGCCTCATGTCGTGGCGGTTGGCCCCGTCTACCGCCAGCCCCACTGGAATACCCCGGGCTTCGGTCAGCAGACTGCGCTTAACGCCGGTCTTACCCCGGTCCGTGGGGTTGGGACCGGTTTTTCCCCCCGCCCAGGGGGGATTTGGTTATGGCTCCGTCCATGCTCAGCCAACTCCAGTCCAGACCCTTCAGTTCGTCGTAGCGTTCCAGTCCCATCTGCCATAGCCGCAAGAACACCCCGTTGCCGGCCCATTCCTGAAAGCGCAGATGGGCCGTGGAGCCGGAGCAAATGCCGGTGGCATCCAACGCCTTCCACTGACAACCGGTGCGCAGCACGTAGAAGATACCGTTGGCGCAGGTCCGGTCCGGAACCCGGGGCCGGCCTCCGCCCAAAGGGTGGGTATTCACCCGCTTGGGAAGCAGTGGGGCCAGTATCGCCCACAGGGCATCAGATACCTGGAAAGAGCCAGTCGTGGGGTTGGCTGGCGTGGCTGGGCCGGTGCGTCGTGGTCGAGGTGGCTTGGGTTCTTTCGCTTTTGTCATCCCATAAATTTAGCTTCAACTCCGGCTTCTTCCCCAGCGCGACTCTTACGGGTTATCAATGATTTTGTTTTTAGGATAGGCTCTTAGAGGGTGTCTAAAAACAATTGTCATTCTGAGAGCCTGTGAATAATTCCCCTGTAGCCGTCTTATTGAGACTGCTTTCAAAGCTAAATTGAGACTAACAAACCGCAGGTTTCGCAATAAAATCACAGGCTCTGAGCGAAGCCGAAGAATCTACTTTCAACGAGGCGGGCCGGCCCATACAGTTGACCCCGGACCGCCCGGTATTGCTCAGGACGGAGGGACTTATTAGACGCCCTCTTAGAACTAGGCGTCCACGTAATTCTTGACGAAAAGCTTGGCCGCCAATTGCCCAGCTTCAAGGTCTGGGCTGAAGACACCTCGATATTCGTCAACAATCCCGCCCGACAGCCCGACGTCATGGCCGTAGGACCGGGAACGTCGCCCATCTGTTCCATGCGGGCGGCGCAGTGGATACGAATAACTGACGTACGCGCGGGCAGTCGATTTGGTTTCAGCCGAATTCAGATAGGCGATTACAAGTCACGACGGCCCCGCGGTCCATCCCCCATTCCACATGAGCCAGGACAAGAGGAATTCGTTCCGCTTGGTGCTCCGTGGGTAGGTTCGAGTCCCCTTGGGTGGTTCCATCCCGCCGGTTCCACAACGCAGGGTCTGGAGTCTATCCGTGGGGAAAGCCTGTATTATCTGGGCGCAATGGATCGTATCGAACCCAAGAAGGTGGTGGAGGAAGGGTACGACCGCATCGGCGAGCGCTACGCCCGGGAGTTGGGGGTGACGCGGCAGGAGCTACGCCGCCGCCAGGTCTCATACCTTATGAAAGAGCTGCCCTGCGGGTCGGACCTCCTTGATCTCGGCTGCGGGGCAGGAACTCCCACCACAAAGTGCCTGGCGGAGCATTTCGCCGTTACAGGTGTCGACATCTCACAACGTCAGGTCGAGCGGGCGCGGCGCGACATACCCGAGGCAACTTTCATTCGGGCCGACATGACATCGTTGCGGCTGCCGCGATGCTCCTTCGATGCCGTGACTGCCTTCTTCTCCATCATTCACGTCCCTCGGGACGAACAACCCGACCTGATTCGATCAATAACGGCCTGGCTCCGACCCAACGGCTTCCTCTTCGCAACGATGACTGCCAGAGGCAAGGAGTTAGGCTTCGATGCCTGCTGGATGGGCGCTCCGATGTTCTGGAGCGGCTACGACAGCGATACCAACAAAGAGATCGTACGAGAGGCTGGGCTGGACATCGTCAGTGCCGAAGAGACTCAGGATTCGGACGGACACTTCCTCTGGCTCATGGCCCGGAAGCCCGGTGAACAGCCCGCGCAATGATGGAGTTCCACACCCACGTATTCCCGCCCGAGCTCATAGACCGAAGACAAGGCCTGATCGGCCGCGACACCACCTTCACATCCCTGTTTGCCGATCCCAGGGCAAGATGGCGAGGACCAGCGCCTCGGAATGTACGATGGGCCGCTCAAGTTGGTAAGACCGCGCTGGAGGATAGATGAGACGCTGCGACTGGGCGGGGAACGACGAGTTGATGGTGCGCTACCACGACACCGAGTGGGGCGTTCCGAAGCGCGACGACAGACGGCTGTTCGAGTCCCTGGTACTCGATGGCGCGCAGGCCGGACTAAGTTGGGAAACCATCCTAAAGAAACGAGAGAACTACCGTCGCGCTTTCGACGGCTTCGATCCGGAAATCGTTGCCACGTACGACGACTCCAGATTCGCCGAGTTGCTCGCCGACTCGGGGATCGTCCGCAATCGGCAGAAGATCGCTTCGGCCATAGGCAACGCGAAAGCGCTCGGTTCGGTGCGAAAGGAGTTCGGAAGCTTCGCGGCATACATCTGGGGTTATGTGGGCGGCAAGCCGATCAAGAATTCGTGGAAAAACGTAGATGAGGTGCCGGCGAAGACGAAGGAGTCGGAGGAGATGAGCAAGGACCTTCGGAGCCGGGGATTCAAGTTCGTCGGCCCGACTATCTGCTACGCCTTCATGCAGGCCGAGGGGTTGGTCAACGATCACCTGGTCGACTGCTTCCGATACGTCGAGGTGTAGCAGGCGCACAGTGGGAACGCGTGGGTTTGAACGAATTTACCCAGCTATCGTCGTCGTCAACAGGAACATAGATCCACTGTCCACGAGTACCAGAGCTTTAAGTGCCCAATCAGTAATGCGAACTTTGCCGGCGGAGGGCTGCTCGTTGGACTCGGTTCCGGAACTTTGGCGATTTCCTGTTCTGTGTCCGATCCGCATACCCCGTTCGTCACGATCCAGGACCGGAGCCGTACTTACAACGAGGCCAGGGGGACAATCTTCGAGCTACGCATGATGTGGTCACGTGTGAGCAAAGGGACGTCATGAACGACGCTGGTAGCGGCGATGATCTCATCCGCCGGATCGCTGCTGAAGTCCAGGCGAGTCGAAGCGCGTGCAACGGCGAGGTCTATCGGCCGCACGTGCAAGCGGTTCAGGGCGCGTACCACCTCGCGGTCGTCAAGGTCCATGTCCAACCGGCCGAGATGAACGAGCTTGGCCAACTCCCGCAACACAATGGACGAAACGGACCATCTGCTCCTGGCTAACAGACTCTGTTCGGCCGGTCGAAGCTCGCCACCGAGCGCGAATATGAGAATGTGCGTGTCAAGATTGAGCATTTGCATCCCAGTTGAGGCCGGTCGTATACACGTTGCCCCTGATCTTGACCTTATGGCGCAGGCTGCCTATGAGGTCGACTCCCTGAGCATCGTATGGAATGACGCGGGCTACGGGCTTGCCGTGCTTCGTGACGACCAGGCCATCGGCGTCTAGCAGGTCCAACAACGCCAGGCGCAGATCCTTGAACTTCGCAACTCCAATCTATTTCATCGTCGCCTCCCTTGGTATAGTCATCTAGCAAGTCCACTTTGGCATCCGTTAGATAATGGTATCCGGGGGATGCAGGCAGGGACACCGTCGCCATGGGACCGCGCTTCGGGATGCCTCTGCCCAAACTAAATGCCAACACAAACATTCTCCCAACCCCTACTTCCCTGTCTGGCAACCTCCGAGCCTCGTCGTGATTCCTTTCATTACACCGCTTTCACGCGCAATCCTCGTTGCTGGAGTTCTGTCGCTAGCTGTGACAGTTGGCATCGCCTGCGATGATTTTGAGCCCACGGCTACGCCGACACCGGCGCCTGTGTTGGCATCCGCGCCGACGGCGACACCCGCATTGAACCAAGAGCCTTCCCCCACTGTTACCCCGTCTACACCTCTTACCGCAGTCCAGCCCACGTTCACGTCCACGCCGCTTCCCACCATCACCTCTACGCCAACCCCAATTCCTGTACCCACTCCCAGGCTGATGGTCAGCCCGGAGACTTCCCCGGCAGGCGAGAAGATAGAGTGGACCACGTGCGGACGATTCGAGATCGAGTGCGGATTCGTCGAGGTTCCCACGGACTACCGGGACCCCGGGGCGGGCAGCATCAGTATCGCGGTCAATGTCCACCGGGCCATGTCTCAGGACAAACGGATAGGCTATCTATTTGTGAATCCCGGCGGCCCGGGCGAGAGCGGTGTGGAGTTCGTCCACTATGTTCCGTATGGAATGTTCGATGATGAAGTTGTCGCACGCTTCGACATCGTCGGATTCGATCCCCGCGGAGTCGGTGCGTCAGAGCCCTCATTCGCGTGTGGCGGCCCCGGTGAGCAGCTCGCGCTGATTGCCATGATCGAAGGGGCCATCGACACCCTCGATGAGATTGCCGCCGGCGAAGCCTCCGCTAACCTGTGCATCGAGTCAATGGGTCCTGTCGGTGGCCTCCTGCACAGCCAGTATGTTGCCAACGACATGAATGAAATACGCAGGGCCCTGGACGCCGATCAGATCTCCTACCTGGGATTCTCCTACGGATCTACGTTGGGGATCTGGTATGCGACACTCTTCCCTGAGTCGGTCAGGGCAATGGTTGTTGACGGGGCTGACAACCCGGTCGATCTGGCCGCCACCCAACAGGAACGGGTCGACGAGGCGCTTGAGGAAGTCGCTCCGATCGCCGCCTTGCTCGAACAGGCGCTGACAGCGTGCGCCGACCCGGAATGCCCGATATACAACGACGCCGACCCGATTGGCTACTTCAAACAGGCTGTTACGAAACTTGACCTTGTCAACTCTGCGGCGGATGATCACCCACTGGCGGGCCTGTTTGGAGTGGTCTCGACCCTGTACAGCGAAGAGACATGGCCAAGCCTGTGGCTGGGTCTGTTCGAGTTGAATGAGAACGACGACCCGTCAACCTTGCTTGAGTTCGCCAGAATACAGTTGGGCCCGGAACCAGCCGCTGCGAACTTCTCCTTGCATGTCAATTGTCTGGACGACTGGGTACTGCACCCGGCGTTGGACCGCCTCACTCGACTGGACGACTCCGTAATCATTGAAGCTGTCATCGGCGAAATGTTCCCGTTATTGGAGTCAATTAACCCCTGGTTCCCCGGCCCCTGCCTGTTCTACGACCAGTTCGCCCCCGAACCTTTCGAGGGCTCCCTCGACGGGGGTGGCGTACCGATACTGGTAGTCGGCAATCGCTCCGACCCATTTACTCCGATTGGTGAGTCTGAAGAACTCGTAGTCGAGACGCTCAACAACGGCTATCTGCTGGAGACCTCTCACTTCCGCCACGTTGTCTACCCTGACAACGAGTGCGTTAACAACCACGTTCATAGGGTGCTGATCGACGGTGTCTATCCAACCGAGCGGCGGCTCTTCTGCGAGCCGGCAAGACGTTGAGATCTGTTCGGGGCAAGGGGGTCGAATAACGCCGGCCGCGGAGACTTTCCCCATTCGACGAGCCTATGGCGATCTTGTCCTCGTCGTTACCAGCAATGATTGGGAAGGCAGCTGTGACGCCGGAATTCGGGTCGGTCGCGGAGGCGGCGCTGGCGGCACACTCGCGCTGAGTCTTTCTCGCCAGCTACGCGTCTGGGGTTAGCAAAGGTCTCCGCCCCGCACGGGGGGAGGGTACGATGGGGAGCGAACGCAACCGGGATTGTGGTAGTTGGGACTCAGGCGTGCGATGGTACGTAGGGGTCTCTCCGGATGCGGCGAGGCGGGCGAAATGAACCTTGGTGTTGCAGTACTTGGGACCGGACGTTTGGGCGGCCGGTACATCGACATCGTCAAGGAGACGGACGGCGTCGACATGAAGGCGGTCGCGGAGCCGCGGGAGGAGCAGGTTGCGCCGCTGAAGATGAGCCACCCCGACGTGGACTTCGTCGCCGACTATCAGGAGTTGCTCGACCGGTACGATATTCACATTGTGATCGGCACACTGCCCCACTGGCTCCACAAGCAGGCCGCGATCGATGCGGCGATGCGCGGCAAGCACATCTACCTCGAGAAGCCGATGGCCGTGTTCCTGGATGAGTGCGATGAGATGCTGGACGCCGCCCGGCAGAACAACGTCAAGCTGATGACGGCGCACACGCAGCGCTACTTTCCGACCGTCCGGAAGATGAAAGAGATAGCGGAGTCGAAGCGGCTGG
Source organism: Dehalococcoidia bacterium (assembly GCA_965224235.1). Lineage (GTDB taxonomy): Bacteria > Chloroflexota > Dehalococcoidia > Lucifugimonadales > Lucifugimonadaceae. Next base: position 1,269,898 of record CBDCYP010000002.1, on the reverse strand, counting down.
GCGAGTTGATCATGGCGTACGAAATCTGGCACAAGCCCCTGAACCCCGGCGGCCGGCCGCCCTGGATGCTGGACCGTAATATGGGGGGCGGCATGGGACAGATGGACGGCACTCATCTGATCGACCGGTTGCTATGGATATTCGGCAACGACGTCGCCAGCGTCAGCGGGATCACCTCCAACTTCTGCTTTCCGGATGTGGCCGCCGACGACACCGGTATGTGTCTCATCCGCTGGAAGAGCGGCAAGGCGGCAACGATCAGCCGGATTGGCTGGGAGACCGGCGTGACTGAGTACGGCGGCGACTACTTTTTCACTTCAGGGCAGGCCAGGTACCGTAATGCCTATGGACCGGGTGACGACCGCGGAACCGGAGTGTGGATCGGCGCAGGGCAGGAGTGGCATGATGAGCCTATCGAACAGCACGATCCGATGACCCTGGAGTTCCGGGAGTTCATCGACTCGATCAATCGCGGTGACGACGATACGCCGGTCCCTCAGATCCACGGCCGAAACGTCATGGCCATACTGGACGCCTGGGAGCAGTCGCACGCGTCCGGCAAGGAAGTAACGCCAGACATCCGCTGACCATTCGGCGTTGACCATTTGGCGAGGGTTGCGCGCTACGGAGCCGCCCGATTTGCGGGGTAGCCGCTTGGTCCCGGCAGATCGTTGTTACGCCGGGCTGTGGGCCGTCCCTCGTTGTCAGCAGACGATCGCCTTTTCGAGGGTCTCTTCGTTTAGGGTCAGGCCGAGGCCGGGGGCGTCGGTGAGGTGCATTACGCCGTCTACCGGCAGTACCGGTTCGTTGAATATTTCCTGCACCTGCTGAGGGTCGCCAGAAAATTCGTTCGAGTATTCGTGCGGCCGAATGCCGTTGGTCACCGTCGAGTACGCGTGCAGGCTGGCCATGCTGTTGACACCTGCCGTTGGGCTGTGCGGCATCACGACCTTGTTGTGAATCACGGCAAGATCGAATATCTTCTTGACCTCCGACAACCCGCCGGCGATCAGGATGTCCGGCTGCAAAATGTCGGGGTTCGCCAACTCGATGAGGTCGCGGAACCGCCAGCGGGTCTGCTCCTGTTCGCCGGTCGACACCGCCACGTCGAGGGCGTCTACCACCTGTTTCAACCCCGGTAGATCGTACTGCGGCAGAGGCTCTTCGAAATGGGCGATGCCCAGGTCCTCGAACCTGCGTCCCTGATTTATGGCGGTGCTGACCGAGTAGCCGTTATTGGCGTCGAACCCGAGCGGGATTTCGGGCGGCAGGAACTCCCGGCACAGCTTGAACATCTGGAAGTCTTTTTCGGGGTCGGCGTCTTGCCTGACCGACCGCCAGTCCATGCGGATCTTGAAGGCGCGGAATCCCTGTTCCCATCCCTCCTTCACCCGATCGAGCATCTCCTCGGGGGTCTTTGACCAACCGTCCCCACTGCTCCAGTACATTGGAATGGCCGTGCGGGCCGCGCCGCCCATCAGTTCGTGGACCGGCCTGCCTGCGGCTTTGCCGGTAATGTCCCACAGCGCGATGTCGATGGACCCGACAATGAACGGCGGCACACGGGTGATGCGGTCGCCTGCGCTCAAGGTCAACGCCTCCCAATGGCGTTCCACGTGTCTCGGGTCCATGCCCTCGAGGGCAGGTTTGATGGTCTCATCGATGTACGCCTGCATGACGCAAGGGTTGCGGCCGTTCGCCTCGGCGAGCCCCACGATGCCCTGATCCGTATAGATTCGGACCAACATCCGTCCTGTTTTTAGCAGGTGGCTTGTGATGTCGGTTATCTTCACTTTGTGATCCTCAGTGCCTTTGTTTTCGTGACGAATGAAGTTGAGATGCCGCGTCAAAAGCGGCCACATGGAGCCTGTGCCGTAAGTCCACCCCGCTTGATTTGAACTGTGTATCGCCCGTCTTTCTCGACCCCGGCTGTAATCCGACTTCCCGACCCCAGCCAACATCCTTCATCTCCGACCCCGGCTAACACCCGTCTTCCTCGACCCCGATCGGGGAACTGTAGGTTGTTCCAGGTTCCCTTTTCAAGGGAATGACCGGGAAGAGCCAGCTTCGTGAGACAGGCTCTAACGGACTTTCCTGTAGCGCAAAGCATACCTGCCCGCGCGGCGTTCCATGGCCTCGCCGCGTGAATCGCCGTCTACGCGGTCTCACGCCGTCGGGCTGTACGTGCGCGCGGGATACTTTGACCCGCGGGCCGACAAGTGCTAGGTTTTCGTTGACAGGACCGCGGTCTCCTTCGTTTCAGTACATACACTGGCTCGGGGAGAAATGAATCATGCAAGGGAGCAACTAACCATGACAGATGATGTTGCCTTGATGGGCCACCTGATGCGACGGGCGGCCTTTGGCGCGCCTGCGGCCGAGCTAGAGGCGCTGGCGGAGCGCGGGTACGACACCGTCGTCGAAGACCTCCTGCATCCCGAGCGGTTCGACCGTCTGGAAGAGGACCTGTTCAACCGGTACAACTGGGACATGGTCCACTATCGTTCCGGCGAGATGACGGCTGCACGGTGGTTCTACCGGATGGTCAACAGTCCGAGGCCGCTCGAGGAGAAAGCCGCTCTGCTTTGGCACGGAATCTTCGCTACCGGCGGCGCAAAGGTGACTATCAACACCTGGATGTCGGCGCAGATCGACATGTTTCGGGACTTCGGCCTCGGCAGCTTCAGGGAGTTGCTTGTCAATCTGTCCCGCGACCCGGCGATGATCTATTGGCTCGACAATCAGACCAACCATTCCGACGCGCCAAACGAGAACTACGGGCGGGAGTTGCTCGAACTGTTCAGCATGGGGGTCGGCAACTACACCGAAGACGATGTCAAGCAGTGCGCCCGCGCCTTTACCGGCTGGACCATCAATCAGATGCTGCCGAGGTACCCGTACGGGTTCTACGAAACAAAGTTTGTCTACCGGCAGGATGACCATGACTCCTCGGTTAAGGAGTTCCTCGGCGCCCATGGCGCGCTCGACGGTGAAGATGTGGTCGACGTAATCGTCCGGAACCCGGCTACTGCCGATTTCATCGCGCGAAAGCTCTACAACTTCTTCGTGTCCGACACGCCGGACGAGCAGGCGCAGACGGAACTTGCGCAGGCGTATTTCGACTACAATTACGAGATTCGCGGTGTGCTGCGCCATCTCTTCCACGCCGATTGGTTCAAGGACGCGCGGTTCAAGAAGGTGCGCGGCCCATCGGAGACGGTGGCGACCACGATCAAGCTGGCCGGCATGTTCCGCACGCCTCGCGAGTACGGACTGATGAAGCTGCCCGGCGCTTCCGAGGGGATGGGGCAGACACTGCTCAATCCGCCTACCGTGGAGGGTTGGCACACCGGCAAAGAGTGGATAGACACCGCCGGCCTTGTTGAACGGGTCAACTTTATTGCCGAAAAGCTCGGCGATCAGAACAATCCCGGCGTCATGCAGATGGTCAATCGCATTGCGAATGGCAAGTCCGAAATCACAACGTCCGCGCTACTTGAATCGTGCGCCTACGAGGTTGGTGGCGTCGAACTCGAAGACCGCACGCTGGATGCCCTGCGCGACCATGTGGGGGGCGACACGACGTTCCGCCTCGACGACGACACGTCGAGGGCCCAATTCGGTGAGACGGCATCCGACCTGATCGGTCTTATCGGCGCGTCGCGGGAGTTCCAGCTTCAGTAAAAGATCCGGGGACAGCCGCCGGTCTTCATCAGTCAATGTCAGGGGAGCCAATAAGTTGAGTCTGCAAACAAACGGGGCTAACGGTCACAGCACGGGCGTAAAAGCCGATCCGGTGCTTGTGGTGCTTCAACTTTCCGGCGGGAATGACTTCATGAACACGGTCATCCCACACGGAGACGGTCAGTACTACGACTACCGGCCCAATACCAGCATCCCGGAAGATCAGTTGCTGAACATCGACGGCTCAATCGGGTTTCACCCGGCGATGGCGCCGATCAAGGAGCTCTACGACAGCGGAAAGGTCGCTGTCGTGCAGGGTATCGGGTATCCGGAGCCGGACCGGTCGCACTTCCGCTCGATGGACATTTGGCACACCTCGGAGCCGACGAAGTTTTCGAGCGAGGGGTGGCTCGGCAGGGCTATTCGTGAAATAGACCCCGACAAGCAGAACGTCGTAACCGGTGTGTCGTTTGGCCAGGGCTTGCCGCGTGCGATGGTCGCGCCGGGCACGCCGGTAGTCGCGGTAGCCCAACTCGAGGGGTACGGCCTTCTGACAACGCTGCCCGGGAGCCGCCAGAGAAAGGCCGTCGCCACGTTCGAGCGGATGTACGCGCCCGAAGAGACGGCCGAGGCGAGCATGATCCTTAATCACCTGGGGGAGACCGGTCAGTACGCCCTGGAAGGCGCCGCGCTGCTCAGGTCGGCGCCGGAACGCTACACCTCGACGATCGAATACGCCGGCGATCAGCTTTCGCAAAGTCTCAGGGGTATCGCGCAGGTGCACCTTGCCGGCCTCGGGACCCGTATCTTCTACGCAAATATCGGCGGCTTTGATGTGCACGCGCTCGAAAACAAGGTGCAGCCCCTCCTGTGGCAGAACGCTTCGCGCTCGATCACCGACTTCTTTGCAGACCTGCGAGAACACGGCGCAGCGGACAACGTCACGATGATGATCTTTTCGGAGTTCGGGCGGCGTATCAGGGACAACGGCGGCGGTACGGACCACGGTTCGGGAGGCGGAGCGTTCCTCGTTGGCGCACACGTCCGGGGCGGTCTGTACGGGCAGTACCCTTCGCTCGACCCCCACAAGCAGCTTGACGGCGACCTGCACTTCGACAACGACTTCCGGTCACTCTACTCTTCGATCCTCGACCAGTGGATGGGCATGAGTCCGGCGCCGATTGTGAACGGGACGTTCGATCAGTTCGACGGCATCATCGCAAGGCCAGCCGCCGCATAGCGCCGGGATCCCGACAACCGGCCCTGAATATCGGTATTGAGCATGTATGAAGTAGCAGGCACGCCTTGGTAAATGCCGAGACTCGTTAACGCGGAGGCCCACCCCATGACGATCCAGGAAAAAGCCGCACAACACGGCGAACTAGCAAAACCGCCGGTACTACTCCGCATCGGCCACGTCTACGAACGGACGCTCGGCGCCATCATGTCGCCAACCGGGTTCTACGGGCCGCTCGATATGGCGGTCGGGCCAGACGGTATGCTTTACGTGCTAAACCGGGCCACGACGCCATTCGATTTCTGGCGTGTGACCAAGTGCCTGCCCCAAGACGACGAATATCAGGGCGAAATCAACTACAGAGAGGACGGGCAGCCGTGGGCGGTCAGCGTCGCCCTCGATAGCCAGGACCATCTCTTCATAACCGACGACTGGGCCGACAATGTGTGCGTCTACGACCTGGATGGCCAACGCATCGGGCGTTGGGGTGAAAAGGGCAGCGCGCCCGGACAGTTCGCCGGCCCGGCGGGAATCAGGCTGGACAAAGACGAGAACCTGTGGATCGTCGATTCGGCGAACCATCGCGTTCAGCGCTTCACCCGCAAGGGCGAGTACCTCGGGGGCTGGGGAGAGTTCGGAAGCGAGCCGGGCCAACTCAACTACCCATGGGGCATTAGCGTCGATCCGTTCACCGGGGACGTGCTCGTCGCGGACTGGCGAAACGACCGCGTTCAGCGATTTACCGAAAACGGCGACCTGGTACAGGTGATCGGCCGGAGGGGTACCGGTGACGGCGAGTTTCGGCAGCCCAGCGGGGTGACGGTCGACCACTACGGAGACATCTACGTGGCCGATCAGGGCAACGACCGCGTGCAGTTGTTCAACAGCCGGGGCAGGTTCGTCGAGTCGTTCAGGGGCGATGCGACGATCAACCAGCGTGGGGTGAATCGTCTAATGGCCAACCCCGACATGCTGCGCATGAGGGACAACGTGCCGAGCATCGAGCCGGAGAAGAGGCTCAAGCGGCCCACGGCGGTTGCCGTAGGCGCAGACGACAGGGTGTATCTGGTCGATTCGGGCCGGTTTCGGGTGCAGGTGTACCAAAAGCATGTCATACCCCTGAGACCGGACCAGGTGGATTCGCCGCGCCGCGATCCGGTGATCGACTGAACGCGTGGATAATTTTGGCAGGCCAGGTATGTTGGGCGGCCGTACGCGGTCCGATGGGCAGAAGGCTCTGATATAACCTGAACACAATGCGTGCGAGCGGGCGGGAGTAACTCAGTGGCAGAGTGTCTGCTTCCCAAGCAGAAAGTCGGGGGTTCGAATCCCCTCTCCCGCTCCAAGACCCCTACGCTGTCCCCTTTTGCCCCATCCTGACATCTTGGTAGTCCCGCGTCATTCTCACGCTTGCGACGCAATAACAGCGGAAAATTTCGGTACTCGTGGCTGATTGAATGCGGCTGGAAGGGGGGAGAACTGGCGACAAGTGGCCAATCCTGACCTTCCGCATTCTATGAACCCCGGAGGATGTCTAAGAGGGTGTCTAAAAAGCATTGGGATGCGCTAGCCGTCGCAACATCAACCCGGTCATGGCGGCGTATATCCATGCTTCAGTGGTCTGTGGCAACTGTTCGTAGTCCTTGCTCAGTCGCCGGTATCGCCCCAGCCATGCGAACGTGCGCTCGACGACCCAGCGACGGGGAATGACCTCGAAAGTGTTCTGGTGCGCTGGACGCCGCACCAACTCCAGCGTCCAATCGCCAACATTCTTGGCCCATAACACCAGCTTGCCAGCGTAGGCCCCGTCCGCCCAGATCCGCTCCAGACGCGGGAACCTGCCTACCAAACGCATAAGCGCCAGCCTGGCGCCGTCACGGTCCTGAACGTCGGCCGAATGTACTGCCACGGCCAACACCAATCCCATAGTGTCTACGATGATGTGCCGCTTTCTTCCACAGACTCTCTTACCGGCATCATAGCCACGAGGCCCCCCTTTTCGGTCGTCTTGACCGATTGGCTGTCTATGATCGCCGCACTGGGAGACACGTCTCTGCCTTCAGCAACACGCACCTGGTCACGCAGGGCCGCATGGACCCGCTCCAAGCTCCCATCCCGTCGCCACGTGCGGAAGTAGTGGAACGTGGTACGCCATGGGGGCAGATCGTGGGGGAGCATCCGCCACGCGCACCCGGTGCGCAGCACATAGCGGATAGCGTTGACTACCTCCCGTCGGGAGTACTTGATTGGCCGGCCTCCAGGTTTGGGAGGGGGCAACAGTGGTTCCAGCAGTTGCCATTCCCGGTCGCTTAGGTCGCTGGGATAGGATTCGCGCTTCATGATTCATGACTCTAAGCGCTTGCCCAACGTCGCCTCTACGCGAACTCTGTACCCTTTTTAGACACCCTCTTAGAGGCTACCGAACCAGATGACCGGTACGTCCGGGGCAGTCAATAGAACTACTGCGCTCTTTGTGCGGCCTTAGGCGAGTGTCATGACTTACGCGCCGGAACTGTTTGCCGCAGTGAATACAATTGATGATGTAGACCCGGCCGCCCGCTCTGGGTCGAATTCATCGAGTGCGGTTTCCAAGAGTGTGCGATCTAGTAGGTGACGCCGTAGGAGGAGCAATGAGACTACCCGATCCCGTGAATTCCACGGCGAACCTGGGCTTGAAGGGCATGGCATTGACCTTGACGCTCTCAATCCGATCCACGCGATAGGAGCGGATTTTGCCGGTGTCAGCCTGCACTGCATATAGGAGCAGATGGCCCGCATTAGTGCGCCGCAGACTGTAGGGTTCGATCAGACGGCTACTGCCCTGGTAGCCGAGGTCAATGCACAGATGGTTCGCTGGGGCCAAACGGTCGGAGGAGGATTCCACACCGTGTCGACTTCTCCAAGGTCTGGCATCGAATCCAGCTCGATTGGGGAGGCTGCTCCCTCCAGCCATTCAAAGAGGCGAGGCAACTCTTCCCAGAAGCTGGCGAAGGGCGGCAGCGCCGGAAGTTGATGAGCCAACATGTTGTCCCACTCGCTTACCAACTCCTCCCGAAAACGTGACGCCTGAAGTGCTTTGAAGGTGAAGACTTCCACCCCTTTCGAAATGCACTTTTCCGTGTAGACAGAGCGGATGAGGTCGTAGTGCGGGAGAAAGTTCTTCCTTCTGAATAGATTGACGATGTCGTAGAGGTCGCGAGGGCGGGACCGATCGCCCATCGCCCTCAACTTCTCAGCGAAGACCTCTTCGAAGCCGTAGCGCCGGAAGCGTGTCGGGATACTGGTGGGCAATGGACCGCAGTACCGCGGGGCGCGCCAACTGGTCCGCAGTGGTCAGGTCGAGCTTGATGCTTGCGAACCCAGGTGCGTTCCTGGGGCCCCGGTAGTAGATACGATCCCCCGTCAGGACGCATACGCACGACGGGTTCCTTTCCCCTGAAGTCGACCCCAGACTCTTCATAGACCCGTTCAAATATGCCTTTCAAGAGAGGAACTACCTCGCTTGACTTTGAGGGGCCTCCGGGTAGAACCGTGAAGTCCAGGTCCTCCGAGAACCGGTAGGTCTCGATATAGCATTTCTTCAGGCAAGTACCGCCCTTAAATGCCCACGAGGTCGAAAGACTGGGATCTGACCCAATGCCCCATAACGCCCACCCGATGACGTAATCTTTCTCGACCACATCCTCCCTGAGGCCCCACTCCCTGACTCTCTCGTTGAGGTCACTCCGGGTGATCAACTTGCCGCGCTTTCCGACGGGATTGTGCCGTTAACGCGTAGGTTCCATCGTCGCAGGACCGGACCTTGAGCGGGCATGCCAGGGTCCAGTAGGCTTACGCCGGAGCTCACCCCCTTCTTGCACCCCTGGAGGAGGACGGGGGCGTGAACCTCCAACGTTTCCAGAAGGTACGCCAGGCGTTTGAAGCCCGTGCGGTTGCCTACCTGCCGGATGTACTCTTCAAAAAGTGCATCGTTCCGATGCTCACCGCCGAAGTACGTGTTAATCATGCCGGCGATATGGCGAATGCCCCCGCCTGGCGATGGATCGTCGAGGACATCCGCCAAAGTCCGTGAAGGGTCCGAGAGTTTCACTCTGGTCCGGTCCCGCCAGACGGGCCACGTTCCGAACATCTTCCCCTGGGAGGTGCGCTTCGCCACGAACGGGAACCCCTGAATTTCGATCTCTTTATTTCTCAACCTGTGCGTGGTTATCACTACGGTTTCGCGGAATACCTGCTCGGTCAGGTCCCAGTGATCGCACGCGGTCCAGCCGCCGATATAGTAATCAGGACCGAAACGTTTCGATGCAACCACCCAAGGGTCTTCGCGCCACTCGCCCGGCTCAAGGGCGTCAAGGTGTATCGGCGCGTAGAGACCGCGGTGGATGCGCGCCAGCCATCCTCTATCAGCCAGATAGGCGAGGAATCTTTGTGTCCGCGGGGGTGGTAAGGGAGAGGGCGCTGGCGGCCTCTTGTACGGAAAATGGCCCTGTCACGCTGCGGTAGAGGAGGGTAAGGCACCCCCGGTTTTTCTCGGATATACCCTTTGGAATCACCCGAGTGTTAGTCAACAGCCGTTTCCTTCCGTCGAATAGAAGTTACAACACCTTTACTATCATACTTTTAAGAGGGTCAAGGCGCTGTACGTTCCAGGCGATGGCATTTTCTACGCCTTGGATATCACAATCGGCCCGGTGCCTGTCGGGACCTGCCGACTGTAACCACACCACCCACCCGAACTTCGGGCCGTTCGCCGGGATCCAACCTGACCCGGATCACGCCACCGCCAGCATGCCCGCCGAAATCTCTCTACCCCGCCCGTTCGGGCCTGCCAGCCAGCGGATTGCTGTGCTTACCCACTAGCAGGCTGCTGAAAAAGGGTAAGGCGTACAGACATGGTGGGTGGGGCGTCAAGTAGCCCAACGACATCCGTCATATCATAGTTCGTTCGGAGCTATTGGTGCAGAAAGCGCAATGTGGCGTCGCTTATCGTCGAGCCGCTTTGAGTCCTGAGTAGACCTCAGAGTTTTTCCGCAGCCTTCTAGAACACCATCTCCATCGGCAAGCCGCGGGCGTCTTTTGGGGGGTTTTCCGGAACTGTTTGAAGCTGGTCTTCACCATGGGTTGCGATTACCGCCGCCACGAGAGCATCGAGAATATCGTCCCTGGCAACGATCTTCCTGAGAAACCTGGAACAGGCCCCATGATATATCTCCTCCGACCGCGGCTCGATCCCTTGAAGAAGGCGAAGGCGTTCATCCCCTCCTTCCGATCTCTTCTTCCCAAACTCCATGGATTGGCGATCATTCAACGACCAGAAACAAAGCTCTGGGTGGACTTCCCTGACCTGCGGCGCCGCGCTCGCGTCACGAGACAGCAACACTCGATCGACTTCAGCAATCTTGGACGCTATCGCAAAAGCCTGCCTACTAATCCCCCTCCCGGCAAAACGACGCTCGACCTCAAGAGCGCCGCGGTAGTCTCCGGGTGATGCCGCGGCCTGTTCCACGGTCTGACGAGTCGGCGCTGGGAATACGCTTGACCTGCGACGACCGAGTAACTTCCGGGCCTCGCCGTCGCAATCACGTCGTTCCGGGCCTTGCGGGAGCCCGATCGGGATATCCGCGAGGACACGCCTGGCATCGCCGTAGTGGGTCAGCAACTCGTTGAACGACTTGAACACCGCAAATTCATAGCCGCGGCAGCGGGCGAAACCAATGCTGAACCAACCGGCAAGACACCCGTCCACTCCAACGAACTCAATCTGTGCCATACCCTGGAGTGCCTCTCCCCCGCCTTTGACGACGAGCATCTGGCCTGAAATTAGCCGCGCGGCCTCGCCAAACAGGAACACTATCACCACTCCGGGGGATCGTCCGTAACCGCCCCACTCACCAACTACAGCCTGGCATGGCGCCAGCCAGTGGCACGAATGGGTAAGTAAACCCGCGCCATCTGGCCTTACGAGAGTACCGACTGCCTGGTCCGCCGCCGCATGGGTGGACTTCTCCGCGGGGAGATGACGGGGCATCGCCCTTGTGTGGACTGGGCGCGTGCCTCTTCGTACACTATCGACCTATGCGGGCTGCGATCATTTCTTCAAGACTTGCGCGGGCCGTCCCTCTGCTGTTGCTCGCCATGATTCCGGCGTTGGCTGCCGCCGCGCAGTCCACAGACGCCACGCTTCCCATGTTGGAACTGGAGCGGGCGTTTCCGGCGCTCAGCTTTGATCGGCCCGTTTTCCTTACCCCCGCAGGCGATGGCTCCGGGCTGTTGTACGTCGTCGAGCAGGCCGGTGTAATCCACCGGATCGACCCAGAAGCGCCCGAACGGTCGGAGGTGTTCCTCGATGTCCGCGCCCGTGTTAGCCGGGACGGGAATGAGGAGGGGCTCCTGGGCCTCGCTTTCGCCCCAACGTTCGCCGACAACGGCCGCTTCTACGTCTACTACAGCGCGGCTGACCCTCGCCGGTCCGTGCTGTCGAGATTCGAGGTTGGCGGCGACGGACTACCAGACGCCCGCTCCGAGGAGGCGCTCCTCGAAGTTGAACAGCCTTTCCCCAATCATAACGGTGGGATGATCGCGTTCGGTCCCGACGGAATGCTGTACGTCGCGTTGGGGGACGGCGGTCTGGCCGGTGACCCGTTTGAGAATGGGCAAAATCCCGGTACGCTCCTGGGCGCCATCCTTCGAATCGACACGGAACAGGCGGCGCCGGGCGCCCCATATGCCATACCGGCCGACAACCCGTTTGTTGGCGAAGCCGGCGCCCGCGGCGAGATATGGGCTTACGGGCTCCGCAACCCATGGCGGTTCTCATTCGACAGGGAGACCGGGGACCTGTGGACGGGCGATGTAGGCCAGAACCTGCTGGAGGAGGTCAACATCGTCCGCCGGGGCGCCAACTATGGTTGGAACGTGATGGAGGGCTCCCGCTGTTTCCGCGCCGCATCGTGCGACACCGACGACCTGCAAGCGCCAGTCGCAGAATATGACCATGGCCGCGGCTGCTCGGTCACCGGAGGGTACGTCTACCGCGGGCAGCGCCTGAGCCAGCTCAAGGGAGTGTACCTGTACGCCGACTTCTGTTCCGGCCGCATCTGGGGTCTTCGGCACGACGGCGGCAACGTGACAGAGCAGGGTGAGTTGGCCAACGCCCCATTCGAAATCTCGTCGTTTGGGGAGGGCCCAGCCGGCGAGGTCTATGTCCTTGGGTTCGACGGCGGCATCTACACATTTACCGTGGCGCCCGGCCAATCCTCTCAGATCCCCACACCGACTCTAGCGCCAACGCGCGAGCCAACACCCACTGGGACGCTCGTGCCAACGCCCTCGGGCGCTACCGCCGCAAAGCCGCCCCCAACGCCGACGGCGGCTCTTCCCGCCCGGCCGCCGCCTGCATCCCATACTGGCTGGTGGGGCGTCGCGATAGTGGTCGCAGTAGTTGTGTCTGCTGGCGGGCTTGCCTACCTGGTCCGGCGATTCGGGAGCGCAGGGAGGCGCGTTTAGCCGACCGCGTCAGCGGCGGGCCCGATAGGGATAAGGCGATAGCGGCAGTGGTTGATTACTTTAACGATGCCAGTACCAAGGAAGAGATAACAGGGGTCACCGCACTCTACTTCTCCTGGAGGGTGTCTAAAAACGGTGCCGCGGGAGGGGAGCATGAACGTTTGCCGTTGGTACGAAATCAGATGCCGCCACCGTATCGAGTTGCAGTGGCGGGTTTGAAACCGCCTTCCCCGCAGCCGCGAGACGGCGTCCCACTTTCATCACTTCGTGTGGCCTCCGCAAGGCCATAGTGATTCTGAGCGCAAATTACTGTCATTCTGAGCGAAGCCGAAGAATCTACGTCTGATTGGCTGTACGGATCGCCCTCCTGAGCCCAGACCCTTCGACTTCGCTCAGAGGCTGTGGTGTTATTGCGAAACCTGCGGTTCTTCAGTCTCAATTTAGCTTCGGAAACGATCTCAATCAGACGGCTCCTGGGGATTTAATCACAGGCTCTCAGGGTGACAGGGGGTAATCCGAGCGACAAGGGGTACTCAGGTTGACGGGGCGCTCGGGGTGACGACAGGTTTGGGATAGGACTCCTACGCTTCAGGCGGTCCCACTGCTGTCACCGTCAATTCTCTCACCGGGGTCTCTCCGTCTCCGGTTTCGTCTGCTACATTAGTCCGCGGTCGTCATCGCGGCAACTCTGGGGCAGAGATCGCCGTTGGCCGCGGTGAAAACTGCATAGTGGGCAAAAAGGTGATGAATGCGTTCGCAAACCTGCCGGACCTGCCGGCGAGGCCGCTTTCCGGTACCGTTGCGCGTCCGCCCACGAAACCGCCGCTGGTAAACCGCCAACTGGTAAAACCTGCGGCGAGCTTTTCGATCGAATCGGCGGAGACGTTGAGCATCATGCCCCTCATAGGCTGAGCAGCCTCACTGTTCCCAATACAGGCGCAAGCAGCAGTGGTCTCAGGGAGGGCCAACGTGGCTTAACCGCAACGAAGTATTTCCTGGGCGCTGGTGTCCGCCGGCAGGGGCCGTTGGAACCGACGCCTTGGAATCGGTATTCCGCGAAGTCATCGAATGCTCTCTAAATTAAGCTACGACTTCAATACCCTCCGCGGTGACCTCTTTGGCGGCATTACGGCGGCCGTGGTGGGGCTGCCCGTCGCGCTCGCATTCGGCGTAGCGTCAGGTCTGGGCGCGGTCGCCGGAATTTACGGCGCGATCGCGGTTGGCTTCTTCGCGGCGGTGTTCGGGGGCACGCGGTCTCAGATTTCCGGCCCCACGGGACCCATGGCCGTGGCGATGGCGGTCGTAGTCACCACCCATGCCAACAGCCTCGCCGGGGCGTTCACGATAGTCATCATGGCGGGCCTGATTCAGATCCTGTTGGGTGTGCTCAGGATCGGCCGGTTCGTAGCCTACACGCCGTACTCGGTGATATCCGGTTTCATGTCCGGCATCGGCGTAATTATCATACTTTTGCAGCTCCTGCCCTTCCTGGGCGCGTCAATCGCGGAAGGCGGACCGATGGCGGCGGTCCAAGCCTTGCCGGACGTGATTAATAATGTCAACTTCAGCGCGTTCGCTATCGCCGCCGTCACCCTCGGCGTGGGCGTCCTCTGGCCCAGTCAACTCAAGAAGTTCTTGCCCGCCACCCTGGCGGCGCTGATCGCCGGAACGCTCATGGGCGTTCTGTGGCTGACCAACACGCCTGTAATCGGCGACGTGCCGACCGGCCTTCCTGAATTCAGGCTGCCTGACTACTCCTTGGATGTGTTGACAGGCGCCGTTCAGCCCGCGTTGATAATCGCGCTGCTCGGCTCCATAGACAGCCTGCTCACCTCCCTAGTGGCCGACTCAATGACCCGTACACGACACAACCCTAACCGGGAGTTGGTTGGCCAGGGCATCGGCAACATGGTCGCAGGGTTTATCGGGGGACTGCCCGGCGCCGGCGCCACGATGGGAACGGTGGTCAACATACGCGCCGGCGGACGAACACAAATATCGGGAGTTCTGCGCGCGGCCATACTTACCGCGCTGGTACTGGGCCTGGGCAAATACGTCGAGGCGATTCCACACGCCGTTCTTGCAGGCATCCTGATGAAGGTCGGATGGGACATCATAGACTGGCGCTTCATCACCAGAGTCCACCGCGTACAGCGGGAACACCTTTTGGTGATGCTGATCACTCTCGTCCTCACGGTGTTCCTCGACCTGGTTACCGCCGTGGCGATAGGGTTGATCGCCGCTATGATGGCCAGCGCGCGCCAGTTCGAACGCCTGGAACTGGACAGCGTGGTCTCCGTCCCGCTGCTGGACCGAACTTTCCTGGCAAATACGGAGGAGGTGGAGGCTTTCTCCGCGCGGGTTGGCCTCGTAGCGCTCAGGGGGAGTTTCTCCGTCGCCTCCGCCAACAAGTTGATCAACACGATCAGCCTCGACATCCGGGACCACGAGGTCGTGATCCTGGACTTTACCGACACCGTCTACATGGACGACAGCGCAGCCCTGGTCGTGGAGCAGATGATCGATACCGCCATGGCTGAGGATACCGGGTGCATCGTGATGGGCCTGGAGGGCAGACCCGAGATTACCCTTCGGGCGCTCAACGTTCTGCGGCACGTCCCCGAAGATCAATTTGTCACCACCTTGGACGAAGCAAGGGAGACTGCAATACGAATGCTCGATTGAATCGATTCGAGAAGCAGAGTACGATGCCCTCTATCTTGTCTTCCCCGGTAATCCGGTCACTAAAGTAATCAATCACGGCCATCAGAGCTTCACTCCTGGCGACAGCCTCGTAGTTGTTAACGCTATAGCGACCACCTAGGTCCACGCGGGTCACCACGACGACGGCGTGGCGTCTGGTGGATCAATGGTCACTACATACCGGTTGGTTGGCATCGGTCTGCCCAACTACAACGCAGCCAGCGTTTCGTCGAGACGCGTTTATGCAGTCTCCCGGGAGTGCGTATAAAAGTCGCCGTTGGAGCGGGCGTAAGCGACCGTCACTCTGAAGCGTAAACCTCAGTTCGATCTTGGAGGATGTCCAAACAGGTACTCCCGGGGGAAGCGTAAATGTTTGTCAATTCGGTCCGGGAATATTGGCAGTTCTCGCGATCGCGCTGGGCTCAGTCGGGTTCATGAATCTGCCCGGTAGCTGGCTGGGTGTAGGCCTTATCGCCTTCGCAGTGTTGTTATTCTACGGCGAGACGATGGCGCCGGGGTTCGGTCTCTTCGGTTACGGCAGTGAGAGCGGAGCGAGGGCTGGAGCCAGCAAGGTGACACAGGACATATCAGCCACGATTGCGGAATTGCCAGTCCACGTGGAGTCGCTCACTGGCATCGAGCTCATCAGCACTCTCAAAAACCTGCCCGTGATCGTATCTCATGAGACGATTAATGGGGACGAAACCTCCAGCGAGGGAGACGCCGCGGCGGACCAGTAAGGCCCGGGTGCAACTCGTCAGGCGCTGCCTGAGATGTACAGGTAAACGTTGGCGGATGCACCATCAATGTCGCGGACGTGCCCAGGGACTGGCAGATGGCGGTGAAAGCAGAGAGATGAAACCCTCCTGGCAATCGCGGATTCGAAGACTAAAGGCGCGCTGGTTGTTGCGAAAGAGAGTCGGCGGCATGTCCAGCATGGCGCGGTTCACGTACGGAAGTGGAGGAGGTGCGCCTGTCCAGCAGACGCAGTTGGCGCCGGACGGCCTGGAGTGGGCTGAAGACGTCTCCCCTGCGCAATGGATAGAAAAAAGCCTGTCCGAATTCGCGAAGGTACGTTCGTTGATGCCACGGGGATTTTCGGCCTACGCCCGCCTGTTTCACCCTGCTTACCTTGACAACGCAAGGAGGCAACCTGTTCGGTGGTCCACGGTCGCTTCATGGACCGGGCGGACGGTCCATCCCCTGATGCAGTTCGCACGCGTCGCCGACCTTAGTGACAGCTACAAGGACCCCCCGTGGGGGTTTCTTCCGCAGCATGGATCGATCCCTGAAGAGGAGTGCCGAACCCTGGTCAAGCTACTAGGGAAGTTCACCTCCACTCCCGAGAAGTGTTTCTTTTGCCTCTGGGAAGGGTATGGGGGTATTGACACACGCATTTACAAAGCAAGCTCCCGGGTGAAGGCTCCGGGGCGAGGCTATCTGCTCTTTCGCGGCCCTCTCGATGCCGTCATGTCGTTTCTGCACTGGGATGACGGCTTCTGGGGAGACTCTCCGAACATCTGGTGGCCTGCAGACCGCGCTTGGTGCGTGGTTACGGACATCGACCTGTTCGACACCTACGTCGGCGGGAGCCGGGAGTGCGTCGAGGCGATCCTGAGCAATCCAGACCTGGAAGCGCTTCCATCAACCCTTGACGCACGTGTAGACATTGGCGCAGACGCCATCAACGTCGGAAACGTGCGAGGAGACTGACATCCCCCTTTTGGCTGTCGTTGGGTCTCGACGAGGGCTCGCCTACGCGTCGTAAGCCGGATCCCCACGGAGTGTCTACATGACGCTTGCTCAGGTCGTGGATTCTCACCGACCGGCGCAAAGCCCACTACGCGAGTTTCATCCGTGCCCTCAACACTGGAACCGCCTCAAGTCAAACTGCCGGGGCATCTCCTGCTGTTTTATACGGTCAACGTACCAGCGACAATTGACGAGAAAGGATTGACTATCCTTGCGGCCCTTCCGCAACAAATGCCAGGCTGCACTCGACCGCCGCGCCGAAGAAGGTTATGGGTGGGCCTGCATCGGGCGCCAAAGCCGCTTCCACGCCTTCCGGCCCTCCCCCAGCTTTTCCATTCCATAACGCATTGCAAGGCTTCGGGGTTGTAAGGGCCCAGTTCCAGGGCGGGGCTGGCAGTTTCCCATTCTTATTCGTTCAGGCAGGAAAGCGTCACTACGAAGCCTGCCAAGCCGCCCGCCTCGGGCGCCGCAAGAGCCGTTAACATCACCTCGTGAATGTCGATTTCCTCGAATCCGCTGCGAAGGCACATCGAGGTCTCCTCGCTCAGCGGACCGGTCTGACTGGTGAATGGGAGCTCAGCAGCGTCTCGTTCTCCGGGCAGCGAATAAGTCCTTCAGCTTCTTCGGGCGAGGCGGCGTGAGGGCCGCTCAGCAGCTTCTGAAGCACTTGAGGATCGGCGTTATCTAAGAGGGTGTGTGAGAAAGGGATCAAGCCGGCCTGAGTCTTTTTAGCATTAGATGGATCATGGCTACGTGAATCCAAGCCTCGCTGGATTCCGGCAGGGCTTCATAGTCTTTGCTCAAGCGCCGGCGCCGGCTCAGCCACGCCAAAGTGCGCTCCACTACCCATCTGCGGGGTAACACCTCAAAGGTGTGGGTATCCGGACTGCGCCGTACCACTCTCAGCAGCCAACCGCCGCTTACCCGGGCCCAGGACACCAATCGTCCGGCGTAGGCAGCGTCAGCCCAGATCACCCGGAGCCCGGGAAGCCGGCCCACCAGTTTGGTCAACACCAGTTTGGCGCCATCCCTGTCCTGAATGTCGGCGGCATGTACCGCCACGGCCAAGAGCAGCCCCATAGTGTCTACTACGATGTGACGCTTGCGGCCAGAGACCTTTTTGCCAGCATCATAGCCCCTGGGCCCCCTTTTTCCGTGGTCTTCACCGACTGGCTGTCAATGATTGCGGCGCTGGGCGTGGCCTCTCGTCCCTCAGCCTCCCGGACCCTGGGACGCAATGCCTCGTCAATGCCCTCCCAGGTTCCATCTATTCGCCACTTCCGAAAATACCACCAAACTGTCCCCCAAGGCGGCAGGTCGTGGGGCGCCATGCGCCAAGGTATGCCTCCGAGCAACACGTATAGAACGCCATTTATTACTTCCCGCAGGTCCACTGTTCGGGGACGCCCCCTGGGTTTGCTTGGCGGGAGCAAGGGAGCCAACTCTGCCCATTGGCTGTCGGTCAAATCGCTGGGGTAGGGTTTTCTAGTCATACTCGTAAGATAGCGGGAATCCCGACCCACTCCCCAGCAAGAATCTTGCCGATTTAACCCTTTCTCACACACCCTCTAAGATACAGGACAGCTCGTCGCTCGTTAACTCGGACATAAACGCTAGCGGGTCCTACATGTCTATGGCAGCGATCAATCCGGCCCCGAGTCCGACTTCGGAGTTTCATTTCGTCGGTTCTGGCGCCGCATTGGGTGTGGTGGTGGGTTCCGGCGTCGCAGTAGGAGTCGGAACGGGCGTGGCGGGTGGCGCGGGTGTTGGCGTCGCCTTGGGCGGCACAGTTGTGGCGGTTGGCGCGGGTGTCGATGCAGCGACTATGCTTTTGCGGCCAACGAAGTCAGCCTGACGACGACGGTCGGCGAGATCCCCATGACCAGCGTCTAACGTTGCAAGCTCATGTCGAGTTCACAAAAAGCGGAGCGCCTGATAGCGGCGCCCCGCCTATTTTCGCACGCCTCGATTACCTGCTGATTGCTGTTATCGCTTCGATGCCGGTCCGAATAATGCCAACCCCGGCGTTCGTAGAACCAGACTCGCTCAGGCGCAGACCCCTGCAGATGGACCATACGCGGCGGCCTTGGCCGGAATCCCCGATCAGTTCTGGCTGACGATCATCTGGCTGACGTGGGCGTCCATCATCATTTTCATTGACTGGAGCTCATCAGGGCTCTTGTTGTCATAGAGATTGGAGTGTGCATCTTCACCAATCGCCTCTGTCAACTGCCTGCCAGTGCGGGAGTAGGAGCATCTGGGGGATGAAGGGGCGACGAAAGGGGTTCGGAGATCCCTCGGATTGAGCGCCCACCGCATTGGAAGAGGGTGGGCTCAATGGCTTGAATCGTCATGCTCCCCTGCCAACGATCCAGACCTGCGAAACTACAAATCGCATCGGCTCACGATGGCGCGACCAAAGTGGGTAGAGCCACCGTATGCACCGGAATCGAGATCGGGCTGTGCCGACGGTCCCGTTCCAGGGTCGCAAAAAAGTAAAGGGGCCGACGACTGCCGGCCCCTTTTTACACTCAAGGACTGCCTTGGACTTAGTTGATCTTGGCGCATACCGCGTAGACGGTAAGCCCCCAGCTTCCAGCACTGTCTCCGACGGTCCGAGCTGTCGCTCTCCAACCCCGGGGCACTTCGCCACTCAACCCATCCGGGCGGTTTTCGACTATCGCTATATTCGCCACCGAACCTGTCAACCGCGCCCCACCAGCGATCGCAGACAATTCCTCGCCAGCTGTCTCGCATTCCGCCGAGTCCGACTTGGTCGAGGTTCCGTCCAACGGACTCTCGGCCGTCACGATTTCCAACTCCGACACTCCGGGCTCGCCTTGTATGCCCTGGGGTCCATGCGGTCCCTGGGTTCCAACGGTCCCAGGATTCCCGCGCCCTCCTGCTTCTCCCTGCGGTCCTTCCGGTCCTAACGGCCCCTGAACCCCCTCCGGTCCTCTCGGTCCGGGTTCGCCAGAGTCACCCTTTGGTCCTTGTGGTCCGGTCGGTCCGAGTGGACCTGCCGGACCTTCCGGTCCCTGCGGCCCGGTCTGTCCCACCGGCCCCTGTGGCCCGGTCGGTCCTACAGGCCCCTGACTTCCAATGTCTCCCTTGACTCCTGCCGGACCTTGTGGGCCAGTGTCACCCTTGATGCCGCGAGCTCCAATGGGTCCCTGCGGACCGGTTGGTCCCTGCGGACCCAGTGGTCCTGGCGGGCCACCCGGGGTGCCTGGCTGACCTTGTATACCCTGTTCGCCCTGAGGTCCCACAGGGCCAACTCCGCCTTGTAGTCCCTGCCCGCCTTGGGAACCTTTGGGTCCTACCGGTCCTCCCGGGTCGCCCTTGTCACCCTGCAAACCTCGGGGGCCGGTTTCGCCTTGCGGGCCCGGGTCGCCGTCGGTTCCATCTACTCCGGCTGCGCCCTGCGAACCGCGGGGGCCTTGAGCGCCTTGAGCGCCTTGGGCGCCCGTGTCACCCTTATCGCCCTTGGCGCCATCCGTGCCGGACGCGCCCTTGGGTCCCTGAGCGCCTGTAGCTCCCTGAGGGCCTTGAGGACCCAGGATGCCTTGAGGCCCTGAGGGGCCCTGAGGGCCTTGCTCGCCCTGCAAACCCTGGTCTCCCGAACAGGCGGAGATCAACAGCGCCAACACCAAGAGGACGGCAAGAGCCGCGACTCCCAGCCATATCCGAATAGTCCCAACTGGCTTCCAGTTACTTTTTGTGAAATTCAACAAGTTGTTCATGAACGCGGCTCCTTGATGATTAAGCTACCCGCTTGAATTGATACCGTCAAGCAAAACGGGGTTTTTTCAGAGACGTTTTTCCAGACAGAAATGCACCTGAAATGGTGAAGGAATCCACTAGGGAGCGGCTTCCCCACGAACCAGCATATGTTAAACTAAATAAAGCATAAGTGCTAGAAGCCGACTTCTAAAGTACGTTGGCGCTAGTTGAGTATCATTGACCTGTGTCTGGTCGGCAGACGTGGTTCAGGGGCAAGACCCAACATCCCCGCTGCTGGGTTCCGCCCGCCAGTTGGTGGCGACATTTATCTCGCAACTACCTTAGCGTACTCCAGCGTACTCCCCAACCCGATAGTTGTTCGGCCGCCAGGGCGAACAAGCGCCCCGCAAGTTGGGTGGCATATGTGCCCACGATAACACGAAAATGCGAACGCCAAAATCCGCACGTAAAGGGGCGTAAAAGGTGTCGCTTAACCTGCGGATTTGCATGGGCGGCGCCAACGATGGCGCTGAGCAACGAACTTGCAGGTCTGCGCGTCAAGAGTGCCGACAGGGGACGCGTTACCGTGTTGAATGTGGCCGTCCGCTCCGCTTGTACCCGGCTGGCGGGCAAACACGGTCGGTGGTGGCCTGTCCCCTAAATGTTGTGGTCCTGTTCCTTGAATATGGAACCTGTTCTACTGCGTCGTACAGTTGCCGGTCCACTCCGGGACCCTGCGCCGGGGACCGCATTCCCAGTGTGGAAGGACCGTTGGTCAGGTACTCCCGGTCATGGTCGCCACCCGCTCAACTCAGTCATTCGGGACACTCCGCGGTCTGCAATTTCCTTACCCGTCCGCCAGGATGTCGAATCCCACCTCGTTAACCGAGACCCGCCTTTCCCATTTCCCCGCCGTCGTCTGCGGCGCCTCCAACTCTGCGGTCAGGTCCTGCCACCAGCGCATGCCGAACCGATTCGCGTCCGCTGGATGACGTCTGCGCCGTTTTGGAGATGAGCGTCCACCGTTCCGGCGCCTCTTATTCGTCGCCGGTCGGTATCAGCGGCTGGGTTAATTGTCCAGACCGTAATTATATGTCCCCATGATCTGTATTATAAAAAATACGCGGCATTACGACTGCCTATGACATTGCCTTCAG
The DNA here is from genome assembly GCA_965224235.1 of Dehalococcoidia bacterium. GTDB lineage: Bacteria > Chloroflexota > Dehalococcoidia > Lucifugimonadales > Lucifugimonadaceae. The sequence goes on along the minus strand of CBDCYP010000002.1, from coordinate 1,248,136 downwards.
AGATGCGGCGTCAGGACAGATGTGAAATACGTGGAGTCAGTTGAACTGTTGATAGCGAATTGGTGACGTATATGTTCTTGCTCGACGCGAAATGGCAATGAACAATTATTTATGTAGTGCCCATACATGTGTGGCGATGACATAGATCAGCGATACTACAACTTATTTGTCAGAGAGCCTCATCCTGGTGACTTCGTTAGCAGGCGGCCTGGTGACTTCGTTAGCAAGCTGCCAAAGCTCAGTGAATTGGGCTACTGAACCATGCCCTGAGAAAGGCTAACAGCGTTCCGGGACGCTGACTCGCACGCGCCGCCAGCGCGGTCTTGCGATGAACGTCCGGCGTCATCGTCAGGGTCTGCTACAGAAGCGCCATCCGAGCGGGGAACGCAGATGAGATCATTGATCGCCGAAACATTGACGCCACACTTTCGCCATCCGATGACTTCCGGCCCGGAGATTCATTGGCATCGCCGGGTGAGGGAAGTAACAATTGCCCTTCTGCTTGCGTCTCTCAACTTTCTGAGGTCCCGCGACAGGCGTCACTCACGCCACTCGAATTGGTGCGCCGCGTCCTATGGCCAGCCGTTCATTTGCCCGAGGAGGCCGTACTCCGAGCACTGTAACAGTAAACGCCCGATCGCTTCGGCAAGTCATCCCCTGCGTCAGGCCAAGAAGAGTCCCTTGCCGCTTGGTTGGAATGCCTTTCAGTGAGTGAAAACGATGGAAATGAATATTCTGCGGCAGGTGCGAGGAGGGCTCATACAGATGCCTGCCCTTTTCGGCGCGCCATCAAGAAATCCACGGCTGGCCGCGATGACGATCAACACGGATCAAGAAGGGAGGTCAGCGACCGGTATCGAGTCTACCGGCGTCTACAACTGCAGATGCAACTGTTCACTTTTGGGGGATTTGCGGGCTATCTGACCGCCGGAGACCGACTCGGCGCCTACGGAACACTCAGGGGGAGTCGAGTTCATCCCCTCAAGTCTGAACAGTCGTCTGGAGATTCTGGGGATTGACTTGGGTCGTAATACGAAACTAACATGCGGCTATCTTGATTGGACTGTCCTCAGCGGCTGAGGTCACAACAAATGAAATTCCCGGACTGATCCGGATTCATAAGGAGGAGAGATGGAGGCCTTAGGACTTATTCTCATCGCAGGCGCGTTGTTCTGCCACTCGTGGTACATCCTCGGCTTGTACCCGGACGGACGGACCGTGGGAGTCTTCGTGGGCGCCTTTGGCGTGGCGGCCCTCATTTCGACTACGTTCGCTCCCATGCTCCTGATAGGGGGAGACGTTGCGGCGGTTACGGATGCCGGCGGAGACGCAGGCAACAAAGCCTACTCCATAGCCTCCGGTCTGGCTGAGACTTCTATGATGAAGACTCTCATCATAATCTGGGCTGTGTACGCGATAGGAGTCGCTGCCCAGACAATATGGGACTACGACGAGCGGGCAATAGGCTTCTTCAGCGCCATCGCGGCCGCTGTCAGCCTGGTCGCACTATTCTTCTTCGCGGGAACACTGGTGACCCCTTATGGCGAAGACGTCGCCATCACCCTCACCACTGCGGCGTTGCTGCTATCGGTAGTGGGGAGCATGTTGTTCTTCTACCTGGCCGTGCCGTTCAGCGGCCTCAGACCGGTCGCGGGATGGTTCACCCTCGTTGGCTCCGTCGCCGTCTTCATTGTGGGGGCCGTCATAGGGACGACGGTTATCAGCGTGTCGTTGATTTGAGTCCCCTTGCCCGGTAGCGGGCGCCAGAGACACCCTCCGAACGCCCTCCGCCGCGCGCCCGGCTCCTGAACTTGAGCCGGGGGGCGCGGCATCCGGTGAAGAGTATGCTCAAGAAACCCTCAATAAAAGGCATCCTTGCCGAGAGCGAACGGGACGCCGCCCGATATTCATGGGAAGGGACCTTCGCCGACTACCTTGAGCTCGTAACCGGCTCCCCCGATGTGTCGCGGCTCTCCCACAGGCTCATCTACGACTCGATCGCGGACGTTGGTATTGAGGAGTCGCCTATCGGAGCGCCGGTCTACAAGCTCTTCGACGGCGAGATATTCGGTCTGGAGGATCAACTGGAGCGGCTAGTCAAGTACTTCGCTTCGGGCGCCAGCAGGCTTGAGATACGGAAGCGGATACTGCTGCTCATCGGACCGCCTGCGGGCGGCAAGTCGACTATCGTGGCCTTGCTCAAGCAGGCCATGGAGCGTTACACCCGGACCGACGCCGGCGCCTCTTACGCGATCAAGGGCTGTCCCATGCAGGAAGAACCCCTGCATATGATCCCGCACGCCACGAGGCCCAGGCTCATGGAGGAGTTCGGCGTCTATGTCGAGGGCGAACTGTGCCCCAGGTGCCGATACGTTCTCCGGTCGAAGTACCAGGGCCGGGTCGGGGAAATGCCGGTTACCCGTTTTGTCTTTTCCGAGCAAGAGGCCCTGGGCATCGGGTTCTACGTCGCCACGAATCCAAACCCGTCCGATGCCTCACTCCTGGTCGGCAGTGTCGACACCACCCAGTTGGCCGGCGACCGTGTGGAGGTTGCCGGCAAGGCCTTCAGAATGGACGGCGAACTGAACGTGGCAAACCGGGGCCTCGTCGAATTCGGGGAGATATTCAAGGCGAACCGGCATCTGCTCGCCACCCTCCTGGGACTTGCGCAGGAGCAGTTGATAAAAATGGAACGGTTCGGGTCCGTTTACGTCGACGAGGTTGTTATCGCCCACTCAAACGTGGGTGACTTCGAAACCTTTGAAAAAGACGAGAGTTCGGAGGCCCTCAAAGACCGGCTCGTCGCTATACAGATACCGTACAACCTTCGGGTCAGGGACGAGACCAGGATTTATCAGAAGATGCTGTCCGGCAGTATCTCTCCGAAGGCTCACATCGCGCCTCTCACCCTGGCGACCATAAGCGCTTTTGCCGTGCTCACTCGCCTCGAGCCGCCAGCCCGCCAGGGGATGACCCTTCTCGACAAACTGCGCGTGTATGACGGACAGGCGCTGCAACATGTTTCGCCGGACGACGTGCGGGAGATCAAGCGGCGCCATCCGAATGAAGGCATGGAGGGCATGTCGCCGCGCTACATCATGAACCGGCTGAGCGCGGCCGCGGGCGACCCGTCGATCGTGTGCCTGTCTCCACTGAGAGCATTGGACGCGCTTTGGGGAGGGCTAAAGGAGAACGTCAACCTGAACGCCGAAGACAGGACCAGGTACCTGGCCTTAGTCCGAGACACCGTGGCAGAGTACGGGGAACGAGCCGTGCGCGACGTTCAACGCGCGTACAAGGAAGGTTTCGAGGCAAGCGCAAAAGACCTGCTCGACGATTACCTGAGAAACGTGAGGTCTTTCTGCTCGGGCGGAGCTTCCACAGAGCGCGACATGCGAGACATAGAGAAGCTGGCGGGCGTAGCCGATAGAAACAGGTCGGACTTCCGGCACGAGATAAACGAGTACTTCGCGAACCTGAAATCCCGGAGCATGTCCTACGACCACACCTCGGAGCAGCGGCTGCAAGCCGCCATAGAGGCCAGGTTGTTCCCGGACCGCCGGACCATTGATCGCACGCTCGTCCGACCGCGGTTCGCGCGCCACCGGGTCGAGTGGCGGAGACTGCGCAACACTGTCCACAACCGCCTGATCAATAACTATGGCTACTGCGAAGCATGCGCGGATGACTTGATTTCGTTCGCTGTCGGCGTCGTCAAAAACGATACTATTCTCCGGACTCCAAAGAACGAGGGCATCGAGTGGCTGTGCGAGCTCGACCCCGTTGCCCCGCCCCCACAAGAAGAATAGGGGCTGACCCAATTGTCAGGCACGACAAACATCTTGGGAACCTCTGAACAAGCCGCTGATGCGCTTGGCAGAGCGGAGGTTCCCCCCTCCTGAATCCTCCCACCGTGGGGGAGGAGGCCAGAACCCTTCGACAAGCTCAGGGCGAACGGATTGGAACCCGGAGTTGTTCAGAGGTTTCCTTGGTTTCAAGGCGCCTTGCGTCCTGACCGAATACGAAGGGCAGCCGTAGAACGACCACACCCAATATCCGGCAATCACAGTAGTGGCGGCCGATGTCGCTGGCGCCCCCGAGTCGGGCATTTCTACTCAGGCCGTACACCTGGATCAGTTCTCGTCCAGGATCATCCGGCTGGCGTGAGCGTCCATCATCTTCGCCGCCGCCCAGGTCCTCACAGGTACTATCAAGCGCTGGCCCTGATGATGGCCACGCCCTTGCTGGCCCTTCCAGCCTCCACCCGGAGCGACACCGCCTCCTGTGCCACGGCGCCTGCTGGCGGGGCGTGACACGCTGGCGGGGGCGGCAACGCTGAAATGGTCGGCGAGTTCCTCCACTGATTAGACAGGCGGGGCGACCACGCTACGCAACAACCGTCTCCGCGACCAAGGGCGTACGGTCTGCCCCGGCCACCTTCACCAACATACAAGGGGCGTCTCCTGAAGCCTGTCTCAAGAAGCTGAGGGCGATTGTTTCCCTCAGGGGCTCTCTCAGTCTTCCAGCGCGTTCGACTGGCGCCGCTGGGCTTGGCCCTAAGCCCCGACCGCTTCTGAGACAAGTTCCTTGTGGGCGCCTTGAGGAGGTGCGGGGTAAGTGCAGGTTGGATTTGGTAAAGCCGAGCCCTCTTGCCCCATCGGCCGCCCACAAGAGACGCCCCCACGGGTCGTTGGGAGGACGCCCTGGGGTTGGTGCGGGGCACATAGAAACCGGGGGCCTTGGGAAGGCCCCCGGTTTCATGCGTTGTCTGGCGCCGCCCCGTCGGGTCCCCAATCAGAGTCGGGGACGACGGGACCGGGCGGCTACGATTACCGCTGCATCATTCTTTGGCGGGCGTACACGGTTCCGCCGGCTATTGCTCCGATGGCGATGAGGATGATCAGGATGATCAGCCATGCCGGCATTCCGCCGCCTTCTTCTTCCACTACCGGCGGTGGTACGACCGTCGGCGCTGGCGTTGGCGCTGGCACTGCTGTTGGCGGCACGGATGTTGGCGGCACGGATGTGGCTGTCGGCGGCACGGATGTGGCTGTCGGCGGCACGGGTGTGGCTGTCGGCGGCACGGATGTTGGCGGCACGGGTGTGGCTGTCGGCGGCACGGATGTTGGCGGCACGGATGTGGCTGTCGGCGGCACGGATGTGGCTGTCGGCGGCACGGATGTGGCTGTCGGCGTGGCGGTCGGCTCAGGCGTGGCGGTCGGCTCAGGCGTGGCGGTCGGCGTGGCGGTCGGCTCAGGCGTGGCCGTCGGCGTGGCGGTCGGCTCAGGCGTGGCGGTCGGCTCAGGCGTGGCCGTCGGCTCAGGCGTGGCCGTCGGCGTGGCGGTCGGCTCAGGCGTCGCGGTCGGCTCAGGCGTCGCGGTCGGCTCAGGCGTTGCGGTCGGCTCAGGCGTGGCCGTTGGGGTTGGCGTAGCCGTAGCCGTTGGCGTCGGGGGAGGTGAATACTGGCCATCGCCGCCGGAGATCGGGGGCCGTGTGATTCTGACCGTCACGGAGTCAGAGCCGCCGATCACGGTAATTCCGCTATCTTCGTCCCGCAGTATTCCGGCGAAAGTATGACTGCCGGACCTGTCGGAGGCCGTGACGGTGTACTGCGCCTGGTTGGCGCCTATCAGGGTAATCGTGACTGTCCGGCCACTTGGCACGACCTGGGTGTTACGGGTCGGCGGGGCTGACTCGAATGTGAACCCGGCCGGCAGGGTCTCCGTGATGCGGCCAAGGTCGCCGTAGTTGAGAGCCGTGATCGTCACGTCTATCAAGTCGCCCGGCCGCACTGACGAGTCGGAGAAGGACCTGATAGCAGTCGGTGGAGCAACGGCCACGGCTATTGTGGAGGCGCCGCCAACCGGGTATTCAACTGTGTCCTCGTCGAACAATTTTCCGGAGAAGGAGTAACTGTCTTCCGTGCCGGGCGCGGTGACGGTGTAAGTAAACGACTGAACATCTCCTATCAGGCTGAAAATAACATCCTGGCCCTCCATCTTGGCCTTGGAGTCGCCGGGCAAATTGGCTGAGACGTAGGTGAACCCTGCGGGCAAAGTCTCCACAACGCGGCCAAGGCCGCCATAGCCGGCAATCGAGATCGTCACGTTAAGCGAACCGCCCGGCGTGACCGTCGACGGGGAGAACGCCCTGGAGGCGCTGGGTGTGCCCGGGTCAGGCGCAGTCGTAGCCGTGGCCTCGACCGTAGGTGAGGGCGTGGTCACGGGCGTCACGGCCGTGACCGTTACGTCGGTATTGCCGCCAACCGCGTTATCATCCCGATTAACGTCCGTGACAACACCGGAAAATGAATAGTCGCCCGGGGCGGTAGCACTGTCGACCTCAACGGTATACGTGACCGTAAAGTCCGATCCGATCTTGCCGAACCGGACCGTTTGACCGCTCACGCGTAGGTCCAAATTGTGGACTGTACTACTGGTGTCAGAGACGTGGGTGAACCCATCCGGCAAAGTCTCGATGACGTAGCCAATCCCGCCGAGGTTGGCAGCTGCAATGGTTACTTCCACCTGGCCGCCGGGGGCCACTGACGCTGGGTTGATTGTCCTGGTAGCACTATGGCTTGAGGCGTTTGCGGCGCCCGCAAATAACAAGCCTGCTGCGGCCAAGGCTACACCTATAACCGCCAACAGCGTCAATGTTCTTTGTGTCAAGCTACTCGTTCTCCTGGTAACTGATCAGCCTCTATGACTGAGTTTCTTCGTCTATCCGTCATTCCCGACACCCTCCGTCATTCCCGTGAAAAGAAACCTTCTCCATTCCGTCGTCCCAGCCTCGAGCCGGAATCCAGTTGAACTGAAGTTTCTTAGCCTATCCGTCATTCCTGTGAAAATGGGAATCTACGCCCCTGCAGAGGTCCCCAATCATGTTCGGGAATGACGGCGGGAAGGGACTCCACCCCATTCTCGTCACGCTGTGAGGCCCTCGCAAGGCCATGGCAATCCTGATTTTTGTCATTCCTGGCGGTGACACCCGTCTCCCCTTTGACCCGCCCATCGGCTTCGCCCAAGGTGACAGGGGGGTGTTGTTATCTAGGGTTTGTGTGGTGTTCCTCTCGTAGGGGCGGGTTTGAAGAGCCCGTTTCAAAAGTCCACTGCATATTTTCGTGTCGAACGCCATGCGACGAGATTCCCGTTTTCACGGGAATGACGAGTTTATAATGCGTCGTCATTCTCTGAGTTCCGGTGAAAATAAGTCCGAAGAATCGTCACTTCAGAGATCCGAGATTTCTGAAACAGGCTCTTCAAACCCGCCCCTACGCTTTGCCGTTTGTCATTACGCGGTGACACGAGACTCCCCTCTCAACCCGGACTCTTCGGCTTCGCTCAGGGTGATAAGGGAGCACTATCAGTTTGTGTGTTTCCTCTCGTAGGGGCGGGTTTCAAACCCGCCCCTACGCCTTGCCGCAGTTTCGTTTAGCCGGTCCCGAGGGACCTCTATACCCCGTCGAGGTTACTGGAAGTACAGATCGATGACCTCAAACACCTGTTCCTTGGTGATCGTCCTTGCGAAGTAGTCGTCAATTGCGTCGAACACCTCATCCTTGTTGATCGATCCGTCGTTGTCGGCGTCGTAGGACAACAACGGGTCGAACGTGCCTGGTATCTCCGTGTCGTCCACGTCGGTCACGGTCACGGTTACGGCGAACATGGCGCTGTCGGCGCCGTCCCTGGCCGTCACGGTCACCATGTACACGTTGTCGGTGTCTGCGTCCGCCGGCGCCTCGAAGTCGGGCGGGACGCTGAAGGCGAGCTCGCCGCCACTACTGATGGTGAAGTCTCCAGAGTCGTCTCCCGACACCGACCAGGACGTTGCGCCCGCAGCCGTGTAGGTCCCGACCGCATCCATGCCGTTCTCCGCATAGGAGACCGAGTTGAGTCCTACAACACCCATTGGCGTTTCGAGCGTCGAGAGCGTCAGGTCCGGCGCCTCGTTCACGTTCTTGACCGTGATGGTCACCGTCGTGGTGGCGCTCTTACCGAACGGGTCGGTCGCCGTCACCTCGACCATGTAGGTCTTCTGACTCCCCTCATAGTTCAACTCCGTACCGGCGCCCACCGTTATCTGACCGGTCGCCTGGTTGATGTCGAAGGCGGCCTTGTCTGCCCCGCCGCTGAGACTGTAGGTCAGCGCGTCCTTGTCCGCGTCATCCGCGGTAACCGGATCGCCCACGTTGCCCGTCTCGTTCTCGTTCACCTCTCTTGTAATCGAGGCGCTTCCGAACTCGGGCGCGTTGTTCACGGCGGGCACTGCGCGCGCCGCGTTGGCCGATGTCGCCGTGATCGGGCTTCCCCGTCCCTCCTCAACATCGGCAGTATCCGGGTCGTCCTTGGGCGACGCATTGTCACGGTACGTCACCGTCACCTTGAGGAACTTGCCCTCTTCGGTTGGCGTGTAGCTGGAAGACATGGCGCCGTCGATGTCCGTGAATGTGCCGGCTGCGGTATCCGAGCTCAACCACTGCCACTTGGCGCCGGTGACCCCATCGTCGGGATCGGTCACCGTGGCCGTTATCTCCTGATCAACCCCTGGCTGGATAGTCGACAGCATCACTTTGCCGCCCTCGTTAACGTTGATCACCTCGATGGTCACGTCCTTAGCGCCGGTGAGACCATTCTTGTCGGTCGCCTCCACGGTCACCTTGTAGGCGTTGTCCTTGTTATCGTCCTTCGGGTTCTCGAAGTCGGGATCGTCCTTAAACGTCAGAACACCGCCCTCAGAGAGGTCGAAAAGGTCCTTGTCGTCGCCGGATAGCGAGAACGTCGTCTCGTCTCCGTCGTCGACGTCAGTCTTGTTGTAAGTCTCCTCGAAGGGGGTGTAGCCATCGCCCGTCGGAGTACTGCTTTTCTCCGGAATTTCCCCCTCTGTACTTCCTGTGACCGTCGGAGCTTCGTTCACGTCCGTCGCCGTGATGTTCACTTTTGCGGTATTCGCAGCGCCTGTGTTGTTTGAAGGATCGTAGGCAATGACTTCGACCTCGTAAACACCCTCGCCGTCTTCGCCGCCTTGCTCATGATCCAGCTTGACGCCAACCGTCAACTGGCCCGTCTTCTTGTCTATTTTGAAGTGGGCTTCGTCGCCACCACCACTCAGCACGTAGGTGATGATGTCGTCCCGATCTGCGTCTGTGGCCACAACCGGGGTACCCACGGCGGCGCCTACGGGCGAGGCCTCCGATATCGAGAACTTGATATCTGTGTTGTCGTAGTTGGGCGCCGTATTCGTGCTGGTCGGCACGGCCCTCACAGGATGGTACGACTCCAGGTACGCCTTCTTGTCGGCGCCCTGCGCGTCCGTGTAGGTCACCATCACACGCAGGGACTTGCCCACGTTCTCCTCGACCGGCGAGTAGGTTGCGTCTGTGTCACCAGAAACGGCCGCATCGGACCAGTGGTTGTTGTTTTCGAGTTTGGGCCTCTCAACCTTGGGCACGGACCACTGCCACGTCTCAGTATTCGCCGTGACGCCGTCAGGATCGCTCAAGGTCGCTTCCAGATACTGCCCAACCTGGGGCTGCAGCCGGCTCAGGTCTATCGATCCGGGCTCGTCCACGTTCTTGACCGTTACGGTAATGTCCTGGGTGGTCGACATGGTCGCACCGTCGGCATCCGCGGCACGCACCTCCGTGGCTTGAATCGTAACCAGGTAGTCGTTGTCTTTGGCCGCTTCGGCTACCACGGTCTCATCAATGTCAGCGTCCCGATTCTTGTCCGTCGGCGCCTCGAAGTCAGGTGACTTTTTGAAGGTCAGCACACCGTCGGCGTCGATGGAGAAGAACTCTCCGTCGAGCCCCCGGAGGCTCCACTCGACGCCAGCGCCCTCAGGGTCCTCCGCCTTGAGCGTCGCCACAGGGCCCGTGCCGTTCTCTTCGTAGTCATCGGGGTCCTCGGCCTTGAAGTCCGGCGCTTCGTTCACGTTCTTGACCGTGATGGTCACCGTCGTGGTGGCGCTCTCACCGAACGGGTCCGCTGCCGTGACCTCGACCTTGTAGCTGGTCTTGCCCTCGGCGTCCAGCTTCGTTCCGTCGCCGACCTGTATCTGGCCGGATCCCTGAACTATCTTGAACGAACTCATATCGGCGCCGCCGCTGAGACTGTAGGTCAGCGCGTCCCCGTCGGCGTCATCCGCGGTAACCGGATCGCCCACGTTGCCCGTCTCGTTCTCGTTCACCTCTCTTGTAATCGAGGCGCTTCCGAACTCGGGCGCTTCGTTCACCTCGGGCACTGCGCGCGCGGCGTTGGCCGAGGTTTCCGTGACCGACTCCGAAGAATCCGGGTCGTCCTCGGGCGACGCTTTGTCACGGTACCTCACCGTCACCCGGAGGAACTTGCCCTCGTCGGTTGGCGTGTAGCTGGAAGACGTGCGGCCGGCGATTTTCTTGAATGTGCCGTCTGCGGTATCCGAGCTCAACCACTGCCACTTGGCGGCGGTGACCCCACCGTCGGGATCGGTCAAATCGGCCGTTATCGCCACCCCAACCCCCGGCTGGATAGTCGACAGCATCACTTTGCCGCCCTCGCTAAAGTTGATCACCTTGATGGTCACGTCCTTGGTACCGGTGAGACCATCCTTGTCGGTCGCCACCACGGTCACCTTGTAGGCGTTGTCCTTGTTATCGTCCTTCGGGTTCTCGAAGTCGGGATCGTCCTTAAACGTCAGAACACCGGCCGCAGAGAGGTCGAAAAGGTCCTTGTCGGCGCCGGATAGCGAGAACGTCGTCTCGTCTCCGTCGTCGACGTCAGTCTTGTTGTAAGTCTCCTCGAAGGGGGTGTAGAGATCGCCCGCCGGAGTACTGCTTTTCTCCGGAATTTCCCCCTCTGTACTTCCTGTGACCGTCGGAGCTTCGTTCACGTCCGTCGCCGTGATGTTCACTTTTGCGGTATACGCACCGCCGTCTGTGTTGTTTGAAGGATCGTAGGCAATGACTTCGACCTCGTAAACACCCTCGCCCTCATCGCCGCCTTGCTCATGATCCAGCTTGACGCCAACGCCAACCGTCAACTGGCCCGTCTTCTTGTCTATTTTGAAGTGGGCTTCGTCGCCACCACCACTCAGCACGTAGGTGATGATGTCGTCCCGATCTGCGTCCGTGGCCACAACCGGGGTACCCACGTCGGCACCTACGGTCGAGTCCTCCGATATCGAGAACTCGATATCTGTGTTGTCGTAGTTGGGCGCCGTATTCGTGCTGGTCGGCACGGCCCTCACAGGATGGTACGACTCCAGGTACGCCTTCTTGTCGGCGCCCTGCGCGTCCGTGTAGGTCACCATCACACGCAGGGACTTGCCCACGTCACCCGCGGCCGGTGAGTAGGTACCAGCAGTGTTCCCTGGCGAAGCGGCAGCCTGCCAGTGATCTTCGTTGTTGATTGTGGGCCTCTTAACCTTGGGCACGGACCACTGCCACGTTTGGCCGGAGGGGTCTTGGGAATTGCCCTCGCCGCGGTCAGGGTCACTCAAGGTCGCCTCCAGGTCCTCCCCAACCTGGGGCTGCAGCCGGCTCAAGTCTAATGAGCCTTTCTCTTCGACATCGGTGACTTTCACGGTGACTTTCGCCACAGTAGACAGGGCCGGAGGGTCCTGGCCCTCGGCCAGAAGCTCGGTAACCCTCACCGATACCTTGTACTCGTTGTCACCGGCGTTTTGGTCGCCATCCGTGTCGAGGTCATCGTCCCTGTCAGACGGCATTTCGTAGTTGGGAGACTTTTTGAAGGTGAGCACGCCGCCCGTGGCGTCGAAGTCGGCCGCGTCGGGGCCTTCAACGGCCCACTCGACCTCCGCTCCCTCGGGGTCGGACGCGCTGCTGAAGGTGGTCACAACATCCGTGCCGTTCTCCTCGTAGGAGCACTCCGTTACACCATCGTCATCGTCCGGCACGCACTTCGGCGCATCCGCCGTCTGGGCGAATGCCGCGGGGGTCAGTCCCACAGAAACGAAGGAGATGGCCAGCGACAGGGCGAGAGCGAAGATAGCAGTTCGGGCGATCACCGATTTGAAGGGTCTGTTAAGCATGAACTGCCTCACTTTGCGGGATTTTGGGCCAGGGACAACTTGCGCATATCCCAGATCAAGCGAAACAAATGGCTTCGTGAGAACGGCGACGAGCGCGCCGACAGCCTCAACGATCCGTGCCATCACTGCTGTTAACGGCCGATTCAACATGTACTTCCTCAATTCAGCAATTTTTGGATGGCGCGACTCTTCCATCCCTGAATCGCACAACATAGCGAATTTACCGTTCGGCAGAGTTGGTGTCAATACGTATTGCTGCCGGTATCGGGCATGTTGAGGGTGGGGGGCGCCTGGCGCCGTCGGGCACGTTGGGGGACGTTCCCGGCTGTGCCGGCGGTTGCGCGGAACACGGTCGGCAAGGTGGGCAGGGGACGGGTTTGGGGCAAGAGATTCCCTCGTCTGCCTATCCCGCTATCCCGCGGGGATTAGGCAGACGAGAGATAGCCGGGGGCATGGGGAATGGGGAAAGGGCGGGCACGCGGGCGCATGGTTATGGAGTGGTATGGAATGGTTTGGGTTGGGTTGGGCGCGCGGGCATGAACGAACGATGGAGCCGCGGGGGCGGGTGCGGCCCGCCGCATCGTACGCTCTCATACGCTCGCCACCTCATGCGGGTGCGCGGGCGGGGCGCGTACCGCGTATACAAGAGGGTGGAGGATGGCGGCGGATTGGGGGCGCGGCTATGTGGAGGAGACGGTGGAGTGGTTTTGGGTTGGGCGCGCGCGGGGACGCGAGAGCCGCGGGGGCGGGTGCGGCCCGCCGCATCGTACGCTCTCATACGCTCGCCACCTGATGCGTGCGCGCGGGCGGAGCGCGTACCGCGTGTAACACGTGTAACAAGAGGGTGGAGGATGGCGGCGGTCTGGGGGTGCGGCTATGTGGAGGGGACGGTGTATTTCCCAGGGGGGTTAGGGATCGGGCTGTTCGTCGTTGGGGTTCTGGTACCCCATTAGCTTGTGCAACTGGCTCACCCAGAGGATTGTGCCCAAAGTGAACCCAACAGCGGCCATGAGGAAGGCCGCGATGCTAAGCGCTACCAAAAAAGCCCCATCAAAGCTCTTTACGTCGGCGCCGGTTGAGATCGGCAACATCATACCGAGCAGGCTGAATCCCAAGGCTGAGATGAGGTGTAGCGCCCCAACGTAACGCATGTTGTTTTTGAGTTGACTGTAACGATGCCCGGAGAAACCAGCGACAAAACCGAATCCGCCGAAGATCGCCATAACCTGTGCGAGTGTGAATAGAGGTGCGCCGATGTCGGGCTTATCATTATTGGAGAAGTACGCCAAGAACCACAACACGACGGCAATAAAGGCGATGAACCCTACCACAACCCCGATGACGTACATAAAACCGTCAATGCTGATTGGGTTCGCCTTTAACAGTAGTGAACGAAAGTCGCGCAAGTGGTCTTTAATGCTCATGACTTTGTTAACGAGTGAATCCAGGCGGGCGCGGAGGTTGCGTACCCGGTCGCGGAGACTCGTCCGCATGAGGGCTCCAAACAGGTGCTTAAAGAGATATAGGAGCCCGGAAATAATACTCTTTAATGGCGCGTACATGACCTTGATAAAAATGACGACGAGCATACCTGTGCCGCTCCAGAACAGAACCAGCGACAACAGTTGATCCCGGGGGAGTTCAAAGTATGCAGTTAGCCAACTCAGGATGAATGCAAACACCGTTGCTATATTCAGGAGTGGAGAGAACCTGGGACGGATTTTGCGAAGTGTCCAAGACCGAATCGGCTGTATTAAGGAAGCCGCCCCGAGGACGAACGACAAGCCTAAAAGTAGGACGAAGAGTAATACCGACGCGCCGGACAGGAAGGCTTCGGCCGTTGCATCGGAGGTAAGTTTGTAACCGCCGTCCGGTATTTGAGAATACATAACCATCAGGGACGCGCCCGCGAAAGCAACCAATGAGTTGCTGAAAAGCCATTCTTTCTTTAGTTTTTCTTTGTTCATTTCTTTCCTCAGTACCTCCGCCTACGGCCTGGCGAGGGTCGGGCCGATCACCACGCGACCTTGACCGGGCGCGATAGATATAGGGTAGCGGTGGAGGGTTCGGGGTGAGAGGGGCGGGTCTGTTGGATGGATGGCTTAGGTTCCTCGGCTGCGCTCGGAATGACATGAGGGCGTGCGCTTTGAATGACAAATAATAATCACCTTTAATGCCCACCTGGCCATTCCGACAATCCCTCTCTCACCCTGTACACCTACCTGTGACACTGTACATCTACCTGTCACCCCGAGCGTAGCCGAGGGGTCTGGGGTAAGAGGGGCGGGTCTGCCAGCTGGATGGCTTAGATTCCTCGGCTGCGCTCGGAATGACATGAGGGCGTGCGCCTCGGAATGACATGAGGGCGTGCGCTCAGAATGACATGAGGACTGTGTTGAGGATGACATAAGGACGTGCTGGGAATGACAGTTGAGTGGCTCAGAGTAACACGGGTGTGTGCCTGGAATAACAGCCGTTTATCAGTCGAAGGACCAATCGAGGGATAGGTCCTTCCATCGTGGGTTTGACGACTCTATCAGTGTGACTTTCTTGCTGCGTCGCCAGCGCTTTATTTGCTTCTCCCGCGCTATCGCGGATTCGACGTCCGAGGTCTGTTCGTAGTAAGCGAGCCGGGTGAGGTTGTACTTGCTCGCAAAGCCTGCCACGAGTTTGGCCTTGTGTTCGTACATTCTTTTTTCGAGGTCGTTGGTCATACCGACGTAGAGAGTTCCGGTCCCGTTGGTCAGTATGTAAACGTAGTACTGTCGGGCGTTTGTTGTGGACATGGGACTAGATTCCTCGGCTGCGCTCGGAATGACATGAGGGCGTGCGCTTTGAATGACATGAGGACTGTGTTGAGGATGACATAAGGACGTGCTGGGAATGACAGTTGAGTGGCTCGGAGTAACACGGGTGTGTGCCTGTCACCCTGAGCGCAGTCGAAGGGTCTGGGGTGAGAGGGGCGGGTCTGATGGCTGGATGGCTTAGGTTCCTCGGCTGCGCTCGGAATGACATGAGGGCGTGCGCTCGGAATGACATGAGGGCGTGCGCTCGGTTTGACATGGAGGTGTTTGGTTTGACATGGGGGTGTTCGGCGTGGTTGTGGTTACCAACGCCCCCACGCGGGGTTGCAGGGGTTCCCGCGAGAGACGCGGTTACCTGGCGGGGGATGTCGGAAAGAAACGGGCATGGGGGGCAAGGGCGCCACGCCCGTCATCCCCCGCCACGGGAACCATCGTCCCCGACTCCGTTCGGGGACCCGTCACGCGCTTCTTCGGTGATCCGTCATTCTTGCGTCTCAGTCGGGTTGTATCCCATGCGGCGACGTGGTCTGGCGATGATATCGTCCAGCCTCGATTGCATACCTCTGACGGCTTTGGACAATCCTTCCACATGAAACAGCATCATGTTGAATTCTCCGCGCAGGGCGATCAAATCCGCCTCGGTCGCCGTGTGCTCGTAAGCGCCTTCAAGCTGGCTGACCCGTTCTTCCAGCGTCGTCATTCTGTCTCCCATTGTGATCTTTGGAGTATACACTCTGCGAGCCTGATTCCTGTGCGCTTCCCCCGGCCCGCCACTGGTCAGGCGCCCCGATTGGGGCCGTCTTTCCATCGCCAGGACTTCGGCTCGGAGCGCGTGTTGAGGGGTGCGTGTGGGTGTGTGCCTGTTAGTGGATGGTGGATGGTGATTGCGGGGGCTCTCAGGACGACGGTTGTGGCAAGGATCCCCGATCGTGGTCGGGGGGACGGTCGGGTGTCCACGAGAGACGCGGTTACATGGTGGGGGGGTTGTTGGGCGGGTGAGGGGTTGATGTGGAGCATGGTGTGACGTGGGTTATGACTATTGAGCTTCGTTGGTTGGGGCCCAGATAACGAGGCGAAGCTCACTATCGTCAATCAGCGTGTATTCTGGTAGACGCCCTGAGAGGTCGCTGCTCTCATCAAGAATAATTGGAACTCCGTCACCTCTTCGTTCCATCATGTGTGTGCGGTCCATGTCCTCCATCGACGGAGCACGGCAACGAGTCATCAGCGAAACGATCAGTTCATTCCGGCTATATTGTCTCAGGTCCATACTGTCCGGGGTCAGAGTGTTGGCGAGTGCGCCCGGCACATAAAGCTCAAGGCGGTTCCTGAACATGTGAAGACGAACTCGCGCGCCTGCCATTGAGTAGTCGCGATGTGCCACCGCGTTGACCAATGCTTCAAAGATGGCCCGTTCGCTGAATTGTGGACGATCTACTCGGGCTACTGCCTTTGTGGCATATACAAGCATGTTTTTGCGCACGAAATGTAGTGCTTGGAGTACTTGGGAATCCAGCGGGCCGACGAAATCTCTGGCGTCACTCTGATAATTCACATCCTGTCGCTCGCCAGCGTAACTTACAGCTTGTATCTGAGCGTGTGGCATCCAGTTCCCGGGCTCTGAAGTACACATTAGCACGCCAGCAACTGTGAGTCGCAAGGCGCCATTTTCATCGTGAACCACAATTCTCAGTTTTCTCAGTGCGTTTTCACTCAATTCACTGTCATAACGCAGGAATCGGCTAGCCAGACTCTCGTCCAGATCGCTCGGAGATGTCCCCGGGACCACTGATTCATCAAACCGAATCACTCTGCTCTGGCTGCGTTCCTGGAAGAGCCGTGCAAGAATATCCGGTGACATCTCGCGCCTGGAACTCCCAATCCTCCTGAAGTAGCCGCCTGAACTCCTGTGGACGAATAGGCTGCGGGGGATGTCGATGCGGATTACCGCGACGAGATGGCCTGCGACGCCGGGCAACTCAAGTTTCCGAATCATCGCGTCGAGCGGCGGGTTGATCGAATCGTTGCAGATCTCGCGAACCCACCCTTCGACCATATCGAGGCTCTCGATAGGAATCCCCAACACATGGCGACTTCGGTCGTCTACTCCCAATACCAACGTTCCACCTGGGCCATTGGCCATAGCGGCAAGCTCGTCAGCAAAGTCTCCGCGTTTCGGATCGGTCACTCTCGACTCTGACAATAGGACGCGCTTGAGTTCCAGAGTGGAATCTTCACCCAGGCGAATACGCCGGTTCAGGTCTTCACCTGGAAACACTTTCACACTCCTCGCAGTGGCATGATTCGTCGATACCGAGTTTCAAACGCTATCTCCCCACCCTCCATAACCCGACAAATCTCATCGCGCACGCTTCTTTCCTGAAGCCCGCCTTTAGCTGCGATTGAAGTTTGGCCATTTTTGGTGTTTAGTGAAATCACGTACTCTGCGTCGCCGTGGACCACGATGTTGGGATTGTGGGTGACAACTATCACTTGACGAGTGAGCTTGGTCTGGCGCAACTGGTTGACTAACAACTCGTAAATGAGACTGTTGTCCAGGTCGTCTTCGGGTTGATCCAATATGATTGGCTCGCGACCATAACTGAGCACAAATGCGAGGAGCGCGGCAGTCTGTTGGCCAGGTGACCCCTGGTCAATGGACTTCCATGGACCATGTTCGTCATCCCTAAAACTGACGTTAACTTTGTCTTTGGGAAGGTAGAGGCCCAGGCGGTCGATCCGCTCAGGCGGGACCCGCTTCAGCGCCGCCGTAAAGCGCTGGTCCTGAGTTGCCCAAGTATCCAACTTGCCGGAAGTGAACCGACGCATTTCTCCTATCACGGTATCGAGCCTATCCCAAGCCCATGAGTCGTTCAGTTCAGGTCGAATTCTCCGAGCAACCTCCCGGCGGTCGCCCTCAAAAAATTGGATTCCAAGTATCTCGCTCAGATCACCGGCAAGACTCGCGTGATTTGCGTTAGTATCGATCATGACGCGGAGATTGGCGCTCGTATTATGTTCAGCGAATCTCGATCGCCTGTCGGAGAGTACGCGTCGAACCTCGCGGTAATTCGAGAGAATCACAGCGGCGTCCAATTCCAATTTCTCCGAGCGCTCCCGGTCTCTCTCCAGTTCCTCGATTTCGCGCTGCACCCTTGCCAGGTTTTCCAACAAATCTCCATACTCGTTCGGATCGGAGACGCCTGCCTCAGCGAGCTGGCTGGATTCTGCGTGGAACCGCGCCGTGCTGGCTGCCACTGCCTCTCGCCACCTGACGGCATCTGAGCCTGATTTGACACTTTCGATGGCCAGACGAGCTTCTTCAACACTTTGGCGCAGATTCGTCTGAAGGTCGTGGACGATCTTCCCAAGAGCCCCATGTGCGCGTATGAGGCTAATCGCCGCCGGATCATCAGTGTCCGTGACGACGAGGTCCAGATCAGCCGCCGCCAAATCTCCGGCGCTATGTGCCACGGTCCTCAACGCCTGTTCAGACGCTTCGAGGATCACTTCCCAATTATCGTTCTGCTGGCGCCGGATACGATACTCATTCAGGACCTGCGCGTGGCCGCCCTGTTGAAGCATGGCGAGCTTGCGTTGGAGATCTCTGAGCAACGCGATGCGAGCCGGCAGTTCGGCTGCCTGTTCTGCCGCTGCGCGGGCCGCAGCGCGCACAGATAAGAACCTGCTCTCCATCTGGCTGAGTTGCCGATCCAACTCTGGTCCGCGGACGTCCTGGCTATCATCTATGACTGAGAGAAGGGCATTCGGGTCTTGGGCAAGGGCGAACAGCTGTTTTTGGCTGTAAATGCGCACTGGAAAACGCTCGCGAATGTCGCCATCTTCTGGAATCGAAGTTGCGCCTTCCATCCTGGCGATTGGCTGAGCCTTTCCGTCTTGACTCCAGGAAAGAGTGAAGCGTTCATCGTCTTTACGATAAACGACGTCAATACGCGTGTTGTCTGTCAGAAGCCCTTCTGATTGTGACGCAGGGACCCGCATGCGCCGATCAAACAAACTACGAAGTGAGCCCTCTTCGGCGTCGTTGCTGCCGTCTAGATCACCTTCCCTGCGCAGCGTCTTGCGGCAAAAGTCGATGAGTGTGGACTTGCCGGTGCCGCGGCCGCCGATGATCGCGTTCAACCAGGGATTAAACCGAACCTCGACCAGGGACGGTTTTCCAATGAATTGGCCGTTTTGGACAGTAATACTCTCGATCGCCAAGCTCGCGTGGGCGTTGGGGTCGGCAGTATCTGTACGGCTGGCGGGTTTGAGCGAGTCGGCTCCGTCCAGCAACGCAAGACGTAGTCCCTCCAAGTTTGGGCGTGTCATCTTGACCCAGGTGAATCGACGACCGAGATCACAAAGTTTGTGACCGTCGGATGCCCAAACCTTAGGGATCTTTCGGCCGATCTCGGGTAAGTCTCCATTGAGCCAGCGCTCATCGACGGGCTTACATGGATCAATATCTACTGCGGCGAGGCGAGGGTGACGCAACTCCCCGATTCCCTGTTGCCCGCCGTGTTTGAGCAATCCAGCCGGACTGTTGACGTGCGCGCCGATAACGAGGACATCATCGCCGCACGCATTCAGGATCTGTTCAACACTATTGACCGAACGGGAATCCCTCTTGCCCCGTTTGTCTACAGTAATACCTAATTTGGAAAGTTGCTCTTCGACATGCTGCTTATTGCAATCAAGATCCATTATAAGTAACAAGTGTGAGCCGTCAGATGCCGTGAGTTCCACTCCCGGGAAGATTACCGGAGCGTTTACTACCGTTGGGACGGCGGTCTGCAGATGATGTAGTCCTTCCGCTGTATTGTGATCGGTTACAGCGATGGCATGCATTCCCGCGTCGCGCGCTGCGCTCAGCCATTGTTCCCAATCCTGATCTGCTGGACCCGATGCACTCGTGAAATCGTATGATTCAGGAGAATGCGCGTGCAGATCTACGCGCCACCATCTCGCGCCCGGCCAATCCCAAGATTCGATCACTAGTTGACTCCGTACTCTTCCAAGTTGGTGGGCCTAAGGCGACTGTACTAAGAAGGTTTCGGTGGGTGGCCCGAGTGCGAGAGCAGCAGCTTCATGACCGCTGGAACGGACTCACCCAGCGCCACCCTCGAAATCGTTGAGAATGTCGTGGGGAGGCGGATCGAAGAACGCTTCGGCCAGATCCCGACCGAGCCCCACGGAGCGGGGTTCGTCTGGGTGGCAGGACAGCGGCCGAATGTCGGCTACCGGTTGGTCGCGGCGAGAGAGGACGATGTGGTCACCCCTCTTCAGGCCTGCGACGAGCCTGGGCAGGCGGGTATTCGCTGCCCCAATATTCAACACAACTGTAGACATGACCGTATTTTAGACCAGATACAGAGCCCGTATAAGCCAGGCGTTACGGCATCACAGCGGCGCCTGCGCATGCAACTGGAGGGCTAGGCAGGTCGTGAATTGGATTTCTTCGTTCGCAACATACAAATGACGAGATTGGAATATGGCTGCCGCTCCACCCGGTGGGCGCACACTCCGGCGCACTAACAATGGTCGGGGAACACGGGTGTTGGGGGGGGGGGGGGGGGGGTCATAAGGGACGGCGATACGTGGTGGGGGGATGGTCGGGCGTTCATGAGAGACGGCGTTACGCGGCGGGTTAGATTGCGCCGTCTGAGCGGAGGGCTTGCAGGGACCGTTCGAAGGCGACGATTGTTTCGTCGATGTCGTTTTCTTCGTGGACGGCTGAGACTATGAAACCGATGCCGCCCATCATGTCGACTCCCTCGTTGAGCATGGCCAGCTTGAGCGGGCCAGACTGGGCTGCGGTTCGTTGGGCCAGTTCGGAATGGGGCGCCGTGCAGTTTTCACCGTTGCAACCGCATTCCGTTCCGAGTACGACGTGAACTATTGATGCTATGCCGTGGACATGGCCGGTCACCTCGGTCTTCCCAAAGGCGTCCCGCAAGCCTGCCTTTAGACGTTCGGCCATAGCGTCGGCCCGTTCGTTTACAGGGCCGTTCGCCACCAATTCGAGACAGGCTATTCCAGCGGTGGCGGACAAAGGATTGGCGATAAAGGTGCCCGGATGCGACATGTATTCGGAGTGATTGCCGGGCGCCAGGAGGTCCATGATTTCGGCCTTTCCTGCGACTGCGCCTCCGGGTAGGCCGCCCGCCACGATCTTCGCCATTGTGGTCAGGTCAGGCGTGATGCCGAATCGTTCTTGCGCACCCCCTCGGGAGACCCGGAACGCCGTGATTACTTCGTCCATGATCATCACCACGCCGTGTCTCGACGTGAGATCGCGGACGCTTTCGAGAAACGAGGGGTTGTGCACGGGGAACTGGCCCCAGTGGGCCCCTGTGGGCTCCATGATTACGGTGGCAACGTCCGGGTCTTCGTTGAGAAGTTGGGCGAGCTTGTCTATATCCGGTTCGATGACGATGACAGTGGACAGGGCCTCCTGGGGTATACCGGCCTGCGTGTTGATGCCGGAGTCCAGCGAAACGTAGTCGTGCCAGCCGTGGAAGTGCTCACGGAACTTCACTACCTTTTTTCTTCCGGTGAAGGCGCGGGCAAGGCGAATGGCGAGGAGCGTAGATTCGGTGCCTGAGGACGTGAATCTGACCCGCTCGGCCGATGGGATGAGGCTGTTGACGAGTTCGGCCCAACGCAGTTCCTGCGGCGTGGCGGCGCCCATGTGGGTTCCCTGTGTGAGACGCGTGCTGAGGGCTGCGTTGATCGCGGGGTGGGCGTGGCCGAGAATCAGCGCTCCGTATCCCATCATGAAGTCCACGATTTCGTTTCCGTCGACGTCCCACTTGCGGCCGCCCCGGGCGTGTTCGACGTAGACCGGGAAGGGGTGCAGGGGGCGCGACAGATGGGCGCCGTTGGGTATTACCTGGTGTCCTTTTTCACTCAGACGACCTGACTTCTCGAATTTTTGGGCGTACCTCTCCACGATTGTTGACATCTTTTTGCCCTCTTACCTGGTGCAAACGCAGGCCGCATATGTTAGCCAGCCGCAATTTCCGGATCCCGGGATTCTGCGGCCGTGTGTAAGCCTCGGTCCGCGTCTTTCCATACTCGGCAGTCCGGCAACTGTATCAGGGACGCCTAAAGACTGAATCTTCAAACTTCATTCAGTTGTTGATAAGATGCCGGGTAATTGAGACCCCCAAGTTAGATTCAGGCGGTATGCGATGGCGAATCACGAAACACAACTGATGGCCCACCTGATGCGGCGGGCCGGCTTTGGCGCATCGAGGGACGAGCTGCGAGCGCTGGTGGATCAGGGCTACGAGACGACGGTGGAGAGGTTGCTGGACACCGATAATCCAAACGTGATGTCGCTCGACCTGATCCGGCGGTATCACCCCGACCACATGGGCATGATGGGAATCGGGGCCGCCGCCAGCTGGATGTACCGCATGATCTCGACCGACGCGCCTTTGCGGGAGAAGGCGACGCTCTTCTGGCACGGCATCTTCGCCACCGGCTACAGCAAGCTCGCCAACGGCAAGGTGCTGCACGACCAGATCAGGATGTTCTCTAACTACGGTTTGGGCAGCTTTCGCACGCTGCTACTGGAGTTGTCCAAAAACCCGGCGATGATCGTCTGGCTGGACAACTGCGAGAACCACAACGGCGCGATCAATGAGAACTACGGCAGGGAACTGCTCGAGTTGTTCTCCCTCGGTGTCGGAAACTACTCAGAGAAGGACATCAAGGAGGCGTCCCGCGCCTTCACCGGCTGGACGATCGGCAACACCGAGTACATGACGCTCAAGTCGATGCGGGATTCCATCTGGCCCTACGGCCGGCTTTCGTTCCACTTTGAGTTCAAGCCAGAGGACCACGACGACGGTGAGAAGGAGTTCCTTGGCCGCAAGGGACGCTTCAATGGCGAGGACATCATCGACATCATCTGCGAGCAACCCGCCACCGCCCGTTTCATCTCCCGCCACCTGTACAGCTTCTTCGTCGCCGACGAGCCGCCGGTGCCGGAATGGCCATACAAGCCTCCGCGAGACCCGGAGGCGATTGAGACGCTATCCAAGGCGTATTTCGACAGCGGATACAGCATCAGAGAGATGCTGCGGGTTCTTTTCAAGTCAGACTTTTTCAAGTCCGAGCGCGTGTGGTACGAGCGCGTGAAGAGTCCGGCCGAGTTGATGGCCGGTGTGTTAAAGCTGACCGGGGAGTTCGCCCGCCCCCGGGAGGAGATGATCCCGACCCACATGCAGTCCTGGTTCATGGGGCAGCACCTGCTAAACCCGCCGTCGGTCGAAGGATGGCGCTGGGGCAAGGAGTGGATCGATTCGGGGGCGCTGGTCGAGCGCGTCAACTTCGCGTCCGAGCGCCTTGGGAATCTCGACAGCCCCGGGGTCGAGGCGATGGTCAACAACGTCCTCTCAGACGGCAACGGCAACGTCGCGCCGGAAGAGTTGGTCGAAAGGGCTCTGGACCAGTTGTCCATGTCCGAGGTCACTGACGGGACACGAGCATCGTTAATCGAGTTCGTAGAGCGAAGCGATCAACTGGGAAGCTCCGTCGGCCGGACCCCGCGCGAAAGAGCGGCACACACCCTCAGGCTGGCGGCGGCATCGCCGGAGTTCCAACGGGCATGATTCGATTCTATTGAAGGTGGACGGGTCCGAAAGCGCGACGAGCTACGTCGGAGCGGGGTGACAAGCATATGACACTGGCCGATTCGAAAATTCAAACCGGGCGGCTCGCATATAACCGCACGATTGGCGTCACGGCAATGTTCGGCCGCGGCCTCTATTACCCAGTGGACTTCGCTGCCGGAGATGATGACCGTCTCTACATGCTTAACCGGTCTTCGGATGCCGACAAGCGAGGTGTGCGCATCACGGTGATGGACCTGGACGAGGGCTATTTCGGCATATTCGGCTCATTCGGCGAAGAAGACGGCCAATTCATATGGCCGAACTCGATTGCCATTGACAGAGAACAACGGGTGTTCGTCAGTGATGACTACCTGACCCGGATATCCGTTATGTCGACTGGCGGCGAATTTATCGCGAGTTGGGGAGAGGCTGGCGCCGGAGCCGGGCAACTGGACGGCCCCAATGGGCTGGCGTTCAACTCGGCCAATGAACTGCTCGTGGCGGATCATCGCAACAATCGCATCCAGCGGTTCACGACCGACGGCGGGTTCCTGGGCAATTTTGGCGACGCCGGATCCGCGGCGGGACAGTTCAACCTGCCGTGGGGGATCTCCGTTTGTCCGGATGGCGACATCCTCGTTGCCGATTGGGGCAACGACCGCGTACAAAAGCTGACTCCTGATGGAGAGTTCGTCGCGGCGTACGGCAGGCCGGGCCGGGGTGAACGTGAGCTTCACCGGCCGTCCAGCGCTTGCCTTGATGACGACGGGTATATCTACGTGGCGGACTGGGGCAACCATCGAGTGCAGGTGTTCGACCCTGAAGGCGGATTCGTCCAAAAACTGAGAGGTCAGGCCACGGTCTCAAAGTGGGCCCAGGCATTCCTCGACACTAACGTCGAGGAAGCCGCAGCAAGAGCAAGAGCGAACCTCGATCTCCCCATGGACCTTTTTGACGGAGACCCTCACGAAGAGTCATCTCACATCGAGAAGTACTTCTGGGGTCCGTCGTCCGTGAAAATTGTTGGCGACCACCTTTACGTGGTGGACACCAGCCGGCACAGGGTGCAAGTCTTCGATATGCGCACGTCCGGTTAATTAGAAAGCAGCCCCTCTCCAGGAGGTACCCTTAATGACTTCCCAACGTGATCCGTCCCTGGTAGTGATCCAGCTATCGGGCGGAAACGACGCCATGAATACCGTCGTTCCGTATACGAACGGCATGTATCAGGACTCCAGATCGGCCATTCGCCTAACCGAGGACGAGGTGATCGACCTCAACGGCACGCTGGGCCTTCACCCCAATCTGGGGCCGGTAAAAAGCCTTTGGGACGAGGGCAAAGTAGCGATCGTCAACGGTGTCGGATACCCGAGGCCAAACCGCTCCCACTTCCGGTCTATGGACATCTGGCACACCGGCGAGACGGTGGAGATCGCCCCCGACGGCTGGCTCGGGCGGACGATCCGGGAGATCGACCCAGACCACAGGAACGTGATCACCGGGGTCAACTTCGGCCGCGGCCTGCCGAGGGCCATGCACTGCAAGGGCGTTCCGGTCGCCTCTGTTGGAAACCTGGCAACGTACGGTCTGCTGCCCGACATAGAAGACACGGCCACACGCGACCTGGCGCTCGACATCTTCACCCGCATGTACGGCCCTGCCGATGGCCGGGACGCCGTTCTCGAGGCCATTGGCGAGACGGGGATGAGCGCCTATCTCGGGGCTGACATTCTCCGAACAGCTCCCCGCAAGTACTCTTCCGCGATCGAGTACGCCGCCAGCCCCATCGCCCAGAGCCTCCGCGACATAGCGCAGGTGATGTTCGCGGACGTGGGCACACGCGTCTTCTACACGCAGCATGGAAGCTACGACACGCACGCCGGCGAGCTCATAAACCACGCCAAACTAATGACCGAGTTGTCGACAGCCGTCGGCGACTTCTTCGCCGACCTCGAAGAGCACGGGCGCGAGAACGATGCCGTCGTCTTGGTATTCAGCGAATTCGGCCGGAGAATCGATGACAACGGCTCCGGCACCGACCACGGCTCCGGCGGCGTTGCGTTCGTGATGGGCGGCCCTGTCAAGGGCGGCTTGTATGGCGAGTACCCCTCTCTGGAGCCCAGGGACCAGGTCGAGGGCGACATGGCGTACAACAACGACTTCAGGGGCCTATACGGGACCCTGCTGGACCGCTGGATGGGTATCGATCCCCAGCCCGTTCTAGGCGGCGCCTACGAGCAGTTCGACATGATCAAACGGTAGAAGGTGGCGTCCGTATCGGTTATTTTTGCCGGCGGACGCCGGAAACGCCGATTCGCATGCCCCGTACGTCGCCGGGGCGGCCGCGTAAGACGTAAGAGACGGTCCTGCGGGCGGGCGCGCGTACTGCCACGGCCTTCGAAGGGGACGAGTTTCCGCGTCGGATCAATTTGACTTTAGATACCTGCGATTATAATCTCGCGCCCTATCTGGACCCTCTGGTTGGGGGGGTCTAACCAGACTTAACCAATTCGGTTCGGTCAATGAAGCCGGCTTCGCACGTGGATCGCGCCCATTTTCGGCGCGTGCCTAACGAAGCAGGAATACTTACGGAGGAAGCCTGATGCGAAAAGCCAGGTCTATGTGGAAACCCTTGTTATTGATGGCCATTGCTGGCGCTGTGGCCGTTGGCCTTGCTTGCGGAGGCGAAACGAAGACGGTCACAGTTGTCGAAACCGTCGTAGTCACGGAGCAAGTGACTCAAGTCGAGACGGTGGTTGAAACCGTCGTCGTCGATAGAGTAATCCAGGGCGAGACCGTTAAAGTCGTGGAGACGGTGGTAGTGGAGAAGCCGGTAACCCGCACCGAAAGGGTCGTCGAGACAGTGGTGGTGGAGAAGATCGTTGAGGGCCAGACTGTAAAGGTCGTAGAAACTGTCGTTGTGGAAAAACCGGTAACTCGTATCGAGAAGGTCGTCGAGACAGTGGTGGTGGACCGAATCGTCCAGGTCGAGGTGACGCCTGTTCCTATGCTTCCTGCGACACCGACGCCCGTTCCGGCCGACAGACCGGCGCCGGCATCGAAGAATCCCCGCGGCGAGATTGTGTTTGTCAGCGCCGCAGTGTCAGGTTCTACAGGCACCGGATTCAATGCAGGGGGCCTGTGCTGCCTGGTGAAAGCCCTGAGCATTAGTGAGACTCTCTGGAAGCCCACTAACGAGGATTCCGCATCGCCGTTGATAGCGGAATCTTGGGAATTGGCGGATGATGCTCTGTCCGCGAATGTAAAGATCAGACAGGGCATTCCGTTTCACACGCACCACGGCGACTTCGGCGAGTTGACCGCCGATGACGTGGTCTGGAGTTTTAACGACACTAACCCCAACACGTCGGAGGAGTACGGCTCGGGGTTGGTGAGTATCACGGACGGCAGCGGATCCTGGGCAGGTTTCCTCGGCCTGGTCCCGTTGGAGAAGGTCGACGATTACACGGTCAAGATAAATTGGCCGGCGTTCGATCCCCGGTGGCAGACCTGGTTCTTCGGGCAGGACGGCCTGACCGCCAGCATCGTCAGCAAGCGGGCATTCGACGAAAAGGGCCGCGATTGGAATTCGGACAACGTGGTGGGCACTGGTCCGTTCAAGCTGACCGAATGGGTCCGCGGCGATCGGGTAGTGGCCGAAGCATTGGACAGTCATTGGCGCAAGGTTGCGCAGATCACGAAATTAACTAACCTTGCGGTACCGGACGAGACGGTGCGCCAGGCTATGTTGAGCACCGGTGAGGCTGATGTTGCGGACATCGGCTTACGCAACATCCCGGCAATGCAACGCCTTGGGATGACCACCGCGACCGCCGGCGTGGCCAACATGTGGTCGATGATGTTTGCCGGAAACCTGTGGGAGGAGTTTCATCCGACAACCGGCGAAAAACTCGAAATCAACACAGTCGTTCATGACATACCGTGGATCGGGAATCCCGGAATCGCACGAGCGCCGCGGGACAACAACCCGCCCGGCATGACCGACATGGAACAGGCGCGCTTGGTGCGGCTGGCGATGTCCGCGGCAATTGACCGCGACAAGGTCAATGAGGTGGTATTCGGCGGGCTCGGATGGCCGGTGTACAACTCGTACTTCGACATCAACAACCCGAACTGGGATGACAAGTGGAAGGTCGATTACGATCCGGCAAGGGCAGAGGCGCTTCTCGACCAGGCCGGCTACCCGCGAGGGGACGACGGAATAAGGTTTGAGGCCCCGATGTATTCTTGGGAACTCACCAGATCGTGGTCTGGGATCGGCGACGCAGTCGCGGCCTTCTGGGAAGACGTCGGGATTAAAGTCGAGGTGCTCCACTTCGCGTACGCGGTTTGGCGCCCGAACCTAGTAAGCAAATCGGCTACTGCTCCCTACATCGACGGTTGCGCAGTAGGCTGCCGGGCCGCATCACCCTGGGACTGGCCCCGCGAGAGTCAGGCGAGCGCGCTTGGAAGGGGTGGCAAGAGCAACTCCATTGAGATTCCGTTCATCACCAAGACGTTCCAGCAAGTTTCCGCTGAGCCGGACAGGCAGAAGCGGATCGAACTGAACAACGGTCTTGCCGACTACCTCCACGAATGGGTGACGTCGGCCGGCACTGTTGCCGAACCTCTTCGGGTAACACTGAATCCGAACGCTCTCTCCTGGCCCATGGAGAGGGGACTCAGGCTTCGCTTCAACACGCCTGAGAACATCGAACTCAAGTAGGCAAATGATTGGATGCCGGGCTCTTTTTGGGCCCGGCATCTTTTCGCCGCCGCAGATCTAGCCGGTAGACGTCAGCCGCGGCTTGGGCAGCGCCCACCCGGTGGGCCCGTGAGCCGACCGTCGTCGGTAGACGCGTCGGCAGCGGTTAGTTCCTGCGTTCAGCCTGAGGGAAGATAACGAGCCACGATGCGGAACTTCCTCATTCGGAGGGCAATGCTGGGAGTTGTTACGCTGTGGGGCGTAACTATCCTCGTCTTCATCCTTTCGCGACTGGGACCCGATCCGCTGCTCGTGTTTGTCCGTGCAGAAAGCTATGGACTGAACCCTGAGACAATCGAAAAACTAAGAGCCAAGTGGGGGCTGGACCGGCCACTTATCGTCCAGTACGGCATCTGGCTGGGGCGGTTGGTCAGGGGTGACCTCGGAAAGAGCATTGGCGCCGAGCGTCCGGTCACACGGATTATCAGGGAGAAGATGCCCGCGACTCTGCAACTTGGCGTGGTCGCCTGGATCTTTTCGACCATGGTTGGGATCCCGCTTGGCGTGTTATCGGCGGTCAAGCGGGGATCTGTGTGGGACTACTTCGGCCGTTTCATCGCGCTGATAGGCCAGGCGACCCCCGCATTTTGGCTCGCCATCGTCCTGATATTAATCTTCGCGGTATGGCTGGACTTGTTGCCTACCGCGTCAAAGGGGGGAGGGTCGCTGTGGAACCAGGCCAGGTACTTCGTGCTCCCTGCGTCAGTCCTGGCCTTTGACCCGTGGGCGACGTATCTCCGCCTTACCCGCTCATCCATGTTGGAAGTGCTGGATTCGGAGTACGTCAAACTGGGCCGCGCCAAGGGCGTGGGACAGTGGAAGATCATCTGGAAGCATGCGCTCCGCAACGCGCTGATCCAGCCCATAACGACGTCTGCCCTGGTGTTTGCCGCTTTCATTACCGGCGCGGTATTTGTCGAGACCATATTCGCCTGGCCGGGTCTTGGACGCCTGGCGGTCCAGTCGTCGCTCGACAACGACTTTCCGGTACTGGCCGGAGTGGCCCTGATGTTCGGGACAATGTACGTTGGGCTGAACTTCCTGGCCGACATGGCTTACGTGATAATCGACCCTCGAATCAAGTACACCTAGAGGCCCCATGGTCGTAGCCGCAGAAGAAATACTCCGGCAGCCTACGGGCCTGCTCTCGTGGCCTTCCAGGACGTTCACGTTCATCAGGCGTTATCCGGTCATTGCCACGATCATTCTCACCCTGCTGGCGGTCGGAGCAGCGTTCGCCCCGTTTCTGTCGCCGCACGATCCAGGCCAGCGGATATTGGACGATCGGGACATCCCGCCGCTCTGGGCCGGCGACGGTGTGGTGAGCCACCCGCTCGGCACCGATCATCTTGGGCGCGATATTTTTAGCCGCATCCTTTACGGATCTCGTATATCCCTGATGGTCGCCGGCATAGCCGTTACGGTCGGTGTGGTGGCGGGAACAGCGACCGGCCTTATTGCCGGCTACTTCGGCGGCTGGGCGGATGAGATCCTTATGCGAGCCGTCGATCTGTGGCTTGCCTTGCCCTTCTTGCTGCTTGTGTTGGTGGTCGCGGTGAGTCTGGGGTCGAGCCTGACCACCGTTATATGGCTTCTGGCGGTCTCCTCCTGGTCGACTGGCGCCCGCAACATACGCGGCGACGTGCTGTCGTTGAAGACCTTGGACTACGTCGCCCTGGCCAAGGTGTCCGGGGCAACTCACCTGCGGATCATTGTAAGGCACCTGTTGCCTCACGTATTGCACATCGTGATAGTGGTCACGACGTTGCGAACCGGACAGTTGATAATCGCTGAGGCGGGTCTCAGCTTTCTGGGTGTTGGGGTGCCGTCGTCCACGCCGACGTGGGGCAACATGATCGCCGAGGGCCAACAGTTCCTGCTGACCAGTTGGTGGATCGCCATCCTGCCGGGCGTAGCGATCTTTTTCACCGTTTCAGCGTTCAATTTCCTGGGTGACTGGCTGAGGGACCACTTTGACCCGCGTCTTCGCCAGGTGGCCTGAAGAGGCTGCTGCATCGGATGCGCCCACCATTCACTGGGGCCTGATGCCGCGGGGACCGGACGGCTCTGGCCATCCTCCAGGCGTGATAGACTCAGTGATTGCTATGCGATCAATGTATAATTAAGCATCAATGCAGAAAGAGGTGCTATCATGGCTAGTATCACAGTGCGGAATCTCGATGAAGGACTGAAACGGCGGCTGCGCATCCGCGCGGCCATAAATGGCAATTCCATGGAGCAGGAGGCGCGGGATATTCTGAGAGCCGCGTTGGACGAGGAAGCGGCGCCAACCAGAAACCTTGGAACGGCGATCCACGAACTGTTCGCTCCCTACGGCGTGGAGTTGGACATCCCGTCAAGGGAACCGATGCGCGATCCTCCGACGTTCGATTGACCCCCCGGTGATGTTCATTGTGGACAGCAACGTTGTATCGGAGGTCATGCGTCCCAGATCGCACCCGGATGTCGTCGCATGGTTGGACGACCAGCATATAAACACCCCGTTTGTTACCGCTGTCACCGAGGCGGAGAATCGAACAGGTATAGCACGCCCGCCGGAGAGCGTCAGCGCGGACTGACTCCCGCGGCCGACCGCGCCTTTAGGGAACCTCTGAACAACATCGTGTAAGCCGTATGGGGTGTGCAGAAGGGATATTGACGGGGATGTCCGCTCTTCTATTGCATGCCCATTGATGCTGCCGCTGCCCTAAACGGCTCTGCCGGGGCGTCTCGTCGCCGTTGAAGTCCACGCTCGGCACGGGGTAGTGCTTGTCCTTGCCGAAGTCCCACGGTTCGTCCCCGCCGGGGGAGTCGTTCAGTCCAGGTTCCAGTAGAGGTAGATGCCGGTGTAGCCTTCGGGTGCCGCCAGCTTGTTGGTAGTCTTGCCGTCGCTGCCGGGGCTGCCGTCGCTGGATGTCTGGCCCGTTGTGATAATGTCCCAGTAGCTGATGGTGACCGAGTTTGAACCCACGCCCCTGCTTCCCTCCAGCCCGCCTGCGGTGGAGGGAGCGGAAACTCGCCCGGTGGCATAGCTGCTTGGATCGTGCTCGTCCGGCTGTTGCTGCCCACCAGTCCGCCCGCGACACTACCCGAAGCGGTTACCTTGGCGGTGGCGTAACTCGTCTTGACTTGGGCTAAGAGCAAGCCCACCAGCCCGCCAATTTCGGACTGTCCGGAAACTTTGCCGGTGGCGTAGCTGTCGGTGGTGTCGCCGTGGTTACCGGAGTAGCCCACCAGCCCGCCGACTGTACTGGTTCCGTTGATGCTGCCGGTGGAATAACTGTACTCCACTGGGCCATTGGCGAGGCCCACCAACGCGCCAACCTGGTTCTGACCGGTCACCGATGCGCCTTCCAACCCCACTTTGCGGATGGCGCCAGCGCCGGAAGTGCTCCCAAACAACCCGATGCTGCCCGCGTCAGGCCGGTTGATGTACAGGTTGGAGATGGTGCGGCCGTTGCCCTCAAAGGCAGCAGAGTACGAATTGAACAAACCCGTCCCGACGGGTTCCCAGTCCAATCCGTCGTTCCAGTAATCGTCTTCTTGGTCAATCACGGCGCCGGCGGCGGAGGTGTAGGTATTGACGTCTAGGCGCTATCCGTATGCACGCGCACAAAGGACCAGTTGTGGGCCAGGATGGTCTCGATCTCTTCGATTCGCATGGGTTCCTCCGATACGATGCCGGCCACGCAGATGAGACTCGACTGATAGAGCAAATGAGACAGAACACTCGCGTCCCTTCGCGCCCGCGTATACGTTATCAGGAACCGGCACAGACCCATGATCTGACCACGTCGGGAACGAACCGGGAGCGCCGCGGAGGCGCCGGGCGCGCAAGGCACGGTCAACAATGCGGCCCTTCGGAGCGATCCGGGTTCAGTCTACGGATAAGTTGAAGGCGAGGCGCGATCTTCCTGCCTTTTTCGTATCCGGTTGGGCGCAACAGCCAATAAAGTGCGCATATTGCAATTTGTGAAAACCATCACGACTACACCGGCCTTATACGTCCGTAACCATTACGATTACTTGACCTGAAAATGGCATGACTGTAACCTGCCAATCTCTGTC
This sequence comes from Dehalococcoidia bacterium, assembly GCA_965224235.1. Lineage (GTDB taxonomy): Bacteria > Chloroflexota > Dehalococcoidia > Lucifugimonadales > Lucifugimonadaceae. The sequence goes on along the minus strand of CBDCYP010000002.1, from coordinate 1,215,842 downwards.
ACGGACCGTTTGGCTGGACGATTGAGTAGAGTCGGTAACCGTGCTTTAACCCTGTGGGCTCTCAAGGGGGAACATGATGAAGAAAAGTTTGTATGGCCTGATTGCGATTGGACTGCTCATTGGGTTGGCAGCAGCCATCGCGTGCGGGGGCCAGGAGCCTACTGTCGAGCGCGTCGTGGAGACGGTCATCGTCGACAGGCCTGTCACGACAGTCCAAAAGGTGATTGAGACAGTTGTAGTCGAAAGGCCGGTCACAAGGGTCGAGAAGGTCGTCGAGACGGTTATCGTCGAGAAACAGGTCGAAGGCAAGACTGTCATGGTAGTGGAGACGGTGATTGTCGAGAGACCGGTCACCCAGGTCGAGAAGGTCGTCGAGACAGTTGTGGTCAAAGAGGTAGAGGTTGTAGTCGCAACCGCGATGCCTATTGCCATGAGCGCAGACGGTTCTGACCGGATCTCACCCAGCGGGCATTTCGTCGTAGCCGAAAACCTGGTGGTGCCGCCAATCCTTCTGCCAGCGCTTGCAGGCGGTGGTCTCGAGTTTTCTTACTACAACTGGGGCGTCACCGACTATGTGTTGTCAATCAACGCCGAGGAACAGGTTGATCCTGCCGTCAGCATCTGGGACTCGTGGACGATCTCACAAGACGGCTTGAAAGTGTCATGGACCGTGCGGCCCGGTGTCCAGTTCCACCAGGGCTGGGGAGAAGTCACGGCCCACGACATCGCTTTCAGTTTCAACAACGCCAACCGGGAGGGGTCCCGCTTCTATGGCCTCACGAGTCTGGACTGGTTCGACCGGATGGAAGCACTGGATGACAGGTCCGGCGAGATGTACTTCCTGCAAGACAATCCTCTCTGGATCCAGCAACTATCGAACGCTTCGACCCACCAGGTGTGGATAGTCAGCAAGAAGCTGTTCGATGAACGCGGTGAAGAAGGTGGCGCGGACACTGCTATCGGCACTGGCCCGTATCAAGTGCGCGCCTGGGCTACCAACGACAGGGTCCTGCTGGAGGCCACCGAGGAACACTACCGCGTGGTCCCCTTGTCCAAGACGTTTGAGGTTGTCGAGATTTCGGAACCGCTGGCTAAGCAGGCCGCGTTCCTGACCGGCGAAGTTGACATCTTGCAGATGGACAACAGTCTGATCAATGACACGTTCGCAAAATTGCCGGGTTCGACTATAGAGAGGATCGGCGAGGTGGACACGCAAATGATCCACTTCACCGGAAACTACTGGCTGAAGGGCCCGTTGCCGCATCGGACCGACCCCGACGCGGCGTTCCCGCGCCAGGGCTACACGCCGGACGACGAGCACCCCTGGATCGGCGATATCGACGACCCTGCGAGCATGGAACGAGCGCGCAAAGTGCGCGTTGCAATGTCGATGGCGGTCGATCAGGAGACGATCCTCAAAGAGGTGTTCGCCGGTTTCGGAATCCCGCATGCCACGCATTTGGGGTTCCAGCCGGGAGATCCGGGGTGGAATGATTCCTGGGCGCCGCCGGCCTACGATCCTGAGGGCGCCAAGGCGTTGCTCGCTGAAACCGGTTACCCGAACGGATTCGAATTTGAGGCGTTCTTCCCGGCCGGGGTTACGACGATCAGCGACGAGGCGGCATTCGCCGCCGCCCAGATGTGGCGAGAGGTTGGACTGGAACCGATCATCGACAACGGCACGTACGCTTCGGGCCGGGACCGCCGATTCGACGGTGTGGACAACATCATCAGGATGCACCACATCTTCACTGGGAAGATCGACCAGGAGAAGTGCCAGGGTCTGGGCGCCGTTCAGGCGTACTACGGTTCTGAACTGCCCAGAGAGCAGCTCGATATCTGCGAGAGGAACAAGACTGAGCCGAACCGGGCCAAGCGCATTGCCAACAACGCCGAGGTGCAGGACTACGTCTCGCATTGGAGGCTGTTCCTGCCGCTTTCTGCGAAGTCGACCAACTACATGGTGGGCCCGAAAGTTCTTACGTGGGAGCCGCACGTCAACACTCAGCCCTTCTTCATCGCACCCTGGACGGTGTCGGTCCAAAAGTAAAACGGGGTTCCGTGACGAGGTGATGGAAGGCGGGGGGCCAGCCGGATGCGCTGGTCCCCGCTGCCATTCCGGGCGGCCCTGAAATACCCTGAGTTCAGGGGCCAGTCTTGCGAAATTTCTTGATAAGACGCCTCCTATACGGAGTCGTCCTGTTATTTGCGTCCACGGTGTTCATCTTCGTGCTGTCGCGGGCTGGCGGCCGAGACCCCCGTGCGATGTACATGAGCGAGAACATCGCCGGCCGTGAAGCGTGGGAAGCCCTGGGCAGAGAGATGGGCCTGGACCGGCCACTGGCCGTGCAGTACGGCATATGGATGGGAGGGATCTTTCGCGGTGACTTCGGCACCTCGGTCAGAGAGCAGCGCGATGCCATGGACCTGGTCCGCGAACGTCTTCCTGCGACGTTGCAACTGGCGGCAGGCTCCCTGATATTCACCCTCTTGCTAGGAGTTCCGCTGGGAGTACTCTCGGCGGTGAAACGCGGTTCGCTATGGGACTACGCAGGCAGAGGTTTTGCCCTCTTGGGCCAGTCAATGCCGGCTTTCTGGCTGGGGATCATGCTGATCATCATCTTCAGCGTCCAGTTTGGCTGGCTGCCGACGGGACGCCGCGGCGGACTTGAGCACTACATACTGCCTTCGATCACGGTCGGTTGGTTCACGGCAGCCGGGTTGTTGCGGCTTATGCGGTCCGCCATGCTCGAGGTCCTTGACTCGGAGTTCATGACTTACTCCCGGGCGAAGGGCGTGGCCGGTCGAATGCTCGTATGGAAGCACGCGTTCAGAAACGCGTTGATCCCTCCCCTGACCTATGCCGGGCTGCTCCTTGGTTCGTTCCTGACAGGAACCGTCATCGCCGAGCGGGTATTCGCGTGGCCCGGGATCGGCAGACTCGCCGTAACGGCGGTCCTCGACAACGACTTCCCGGTCATGGCGGCCACCATGCTTCTGTTCACCACCATCTACGTTGCCACGTCTCTGGTAGTTGATCTGCTGTACGCGTACGTGGATCCGCGCATTCGATACGAGTGATAAATGGCGCTTGATCAGGCACAGCGGCGCGGCATCATGAATTGGGGCGCTGTCAGGTTCGTGCGGGAGTGGCCGGTGGTACCTGTCAGCATCCTCGTAATCTTCGCCGTGTTTGCAATTTTCGCGCCTTTTTTGTCGCCGCATGATCCCACCCTCGGCAAATTGAATGAACGGGCGAATCCCCCGGCCTGGCTGGAAGGAGGGTCGACAAGGTTCTTGCTCGGATCCGACACGCTCGGCCGCGATGTATTCAGCAGGATCACGTACGGGACCCGTGTTTCGCTCGCCGTTGCGGGCATAGTTCTGGTGGGAGGCGCGGTGGGAGGCACTGCGATCGGTCTGATTTCCGGATGGGCCGGGGGTCAGATTGATGAAATCCTCATGCGAGTGGTGGACTTCATGATGGCCACACCGTTCATCCTTGTTGCCCTGGTTCTGGTGATCGTGTTCGGGCCCAGCGTCGAACTGATCATCACGCTCCTCATTTTGTTCAGTTGGGACAGCTTCGGCAGGCAGATTCGCGGTGAAACCCTTCAACTCAAAACTCGCGACTACATCGCAGCTGCCCAGATTTCTGGCGCGTCGACCTACCGCATCCTGTACAAGCATCTGCTGCCTGGCGTGTTCAACACCGTGTTGGTCATCATGTCCCTTCGCGTGGGCAACCTGATCATTACCGAGTCGATTCTCAGCTACCTGGGTGTGGGCATCCCCCCACCGACTCCGGCCTGGGGCCTGATGGTGGCAGAAGGACGCGACTACCTGAACACGGCGTGGTGGATATCGTTCTTCCCGGGTCTGGCGATACTGTTTACCGTTCTTGCGTTCAACTTTCTCGGCGACTGGATGCGTGATCGGTTCGATCCCCGTCTCCGCCAACAGATCTGACGTCCGTAGCAGGAACGGCTGCCCCGAAGTGTTTCGAACCAGGGAAGTTTTGGGTAACCCGTAATCTTTTGGTTACTAAGTAACTATCTCAAAATGGCCAGACGCCATTGTCGCCGGAACCACAAGAGCGCACATGCGAGCTGTAACACTCCGAGGTAATTGGCCGCCTTCTTGTCGTATCGGACCAGAATCGCACGGTACTTGGAGAGCCATGCCAGCGTCCGTTCCACAACCCACCGGCGCGCCGGATACCGCTTGTCGCCAGAGGCGTCCGGCTTTTCCTCACCGATGCGTCGGATGTGCGGTTGATAGCCGTGTCGGGCGGCAGCTCCACGGCCCGAAGGATTATCATACCCCTGCGCAGCCGGAAGATTATGCCGGTGAGCATCTGTCGCGGGTCAGCGCGCTTGCGGCCCCTGACCTTGGGCGGGTCTTCCTCCAGGATGATAGGTTCGACGCGTTCCCAAAGCTCGTCCGGCACTTCCCAGATGGTCTCCAGGGTCTCCTGTTTCCCCATGCGCTCCCTCCCGAAGCTTTTGGAGAGACCATACAAATCGTCCCGGAAACCGGTCAATGCATTTGTGGTTCAGATTTTGAGATAGTTTTAATGGCGTCGATGCCGCTGGCGAGCATCTGCGTGGCCCGATAGTCGGAGGTCTCCCCCAGCCCGGTGATCCCTTCGTCGCACTCAATCTCTATGAAGAACCACGGGTTGGCTGGCAGCTGGGCGTAAACGTATGACTTGACGTCGGTGATCTTCATATCGGTACCCCGTTCGCAGGCGGCGGGCTGTTCATCATTCGTCGCTGGATCATGCGCCGGTTGCCCGCGCCGTGCGGCGTGTCGCGGCGAGGGCCTGCAGGAGTTTTCGCATGGCGGCTGGCGAGGCCACGGCGGTGAGCGCCGCGCTGCCGCCGACTCCGACGCGCACTGAATAGTTGCCAGGATCAAGGCGTTCAAAGACATCCTCATCCGTGCGGTCGTCGCCGGTTACGAGTGTGAAATCGAACGGCCCGCGTCGATCTTTCACGAACTCGTATGCCCGTCCCTTGTCAAACCCCTGCTGTCGTATCTCGATAACAAGTGCGCCGGTGGTGATCTGTACAGGTTCATTCGCGAACCGCGTTTCGAGCACCGTTGTAAGTTCCAGCGCCTGCCATGGGCCGAGGTCTTCATCTGCTTCGCGATAGTGCCAGACCAGGGCGGACGACTTCTCCTCTATGCGTGCGCCCGGCGTGCGTTCCACGTACTCGTTCAGCACGGGGCGCACATCTTCTTTCCACGCCGCGTTCGGCGGCGCGCCCATCCTTTCCCACCCCGGTTCGTCGTTCTGTTTGATCCACGATCCGTGTTCGGCTATGAGCGACACTCCGACGCCCCCGAACCAGTTGTCCAAAATCTCGCGGCTCCGGCCGCTGTTCATATAGACGTCCACGCCCGGCAGCCTCGATAGCGCTGTCAGCAGATTCAGGATTTCCGTCGTGGGAATGGCGTCGTAGTAGTGATCGGTGAACTCCCTCAGCGATCCGTCGTAGTCCAGCATGAGCAGGGCCGACCCGGCGTCGGCGAAGTGGTGCGCCATGGTGTTGGCAAGTACTTCCGGCTCCAGCAGGGGCGGGCTCTCTGCGGGCCCGTGGCGAGGGTTCAGCAGGGATGCCATGAACCGGTCGACCCATCGTTGCACCCCGTTCGACACGACTCGGCGATGCATCGGCAGCATGCGTTCATTGCGTTCTCCGAATTCCATTTCCAGGGCGCGCCGCAGTGTGTTGGCAGTGCCTTCAACGTCCCACGGGTTGACCCTCAGCGCCTCTCCCATCTCCGAAAGCGCGCCAGCGAACTCGCTCAGTACCAGCACCCCTCCGCCGTCGTCACGGCAGGCGACGTACTCCTTGGCGACGAGGTTTAGCCCGTCCCGCACCGGGGCCACAAAGGCCACGTCCGCCAGCCGGTACAGCGCGCCAAGCTCCTCTTGCGATACCGAACGGTAGAGGTAATGGATCGGTATGTGAGCTGGTCCCCCAAATAGTCCATTGATCTCTCCGACCAGCCGTTCGACTTCGCGCTTCAGCTCCTGATAGCTCTCGATCGCCTCTCTCGAAGGGACGGCGACCTGCAGGTAGACAACATTCTCACGCCACTCGGGCGCGGTTTGAAGGAGCTGGCGGAACGCCGCCAGTTTTAGCGGAACGCCCTTTGTGTAGTCGAGCCGCTCCACGCCAAGGATCACCTGGCGGTCTCCAAATGACTTCTTGTGATTCGCGAACGTGCGATCGGCGGAACCGGAGAAGGCGCGGTCGCGCAACGTTTTTACGTCGATCCCGAGGGGGTGGGTCTCGATACGAACCTCGCGGCCGTCGAACCACGCACTGCCCTCTCTGCTCTCGACCCCCAGCATTCTGCGCAGGCTCCGGCGGAGATGGTCGGCGTATTCGTACGTGTGAAGGCCGATCAGGTCGGCGCCCATCAGCCCGCGAAGTATCTGCTCCCGCTGCGGCAAAACGCGGAACACCTCGGCCGACGGGAACGGCGTGTGAAGGAAGAAGCCGATGCGAACGTCTCGTACCCGCTCCCGCACCATTTGCGGCAGAAGCATGAGTTGATAGTCGTGTATCCACACCGCGTCGCCTGGCCGGACGTTTTCGGCCACCACCTCGGCGAACAGTTCGTTGACGCGCCGATAGGCTTCGAAGTGGACGGGATCGAACTCGCAACGTTCGAGGAGGTAATGGAACAGCGGCCATAAAGCCGAATTGCCGTATCCCTCGTAGTAGTGGCTGTAGTCGGAGGCAGGCGCCGATACCGGCACGAGCCGGCGGGCGGCCAGGGCATCCGACGACAGGCTGTCCGGATCATCGCCGGGATGGCCGATCCAAATGCCGTTCCGGTTTTCGTGCAGGGGATTTAGCCCGGCGACAAGTCCGCCGCCGCTGACCGATAGTTCCTGCATTCCGCGTCTACCCCTCCGGACAGTAACCGGAAGACGATTGGAGACGAGGACTATTCTGCCCATGGTTGGAATCAGGGCGAAGGGGATAACGAACTGTCACCCTATCCTACAAGCCGACCTACGGGCGAAACGAACCGGCCGTTAATCTTGCGTTCGCCCGGTCATCCCCGTGCCCCCGTCTTCCCGGTACGCCCGCATCCCTTCTTCCCCGACCTCTATCGGGGGGACGCGGGTTAGGATTGGGGGCGAGAGGGCTGACGGCGGATAACGCCTGTCGCTCCGGTCTATCTCCTCACGATAATCGCCAACCCACGTCGTACCAAAACACTGGCGGCGGGCGTACATATATTCTCGACAGACTGCACTCAAGGAGACTCATATGCCGAACAATATTTCCGCAAGTCAAAACGATACGACGCCGGTGCAGTTCGCTGACATTGTCGGTGACGACGGCGGCTCAGGTTGGGTGACACCCACACACGCCGCAGGGCCGGACGGACGGCTGCCTTTCACCGCCGAGATGCTGGTCGACCGGCCGAGCGGCGACATCTTCGGCTTCAGCCAGAACGCCGGCATGGGCTGGCGTCCGTCCGAGTTGCTGCGCAAGCAGTTCCTGATCCTGAGCACTACCGGCGGCCTACGCTCACCCGACGGATCACCGATAGCTCTAGGCTTCCACACTGGCCATTGGGAGCTCAGCGAACTTGTCCGCAGCGCGGCCGAAGAGCTGAAATCGCTAAGGTCGGTGCCGTTCGCCGCGTTCTGCTCCGATCCGTGCGACGGCCGGACGCAGGGCACTCCGGGGATGTTCGACAGTCTGCCGTACCGCAACGACGCCGCGCAGGTGATGCGCAGACAGGCGAGGTCGCTTCCTACCGCCCGCGGCGTGATGGGCGTGGCAACGTGCGACAAGGGACTCCCCGCCATGATGATGGCGTTGGCGGGCCTGAGGAACCTGCCTGTGGTGGCCGTGCCGGGCGGCGTGACCCTTGCGCCGGAAAGGGGAGAGGACGCCGGTCAGATTCAGTCGATCGGCGCAAGGTTCGCACAGGGCGAGATCACACTCGAATATGCGCAGGACGTCGGTTGCAGGGCCTGCGCAAGCCCGGGGGGTGGCTGCCAGTTCCTGGGCACGGCCGGCACGTCGCAGGTCGTCGCAGAGGCCCTCGGGCTGGCCATTACCCACGCCGCGTTGTCGCCGTCGGGCACAGACATATGGCGGGACGTCGCAAGGCGTTCGGCGAGAGCCCTCGCGGCCCTCGAACGGTCAGGCGTGACATCGGCCGACATTCTTTCTCCCGGCGCGTTCGAAAACGCCATGGTCCTACATGCGGCGTGCGGCGGCTCGACGAACCTGCTGCTGCACCTGCCAGCCATCGCCCACGCCGCCGACCGGACACCGATGCGGGCCGCAGAATGGACGGCCGTCAACAAGCAGGTCCCGAGGCTGGTCGACGTGCTGCCAAACGGACCGGTCGGTTACCCCACGTCGGCGCTCTACGCGGCAGGCGGTGTGCCCGAGGTGATGTTGCGCCTGCGCGATCTGGACCTTCTCGACACCGACGTGATGACGGTTACCGGCCGGAAGTTGGGCGACAATCTTGACTGGTGGGAGCAGTCCGAACGACGGGCGGCGGTCAGGGCGAACCTCGTCAGACAGGACGGCATCGACCCCGATGACGTGATCATGGACGCCGGCAAGGCGCGGGCCCGCGGCCTGACCAGCACGGTTACATTCCCGTCAGGCAACCTGGCGCCGGAGGGCTCGGTAATCAAGAGCACGGCAATCGATCCGTCGGTGGTCGACGAGGACGGAGTCTACCGCAACACCGGCCCGGCAAGGATTTTTCGATCGGAGCGTGACGCCATCGGAGCGATCAAGAGCCGGGGCGACGACCGGATCAGGGCTGGCGACATCATGGTGCTGACGTGTTGCGGCCCGCTTGGCACAGGCATGGAGGAGGTGTATCAGATCACTGCTGCGCTAAAGCATTTATCGTACGGCAAGCAGGTGGCGCTGATCACCGACGCCCGCTTCTCCGGCGTTTCGACCGGCGCCTGCATCGGCCACGTTGGACCCGAGGCGCTGGCTGGAGGGACGATCGGCAAGGTAAGAGAGGGCGACCTCGTAAAAATCGAGATAGACCGCGTTAATCTCGAAGGCCGGATCGACCTCGTGGGAACAGGCGGAGTCGAACACGGGCGCGAGTGGGGCGAGGCGGAACTGGCAAGGCGCGACCCTCCGGACGACCTGGCGCCCCACCCCGGCCTGCCGGACGATTCCCGGCTGTGGGCGGCGCTTCAGGCCGCGAGCGGCGGGACATGGGGCGGCTGCATTTTCGACGTCGACCAAGTCATCGCCACCCTGGAAGCCGGCCGCCAGGCCCTACAACAGTCAGAACCAACGCCAACCCACGTCGCCTGACGCCACCCTGAATGATTTGTACGGTGCACCACCCGTGAACGACCGGGCACATGGGTAACGGTTAAACCGATCACGTAGGTAACACTTTCACAGGGGTCTTGTCGACGCGTCTTGCGGCGTAATGGCGTTGCCGTCCGGATCCGGCCCATTGGACAAACATGCGTAAGAGCGTCTCTCGCGGGCGCCCGTGGGCGGGGTGGGGCGTGGGAACCGCGTCTTGTGCCGTATAGCCGTTGCCGTCCAGATCCGGCTCATCGCACCAATATACAAGGGGAGCCATCCGGAGCCAGTCTCAGAAATCGGCTGGCCGTTAAACTTTGTGGACTTCACACCATCATTCGAGGAGAGCCAGACGCCACTGCGTCCGATTGGGGCGGGATAAGATATGGATGTTGCCGTCCACCCTTGATGAGCTGATCCCCGCCGACCATCCGGCGAGGTTCGCGGACGCGTACCCGGACGGTTTGGACCGGGAGGGTTGGGCCGGGCTTGGGTCGATGCATGCGGGGACCCTATGGGAGCGCCGGCCTATCACCCCGGGCGTCGGTCTCGCCGGCAGCGGCTGAGGGGAAAGAGGCCGGCATGCTGATCACGGCGGCCGACCAGCCGCAACCGGGTCCGATGCTGGAGAAGGCGGAGACGACGTATGCTATTCAAGTCGTATCGCAGCCGATCCGTAGAGAGTAGAGGCTGAACGGGTTGCATCCGCCCATACCGAACCTTCATGATTCTTGGAGCGTCAGAGAATAGGGAGGCTGACTGGCCCAGCACAACTCGAAGACGGCAATGCCTACCGTCCACTCAGGCCCACCAACCGAGGGCAGTGCCCGGAGCATTGGGGTCTTCACTCCTAACGGGGGCTATGTTTGAGAGTCGCGCAGGCCGCCAGCGCAACGGCATTCAATCCAGCGATAATGGGGATTAGAAGTGACATGATCCTTCTTCCACGAAACTTTTCGACCCTTTCTTCAGACACTGCAGAGGCCCTCACACTCCTCATTATCCAAATCCAATAAGGGCGCCCTCGGAGAACGTGCTAAGCCCGCGTTCACTAAGAGGGTGTGTGAGAAAGGGATCAAGCCGGCCTGAGTCTTTTTAGCATTAGATGGATCATGGCTACGTGAATCCAAGCCTCGCTGGATTCCGGCAGGGCTTCATAGTCTTTGCTCAAGCGCCGGCGCCGGCTCAGCCACGCCAAAGTGCGCTCCACTACCCATCTGCGGGGTAACACCTCAAAGGTGTGGGTATCCGGACTGCGCCGTACCACTCTCAGCAGCCAACCGCCGCTTACCCGGGCCCAGGACACCAATCGTCCGGCGTAGGCAGCGTCAGCCCAGATCACCCGGAGCCCGGGAAGCCGGCCCACCAGTTTGGTCAACACCAGTTTGGCGCCATCCCTGTCCTGAATGTCGGCGGCATGTACCGCCACGGCCAAGAGCAGCCCCATAGTGTCTACTACGATGTGACGCTTGCGGCCAGAGACCTTTTTGCCAGCATCATAGCCCCTGGGCCCCCTTTTTCCGTGGTCTTCACCGACTGGCTGTCAATGATTGCGGCGCTGGGCGTGGCCTCTCGTCCCTCAGCCTCCCGGACCCTGGGACGCAATGCCTCGTCAATGCCCTCCCAGGTTCCATCTATTCGCCACTTCCGAAAATACCACCAAACTGTCCCCCAAGGCGGCAGGTCGTGGGGCGCCATGCGCCAAGGTATGCCTCCGAGCAACACGTATAGAACGCCATTTATTACTTCCCGCAGGTCCACTGTTCGGGGACGCCCCCTGGGTTTGCTTGGCGGGAGCAAGGGAGCCAACTCTGCCCATTGGCTGTCGGTCAAATCGCTGGGGTAGGGTTTTCTAGTCATACTCGTAAGATAGCGGGAATCCCGACCCACTCCCCAGCAAGAATCTTGCCGATTTAACCCTTTCTCACACACCCTCTAAGAGCACGGCCTCCATTCGACATCCAGTGGCCAGGGTACGAACTCGACCAGTCGGCCGCTTCCGGGCGTAAATATGGTCCACACAGTTCTGCACGTTTCTCATCGGCGGGCTCGATGACGCCGCAAGAGGTGTCGACAAGACCCTGTGGAAGTGTTACCCATGTGCCCGGTCTAACTATCACCCGCGTGCCCGGTCGATCAACGGGTGACGATCGGGCCCTGCATGTCGGGCGATGGTCGGGTAGGAGTGTGGCCGCATTCTGCCAACCTCAGGTCTCGATGCGATCCGGCGCCAGGCAGCAAAATAGCGGTACAACCCGGATGACCAGGCCGAATCCGTCAAACAGCCACTACACAGGGGTGCAATTCCAATGCGACAACGGGAAGACGAAGCACGCAAGTCCGGCAGGCTTGGGGTGTTCCTCAATCCGAGGGAAGTGGGCGTCGTCGTCGCCGCCCTGACATGGGCGCGGACCGACCTGGCATTCGCCAAACGACTGCTGACCGAACGCGCGCCCGACCACGTCAGGGCGGAGGTGCCCGAAGAACTATTCACCAATTGGGCCGAAATTCTTGAGTCGGTCCATCAGGTGTTGGTGCTGCACGCCCTGTCGGACTGCCAAGAGAGGTCGGACGACGAAGCCAAAGAGCAGGTCGAGGCATCGATTCGCGAGTTAATCGAACAGGCGCACCAGGCCCAACAGATCACGAACGTTGTGAGGGCCGCCGTACTGACCATGGACCGCCCAGAGGGCGGATGATCCCGTAGCGCAAATTCTAACCCCAGTTCAATTTCCCGCCTCGCCGCCGTTCTTGAATGGTTCCAGGGCCATTACGAGTGCCGAACTTGCAGGGACGGGTATCCCGATGCCGCGGGCCATTTTGACCACTGCGCCCAGCAACTCATCCGACTCCAACGGTTTGCCGGCGTGCATATCCATCTGAAGAGATGACCTGAACTCGTCCGCCTCTTCTACCGCGGCCTCGAATCGTTCGTCGACCACGTCGGGCGGAAAGTCGATACCCCGCGCTTTACCGACCGCGACGATCTCTTCCATGACGGTCCGAATCGTGGCCGATCCCTCGGGCCATCTCAGCACCTCCGGCAGCGACGACCTCGAAACCGTCATTACTGTGCCGATGGCGGCCACGGCTACCAGCTTGGTCCATAGTGTTGAGGCGATGTCCGAACTTACCGCGACCTGAATACCCGGCCGGTCGAGCAGGGACTTGATCCCCTGGGTACGCTCGCTCGCAGTTCCATCGCGTTCGCCGAACTCGATGCGTGCGGCGGAACCGGTCTGCTCAATCTGACCCGGGGCCGCTATAGCAGCCTCGATATACGTGGCGCCCTGAAGCACTTTGCCCCACCCGAACTCGTCAGCCAGGCGTCGGCCGCTCGTCACCCCATTCTGAATCGTCAAGATATTCGTCTCGTCGCCCACCATCGGCCTGAGAAGGGGAACCGTCTCGTCATTCGAGTAGAGCTTCACGCAATGCAGGACCAGATCGACCGGCCCAACCTCTCCCGGATCGTCAGTGGCAATCGGGTTCACATTGAACCCGCCCCAATGGCTGTCGACGCGGAGACCCGCGCTGCGAATCGCATCGCGATGCGAACCTCTGCATATCAGGGTTACGTCCACGCCGTCCCTCGCAAGCACGCCGCCGTAGTACCCGCCCACCGCGCCGGCGCCCATGACTGCAACTTTCATTTGCTGCTCCATAATTCCTTAAAGGACGTCCAAAAAGGTACCGAAGGAGCCGAGCGTAAACGTATGTCGTTCTGAGCGCGGGGAAGAATCTGATACCAATCCGTTTTGATTACGCCGCCAATTCAGGTTGTAGGGGCAGGTTTCAAGAGCCTGTTTCATAAGTCGGGGGTATTAAGCGTGGGGTATCCTCGGCGAGGGTCACGCCATCATTTGGAGGTAACAGAGTATGCCGCATCGACCAATGAACAGGGAGCAGACGTGGATGCTGCCGCCGACCCTCGACAAGTTGCTGTCTGCCGGACATCCTGTTCGATTTGTGGGTGAGTTCGTCGATGCTCTGGACGGCGACGGCTGGGCCGGGATCGGTGTTGATAAAGACGGGGACCCGATCGGAGCTCCAGCCTACCATCCCCGGGCGTTGCTGGGCGTGTGGCTTTACGGCTTCATGACCGGTGTGCGGTCGAGCCGCAAGCTGGAGGCTGCCTGTCGCGACCAGATACCGTACTTGTGGCTGACGGGCTGCCAGCGACCGGACCACAACACGCTGTGGCGGTTCTACAAGAACCACCGCCAGGCCATGGAGAATCTGTTCAAGCACACGGTGCGCACGGCTTACAGGACGGAACGAAGGTAAGGGCCAACGCGGCAAATGACCGGACCAATGACAATGAAGCCCTGCGCCGTCTGTTGAAACGGTCGGAACGAACGATCTGCGGCCTCGAGGCGCAGAACGAGGCAGGGGAAGACGCCGCGCCGGCGAATCTGCCGCAGGAGCTTGCCAGAAAGGAAGCGTTGCGGGAGCGGATGCGGCGGGCGAAGGAGACGCTTGCGAACAGCGGCCGCCTCAAGCAAATCAACCTGACCGATCAGGACGCCGCTAAGATGAAGACGCGTCAATGTATCACGCCGGCCTACAACGCCCAGGCGTCGGTCTCGCTGGCAGCGGCTAAGGGGAAAGAGACCGGCATGCTGATCACGGCGGCCGATGTGGTGGACGACACGACCGACCAGGCGCAATTGGGTCCGATGCTGGAGAAGGCGGAGACGACGTTGGCCGATGTGGGCTATCACTCCGGTAGCAATCCTGAGGAGTGCGGCCGAAGAGGCCAACAGGTGGTCATGCCGGAGGCGCAGGACCGGGCGCTGGAGAGCCCGTATCACAAGGACCGTTTCGCCTATGACGAGGCGAGCGACCGCTACCGTTGCCCCGAGGGACAGTGGCTGCGCTTCACCCGTATCAGGCGCACTGGCCAGACCCTGATGCGGCTCTACCGCGCCTCAGGGGCCGTGTGCCGGGCCTGTCCGGCATTCGGGGTCTGTACGACGGACAGACGGCATGGGCGGGCCCTGGAGATAGGCCCGCACGACGCAGCCCTGCGCGCCACCCTGACATTTCGTTCACGTAGCGGCCTCGCCCAGCAGTCTCCCCACGACCTCCTCAACCGCCTGCCCCTCCGGCGATTCCCGTAGCCACTTACGAAGTTCACGTCGGGCAATGGTGACCGTCACTTGGTCTCGCTCTTCTCGAAGACCGGCAAGCCGCTTCGCCGCGCCAACCGCCGCTTTCTCGCCTGCATCCGATATTTCGACGTGTAGGCCATCGTACGGATCGAACTCCGGTATAGGCAACATCCAAAGGTGTTTCTGCAAATCACGGGCGCCGAACTGACCCTTCGGCATCAATGGAGTCACTGCTTCGTTCAGAGCATCACTGTTGATGATGGCGAGCAGGTAATTCGCCTCGTGTACATCCCTGCAGCCGATCCAAAACAACCTGTAGTCAACTATGTCGCCATCATTGTGAAGAACCGCCGCCGTCGGCGTGCCCGATTGGTTGTATACCAAGCGGACAGGCCTGTTATGGCGGTCCTGTTGCCAGTCCAATTGCGACGACAGTTTGCCGTAGTAATTCAACTGCCCCGACATGTTCAACTTATTAGCCGCCGCTTTATTCCTCTCCCATATGCCGCTAACGGTCTGCCAGCGTTCGCGCATCCGCCACTCCAAATCTTCTAACCGGACACCACCAGGCCCATTCTTATCCGCCGGCAGTTCGACAGCGCCGCGTTTTAGGGGCAGGACAGCCTTCAGTGGAGCAAGGGTGGCGTACGGAACCAGAGTTTCACCCAAATGCACATCGAATAGGTGGCGGGACTCGATGGTCTGGCCTGTGATGGCGGTGAGGTCGAGATCCCTCCACGGCGCCTTGTCCTGCGAGCCGCGACGCGGATTAACCGTGACGGTTTGCCCCGCTCGAATGATGGCCGGGTTCTCGATCTCTTCCACGAAGAACAGGCAGCGAGGAATGATTGTTGCTCCGTTTCGGGCGTGACCGGCATATGGCGATACCGCTTTTGCCGAAGTGTCGGTGATCGAGACGAGCTTTCGTTGATTCCCATCAGGCGTTCCGGCCTCTCCCGTCCACCGCTCCACTTCCCCTACCAGAGATCGAACCTGATTTTCAGTGCCGACTCGCCTTGCAAACGCGACCGATGCCGGGACGGGGAAGAATGTGTTCGGCTTCAGGCCTTCGAGGTCCCAGGCGGTCTTAAAGGTGAAATCCACCGACAGGACGCTACCCCCACTAACAGCATTCCAACTGCCGGTACGCCACTTGGAGTACTGGCCGGCCTGGAGTGCGCTGTGGGGCATCACCATGCCGATCACCCCGCCGTCGCTCAGGTACAGGTCAACGCAACGTGCGAAGAAGAGACCGGCAACATCCTGATGGGTGGCGTAGCGGCCACCGGCCCAGATGTCATAAATACCCTTGCTTTGCCGCCTCAACTCTTCGCGCAGGTCGCTGATCGTCTGGTTGTAGCTCAGCCAGGGCGGGTTGCCGATTATCACGTCCACCTTGCTGCGGGATAGCGCCACTGGACGCACTATGTTGCGCGTGTAGTAGGCCCAGATGTGGTTGCGGCCCTCGCTGTGCAGCCGCTGTATGGCGCCGATGGTCGATCTGAGAGTGTGCCGTTCCTCATCCTCGAGAATCGCGTTGTCATTTAGCGCGACGTATGGGTCATCACACCTCTCGATGGCCTCCGCGATGTCGCTCATGAAGGAGTCGAACTCCTCTGCGCGGTCGACCAGGCTGTTCGGGAAGACCAATTCCGTTTCATTGTCGTCCCCGACCTGAATCGTCACATAGTGTTTTGCGAACATATCGCCTGACCGGAATCGAAGTTGCAACGAATCGCCGAGATAGACAGGGATCGGGATCGAAGCGGGCGCCTCGGCGTCGGTGATGACGCGCCGTGCGGCGAGGACCCATGCCGCACGGGCCAGATGGACGGCCACAGGGTGAATGTCTATGCCGATAACGGACACTAGCAGCCCGTCGAGGATCTTTCGGGGTTGGTGGTCGACTTCCCGTGCGGCCGCGATGTAGCGTTCCACGGCCTCGGCTACGAACGCACCGGAACCGCAGGCAGGATCTAGCACGCGTTGTGCAAGGGGGTTGGTGACGAGCTCGCGAACCATGGTCCGCGCGAGCCAGTCGGGCGTGTAGTACTCGCCGAGTTGTCTGCGTTCCGCAGGGGGGATGACGGTCTCGTAGAGGATGGCGGCCGCGTCTGAGGGCGCAGCGTCCCAGTCGAATCGGGCGACACGCCTTGCGATGGTCTTCAACAAGAGAGTGCCGCCGACCTCGTTCGGCCAGGCGAAGAAGTCCGATTCAACTACGCCCTGAATGCCCGTGGCGCTTCGGAATTGCCTTCCTATAAGCAGGTCGAACGGGTTGGTTTCCGCCAGTCTCCTGATGTCGATACCGAACGAAGCCTGCACGACCATCCCTATGACGGCCGTCAGGTACGTGTGACGAACGAAGAGGTCATCCATCTGCTTCGGGTCGTGGGCAATCTCACCGAGGGCGGTTCGAAGTAAGTCGAACCACAGTTGCCGTTTGAGCAGGATCGTCGGGCTGTCGGCGAATTCCTCGTACAGGGTTTTTAGGGCCGCTATATCCCGTTCGTATGAAGGGCTGTTCGGGCCAAAATGCGCAGCGATGCTCGCCCTGTCCGGTTTGATTTCTTCCAGTGAGACCAGCGCCGTGTCGCGGAGCCATTCGTACAGTGGTATCCACCGATCCGGATCCTCGAACGTGAAGCCGTACGGGGCTGTGGTCTTGACCGGACCGGCGCCGGGCCAGCGCAGCAACCAGCGCTTGCCGTCAGTCAGTACGCCGATACGTACGATCCCGCGCGTCGTCTGTGAAGCCTCCAGGTATTCGTCGAGTTGCCGGACATTTTCCGGGTCTGGACTAAAGCCCCGCGCCGCGCCGATTCTGCGTTTGACCTCAATGAACGTGTCGAGCGCGGTCAGATCGACAGCCCGGCGGGAACCATCAGAGGGAGGATGCTCCTCGACGATCTCTTCAGACTTTGCCAGGCCGGTTGCGACAAGGAAGTCACGCACCGCGCTCGTAATATTCGCCTCAGGTTCGACGAGGTCGTGTCGCCTTAGTATTTCGGCGGCCATGTTGGCGACGACTGGGTCGTCCGGTTTCAGTTGGCTGTGCATGACAGTCTGGCGGGAAACGGCTGTCCGGGTTGAGGGGCGCCGTGTTGCCGATTAGATAACAGATTCAGGATACCGGCCAGCATAAATCTTGCGCGCGTGGGTGACACGCCCGGTCAGATCGGGATGTCCCGGCCCGCATGGTCACGCGGTCGAGGATTAACGGTACCATTCAGTGAATGTCCCGCGAACTTAAACCGTGTGCGGCGCCGAGGCAGCCTCCACCCCTCGACCATCAGGCCGATTGATTAACAATCCCGCGTCCCCCCTCCATTTCGAGAATCATGCGATCAAAGACCGGTAGAGGATAGAACGATGGGCATTACGTTGGGGATAATCCTGGTGTTGGCCGCGCTTGCAGTCGTGGTCTACCCGTTTGTGATTGTGCGCAGGCGCTGGGTCAGCGCACCGAACCCGGCAGCCCAACGCCTGCGGGCGGCAAGGACCAGGACCTACCGGCAGATCGATGAGTTGGACTCCGAACTGAAATCGGGCGAGATCGGCGAGGAGGAACATCAGAAGCAGGTCGATGAGCTTCGCATGGCCGCAGCACGAATCCTGCGCGAGATGTCGATGCTCGAATCGGGTACGGCAAGTGAAGCGGAGCTTGAGCGGGAGATAGCCGAAGCCCGCCGCGAACGTTCGTCCACCGTAAGCGAGCCCGAGGCAACGGTGGTCGAACCGGAACTGGATCGTTGATCGCACGCCGCGACCTCCGGCCGCTTCTTAGGTCGGCGCTCATTATGGTCGTACTCGTTTCGGCCATTCCGCTCGGAGCAGCCGCAGTGGCAGCACAGACGCCCGACCGCATTGCCGGCCGGGTGATCAACGGGACGGCTGGCGGCACGGCGCCGGTGGGGCTCGAAGTAGTGTTACTCACACTCGACGAGAGCGCAGCGCAAATCGTAAGCCGCGTTTCTACGGTCGTCGACGGCGAAGGCAGATTCGAATTCACCGGGTTTTCGATTGCGCAGGGGCTGACCTACCGCGTGACCGCCAACGACGGCCTGTTCACCCCATCGGTCGATCTTGCTGACACGGCCGACTGGTCGAACGTGGAGTTGGTCATCTTCGACCGGACCAGATCGCTCGACGACCTGTGGGTGTCGTCCTACTCCCTCCTGATCCCCTCGATCGATGCCAGGTCCCGCGTGATGGGCGTGCTGGGCGCAATCGACATCCGAAACGAGGGTGACACGGTGTGGCTGCCGGAACTCAACGACCCCGGACTGACCGGGCTCGATCTCGTTAGATTCTCGATACCGGAGGGCTACTCGAATCTGTCGGTGGAGAGCGACCTGCCCGCCGGAAACGTGATGGAGATCGGAACGGGGTTCGCGCTTTCGACCCCTATTCCTCCCGGTGAATTCAACATCCTCGTGAGTTTCCTGTTGGCCTATGACGGCGACGGTTTTGAGTTCCCGCTGATCTTGCCGTTTGGCGCCGACCAGGTGAGATTCATGCTGCCCCACGCCGAGAGCATGATCACCGGCGAGGGCCTGGGACAACCGGGGACGGAGGTCGTCAACGACCGGGTCTTCACCATCGTGGAGGGCGCCGGGTTCGACCGGGGAGCGAGGCTCACCGTCACGGTGTCCGGCCTGCCGAGCCCGTCATTCGTAGAAAGGGCGGTCGACTACTTTGGCGGGCGGCCGTACATCCCGATCCTCGCGTGGCTGGCTGGCACGGCCTTTCTGTCGTTGCTGGCGTACGCCCTGATCAGGTCCAGACGCAGACCGGCCACTGAGGCGCCCACCCGCGGCGAGCTGGTGAACACCATCGCAGCGCTGGATGAGCTCCGGGACGCGGGCAAGATCGAACCGGAAAGGTACACCGTCGAACGGGAAGCGCTCATGCGGCGGGCGCTCAGGGCGCCCGAAGACGGCGAGCCGTCCATGAAGGACGAGACCGGCGCAGCGCCCCCGGCATGACGCAGCGGAGCGCCATAGTCATCGGCCTCGGCATACCGGTGGGGTTCGTCGTCGCCATTTTGATTTGGGGCACGTTGCGTACCGGAGGCGAACAGGGACGCCCCGGCGTAAATTCCAATTTCGGTGAGGTGACGGTCTCGACCGATCCGCGCTCAGACTTCACGCTGCCCCTCCTCGAAGGCGGCGAGATCAGTCTCGCCGATCTGCGAGGGAAGATTGTCGTGGTGGATTTTTGGGCGTCGTGGTGCCCGCCGTGCAGGGCCGAGGGACCGATATTGGCCGAGGCGTACCGGGATTGGCGGGAACGCGGGGTGGAGTTCGTGGGGGTAGCGCTGTGGGACCAGGACGAGTCCGTCCGCGAATTCATCGCCGCCAACGACATCGAATATGCCACCGGAATCGACGAACGGGGCCGCATCGCAGTCGATTTCGGAGTGAAAGGCCTGCCGGAGAAGTTCTTCGTTATGCCCGACGGCGAAATCGTGAAAAAGGTGATCGGGCCATCGTCTCGCTCACAACTCGACCGCATCCTGACCGAACTGACCGACCGCGTCATCGGCATTGATCGGAGCTGACAGAATCGGCGCAAGCACGGCCGCCGGGGCGAAACCGCCGCCCGGCGCGTCCGGTATTTGACACCGCTGTTGTCAGTTGTTCTGCCAGCCGCCGGTGACGTTGATGGCCTGACCCGTGATGTTGCGGGCCCGGTCCGAAACGAGGAACGCCGTTACCTTGCCGATGTCCTTCGGCGTCTGTTCCCGGCTTAGCGGCGTCGTTTCGGCCAGTCGCCTGAGAAACACGTCCCGCCCCGTCAATTTTTTTTCGTTCGGGTGAATCACTTTGCGGCGAGCTGCGATTTTTACCCACAGATCGGTCCAGAGCAGCCCCGGGCACACTGCGTTGACGTTTATGTTTGATGGCGCAAGCCGGATGGCGTAGGCCTGCGACACGTTAATGGCGGCTGCCTTGGATGCCGAATAGTGGGCTATAGCGCCGGCGCCCACTCGTCCGGCCACGGACGCTATGTTGACGATCTTGCCGCTTCTTTGTGAGCGCATGTGCTCTTCGACCGACTTGGTGCAGTTAACGATGCCAAACACGTTAACTTCGAACGCAGCGTCCCAATCTTCGTCGCCGCCCTCCGGCCGTTCCCACCAGCCGGGCGCGCCTCCGACGCCGGCATTGTTGACCAGGATGTCCACCGTGCCGAATCGTTCAATGGCGGCCTGAAAAAGCGCATCGGTCGACTCCTGCCTGGTGACGTCTGTCTCGACGGCTATAGCGTCCTGGCCGCCGGCCTTTATCTCCTGTGCGACCAGCGCCGCCGCATCGACGTCGATCTCACCCAGGATTAAGTCTGCTCCGCGTTCGGCCAACTCAAGGGCGATACCGCGGCCGATGCCGTGGCCCCCTCCGGTGACGATTGCGACCTTGCCGTTCAATTCCATAGACTTTATTTCCGACCGGCTATTCGCCGCGCTGCGGCGTCAAGACGCCAGTTCGACGGGGTTTGGTTTCTGCGATCGTGACGGCCTGATTCAACGAGCTCCGTTCCCTGGCGTTGCGCCAATCGGCTGCTACGGAAATCAGATTATCGGAGGAAGAATCCGCCATCGACGTTGAGCGCCTGACCGGTGATATTTCGCGCATCTTCGGATACCAGGAACGCGACGGCCTCTCCGATGTCTTCCGGAGTCTGGGGCCTTCCGAGCAGTATGTTGGCCTTGACCATACGATCGAATATTTCCATCGGCGCCAACCCCTCGAATTGCGGATCGTCCGCGCCGTATCTCCCGGCGACCTGCTCCCACATGGGAGTCCACAACAGGCCGGGGCACACCGCATTCACGTTGATGTTGAAGCGCGCGAGTTCGTTGGCGAGGGATTGAGTGTAGTTGATCACCGCCGCCTTGCTGGCCGAGTAGTGCGGCAGGGAAGGCCGCCCCTCGCGCCCTGCGATAGACGCAATATTGACGATCTTCCCCGCCCGGGCCTTCTTCATCGCCGGTTTGACCGACTCCGTGCAGTTAACGACTCCCTTGACGTTTACGCGGTACGTGAAACGCCAATCATCCTCGGTAGACTCTTGGCGCGAGTCCCAGCCGGGAGCGCCCGCCACTCCCGCGTTGTTCACGAGGATGTCCACCCCTCCCAGGGTGTCGAACGCGGCCTCTACCATTCGGCCGGTCGCCTCCGGGTTGGTAACATCGGTTGCAACAAATCCGCACTTCACGCCAAGCGCCGCGAGGTCAGACGCGGTCGCGGCGGCAGCTTCCGAATTGATGTCAGCAACCAGAATCGAAACGCCCTGGGCGGCGAGTGTCATACCTATCGCCCTGCCGATGCCGGTGGCGCCGCCTGTAACTATTCCTTTTCGCGGGTCAGGTTGCATGTCAAAATACGGGTTGTGCAGTGACAGTTGTATTGTCCGGCAGTTTGCGCCGGGGGATTATATAGTCGCTTTTCGGCGCCGGTCACTTATCCATCGAGAAAAACCGGCGAGAGAAGGCAATCGCGCGTTTGACGGGCGGCCTAACGGCACGGAACACAGTCTGCATTGCGTAGGGCGACAGGCCGCACTGTCCTCGAATCGCGGCAAATCCCTTTGGACGAGGTGAGCGTGTCGGTCAGCCGAAAGAAAGCCCTGGAGTACGCCTACGAGCTTATCTCGGTCCCCCGCGCCCATCTGCGGGTGCAACTCACGCAGACCAAAGAGGGTGTCACCTTGAGCTACCGGGGGCGGGTGATGACCAAGGTCTACGTGAATCGGAGCGGTATGAACGCCGCCGCCGCCATGGCCGAAGCGCTCGGCGTGCCGATTCCAAAACTCGGCGAAAGCGCCAGCGCCCTCGTCTCCACAGGTACCCTGTATCGTGTCCTCGCGCTATCGGAACTGGACTATCGAAAACCCGCCTCGTTCGAAGTTGCGGCGAGGCTGATCGACGACGCGGTAGACCAACGCGGCGGCGTCAGAGGCGACACTTGAACCGCCCGCGATTGCCCGCGCGGTCAGGTCTTAATACAATCCGCCTGCCACGGGAATTAGCGAACCCGCCGGGCGACATTCTCCAGACCGGACCCCGACTTGAATCTTGCCCATCTTGAAACCGGACACACACTCGGCCCCTACGACGTCGGATTGTCCGTCGAGGAGTCGATCAAGTACGCCGCGGCGGTCGGTCGCGAGTGTTTGCCCGCCGCCTCAGACAAGGCGCCCCCGATGGCCATCGTGGCGGCAGGACTTGGCAAGCTGATCGAAGAACTGAGCCTGGCCGGGGGCACGATCCACGGCTCTCAGGGAGCGCGGTTCACTAGGGCGGTTGCTTCCGGTGAGAAACTGTCGGCGACCGCGGTACTTCGGGGGAATTCGGTGCGGAGAGGGGCCAGGTTTGCAACGCTGGATACGACGTTCAGAGACGCGGAAGGCGAGGTTGTGGCGACGGCTACCAGCATGGTGATCGTGAGTCCATGACCAAGTCGCAGGGAGCAGGCGCCCCGACTAATGTTGGCGACCGTCTGCCCGTGTTAAGCCGCATGGTGACACAGGACCAGGTTGACCTGTATGCCAATGCTGCGAAGGACTTCAACCCTGTTCACCTCGACGAAGATTTTGCACTTACGACCCAGTTCGGCAGGCGCATCGCCCACGGAATGTTGACACTCGCGTTCGTATCGGAAATGCTCGAAACAGCATTCCCCGCCACGTTCGCGGCCGGCGGCGAACTCGACGTGAGGTTCAAAGCGCCCGTCTATCCGGGCGAGACCGTAGAAACCTGGGGTGAAGTAATTTTTGTGACACCTGCCGGGCAGGGTAATCTTGCCCGTTGCCGGGTAGGTTGCAAGAAGCAAGACGGGACCGAAGTGGTAACCGGCCACGCGACCGTTCCCCTGCCCCGATCACCTGACAACGTTACCAACTGACACGTAGGGAGGATTCTTGGATCCAACGACCAATTCGAGTGGCCCGGGTGGATTGATTACCATTGCGCTGGACGCCATGGGAGGCGACCACGGCCCCCCTGAGACAGTTGCCGGCGCCGTAATGGCGGTCAGGCAAAGCCGCGTGGCCATCGCGCTGGTAGGCGACCCCGACTTAATCCACCCCGAGATCGAACGGCTGGGCGCGTCAGACCTGCCGCTGCATGTCGTTCGCTCCAGAGGCGTGGTCGGCGAGGACGAGTCCCCGGTGACGGCGTTCCGATCGAAGCCAAACGCATCGGTTTTTGTGGCTGCCGGAGCCGTCAAGGCGGGAAAGGCCGCGGCGTTCGTGAGTATGGGTTCCACCGGGGCGTCTATCGCTGCCGCGACGGTCGTGTTCGGCACCATTGAAGGCGTCGACCGCGGGGCTCTCGGCGGCCCTATCGTCGGGTACGCGCCGAATACGGTAATCATCGATCTTGGCACCAACGTGGATACGCGGCCGCAACAGCTGCTCGACTTTGCGGCGCTTGGATCGGTGATGTCCCGTCTCATCTATGGCACGGACTTCCCTCGCGTGGCGATCCTCAGCGTGGGATCGGAGGATGGCAAAGGCAACCGGCAGGTGAGGGAAACCTCGGAGTTGCTTAACGCCAGCAGCCTGAACTTCATCGGTAATTTGGAGCCCGGCGATCTGCCCGGCGGGAACGCAGAGGTGGTAGTCTGCGACGGATTTGTGGGCAACATGGTGCTAAAATTGACCGAGGCCCTGGGTCACGCGATAGTAAGCGACATTGAGTCCGCCGTGGGCCAGACCAGTTCGGGCGCGGCGCTTGCACAGGATGTATTCGACAAGACCAACGTGCTGGAGGCGCTTGGCGGCGGACCGCTGCTTGGAGTAAACGGCGTCGCCATCGTGGGTCACGGGCGGGCTTTGGCCCCTTCTATTGCCAACGCTATCGCCACGGCGGTTACTATCGTGACAACGGATTTCGTCAAGGCGTCAGCCGATGAGTTGTCGAAAATCCGCACTGAAGTCCTGAAATAACGCGCCCATCAAGCGCCGGGGATCATTTTGACTGATCAATCACGTTGCGCCCTCATTACGGGCGCGTCCAGGGGAATAGGCCGCGCAGCTGCTTTGCGGCTGGCCGCGGCGGGGCACAGGATCGCGGTTAACTACAACACTCATCCTGAAGATGCGGTGGACGTGGCAAATGAGATTCGCAGCGGAGGCGGAGAGGCGATCATCGTGGGCGCAGACGTCTCCGACCGCGCCGCGGTCGAAGAGATGTTCCGGGAGACCACCGATAAGTTGGGACCCGTCGAGATTCTCATCAACAACGCCGGTATCATTCGGGACTCGCTACTCATGCGCATGAAGGACGACGACTTCAAGCGTGTGCTGGATACGAACTTCTACGGAACATATTTCTGTTCCCGAATGGCCGTGGCTGCCATGGTGCGCGGCAGGTGGGGGCGGATAATTAACGTAACGTCGGTCGTGGGTATCAGGGGCAACGTGGGGCAGACGAACTACGCGTCATCGAAAGCCGCAATCCACGGCTTCACCAAGTCGCTGGCCAAGGAAGTGGCTACGCGAAACGTAACCGTCAACGCTGTGGCGCCTGGTTACGTCTCTACGGCAACAACAGACGTGTTGCCGCAGAGAGTCAAGGATCAGGTCCTGACATCGATCCCGTTCGGCCGTTTCGGGACTCCCGACGAGATCGCTCCCACCATCGCTTTCGTAGCGTCGGAAGATGCCCGGTACATGACCGGATGCGTCATCCCGGTAGATGGCGGGATGGCCATCTGATGCGCCGTCTCGGCCCATGTCCGCTTCCCCATGTGAAATAGACTAGCCATGACCGGCGGCGAACAAGGGCGCGGACAATTTGCCGGAAAGGTTGCGGTGGTGACGGGCGGAAGCCGGGGAATCGGCCGAGCCATCGCGCTGGAACTGGCCGCCCGCGGCGCCGACGTAGCCTTCAACTACCTCAAGAACCACAGCGCCGCGCGCGAAACCCAATCCGCAGTCGAAGCCCTGGGCGTGAAGTGTCTCAGGGTTCGCTCGCATCTCGCGGATCCGGAAGCGATCGCTTCGCTCTTCGACCGGATCGGGGACGATTTCGGGCGGCTCGACATTCTTGTCAACAACGCCGCGTCCGGCGTCATGCGGTCTGCGACCGAGCTCGACGTTCGGCATTGGGACTGGACCCTCGATATCAACGCACGCGCCCCGTGGCTGTGTTCCGTTGAGGCCGTCAAGCTGATGCAGCGCGGCGGGCGCATCGTCAACATATCGAGCCCCGGCGCTACGAAGGTTCTAACCAGTTACTTTGCGGTCGGGGTCTCAAAAGCGGCATTGGAAGCCCTTACCCGGTACCTCGCCACGGAACTATCCCCACACGGCATCGGCGTAAACGCGGTGTCGGCAGGATACGTCATGACCGACGCCATCAACGCATTTCCGGACGAGTTGGGCGTGCGGGAGTTGGCGAGCCGACCGACTCCGGCGGGCCGGACCGTGACCGCCGAGGACGTGGCGCGAGCGGTTTCGTTTCTGTGCAGCGACGAAGCGGAAATGATCCGGGGCCACGTGCTGGTGGTGGACGGAGGCGAGACTCTACTGCACAGGTAAAAGTCGCTGCCGCAATCGCACTAGCGGAAGGCGGGTGACGGGGATTGGACCACGGTGACCTCGCCAAGACTCGCGTCCAGCGCAGTTCCTGGTTCGATAAAGGCTCGCCTGACGTACCCCAGCGCGGCCGAACGTCCTCTGGTCGACATCGTAGAGACCGACGTTACCCAACCTGCCGTCCGTTTGCCTGACTTCAGGTTTTCGCCAGGTTCCGTCCCTTCCGGCACGTCAAGGCCGACGAGCCGGCGCTGGACCTTGTCGTACGTATCCAGCCGGGCCAACACCTCCTGGCCCACGTAACATCCCTTTGTGAAGCTGACGAACTCGTCCAAACCGGCTTCGAGGGGATTGACCCGGCCGCTAAGTTCCGCCCCGGGCGCCGGTACGCCGGCCTCGATTCGGACGTGCTCCAACGCGTAATGCCCGACAGGCACGGCCCCCGCTTCGATGGCCGCTCTCCACACCGGCTCGGCGGCGTTTACAGGCAAAAGTAAGTCGTACCCCTCGTGGATATACGGATTGCCTTTGAGTAGCAGTGTCCCTTCGCCAAGGACCGGAACCGATTCCACTCCGCCGGAATCGATCGCCTGCATGTTTGCTCCCGTGAATCTGCTCGTAACTACATGAGCCGCTGGCCCGCGAATACCGATGCGCTCCGTTCCGGACGACACGTCTTCAAGCAACGCGTCTTCCAAAATCGTGTACTTGTTGATGTTTTCCATCAGAGGGTCCGGGTCGGACGACTCTGAAATCAACATGAGCCGATCTTTTGTGAGGCACACGACCTGAACGACGTCGATCACGCGGCCAATTTCGGACGTAAGCGCCGTAGTTGCGACGCCCCCGGCAGCAAGACTTTCAAGGTCGTTGGTGGTCAGCCGGTTTAGCAGGTCGAGGGCATCACTGCCCGTGTGCAGCACACGCGTCGTGTGGCCGAGGTCTACCACCCCTGCCTCCGTGCCAAGCGCCTCAAACTCTGCCTGCACGTCCCCGTACGACACCGCGACCGGCTTGCCGCTGACGGTTTCGTACCTTGCTCCGCTGCCGCGGAGCGAAGACATCATGCGAGTGTCAGATGATTGGATCATATTGGCCATATCAGGTCGTTCGGTGGATGTCTAACCGGTCAACCAACGGCAATTCGTTTTGATTACGCCGCCAATTCGGGTTGTAGGGGCAATTTTCGAACCGGCCTTTCGATTCGCCAACTGGCAGGTTGTCGGCGTCCTCAAACCATTTCCATTGCTGCATCACAGCAACCTGAAACAAAAAAGGCCGCTCCCGATTAGAGCGGCCCCGACATTGGTCTCATCCGCCGATTCATACAGAGAATGAGTCGCCGCAACCGCAAGTGCGTTTCGCGTTCGGGTTTTGGAACTCGAATCCTCGTCCGTTCAACCCATCTGAGAAATCCAGAACGGTCCCGGCCAAGAATACGAAAGCCATTTTGGGCACATACACCTCTATGCCGTTTTCGGCAATGATCTTGTCGGCTTCTTCAGGACCGTCGACCAGTTTGAGGACGTACTGGAGACCCGAGCAGCCTCCGCCCTGCACCGCCACCTTTAGGCCGAAGTTTTCCCTGCCGTCTTTCTGCGCGAATTCGCGAACCTTGCCGGCCGCCTTTTCCGTAACGTGGATAGTGTTTATAGGAACCTTGGGTTGATGTGTTGCAGTAGTCATGCTGGCTGCGCCCCGTAGGACAAGGGTGACTGTAACTGGCCGGCTGCTCGCGCCGGTTCCAGTCGGTGTAGTTCATGATACCCCAAGTCAGGAATTGCCAAGGGCACAACAAGAGTCCGATTCGGCAATACAATGATCTACGAGAGGGGGCGATATTGGCGACCGCCAGACCGATATACACTCGCCGAGGCGATGCTGGAGAAACCGGACTGCTTTACGGCGGCCGGGTCCCGAAGGACGATGAACGCGTGCAGGCGTGCGGCGCGTGCGATGAGGCCGTCTCCGCGCTCGGACTGGCCCGTTCCCTTTGCGAAGACGAAGAGGTTCAGCATGCCATCGCAACGGTTCAACACGAAATGTTCAGGATTGGCGCTGAACTGGCGACCGATATCGACTCGCGCCACCTGTTGGAAAAACACTTCATACCGGTCGCCTCAGACATGACTGAGCAGCTAGAAGCCCGTATCGACGACTTACAGTCCCGCCTGGAACTGCCGCGGGCATTCATTTTGCCCGGCGCCTCTCCGGGATCGTCGGCCCTCGACCTCGCACGCACATTCGTCAGGAGAGCCGAGCGATCGGTGGTAGGACTCGAACGGTCTGCCCTGTTGGGTAATGCCGAGGTCCTGCGGTACCTGAACCGTCTGGCCGACTATCT
Source organism: Dehalococcoidia bacterium (assembly GCA_965224235.1). Taxonomy (GTDB): domain Bacteria; phylum Chloroflexota; class Dehalococcoidia; order Lucifugimonadales; family Lucifugimonadaceae. The sequence goes on along the minus strand of CBDCYP010000002.1, from coordinate 1,187,493 downwards.
GTTCATGCTGGGCCGGTACGAGGACCGCTCATTGCCTGTAGAAACGGTGACAGGCGTCCGTAACAAAAGCAAGGGACGCGCCGGCTAATGGGCGCCCGTATCGCCGTGGTGAACACTCGGGCGTCCAATATCCACAGCGTGGAGAAAGCGCTCGTCAAGGTAGGCGCATCGCCCCTGGTCATTTCCGACCCGTCGTCATTGCTGGATTCCGACGCCGCGGTGCTCCCGGGAGTCGGCGCATTCGACGCAGCGATGCGAGCGCTGGCCGATCAGGGATTGATCGAAGCGGTCCGCCAATTCGCGGAGTCTGGAAGGCCGCTGCTCTGCGTCTGCCTGGGGATGCAATTACTCCTGAATCGCTCGGAAGAAGGTGTTCGCGATGGGTTGGGGATTTTCGCTGGAGACGTGAGGAGACTGCCGGACGGGATGAAAGGTCCGCACGGCGAAAATCTCAAGATCCCGCACATGGGGTGGAACGCATTAAATTTCTCCGATTCTGGCGCCGGCAGGCACCCGTACTTCGAGGGCATCGAGGACGGGGCTCACTTCTATTTTGTGCACTCCTACCAGTGTGTTCCTGATAACGCCGGCGTAGTCGCCGCAACAGCGAGCCACGGCGTGGACGTATGCGCCGTGGTGGCCTCCGGCAAGGTTGTCGGCGTTCAGTTTCACCCCGAGAAGAGCGGCGAAAACGGGCTTAGGATCTACGAAAACTTTGTCGCTCACTCTGCAGGTCGGGCCGACGCGGGGTCTTAGACGGTGTCTAAAAAGGCTCCTCTTGAGCGGCGCGCAAACGTCTGTAATCCTGGGTGAAACCGAAGAATCTATCGTCTGTCAAGCAGTAACGCCCGCCCCTCTGGCCCCAGACCCTTCGGTTTCGCCCAGGGTGACAGGGAGTGCTCGGCGTGACAAAGGGACTTATTGGACACCCTCTTGGAAATAGCCGCGGAGCGTCCGCCGAATTCACTGGGCCTGGCACGCTCTAACAGGCCAAAACAAGACACCCATGATGGGTTTACCCGCAAGGTTTATGACGAATCATGCAAGTTATTCCGGCGATTGATATGCGCGGCGGGAAGTACGTCCGGCTGGAACAGGGCGACTACGGACGCGAAACGGTGTTCGGCGACGACCCTGCGGCCGCGGCGACGCGGTGGGTCGCAGCCGGCGCGAGCCGGCTGCACATAGTCGACCTGGACGGGGCCCGCGACGGAGTCCGCGCCAACACGGCTGCGGTCGATGCTATCCTCGCCGCGGTAAGCGTGCCGCTGCAACTCGCTGGCGGGATTCGGTCCGCCCAATCGGCCATTGAACTCCTGAACCTCGGCGTAGACCGGGTCGTTTTCGGCACCGCGGCGATCGAAGCGCCTGACGAAGTTCGGGCGACGATCGATAACTCAGGCGCCGACGCGGTCATCGTGGGCGTCGATGCGCTGAGGGGCGTTGTATCCACCCACGGCTGGACTCAGGCGACCCGCGTTCGGGCCGTCGACCTCATGACCGAGATGACCCGCATCGGGGTCCGGAGGTTCATGTACACCGACACAGAGCGCGACGGCACGCTTTCCCACCCGAACTTCGGGTCGATTGCAGAAATCCTGGAAACGGCACCCTACCCCGTTATCGTAGCCGGTGGGATAGCTACAATTGAAGATCTGGCGAAATTGTCGGCGTTGGGCGCCGAGGCAGCGGTGACCGGCCTGGCTATTTACTCTGGCGCGCTGGACCTCCGTCGGGCGATTGAGGAAATTGAGTGTGGCGGCGCCAACGGGCAAGACGCCGTGGCGCTCCGGGCGAAAGATCGATAGATGGCTGCGCAGACCACAGTCCAGGAAGTTGAGAAACTCCTGAATCCATCCATGGAAGAGGCGATCGATCCTCAGCAGATCATTGCCCTGATACCGATTCGGCCCTACGAAGAAATTGGCAACATTGGCTGCGGGCCCGGATATTTGACGCTGCCACTGGCCAGGCACGCATACGACGGCAAGGTGTACGCAATCGACCCCCGCAAAGAGATGCTCAACATCGTCCGGGAACGCGTCGCAACTGCCCGGCTTGGAAATGTCGAAGTCATCCTGTCGAAACGGATCAAGGTGCCGCTCAATGACGAAGTGCTAGACGGCTTAGTCGTCTCCGATGTTGTGACCGCAGCGGCCAGGCCCAGGTCTCTGTTGAAAGAGGTGCGCCGCCTTCTCCGCGGTGGCGGCTGGCTGGCCATCATCGACTGGATCTATTCGGATAAGGCGGATGGCACGGAATACAGCAACGACAGGAGGCTGCCTGCGGAACGCATCGCCGGCATGGCGGCCGAACTAGGCTTTACCAAAGTCACGCTCCGCCTCGTAGACGGGCGAAGATACCTGTTGCTTCTTCGCAAGCAGACGGCCGTGAAATGCTGACCAGACGGATCATCCCTTGCCTCGACGTGGATCGGGGCAGAGTCGTCAAGGGAGTCAGCTTCGTCAACATCCGGGACGCCGGTGACCCTGCAGAACTCGCAGCGTTTTACGACACCGAAAGCGCAGACGAGTTGGTGTTCCTCGACATCACCGCAAGCTCGGATGACCGCAACACGATGGTCGACGTGGTCGAGACGGTCTCTTCGCAGGTCTTCATCCCCCTGACCGTGGGTGGCGGGATTCGCAACGTGGAGGACATGAGGCGCATGTTGGAAGCAGGCGCCGACAAGGTCTCGGTAAATACAGCGGCGATTAACGATCCGGCGTTGATCGAACGCGGCGCGAACGAATTCGGGTCGCAGTGCATCGTTCTGGCTATGGACGTAAAGCGCGTGGAGCAGCCGATTCGCTATAACGGTGCGACGGGCGACAGGCGACTGGCGGAAGCCCCGTGGCAGGTCTACACGCACGGTGGGAGATTCCCGACCGCCGTCGATCCGATCAAATGGGCGCGCATCGCCTTCGAACTCGGCGCGGGGGAGTTGCTGGTAACCAGCATGGACGCCGACGGACAGAAGACAGGTTACGACCTTGAACTGCTGTCGGCCATCTCCCGAACTGTGAATGTGCCGTTAATCGCCAGCGGTGGCGCCGGAAGCATGGACCACATGCACGCCGCACTAACCAAAGGTATGGCCGACGCCGTCCTGGCCGCCAGCGTATTTCACTTCGGAGAACTTCGCATAAGGGACGTCAAGTCGTTCCTCTCTGCCAAGGGACTCCCCATAAGGTCCGAAGGGTGACCGCGGCCGCCAATAAAACAGGGGCCGCCAATCCCCTGCCGGCGCCTGAGGCCATCGTATTTGACTGCTACGACACGCTGTTCCGAAATCCTCAGTCGGGCTGGCAGGCGGTAATCAGGGAGATCGCCGTAGACCAGGGTCTGGACGAAGATGCCGGCGACCTGTACCGCGTGTGGAAGGCCCTGGAAGTCAATTTCAGGGGCCGGCGAATAAATATGGCCGACCCGCTACAATCCCCGCCGTTCATGACGTACGAGCAAGCGTGGGCGGGATGCTTTGCAGAGACCTTCCGATCGCTGGGCCTGGACGGTGACCCTGCGCTGGCGGCACGGCGCTGCGTACAGCACATGGCCACACGTCCCCCGTACCCGGAAACGGTCGATGCCCTCGAATCATTGAGTGGACTGTGCCCCTTGGGAGTGTTTTCCAACGCGGACGACGACTTTCTCCTGCCGCTGCTCGCTTCAACCGGTATCGATTGGGCAGCCGTCGCGAGCAGCGAATCGGCGCGCGTCTACAAACCGATGACGGCGGCGTTCAGGCACATAGCCGATCTGTTGAGTGTAAACCCCTCCCGTACCTGGTACGTCGGAGACCATCTATTTGACGATGTATTGGGGTCCAACACCGCAGGCATGGTTTCGATCTGGGTGAATAGAGACGGAAGCGCATTCGAGGGAGAATCGAAGCCCAACGCCGTGATCAGCGATCTTGGTGGGCTGATTCCGCTGCTGGATTGCGCCCGCGCCTAAGTTGAAAGACGGAGGGCTGAACATGGTCAAGTTCGATGATCGGGGATTGATCCCTGCCCTGATACAGGACGCGTCGACCGGCGACGTGCTCACACTCGCCTACATGAACGAAGAAGCCTTGCGGCGGTCTATCGCAGGACCCGACGTGTGGTTCTACTCCCGCAGCCGGGCTGAGTTGTGGCATAAGGGAGAGACCTCCGGCAACTTCCTCAAGGTGAAAGAGATTATCGCCGATTGCGATGCCGACGCGGTGCTCGTAAAGGTCGAGCCGACGGGGCCCGCGTGTCACACCGGCAATGTGTCCTGCTTCCACAGCCCCGTGCATGGGCCGGAGGCTCTGAACGACGTCGAGCGCCGGGCCGGGCCGGGCGTCCTGGCGGAACTAATGGACGTCATCGAACAACGAAAGCGCGACCGGGCCGAAGGTTCGTACACCACGCGCCTGTTCGACGAGGGTGCGCCGCGAATAGCCCAGAAGGTCGTCGAGGAGTCCGGCGAATTAGTTATCGCCGCCCTGACGGGATCGCCGCAGGAGACCGCGGCCGAGGCGTCGGACCTGCTCTACCACCTGCTTGTTCTGCTTGCGGCAAGCGATGTCCCAATGGAACAGGTGTGGGACCAGCTACTCGAAAGACGCGGGTCGCCGGTCAATACAGCCGATTCCGACTGAACCCCGCCAAGGCCTGTTCACACTAAAGCTGTACAACCGAGCCGCCCAAGACTGAAACCGGGCAACCGAACCACCCAGGATGTCATCCCGGACCACCCCATGTCACTCCGAACGCAGTGAGGAATCTGAGTCGGTCGATGTCTCTGGCGCCCCATCGAGCGCCTTTGCGTAGTTCATCGCATCTATGGCGACTTCGATCATGCCGTCGTCCGGTTGCCTCGTTGTCATCTTCTGGAGCAGCAGGTTTGGCGAGCTCAAAAGTTGTACAAGCGGGGCATTCGGGTGGGTACCGGCGAATCTGATCAATTCGTAGCTGATGGCCGCTATCGGCAGAATCAAAACGAGCCGCGACGTAAACAGCAGCCAGAACGGCTCCCTCGGAATGGCCATGAAGAACAGGATGGAAACCAACACGACCGTGAGCAGGAAAGCCGTGCCGCAGCGCGGATGTGCCGTGGAAAACCGCCGCACCGATGCGATGTCCAAAAGCGCACCTGCCTCATGGGCGGCTACGGTCATATGCTCCGCTCCGTGGTAGCCAAAGACTCGCTTTATGTCGTTCATACGGCCGATCAGCCAGATGTACCCAAGAAACAGGCCCAGCCTGATGAGGCCCTCGGCGAAGTTTGCGACTACTTCGGATTCGATCAAAGTCTCGATCCCTCGGGAAGCAAACAGCGGGATCAGAAAGAAGACCGCCACGCCGATCACCAACGCAATTACGAGCATGGCGACCATCCCCCCGGTTGAAATAGCCTGGGAGCCATCGTTGCTCGATCCGGAAGGGTCGTCTGGCTCTTCGACCGCCTCGTTGGCCGATATCGTCAACGCCTTCATACCCATGATCAGGGTTTCCAAAAGCACCAAAACGCCGCGGGTCAAGGGCGTCCGACGCGCCCAGTTGTTGGACCAACCCTCAAGGGGAATTGCGTGGCGGACGATCTCTCCCGAGGCTTTTCTGACTGTGACCGCAGCCTGGGTTCGGCCGCGAATCATCACTCCTTCGATGACGGCTTGGCCGCCGTATAGCACACGGTTACTCATGCGCCGCCTCCCCGAACGGCGGTAACGGCAAAAAATTGGGCGCACGCAACGCCCCATCTGGGTTCATGGATTTGTCGTCGGTTCCCCAACCGCAGCCGGGGAACGGCTCAATCGACCAGGCTCGATTACTTGACTTCGTTCAGCTTGTATCGACGGATAAGCCGCTCGACCCGGCCTTCCGTGTCAACGATCTTTTGCTCGCCTGTGAAGAACGGATGGCACTTGCTGCACAACTCCACTCGCAACGACTCTTTGGTCGAGCCTGCCAGAAACGTGTTGCCGCAACTGCACTTAACCGATGCCATTTGGTGATATGTGGGGTGAATGTCTGTCTTCATGTCTGTTAGGCCTGTGAAACTACCCGCCGGCTTGGAAACTATCTCAAAAGTCCCGTCATTCCCGTGAAAACCGGAATCTGGAGAGAGCAAGAGATGGTTTTGGCTACTTTAAGCGTAGTTCCGAGATAGTTACTTAACCCGCCCGGGAGCTTTCGCTGCTACGCGTCGCTCCCCAATGCTTCCACCGGGTCGACGTTGACGCGCCGCCGTTTCATCGCTGCGAAATCGAAACGGACCTTGCCATGTGCCTTGGCATACAGCGTGTGGTCCTTGCCCATCCCCACGTTTTGGCCCGGATGAAATCGCGTGCCTCTTTGGCGAATGATTATCGCGCCCGCCGACACGGTCTCCCCGGCAAACGCCTTGACTCCAAGACGCCGACCGGCGGTGTCGCGCCCGTTTTTTGAAGTGCCGCTTCCCTTTTTATGAGCCATCTGAATTCTCCGAAAATCCCGAATGCGCGCCTAGCTGGCGGCAATGTTAGTGATATGTACGGACGTCAATTGCTGACGATGACCCTTCTTGACTCTCCGCCGGGTCTTCGGCTTGTACTTGAAAACGATTAACTTCTCGCCCTTGGTCTGGTCCTCGATCTCTCCGACCACCTTCGCGCCAACCAGCGCCGGCGTTCCGACTGAAACCTCGCCCCCAACGGACGACAATAACACCTCCCTGAATTCGACATACTCGCCGATGTCCCCGGCAAGCTTTTCGATCTCGATGGTGTCACCTTCTCGAACGCGGTACTGTTTTCCGCCGGTCGAGATTATTGCGTAGTCTGCGTTCATACCTTCCGCCTAACCTCTCTATGTTAAGTATGACGCCCGGCACAGGTCAATTTGGATTTACCCGAATGACGAGTCCTTCCGTGAATCCAAATGACTTTGTACGCAACTACCCCTCCGCGTGGTTGGGTCCTGAGACGGCGGACGCAGAGTCAAAATTAGGCAACGTCACGCAGCCCGGGACGGGTCACGCGCCAACTCGGCGGCGTTCTGTCAGGCATACCAGGCATACACTGTAAGGGAGCATTTTTCCGGGCCTCCGGTTGTGCGGCCGAGCTGGGCTGCCCCATCGGACAACCAGGAATTAGCGAACAAGTTAATGGACCGACCCGACGAGAACGTAAATTGCCGCTGAGCCAACCCGATCTGCCCTACCGGGGGCGATTTAATCCGATTCACTGGGCGATGGCGTATCCGTTTTTTGCCGTCGCAGTCGTGCTGTTCGCCGGGTTTTTCTCCGTATTCGGATGGATCATCGCGAAAGACTTTGTACTGCCGGGCGGCTTTGTAGTGGTCGAAGTCTATCCGATAAATCTGACCCAGACCCAGGGCGACATCACCATAAATTACACGCGGATGACCTATCAGCCCGGTTTCCGGAAGCGGCTGAGCAGATGGCTCGAGAACAGGTCGCAACCGCTCCTGATGATCGACGGCTGGTTAGTCAACGGCGGCTCGGAACCGCTCGCCGCGTTCATGGATACCCCCGAGAGGCCCGCCGGGGTCACGTTCTTTTACGGACCAGAAGGGGATTCACAATGGCGTGCCACGATCTCGGGCGAACACACATGCGACGCAACCGGAACGGATTTGGCCCGCACTGCGCCCGGACTGCGCAGGCGAATATCCATTGTTCTTCCGACCTCGGACGGTTCGCTGAAGTGGATAATGAAGTCGGTCGAGAACGGCCGGCTTCCAGCCCATGAACTAGGTGCGATGTCTTTCGGAAATTGCGATGGCGAACCGGGGACCCAGTTCCAGGAAACGACCGTGTTCAGATTCGACGAGGTCAGCATTTCCCGCCCAATTGAACATGACTACTACCCCTTCGGCGGTCCCACTGCCGGCCGTCTAAGCGTGAATAACCGGCCTTATTGGAATATCTGGTTACCCCGCGGAGACGTAGAGTAACGGGCCAGCGGTGTAGACATCGTTAGGACGAACACACAGGTGTAGCAACTGTGTTGATAGTCAAGCGTTTCGAGCGTGTTCTGCCTCCCATTTGGCGCCGTGCTCGAGCATGGCATTGATGATGGTCAGTAGCTTGCTCATGCAGGCCGTCAGAGCCACCTTTTTGGGTTTCCCCGCCCTCAGCAGCCGCGTGTGCCCCGGAGCTTCCCGCTGTCACGGCTCAGCGGCCTCGATGCGGTCGGTCTTCGCGAGTATGCCCTGGGTGCGCACAAAGTCCCGGACCGGGCGGGGGTTGACGACGGCAACGGGGACGCCCGCGACACCGAACGCCACGGCGAGGGGGGGTTCATACCCGCCCGCGGCCTCCATGACGACGATCTGAGGTGCGAGGGCGCTCAGCCCCCCGGAGGACGAGACCGTCTACCCCTTCCCGGTCCAGGTTGACTCGCCGCGCAGTGCCCTTGGGGCGCACCGCGGCGTCCACCCATCCCTTCGAAACATCGATCCCTACGAACACTGGCGAGTCAGCAACCATCGTCTTCTCCTTTGGCCCATCCTTGCAGATACGGGTTCTGTGACCCAGGCAACTGTTCGGGCTCTAAGATCAGACAGGCGGGGCGTCCACGCTACGCAACAACCGTCTCGGGGACCAAGGGGCGTACGGTCTGCCCCGCCACCTTCACCAACATACAAGGGGCGGGTTTGTAAACCACCCTGCCCCGCGGTTGTGGCCTCTAGGCGGCACGGTGTGCATGAAGGCGAGCAATTGTTATCCACCGGATCGTCAACTACGAGGTGAATTCCCCGAATCTTCCCTCGTACCAGACAAGGGGGGCGCCCGCGCCGATACGTATGGATTCGACTTCTGCTACGAAAATCGTGTGGTCTCCACTCTCGTGGGCTGACACGACCCGGCAGTCCATCGCCGCGATCGCCCCTCCAATAACGGGCGACTTGCCCAGTTCGGCAATGCGGATCGAATGGTCTACAGGACGGGCCCCGGGCGGCAACGTGAAATGGCGGGCAACGTGCTCCTGGGAAGCTGATAGGACGCTCATGCCGTAGCGTCCCGTCGACGCAATCAGGCCATGCGTGTTGCGATTATGGCCCACGCACGCCAACGCCATTGGCGGGTCCAGGGAGACCGACGTAACCCCGTTAGCGGTCATTCCATGCACCCCACCGTCTGACTCGATGGTGGTGATTATCGTGACGCCGGTAGCAAAGCGCGACCAGGCCTGCCGGTACTCCAGTTGTCTCCGTTCAACGTCCGTCATTTCGTCATATTCTTCGGCCAACCATTCATCGGCGGCCCAAAATGCTGAGGCGGATTATAAGTTGCAGGCGTCCGGACGCGGCTCGGACTCGAACCGGCGGGGTCGAATAACCACTCAGCGATAAAGGCCCTGACGCCACTCGATCTCCGGTGACTCCACGTACCCGGTAAGCTCCACGTACGCCCGGCCCGACATGGACTCCCCGGAGCGGGACCCGTTTACCCTTGCCTTTCCTTCCCAGTAGACAGCCGCTTGGGGCACGCCGTCGGTGACTTCCTGATCATTCAGGACGGGAACGACATCGAAGTCGAGGTCCAGCGAATCGATCCGAACGCGCCATCGGGACGGATACGTTGCGCCAGTATGCGGGCTCGTCCACGTATCCTCCACGCCAATGTGAATGCCGTCTCGATCCCCCCGCAGTCCCGTGCTGTTTCCCGCAGGATCCATGAGGCTGCCGATCGTCTCGGTCACCGCGCCGTCCAGACCGCGGGACTCATTGAGCATCAACGAAGAACCGTCGTCTAGCTGGATCGCCATCCACTGCCAACCTGCCGGATGGCCCATCACAAAGAAATCTCCCCACTGGTGATCGAACCACGCCTCTCCGGACACCCGCACCGTGGCGCCGTCTAGCGTCAGATCGCCGGACACCCGCATACGCGGCCAAGAGTAGTAGTAGGTCCAGCCGAACGGCCCGCTCAGCCAGCCTATTTCATTGTGGAGCAGCGCAGGTGTGACCGGTTCGAGCGTTAACATCAGCCCGTGCCCGTCATCCGACTGCGCCACAAACGAATGGCGGCCCTCCGTGACGCCCAGACGCCAGCCGCCGACATTCAACTCGAGCAGATCCTCGCCCGGCTGTGTCGGGACGGAATCGTAGCGGAAGTCGTAAATATATCGGGGTTCGCCAACGCGGATGATTCCCAATTGGGCTGCGTAGACACCCTCTTCGCCAGCCAACGACTGAAATACGACGAAATGAAACCCGAACTCGGCGCCGTCGTCCGACGCGAGATGGCCGTTGTAGTACCACCATTCGAGATTGTCGGCGTGGGAACCCTCGTCTGAGGGCAGCGAAATCGGCCGGGGCGCGGGGGTCGGTTCCGCAAGCGGCGCTGTGGGCACGGGCCGGGCATCGACCGACCCGGCGCACGCCATACCGGCCGCCAGCAACAGGCCAGCCAGCCACGTCAGCGCCCGCTGCCGTCTAGGCCCCATAGCTGACATCCGGCATGCGTCGATCCAACCACCCCGGGAACCACCAGTTCCAGCGTCCGAATACACGCATCAGGGCCGGCGCCACGAGACCGCGTACGATCGTCACGTCCACCAATACGGAAATCGCCAGCCCCAGCCCCAACGCCTTGATCACCACGATGTCTGCGGCAACAAAGCTCGCCGCGACAACGATGAGTATTCCGCCCGCGCCGGTGATGATCAGACCGCTCTTCTGCACGCCCTCAATGACGCTGGACCGGTTGTCGCCAGTCCGTCGCCACGCCTCGGCCACGCGGGCGAGCAGAAATATCTCGTAGTCCATGCTGAGTCCGAAGACGATCGCAAACAGCAATATCGGGGTTGTGGCCTCGATACTTCCGAGGGGCTCAAACCCTAGCAGGCCGCTAAAGTGCCCCTGCTGGATTATGAATACCAGAGCGCCGTAGCTGGCAAGTATGCTCAGCACGTTGAGCAGAACGGCTTTAAGCGGAAGGATGAATGACCGGAACAGCAACATGAGGGACAGGTAAGTAACGACCAGCACGAACCCTATGGCCCACGGGAACCGGCTGTAGAGTCCATCGACGATGTCCTTCAGGTCGGCCGAGCCTCCATCGACGAAGACCTGCCGCCCCGGCCCCGGGTCGAGCGCGCGGATCTCCCCGACGAGACGTTGCGCTTCAACGGAGAACGGATGCAACCGACTTTGCACCAGAAAAAGCACGGCGCCGGGCCGCACCGATTCCCGCAGCAATCTCGACGCACGGGCTTCGGCGACCGACTCTGGGCGGGAATACATCACGCGGTAGTGATCCGGTCCAAACGATGGCGACAAATTGACGATGCTGCCGACACTCTCCACGTGCTCCAGTTCTTCAACGGCCCGTCCAAACGCGTAGAGGTGTTCGATATTCTCTCCGGCCAGCGGATCGCCCTCCAGCGTGTAAGCCACCGGGATCACGGTGGACATCGCCAGGCCGAATTCCTCTCGCAGCACGTCGAATCCCCGACGGGACTCAAGGCTCTTGGGAACGACCGTTGCGTCGACCGATCCGAGTCGCAGGTCCTTGACCGGTAGCGCCAAGAGTACGAGAAACAACGTAGTCGGAATCAGGACCAGGATCGGCCGGGCCATCACGCGACTTGCAAGCGGTCTCCATATCGAGCGTCCTTTCGCCCAGTCCGGTCCGATGCGAAACCGATCGATGCGGTGGCCGATCACGCCCAGCAGCGCCGGCAACAGCGTCGTGGCGGCAAGCAGGGCCGACGCGATCACGACCAGCGCGCCGATGCCCACCGAACGCAACATCATGATGTCGAACAGCGTCAGGCTCACGAGGCCGATGAACGAAGTGACGGCCGAGAACATAATCGCCCGGCCAGCCCGGGACTGGGCCACCGCCACTGCGTCTTCGACGGACAGACCGGCGCGCAACTCCTCGCGGAACCTGCTCGTGTAGAAGAGCGAATAGTCGATGCCGATTCCTATGCCGAGCAAGGTCACGATGTTCAGGGAGAAGATCGACATGTCGATGCCCATCGACAGAAAAAAGACAGCGCCCAGGCTAGTCGCCACCACCGCGCCTCCAACAGCCGCGGGCGTTATGGCGGCGACCAGGGTGCCGAAAACGAGCAGCAACGCCAACGCAGCCAGGGGAAACGCAATCGCCTCCCCGCGGCGCAGGTCGCTTTCACTTGCGATGCTGATGTCCCTGTAGAGAGCCGGACCGCCCGTGACGGTCATCTCCAGAGGTCCGGGATCGACTGCTCCGATTACCGTGTCCAGGTAAGACACAGACTCGTCGAGGGGCTTATTGAGCTCCACGCTGACGCGAACGGTGTGCCCGTCGTCGGAAACTCGCTCTGGAGCGCCAATGTGTGTCGTAATGCCGGTTACGTCGTCCAGTTCCCTGACGTGCGTCACCGCAGCCTCGACGGCGGCGATGTACTCCGGTTCGTAGGCGGTCAGTCCGCGGTGAACGAGTATCAGTTCGACCGATATGACCGAGACGTCTAACTGCTCTTGCAGGACTCGCCGCGCCTCCACCGACTGGAAGTTCTCGTTGGTGAATCCTCCCGGCTTCAGGAATTCGCGGGCGCGAGGGGCGAACGGCATGACGGCGAGCACCAGGACGACCCATGCGACGATCACCGCGTAGCGTCGGCGGTAGATAAACCGCCCTGACCGTTCAAGCACCGGACTGCGAGTACGAGGCGCAAACCCCCGCGGCTTGTCGAACACTACAAAACGGAGGCGACTCAACGCCCCCGTTTTTCACTCTGCGGCCCGCGGCCCTGCCCGCCAGACTACCGGTCGATAAGGTCAATATCGGGCGGGTCCGAATCGGTCGCCAACGCCCCGGCAGGTTGTTCGTCCTCATAGGGGCTGAGCTCCTCGGGGTAGGCCTGGTCGTGACCATTGTTGTTGCGCTGTCCGCCTTCGAGCGACAGTGGGTCGATCTCCCGTTCAGCCTTGCGCTGCCCCTCGACCACTCTGATGGCGCTTATGTGATCTCCCGCCTCGGGAACGACGATCTTCACCCCCTGAGCAATCCGGCCGGTAGAACGAATCTCGGAGAGGTTCGTGCGAAGGACCTGAGCCCTGTCCGTAAGCAGGAACAACTTGCCCTCTGAGTCGGTTCGAACTTCCTCACTGACCACGGTGGCCGCAGCGACGTTTCCTGTTCTGGCCGTCACTTTCAGAGTGATGATTCCCATGCCGCCGCGCGACTGAAGCCGGTAATGGCGCATCAGGGACAGTTTGCCGTAACCGTTGCGGCCAACTATCAACAACGACCCCTCGTCATCCACGACGTCCATTGCGACAATCTTGTCCCTCTTTTCGAGCGTAATGCCCTTCACGCCGCCTGCCGCCCTCTGGCGCGGGGTTACCTGCGTCGACCGGAATCTGATCGACATTCCCTTGCCGGTAACGAGGACAATGTCCTGGTCGGTACGCGCCAGGTTTACCGTGACGAGTTCGTCGCCGGGCTTCATGTTGAACGCGTTCAGACCGCCTCGATTGATGTTTCGCAACAGCGGCAGGTGCATACGCTTTATCTGGCCCTGCCGCGTTGACAGGACGAGGTAGGTGTCTTCCAGGAGGCTGTGTACTGCCAGGATGGCTTGGACGTTCTCTCGGGGCTCGATGTTGATCAGGTTCTGTACCGGAGTGCCGCGTGAATTTCTCGATTGTTCCGCCGCCAGCTCGAACACCCGCGTGGAAAATACACGCCCCCTGTTCGTGAAGAAGAGCAGCGTGTCGTGTGTGTCGGCCACCTGGAGGTGCGGAGTGACATCGTCCTCTTTGGTCATGCGCTGTCCTCGCACCCCCTTGCCACCTCGGTGCTGGGCCCGGTAAGTGCTCGAAAGAACCCGCTTCAGGTAGCCGTTCTGGCTCAGCGTTATCACCACTTCCAGGTGAGGCTCGGTGTCTTCTCTGCGCCACTCGCCCAGCTCTTCAGGGTGTATGACGGTTCGACGCTCGTCGCCGTACTTCCGCTTCAGCTCCAACGTCTCCATGCGGATCACCTGAAGGACCTTCTCCGGGCTGGCGAGCAGACTTTCTAGCTCTGCGATAACTTCAATCAGCGCCCGATATTCGTTCTCGATCTTTTCGCGTTCCAGAGCGGCCAATCGCCTCAACTGCATATCGAGAATGGCCTGGGCCTGAATCTCCGACAACACGAATTCGGCCATCAGGTTGTTCCTGGCCGACTCGACGTCTGCGGAGCCGCGAATAATGGTGATGACCCGGTCCAGATTGTCGATGGCGATCTTGAGACCTTCGAGCACGTGAACGCGGGCGCGGGCCTTGCGCAGATCGAATTCGGCCCTTTTTCGGACGATCTCCTGGCGGAATTCGATGTAGTGCCGAAGCGCTGACTTGAGCGTGACCACCCTCGGAATGTCGTTGACCAACGCCACCATATTGACCGAGAACGACGTCCTGAGCGGAGTGTGGCGGTATAGGTTGTTCAGGATGACGGCAGGCGCCGCGCCGCGGCGGAGCTCGATGACGACGCGCATGCCCTTGCGATCCGATTCGTCGCGCACCTCTGATGCCCCGTCCAGCTTTCGCTGTTTGATCAGATCGGCGATGCGGGCCACGAGGTTGGCTTTGTTGACCTGGTACGGGATCTCCGTGAAGACGAGGCGTTTGCGCTCCTGGCGACCCACCTCCTCGATCTCGTGGTGAGCCTGGACTATCACCCGGCCGCGGCCGGTTGCGCAGGCGTTTCGTATGCCTTCCATACCCCAGATATGCGCTCCGGTCGGGAAGTCCGGCCCCTTTACGAATTCCATGAGGTCGTCGACGGTGGCGTTGGGATGAGATATGAGATGAGCTATGGCGTCGCAAAGTTCGCTCAGGTTGTGGGGAGGTATGTTCGTGGCCATCCCCACCGCTATGCCCGACGCGCCGTTGACGAGCAGGTTGGGCAGTCGCGCCGGCAGGATGACAGGCTCTTTGAGTGAAGAGTCGAAGTTGTCAGACCAGTCGACGGTCTCGCGGTCGATGTCGCCGAGAACCATCTCGGTGATCGCCTGGAGCCGGCATTCGGTGTATCGCATCGCGGCTGGCGGGTCGCCGTCCACGGAGCCGAAGTTTCCCTGACCGTCTACGAGCCTGTAACGAAGCGAAAAAGGCTGAGCCATGCGCACGAGGGCGTCGTAGACGGGCGAGTCGCCGTGTGGGTGGTATTTCCCAAGCACTTCCCCTACGAGGCGTGCGCATTTCTTGTAGGACGACGTAGGCCGCATGCCCTGATCGTGCATGGCGTAAAGAATGCGGCGTTGCACCGGTTTCAGGCCGTCGCGCACGTCGGGCAGCGCCCGTGAAACGATTACGCTCATGGCGTAGTCGAGGTACGAACTACGCATCTCATCGGCGATGCCGCGGGGCCGGATGGCGCCTATGTTAGAACTGACCATGTGTTACTACCGATCTGAGCATCGCCACTCAGGCCCGGCGTGGAATGCGGGCGGACAAGCGTGAGCGTTGCGACGTTCTCTACCCTAACCGTATCGACGACCGCGCCTGCGCGCAATCACGCACGCGCGAGGAAAAATTCGCAAATTTTTATGCCGCTCAAGAATTGGTTAGCGATGCGGTCGTAACGGAAATACATTCCGAACGGGCAGTGCTCACCCTGCGAAGGCCGGAAGCCACCAAACCGCCGCTCCGGCGAAGAGAGACGGCCTACCCGCCCTGTTGCCCGAGGGTGGCGTCCGGGCGGCTACGAGCGTCCACCAATGACGCTATTCTCGCGCCCCTCGCCAACGGGTGCCCACCAAGGAGTCTATTTTCACAGCAATGCCGACGCACACACCAAGTCGCCGGGATTCAAAATCCGGCCCGCTCCACGAACGCCAACAGCAGGCCGTCGAATCCGGCCGGCAACTCGTCGATCAGGTGAGCGCTCCACTGAACCCCAATAACCCAATGCCGCCCCGGTAGTTCGACAGCCTCGATAACCCGGTCATCCGCAAAGGCGGACGCCAACAATCCAGGCGCCAGTTGCGCTTCGGTAATGCCGAACCGGTGGGCGCTATTTACCGTAACCCAGCCCGAGCCGCCGATCGTGTAAGAGACCTTGGCGCCGGGCGGGAGAAAGATCCGGTGCCGACCCGAAGCGCCGTCCGGCTCAGGTCCATGCCCATCTACACGGGCCGGAGGGCCGCCTTCATACGCTCCGTTGATGGCGTACATACCCCAACCGATCCCGAGGACTGGAATGCCCAATGTGACCGCACGGCGCACGGCTTCGGAAACACCGGGGGCCGACGGCGTTTCGCACTCGCCCGCAAGCAGTAACCCGGTCGTCGTATCGGTCAAAGCCTCGCCGGGTGACTGGGGCGTCGCCTGTCCACCTGAAACGGCGATGGCATGTGCGAAGGTCGCATGGTCTGCGCAGTTCGGCACAACGAGTGAGATTTGGGCCATCGCCAAAGTCGATCAGTCTTCGTCAGGCGTGGGGAGAGTTTGCGGGGACGATTCCGCGGCAAATGCTGCCCTTACCACCATCTTCACAGGCCGGTTCAGAAGGGTATGCCCCAAAGGCCGAGCCACTCTTCCAACGACCGCTCGATCACCATGCCCTCTTTGCGAATGAGCATTGCCAGTTGGTCCTCGAAGGGCCGGTCGCGTTGGCCCTCTTCGTCGCCTGTGGGAACGAACGGGTAAAACGCCCTCCGGTCGTAGCGATAAATCCAGTAGGTTCGCGACCCCGTCCTTAAGGTATCGTCACCCACCGCACCTGTGAAATACAGCTCGAACACAGCGGCCAGAAGATTATCCGATGCGTCGTTGGACCCAATGGCATTGCCCACGGTGTACGTGGATGAAACCAGGTCCTGAAAGTTACCGTCCTCGAGGACGACCCATTTCATGCCCTGATCGTCGTCCCTCAGGTCAAATGCGGTCTTGGTCGCACCTTCACCGGTGTGGAGAACGGTTCGCAACTGCGACTCAAGATCGGCCAGGAACTCGTTGTCTTCCACGTCCCTGTACACGATGCCCGCTCTGCGAGCCGGGGCAACCTCACCCTTGACGCGAAGTCGGGACTCGGCGCGAATGACCGTGGACATTGCATCCCAGTCGTTCCGCGGCTTACGCTGCCCGGAAAGGAACCAACACACGGGCTAGCGCATGCCCCATCGTGCGCGTCTTTCGAGTTCCCTAAGGCGTTTGATGCGGTCTTCAACGGGCGGGTGGGTTGAAAACAGTTGCATCGCCGAACCGCCCTTTAGCGCAGCGGGGACAATCATGAAGGCGTTGGCAGTCTGCAATTTTCTCAAATCTTCATCGGGAATCCGAGCCATGGTTCCGCTGATCTTTTCCAGCGCGCTTGCCAACGCGCCCGGGTCCCCCGATATCTCGGCGCCGCTGTGGTCCGCGCCGTACTCACGATACCGTGTAAGAGCCAGCACTAGAAGCTGGCCGAGGAAGTAGACCACTATCGTCACCAGGTATACGAGAAGGATTCCGCCCGATTGGTTGCTCCGGCGGCCTCCGAAACCGCCAAATAGCATGTTCCAGAAAAGCATGGTCATCAGGAAGCTGGTTACTGTCACGAGAAAGTTGGCAACCGCCAGCACCCGCATGTCCCGATTTCGCACGTGGGCGATCTCATGGGCCAGTACCGCTTCCAGCTCGCGGTCGGACAGGCGGCGCCTGATTCCGGCCGTCACGGCTACGAGGGCATTCTTTGGATTGCGGCCGGTAGCGAAGGCGTTCGGCGCCATGCTGTCGATCACCGCCACCTTTGGCATCGGCATGTCGGCCTTGCGCGCTACTCGTTCGATCATCGCGAACAGTACCGGTTCCTGAGAGCGATCGACCTGTTTGGCGCCAGTCGACCACATGATCATCCGGTCCGAGAGAAAGTACTGAACGCCGACCAACAGACCCACGATCACCCCTATCAGGACGATCGGAAAGTTGACGCCCCACAGGAACAGGGCGAAAACGCCGTACAGGATGCCCAACATGAACATGGTGAAGTACATGCGAGTTACAAGACCTGTGTCTCTTTTGAATCGCATCCTGGAAAATGATGCCAATTCCTGCCTCCCCGGCGTCTTTGCGTATGCGGGCCGTCGTCGTAAACCTGCCAAAAACAGCCTGCTTCCGGTTGACGTTTAGAATTCTAACGTCGAAGGCCGACGCGGTCCAACTCGACAAGCCATGAAACCTTCGGAATCCACGCTTCACCGCGCCGTTCATCGTGCGGTCGCGATCTCCACCAACCAGGATCTGCATCACCATGTCAACTAATCATCAGGAATCCCCTCTCAGCCCGGAGTTGCTCGCCGCGCTTCACGACACGGCCTGTACCGCGGCGAAGAATGCCGGAGCAATGGTTGCGGAGAGATTCGGCGGCCCTCTCGATGTCTCGTCCAAAATCGACAAAACACTTGTCACGGACGTCGACCGGGCCAGCCAGCAAATCATAGCCGACGCTATCGCCGCCCAATTCCCTGACCACATGGTCCTTGGCGAAGAGGACGTCCCCGACCAGGAACCGCCTGCAAGCGACTTCGTATGGGCTGTCGACCCCGTCGACGGCACCACCAACTACGTGAATGGTGTGCCTGTGCATGCCGTATCGGTCGCCGTGCTGTACCGGGGAGCGCCTGTCGCAGGGGCAGTGTGGGTCCCGTGGCCGTCAAAAAGCGGGTTCTGCCTGTTCCACGGGTATCTGAATGGAGGCGCCTGGCGAGACAACGAGCCCACAAAAGTCAGACCGGCTGGAGAAAACGGAGCGCCGGTATCAGGTCGGTTGGCAGGGGTGCCGTTCGGCCTGTCATTCCAATACGAAATAGGCAAACCTCTGCGGAACGCATACGGCGATCCGCGCTCTTGCGGCAGCGCTGCCTACGAGGTGTGCATGGTGGCGGCGGGCATGATGCAGTACTCGGTGACGGGCCCTGCCAAAATTTGGGATTTCGCGGCCGTCGCCCTGTTGGTAACTGAATCAGGCGGCTCGGTGTATGCGTTGAATGAAAAACGCGAATGGGCCCCGTTGACAGGATGGGGCGCGCCTTATGCGCTGGACTTAGCAACCTCCCGCAGGATGCGAGCGTGGCACGGCGCAGTCATCTGCGGCGCGCCTGAAACGGCCGCATTTTTGGCCGCGAACATCAAACCAAGACGACGGCCGTTACATCGCCGGCTGATCCGCCGCATCAGGCGCCCGAAATAAGCCCGCCCTGCGTGATGCGAGCGTCACCTCGTGCGGCCATCGCAAGGCCATAGTGATTCCGAGCGAAGTCGAGGAATCTAAGCCCGTGACTGGCGGTCGCGGCGCCATTCAATCAATACATCTTTGCGTTGGGCCGCATTGCCCCCCGACATGCTTGTCTTTGGACAAGGTCTTGAGATTCCTCACTGCGTTCGGAATGGCATGGGCGCGCCGAATCGCACGGGAGCGTATCGAACGGCATGGGGCGCCAGGAATAGCCTGAAGATGCCGCCAACCCCACCAGTGGGCGAGGCCGAAAGCGGGTTTGAATCCCGCACCTACGTTCTGAATTGACGGAGTCGCTAACCTGTTTCAAATGAACGGCCAGGGGACGTTCATGTTCGGGTCGAGCAGTGGGTAGGCGCCCTCGGACATCATCCGGTGTGCCCGTTCCCCAAGAGATGCAATTTCCCGGGGATCAAGGAACTCTGCCAGTTGACTGGCGACCCCGTTGCCGCTGCGTAACGACTCACTCAGATCGGCGATCGAAGCCACTTCGTCCTTAGGGTAAGCGCGTCCGCAGAACTCGAGCATCACGGTCCGGGGCCTTGCCCTGGGATTGAACGTCAAGCCGTGGTCGATGGCCCAAAGACGCCCATCCGTCCCGCTAAGGCACGAACCGCCCTTCCGGTCGGCGTTCTGTATCAGGACGTCGAACATTGCGATGGGCGCAAAACGGTCCAGCATGTCGTCGCGCATAGTGAAGAAATTCGCTCGCGGGTCCGAATCAATGAAAAACTGCACGCTGCCTTCGCCGTGAGGCCCGTCTCTGACCACTGTAGGCGGCACGAGTGGCCATCCAAGCTCCCTGCTCAATAGCCAGGCTGCCTTCTCTCTCCGGTGCAGCGTTCCGTAAGGGAAGTCACGCAACGGCCGCTCGCCCGAGGCCGGCTTGTAGATCGCAAGGAGTTGATCGTCGTCGACAGGCTCCTGATCTTCGCGCCGTGATTCCGGTTCCAGCCGCACGACGAACACGTAGTTCGAGCCGCCCGGATGCAGCCCGATTCCGGTGATCGGCCACTCCTGAAGCCGGCGGAGTATCAGGCCGGTTTCCTGCTCTTCCATTACGGCGGCTGCAATGATCCGTGTCTTGTGCGGCCCGCACTTGCAGAGCGGACTCGACATTCGACAGCGGAATTCGCGCCCAGGCTAGTCCTGGCTACTGCCCTGTCGATGGCCGTTGACCTTTACGCAAAAATGCCCGTCCGGGT
Organism: Dehalococcoidia bacterium; assembly: GCA_965224235.1. Taxonomy (GTDB): domain Bacteria; phylum Chloroflexota; class Dehalococcoidia; order Lucifugimonadales; family Lucifugimonadaceae. Next base: position 1,167,115 of record CBDCYP010000002.1, on the reverse strand, counting down.
TTATCGGTCCACCGCACAGTGGGCAGGGTTTTCTGCCGGCCGCAACTATTTCCAGCGCCCTGTCGGCCATCTGTTCCCCTAGCCGCCGCGTAAAACTGAATTGAACGGAGTCAGGTTGGGCGGTGGGGTCTTGTTCGTCCGACTCCCCGCTTCGCGCTTCCAGAGTGAAGACGTCCGACGCGCCATCGTGCTTCAACGCCAACTCAACCGTCTTGAATTCAGCCGCAACGGGGAACGGGCCGGGTGGGGTTTCGGATACGAACGGCACAGGATCCAAAGTTTCCTTGCGGGTGGAGGTCAACTGCTTCACCGACACGCCGACCTGGAATAGCTGCTCTTTCTCCATCCATACGATCGCTTGGCCGCGGCTGCTCGCCGCCGTTATGTTGAATGTTCGCTTTCCCTGTTCGCCGATAGTCTCCGGCGTCAACGAGTCAACAAGGCCGAGGTCTTGGTCCATCTATTCGCTCTCTTAACTTGGGCGCATTAGCAAATCGCCCGCGTGCGACTATTCTAGATTCGTAGCGCCTACCCCACAACGCGGGAATCCCGCAGACCGGGCAACCGGCCGGCCGGTTGCCCGGTCTGACGTGAATGTTCGTGCATCACACCGGCCTTGGCCGTATGCTAAATATGTCAAGAACGAAACGGCGGCCCGAATCGACAACCCGTCCCTTATAGGTCGGGTTTTTTGCGCGTCGCGGGCACAGGATCAGATCGACAATGGAACGCGTGGAACTATACGACACGACGTTGCGGGACGGCGCCCAACAGGAAGGTATTTCTCTGTCGGTGGAGGACAAGCTGGCGATCGCCCGCCGGCTCGACATGCTGGGCATTGACTACATCGAGGGTGGCTACGCAGGCGCCAATCCGAAGGACGACAAGTTCTTCAACCGGTTCGGCGAACTCAATCTCGAACACGCGGTGGTGACAGCGTTCGGCAGCACCCGCAGGGCAGGTCTGGACGCTTCCGATGACCCGGCGCTGAATGCCCTCGCGGATTGCCCTGTACAGGTCGTCACGATCGTCGGCAAGGCTTCGGCGTCACAGGTGAGGACCGTACTTGAGTGCTCGCTGGAAGAAAACCTGGCCATGGTCGCCGATTCCATCAGGTACCTTGCCGGTCGAGGCCAGCGCGTGTTTTTCGACGCGGAACACTTCTTCGACGGCCACAAGGAAGAGCCGGGCTACGCGCTACAGGTCCTGCAGGTCGCGGCCGAGGCAGGCGCAGAACGCCTGATCCTTTGCGACACCAACGGCGGAACGTTGCCGCCTGAGATCGCCGAGGCCACCAGCGCAGCAGTAAAGGCTTGCGACGTCCCAGCGGGCATTCACACACACAACGATACGGACACGGCCGTCGCCTCGGCCCTCGCGGCGCTCGACGCCGGAGCGCTTCAGGCTCAGGGGACGATGAACGGATACGGGGAACGGTGCGGCAACGCCAATCTGGCAAGCATCATCGCCAACTTGAAACTGAAACTCGGAATGGATTGCGTTACCGACGCGCAACTTGCGAACCTGACGGAAGTCTCGAACTACGTCGCAGAGGTGGTCAACCGCCGGCCATACCCTTTCCAGCCGTACGTCGGCGCAAGCGCATTCAGCCACAAGGGTGGCTTACATGCCGCAGCCACCGAAAAAACACCGCACGCATATCAGCACGTGACCCCGGAAACAGTTGGTAATGCAGGGTCGGTCGTCATCTCCGAACTGGCGGGCAGAGGCAACGTGGTTCGCAGGATCAGGGAATTGGGACTCGCCGATGAGTTGGGATCGATCGACGCCCGGCGAATTGTCGGTTTCGTCAAGGAACAGGAAGCAAAGGGGTACGCATACGAGGACGCCAACGCCTCATTCGAGCTGGTCGTCAGGCGTGCGCTCCCGAACTACGAGCCCCTGTTCGAACTTGTCGACTTCATGGTGTTGGTGGAAAACCGGCGCAGATCGTCGTTCGGAGTGGGATGGCGGAGCAGTGGAGCGGAGCATCCCATGCTGTCCGAGGCCACGATCAAGGTGCGCGTCGGCGAGGAATTGAAGCACACCGCCGCCGAGGGCAACGGACCGGTCGGGGCGCTCGACAACGCCTTGCGAAAGGCGTTAACCGAGTTCTATCCGGGACTGTCCCGCGTCAGGCTGACCGACTACAAGGTGCGCGTCGTAAATGAAGGCGCCGGCACTGGGGCCGTGGTGCGCGTGGGCATCGAGTCGGCGGACGATCGAAACGTGTGGAACACCGTCGGGGCGTCATCCAACATCCTCGAAGCTAGTTGGGGCGCATTGGCCGACAGCCTGGAATGGTGGTTGATCAACGGGGGCTATTCCGCCGCCTGAGCGCCCACCGGGGAACATACCGGTCAACGCCGAAAGTCTATGACCGGTATGGCTTCCCGTCCGTCGTAATTACTACCTCGGTTACCGTGCTGTCGTCACCGATACGAAACGCCCTGACCACGGGCCGTGTTTTTTCGACGAGCGAAACGAGCACGTAGATCGGGCCGGTCCACATCGAATCGACGGCGTTCCTGACGTCGATTGCCGACGGGTGCGCCTGGGTAAACGTGTGGGAGTGAAAGATGCCCGTGATTGACTTACCGTCGGCATCGGCCCGCTGTTCGGCTGCCGCCTGCTCGAGCGGGTCCATGGAATAGCGCCGCTCTTTGTCGCCGGCTACGTTCCTGACCTTGACGAACTCTGTCGCCTCGCCGTCGGCGGCGCCCAGGAGCGCTCCGCAACACTCCTGAGGGTCCTCCTCAAGCGCATACAGGATCATCTGCCCGATTACCTGTCGATTTATCTTGAAATGCACGAGCGCGTACCTGCCAACGGGATCTACGTAACGGACGCGGCCGGTCTGCCGCCGCTGGGCCTTCGCAGCCTGCCGATTATAGGCGTGCTGCGCGGCGAGCCGTCACGCGGCGGCCATTCGTGTTGTTCCGCCCTTACGACACCCGTCCCCGGTGTACGATGCGCAGGCCGCCTGACGAGGCGAATCCGAAACTAAACTGCCCAGCCAGTCATTTACAGCAGGAGCCCGAGCATGAAGATCACAGACGTGACGGTCCACAAGATGAACCCTGGCGTGGGTAAGAACTTTGTGTTCGTGAAAATCCAGACAGACGCAGGAATCACCGGTTGGGGGGAGGCGTACACGCAGGCCGACCGTGACACCCAAATTGAGGAACATATCCTCCAGTTGGGGCGTTACCTCGATGGCCGCGACCCGTTTCACATACGCCATTTCACCCACATAGTCCACGAGGACTTCTCAACCAAGCGGCCCGGCATGGATCTCCACTGCGCCGTCAGCGGGATCGAGATCGCCATGTGGGACATTGTGGGCAAGGCGCTTGATCGCCCTGTCTACGACCTGCTCGGTGGTCCGACGAGGCCCAGGATACGGCTCTACGCCAACGGCTGGGGCGGTAGTGGCTCGCCCGAAGAAGCAGGTCAGGCCGCGGCGAAGGTCGTCAAGGAACGCGGGTTCACGGCCCTCAAGTTCGATCCGTTTCCCGGACCGTGGATGGAGTACGTCAACCGGGACGCGTTGGAGCACGCCGCGAAGGTGGTCGGCGCCGTCAGAGACGCGGTGGGTCCAGGCGTTGAACTGCTCATAGAGGTCCACAGGCGGCTGTCGCCAATGAACGCCATCCGCGTCGCAAAAATGATCGAAAAGTTCGATCCGTATTGGTTTGAGGAACCGTGCCCGCCTGACAATATCGACGCCATCAGAGAGGTGCGGCAGGCAACGACTATTCCGGTCGTGACTGGCGAGGCTCTTTACACGCGCAGCGGCTTCCGCGAGGTCTTCGAAAAGCGCGCGGCGGACATCATCAATCCGGACATCTGCAACACAGGCGGTATCCTTGAGTTGACGCAGATCGCCGCGATGGCCCAGCCCTTCTACATCGGCGTCTCGCCGCACGGCTGGAATAGCACCAGCATCGGTTGCGCCGCCGCTGTTCACGCCTCGGCGGTAATGCCGAACTTCCTGATCTACGAGTACGCCGTGAGCGTAGAGCCGATGTCGAGGGACGTCTGCGACGGTTACCTCGAACCGGATTCCAGCTACATCGAGCTGCCAAACCGGCCCGGCCTTGGCGTGGAGATCAATGAAGAAAAGCTGGCGAAGTACCCATACAAGCCATTCCCGAAACGTTCCATTCGAACGGTCGAGGACGAACGCGCCTGGCACTAAGGGCGTGCCTGGTAATTCCGATCCGCCAGGATTTCGCCGCCAATCGTCGTCCGGAGCGAACGTCGGAACCCGAGGGTGGAGGCGGGCTGCCTTCCGTTCCATGGGTTCGTCCTCAATTGACTGCGGCCCTCGCCGCCTAAGTTCACCCCGGTAACAGGGCCTGAACGGTCTCCGCCGTTCGCTCGATCTCGATCCAGTCCCACAGCTGCGGCACGGTATCGACGGCTGCCCACAATCGTTGCTGGTCAGCATAGTGCTGACTGCCGGGATGACCCGACGACCCGAGCGGGGCGATCCAGCGCGATTTTGACCAGTCAGACGGATCGTGCACGTATCGATTTACCGAGGCAGACCCCACAGCGAATCCGCCGACCAGCGGGTACCCGCCCGCGAGTGGTGTATCACCTCCGCCCGCGACACTGATCGTCGGTGGATCGAGCAGCGCAGCAGCAGCCGGGAAGCTGGCCGATAGAGGGTGCCTGTGATCTGTTATATGGAGGTCTCCCCAACGCCACTCGCTCATGTCGCCGTCAAGACGCTGGGTCAGATATTCAACGGCCGAGGCGAGGGCTTCGGAAAACACGGTCCTGAGGTCGTGTTGGCGCCGGAATGGGTCTATTTCCCCGCGGGCAAGCCCGCGCACGAGGGCAGGAACCACGTTGCGCGAGTAGTGAGACTCAGCCCCTGGATCAATGTTGTCCCCAGAGACCGCAGCGGCCCCGTAGAGATCCCTGACCAGAACCTTGTCCACCTCTGCCTTCAAGACGGCGCAGATGGCCGCTCCAGCCGAATCCAGCGACATCTCCCCGTCCCATTCTCCCAATAGCCGTGCCGCCTCTCCGGGCGGACCGGCGGCCGTGGCGCAAGACGCGGCAAGGCCCGCGTACGCGAGCATCGGTATCGAACGGCGGTCGGCGTGGATGGCGGCCATGTCCGCGGGGTCCACCGGGCCGCCGCGTAGTTCATCCAGCCGGTCTGTGACGCGTTGAGCCCTGAAGGCAGAGCCGAATTGGACTCCGAGATAATGAGGGTACTCGTCACCGACGATTCGCTGATTGCAGGTCACGACATATCCGATCGCAGGATTGCGCGACTCCGGCAATTCGGCAGACGGGATGTTTCCCTCCCACTCGAATTCCCCTGTCCAGCCATCGACCGGCCCCCAACCGGCCGCTGAGGGCCTGACCGGTATACGGCCTCGCAGCGCGTAGCCGAAGTTGCCGTGTACATCGGCGTACGGGTAGTTGTTGACCCGGTCCGTCCACTCCGAAAGGGCGTCCAGAAATTCGTTGGCGGAACGGGATTTCATCGCGCCCAAAGCAGCGTCGACCCAGCGGGTGCCATCCTTCGCGCCCGGGTCCGACAGCGTGAGGCCGAACCCGTTGTCAGGGTTGCCTGCCACCACCGGACCGTGGTGGGTCTCCACGACGGCGATCTCTTCGTCTGCCCCGCAGCGCACTTTGAGGATTTCAGACTCTTCGGTCGCATCTTTCCAGTCGCCTTTGAACAGGTATTGCAGCCGGCCGTTGCTGCGCCGGAATTTCTCAGCGAACAGGTCCTGCGTGTCGCATCCGCCGTGGGTCATTCCCCACGCCACGTGCTCGTTGTGGCAGAAGTGCAGGGCCCCGGGCATACCCGGCACCGAGTGGCCGATGACAGTGAAATCGGGGCAGGAAAGATGCACCTGGTAGTAAACGTTGGGCGTGTCGAGGGCGCGATGGGAATCGCCCGCCACGAGGGGCAGTCCGGATCGTGTGCGTTCGCCTGAAACGGCCCAGCCGTTGCTTCCACCGTCGATTGACCCAAGGGCCTCGACGTGCCGGGCCGCCGCGGCCAGCTCGTCGACCGCCGCGCGCGAAGCCTCGCCTTCCCAAGTACGGCCGGGCGGCACAGTGAGCAGGTGCCCCGGCGTGTATCCGGGCGTCAGGTCGGCGATGTTCTCCGGTCCTGTGGCGGCGGCCAATTGCGCAAGCCACAGCTTGCTCTGGAAGCCGCCCTCAGCCGAATTGCGGACCTTATAAACAAGAATGCTTTGCCACGACGCCCACGGTTCCGGCCGCGCCTGTAACAGGCTGTACTCCACTGGCAGCGACTCCGTCGAATCCAGAAACGCGTTGACCCCGGCCGTGTACGCGTCGAGCATGTCGCGCGCCTCCGGGCTGCAAACGTCGTAGTCAGCCTTCGAGGCCCGTTCGAACCGCCGACGGCGCATAAGCCGGTCAGACTCAAGGCCGCCGGGCCCCGCATACTCCGACCACCTGCCCAGACATCGCATCCGGTCATAGTCCATCTGGAACAGCCGGTCCTGCGCGGTCGCGAAACCCTGCGCGAAAAACAGGTCCGTTGAACTCCGGGCCTTGATATGGGGGATGCCCCAGGGGTCTCGATATATATCGACAGGACCGTTCAGGCTGTCGAAGGTAATCGTCGACCGCACGTCCGGCAACGAGGCGGCGAGATCTTTATTTGTAATTGCGTCGATCACGAGGTTGAGGCTCCACTAGCTAGTCACTGAGCAGACGTAACCTTACCCACCTCAACGCATCGTATCCACAAGACCGCGCGTCCCTGTTGCGGCTGGCGCAATTTGGCGCGGCGGTTTGATCATCTTTGAGGACGAACCCACAGGCGTAACGGCGGGTTTGCAACCGGCATCCCCATCCGTCATCCCGGGCGCCGACCTCCGTCCGTCTTCCCCTACCCCGATCGGGGAACCACATTCACGGCGTGATCATCATTGACAACGAACCCACCGGCGTAGAGGCGGTTCGGCCTGCCCGAAATCGCGCTCACATTTATCATGGACAGTCCCTCGAAATGGTCTGAGGGTCCCCGGCAAAGCGGCCAATTGGCGACGCCGAAGGCGGGTTTGAATCCCGCCCCTACCATCTGATTCGGCGGCGGAATCAAAACGAATTGGTATAACGTCACAATCACGGCGGCTATGAACGCAGCAAACAGGCGGGAGACAATGACATGAAAGTTGCCACGTGGCGCGGCGAGGACAGATTCACGCTGGACGAAGCGCCCGATCCTGTGGCCGAAACCGGGCAGGTCGTGGTCAAGGTGGACACTGTAGGCATCTGCGGAAGCGATGTTCACCTGACGCAGGGTCTGTTCCCTGGCGACGCACCTCGTATCCTGGGCCATGAGTTCTCGGGTGTGATCGTAGAAACCGGCCCCGGAGTGGACGAATCGATCCGCGGCCGCGGGGTGGTTGCCATCCCGACGTGGGTGTGCGGCGATTGCGCCGGTTGCAGGGCAGGACTGAGACAGTCTTGCGACGCTGCCGGCCGAACGTACGGCATGGCTGAATACGCCGTGATGCCGGAATACAACGCGCTGCAAATACCGCCCGACCTCGACCTCCGGACAGCGGCGTTAATGGAACCTTCGGCATGCTGCCTGTCGGGCCTCGAAATGTTCGAGATGCCGCACGAGGCGGTCGTTCTGGTGATGGGCGGGGGCGTTATGGGACTGATGACCGCGGCATTCGCGAAGTTGAGGGGGGCGCGGACAGTCATCATGTCGGAGCCGATAGAGTCCCGCCGAAATCTTGCGTCCGAGTTGGGCGCAGACATGGTGATCGACCCGACGACGGGCGACCTCGACGGACTCATAAACGACCTTACCGACGGCCTCGGGGCGAACGTCGTATGTGAAGCAGTGGGCAAACCGGTACTGGTCGATCAGGCGATAAGGCTTACGAGGCCAAGGGGAAACGTGCAACTCGTCGGGGTAAACCCGCAAGGCAGCATGATGCCCGCCGACCTGTTCGACATTCACTTACGCGAACTCTCGATCCGCGGGGCGTTCGGGGGCGGCGAGGCTTACCGCAGAGCCCTGGACTTACTGCCGCGGGTACCTGCCATCGAACGCGTAGTGACTACCTCCTACCCCATGGAACAGGTCCACGAGGCGTTCGCGGAAGCGGTCAACCCCGCGGGCGTGAAGGTGGCGATCAAGCCGAACGGTTAACAACGCCGTTCCGCGTCGCGATGAGGACGGCGGCCGCGTCCCGCGGCAAGGGGTATGGCGGGATTCATATACGCCGCTACGATACGGGGCACAGCGTGGCAACCATCGCCCCGGCAGGCGTACATGCGCGGCCATCCAAACGCCGTTCAAACGTTAGTTGATGCGGGAAGCGATCAGGTTGCCCATCTGGCGCGTGTTGAGCGTTTCGTCACCGGGCATAGCGATCTCTTTAGTTCGATACCCCTCGTCCAGGATGCCCTCGACCGCCGCCTCCACTGCGTCGGCCTCTTCGTGCAGGCCGAACGACCACCGCAGGAGCATCGCCGAACTAAGGATTGCGGCCAGCGGGTTGGCGATGCCCATGCCGGTGATGTCCGGCGCGGAGCCGTGGATGGGTTCGTAGAGGTCCGGTTTCCCGCCTTTGCGCGGCTTTGGCGTTGCCGACGGGACGCGTGACAGGGACGCCGACGGCAGCATGCCCATCGAACCGCCTATGACGGCCGCTTCATCGGACAAGATATCGCCAAAGGTGTTTTCAGTGACGATCACGTCGAACACGTTAGGATTCGTGACAATCTGCATCGCCGCGTTGTCGGCGAGCATGTGAATGAGCTCGACGTCCGGATACTCGGCGCCGAGTTCAGTGACAATCTCCCTCCAAAGCCGCGACGTCTGCATGACGTTCATCTTGTCGAGCGAGTGCAGCCGGTTCCGCCGGGTCCTTGCCAATTCGAATCCGACGCGGGCCACGCGTTCAATTTCCTGCTCCGTGTACTTCAGGCTATCCACAGCCCTGCGGCCGCGGCTCGTATTCCACCGTTTCTTCGGCTTGCCGAAGTACAGGCCGCCTGTCAGCTCCCTAATGATGACGAAATCCACTCCCGACAGCCGCTCAGGCCGGAGCGGGCTGCTGTGGATAAGTTGCGGGTACACCTTCACCGGACGCAGGTTGGCGAAGAGCCCGAGGTTCTTGCGAAGCCCGAGTACACCGTCTTCCGGCCGTGACTCCGCCGCCGGGTCATCCCACTTGGGACCGCCAACTGCGCCCAGGAGAACGGCATCCGACGCCAGCACCGTCTGCATAGCCACTTCCGGCAGCGGCGTTCCGTAGTCGTCCATCGCGTTGCCGCCGACGGCCGCCGGCATGAACTCGAACTCGTGGCCGAAACGGTCCGCCACGGCGCCAAGAACCTTCACCCCTTCGGCCGTGACCTCTGGTCCGATGCCGTCACCCCCGAGAACTGCTATACGCGCTTGCACTGGTGGCTTCTCCTGTCATGCAAAATGGGTCAACCGGATGACCGGCTGCCGATTAACCGACTCGGACAACCGAGCGGGACGCCTCGAAAGCGGCTATGTCATCTTCGAGTTCGAGTGTCCTGCCGATGTCGTCCAACCCCATTAGCAGGGAGTCTTTTCGGTATTCGTCGATGTCGAACTGCCCGCTGAATCCCGACTCATCCGTCACACTCTGCGACTCCAGGTCGATCGTGATGCGATACTCGTCTTGCCGGAGCGCCCTAGCCATTAAGGTGTCGACCTCGTCTTCGCCAAGGACGACGGGCAGCATGCCGTTCTGCATGCAGTTACTCCTGAAAATGTCGCCGAAACTTGGCGCGATCACCGCCCGGAAGCCGTACTCGCCAAGGGCCCACGGCGCGTGCTCCCGGGACGAACCGGAGCCGAAATTGCGCCCGGCGACAAGAATCGAGGCGCCCTCGTACTGGCGGCCATTGAGCACAAAGTCGGGATTGGGGACCCCGTCTTCGAGGTATCGCCAGTCGAAAAACGCGAACTCGCCGAAGCCGGTTCGCTCGATGCGCTTGAGAAACTGCTTGGGAATAATCTGATCGGTATCGACGTTCGCCCGGTCGAGCGGTGCGGCCAGCCCCGTCAATTTCGTGAAAGTTCGCATGCTGTCTCCCGGTCCGGTGTGCGTCTGGAACGCGCCGGGCCCATCGCCCGCGCGGTGATCATTCGGTCCGGTCGCGTCCACTGGTCCGAATACCGGCGCGTGATTTTCCAACACGGCCGCCAAGTCGCGGGGTTGATTTGCTTTTACGCTCTTGCCGCGCCTGCTGTATCAGGTCGAGTTCGGGAGGCGGCGGAGTGTAGACGAAATCACCCGCCTTTGCGCGCCGGGCTTCCTGCCGGAAGTGGAGCGCGGTCGTCATCAATATGGCGAACACACCCGCCGCTCCGAAAAAGACGTCTGACCACACCGTCGTCTGCAGCGTCGAGATCGCCCCTTCGATGGTGTCCCCGGGACGGAAGTAGACCCTTTGCACGAGTATCGGGTTGAATATCAGCGCAGCGCCCCACGCAATGGCCCAGATATACACGATAGCGGGTACCTTGCCGACGCGTTTCCAGTCCTCGGTTTCGTTGACGCTCGCGGACGGATCGCTGGCCTTGAATAGTTCCATAATCGCCTGAGCCGGTCTGACGATGTTTATTATCGGGACAAAAAACCATATGACCGCGGAGTCCGGCGAAAACCGCTGGCCGGACGACTTCAGAGTCGGCAAGTTCCGGCTTGCGCGATGAATGACCGTGGAGAACGGGAACGAGATTACGATGAGCATCACGATGAGGCCGGCGAACATCAGGTTGCCCCGGTCTTTGCGGCTATTGAATCCTCTTTGGGCATCGACGACCCGCTGACAGGGTTCCGTAAAGGTCACGACCTCTTCAACCGAGTCGCACCTGATCCCCTCGACCTTCGAATACGCGATCACCGTCGCGGGGAATATGTCGCCCGGCGGGGTGGTCGTCAGCCCCATCTCGGACATATCTTTTAGATATTCGGCGGTGTTGTTGTCGTTGAACGCCAGTGCCCATGACAGGGCTATCCATACCCCCAGAAAGGCAATGAGCCAGCGTAGCGTCTTCCAGTTCGACTCGTAGCTGTACGGGTCGAACCGCGCGCGCATCGCTTGATCGAGGTCCTCTCTACCGCTAACGCGCCGCCATGCGCCGCGAACGCGGCCTCTTTCCTTGCCATCGCCGCCGCCGGGCGTGGAAATTCGAACCACGACTCAGTCCTCCAGGTCCCAATCGCTGATATCCACGAAGCGGCCGGCCGTCCCCGCCGCGGCCGCCATAGCGGGGCTCACCAGGTGCGTGCGCCCTCCCTTGCCCTGCCGGCCTTCAAAGTTCCGGTTGGACGTGGACGCGCACCGCTCGCCCGGGGCAAGAATGTCGGGGTTCATACCCAGGCACATCGAGCAGCCCGACTCGCGCCATTCGAATCCCGCGGACTTGAAAACCTCGTCAAGCCCTTCCCGCTCCGCCATGAGCTTTACCCCCGTCGAGCCGGGCACGACCATGGCGCGCACGCCCGGCGCAACCATCTTGCCCTTGACTACCCGGGCCGCAGAACGCAGGTCCTCCAACCTCCCATTGGTACAAGAGCCGATGAACACCCGGTCGATCCGTATCTCCTGAATCGGTGTGCCGCCGTCAAGGCCCATGTACTCAAGCGCCCGGGCGGCGTTCTCCTGATCGGCAGGGTCGTCGAAGTCGGCAGGGTCCGGCACCGAGTCGGTGATCTTGGCAACTTGGCCGGGGTTAGTCCCCCAACTGACGTATGGCGCCAGTTTCTCGCACTCGACTACAACGGTCGAGTCGAACTCTGCGCATTCGTCGGTGACGATCGACCGCCAGTAGTCGACCGCCTTGTAGAAGTCCTGCCCTCTGGGAGCGTGGGGACGCTCTTCGAGCCATTCGAACGTCGTGTCGTCAGGCGCGATCATGCCTGCGCGGGCGCCGCCCTCAATGGTCATGTTGCAGATCGTCATGCGGCCTTCCATGTTGAGATCGCGAATTGCTGGGCCGGTGTACTCGAATACACGGCCGACGCCCCCGGCGACGCCCAGTTGTCCGATGGTCGCGAGGATCATGTCCTTTGCGCCTACGCCGATGGGCAGATCTCCGGCGAACCGGACCTCCATCGTCTTCGGCCTCTGCTGACGCAGCGTCTGCGTTGCCAGAACGTGTTCGACCTCCGATGTGCCGATGCCAAATGCCAATGCCCCAAAGGCCCCGTGCGTGGAGGTGTGGGAGTCGCCGCAAACTATGGTCTGGCCGGGCTGCGTGTAGCCGAGTTCCGGACCGATTACGTGGACAATGCCCTGTCGGGGCGACTCTACGTCGTAAAGCGTTACGCCGAAGTCTTTGCAGTTCTCCCTTAGCGCCTCGATCTGCTTCCTGGCGATGTCGTCGGTGATGGGCGACGGGCGCAGATCCGTAGGCACGTTGTGATCGACCGTTGCGATGGTCAGATCCGGTCGCCTTACGCTTCTGCCTGCAATCCGCAATCCTTCAAACGCTTGCGGCGAAGTGACCTCGTGGACAAGATGCAGATCGATATACAGCAGCGGTGGTTGGCCTTCCGGAGCCGCAACCACGTGCTCATTCCATATCTTTTCGAACATCGTTTTCGCCACGACGAATTCAACTCCTGAGCCGGCCGGCCGCGGCTGGCGTCAACTGTGATGTTACTTCAGCTATGCAAGTCTATTGGCGCGCTGAGACCCGCGCCCCTAAATCGTGATTCAAAAAAGCGTCGGCAAAAGCGTGACCGATCACCGCCGACACGAGGTAAGACCCCGCGACTTCGACGATCCGCTCAGACCGTCCCTGGAATTTCAACTGCCGGGACCCGCGATCCGATAGTCAGCGCCCGGTTAATGGCGTTTATGTACGCCTTTGCCGCGGCTACGACGATATCAGTGTCGCCGCCGCGACCTGTATAGATCGAACCGTCTTTATCTATCCGGATCGTCACCTCTCCAATGGCGTCCAGACCCTCGGTTACCGAATTCACTGCAAATTCAGTTAGCTTGACGCGTTCTTCGATCATGGCATCGATTGCCTTGCACACGGCATCCACTGGCCCTGTCCCCTGCACCGCGCGGGTCCGATTGCTCCCGTCCGGACAGTCAAGGGACACCGTCGCCTCCGGCGTCACGTCACTCCCGCAGACCACGTGCACTACGCCGACCTTGTACCCGCGCACCGCATCGCTGAATCGGTGTTGCTCCGCCATGAGCGCTTCAAGATCGGCATCTGTGACCTCGCGTCTGCGATCAGCCAATGCCTTAAACGAGACAAAAACGTCAGACAACTCTTCTTCGGACAGGGGGTAGCCGAGGTCGGCAAGCCTGGAGCGCAGGCCGGCGCGGCCGCTGAGCTTCCCGAGCACCAACGCCTCCCCTCGCCAGCCGACCGATTCGGGCTCCATGATCTCGAACGTGGTTCGCTCCTTCAGGTAACCGTCCTGATGAATCCCGGAAGAGTGCCGAAAAGCGTTCTGCCCGACGATGGCCTTGTTGTACTGAATCGGAAACCCGAATATTGTGCTGATCAAGCGGCTCGTCGGCCCGAGTTCTTTGGTGACGATGCCGGTCGAGGTGCGATAGTGGTCCGGCCGCGTCTTGATGGCCATGATGACCTCTTCAAGGGCCGCGTTGCCGGCGCGCTCGCCAAGTCCGTTGATGCACCCCTCTATCTGGCGGGCGCCGTTCTCCACGGCGGCAAGGCTATTCGATACCGCCATTCCCAGGTCGTTGTGACAGTGGACACTGACGACTGCGCGGTCGATGTTCGGGACGTTTTCGAAAATGCCCCGGATGAGGGCGCCGAACTCCGCAGGGTTGCTGTAGCCAACGGTGTCCGGAATGTTGACCGTTGTCGCCCCCGCGTCGATGACCTCCTTCAGCATGGCGTACAGGTACTCCGGCTCGGTTCGTGAGGCGTCCATGGGAGAAAATTCGACGTCGTCGACGTACGTCTTCGCCCTCGCCACGGCCTCAACCGCCATTCCCATGATCGTCTCGCGGTCTCGCCTCATTTGGTGCAGGAGGTGGATTTCCGAAGACGAAAGAAATGTGTGTATGCGAGGCCGTTCCGCAAATTCTAGGGCGCGCCCGGCCGCGTCGATGTCACCGGCGACAGCCCTGGCGAGAGTCGCTATTACCGGTCCCTTGATTTCACGGGAAGCGCGTTGGACCGCTTCGAAGTCGCCCGGCGAACTGGCCGCGAATCCGGCTTCAATAACATCCACGCCCAACTGTGCAAGCTGGTGGGCGATTCGCAGCTTCTCTTCGACCGTAAGGCCTGCGCCAGCCGACTGCTCGCCGTCGCGCAGCGTGGTATCGAAGATAACTACCCGGTCTTCGGTTTCGCCTCTGGTCTGTGTTGTCATTGTCAGGTCTCTCTCTTCGGGGATTTGACGGGCCGCCCGCACTCAATCGACCTGTCGGAGGTCAGGAATCAGGCGGAAAGCGCAATCACGTCGTAGCTTCCAGCCACGGCATCATGTCCCGTAGTTCTTTTCCTACAGATTCGATCGGGTGCTCAGCGTTCTCTTTCCGCAGTTGGTTGAATCGATGCAGCCCTTCGTCGTTCTCGGCTATCCATTCTTTGGCGAACGCGCCGGACTGTATGTCGGCCAGGACCTTCCGCATCTTGTCCTTGACCTCCTCGTCCACGATGACGGGCCCGCGCGTGTAGTCCCCGTACTCGGCGGTCTCGCTTACGGAGTACCGCATGTATCCGAGCCCGCCCTGGTAGATGAGGTCGACAATCAATTTTAGTTCGTGTAGCACCTCGAAATAGGCCGACTCTGGCTGGTACCCGGCCTCCGTAAGCACCTCGTACCCAGCCTTGATAAGGGCCGTAACGCCGCCGCAAAGCACGGCCTGTTCGCCGAAGAGGTCGGTTTCGGTCTCTTCCTTGAAAGTTGTGTTCAATATGCCGGCGCGTCCACCCCCGATGCCCTTCCCGTAAGCCAGCGCCAGGTCTCTGGCCTGGCCGCTGGAGTCCTGATGCACGGCTACAAGGCACGGAACCCCCAAGCCCTCGGCAAACACCGCGCGAACCCGGTGCCCGGGCGCCTTGGGGGCGATCATCACCACATCCACCTCTTCAGGCGGGGTAATCTGCCCGTAATGGATGGTGAATCCATGCGCGAACAGCAGCGTTTTGCCTGAGGTTAGGTGAGGCTCAACGTCCTCCCTGTATACCTGCGCCTGTTTCGTGTCGGGCAGCAGCATGACTATGACGTCGGCGCGTTTTGCCGCTTCGGCGTTCTCGACAACTTCAATGCCGTCTGCCTCGGCCTTCGCCTTGCTGCGACTGCCCTCGTACAGGCCAATGATCACGTCGAAGCCGCTCTCCTTGAGATTCAGAGCGTGGGCGTGGCCCTGGCTTCCGTAACCGATTACGGCCACCGTCTTGTCTCTCAAGGGCGAATCGTCAATGTCTTTGTCGTAGTAAAGCTCTGCCATTGTCCTGTTATGTCGCCTCTCGTTCCGGTGTGTTGGCCAAGTTGTCGGGAACCCGGTTGGTGTTTGATCTGTGCCCCTACGGGCTCGCAAAAATTAAAGCGGTGAGTGTGTCCGCCCCCGGAAAGCTCCGGCAGGATTAATCAGACGCTGCCCGAATCGCCGACGCTGGGCATGGATTCCGAACCGCCGGCCAAAACGTCAGGCCCCAGATCGAATCCGCCGTCCTCATGGCCGCCGATGAGGCTGCCGCGTAAAGTGGCCACCCGGCCGGTGCGCATCACCTCTCGCACTCCGTACTGTTCGAGCAATTTGATTAGCGAGTCGATCTTTGCCTGGTCTCCCGTTATTTCGACTGTCAAACTCTCCGCCGCGACATCCACCACGTTGACGCGAAAGATCGCTGCCAGTTGGAGTATTTCGCTTCGGGTGGCTTGGGTAGAACTGACCTTGATCAACGCCAGTTCCCGCCAAACCAGATTCTTGTCGGTGATATCCGCTACGTGCACCACCTCGACGAGCCGGTCCAGTTGGGCTGCCACGTGTTCAACAATGTTGGACGGACCCTGTACGACGAACGTCATGCGGGAGAAGTTTGGCTGCTCCGAATGGCCCACAGCCAGGCTCGCAATATTGAAGCCCCGCCTGCGAAACATGCCAGCGATCCGAGCGAGCACGCCCGGCTTGTCCTGCACCAGGGCTGTGATGGTACGGGAGTGTGTAATCACCCCTTGTTGGCTTGTCATAACGATGCCTCGCTAATGCGGGTCCTCGATCAACTCCGCCACGCTCTGCCCACTTGGAATCATCGGGTAGACGTGGTCTACCTGGTCGATCACAAAGTCCACCAAAACGGGACCCGGATGTTCATTGGCTGCGCGTATCGCGGGCGCCACTTCTTCCTGGCTCTGGACTCGTATGCCCCTGATGCCAAAGGCCTCCGCAAGCTTCACAAAGTCGGGGTTGGCGGTATATGCGTCTGCCTGATGGTCGTTGTCGTAGAACAGGTCCTGCCACTGCGTGATCATTCCAAGGTGGTTGTTGTTCAGAATCGCGTACTTTACGGGCAGGCGGTTCTCCACCACAGTGGCCAATTCATACATCGTCATCTGGAAGCCGCCGTCGCCGCATATCGACCAGACGAGATCCCCGGGCCGGGCTACCTGCGCCCCCATGGCGGCCGGAACCTCATACCCCATAGTGCCCAGTCCGCCGGAGCTGAGCCAACTGTTGGCGCGGGTAAATTTGTAGTGCTGGGCAGCCCACATCTGGTGCTGGCCGACGCCGGTGATGACTGTGGCGCTGCCTCTCGTAATTTCCGACAATCCCTTGATGACGTGCTGCCCCAACAGCCGGTCCGTTTCGGGAATTCTTAACGACGGATGTTCCGCCTTCAGGTGCTCGACATGACTGATCCAATCCTCGTGCGTCGTTCTCGCTATATGCGGATTGAGCTGCCGCAGCGCTTGCCTGACATCGCCAAGCACAGGCGCGTCCACGCGAACGCTCTTGTTGAACTCCGCCGGGTCGATGTCGATGTGAACCTTCCGCGAACCGGTCGAAAATCTGCTGGCGTCGCCCACTATGCGATCGTCAAACCGGCTGCCGATCGCTATCAGCACGTCTGCCTGATCGATCGCGAGCGACGCGTAAGCCATGCCGTGCATCCCCGGGAATCCAACGCTCAGCACGTGATCTTCCGGGAATCCGGAGATCCCCAGCAGCGTGGTGACAACCGGGATCTGGGCCTTCTCGGCGAATTCGCGCAGTTCGTCGTAGGCGCGGGAGATTATGACGCCATGCCCGGCAAGTATCACCGGACGTTCCGCAGAGTTGATCATCTCCGCAGCGGCTTCGATTTCCGAATCGGCCGCGGCGCCGGGCGGATTGTATCCGGGGAGATCGACATCTTCCCTGAATATGTACTCAGCCGACTCCTGGAACACGTCGCGGGGTACGTCTATCAACACCGGGCCGGGCCGTCCGGTTCGCGCGATGTGGAACGCTTCCCGGATGGTTGAGGCGATGTCCGCCGCCCGCATGACCAGGTAGTTGTGCTTTGTGACCGGAAGCGTCGCCCCGGTTATATCCGTCTCCTGGAACGCATCCGTGCCGATGGCCGCTCGTCCCACCTGCCCCGTGATAGCCACGACCGGTACGGAGTCCATCATGGCCGTGGCAAGGCCGGTAATGAGATTCGTCGCGCCCGGGCCGGACGTCGCAAACGCAACGCCCACCTTGCCGCTCGCACGCGCGTATCCGTCGGCCGCGTGGGCCGCTCCCTGCTCGTGCCGCACCAGGATATGGCGCAGCGACGGGTACTGCGAAATGGTTCCGTACAGGGGCAGTATCGCTCCGCCGGGAAGGCCAAATACTACGTCCACGCCTTCTCGAATGAGACTCTCGCAGACTATCTGGCCCCCTGTTTTGATGGACATTCCCTTTTCCACCTTGTCATTCTGGTCTGTTAACGTCCGTCCGGTTGATGCACGGAGCATCTTTGTCCGGTCCGCCAATCCCTGATCGGCAGACGGACATAAAAAAAGTCCCGTCCTGCCAAGGACGAGACTTGCATCCCGCGGTACCACCTTGCTTGCCGGATCATTCGCCGAAACGAACGCCAACGACCGCTCATGGCCGTAACGAGGCCAACGTTCGGGCCCAAAATTCCCGCGTTTCCTCGCGTATTCAGGCCGAATGCTCACGGGCGAGTTCCCGAATGGCTGGGCGCCGGCTCACACCATCACCGGCTCTCTCTCGCCCGCCACTGTCGGTACTACTCCCGATCTCAGCAATATCACCTTTGAGGATAGCAGCGTTTCTTGAACAAGGTCAACGAATCCCCATCCCGGATAACTGTTCAGAGTTGAGGGGGCGAACGCCCGTGGAGCGCCCGCACACAGCCGTGCTCAAGTATGATTCGCGCTCATCGGCGACACTGCCGACCAACAGATCCCCCGAAGTCTGAACAGTTACCCGGACGTAAGTCCCCATCTACCCGGACGTAAGTCCCCATCTACCCGGACGCAAGTCCCCATCCGTTCGCCCTGAGAGCCTGTGAATAAATCATTTATGCTCCTATGGTATTGAGAGGCTGATTGCTGGACAACGATATTGGGCAGCCATATCGGCGAGGTGAACACATGAGTGAAGAGACGCTGTTTGAACTTCCGGCCATCGAGGAGAAGCGAGCGCCTGCGCCAACGAGTCCGGGTGAGGCCCGGGTGCTGCGGCCGGTGCGGAATCAGCCTGAGTGGGCGGTATTGGACCTGGAATCTCGGTTGCCTCAAGAGCATCGGGCCCGTGTTATATGGAGCTTTTTGGAGAGGTTGGACCTGTCGGCCTTTTATGCGCCGGTCAAGGCGGTGGAGAACCGGCCAGGCCGCCCAACGACAGACCCCAAAGCGCTGCTGGCGTTGTGGCTTCTGGCCACGGTTGACGGTATAGGGAGCGCCCGCCGGCTGGCGCGTTTGTGCGAAGAGCACGACGCCTACCGCTGGATGAGGGGGAACGTACCTGTCAACTATCACATGCTCTCTGACTTCCGGGTAGCCCACCAGGAGGCGCTGGACGGCCTTTTGACCCAGATCATAGGTTCTCTGATGGCCGCAGGGGCGGTCCTGCTGGAGCGTGTGGCTCAAGACGGGATGCGGGTGAGGGCGAGCGCCGGCGCCGCGTCCTTTCGCGGCGCGCAGGGATTGAAGAGGCGCATGGAGGAGGCGCGGGCGCAGGTGGAGCGGCTGGCGCAGGAGCGGGAGCGTCCCGATTCCGGTGTGACGCGGCGTGAACGTGCGGCGCGGGAGCGTGCGGCGCGAGAGCGGGAGGAACGGGTCCGGGAGGCGCTGTCGTACTTGCCCCGGGCACAAGCGAAGAAGGAACGCCAACAGCACACCAAGGCGAAGGCTCAGCGTCCCAAGGTTACGAAGGCGCGGGTATCCACCACAGACCCCCAGGCAACGGTGATGAAGATGCCGGATGGCGGCTTCCGGCCAGCCTGCAATATCGAACTGGCCACTGATAGCGCCAACGGGATCATCGTCGGAGTAGGGGTCACATCGTCGGGTACGGACGCAGGGCAAGCGGCGCCCATGGAGGAACAACTGGTCAGGCGGACGGGCCGGCGCCCTGACTCCTACCTGATGGACGGGGGCTTCGCTACCCGGGAGGACATCACCGCTCTGGAGCAACGTGGGGTGAGTGTGTATGCGCCGGTGAGGTTGCCCCGGAACAAGCCCGAACGGGAGCGTTACGATCCCCGCTACGGGGACGGGCCGGACGTGGCAAGGTGGCGTCAACGGATGGCCACCGGCGAGGCCAAAGCCATATACAGGCAGCGGGCGTCTGTAGCCGAGTGGACGAACGCCCAGGCGCGTCTTCACGGAGTGAGCCAATTCAACGTACGGGGACTTGCCAAAATCACCAGCGTAATGCTCCTTGTCGCCGTGGCCCACAACCTCCTGCGTTGGGAGGCGTTCATGGCGTAGGCAGACACGGGGGTTAAGCAGGCACAGCCGATAAGCTCCGGACCAGTCAATCCGGATTCCCTAGTGAATTCGCCCGGAAAGCGGCCAATGCTGTCCCGCAATTCTGCCTCCCTCAACAAGCGCCCGCCCCGGTGAAACTTCCCAATGGCGCTTTCCGCCACCAACATGCCGCCTAACAACAACAGAACCCAAAAAACTCACAGCCTCTGAGCCCGTCGAAGGGCGCCCCGATCATGGTTCGACTCCGCTCACCACGAACGGATGTAACAGTTCAGAGTTGAGGGGGCGAACGACCGTGGAGCGCTCCGCACACAGCCGTGCTCAAGTATGATTCGCCCTCATCGGCGACTCTGCCGACCAACAGATCCCCGGAAGTCTGAACAGTTACTATCCCGGGAGGGAAGCGCAAAAGTCCGAAACCGAACGAATACTCCGGTAGGGTGGGAAGCAGTTCCAATGAAGAACGCCCCGGCGCAATTGCCGGGGCGTTCTCCGCGCGTGCGAGTGGTCTCACTCTAGTTCGTGCTGCCTGTCGGCCCTTCCTCGCCCGGTTCGGGCTCTATGGCCCGAATGATCTCGTGCCTTGTCCGTTCACCATCGGCGCCAAACTCTTCAATCACCGTGAACGCTCCTTCGATGAACGGCTCTTCCTCGCCTACTCGCCAGAAGCCGTTTTCACCGACATGCCCAACAAGGTTGTCGTCCGAGTCGATCACGGGCAGCGGGTAAAGTTCGGTTCCGTAGTGCCTGGTCTCCACTTGGCCCACGACTGCGCCGGCGTGGTCAAGGACATCAAAGGTGGACGGTAGCAGGGAGTTGTCCCATACCCCGTTTTCGTCCACCCACACCGGGCGATTTTCGTCGGCGTAGACGGCATCGCTGGTCTCTTGACCCCCGGTCGCCGCCACTCCTGCTATCGCAGCGAACGCCCCAAGCACCACTA
Organism: Dehalococcoidia bacterium; assembly: GCA_965224235.1. Taxonomy (GTDB): domain Bacteria; phylum Chloroflexota; class Dehalococcoidia; order Lucifugimonadales; family Lucifugimonadaceae. The sequence continues at coordinate 1,146,220 of CBDCYP010000002.1, read as the reverse complement.
TTACGGCGATTGCGATCTTGTTTCTGGTTTTCGTGGCCTTCCTCTTTCGTCTTTCAGTCTCAGCGTTTTGCCTGACTTCGGGTTGCGGCTACGGCAGGGTGTGCCCTATGACACCCGATTCAAGCACGCCGCCATACCAGGTCGACCCGATCTTGACTCCCGTGTCGCCCTTGGTCATGTACTCACCGGAGCCGCATGGCGGACTCGTGCCGTGGTTCCTTGAGTTCATCAACGACGAGGCGTCGGAACCGTTGTAGTACCAGTTTCCGGTGCGGCAGTGGCCCCACGACGAGCCGGACTTCTTGTAGAGAATCCACTGAGCTTTCAGGTGTTTGATGGGGCGGCTCAAACGCCTTTCGCACTGCTTATTGAAGTAGTTCCTCTCGGACTTCAGATTCGCCTTCGAGTACCCTCCGCCGGAGCCATGCGAGATTTCTGCCCGGCTCCAGGTGCAATTCTCCAGTAAGTGTGACCGTCCTCGAAGATGACGTGGGCGCAGGCACCCCGATCAGCGCAGCCACTACCGCCGCGAGAATCCCGATTGCCAACTTACCGCGTATTCGAAAATTCTTAAACATGATCTAAATCTCAACTCGTTGCGCCGGTCGTCGACGCGAACAATGCCAATGGTCAGTTCTTCACCCCTGCACGGGTACGGGAGTTTGTCTCCGGTACCCACTTGCAGGGGCCTCAACAGCGGAGTAGCAACCTATACATTCAAGACCTCCAAACACTCACTTACCATCTACCGTCTAACCAACGCCCGAGGGCGATGGAAGGTATTGTCGCAGCCCGTGCCGAACCACGTCAAAATATCACGAATATCGTTACAAAAATCACGAATCAGTGGGGAGCCCGCCCGGTGGTTCGGTGAGGGTTGCTGTAACATTTCGCGGCTACCTGATCGTCGGCGGGCATCTCCAGAAACGCTGGCGATTGGGCATCACATCCGCCCCGGGACTTTTGCGCCTCCCTCTATCCCGCCGGTCGCCAATCCTATTCGACAACGAGGTCGGTTTACTGTTTACTTTCGCCGACTCACCCATTAGGCGATGGGTTTTGCGCGAATCGCCGCCCGGCATTTAAATTACGCCTCTGACACGTGACGTAAGATGCGTTGTTCAGCCATCATCTGGTCACAAGTCGGTGGCAAACGGGAGGAACTGTGTTTTGATTCGCCGTCGCCGGTCCGCAATGACGATGCGCAACTCCATAAGACAGTTTAGGCCTGAGGATGTCGGCGGCTTCTTCGATCTGCTGCGCCGGGTAGGCTCGCACGGCCACATTAGATGGCCGGAGCATGAAGAAGGCCTGATGGAGTGGCTCAATACGCCGCGGGTGGAACCCGAGTTAAACCTGTTTGTTGCCGAAGATCAGGGCACGCAAAACGGATACTCGTTCGCCTACCCGGAACTGAATATCGGCAGGGCGGTGCTTGGGGTCGGTGTAGACCGCAGTTTCTCGGTCGCCACCCTGAGGATCCATTTGATAGCGCGGGCTGTCGAAAGGGCCCGGGAACTTTGCGCCCAATCTGCCGACATTGCGGTTAGCGCCGAGGACATGAGCAGCCGCGGCGCTATCGCATTTGCCGAATTCCTCCCGGTGACGCGCATGGTGGAAATGGTCTCCCGTGAACCAAGACATGACGCCGCGTTACGCTTTCCATTGCCAGACGGGTACTCAATCCGGCGGGCCGCGAATGACGATGCGGAGCTTTTGATGTCCCTGCAAAACGCTGTTTTTGACGGCTCCTGGGGTTATTCGCCAAACAGCGTCGATGACGTAGAGGCTCAAATGAAAATCAACGGCGCTGGCCCGGATCGAATCTTCATCGTGGAGGACGTCGACGGGCGCGCGATTGCGTTCAACTGGACACGCATCGAAGAACGGAATTCCAGTCGATCCGGATACATTCAAATGACCGGCGTTCTACCGGATTACAGAGGCGCAAGAGTCGGAATTGCTACCGTCGCCGCAGGCGTGACCGACCTCGCGAAAGAAGGGGTCGACTCCATCTCCCTCGAAGTGATCGAGTCGAACGCGGCGGCCCGGCGAACATACTTTCGCCTGGATTTCGAGGCACAAGGCATCGTCGACTGGTACAAAAAGGCCTTGTCCTGACGACTCGGTCTGCCTGTTGGACCGCCCTAATTTCTCACGGGCCGTGTCGTCTTTCGCTTGCCTGGTCTCTGCTGCCCAGGGCCCTGTCCAGGTTGAACGCCGCGCTGATCAGACCAAGGTGGGTGAACCCCTGCGGAAAGTTGCCAAGCGCTTCGCCGGTAGGGCCGATCTCTTCAGAGTAAAGGCCGACATGGTTAGCGTACCCGAGCATATGCTCGAACACGAGACGCGCCTCGTCCAAATACTTGCTGTTTACACTGGACGCTCGAGTCAGCGCCTCGACTAGCCAGAACGTGCACATGTTGAACGTGCCCTCTTCGCCCTGTATCCCGTCCGCCGTCCTGCTGGTGTTGTAGCGGTAGACTAGGCCGTTCGACACAAGGCCGCCTTTGTCAGGTGACCGTTTAATGGCCTCCAGAGTTCCTATCGCACGCGGGTCTGTGGGGGAAAGGAAAAAGACAAGCGGCATCATGAGCGTGGACGCGTCGAGGGCGCTGCTTCCGTAAGACTGGACAAAGGTCTTTTGTGATTCATCCCAGCCGTTTTCCATTATGTCTTCATATATCTCATCCCTCACCTTTAACCACTTGCTGCGGTCCGCCGGTAGCGACCTTTTGTCGGCAAGCCGGAGAGCCCGGTCCACCGCGACCCAGCACATCAGCTTCGAATATACGAACTGGCGTTCCTTGCCTCGAACCTCCCAAATCCCCCAATCGTCAGAGCGCCAGTTATCGCAGACCCAGTTAACCATCCGGCGTAGAAGTCTCCAGAAGTCATAGGAAATCGGCATGCCGTACTTGTTGAACAGGTATACGGAGTCCATAAGCTCCCCGAAAATGTCGAGCTGCAACTGGTCGGCTGCGCCATTGCCGATTCGAACCGGCTTTGAGCCGCCGTACCCGTCAAGGTGGTCGAGTACCTGCTCCGTCAGCTCTGTATGGCCGTGGATGCTGTACATCACGTGCAGCTTCCCGTCCGGACCGGTCTCGCTGCACCGGGCTTCCAGCCACTCCATAAACTGCGAAGCCGCCTCGGTCAGGCCGATGCGAAGAAGGCCGTAGACTGTGAACGCTGCGTCCCTGATCCACGTGTAACGGTAGTCCCAGTTACGCACGCCTCCCATCTCCTCGGGAAGGCTGGTAGTTGGCGCCGCGATGATCGCTCCGGTCGGCGCGTATGTGAGCATCTTCAATACCAAAGCTGACCGGTGGACCATTTCCCGCCAGCGCCCGGAGTAGGAGGACTTGGCGATCCATCCCCTCCAATAGGCGATTGTTTCGGTGAATTTCTCTTCTGCCCACTCGCGACCGCGGGTTTTGGGTCCAGTGTTGCCGTCAGGTTCGAAATGGCTGAGCACGAATAATGAGCGGCTTCCCTCGACAATATCCAGGTCCACCAGGACCGACCCGTTCACCTCGGTAAGCGATTCGGTGGACCACAAATCAACTCCCATGTCGGATGACCTGAAATGCGTCCACTCCCCGGAGATTTGTACGGTGTGGGAATCCCTGGCATAGTTGAACGCCGGATCGCATTCCACATTCAGTCGGATGTGGCCTCGCACTCCGTTGACCATACGGATGATCGTGTGCTCCTTGTCCGTTTTGTCACGCCCGCCCAGAGGCATGAAGTCGATGACCTCGGCCGCTCCTTCCGCCGACATGAAACGGGTAACAAGGACATTTGTCTCCGGCAGGTAGCTCTGCCTGGTGCGGACATCATCGCTTTCGGGCGAAATACTGAACTTCCCGCCCTTGGCGTGATCAAGAAGGGCGCCAAATACCGACGGCGAGTCGAAACAAGGAGGACAGAACCAGTCGATCGAACCGTTGATTCCCACCAGCGCGACCGTGTGCAGGTCACCTATGACGCCGTAATCGCTGATCTGCAGGTAGGCCATGTGACTACTCCCCCGGGGTACCAGGAATCGATCTCAAGAGTCCCGTCATTCCTCTAAAACAAGCCTCGGCCGCCGTGCCGTGTCGTAGCGCCGGGTTTCAAGAGCATGGTTCAGAAACCTCGGATCTCCGAAGCGACTATTTTTCATATTTCGATTTTCGCCGTAACTCAGAGAATGACGACGTATGACAATCTCGTCGCGTGGCGGTCGGCACGAAAATACGCAAAGGACTTCCGAAACAGGCTCTTCAAACCCGCCTCCGCTCTTGCGCTGGGACGCCTCCCCATTTTCACCCTCTCATGCGGCCTTCACAAGGCCACAGTGATTCCCGTGATAAGAGACCTTTGCGTAACCGTCATTCCGGCCTCCGAGCCGGAACCCAAAGGCGGGGATTCGGCATTCAACAACGTGTCGAAGCTTGCGGCCATGCCTTTACACGAGCAGTTACGCAATGGTCTCTGAAAACGGGAATCTGGAGGGAGCGAGAGACAGGCCTGGCTAATTTAAGCGTACGTCTGAGACGGTAACTAAACGCCATCGACGAGGTTGGGGTCTTTTTTTGTCTGGATCGATGTTCCACAGTGGTTGAGATCAACCCGCGGCGGCCAGGCCGGACATAGCAGGCGTATCGGGGTTCAGCCCCTCGAACACACTTAGTAGTTTTGCCGCCGCCGCTTCCCAAGTCAACGTCTCTGCGTGGACTCTTGCAGATACGCCCATATCGCGGCGCAGACGGTCGTTGGCGAGTAGCAACTCCACTTTGTCCACGAACGGGCCGGGACATCGCCACGGGATCAAGTACCCGGTCTCGCCGTCTTTTACCACCGACGGCAGGCCGCCCACTCTCGTGGCGACGACCGGCGTTCCGCAAGCCGATGCCTCAAGGGCCGCCAGCCCGAAACTTTCATAGTATGAGGGAAGCACGCAGATGTCCGCGGCGTTGTAGTAGTCAGGCAACTCACTCTGCGGCACCGAGCCGAGGAACCGGGTGGTCGATGCGATGCCCAACTCACCTGCCATCTTCTTGAGCCTCTGCAACTCGGGGCTGTTCGTCGACCCCCCCGCGATAAGAAGCGTGACTTTGTTTTTGTAATCGAGGGCCGCAGTTGTCTCAAGGAGGATATCCACTCCCTTGAGCCGTTCGATTCTGCCAACGAATAGAAGGATCATCTCATCGCGGAGACCCAGCTTTGTCCGCGCGGCTATCTTGTCGCCGGGGCGGAATCGGTCAGTGTCGACGCCCGGCGGAATAATCTCGATCTTGGCAGAGTCGGCGTTGTAGTAACGGGTTATTGCGTCACGTTCATGCGGCGTCCAGACGATGATGCGAGTTGCTCCCGAAGCGATTTTGGCCTCGGAAGCCGTCCGTATCGGTGGTTCCTGTTCGCCGGCGCGCGCCCTGCGTTTGACCTCGGCAAGTGTGTGAAAGCTCGTTACGTGTGGGACGCCCCAGAGCCGGCCGAGTTTCAGTCCAACCAGACCGCTCAGCCAGTAGTGAGAATTGACCAGATCGTAAGTGACGTTTTCCTTGCGTCGAAATTCCAGCAACCGTTCGGTGAACTCGGGCAATAGCGGGTAGGTCTGGCTCTTGGCCGCGTTCACAGGTCCGGCATCAAGATGAATCAGCCTTGCCCCCGGCGCAAGATCGATGCATTGGGGGTCGTCCGGGTCGTGGCGGCGAGCGAATACGTCTATCGTCGCACCCATCGCCGTGAGGCGCCTGGCGGTCTCCAACACATAGACGTTCATACCGCCGGCGTCTTGCCCACCGGCCTGAATCACCGGGCAGCCGTGGACGCTGATGGCGGCGATTCTCATCAGTCTGTCGCCGATCGGCGGGTGGCGGTCAATTTGAACAAAACCCGGTCCGTACCGCCCAGATGGTATTTATAGGCTTCGTCTCCGCGCATGAAATCGAATACAAACAGCCCGGCTTCGATGGACCGTCGGATATTGTAGGCGTGGTTCAACAGACCCGCCGCCAGGCGCCCGTAGTATGGGTCATACCCGGAGTTGTAGAGGTACTTCGTCCCGCAACATACAAAAGAAAGTGAAGAAGCGATACGCACACCGTCGAGTTCGACGAAGCTGAGCCGGGTGATGCCCTTTTCAGCCAGCCGAGCAGCGGCCACACGAAAAAAGCGCTCGCGGTCCGGCGACATGAAATCGGCTTTCTCCGGAGTGCTCCTCCTGTGAAGATCGAAAAAGTCATCCAGACCGTCCGCGATTGCGGCCGGATCGCTCAGTTCGTAATGGCTCAGGTGGCCAGCGCCCTCCAGCCGTCTCAATTTTCTTCGCAACTCGTGGCGGTTCTTTCTCGTTAGGCTGGCCACGTATTCATCCCAACTGCCTGGCAGCGCCAGCCGCGGCGCCACGTCCTCCTGATTGATCGAGACCAACCACCCCGCAGCCTCACACACGCCCGGCAGGTACCTGATGGCTGTTGAGTCCTCGGGCAACGACAGGAATTCGAAACCCGTGATATCAGGGTCGCCGGATAATTTCCTGACCACCGCGTCGACGTAAACAGGGTTAACGTCTTCGGCCCTGCCCGGACAGATGAAGTCGTGGTAATCGAACAGGTCTGTCCCTCCAAGAAAGGACGCGACGCCGTTCGCAACCTGGAGCGGGGCGATCAACGCAGGCATGCCCGTTTCATCCCTGACGGACAGCAATCTCAGTTCGCTGTCGCCCGAGTACTCGTCCCACCATGCGCTCAACCACTCGGGACGGTCAGTGAATGTAAATCGCCCGAAGCGGCCCGAGACGTCTGGAACGAGATCGGCCAGGGACTCGAAAGTCTCCTCTGAAACTGCGATCGTGCAGGTCAAGCCATACGCTCCGAGTCGACTTTACCGGGCAGCGACATTCAGTTCCCCGCCCGTTGACCGCCGCCGGTCGATAACATCGATGCGATCTCCTTCAAATCCGGCGCCACGTACTCGATCGCTATCAACGCTCGGCTCTCCGCCGTACTCGGGTCCTTCAAACCGTTTCCGGTCAGTATGCAGACGATCGTCTTGCCCCTCACGTCCACACCCAATTCCGGCAGGCGCAATAATCCAGCCACGGAAGCCGCGGAAGCCGGTTCGCAAAACAGCCCTTCGTCCCTCGACAGGCGCAGGTAAGCCGAAATGATCTCCTCGTCGGTCACCATCTCGATGAGCCCGCCAGATTCGTCCCGCGCCCGTTCGGCCCTTTCCCAACTCGCCGGATTCCCTATCCGGATGGCTGTAGCAACTGTCTCCGGATGATCGACCCGCTCTCCAAGCACGATGGGCGCGGCGCCGGCGGCCTGAAAGCCCATCATCCTGGGAAGTTCCTTCACCCGCCCGATGCCTGCGTACTCGTTGAACCCAAGCCAGTACGACGTGATATTACCGGCGTTGCCGACAGGCATGCACACCATGTCCGGGGCTTCCCCGAGGTCATCAACGATCTCGAACGCCGCCGTCTTTTGGCCCTGAATTCGATACGGATTGAGCGAATTGACGAGTTCAATGTCCATTATGTCGACCAGCCCCATGACTGTCTGCAAGGCATCGTCGAAACTACCGTCAACGGCCAGTATGCGGGCGCCGTAGGCCATGGCCTGCGCCAGCTTGCCGAGTGCTATCTCGCCAGCGGGCACGAGCACGAGTGTTTCCAGTCCGTAGCGAGTGCCGTACGCCGCGGCAGACGCGCTTGTGTTGCCGGTGGAAGCGCATATGATCCTCTCACGGCCCGTCTCCAGCGCGTGTGCGACGGCCATTACCATGCCCCGGTCCTTGAATGAACCGGTCGGATTGCACCCCTCCAGTTTGAAGTAAAGGTCGTCGCAACCCAGCATCGGGCCGATAACGCGCGACCGCACGAGAGGAGTGTCGCCCTCTCCCAACGTCACATCCGGAGTGGACTCACTGACTGGCAGCAACTCCCGATAACGTTCTATTACGCCTGCGAACATCCCCAATTGGTTCAAGCTCCGCAGCGTGCAGGGTCCGGAGCGACTTGCCTAAGCCGCCCTGGAATAACTCTCAACCCGAATAAGATTGTCGAGTTTGTCGACGACGTCGAGATCCCGCAACTGGGCTGCAGCGTGCTGAATGTTAGCTTCCCTGGCCCTGTGCGTCATTATTACCAAGTCGGCCGTTCCCCGCTTTTCGTCATTATCCATCTGGAGTACCGAATGGATGCTGATTGCGTGCTGCCCGAGGATGCCCGCGATACTGGCCAGGACACCGGCCCTGTCGTGGGCAGTAATTCGCAAGTAGTACTGTGAAACGTGCGTGCTCATGGGCAGGATGCTCGGAGCCGGCAGCATGGCGTCATGCCTGCGCGGCGCCATGTGTCCTGACCGCATGTCCCTTACCACGCGCCATATGTCCCCTAATACCGCGCTCGCCGTGGGCTCAGCCCCTGCTCCCCTGCCCTGCAGCCAAAGAGGCCCGACAAGGTCCCCCTCAACTTCGACAACGTTCAACACGTCATTGACGTTCGCCATCGGTACGTCGAGCGGCACCATCGCGGGGTGCACTCGCACAAGTAGCCCCTCGTCGTTCCTTTGGGCCACGGCCAGCAGTTTGATGGTGTATCCCAGTTGCCTCGCGTACTTGAAATCGCGTGCGTCGACGCCTCGGATGCCCTCCCGGTAGATGGCCTCATTCGGAACGCGTGTACCGAACGCCAGCCAGGCGAGTATCGAGACCTTGTACGCGGCGTCGAACGACTCCACGTCGCTCGTAGGATCGGCCTCAGCATAACCGAGTTCCTGCGCTTCCTTAAGCGCGTCCGCAAACTGCGCGCCATCGGCCGCCATCCGGGTAAGGATGTAATTTGTCGTGCCGTTGATTATCGCCCTGAGGCTTCGAATCCTGTTGGCTACCAGGTCCGTCGTCAGCGGTCCTAAAATCGGGATTCCGCCCCCGACGCTGGCCTCGAATTGAAGGCTCACGCCGTTTACCACGGACAGACCGGCAAGCGAATCTCCGTGCTTGGAGATGACTTCCTTGTTCGCCGTCACGACGTGTTTGCCATTGCGAAGAGACTGCTCGATCAGGCTGCGCGCCGGCTCCTCGCCGCCCATGAGCTCTACCACGATGCCAACACTAGGATCATCGATCACGTCGGCCGGATCGGTGGACAACAGACCGCGGTCCAAAGTGACGGGACGTGCACGGTTCGGATCCCGCACCAAGGCGCGTCGCAACTTCAACTCGGCGCCTGTAGAGCCGGGACGGGACAGACCTTCCTGAAGGGCCGCCGCAACAGCCGACCCCACAACTCCGAGCCCGAGAAGCCCTACACCCACCTGCCCGCCGGCGCCGGCGCTGGACGCGACTGTCACGGCGCTACCTGGAGCCCCGCGCCGAAGCCGCCCAGGCCGGGTATGCCCTGCGGAGGCGTTGGGGTGGGCCTTATAGATGCTATCGCCACCTGCCTGTTGACCCATGCGTATATGCGGTCATTCAACTCCATGTAGAGGTCGAATTCGCGGCGATGGTCATTGAGAAAATTGGTCAACGCATGGTCGGCCAGGATTTCGAAATGATCGTCGGTAACTTCCCTCGCCTCGGTCTCCTCGGTTACGACGTACACGATGATCTGCCGGGTCTCCGAATCGAATTGCGGTGGGCTCGGCTCACCAAATGGAAGGAATCGGTCCCCGTTGTCATCTACGCCAAACAACATTCGGTCCAGCGTCTCGTGAACATCCTCAGGAAACCATCCAACTTCACCCCCGGTGCGTTGAACGGCAGGGTCGATGGAGAACTGCCTCGCCACTTCTTCCACGGGCTCGCCGCCCTCGATCGACCTGATAACCCGCTGAAGATCCTGGTCGCCGGTCTCCGCCAGTCTGACTTCATACAGGCGCACGTGAGGACGTATACGCGCCACGTCGGTCGCTATCGCGGCTCGCACCTTGTTCTTGAACACTTCCTTCCGCACGAACTCCCAATAAACATTTTCTGAAAGGCCGACGTTGTTAAGGAATTGACGTTTCCGTTCTGCCAAACTGGCCTGATACTCGGCGGTTTGGCGGTCTGCCAAGTCCTTCGGGGACATCTGAAGAAGGAATTCGACCTCGAGGTCTACTTCGTCCGGAGTGACCGATATACCCAATTGGGGCGCCAGTTTGAAGGCGATCTCGTTGTCCTGAATCACCTGTAACGCTTCGAAAAGCGAAGTGCCCAACTCAAACTGGCCGCCGACCTCTTCTGTCAGCCGCTGGCGAAATCGGATGAAGTCCACGACGTCGCCGCGGGTGTAGGTGGAATCTTCAACGCGGACGGCAATCTCACGCGGCGGCAACGTGAATGTGGCGACGAATGCGTAGATCGGGAACGCAAGCAACGCTATCAGCAATAACGCTCCCCCGATTATCCACGGCCTGGAGCGAATCTTGGTTTGGCGTTGTTCCGCCAGAACTTCTTTACGGCCCGGACCGCGGAGAGTAATACTACGCGCGCCCGGCTCGTACTGGTCAAGGGGGGCCGCTTCCTGTTCCGGGCGGCCCTCATTTTGTGTCAATGATCAGCCTCCAACGGTGACTTGAGGGGTTGGGCGGTCCAGGTCTCAGATCAGATTGATCAGCCGGTGAACGAATCCCGGCAATACGCTTTCGGCCTTAGACTTTCGCCACTTCAGTATTGTCGGTTTCGGACTTGTCTTCGGGTTGTACTACGCCCGCGGCCGACGCCATGGATGCAGACGACGCCTCGGCTTGAGGCGAAACATCTACGGTTGACTCGGCCGCGGCGGCGTTTTCCGGCGCCTTGGCTTGCTCCACTTCAACCGCGGCAGACACACCATCGACCTGTGGCGAAACCTCTGCGGCTGACTCGGCCGGAGGGGCGTCTTCCGGCGCTTTGGCCTGCTCCACTTCAGCGGCGGCAGACACACCATCGACCTGAGTCGAATCCCTGGCAGGGGTCGTGCTCTGTTCAGGCGCCGGTACAGCCTCACCGGTAGCCGCGGCCGCCTCGGCCAGCTCAACGGATTCGCCCTGCGGCGTTTCGTCAGTCACACTCGCGGCCGCGGTTGTCTCGTCGGATTCCGCTGCGACGGCCTCCGCCGGCGTACGAGGCGCCAACATGTTGGTAACCCGTACATGGTCGGGCGAGTACGGCAGGAGGGCCATGAATCTGGCCTTTACGATAGCGCGCCGCACCATGCGCTGATGCTTGGCGCATGTGCCGGTCTTCTTACTTGAGTCGATTCGTGCGCGGTCGGTAACATAGCGCCGGAGCCGGTTAACGGCCTTGTAATCGACTGAATCAACGTGGTCTACGCAGAAGTTACACACGCGCCGGCCGCGTCTGAATCCTCGCCGGGCCCCTCCGCCGCGAAACTGGCCGCCACCCGGGCCGCGCGAATAACCGCCGCCGCCAGAACCGCCTGGACCTCCCGGACCGCGCGAGTAACCTCCGCCGCCGCCCGGTCCCCCGGGACCGCGCGATTGGCCTCCGCCGCCCGGCCCTCCCGGGCCACGAGGACGGAACGACGATGACGATGGCGAGTAGGGTCGAGACCCTTCATATGATGACGGCGACGAAGATCTGGATGTTGTCATTTCAAGTGCTTATCCGGAATTACTGGATCGGTCTTTTTGTCCCCCGCAGGGGATGAATATCGAGTTACCAGGGCAAGTCTTCGACACCCTCGGGATCTTCCTCGGCAGGCGGTGACGATACCCTGGCGGACCTGCCCGGGTTATTATCGTCCTGACCGCCCCCAAACGACTGGCCGGGCCGGTCGAGGAACAGCACCCTGTTTGCGATCACCTCATTGGAGGTGCGGGTTTGGCCATCCGAACCGACGTATTGGCGGCTTTTGAACCTCCCATCGACAAAGACCTTGCTGCCTTTGACGACGTACTGGTTGACTGTTTCAGCGAGACGGTTCCACGCAGTGATCGTGAACCATTCCGTTTCTTCCTGAACGTCGCCGTCCTGCCTGTTGCGACGATAGCTCACCGCCAGCCGGAAGTCGGTTACGGCGGCGCCACTCGGCGTGTAACGCATCTCCGGATCGCGGCCGACGTTTCCGATGAGGAGGATTTGGTTCAGGCTCAAGTTGACATCGCTTCGCTATTCGGCCTTCGCTTCGGCCGGCTCTGTGGTCTCTTTCGACTCCACCTCTTCAGCCCTGACCAACATGTGCCGTTGAACCGCTTGATCGGCGGTCATCTGACCGTCGATCAACACCACGCCTTCCGGTTCGACCGAAAAAGTGGCGACATAGTACGTACCTTCCTTGTGTTTGTTGATCGGGTACGAAAGGTTACGGCGTCCCCACAGTTCGGCCGAATGCAATTCACCGCCGTTTTCGGCGATTCGCGCCTTGGCGCGGTCAGCTGACGCTTCGCATTCTGTGTCCGAAGCGTCGGCCGCAAGTATCCAAAGTAGTTCGTATCGGCGCATTTTCACCTGCTCGGGATGTACTACTCCCAAACTTAGCCATTTTACCACGGGGTAGCCCCAACCTGACAGATCCCGGTGGTCATTTCTAGTGGCCAATCGCAGGCTCAGACAATGCCTGGAGCCTTGAATCTCGCCGCGAATGCAGCAACCTCACGCCGAATGAGTTCCAGCTTGTCCGGTCGGTCTACTGCCCCGAGAGCCTCGATGATGTACTCGCCAACCTGCTCCATTTCCGGCGGACCCATACCCCTCGACGTCACAGCCGGGGTCCCGACGCGTATGCCGCTGGCGGTCCGCGGCCGTTCAGGGTCGTACGGAATCGAGTTCTTGTTGACGACGAGTCCCGCCGACTTCAAAGCGTCCTCGGCCTGCGCGCCCGTCACGCCAAGCGGTCGCACGTCCACAAGCATCAGGTGGTTGTCCGTGCCCCCCGACACGATCCTCAGCCCACCCGACGCCAAAATGGCGGCGAGTACCCGAGCGTTTTCAACAATGCGCGCGGCATACGCGCGGAATTCTGGCCGCAATGCCTCTCCGAACGCAACGGCCTTCGCTGCGATGGCGTGCATCATCGGCCCGCCCTGCACGTTCGGGAATACCGCGCTGTCCATGCGTCGTCTTAGTTCCGAAGTGCAAAGGATCAACGCGCCCCTCGGTCCTCTGAGAGTCTTGTGGGTAGTACTGGTCACCACGTCCGAAAATGGGACCGGATCGGGGTGGACGCCGCCCGCTATCAGACCCGCGATGTGCGACATGTCGACGAGGAGGCGGGCGCCGGATGCGTCGGCAATAGCGCGAAACCGTTCGAAGTCGATCAGCCGCGAGTAGGCCGTGGCGCCCGCGACGATCAATTTCGGCCGGAACTCGACTGCCTGACGAGCCACTTCGTCATAGTCGATCGTCTCCAGTTCCGGGTCCACGCCGTAGTGGGCGAATTCGTACAGTTTGCCCGAAAAGTTGACTTCCGAGCCGTGAGTCAGGTGCCCCCCCTGGTCGAGCCTCATACCCATTACCCGGTCGCCCGGCTCGAGCAGGGCAAAGTAGGCGGCCATGTTTGCCTGCGCGCCGCTGACCGGCTGAACATTCGCGTGGTCGGCCCCGAACAGCGTCTTCAATCGGTCGATCGCCACCCGCTCGACGATATCCATATTTTCACAGCCGGCGTAGTATCGCCGGCCGGGATAGCCTTCGGCGTACTTGTTGGTCATGATCGAACCGGTAGCCTCGAGGACCGCGGCGCTGGCGTAATTTTCCGAGGCGATCAGGACGACCTCGTCGATTTGCCTCTTGCGTTCGTTCTCAAGCGCTACAGCGATTTCGGGGTCTTGCGATTGTAGGTTCGACATGCCAGTCATTCTGGAATTGTTGAGGAAACCAGCCAAGTCTAAGCCACACGCCCCAATAGTTACTCCCGGTTTTATGGAAGTATTGTTGTGTGAATTGGCAGTGATTCAGCCTGCAGAAACAAGAAAAACGAGAATGGATTTATGAACCAGAGACCAACAGTTATGCCCGGCAGCGAACAGCCGCGCTCCATCGAGGTCTTCGACGATGTGCCCGAACGGGCGATGGTCGTCTTTGCTCACCCTGACGACGCCGAGCTCGGAGCCGGTGGGACGTCAGCCAGTTGGTCGCGCGCTGGCTGCGAAATCAGCTACGTTCAATGCACTTCGGGAAGCAGCGGAAGCAACGATCTGTCCAAGGCCTCCGAAGAAATAGTGCCCATACGCGCGGCCGAACAGCGCGCCGCGGCAGAGGTGATCGGCGTCAAAAACCTCGTGGTCCTCGATCATCCCGACGGCGAACTGGAAGCCGACCGGGCGTTCCTGGGCGAGGTGGTCAGGGCGATCCGCCAATACCGGCCCAAAGTGGTGTTGTGTCACGACCCGCACAGGTTTTCGGGATTCAACCACCGGGACCATCGCAGTGTTGGAATAACCGTCATGGACTCGATTTACCCTTATGCGCGCGACCACCTGCACTTTCCCGAACACCTCAGGGATGGGCTGCAGACCCACAAAGTCAGGGACCTTCTGTTCTGGGGCGCCGATACGCCGAACACCTTAGTCGACGTGTCCGGCGCGGTCGACGTGCAGATCGAAGCCCTGGCCCGGCACAAAAGCCAAATCCCGGGCCTCGTACGGGGTTCGGAGATCGAAGAGCGAATGAGAGAACGTCGCCGGATGAACGCTGAAGGCCTGCCCTTTGAGTACGCCGAGACATTCCGGCGGATCTCGGTACGAAGATAAACGTAGTTGGGCATGGTCCGCGCACACCTGCGCGGCCATGTCTCTCCCGGATCGGCTGACCGCCCCGATTCGAACGAGGAATCCCTCAAAATTAGAGATTGAACTACCCGGGAATCGCGCGGCGGGGGCCGTCAGGCCAGAGAAAACCCGCGCGCCACCCTGATAAACAGGCTGATCACCGGTTCCAGTAGGTCGCGCAGCCGTAGTGTGGCCATAACGACCAATATCCCCACCGCCGCGCCCCCCGCGATGTCGGTCGGGTAGAAGACACCTGCGTAGACCCGTGAAAACCCGTAAGCCAGCGAACCCGCCATGAGCCACAGCGCGATCTGCCTGTTTACAAGCCATGCGGCGGCCGCGGCCGCGAATCCGATGGCCACCGGGTTCGCGGGAAACGACGGGTCGGTCGCCCGGTAGAAGAGAAGGTTTATGTCGCCGCTTAGGTCAATAAATGGCCTGGGCCTATGCCAAATGGAGTTAATCCCAAACACGGCCAGGTTTGAGAAGCCTATCGAACTCATCCCCACGAGCGACGCCATCTGAAGCCGGCGTCGTGCCGGATCTGTCCGCCCGGCAAACCACATCGCTACTGTCGCTGTCGAAAATACAAGCGGCATGAGGTAGTCGCTCGCCAGGACCATCATCAGATCGTCAATTGGCTCGACATTGCCGGAAAGGCCATTCAGCCACAACACGATCGCGGTATCGAACGTGTTCACGAACGCAACCTTCTCGCGATCCACCCGAAGATACTGCGCGGGTGCCGGGCGAGTTCACATTCGGCGTCGTCTTTGATAGAAGCGCGCAGGTCGGGCAACGACGTCGTCAGGGCCGGGATATAAGGGCGAGTCGACAACCCCGCCAATCCATCTATAGGTTCGCTCGCCGCGGGTCGTCGTGCAGCAGGAAACAACCACAGCATCACAGTGCCGCCGGCAAGGCACGTGACCAACGCCAAAGCCATCGCGATCGGAAACCACCTCGCATGATCCGTCCCCGACAACCCGCCATCGACGTCATTGATGTTGCGCGCCGACCCCACGTCCGACCATGCTGCGCGGCCCCATTCCCTGTGCGTGGAATCGGAACCGACCGAACCTGCCGCCCATGGCCCGTCTACCCATAGCGGCATCAGGTAAAAGATCGCAATGCCGGCAACGATGAGACCGCCGCCCATGAAACGCGCGGGGATGCGGCCCGGCAGGAGCATCATGCCGCGAATCCCCGATATCGAGGCAGCAATCTGCAACGCGCCCAATACCACCAGGAACGCCATGACAAGGTACTGGCGGCCGATCTGTTCAGTGATGATTTCTGTTGCAGGCATCAATGGAGACGATTACTTCTGCAAGTGGCAAGACCCCTTAGACGAGGTCCATGCCCCTCTGACGGTTACCAGCACGCTCGTCTGACCACCCCGACAACGTTGCTCTCGACACGTTCACGGTGATGTCTGACCAGGTTGAGGACGACCCACCGACGTAGGGGCGGGTTTCAAACCCGCCGTCCCTGATGTCTTAAGCGCATTCAAGATCTTCTCAGCCCACAAAATCAATGAGATGGACACATCACCAGGCATTTCCGTGTGGCAACGGGGATTCTACGATCACTCCAACGTTGCTCAGGTGAAATGGATTATGTCCGCACATGACTCCTGGACAATTCCTGGAAATGGTCTGAGAGCGCCGACAACCCTGCCAACTGGCGTGGCCAGCGACTCAACGTTCAAGCTGCCCCGGAATCAACCTCGAGGCATAACCGGGGTGCACCAGTCCATATAACGCTCTTTGTTGCCTCTGACGACGGCGGAGTAGATCGACTGCAGTTTCGCTGTCATCTGACCGATGTATCCCGTTCCAAGCTTGCGGTTGTCCAGTTCGCCGACCGGCGTCACGTGCGCCGCCGTTCCCGTGAGAAACACTTCGTCTGCCAGATACAACTCACTGCGATGAATGCTCCGCTCGACCACCTCAGTTCCGAACTCTTCCCGTAACAGTGTGATGACCGAGTCCCGCGTGATTCCCAGAAGGCAGTTGTCCGTTTCCTTTGGCGTGGAGATGCGTCCGTTCTGGATCAGGAACAGGTTCTCCCCGCTGCCTTCCGACACCGTACCGTCGTTGTTCAGTAAGATCGCCTCGTCGTAACCGGCGGCGACCGCCTCGGTCTTGGCCAGAATACTCGTTGTGTACAGGCCGGTAATCTTCACCCCGGTAGGCATCATCGCGTCTTCGGGCCGTCGCCATGAAGACGTCTGGCACCGGATCGCCGCGTCGGTGTCGATGTAGTTCCCGAACGGCACGATAATGACGCAAAAGTCGTCGTCCAACTCATGGAGTTTCAGGTTGGCTACAAGCTCCTGGCTCTTGAACGCAAGCGGCCGGATGTAGACATCCTCCCGATATCCGCAGCGTTCCAGAAGATCGACAGTGATCTGGCACATGTCGTCGGCGGTGTAGGGCAACTCCATACGCAGGATGCTTGCGCCGCGATGGAGGCGCTCGAAATGCTCGCGCATACGGAAAATGTAGGACTTGCCGTGGGCCTGGTTCCAATTGCCGCGGATGCCCTCGAACACGGCCGTGCCGTAGTGCAACGCGTGAGTCATTACTCCGACACGGGCATCGGCGAGCGGAACCTGCTTTCCGCCAAGGAACGCGTACGCTTCTGGCGCCATCCTGGGGCCTCCGGTTGATACTTGCTTGCTGGGCTGACGATTCGGGTTTGAATGAACCTTACGGTTTGCAGTCCAGGCAATTATACGGGCGGGAGTCTATCCTCAAATGCCACCCCCAGGCGGGCCAATGAGGTGCTCGTCAATGTACTCGAAATTTATGTCTTCCCCGAGTCCCGGCTTGTCAGGCATGGGGATATAACCGTCGGAGTCCATCGGATCGACGATGCTGTTCAGGTAACAGGGCGCCTCATCGTAGTCGATGAACGGGTGCAGCAGCCCCCGCTCGTACCACCGCCCGTTGAACATGGCGCCCAGCACGTTCAAATTGCCAGGGCCGCCGCCGTGAATCTCACATGCCACCCCGTGCGACTCGGCCAAATGGGCGATCTTCATGCTCGGGCCTATCCCTCCGACGTCCATCACGCCGGTCCGGGTGATGTCCGACGCCCCGCGCACTATCCATTCGGCGCGGGTGCGGAACTTGCCGTGAGCCATTTCGGGACCCAGTACGGGCATACTGAGTTGATTCGCGAGCCATATATATGACGACGTGGAGTGCTCGTCCATCGGCTCCTCGTACCAGTAATAGTCGAGCTTTTCGAGCTCTCTCCCGATGTGCCAAGCGTCCTCGCGGCTGTACCAGTGGTTGGCGTCCAGCATCAGCGGCAGGTCGGGTCCGACCGCTTCGCGCACAGCCGAGCAGGCCTTTACGTCCATCCGCGGATCGGGCGCCCAAGAGACCGGAGGCATCCACGTGTGCAGTTTGATCGCCTGATATCCCCGGTTTACCAGCCACTCCGCGTATCTGCCATAGTCCTCCGGAGTAGCCAGGCCCCCTTCCATCTCGTCCCCGCACATCGTCGAGCCGTACGCCGGAACCCTGTCCCTGTACCCTCCCAGGATCTTCCATACTGGCAGACCCAGCTTTCGGCCCGCGAGGTCCCACAGGGCCATCTCGACGGGCGCCATCACGCGGTCGGACAGTAGTTCGCCGGAACCCCGCTGCCTCTTATACAGGCCCTGCCAGATCAGTTCGCGATCGTACGGGTCGCGGCCTATTAACTCCGGCTTGACGAACTGATCGATCACCACCTGCCTGACCGATCCGGCCGGGCCGAAGCAGTAACCGGCCGTTCCGTCATCGGCGGTGACGGTTACCAACGCCTGCCTGGCGTCGTGTTCCGGGCCGGGGTGGCTGTGGCCTTCGCTGTCGTGAACTTGTTTCGATTTGTAGGTAAAAACCTTTACGTCTATGTCGACGATCTTCATGGGAGAACTCCCGTTATTGACGTTGTCGGCTGATTCGCCGGGCGGGGAGATGGTCCGCGCCGGGACAAGCCCAGTGTTCATGATCCGCACACAGTCGGCTTTGACGGTCAAATATCCTCAGCAAGGGTACGACAAGTGCGGGGTCGCGGTCTAAGAAGGTGTCTAATAAGTCCCTCCGTCCTGAGCAATACCGGGCGGTCCGGGGTCAACTGTATGGGCCGGCCCGCCTCGTTGAAAGTAGATTCTTCGGCTTCGCTCAGAATGACAGAATGACAATTGTTTTTAGACACCCTCTAAGAAGGTGTCCAATATGTCCCAGTGTCACCCTGAGCGAAGTCGAAGGGTCTGGGGTCGAGGGGCGGTTAACCCTGCTTGGCAAACAATTGAATCTTCGGTCCACTAACGATTGCAAACGTTCACAGTCCGGTCTACCGGCGCCTTTTTAGACACCCTCTAAAAAGTCTCGCTGCACCAACGCTTCGGGCAAATTCATGCAATTTTGCCCCGGTTCATGCAATACTGCCCGCGCTGCAAGTTGATCCGAAACGCATGACGGCCGTCGCGGTCTGTCCCTTAACGCATGATCTGCCGGCCAGCCCAGCTACGACCATGGATCAACAGGAAAGCAACCCCCGCGGGAATACCGTTGTGGGAGACCCCGGCGACAGTACGCATCCCGCCGCTTCGGATCGGAGTCCGGTCCGTAACCTCGTTTCCTGGATACTCATTGGCCTGTCAATTGCCGTCGCGCTGAGCGCCGCAGGCTTGTGGCTGGCGCAGCGGTCGGCTACCGATCCCGGCCGGGTCGAGGTCATTATTCCCACGCCTGCGCCCATTGTCGTTCATGTGGTGGGAGCCGTCTTAAACGAGGGCGTATACACATTGCCATCAGGTTCAAGGGTTTCGGACGCGATCGACGCGGCCGGCGGGGCAATCGCCGACGCCGACCTGTCCCGCCTTAATCTCGCAGCCCGCGCCCCGGACGGCGCCCGGCTGAATGTCCCGAGTGGGGGGGCTGGCGCGGCAGGCGTTCCCGATTCACGAACGACGCAAGCAAACAACCGGACAGCCGAAAACGATTCTCCGACCGACGCCGGAGCTTCCTCCGGCGAACTCGTGGACCTGAACTCCGGTTCGTTGGCAACCCTCATGTCGCTGCCCGGCGTCGGCGAGACAAAGGCCGCCGCGATCATTGCGTTCCGGGAACTCAAGGGTCCGATCGTTTCGGCCGATGACCTGCTCGAAATCGACGGCATTGGGCAGGCGACTGTCGACAATATCCGGCCGTTCGTGGCGCAAGGGGGAACGACGCAAGCAGACGACGAGACAGCCGAAAACGATTCTCCGACCGACACCGGAGCTTCCTCCGGCGAACTCGTGGACCTGAACTCCGGTTCGTTGGCAGCCCTCATGTCGCTGCCCGGCGTCGGCGAGACAAAGGCCGCCGCGATCTTTGCGTTCCGGGCACTCGAGGGTCCGATCGTTTCGGCCGATGATCTCCTCGAAATCGACGGCATTGGGCAGGCGACTGTCGACAATATCCGGCCGTTCGTGGTGCAACGTTGAGGCTTGTCGCGGCCGCGGCCGCGTTTCTTCTCGGTACCGCCGCAGCCCTGGGTTTGGATCTCGCCCCCGGTCTGAATATCCCGGCCGCGCCGTTTTATCTATTGATGGGCGCCTCGGTCATCGGTGTCGCAGGCGCGCTGCTGATGAAGCGGGGAAGTGCGGGTATCGTCTTTCTGGTACTCATCGCGTTCCTGGGCATGTGGAGGGGTGGACATGTTGCCGCCGTCGACGTCGAGGATCGGTGGTACGGAGCGCCGGAAACGTCGGGCGTCGTGACGATCGAGGGCGAATTGCTGACCGATCCAGCGCCTGCCAATACCAACACGCGCCTTCGACTCGACGTTGTCGCCGCAACGGTTAACGGCAGGCGCAGCGACACATTCTTCAAGGCAGACGTGTTCGCCGACCGGCTTGCCGACGTCGAAGATTCGGGAACAACCGGCAGACCAGTCAACGGATTCCGATACGGAGACCGTTACATCGTGTCGGGGCGTTACGACCCATCTACAGGCGGCGGCGAGCCCGTCGCAGGCAGGATTTCGGCAACGACGGTAGTCCTGATCGGAGACGACGCGGGTAACCCCGTCCGCAGATGGCTCGCATCGGTCCGCCAAAGCATGGCTGCGGCCATCGAACGTTCAGCAGGCGGCGACGGCGGCGATCTGGGCGTTGCGCTAACCACCGGCCTGCGAGGCAGCCTCGACAAACAGCTGGTCGACAGCTTCCGTGCCGCCGGCACAGCGCACGTCCTCGCAATATCGGGGCTGCACATCGCGTTGGTCGGAGGCCTGGCGCTTGGCGTCGGAGCCATGGCGTTTGGCAGAAGACGGCAGTTATACCTGCTGGCGCCACTATTGGCGGTCTGGGGCTATGCCGCCCTGGCCGGGTTTTCTCCGTCGGTAACCAGGGCCGCCATTATGGCCAGCGCGTATCTCGCGGCGCGCCTGATCGGCAGACAGCGGTCGGTCTTTCCGGCAATCGGGCTGGCGGCCGTACTCATGGTGGCCGTCGATCCGGCCGTCGTGGGTTCGGTCTCATTTCAACTGAGCTTTACCGCGGTCGCCGGCATCGCGCTGCTGGCGACACCCATGCAGGACCTGTTGAGTCGGGGGATCGAGAAGGCAACAGGGACGGAATCCAACTCGAACGCCGTGTTGCACGCCTTGCTCGCCACGGTGGCCATGTCAATCGCCGCCACGATCGCTACGGCGCCGTTGGTCGCTTTCTACTTTGGGAGCGTTCCCGTGTGGAGCGTTCCGGCCACAACACTCGTGCTCCCCATCCTGCCGTTGACCGTCGTCCTCGGGGCGATGACCGGGCTGGCCGGGCTCATAAATGATCAACTCGGGGTCGTATTTGGATGGCCGTTGTGGATCACGGGCAGATACATGTCGGGAGTTTCGAGCCTGTTCGCAAACTCGGGTGTCGGACCGTTCGAATCGGGAACATGGTCTGCGCCGGTGGCCGTCGTGTACTACGCGTGCCCGATGGTCTTCCTCGCCCGTAAGCGCATCGTTGCGACGATCAGTTCGCTCGGGAGATATCTGGCCGCAGCATCCGGCCGCGCCGAAATGCCGGCGCCGCCCTTATGGATTGCCGTCGCCGCGGTAACGCTCGCCGCGACCGGTCTGGCGCTGGCGTTCAACTCTTCGCCTCGGGACACGCTGAGGGTAACGTTCTTCGAAACCGACCGCGGCCACATGACCCTGATCGAGACTCCGGCCGGTAATCGGGCCCTGATCGACGGAGGACGGGACGCTGAAGGCGCCGTTAGAGCGCTGGAAAGGCGCCTGCCGTTCTGGGACAAATCGCTCGACGTCGTCCTCCTGACCCACCCCGACGTCGATCACGTGGGAGGGCTGCAGGCGGTGATGGAACGATTCGACGTCGGGTTGTTAGTCGAGTCGCCGATTGACCACTCCAGCCAGACCTACGCGGCCTGGCGCAAGGTCGCAGACGCACATCCAAACAGGGTTATTGCCGACCCGGGTCAAATCGTCGCGCTGGACCGCCGGGTAACTCTTCACGTCCTGTTGGCAAAGCGTGACGGTCCGGACCTGTCGATTAACGACGCGTCGGTGGTTACCAAATTGACCTACGGGGACGTGTCGATGTTGCTGCCCGGCGACATATCGAAAATCTCGGAGTCCGCCTTGCTGGTGTCCGGCGCCAACCTCAGGTCGACCGTGCTGCACGTGCCGCATCACGGAAGCGACACGTCATCAACCGAAGATTTCCTGCAGGCCGTCGCCCCGGCCTTTGCCGTCGTTCAAGTCGGGATCAATAATCAATTCGGTCACCCATCGCCTACCGTCATGTCGAGGCTCGCGGCCAAGGTGCCGGAACATCAGGTCCTGGTTACGCGTGACTCCGGAACGGTGACCCTTGAGTCCGACGGCGAACGCCTTTGGATGATGACGGCAGACTGACCGCCAGATCAGAAACCTGCCGAAAGACGAAACTCTGGGACGCCTGCCCACCTCGCAGCGCCGTGTTCCCTCATCACTGCGATCCGTTTCACAACGTCGGGGTTCGCAAGGCCCCACGGCGCCCTCCCGCTCAGCACCCTGACCGCGTTCTCGGCCCAACGCCGCGACCCCTCTATCGAGGACAGCGGCGACGCGCCGGCAAAGTGTGGTGTGATCGTCAGATTCGGCAGATTCAGCAGCGGACTTTCGGCGTCAAGGGGCTCCACCTCGGTCACGTCGAGGCCGCACGCCGCAATCTGCCCGTTCGACAACGCCTCGTGGAGCGCCGATCCGTCAATCACCGGACCCCGGGACGTATTGACCAACACGGCAGAAGGCTTCATCTTTGCGAACGCCTCTCGCCCGAATATGTGCCGTGTGTCTTCGGTCAACGGCATGTGGACAGATAAAAAGTCCGACTCCGCAAGCAGTTCATCCAGCTCACAGAGTTGAACACCGGACAGGTCGGCCGTAGTTTGCGGCGTGAAAGGGTCGTAGGCGATGATGCGGCCGGGACCAAAGCCGCGGATTCTCGACGCAAACGCCTGGCCGATGTTCCCGAATCCGGCAATGCCCACGGTGGACCCCGCTATCCTCAACAAACTCGACCTGATGCTCGCCAGTTCGCCCGGCCGGTCGCTCCACGCGCCTGCCTTTACCTTTTCGTTGAGTATGGGAATCTGCCTCGTGATCGAAAGGAGCAGCGCCATGGCATGATCCGCAACCTCCGTCGTGTTGACACCCGGCGAGTTGCATACGCAGATGCCCAACTCCGTTGCCGCTTTGAGGTCCACCGAATCAACCCCGACGCCATTGCGGCAAATGGCCTTTACCTTGGGCAGCGCCTCAAGTATCCGGCGGTCGGTCAGTGGACGAATCGATACCAGCATGGCGTCGGCGTCCCGCGCCGTCTCGATAACCTCTTCCGCCGTGTTACACCTGCGCTGCACGACCTCCACGCCTCCATTTTCCAGCACTCCAATGACATCCGGGGTCACGCCCGATTCCGAAGTAACTGCAACTTTCATTTTCACGGGTCAACAAACTCCCTGCGGTCGAGAAAACACCGCCGCGTCTGACTTTCAAAACCGGCCCAACCTGCCCTAATGCGACGGTCGGCGCCGGATCGAAAAGATACACCCTATCGGGCCACTACGTCGTTACGGCCGCATGATTCCGCCGCTTGGCGCAAACCGTCTGAAAACAAACTGGAGGGGCGCCTCTCGTGGGCGTGTTTCAGAAACCTCGGATCTCCGAAGCGACTATTATTCAGATTGCGATTCTCGCCGTAATTCAGAGAATAACGACGTATGACAATCTCGTCATCCCCTGAAAAGGGGAATCTCGTACCATGGCGGTCGACACGAAAATACGCAAAGGACCTTTGAAACAGGCTCCCCGTGGGTGACTGCGGCGTGGGACCAGAACCAACTTCTCCTGTCACGGGTCAAAGGAATGTGCATCTCCACACCGTCATTCCGGCGAAGGCCAACTCCGCCTGTCGGAGCCCCTCAAGTCGCCGATCCAGTTCATTTAGTCAATTCAGGCCGTATCGGCATCAAAGCAGCGTGGGATCGACCGCGAATGGTCATGACAACCCGCGTTCTCAACAACCAGAACCCCGTATTGAGTAACTGGTTGGAACAGATGCCGCGAGGCCCGCGCCTACGAGAGGTTGTGAAGATTCCGCCCTTTCGTCTTCCCCGACCCCGATCGGGGAACCACGGGGGCGCGGGCAATGCGCGCACACCGCCGCGTTACCGCACCCAACACCCGCCGATGTTCCCCTTCACACGCTGGCCCGCCCCGGCTCGCGGCGATTCCCCAACACCATCCCCGTCTTACCCCACGTAGCGATGACGCGCGTACAACGCGAATCCGGTTCCTGCGCCCCTGCCCCTAAACCGCACAGGCGCAATCTATTTCGACTGATCGTAACCGCGCGCTAATAGGCGCAGGCGCCCGCGCGCTGGATGGATGACAGATGGACGACAAACGAGCCGGCCCACCATACTTCACCCCGCAGGGCGCCCACGACAGACGCCCCTGCAATTCGTTGCCCTGTGTGAGGTTTGAGGCCATCCGCCCCGAGCAAAATCACATAACATCCACTCCTCACGTACGCATCGTAGAGCCAACATTGTTGTATCCGTAACAAAACTGGCCATTTGATGGCGCGTAATTACGTTGACACGGTTCGGCCTGCCTCCATATATTCAGCGATGTCCTTGGGGGCGAAGTCCGAAAGCAAAACAGATTGGCCGCAGTCGGCGGTTTCGGTGGAACAGACCGCAATCGCCACTAAATCAGGTTGACACTGTCAGCGCCGCGATGTAAAAATCGCTAAGGTTCGTCCCACCGGACGGGAATGTGCGCGCGCCGGTTAGCGCCGTCCAGACCGGATCAAAGGGCTAAGTAAACTTGAATCGGCAGTCGGGCCGCAAGCCTGACAAAACAAATTGGGCAAAACGCAGGAACATACTGCAAGGATCCTGCAGCAGGCCGCCAAGGCGGTGATGGACACTCGCCAATGGCTGGTCACGCAAGGGGGACTAACGCTGTGAAGCATTCAGCGAAATTATTTACCGCTCTGGCAGCGCTCGCGCTGTTCGCTGTGGTTATGGCAGGCATCCAGGACAGGAGCGCAGACGCTCAGTCCGCTGATGGGACGACTGGGCGGGTCTACCTGACCAACAAAAACTCGTGTCTCACGACCCAGCCCAACCCCCCAGCCAGTATGAAATGCGGCGACTCCGGTCGTTCGTACGTCGGTTCAGGCACGGCCCTCTTCGGCACCGTGGTGTTAAAGGACAGCGAGTCGCCCCACAGTGAACTGAACACCATCGCTCCCGACTCGGACGTTGTGGTTGTCACGGTGGTCGACCCCGACGCAAACACATCCCGCGCTGGCGAAATTACCGTAAACGTCAACTATCTGGCCGGTTCGATAACTATCGTCAATATCCCGACAAATCGGCAACCCGTCACTAGCACAGTTTCTGAGATCAAGTTGCTGGTTCCGGGAGGCGACACGTCGCAACCCGGAGCGATCGTCACACAGGTTGGCTCCAACTTCATTGCCATCGCAGGAGGGTCAGTCGGCGACGATATGCTCAAGTCCACCAGGGTGAAGTGGGAGTACAGCGACGTAAACTCGCTGGACGTCGATGTTTACAGCCTAACCGACATCGATCGGGACAGGGTTAGCCTCAAACTTAAAGAAACCGGCGCGTCTACTGGTGTGTTCGAAGGCGAGATTAAACTCATCGCCAACGTTGTCATTAATGGCGACGACTCAGCCGGCTCTAAGGGAGATGCGTCGGCATCCCCAGCTGTCCCGGCAAAATTGAAGGTCAACGCCGCAAGTCGGGTAACCGTCAAGTACGAGGACGCCAAGGACAACAGCGGCGACGACGACACCGTCGTCAGGGAAACGGCGCAAGTCGAGACCACGCCTCCCCAGGCGATCATCTCCGAGCCTGCAAACGACTTGAACACCCAGGTCAGGCAGCCCGCGTTCCGCGGCACCGTCACGGACGCCCGCTCCGGCTTGGACGTGGACTCCATTACATTGATCATCGACCAGTCTGACGACCCCAACAACGGCCGCCCTGTGATCACAGGCGGAGTTGGGGACACAATGTACTCAGCGCCCTCGGGATCTGAAGCCTACAAGCCCGCCCGCGCCGGCAACCCGGGAGACGGCGCCACCTCTGTGGCTTGGTCCTTCCTTGAGTCCGGCAACATGCCGCAGGCAGTGACCGCGGTCCAGCCGGACCACGATGTCGACTTCGTTCTGGTGGCGACCGACTTGGCGGGGAACATCGGCTTTTCGGACGCAGATCCCACCACCGCCGGCGTAGGCGTGGTGGTCGACAACCCCGACACGAAGGATAAAGACGAAGGCACAAACGAGCCGCACGTCATAACGATTGACCAGAAGCGCCCGATTCTGATCAACCCTGATAGTACCGCCCACTCGGGCCAAACAGGCTCCGAAACGGGTGTCGCGCCGGACGGCGAGGACGCCGGTACGGATCCGGACTTGAACAACAAGCGGTCGATAGCCGTCCGATTCGACGATAACGTGGAAGGCGTCGAGAACGGCGACTTCCAGGTCACCCTGAACGATGGCACGGCCCTCATTCCCGTCGGCGTCCAGGTTGACGGCAACACCGTTTACCTCGAACTCGACGAGGACATTCCGACCGGCGACACCCCGGTGGTGAGGCTGCAAGGCGCAGTGTCAGACCGTGCGGGCAACACCAGCTCCGCCGGTTCTGTGAAGGCCGCGGACCGCCTGTCGCCCGCCCTCACGGTGGTCCTGTCCGGCGGCTCTGGCTCTGGCGCCGGCAAAAATGGCCCGACCGGGCTGACCAGGAACGAAATCCTCGTGACCATCACGTCGGATGAAACCCTGGCCGGTCTCCCGTCGGTCGAGGTGTTCGTCAAAGATGGTGACGACGCAGATTCAGACCCCGATGCACGCGGCAGACTCTCTGTGATTGCGCAGGGGGGAAACACATGGACAGCACGGGCAACGCGTGCCAGGCTCGGCGGCGATGGCGAATTGAGCCTCTTGGTGACGGCGACGGACATCGCCCCCGCGTCGAACCTATCCACCGTCGGCAAGAAGAACCCGGCCGACGCCACGTCTGGTGTAACAAGGTTCGTACTTGACTCAGCGAAGCCGACGTTGGTGAGCAAGGACAGCAGCACCAGCCAGGGCAGGCCGTCCATCCGCATCGAATTCAATGAAGTAGTTGACGTATCCAGCGCAACGGTCGGCGACATTGTGTTGGTAGACGGTGACACGAACCTGCTCGCTACGTCGGACAAAAAGCTCTTCTTCTACGTCCCGTCTGAGGACCTGGAACTTGGCGAGTTGACCGTTAAGGCGACCGCGACCGACCTCGCCGGCAACAAGGCTGAGAACCTGTCGTACAAGCTCAAGGTTGAGGAGCGAAAGACCTTTGACCTGAGTTTGTTCTTCGGCTGGAACGCAGTGTCCGTGCCGTCGAACCCGATCGATCCTGACATCAACGCAGTGTTCACGAACGACTCTCTGGCCCAGGTCGTGGCGTACGACGCCACCGACCCTGGGAGCCCGTGGCGGATCGCCTCCCGCGACCCCGTCTCTGGCGCATGGACAAGCACGACCGACACCCCGCTCAGGACGATCATGGCCGGTCCCGGTTACTGGGTACACTCGAAATCGTTCGATGCTCAGAACCTCGCTCTGGCAGGTCCGATCGAGCCAGGTAGTGGTCAGGCCCCGCGAGTCGAGGCTATCCCGACTGGCGCAGGGTGGAACTTCGTGGGCGTGATTGACACGACCAAAGGCAAGACCCAGGGCGCATCGGGCGCTTCCCTGGTCCGATCTGACGGCACCGCTATAACGGCTGAAAAGTACTTCGCTTCAGTGGATGCCCGAAGAGCTTTCAAATACCAGGCGACTCTGCAGTCGTTTACTGAAATCAGTCTGGACGGCAGCGCCACCGTGAAGGTCGGCGACGGCATCTGGGTGTTCATTAACGCACAGTCTGACGGATCGACGCCCGCAATAGCCCCGTAACCACGCAACTCGCACCGCGAGTCAATTAAGAGAGCCCCTCCGGTCACGGGGACCGGAGGGGCTCTCTCTTTTTTCGCCCCTACCACTACCACCCAACTCCGCGCCTCGCTAACAGCCATCCACACGCCATTCACAGCATCTGCCTGGCACACAACCATCCGCAGAGGCGTCTTTCTTGGGCGTCGCCGGAGCAGGACGCGGGAATCGGGACATTTGCGTCATGCTCCCCGACGAACAACCATCCGTCTTCCCCGACTCCGATCGGGAAACCACCGGGCTGGGTACGGAAAACCGATCGGTCGCATACGCGCATTGCTCACGCACACCCCGTAAGACAACCATCCGTCATGGCTACCCTCGTGTGCCCGCCGGAGCAGGACGCGGGAACCCGGCCGATGCCGCCTGCGCGTTACCCCTCACGCTCCCCGACAACGTGCATAACCCGTCATCCCCAACCCCGATCGGGGAACCACATGGGCGGGGGAAAGTTTAGCATTGACTTGCACAAACCCATTCCCACGCGATCGACAATGAAGAAACCGGAGACCCAGTCACGGTACAATTACCACACGCGGTTCGCGCCGGGAAATTGGAACCGCGGTATGACAGACCGATCGACCTTCCCCAGGCGTTACCGGCTAAGATCGATTCCGGGATAAAAGGAACGCCGCTTTGAAACTGAGACTGGCGACAGTCGCATTAATTTCGATGGCACTCGCCGGAGTTGTCTTCGCCGCGACTTCATCCAGAACGAACGCGCAGGCGGACCTGCCGCAATTTCGCGTCATTACCTATGTCGGCGTCGTTACCGTTGGCGGACAACCCGCACGGGATGGACTGCTCATCAACGCCAGAGTAGGCAATTACGAATCCGAACCCGTCAAGGTGGGAGGCGAGCCCGGTCAGGGCGTCTCAGCCGGAAGCTTCTCTCTCAACGTCGGCCCTGCCCCAAACTTCGAAGGACTCGAGATTGAATTCTGGATTGAAGACCAGGTGAAGGCAGATCAGTCCGGCGAACTGTTTGGCCCGATCGAACCCGGAAAAGACACGGTTTGCCTCGGATGCCCGTGGTCCCTACCGATCCTGCGCAGGCTCGATCTCACCTTCTCAAGCGGACCGGAACCAACCCCCACTCAAACCTTCACACCCACCGCTACGGCCGTAATACTGGAACCCGCCTTCCTGTCCGGCACCGCCTTCTCCGGATCGCTGCCGGCGCCAAACGGGACGGTCATCTACGCCAAGATTGACGACTACACTTCCGAGGTTGTGCCGATACTCGACGGCCGCTTCACCCTTGTGCTCAATCCCTCGACCGAACGGTTCAACGGTATGCCCGTCGATTTCTTCCTCGGCTCCCTGCAATCTATACAGCCGTACAGGTTCTTGCCGGGTGAGAGCCGAACCGATCTCATTGTCCTGTTCCCACCCCTGCCAACACCCACGCCAACGTTGACTCCAACGCTGACGCCTACACTCACACCCACCGCAATTCCCACCGCAACGCCTACACCCACAGTCGAACCGACCAGGACGCCGACGCCAACGCTCACGCCGACGGCTACAGCAACGCTTACGCCAACACCGACACGGGTCATCGACGTCGCGGCTACGGTCTTCGCCGCGCTTGCGATGACCCCGTCGCCGACAGCAACACCGACAGTAACGCCGGTACCAACGCCGACAGCAACACCCGTGCCGACGCCAACGCCCGTGCCAACGCCAACGCCAACGCCCGTGCCAACGGCTACACCGGTACCTGAGAGCAGCGGATTCTGCAACTCGACCGGTGGCGGTCAGGCCAACCTCGGCCTGCTGGCCCTGCTGGCCCTGCCTGCCCTGCTGGCAGCCCGTCGATCCGCCCGACGGCGCAACAACTGAACCCAGTTCCCGCAAAGCCAGCCCGACCATCCACCGCCCCATATAAGGCCGCCCCACACTGGCGCCCGAAGGGGCGGTGCGCGAGAACCCGGTCGCAGGCGTACGCGTATTTCTCGCGCCGCGCCAGAGGACGAACACCCGTATTCCCCGACCCCCATCGGGAAAATACAGGGGGGCGCGGTAATTGCGTTGCCGGTGTACCCGCTACGCCACATCCTCGTTCCACGGCCCGGATCAAGGAACTACCGGGGGCGCGGGCATGGGATCAGTGAATCAGGAGCTGCCGATACGTTTAGTCAGGTCACCCAGGGCTGTGGCCGTGTAGCCGATCAGTGGCAGGGCGCGTGCGTATTGCATCCGCGTGGGCGCGATCAGGCCAACGAGCCCGCCAGCCTGTCCCGGACTGCCGTAGCGGCACACAACGACGCTGAATGACTGTAGCGCCTCATAGGAGTTCTCACAGCCGATGATCACTGTTGCTGAGCCGTCGTGCGGCGCGCTCTCCGCCAGATGAACGATGGTTCCGGAGTCTTCGATCGCTTCGAGTACGAGCCGTTGCTGCCCGGGATTGCCGGTCACCTCCGGTTGGTCAAGCAGCCTCGACAGCCCCTGGATGCGCCTTTCTCTCAGCGCCAGGTCATCGTGTCTCCGCAGCAAGCCCAGCGCCGTATCTCGCGCCTGCCAGGTGAGGGCGCCGGCGCCCTCCAACCCGATTGCCTCGATGTCGGTGGCCGACTTTCCCGCGATCGACTCGTTCAGCCGCTGTCTTGTTGAATCGAGATGGCTTGCAGTTACAGGCTCCGTCAGCGTAATCAATTGCCGATAGACACTCGCCTCCTGAAGGATCAGGACCAGCATCACAACAAGTTCTTGCAGCCTGAAGAGCTCAACGCTCTTCACCGATGCGGCTGTATCGCGCGGCGGTGTGGTGAACGCCAGAGAGTTGAGAAGAATCGAAAGAGCCGATGACGCCGCGTCGGCCCACCGGTCGATGTCCTCTACGGCCGGTCCTAGTACTTGATCGACGCGCCTGGCATCGTCAACCGTTGGAGCGGCTTGCGACTCGATCTCCATCACGTAGTGCCGGTAACCGGAGTCGGAAGGCACCGCGCCGGATGAGACGTGCGGTCGATGTATGAATCCGCCCTCCTCAAGCTTGGCGATCTCGCTCCGAACCGTGGCCGGACTAACGTTCAGGCCGGACTTGTCGGCCACTGTGGACGACGCGACCGGCGCCGCGGTGCTTACGTACTCGTCGACGATCAGATTTAGGATCCTGTTTTTTCTTTCGGTGAACATAATTTAGGAGCAGGTTTGCTCGAATGCCGTTATCCGGTCTGGCGAACCTGGCAAGCTGTTTTCATAGGTATCAATAAAATGGTAGATGAGCCGGGCGGGCGGCGCCCACCTTCATCCATCGTGTGACCCTTAAGCCTCCGGCCAACGTAGTTCTATAATCCACAGGGAATGTTCAAATGGAAATTCGCTTGATAGGCAACACCTCGTTTCTCGTTACCTCGGCGGCCGGCGCCGTTGTTACCGATCCCGAGCCGGACATTATGTCCGACTCGTATCTTAATGATGAGAACGCCATTGCGGTGTTCAGCAGGCAGGGCGGGATCGTCTCCAATTTCCCTGATTCTCTCATGATCCTCGACGGACCGGGGGAATACGAGGTGTCTGGCGTAAGCGTGTTCGGTATTCCGACCCCAGCTGGCGACGCGGCGGTTACCCGGGAGGTGACCACGCAGTATGTAATAGATGCCGACGGAATTGCCGTGTGCAGCCTCGGATTCATCGGATCCATTCCTGATCCTCGATCGCTGCGAGCGACAGGAAACATCGACGTCATACTTGTTCCGACGACCGAAGATAGTCCGATGTCGGCGGAGCAGTTGGCGGCGGCAGTCAGGCTTATCGAGCCGAAGATCGTCGTGCCGTCCGGATTCGATGTGGCGGCGGGCAAACCTGGCGAGGAACTTCGGCGTTTCGTGCAAGAGCTCGGTACCAAGCCCGACGATCCGGCCCCCCGCCTCACCCTCAATAGATTGAACCTGCCCGAAGAGATGCGCGTGGTGATTTTGCAGCCGCGGCCCCCGGGTACCGCGTAGCCAAAACCGCGTCCAATTTCCAAAATCCACTTGGCAACCTCTCAAAGCCGTGTTGGGGGCGTCTCTTGTGAACGCCCGCCTGAGGGTCGGTCATGGGAACCACGCCTAACGTCCCGTGCGCGTCGCAACCCGCTCCGTGCCCATCGGGCAACAACTGTGCAGGGACGTCTCTTGCCGGCAACACCACGTAGCGGCGTCTCCGGTGCGCCGGCACGGGCTTGGTGGGAGAAGGAAATTTTAAGCTCCCCGGAAGGCATATAATTGGGGGGAATGCGCCTGTGAAGATCCAGGCCGTCGAGACGTAGAAAATGAACCCCTCACAACAAGCTGGCCGGCAATGAACTTCGGGCCAATTGATCGACCTGCCGCGGGGTTGATCCCCGAAGTCGCGCTCAAAAGTGGCCGAAAATGACCACCAACCGCGACTACTACGAGGTGCTGGGCATCGGGAATGACGCCTCGCCCGAGGACATCAAGAAGGCGTTCCGTCAGCTGGCCCTGAAGTATCACCCCGATCGCAACCGCGAACCCGGCGCTGGAGACCGGTTCAAGGAGGTCGCCGAGGCATACCAGATTCTGAACGACCCCGAACGCAGGACAGCCTACGACCGCTTCGGACACGCCGGGGTGAACGGGGGAGGGGCACGCGGGTTCGATGACTTCCAGGGGTTTGGCGGGTTTGGCGACATCTTTGATGCTTTCTTCGGCGGCACACGGTCCGATGCCCCGAGGCGCGGCGCCGATCTCGAATACCAGATCACTATCTCTTTTCTTGAGGCTGCATTCGGCGGAGAGAAGCTTATCGACCTGACTCGCACCGAGGTGTGTTCCGGTTGCAACGGTTCGAGGGCCGAACCGGGAACGAAGGTCAGGACCTGCGACTCGTGCCGCGGCAGCGGACAGGTGAGACGGGTTCAACGCATGGTATTCGGGCAGTTCCAGCAGATCACCACCTGCTCTACTTGCGCCGGCGCCGGCAGCTATCCGAATGAGGCGTGCTCGCAATGTAGAGGCAGGGGCCTCGAAACCAGACGGCGCAGAATCGCCGTCGAAATTCCGGCCGGCATCGACGACGGCTCAAGGATGCGAATCAGCCGTGAAGGCGAACAGACAGGCGCCGCAGGCGAATCGGGCGACCTGTACGTCTACGTGCAGGTTGAGCCTCACCCGCTGTTCGATCGACACGGAAACGACATCATTTACGAAACCGCTATAGACGTGGCCAAAGCTGCCCTCGGCGGAAAACTGACCGTCCCCACCCTGGAAGGAGAAACCGAGTTGTCGATTCCCGCCGGTACACAGTCCGGCCACACGTTCAGGTTGCGCGGCCGCGGGATGCCCCAGCCGGGGAGGTCCAACCGACGGGGCGACGAATTGATCTCCGTTTCCGTCGCCACGCCGGTGAACCTGACCAGAAGGCAAAAAGAGTTGCTGGCGGAACTCGGCGCATCCTTCGGCGACGACGCCTCGGAAGGCGGAGACGGGAGCATATTCGACAAGCTGAGGGGACGCGTTCTATAACGATGGCGCCGAATGAACCGGCGGCCGGATATGGCACAATGCGACATCGTTCGCGTCTCCGCACGGCGTGACTCGGCAAGTCGACGCGGCGAAGAGCCGGCCATCAGAGCGATAGCAGACAGGTGTATTGGTGTGCCCTGGTTAGAACTGTCGGTCGTGACGCCCGGCGAATTCACTGAGCCAATCGTCCTTCTTTTCGCCAGACACGGCGAGGGGCGCGTCGCCGTGGAACAACAGGGTGGCTTCAATCCCCACGAGGGTGAATCCGGCCCGCCGCCTGATGCGCCGGTTACCGTTCGCGGGTATCTGCCGATAGACGCGACTACCGAAAGCCGAAAAGCAAATATAGATGTCGGCCTGCGACTCGTAGCACACCTTGGCGACATCTCCCGCGCAGTGGAGAGGGTGATAGACGACAGCGAGTGGCTGAATCAGGAGTTCGAACCGATCCGCATCGGGCGCAGACTGGTCATCGCCCCACCGGGACGGCAGACCGACACTAGACCCGACGATATCGTCATTCCGCTGGCGCCGGGCATGGCATTCGGGACGGGCCATCACCCCACGACGCGCATGTGCCTCGAATGGCTGGAAGAGATCATAAAGCCGGGATCGAAACTGCTCGATGTGGGAACCGGCTCAGGCATCCTGGCGATTGCCGCATTAAAGTCAGGCGCGCAGCGGGCAGTTTGCCTCGATATCGACCAACACGCCGTGGACGCCGCTGTCGACAACCTGTGCCGTGCGGGCGTGGCGGGCGCCGCGTCCGTATACGTTGGCGCCCTGCCCCATCCGAAAGCGCCCGCGGGGATGTGGGACGTGGTTACCGCAAACATTTCCGCCGCGGTTCTCTGCGAACTGTCCGACCGTCTGTTGGCATGTTTGAGTAATACCGGCGTGCTCATCGCTTCTGGTCTGCTCGCAGAACGACGCAATGAGGTCGCAAACGCCTTCACCAGGGCCTCCGGGGTGATCACCGGGGAACGCGCAGTCGAGGATTGGCTGGCGTTCAAGGTCGTGCGGCTATGAGCCCTCCCAGGTTTTACGTGCCGCACAACGCGATTCGCGACAACAGGGTCGTATTGCCGGACGGCGCGGCAAGGCAGACGCGCGTCGTGCTGCGGTTGCGGTTAGGCGATACCGTGATCGTCTTCGACGGAGGTGAAAGCGAATGGCCGGTGACGTTGAGCCGGGTCGACTCAACAGCGGTGGAAGGTACGATTGGCGAACCGGACTTCCCCGACACGGAGCCTGCTTGCGGCGTGACAATACTCCAGGCGTTGATAAAACCGGACAGATTCGAACAGGTCCTGCAGAAAGGGACCGAGCTCGGCGCTTGCAAATTCGTGCCGGTCGAGACGGCACGGGTCCAGCCTGCCGACGCCGGCGCTGCGAGCAAATCGAGGTTCGGGCGGTGGCAGCGTATCGTCCGTGAAGCGGCGGAGCAGTCCGGCCGCCTGACCGTGCCGCAGATCGAAAAAACCGCCTCACTGGCGGATGCGGTGTCACGCGAATCGGCCCGCGGACCGGTCGTGCTGCTGTGGGAAGATATGCGCCGGCCTTCACCGGGCCTGCGAGAAGCGCTTCAGTTCGGCCGCGGCCAGACGCCCACAAGACTTGCAATCGTAGTCGGCCCCGTAGGCGGATTCGAGGCGAGTGAAGTCGCGGACGCCAAAGCCGCGGGCGCAACGGTGATCAGGTTCGGCTCGCGCGTCCTGAAATCAGAGACCGCCGCCATCGCCGTCCTGTCGGCAATGATGTTCGAACTCGGCGAACTTGGGGGCAGGACCAGACCAAGCCAGGCTAGATCCTGACCTCTGGCTGCGGCGCCCGCCGCATCAACTCGACGAGCGCCTGTTCAGGCGTAAGGCCCTCGAACAGCACCCTGTGAGTCATCTCTGTGATCGGCATCTCGACCCCGCGCCGACGCGCTATGCGCATAGCAGCGCGGGTGGTGGGGACGCCCTCCGCGGTCTGGGTCATGGCGGTGATCAGGTCGCCCGGATCCAAACCCGAAGCCAACTTCTCTCCGAGGCCGCGGTTCCGGCTCAACCCGCTGTAACACGTCGCGATCAGGTCCCCCATCCCCGAAAGGCCCGCGAATGTTTCCTGACGGGCGCCCAGGGTCACACCTAGACGGGACGCCTCATTAAGACCCCTGGTCACGAACGCCGACTTGGCATTCGCACCGACACCCATCCCGTCGATGATGCCGGCGCCGATGGCGATTACGTTCTTGAGCGCCCCGCCAAGCTCCACTCCCGCCACGTCGGTGCTCCTGTAGACCCTGAACCGCTCGGAGTTGAGCGCTCTCTGCGCAGCCATCGCAGCGTCGGAAGACGGAAACGCGAGCGTGGCGGACGACACCTGCCCTTGTGCTATTTCGAGCGCAAGATTCGGGCCCGAAAGGGCTCCGACGCGGGCAGGATCGAGGCCGGGCGCTTCTTCGCAGATCAGCTCGGTCATTCGCTTGCCGGTCTCGATCTCGATACCCTTTGTGCAACTGACAACTATTGCTCCGGGCGGTAGCCAGGGCGCGATCTCCCGCACGTTGGCGCGCACCGTTGTGGAAGGCACGACGAAGAGAATCAAGTCCGACGAGGGAAACGCCTCGCCGGGAGACCCCACTACCCTGATGCCAGGGTGGAGATCGACACCCGGGCGGGGCCTCGGACTATGGCCGGATGCCAACTCCTCAGACTCTGCGCCGGTTCGGGCCCATAGCGTCACGTCATGCCCGTTGCGGGCGCAAACCAAGGCCAGGGTCACGCCCCAGCCGGTCGTGCCCGCCACGCAGATCTTTGCCATGCCAGCCGCTCTCAGTTGTCCTTTGTTCGGGCCTCGGTCGCTCTGCTCGGCCTCCCCACGGACAACCGTCTTTCCGTTCCATTGATGAGGCTGAAAATATTGGGCAGATGACGAACGTAGATCAATACGCCGACCGGGACCGCAAAGGCCAGATACGCGGGGTCAATATCCCCTTTGACAATCTGAACCGCCAGGAACACCACACCGGTCGTCGCGCCAACTAGCGATCCCACCGACACGTACCTGGTGGCGC
Source organism: Dehalococcoidia bacterium (assembly GCA_965224235.1). GTDB lineage: Bacteria > Chloroflexota > Dehalococcoidia > Lucifugimonadales > Lucifugimonadaceae. The sequence continues at coordinate 1,109,422 of CBDCYP010000002.1, read as the reverse complement.
TGGCAATCACGGCGCCGGCGAACGACGAAATCCCGATCGGCCACCAAAGCAAGAGCAAAACGCCGAGGCCCGTCGCCACACCCTTCCCTCCGCGGAAACGGGCGAATACAGGCCACGAATGCCCGGCGACCACCAACACGCCCGCCACTGCTATGTTGAGGTCGGAAACGGCCAGCCCCTTGGCGATCGCTACCGCGGCCGAGCCCTTGGCGATGTCCAGAATGAACACGAGCACGGCTGCCTTCGGTCCAAGCGTCCGCAACACGTTTGTCGCCCCGGTGCTCCCGCTGCCGTAGCTGCGGATATCCACGCCTCGCCAGAGGCGTGTGACTATCACGCCCGACGGCACCGATCCGATCAGATACGCCAACACCAAGGTGATAATCCAGTATAGATACTCGTTCATTCGCGTCCGGTCCTGAAATGGAGCCGCAATGGAGAGCCGGCAAAACCAAATGCTTCACGCAACCGGTTCTCAAGGTAGCGACGGTAGGTGAAGTGTATTAGTTCAGGAGCATTCGTGTTTAGCACGAAAGTAGGTGGAGCCGTTCTCACCTGTCTCACACGGTACAGATGCGTGGGCCGTCGGCTGTGCCGTGGCGGCGGATTTGCAGCCACGGCGCCGTAGACTACACGCCGCAGGTCCGCACCCGGCACCGTTTTGGTGAATTCACTGTGGACTTCAAGGACCCTTTCCGGCACCAACTCTACGCGCTCGCCGGTCAAAGCGGACACGTACAGCACGGGGACATCGAAAAGAAACTTGAAGCGATTGCGTATACGGCGCTCTGCGACCTCCCGGGTTATGTCCAATTCCGAAGACAGGTCCCACTTGTTGACAACCACGATCACCCCGCGGAAGGCTTGGATGGCGTAACCGGCTATGTGGGCGTCCTGCGCTGTGCCGAACTCTTGCGCATCCATAACCAGTACAACCACGTGGGACCGTTCCATCGCCTGAATCGTCCGTATCGCGCTGAACTTCTCAATGCCGCTCTCAGCGCGGCCGCGTCGGCGGAGGCCGGCAGTATCCAAAAACGCGAACTCCCTGCCCCGGAAGGTTGCGCGCGTATCCACCGGGTCCCTCGTTGTGCCGGGCACGGGACTGACAATCGACCGGTCCTCCCCCGTCAGGGCGTTTAGAAGGGCCGACTTGCCCACGTTTGGCCTTCCTGCGATGGCGACTCGCACCGACTCGTCGTCCAATTGATCCGGAAGCGGAGGCAGGAGGGCGAAGATAGACGTCATCAGTTCTCTGATACCGATGTTGTGATATGCGCTGACGGCAATCGGCGATCCCAGGCCCAGGGCATGGAATTCGAGAGCGAAGTCCTCCCTGATGGGGTTGTCCGCCTTGTTGGCCGCAACAATCACCGGCTTGCCTGAACGACGGACCAGGTCGGCGGCCTCGGTGTCGTTAGGCGTCACCCCTTCGTTGACGTCGACAACGAGGATCACCGCATCAGCCTGTTCAAGCGCCTGCGCGGTCTGCCCTCGAATCTCCTCCCACAGTTCCCGTTCAGGCTGTTCTTCAATGCCGCCGGTATCGATCAGCACGTAGGAATAGCCATCCCATTCCGCGTGTGTCGACACGCGGTCGCGTGTGGTGCCCGCGATGTCGCTCACAATGGCGAATCGCCTGCCCGCCAGCCTGTTGAACAACGTGGATTTGCCCACGTTGGGTCGGCCGGCGATGACGATTACCGGCCTGGCCCGGCCATCATCGGAGTTGTCCACGGGTCTGAAGTCCAAATTATTGCCGGTTGTTGGCGACCAGGAATTCGAGTAGCGCGGCCTGCGCCCACAGCCGGTTTCCACCCTGCTCGTACGCTACCGACCGGGGATCGTCGAGAAGACCTGGAGACATCTCCTCACCGGGATGGGCCGGCATGTCGTGCATGAATCTCACGCCCGGGCCGGCCAAATCGAGCAAGGCGGGATTGACCTGATAGTCGCGGAACGCTTCGCGGCGTTGCATGGCCTCCTGCTCCTGACCCATCGACGTCCATACGTCGGTATATACGAATTCCGCCCCCGCAACGGCATCCTTTGGGTCGCGCATGAGGGTTAGGTCACCGCCCGTCTGCGACGCAGTTTTGCCCACGGCGTCAACCGTATCGTCCGGCAGTTCGAACCCCTCCGGCGATGCGATCGCTAAACGACCGCCCGTGGCCGCAACCGCGTGCGCAAGGCTCACGGCCACGTTGTTACCGTCGCCGATGTACGCCACCTTTGCGCCGTAAAGGGACCCGCGTTGCTCGAGTATCGTCTGCAGGTCGGCCAACGCCTGGCACGGGTGTTCGGCATCTGTAAGCGCGTTCACGACAGGCACCCCCGAAGCGGATGAAAAGCGGTCGAGGGTACTCTGGGCGAATGTACGCAACACTGCGAGATCGGCCATTTGGGATACGATCTGGGCTACGTCTTCGGCAGGTTCACGCTTGTCGAGCCCAACCTCTTCGGGGCTGAAGTAAACGGGCTTTCCGCCAAGCAGTTCGACTCCGATCCAGAAACTCAGCTTCGTCCGTAGCGAAGGCTTCTCAAACAACAGCGCCGCTGACTTGCCTTTGAGCGCGTCGCTACCAGCGCCTTTTTTGAGCTCGCGTCCTCGCTCGAGAAGAGGCAGTATCTCCCGAATCGCAAGATCGTTGAACCTTAGAAAGTCCCGTTTCATCGACTAACTCCGGGCGGCTGACCGCTGCCACAAGCCCGTACCGACAATGGCACCAAGCGATGGGAAAGATGGATTCGCGGCGACTGTGACGAACGGCCGCGCGCACGCAATTGGAGTTGAGCCTCAGGCCGGCCTGAAAACCGGCAGCGGTCTCCCGTTTACCTCAGAAAAGGTCACCCTCAGCGCCATACCGATCTCGATCTCCGACGGGTCCGGATCCACCCCCGTGAGACGGGTAGGCATCCGCGGCCCTTCCGCCAATTCTACAATGGCGGCGACGTACGGGATGTCCTCGACAAAGGCGGGGCCGGGCGCCTGATGGACGATCGTGAATGCGTGAAGTGTGCCCTCACCGCTCGCCGGAACCCATCCAATCGCCCTGCTCCCGCACTGCAAGCAGAATATCCGCGGATAAAACTGGAACTCCCTGCAATCGTTGCATCTCTGAAGGATCAGGCGTCCCTCCGCGACAGAGTCCCAGTAGACGTCTGCTTCCGGTGAACCATTGTAGTGGCCTCCGTCTGTCATTTTGATCGCCCTTCCGGGGGCTCGCGACGTGGCGCCGCGACTACGCCCTGCCCAGTACAGCCGTTCCGGTAGAAGACAGGAGGCCGCCGGTGCCGTGCGCAAGGGCTACCCTGCACCGGGACAGTTGCCTGTCCTGAGTCTCCCCGCGGAGCTGCCTCACGGCCTCGACGACGGTGAATATCCCGTACATCCCGGGGTGTGTGTACGATAGCCCGCCACCGTTCGTGTTCAGCGGGAACGCGCCTCCGGGCGCCGTTCGCTGAGCCGCCACGAAGTCAGGCCCCTCGCCGGCGCCGCAAAATCCCAGGTTCTCCAGACTCACCAGCACGGTGTAGGTGAAGGAGTCGTAAATCATCGCAAGGTCGATGTCGGCGTGCGTCACTCCGGCCATTCCCATGGCTTGCGGGCCCGTCTTTGTTCCGAACGCCGAGGTGAGATCGGGCATCTGGGAGACCATCGAGTGATCATGCCCTTCCGCAACTCCGAGCACCGCGACCCCGCCTTTTCGGGCGTCGCGCGCGCGCTCGGCCGTCGTAACGACCACGGCCGCTCCTGCATCCGTCACCAGGCAGCAATCGACGAGGTGAAACGGCCAGGCGACCCATCGCGAATCATGGTATTCATCAAAGTCGAGCGGCCGATCGTGAAAGTAGGCCCTCGGGTTGAGGTTCGCCCATTTACGCGTAGAGACAGCGATCTCGGCAAACGCCTGCCGGGCCCGATCTTCACCGAATCGGTGCATGTAGTTGGTCGCCGCCATCGCGTAGGAGATCGGCGGGCCTATGATTCCGTACGGGTTTTCGTACTGCGCCATAGGCGCTCCGGAATTGCGGGGAATCGGCGAGCGGTCCGACCGGCCGGCCTGCCCGTGGGTAATCAACGCCACCTCGCAATAACCCGCTGCGATTGCCGCCACGGCGTGGGCGATGTGAATCACGAAGGACGAGCCGCCGACGGAAGTCGAGTCGGTGAATCGCGGCTCAATACCAAGGTACTCAGCCACGTCCAGCGTGGACCATCCCGCAGTCAGCAGCCCGTCCACGTCAGGAAGGCCTAGCCCGGCGTCGTCGAGCGCGTTGAGCGCGGCCTCGGCGTGGAGTGCGAGCGGCGATTTATGCGGCAGCCGGCCAATCTCGTCGGACTCGGCAACCCCGACGATCTCGGACGATCCCGACAGTCGATTCAGTTTGGCTTCGTTGGGCATGAGTTAACCGTACTCAGTTCCGGAAGACGGGTGAACGCGTAGTTACTTGAGCGGCGAGTAGGGAGTGGCCGCCAGGATCTGATTACTGACGTTTTTGACAATCAGGCCATCCTCTTCGGACATCGCCTTTGCCTCCTGCCACTCCGGATCCGCTTGAAATGAGGCCCAGGCACGTTCCCTCTGCCCCATGTCGTCGAACGCCACCAGGTAGATGAGATCGTTGTTCGAAGGGCCAATCAGGTTGGTCCAGTAACCCACGTTCTTGATGCCGTGCCGCTCGAACAGTTCGCAAGTGTGTTCACTGAAGCGCTTGTTCAGGGCCGGCAGCCTTCCACCGTAACATTCGTAAATTCGCAGTTCGTAGATCAATTGGCCCTCCGGTTCCGGCGCGCTTGACACATGACTGCACTTGATTCTGTCCGGGAATCGCCCGACCGTCAACCCGAAGGGTAAATCACTGCGCCGCGGCTAGCATCGGCAAACGGACAACGGACAACGGACAACGGACAACGGACAACGGACAACGGACAACGGATACATAATACGACTACGCGGGCGCGGCCGATCCGGCCTGGCCGAAACGTCAGAAACCGCGCCGATCCGGCAGCGCGATGTTATCTATCAGTCGCGTTCCGCCAACCCGCACAGCGAGTGAAAGTAAAGCCGGTCCGTCGACCACGTCCAGCTCCTCGAAAGTTACAGGGTTGGCTGCGCTCACATACTCCACTTCTATCAGCGGTTCCCGACTGAGGACCGACAGCATCGCCGCCCTCAGTTCATCGCCGGAACGCAGGCCATTCGCCCAGGCAACCTCGCCGGCCGTGAGCGCCCGAAACAACGCGGCCGCGGCATTGCGAGGTTCGTCGGCCAGATTGACGTTCCGGCTGCTGAGCGCCAGGCCGTCCAGATCGCGTACGGTCTCCCCGCTGACGATTTCGATGCCCATCCGCAGGTCCCTTACGAGACGTTCGACTATCACAAGTTGTTGGGCGTCTTTGCGGCCGAAGTAAGCCGCGTCGGGAGTGATGATATTGAAGAGTTTGGCCACCACCGTGGCGACGCCCGAAAAGTGGCCGGGCCGGTGGCCGCCTTCCAGAACGTCTGCGATCGGGCCAGGGTCGACGCGGGTCGACTCCCCGGCGGGGTACATCTCCTCCACGAGCGGCTCGAACAGCAGGTCGGTCCCGCACGCTCCGAATATCTCCAGATCACGCGTCCGGTTCCGCGGATAGGTTGAATAGTCCTCAGATAGACCGAACTGCGCCGGGTTGACGAACAGCGAAGCGATGACGGTCTCGCATTCAGCGCGTGCGCGCGCAAGCAGCGCTTCGTGACCCGCATGGAGCGCGCCCATAGTCGGTACAAGCCCTATCCGGCCGGGCAGATCGCGCCGCACGACGCGCATCTCCTCAACCGTCTGGACTACGCGCATGGCCTGGATCATTCGGTCTGACTTGGAGTCGCCGATCCGTCCCTCCCCGCCGATTCATCTAAGAAAAACGACTCGGCGTCGCTTGGGAACGACCCTGTACGAACGTCGTCTGCGTAGCTCGTCATGGCCGATCTGATCACGCCGGAGAGGTCCGCATACTGCCGCGCGTGGCGCGGCTTGAAATCGAGGCCCAAACCCAACAAGTCGTGCAGCACCTGAACCTGCCCGTCGCACATCAGGCCCGCCCCGATGCCGATAGTAGGAATCCTCAAGTGTTCGGTTACCTTGGCCGCCAGCTCCGCGGGGATCAATTCCAGCACGATGGCAAACGCCCCCGCCGCTTCGACCGCATGCGCATCATCTATTAACTTCGCCGCCGCCTCTACCGACCTGCCCTGCACTCGGTAGCCGCCTATCTTATGCACCGACTGCGGTGTCAGTCCCACGTGCCCCATCACGGCAATCCCTGCGTCGGCAAGCCGGCTGATGACCGGCGCGATGGCGCGGCCGCCTTCCAGCTTGACCGCATGCGCCCCACCCTCCTGAAGCAATCGGCCGGCGTTGCGAATCGCCGTCTCGGCGTCGACCTGGTAGCTCATGAACGGCATGTCGGCGACGATCAAAGACCGTTCAGCGCCACGTACGACCGAGGCTGTGGCACGGACAATGTCGTCCACCGTCACCGGAATCGTCGAGTCGTAACCGAATACAACGTTGCCGATGCTGTCGCCCACGAGGATCATCGGGATCCCCGCCTCGTCAGCGATCCGCGCAGTCGGATAATCGTACGCCGTGATCATCGGGATCCGTTCGGCGCGCAGCTTCATCGACTGGATTTTGTGAGTCGTTATCCGTCTCGCCGCCATTTCATTTTCCTTTTGAGGTCTGCATCCCTTCAGGGCTTGCAGCCGATCACAATGAACGTTGCCGGAGTCTTCCTATTGTTACTGAGTACTTCGTTCAGAGTGGCCGGTTCGTATCCCCGCCCCTGACAATCGCCTCTTTCAGACAACTCTCGATCTGCAACCTGGCCGACTCGCTCATACCACCCTGCTCAACCGCATACGGCAAGGCGGCCAACGCCAGCGCCACATACGCCCCACCCGTAACGGGCGATGCGCGATAGGTCGCCTCGACGTGCATTCGAACAGTCTCGACATCCCCCCGAACGTACGGCCCGGTCAGGGCCGAGGGGATGCCTCGTTCCCCGATGCCTTCCACCGTCGATGAAACGAGCGGGGTCAGCAGTTCCACCGCCCGCCCCCGGTCGACCCCTAAGCTGCTCCACATGTCAGCCGACAGACCGACCAGCCCCGCCAACAATCCGCAAGCCATCACGGTCGAGGCGTGATACGCAGCCCGGACGTCCGCGGAAATCGCAACGGTCGTGCCGCCAAGGTCGTGAGCCAAGCCGGTCAGCCAATCACGGACACGCCGGTCCCGAGATTCAACGCCGAACGCGATTCCGGAAAACCGGTGCCCCATATTGGGGCTGGGAAATGATTGAAGTGGATGAAACCCACCGGTAACAGCGCCCTGTTCCTCGACGCCGGAGATTATCGACGACGGCTGCGCGCCGGAGCAGTGAATCACAGACTGCCCGACTCGCCATCGAAGCGAATCACAGACCGTCTTAATACTGCCGTCGTCTACGCATATGAACACCGCCTCGGCGGCATCGACTACCGCCTGGGAGCAATGGGTCACGGTTGCGCCCGGGACCTTCCCGGCCAGCCATAGCGCATGCTCCGGCCGACGAGTGCTGGCCGCAGTCACCGAGTACCCGGATGCAGCCATCGCCAAGGCGAGGCTCGAACCCAGCCGGCCAGCGCCGACGATTCCAACGGTTGCCGGAGCGGAATTTTCGCCTTCAGGCAAGTTACGCAAATTCGTTTTGCTCACGCCACCAATTCGATTCGTAGTGGCAGGGTTTAATCCCGCCTTTGCCCTCGCAAATTGACGAAGTTGTCAGCATCCTCATACCAATTTGCTCTGATATCAAGTTCCCATGATGCAGCCATTTTTCAGATTGCGATTCTCGCCGTAACTCAGAGAATGACGACTTATGACAATCTCGTCATTCTTCTGAAAAGGGGCATCTCGTCGCATGGCGGTCGACACGAAAATACGCAAAGGACCTTTGAAACATGCTCTTCAAACCCGCCCCTACGGGAGTGGAATTTTGCCGCGCAACCAAGACGAAATGCCATACGAGGGGCCTGTTCAGATAGTTTCTTAATCACCTTTTACCGCCTTCACCGCCGGTAGTACTCCCCCCAAAGCGGTCGCCGACTCGACGGCGTCGATGATTGCGGCGCACATGGACCGCAGGGCGCCGGCATGCAGTTCGTCGGGAGTCGGAGTCGCGTCATGTACGCCGGTAGCAAGTGAAAACACGATGTCGCCATCGTTGGAAGTGTGCGACGGCCGTATCGCCATGGCGATGGCGTCCTGGCCGGCCATCGCAAGCCTCGCCGCCCCGGGTTTGTCCAGCTGCGCGTCGGTCGCGACTATCCCAAGTGTCGTATTCCTGAAAAACCTGCGGTCTTTTGGGGGATCGGTCAAAAGTATCTCGACCGAGTCTTCGAATCCCGACGCATCGGCGTTGATCGGCCCTGCGATCACCTCGCCGGTCGATGGATCGACGACGCCGCCAGAAGAGTTGACCGCCGCCAGTGCGCCAACAGTCGCACCGCCCTTCAACTGCACCGACGCGCTGCCGATGCCCCCCTTGACACTCCGGTTGCGCCCTCTCAAACCGCCGATAGTCGCCCCCGTTCCCGCGCCCACGCTGCCGGTCTGAAATTCTGTCCCCGCCCCGCAACACGCGGCGTACCCGTCCTCCGCGGTTGGTCTGACCCTGTGTGTAATCATGCCGAGGTCGAAAAGTATCGCCGCCGCCACGATGGGAATAGTCGCGCGCCCCACGCGAAGGCCTCGGCCCTGCTCTTCCAGGTACTTGACCGCGCCCGTGGCCGCGTCCAAGCCGAATGCGCTCCCCCCGGCGAGCATGACGGCGTTTACCCACTTTGCCTGGGCCAATGGGTGAAGCAGGGCCGTCTCGCGGGCGCCCGGCGCCGCTCCGCTTACGTCCACGCCCGCAGTGGCGTTAGGGTCGCAGATCACCACCGTGCATCCGGTCGCGTTGGTGGTGTCCGTCCAATGACCGACCCGAATTCCGCGTACATCGGTGATCGAGCCGCGCTCTGGCGACCGTGAATTTTTGGTGGCGTCGACCAAGCGTTCGCCCCGTATCACACGTATGCGGCGAGAAGAACAAAGCCAGCAGGCATGGAGACCCGTTGGTGGTCGTCAAGTCCGGGGTCTCCGGTACTTGCGCCGCGGGCCGCGCATCCTGCTCTAACAGGGCTCGCATCTTGCCGGTCCGGTATATCCTGCTCGCCCTGATTTAGGGGCGAAAGTCCAGCCCGTCGAGAGTAGGCGGTGATGGTAGATTAACACACGGAACAAGGGCCAATGAGATGATTATCACCGAGAGATGACAAGTGACGCGGCCGACAAAAAGAGTATACTTTCCGAAATTCGCCGCGGCGGTTATCGGGCGTTTCGCAGGTTCGCAGGTCCAGAGCAACCACACTCGCCGTCCGCTTGGCCCTTGGTGAATTCTGGAGCGCTGCCCCGTTGCCACGATTGCTAAAAGAATTGAGACCGGCCTATGGATTCGATGACGTAGCCATCGCCCCGGGCGACATCACCATCAACCCTGAAATGGTGGATATATCGACGAATTTCGATGGCGTCAGGCTCCACGTCCCCTTCATGGCTTCCGCCATGGACGCAGTGGTCGATCCGGCCTTCGCAATCAAGCTAGGTAAGCTAGGAGGCCTCGCAGTCCTCAACCTCGACGGATTGCAGGTCCGATACGAAGACCCTGCGCCGCTTTTTTCCGTGGTAGCGGAAGCGCCACCTGACGAAGCGACCGAACTCCTGCAGAAACTGTATTCACAGCCGATTCGCGATGAACTCGTCGGCCGGCGCGTCGAAGAGATAAAACGGGGTGGCGTGGCCGCCGCCGTCTCATTGATACCGGCAAACACCAAGCGTTTGGCGCCATTGGCAGCAGAGGCCGGGGCCGACGCCATCATCGTGCAAAGTACGGTAACGACGGCCCGCCACACATCAAAAAGCCTGCGAGGGGTGATATTTTCCGAGATCATCAAACAGGTGAAGACGCCCGTCCTCGTTGGCAACACAGTCAGCTACAGCGTCACCCGGGAACTGATGAATGAAGGCGTGCATGGCGTCCTCGTCGGGGTTGGTCCGGGGGCCGCCTGCACAAGCCGTGAAGTGCTGGGGATAGGCGTGCCGCAGGTCACCGCTACCCTCGAATGCGCCGCCGCCCGTGAAGACCACTTCAACGACACCGGCCGTTACGTACCCATCATCACAGACGGCGGGATACGGACAGGCGGCGACGTGTGCAAGGCATTCGCCGCCGGCGCCGACTCGGTAATGATAGGGACCCCGTTTGCCCAGGCGACCGAAGCCCCCGGGCTCGGCTACAACTGGGGAATGGCCACACCGCATGCCTCGTTGCCCCGAGGGACCCGCATAAAGGTCGGTACCCGCGGACCCCTCCAACAAATACTGTTCGGGCCCTCTTCGAAAACTGACGGAACCGAGAACCTCGTTGGCGCTCTCGAAATCTCTATGGGAATGACAGGCGCCAACAACATCAGGGAAATGCACTCGGCAGAGTTGATGTACGCTCCGGCGATCAAGACTGAAGGCAAGGTCTTCCAGATGAATGGACTCGGCTCGTAAGCTCCCGACGCCACTAGCCGGCCTACGGTCCAAACCCACCGCACGCTACAGCCGCAGCGGCGCGCGCTGAGACCCTACAACATGGCAATTCGCGTACCGCGAGGAACCTACGACATCCTGCCGGACGAGCAACCGTATTGGGACTTCGTTAAATCTACAGCCGCCAGTGTGGCGCGCCAGTTCTGTTACCGGCAGGTCGAAACTCCTATGTTCGAATCGACCGACCTGTTCGTTCGCGGCGTAGGCGTCGAGACGGATATCGTACAAAAGGAGATGTACACCTTCGACGACCACGGCGGAGATTCCCTCACCCTTCGGCCTGAAGGCACCGCCTGCGTCTGCCGTGCATACATTCAACACGGCATGCAAAATCAACCGCTGCCTGTCCGCCTCTTCTACGTTGGCGCCATGTTTCGCTACGAAAGGCCGCAGGCGGGCCGACTCAGGCAACACCACCAATTCGGCGTGGAAGCGATCGGCGACGGCTCTCCCCACGTAGACGCCGAGGTGATCGAACTCGCCATGAGATTCCTTTCCAGGATCGGAATGCGCGGCCTTACCATCAAAATGAACAGCATCGGCGACGGCGACTGCAGGCCCGAATACCTTGAAGCGCTGAGAAGCTACTTTCGGCCGCACGCCGGGGAGTTGTCTCCACTCGACCGCGGCCGCCTCGAACGGAGTCCGCTCAGGTTGCTCGACTCGAAGGAACCCTACATGCTCGAATTGGGAGCGGAGGCGCCGAGATCAATCGACTACCTCGACGAAGAGTGCCGCGACCATTGGGACGAGACCCTGGCCCACGTCGAGGAACTGAAACCGCTCTACCCAGACTTTCGGTTTCAGACCGACCACCGTCTGGTGCGCGGGCTCGACTATTACACGCGGACCGTGTTCGAGATACACCCGTGCCTGGAGGGGGCGCAAAGTTCGGTGCTGTCCGGAGGCCGCTACGACGGATTAATCGAAGAATTGGGAGGCCCGCCAACTCCGGGTATCGGATTCGGCAGCGGCATAGAGCGGCACATACTCAACCTCAAACGTCAGGATTCCAGTCCCGACGACAACCTGTCGCTTCCCGAAGTAGTCGTGGTCCACATAGGGCCGGAAGTACGGCGCTCGGCCGTTGCGCTGACCTCGAAGTTGCGCAGTGAGGGCCTGGCGGCTGTAATGGCGCCGGATCGTTCCATGCGGAGCCAGATGCGTTATGCCGACGGGTTGTCGGCAACATACGCCTTGATAGTTGGCGGTCGGGAACTGGAACGCGGAATGGTTTCCCTTAAACCCCTTGGCGGCGGCGATCAGACCGAAGTTCCGCTCGACCCTGACAGCATTGTCGAAGCCGTACGGGACGGCTAATTTGTATCGGCCGGCAAGCCCGACGCGGACCAGCGCCTACGGACTGTTATCCTCGAATCATGCAGAACTCAACCTCTAACCGGCTAAATCAGATAGCCGAGCGCCATGGCGAAATCGAACGTGAGATGTCGCGGCAGGAGATCGCGTCGAATCCCAACGCCCTCCGAAAACTCGGGCAAGAGTACAACGAACTGCAAACCGTCATCGACCTCTGGACCGCCTACAAAATGGCGCAGGAAAGCCTCGATCAGGCAAATTCATTCATCGTGTCCGAGACCGACCCGGAGATGCTCGATCTGGCCCGAAGCGAAGCGGCCGAGATGTCAGGTCAGTTGGATGATCTCGATCTCCGGATAAAATCCGCCCTGCTGCCAAAGGACGCAACCGAGCAAGCAGACGCCGTAGTGGAGATTCGCGCCGGCGCCGGCGGCGACGAGGCGGGACTTTTCGCAGGGGACCTCCTCCGAATGTACCAGCGATATGCCGAACGCCGGGGCTGGAAGTCCAGCGTGATCAGCCTCAACAGCACCGGGGTTGGGGGTATCAAGGAGGTTATATTCGAGGTCGAAGGTGAAGGCGCGTACTCCCGACTCAAGCACGAGAGAGGAGTTCATCGGGTGCAACGAGTCCCCGTCACGGAGTCGCAGGGCCGAATTCATACATCTACCGCAACCGTGGCGGTTCTGCGGCGCGCAGAGGAGATCGACATTCAGGTAAGCGACTCGGACCTGAAGATCGACGTCTTCCACGCCGGCGGCCACGGCGGCCAAAACGTAAACAAAGTCGCAACTGCGATTCGCATTACGCACCTACCGACCGGCATAGTCGCCATTTGCCAGAACGAAAGGTCCCAACTCCAGAACAGGACCCAGGCCATGGACATATTGCGCAGCAGGCTCTGGGACAGGGAACTACAGAAGCGACAGGCCGAAACAAGCGCCGACAAGCGGGCGCAGGTAGGTACCGGCGACAGATCGGAAAAGATCCGCACTTACAACTACCCACAAACTCGCATCACGGACCACCGCATCAATCACAACAACCACCAGTTGGAACGAGTGCTAGACGGGGAACTCGACGAATTCATCGATGCGCTTCTTCGCGAGGAGCAAGCCCTGAAACTCGCCGCGCTCAGTACGGCCGGTTGATCGGCCTCGGAAACGGTTTCAAGGCCACCGTGTGGTGACCCGATCACACTGGCAAAAGTGAACAAACTCCGATTGGCCCGCGTCGGTTTTCACCGGAACTTCCTAGCTCCCAGTCGACGGGAGTGGTACTGACTCGTTTTAGTTCCGCCACCTTCACCAACATACAAGGGGTGGGTTTGAAAGCCGCTGTTACGATTTGGATTGGCGGCGCGATCAAAGCGAATTCATATGAATATCCGGCAGATATATTCGGACGCAGTCTCAAAATTGCGCGCCGCCGGAGTGCCTGAAACCGAGACCGAAGCACGATTGCTGATTCAGCACGCGACGGCGCTCGACACAACAACATTCCTCACCTCACCCGATTCACCCTTCCCCGAGTGTAGGCGCGGGACCTTGGCTGAAATGCTGCGTCGCCGGGTCAGCCGCGAACCGCTAGCCTACCTGATTGGTCATAAGGAGTTCTTCGGCAGAGACTTCGACGTAGATGCCCGGGTTTTAATCCCTCGGCCGGAAACTGAACTGCTGGTCGAACTGGCCACGAAATTCGCGAACTCCATCGGCGGCGACAGGATGAGAATCGCCGACATCGGCACGGGCAGTGGGATATTAGCGGTAACACTGGCCGCAGAACTGCCTGGCGCTGAAGTCACGGCCGTAGACATCGACCGAGGCGCCCTGGCTGGCGCCCGACGGAACGCCGACAAGTTAGGAATAGACGATCGGACGACGTTCGTTCACGCCGACATCAGAGACCTGACCAACGACCGTTTCACAATCCTGGTGTCCAACCCACCCTATATTCGGACCGCCGCGTTGCAAAGCCTCGAACCTGAATTGTCGTTCGAGCCTACACAGGCCCTCGACGGCGGTGAAGACGGCACGGAGGTTCTGAATCCGCTGATCGACGCCCTGCCCTATTTGCTCGCGCCAAGCGGGAGCGCGGCGTTCATAGAGATAGACCCGCCTCTGGCGATCGATTCTGCCCGGCGAGTTGGTGAAGTCCTACCGCGCTCGCGAGTCCGGATTGTCCCCGACCTGGCCGGTCTGGACAGGTGCCTTGCGATCTACACTGAGGCGGACGATACCGAGTAACCGCCTGGCGGCCGACGCGAAGCCTAGCGCTTCGTGTACTGAGGCGCTTTCCGGGCCCGTTTAAGCCCGTATTTTTTGCTTTCCTTCATCCGGGAATCCCGGGTAAGCAGCCCGGCGGCCCGCAGCCGCGGCTTGAGGCTCTCGTCCATTACAACGAGGGCACGGGCGAGGCCGTGAGCGAATGCGCCTGCCTGGCCGGACGAACCGCCGCCATGAGTCTTGGCTATAACGGTGACATCCATCCGTGTGTTGGTGACCATCAGCGGCCGCAGGGCGAGTTGCCGCCAGGAATCGACAGGAAACACCTCATCAACGGGCTTGCCGTTGACCGTAACCGGTCCCTGGCTTGCATAGACGCGCACCCGCGCGACGGCGTTCTTTCGTCGGCCTGTCCCGTAGTAATACTGCTGCTGCGTCAACTAGACGTCTCCCGATTCATCTTGTCTTCGGCCAGATTGCCCGCCGTCGGCGGACAGGGTCGCTGGAGTGGGTTCAACGGTGTCTACTGCTTCCGTGCTGTCAGCAGCTTCAGCCTGCGCGGATCTCGCAGGGAGCTGCATCGTCGTCTCGTCAACATCGGTGGCGGCAGCAGTCTCTTCCATGCCTGTGGCGGGCGCATCGGTAGTTGCCGACTCGGCTGCGACATCTATAGTAGTCGGCTCGGCTGCCGTATCGCCTGCGGCGACGGCCGCCGCGGCTGCAGCCGAGCGTGTTCTGCGGCGACGACGCCTTGCCGGTCTCGGCGCCGCTTCTGTGGCCGGCGCCTCGTCTGTTGCCGTCTCAACAGGTACCGTGTCCGCCGCAACCGGCGCTGGCATATCCCCCGCGGGTTTGGCGATCCTGCGCTGCCGAGTCGCCGGTTTCGTAGTGGCTGCCTCTGCCGCCTCTACACCCATCCCGGCCGCCTCTTCGGCCAATCG
This sequence comes from Dehalococcoidia bacterium, assembly GCA_965224235.1. GTDB lineage: Bacteria > Chloroflexota > Dehalococcoidia > Lucifugimonadales > Lucifugimonadaceae. Next base: position 1,094,277 of record CBDCYP010000002.1, on the reverse strand, counting down.
TTCGAGTCGCCTTTCTGAACCCGTGATCTGCGCCATATGCGGGTGGGTTTCATCGGCGTAAACCTTGAGTCGGCCGTACATCCGGTCGCCGAGTTTGGATTTCGGCAACATACCGCGGACGGCGTGTTCGATGATCCGTGTCGGTTGCTTATCCATCACCCTCTGATACGGGATTTCCTTGAGGTTGCCGGGGTACTGGCTGTGCCTGCGATATACGATCTGTTCGCTCTTCTTGCCCGTAGTCCGCACCTTCTCGGCGTTTATAACCACGACAAAGTCGCCCGAACTGAGGTGGCGTACGTAACCGGGTTTGTGTTTGCCCATGAGCAGCCACGCTATGCGGCTTGCCAGTCGGCCCAGCACCTCGCCTGAGGCGTCGATGACGTGCCAGTCGGCAACCAGATCTTTGGCTCTGGGGTTATAGGGTTTTATTCTCGTTACCATTTCAGTTCCGGAGTCCTGTGGGCTCGTCTCATCTATCGTACAGGCAACCGGCCGGGCAGGCTGTCTGAATAGCTGATCGACATCAGGCAAAGTCCGCGGGCCGGCATTACGCGCGTAGCGGCGCCGCGCACTGAATCGTTAAGCAAATCCTGCACCAGGCGCGGTTCAGCCTTGCCCCTGCCGACCTCCGCAAGGACTCCCGTTATTCGCCGAACCTGCTGGTTGAGGAACGAGCTCGCCGTGATTCTGAACTTCACCGTGTCGCCCTTGCGTTCGACGTCAGCAGTTTCGACATTCCTGACGGTCGAGGCATCGCGACGGGTCGCCGGTCCGGCAAAAGCCGCGAAGTCCTTTTGGCCAGTCAAGTGCCTGCACGCCGCATCCATCGCGACATGATCGAGACGTGATCGGACATGTGTGGAAGTGCGGCGGTCTATAGCAGGTGGTGATGCGGCGTCTGTCAACTTGTACTCGTATGTGCGGTTTCGGGCATGGCGTCTGGGGTCGAATTCGGCCGCTACCTGCGCAACGTATCTGACCTTTACGTCTTCGGGCAAATGAAAATTCAGGGCGTTCCTGATGTCGCAGGCAGTCAATACTGTGTCTGCATTCAGCGCCGCAACCTGTCCCCTTGCGTGTACGCCGGAGTCAGTTCTGCTTGCCAATGCCACTCGCCTGTGGGCGCCAAACAATTCCTTTGCGGCGTCTTCCAACTCTCCCTGGACCGTACGGACATTCGCCTGCAATTGCGATCCGTAAAACCCGGTCCCTTCATACTCGACGATCAGTCCGACCCGCATTCTCTACCGCGGCGCGTCTACGGCAACGTCCCTAGACGAGCTCGAGCAGAGCCATCTCCGCGGCGTCCCCCTTACGGGGTCCCAACTTTGTGATACGGGTATACCCGCCGGCCCGTTGACTGTAGCGCTCTGCCAGGTCTCCGAACACCTTGCCGACGACTTCGCCCTCGTTAATGAAGGCCGCGGCCCGACGTCGATCGTGCAACGAGCCGGCCTTGCCCAGAGTGACCATCCGTTCGGCGATGGGCCTCACTTCGCGGGCCTTCGCCAACGTCGTCTGGATGCGCTCGCGCTTGAGCAACTCAGTCACGAGGCTTCTGAACAATGCCTTTCTTGGGGCGCTGGCCCGGCCGAAATGGCGGCCTGTAACTCTATGCCTCATCGCCGGAATCTCCGCTTGCCGCCTGCACGGCTACCTTCTCGCCGGACTCGTCCGGCTCAGGCTCTTCATCCGGCTCCGGCTCTTCGGGCGACTCCAGAACACCGTGCTCTTTGAGCGTCCCATAAAGTTCGTCGAGGGATTTCTGACCGAAATTCCGTATCCCAAGCAAGTCTTCTTTCGACAACGAGAGCACTTCACCGACCCGATTAACGTCGGCCCGTTTCAGGCAGTTCAACGTCCTGGCGGACAGATCGAGCGTCTCGATCAACATGTTGTAGATCTCGTGTGATACCCCGGGTGGGAATCCGACAGACTCGTCTTCGTCCGGTTCGCGGTCGAGTGTGGAGAACAGATAAAACTTCTCGATAAGAAGATTCGAGGCCTTGCGAACAGCCTCGAGCGGGGTGATGGTGCGGTCCGTCCAGACTTCGAGAACCAGTCGCTCCAGGTCCGATCGCTGCCCGATGCGGGTTCTCTCAGTCCGGAAATTGGCTTTCCGTATAGGAGTGAACACCGAGTCGACCGGAAGGACGCCTATCGGCAGCCCCTCGTCGTGTGCTGCGGGCACATAGCCGGAACCCTGCTCAACATTGAACTCGGCGGAGAGCCTGGCCTGCGGAGAATCGAGCGACGCCAGATGATGCTCCGGGTTGACGATGTCGAAGTCGGCGGTCGCCATAATGTCGCCAGCCCTGACTTCTCCCTCCCCGTCTACCTCCAGGCGAAGCCGACCGGTACGGTTCACGAGAGAACGCAGTCGGATCCCCTTCACGTTCAGCAGGAATTCACCGACCTCTTCACGCATGTGCTCAATGGTCGAGTATTCATGCAGAATGCCTTCAATCCTTACCCACGTGATGGCCGTACCCTCCAATGAACTGAGCAACGCGCGACGAAGCGGATTGCCCAACGTAACGGCCCACCCTCGTTCGAGTGGTTCCGCCACGAAACGCCCGTAGACCTCGCCGAGCTCCTCAATCTTTATTGACAGGTCGGGAGTCTCGACCTCGGGAGGAATAAACTCCTCCGGCGGCGTGATGCCGTACATCCGCTCCAGCATCCGGACTACCTCCTCGAGTAGAACTCAACTATCAAGCGTGTATCAACGCCCGTATCGACTTCGCCAACCTCCGGGAGGGTGACAACCTCGCCGGACGCGGTATCTGGATTCAATTTCAGCCAACCTGGCGGGTTCTTGCGTACGAGTCCGGCAGAGACAATCTTGAACAGTTCCGTCTCTTTGGACTGGTCCTTCCAGGTAACCACGTCACCTTGACTCACCTGGTACGAGGGGATCGTCGCCCTTTTGCCATTCACCCTGATATGTCCATGTTTGACGGTCTGGCGGGCCTGCGCCCTGGAATCGCCGAACCCGAGGCGGAAAACGACGTTGTCAAGCCGTCTTTCCAGCAGCTCCATCAACGCAGCCCCGGTAACCCCGCGGGACCGCGCGGCCTTTTCCATATACCTCCTGAACTGCCTTTCGAATACGCCGTATATGTGGCGGGCCTTCTGCTTTTCCCGTAACTGCGTGCCGTGTTCCGAGACACGGCGCCGGCGCTGCATCATCGACTTGTCACCGGGCGGCCCCCTGCGACGCTCGATAGCGCATCGGGGGGTCATGCAGCGCTCGCCCTTCAAAAACAGTTTTATGCCCTGCGCGCGGCAGAGCCGACAAACCGGTCCTGTATAACGTCCCATATCTGTCCTTGTGCTTAACGGGTCGGGTGAATCAACGCGAACGATCGAGGCAATCGCGCTCTTGAGAGCGCAGACCGCGGTTCTAGACTCTTCGCTTCTTCGGAGGCCGGCAACCGTTGTGGGGCGCCGGAGTAACGTCTTTGATACTTATTACACGGATCCCTGCGCTCTGAAGGGCCCGAATTGCCGCTTCCCTGCCGGCGCCCGGCCCCTTGATAAACACGTCCACCGTACGAAGACCCTGGTCCATTGCCTGACGGGCGGCGCTGTCTCCGGCCCGCTGGGCGGCAAATGCGGTAGATTTCCTGGAGCCCCTGAACCCCATCGCGCCGGCGCTGCTGGCGGCGATGGCATTGCCCGAGGGGTCGGTAAGCGTGATGATCGTGTTGTTGAACGTCGCGGTGACATACGCCCGCCCTTGGGGGACGAACTTCTTTTCGCGTCTTCTGGTTCTTGGTTTTCTGGGCATGCGTAGTCTCGGTCGGATGGGTATTGGGCCGGGCATAAGTCTGCCCGCCTGGTCTGTTGCGGGGTGATTCCCTAGACTTTGGCGATTCTCTTCTTGCCGGCCACGGTGGCGCGGCGGCCGCGCTTGGTCCGGCTGTTTGTGCGAGTGCGCTGGCCCCGAACCGGCAGGCCCCGCCTGTGACGCAGGCCGCGATAGGCTTGAATGTCGACAAGGCGGCGGACGTTCATCTGTGTCTCGCGGCGAAGATCGCCCTCGATCAAGACCCCGGTACGACCGATTGCGCTCCGTATTCGCGCCAGGTCCTCTTCGTTCAGTTCCCTCACACGGGGGTTATGAGCGAGCCCGACCTCGTTGATCAGTCGTCTGGAAACGGTCGGCCCGATACCGTGAATCGCCGTTAGCGCTACTTCAAGCCGCCGGTTGTCCGGAATGTTTACTCCCGCTATCAACGCCATTGTCTTTACCTAACCTTGCCTCTGCTTATGCTTCGGATTAGTGCACATAACCCGAATTCGGTTGCGACGGCGAACCACCTTGCAATTGGCGCATATGGGCTTTACTGAAGCTCTGACCTTCATGCTATTTGCCTTTTGTCGTCATTCCGCGAGAGGTCCAATCGGACCTGGGTGACCATTGAATAGCTGATCTGACTATTTGAAGCGATACGTTATTCGTCCGCGGGTCAGGTCGTAGGGTGAAAGCTCAACCAGAACGCGGTCCCCTGGCAGAATCCTGATGAAATTCATTCGAATCTTGCCGGACGCTCGCGCCAGCACTTCGTGGCCGTTGGGAAGCTCAACCCGAAACGTCGTGTTGGGCAAAGCCTCGCTGACCAGACCTTCAACCTCTATTGCTTCTTTTTTGGCCAAATGACTCCCTGGTGACCGGACTACAGGACCGTAAGCACTTCCGGGCTATCGTTGGTGATCGCCACGGTATGTTCAAAATGAGCGGACAGTTTCCGGTCTGCTGTAACGACCGTCCAGTTATCTTCCAATATTTCCGTCTGCCACACCCCGGAGTTCACCATCGGCTCAATCGCGATCACCATGCCGGGGATTAGCGTGGGACCCCGGCCCGCCTGACCGGTGTTTGGCACTGGCGGTGGTTCATGAAGCGTTCTTCCTATGCCGTGCCCAACATACTCCCTTACCAGTTCATACCCTCTGGGCAATACGAAGCTCTCTATCGCGTTCGACACGTCTCCCACCCGATTTCCGGGCCGAGCCGCCTGAATCGCAAGATCGAGGCTCCGCTCCGTCGTGTCGATGAGCGCACGTTGCTCAGCCGTAATAGCGCCGGCGATCACCGTCAGCGCGTGGTCGCTATACATACCATCCACTATCGCGCCGCAGTCGAAGGACACGAGGTCCCCATCGGCCACAATTCGATCCCCGGGTATCCCGTGAACAATCTCCTCATTGATGGAGATGCACGCCGTCGCCGGAAAACCGTACAGGCCCAAAAATGCGGGCCTGGCGCCAAGCTTCTCTATTTCTCCCTTACCAAGCCGGTCCAACTCCGCAGTTGTTATGCCCGGCTCCAAGGCTTCCACCATTCGCTGAACCGCGAACGCGACAATACGACCAGCCTCTCGCATCGATTCGAGCTCACGAGTTGACTTGAGTGTGGCGCCCCGAACCGCAGAACGGTTGGCGTCCAGGCTGGAAAACATTGTGCCGCGCGTTAAACGCTCAACCTGACAAGTATATCGCTACTACGCGCCGAATCAAACCCCGGAAACATTGCCGGCGGCCTCAATCAATCGCCCTTTTACGTCGTCCGGGGATCCCTTCCCGTCCACCTCGACCAGGAGGCCGACTTCCCGATAGTAACCAACCACCGGCAGGGTTTGCGCTTCGTATACCTGCAACCTGTGGCCGACGGCCTCAGGCCGGTCATCTTCCCGCATTATCCACACGCCGCCGCAGTCGTCACAGTTGCCCGCGGGTCCCGATGGCGATTCCGCCGGATTAAAGGGTTTGCTGCATTTGCCGCATATCGACCGCCCCGAAAGCCGGCGCACAAGTTCTTCGCGGTCGACTTTCAAATTGATCGCCAGATCGAGCGGCGACCCGAGGCGGTCCAGTTCAGCATCTAACGCTTTGGCCTGTGCCACGGTGCGCGGAAACCCGTCTAGGATCATCCCTGCGGCATCCCGCAATCGGCCCCTGATCATGCTGATGATCACGTCGTCAGGCACAAGGTCACCCCGGTCCATGAATGACTTCGCAAGGCGGCCCAGTTCGGTGCAGGCGTTTGTCTCGAGGCGGAGAATATCGCCCGTCGCCACGTGAACCGCTCCGAACTCCGCCGCAAGCGCGGAAGCCTGTGTGCCTTTGCCCGCGCCCGGCGGTCCCAGTAGAACGATACGCAACTTGTTGGTCCGACACCCCGTCGTTACCTGATAAAGCCTTCGTAGTTGCGCATTAGTAGCTGCGCTTCAAGCTGACGCATCGTGTCGAGGGCGACTCCGACGAGGATCAGCAGGCTTGTGCTGCTGATAATGCTCGTCGCCGCGTCAAGTCCCGAAACCAGCCCTGCAATGTACGGGATGATGGCGATGAATCCGAGGAACAGTGCGCCGCCCCACGTGATGCGGACTATCACCCTCATCAGGTATTCATGAGTCGGTCTGCCAGGCCGTATTCCGGGAACGAAGCCCCCGTTTTTTTGCAGATTTTCAGCCAGGTTTTGCTGATTGAACACCACCAACGTGTAGAAGAACGTAAACAGCACAACCAGGAGGAACACTGCGACCCAATAAAACACGCTCGCCGGACCAAGAGTCGTCGCGAAGAAGTTCGCTATCTCAGCGCCGATAGAGCTGCTTCCCGGATTGACGAAGAAGTTGGCCAGATAGGCGGGCAGAATTAGCAGCGAGAACGCGAAAATCAGCGGAATCATGCCCGCAGAGTTAACGCGCAATGGTATAAACGACGAACCCGCCTGACGGTACATACGCCCGCCCCGGAACACGCTGCGCCCGTACTGGACCGGAATCCTCCGTTGAGCCTCGTTGAAAAACACAATCAGATAGATGACTATCAGGCCGATGGAGACAAGCAAGAGCACCTGGAAGAGCTGATCTCGTAGTAGCCACAACTGACCGAATATCCCCGGAAATGCCGTCACAATCCCAGCGAAGATAATCAGCGAAATGCCGTTGCCGATCCCCTTTTCGGTGATCAACTCTCCCATCCACACAAGGAGCATTGTGCCGGCCGTCATCGCCGTCAGAATAGTCACGGTGTTCAGCGTGTTGTCGCCGAAACCTATTCCGGAAATCGCGGCGCCCTGAGAAGTGGTGAATGTGCTCGACAGCAGGTTCAACTGACCGTACCCCTGCATGAACGCCAGAGGCACCGTCAGGTAGTGCGTGTACTGATTGATCTTCTGTCGGCCGTAGTCACCCTCCTGTGAGAGCGCCTTCAGACTGGGAATGATCGGCGTCAGAACCTGGATGATGATCGAGGCCGTGATATACGGGTACACGCCCAACGCCGCGATGCTCAGATTGCGTAACGCCCCCCCGCTGAAGAGATCGAGGAATCCCAGAATAGGATTGGCGTCGAACGCCGCGTCCAACGCGGCGCGGTCAACGCCGGGCACCGGAACGTGGGCCAGGAACCGGAAGATTATGAGGATGCCGAGGGTAAAGAGAATGCGGTACCGGAGGTCCGGTATTCGCATCGCGTCTATGACGGCCTGAAGTAAAGCCGGCCGGCCCGAGTCAACTTTCTGGGAGGGGGCATCCCTTAACATCAGTCTGATTCGCCTGAGCGGACGGCCAGTAGCGTCGCCGTACCTCCTGCAGATTCGATCTTGTGTTGGGCGGTCTTACTAAAGGCGTGGGCCGAAACCTTGAGACTGCGAGACAACTCTCCGCCGCCCAAAATCTTGACCTTATCCCTTCTCCGTCTCACCAGCCGCCGCTCAACGAGAAGCTCCGGCGTAACTTCCGCCCCGTCCTCAAATAACTCAAGGCTTTCGACGTTGACGGGCGAGTACTCGGTGCGAAACAGGTTCGTGAAACCCCGCATGAACGGAAGCCGTTTCACGAGCGGCAGTTGGCCGCCCTCGAACACTGTCGGCAGGTTCTCCTTGGCCTTCTGTCCCTTACTTCCGCGACCGGAGTAGGCGCCGCGACCGCTTCCGCGTCCTCGGCCGATCCGTGTTCGGGGTTTCTTCGACCGGGGGGCCGGTTTTAGTTCGTGTAGTCCTGGCATGTTCTTGATTCGCTAGTTGATTGGCAGCCGGTGAACAATATGCTCCCATCCGCTAATCGACGACGGTTACGAGGTGCTCCACTTTCTTGAGCATTCCGCGAACAGTTGGCGAATCCACCTGCACGACTTCGTGGCGGATCCGGCGAAGGCCCAGGGACTTGAGCGTGGCTCGTTGCCCCGGCTTTGTACCAATGGCGCTCTTCACCTGTCGGATGCGAATACTTTTGATATCGGCTTTTGTCATGATCCCGGACTCTACGTAATGACTCTTTTAGGATGCCTGGGTGGCAACCGCTGCGGGTATTGTGACTTCGGGCGCCGCCGTCGCGACAAAATTACGCCGCCGTCGGATTTCAGCCGCCGGGTCCCTCATCTGGCCAAGCGCCTTCATCGTCGCCTTGACGATATTGATCGTATTGCTAGACCCATAGGTCTTCGATAGCACGTCCTTCACACCTGCTGCCTCCATTACGGCTCGTACTCCCCCGCCGGCGATAATGCCTGTGCCGGGCGCGGCTGGCATAAGCATGACCTTGGCCGCTCCGTACTTGGCCACCATCTCGTGTGGGATCGTCGACTCTTTCAATTTGATCGGGTGCATGTCTTTACGGGCGACGGCCGTCCCTTTGCGAACAGCGTCCGGCACTGCGCCAGCCTTCCCGAGTCCCGTTCCGACATTGCCGGCCGCGTCGCCGACTACGACCATGGCGTTAAATGTGAGGTGTCGGCCGCCCTTGACGACTTTGGACACCCTGCGAATCTTGACCACGCGCTCAACAAGCCCCGAATCCTCGGTCTCGTCACGCCGCGACCTGCGATCGCCGCGTCCGCCCCGATCGCCTCTCGGTCCACCGGGACCGCCGTCTCGCCTGGGCCCACCGGGGCCGCGATCGCCTCTGGGTCCACCGGGACCACCGGAGCCGCGATCGCCTCTGGGTCCACCGGGACCACCCGAGCCGCGATCGCCTCTGGGTCCACCGGGACCACCCGAGCCGCGATCGCCTCTGGGTCCACCGGGACCGCCTGGGCCGCGATCGCCTCTGGGTCCACCGGAGCCGCGATCGCCTCTGGGCCCACCGGGATCGCCTGGGCCGCGATCGCTTCTGGGTCCACCGCCCTCCCGGTTGTCACGGTCGCCACGGTTTGTGCTGACCATCTAAAAAACCAACCCTTCGGACCTGGCTGCGTCAGCCAAAGCCTTGACCCTGCCGTGATATTTATAGCCGCCGCGGTCGAGCGCCACTTTGGACACGCCGGCCTTTTTAGCGCGCTTGGCAACCGCCTCTCCGACGATAACAGCGCCGCCCACTCGCCCGGCGGTCTGGCAAACCGAGCGCAATTCCGGTTCAAGTGAAGACGCCGCTACGAGAGTGTGGCCGCGTTCATCGTCGATGATCTGCGCGTAGATCTGTTTAACACTTCGAAACACCGCAAGTCGCGGCCTTTCCGCCAAACCCTTCACACGTCTTCTGATCCTGCGGTGCCGAACCCAACGGGGCCTGGCGTCAAACTTTCGTGTACCCAATTAACCCGACGCTCCTGTAGCGGCCTTGCCGGCCTTACGCTTGATCTGTTCATCGGCGTACTTGATCCCTTTACCTGTATAGGTGTTGGGCCTTCTGATCCTGCGAATACTTGCAGCCTGTTCGCCGACTGCTTGTTTGTCGACCCCCCTCACCACGATGCGGTTGTTGCCCACGGCGCTGAGTTCGTTGTCGGCGAGCGGCATAATCTCGACGGGGTGTGAGTATCCGACCTGCAGAGTCAGCCCCGTGCCCTTCTGCTCTACCCTGTAGCCGGTACCCACCATTTCAAGAGTCTTCTCATAACCGGAATTCACCCCGTTGACCATGTTGGCCAACAGACTCCTCGTCAGGCCGTGGAGGGCCCGCTGCGGAGGCAAGTCGTTCGGACGATCGACTGTAAGCACGCCGTCTGCCAGAACTATCTTCATCGTGGGAGCAAATTCTGCTGCGAGTTCGCCGAGCTTGCCCTTGGCGGACACCTTGAGGCCATCGATTGTGACGGTGACATCGTCGGGCACGGGTATGGGTGATTTTCCTATCCTGGACATTTGTTATCGATACCTTCGGTGACTGCCTTCATGCCTGACGGGAGAGCTCTGAACCGCTGTTGTAACGGCGGCTACTCCTACCAGACGTAAAAAAGCAGCTCCCCTCCAATGCCTTGCATGTACGCCTGCCGCCCCGTGAGTACGCCCCTCGACGTGGATATGAAAGAAACGCCCAGACCGCCGTAGTAGCGCGGAATCTGCGTCTTGCCGACATATACCCGGAGGCCGGGTTTGCTGATTCGTTCCAGTCCGTGGACCACAGGCTCCCGGTCTTCGTAATACCGCAAGGCCACTCGCAGCATCTTCACACGTTCGTCTTCGTACGGCTCTATACCGGTAATGAATCCTTCGTCCTGCAACAGTCGAAGGAGCGACGATTTCATGCGGGAAGCAGGCACGTTCACATGGTCGTGCCGCACCTGAACCGCATTCCGGATGCGGGTGAGCATGTCTGCTATGGGGTCTGTCACTGGCAATCGATTAACTCCCGAATCCGGTCAAAGACTCGCCTTCCGGATACCCGGCAACTGACCAAGCAGAGCCATCTCTCGGAAGCAAATGCGGCATAGGCCGACGAAACGAATGTACGCCCGAGGCCGCCAACATCGGTTGCACCGGTTCTTCTGCCGAACCTTGAAACGCTTCGGCTTCTTCCATTGCTCTATTTTGGATTTTCTGGCCAAAAGAAGGCCCCTTATCCTGTCTAACGCGCCGATTGGCCGGCGCATCAATGTGCCTATCTGAAACCGATGACCTCACCGGGTCTGGCGAACGGCATGCCCAGCAATTCCAGCAGGCGCCTCGCCTCTTCGTCTGTTCGGGCCGTCGTCACAAAAGTCATTTGCAGCCCGCGCATGCGGTCTATCAGATTGTAATCAATCTCAGGGAACACGATCTGCTCTCTGAGGCCCAGCGTGTAGTTGCCCCGTCCATCGAACGAGTTTCTTGGCACGCCGCGGAAGTCTCGTACCCGCGGCAGGGCCAGATTGACCAATCGGTCCACAAATTGCCACATCCGCGCCGCACGCAGCGTCACCATAACCCCAACCGAATTTCCGGCGCGCAGCCGAAAGTTGGCGATCGAAATCCTGGCTTTGGTCACCACAGGCTTTTGGCCAGTGATCGTCGCAAGGTCTCTGGTCGCCGCGTCCAGGGACCCTGAATTCGTCAGAGCCTCGCCCAATCCGATGTTGACTGTGACCTTTGAGAGTTGGGGCGCCATCATCGGATTTGTGTATCCGAATTCGCGCGTGATGACAGGCGCAACTTCCAAACGGTAGATGCTGAGCAATCGGGGTACAAACGGCTCTCCCGAACCGTTCGAAGCCACAGGCGTTGCCGCCTCCTGCCTGGCTTTTGCAGGTGACTTGCGCGTGCGCGGCTTGCCCTTCGCCGGGGCGCTGCGGGTTGGCTTTTCAGTTTCGCCGGCCACTCTTTATAGCCCTCACCTTGGTTCCATCTGCCAGGAAGCGCCATGTCGCGCGCCCCGGCTTGCCGGTATCAGGGTCAATCAGCATCACTTTACTAACCGATATCGGCGATTCCTGTTGGACCAGACCCGTCTGGCGGGCGCCTTGCCGCTGCCTGACGTGCCTGGTGACCACATTTACTCCTTCAACCACCACTCTGTTTTCGTTTGGAAACACGCGCACGACTGCTCCGCGCTTCCCCTTGTCCTTACCGGAAAGAATCAGCACCGAGTCTCCGGTCTTGATTCGCTGCACCATCTCGATAAGCTCCCGGCCTCGCCCTAAAGGACCTCGGGGGCAAGGGACACGATTCGCATGAATTCACGCTCCCGAAGCTCCCTCGCTACCGGGCCGAATATACGCGTGCCGGCGGGGTTCTTGTCCTCGCCGACGATCACGCAAGCGTTGTCGTCAAATCTGATGTAAGAACCGTCCGAACGGCGGTGCTCTTTGGCCGTCCTTACGATCACTGCTTTTATGACCTGGTGCATACGAATAGTCCCGCCCGGGGTCGCATTCTTCACCGAGCAGGTGATCACGTCGCCGAGGTGGGCGTACCTGCGCGATCCGCCGCCGCTGATGTTGATGCACAGCACTTCGCGTGCGCCTGAGTTGTCGGCCACTTTTAGCCGTGTTTCTCGTTGGATCATTTGACTGTTACTCGATGACTCCCGCCGATCAAGGCAGGGTTATCGAAAATTAAGGCGAATTGACTCGGCTAGGTTTCCTGGTCGGGCGCCGGGGCGGTTTCGGGATCGATCTCAACGGGCTTGACTTCGGCGAGGTCCGCCTTTTCGAGCACGTCGACCAGCCGCCAACGCTTCATGCGTGACAACGGTCTGGACTCTTCGACGAGGACCTGATCGCCGGTCTGAGCCCGGTTGTCCTCATCGTGTGCGGCCAGGCGCGTCATCCTGCGCCTCTTCTTCCTGTAAATACGATCGCGCTGTAGCCAAGACACACCGACGGTGATCGTCTTGTCGGCCTTGTCGCTAAGCACGGTACCAACGCGTGTGCGCCGTCTTCCCGCCAATCCTTTACTCCTCTACCTGTTTTCCATCGCTGTCGACTGTTTCCTCTTTGGCCTCCTCGGCCTCAGACTCCACAGGCTCCTCTACCGGCTCCGCCACCGCCGTAGCTGATGGCCTCGCCGCCAGGTTGTATTGGACAACGATCTGGCGTTCCCGCATGACAGTTCGAATTCTCGCCACTGCGCGCCGCGTACTTTTGATCTGACTCGAGTCGGACAGTTGCAAGGTGGCCATCCTGAACCTGAGATTCATCAACGCCCGTTCCTGCTCACCGAGTTCCTGTTGCAACTCCTGAGTGTTTAGCTCTCTTACTTCGTTGATATTCATCGTGTTCGTTAATTAAATCTCTTCGCTTCGAGCAACGATTCGCGTGGGCATCGGCAATTTGTGAGAGCCCAGCCTCAGCGCTTCGCGCGCCAGATCTTCCGGCACGTCCGCCATCTCAAAAAGCACGCGCCCCCGCCTAACGGCCGCCACCCAATGGTCCACCGCGCCCTTGCCGCCGCCCATCCGCGTCTCTGCAGGCCTGGAGCTAACTGGCCTGTCGGGGAACACGCGTATCCATATCTGGCCGCCTCGGCGGACGTGGCCGGTGATGGCTCGTCTTGCCGACTCGATCTGCCGGCTGGTAAGCCAACTCGGCTCTTCGGCCTTCAGGCCAAAGTCGCCAAAAACCAGCGTACTCCCGCTTGTCCGCAGGCCCTTCAGCCGGCCGCGGTGCATTTTTCTGTATTTCGTTCTTTTGGGTTGAAGCATTTCGGCCTGCCGTAGTGTCAGGACCTCGATTCGCTGGACTGTGTCTCGGGGCTGCGGCCCAAAGACATTCTTCCCACCGATCGGGTGCGCACAATCTCGTCGGTCGGCAATATGTCGCCGCGGTAGATCCACACTTTTACGCCCACTACCCCGAACGTCGTCTTGGCTACAGAGATCGCAAAGTCGATCTCGGCGCGAAGGGTGTGCAACGGAATTCGACCCTCCATCTGCTTGTCGGATCGGGCGATCTCGGCGCCGCCCAGACGGCCGGACGCGATGATCTTGATGCCTTTGGCTCCGGCCTGCATGGTGCGTTGTATGGTCAGGCGCATCGCCCGTCTGTACGCAACCCTGCGCTCCAGTTGCTCGGCCACACTACGGCCGACGAGTTTGGCGTCCAGTTCAGGCTGCCGTACTTCCTGAATATTCAGCCGCGCCCGCTTCCCTGTCAGCTTTTCCAGGTCGGAGCGAAGCTCGTCAACACGTTGACCGCCCCGCCCGATGATGATACCCGGCCGCGCCGTATTGATAGTAACGACCAGGTCTTGCGGGCCGCGTTCGATGTCGACGCGAGAGATCGCGCCGCTGTCACCGTATCGCTCGTTGATCAAGCCGCGGATCGACTCATCTTCCAACGTCAGGCGGCGGTAGTCGCTAGCCTTATTTGCGAACCAGTGCGACTGCCAATCCTGGATTATGCCTAGCCGAAAGCCTATCGGATGTGTTTTTTGTCCCATGAAGTTTCCTGGCCTTACCGCCAGCTCCGCCGTTACAGCGATTCCTGCTCCGCCGCATCCACTATGACAGTGATGTGACTTGTTGGCCGGTCGAATGCTCCCGCGCGGCCGCGGGCCTTGGGCCGGAATCGTTTTAGTGACGGTCCCTTGTCTGCATATATCTCTTTGACAATCAACGTGTCGCGGTCCTGCAAATCGTTGTTTTCCGCGTTCGCGGCCGCTGACTGCACGGTCTTTCTCACGTCCGTAGCCGCCGGCGTGGTCATAAATCGAAGCGTCTCTATCGCTTCGTCAACCGGCGCGCCGCGAACGAGATCGATCACGTGCCGAAGCTTTGTGCTCGAAATCCCGACGAGTTTTGATACCGCTTTAGCCATCTTGTGCCCGGTTACCCTGACTAACCCTCTAGCCTCTGTCCACCTTGGAGGAGTGGCCCCTGAATAAACGCGTCGGGGCGAACTCGCCGAGCCGGTGCCCCACCATGTTTTCAGACACAAGAACCGGCACAAACCGGCGGCCGTCGTGAATGGCGAGGGTGAGCCCTACCATCTCCGGCATCATCATGGAAGACCGCGCCCACGTGCGAATCGCATCCCTGGCGCCCGTCGACCTGGCCCGGCGGACCTTCTTCATCAGCTTTTCGTCCACATAGGGACCCTTTTTGACTGAACGCGACATATCTGTTTACAAGCGCCGCCCAAACGTCGGCCGCATCTTCAAGCGGCCTGCTGCCTAGACTTCGTAACGCCTCCTCAATATCTGGTTGTCCGTCCTGTGGTTCTTCTTGCGAGTTCGATGCCCCAGGGCCGGCTTGCCCCAAGGAGTCTTTGGACCAGGCATACCGATGGGCGAACGGCCTTCACCACCGCCATGCGGGTGCGCTGCCGGGCTCATCGCTGAACCTCGCACTGTTGGCCGACGGCCCCGGTGCCTGTTCCTGCCGGCCTTGCCAAGCTTCTGATTCTTATGGTCAAGATTACCGACCTGCCCGACCGTTCCCGTGCAATCGCTCAACACACGCCGCATTTCGCCGCTGGGCAGCCTTACTAGCGTGTAACCGGCTTCGTGGGCCATGATCTGCGCTACAGCGCCGGCGCTGCGGACCAACTGCCCGCCATTGCCGGGGATGAGCTCGACATTGTGGACGTACGTACCTGGCGGCAGGCGCCCCACCTTCATGGCGTTGCCGGGAGTGACCGGCGCGTCTTCACCGTTGCGAATCTTTTCGCCCACACTCAACCGCTCGGGCGCAATCACATACTTCTTCTTGCCGTCTTCGTAACGAACCAACGCAATTCGCGCAGTCCGGTTGGGATCGTACTCAATGGCAAGAACCGTGGCGTCCGACTTGCTGGCCGCCCGGGCGAAGTCGATGATCCGGTAACGCCGCTTGTGCCCGCCTCCCCTGTGCCTGACGGTAATGCGGCCTCGGTTGTTGCGCCCGCCCTTCTTGGTGAGCGGCGCCAACAGGGACTTTTCAGGAGACGACTTGGTTATCTCGCTGAAGTCAGACGCAATTGCGTTGCGCCTACCCGGCGACGTAGGTTTATGTGCCCTGAGACCCATCGCCTACGTACCCTCGAATAACTGAATGGTGTTACCCGGGCTGAGCGTCACGATCGCTTTTTTCCAGTCCGGTTGTTTCGACGGCCGGCTACGGCCGTACTGCTTTACCTTGCCTCTGACCTTTAGCGTGTTGACTGACCGCACGTTCACGTCGAACGCCCATTCGACCGCCGCCGCGACATCGGCCTTTGTGGCGCGAGTGTCAATCTCAAATACGTACTTGCCACTTTCCTGGAGGATCGTGCTTTGCTCGGTGATGAGAGGCCGCTTAAGGACTCTGGCGGGATTCATTCCGCACCTCCATCGCCCCACATAGAATCGACGACTTTCACCGCGTCCCGCGTGATGAGCAGGTGTCGCGCCGCCGTTGCCTCAAGTGGATTCAGTTGGGGCGCCGGCAACACCTCCACACCTTCAATATTACCCGCAGACTTCACAAAAACCGGATTCGCCGATTCCGTGACAACCAACGCGCCGCCTGACAGTCCGAACGCCGACACCAGGTCCTTCACGAATCTGGTCCTCGGCTCGTCGATCGATATCGTATCGATCACCGTAAGGCTTTCTTCTCTGACCTTGTCCGAAAGCGCAACCCGCAGGGCATGCCGCCGCATCTTCTTCGGCAGCCGCTGCCGGTGAGATCGCGGGTGCGGACCGTGGGCCACGCTGTTCCCCAAGAGCATCGAACTCCGGCTGCCTTGCCGGGATCGCCCCGTCCCCTTCTGCGAGCGAATTTTCGCCGTGGAGTATCGAGATTGACTTCGACGCATCGAATCGTGAGTGCCCGAACGTCGATTGGCGAGCTGCGCAACTACGGCCTGGTGCAGCAACGAGTCGTTACGCGGCGCGGCCCAAACACCGTCGTTGACCTCAATGGTGTCGACCACCTCTCCGGCGCTGTTCTTGACTTGCAGTTCCACTAACTCGGTCCCTGTTTCTGGATCTGCACGATTCCGTTCTTCGGTCCCGGAACGGCGCCCTTCACCAGGATCAGATTTCGCTCCACATCGGCGAGGACAATCGTAAGTCCGCGCAATGAGACCCTGGAATTGCCCATGTGGCCCGACATTCGGGTACCGGGCCATACGCGACCGGGAGACGTTCCCGCCCCAATGGAGCCCGGGGAGCGGTGCCGGTCTGACTGGCCATGCGTCTTGGGCCCGCCCTTGAACCCATGGCGTTTTACGCTTCCGGCGAAACCCTTGCCCTTCGAACGGCCAACGACCTTTATCTTTTCGCCCGCTTCGAACACATCGGCCTTGATCTCCTGCCCTACTTCAAATTCCCCCAGGTCCGACGCCTTGAATTCCTGCAGATGACGGAACTTGCCGCCCGATCGTTCGAGGTGACCGGCCAGAGGTTTGTTCAACGCCGTGGCCTGAAGGAACCCCACTTGCACGGCCTCGTAACCGTCGCGGGTCTGGGTCTTGACCTGCGTGACGACACACGGGCCGACCTCGACCGCGGTCACGGCGATTGCTCCACCGTCCTCGCGATAGTAGGTGGTCATGCCTATTTTGCGGCCAAGCAGGCCTTGAATCCCCATCTGTTCGAGGTCTCGTTTCCTACAGCTTTATCGCAATATCCACACCGGCCGGCACGTTAAGACGAGTGAGCGAATCGATCGTCTTGGAACTCGGTTCCAATATGTCGATCAGTCTCTTGTGAACGCGCAGTTCGAAGTGCTCTCTGGAATCCTTGTCGATGTGCGGGCTTCGTATTACACAGAAACGGCGGATCGCCGTCGGCAACGGGACCGGGCCGGTTATCTGGGCGCCTGTGCGTTCGGCAGCGTCAAGAATTTGCTGCGCCGACACGTCAAGCACGCGGTGATCGAAGGCCTTCAATACGATTCTAATCTTCTGTCCGGGCACTTGGTCAGGCTCCCACCACGGCTTTTGTCGCAGCTGCCGGAGCCGCCGCGTAGTGATCAAGTTCCATCGCGAAGCTGGCGCGGCCGGTAGTGACCGAGCGCAACTTTGTTGCGTACTGGAACGTCTCGGCCAGAGGCACATTCGCAACTACTGTTTGCGTTCCGCCGTGGCCCTCCATGCTCTGAATCTGTCCTCGCCTTGAATTCAGGTCACCCAACACCTCACCCAGGAAATCAGCCGGCGTGATCACCTGCATCTTCATGATCGGCTCAAGAATCACCGGCCCGGCCTTCATAGCCGCGTTTTTGAACGCCATCGACGACGCAATCTTGAACGCAATCTCAGACGAATCGACCTCATGGTACGAGCCATCGATCAACTGCGCCTTGACGTCCACAACAGGGTATCCGGCCACAATGCCGGACTTGGCAGCCTCCCTGAAACCGGCCTCAATAGCGGGGAAGTAGTCACGGGGCAACTTCGCCCCGGTTATCGCCGTATCAAATACGAGCCCGTCGCCGCTCTCCAGCGGTTCGATGCGCAGCGTGACGTCGCCAAACTGACCATGGCCTCCCGACTGCCGCACAAACCGGCCGCGGCCCTCCGCGGGACGTGACATAGTCTCGCGATACGCGACGCTCGGCGCGCCGACAGCCGCCGAAACTTTGAATTCACGCCGCATACGTTCGATCACCACTTCAAGGTGCAGTTCGCCCATGCCTGCGAGAACCTGTTGACCAGTCTCCTCGTCAGAAGAAACCCGCAGTGTGGGGTCCTCGTCCGACAGACGAATCAGCGCCATCGTCATCTTGTCCTGGTCGGCACGCGTCTTCGGTTCGACCGCCACCGACAAGACCGGATCGGGGAACTGAATCGACTCAAGAATAATCGGGTCGTTCCTGTCGCAAAGAGTGTGGCCGGTAAAGACGTCTTTCAGCCCGATGGCCGCCACAATCTCGCCCGGACCTGCCTCAGTGATCTCCTCGCGGTGATCGGCGTGCATTCTCAGGAGCCGGCCAATGCGCTCCTTGCGGCGGCGCGCCGGGTTGTGCACAGCCGCGCCGGACTTCAATACGCCGGAATAGACGCGGAGGTAGACAAGACGGCCCACGTGCTGGTCGGTAACTACCTTGAAGGCCAGTGCGCTGAGGGGGGAGGAGGGGTAGGGGTTGCGCTCTTCGGGTACGCCGTCGAGGGGGGAGGAGCCTTTTACAGGGGGAACGTCGAGGGGGGAGGGGAGATAACTGATTACTGCGTCGAGAAGTGGATGAACACCTCGATGTCGAAGCGCCGAGCCGCAAAATACCGGGTAAATCTTGAGCGTACATACAGCACGACGCAGGGCCGACGTTAGTTCCGACTCTGTGATTTCCTCGTCTCCAAGGTACTTCAAAAGCAGGGTGTCGTCAGTCTCGGACACCTTCTCGACGAGTTGCTGTCGATAAGCCTCGACCTTCTCTTCGAGTTCGGACGGTACCGGCATCACCGTGTGGACCAATGCCTCTTCCGACTCGTAGACGTACGCTTTCCGCCGTATGAGGTCCACCATGCCGCGGAACTCAGCCTCAGCGCCGATCGGGATCTGCGCCGGTACGGCGTTTGCCCCAAGCCGGCGGTGGACGGTTTCGACTGCGTGGTCGAAGTCCGCTCCCAACCTGTCCATCTTGTTGACAAAAATCAGCCGAGGCACGTTGTGGCGGTCGGCCTGCCTCCACACGGTCTCCGATTGCGGCTGTACCCCGGCCACCGCTTCCAGGACCACGACCCCGCCATCGAGAACCCGTAGGCTGCGTTCCACCTCAGCGGTAAAGTCGACGTGGCCCGGCGTGTCGATGATGTTGACCTGGTGACCATCCCACTCGGCGGCCGTGGCGGCGGAGCCGATTGTGATTCCGCGTTCACGCTCGAGGTCCATGAAGTCCATGACCGTCGTGCCTTCGTCAATGTTGCCGATCTTGTAGGTCCGGCCAGTGAAGAAGAGCACGCGCTCAGTGACGGTGGTCTTCCCAGCGTCGATATGTGCAATGAAGCCGATATTCCGGACCTTCTGCAGGTCCGTCCGGCTTGGCGTCGTAGTCATTGCCGTAGTCATTCGTGCAGGCTTATCGCCGGGATTTCGAGGGCCCGACGGCCTTCTCCTTGATAATTCCGCTGGTGGTTTTTTACCAGCGGTAGTGGGCGAATGCGCGGTTAGCGTCCGCCATCCTGTGTAGTTCTTCTCTGCGTCTGGTGGCGGAGCCTTGACCCCTCGATGCTTCAAGCAATTCCTGAAATAGTCGTTCTGACACTGGCCTGCCGGAGCGTGATCGCACCACTTGGATGATCCACCGGTGCGCAAGGGCCGACCGCCGCTCGGGCCGTACTTCAACGGGCACCTGGTACGTCGCGCCGCCAACTCGTCTCGGCTTGACTTCCAAAGCCGGCGTGGCATTACGTATCGCCTGCTGAAAAACCTCAAGGCCGGGCCGGTTGGTCTCCGACTCCAGGCGGTCAAGCGCCGAATACATCGCGCGCCGGGCCACGGACTTTTTGCCACCCATCATGAGGCGATTGATGAATTTGGCCAACTCCGTGCTGCCAAATTTTGGGTCGGGAGCGATCTCCCTTTGTGTTGCGCGCCTACGCCTTGACATGTTCTGGTTCCCAATCGGGCAAACTTAGCCGCCTGCCCGAGGTCCGAACAGGCGGCGTCTAAGTAATCCTCTGGATTATGATCCGGTCCGGCTCGATCCGTACTTGCTGCGTCCCTGTCGGCGGTCGGGCACGCCCGACGTGTCGAGCGTCCCTCTGACTACGTGATATCGGACACCCGGCAGGTCTCGTACTCTCCCGCCGCGAATCAAAACCACCGAGTGCTCTTGCAGGTTGTGGCCCTCGCCCGGAATGTACGCCGTCACTTCCAGACCGTTCGTCAAACGTACCCTCGCTACCTTGCGAAGGGCCGAATTCGGCTTCTTCGGCGTCACTGTGCGCACGTTCAGGCATACGCCGCGTTTCTGCGGACTGCCCTTCCTGCCCCGGGTCATTCTGTTCTCAATAGAGTTCAGCGTGAACCGTAGCGCCGGTGTCTTGGGCTTCTTCCGCGACTTGCTGCGCCGTTTGCGCACTAGTTGATTTATTGTGGGCACGATACGCTCCGGCCGCGATTATCTCCGGCCGCACTGACAAATAATAAATAGACGACGCGGGCACGATCTGCCAAAGCCGCAAACAGCGATTATATGAAGTCGCGCCCTAAGTAGTCAACGAGTATCGTAACGAAAAGAGAAGTGCAAAAGTCCCCCCAATCTGGACCAGCAACGGCGATTGCTGTAACGCCCGGCAACTGCCTGGTCGGCGCGGCGGTTTCCTTGTGTACCGGCGACCGGGCAGCATGAAATCAGGGGCAAAATGGACGATGTGACAGACCGCTTTGAGGAACGGATACGCCAAGCTATAAATTGCTCAAAGGTGGTGGGTTACTACCCTACTGCCTTCGTATAAATGGGAAGCGACGGCGGCTTCCTGGCCGCAACACGAAACTGCTCCGCCCCGGCGAACCACAGACCGGGTTTGACCGGTTGTGGACTTTGCGCCGTCTTGATCTGACAATCGAAGCGATTGTCCTTGAGAGGGATTAGGGGAAATTATTTACCGGAGAGGAACTGGCTGACGCCTGCCAACGCCTGAAAGACGTGGGCGGTGTGCCGCCTGACTCGACATGTGGCGCTTCGAAGGCTGCTAACTAGTGTGGGAGTACACCCACCTAGTCTCAACATTGCCGAAGTTGGACGTTCGACGCTGTTCCTTCTCCCACTCGTGGAGCGACTCGACATAGCGCGTCCGGCCGGTGTCTCCCCAGCTCCCACAAATTTCCTGCTCGGGGTCTGGCGCCCAACGCCTTTCGACATTGCCGTAGTTGGAAGTACGGATCTCTTCCCGTTCACGGGCCGCGCGAGAGCCCTGATAACGGCCGGTATTTCGCCATGAGCCCCAAATCTCGGGGTCAGGGTCAGGAACCCGGCGTGTCTGGTAACCGCCCTGGTTCGATGTGCGGGTCTGGCGTTGCTCGCGATTACCCAATCGGCCCCTGTAATCCCCCGTATCGGCCCACGCGCTCCAGATTTCAGGCTTTGGCGCCCATCGGGTCTGGACGTTGCCGAGACTGCTGGTGCGGGATTCCTCGACCTTGCGTTGAGCATCTTGGCCTCGAGCGTTGCCGGTGCGAGTCCAGGCGCCCCACGTCTCAATAAACGGCTCTGGTTCCACCACGGGCGGCAAGTCAGGCGCCTACGGGTCTACCGGCGGGCGGGGCCTGGCTTTAACCGTCACGCTGGTCGTGTCGGTGGCCACCGCCCCAAATTCGTCGGTAACCGTCAGCCTGAACGACAGGCCGCCGGTCCTGCGGGCGCAGTAAACGTCGCCCTCCTGGACGTTGCGCCCAAAAGACTGATACCCGCTCCGCCAACACCCGCCGACGGTTCCCACCTATAGGTCAGATCATCATAATCGGGGTCGTAGCCGGAACCGCTCAGCGTTACCGCATCGCCTTCGACGGTCTACGGGGAACCTGCACGAACTGTCGGCGGGGTATTGCCAAACCGTATGCCTTTAAGGGTTTCGGCGGAAGAGGCGGGAAAGGCCCAGCCCACTCTGCCATTCCTTCGTTCGGCGAAACATATGCAGACCATCCGGTAATTGCCATCTTCGTCAACCTCATAGCAGGCTGCGCCGGAATCGCCGTCCTGAGTTCTGCGGCCCGAGCAATCCAACTTCACCAGGTCGAGGAACAGCCGGCCTGCAATCAACTCCCTCTGTCCCACGTCTGAAACCGCCACACGGCCTTCACCAGCGGCTGCGCCCATCATGACCAGTTCCTGCCCAATGTAAGGGGCAACCGTACCCGGGACGATTTTGCGGCTGGTGTGGGCAGGATAGTCGTGCAGAACGTGGTCGATGTATATATCGACTGTCGCCAAGTCCAGAATTGCAAGATCAACTTAGTTGATGTCACTCATCTGCTCGTAGTCCGGTCTAACACCCACCAGCCTGTCACCGGGGATATCAGGCTGGTATATCTGCTCCCATCCGTCCGGTACTTTGTAGTCCCCTTTAGGTTGGGCGCCAGCCATGACGTGCAGGTTGGTCACCAGGACTTTTCTGTGGCTGGACAGATCAAGCGCAATGCCCGTCAAAGTCCCGCGGCCGATGCGATCCGGACTACCGTGCTTTATCCGGCCGCTTGCAATCCAGATTCCGCTTACAAGTTCGCTGTGCTTTCGTTCGTCGTTCCCATTAGTCACCCCTTAGTGAGGCGAGGGTAGATGCCCGTTTCCCACTGAACGGGAACGCCGTCGAGACAGTCGCCTATGCGCTGCTCTTCGGGTATCTCCGACTGGTCGGACCGTTCACCCGCGCTCAAGATAATGCCGATCTGGTTGGTCTCTTTCCCGTCCTCGTCTACCAGGTTATGGACATTGAACCCGTTGACATCGGGGTGGTCAATAAGGAACCTCCAGTGTTTGTCGGCCACCGCCTCGGCGTATTCACGTGTTATTTCGGTCTCGGGCATAGGGTATTCTTCGCATGGGTATTTCCAGGGTTGCAACCCCGTCGACTGACAAGCCACCAACTGACTGGCCAGGATGAGGCCAACCACGATCAGGGGTTTCATGTTGGGAATCATACAAGCGGCCCCGTCAGGCGCCGACGTCACGCTAGGTCGGTGCGCCAGTACCTTGCCCGTGATTGTGTCGAGTGATTTACTCCACAGTCTTTGCATCTGCGGGTAACGCCTGTCTCACCCTCGGCTTTAAGGAAGCAGCGGCCCATCCCGGACAATTGGGCCAAAAAGGGGTGCCAGCCCGGAAATGCTAACCTGCTCCGTCACTGCCGATGCGGGGTGTTGCTTAACTTGACGAGGCGTCGTGTACCCTTTGAGCCCACTTGTGTCCTTGGTCGGCCAGCCTTCCTGATGGTCGTCGCCGGCCCTTTTAAGAAACTCTGACGCCGGCGGGCGAACGGACATTCCGGAACATCCAGTGAAGACCATCTGTCTGATCGGATTCAGATCCCCCGAATCACGACGCGTGGTCAGTGGCCTGAAGTTGAATTCCCGTGACGCGACCTTCGTCGACGTGAACGGCGACCTCTCCTCACTGCAGAAACTCGGCCAGGCGGTGGCGCTTGTCTGGTGCGGAGACGGAGACATCTCCGCCGTCCCGCACAGGGTCTACCGCGCCATTGAGACGGGCGTGCCGGTCGTCGCGTTGTTGCCGGACGTCGATCTATTCGGCGTTGATCCGGCCATCGGAAAGTTCGAGGTCTGCTTTCCACCGTACAGCGGCCCCGAACTCATTATCCGAATGCAGGTCGCGGAATCGAGGGCCGGCGTCGGCGCCGCCTCCAACCTGATCAACCGCGGCGAATTGACGATCGATTGCGATCGTTACGAGGTCTCAATTTCCGGCCGCATAATCAACCTTACTTATAAGGAATTCAAACTCCTCGAGTACCTCGCCTCGAATCCCGGGCGGGTTTTCACCCGGGAGGCCCTGCTGCGGAGCGTTTGGGGTTACGACTACTTCGGCGGCACCCGCACGGTAGACGTGCACGTTCGACGGCTCCGCTCCAAGATCGACAGCGCCCCCAATCGATTCATCGAAACGGTGTGGAACGTCGGCTACCGCTTCCGCGCCGCAGAGTCGGTCACGGCCTGAATCGGCGGCAGCGCCAGCCACGCTGCTACAAGAGCGACGGATCGCTCGCCCGGGCCGTGCCAACGATGTCAACAGCGTGGCAGCGGCATAGTAGTCGTCCATCTGCTTTCAAACTGGATTGACAAAAACTTCACAATGTTTCAAACTTGCGAACCTAGCCCTTGGGCGTCCTCAAAATCGACCCCGATCGGAACCAGGCGCCAGCCGGGCACATCCGAGGGCGTTGCGATGCCCGGACTCATTCTTGATTCAGATGACAAAGGCGCCTGAAATGCCGGTGTCGGGGTTCGATGAAGAGGCAGAGCAGTTTGTCCTTTTCGCTGCCCATGAACACGACGTAAAGTTCATTCGACTCTGGTTCACAGACATTCTGGGAACCCTGAAGGGGTTCGCCATAACCGTCGACGAACTTGAAGAGGTTCTCCGCAACGGAGCATCGTTCGACGGAGCGTCGATCGCCGGACTCGTTAGGTCCGAAGAGACCGACATGGTGGCGGTGCCAGACCCCTCAACGTGGCAACTACTCCCCTGGCGACCCACCGAAAAGGGCGTCGCCCGAATGTTCTGCGATCTCGAATGCCCCGACGGTTCGCCCGCGCCCGTCGATTGTAGAGACGTTCTGCGCAGAAACATCGGCAAGGCTTCGGACCTCGGTTTTACGTTTTACCTTGCCCCGGAGATCGAGTACTACTACCTCCACAAGGACACCCTCCAGCCGATCGACGAATCCGGATACTTCGACCAGACCTCGACGGACGGCGCCGGTTCCGATCTCAGGCGGGAGACGGTCCTGGCCCTTGAAGACCTCGGCATCCCCGTAAAGCACAGCCACCACGAGGTGTCCGGCGGACAGCACGAGATCGACATTCGCCATATGAACGCTCTGGCCATGGGCGACGCCCTCGTTACCTACCGATTCGTTGTCAAGGAAATTGCCGCACAGCGCGGCGTCCACGCAACGTTCATGCCGCGGCCGTTCAACAACCGCCACGGCTCCGGCATGCACACCAGCATGTCGCTATTTAAGGGAGACGAGAATGCCTTTTATGACGCCGACGACGAACTGAAGCTCTCCGAAACCGGCAGACGGTTCATCGCGGGCCTGCTGCGCCACTCCTCCGAGATAACCGCCATAACCAACCAATGGGTCAACTCTTACAAACGCCTCGTCAGGGGGCTTGAAGCCCCGATCTATTCTTCATGGTCTTTGGGCCAATGGGGCGACCTCATCCGGGTGCCCGCGTACCGCACCGGCAGGGAACACGGCCTGCGAGTCGAGTACCGCGCCCCCGATGCTGCGTGCAACCCATACCTCGCCTTCTCGGTAATGCTTGCCGCCGGATTGGCCGGTATCCAGCGCGGATATCCGTTGCCTGAGCCCATCAAGGGAAGCGTTTACGACCTGAGTGATGCAGAACGGGCCGAATACGGAATCAAAAAGCTTCCGTCGACACTGGACGAGGCCTTGAAGGTTGCGGAGCAAAGCGAGTTGGTGCGAGATGCCCTTGGCGACAACGTAGTCGACAGCTTCTTGCAAAACAAACGAATCGAATGGGAACGGTACTCGCAGGCCGTAACCGACTTCGAGATTAAAGAGTACCTTTTACGGCTCTAGCCGGCGCGTTTGACACTTTTCATCTAAAGGCACGTCCGGAGCCTGCTTAGCTGCCAAATGAACGAGTTGCGGCAAATACCCGATTTCACGGAGATCGCTGAGCGCGGGCTGTATTCGCCTGAGCACGAGCACGACGCGTGCGGCGTTGGGGTCGTAGCCAACTTGGGCGGCGAGGCTACCCACCGAATAGTCGAGCAAGGGCTCGAAGTTCTTGTGAACCTCGGCCATCGCGGCGCGTGCGGCTGCGACCCGCGAACGGGCGACGGCGCTGGTCTGCTGTTACGGATGCCGCAGGAATTCATGCCCGCAGCCGCATCGCAGTCCGGTATCAGCCTGCCCGAGGACGGAAACTACGCCGTCGGCATGGTCTTCCTGCCGCAGTCAGACGAACTCCGTTCGAAATGCGAGAAGGCAGTCGAGTCTGCCCTGGAATCAGAGGATTTGCGCTTCCTCGGCTGGCGCGACGTGCCGGTCGAGCCTTCTGCCATCGGATACATGTCCCGGCGCGTTATGCCCCGAATACGGCAGTGTTTCGCCGCCGCGCCGCACAGTCTGACCGGCGATGACCTTGAACGCCGCCTCTACGTGGCCCGAAAGCTCTCCGAGCGGTCGGTAATCGAAATGGCTGCCCCTGAGACAGCGGCGATTCTCTCAAGCCAATTCTATATCTGCTCGCTCTCCGCCAGGACCATCGTGTACAAGGGCCTCATCATGGCCGAACAGATCAGGGCCTTCTACCCCGATCTCGACGATCCTCGGATGAAGTCCGTATTCGCCATGGTCCACTCTCGATTCAGCACCAACACACTCGGGGCATGGAAACTCGCGCACCCATATCGATTCCTGGCGCATAACGGAGAGATAAACACGCTCAGAGGCAACCGGAACTGGATGGCCGCCCGAGAGCAGATCCTCGAATCTGAGCTGTTCGGGGATGACATCCGGGACGTGGCTCCGGTGTGCGAACCCGACGCCAGCGATACGGCCTCTCTCGACAATGTTTTTGAACTGATTCGCATGGGCGGCAGGTCCATAGAACACACGATTGCGATGATGATCCCCGCCGCATGGTACGGGCACGAGGAGTTGCCGGAGGCGGTAAGGGAATTCTACGAGTTCCACGGAGGCCTCATGGAGCCGTGGGACGGGCCGGCCATGGTTGCGTTCACCGATGGCGCAAAGCTCGGCGCAGTACTTGACCGGAACGGCCTGCGACCCTTCCGTTACCTCGTCACCAAAGACGACCTGCTGGTCATGGCCTCGGAAACCGGTGTCCTCGACATACCGCCAGAAAACGTCAGGTTCCGCTCACGTATGCAGCCCGGCCGGATGTTCCTCGTCGACTTCCAAAACAAACGCATCGACCAGCCGGAAGAGGTGACGGACCGCTTGTCACGGCGGCGGCCCTACGGCGAGTGGCTGGCCGGTAATCGCGTGATACTCGACGATCTGCCTCCCGCCACAAGCACACCGGACATCGACCTTGAATCCCTGGTCACTCGGCAGGTCGCCTTTGGCTACACCCAGGAAGACGTCCGCTTGCTCGTTACACCAATGGGCGTTGTGGGCAATCAGCCGCAGGGGTCCATGGGCAACGACTCCCCGTTGGCCGTGCTTTCCGACCGGCCGCAGACTCTGTACAACTACTTCAGACAGCTCTTTGCGCAGGTCTCCAACCCTCCGCTAGACGCCATTCGGGAACAACTCGTTACGCAACTGTCCGTCCCTGCAGGCCGCCGGCCCAATCTCCTCGATGAATCGCCGGAACACTGCAAGCTGTTGCGCATCGATCATCCCGTGCTTCGAAACAGCGACCTCGCACGGATCCGGGCCGCCAATCACCCTGCGATCAAGGTCCGTACGATCTCCACTCTATTTCCTGTGGCCGAGGGCGCGGCCGGTTTGGAAAAGGCCCTTGACCGTATTCGCAAGCAGGCCGACGAAGCAGCCGCTGACGGCTGCACGCTGCTTATCCTGTCGGATAGGGGTGTCGACTCCGAAAATTCATTCGTTCCGGCGCTTCTAGCCACGGGGGCAGTTCACCACCACATGATCCGCGAGCGGTCCCGCGATCTCGCCGACATTATCGTGGAGTCAGGGGAACCGCGCGAGGTACACCACATCGCCTGCCTGTTCGGATACGGAGCAAGCGCGGTCAACCCCTATCTGGCATTCGAAACCCTCGCAAACACGCGAGAATTCCCGGTCGCAGAACAAATCATTCCTGAACAGGATGAAGCGGAGCGCAACTTCTGCTACGCCGTCGAAAAGGGCCTCCTCAAAACGATGTCCAAAATGGGCATATCCACCCTTCAGGGATACCTCGGCGCACAGGTATTTGAGGCCCTCGGACTTTCGCAAGAGCTGGTCGACGAATACTTCACCTGGACCGCCTCTCGCATCGGCGGCATCGGACTTGAGGAAATCTCCGCCGACCAATTGGCAAACCACGGGCGCGCCTATCCCGAGGCGCGGATTCCCGCAAACCTGCAACTCGAAATCGGCGGCTTCTATCTATGGCGGGGAACAGGTGAACGGCATCTCTGGAACCCAGACACCATCGCCCTGCTTCAGGACGCCGCCACTCGCAACGACGCCCGCGTATTCGAGCAGTTCGAGGAAGCGTCGAATTCGGAATCCGGATCGAATTTGACGATTCGGTCGCTACTCGAATTCGCATTCGACAAGCGGGAGAGCATACCGCTTGCCGAAGTAGAACCGGCCACAGAAATCGTCAAGCGATTCGCAACCGGCGCAATGTCGCTGGGGTCGATTTCAAAGGAAGCCCATGAGACGATCGCCGTAGCCATGAACCGCCTCGGCGCACGGAGCAACACCGGCGAGGGAGGCGAGGATCCGACAAGGTTCACGCCCGAAGCGAATGGCGATTCACGGTCCAGCCGCATGAAACAAGTGGCGTCAGGCCGTTTCGGCGTCACAACCAACTACCTCGTAAACTCAACCGATCTACAGATAAAAATGGCCCAGGGATCCAAACCCGGTGAGGGCGGAGAGATACCGGGCAACAAGATCAGCGATTACATCGGCGGCATAAGGAAGACCACGCCGGGCGTCGAGTTGATTTCACCTCCGCCCCATCACGACATCTACTCCATCGAGGACCTTGCGCAGCTAATACACGACCTCAAGAACTCCAACCCCGAAGCCCGCATTCACGTCAAGCTCGTCTCGGAGGTTGGGGTAGGCATCATCGCCGCCGGCGTATCGAAGGGCAAAGGGGACGTCGTGCTCATCTCCGGCGACTCCGGCGGCACCGGCTCATCACCGCTCTCGTCGATCAAGCACGCCGGGCTGCCGTGGGAGTTGGGCCTCGCCGAAACGCAACAGGTCCTGGTCGAAAACGGTCTGCGGGGACGGATAGTCGTGCAGGCCGACGGTCAGATCAAAACGAGCCGCGACATCGCAATCGCGGCCCTGCTCGGCGCCGACGAATGGGGTGTGGCAACCGCGGCGCTAGTGACGATGGGCTGCATCATGCTCCGCAAGTGCCACCTCAACACCTGCTCCGTCGGCGTGGCTACCCAAGACCCTGAGTTGAGGCGAAAATTCGCCGGAACCCCCGAAGCCATGGTCAACTACTTCATGTTCCTGGCCGAAGGCCTCAGAAAACACATGGCCCAGTTGGGATTCTGGCGGGTAGACGAAATGATCGGCCGGGTCGACGTCCTGCGCCAGCGCAACGACAGCGGCCACTTCAAGGCCGAAAAGCTTGACCTGTCCCGAATGCTCGCCATTCCTACCGGCATCAAGGGAGACGCGCCACATTCCTGTCAACCGCAGGATCACGGCCTCGAATTGGCTCTCGACCACCAACTGATCGAAATGTCCGAACCCGCTATCAGCGGCGTGGCGGACATCTCCGGCGCCCTTCCGATCAGGAATAGCAACCGTACCGTCGGCGCCATGCTCAGTGGAAAAATTGCCAGGAAATACGGTGAAAAGGGCCTGCCGGAGAAGAAGATCGGCTTCACGTTCACAGGCTCAGCCGGTCAGAGTTTCGGCGCATTCCTCGTTAACGGCGTCACTTTTCGGCTCGAAGGGGACGCAAACGACTACTTCGGCAAGGGTCTGTCAGGCGGCACGCTTATCACGGTTCCAGCCCCCGGCTCGACCTACGTGCCCGAAGAGAACATCATCATCGGCAACGTCGCCCTATACGGCGCGACTGGCGGTGAAGCCTACATTCGGGGCCTCGCCGGTGAACGATTCTGTGTGCGTAATTCCGCGGCAAACGCCGTCATCGAGGGCATCGGCGATCACGGCTGCGAGTACATGACCGGCGGCCGCGTAGCAGTGATCGGCCCCACCGGCCGCAACTTCGGCGCCGGTATGAGCGGCGGTATCGCATACGTGCTCGACGATGACGGTATGTTCCCCGAAAGATTCAACGACGGCATGGCAGACCTCGAACCCGTGCTGCCGGGCAGCAGCGACGATTCCGAGTTGCGAAGGCTCATTGAGAATCACCATCGCTACACGCAAAGCTCGGTTGCCGAGAGGTTGCTGTCCAACTGGGCATCGTCACTGCAACGGTTCCGCAAAATCATGCCTAAGGACTACGCCCGCGTGCTTCGGGAACTGACAGACAGACAGACGATTCCCTCCGACAACGGGTCCCTTCCGGAACACGAACTCTCGTTAGCCGCCGGCGCGTATGGGTAAGGAGCGAGGGTTCCTCGAAATGGGCCGCGTGCCGCAGAAGCGCCGGCCGGTAGATGTGCGCGTCGGCGATTGGCGCGAGGTCTACGTGCCGTGGACAACCGCGGAAGCGCAGGGGCAGGCAGGCCGCTGCATGGACTGCGGCGTCCCGTTCTGCAACAGCGGGTGCCCCTTGGGCAACCTCATCCCGGAGTGGAACGACCTCATCTACCAGGGTGACTGGCGTTCTGCCATCGAACGGCTGCACGCCACGAACAACTTCCCGGAATTCACGGGCCGTATATGCCCGGCCCCCTGCGAACCGGCTTGCACCCTCGCCATAAACCAGGATGCCGTCACGATCGAGATGATCGAAAAAGCGATAGTAGATCGCGCATGGCAAGAGGGCTGGATCAAGCCCGAACCTCCATCCCACCGCACAGGCAAAAAGGTCGCCGTAATTGGATCGGGACCCACCGGCATGGCCGCATCGCAACAACTCAATCGCGCCGGTCACTACGTGACACTGTTCGAGCGCGACGAGTACGTGGGGGGATTGTTGTCGCTTGGCATCCCCGATTTCAAACTGGAGAAGCGCCACGTAGACCGCCGCGTCGAACAGCTGGTTGCAGAGGGAGTCGAGATTCGCACCAACACGAACGTGGGCTCGGATATCACGGTGGTCGAATTGCGCTCCGGGTTCGACGCAGTGTGTCTGACCGGCGGCTCGACCATTCCTCGGGACCTGCCGGCGCCCGGCCGTGAACTCCGCGGCATCCATTTCGCAATGGAATATCTGACCCAGCAGAACCGCAAGGGACGCGGCCAGGAATTCTCGCTCGAAGAAACCATCACCGCTGAGGGTAAGAATGTCGTGATCATCGGCGGCGGGGACACCGGCGCCGACTGTCTCGGAACGGCAATACGGCAGCGCGCCGCCAGAATCATGCAGTTCGAAATCATGCCACGGCCTCCCGACGGCCGCAAGAACGAAAACCCGTGGCCGCAGTGGCCCTCTGTGTTCCGTATCTCTTCAGCGCACGAGGAAGGCGGCACGCGTGACTACAACGTGTCCACGAAGAGCTTCACAGGCGAGGACGGACGGGTTGCTTCATTGAATTGCGTTCGGGTCGAATGGCAGCCCACCGCGGAAGGCCGGCCGCTGTTGGCAGAAGTGCCAGGCAGTGAGTTCGTCATCAAGGCCGATCTTGTCCTGCTCGCCATGGGGTTCGTTCATCCGCAGCGCCACGGCCTGCTCGACGACCTCGGTGTTGAGTACGACGGTAGGGGAAACGTCAAGACCGACGTGTCGATGATGACCAGCGTGGACGGCGTGTTTGCCGCCGGCGATATGCAACGCGGCCAATCCATCGTGGTATACGCCATCGCGGCCGGCAGATCCTGCGCAAGGTCCATCGACACATTCCTCATGGGCCACTCAAGCCTGCCGACGGTCAGGGGCTACGCACGGCCTGTAATCGAAAACGTCGGGGCGACCGCAGACTAGCCGACCGCCATCTGCCGCGCCCCGACAGGTATGAGCAACGTGACAGAAGGCATCTACGGCGAGACCAGTCCGGAAATCGACGACCCTCCGCGGCGCTGCGCTAGACTCCGAACGTGGACTATTTCCGTATAGCGTTGGCACAGGTGAACACCACCGTCGGTGACCTGCGCGGGAACACGGGGCTCGTTAAAAGTTGGATCGACCGGGCCTCGGACCAGGGCGCCGACCTCGTGGCGTTTCCGGAAATGACCGTGACCGGCTATCCGCCGGAGGATCTCGTCCTTTACCCGTCATTCGTCGCTGAAAACAAAAGACTGCTGCAACTTCTGGCGAGTGAAGTCAAACACATCGCGGCAGTCGTCGGGTTCGTCGACGAGGTGGACGGGCTGTTGTTCAACGCCGCGGCCCTAATCGCCAACGGCGGCGTGCAGGGCGTTTACCACAAGTTCCACCTCCCCAACTACGGGGTGTTTGACGAACGCCGCTACTTCGTCCACGGCGACGTATGCCCCGTGGCCAACCTCGGGAGCTGCGTCATCGGCATCAATATATGCGAAGACATCTGGCAGCAGGCCGGACCGTCGGAAGCGCAGTGTTCCGCCGGCGCCGAGATGATCGTCAACATTAACGGATCCCCGTTTGAGCTGGAGAAGCGCAAAACGCGGGAACAACTCGTCACCTCGGCCGCGAACCGTAACCGGGCATTCGTGGCGTACGTCAATCAGGTCGGGGGTCAGGACGAGCTGGTTTTCGACGGCGGCAGCATGGTTGCCGGGCCCGACGGAACCCTTCTCGCGTCGAGTCCGCAATTCGCAGAGGACCTGCTGATCATCGATCTCGACGTCGAGCAAGTACGGGCCGCCCGCCGAAAAAGTCCCATTACAGAGCGCGGCGCTCGTGCCAGAGGAACGACGGAGACGTGGCAGGTCTGCGCGCCAACGCCCAAAAACAGGCCGGCGCTGCCTCCGCCACGGGTCGAAAAAGCCCACACTCTCGAGGTCATATACTCCGCCCTCGTCGTAGGAACACGCGACTACGTGCGCAAAACCGGATTCGGCAAAGTGGCGGTTGCCCTGTCAGGCGGTGTCGATTCGTCGTTGGTCGCCGCCATCGCGGTGGACGCCCTGGGCGCGCAAAACGTCGTAGGCGTATCGATGCCTTCGCGTTACTCTTCCGAAGGTTCCCGTTCAGACGCCACGGACCTCGCAAAACGCCTGGGCATCGATCTATGGCACATCCCTATAGAGTCCGGCCACGCTGCTTTCGAGGAGATGTTGGCGCCATACTTCGCCGGGACAGAGCCCGGCACGGCAGAAGAGAACATGCAGGCGCGCATCCGTGGCAATCTCATGATGGCCATCTCAAACAAATTCGGTTGGCTCGTGCTGACAACAGGCAACAAATCGGAGATGGCAACCGGGTACGCAACCCTCTACGGAGACATGGCCGGCGGATTCGCAGTCATCAAGGACGTTCCGAAAACCCTTGTCTACATGTTGACCAGGCGCCGCAACATGTCCGGCCCGGGTTCTCCGATACCGCAGGCCGTGATCGACAAGCCGCCAAGCGCCGAACTCAGGCCGGATCAACTCGACGAGGACTCGTTACCCCCATACGCCGTGCTCGACCGCATTCTGGAGATGTACGTGGAGAATCGACGGCCGATTCAGCACATAGTCGAAAGCGAACAAGGCGCCGACGGCCAACACGCTGACGAGGCCACGGTAAGACGTATCGCAGGCCTGGTCGACCGCAACGAATACAAAAGGCGGCAGGCCGCCCCTGGCGTGAAGATTACCGGCCTGGCATTTGGGCGGGACCGGCGTCTCCCCCTCGCCTCGCAATACCGAGACTGATATCCAGCGACCCGGGAACACCACCCCCACGCGGTCCGGCGAATTCCTTGACACCAACTTCACATTGCATACTTAGACTTCATA
This sequence comes from Dehalococcoidia bacterium, assembly GCA_965224235.1. Taxonomy (GTDB): domain Bacteria; phylum Chloroflexota; class Dehalococcoidia; order Lucifugimonadales; family Lucifugimonadaceae. The sequence goes on along the minus strand of CBDCYP010000002.1, from coordinate 1,060,326 downwards.
TAGTCCTTTTTTATGTGCGCACGCGCATCGGACCGGCTTGGGCCGGAACGCGCTGGAGTGAATAAACATGATTGAGCTCATAAATTTCAGAAATCTTCTGAACCTCGCCACAGTGGTCGTTGCCTTGTTAGTGATTGCCGCCTGCTCCGGCGAACCTGCCGCATCTCCCAGTTCAGATACGGTCGAACCGCCGCAGACCGAGGCCAGTTTCCCGCCTGTCAATACGACCGAATACACACCGCAGGAGGCCCTCTACTCCGACCTCTACGAGAGGGTCGTACCGTCCGTCGTCCGCATCGTGTCCGACGCCGGCGAAGGCTCGGGTTTCGTGTGGGACGACGAAGGCCATCTGGTCACCAACTACCATCTTGTAGGAGTTGGGGACGCGCCCAGGATCACGTTCCGAAACGGGGATGAGTACAAGGCCGTGGTCGTCGGCATTGATCATGATTCAGACATCGCGGTGCTCAAGATCGACGCCCCCTTTAGCTCCCTCATCCCCGTCGCTTTGGGTAATAGCGGCGCCCTCCGGCCGGGGCAGTCCGCTGTCGCCATCGGCAACCCGTTCGGCCAGGACTTCACAATGACCGTAGGCATCGTCAGCGCCGTGGGCCGCCTCATAGATAGCGGATTTAGTCAATTCGCCATCCCCGAGGTCATACAGACCGACGCCGCAATCAACCCCGGCAATTCAGGAGGACCGTTGTTCGACAGCCATGGCAGGGCCATCGGCATCAATTCACAGATCCGCAGCGAATCACGGCAAAACTCCGGAGTGGGATTCGCCGTCCCGATCGACCTCGCACGGCGAGTGGTTCCGTCCATCATCCAAACCGGCGAGCATCGATATTCCTGGCTGGGTATCAGCGCCATGGACGTGGGCATGGACCTGCGCGACGAGGCAAATCTCGACAGTGAACTGCGAGGCGCGCTGATACAAACCGTCTCTCCCAACAGCCCGGCCGAAAACGCAGGCCTGAGGGCCGGTAAAGAGCAGATCACTGTGCTCGACAGGCCGGTCAATGTCGGCGGGGACGTCATAGTGTCGATCGACGGCATACCGGTAAAGGCCATCGAGGACGTGATCGCCTACCTTGCCCTAAATACAAGCCCCGGCGACACCGTAACAATTGGAATAAACCGGGACGGCGAACCAATCGACCTCCAGGTCGAACTAGGCGAACGCCCCCAATAAGCGCTAACCCAAACACTCCTCGACCCCACCACCATGTAGCGGCGCCTCTCGTCGGCGCCCGGCGGGGCGGCACGGGGCCACGCGCGAAGAAGCCGCCGGTGTACGGCGGCTTCTCGTAACCCTGTTTTTAAGGGATATCGCTGGTCTGACCTTACGCGTCGAACGACAGGAAGAACTCGTACGGGTGGGGCCGAATTCTCATCTCGTCAACCTGCGTTTCACGCTTGTGCGAGATGTACGACTCCAGCAGGTCCGGCGTGAATACGCCGCCTTTGAGCAGGTATTCGTGGTCATCCTCCAGCGCGTTCAACGCCTCTTCTAGGCTACCCGGCACCTGTGGCAGAGCGGCCAACTCGTCCGCAGGCAGCTCGTACAGGTCCTTTTCTATCGGCTCTCCCGGATCGGCGCCCGTCTCGATACCGTCCAGCCCTGCCATCAGCATCGCTGAAAACGCCAGGTACGGGTTGCAAGTCGGGTCAGGCGGCCGGAACTCAACTCGTTTCGCAGCTCGATCATTGTAGTAAACGGGAATTCGTGCTGCCGCGCTGCGGTTTCTCGCCGAAAGGGCAAGAATCGTCGGCGCTTCGAACCCGGGAACCAGTCGCTTGTACGAGTTCACCATCGGCGCCACAATCGCCATTAGCGACGGACCGTGCTTTAACAACCCGCCGATGTAGGCCAGGCACATATCGCTGATGCCTGCGTAACCGTCGCCCGCGAACAGAGGCTCGCCATTCTTCCAGATGCTCTGGTGGCAGTGCATGCCCGATCCGTTGTCACCGAAAAGCGGCTTGGGCATGAACGTGGCGACCTTGCCGTGCCTGCGCGCCACGTTTTTGACTATGTATTTATAGGTCATCACGTTGTCGGCCTGCTCCAGCAGAGGCGCGTAACGGATGTCTATCTCGCCTTGCCCGGCAGTAGCAACCTCGTGGTGATGCTTCTCAATCGTCATGCCGAAACCTGCCATGAGATCGCACGCCTCGTTTCTAATGTCGGCAAACGTGTCGTGCGGTGGCGCCGGAAAGTAGCCCTCCTTGTGCCTCGGCTTCATTCCGAGATTCAGGCCCTTGCCATCCACGGTTCGTGACTCGCCGGAACGCCAGATTCCCTCTTCCGAATCAACCGAGTAGAACGCTTCGTTGGAACTCTGCCCGAACCTCACCTGATCGAAAATGAAAAACTCAGGCTCTGGTCCGAAGTATGCGACGTCGCCGAATCCCTGGTCTACGAGATGCTTTTCGGCCTTGCGCGCCACGTACCGCGGGTCTCGAGAGTAGTCGCCGTTCGTAGTCGGGTCGCTCACGTTGGCAATTACCGTGATGCTGTCCCCTATGAACGGGTCCTTGTGCGCTGTCGAAGCGTCGGGCGCCAGCAGCATGTCCGACTCGTTGATTACCTGGAATCCCCGGATCGACGAGCCGTCGAACCCCGTCCCGCGCACGAAAAGGTCATCGGTCACCTCGCCCCTGGGCAGGGCGACGTGCTGCCAAGTGCCCGGGAGGTCGGTGAATTTGATATCCAGGTAGTTGCAGTTCTCTTTCGCCATCAGCGCGAGAACGGACTGAGCTTCGTTAGCCATGTGTCTGCAAATCTCCATGCTCCAGCCCGGCGCCCAGACGCGCCGGGGATAGCTTCCGGCCGGTATGTTCCACAAAAACATTAACGCCAAAGTATTTCAACCGCGTTTCAAAGGGCCGAAATGAAGCCCCGCTTTCGGTCCGTGTCATCCCAATTCGCTGCGACTGCGCAGCCAATTTAAGTGGCTCCACCGGTCTTCCCCGTGAAACGAGACCTTTGCATAACTAGCTCCCCAACCAGTGATTCGTCACTCCGTGTCACCTTGAATGCTCCCATGTCACCCTGAACGAAGCCGAAGAATCTACCGTCCGCCAGGACACTAGGTTGTCAAGCGACTCACTGGATGAAAGAGTGGTCTCGGCAGGCGTGACCAGGGAAATAAACTGGATGACACTGGAAGCATCGCTCGCATGAACCCCCGCCACCTGGAACTCTTACGACTCGGCGCCGCGTTCCTCGACGAATGGCGCGCCGACAACCCCGCGTTCCGCCTCGACCTGCGGGGCGCCCAACTATCGGGTCGGATTTTTGCCGGATGGAACCTGTCGCGGGCCCTCCTCGACCACGCCGATCTCGCCGGGGCCGATCTGACCGGTTCCGACCTCTCCGAAGCCAGCCTCAAGTGGGCGAACCTTGAAGGCGCAAAAATGCGAAACGCCGTGCTCTACCGTGCGACGCTGGTGGGATCCAACCTGCAGAACGCCGATCTAACCAACGCGGCCATGTACCGGGTAAGCCTCAAAGACGCCAACATCGAAGGCGCAAATTTCACCGCCGCCACCATGCAAAAAGTAATCCTCCCCAACACCCGTTAGCCGCCGCCTCAAAACCCCAACGGGCGCCGACAAGAGACGCCCTTAAAGGTGGTATGGCACGTCGTCCGTTAACTCAGGGAACCCGCGCCGCGCCAAGGTTCCCGGATCGAGGTGGAGGAAGACGGGTGAAGGCAGGCGCCGTGTAGCCGTATTGTCGTTCTCGCGAACGCGGGAATCCAATCTCCGACCGTGTCGCGCGTAACTAGAGTGGTAGTTCGTAGGCCCGCCTTCTCCCCAATCCCGCCCGTGCAACGCAGGATCGTTTCCTGGACAAGCAGTTCGTGTTCGAGGGTCCGGTCGGGGGCCTTCTCGCCGCGTATGTCCATTACGAATGCCGCCAGGTTGTCGACGTACCGCGGCCGGTCCTCTACCTCCACCATCGAAACACCGGCAGGGTATCCGTCCCGACCCTCGTTGAGGCACAGCCGGATCGGCCCCGGCGGTTCGAACGGCTCCATGATTGCCGACCCGACCGTGCCGTACACCTCGAACCGCCGCGCCATCGGAGGCGTTTCCGTAGCCGCAATGTCGACAAACGCCATCGCCGAGTCGAACTCGAGCACCCCAAGCGTGTTGTCGCTGAACCCGGCTACCCCTGTCACGTCCTGACGCAAGAACGTCGTCACTTTCACCGGTCTGCCGAGGATCCAGACGATCTGATCGATCATGTGCCCCGACAGGTCGTAGAAAATCCCGCCCCGGTGCGGCGCTATCGACTCTTGCACAGGTCGCTCAAGGTGAGTCGACATGTGTGCCCTGATCGAAAAGAGATCGCCGAGAAGACCTGACCTGCACCACTGTGCGATGCGGCTGAAGCCGGCGTGATGGCGAAACATGTAGCCCATCTGCACTTGGAGCCCCGTCGAGCGCGCCTTCCCGACGATTCGCTCGAATCGCCGATAGTCTTCGCCTGCCGGCTTGTCGTAGAAGACATGCTTGCCGGCGTCCACTATCGCCTCGGTGTGGGCGAGGCTCTCGGCGTTGGACCCCTCGGACGCGGCGGCGAGCACTGTCGGGTCACGTAGGAAATCACCCGGGGAATCGAACCAGTTAACGTAGCGCCATGGTGACTTACCGGCGGTCTTCAGCGCTCTCCGACGTTCTGGATCCGGCTCGTAAACCCCTACCACCTCGACATCGGGGTTAGCAAGCATGACTTCGAGCACACCCTCTGCGTGGGAATGCTTCGTGCCGTACTGGGCCATCCTGACTCTGCGGCTCAAGTTCGTTACTCCTCTGGGACCTGCCGGAATCCGAACTGTTTTTCACTCGCCGAAGCAGTCGCGCAAGTTGTGTCGGCCGCTGCGAGGAGGCGGTTACGTCCGTAGCTCCATATGAGAATGACGCGGTGGTCTACGTGTTGCCAAGCCGCCCTGTCTCTTATACCAAGTTGCCGTGATGCCGTCACGTATACGTGACAGGCGTGACAGGCGTGACAGGCTTGAAGAGCATGTTTCAAATGTCCCCATTCCCATTTGTAGAGGAGCCACTTGGAGCCTGTATCAGAAATCGGCTGGCCGTTAAACTTTGTGGACTTCACACCATCATTCGAGGAGAGCCAGACGCCGCTGCGTCCGATGGGGCGGGATCAGATATGGATGTTGCCGCCCACCCTTGATGAGCTTATCCCCGCCGACCATCCGGCAAGTTTGTGGACGCGTACCCGGACAGTTTGGACCGGGAGGGTTGGGCCGGGCTTGGGGTCGATGCAAGCGGGGACCCTATGGGAGCGTCGGCCTATCACCCCGGGCGCTGTTGAGCGTGCGGCTTTACGGCTTCACGGGCGGCGTGCGCTCGACCCGCAAGCTTGAGGCGGCCTGTCGCGACCGGATACCGTACTTGCGGCTCACGGGATGGCAGCGTCCGGACCACAACACGCTGCGGCGGTTCTACAAGAACCACCGCCAAGCCATGAAGAATCTGTTCAAGCACACAGCGCAGGCGGCGGTCACGATGGATCTGGTGGAGTTGGCTGTGCAGGCGGTGGACGGGACGAAGGTAAAGGCCAACGGGCGGTCATGCCGGAGGCGCATGGCCGCAGCTTGGATATAGGCCCGCACGACGCTGCGCCGCGCCGCCACCGGGCTTGGATGTCCACCGGAGAAGCCAAACAGGCGTATATGCAGAGAAAGCAACTGGTCGAACCGGTCTTCGGGATCATCAAAGAGCAACAGCAAGCCCGGAGATTCCTGTTGCGCGGCCTACCCAACGTTGCGGCTGAGTAGACTCTGCTCGCCACAGCCTTCAACCTGAGCGCCCTGCGGCGGATATGGCGGGCCCGGATGCCGGACCCTGAGTTAACAAATGAATCGCAACGCCAAATCAGTGCGCTGCCGCGGGACACTGACAGGTCTCCATTCAGGAACGGCGTAAAATTAGCCGCCTGCGTGCTGAGGGCGATTGTTCCCGCAGAGGCTCTCTCAATCTTCCAGCGCATTCGACTGGCGCCGATGTGCTTGGCCCCAAACCCCGACCGCTTCTGAGAAAAGCTCCAAGTGACGCCTGTTGGGGCGGGGCGCGGGCAGAGCACGTAACGGCACAGCCGGGGTCGGGTGCGGTTCTGGACAGGCACCCCTGATTGCTGGTTGAATCTTTTTCTGGTGCGCTTTCATAGTGCCAAGATTGCCTGATGGAGAAACCTGGAATGGCGCTGCTGAATAACGACACGCAACTATCCGTGCTGGTCGACGGACTCGATCACGCTGAAGGGATCGCTTGCGGACCGGACGGCGGCGTTTTTGCCGGAGGCGAGGCGGGACAGGTTTACCGGATCGACATCGAACGTGCCGAGTTAACCGAAATAGCCAACACGGGCGGTTTCGTGTTGGGCATGGCGCTCGACGCAGCCGGCAACGTGTACGCGTGCGATTTGGTCAATAAGTGCGTGCAGAAGATCAACCCGAACGGCGAGGTGAGTGTCTATTCCTCCGGCCCCCCGTCCGATCCGATGAACGTGCCCAACTATCCGGCGTTCGATCACCTCGGCAATCTGTACGTCTGCGATTCGGGCGGCTGGAAAGAGGACAGCGGCCGGATTTTCCGGATTGCGCCCGGCGGCGACGCCGTAGTCTGGGACCGGTCGCTCAAGGAGTTCCCGAACGGGCTCTGCGTCGGCCCGAATGGTGACAGCCTGTACGTCGCCATGAGCCTCAATCCTCCGCGCATCGTACAGATCGATATCCTTCCCAATGGGTCGGCCGGAAGCGTCGAGACGGTGGTGGAGCTGCCCGGCGCGGTCCCGGACGGCGTTGCATTCGACACCGACGGCAACCTGTACGTAGCGTGCTATCGGCCCGACGTAATCTACCGGCTCAGTCCCGAGGGCAGCCTCGACGTTCTGGCGGATGACTTCGAGGGAACGATAATGGCAGCGCCCACGAACGTTGCGTTTTGCGGACCCGACAGAAACATCCTGCTTGGGGCCAACCTCGGCCGATGGCACATCACCCGCTACGAGGCCAACAAAACCGGCCTCCGCCTCCACTACCCGACTCTGGATTGAACGAACGGGGCGGGAAGGGCACCGCCAGGTCCGTGGCTGCCGACACCGATAGTCCCTCTCGCTCAATGAAATGGGATGTTTGATGATACGTCTGTGGCAACATGGCTCGGAGCCGGGCCACGAGATCAGAATCCAAAGAACGGTCGCCGCAATGAGAATTAAAATGGCTGAGTGACCGCAACTCAGCAAATATAGGGAATACGGTGATGACAACTGGCACGAGGTCCCGCTGGACACGCCAACAACTGCTGGTGGCGTTCGCGATGTACTGCCGGATCACATTCTCCAGGCTCCACGCCAGGAATCCAGAGATTATCCGGATCGCGAACGCTATCGGCCGGACACCGTCCGCACTTGCGATGAAACTCGGCAACATCGCTAGCCTTGATCCCGAGATAACTGGCACGGGCCGTACCGGCCTGAAGAATGCATCTGCCAGCGACCGCGTGATGTGGGACGAAATGCAAAACGACTGGGAACTTTTCGCTGGCGAGTCCGACCGGGCTATGTGGGAAGTCGAATCACCAACAGAATCTATTGACGGCACGATCCAAGTCGACAACGTCGACGGTCGCACCGGTCAAGACCGCGCGGTTCAAACTACTACTCGCGTCGGGCAGGACTTCTTTCGTGCAGCAGTCCTTAGTGCTTACAACGGGCAGTGCTGTATTACCGGATTGTCAGAGTCTAATCTGCTCGTGGCAGGTCACATCGTTCCGTGGCGGGTCGATAAACGCAACAGGGTTAATCCCAGAAACGGCCTGCTGTTGTCCGCTTTACACGACAAAGCGTTCGATGCCGGTTTGATTACGATCGATGACAACCTGACGGTCCGGGTGTCCCGGAAACACCCTGTGCTGAACGACAGGTTCTTTTCGACGTCCATCGAGGATTACGATGGACACCCCATTCGACCCCCCGAGAAATTCGGACCTGACAGGGAATTTCTTGCCTATCATCGAGAGCATGTATTTCAATAATGATAGGCATAGAATCGCAAGACCTACGCATAAGGAACGCCCCTGCCGCCCGGACCCGGCTTCGCCTCACACTGCCGCTAGTTCGAAGATGGGGGTTCGGCCCATGGCTTGGGCTTTAATTTCGGCTACTTCGTCCGGGGTGATTGGCGTGAAGTCTCGGGCGATTTCTACTCCGAGCCGGAACAGGTCGGGGTCGCCGGGCGGCAGGGCAGCCACCACCGACTGCGAAAGAGCGAATCTCAATCCGAGCGCGGCCAGTTCCGGATCTTCGGCCGGGTAGTACCAGCAGTTTTCGCGTCGCCGGGCCTGACCCTCAGCGAGCTTGTAGTACGCCATCGCCTTGAGCGCAAGCACGGCGACGCCCTTCCGCTCCGCCTTGTCGACCACCTGCGGGCCGAATCCCGACTCGAAGTAGTTGACCCAGTTGACCGGAAACAGCGTCGAGTCGAATTCGAACAGGTCCATCAGCTCGAGTGCTATTTCTGCTGAGTGGGCTGAAAATCCGAGGTGGCGTACTAACCCCTGTTCACGCGCAGCAACGAACGTCTCCAGCGCGCCGCCTGGGCCGGTTGCCTGCTCCAGGTCCTCCCGCGTCTTCATCGAGTGCATCTGGTACAGGTCGAAGTGCCCGGTCCGTAGCAGTCGTAGCGAGTTCTCCAGTTCCGCCCTCGCCCCGGCGGCATCTCGATTCGTCGTCTTGCACGCCAGGAACACGCTGCTGCGATATGGCTCAAGGGCCGGTCCGAGCATCTCCTGCGCGTTGCCGTACCGTGGCGCCACGTCGAAGTAGTTGATGCCCTGGTCGATCGCCCAGCCGACGTCCAGATCCGCCTGCTTTGCCGTCACGCCTTTGACGACGATCCCTCCAAAGCCGACTATCGATAGGTCGATCCCCGTTGTCCCATATGGCCGTTTTTGCATTTAGTAGTTTCCTTGCATGTTCGAAATTTGGGGCTGCCGAGCCGTTGCGGGTTAGTGCCCTGCGCTGCCGCCCGAACTCCGTAGTTGCCTGAGCCGTGCCCCCGTGTACGCTTGCGCCTCCAAAAGATCCTCGTCCACCTCGATGCCGAGGCCGGGGCCTTCAGGGACGATTAGGTGCGAGTCTTCGTACTGCACCCGTGTGCGAGCGCAGTCCTGCTGGTAGAGCAGGGGACCGGCCGGGTCGCACGGAGCGTCGATGGAGTCGAGGGATGCCATGACGTGTGCCGCCGCTGCGGTACCGATGCTCAGCTCCTGCGTGGTGCCGTGGAGCGTACCCAGCCCGATGGAGTGGGCGAAATCGAAGAGGTACTTCGCCCGGGCGATTCCGTTGCCGCAGACGGCGATGTTGGCGAGATCGACCGCCTCGTGCTCCTTGTAAAGAAGCAGGTCTTCCTCGGTGTTGAGGTGCTCGCTGATCGGCTTGCCCAACTGCCTGCGCAACTCCGCCATTCCCTTAACGTCAGTCGTGTTCACCCTGGCTGCGTAGTTGCTGATCCAGCGTACGCGCTCCCGTGATCGCTTTGACACGCTCTCGGCCAACTCGTAACCGTAGTCCATGAACCGCCTCAGGATGGCGAGGGCGTCCTGCCAGTGGAAGCGGCCCGACAGGTCGAACGACTTGATGTCTACGACGCCCCCGAACTCGGCCTGGAATCGTTCGAGCCATGCCGCTTCGGACTCCACGTTGTAGCCGATGTACTTGCGTATCCGGTTTTGGCCGAGATCGACGACTCGGCGGACCCGGCGGAGGTTGTCATTCACCTCACGGGTCGGGTCTTCAGTGTCGGGAGTCGCCATCGGGAATATGGGGTAGCAGAACGGGATGCGGTCGCGGCGTTTGCCGCCGAGCAGGACGTAGACCGGCACGTCGAGCGCCTTGCCGAGCAGGTCATGCAGGCCGATGTCGAATGCCGGCGCCAATATGCCGTCGAGCCGGGCCATGGTGGCCGAGATGTTGAGAGGGTCGGCGCCTTTGATCCGGAAGTTGGCCTCCTCCTCGAGCTGGTCGAAGTGTGGAAAGTCGGCGCCTGGGTGAATGTGTGACAGGTCCGACCATTCGCCCCACCCGGAGAGCCCTGCGTCGGTGTCGATACGGACCATCAGGTGCTCGCTGATGGCGCCGGTCTCGCGTTGAGTTTCAATGAGGAAGAACTTGCATCCGGTGATCTGCATCGTAGTCACTCCGTAGGCTAGCCGTAACAGTGGCTCCAACTTACCACTGATCGGGAGTGTGTATGCTGCCTACGACAGGCCGCATTGCGGGGATGGGTGGCGCGAGATACATCCCACATTTACAAAGGAACCGTGTCGCAGTGGCTATTCCATCACCACCCGGGTTCTGTTGACTAGGAATCGATGCGACAAGCCTGCCGGACCCTGGCCACATCTGAGTCCACGAGCCGCGTTGGGGCAGCCTGCAGGAGACAGATCGGTTTCCCTTAATATGCGTGTGAGCCGGGAGTGGCGCTTTCCGCGACACGCGCAATTGCGTCGAGTTTTTCAGCAATCTCCGGGTCTATGTCTTCTTCGGGAACGTGTTCCGCTAACTCATAGAATTTCTTCTTATTCATTAGATTCGGCATGTCGAGTTTCCCGAAATAAGTTCGGAATAGTGGGGTAAAGAAGTCGTCACTCACCTTCGCGTCGTCGCTCCAGAGAGATTCCTTTCCCAAGGTTTCAGTTGCAGTTCGGATTTCCTGGATGGCCTCGCGCATCGCTTTCAGTCGTTTCCCAACCTCAATCGGCGTAAACAGAGGACCGGGTGTGTCTTTTGCCGCGGTCGCACGTGCGTACTCTTCCAGCGTCGCCTCTGAACATATGTAGTTTTCGATCTCCCGCCGTTTCCAGAACAGGCATTCTGGTGAATCATTCCCGATCGCACGTATCTCTAATCTGTCAAAGAGCATTACTCCTTCAATTCCGGGAAGCGCCTCCTTAAGTCCAAAGTAGTGATCGCGAGCTCGCGAAGGTCGATTGCTTATATAGTGCACGTATGGACGTTCCAATGCCTTTATTGCCTTAACATGGCCCAGGCGACGAGCAAATGCCTGTAATATTGCGAGATCGGTCGAACCTTCCAGAAACAAGACCCAACCTGTGCTCTCGGCCTGATAATAATGTTCGAATCCTATATCTCTCAACGACTTTAGGAGTTGGCTTCCGCGATCATCTATACGATGCGGACGCGGCCCCAAGAATGCGACCACCATGTCTTTGTCTGCGGCTTCGTTCAGAAGTACTTCAGAATGGCTCGCCGCTATAATCTGACTACCGCTTTCGGAGGCTACCTCTGTGATCAACCGATATATATGTCGTTGGCGAAGGATCTCAAGGTGCGCGTCCGGTTCATCTAACAGGAGTACTGCGCCTGGATTGGCGTACATGTAAGCCAGAATGAGCAGCGTCTGCTGGAGCCCGCGGCCGCTCGAGGAGAGATCGAGTGAAATGCTACCCTCACGGTAGCTCATGGCAATCTCACCCCGTTCCGCTATGTACCGCGGCGCGTCGAACCTGGCCCCGAACAGTTTCCGTAAATGCTCTAGCAGTTTTCGCCATTCATCAGGCCGTTCTTCATGAATGCGGAAGCAGAGATTGCGCAACACCTCAGCCGTTCGGCCTTCCCCCACACGTACGTTTACAGCGCCGTGGTCAAGGCGTGTCTCCGTAGCCGCGAGACCTGACATGGGGGGGAGGAAGGCGGTCTGCACTGTCGCGGCTTCCGCCGGAATCGGCATTCGATCTGGCGCAGCGCCGGCGCCGAGGCGCAGTGGACGACAGTAAAAAGACTCTTCGTTAGCGTAGTCGAACTCCAATCCGCACGTCCATTTTCGGCCCTCGGTCACCCCATCTACGACGACGTCAATTCTGACATTTTGGGTCCGCTGCTTGTCATCCGATCGAAGAACGTCCCGGACGTGGAGATCCTGCCACAGAAGTTTTGCATTGGGCACGGGGATGGCGAGGAGGTCCCGACGGTTGACGCTTACACCAGGCCGCTTTTCCAGCGGGCTCCTCCCGGTACGTTTCTCGTTCCAACGTTTGAGGCCTATATCCCAAAGGGCCAGGGCCTGCATGGCCGACGTCTTCCCCGAGTTGTTCGGACCGATGAATATAACGGGGCTCCCCAACTCGATCTCAACGTCCGAAAATCGCTTGAAATTATGGATCGTCAGCTTAGTCAACATAGGACGCGGTAATAATCAATCATTTGAATCCCTCGATTCGCACCAGCCCTGACACCAGCTTCGGCAGCAGCCCATCCCGCATAGTGAAGAGGGCGCGGGGTCGATCGGATTTTACAGTACGCTGTTCGTCATACGGCGTCATCGACCAAGAAAACAACCCGGCTATCATGGCCGGCGAGTGGACGCGGATGCGAGTTCCGGCCTTCCCACACGGAGCGAAGCGGCACGGCGAACATCCGGTCGCCGAAACCGGCGGCGATCTCGCCGTCGTAAAGCACCACCCCGGCGGTGAACCGGTCGCCGGTTGCCTTCATCAACTTGCGAAGGCCCCGAAAATCGGACGTGGTTACCGTGGCAGCGGCCTTTACCTCGACGCCGGCCACTGCCATCGATCCCCGCTCAATGACCATGTCGACTTCCACTTGGTCCTTGTCTCGATAGTGGTAAAACTCCAGGGGCAGTTCCTGGCAGACGGCCTGGCGTCTCAACTCCTGAAACACGAATGTTTCCAGGAACTGACCGAAGAGCGAGCGGTCCCGGGCCAGTGAGCCTGGGTTGGCCCCGATCAGAGCGCATCCGAGTCCGGTGTCGCCGATATGGAGCTTTGGGGTTTTGACCAGACGGCTTAACCGGTTGCCGTGCCACGGCGGGAGCCGGTCGACAAGAAACAGGCGTTCCAGCAACTCCACGTAGTCGCCGATGGTGGGGCGGCTGAGTTGGAAAGGCGATGACAGGTCGGAAAGGTTATACAGCCGGGCGGTTTGAGAGGCGGCGGCTCTGAGCAGCCGTGGCAGCGCGTCCAGGGCGCTAATCCTGGACATGTCCCGCACGTCCCGCTGGAGTTGGGTATCTATGAAGTTCCGGTACCAGTTGGCGCGGCGGCGGGCGGTGGGCCGGGCCAGCGCCGCCGGAAACCCGCCCGCGGCCATTCGGTCCGCCAGATCATCGCCAAGACGCAATGTAGTGGCCGTTTGGAACGATCCACGGAACAGGTCGTCCAGGAAATTTGGTACGCCTCTGCCTATTTCGCCCTGGGAGAGCGGGTGAAGCCGCAGGATCTCCATCCGGCCAGCCAGAGAGTCCGAGAGCGCCGGTACCAGGAGAACCTGGGAGGAGCCGGTGAGCAGGAATCGTCCGGGGGTACGACGGGCGTCGATTTCTTGTTTGAGGGCGGTGAAAAGGGTTGGGACCCGCTGCACCTCGTCGAGAGTTGCCCGCTCCGGGAGCCCGGCGACGAAACCTGCCGGATCGGCAGCGGCAGCAGCCCGGGCGACATCATTGTCAAAGCTGATATATTCATGCCCCCTGGAACTGCCGACCCAGCGGGCAAGGGTGGTCTTGCCGCACTGGCGCGGCCCGTGAATGAGCACCGCGGGCGAATCGGCCAGCGCTTCCGCCAGGGGGACTTCGGCGTAACGGGGATAAAGCGGTTCCCTTTGCATCGTCCAATTGTAAGCTTACGTTGCGTCCAATTGAAAGGTTTACTACCGTCCAATTGAAAGGTTAGTGTGCGTCCAATTGCAACCTTAACCTGCTCATGTGCCTGCCAAGGTTCCCGCCCGCAACTGTCTCAGGACCTTGCCCCGCGGGGTGCGGCGCCGGGGACGATGCCCGGGCCCGCGGGTCACCTGCCAACTGAAGGCGGCTTGTACGATGTCGGCTACGGGACTTCCCAGGGGTTGACGACCTCAACGTTGAGGCCCCGGAAATCGGCGACGTTCCGGGTGACAACGACAAGGTCATAGGCCTTGGCTGTCCCTGCGATCAGGGCATCGCCCAACTGCAGCGGGCGGCCAGAGCGTTGCGCTTGCACCCGGAAATGGGCCGCCCGCTCCGCTCCCTTCCGTACCAGGGGTAAGATTCGGTCCTCGTATTCTCCAATGAGATGGGACAGGTCTGCCTGCAGTCCTCTGCGCCGCTGACCCCGCGCCATTCGCTGCACGCCGTACTCCAATTCGTGCGCCACTATTGACGACAGCCATAGATCGCCGTGTTCAATGAAGAACGCTCCCACGCGCGGGTGGGGAGTGATGCGAATGATCTCCGAGATCACGTTGGTGTCCAGGAAATAGCCGCTCATGCGTCTTCGTCGTCGTCAATGAACGGGATCGGGCGGTTCGAACTCCGGTCAGGTAGCTCAAGCTCAACGCCGCGCGGCATGTTCTCAATCAGCCACTGACCCAAAGGCTTGCGGGGCGGGTTCTTCTCCTCCCACTGCGCTGCGGGTACCACGATGAACGGTCGACGAGCGCCTATGCGCTGCGGCCCCTCCGATTCGGCAATCCGCAGTAATTCAGACAGTCGATCCTTGGCCTCGGCGACGGTCCAGACGCGGTGGTAATTGGAGTTGATCATAGGGCTGCCTCTTCGGCTGGCCAATATATAGACAATACCAACGAGGGTGGCCGGCGTGGCCGCCAACTGCCACACGCGATGGCGAGCGCCCGCCATAGAAGAACTCAGGGTTAATGGCGGCATACCAGTCAGGCATGCCTAAACGTACGGAAAGGTATGAATCCTCAATGATTTCGCTAAGGACGCCGAATGTTGTTTGGGAAAGGCCCGTACCGGAATCAGAACCGCGTTATCGCGCGCTTCCGGTGACGGTGGGCAGTTCACGGACAGCCGCTCCGGACTTCTCGGCGGCCGCGGCGAGATCGTACTGAGCTTGGAGGTTCAACCAGAATTGTGGGTCTACGCAGAACCAGTGCCCGAACCGCAGGGCGGTGTCTCCGGTGACGGAGCGCTTACCGGCGATAATTTGGCTGATTCGGTTGGGCGGTACGTCGATCTGACGGGCGAAATTGGTTGGCGTGATGTCCGACTCTGCCAACTCGTCCTTCAGAATTTGGCCGGGGTGAACCGCTCGCTTGAACACGGTTACGGTCCTCCTCTCTACAAATACATTAATAATTGTCAACGATCTCGACGCGGGACGGCCCCGGAAATCATTTCTATGTCAGTCTACTATCTGTTGACGACGGACGTCAAACGTCATGGGTAATTCGGCACAAGCCCTGTCGAGAGTCCCTGATCGCGCACAGCGAAACAGGTGGGAACTTGTTGAGACGGGCTCCGAACGTTGCTTCAACTGGGTGAAAGCCGTGGCGTGACATCCAACTCTGTCAATTCGTCCTTCAGGATTTGGACGGGCTGAACTGCTCACTCGCCACGTAAACGGTTCATCTGCCCGCTAGTGGTAGTCCACAATCTCGACATCGGACGGACCCTGACTCCCTTCGGGCCATGTGAAACATATGCGCCACTGTCGGTTGATTCGGATGGAATACTGTCCTGTCCGGGTGCCCCTGAGAGCTTCCCAGCGATTGCTTCGCAATTGCATCAGAGTGTCCAGCGATGTCGCCGCGTTCAGGATCGAAAGCCGCTTCGCTGCCTGCTCTTCAAATCCCTGGAATGATGCGACTAATTTTCCGCTAGCGAATCGCTCCGTCCGCTTGTCCCAGTAACCAGTGATCATTTTTTCTATTCCTCCATGTGTTCATGTAAGCCAAATGCGCATTCAGTTGAGGGAGCTCACGGCTGGTTCGCAACTAATACGTTTGCAGGAATCGACATTTGGGCCTGGTACTTGCCTAGCGTTGGCACATGCATCCTTGCTGGCCACTGCGAGAAGGACGGGGTAGAAAAGCCCGTCAGGAAATATCGGACTGCGTGGTCGGCGTTTTGCGGATTACTTCTTTCGACAATGCCTCGTAGGCAGGGTTTTTGAGGTTAGGATCGGAGGCGAGCAAGGCAGCCGCATCGGCTCTGGCAAGCGTTAGCAGGTCCCGATCGCCGGTTGAGGCCACCTTGAGCTCAGGCCAGCCGCTCTGCCTTGCGCCAAGGTACTCGCCGGGTCCACGAGTCTCCAAATCGACCTCGGCAATCTCGAACCCGTCAGCGATTCGTTGGACTGTCGAAAGCCTGGCCTGTCCATCCGCTCCGGGATCGTCGGCCAGCAGGACGCAGTAGCTGCGATGCGCCCCTCGCCCGACTCGCCCGCGAAGCTGATGGAGCTGCGCCATGCCGAACCGGTCTGCGCTCTCGATAAGCATCACCGTTGCGTTTGAAACATCGACCCCGACCTCGATGACCGGCGTCGCTACCAACGCCTGAGTCTCGCCGTCCCGGAACGAGTCCATGGCTGCCAACTTCTCGTCGAGGCTCATCCGCCCGTGCAGTAGCCCCACGTCGACGCCGGCCAGTTCGCCGCCGCGCAGTCGTTCGAACTCGACCGTAGCAGCGCGGCCCCTCACCTGACCGGACTCCTCGACAAATGGGCACACGATGAACACCTGCCGTCCGGCGGCGATCTCCTGTCGGGCGAGGGCATAGGCGTCGCGTCGATCCTGCGCCGACTTCGCCCATTTGGTCGTGACCGGTTGGCGGCCGACCGGCATCTCCTCAAGCGTTGAGAGCTCGAGGTCCCCGTACACCGTCAGCGCCAACGAGCGCGGTATGGGCGTGGCGGACATCGCGAGGAGATGCGGGCGCGGTTCCCTGTCGGTCAACGCGGCGCGCTGGCCGACGCCGAACTTGTGCTGTTCGTCGATCACCACGAGCGCCAGCCGCGGGATATTCACTGCGTCCTGCAGCAGCGCGTGCGTGCCGATGACGATGTCAACCTCTCCGTCCCCGATCATGCCCTGCACGCGGGACTTGACCGACTTCCGCAGGCTTCCCGTGAGTAGCGCGAGTGTTATCGGCTTGCGGTCCGAGCCGTGCCCGCCGGCCCTGACGATGTTCTCAGGATGGTCTTCCACCGGGACGGCGTCCAACTGACGAGTTGCGCTCAGGAAGTGCTGTTCCGCCAACACCTCGGTCGGCGCCATAAATGCCCCGACGCGGCCGTCGGCAGCGGCAGCGAGCAGTCCGGCTAGCGCCACCACGGTCTTCCCGCTGCCCACCTCCCCTTGGAGCATTCGGCCCATCGGGACGGGCGTGGCGAGGTCAGCAAGGATGGCCTTCAAAGTCGACTTCTGATCGCCGGTCAGTTTGAATCCAAGGCTGTTCACATAGTTCCGCGCCGCGGCCTCGCCGCGTGCGATCTGCACACCGCCTCGCCTCGCCGCCCACTCCCGCTTCCTTCTAAGCACGGCCACCTGATTGACAAAAAGTTCGTCGAACGCCATCCGTTGTCGTGCCGATTCGTACTCGTCGGCGTCTGTGGGGAAGTGCATGCGGCGCAGAGAATGGGCGAGGTCCGGCATTCCGCGGTTTCGTAGAACCTGCTGCGGAATGTGGTCCACGATCAGCGGCAGACCCGCGTCCAATGCCATTCTGGCGGCGTTGCGTATGGTCCTCTGTTGCAGCCCCTCTGTGGATGGATAGATCGGCAGCAAGTTGCCGGCGTGCACCAATTCGTCGGCGAACTCTTTCAACTCCTCATATTCGGGGTTTTCCATCTGGGCGCGTCCGCGAAATTCGCTGACCCGGCCGCTGACAGCGAGCCTCGTCCCTGGCCTCAGCCGGCTCGCGAGGTAGGCCTGCCCCCACCAGGTCAGGTTGAGCAGCCCGGTGCTGTCGTTCAGGACGGCGCGCGCCGCGCCGGGGGGCCGGCCGATGCGCGCCGTTTCTGACGACACGACTTTGCCCACGACGGTCGTGTCGTCGCCAATCGACAGTCCGGCTATGGGCGTGATGTTCGAGTAGTCCACGTGCCTGTTCGGAAACAGATACAGAATGTCCCTGAGATTCTCAGCGCCCAGCCGCGCTAACCGGGGCTGGGTACGCCGGTGGACAAATGACAGCTTGTCGAGAGGTGTGTCCAGGGTGATAGGCGCCTCAGGCGCGGGAGGCCGGCGCGGGGTCCGGGTACGCGGATTCTCCGGGCGGGTGGCTACGCGAGCCCCTTCAACCTTTGAGGCCTGAGCGGTGGCCTTGGCTGACCATGCCCGCCTCTGGGCGTTGTTCAGCGCCGCGTAACTTCGAACCCCGGCGTCGAACAGATCGGCGAGCCACGGAATGATGTCGCGCGAATCCTCAATGAAGCGATCCAACCCGCCGGCAACGGCCGAGTTGTCGAATCCTCGGCTCTGTTCGAGTGCGAGGATGCCCCTCAGCGACGCGAGCCTGGCGGCGACGGAGTCCCGGGCACGGCTGTTCCTCCGCCGGTTGCCGGGGCTTGGTTCCGCCGCCACGCGGGTCAGGACTCCACGGCCTTGATGTAGCAGGCCCCTATTGAGCCTGGCCCGAGGTAGGTGCCCACCACCGGCCCCTGGCGCGCGGTGATCGGCAGATCTCCGGTTACGGTGTGAATCAAGCTGGCCGCGATGTCCTCGGCGATCTTGTGTTCCGTCGTGTACATGATGCACAGGTGGGACAGGGGCGCGGCGTCGGCCACCAACTGCTGTATTCGGCCGATCCCCTTGCTTTTCGACCTCGCCCGTTCGAGTGGGTGGGCGGTGCCTTCCCTCAGTTCAAGCATCGGTTTGATCCGCAGCAGCGACCCGACGAACTTCTGCGCGTTGCCTATCCGGCCTCCCTTGTGAAGGTATTCGAGCGTCTCGACGAGGCCGATAAACTTCGCCCGGGCGCTGAGCGAGTGGGCGAGAACGACCGCTTCTTCGAGGTTTGCGCCGGAGTTGATCGCCTGCGCTACGCCTACTGCTACCCAACCGAGGGCCATCGACGCCTGAAGCGTATCGACCACCTCAATGCGCGGCCCTTCGCCGCCGAGTTCGTTCCGCCCCTGCACCGCGGCGGTGTGGGTTGCGCTGAGTTTTGATGACAAGTGGACCGAGACGATAGCGTCGTAATCGGCGCCTAGCTCGCGGTAGGTGTCAGCGAAGGAAACGACCGACGGTTGGGAAGTGGTCGGGAGCTCGTCGGACGACTCAAGTCGGCGATAAAACTCGTCAGCCTGCAGCGTCACTCCGTCGAGGTATGAGTCGAGACCGAACCTGACGTTGAGCGGGACGACGCGGATCCCGTAAGTAGCTGCGAGATCCGGCGGGAGGTCGGACGTACTGTCTGTTACAACGGCAATGTTCATCGTGGGCAACCTCGTGGCTAAGTGGGCAAAATTCTATTCGATGCTGACAAGAAATTCGTAGTGCGGTTGGCCGCCGTCGATTAGTTCCACTTCGATACCCGGAACTGTCTCCTCAATCTTGGCGGCGATGCCATTCGCCTGCTCTTCGGAGACATCCGCGCCCCAGTACATCGTGACCAGGGCGCCCTTTTCGGCGCTGCCGGATACCGTCTCGATCAGAACGGCCTCCAAGTCCTCGCCGCAGCACCGGACCGTTCCGCCAACCAGCCCAGTGTACTGGCCTTTGATCACATCCACACCGCCTATTGAGACGTCACGAGTGGAGCGGAATACGGCGCCGTCCTCGATCGTTGCGAGGGCCTCGTTCATGGCGGCGGCGTTGGAGTCGATGTCGTCGTCCGGAGACAGCGCCAGCATGGCCGCTATACCGTGTTGCATCGACTCCGTGGGAACGATTCGCACGTTCTTCGAGGTTAGTCCGGGCACCTCGCCCGCCGTGCCGACAACGTTCTTGTTGTTCGGCAGGAACAACACATTGTAGGACGGTGCCCGTTCAACGGCCTCAAGGAGGTCTCCCACGCTCGGGTTCATGCTGTCGCCGCCCGTCACCACGCTGCACGTGTCGAGGCCCGCGTTAACGAACAGGTTTTGCATACCCTCGCCTGCCGCTACGGCGACCACGGCAAGAGGAATCGTCTTGGCGCCGGACTTTATTTCGCCGTCGCCTTGAGTAGTCTCGGCCGCCCAATCCTTCGTCTGTTCGTCCATATTTTTGATGTCGATGTTCGAGAGCGAGCCCATCAAAAGTGCGAATGACAACGCCTGTCCGGGGTCTTCCATATGTACGTGGATCTTGACGAGGGTGTCGTCACCGGCAACGACTGCCGAACGGCCCAGATCCGAGATTTCGGACCGGATTTCGTTGAGATCGAGCCCCTCACCCTCGATGGCGAACACGGTGCAGTAGCCCCATATTTCTTCCTGTGCGGAGAGCGCGAACTCGGCTCGTACGGTGGAACTGGCCGCTGTGCCCCGCTCCCCCACGGCCGGCGGTTCGACGATCACTCCGCCGTCCCCTTCTCCCCTAAGGGCCTGAAGCGCTCCGAACAGCATGATGGTGAAGCCGTAGCCGCCGGAATCTACAACCCCGGCCTCCTGCAGGATGTCCAGCATCTCCGGCGTGCGCCTCGTGGTGTCGAGCGCCTGACTCGCCGAAGCGGCCAGTACCGGTTCGAAACCCGGTGTGTGATTGACTGCGCGCTCGGCGGCGGCGGCACACTCCCGAAACACGGTCAGCATTGTGCCTTCGCGCGGATTTGGCACGGCGGCGTATGCGTTATCAGTCGTGAAGCGCATGCCGTTGGCGAATCCGGCGCCGCTCACCTCGTAGCCGTCTCGGAGCGCCTGTGCCAGACCTTTGAAGAATTGGGCGAGGATCAGTCCGCTGTTGCCGCGCGCGCCGAGGAGCGCTGCGCGGGCCATTCTTGCGGTGGTGAGCGACAGGTTTTCGCGGGGCGCCGAGTCCATCTCTTCGTTGATCGAGCGCAAGGTCAGGAACATATTCGTTCCGGTATCGCCGTCGGGCACCGGAAACACGTTCAGGGCGTTGATCTGATCACGGTTGACCTCGATCGCCCGTGTTGCTGCGCCTACTAGTCGCAGGAGTTCGGCGGTCGTGATGCTCGCTGTCTGGGCCGCCTTGGTTGTTTCGGCGGTCTTGGTAGGTCTCGAGCTCATGTTCTGAAGGCCCTCATCGTGGTTCGTTAACATGGATTATCAGGCCGCGGCCGCTGGAATCCGAGGTTGAACGCACTTGGCTTCGCATGTTAGCTTAGAGTGTCGGAGCGGGCAAAGTTCCCAAATTTCGAATCAAGTTCACTCTCGACTTTCGCGGGCCCTGGGACGTTCGATCCCGAGGAAATGATCATGGCCAAGTGCGCCGTTTGCGGCAAAGGTCCACAGTTCGGAAATAGTCGCAGCCACTCTATGAGAGCGACGCGCAAGATGTGGAAGCCGAATGTATCGCGGCGGAATCTGGTAATCAACGGCGAAAAGCAGCGCGTGAACGTCTGCACCCGCTGTCTGCGAACCATGGTCAAGGTTCGCTAACCCTTCCCCCAGCGGTTCCCCGATCGGTGTCGGGGAAGACGGTTGATCATCGGTATCGAGGGTGGCGGGTGGTGGATAGGCCACCCCGTCTTATCCGTCACCCCCTGTCCACACCATCACTCACCGTCATACTCAGAGCCTGTGTTTAAATCCCCCGGAGCCGTCTGATCGAGACCGTTTCTAAAGCCAAATTGAAACTGAAAATCGCCGGTTTCGCAATAAAATCACAGCCTCCATGAATACGGGGATCCAACGCGACCTGTGGTACTCCGATCAGGGGTCGGGGACGACGGGTGATAATCGTGGTTGAGGAATACGGATGGTAGACAGGCCCTCCCGTCTTATGCATGTAAATGGACTGTCCAGGGAGCGTCCCGGGGAAACGGGAACCCTCACAACAACCCGTACGGGCACCCCACGTGCGGCGTACTTATCAGGGTCTGGCCGGTCACGCCGGCGGATGCTTGATGGCGGCGCGCAGGGATTGGACTGCGGCCCGCACGTTGCCTGTCCGGTCAAATACACCGCTACCGGATATTAGTGTTTCTGCGCCGGCGGTGACGGCTGGTCCGATGGTGTCCGGCTTGATACCGCCATCGACGGCGATCTCGATCTTCGCTTCAGCGTCACGGGCCATCGCACGCAGGGCCTCGATCTTTGGCAACGCCTCCGGCATGAACGGTTGACCGCCAAACCCGGGTTCGACCGACATCACGAGCACCCTGTCGACGAGGCCAAGCAGGTACTGAATGTCGGCCAACGGGGTTGCCGGTTTGAGCGATACGGCTGGCCTCATACCGGCTTGGCGCGCCGCTGAGATCGTCGTAGGAACGTCGGCGCAGGCCTCAACGTGCACGGTGAATGTATCTGTACCGGCATCGGCGAACGCATCGCAAAACCTCGACGGCTCATGCACCATCATGTGGACGTCAATCGGTAGGCGCGTAACGGCCCGCACCGACTCCAACACAGGCACGCCCATGGTGATGTTGGGCACGAACCGCCCGTCCATCACGTCGAAGTGAATCTCGTCGCAGCCGGCCTCCTCTGCTGCACGAAGTTCGTCTGCCAGCCGCCCGAAGTCGGCGCTCAGAATCGACGCGGATAACCTGATCTTACTCACAGCGCGGCCCGGTCTACCACTCACCGGCGGCATGGGCGCGCCAAACTCTGCCGTATGCGTGTTGCAACGCCTCCAGCACCCGGCGCGGCGCGGTACCGCCGGGCACGTCCCGAGAGGCGATGGAAGATTCAGCGGTGATTTCAAGGGCGTCTTCACCAAAGTGGCCCGACGCCGATCTGAGTTCGTCCAGCGAGAGGTCGCACAACCGCTTGCCGGAGTCGTTGGCGTTTCTTGTCAGCTCGGTAACGATGATATGAGCCTGCCTGAACGACACTCCCTTTGCGACGAGGTGGTCGGCGTAGTCGGTGGCGAGCGCTGCGCTTTCGTCCATTGCCCGGCGCATGCGCGCCGCGTCGAACTTGGCGGTCTTCACCATCCCCTCCATCGCTTCGAGTGACGCAAGCACGGTGTCCGCTGCATCGAACAACTGGGCCTTGTCTTCTTGCAGGTCGCGGTTGTAGGAAAGAGGTAGCCCCTTAAGCGTCGAAAGCAACGCAGTTAGGGCGCCATAAACGCGGCCGGTCTTGCCGCGTACGAGCTCGGCGTAGTCGGGGTTCCGCTTTTGCGGCATGATGCTGGAGCCTGACGTGAACGCCTCGGCCATGCCCACGAACCCGAACTCGTCCGTGGACCACACGATGAGCTCCTCGGCGAGGCGCGACAGGTGCATCATGCAGACGGCAGAGGCAGACACGAAATCGAGCATGTAGTCGCGATCCGAGATAGCGTCCATGCTGTTTGCGCTGATGGTCGAAAAACCGAGTTCGGCCGCAACCGATTCGCGGTCGAGCGGGTACGGGACGCCGGCCATGGCGCCGCTGCCGAGCGGCAGAACGTCGGCGGCATCCCGTGCCGCTGCGAATCGCGTCGCGTCCCTGTCGAGCATCTCGAAGTAAGCGAGAAGGTGGTGGGCAAGGGATATAGGCTGCCCGCGCTGGAGATGCGTGTAGCCGGGGAGCACGGTGTCGACGTGATCGGCGGCCTGTTTCAACAACGCCCGCTGCGCGAGCCGCACCGCCCGAGTGACGTCGGTCGCCGCACGTTTCGCGTACATTCGGCTGTCCGTGGCCACCTGGTCGTTGCGGGAGCGGCCGGTGTGGAGGCGGCCGGCAGCGTCGCCGATCAACTCGAAGAGCGTCGACTCGACGTTCATGTGGATGTCTTCGAGCTCTTCATTCCATGCGAACTCGCCGGATCCGATTTCCGACTTGATCCGCTGCAGGCCGCCGATGATCCGGTCGGCGTCGGTCTGGCCGATGATGCCCTGGCGGGCCAGCATGCGTGCGTGGGCCATCGATCCTGCGATGTCCTCGCAGTACATCCGCTGGTCCACGTGGAGCGAGGAGGTGAAGTTGCTGGCCAACGGCGCGCCTCTTGCGCTGGCGGCAGGGTCTGGCATGTCAGTATTCATGGCGATTGGACCACGGCCCTGAGTCGCGAGGGCCGTATTAACAGCTTAAGGCTGTATCAGTGCCTTCGCCTAGCGCCGGGAGCTCGGCGGTTGCCCACATCCCCGTCGCGGGGAGCGAAATGCTCCACAAAAAAACCCGGCAGGGTGTGTGGGCCTGCCGGGGATGTGTTGGGAGGTGTGGTTCGTTGTGTTTGGGCGATTAGCGGATCTGTGCCAGACCGGCGTCGTAGTCGGCCTGCGGCAGCCCCACGTAACCGACCTCTGACGCTAGGGCGGACGCGTTTCTGAGGTAGAACTCGATGAATGCCGGCACCTCGGGCCGCTCCAGAGACGCCTTGTTCACGTAGATGTATAGCGGGCGTGAGAGCGGAGCGTAGCTGCCGTCGTTGATGGTCGACTCGGAAGGCGCGATGCAGCCCGAACCGCCGTCTACGGCGACGACCTTCAGCTTGTCCTGATTCTCTATGTAGTACGCGTAGCCGAAGTATCCGAGGGAGTTTCTGTCGCCTGCGATGCCCTGCACAAGGACGTTGTCGTCGGCGCTCTGCGTGTAGTCGGGTCTCGACGCGTCCTCTTCACCGTTGATGGCGTCGGTGAAGTAGTCGAACGTGCCTGAGTCGGTGTCCGGACCATACAGCCTGACCTCATTATCGGGCCACTCGGGGCGAAGCTGGTTCCACTTGCTGATCGTGCTGCCGGGCTCCCAGAGCATTTTGAGTTCTTCTGTGGTCATGCACGTAACGAAGTCGTTGTCCGGGTTCACCAGGACGGACAGACCGTCGAACGCGACCGCGAGTTGGATGAACTCGACACCATTCTCAGCCGCCTGTTCCCGTTCCGAGTCCTTGATGGGGCGGGATGCGTCGGAGATGTCGGTCTCGCCTACGGTGAACCGCTTGAACCCGCCGCCGGTGCCGGAGATGCCGACCGGGATCTGGACGGAGGGATGTTCCTTCCGGAACTCTTCGGCCGCGGCCTGGCTGATCGGGAAGACGGTCGAAGAGCCGTCGATTTCGATGTTCCCGCTGAGTTTCGTTTCGGCGCCTGAACCAGTTGAGGCCGCTGGCGCCGATTCGTTTCCGCCGCCGCACGCCATGGCTACTAATCCGACAACTGCTAGTGTGAGCACGAGCCAATTCCAGTTGACCCGGCTATAACTCACCACACCACCATTCCCGTCAAAAGAGTCCTTTGCATAACTAGCTCCCCAACCAGTGATTCCGCACTCCATGTCGCCCCGAGCGCCGCTCATGTCGCCCCGAGCGAAGCCGAGGGGTCTGGGTAAGGGGGGCGGGGCATACCGTCTGAATGGCTTGGATTTTTCGCTGGGCTCAAAATGACATGCGTCGAGGTTACGCAAAGGTCTCTCAAAACGGGAACCTGTACTAATAACCATTCGTTTGACCTCTGATCCTTTGTTCCGGTGAAATTAACACCTGTCCAGCGAATGAAAACCAGGCTTTCGCCAGCAAGTAATAATGTGACCTGGCCATTAACTTTCCGCTAACTGTTCATTAAGCGATTGTTAATGCAGGCGCCGTCCCCGCCTTGACACTACCCCAGCGGATGCCCTCGAGAGACACGCCCAACACCTGTTTGCTCACAGGGCGATGTCGGCATCGAACGCGTCCCGTCCGCACCCCGACACTATCCCAGACCCCGAACGTCTACGACCATCATGCAGTGGCGTCTCTTGTGAGCGCCATGGGGGTTGAGCGGTCAATCGCGAACACCGACGGCACCATTTCCGGTGAGAGACATGCCTACGCCTGGTCGCCCAAGAGTGTCGTCGTTGGCATTGCGCGCGTCCCGTCCGCACCCCGACACTATCCCAGACCCCAAACGTCTACGACCATCATGCAGTGGCGTCTCTTGTGGGCGCCATGGGGGTTGAGGGGTCAATCGCGAACACCGACGACACCATTCCGGCGAACCGGGCGGTTCCCCGATCGTGGTAGGGGAAGACGGGTGATGGCCAGCGCCGGGCAAACGAAAACCTGCGCCCCTCTCAGGAACAGCAGTCTCAGGCCCGCCCGGCGGGTAGTTCCTTTACGCCGTCGGGGAAGCGGGCCTGCAACCTTTCGTACTGGGAGCGCAATTCCTTGTTGGGGTGCCGCCAGTCTTTCCGGTACAGAACTCCCTTGACCCGTGCCTGAAGCAGTTCTTTGGTGCAGCCGAAACAGGGCCTCATCGTGGAGTACAGGATGGCGCCCCCGACCGCGATTCCGAACCTCGCTGCTGCCAGCAACGCGTTTTGCTCGGCGTGAACGCAGATGCAGATGTCATAAGCGGTGCCGGACTTATACCGATCTGGGTTGGCGCACCGCTCGCAGCCACCCTCGTCGCAGTTGGTCATGTCCGACGGCGTCCCGTTGTACCCGGTCGACACGATGCGTCCTTCGAACACGAGTAGCGCGCCGATGCGGCTACCTTGACAGTTCGCCCGCGCCTTCACGGCCTCGGCGATGCCCATCATGTACTGGTCTACATTCGGTCTTGCTGACAATTTTGTTCTCGTATCGTCGTCGTTGAACAAGCGGCCGCCCGGTCAAGCAATCGTAGATCAAATGGCCGTCCCTGCGCGGTTCCCGACACCTGGATCCAGCCGCGGGGTGCTAACCGGTATCCTTGGACGAGTCAGTTCCCGAGAGATTTTGGCGGTCTAGCTCCTTGTTTGCCAAAATGGAAAAGAGCCAATTTGGGCATTCGCATACAGCCACGCGAAATTGAAATCCCCGCGGACGATCCCTTCAAGAACGACTTGCTTGATCGGCGTAAACCGATTGCGGCCCTGACGCACATCATCGGGTCGATTGACGGGCCTTGCGTCTTGGCTGTAGAGGCTCCTTGGGGCGCAGGCAAGACGACGTTCCTCAAAATCCGGGAACAACATCTGCGCAACGAAGGCTTCCCGGTCGTCAGTTTCAACGTATGGCAGACCGATTGTTCAGACGACCTATTCATTGCGTTGTCCGACGCAATACCGCAAGAACTGAGGCAGTTCGAAGATGGATCAATTGGATCTAGGAGAGATGATGCGGCAAAGAAGAACATCAGGGCCATGCGGTGGGTTGCCCCGGTCGTCGTCAAGGCAGTCACTGGCGTCAGTCTCGACACCCCTCAGTAACCCGTGTCCTATGCCGAAGAAAGTCTGTCCGGTTACCGGGAGGCGCTAAAATCGCTTATAAACTTCGGCAATAACGTTCGAGATGTGGCAAGTGACCTGGCGGAGGCCAAAGATGGATTGCCTCTGGTGGTTGTGATCAATGAACTCGACAGGCGCCGTCCTTCTTATGCAGACGAACTGCTTGAGACCGCGAAGCACATATTTGCCGCCGATCATGTGGTGTTCGTGGTGGCCGTAAATCGTTCCGATTCCCTCCTTTTGGCGCGTTATAGACAAATGATCGAGCAACCACGCCAACACGAACGTCGTCGCACCGAAGATGAGCGTCATGCCTCCGAAGTCTATAGATTGGTCGAATTGTTTTCGGGATAATCAAACAACTCCTTACATTTGAGATTGAGCGATGCAGTAAAACGGCTCGAACTGATTTCCACAGAATTCACTAGTAAACGTGAGCTCCTAACGTGATGACATTTATTCATCCACGTAGTTCAGTTGCCGGTCTCATACCTCGTCAGCCCATCGCGACACAATCCCAATCCCCCCGTTCCGACCAGCCCTGCGTTGGCTGGTATCCTTGGACGCACCATATCTGACCGGAATTCCGCACAACCCACGGGCTGAGTACAAATGTCTCCTGTAGCACCCAAAACCCGCCTTCTGCCCGACGAACGGGGTCGCTTCGGCCAGTACGGCGGCAAGTTTGTGCCCGAAACGCTCATGAGCGCTCTCGACGAACTCGAGGCCGCCTACGACGAGGTTGCTGGCGACGCTTCGTTTGCGGCCGAGATGGACTCGCTGCTGCGGGACTACGTAGGCCGACCTACCCCCCTCTACTTCGCAGCCAATCTTTCACACAAACTTGGCGGTCCTCGCGTCTATCTCAAGCGTGAGGACCTGGCGCACACCGGCGCACACAAGATCAACAACGCCCTGGGCCAGGCATTGCTGGCGCAGCGGCTCGGCAAGCGGCGGATCATCGCCGAGACGGGCGCCGGTCAGCACGGCGTGGCCACGGCTACCGTGTGCGCCAAGTTGGGCATGGAGTGTGTCGTATACATGGGCGAGGAGGACATCCACCGGCAGTCGCCGAACGTGTACAGGATGAAACTCCTCGGCGCCGAGGTCCGCTCCGTCATGTCGGGCAGCCGCACTCTGAAGGACGCCATCAATGAGACCATCAGGGACTGGGTGACCAACGTCGAGACGACCCACTACATCATCGGCAGCGTCGTCGGGCCGCACCCGTATCCGAAGATGGTGCGAGACTTTCAGGCAGTGATCGGTCGGGAGGCGCGACGGCAGGCGCTGGAACAGGCAGGAAGACTGCCCGACTATGCGATCGCTTGCGTCGGCGGGGGCAGCAACGCCATGGGCCTGTTCTCGGCGTTCGTGGCGGACGAGGAAGTGGGCCTGATCGGAGTGGAAGCAGCGGGAGACGGCATTGAGACCGACCGGCACGCGGCCACGTTAAGCATGGGTCGGCCAGGGGTGCTGCACGGCGCCATGAGCTACCTGCTGCAGAATGATGACGGACAGGTGCAGGAGGCGCACAGCATTTCGGCCGGCCTCGACTACCCTGGCGTCGGGCCGGAACACAGCTACCTGAAGGACGCCGAACGGGCGCAGTACGTTGCGATTAACGACGACGAGGCTCTGGACGGGTTCGACTTCGTTACGAGAAGCGAGGGCATCATCCCGGCGCTCGAGCCCTCGCACGCCGTCGCATACCTCAAAAAGATGGCGCCGGATCTGACGCCGCAGCACGTGATACTTCTGCTGATGAGCGGCCGCGGAGACAAGGACCTCGACACGGTCGCAAACGCACGGGGCATCTCGCTTTAGCTGGTGGACGGCGGACGTGGGGCAACAACGGGGACGGCGATGACTGCCCGCGAGCCGTTACGCAAAGGTCACTGATTGGCTGGAATGACGCGGACGACTGTCCACCATCCGTCTTCCTCGACTCCGATCGGGGAACCACTGGTGGGCCGGGTGAGTCGCTTCGGATGGACCCCGTATAAGGACAAGGTAGTCAAATGGCAAGCAAATCCGTTAATCCAACCGACGGTACGAAAGAAGACGAGCCCGATCTTTCGGACATTCCGCACGCTTCCGAAAGCAACGATGCTCGCAAGCGGCGAGCGCGCCTCAACATCACATTCCCCGTTGAAATGGACGAAACACTGAAGCCCGCCGCCGAAAAACTAGGCCTAAACCGCACCCGAAACAACCGCAATCCTCCGCTGGCAAAGACGTGAATCTACGCGGTGCATGTCGGGACGAGAACGTTGGATGATATCGCCCGTCATTGATGGACCCCCGCCGACGCCCACTAACCCGTGGGGTCGTCTCTTGTAGCACATTTGTTCGCTGCGTTCCGTGACGATGTGGCCCGCCGACGCCCACTAACCAGTGGGGTCGTCTCTCGTGGGCGCCGGATGGGGCACGGGAACAATGGCGCCGTAATATCCGCGGTACCCGGCGCCCTCCCGATGCTTCCACGATCGGAGTCGAGGAAAACGGGTTAGGCCTGGGTCGGGGAAGTCGGATGCGCCGGATATTCGGCCCACTGGCTACAATGAGCCTACCAACTCACAGGCACTGCCTGCGGTCAAGGTAGCTCCGGCCAATGGAGCGGGGCTGGCGCGGCGGGTTTGCCGGCGAGTAGCGGTAAGACACGAGTCACGAGAGCAGCAGGCAAGGCCATGGGCATCGCATACTCACTTCCCGAATCGATCACCCCTTACCCGGTCGTGGCGAACATCGACTTTCCGGAAGGGCCGATTTTCGACGACGCGGGCAATCTGTATTTCGTCAACTACCTCGAATCGGGGACCCTGGGCAGGATGGCGCCGGACGGCACGGTCGAGGTGTGGGTCCACACGGGCGGCCGGGTGAATGGGCTTAAGTACGACGGCGCAGGGCACGTGGTGGCGGCGGACTACGGCGGCAAGCGGGTTACGAGGTTCGATACCCATACTCGCCGCATGGACATCTTGACGGACTCGTTCGAGGGCGGGGCGTACCTCGGTGTCAATGACGTTTGCATGGATCTTACGGGCAACGTGTACTTCACGGATCCCGGACCGAATGAGGGCGGCTCGGAGGGTGGGGTCTACCGCCTGGCCATGGACCGCCGGAATCAACCCGCAGGCGTGACCCGACTCGACAACGGCCTCCCGTACCCGAACGGACTGGCCGTGCACCCTGATCAGAAACGGCTGTTCGTGGCCCTGTCCGGCCTGAACGGGATTGTGTCTTACGACCTCGGGCCGGACGGAGCGGCGTCTAATCAGAAGATGGTCCACCAGTTCGCCGACGCAACTGTGGACGGGATCATGTTCGACGAGTTCGACAGGTTATGGGTGGCGCGCTGGTTGCACGGAACAGTGGCGGTCCTGAGTGTAGAGACGGGCCAACAGCTGGCGGACTACCCGATGGGCGGCGACCGCGTGACGAACATGTGCTGGTGGGGCGAGTCGCTGTACGTCACCGTCGCCGGTCGTCATAGTATCGAGCGCCTCGACGTCGGTTGCCGCGGCGCGGCGATCACTCCGGCGCGACTCGACGACAACGGCGGCTAGTCGCGTCCCCGCCGCGGACAGGAACGTGTGATGGACGACAAAAACATTCCACCCCGCCCATCGTCAGAGACCGCAGGCCCGCTGGCCGGATACAGCGTGCTGGAGTTCGGCTCGTTTGTGGCAGGCCCGTTTGCGGCCCAGATGCTCGCCGACCTGGGCGCCGACGTGATAAAGATCGAGCCGCCGACCGGCGATCCGTGGCGGTCGCACATGAGCTTCGTTCCGTACGACAGCAGGGTGTTCATGGCCCTCAATCGCGGGAAACGCAGCATTTGTATCGACCTGAAACAGCCGGAGGGGATCGAAGTGTGCCATGCGCTTGCCAGGAGCGCCGATGCGGTGGTGTCGAACAACCGGCCGGACACCGCCGCCAAGCTGAAATTCGACCATGAGACGCTCATGCGGATCAATCCTTCGCTGGTGTACTGCAATGTCACGGCGTACGGCGGCAGCGGTCCGAAGAAGAACGAGCCGGGGTTCGACCTGATCACACAGGGGTACACAGGTGCGATGGCTACCGAGGGCAAGGTCGAGCGCGGGCATCCGGTGCCGGTTAGGTCGTCGTCGTTTATCGACTACTCGACGGGGTACGCTATCGTCAACGCCGTTATGGCCGGTCTCCTCGCACGCGCTCGCACAGGCAAGGGGCAACTGGCAAGCACAAGCCTGCTGGGCAACGCAATCGCCATGCAGTCGCTGTCGGTCATTCGAGTCGAGCGAGCGCTGTCCCCCGCCCAGGTGTGGATGGATGGCGAACACGACAAAATGGTCGAACAAGGGGCCTCGTACGCCGAGTTGCAGGCGAGCTACTCCAAGGTGGCGACCTCTCGGATATACGAATGCTACTACCGGGCCTATCGGACGAAAGACGGCGCGTTCGCCCTCGGCACGCTGGCAGTACCGCCGAGGATCCGGCTACTCAGGTTTCTGGGACTGTCCGACCCGCGGGTCGAAGTCCCGGGCTACGACGAGTCGACACCGGAGGCCGCTGCAATGGCGGAAAGTCTGGTAGCACGAATGGAAACGGAATTCGCCAAACGGACTACGTCGGAGTGGATCACGGAGCTAAGGAAGCGCGATATTCCGTGCGAGCCGGTGCGGTTCGTGGAGCAGATTGTGGACGACGAACAGGCCATTGCGAACGACTACGTGGTTGAGATGGAACACCCGGCCGGCGGACGCTATCGCGCGGCGGGACCGGTGGTGTATTTCAAGTCGGGCAACCCGCCCTTACGGCCGTCGCCTATGTTGGGCCAGCACAGCCGGGAGATACTCGAAGAGTTGGGCTTGGACGATTCCCGGATAGAACGGCTACTCAACGCCCGCGCAGTCAGTTGACACGACCTGGCCGAGCACCAAACTAGCCGCATTGCCGTGGGCCGGTTGGGCAGGATCCCATCACCCCATCTGCTGGGCGGGGTAGTTGCCGCGGCCTTGTACCGATCCTTCGAGCACGGGCAACGCGGGTCTCTTTTTGCCATAGCTGGAGCTTGGCCCCCCGGGCCGGAACTGCTCCAACATCGACGTTGTAACGGGGTTGAGCGAGACGCCTTTTTGCCGTCGGTGTGCCAGGATATCGAGGGCGTGGGCGGTGAGCCCGGGGCGGGGGCGCATCTCGTCGGGGTACTTGCGGTGGCACTTGCGCTGGCTCACCAACGCCGGCCTCGGCTTGGCGGCCGCGCAAGCGTGCGCCCACGGGCACATGTAAGCGATGCACAGCGCCGTTTCGCCCGTCACCGGCGAGCCCGACGTGGCCAGGCCGATGCGTTGGAGGGCCTGTGAGCGTTCCCTTTGTATCCTTCGACTTCGCCTGCGCTGCCACACCGAAGGCATGCCCATCACACGACCGCCTTATCGGCTGGAGCGGGACGGTTTCGAGGGATGGGGGGCGTTGGATGTTCGTCTGGGGAACGACTGAGAAGAGTGCGCATTGATAAGGCCATAGTTGCATATCCCAGTGTTTTGCGCCGTGTAAGTGGCAGTCGAGTTCGCGGGATGCCATCGCGCTGTCGCTCGTCCGGAGAACTGGGGTTTTGTCCTGCGCCCAGACTTGCGAGGTCACAATATTGAGCGGGTCGAGATAATGAATGTGTGAGAGGGAGCGGGCGTCTCCGAGCGTTCGGGGAAGGGGCTGACGGCCCGATATAAGACCCGCCGGGCGACGGGGGTGTTGTTGTAGGTTGGCGGTTAAAATATGCGGTGTTATTCGCCCGGCGGAAGGAGATGCGGCATATGCCAAGAAGTTTTGAGGTGTCGGCCGTCGAGGGTATCGCCGAGGTGGCGCCCGGCGACGATCTCACGGCGCTGATTTCGACAGCGGCCCACAGTTCCGGTGTCGAAATCATGCCAGGTGACGTGGTGGTGGTGGCTCAAAAGGTGGTTTCGAAGTCCGAGGGCGCTATCCGCAAGCTGAGTCAGATCACGCTGACGTCTGAGGCGGTTGCGTTGGCGAATCGGGTTGGCAAAGACCCCCGGCTGGTCCAAATAGTGATGGACGAGTCTGTGCGGATCGTCAGAGCGGTGCCGGGTGTGTTGATCGTCGAAACGCGTCACGGGTTGATCTGCGCCAACGCCGGCGTGGACGGTTCGAATGTGCCTGGCGATGACTCGGTGACCACCCTGCCGGTCGACCCCGACGCTTCAGCGGAGCGGATCCGCACAGGGCTTGAGTCGGGGGCGGGAGGAAACGTGGCGGTGATCATCTCCGACTCGTTCAACAGGCCCTGGCGCGAAGGCTCAATGAATGTTGCGATCGGCGTCAGCGGTTTCGCGCCTCTCGCGGACCTGAGGGGCCGTATAGACGACCACGGCAGGGTCCTGGCTTCAACTTTGGTGTCGGTGGCCGACGAACTGGCTTCGGCGGCTCAGATCGTAATGGGCGAGATCGGGCGCGTTCCAGCCGCAGTAATACGGGGTGCAGGGGTTTTGCCCGGCAACGTCGGCGCCGGCGTCCTGCTCAGGAGCCCGGAGCGCGACCTTTTCCGGTAGGCGTCAGGCTATTTCGACTTCCCGGAATTCCTGGTTCCATACCAGGATGAGTACTCGATGGAGTTGCGGAACTCGCGGTCTTCTCCGCATTTCTGACAGTGCCCGATGCTCACAGCGCCGTTCGGCGGGTCGATGAACCAATGGTGGGTGCACCCTTCCTGCGGCTCAGGATCGTTGCCTGCGGCGCGAGCTTTGTTAGCGCCTTTTGCTGCCGGGTTCATACGCGGGGTCCTCTCTCGTTCGCCAACTCGACCGTTGCGTTCATGTTGATGCCTACAGAGGTTGCTCCACAAGATAGGCCGTCGACGCCAATGCCCGTGTTTTCGCCAGTGAACTTTCTATTTTACCGCGTTCGGTCTAATCCGGCCGGAGTACATATCGTACCGACACAGTTGCCGACGCGCAGGACCGCGCCCCGATTCGCCTCTTGGGCAGGGACGGTGGTTAACGTCTACGCCGCCCGGAGACCATCGTCTGACCGCGTGGGTACCGCCGTTCGCACCAATCATGGCCATCCCTGGAATCGGTGGAAGAGATTTGGGGTGGGCAGCCAACGAGGTGACAGTCCGGTCGAATCATAAATATTGCCGCTGGATTGGTATTGACGCTGTCTTTGTGCGGGCGTAGTGTCCGAAACCGTCACAAAAGCCATACCTGTCCGGCGCCGCTCGACAATCGAGCGGCAAACAGGGAAAGCGGTGAGAATCCGCTGCGGTGGCGCCACTGTGACCGGTTAGCCGACCGCTAATGCCACTGTCTGCGTAGCGCGGATGGGAAGGCGCGGTTTTAGGCGATGATCCGGGAGTCAGGAGACCTGCCGGGCAGGGCTGAGTGGCCGCTCCTCGCCAAGGGAGCGCCTCAGACCGTGATTGTATTTTCCCGGTGTCAAAGCCGGCGCAGTTCACACGCTTTGTCCCTTGGCGCGACGCGGCCGGGGATATATGTTGCAGTCGAGCGATCTCCGCGCTCCCGACCCGCGATCGGGGGTGTCTGAAGACCAATCCGAGGCTTCATCGTCGCGTCGTATCCGCGTCGGTTTCCGAATCCGGGAGCTGGCCGGTTCGCCGGTATTGCGCAGGCTCGCCGCCGGGTCGGCTGTGTTGATTGCGGCCACGACCCTGATGGCGGGGGTTGCCGTATCCGTTGGACCCTACGCGATGCCGCCGTCGCTGGCGGTGAGTGTCTTGCTGGACCTCGCCGGCTTGGCAGACAGCGCCGCAAACTCCACCGAGTGGGCGATAGTCGAGACGATCCGACTGCCCCGCATCGTGCTGGCGTTGCTGGTCGGCGGAGCGCTCGGCGTATCCGGCGCCATCATGCAGGGGCTGTTCCGAAACCCGATGGCCGACCCCGGTATTATCGGCGTATCTACCGGCGGCGCGGTCGGCGCGGTCGTTGCCATCGCAATCGGCGCCAATGCGGCGTTCCCGCTCGCCCTGCCGGCGATGGCGTTCGCAGGAGCGGCGGGGGCTCTGCTGGTGGTGTACGCGGTGGCGTCGACTGGTGGGCGATTTTCGATGGCCGCGTTATTACTTACCGGCGTGGCGGTGAGCGCTTTTCTGGCCGCTGTCATATCGGCGATCGTGCTCTACACCGAAGACCCCGAGTCACAGCGGGCGATGATCTTCTGGCTGGCCGGAGGGCTCGACGCGTCACGCTGGACAGAGATTCGACTGGCGGCTCCATTCGTGTTGGCCGGAGCGGCGGCGGCCGTCGTACTGGCGCGCGACCTGAATCTGCTCATGGTGAGCGAGGAGGAGGCGAGGTCGTTGGGGGTGCGCGTCGGGTTTACCCGGAACGTGTTGCTGGTCGCAGCGTCCCTGATCACGGGGACCGCGGTTGCGTTTTCGGGGACGATCGCGTTCGTGGGGCTCGTCGTGCCGCATGCGCTGCGGCTCGTTGTCGGCTCCGACCATCGCGTGCTGGTTCCGTTAAGCGCGTTGGGCGGCGGCCTGTTCCTGCTTGCCGCAGACACGCTGGCGCGGGTGGTAGTTGCCCCGGCCGAGGTGCGGGTGGGGATCGTCACGTCGTTCGTGGGAGCGCCATTCTTTCTGTTTCTGCTGATACGCAACAAGGCGCGGGCGGGGTTGATCTAACGGCGACCCCGTAACCGCTGATGGGAGATTCGATCTTATTGACCTTGAATGGACGAATACGATTCGGCATAGGCCTGATTGTCTTGGCGACTACCACGTCGCTGGCCCTCGTCGGCTGCGGCGACGCGTCGCAGGAAAGCGCGCCGAGGCCGACGGCACGGGCCCCTGACACCCCCCGGCCGGCCGACACCACCTTACCCGCCCCAACTGCGCGTCCCGCGGCGGCCCCCGACCCCGCCCTGCCAACCCAGCCGGCGTTACCCGCGCCAACCCCTGTGGCAACAACGGCTCCGTTGCCGGTTCCGACGTCGGCGCCGTACCCCGATGCGCCTGGCATCGTCGACGCTTCGAACCGGGGATGGCCGCGCGAGGTCGAAACGTCGGACGGCGTCGTACGGCTCGATGGCCCTCCGCAACGGATACACACGCTGTCGCTTGGTCACGACGAGATCGTCGCGGCATTGATCGGGTCAGGCCGGTTTTCCGGAATCGGGTCATTTACTGCCAACGCAACCTACTCGAACATCGCCTCAGAAGTGAGCGATCTGCCGAAGGTAAAACGGGACGCCGAAGAGGTGTTGGGGCTGAGCCCTGACCTGGTAATCGCGTCAAAGTTCTCCAAGGCCGATCTGGTCGACCTGATCAAGGCAGCCGGCGTACCGGTGGTGCGCACCGCTCTCGAGAGTTCGACATCAGGCAACATCCCCAACATCCTGCTGCTGGGATACATGCTTGGCGCGGAGGACAGGGCGCTTGAGCTGATCGCCGATATCGAGTCGCGTCTTGCTGTGCTGGATGAACGCCTACCCCCGCCGGACGACCCGACCCGTCCTGCCGTGTTGGCCATTGCCCGGTTCTCCGACACGATCAGCGCAGCAGGCAGCGGCTCAACCGAAGGGGGTATTATCGAAGCCGCGGGGGGCGTAAACGCAGCCGCCCGCGACGGCATCGGCGGTCATCAGACGATAAGCGTCGAGTCGATAACGGCTATGAACCCCGACGTCATCCTGATTACGCAACCGGAACCCGGAGCGGCGGCGCTGCGCGAAGAGCTGCTGGCAGAGCCCGCCCTCGCATCGGCGCCGGCCATTGCCCTCGGCAGGGTCGTCTTCTCCGAGCCGAGGTACTACACCACCCTCTCACACTGGAACGTCAGAGGCATCGAGGAAACAGCCGTGCTGCTTTATCCGGATCGGTTCATGGGCGTGCGGTTTGCCGATTTCAAGCCCTACCCGGGCCAGTAGGAAGAAACGCGGACCGCTTCACGTGATGTCATCCACCACCAAAGCAAGCGCCGAGGCGTACGGCGCGCATGCCAACGCCGGCCGAGGGCTGGAAGCACGTGACATTTCGCTGCGGCTTGGGGGCGCCACTATTCTCGACTCGACGTCCCTCAATGTGCGTCCTGGTGAACTGCTGGGGCTATTGGGCCCTAACGGCGCCGGCAAAAGTACCCTGCTTCGGGTTATGGCCGGACTGCTGAAGCAGGACGCCGGGCAAGTGCGACTTGACGGAGCGGATCTGGGCGCCATGGCGTCAGGCGAACGGGCGAGGCGGATAGCGTTCATGCCGCAGCACGACGCACACCACCCGTTTACTGCGTTGGAGACTGTTCTAATGGGCAGGTATCCCCACCTCGGCCGATTCGAACTCGAAGGGGCAGGGGACCGCGAGATAGCCCGCACTGCGATGGACCGCACGGACTCCGGCGAGTTCGAGGCCCGACAACTCGACACGCTGTCGGGTGGTGAAAGGCAACGTGTGCTACTGGCTCGCACGCTTGCGCAAAAGGCGGCGGTCTTGCTGCTCGACGAACCGGCTGCCAATCTGGACCTGAAGCATCGTCTTTCGATCATGGACGTGCTTCGAATGGAGATCGACGAGCGAGAGATCGCGGTAGTCATGGCGCTGCACGATCTCTCGCTCGCCGGCCGATATTGCGACCGGCTGGCGCTCATGTCCAACGGCGCCATCGCCGCGGAAGGCGCGCCTGCCGACGTCCTAACCCCGGCCAATCTGCGGGAGGCGTTCGAAGTGGAGACATTCGTCGAAGCCGATCCGGTCACCGGCAGGCCGCAGGTGTCGTTGCTGGGTCCCGCGGGCGGTTACACGATCGATGAGGATAAGGGCGTGCTCGTGCACGTCATCTGTGGCGCAGGCTCAGGCCGTGACGTGATGCATCAACTCGTCAGCGCCGGATATACCGTTACGTCGGGCGTGCTCGGACTCGGCGATACGGATCGAGAGACGGCGGAGTTGCTCGGCGTGTCGTTTGTTCCTGCGCCGCCGTTTTCTCAGATCGACGATCCCCAGCACGAGCGGCATCTGGCGTTGGTCGAGGCGGCGGACGTAGTGGTGTTGTGCGACATGGCCGTCGGTCCGAACAATCTTCGCAACGTCGAGGCTGCGCGCGGCGTGAACCGGCTTGTACTAATACAGGGTCCGCCAATCGAGGCGCTCGACTACACGGGCGGCGTCGCGGCGGGGCTACTGCGCGAGATGGCTGAGCGGTCGTTGTTGGCGCAGCGCGGGGAGCTCCTGCGATTTCTTGCGCGCCCGCGGCCGGCGGCTATTTGATCCGGACGGGAATTCCGGCCGCCATCAGCCAAACGGCGTCGGCGCGGTTCGCTACCCTCTGATTCACCTCGCCCTGCAGGTCGGCAAACACGGTGCCGAGGCGAGTTGGCGGCGCAACGCCTGCGCCCACCTCGTTGGTGACCAGCACGACAGGAATTGTCACTGGCGTGAGCCAATCCATCAAAACGTCAGCGCTGCGATTCAGGGCAGCCCGTGCCCTGTCTTCAAACTCCGGCGCGTCGCTGTCGCCGCTGTCGTACAAAATGTTGCTGATCCACATCGTGAGGCAGTCGACCAAAACCGCGCCGACGTCGGCCGGAGGGCCCAAGGCCTGACCCAGGTAAACCGGGGCCTCGATAGTATGCCAGTGGTCGGGTCGACTGGCGCGATGTTTTTCGATTCGGGTATCCATGCCCGCAGATGGCCCGGGCCGCGCCGTGGCCACGAACAGCACTGGCCCGCCGCCGGCTGCGCGGGAGACGAGATCGGCGGCGAAGCGGCTCTTGCCGGACCGCACGCCGCCAATGACGAGAGTGACGTCCGAGCTCATCCGGAGCCTGCGCCGTTGTTTGCGATGGAGTAGATGAGGTCCATGTCGATGTTAGTTCGTACCACGTGAGCCAGCCTGTCGAATTCAGCTTCCATGGAATAGTGCGGGACGTCCGGCCTCGGAAGGCCGTGCCGTCTGGCCACGTTGCCGATGATCCTGTCCACGATGTCCGGCGAATCGAACAGGCCGTGGACGTAGGTGCCGAGAACCCAGCCGGTATCGCTGATAGCGCCGTCCAATTCAGGCAGGCTCCCGCGGGCAGTGACCTCGAAAGGCTGGGTATGGGTCCCGGTCGTAACGCCAGTGTGAATCTCGTACCCCGCGCCTGTCGCGTCCGTTTTTCCTTCGAGTAATCCGGGGCCGGTGTTCAAGGTGAAATCTACCCGACGCGTGCGTTTTTTCGGAGCGAAGGTGGTAGTGGAGTCGATCAGGCCCAGCCCGTCTTCTCCGCCGCCCTCTGCGTTGTCGACGCCGAGCGGGTCTTCAAGGCGGGATCCCATTATCTGAAAACCGCCGCAAATGCCGAGGACCGCAGCTCCGTTGTTGGCAGCCGACCTGATCGCCTGATCGAGCCCCCGGGACTTCATCCATCGCAGGTCGGCGATGGTGCTCTTCGTCCCCGGCAAAATCACGAGATGGGCCCCTGCGAGTTTCTCGG
Source organism: Dehalococcoidia bacterium (assembly GCA_965224235.1). Classification (GTDB taxonomy): domain Bacteria; phylum Chloroflexota; class Dehalococcoidia; order Lucifugimonadales; family Lucifugimonadaceae. The sequence goes on along the minus strand of CBDCYP010000002.1, from coordinate 1,020,867 downwards.
TGGTTGTCACGAATTCGACGTGAACGCCACAGCGTTCCAGCGGGGCTAAGTCGTCGAAGTTGGACACGCGGGGGAATCGAATCACGGCGGCGCGCACGGCGCCACTTTGGACCCGCCCCGCGCCGGCGGAGTCTAGTCCGGCTGCATCCTCGTCCTGGATCTTGAGGTCGGGGATCATCGGGATCACGCCGGCGACAGGGACGCCTGTCCGGTCAGCGATCATCTGCGGCAGCGGCGCCAAGACCGCCGGGTCGCCTCTGAATCGGTTAATCAGAATGGCGCGCACCAGTTCCCGTTCTTCGGGCTCGAGTAGTTCTAGAGTGCCGAGCAGCGACCCGAACACCCCGCCCCGGTCGATGTCTCCAACTAACAGGACGGCAGCCCGCGCGTAAAGAGCGACACGCATGTTGGCGATGTCGCTGTGCCTGAGATTGGGTTCGGCCGGACTGCCCGCGCCTTCGACTATCACTAGGTCGTACTCGCGCCTTAGCCGGTCTAGGGCGCCGGTCACGTGCGGCCACAGGCCGGTCTTCGTCCGGTAGTAGTCCCGCGCCGACGCGCTGCCGACCGCCTTGCCGTTCAGCACGATCTGCGACCGCCTGTCGCCCTCCGGTTTTAACAGTACAGGGTTCATGTCGGTGGATACCTCGATGCCGGCAGCGGCGGCCTGCACCGCTTGCGCCCGTCCCAGTTCCCCGCCCCCGGGCGTCACCCAGGAGTTATTCGACATGTTCTGGGCCTTGAACGGCGCCACCGAACGGCCGTCCTGCCGAAAGATGCGGCACAAAGCGGCAGTGAGCACGCTCTTACCAACAGACGACGCCGTACCCTGAACCATCAGGGTCGCGGCCATCGGGCGGTCTTCCTGATCGTTCATCACGGCGTCGCTTTCGTTTCAGCCCCCCGGTTAGGGTCGCGGGAGTTCGAGGTGCGCGGTCTGATTTAGCGATTGTAGGTAGACCATGCCCGGAGTAATGTCCACAATGGTGAGGCTCGCGTTGCTCAAACTGAACTTGCCCATCGCCTCAGTCGGCAGGTCGAGCAGCGCCACTATCAGACCCTTGAGCGCCCCGCCGTGACCGAGTACGACTACATCACCCTGGGGCGTGGTGAGGTCCGCCTCCTGTATGAAGCGCCGGCCTCTTTCCACAACGTCTGCAAGCAGTTCGCCGCCGGGGGCCTGGAACGTAGGGTCACCGGCGAAGTACTTGCTGACCCAACCGGCGTGTTCGTCATGTAGTTTGGCCCACCTCAAACCCTCCCACTGGCCAAGATCGACCTCCCGCAGCGTCGGCGTCCGGCGAAACGGCGTCGCAAGCGCCTCGGCGGTCTGCACACACCGCGCGAGGTCGCTGGACCATATGCGCGTCGGATTGAATCGCCGGTTGACGTGTTCGGCAGCCATCGCTGCCTGTGCCATCCCACGCGCGTTCAGCGACCTGTCGCTCGTGCCCTGAATACGCTCCTCGACATTCCAGTCCGTTTCGCCGTGTCTGATTAGTATTACTTTGCCGATCTCATTCTCCCCTTGGTGTACAGGCCCGTTGGGGCTTTAGTGCCCTCTGGCGATTATCAACCCCGCGGCGATGCCGACTGCCACGAGGGCCGCGCCGGCGAATAAATGGTTGGCTCGGCGGATGTCGCGGGCCGACGGCCGTGCGCCTTTGGGCCCCAGTCTATAGTGGCCGGTCTTTTCTACCTCGACTCCGAGGGCGCCGGCCATGGCGCCGATGGGCCAGCCACCGTTTGGACTTTCCGTACGGTCGTGTTGTTTGATCATCGTACGGGCTGAGGCCGGCGCGTCGTAGCCCGGCAGGACGGAAGAGGCAGCAACCACAGCGCCGCCCGCCAGCCTCGACGGCACGAAGCCCGCCGCATCGTCGAGCTTTGCCGCCGCCGCTCCAAGGTGTTCGTACTTTCCACGATAGCCGATCATAGAGTCGATGGTGTCGATGGCGCGGTACGCCGCAGCCCCCGGCAATCCGAACGCCCCGTACGCAACGAGCGGGCCAACAACGCTGTCAGTGACGTTCTCGGCGACCGAGCTTATCGTTGCGCTTGCGATCTGAGAGTCGTCGAGGTTGGTAACGTCCCGCGAGACGATTCGCGAGAGCGACCTGTGGGCGGTGTCTGAGGAGCCGGCCTCCAGTTCACTGTCTACCTTTGCCGCCTCGTCGGTCATGGCACGAATCGCAAACATGCTCTTCAGCAAGAACGCGCCGCCCAGGATCGATGGGATGGGTCCGGCGCGGTTGAGGATCCGCTCAGCCGCCGCCGCGATCGCCGCGGAGGCCAACGGGAGGGCTGCCGCAGCGACCAGGCCTCGGAAGAGATCAGTGTCCTTGTCCCCTGTCGGCTGGCCGATGGCATCTACGGCCCGGCCCATCCACGCGACGGGGTGGACCTTTTCAGGCGGCTCCCCAAACAGACGGTCCCAGATGACCGCAAGGCCAAGCGTCAGCAGTGGTCGCCACACGGCTAACCGCTCCAAATGGGGCTGATGTCGAGTCCCGCGCTGAACATCGCTACGAATGCCAGCAGGGTCGAGACCTCCGCCAGCTCTATCGCCGCGCCGTAGACGTCTCCCGTCACTCCGCCGCCGAGTCGCCGCGCGGCAAATGCAGACACGGCGAGGCCCACCACCGTTGTGCCAACGAGCGCGGCCAGCCCGAAAGGTCCGGCCAGAACGAACGCCAAGACTGCCGCAAACATAGCCGCGGCCAGGTATGCGACGCGCCCGGCGCCTCGGAACGGCGATCCGAGACCCTGACTGGGCAGATAGCGAAATGTCGCCATCGACGCCACCGCCGCGAAACGGCCCGCCATCGCCGCAAATACTATGGCTGACCAACCGTAGGCGTCAGGCAACGACGACAGGCCTGTCCACTTGGCCATCAGCACAACTACCACTGCGGTGATGCCGAAGACCCCTGACGACGGGTCTTTCATGATCTCGAGCCGCCGCTTCGGAGAATCTCCTCCGAGCAGGCCGTCGAATGTGTCGGCTAGCCCGTCGAGGTGCAGCGCGCCGGTGAGAACGACACCGCCGGCAAGGGCTAACGCAGCGGCCGGCATGTCGGGCAAGGCAAGCCGCGCCACCCAGTTGACAGCCGCCGCCGCGCCGCCGATCCCCAGGCCCACAGCGGGGAACCAGGCGACGGACCGGCTGGCGGAGCGGGCGGACCATTCACTGCCCGGCGCCGGAACGACGGTGAGGAATCGGATGGCAGCCGTGATCGCGCTCATGATGGCGGACTGGTCGGGCCCGAGACGGCGGCCTCGTCGAATGTGGACATCTCGGCATGGAGTCGCGCCGCCGCTTCGATAATCGTCATACCGAGCGCCGCGCCCGATCCCTCGCCAAGTCCCAGGTTCAGGTCTAGCAACGGCGACAAGCCAAGGTGTTCCAGCGCGACGCGGTGCCCGGGCTCGACGGAAATGTGGCACGCGAACATGTAGTCGACTACCCGGCGGTGGAGCCCATGCGCGACCAGCGCGGCCGACGTGACGATGTAGCCGTCGAGCGCGATTGCGACACGGCGTTCTGCTAACCCCAGCATCAGTCCGGCCAGGAACCCGATTTCGAAGCCGCCAACCGCCGACAGAACGCTGATAGGATCGGCCGGGTCGGGTTTGTGCAGGTCGAGGCCGCGGCGAATGACGGCGACTTTTCGCTCCAGTCCGGCGTCGTCAATCCCCGTACCTCTCCCCGTGACTGAGGCCGGATCGGATTTGGTCATGGCGGCGCAGATTGCGGCAGCAGAACTCGTGTTGCCGATGCCCATGTCGCCAACGGCGACCAGGTGCGCTCCCCGACTCGCGAGATCGTCTGCGACCTCCGCCCCGTTAGCTATCGACAGCCGGGCCTGTTCGAGGCTCATCGCTGGCTCGCGGGTGAAGTTTGCGGTCCCACACCCTGCCCGCATAGTACGCAAGCCCCTTGCCTCGTCATTCCCGTGCAAAGAGTCCTTTGCAGAACTAGGAATGGTCTGAACAAGTCCGCGGAGCATGGCCGAGTCAGATACGGAAGATGGCCGCGTTGACGGCTTGTTCAGAGGATCCCTAGCTCCCCAACCAGTGATTCCGCACTCCATGTCGCCCCGAGCGCCGCTCATGTCACCCCGAGCGAAGCCGAGGGGTCTGGGTAAGGGGGGCGGGGCATGCCGTCTGGATGGCTTGGATTTTTCGCCGGGCTCAAAATGACATGCGTCGAGGTTACGCAAAGGTCTCTGCAAACGGGAACCCCCATCCGATATAACAGGCCCGTTAATACCGGCGTCCACGACCATGAGTCTCGCCCCACAGTGGCGCGCAAGCACGTTGATCGCCGCGCCGCCGGAGAGGAAGTTACGGACCATCTGCGCCGTCACTTCCTGCGGGTATGCGCTCACCGAATCGCCGGTCACGCCGTGGTCGGCGGCCGCAACGACGATCCACCTGTTCCGGACCGTGGGTAGCACGGTCCCCTGAATGCCAGCCAGCCGCCATGCTATTTCTTCGAGCTTGCCGAGGCTGCAAGGTGGCTTGGTGAGCATGCCTTGGCGTTCTGCTGCTGCATCGGCCGCGACTGAGTCGATTGGCGGTATAACGAAGTTGTGCATGCGATGTCGTTGAGGATCGGATTCGGGAGCGACGCTGGCTAAAACTCGATGCCCCTCTGCGCCCCGATGTTCTGGTCATGGTACGGGTGTTTGACCTGCTGCATCTCGGTGACAAGATCGGCCGCGTCAATTATCTCTGCGGGTGCGTGCCGGCCGGTCAGCGCCGCGTGAACCATGGGTGGTCTCTCCTTCAGCGTGGTAACCTCTTCAGCGGTGTCGATCCAGCCGTATCTAATCGGGTAGTTGATCTCGTAGAGGACGAGCATGTCGTGATAGCCCGCCGCGATGATCTCCTTTGCGATCCGCCGCCCGTTGCGTGCCCGCGAGGCGTCCTCGGCGAAGTCCTGGGTCCATAGAGGTCCAGGTAAAACCTCTGCAGGAGGAGATCATCTCGATGCCAAACTTCTCGGCGGCCATCTGCTCACCGCACATCGACTTGTCGCTCTTGATGAACTGTACCGCGCACCCTTTCATTCCGCGGCCCCAGGCACGAAACGTGATTCCAAACGCTGCCGTGCTCTTGCCCTTGCCCTTGCCCGTATTGACGACGACAAGCCCCTTTTTGCCTCAACCGCCGTTCGGGTACGGTATACACGCTGCAAGAATGCTCTGTAAGCGTCGGGATTTGACTCCTCCCGTTGTTGCCGAAAGCGCACCCACTGTTGGTGGAGCGAGTCGATCTCCCGGAAGTCCACATTGGAAGATTGGGGCTTAAGGCCTTCCAAGGGTTGCCACTTGTGTTTGAGCATATTTCAGACCCTCCTAACGCCGCGGTTCATGGACTGATGTCTACGCCTGAACTGCCAAGACGACTCAGGTTTTCCTCGTTGGCCTCGTCGGTCTCTTGATATTGGTCTGGCTGGGCCATTGCTTTAGGCTAAATCGTCGGCCTCTCTCCGTCCGTCGCCGTCTCCGGGGCCACCGTTCGCGATCGTAATTCCAGCCCGCACACCTCATGGCAACTCGGGTTTCTTTGAGCCATGGATCGAAGGCTCGCTGGCCAGCAGTGTACGCAGGCGTGCTAATGCGCCGACGGCGTCTTCGCCAAGGCCGAGCAAATCACGGACGATGCGCTCATCCAGTTCTATTCGTGCCGGATCGACGGCGCACTGATGGAAGGACAGGAATTTTCGTTCGCTGAAGTCGCGCCATATTTGCTGCGCCTCGTCCAACTGCCAAGGCTCGAGTTTCCGTACATCCAGCGTGACGAGAGTCTCCAACATTCCTTTGTTGCCGGTCCCCCTACCCAATTGCGCCCTATTGGAATGATTCACATGCAATAGCATTCCAAAAGTGGAGTTGCACCAAAGGGCTAACGCGATCTCCCGGCGGGACCTGATCAGGGGATCGGTCTCCCGGACAAGCAACGTGTGCCATGCGCGTACTCCCAACGCTCGCATGCCGGTTCGAGTTGACATTATCCGTTGTGAGTCGTATTGAATGTCGCGCGTAACGTGGAGCGTTCCAGATTGTGACCAAATTGTCCGATGGTCACGATCCACCTTCGGAACGAGCCATGCGTTCGGCTCCGACTTCATATTCTGGTGAATCGAAGAATCGTGTCTCCAAATCGCGTTGAACTGCGTTTGTTCGTTCCGATCGTGGAAACTGTCGAAAACTCCAAGTGAGCCCCGAATTTGCCGGTCCTGAGGCCCTACATTGCAGACTTCCGACATAGCCGCGACGGGTATCTGGACAGCTATCCGTGTCCCGTCATCGCCCCACATCTCCCCGCGTTCTACTGCGGCCGCGAATTGTCCCGTGGCGGCATTTTTCCATCTGGCGGCGGTCCAGGATCCCTCTCCAACAGGACCGTCCACGACCTCACCCCAGGGTTCACCTCCAATCATCAGCGGAATGCCTCCAACGGGCGGGCCATCTGATCTGAGGACCGGAGTCGAAGCCGTCGCGTCAATGGCTCTGGCCAGGGCCATGGCGTCCGTCTCCCGGCGCGCCGCCCGCCACAGATTGACGAATATGCCTCGCCTCCGTGGGACCTCGCCCTCGCAAAGTCTCCGCGCGACAAATAGGGCCTCAGCGATGCCGGTGTCAAAGGACATCGAACGGAGTTCCAGGTCGTGGGACGAGACCACGAACTCGATCTCGTACCGGCATGACAGCATGTTGCGAATGTCTCGCCACGACTCGCCGAACAAAGCGGTCACCGGGAGGACGAGCCCGATTCGCCCACCGGGTTTGACCAGCCGATCTGCCAACACCGTAAATGACGACGCATGTCCGGCTATTTGATTCGCAGGCGTGCCCTTTAACAGCGCGGATGTCCGTTTGGCGATGGCCTTTAGGGCTTCCGGATCGTCCACCGGCAATGAAAACACCCTCGCCAACGCGTCCTCTTTCCCGCCGTCGCTTCCCCGGCGGGTGAATGGAGGATTGCTCAGGACCAGGTCGGCCACCGGGAGCTGGACGAGACTTCCCGCGCCGCTCTTGGCGCCAATCTGCTCTTCCGTGCCGGAAAACGAGGATTGGGTCTCCGGGGCCAAGAGCCAGTCCAGAGAACCCAGATCGATCTTGCCGGGGGAGTCCTGCCCCAGCCGGAGGGTGTGTAGTTGCATCTGCGAAAATCCCACAGACGGGGACATCGCGGCCAGCGTGGCCGCCGTCAAGTGGATAGCCGCCTGAACTACGTCAGCCCCAAACAGGACATGTTCAACCAACGCCTGATGAAGGGCCGGATTGTCGGGCGCCGACTTGCCACTGGCAGCGTGGTTTTGGACGATCTGGCGATAGGCCGCCATTAGCAAAGTTCCGGTGCCGCACGCAGGGTCGGCTACCCGCAGCCGGGCCAGTTCGCCAGCATCGCCCCAGTCAAGGTGCGGCCATCTCGATTCGGACAGGGCCAGTCCCGCGAGCAGGGTAGAGGCGGGGATACTCGTGTAGAACGCCGCCAGGAGTTTTCTCTCCGAGATCAGTCGGTTGAAAATCCTGCCCGCCAAATCGTGGCGGCCCACGGTGCCCATTCCCAATAGCGCAGACGCTGTCCGCGCGCATTCGCCCAACACTGCCGACGACTCGACCTCTGAAAGTTCGAATATCACTCCCCGAGCCATGCTGAAAATGGGGTAGTAGTCGATTTCGAGCGTGTGCTCCCATATTTGGAGCAGACGGTCGCGCGAATATCGTCCCCCTAATTGGCCGTGGACGACGGGCTCGAATGCGACGTCGCCGCTCGCCAGCCTGTCCTGAAACACCATGGCGTTGATGATGACAAGAGCGGCCATGTTGGCTGGCTCATCGCCGGGCTCGGCCCTGAATATCTTTGAAACGCGGGCCAGCGTTCCGGGCGATTGATGCAGCCGCGCGCCAGCCCGTCTGACTCCCTGATCGAGCACGTCCACGGCCTCGTCCAGATCGCCAGCGGGGGGCGTTACGCTTGCGGCCGCGCTTCCAAGCTCGACCACGGAACCCTTGAGTTTTGGGCCGGAGGCGCCGTCGGAGCGCCACTCCTGCCATTCCAGGATCGCAGCGCCCATGCGCTCAAACAGGCGTGCCTGGCTAGTAGACCGGAGTTGGGCCGGCGCCTTGACCGCTAATACGTTCTGTATCTCTCGGCCGTCTATTTCCATCCCCAGACGGGCGAGCGCGTCCGCCTCGACTGTCGGGGCCGGTTCTATTTCGACTTCGAGAATTACGACGCTATCGGGCAGCCGTACGACGATGTCAGGCCGCAATCCGCCGTGCAGTGTTTCCGCCTCTGCGAACAGCCCAACCCTCTCTCTGAGCAGCCTGGCCAAAGCGTCGTTGATGACGCTTTCGTGATTTCGGTCTCTATGTGGCGGGCTTGTCATGCTGCTGCGAATTGATGGCGGTGGATACCCGGCAACAAGGCGCTCCGAAACTTAACACGGCGCGCCGTTGTTACAGGGCGCGGTGGCAGTCCGCGTCTTCGTCCTCGATTCGTGTCGCCCGGGTGGATTGCGAGGGAACCGCTGTCGACTACGGATTTTTGAGTCTCCGAAATATGCCTTTAGTTGATTCGCTCAGCCTCCGTTCGGTTTCAGGCAGATGCCTTGACAAGCGGCTTGATGGCGCTGATGTCGGTCTTGGCGCGGGCCACATCCAGATCGTACATCCGCTGGAGGTTCAACCAGAAGTCGGGAGTCATCCCCAGGGCCTGTCCGATTCGCAGGGCCGTGTCCGCCGTGATGGACCTGCGGCAGTGGACGATATCGTGGATGCGTATAGGGGGCGCTCCAATCGTCTTCGCAAGGCGGTACTGGGTGATTCCCAGTTCATTCATGATCTCCGCCAGATGCTCCCCTGGATGGATCGGTTCGGGGGTCTTCATGGCCTTCCTCCTAGTGGTAGTCGGTGACTTCGATCTCCATTGCGCCGCGGTTCGTCCAGATAAAGCAGACGCGCCACTGATCGTTTACTCGGATGCTGAACTGACCCTCCCGGCCTCCCCTCAGAGCTTCAAGCCGGTGGGAGGGCGGTACCCGCAGGTCGGTGAGGGCCGTAGCCGCCACCACTCGCTGTAGTCTCATTCGGGCTCTGCGCTGGACGTCGGGCGGCAAGCGTCGGACCGTTCGTCCGGCGAAAAGCTGTTGGGCATCGTCATGTCTAAATCGATTCACCGCTGATTATATTAATGAGAGCAGTTAATAATGTCAAAGATACCTATTACTGGCCCGCAACCGGGGTAAGGCGCTCCTGCGACGGCAATAGGCCAGGTACGGGGGACGCGCGTGTCCCCCCTATAAGGCATGAGAATCGCCGGGGCGTTGGCGGCGTCGTGCCCGTGAACAGGAAATGAACAGGATTGACGACGTGGAGCCAGGGTTTTGGGGGCAGGAAGGACGTGGGTCAGGGCCCGGATTCCGAGGCAGAAGGGCTGCGGACGGGGAAGAAGATGTCGGTACGCCATTTTGACTGGTCGGGCTCGGCGCCGGGGTCGGTGACGTAGACCTCCCAAGGCGCTCCGGCGGGTTGCAGGCCCTGCGACCCCATCCACTCCGTCAGGGCGGACCAGGTACGCGCGAGCTCTTCATACGGCCCCATGTGGGTGACTGTCGCTACGGTTCCGGCGGGAAGCTCGCCTGCCCGGATGCGGTCCGTACCGGCCATCGGCGAGGCTACGGGCATTCCGCATTCGAGGTCGACGGTGTTGCCGTCCATCGAGTGGTAGATCGCAAAGGGCATACCGGCCGGCGCTTGCCCGCTCTGTTGGATGTGCCCGTACACCTCCCCGAACATGGGCCCCATGACTTCCCCAATCTTGTCCATCGTGGCCGTAGTGCGGATACCGACAATGGGTTGCGATTCGACTTGCTTAGTCCCGAATTCCTGCTTCATCTGCTGTTCCTGGCGCTGTTTTAATGGCCGCGAGTCAGTCGATCACGGCGTCTTTATAGTCTGCGTCGGGAATAGGATATCGGAGTCCCTCCAGACCGGCCCTGCGACTGTCCGATTCCCGCAGAGCCAGGGTGAAAGGCCGTTACTGTCCACGCCCATGATTGCGACCCGGCGCAGGTCGTCGGGGGTAATTCGAGCCGCCATTATCTTCTCCAACAACTGCGGCCATCCGGCGCGGCGAGGTATAGGCGCTCACGTGCAGTTGCCGTCCAATGGCGCCCAAAGCAGCGTCCATCTGGTCCAACCGCGAGCGGTGCTGAACGTCCAGGACGCGGTCCACCTGCGGCAGATGCCACCCCAGGCGGCGTGCCAATTCCGCTTTGCCAACGCCTTGGTCCCTCATGCCCTGATACAACATCACCTTTACGGAAGTAAGCGTTGGCAAAACGGCGCAGGCCGTGCCCTGTGACGGTCGGGGAATGTCCTTTCGGTCGTGTATGCGGGCCGCTATCGCCTCTTCGAACGCATGGACGGCGCGGGCGACGGCCTCTTCCCGGTCATCCCCAAAGGTCGTCAGCTCCGGGAAGTCAGGAGAGGTCGCCAACACGGCGCCGTCATCGTCTTCGAGTAGTATCGGATATGAGAGCATCAGTCCAACCCCAAATCTTTCTTGATCTTCGCAACGAGCCCCCGTCCCAACTCCTTCCGGCCGCCGTGCATCGGCAATTGGGTGGTGCGCTCTCCGAGCCGAACGGTGAGATGTCCGCTGCCGCCCTTGTGCGTATGGAACGTGCAGTCGCGCTTTCTCAGCCAGCGTCGGAGCTCTCCTGAGTTCATTGTTCCTCTATCTTGCACAACATTTATGTTGTTGTCAACATATGTGTTGCCCTGTTTCTCGTCGCTTGGATTGTAAAACACCAAGCAACTCAGCCGCGAAGCCAACGGGTCTGCCGGGCAGAGGCGCTAGTGGCCCGCGTTGATGGCCCGATGCGCGGGCCGGATGCGCCCTGCGACGGGGGAGAGCATGGGCCTGAGGGTGAATTCGTTGTGCCTTTTCACTGCGCGCGGTGGCCCTCAAGGCAGCGGGCATTCGCCCGTTGGCGGTAGGTGGATTGCGGGCACGTGCCGCAGCCGGGAGGCTTGGGCCGGGCGCAGGGTGTGACGCCCGCGGACATTTTCTTGACCGTTCGAGTTTACAATAGACTGGATGCGCGGTCGAAATGAGGCTGTCACGCCGTTAGAGAAAGTTGGAGAGATACGTTTGGATCAGGCACCGATCATCGTCGCGGAGAAGCTAGTCAAGACGTATAAGTCACGCACCCTTTCCGTGAACGCGTTGCAGGGGGTGGACATGCAGGTGATGCGGGGCGAGATGGTCGCGGTGATGGGGCCGTCCGGTTCCGGAAAAACGACGCTCCTCAACTGCATGTCCGGCCTTGACATCCTCGACTCAGGCCGCGTGTCCATCGCCGGCCAAACCCTCGCCGAACTACCCGACGACGCCCTGAGCGAGTATCGGGCTCGGTCGATGGGGTTCATTTTCCAGCTCTACAACCTGCTGCCGGTGCTCAGCGCCCTCGAAAACGTCGAGATGCCACTTCTCATTTCGGGACAGAAGCCGGGGCGCGCCCGGGAGATCGCCCGGGAGCGGCTCGCTGAAGTCGGCATGGCGGATTGGGCGGATCACAAGCCAGGCGAGCTATCCGGCGGACAGCAACAGAGGGTGACCATTGCACGTGCGCTCGTGAACGAGCCCTCAATTGTGTGGGCTGACGAGCCGACCGGCAATCTGGACAGCGAAAACGCCAACGACGTTATGAACCTGCTTTGCCGCCTCAACGAAGAAAATGACCAGACTTTCGTGATCGTGACCCACACCCAGGAGGTGGGCGAAAGGGCCGGGCGCATTGTGCGCATGCGTGACGGTCAGATCGAGCACGACGGCAAGAACAGGGCGGGTTAGCGCACTATGGAAAACCTGTTCGGAGTACCGATGGGCGGCCTCACCGTCGGTGTGGTCGCCGCCCTTCTGGTCTTCTTGGCAATCCTGGGGTTCTTTGCGCGCCGCAATCCAGTCCTGTTCAAGCTAGGCCTGCGCAACATCCCCAGGCGCCGGGCTCAGACCGTGTTGATCATCGTCGGCCTCATGCTTAGCACGGCCATCATCACGTCGGCCCTCGCCCTCGGCGACACGGTCAGTTCCCTCATCAGAAACGGCGCCCTCGATTCGCTGGGCGCTACCGACATCGTCGTGGAGTCGCCGACCTTTGCCGGGTTCGGTGATGAATTCCTGACCGTCGAACAGGCGGGCGCCGTGCTGGCGTCGGTTGATGGCGACAGCCGGGTTGACGGGGCCATGCCGCAGATACGAATTGATCTACCCATATTGAATTCCGGAAACGATATGACCTCGGTGGGCGCGCCTCTGTTGGGGCTCGATCCTACGCGGATGGGCGGTTTCGACGAGATCAGGACGTCCGACGGCAAGGCGTTCCCGGTTGGGTCGTTGGGCGAGCGCGACATTCTGCTGAACGAGGGCATGGCAGACGACCTCGATGCATCGGCAGGCGACGAACTGATGGTCATTGCGCCGACCGGTGAACACCGATTCACGGTATCCGCGGTTGTCATAGGTGTCGGGTTGGCAGGCACGCGAGGAGACGGCACGAATTCTGCCGTGGGTCTTGTGCGGCTCGACGCGTTGCAGGAATTGTTGGACCGCGAGGGGCTGGCCAACCGTATCGAAATATCGCTGACCGGCGGTTCGCGCCCGAGCGCCGATCTGTCCAAAGACGTGGCCGCCGATCTGCAGCTGGAGTTCACCGATAACGAGGTCGCTGAAGAGTTATTCGCAACGTTGAGCGACCCCGCCATGGTCGCCCTCTTAAACGATTACATTGCAGCCAACGACGCGGATATTCGAGCCAGCGTCAAAAGCGACTTGACGGAACTCGTGACGGAACTTGAGTCGCAGACGTCTGCGACCAGGGAGTTTCGTAAGGCTATGACCGATCCGTTCGTCGCGGGATCGGTTGTAATTGCGCTCGAGGAGGCCGGCCGTTCCGACCTGGCGCTGGCCACAACGTTCATGCTGGCTGAGCTCGAGATATTGCGCGTCAGTGAGGTGAAAACCGGTCTGCTTGAAATCGCCGACCTCGTGGGTAGTTTCTTCACGACGATATTCGGGATATTCGGGTCATTTTCCATAATGGTGGGGTTGCTGCTGATTTTCCTCGTTTTCGTCATGCTGGCGTCGTCCCGCACAACCGAGATGGGGATCGCGCGCGCCATCGGCACGAAGCGCCGCCAACTCGTCCAGTCGTTCGTATTCGAAGGCGCGGCCTATGCCTTTGCGGCGTCCGTCGCAGGTGTTGTGTTGGGCATTCTCGCCAGTCTGGGACTGGTGCGGATTCTGTCCCAAATCCTCCCTGAAGACGTAGATTTCACCATTCGATACGGCCTTCACCCCCGGTCGGTGTTGCTTGCGTTTTCAGCCGGAATGGTGATCACGCTCATCACGGTCACGGTGTCCGCATACCGCGTGAGCAAGTTGAATATTGCGGTCGCGATCCGCGGCCTGCCTGAGGAGTTCGTTCCTAAAACGAAGCCGGACCTCAGACGCCAACTGCGCAGCCTGGGCCAGGCCCTCATCGCGCCGGCATATCAGCTCTATCTTGGGATTCGAGGCAGGCGCATCAGGATCCTTTGGGCTCTGGGCGCGTTGATTCCTCCCGTGTGGCTGCTCCTTATCGTTATCGCCGTGATCAGACTGCTCTCGCCCTACATCCGCATCGGCTGGGAGTTGGCGATACTCGGGGTCATCCTGGCGGTCGTTGGGGTAAACACGTCTTCATCAGCCTACTTCTCGATAGGAGCGTCGCTGGCCATAGTTGGGGTGGGAATGGCGCTGCGGAGCTTCCTGGGCAGAACATCCCTGCGGGACGAGGTGGTCTCCAGAATTTCGTATTCGTTCATAGGCGCCCTGCTCCTGACGTTTTGGCTTTTGCCATTCGACTCCCTCAACTGGCTGACGGGTGAACTGGAAGGCAACATCGAGATGTTCATCCTTTCGGGCGTGTTCGTCACCGCGGCGGCCGTCTGGGTCGTCATGTACAACTCGGAAGTCATCTTCTGGCCGGTCAACCGCTTCCTCGGCTCCGTCGGAGGTCTGCGCCCGGTGCTGAAAGCGGCGCTGGCTTATCCGATGCAGGCCAAATTCCGCACGGGGCTTACCGTGGCGATGTTCGCATTGATCGTGTTCACTCTGATGGTGTTCGCCGTGATTAATGAGGCGTTCAGCAACACCATCGTCAATAACGTGGATCGAATCAACGGCGGATACGACATCGAGGCCACGATCAGCAGAGAACTGCCGATCGACGACATTAACGCCGCCATCGAGTCGGCAGAGAATCTGAACCCGGGCGATTTCGAGGTAGTCGGCGGTTCCGCCGGCCTGTCCGCCGAGGCGCGGCAGCTTGGCCCATATCTCGGCGAGGAGATAGAAGAACGCAGGTTCCGGCAACTTGGTATTGCAGGATTCGAAGAGTCGATTTTCGCTACGAACAGGTGGGAACTGACTCACTTCGACCCTCAATACGGCGCAACCGAGCAGGAGATATGGGCGGCGGTCGCTGCTAATCCTGACCTCGTGATCGCAGGCGCCGGCGTGCTGCCAACTGATGGCGGGTTTGGCGGGCAGTTCGTTTCACAGTTCAAAGTGGAGGGAATCGCCCCCGATGACCCCGAGGTTATCGAGGCATTTCGACTCGAAATTCGGCCTCCCCTGGGCTCTGGAGCGCCGATCGAAAAGACGGTGGTCGGGATCGTCGACCCGCTCGGCTTCGACGGTTCTCTCTTGCTTGGCAGCGTGGACGTGTTAGACGAACTTGCGAAAGGGAACATACCTCTAACGACATATCGGTTCCGGCTGTCGCCGGGGGCCGACCCCGACGCGGTCTCGTCGGCGCTCGAGACAGCATTCCTTGGCAACAACCTCGACGCAACGTTGACGATAGACCGGATCAATCAGGAACTTAGCGCCAATAAGGCATTCAACCAGCTATTCCAAGGCTACATGGGTCTTGGGCTGCTCGTTGGAGTGGCGTCCCTCGGCGTCGTGTCGTTCCGGGCCGTGGTGGAGCGCCGGCAGGCTATCGGCATGTTACGCGCTATAGGATTCAGGGCGTCGATGATCCGGACGAGCTTCCTCGTGGAGTCATCACTGATCGCCTTTTTGGGCATCGGACTTGGCATCGCCCTCGGTTCGGTGGTCTCGTGGAATTTGTTGAACGATATAAATCAGGAATTCGAAGGCATCAGTTTCTCGGTGCCGTGGTTAACGGTCGCCATCATCGTGGCCGTTGCGTGGGTCTTTTCGATGGTGACGACCCTCGTACCGGCCATCCAGGCGTCGCGAATCTACCCAGCCGAAGCCCTGCGATACGAATAGGGCGCCAGTCTGCGCTCACCTTGCCTGGCCGACATCTCCGGGCGGTCATCCTACATCCCCTTCCCCGGCCATCACCCGGTCTTCCCCGACTCCGAACGGGGAAGACCGGGGACGGGAACAACGGGTATTTGCCAATAGCCTGATTCCCATACTCCAACCCCAACGGGCGCGGGACCAGAACCAACTTCTCCTGTCACGGGTCAACGGAATGTGCATCTCCACACCTGTCGTCCCGGCGAAGGCCCCAACGATGAAGAGAGACGGCCCTACGCCTGCTTTCCCAATGGTTGGAGTGCGGCTGGCAACGCGAATACGATTCGAGCCCGCTATTCCGGCTAAAACCGTGGTCCGCTTGATTGTGATTCCGGAGGTTAAATCTTTTAGAGGGTGTCAAAAACAAATGTCATTCCTCTGAAAATGGACACTGCTTCCGTGTCGTATCGTAGTGGCGGGTTTCAAGAGCGTGTTTCAGAAACCTTGGATCTCCGAAGTGACAATTTTTCATATTTCGATTTGCGCCGTAACTCAGAGAACGACGACGTATAACAATCTCGTTATTCCCATGAAAAGGGGAATAACGTCGCATGGCGGTCGATACGAACATACGCAAAGGACCTTTGAAACAGGCTCTTCAAACCCGCCTGCCCCGCGGCCGCGAGACGGCGCCCCACTTTCATCACCTGGTGTGGTCTTCGCAACGCCATAGCGATTCTGACCGCAATTACTGTCGTACTGACCGCAAATTACTGTCGTACTGAGGGCAATTTACTGTCATTCTGAGCGAAGTCGAAGAATCTAACGTCTGCGAGCCGGGAACGCCCACTCAGTTGACCCTTGGCCCTTAGGCTTCGCTCAAGGTGATACAAGACTTATCAGACACCCTCCAAGTGATACTCCGCTAATTGAAGGGGCCGTGGGCGTATAATTGCGCAAGTACAAATACGGGGGAGTTCCCGCATGCTAACTACTGCTTCACACTTCAATGACATTCACGCCAAACTGGCTCCGTCGGACAATACGTTGTTTGCTGCCACAAGCCGAAGGGACGAGGTCCTCGCCGAGGCTAGAGACTAACCCGGGACACTTCGACCTACATATGAGGCTCAATCCCGCGCACGACAGCGAATCAAGATACGGATGCTGACAGCGGAGTGTCGGACGTACCGTCAGTCTTTGCCTATGGTCCACCAGAGCCACCACGCCGCTACCCTGACTGTGGCCTGTGTATGTGGTATCAGGAAGATCCCATCGATTGCAGGTGGGTCCTCAAAGATAATCTACTTAATATGATTGGTCTCACCATTGCTCACTTGTTCAGGGAAGCTTGGTGGCGAGAGACAGTGGAATGGATTGGAGAGGAGGTCGCGCACGGACCGGAAGCAAATGAGCTGCCTTGCAACCTTGTCGACACTCGTAAACGTCGCATCGAATGCCAACTCGCCGAGCAGCGCCCGTGAATACTCGTCGTTGAATGGCATGAGGCTATCACCTGGTCCCCCTCCACGCGCAACCATATCTGGCCAACATCCACCACCCGCTGAACGACCTGGCACATGGGTATCTACATGAGAAGCCCCGGTACAGACCGGTCTCAAGATGGCAGTGGGCTGAGGTCGGATACGTGGATGAGGCTTGTCACCTACTCGAAAGGACTTACTGTAGGGACTCCCGTCGGCTCGAACTGCCGGACATCGCGGGTAACGACGGTCAGACCGTGCTCCAGCGCCGTGGCGGCGTTGAGTAGATCTGAACCGTCGTGCCGAGAGTCACCGTCAGGCTCCGCCGTTCAACGGATCGCCCCCAGCCGGCTCACGGATCGCCCAGAGTGACGACATCGGGGGAGCCCCAGCGGATTTGCAGTTCCTGTCCGTCTTCGGAGATCGCAACCATTTGGCGCGAGTATTCACCGGGTGGCAACGGCTCCCCAGTCTTTTCCGAGGCCATGCCGTCCCTTAGCGGAAACGGGACGCTGACCGACGGCGGGTCGATACGGAACGTCTCCGTATAGGGCCCGAAGTCGGCGTTATGCAACGTCAACGAGACATGGGCAATGGGCTTGTTGAAACTACAGCCGCCGCTGTTGGCGCTGTCCGGGGCCGTGCGCAGTCGATCGTCGAGTGATTCCAGCGACAGGATCGGGTCGGCGTCGGCAAGCGTCTGACTACACTGAGAATTCAGCTTGACGATACCGGGAATGCTCAGGCCAAACTCGTAGGCGACTCTGTTGTCCTGCCAATGACCGATCAGACGAATGTTGTAGACACCGGGACGGGACCCAAGCCCGCCAGGTCGAGCCCTGGAGAGGTCGTCGACAGGCGCCTCAAACCACCCGCCATGATGGCGCCCGGCCGAGTGAACATCTGGGCGAACATCTTGCTTGGCCTCGTTTCGGCGTCGATTGTGATGGGGATGTGCGCCCCGAGAGGGGTCTCAGGGTATTCACGGACTCCTGACCAGATGGTGTACTCTTCGTAGACGGGATCAGCCGCATCCTCGAACTGCCAGCAATACCTTTGAGGAGATCCCCGAGCCGGTCCGCTCTGGTGCTCCAGCCACATGACCGGCAACGGCGCCGCCGGCCAACTGACCGGCCATGGCACGACCCAGACGCCCTTGGGCGTCGGCGTGGCGCTGTCAGGTTCCACGGGTTTGGGAACCGGCGTCAGACTGTCAGGTTCCGCAGGTTTGGAGATCGGCGTTACGCCGTCTCGTTTCACAGTTGGAGAGTCCCCACCGACGCCGCATCCGATTGGAAACCCCAAAAGGGCGACAACCGCGAGGGTAGCCTTGAGCTTCTTTATCATGAGAAGGCCCCTGTCCCATTGTGGTTCATGTAAAGACGCTCGGGCCGCGTTTTCTGTTCCACCGGACCTATTCGGACTTCGTGGCTGGACAGTGAGATAGCGCCCGCCATCGAAGCAGGGACCGGATCATGGAATCCGTTTTACTCCGCAAGTATTGTGCGGTGCGGTTCACACTGTAACGGTGAAGCGGATGATAAAGGGGACTACGATCGCCGTGACTGCGAGTGTCACGATAACTCCGGAAAAGAGAAGATAACGAATCCGGTAGTTCGACACCAGAGACGGAGCGTAGTACTTATCGACATCGTTGTCACGATACATCGCTATCAGTCCACCTAGAAGCATGCTTCGGGTGCGTCTGCCGAAGATCAATCCTGCAACTGCGATGATGTTGACCAATACCGTCAACACGACAAATACAGTCAATACGAGGTCGTATGTGGTAGTAGCGTCTCCTTCTGCGGCGCTTGTTGATACAGCGGAGTTGATACCGAGGACTATCAGGTTGAACAGAATCGCTGTAAGGACGAAAATGGTGTCCGTACGACTGCTCTCGCCAAGTTCGCTAACAATGTGATCATGTACTTGACCGAGCATGTAGATTCCTCTGTTTGTTGTAGAAAGTTATGCAGCTAGGAAGTGGCGGGCGGGGCGTTCTTGGGAACACCTGACCAGGCGAGTACAACCGGCTGACGGGGGAAGGTACTAGACGGTCGTTCAGGGTCTCGCAGACCAACCCCTTCCGAGCGCCCTGTGGTTCCCCGATCGGGGTCGGGGAGGACGAATCGGGTCTGACCGATGTTGGACGTCATGATAATGGACCGGGATCGTGTGGGGACGGCGGTATCGGATATTACATGTTATGCGGCTTGGCTTCTTGAGTCGGTGACGGCTGCGACAAGTAGCACAAGCGCAGCCGGCAGATAGATCATACCAAAGGAGAAGATCGCCAGCGCACAAAATACGAGGAGGCCCACGGCGGGACACCAGAGGAGTATTTTGCGTTTTGCCCGCCCCAAGCCTATGAGGTGAAGCGGATGATAAAGGGGACTACGATCGCCGTGACTGCGAGTGTCACGATCACTCCGGAAAAGAGAAGATAACGAATCCGGTAGTTCGACACCAGAGACGGAGCGTAGTACTTATCGACATCGTTGTCACGATACATCGCTATCAGTCCACCTAGAAGCATGCTTCGGGTGCGTCTGCCGAAGATCAATCCTGCAACTGCGATGATGTTGACCAATACCGTCAACACGACAAATACAGTCAATACGAGGTCGTATGTGGTAGTAGCGTCTCCTTCTGCGGCGCTTGTTGATACAGCGGAGTTGATACCAAGGACTATCAGGTTGAACAGAATCGCGGTAAGGACGAAAATGGTGTCCGTACGACTGCTCTCGCCAAGTTCGCTAACAATGTGATCATGTACTTGACCGAGCATGTAGATTCCTCTGTTTGTTGTAGAAAGTTATGCAGCTAGGAAGTGGCTGGCGGGGCGTTCTTGGGAACACCTGACCAGGCGAGTACAACCGGCTGACGGGGGAAGGTACTAGACGGTCGTTCAGGGTCTCGCAGACCAACCCCTTCCGAGCGCCCTGTGGTTCCCCGAGCGGGATCGGGGAGGACGAATCGGGTCTGACCGATGTTGGACGTCATGATAATGGACCGGGGTCGTGTGGGGACGGCGGTATCGGATATTACATGTTATGCGGCTTGGCTTCTTGAGTCGGTGACGGCTGCGACAAGTAGCACAAGCGCAGCCGGCAGATAGATCATACCAAAGGAGAAGATCGCCAGCATACAAAATACGAGGAGGGCCACGGCGGGACACCAGAGGAGTATTTTGCGTTTTGCCCGCCCCGGGCCTACGAGATGTATGGCCGCCAACGCAATGTAGGTTAACAGGACGGGCGCCAGCAACCACGTCATTACAATCAGGCCATTCGTCTCGAAGAGCGTAGCGGTATGCCGCGTGACCTCGCAGCAAGACCCGTCGGGGAGTAGAGTTCCCGATACACCCCGGTAAGATGGAGCGAACCCCAACCAGACCCCGGCAGCCCAGGTCAGGGCGTGGGCCGTCCAGGCTGAAACGGTCGTGATGCGAGCAGCCATCTTTGGCCCGTTATCGCTCATGGGTGACACCGATCCCGCCGCTAACGGGGCGGGCCGGGGCGGTTGCCGCGGTCACAACAGGGTTGAAGATACGGAGTCCGTCCGCCAGCAACTCAGACCGCCAACCTCCGAACTCGCTAAGTCTCCAATCTGATGCCGGCTTGTCGCGCTCTATCTAAGAGGGTGTCTAAAAACAATTGTCATTCTGAGCGAAGCCGAAGAATCTACTTTCAACGAGGCGGGCCGGCCCATACAGTTGACCCCGGATCGCCCGGTATTGCTCAGGACGGAGGGACTTATTAGACACCCTCTAAGGCATCAAGTGACGCACCGGCACGAGCCTGCGCAAAGAGGGCCCGGCCAATCATGATGCCCGGCTGGAGGGGCACAACCGGCGCCGTGGTCACGATTCCCGAACTCGTCCGGACTCAGCCGCAGGCACCCAATCCGACGGCCATTACAGCTGCCGTCTCAGCTTCGGGTCGAGCGCGTCTCGCAGACCGTCCCCCCCAAGGTTTATGCCCATAACGGTTATCGTCAGAAGCAGGCCTGGGAACACAACTATCCACTCGGCGGTGCGGAGGTAGGTGCGCCCCTCGGCCATCATGTTGCCCCAGCTCGGCACACTCGGCGGGGAGCCTGCCCCCAGAAAACTCAGCGCCGCCTCCACCAGAATCGCGCTGGCGCAAATATACGTTCCCTGCACTATCAGCGGAGCTATCGTCTGAGGAAAAATATGCAGCCTCAGTATACGGGTCGGCCTCACTCCGATCGCCCTCGCCGCTTCGACAAAAGCCTGCTCGCGTAGGCTGAGAACCTGCGACCTTACGAGGCGGATCACCGAGGGGATCGACGTAACCACCAGCGCAATGACTACGTTCTGTATCGAAGCCCCGAAAATCGCCATCAGCGCGACCGCCAGAAGGAGACCAGGGATGGACATTATGCCATCGACAACCCTCATCAAAATCGTGTCCAGGCGCCGGTTGTACCCCGTCGCCAAACCGATCACCGTGCCCACTAAGACCGTCAACAGCGACACCGAGAAGCCCACCAGCAGCGAAACCCGCGTTCCGAACACCGTCCGAGCGAACACGTCACGACCGAGGTGGTCTGTCCCCAGCCAGTCCATCCCCGAAGGCGGAAGAAGACGGCGGAACGTGTCTATCGCCATCGGCTCTTTTGGCGACAGAAGAGGCGCGGTGATCGCGACCACACTCATCACGACGACGATCAGAACTCCCGCCGTCATCACGCGGCTTTGTCGAAAAGGTCCCAATCCCCGGCCTAAACGTGCAGCGCCCTCGGTGGACGCCTGCGAGATGAGGCCTTGCAGTGTCGTCGTTCCGTTTTTCACTTCGTAATCCGTGTCAGATCGTCATTCCCGCGAAGTTCCGGAATCGAAAGAGCGAGTATTTTCCTGCTTGAAAGGCGGCCGGGATCCAGTCCCATTTCGGGTCCGGGGTCAGGTACAGGCCGGGTTCTTTGCCGGACCGACGGAGAAACGTCCACACCGGGGTTAGTATCGGATTCTCGGGTCGAGGTAGGCATACACTAAATCCACCGCCAGGTTCACCAGAATGTAGATTGCCGACAGGAAAAGAATGAGCCCCTGGATGATCGGGTAGTCCCGCGCCTTGATTGCGTCGGACAGGAGGCGCCCGAGTCCAGGCACCGCGAACACCACCTCCACCACCACAACCCCTGTAAGCAGTGCGGCGAACCCCAGCCCGATGATCGTCACAATGGGCAGGCTCGCGTTTTTCAGCGTATGTCTCCAGAGCACCAAAATTTCGCCGAGACCCTTCGCCCTGGCCGTCCTTACGTAGTCCTCCTGTAGTACCTCGATAACGCTCGCGCGGGTGATGCGGGCCACCAGCGCCATGATGACGGCGGCGGCGGACATTGTGGGCAGAATCATCCGCTTGGCGAACGGCACGAACCCTTCGAATACTGGCGTGTAACCGCCAGCCGGCAGCAGGTGGAAGTTGAGCGCGAACACCCAGATCAGCAAAAAGCCCAGCCAGAACACCGGAATCGAGAAGCCGAAAACTGAGAAGCCCATGACTACGCGGTCGACCCACGTGTTCGCTTTCCACGCCGCCAACACCCCCATCGGGACCGCAAGCGAAATAGCCACAACCTCCGTCAGAATAGTCAGCGCGATGGTCGGCTCCAGTCGGCCGATGATGATGCCCGTCACCGGCTTGCCGGAGCGGATCGACGTGCCCAGGTCGCCCCTGGCGAGCATTCCGATCCACGAAACGAACTGCTCGCTCACAGGCTTGTCAAGACCCAGCCGACGCCTGATCTTCTCAATGTCCTCGGCTGTCTCCTCCTCCCCCGCCAGCAACGCCGCAGGGTCACCCGGCGTTATCTGGAGCAGGCCGAAAGTGAATAGAGCCACGACGAGCATAGTCGGGATAACGAGAAGCAGCCGCCGTCCAATGTATCCGCTCATGTCCTACTCTGAGCCTGAGGTAGTGGGCGCCTCAGGTTCGGATCCCAACCGTCATGTCGACGTAAGCCTGCCCCGGAACGGGTCCGGAGCAGGTACCGAGGGGTGGCAACCGATCACTCTAATTCGAGCGTCGATTGCCTACCCTCGTCGACTCTAATGAGGTTAAGTCTTATGGGAGGCAGAGATTACCTCTCCAGCCAGACGTTCCAGTAGGCCGGCCACAGCGCGCGAGAGTCGAAGCCCCTCACCCAGGTACCTGCCGCGTGAATGCCGGAGAAGTAGCCGATCACCACGTAGGGCACTTCCTCGTAGTAAGTCAGCTGGAGCTGCTCGACCAGCCCTAGCTGCTCTTCTTCCGAGGTGGCCTTGAAGAAAGCCTCGCGTAGTTGAGTCACGCGATCGCTTTCAAAACCTCCAAGGTTGCCTACGCCGAGTTTGTTCGTCAGTGGCGTTGCCGCCGCCGCCGCGCCCCACGTCGTGAAGAGGTCCCAGTCGTCCGGCTTCACCCTGCGGGACTTGAGCGTGGCCCAGTCCACGACCTGCAAGTCCAGGTTAAAGCCCGCTGCCCTCAGGTTTTGCTCGGCTACGGTGAGTATTGGGTGGATCGTGGGCTGATCCACCGGAGTCATCGCAACTATGGGCTGACCATCGTAGTTGGACTCCGCCAGCAACCGCTTTGCCTTCTCCACGTCGTCTTGGTTGTAGTTCTCCTCGCCGACCCTGGTGTCCCAGCGGAGGCCGCACAGGAAGACGGCGGAGCACAGCCCTCGCAACCCGGGCGGGCCGTACGCAGCCATTATGGCCTCGTTGTTTATGGCCGCCTGGAGAGCCTGTCTCGCCTTGAGGTCCGTGAATGGACCCCGGTGGTTGATTACCATTACCGGCCACCTGCCGATCGGGTCGGTGTAGACATCGATCTCAGGGTTGTCCCGCATGATCTCAAAGAAGTCCAGCGGCGCCGTATCTATGAAGTCAACTTCCCTGGTTTCCAGCAGGGAAAGCCGGGTCTGAACGTCTGGAATCTCGTGGAATTCGATACTGTCCACGAATGCGTACTTCGCCCCAGCGTGTCCCGAAGGGGCCTCGCTCCGCGAAACGTAGTCATCGAACCGCTCCAGGATGACACGGTTGCCCACGTCCCAGGACACGAACTTGTACGGACCGGAGCCGATGTGCTCCTGTAGCACGCCTCCGCCGCGCTCCGCGGGCGTGTCTCCGATGATGCTCGCCTTCTGGATTGGCAAGCCCTCTGTGTTGAAGCTCATGGAGTCCAGCACCAGCCCGAACGGCTCTTCGAAATTGAGAATCCACGTTTTGTCGTCTACCACCTCCACCGTGGCGCGCGCGCCAAGCTCTTGCCAACCGGTGTAGTACGAGTCGAACGCTCGTTCCAGGGTGGCCTTGAAGTCTTCCGCCGTGACCGGATCCCCATCGTGCCACTGCAGGCCGTCCCTGATCGTGAACGACCAGACCAGCCCATCTGGGCTGATTGACCAGTCTTCGAGCATCTGAAGCTGGGGCTGGAAGGCGCCGTCGGATGCGAACGGCACGTCGTAAATCTGAGAGGAAACAGCCCACGCCACCCACGCGCTGGACGAGATGGGGTCTATCGTGCCGATGCTAGCCTGAGAGACGACCCTCAGCGTGCCGCCTCTGCGGCCGTCGGACACCGCTGCAATCTCCCTGGCCTCAAATACGCTCGGTGTAGCAACCACAACCCGCTCGACCGTCTTGATGACTTCCTCTTTGACCACAACCTCTTTTGGCACTTCCTTGATCACCACTTTGGTGACTATCTTCTCCACCGGCACCTCTTTGGTGACTATCTTCTCCACCGGCACCTCTTTGGTGACGATCTTTTCTCCCCCACATGCGACAAGGACGGCAATGGCCCCTGTCAGAACCGCGATCCCCAGGATCGCTATATATCTGCGACGAAATCCGAACATGATTGGGCCCCTTTCGGGATTGGCTGAAAAGTGAGGAAACTGCGTTGTGGATCTACCAGCGGAACGCCGCGGCGGGCCGATCGCCAATACAAAATTGGCTGGTTCGCGCCGCCGAAGTAAAGCACCTTCGCAGATGAATGTCAACGTGCTGAGAACGCCTGGATTCCCCAGCCAGACAATAGGAAGACCTCGTAGGCGCTACGCCGATGCGCGGGATTCTGTTGGGGCCGTATCTTGCGGGCGACGGCAACGAAAGAAGCAGGGCTGCGGGGCCTTCCCAAGACAACTTTATTTGACGCGCAAGACTGCTTGCCGAGTATGATGCGCACACTTCGAGTATGCGGCCAGGCGCAGTTATCGCCCGCTAGTACTTGCCCTGGCTCGCCCAGGCGGCGCCGTCGACGGGGAGCCAGATGCCACTGATGAACTGCGCTTCGTCGGAGTGGAGGAACAGGGCTGCGTGGGCGACGTCCCAGGCGGTTCCCATACGACGCCCCAAGGGAACTCGGGCGTTTCGCATCGCCGCGACCTGCTCTCGCGGGATCCCTTGCGCCACGCGGGGCTCCATGGCCATTGGAGTGTTCATAAGGCCCGGAAGGATGGCGTTTACCCTGACACCTGCATCGGCGTGGGCCGAGGCCAGGTTCTGAGTCAGCGCGATAAGCGCAGTCTTCGTGGTCTTGTATCCGAGATAAGGGTAGTCCTCCAGCGCCGCAAGGGACGAAATGTTCACGATGGAGCCGCCCCCCTGCTTCCGCATGATCGGGATCGCATGCTTGCAAGACATCCAGTGACTCTTGAGGTTTACCGCAAAGCTGCGGTCGAACGCCTCCTCCGTGAGATCGACAGCCGTCGCGTCGCCCAAGGCGATGCTCGCCCCGACGTTGTTGTGGAGGATGTCGAGGGCGCCGCGCCTTGCGGCCACGCCGTTGACGAGTGTTGCCACCGAGTTCTCGTCGGTTGCGTCCACATGCGCGGCGACAGCGTCGCCCCCTACGTCCACGATCATGTCGACGGTTTCCTGCGCCGATGCCATGTCCACGTCCGCGACCACAACTATCGCTCCCTCCCGCGCCAACACTATCGCTGTGGCCCTGCCGTTCCCGGTGGTCTCGCCCGGAGTCTGCCCGCCCCCCACGACAACTGCAACCTTCCCCGCCACGCGTCCAACCATGCTTTCCTCCTCAACGTCTCGTGTCTCTACAGTCTTAACAGGCTGCGGAAAAACTCTGAGGTCTACTCAGGACTCAAAGCGGCTCGACGATAAGCGACGCCACATTGCGCTTTCTGCACCAATAGCTCCGAACGAACTATGATATGACGGATGTCGTTGGGCTACTTGACGCCCCACCCACCATGTCTGTACGCCTTACCCTTTTTCAGCAGCCTGTTAATCCTTCCACTTTTGGGGCGGGCCAGGAAGGGGTGAACGAACAGGCGCAGATTACAGGAGAGGGTCCCAAAAGCGCTGGGATATGATGAAGATCAGATTCACGAACGGTTCGGCAAAATACTCGTTTCTTGAGTATGGAACGCCTCACCACAGCGGTATTGCATCCGGAATCGAGCGTCCTTCGATGGTGTTGACCGGAATCGACTAAATACGAAGCGAGCGCGATGCCAGCGCCGAGATATGCCTGGACCGTCGCGGCAACCACGAATCGGATCCCGAGTTGCGCGACACTGATATTGTGCCACTGAGCGAAGACGTGGATCAGTTCGTTGCCCGCGAAGTGCTGCCGCACGTTCCCGACGCATGGGTGAATGAGAGCAAGAAGAAGATCGGATACGAGATCCCATTCAATCGTTACTTCTACATTTACGAGCCGCCCCGCCCCCTTGAGGAGATCGAGTCCGACCTACAGGCGCTGGGGAGCGAAATCGCCCGTCTGCTGACTGAGGTGACAGCGTGAACGCAATTGACGCAGCCGTTGCGGTACTACGCGAGGCGCGTAGACCGCTGCACTATCGTGAGATCACTGACCGGATGCTTGCACAGAAGCTTTGGACCACGGGGGGTAAAACGCCGTGGAACACGGTGAACGCACGGATTGCCGTCGACATCAAAGATGGGGGCTCAGCCTCGAATTTCGTTCGCAATGGGCGGGGCCTGTTCGCCCTGAACCCCAACGTGACGCAGGAAATATCGTCGGTTGAGCCTCCGCGATTACCTGAGCAAGTCAATAACGGTGACTCAGCCGGCAGATTGTCCTTCACCGACGCGGCCGAACGGGTCTTAAGCCGGTCCAGCAACCATGAGCCGTTGCACTACCGTGAGATCACCGGACGCGCACTTGAACACGGGCTGATACGTACCGAAGGGCTTAGGCCAGCCGCGACGATGTACTCGTCGATCCTCACCGAAATTCGTCGCCACGAAACCCGTGGCGAATCGCCGCGCTTTGTGCAGCAGGGTCGCGGAATAGTCGGCTTGGCTGCCTGGTTGCCAGGGGAAGTCGCGGGTCTTATAGAAGAGAAGAATAGCGAGGTCAGGCAGTCACTCCTCGCCCGCGCCCGCGACGCTTCCCCAGCCGATTTCGAGAATCTCGTTAGCGTGCTCCTCGCGGCGATGGACTTCGAAGATGTGAAGGTAACGAATAACTCCGGCGACGGCGGCATCGACGTTCGCGGCACCCTGGTCGTAGGCGATACAGTGAGAATCCGTATGGCAGTGCAAGCGAAGCGCTGGAAGAACAATGTGCATGCGCCGGTTGTCCAGCAGGTGCGTGGCTCGCTGGGGGCGCACGAGCAGGGACTGATCATAACCACGAGTGATTTCAGCAACGGTGCGAGGGATGAAGCGACGCGATCCGACGCCGCGCCCGTTGCTCTTATGAACGGAGAGCAGCTTGCCGTACTGCTGGCCAAGTACCAGATAGGTGCCCACATCGAGAGCTACAAGCTCTTCATACTCGACGAGATCCGGGACTCGGACGAATGACGACAGCAACGCTCGTCCCTGTTCCCCACGTTCACCGTTTACGGCGCTCCGATGACAGATCGCCCGTGCGGAGTAGGTAGATCCAGAGCCCGGGCATGGGATGCTCGACCACGTCATGACCACCATAGCGTTTGCCCGTGACTTGAGCGAACTACAGAAGAAATGCGAACTTGCCGAACAGCGAACCTTAATCAACTCCTTCCTTACGTCGACCGGCGTTGCCCCCGCAAAGCCGTCAGTTCTGGCAATGGCAACGTCGGGGTTCGAAAGGGTGGGATGGGAACCTCCGCCAAAGCCGGTTCCGAACGTTTTGAGACTGCCCTGCCCCCTAACTCGTTCTGTTGACGATAGTAGGGGCCCCGCCTACACTTGACCCCCGACGGCCCCACTCTTCCCAGCCAAAACCTGGACCCACCCGGTAGAACCAATTAACAGATATGTGCGGCGTAAGCGGAATCCTCTACAAGAAAGCAACCAGCAGGGGATTCGCACCGGTTGGGGACGACCTTGTCAAAATGTTGGAGTCCATGACCCACCGGGGAAAGGACTCCAGCGGTATCACCGTGGTGGGCGAGGACTTGGCGGGCGACCTGGTCATACGCATCTGGACCGACGATGCAGGCCAGGCCGACGATATTCTGTCCCGAGCCGAGGACGCCGTGGCGCGTTCCGGCGGGGTGGTCAACTCGAAGCAGTCCAGCGGGCAATTTTTGCGGCTAGTCGTCAATTACGAGGGGGAAGCCGCTGAGCTCGCCGAGGCCTTGTTGAACACGCCAGGGGTCGCGCTGCACAGCATCGGCGCGACTTCGGAAGTGATCAAAGACGTGGGCACTCCGGTTGTCATGGACGACAAGCACCTCCTCAGGCAGCTAACGGGTACTCACGGCATCGGTCACGTACGGATGGCAACCGAGAGCCGCGTCGACGTTAATCACGCGCACCCGTTCTGGGCATACCCTTTTCCCGATGTGACTGTAGTGCACAACGGCCAACTCACCAACTACCACAAGCTGAAGCGAATGTACGAAGACGAGGGCCACCATTTTCAGACGGGCAACGACTCGGAGTTGATCGCAGTGTACCTGGCCGACAAACTGGCCAGGGGTGAATCCCTGGATAGGGCCCTCGAAGACTCGCTCGACGACCTTGACGGGACTTTCACCTACCTGGTTTCAACCAGAGACGGTCTCGGGTACGCCAAAGACCAGTGGTCAGCCAAGCCGCTGGTTACCATGGAAACCGACGACATAATCGCCATCGCCTCGGAGGAGATAGCCCTGCGCAGCGTGTTCAGCGAAGAGATTGACCGGCGGGAGCCCCAAAACAGCGAGGTCATGACTTGGTTACTTTAGACGCCAGTCGCCTGACCAGGCGCGAACTCAACCGGCAGCTAAAGTCGTTGGCGTCCGCTAACTCGGAAATCACCATAGAGAACCCCCAGGCCCAGCATAATATCGCCGTGGGGGTCCTCAATCCCTGCAAAATAAACATTAAAGGCAGCGTCGGCTACTACGCTGCCAGCCTCCTGGACGGTCCGGACGTGACTATCGACGGTAACGCTGGCTGGGCCCTGGGCGACAACATGATGGGCGGCAAAATCACCTTGTCCAGGAATGCGGGGGCGTCGGTGGGCTCGACCATGCGCGGGGGCGAACTATTTGTCGGGGGCGACGCCGGCGCCAGGGCTGGTATATCAATGAAGGGCGGCACCCTTATAGTCGCCGGCAACACCGGTTTCCTGACCGGTTTCATGATGCAAAAGGGTCGTATTATCGTCTGCGGCAATGTTGGGGAGGCGGTCGGGGACTCGATGTATGAAGGGACCATTTACGTTGCCGGTGAAGTCGGTTCTCTGGGCGCCGACGCCACCATGGAAGACATCGGCGAGGATGAACTCATTGACATCCTTGAAACCCTCGAGAGTTACGGAATCTACAAGAGGCTTAGCTTCACTAAAATCGTGTCAGCCAAGAAGCTGTACCACTACGACTCCCTGGAACGGCTGGAAAAGACGGTGATTTGACCACTCTGCCTGGCAGCGTAGCAAGAGGAGCGGCCTGACATGGTAATGAGTAACAGTCAGCTGTGGCCGCCGTGGGTCCTGGACGACATCCACGCCAAGGCCGAGTTAGGCCGCTACCGGATCCGCGGGTTCAGCGCCTTCCAAAAGGTGACCCACTTTGACGACCTGACTTTTCTGTCAACAGGACTCACCCGCTTTCCTTTGGAAGGGTACAAAGAGCGCTGCAACACCCAGACAGTGGTCGGTTCAATTCGCGCCGCCAACCCACTGGTACTGGAAACTCCTATATACATCAGCGGGATGAGCTATGGCGCTCTGTCTGCCAATGCGAAGACGGCCCTGGGCAAGGGCGCGGCGATGGTGGGGACCGCCAGTTGCACCGGCGACGGCGGCATGCTGCAATCGGAGAGAGACGCCTCCACCAAGTTGATCTACCAGGTGTTGCCCAGCAGGTACGGATTCAACCCCCATCATCTGGTCCAGGCCCAGGCTGTCGAAATCGTAGTTGGGCAAGGCGCCAAGCCGGGAACCGGCGGCATGCTTATGGGAGTGAAGGTCCTCGACCATATCGCTGATATGCGGGATCTGCCCCGGGGAATCGACCAACGCAGCCCCGCCCGTCACCCCGATTGGCTGGGACCCGACGACCTGGCGGTAAAGATCGAACAACTAAGAGAAGCGACCGACTGGAGAGTGCCCATCCACGTAAAGCTGGGCGCTTGCCGGGTGGACGACGACGTGAAGCTGGCGGCCAAGGCGGGCGCAGACGCCATCGTCATCGACAGCATGGTTGCAGGTACCGGCGCATCGGCTGAGGTACTGATCGAGCACAGCGGTATACCCACGGTGCCCGCCATCGTCATGGCACGAGAGGCGCTCCGGGAATTGGGGCTGTACGGAAAGGTCAGCCTGATCGCTTCCGGCGGAATCCGAAACGGCGCCGATGTCGCAAAGGCCCTGGCTCTGGGCGCCGACGCCGTTGCCATCGGTATTGGCGCCCTCGTCGCTCTGAACTGCAACAAGGAGATTCCCGAGTCGGACTTCATCAATGAAATCGGCGTGCCCGCCGGGCAATGCCACCACTGCCACACCGGCAAGTGCCCTGTCGGTATCACAACCCAGGACCCGGAACTGACCAAGCGGCTTGATCCTGACGAGGCGGCTGAACGAGTGGCTAACTACCTCAACTCCATGACCATGGAGATAGCCCTGCTCACCCGCTCTTTGGGTAAGGGCGACGTTCACAGCCTCGAACCGGAGGACCTGGCAGCCCTCACGATCGAAGCATCGGCCATGGCGCGGGTGCCCCTGGTCGGGACCAATAAGGTCTATTGAGCGATAAGCCGACCGTGGGCCAGGGTTCCAGACCGCCGGTGACACACCGCAGTAGGGTGGACCGACCATTCTGACTCAGACCGCGGCGGTTAGTCCCAAGGAGTTCAACATGGCTGATAGAGAACAGGTCCGCCAGCAGATACGAGACGACGATATCGACTATCTGTTGGCCCAGTTCGTCGATATAAACGGCTCTCCCAAAGTCAAAATGGTCCCCGCCTCCCACCTGGACGACGCCATCGACACCGGAGCGGGATTCGCCGGGGCCGCGTTGCCGGGAATGGGCCAGGGACCCCACTCCCACGACATGCTGGCCAAGATCGACCTGGACACCTATACGCCTCTTCCGTGGACTAAGGGAGTAGCCCGATTCGCCAGCGATCTTTTTGTCGACGACATGCCCCACATGTTTTGCCCCCGTCAGAACTTCAAACGGGTGCTGGCCAACGTTGCCGATGCGGGTTACACATTCTACGTGGGTATCGAACCCGAGCACTTTCTGGTCAAGAGAAACCAGGACGGCTCGATATCCGTCTGGGACCCCAACGAAGTCGATAATCTCGCCAAACCCTGCTACGACTTCAAGGGCATCGCAAACGTCATCGATTACCTGAGGGACATGATGGACGGCATGCAGCGCATCGGTTGGGATGCCTATCAGTCGGACCATGAGGACGCCAACGGTCAGTACGAGATCAACTTTGTTTACGATGACGCCCTGGTAACCGCCGACCGGTACACGTTCTTCAAGATGATGACCAGCCAATACGCCCAGAAGTACGGCGCCATCGCTACCCACATGGCCAAACCCTTCAGCAATCGCACCGGCAGCGGCGGGCACATTCACTTTCACCTGGCTGACACGGTCACCGGCGAAAACGTGTTCCTGGACGATGAAGACCCCCGGGGACTTGGGTTGTCGGAAATGGCGTACCAGTTCATTGGCGGGGTTATCGACCACGCCCCTGCCCTTTGCGCCGTCATGTCACCCACCGTGAATTGCTACAAGCGGTTGCAGGTGGGTCCGGCCCTCATGGGCTCGAGCTCCGGCTTTCTGTGGACCCCGGCCTTCATATCCTACGGAGACAACAATCGCACCCAGATGATACGTACGGCGGGCCCGGGGCACCTGGAAGACCGGACTATGTCGGCTGCATGCAACCCCTATCTGTCGATGGGCGCCTACGTCACCGCGGGCCTTGACGGCATCCGGCGAAAGCTGGACCCCGGCGAGCCCTACCTGGGCAATATGTACGACCTGGGCTTGGAAGAGATCCGGCGGCGGGGGATCAGGACGTTGCCCCAATCGTTAGCCGAAGCGCTTGAGGAGCTCCGACGGGACGAGGTAGTGCAGGGGTCTCTGGGCGTCATCTACGACGAGTTCGTGTCCTTAAAGGAGGGGGAGTGGCGGGAGTACCACCGCCAGGTGAGCCAATGGGAGCTGGACCGCTACCTGACCATGTTTTAGGGACTAGATGTCTTTCCTCCTGAATTGCCCCAACTGCGGGGACCGCAACGTTAACGAGTTCCGCTTTGGCGGCGAGGTGACTTCGCGGCCCGATCCCGACGCCGGCCCGGACCAATGGGCCGACTACTTGTATTCCCGCAACAACGTCGCGGGGGTCTCTCGCGAGTGGTGGATCCATCGCTTCGGATGCCGCAAATGGTTCCAGGCCCTGCGGGACACCACCGGCAACCAGGTCCAGGAAACCTTCTGGCCGTAACCGATGCCCAAACAAAGTCGTAGTCCCCGTTTGCCAACCGGACCCAGTGAACTTATCGACCGTGGAACAGCGGTCGAGTTCCGGTTTGACGGCAAAAAGATGACCGCTTGCCAAGGCGACACCGTCGCGTCCGCGCTTCACGCATCTGGCGTCACTATTCTCAGCCGGAGCTTCAAGTACCACCGGCCCCGGGGGTTGCTCTGTTCCGCCGGGCGGTGCCCAAACTGCCTGGTAAACGTCGACGGCGTGCCCAACGTCCGCGCCTGTATTCAGCCGGTCGAACCGGGTATGCGGGTCCGCTGCCAGAACGCTTGGCCTTCCTTGAAGTGGGACTTCCTGTCGGTCCTCGACCGCTTGGGGTGGCTAATGCCGGTGGGCTTTTACTACAAGGCGCTTCATCGGCCCAGGCTGCTATGGAACCTGGCCCGCGGGGTCATCCGTCGTGTAGGTGGCCTGGGCAAGATCGACATCGATGACGTTCCCGAGACCACCTACCAGCACAAGAACTACCACGCCGACGTAGCCGTCATCGGCGGCGGCCCTGCTGGAATGGCAGCGGCGCTGGAGGCGGCGGAACAAGGCGCCAACGTTACCCTGATTGACGACCAGCCCCGCCTGGGAGGACACCTTCGTTTCAGTGCCCGGGAGTCGGCCGACGTAGCCGGATTCCAGGGCGCCACAGGCATCGAAATTGCCGACAGACTGGCCAAAGCGGCGTTGGAAACAGCCGGACTGAGAGTGATGAGCGGCGCTACGGTCTTTGCCAGCTATCAAGACAACCTGTTGGGCATTTTAAGCGGGCGAGACCTGGTGAAACTCAGGGCCAAGCGGGTCGTAGTAGCTACGGGTTCGTTCGATGTGCCGTTACTGTTCGAAAACAACGACCTGCCCGGCGTCATGTTGTCGAGCGCTGCCCAACGCCTGATCTCCCTCTATGGCCTCAGGCCGGGCAGTAAGGCAGTGGTGGCGACAGCCAACGACCGCGGCTACCAGGTGGCTTTGGACCTGCCGGGAGCGGAAGTGGAAGTCGTTGCCGTGGTTGATTCCCGGCCCGGATCAGCCGCGAATCCGGAGGCTGTGCGGGCAGTCGAGGCCGCGGGCGTGCCGATCCTGACTTCCTGCGCGGTTGCCAAGGCCAAAGGTAAGACCAAGCTCCGGGAAGTGTTAGTCCAGCGCGTGGAAGCAGGGGAGCCGGCCGAACCGCTTCGGAAAATCCGCTGCGACCTGCTGTGCATGTCCGGGGACATTCAAGAAGCCGACGGGTTGCTCTATCAGGCCGGCGCGAGGCGGGAGCACAGCCAGACCCCGGGCCGCCTTGAGCGTTGGATACTGCCACCCGGTTTTCACGTGGCCGGAGACGTCACCGGGTCCCAGGACCTTGCAACCTCGCTCTTGCAAGGGCGACTGGCCGGCCTGGAGGCCGCGCAACATCTTGGCGGGACATCGTCGGCGTTGCAGGCAGATATGGACGGTGCCCGGAACCTGTTGAAAGAAGCGCGAAGGCGACGCGGTGAGAGCCGTCCCGCAGGCCACCCCCATCAAGGGCCAACGGGCAAGAAAGAGTTCGTCTGTTTCTGCGAAGACGTAACTGTCAAGGACATCTCAGTCGCAGTGGCGGAAGGGTTTGACGATATCCAACTGCTGAAGCGGTACAGCACCGCGACCATGGGCCCTTGCCAAGGGAAGATGTGCCTAAAGGCTCTGGTTGGACTGTGTGCTCAGTACACCGGACAAAGCGTGGAGACCACCGGAGTCACGACGTCGCGTCCTCCTCTGCATCCGGTGCCGCTGGCCGCCCTGGCGGGCGCTTCTCACATGCCCTTAAAGCGCACGCCAATGGACCGTATTCACCGGGAACTGGGGGCCGTTATGGTGGAGGCGGGACCGTGGCAGAGGGCCCACAACTACGGCTCGCCCGAAAAAGAGTGCCTGGCAGTACGTCAGCGGGTGGGCATAATCGACGTTAGCACCCTGGGCAAGCTGGACGTACGGGGCAAAGACGCCGGGGCCTTGCTGGACCGGGTCTACACTCACCGATTTTCCAACCTGCGGGTGGGAAGGATCCGCTACGGGGTTTTATGCTCGGACGATGGGACAATCCTGGATGACGGCACCGTCACGAGGCTGTCAGACGATCATTATTTCGTCACGACCACTACAGGGAACGTGGACCTGATCGAAGAGTGGTTCAAGTGGTGGAGCGCAGGCCAAGACCTGTGCGCCCACGTCACCAACGTCACCTCGAACTATGCGGCGGTGAACGTGGCCGGTCCCTATGCCCGGCCAACCCTGACCAAACTCACCGATATTGATCTGTCCCCCTCGGCGTTCCGTTACATGCGCTTCGCCCGGGGTGAGATCGCGGGCATACCCGGCATGTTGCTGCGCATCGGCTTCGTTGGAGAGTCGGGATGGGAGGTGCACGTCCCGGCAGAGTACGGCGAGCACATGTGGGAAGCCATTGTCGACGCGGGCAGCGAGTTCGGCATCGCTCCCTTTGGCCTGGAGGCGCAACGAGTTCTGCGCCTGGAAAAGAAACACATCATTGTTGGCCAGGACACCGACGCTGTGTCTAACCCTCTGGAAAGCGACATGGACTGGGTGGTCCGCTTCGACAAGGAGGACTTCATTGGTCGCGGCGGTCTCCGCAACATCAGCGAACGGGGACTGCGTAACAAGTTGGTGGGCTTCGTTATGAGAGACGGCCTGACGCCTGACGATGGGGTTCCGGTGGTCGCCGGCGGCGCGCCCGTCGGACGGGTCACCAGCGCCAGGCGGAGCCCGACGACAGGCAAGGGTTTCGGGCTCGCCTGGGTACCGCTGGAGATGGCTGAGGAAGGTCGCGAAATCAGCATTCTGATCGGTGGGAGACCCTTGCCAGCCGAAGTCACCTTGCGCCCCTTCTACGACCCTGACGGCAAGAAATTGCGGGAGTAACTATCTTGTTGCTCAGTCCGGTGAAGAAAAGCGCATTTCACCACAAGCAGTTGGCTGTTGGGGCCCACATGGTTGATCGGGATGGCTGGTGGCAGCCCGCCTTCTATTCGAGCGTGGACAAGGAAACCCGGCTAATGAACGCAGGCGCCGGTGTTTTCGACATTAGTCCATTGGGAAAGTTGCTGCTGCAAGGCAATGATCTGGGCCGGTTCTTGAAAACTATTCTTTCGGCCGATGAAGCGCCGGCCGTCGGTGAGGTGCGCCGGGTCTCACTTCCCGCAAGTGGACGGCTGGCCATGTTGGCCACAGACGAATGCCTGGTGCTCTGCGATGCCTCCGAGTTGCCAAAATGGACTGCGGCCCTCGGCGAAAACCCTCCTGATTGCGTCCACTTGTTGGACCACACTTCAGGACTGGCTGGCGTGCGTCTCACCGGTCCCGGTTCGGACCAGCTGTTGAGCAAGCTCTCGGAGCTGGATACAACCCCAGCGGCCTTCCCAGACCTAAGCTGCGCCCAGACCAGGTGCGCCGAGATACACGGCACGCTGATTCGGACCGATTCAGGACCGCTGCCGAGTTACGATCTGTTCTTCCCGCGTGAGTTCGGGGAGTACATGTGGGACGCAATATTCGAAGCCGGAGAAGAATTCGGTGTCGCGGGCGTCGGTTTTGAAGCTGCAGACCGGTTCCGGTCCTGACACTCGATCAGCCTGGCAATGGCTAAGAATTAGACATGCTCCAGCTATTTCAAAAGAACCGAATGTGGCAGAAGCGGCCGCTCAAGGACCGTTACGAGGTGGTGATCATCGGAGGGGGAGTCCACGGCCTGTCTACCGCGTACTACCTGGCCAAGCTTGGGATCCGTGACGTGGCGGTGCTGGACAAGGGGTACCTGGGTGGAGGCGCCAGCGCCCGAACGACCGCAATCATCCGTGCCAATTATCTGACGACCGAAGGAATTCCTTTCTTCAAAGAAAGTGTCGAGCTGTATGAGGGGCTGGCCAGGGAGTTGAACTTCAACCTGCTTTTCAACCAGATGGGGCGGCTGGACCTGGGTCACAACGAAACCGCGGTCTACGGGCTCAGGATGCGCACCGAATTCAACCGGATACTGGGCGTAGACAGCCGCATGATCGGACCGGCGGAAATAAAGAAGCTCGTCCCGGCCATGGACCTGCGAGAAGGGAAGCCGTTCCCCATTGTGGCCGCCCTGTACCATCCCCCCTGCGGGGTCATCCGCCACGACGCAGTGGTGTGGGGGTACGGCCGAGGCGCGAGCAGGTTCGGGGCCGAGTTGCATCCGTTTACCGAGGTCACCGGAATCGAACGGACCAACGGCGCAGTGACCGGCGTCGAGACAGACCGGGGGCCGGTCAAGGCCAACACGGTGCTGAGCGCCACTGCCGGATGGACTTCCACCATCGGTCGCATGGTGGACCTGGACCTGCCGATTTCAACCCATCCGCTGCAAGCGATGGTCACCGAACCGCTAAAGCCGTTTCTGGACAAGACCATTTCGTCGGCCAATCTGCACGCCTACGTCTACCAGACCGACCGGGGTGAGGTGGTGATCGGCGGAGGTGTCGACCCTTACACGAGCTACAGCCACCGCTCCACCATGCAGCCGCTTGAAGAGCTTGCGGCCCACACCCTGGAGATGTTTCCTTGCTTGAGAAACGTAAACGTGTTGCGCCAATGGACAGGGATTTGCGACATGACCCCCGACTACGCTCCCATCATGGGCACGGTCGATGGACTGGACGGCCTTGTGCTCAGTTGCGGTTGGGGTAGCTGGGGATTTAAGGCTGCGCCCGTGGCAGGGAAGCGCATCGCCGAGTTGATCGCCACCGGTACGACACCGGACCTGATCAAACCTTTCGCGCTTTCCAGATTCAGGGAAGGCCGGCTGGTAAACGAAAGGGCCGCCGCTCCGGCTGCCGCCATCCACTAGGCAAAGCCATGAAACGAGCGCTGATCATCCGCCACGCCGCTCCTGAAACCCTTGCCGGCAACTTCCGGTCCGTGCTGTTGGACCAAGGGATTGAACTGGAGTCGCTAAACGTGTTCGAGTCGGCGCCCGGTTATGAACAGTTTCCCGCGCCGGACTTGGCCGACATCTGCATGGTCATATCATTGGGCGGACCGCTTTCCGCCTACGACGACCTCCCCGCGTTACATCAAGAACGAGCCTACTTAAGAGAGGCTTTCGACCAGGACAAACCGGTATTCGGCGTCTGCCTTGGCGCCCAATTGATGGCCGCTGCCCTGGGAGCGGGAGTGGAACCCAGCGGCGGCTACCAAATAGGGCTGAAGAAGATTTCGGTGACGGCCCAGGGCAAGGCCGATCCGGTATTTAGCAAAATTGAGATTCCACTGGTACCGACGCTCCATGGCGACACCTTTGCCATCCCGGAAGGCGCAGTGAAGCTGGCCGACGCCTTCATGTTGTGCCGCGACGGCACGTACCGGCGAATCAACATGGCCTTTCGTTACGGCCGGTCCTACGCATTTCAGTTCGAGCCCCAACTAACACTGGAAGAGTTTCGATTATGGAACAGAGAATTGCGGGACGATTACCAGTTCCTGGGGCGCCAATTCGACCCTGAAGAAGAAGCAGCGGCCAACCTTCGCGAGTTCGCCGGATTCGCTCCCTACCACGAAGCACAGATGCGGCGGTTGCTAATCGCCTTCCTGGCCAACGCCGGGCTTAGCGGCGCCTGAGATTGCTGCTCCATAAACGCGGCTGCGAATTGGGAACGGCCTGGCTTCTGCCCGGTATCGAGAGCGCGTCGAAGCCCCGGAGCGGCGCTTGCAGGAGTTGGAGAAGGACTAACGCGCAACCTCGAAGCCATTGAGGGCGGGATCAAGGCGCGGCGGCGGCCAAGAGCCGACTTCCGAGTAACGTGGCGGGCTCATTTCAAGGGGTTGCAACCGGCGCGGGCTGACTTGTTTTCGGTGACACCGAGTTCTGATTTGGGCGGCGGCGATTGCGCCACTCTGCATCAGAGCAGCTTCCGGGAACGATGTTTCTCCCTAAATCAACGTGATACAGCGGTTTAGGAACTCGCTCACGTTCGGAGTGAGACGTACCCACCCAAGCACGCTGAGCAGTTGTCGCTTGAGTTGCTCCTGATCCAACCCGCGGTCCCATTCGCGAAGGGACCTGAGCATCATTGCGACTTCATCGGAGGGAAGCTCGTCGAGTTCTCTTGGGCCGCGTTCTCGGACATTAACGTCGGGGGCGCCAGGCATTCGAAGCGCCAATTGAGCCTGTCCCGGGAGATCGAATGGGTTGGACGCAACAATGGCCCCGGCTCGGATCGCTGCTGAGCTTGCGAGGTTCAGCGCTCGTCGCGTCGGGCCAGTCAATCGTCGGCTCCCAGACGCACGATTGATCAGGCGATATGCTCGAATGGCGACAATGGGCCCTTCTTGTTCCACTACGTCTGTCAGCAGGTATACGAGTTCGGCCTGGCTGGCATGTCGCATTTCTGGAACCGTATCTGCTGTGGTCCACTCTGCGTACGGCGCGATCCAGTCGTTTTTGCCAGTACCCGTTGGCGTCGGTTCAGAATGATGCCCGGGAGACGGTTCGCCCCTTCCGTCATCAGATAACGGGTCCGACGTGCTCAGCGAGCTTGCGAATTGCGGGACGGTCTCTGGCCATTCTTTTGTTGGCCGGGAATCGCGGGTCTTGCCGGTCGCGTAGTCCGAGCGGACCTCCAAAATCGCTCCGCCGCCATCGGTGCTCGCGTGCCCGCGGGACTGCGCGTAGGCGGGCAGTTGCTCCGCTGATGTCATGACAGCCGCCTCGCCCGAACGCCTCGACGGGCGGGAGTTTGGCAATGTCAACAATAGGTAATCCGTCATCATCGAGGCTGGCCCAGCCGCAAGATTCCCTCTCACCGACTCGCGCATCCAGCAGTAGCGAGACGAGATCGCGGAACTGAGCCGCGGACAGTGGCGGTTCGATGCCTTCCGGAGCATCGGCCAGTGCCCAAGGGAGAGTTACGAAGCCGGCGCCGGGATCATCAAACTCAACAAGCAATTCAACATCGCGCAGCGTCTTATCGGTAATCCAGTCAAGCAGCTCTTGCTCGTCGTCTAGCTTGCCCGCGATCTGGGCGAGCGTTCCGCTGTATCCAAATTTCGCGTCATACCGGAGCGTTTCCTGTTCCCGAATCGCACGGAGGTCCGCGAGTATCTTGGCCTCACGCCTACGCCCCTTGTCCAGGTCCGTTTCCAGGTCAGCGATCGTTAACTGGCTCTCCATCGGAGTCCAGGTGTTGTGCCGGGTCGTGATCCCCTGGACAGACTCTTCCATCGCGAGCAATGCGTCGCGATCGTCCCCGAGCAGTACAACGGCGAGCGGCGCCAGGTCCGGCGCCTTTTCTCGAATCATGCCCTGAGCGCTTTCAGAGAGCGCGCCGCGTGACTGGTCACAAGTATGCGTTGGCCACTGGCTAGCGCGATACAGATCAGGTTCACGATGGTGTGGGATTTCCCGGCGCCCGGCGGCCCTTGTACCAACACGCCCTGGTTCGTAACCAGTCGTTCAACGATCTGCCGCTGCGCATCGTTCTCTGGAAGCGGGAAGTAGATTTCGTCGGGCGAAGCGCTGCGGCCGCGCTCGCTCATCGCATCGCCAATCGTCTGATCGCTGGAAACGCCGATGAAGCGCTACACGCCTTCCGGAACCCGTCCACCATCGTCGAGTTGCGCGATGATGTCGTCGAAGGCGCGAATGTACGATCGCTCGGCTCTGCGTCGCAAGATGAGCGCCGGCGCAAGGCGGACCAGCGGCGACCTATCCGCGTGTGCCCGGTCAGGAGGCTCAAGGCTGGCGCTGTACTCGCCCCTTGCGTCAACGGTGTGCGCCCAACTCTTGAGCAAGCTGTCCAGCGGACCGGCCTCCCACACAGACTCGCCGATCTTCTCCAGTTCCTTCTCTATCGACTCAAGTTCCTTCGGATCTGGACCATGCTGAGGATCCAGCATGTCCTGTTCGAGCGCGGGACGGGCGCCATCGCCCGCAGGAGTGACCGTAAGCGTTCCATCCTCAGCGTCGAACTCGACGCTTACGCGGGCGGCCACCAAGTGTCGTCGCACCGTCTGGCCGTCTGGAGTGTTCCAGTTCAGGAAGCCAGGCCCGAAGACGATCCCGAAGGTCTCGCCAAGACTTTGTTGCCGAAGGTAAATCGAGTGGAGTTCCGTGTAGAAGCCCGAGAGGGCCCGCTCGGGCTGGTCCTCTTCAGCCCACACCCACCAGTAATCCCCGACGTAGTCGTCCCACGCGCCCTGCGCTTCCGGGTGATCCTCCAGTATGAGTGGGGAGGTCGGCGGCGGATTCGCCGAGAATGGTTGTGTACAACTCGGGGATGTCCAAGGATGAGTCAGCGAGTTGGGCGGGCCGGACCCGGGCGCTAACCGATTCCGGCGGATCCGGGGGCCGCGTCAGGCGCGGCGTACGAAATTCAAGCCAAGTCTCGTCGGACGCACCGTCCGCGTCGCGATGCCGCGCGATGCAGTCGCAGCCGTCCTCACGCGGTACGTCAGCGGTCCATATGACCTGCTCGTAACTGTCGATATCGAGAATCGTCCTCGTCCGGAGTTGCGCGAACTTCTTGAGGAATGTATAGAGGGCTACAGCGTTCTCGCGTTCGCTCGCGAACGACTCCCATCGACAGCAGGATCTGTCGTCAACATCTGGCATTGTAGTGCTCCTACAGGGATCATGACTTGTGATCCGGTTGGCGCCCTGGTAACCCCTGCGCGATAGCCGCGTAACTTCTTTGCCTCAAGGGCGCCGGGTCACTTCAGGACACTATCGGCTCGATGGAGTATGATGCGCCGGAATGCGCGCCCCAGAGCAAAAGGGTAAGAGATGAGCAAGGTCGTAAATCACGTCGTAAAGAGGCCCGGTCGCACACTTGGCGATCCGGAAGCGGAGATTCCCATTGCAGAGGACCTGGTGACGACGCCGGGCTCGCCGACTTTAGACGGCGATGTCACCTACTACAGCAGGGAATACCCGATCGAGTCCCAAACCGTCGAAAAGTCGGCCGACCGCGACTGGGGTTGGACCGTCTACATCAAAGAAGTTTACGACTACCGCAAGAAGCATGAAAAGGCGAGTGAGCCTCTCATCGATGCCGCCGCGGTTTCTGGGGAGATCGAGCCCACCGCAGAGCCTGAACCGCGGGGCGACATCACCGACGACATACGCGCGAAAGCAAGTGAGTTGGGCTTCGGCGAGGTCGGCTTTACCAGCTACGACCGAAGATATACCTACGCCAGCAAGAAAAAATGGGCCAAGTACACACACGCTATATGCCTTGCGCTGGAACAGGATTACGCCCAGACCCAGTCCATTCCCAGCCTCGAGGCCGAGTTCGCTCACTTCGGCGCTTACGAGGTCGCCGGAGGCTTGGCCCTGCAACTCGCCGAACATATTCGATCGCTGGGTTATCGCGCGCAAATACACAGCCCTAACGACAACACCGGCATTTACATACCGCTGTTTGTAAACGCCGGCCTCGGGCAGTTGGGCGCGAACGGCCAGCTACTCTCACCCCACTTCGGATCCAGGGCGCGGCTGATGCTGATCACGACCGATGCCCCGGTGCAGCACGACGAGGCCGTGGACTACGGGATTAACAAGTTCTGCGAGGAATGCCAGGTCTGTGTGGTCCGATGCCCGGCCCGCGCTTTGCTGAGGGAAAAAGTGTGGTACCGCGGCGTTCAGAAGAACAAGCTGGTCTACGACCGGTGCCGGCCGATAATGGTCACTTACGAGGGTTGCGCCGTCTGCATGAAGGTGTGCCCGGTTCAACGTTACGGCATGAAACCGGTCATGGAACACTACGTCGAGACCGGGGATATCCTCGGAAAGGGGACGCCCAACCTGGAGGGATACGAGCTTCGAGGCAAGGGCTACTTCGGACCGGGTGATTTGCCGCACTTCGATCGCGAGACCTTCGACATCCCTCACGGAACCAAAGAGGAGTGGCTCTTCAAACAGTTCAAG
Organism: Dehalococcoidia bacterium; assembly: GCA_965224235.1. GTDB lineage: Bacteria > Chloroflexota > Dehalococcoidia > Lucifugimonadales > Lucifugimonadaceae. Next base: position 978,185 of record CBDCYP010000002.1, on the reverse strand, counting down.
GAAAAGGTCGAGAAGAACGGCGGCGCCGCTACAGAAGAGGTTGTGGAGTTTGCCAACGAACTGGCGGAACTGGTCAAGACAGGTATTTCGCGCACCGACGAGTAGTTCCTGTCGGCCAATTCCGGGGAGCAACAACCATCACTACTGTCCGAAAGACGATGTTTGGCAAAGAAGCGCTGGACGCCCTGTTCAGAGAGTTGGACGATGGCTACGTCCAAACTCCCGATTACGGCCAGTTGCTGCGCGATGCGCACCTTGGTATTGCCCTTTCTGACGCCGGGCGCGAATTCAAGGGTCAGGTGGATCCGCGGATAGCTGCCCTGATCGAAAAGCACAGAAGCGCTGAGTAGGCCTCCAACCCCGGCCGACCTGGTATGCGGCCAGTAGCAGTACGTACTCCACACTAGCAGGCTGCTGAAAAAGGGTAAGGCGTACAGACATGGTGGGTGGGGCGTCAAGTAGCCCAACGACATCCGTCATATCATAGTTCGTTCGGAGCTATTGGTGCAGAAAGCGCAATGTGGCGTCGCTTATCGTCGAGCCGCTTTGAGTCCTGAGTAGACCTCAGAGTTTTTCCGCAGCCTGCTAGAAGTCTGGCCGAAAAGTGGTAGAAGGGGTCTATACTCCTGGCAATCCACGATGAGGGAGAGTGGTCATGCTGGGAGAGCGAACTGAGCAGAGAGGCTTGTGGGAGGCCGACCGGCTGTACATAGACCACGTTGGTCGTGGGAGCTTCTACGGTCTGCTGGCCTCTATGCGTGGGCAGCTGTTTGAAGACGAGGATTTCGCCGAGTTGTACTGCGCTGACAACGGGAGAGACAGCGTGCCGCCGAGCCTGCTGTCGACCGCACTGCTGCTTCAGACACATGACAGGGTGAGCGACGCCGAGGCCAAGCAGAGGGCGGACTTCGACATACGATGGAAGGTGGCGCTGGGTATAGAGGTGGAGGCCAGACCGTTCGCCAAGAGTACGCTTCAGCTGTTTCGGGCGCGTCTGATATTGCATGAGAAGGTGAGGGAGGTGTTTGAGCGCAGCCTGCGATTTGCAAGGGAGACGGGATACCTGAAGAGTCGTCGGATGAAGGTAGCACTGGACACGACCTACATCCTGGGACGCGGCGCGGTGAAGGACACCTACAACCTTCTCTCGGATGGGATAGTGAAGTTGATGCGTGCGCTGTCGGAGGTGGAGAGGAGCAATTTGGATGAGTGGGCGGCAGCCCGGGGATACGAGAGATATGCTGGCGGCAGCGTGAAGGGAGATGCGTGCATAGACTGGGACGACAAGAAGGCTCGCGCAGCTCTTCTGTGCAGGATAGTGGGCGACGCCGACAGGCTGCTGGAGTTGTCCCGGCGGACACAGGGACTATTGGACGAGGACAGCACTGAGCGCCAGAGGGTGGTGGAAGCGTCCGAGCTGCTGGGGCAGCTGTTGCTTCAGGACGTCGAGCGCACCGAAGAGGGGGTGGGGCTGAAGGAGGGAGTGAGCCGGGGCCGTATAGTATCGGTCCACGACCCCGAGATGCGCCATGGGCACAAGAGCAGCAGCAAGCGGTTCGACGGACACAAGGCGTCGGTGGTAGTGGACACCGACTCACAGGTGATCACGGCTGTGGACGTGCTCCCCGGCAACGCTTCCGATAACGTCGGCGCGCTGGAGTTGGTGGAGCGCAGCGAGGAGGGTACGGGCGCTGAGGTTGAGGAGATCATTGGAGACGCGGCCTACGGCGATGGTGGTACACGTCAGGCATTTGCCGACGCCGGACGCACACTGATAGCCAAGCTGCCCCGACGCCCGGACAGCAAGCGCTTTCCCAAGGAGGACTTCGAGATAGACCTGGAGTCGGGCACCTGCACCTGCCCCGCGGGACATACCACCCGGAAGTTGTACAGGATGGGTACCCAGACCGACAGAACGGGTCGCACCCACCAACTGAGAGCCTTCTGGTTCGACGCGGCGGTCTGCGGAGCGTGCCCGCTAAAAGAGCGGTGTGTGGGATCAGGAAAGGGCAGCGGTCGGACGGTGAGACTTCATCCGCAGGAAGCGATGCTTCAGCGGGCTCGTGCGTTGCAGAAGAGCGAAAGGTATGCAGAGTATCGTCAGAGGCGGGTGGTGGTGGAGCACAGGTTGGCGCGTCTGGTACAGCTTGGAGTGAGGCAGGCGCGGTACTTCGGACGTACCAAGACGCTGTTCCAGCTGTTGATGGCAGCGACGGTGGCCAATCTGACACTGGTGGCTGGCAAAGTTGGGAGGATGGGCGGAACCTACTCCGAAATCGACTCTCGGTCCGCTGATCTCTCTCTTGCCGTCATCTCCACAGCGCGGTGGAGCGCCATTCTGGCAGGGCAGAGTGGGTCGTTGATCCTGACTACTTAGATTTCACCACCCTAATCGCTCCTCGCCAAAGGGGTTTTCGTCCGCACTTCTAGGCCCGACACATGGCCGCCGTGACAGCCGCGAGGATCCAGGGCGTCCGATATGCCGCGCTGGTTCCCAGATCGCCCGCGTGGCGCCGTTCAGGGCGGCAGCCCTCTTTTTGGAGAGCAGAATGGAGATCAGACGCGTTGCCGCAAACATCACAGTGGATCGAATCGAAGACGCACGGCGGTTTTATTGCGATGTTTTGGGCCGTGAAATCGTAATGGACCTCGGATGGACCAAGACCTTCTCCTCCGGCACAAACGCCCCCGGTCCAGATCAACATCGCGATCGAAGGAGGATCTGGAACGGAGGTACCGGACTTTTCGATCGAAGTTGACGATGCCGATACGGCATATCACCGGATGCGTACGGAAAGTTGTCAACATACTGTCACACCGTTAGGGGCGCCTCGATATCGAGGTGGACCCTGTTCATACCAGATTAAACTTTCGGAACTCCCTGCAAAACCAGGTCGGGACCACACTCGAACTTAGCCGTTTGGAAGTTTGGCTCAAGTGACGGGCCGAACATTCGTCCGGTAATCGCACTCCAGAACGCCATTGACTTGCCAAGGTCGCTCACTTCAAGAACGATTGCCTCAATCAACCCAATTGACTGATGACTCATGAATACTCCCTGGACCCTCGTCGACATCACCGTGCAAAGTGAAGGGTCGCTCGCCGAGTGACCGTCTAACACGCACGCGCTAACACCCACGCGGACCGAATGGCGGTCCTGCAGATAACCCCTTTCGCGGCCCTAAGCCGGTCTCCGATTCTGCAATGGGAAGGTACAGCACGAACTCGTCGTGGCGACGATAGAACTCGATGTCAGGCCATAATGAGTCGGCGCTGTGCCGCTGGCTCATCGCCTGGAACGTAGAGGCGACAAGGGCGACCAGGTTCTCGTAGTCGTCTCGCAGCCGTTCGTACGCGTACGGTCCGCCACCGATGGTGCACGTCCTAAGACCGAGACTGGCAGGGTCGTCTTCCTCGCGGCGCTGGACACATGCCCAGTACTTCCACTCATCCTCGTCGAGAACCCCGTAGAAGCGACTTCCTTTCAGCCCTACCACAGCTTCCAATTCTGTGTAGGCCTCCTCGTCGGGCCTCTCGCACTTGCGAACGTACATGACGCCTATAAAGTCTTATGGCTTTATGTCGCCAGGCATCGCAGTCCCTCCTCGTGCCGCTGGGCATCTCCCTCGCCCCGCCGTTTTGGGGGCCCGAACCCGGCGCCTGACCACGCTCAACCATGTACCGGAGTGCGTTGAATGTGGCTTGGTAGACCGTTAGGAACTAACTCAAATCTACCCTTCGAGTGGCCAAACCCGTCTGTCTCGCCGTCCAGATTCCCGCGTTCGCGAGAATGACGGGACTTTTGAGATAGTTTCTTGGTATGCACAAATCCGGGGCAGTGGATTTGGCGGCCTGAGCGGCGCTCATTTAGAGAACCGTCTTGGGCAGCTCCTTGGTCGGGTCGAAGAATGGGACTCGCACCACCTCGGCGTCGACGATGCCGTCCTGGGGGAGCAGCGCCTTGACACGAGTGCCCATCCTCCAATGCGTGCGCGGCATCACGGCCAGGGCGATGTTCGACCCGACGTTTGGGGACCAGAATGCGCTGGTGATGTAGCCCACGTCGTCGCCGGTGTCGATGTCCTTCACTGGGTAGAAGTCCTCGTTGTACCAGATAATCGGTTCGCCTCCGACCTTCAAACCAACGAGGCGTTGCTTGACCCCCTCTTTCTTGATCTTGGCCAGTGCGTCCTTTCCTATGAAGTTTCTCTTGTTCAGGTCCACCTGCCAGCCGAGCCTGACTTCGTATGGATTGTTCTCTATGTCCATATCCTGACCATAGGACAAGATTCCTGCCTCCAGACGACGGATGTGACTGGGGGCGATAACGTGTAGGTTGAACTCCCGGCCCTGGTCCAGGATGTACGGCCAAACGTTGTCCGCGTGGAGCATTGCGTCGTGCAGGTATATTTCGAAGCCGACCTCAGCAGAGAAACCTGTGCGGGATATGGTTACCGCATGGCCGTTCAGAGTTTCGTGAATGATGTGGTAGTACGGGATTTCCCTCACGCGGGGGCCGAACATCTTCTCCATCAGCAGAACCGACTTGGGGCCCTGTATCTGGAGCGGGGCCACGTCGATCTCGTCGATCTCGACATTGAGCCCGGCGTAGGAGTTGACCCCCTGCGCCCAGAGAACGACGTCGGAATCCGAGATGCTGAACCAGAACTCATCGGCGGCGACCCGCAGCAGCACCGGGTCGTTGATGACGCCGCCGTACTGGTTGCACAGAATCACATAACGCGCCTGCATTATTGGCAATAAAGTGTGAACGTCACGGGTTATCAACAGGTTGACGAAGTCGGCGGCATCCGGGCCTTTAACCCGTATCTGACGCTCGACAGCAACGTCCCACATGCTGACGTCCTGGGTGAGGTACTTGTACTCCTCTAGCAGCCCGCCATCCTCAGGATTGACGTACGCGCGCGGATGGTACAAGTGGTTGTAGGTTGTATAGGCCCAGCATCCTGCCGCCTTCGACAGGTGCCACCACGGCGACTTTCTGATGCGGGCAGATATCAACATACGGGCGTCGCTGTTCCCGCTTTGCCGAAGGTTGATCGGCACGTGCCGCCTCTTGAGACCGTCGATTACCAGAGTTTGCGTCACCTGATGACCTCCAAATTAGACGAGGTTGTTGTACCAATTCGACATGATGCCAACGGACAAGGGCCTCGATTGGCTGGCGTTGTTCTACATGTGCTGCCGGCTTCGGCGGGCCGGAACAGTTCGTTAAGGGGTGCTAATGAGGCGCCGACGCCGCAAAGCGCAAACCATTGTCATTGATATGAAAATAGATGCCGCCACCGTGTCGTATTGTAGTGGAAGTTTTCAAACCCGCCTTCCCCGCGGCCGCGAGACTTCGCCCCATTTTCATCACCTCGTGCGGCCTTCGCAAGGCCATAGTGATTCTGACTAACCCGTATCATTCTGACTAACCTCTGTCGTTCTGACTAACCTCTGTCGTTCTGGCTAACCGCTGTCGTTCTGGCTAAACGCTGTCGTACTGGCTAAACGCTGTCATTCTGGCTAAACGCTGTCGTTCTGGCTAAACGCTGTCGTTCTGGCTAAACGCTGTCATTCTGAGCGCAGCCGAAGAATCTACCGCCTACCTGGCAGAAAGGTCCGCCCCTCTGACCCCAGACCCTTCGGATTCGCTCAGGGTGACACGGGGAGGAAACTCAGTGTGACGGTAGGGGTGTTCAGGACATTACTATCAATTCGTTGTGATTACGCCGCCAATTCATTTCGTAGAGTCGGGATTGAAGAGCCTGTTTCAGAAGGTTCCTGCTTAGTTTCGTACCGCCCGTCAGGGCATCAGATTCCCGTTCTCAGACACCTTTGCATAACTAGCTCCCCGACCAGTGATTCCTCACTCCATGTCACCCTGAGAGCCTGTGAATAAATCATTTATGCTCCTATGGTATTGAGAGGCTGATTGCTGGACAACGATATTGGGCAGCCATATCGGCGAGGTGAACACATGAGTGAAGAGACGCTGTTTGAACTTCCGGCCATCGAGGAGAAGCGAGCGCCTGCGCCAACGAGTCCGGGTGAGGCCCGGGCGCTGCGGCCGGTGCGGAATCAGCCTGAGTGGGCGGTATTGGACCTGGAATCTCGGTTGCCTCAAGAGCATCGGGCCCGTGTTATATGGAGCTTTTTGGAGAGGTTGGACCTGTCGGCCTTTTATGCGCCGGTCAAGGCGGTGGAGAACCGGCCAGGCCGCCCAACGACAGACCCCAAAGCGCTGCTGGCGTTGTGGCTTCTGGCCACGGTTGACGGTATAGGGAGCGCCCGCCGGCTGGCGCGTTTGTGCGAAGAGCACGACGCCTACCGCTGGATGAGGGGGAACGTACCTGTCAACTATCACATGCTCTCTGACTTCCGGGTAGCCCACCAGGAGGCGCTGGACGGCCTTTTGACCCAGATCATAGGTTCTCTGATGGCCGCAGGGGCGGTCCTGCTGGAGCGTGTGGCTCAAGACGGGATGCGGGTGAGGGCGAGCGCCGGCGCCGCGTCCTTTCGCGGCGCGCAGGGATTGAAGAGGCGCATGGAGGAGGCGCGGGCGCAGGTGGAGCGGCTGGCGCAGGAGCGGGAGCGTCCCGATTCCGGTGTGACGCGGCGTGAACGTGCGGCGCGGGAGCGTGCGGCGCGAGAGCGGGAGGAACGGGTCCGGGAGGCGCTGTCGTACTTGCCCCGGGCACAAGCGAAGAAGGAACGCCAACAGCACACCAAGGCGAAGGCTCAGCGTCCCAAGGTTACGAAGGCGCGGGTATCCACCACAGACCCCCAGGCAACGGTGATGAAGATGCCGGATGGCGGCTTCCGGCCAGCCTGCAATATCGAACTGGCCACTGATAGCGCCAACGGGATCATCGTCGGAGTAGGGGTCACATCGTCGGGTACGGACGCAGGGCAAGCGGCGCCCATGGAGGAACAACTGGTCAGGCGGACGGGCCGGCGCCCTGACTCCTACCTGATGGACGGGGGCTTCGCTACCCGGGAGGACATCACCGCTCTGGAGCAACGTGGGGTGAGTGTGTATGCGCCGGTGAGGTTGCCCCGGAACAAGCCCGAACGGGAGCGTTACGATCCCCGCTACGGGGACGGGCCGGACGTGGCAAGGTGGCGTCAACGGATGGCCACCGGCGAGGCCAAAGCCATATACAGGCAGCGGGCGTCTGTAGCCGAGTGGACGAACGCCCAGGTGCGTCTTCACGGAGTGAGCCAATTCAACGTACGGGGACTTGCCAAAATCACCAGCGTAATGCTCCTTGTCGCCGTGGCCCACAACCTCCTGCGTTGGGAGGCGTTCATGGCGTAGGCAGACACGGGGGTTAAGCAGGCACAGCCGATAAGCTCCGGACCAGTCAATCCGGATTCCCTAGTGAATTCGCCCGGAAAGCGGCCAATGCTGTCCCGCAATTCTGCCTCCCTCAACAAGCGCCCGCCCCGGTGAAACTTCCCAATGGCGCTTTCCGCCACCAACATGCCGCCTAACAACAACAGAACCCAAAAAACTCACAGCCTCTGAGTACCGCCCATGTCACCCCGAGCGAAGCCGAGGGGTCTGGGTAAGAGGGACGGGGCATGCCGTCTGGATGGCTTGGGTCCTTCGCAACATACAAATGACATGTGTAGAGGTTACGCAAAGGTCTCTTCTTACGGGAATTACGAGATTGGAATACGGCGCCACCCCTCTTAATTCCGTCGAAAACCGGAATCCAATCAATCGTGACCCCAGAGGTCCGAGGATTCTGAAACAGGCTCTTGAAACCCGCCTGTGGCCTCACCAATTAGAAGGGTTATCGGCATCATGCAAGTGGTGAGATCTTGTGGCGCCCCATGAGACCGGCGCCCTTGGGAGAGTTCAGGCCGGTTGTTGCGACGAATCTGTCCCCTCCTCCGTTTGTCGACGGCGGCGAGTGGTCTGTGCGGCTCATGCCCTCATCCGGCTGCCGTCCGGATCGTATAGAGGCTCAGTCGCCACAGTCGCCTTGAGACGCGCTCCAAAGTAGAGGACGTCGACATTCGTTCCCACCTCGGCGAAGTCGATGGGCAGGTACCCATATACGATGCCTCGGCCAATCGAGTGGCCGAAGTTCGCGCTGGTCACATAGCCGAGCGCCCGGTCGCCGTCCAGGATAGGTTCCTTACCCACGACCACAGACTTCGGATCGTCGAGCGTCATGCAGCACAGCTTGCGCTTCAGGCCTCGCGCCAGCAGTTTGCCGAGCGCGTCCCTGCCGACGAAATCGCCTTTCCTCATCTTCACGGCGAATCCTATGCCGGCTTCGTACGGGTTGTACTCTGTGTGGATGTCGTTTCCCCACAGCCTGTACCCCTTTTCCAGCCGGAGCGAGTCGAACGCGCCTCCTCCCGCGGCGATGACGTTGAGCGGCTGACCTGCCTCCCACAGAGTGTCCCATAGCCGCAAACCCTGTTCGGCGGAAGTGTAGATCTCCCAGCCAAGCTCACCCACGTATGAGATACGTAGCGCCAGCGAGGGAACCTCACCAATTGTGATCGGCTTCGCGGTCATGTACGGGAATCCGCCGTCGCTCAAGTCGTCCTCGGAGACGCGGCTTAGCAAATCGCGCGCCCTCGGTCCCCACAGGCCGACGCAGCATAGACCCGACGAGACATCGTCAACATTCACCGAGAGATCGTCCGATATATGCGACTGAATCCAGTCCAGATCGTGGAGTCCCATCGCTCCGCCGGTGACCACCAGGAAACGCTCCTTGCCGAGCCGCGTTACCGTGAGGTCGCACTTGATTCCGCCGCCAGGGGTGAGCATAGACGTGTACGTGATCGATCCGACGGGTCTGATCATCTGGTTGGAAGCGAGATGCTGGAGGAAGCGCAGCGCGCCCGGGCCGATCACCTCGAACTTGGCGAATGGAGTGAGGTCGAATATGGCAACACGCTCACGGGTTGCAACGTGCTCGGCCGCAACGGTCGGCGACCACTCACGCGCCGCCCAGCCAGCGCGCGATTCGCCGGTAACGGGGAGCGCTTCGACCAGGTGCTGGTTGGCGTCGTACCACTGGGGGCGTTCCCACCCTGCGTTTTCGAAGAATACGCCGCCGAGTTCCTGTTGCCGCACATAGAAGGGGGTCAGCCGGATGTTTCGGGGATCGGCCATCTGCTGCCGCGGGTGGATGATGTCGTAAACCTCGCGGTACTGCTGAGCGGCCCGAGCCCGGACATATGGGCGGCTGAGCGCGTGCGGGTGAAACCGCCTGATGTCGCACTCTCGAAGGTCGACGGTCGGTTCGCCGTTCACGATCCACTCGGCGACCGCCCTGCCTACGCCTGCGGCGTGGGTTATCCACACGGCCTGCGCCGACCAGAATCCGTGTACCTGCGGCGATTCGCCTAGCACGGGGAAGCCGTCGTTGGTGAACGAGAACAAGCCGTTGAACCTACGCGTCAAGCCCGCGCCCTCAAGGCAGGGCAGCGCCTCCGTCGCCGCTGTCACCGCATTCTCGAAGTGGTCGGGCGTAAACGGCATCTCGGCCGGGGCGATGGGAGCTTCCCCATGGTCGAGGATGTCGTCGGCTTCCACGAGCAGGGGTTCATGCCGGTACGAGCCAATTCCGATGGCCTCACCCACCTGTCGGAAGTACATGGATGCGTCTTGGTGGCGCAAGAACGGTATGGATATTTCCTCGGCGGCGCCGGCCAGCTCCGGCAGAGGAGTGGTAACCGCGTAGATGTGCTGCATCGGCGACAGCGGGATGGGCACGCCAGCCAGAGCACCGAGTTTCGGCGCCCAGATGCCGGCGGCAGAGACGACTAGGTCTGTCTTAATGTCGCCTTCGGTGGTGTGGACCGCGGTGACGCGCCTTACGGCGATTCCGAAGCCGGTGACCTTGACGTTGCCGTAGAACGCCGCGCCGTTGCGCTCGGCCATTCGCGCCATTGCCTCGGCCGGACTGGTCGCCTTTGTATGGATGTCCGAAGGGACGTAGATCGCCCCCAGGGCGCGCCCGGACAGCATCGGGAAGAGGCCGCGCGCCTCGGTTGCGCTGAGCATGTGGGCCTCGACACCCCAGCTCAAGCCGTGCCCGACCTTCCGCTTCAGGTCGGCGAGCCGCTCCGGCGTCCAGGCCACCTCCAGGCTGCCCACGGCTTTGGCGCATGGAACGCCGTCGAGTTCCAGCCGCGACCACAAGTCAACGGTGTAGCGAGCAAAGCTCGTCATGGTCTTGGATGGGTTGATCTGAAAGACGAGGCCAGGCGCGTGGGACGTGGAGCCACCGGTCTCGAATAGCGGGCCCTGTTCGACGACGACGACGTCTCTCCATCCGAGCTTCGTCAGATGGTATGCCACGCTGCAACCGGCGATCCCCGCGCCAACAACGACCGCCCTGGCGTGCCTCGGTATCGTACCGCCAGGCATCTCGCATGCCCCCTAGACGAGACCAAGCCAGTTCAAGTCACGAGATGCTACCACGGGGGAGGGTTAGTGTGGGGTAGGGGTTTTGGGCTGGCGCTTCAGGGGGACTAGCGCCCTGGTAGCGTACGATTCGCACGATTGGTTGCACAAGGAGGCGAGGGAGTCGTCATGCAGGAAACGCTCCCACGCACTCAGACGCTGCATCAGTTCCGAGGGTGGGGCGGGACATAGGTCGCGTCGTTCAGCATGCATCCGGATGGCCCGATCCAGTTCTGGTTGCGCCGGAACTCCCCGGTTGTAGCCACTTCGCCCCGAACGCCCCGCGTGAGGCATTCGTGTATCTCGGCGCACCAATCGCAATGATGCGGGCAACGTCTTCAGGTATTCCAGGCCGTACTCCAGGGCGGTGACATAGTTGCCCGCTTCGAGGAGGTCGGCAGGGCTTCGCTAAACGGCCGCGCCGGCCTCGGCGGCGAGCAACTCCCAGAGGGTCGCCAGGGTTCCCTCGATGCGGCTGGATAAAACGGCCTCCTTACGGACAAAGGGCCGGGTCAGCAGGTGCGGATTGGGTAAGCGCCGTCCCTCGCCCGCAATCCTGCCTATAGCCCGGTCGGAGGACGAAAGGCTTGCTGAGAGCCCTTCGTTCCACGTTAGGGCCGGTGGGAGCGGGTTCGGCACGTAGGCCCGATAGCTGCCGGGGCAGTTCATCACATGCCCATGAGGTTGACGCATTCGCGCAGGGGCGGGTACGACGTTGTTCCTTATTGGCGGAGATGAAAACAGTCGACGCCCTTATTATCGATGCGGCGCCATTCCGAAAACAAGCTATGGCTGTGGCCATTCCACACCACACCAGTTGCCACTGCCTCTTCCACATTGATATCGAAGGTAATAATGTCCGCAAAGACGATTTTCACAACCTCAAAGTTGTTCGGCGCTGATGAATCTATGGGGAGGTGAGACTACAGGCTCGGCTGAGGTCAGTTGGCCGTGACACGGAAATAGTGTGCCGCGCAATGCCGTAGTGCGATCTATTCGCTGTGAGGTCCCATTAAAAGACTGGCCAGTCACTCAATCTGAAAGTGTGGGTTCCAGGCGATTTCCCAAAGGTAGCCCTCTGGGTCGGCAAAGTATCCGGAGTAACCGCCCCAGAACGTGTCCTGGGCCGGCTTGACCAGGGTGGCGCCGGCGGCTACGGCTACCTCCAGCAGGGCGTCCACCTCCTCCCGGGTGCGGACGTTGTGAGCCAGGGTGACGCCGGAAAAGCCGCTGCCCTCTGTGCCAACGCCAGCGTCGGCGGCCAGGGACTCAAGGGGGTACAGGGCCAACCAGGCGCCCCGGTTCTGGAAAAAAGCAATGGATTCGGTGTTTTCGTCAAAGAGGGGTAGCCCCAATCCGTCCCGGTAAAACTCCACCGAGCGGGGCAGGTCAGTAACGCCCAGGGTGACAATGCTGATGCGCGGTTCCATGGGAACCCCTTTCTCATCCACGAAGGGACGCGAACATTCACGAATGGTTTTGGGGACCCATATTCTAGAGGGAGTTCAGGGGATTTGAACCGCTTAACCCCCCGTACAACGCAAGAGCATTCCACCCGACCCCGTTATCCAAAGCAGGGATCGGTCTTAGCGGCCGTCCACCTGTTCACTGATCCGTACCTCTTGTTCGCGCAGCTCAGGTGGCATGGCTTCACCTAAGAGGGTGTCTAAAACCATTGTCATTCTGTCATTCTGAGCGAAGCCGAAGAATCTACTTTCAACGAGGCGGGCCGGCCCATACAGTTGACCCCGGACCGCCCGGTATTGCTCAGGACGGAGGGACTTATTAGACACCCTCTAAGTCAGCAACCTCGAACGGCGGGCGAATCTCGATTTCGCCGGGGCCCAACATCGGATTGGAGCAGCGCTTAACCCTCTCGACCGCCTCAGCCATGTTTTTTCCTCCCATATCCAGAAACCAGCCACCAATTCGCAGGTCCGCTCAATCGGCCCGTCGATAACGGTGCGGTTCGAGCCGTCAAAGGCCGCCTGCTTACCCGCTTACCCGCGGTTGAAGGGTACAAGCCCTCGCCAGCCAAAAGTATGCCGGCGTTGAACAATTCCCCGGTGTAATTGCGCATGGCCTCGAGGAGCTCAGTCGAAGGAATGATCTCCGCTTCGCTGTCCTTCGTCGCATTCACCAGGACCACAACGCGTATTGTCTTGCATCCTCGCATCCGTGTTGGCCGCGACGACTTCCCTGCTCACGTAGAAAAAACCGCGTCGACGGGAACAGCCACTTGCCGGAACTCATGGCCTGAGTATATGGATCGGGTGGCGGGCCTAAGCGTGTTGAATTGCGGATTGTTCGGTGGGGGGTGGCGTTGTGAGGAGACTTGAATCTCCAGTCGTCACTTGAAACCCCAAAATCGCAGGCCTCTCGGGTCGCACGCTCCTACTGACCCCACGCCACCCGGAGCGCACGTGTCGTCCCTGGTATTGTGCAGCCCGGGCTTCGCTGGCCCGTGCGTGTCTCCAACCGCTGGGCCCTGGACTGCACGCAGAGACAGGGTAGCCCACGCTGCCCCGCATACCTCCCAGGTGTCCTAAATGCCGCAGGTCAGGCCCTCATCGAGGTTCCCATGCGCCCTGTCGACTCCCCAACGTAGCTGTCGCCTAAAGGAGAGCCCGCAATAACGCGAAGACCATGCGCCCGTGGGAATTGAACTCAGCCAACCTCGAAGACTCAGTGCAGTACCACCAGGAGCTGTTCGGCGCCGCGGTGGTGGGAGACGAAGCGGTGTTGACGTACACCATCCCCATGCCATCGGACGATGTGACTACCAATTCAGCTTCAGCCCCGGTTCCTGATTATGTTCAATCCGGCCCGGAAACGGATGCTGCAAGGTTTCGGAATTCCCCACCGGCACGCTTCGACTCCGAAATGGGGTTTCGCTACACTCGGGCTCAGGGTCGACGAGAAGGACGTCCCTCATGCTCTAACCGTCATTCCCCATATAGAGCTCAGGGCGTCCAAAGGCTTCCATTATTTCTCGCAGCGCTGAAACGCTCGCCTCGACATGCTGTCCCGCCGTGTCTATGACGACGCTGGCCTGCCAGGGTTCATACTCCCGGGCGCAGACCTGCTGCCAGGTAGGTAGTCGAAGACCGGTGATGTCAACAATCCGCGACTCGACCCTGCGCCGGTGCTCCGCTTGGTCAGAACAGACGATCTCAATCTCGATGTAACGCATGCCTGCCCGCTGGGCGACTTTCCGCCAAGCGGTTCGCGTCACCTCTACCGGGTTCACCGAATCGGCTACTACGGTACGGCCCAGTCTCAGGTTATCTTCAGCAACCGCGTAGGCGACCACATACCCCTCTGGCCCCGACATCGCTACATTGGAGTTGCGCAACGCCTGCTCTATGGAATCGATACGCAGGTGAACGACCTTAATACTGCGCGCCAGTCCAGTGGCAATTGCTGTCTTCCCCACTGCGGGAAGCCCTCCGAAGATCAATAACATCAGGTCGTGGATTTCAAGTTGTTTATAGTGTTAGACAGCGGTAGTAAGGACAGGGACATAGAAGGAATCCCATTTTCCAAGAGCGCCTTGTCCAACTTAGGAACTGATCGTACAGGATCAGTGACCTCATTGTTGCGTTCAGGATATCTCTTGACATAAGTACCGAATGAAATGCTCCACTTTGGCGTACGGGGTTGGCCGGAACCGTTTTGGCCAACCTCCAGGAGATACTCCATTTGAAAACGTACGCCACTATACTCTATCTGCGAGCAACCTCCGCGTCAGCCTCGATTTCAGCAAGGTGGAGCCCCTCGTCCCGCATCTGGCCGTCTGGGCCGTCTTTCCAGGCGTAACTGGAGAAAACATCATCATCCCGACAACCATCCCAACACTCCTGCCGATTCATTAAAGCTACACCTCGGGCGATAGCCCTCAAAAGCTCGGTTTGGTTGAAAAGGGGGTCACTTGGAGTTCGTGGGTCCAGCAGGACTTGTCTTGAGTATGCAGATAATAGAAAGCCTCCGCGATCTTAACGGGATTCATCAACCGTTCTGGTAGCTGCTGGGCAGGCGGGAGGGCTCGCGTGCCCGGAGAATCTATGGTGCCGTCGATTACCACATTGGCAACATGCACACCGTACTCGGAATATTCTTCCGTCAACGCTTGCGCCAACGTGCGCATCATCACCCTCGGATAGTACAGCGACTGGCCGGTGTACCGCTTTTTACCCCGCAGCGACGACGAGTTGTTGGAAAACAGAATAGAGCCCTCGCCTCGCTCCCGCATAGCGGGCAACACCTCCTGGGCGACCAATAAGGGCCCGCTGCTGGAGATGTGCTGTGCGGTTTCGAATATTTCGAAGGGAATGTGTTCCAGTAGTTCTTTTTCCGGCGGAAGGTCACGCCCCTCCAGGTAGCCCGCGTTATAAACTAGGACGTTTGGGTCGCCGGTCTGATCCCGGATTTGGGCGAACGCTTTCGATATAGATTCACGAGACGCGAGATCCAACTCGACGATCATGCTTTCGCCGCCTTGTTCACGGATCGCTTCGTTCAGTACGGCCGCGTTGGAAGCATTGCGGGTGGTCAACACCGTAAAGAAGCCCTCTTTCGCAAATTTTTGGGAGATGGCTCCTCCTACGCCCCAGCGCACGCCCACTGGCAGTTCGCTGTCGTCGAGCGCCCTGCCATGGGCCAGATGGGTGTTACGGCCGTCTGACTGCCACTTGGACGTCGCCCCCACCACCACGGCGATTGATTTTTGGGTTGAGTTCATGTCGGATTCCTTTCGTCGAAATGTCGATTGCCCGTCGCCACTGAAAGTTGAGCCTGCCGGTGGAGGTCGTTCCACCCACGAGGCATCACACTTGGGAGGAGTCACTGTCGGATTTCGAGACCAACACTTGGCGGTCAATTCGGCAACGCAAAGCTTGGTGGAGCTGGGGGGACTCGAACCCCCGACCCCCTCAATGCCATTGAGGTGCTCTCCCAGCTGAGCTACAGCCCCGCGGTGTCGATGTCGATAATACTGGCCGGGTGGTAATCCACTGATTCGGGACACGCGGGCCCGGCGGTTCGATTCAGTCGACTCTGAAATCGTAGCATGCCGCGGCGGGTCGGCGATGTTAACGGCATCTTCCGTATCGCTGGTGTTCGCCCTACAGTTCGTTGGCAGGTTGCGCCGCAACCGTTCTTGTCCTCCGAGGTGCGTGAACGTGATTTGGAAAACCCCTCGATCGGTTTTGCGATTGTCTCTGAATAAGGGAGTCTCCGCCTCCGGTGGGTCCCCCATCGGCGTCGGGGAAGACCCATGATTGCCCCGGGGCCGGGGAAAGCGAGTGGTGGTCGGTGTTTTTGTTCGCGCGTTGCCCCCCGCCTCGCCGGGGGTTCACAAGAGGCGCCTCCGCATCGACTCGTTGTATGGGATGGCGTATGACATCGCGCGGTGCCTGTACGCGGCGACCGGCGTGGGCGTGGGATTGAGGGCACGCCGGTATGCGGCGCTGGTGCTAGTATGCGGCGCTAGTTGAGTGCAGACGGGAGCCGATCATGCTCGAAAGATTTCACGTTCCAGAGTCGGACGCGGTGCGCCTGCGAGCCGACGATGTGCGCGCCGCCACAGAGGCGATTTTCGACAGGATGGGACTGTCTCAGGCCGACGCCACCCGCTGCGCCGACGTGCTGGTCTACGCCGATCTCAAGGGCATCGACACCCACGGCATCTCCAACATGCTGCGAGCATACGTCGACGGCTATCAGACCGGCGAGAATAACCCGCGGCCTCAGCCCAGGATCGTTCGGGAGTCTCCGGCGGCTGCCACTATGGACGGTGACGGCGGGCTGGGTCTGCACATCGGTCCTCTTGCAATGGAACTGGCCATCGAAAAGGCGAAATCGCACGGCATGGGCGCGGTCACGCTGCGCAACGCAGGGCATGTCGGCGCAGCAGGTTATCACGCGGCGATGGCCCTCGAACACGACATGATAGGCGTGTGTATGGCAGGCGGAGGTGGAGGTGCGTTGCTGCCGACTTTCGGGGCGGAGCCTCGCTTCGGGACGAACCCCATCGCTTGGGCCGCTCCGGCAAGAAACGAGCCGCCGTTCATATTCGACATCGCAATGACTCAAGTTGCGGGCAACAAGATCCGTCTGCTCCAGCGCATGGGCGCCAACGTAGCGCCGGGGTGGCTTGCCGACTGGGACGGGTCGCCGATCATGACTGAGTCGGCGCCGCCTGCGGAGGACCTCCACGGGGAGGGCCGCCACTGGTACATGCTGCCGGCCGGCGGAACGAGGGAGAACAGCTCACACAAGGGCTACGGGTTCGCATGCGTCGTCGCCATCATGGGGGCGACTCTGGCCGGCTCGCAGACCAATGTGAATCTCGCCGGGTCGGGACACTACTTCGGGGCATACCGCATCGACGCGTTCACGGATGCCGGCGCATTCAAAGATGACATGGACACGTTCCTGCGCGGCCTGCGAGAGACGCCGCCAGCGCCGGGCCACGATCGAGTGTACTACGCCGGATTGCCTGAGTACGAGGAGGAGTTGGTGAGACTCGAACAAGGCATCCCGTACCACCCCGAGGTGATCGAGTGGCTGAATTCGATCTGCGCCGAACTCGAACTGGATTTCGGGTTTCTGCAGGGTGCGGCCGGCTGACGAATCGGGGATGGGTTATGGGCGGTGGCTGTCACCCCCCAGCGGGTGGTGTCAAGGGGCTATGCCGATATGCCGACATAGTGTTTGCGCGTAGTCCCCCGCCATCCGCTGGCAACCACAAGAGTTCCCACTACAGGTATCGGGTGAAATCCGGGGAACGGGACTGTGGACTAGCTGTTCAGGATCAGGACAGCCGACGCGGCGGCGATCCACAGCGCCAGGTTGATGATGAACGGCCGGTCGGTCAGCAGAATCTCTTCGGGGGTCTCTCCGCCGTTTCCCCGGTGCGCCAGGTACAGATACCTGAACAGGCCGTACGCGACGAACGGCGCGGTGAGCATCATGGTGTTGTTCTCCGGCACATTCGCCCCGGTGATGCCGCCGCTGAAGGTGTAGAGGATGTACGCCACGAGCGTAGACGTGGCCACGATGCCGATTAGCTGATCGAGAAACGGCAATGAGTAGTCGGAGAGGATTGGACGCTGGGAAGCCGACCGGTCGCCGGCCTCGGCGAGTTCCGATCTCCGTTTGGCGAGGGCGATGAACAACGCGCCCAACCCCGTCACCACGTAGAGCCACGGCGAAATAGTCAGGTCGAGTGACGTTTCAACGCCGAGACGCGTGAGCGTGGAACCCTCAATGGCGAGCGATCCGGCACTTGCCCTGATCACGAACCCCGCTGCGATTGCCGCCACGTCCAGAATGACCACGCGTTTCAATATCAGGCTGTATCCGACGTTGAGAACCAGGTAGCCGAGCGCTGCGAATCCCATTTCGTACGACATCAGGAACGCCGCCGCGATGCCCGCCGCGCCCAACACGCCGGCCACCGCAATCGCCAACGGAATGGGCACTATTCCGGCGGCTATCGGGCGGTTGCGCTTGACCGGATGGGCGCGGTCGCTATCGGCATCGACCGCGTCGTTGATCAGATAGACGACGCCCGACATGATTGTGAACAGGGCGAATGCGGCGAACCCGAGACCAACTATCGCCAACATACCGGCAATGTCGTTTGGCTCCCACCACTTGTTGATGGTGAAGAAGACCGGCACGAGGACGAGGCCGTTTTTCGCGGTCTGTTTCGGTCTCGCAGAACGCAGTAGTCCACGGATCAAGGTCAGATATGTTCGGCGCGCCAGCGCGTCTGCGGTTGTCATGTGCGGATGATTGGCAGGGGTTAACCGGAGGTGAATTCTGGTTCAACGATACTCCCGACCGGCGAATTTTAAACGTTGCGAACCTGCCGGATACTGTGGTGCACTAATTGAGTGAGCGACAACGCGCATAAAAAGGCCGGCCGAACACGGCTGGACAGGCTACTGGTCGAGCGCGGTATCGCAGAGTCCGGCGCGCAGGCGCGCGCAATGATCATGGCGGGTATCGTCGAAGTCCCGGGGCGGAAACAGACCCGCCCCACGGCTGGGATGCGCGTCCCCGATGACGAGCAGGTGGCGGTCAAAGTGAGGCCGCGTTACGTCTCGCGCGGCGGCGACAAACTCGCGCACGCCCTCGAAGCGTTCGGGTTAGACGCCGATGGGAAGACCGTCCTGGACGTGGGCGCATCGACCGGCGGATTTACCGATTGTCTGCTCCAACAAGGCGCGGCGCGCGTGTACGCGGTCGATGTCGGTAGGGGCCAACTGCACAACCGGTTGCTTGGCGATGACCGCGTCGTCTCGATGGAACGGGTTAATGCCCGAAGGGGATTCGACCTGCCGGAGCGCGTCGATCTGGTCGTAGCAGATGTTTCGTTCATCTCACTTCGCCTCGTGCTGCCTCCTGCTTTGGACCATCTTCGAGACGGCGGTGCGGTCATTGCGCTGCTGAAACCGCAGTTCGAGACCGGTCCGGAAAAGGTCGGCAGGGGCGGAGTTGTGCGGGACCGCGTCACGCACGCCGAGACGATCGGGCAGTTCGTGAATTGGGCCACCGCTGAACGGCTGCGCGTATTCAATCTCACCAATTCCCCACTACTGGGCGACAAGGGAAACCGGGAGTTCTTCTTTTGGCTCGCGAAGTCCCCTGCCGCTTGAAGTTGAATGCCGGCGATCCTACGCCAGGTGATTGCCGACCCCGGCCATTGTGCGTAGAATCACAATCGCGGAGTGCAGGAGGCAAAACATTCCGTCGGCCCCGGACCGGGCCACGCCGCGCCGCGGCTGGTCCAAACTGCCGGGTCCGAATTTAGCTGACTGCGCTGGCGCTGACAGGCGGAGACGTGCTCCAGGTACCAAGTCCTGAATCCGGTCATCCGGATAGCGATAAGCCGCGCGAAGCGTGCGGCATTATCGGCGTATATCTCCCAAACGAGGAAGCTGCCCGAAACGCATTCTTCGGACTCTTCGCCCTTCAGCATCGCGGGCAGGAGAGCGCGGGCATCTCAACAACGGATGGCCAGCGGCTCTACACGCACACTGGTATGGGGCTCGTCAACCAGGTGTTCCGCGAGGAGGACCTCTCGGCGTTGCCGGGCTCGATGGCGATCGGGCATACCCGCTACTCGACGATGGGTTCGAGTAAACAGTGCAACGCCCAACCCCTGTTGGCGGAAGGACCCGCCGGCACGCTTGCGTTGGGCCATAACGGAAATCTGATCAACGCCGCCGAGTTGCGAAAGGATTTGATCAGACACTGGGGCACGGAGTTTCAGGGCGACAGCGACTCCGAGGTAATTGCCCATATCTTCGCCAAGGCGCCGGGCACAACGTGGGAAGAACGCTCCGCATACTGCATGCGCCGCATGCAGGGCGCCTACTCTCTGGTGATCCTGACGCCGGACGAGTTGATCGGAGTACGCGACCCATACGGAGTCCGGCCGCTGTGCATCGGCAGGCTGAACGGCGGTTGGGTGTTGGCGTCGGAGTCATGCGCCCTCGACAACATCGGCGCTGAACTGGAACGTGAGATTCTGCCGGGCGAGACGGTGATCATCAACGCGGACGGGGTCAAGTCATTCATTCGCCCCGGCGCGTCTGCTTCCCACTCGATGTGTATATTCGAGCATATCTACTTCTCTCGCCCCGACAGTATGCTCGACGGCAAGCTCACTTATAAGACGCGCTCGCGGATGGGCGCCGAACTTTACAAACTCCATCCGGTCGAGGCAGACCTCGTGATCGGCATACCGGACTCGTCCACTCCGCACGCCGTCGGATTCGCAGCCGCCGCCGGAATCCCCTACGGCGAGGGGATCATCAGAAACCGGTACGTCGGCCGCACTTTTATCGAACCTGACCAGCGAATACGCGACGTGGGCGTGCAGACCAAGTTCAACGCCATGAAGGACATCATTGGCGGCAAGCGCATCGTGGTGGTCGATGACTCGATCGTCCGCTCCACGACGATCACGCGTGTCATCGCGATGATCCGGTCCGCGGGGGCAGACAAGATTCACGTTCGCGTGGCAGCGCCGCCTATCGTGTCTACCTGCCCATTCGGTGTGGACATGGCGACGCTCGCGGAGTTGATCGCCGCCAATAAGACCGTCGATGAGATTCGCCAATACATTGGTGCAGACACCCTCGGATATCTCGACGTCCCCGGCCTGTTGCGGGCTGTGGATACGAATGGCGGCAACTATTGCAGGGGCTGCTTTACCGGCAAATACCCGATACCGGTGCAGCTGGAGATGGGCAAGATGCAGCTTAGCCCGGCCGGCGTTGCCTGAGCCGCGTCATTTCACGCGCGGCGAACTGGTCGGATTTCACTAAACCCCGCTACTGAAAACGACCCGCCGGATATACTTGGCGATATCCCCCTGATGGCCTGACCACCCGGCTTAATCCTCTTCCGGAGACGCGTATATGGCCGCGAATACCGCCGGCCGCACATATCGTGATGCTGGCGTCGACCTCGACACCGCTGCCGAGGTCAAAGAGCGGATCAAAACACTGGCCGCAAGAGCGCTTGGGCCAGGCGTTATCGGCGGCCCCGGTTTTTTCGGCGGGGTTTTCGACCCCGACCCGACCGGCCGGATCTTGCTCGTGGCGAGTACCGACTCGGTGGGGACGAAGGTCCGCATCGCGCGGGCGCTCGGCCGTTACGACACCCTTGGCCACGACATCGTCAACCATTGCATTAACGACATACTCCCGGCTGGCGCGTCGCCGCTGTTCTTCCTCGACTACATAGGCGTGGGCGAGTTGGAGCAGGACATGATTTCCGGCCTCGTGGAGGGCCTCGCCGACGCTTGCTCCAACGCCAACTGCTCGCTGCTTGGGGGCGAAACCGCCACACTCGCAGGTATATACGAGGCGGGGGATTTCGATCTTGTCGGGTTTATAGTCGGCGCCGTCGACAGGGACCGGCTGCTGACTCCGGATACGACCCGGCCGGGCGATGTCCTGCTCGGCCTGCCATCGAGCGGTCTTCATACCAACGGGTACTCGCTGGTACGCTCGGTGTTCGACATCGACGCGCGACCGCAGGCGCTCGCGTCGGCTGTGCCGGGCGACGGGCGCACGCTTGGCGAGGCGTTGCTGGCGCCGCACCGGCGCTACCTGGCCGAGCTTCGTCCCGTACTAACCCGGATCAAGGGACTGGCGCACATTACCGGCGGGGGTTTCTACAAGAACGTGCCCCGCTCGCTCGCCTCCGGCCTGACGGCAGAGATTGACGTCAGTACGTGGCCCGTGCCTCCATTGTTTCGTTTCATCGAGAGCCGCGGCGTGGACACGGGGGAGATGTTCCGCGTGTTCAACATGGGCGTCGGCATGGTGATAATCGTCGGGGCCGATGAAGCCGATTCGGTGCAGCAGGTGGTCGAGGGTTCGTGGCGATTGGGCAGAGTGGTAAAGCAGACCGGCGCCGATCGCGTGCGGTTTGTTGGCGCCGGGGCGGAACGGATAACGTGAACCGGCAGGCGGGAGACATGGGCCAGACATCAACCCCCGGCTATGCGCTGCTGAGCGTGTACGACAAGACCGGCTTGGTGGAGTTCGGGCGCGTGTTGGCGGACGCCGGATATAGGCTCGTCAGCACAGGAGGGACGTTTGCTGCATTGAACGCGGCGGGGCTCGACCTGCAGCAGGTTTCACAGGTGACCGGCGCTCCCGAGATACTCGACGGGCGCGTCAAGACACTCCATCCGGCGATACACGGCGGTCTGTTGGCGAGGCGGTCGGACCGCGGGCACCTGGCGGAGATCTCCGAACACGGCATCACGCCCGTCGATGTGGTGGTCAACAACCTCTACCCCTTTGCCGATACTGTCGGCCTGAACGGCGCGACGCTGGACGAAGCGCTTGAGAATATCGACATCGGTGGTCCGGCCATGACTCGCGCGGCCGCGAAGAATTTCCCCGACGTCATCATCGTGGTCGACCCTGCGGACTATGAGCGGGTGGGAGCGATGATCGAGTCAGGCCGCGTTCCTCTTGCCGACCGGAGGCGTCTCGCCGCCAAGGCGTTTCAGCACGTCGCTCTGTACGACACCGCAATCTCCAGCTATCTGCGGCAAGATGGCCGGCGGGGCGCTAAGATGCCGGCCGTATTGACCGTTGACTGGTCGCTGGCGCGCATCCCGCGCTACGGCGAGAACCCGCATCAGGCCGGCGGCGTGTACTCATTGCCCGGAGAGGTTGGCGGCATCGCCAACGCCGAACAGCTCCACGGCATCGACATGTCGTACCTGAACTACTTCGACGCCGACGCAGCGTGGCGGGCGGCAACAGGGTTCCCGCATCACGCCGTAGTGATCGTCAAGCACGCCAACCCCTGCGGCCTGGCAGTACACGAGCGCCAGGACGAGGCGTACCGATTGGCTCTGGCCGGAGACCCTGTGTCGGCGTACGGCGGCATCGTCGGATTCAACTCCGTTGTTACCATGCCCACCGTGTCCACTATGAAAGGGGTCCTGTTCGACGTCATAGTCGCGCCGGACTATGAATCGGACGCGCTCGAAGCGCTGAAACGCCGTAAGCGGACGCGGGTGCTGAGGGTGGCGCAGTCGTCTAATTCCCGGATTGAAGTCAGATCGATATCAGGCGGCGCGCTGGTTCAGACCCCGGACGACGCGGCCGACGATCCCGCGACGTGGCATGTCGTCACGGCACGCAACCCCTCCGCCGAAGAACAGGCAGATCTCGAGTTCGCCTGGCAGGCGTGCAGGTACGTCCGGTCCAATGCCATCGTCATCGCAAAAGGCCGGTCCATTGCCGGCATGGGGGCCGGTCAGCCCAACCGAGTCAACAGCGTGGAGATCGCGGCACGGGCCGCGGGTGATCGGGCGGCCCGCGCGGCGTTGGCATCCGACGCCTATTTTCCGTTTCCGGACGGTGTGGAGAGGGCGGCCGAGGCGGGCGTGACGGCCATTGCGCATCCCGGCGGCTCGATCCGTGACGATGAGGTGACCGCAGCGGCCGACCGGCTCGGGCTGGCCATGGTACATACCGGCGCCCGCCACTTCCTGCACTGACACGCTGGCCACTGTAGTTTTGACACGAAAGCCGGACTTTGTGAGCCCTGCGGCGCCTCGGCCGACGCATCACCGACCAGATGACATGAACACTACCGTCGATATCGTGATTCCGGTGCTGAATGAAGAGCATTCACTGCCGCGTTGCATCTCCAGGCTTGGAGGGTTCGTCGACGACTATCCCGGACGCGATTGGAAGTTCACCGTCGCGGACAACGGTTCTACCGATCGCACGCCGGATGTGGCCCGCGAATTGGCTGATGCAGATGAACGGGTGCGCGTCATCAGACTGGAACAACGCGGCCGCGGCCGGGCCCTCAAGCGGGCGTGGCAGAAAAGCAACGCGGATGTGCGGTGCTATATGGACGTGGACCTGTCCACTGGTTTGCAACACCTGCCCGACCTCGTTTCCGCAGTGGCGGAGCAGGGATACGATATCGCTATCGGCTCGCGATTGCTGCCTGAATCGGTTGTGGAAGGCCGCAGCGCAACGCGCGAGATAACGTCGCGGGGCTACAGTCTGCTGTTCCGGTCGATGTTCCTGACCGGCTTCAAGGACGCTCAGTGCGGCTTCAAGGCGATCTCGGCCTCCGCGGTGATGGCCCTGACCCCGCTCGTCAAGAACAACCACTGGTTTTTCGACACCGAACTCCTGCTAATCGCGGAGAACTCCGGCTACCGTATCAAGGAGATTCCCGTCCACTGGCAGGACGACCCGGACACCCGCGTAAAAGTGGTCTCCACCGCTCTTGAAGACGTCAAGGGTCTGCTCCGCCTCAGATTCGGCGGCCTGCCGCGGCCGGACGTTAGACCTTGACCCCCGGCTCGGCGCGTCGATAAAGTTGGCGATCAGGACAGTCGGAGTTAACAATGTTTGCCGGTAATGCCAAGTAGTAGTGAAAGACCCCGATGACGACACGCGAGTTTGAAATTGCACGCACGGTCCTGGTTGGCGATACCGCCGATATATACCTGCACCGGACGCTCACGATTCTGCGCCTCGAGGCCATCAACCCCGACGTGGTCATGGAGTTCACCGCCGGGCGGGCCTGCATGTTCGCCGGCATCGGTGAGGTGATACCGCTCCTCAGCCGTGTCCTGCCGGAAACCGGGAGGGAAGTGTGGGCGCTGCAAGAAGGCGCCGCTGTGGACGCCGGCGAGGTTTGTCTGCGCATCCGTGCGCCCTACGCCGCGTTTGGACTGTACGAGACCGCCGTGGTCGGCACCCTCGCCGCCGGATCTGGATGGGCCACCGCGGCCCGAGCTTGCGTCGACGCGGCCCAGGGCATACCGGTCGTTTCTTTCGGCGCGAAGCGCGTACATCCGTCTGTCAGCGGCATCATGGACTACTCAGCCGTCGTGGGTGGCTGCGTGTCGTGTTCGTCGCTTCAGGGCGGTCGTCTGGCCGGCCTGACGCCGTGGGGCACGATGCCTCATGCGTTTGTTCTCCTGATAGGGGACACTGTGAGGGCGACGATGTCGTTCGACCGTCATATGCCTCCTGAAGTGCCGAGGGTGGCCCTTGTAGACACGTTCAAGGACGAGGGGGAAGAGTCTCTGGCTGTGGCCCGCGCCCTGCGGGAGCGGTTGCGGGGTGTGCTACTCGATACCCCCGCGGAGCGGGGGGGTGTGACACCGGATCTGGTCTATGAAGTACGTGCGCGGCTCGACCAGGGAGGGTTCGGGCACGTCGAAATGTACGTCAGCGGAGGCATGACACCCGAACGGATTAGCGAATTCGTCGAGACGGAATCGCCCGTGAACGTTTTCGTGGTCGGCCAGTACATCGCCGGCGCGCCTCCGATCGAGATCACTGCGGACATCAAGGATATCAGCGGCAATCCGGTCGCGAAGCGGGGACGCGTGCCGGGCGTCACTGACAATACGCGGCTAGTGAGGGCGCTCTAGCCGGGCCCCGACAACTCCAGCCACAGAGCACGGTCCGCCGCAGGGCCAAGCCGCGCCCACTCGGCGGGGCGATGACCCGCTACCCAAATAATTCCGGCCGACGACTCAACGAGCGGCACTCTGTCCCGCCATCTGCGGGGCACGCCTGAGTTGACAAAGAAGTCCTGTAGTTTGACAGGGCCGGGCATGCCGAGCGGATGAAAACGGTCGCCGGGCCTGCGCGATCTGACCATGAGGGCGCCGTCGAGGATGGCGGGATTCAGGGTCGCCATCCATCTTCGTCCCGGCTCAGGCGTTGCGCCGAGTCGTATCTCGGCCACCAGTTTGAACCCATCGGCAAAGTTGATTTCGCCGGGCACGGTGAGGGGCTGTTCGGGCACGATTGACGGGTACGGGCAGTCGTGATCGTGATCGCCTTGGATCGCCAGTCTGAAGGTATGGCGGTCGGCAATCATCGTCACGCGTCCGGTCAAGTCGACCGTCGCGCCTGCATTCCCGCGCGCCACGCGGGCCATGGCCTCAAGGTGCGCCGATTCGAGCCCGTCGAGCGTTCCGGTGACCGACTCATACGCTTCCATAAGAACCCGGCGGACTACCGCGGTTGGAAGGTTGCGTAACGCCTCTTTGGAGATGTCGGCGGCGCCATCGTTGGGTGTGACCGCGTCGCTGAACGCCTTGGCGGAGACGGCGTCGATCACTTCGAAGTCGTCGCGGGCGGTTCGGGCGAGCCGGCAGATCGCTTCCGTGACGGCGGGATTGATCGACTCGAGGCCGGGGATGATGTCCCGCCTCAACTTATTCCGAGGGAATCGGGTGTCGTCATTCGTTTGGTCCACCAGCGGTGTCAGCCCGCGCTGAAGGCAGAATCCGGCCGCGTCGCTCTTCCGCAGTTCCAGCATGGGTCGGGCAACTCGCAGAGGGTTCGCATGGCCATCAATTGGCAGGTCGGCCGCGCTGCGCATCGCCGCCAAACCGCGCAGTCCGGCGCCCCGGGTGATGTTGAGTAGCACCGTCTCCGCCTGGTCGTCCATCGTATGGCCGGTTGCCACAGCCTGTGCGCCTTTTGCCATGACCGCATCGGCCAAGAAAGCGTACCTGAGTTGACGGGCCGCCGCCTCGAGCGAGCGGCCGGTCTGTTGTGAATGGACGAGGGTATACCCCGATCCGGACAGGCATTCGACGCCGAATCGACGGCAAACGGACTCAGCGCGGGCAGCGTCCCTATCCGACTCGGCGCCGCGCAGACGGTGGTTGAAGTGGGCGGCGGCGATCTCCAGCCCCCGGCTGTCTCTCAGCGTGACGCAGGCGAGCAGTAGCGCCGACGAGTCCGGCCCGCCTGAAAATGCGATGAGCAACGGCCGACCGAAGTCGACGCCGGCTCGCCGCAAGCCGGCCTCAACCGCATCCGCGAATCGCGGAGTCGCAGCGTGCATGGTCATCAGGCTTCGGACTACTCCAGCACCCGCGGCCCGCGTCTTACCGTGATGCGGGAGATCTTCCTCCCGTCCATCTCCGACACCTGCATCCGAAGGTCGTTATACCGCAGCCTCTCACCACTGTCCGGAATGTGCTGTAGCAAGTCCACGACGAAACCTGCGACCGTGTCGTAGTCACCCTCGGGGATTCCAAGTTCGAGTTCATCGTTCGCCTCGTCCACGGACATACCGCCGTCGACGACGAAGGTGTTCTCACTGATCGTGACGAAACGCTCCTCAGGCCTCTTTCCCTCCTCACCGGTCCTCCCCACGATCTGTTCTACTAAGCGGGTGAGGGTGATGATGCCTGCGACGCCGCCGAACTCATCGACCGCTAAAGCCATCTTGTGGCCGGTCTGCTGAAGCATGTCGAACAGGTCATCAAGCCGTTTCGTCTCGGGCACGAACAGGGCAGCGCGCATCATTCTGGCAACCGGCTGTTCCAGGTCGAGTTCGCCGCCGGCCAGTGACGCCATTGCGTCTTTCACCGACAGCGCCCCGACCACGTCGTCCTTGTCCTCATCGAATACGGGAAAGCGCGTATGTGGTCGGTCGCGATAGATTTCCAGGAACTCGCTGAAACGTGTGTCGGCATTGACCCAAACGATGTCGGGGCGGGGAGTCATCACCTCCCTGACCTCTGTCTCGCCGAACCGGAAAATCTTCTCCAGCATGTCTCTATGTGCGGTCTCGACGGTACCTTCCGACTCGCCCATGTCGATGAGCATGCGCAGTTCGTCCTCGGTGACGCTCGGGGTCTGAAGCGCCTGCCGTCCACCGAGGAGGTGGGTGATGCCGCGCGGGATGAGGGTGAACGTGTAGACGAACGGGCCGATGATAGTCATCAGGGCCCGCACCGCCGGGGCCACGGTGAGCGACCATCGTTCTGCGGCCAGCGTGGCGAGCGACTTTGGGGTCAGTTCGCCGAAAACGACGATCAGCACGGTGGTTATCGCGGTAGCCACTCCGATCGCGGCGCCGGAGTCGCCGCCGATCCTGATGGCGAGGGCAGTTCCGACGGATGCGATGAGGATGTTAAGGATGTTGCCGGTGAGCAGGATCGAACCGAAGAACTTCTCGTGCTCGCCGAGGATGCTCGTGACCGCCGCGGCGCGACGATTGCCCTCTGCCGCCAGACGCCGGATACGCAGCCGATTGACTGCGACGAGACCGGACTCGGACGCGCTGATAAATGCGCTGCCGGCAAGGGCCAGGACAATGATGACGATTGAGAGAGCCACGTCTTTTCCTCTTGTCGGGGGCCGCGGGCCAGCGGGCCAGCGGGTTCACAACCCGATCACTAAAGGAAGAGTCTATCTCGCGAAGCAGACGCGCCGTATGGCGCGTCTGCTTGTTGCCGTTTGAGCGGGGGCGGCCGGCACGGCCGCCCTGGGCTAAGAGGGTGTCTAAAAACAATTGTCATTCTGAGCGAAGCCGAAGAATCTACTTTCAACGAGGCGGGCCGGCCCATACAGTTGACCCCGGACCGCCCGGTATTGCTCAGGACGGAGGGACTTATTAGACACCCTCTAAGACGATCCGCGGATCGCCGCTTCGATCTCGTCCCGGATGTCGGTGTTGAGCTTGAGGAACCGTCGGGAAGCCTCCCGCCCCTGTCCGATGCGCGTTTCGCCGAAAGAGAAAAACGAGCCCCGCTTGGTGAGTATGCCGCGTTCGACGCCGAGGTCCAGCAGCTCGCCCTCCTTGCTGATCCCCTCGTTGTATATGATCTCCATCTCCACCTTTTTGAAAGGCGGGGCCACCTTGTTCTTCACGACACGCGCCCGCACCCTGTTGCCGATGATGTCGTTCCCGATCTTTATAGACTCGGCGCGCCGCAGGTCTACGCGAACCGACGAGTAGAACTTGAGCGCCCTGCCGCCCGGCGTCACCTCAGGATTGCCGAAGATGACCCCTACCTTCTCTCGCAGTTGGTTAATGAATATGACGATGGTGCTCGTCTTGTTGATCGATCCGCTCAATTTGCGCAGGGCCTGCGACATTAGGCGGGCCTGCAGACCCATGTGTACGTCGCCCATCTCGCCCTCGAGTTCGGCCTTGGGTACAAGCGCGGCCACGCTGTCGATCACGATGATGTCGAGAGCGCCGCTCCGTACGAGGTAGTCGGTGATTTCGAGCGCCTGCTCTGCTGAGTCGGGCTGCGAAATGAGGAGTTTGTCCACCTCAACGCCCAGCGCCTTCGCATACGTAGGGTCGAGGGCGTTTTCGACGTCGATGTAGGCTGCCGTGCCGTTTTTTTTCTGCGCCTCTGCGATGACGTGCAGCGCGAGGGTCGACTTGCCAGCCGACTCTGCGCCAAAGATTTCAATGATCCGTCCGCGGGGCAGTCCGCCTACCCCTAGTGCGAGGTCGAGGGCAATGGAGCCGGTCGGGATAGTGTCTACGCTGCGGTCGAGCGACTCGGCCTCGGTCATGCGCATTACGGCGCCTCTTCCGAAGGCCTTTTCGATCTGCGCCAGCGCCAGTTCGAGGGTTTTCTCGCGGTCGCTCGCGTCGCCGTTCACACTCGTGACCGTTTTGGTGGACGTGCGGTTCATCTGGTTACTCCCAACTATCAGCTTTCGGGGACATGCTCCACCCCGTTTCGGGCGGTGCACTGACGCAGTTGACGTTAGCACAAGTGTTCGGGTGTTGCAATCGCCGTTTGACGATCAACCCCCGAGACCCGCCTGTACCCCTATCCTGAACCTTCCCCCGTTCGATGGTCTTTGGAATACCCTTTCGGGAGGGATCTCGTGGGTGGCCCCTGTAGCGGGAATCGGGGTTTGCAGGTTTGTTGAAGGGTACCGCAAAGGCCTCTCGGAGAGGGAAAGGTCTTTCATGGGCGGGGTATGCCGTGGGAGCGGAGGATTTGGTCGAAACTCGCGCGGTCCTCTTCGCTAAGTTCGGGAAATGGCTCGCCCCGACGCCTCAGGCCGCCGGTGAATTCGGCGTCGCGCTTTGATGCGAACGCCTCTCTCGCTTCGTCCACGTCGGTCGTCGTGGCGGTTACGAATGAATTCATGAGGTGTTGCGCCTGCCACGCGGCGTCTGTCGGCACATCGCGGAATCGGATAGCGAACTCCTTCATCATGCGAACCGCGACCGGCGGCATCGCGGCGAGGCGTGCGGCCACCTTCTCGGCTCTTGCCATCAGTTCGCCGTGCGGCACGACCTCGTTCACCAATCCGATCCGCAGCGCTTCGTCGGCGCTCACCGGCTCGTCGGCCAACAGGATGCGCATGGCGTCTGCGTAGCGCACCTGCCGCATTAGCAACGTTGCCCCAGGGCCGGCGCCCACCGCGCCGCGGGAGGTCATGGCGAGCAGGTACCGGGACCTGTCCGACGCTATGCGGATGTCGGATGACGCCAACAGCAGGTAGAAGCCGGCGCCGGCCGCCCATCCGTTGACAGCGGCCACGACGGGTTTCCATATCTGCGGAAAGTGGTCGCCCATCCTCCCGTCCGTGCCGATGCGGGATCCATTCACTGTGCCCGCCGGGGGCCAGATGAGCCGCTCGATCATGTACCGCTCCCGATCCTCCGGCGAAAGGGTGGCCAACGCTTCGAGGTTGTGCCCGGCGCAGAAATGCCGGTCGCCTGCGCCGGTGATGACCGCTGCGCGAACGTCGCGGTCCTCCCACACCTCGATCCACGCGTTCGAGAGTTCGTCCGATGTCTCGCGATCGAGGATGTTGGCCTTTTTGGGGTTATTGATGGTTATGTAAGCGACATGCTGCCGCTTCTCATAGTTGACGGGCATTCCGGCCTCCGAGTACTTGCGTTATGCATACCCGAAACCACTGTCGGGATGCGCCGGGTTCAGGATACCGAACCGGGAGGGCGCTGGTTTTCGCACAGACTTTTTGGCCGTCCGATTTTGAAGCGGTCCGAAGAGGAAATCCAAAAAGGCGCCGCTGGAACGGGGAGCGAGCGTTTGTCGTTCTGAGCAAAGTGAAGAATCCAATACTATTTCGTCTTAGAGGGTGTCTAAAAACAATTGTCATTCCTCTGAAAATGGACACTGCTTCCGTGTCGTATCGTAGTGGCGGGATTCAAACCCGCCTGCCCCGCGGCCGCGAGACGGCGCCCCACTTTCATCACCTGGTGTGGTCTTCGTAAGGCCATAGCGATTCTGACCGCAAATTACTGTCGTACTGAGGGCAATTTACTGTCATTCTGAGCGAAGTCGAAGAATCTAACGTCTGCGAGCCGGGAACGCCCACCCCTTTGACCCCTGGCCCTTAGAGGGTGTCTAAAAAGGGTACAGAGTTCGCGTAGAGGCGACGTTGGGCAGGCGCTTAGAGGGTGTCTAAAAACAATTGTCATTCCTCTGAAAATGGACACTGCTTCCGTGTCGTATCGTAGTGGCGGGATTCAAACCCGCCTGCCCCGCGGCCGCGAGACGGCATCCCACTTTCATCACCTGGTGTGGTCTTCGTAAGGCCATAGCGATTCTGACCGCAAATTACTGTCATTCTGAGCGAAGTCGAAGAATCTAACGTCTGCGAGCCGGGAACGCCCACCCCTTTGACCCCTGGCCCTTAGAGGGTGTCTAAAAAGGGTACAGAGTTCGCGTAGAAGCGACGTTGGGCAGGCGCTTAGAGTCATGAATCATGAAGCGCGAATCATATCCCAGCGACCTAAGCGACCGGGAATGGCAACTGCTGGAACCACTGTTGCCCCCTCCCAAACCTGGAGGCCGGCCAATCAAGTACTCCCGACGGGAGGTAGTCAACGCTATCCGCTATGTGCTGCGCACCGGGTGCGCGTGGCGGATGCTCCCCCACGATCTGCCCCCATGGCGTGCCACGTTCCACTACTTCCGCACGTGGCGACGGGATGGGAGCTTGGAGCGGGTCCATGCGGCCCTGCGTGACCAGGTGCGTGTTGCTGATGGCAGAGACGTGTCTCCCAGTGCGGCGATCATAGACAGCCAATCGGTCAAGACGACCGAAAAGGGGGGCCTCGTGGCTATGATGCCGGTAAGAGAGTCTGTGGAAGAAAGCGGCACATCATCGTAGACACTATGGGATTGGTGTTGGCCGTGGCAGTACATTCGGCCGACGTTCAGGACCGTGACGGCGCCAGGCTGGCGCTTATGCGTTTGGTAGGCAGGTTCCCGCGTGGCGATGTTCCCGCGGCCGCGGGGAATCTTCTAGATGAGGCAGCGGCAGTAGTTGGCGCACAGGATGAGGAGCTGCGGGGATGAAGCGGATGGCGTTGGCCGTGCTGGTGGCTCTTGCGGCCTCAATTCCTGGCGCAGGCTGGACGCCGGCGCAGTCCCCGGGGCATGCAGGCGGTATGACGGCGGCCAACGCCATGTACGAACAGGGCCGCTTCGTCGACTCTGCCCGGGCGTACCAGCAACTTGTGGACCGGGGCTACCGCGATCCGGTCCTCTACTACAACCTCGGAAACGCCTACTACAAACAGGCCGACCTGGGCCGCGCCATCATCAATTACTTGCGGACTCGACGGCTCGATCCCTCGGACCCCGACGCAGCGGCCAATCTGGCGTTCACGCGGGGGCGCCCCGGTCCCGGAGAACGATGCCCTAGCCAGCGCGGCGCAGCGGGCGGCGGCGCTGCTGAGTACGGACCAGGCCGCGGCGGTTGCGCTCGCATCGCTGATGTAACCCCGCCCACAGATCCTCCGCTGGCAACGGCATCGTTGAAGTGGCCGATTCGGTGGACGTGATGAGCGGGCCGGGCGCGCAGTACGTCGCCGAGGGGGCGCCCATGTCTGCCGGCGCGGAGGCCGAACTGCTGGAGCGACGGGGCGCATGGACCAGAACACGCTGCACGGTGGTGGCTTCCGGGGTTGGGTACCCGCCGACGCCGTAGATGCCTTGGACCCCGACTCGCCGTCATAGCAGTGAGAAGGAACTCCGGCTTCCTTGCAGGATCTACCACTGGGATGGCGCTCAGACTCCGGACAACGACACTGGATTCCTCGCTGCGCCTCGATTCACCAGCGCCTTGTACAGGGTACAGGCCGAGTACGAGCGATGAAAGTAAATCCTGTCTTCCTGGCAACGACATTGGTGTGTCTGGAATGACAGACTGGGCGGAGCGACTTCACGGCTCTAGCGAGAACAGGCCTTCGTGAATATCTACTTCGACATCGACTACACGCTGATCGCCTACACAGGGGAGCTTCGGCCGCTGGCGCGGCAGACGCTGGAAAGGCTGAACGACGATGGACATTCACTTTACATATGGTCCGGGGTGGGTGTCCGTACGGCGGAGGTGAAGCGCCTGGGCTTGGCCGATCTTATCGTCGACGTGCTGGAAAAGCCGATTGAGCGGTTTGAGGAGCGGCTACCCGAGCTCGGCGTCAAGGTGCGCCCCGACGCGGTGGTCGACGATCACCCGGAGATCGTCCGCCACTTCGGTGGCGTGCAGGTCAGGCCCTACTTTTGGCCGAGCGAATCAGACCGCGAGTTGAACAGGGTGTATGAAGAGTTGAATCGCATGGCGCAGGAACGCGACGGGCACAAAGCGGGTAGAAACCCGCCTCAACGATCCTAACCACGTTCGGCGCCGCCTTCCAGTACGGCTAGTTGCGGCACGACGGCCTCCTTCAGAAGCAAGGCGGACCGTTGCCACGCGTCGAGCGGTTCCCATTCGTGCGCCATGATCAGCAATACGCCAAAGCCCCCTACATACTCATATAGCTCCGACAACTTTGCAGTCGCGTCGTCAGGGCTGCCGACGATCCACACGTTCTCCATCATGTACTCGACAGTGCAGTCCTCGTCCGGCATGTCGGGGTCTATCTTCGCGAGCTTCAGCAAGCCGTCGCGCTGGAGCAGCGGCCAGAAGTATTCCTCCCAATCCCGTCGCATCACGCCGTTGCGAACCTCATCGCGGGCCTCCTCCGTGGTGTCGGCGATGAACACTTCGCGGGCGATCCGCCAATTTGAGCGGTCGGGTTGCCTGCCCGCCTTTTCTGCGCCCTCGGAGTACGCTTCCCAATGCGTTTTGAGGACCCAGTTCGGCACGATGTTTATGCTCAACGGTAGCCAGCCGCGTGCGCCGGCCGCGGCGAGCGAGCCGGACCTCGGCGTCACTCCCGAAATGCCGATGGGCGGGTGGGGTTTCTGATAGGGCTTGACGTGGACGCCTAGGCCGATACCGGGTACGGGTTGCGGCACCGAGTAGTCGTAGAACTCGTTGGAGTAGCGGCCCGGCGCCGGATCGTCCCACAGGTCGAGCACGTCGGTGACGGCCTTCTGCATCATGACGCGGTTGTCTTTTTTGCCCTCGCCGTAGCCAAACACTTCGAGGTCGCCCGGAAACCCGCCCGCGCCGACGCCCCACTGGAAACGGCCCTTCGCCATCTGGTCTAGTTGCGCTATGCGATGGGCCAGGACGAACGGATTGTGATTCGGCATGCACGAAACGCCGGTGCCGAGCCGGATATTGGTGGTCAGGGTCAGCGCCTGTGCGATGAAGAGGTCGGGCGCGGGGATGTTTTCCCACGCCGACGTGAAGTGCTCGCCGATCCACGCCTCCAGATAGCCGAGACGGTCCAGGTGAACAATCTGGTTCAGATCATGCTCAAGGGTTTTCGCAAAATCGGACCCCGGCGGGTGCAGGGGCATCATGAAGCAGCCCAATTCCATAAGATCGAATCCTCGCTTGGCAAATTGGCGGCCATACCGGCCACGGCCAATAAGTTAACAGAGGAATTTGCACCCACCCCAACTCTTAGAGGGTGTCTAAAAACAATTGTCATTCTGAGCGAAGCCGAAGAATCTACTTTCAACGAGGCGGGCCGGCCCATACAGTTGACCCCGGATCGCCCGGTATTGCTCAGGACGGAGGGACTTATTAGACACCCTCTGAGGCCGCCGAGATGGGCATTTGGACACTAGGGAACCTCTGAACAACTCCGTGTTCCAATCCGTTCGCCCTGAGCTTGTCGAAGGGTTCTGGCCTCCTCCCCCATAGGGGGAGGATTCAGGAGGGGGGAACCTCCGCTCTGCCAAGCGCATCGGCCACTTGTTCAGAGATTCCCTAGTTTCGCTTCGACCTGTGACCCGCGGAACCCCAGGCTCATGTGGTCGATTACTGCCGACTCCAGCGACATGGACAGCAGTGTGTCCAGCTGGATGCGCCGGAGGGAATGATGCCGAGCCGACCTTGGCCGTGTGGCGGACCATCGGGAAATAGATGGCGTACGGGGAGCGAGCTCACAACAGGCTGTCTACTCAAAAAGATTCCATGTTAGCTATATACTTAGCCAAGACTGTTCTCAAGGAGTCGGCCATGGTGACGGTGAACGTACATGAAGCGAAGACCAACCTGTCGCGCCTGCTTGCGCAGGTCGAGGCTGGGGAGGAGGTCGTGATTGCCCGAAACGGCAAGCCGGTGGCGCGGCTGGTGGAATACCAGCCCATGGGGAAGCGGCAATTCGGTGCCTGGAAGGGCAGGATTTCCATTGACGACAGTTTCTTCGACCCGCTCCCAGAGGAGGAGTTAGCACTGTGGGAGGGCGGTGAGAACGAAGAGTTGAAGAGTTGATCGTTGCGCCTTCTCCTGGATACCCACGCATTTTTGTGGTGGCTTGCTGGAAACCGACGATTGCCGCCCGCCGCCCGCCGGGCCATCGGTGACCAATCGAACGACGTACTGATAAGCGCGGCTTCTGTGTGGGAGATTGCCACCAAACATCGCCTTGGCAAGCTTCCGGAGGCCACGGCTATAGCCTTGGACCTTGCCGGGGCCATCGCCGGCCAGGGTTTCGAGGAATTGCCGATAACCGTAGACGACGCCGCGCGTGCCGGGACTTTGCCGGAGTTCCACCGCGACCCCTTCGGCCGGATGCTCATCGCCCAGGCGATGGCTCGCAACATTCCGCTCATAGCCAATGAACCGCTCTTCGACCGGTACGGCGTCCGCCGGCTCTGGTAAGTCATTCCCCAAGAGTCCCGATGGCGGCATTATGGGGTGGGTTCATAGATTCCCGCGTTCTCGAAAATGGCGGGGAGTAGCCAGGAATGACCATCATCCGTCTTTCACGACCCCGATGGTGAAACTACCATGACGGTGAGTGACAACAATGACCGAGGGCAGGCGGCTGTGGAACAGGCGGAACGGGTGGAAGAAATATCACCGGACGAGACGGGCCCGGCGAGTCTGACTGAGGTTGGCAGGGCGCGTGTCACGGAGGTGTTTAGTCGTCACCTGGGCGACGGTCTACATCCTGGCGCTGCCGTCGCCGTGTACCTGCACGGGAATCTTGCGTTCGACATGTCTGGCGGCATGGTGCCGAATCGATACGCATCCCCTTTGGATGGCGACACGCTTTTCCGGGTCTTTTCGTGCAGCAAGCCCCTTGCCGCCGCCGCGTTGTGGGTGTTGAAGGACCGGGGCGAGCTCGATTGGGATGACCCTGTCGTCCGGCGCTGGCCGGAGTTTGGCGCCAACGGTAAGGGGCGTGTGACGATAGAGCAGGTCCTCACACACCGGGCCGGCCTTCCAAACGCGCCCGCGGGCCTGGGGTGGTTCGACTACCCGGATTGGGGACGGATGGTGATGGCTATCGAGGACGCTGAACTCGAATACGAGCCCGGCACGCGCATCCAGTACCACGAGCACACATTCGGGTGGCTCGTCGGAGAGCTTGTAGCGCGGATTTCCGGGATGCCTGTCAACCGGTTTTTCGAGCAAGAGGTGTTCCGGCCGCTTGGCATGAGCGGCACGTGGTTCGTGCTGCCCGACAGCGAGATCGACAGGGTCGCTCCGGTGGTCGCCATGCCGGAGTCGGAGCATGAACAGTTCGCCGAGAGCGTTAACAACGAAAACTCATACTCGGCGCTCGTTCCGGCCGGCAACTGCTTTGCGACCGCCCGGGACATGGCGCGCTTCTACGACGCACTGGCCGGAGGCGGCGTATCGGGCGGTGTGAGATGGCTGAGCGAGCAGACTGTGGAGGAGGCAACGCGGTGTTGGGCCGATCTGACCGATCCGGAGACCGGCCGACGACGGCGAATGGCCCTGGGAATGCGGTTGTCAGAGGGTGAGTTCGACAAGTTTGGAACAGCCGGCGAGTCGCCGACGTTCGGGCACGGCGGCTTTGGTTCGTGCGAGACCTGGGGAGACGCGCTACTCAGGGTTTCGGCCGCGTACCTGACTAACGGCCTGCAGACGAACGAGGTCGATAGCCAACGACAGTATGAGATGTCTTCGGCCATTCGTCAGGCCGCCGAAGAAGCCATCGCGTTCAGCGATTCGCACTCATCGGAGGCTGCGTAATGACCGAGACCGGCATTGAACGAACGCCCGGGGCCGAGTGGAGCGTCGTCGAACCGGAAGAAGCGGGATTCGACCGTTCTCGCCTTGCCCGTGCAGGGGAGTGGCAGGCCAACGACGCCGATGGGAGTCCTTACGGGATACTGATCGTCCGGCACGGCAGGATAGTGGCGGAGTGGAACTTTCGTATCGACCCACTCCAACCGGCCCGAATGGCTTCTGCGTCGAAGTCGCTCTACTCAAGCGTTCTGGGCATCGCCGTGAGCGAGGGCGTAATTAAGTCGGCCGACGACCGCGTGGTCGACTACTACCCGGAGCTGATGAACGTGCCGCCGGGCCGCGGGCCCAAAGACGGCCGCAACGCCTTCCCTGACAACGAGGGCATAACGTTTCGGCAGCTCATCGGCAACACGTCCGGTTACATGAAACCCGGCGAGGCGCCCGGCAAGGTGTTCAACTACCAATCGTGGGGCATGGGCGTCCTGACTCACGCTGTGGCATCGGCCTACAGCCTTTACAAGACGTCGGAA
The DNA here is from genome assembly GCA_965224235.1 of Dehalococcoidia bacterium. Classification (GTDB taxonomy): domain Bacteria; phylum Chloroflexota; class Dehalococcoidia; order Lucifugimonadales; family Lucifugimonadaceae. The sequence goes on along the minus strand of CBDCYP010000002.1, from coordinate 940,518 downwards.
CCTGAACGCGGCGGCGGGTTCGGGACGCTGACCGATTGGAAACTGCGCCGGCCGATCGGGGGCTCGTGGACGTGGCGGTACGACAGCCCGAAGGTCCATGCGTCGGCCAACCTGCCGGTGTTCGGCTACTTCACCATGTACTACATGACGCCGCGGGACATGGTGAGAGTCGGCCTGCTGTGGCAGCGCGGCGGGGAGTGGCGCGGCGAGCAGATCATCCCGCGTGCGTGGCTGGAGGAGGCGACACGGGTCTCCGGGATGATTCTCGAGAACGAACCGCGGGAACGGCACGTGTACGGCTTGGGGTTCTGGTGCAACGATACCGGTGTGTTGTGGCCCGCTCTGCCGAGGGACTGCTTCGCGGCAAGCGGCGCGGGCAGGCGCCTTATCTGGGTCTGCCCCGGCCTCGACCTGGTTGTTGTACAAAGTCCAGGGACCTACCCGCAGTCGGGGGTGTTCGATTCGCCCGAGGCGCTCAGGAACCACCGTGAAATGCAGGAGTTGCTCGGCCGGATCGTCGACTCGATCGTGTAGTCCCTGGCGAATTCGAGCTTGCAAGACGGCGGGCAATATCGCCGACAGGCCACAATGGCGCATGCGGCGTGACGTTAGGCTTGTACGCGGTGGGTGTTAGACTTCCGCGCCGTGTTCTTTCGACCCAAAGCATCCGGAGCCAGCCCGTGAAACGACTCTATGCCCTGTCAATCGCCGGAGGGCGGGGAGAGCGTCTCAAACCGATCACCGACGACCTCCCCAAGTCCATGGTTCCTGTTGACGGCCGACCGCTGATCGAGCGGCAGGCGGCCTGGCTCGTCTCACAGGGCGTGACGGACGTGGTCTTCCTGTGCGGATACCTCGGCGAGAAGATTCGGGACCACTTTCAGGACGGCGCCCGATTCGGTTTTCGGGCGCACTACTCGTTCGAGGAGACGCCGCTGGGCAGGGGAGGCGCGGTTCGCAAAGGGCTGGAATTTGTCCCGCCCGACGCAGGCCATGTAATCGTTACGAACGGCGACAACCTGACCTCGTTACGACTAGACGACCTCGTGAGCCTGCACTTCGCACGAAACGCAGTCGCAACCATGATGCTGACGCCGTTTCAGAGCCAGTACGGCGTAGTCGAAGTCGGCGAGACCGACATGGTCACGTCCTTTGTGGAGAAGGGCAGACTGCCGATGTGGATCAACGCCGGCATCTACGTGATGGCCCGCGAGATCGAGGAACTGCTACCGGCTGTCGGGGACCACGAAACGACGACGTTCCCGATGCTTGCCGCCGAGGGGCGGCTCGCCGCGCTGCGGTCGGAGGCTGCGTGGTTCACTATCGACAGCCAAAAGGAACTGCGCGAGGTGTCGGACAACTTGAGGGCGGGGTCGCTGGGGAGGGCCGTTTAGCAACGTGGATGGGCCGACCTGACTGAATCGCCCGCCCCTACCGTCACTCCATCTCCCAAACCTCTACTCGTTTCGCCCGGCCTGTCGGGGATCGCTGCGACCGCTGTAGCGGCCGTCACTCCATCTCCCAAACCTCTACTCGTTTCGCCTCCGTGTAATCCTGAGCACCCCCCGTTTCACCCTGAGCGAAGTCGAAGGGTCTCGGATGAAGGGGGAGGGCGTCACCGCTTGGCAGATGGTAGATTCTTCGACTTCGCTCAGAATGACGGATATGCGCGCTCCGACTGACAAGTATTTGCACGCAGTATCACTATGGCCTGGCGAAGGCCGCACCAGGTGACGAAAGTCGGGCGGCGTACCACCCCTAGGCGTTCAGCGAAGCCCCGAAGATCTTCAGGAAGTCGTGGCGGGAGACAATGCCCACAACCTTGCGGTCCTTCAGGACCGGCATGTGGTGAATGTGTTCCCTGATCATCATATTCGCTATGTCCCCGACCGGTGTTGCTGCATCCACCACGGGGTGGCCCGGCTCTAGCACGTCGCCCACCCGGGCCCCTTTGGCTCTCTCCATGGCCTCTTCGATGTTGCTTGGGTCGCCCATCCATGCGCCTAGCAGAGAGAAGGTCGTGCCGCGCATAAGGGGGTAGCCGGACTCCTGCGGCATGAACCAGTTTTCGGTCACGATGCCAAGGTACTCATTGGATTCGCCAACTACCGGAACTCCGCCGAATCCGCGTTCGAGCATGAGCGACGCCGTCTCTGCGACGGTAACGTCAGGGCCGACGGTTACAACGGGCGACGTCATAATATCGCTGGCCAAATAGGTGATGTCGTTCATTTCCATGTTGCTCACGGCAAATCAAATGCGGATTCAACGTTTGTACGAAGATCCGTAACGGCCGTCTTGCCAAGAGCCGCAACGAAGTCGACGCGAACCGACGGTAAAGTACCCGTTGGATTTTAGCGGGCCGCGGTAGTCGAGTCAGGCCAGCGACCCGCCGGTGGCAATCTGTCCGCCCACCATGCCGCGAACCTCACGTGCTACACGCCTTGCGCTTGCGTCGAGATGCTCGCTGCTGGTGTCGATGCAGATGTCGTACAGGGACTCGTCATCCGGATGGGCCCCGTGGAACCGGCCGAAGTAGTCGATCTGTGCCTGCTGGCGTTCCCGAATGACTCGTTCGGCGTTGGTAGACCTGTTGATACCCTCGCGCGCCATGATCCGCATCACCCTGTCTTCCCATGGAGCGAACAGTCCGACCCTCAGCGATGAGGGCGCGCCGCGTGCCTCCAAACAGCCTGCGCGGTGCACCAGAACGGCCTTACCGTGTTCTGCCAGCGTCCGCATGCGCGTCTCGGCCAACTCGGCGGGGTCCTCTGCGTCCATCTCCCCGGCCTTGACACGCGGCCCGGCGGGCGAAACGTCCCAGGTGAGTGGGAAGAACTGCGGCCCCGACATGGCGAAATACGGGTCGCCGGCCGCATTGCCCAACGCAAAGCCGTTGATGGCCCGTTCCACGGCGAACCAGACGCGATCCGAGAACCGCTGCGGAGGTTCGTATTTTCCTGTCGCGGCGCCCGACGCTCTTGCGTGGCCCGGCAGCAGTAAGCGGTCTACGTAAGTGAAATCAAACATACGGGCTATGCGGCGGCCGACTTCCGGCGCCCCTGCCCCTATCTGTCCATCGAGTGTTACGAGTGCCATATCGCCAATCCTCGGGTCAATTACGACCCATTATGCGACCGATTTCGCTTGTGCCTGGGTAGCGCCAAGCTCAACTACTGACTTGAATGATCTCCATAACTCGGCGGTGTTTTCAGTGAGTGGATGCGCGATGGCGTCGTACAACCATCTCGTTACGGTGGTTTGAATCATGCCGAAGAACATCGTTGCCGCCACAGCCGGGTTCACCGATTCGGCGATTTCGCCGCGGGCGATGCCTTCGCTCACGATGCCCTCGACTAACTGCAGGTAGTCCTCGATCAGCTTTCTGCCTGCTGCCCGTACCTTTGGCTCCTGGAACTGCATCGCCTCAGTGATCACTACGAACGAAATCCCGCGGCGTAGCTCCACGTAAGAGAGGTGCAGTCTGAGCAGGTGTTCGAGCTTTTCGTGTGCCGTTGTGTCCGAAGAAGTGGCGCGGGAAATGGCCCTGAAGAGGGAGTCCCTGATCTCGTCGACAAGCAGCAGCAGCACCTCTTCCTTGCTCCGGACGTGGCGGTAGACAGCCGCCTCGCTCACGCCAACCTTCTCGGCGAGCGCCCGGGTGGTGAGCCTGTCAACGCCTCCAGCGGCGATTAGCTCGCGAGCGGCCTCGACGATCTGTCGCTGTCTAGTTTTGTGATCGAGTCTTACGCCAACCATTTGGGGCTCCGGCATCCATGTCGACGCGAAGTGCGCCTATGTTAGTAAGCATTCACTAACAATGCAATACCGGCGCGGCCAAACATGGGTGAATGGTGGGTCCAACTGACAATGCTGGCTCCTCCACGTCATCCGAACGTAGAACCCCTTCGTTCGAAGCCAAAGGCGGGTTTCAAGAGCCTGTTTCAGAAACCTCGGATCTCCGAAGCGACTATTTTTAGATTTCGATTTTCGCCGTAACCCATAGAATAACGCCGTATTCCAATCTCCTCATTCCGGTGAAAACGGGAATCTCGTCGCATGGCGGTCGACACGAAAATGTGCGAACGACTTCTGAAACACGCTCTTACCCCCGGCGCGACCTGTGCGTGACTCGGCGGAGGGACCTGTAAATCCATTGTAGAGGCGTCGGTGTGCGGGCGACCTGGGGACGTGCGGGGCCCCGAGCGGACACCGTCCACACGCATCGACATCCGACATCCCGTTCCCAAAGCACACGACGTGGGGGCGTCGGTGTGCGGGCGCCCTGGAGAGGGGTCCGGGTGGTCATCCCCCCTCAATCCCAAACCAAACGACATGTGCCAAACCCTCATTTACAAACCAGAACACACGTTCTAATATCAACATAAGTCGTGTCGATGAACGACGTCCATGCCAACCAACCCCATCGGAATGCAACGGGGGACAACTCTGGCCAGCGTCGAGGTAAACCTCACCTCGTGTTAAAGCCCGTTGCAACTGAGAAAGGAAGCGTCCGCCTTTGGAAGGAGGGCGCGGGTGAAACACGGATTCCCACGCCCCCGGCTGCGCAGCCGATTGGGGAAGGGAACGACTTTGACATGCCGCCTACGTAGGCGTGGCGGCCAACCCTGGCCTTGGTGGCCCGGGGCCCGTTAAAGGTCGCACGTGAGTGTGACTCAGGGATGCGACCGGAGTTCGCCTCGGAGAACAAGCCGAAAACCGGAAGCAACGCGTCTGTTTCATTGCCCGAACGCGCCCAATTCAACCGGGGCGCGGGTGAAGAGCCGAAAATATCGTCTTCTCATGCGGCCTTACGGCCGTCTGTAACTGGCGGGTAGTTACCGCCATACCGTGCGCTTGTCACACGGTCCGGAAGAAGACAACAGAGGAAAAACTCCTTCCAAACAAACCGCCTCTCGGCTTCAGCCGGTCACGGTTACGTCCACAGAGACACTGTCAACCGAAGCAACCCCGGAACACCACCGGGGTTGCTTCAACGCGCCAAAATCCCCCCTCACCCCCACCCCCGGCCACCATCGCGGACCCGCACCCACCAAACCGTCTTCCCCGAACCCGATCGGGGACCCCTGCGAAAACCGGAACCCGCCACCTCCGTAGTCCAGTGAGGCCGCAGTGTGAATTCGCAAACCCTTGGAATCTGCGCGACGGTTCCGGTCAAAAACCTTGTCAACATCACCTCACTCCATGTCATCCTGAGTACCGCTCATGTCCCATGTCACCCTGAGAGCCCCCATGTCACCCTGAGAGCCCCCATGTCACCCCGAGCACCGCTCATGTCACCCCGAGCACCGCTCATGTCACCCCGAGCACCGCTCATGTCACCCCGAGCGAAGCCGAGGGGTCTGGGTAAGAGGGGCAGGGCATGCCGTTCATGTCACCCCGAGCGAAGCCGAAGGGTCTGGGTAAGAGGGGCCTGGCATGCCGCCCATGTCACCCCGAGCACCGCTCATGTCACCCCGAGCACCGCTCATGCCACCCCGAGCGAAGCCGAGGGGTCTGGGTAAGAGGGGCAGGGCATGCCGTTCATGTCACCCCGAGCGAAGCCGAGGGGTCTGGGTAAGAGGGGCAGGGCATGCCGTTCATGTCACCCTGAGCACCGCTCATGTCACCCCGAGCGAAGCCGAGGGGTCTGGGTAAGAGGGGCAGGGCATGCCGTTCATGTCACCCTGAGAGCCTGTGATTAAATCATTTATGCTCCTATGGTATTGAGAGGCTGATTGCTGGACAACGATATTGGGCAGCCATATCGGCGAGGTGAACACATGAGTGAAGAGACGCTGTTTGAACTTCCGGCCATCGAGGAGAAGCGAGCGCCTGCGCCAACGAGTCCGGGTGAGGCCCGGGTGCTGCGGCCGGTGCGGAATCAGCCTGAGTGGGCGGTATTGGACCTGGAATCTCGGTTGCCTCAAGAGCATCGGGCCCGTGTTATATGGAGCTTTTTGGAGAGGTTGGACCTGTCGGCCTTTTATGCGCCGGTCAAGGCGGTGGAGAACCGGCCAGGCCGCCCAACGACAGACCCCAAAGCGCTGCTGGCGTTGTGGCTTCTGGCCACGGTTGACGGTATAGGGAGCGCCCGCCGGCTGGCGCGTTTGTGCGAAGAGCACGACGCCTACCGCTGGATGAGGGGGAACGTACCTGTCAACTATCACATGCTCTCTGACTTCCGGGTAGCCCACCAGGAGGCGCTGGACGGCCTTTTGACCCAGATCATAGGTTCTCTGATGGCCGCAGGGGCGGTCCTGCTGGAGCGTGTGGCTCAAGACGGGATGCGGGTGAGGGCGAGCGCCGGCGCCGCGTCCTTTCGCGGCGCGCAGGGATTGAAGAGGTGCATGGAGGAGGCGCGGGCGCAGGTGGAGCGGCTGGCGCAGGAGCGGGAGCGTCCCGATTCCGGTGTGACGCGGCGTGAACGTGCGGCGCGGGAGCGTGCGGCGCGAGAGCGGGAGGAACGGGTCCGGGAGGCGCTGTCGTACTTGCCCCGGGCACAAGCGAAGAAGGAACGCCAACAGCACACCAAGGCGAAGGCTCAGCGTCCCAAGGTTACGAAGGCGCGGGTATCCACCACAGACCCCCAGGCAACGGTGATGAAGATGCCGGATGGCGGCTTCCGGCCAGCCTGCAATATCGAACTGGCCACTGATAGCGCCAACGGGATCATCGTCGGAGTAGGGGTCACATCGTCGGGTACGGACGCAGGGCAAGCGGCGCCCATGGAGGAACAACTGGTCAGGCGGACGGGCCGGCGCCCTGACTCCTACCTGATGGACGGGGGCTTCGCTACCCGGGAGGACATCACCGCTCTGGAGCAACGTGGGGTGAGTGTGTATGCGCCGGTGAGGTTGCCCCGGAACAAGCCCGAACGGGAGCGTTACGATCCCCGCTACGGGGACGGGCCGGACGTGGCAAGGTGGCGTCAACGGATGGCCACCGGCGAGGCCAAAGCCATATACAGGCAGCGGGCGTCTGTAGCCGAGTGGACGAACGCCCAGGTGCGTCTTCACGGAGTGAGCCAATTCAACGTACGGGGACTTGCCAAAATCACCAGCGTAATGCTCCTTGTCGCCGTGGCCCACAACCTCCTGCGTTGGGAGGCGTTCATGGCGTAGGCAGACACGGGGGTTAAGCAGGCACAGCCGATAAGCTCCGGACCAGTCAATCCGGATTCCCTAGTGAATTCGCCCGGAAAGCGGCCAATGCTGTCCCGCAATTCTGCCTCCCTCAACAAGCGCCCGCCCCGGTGAAACTTCCCAATGGCGCCTTCCGCCACCAACATGCCGCCTAACAACAACAGAACCCAAAAAACTCACAGCCTCTGAGCACCGCTCATGTCACCCCGAGCGAAGCCGAGGGGTCTGGGTAAGAGGGGCCTGGCATGCCGCTCATGTCACCCCGAGCACCGTTCATGTCACCCCGAGCGAAGCCGAAGGGTCTGGGTAAGAGGGGCAGGGCATGCCGTTCATGCCACCCCGAGCGAAGCCGAAGGGTCTGGGTAAGAGGGGCCTGGCATGCCGCTCATGTCACCCCGAGCACCGCTCATGCCACCCCGAGCGAAGCCGAGGGGTCTGGGTAAGAGGGGCCTGGCATGCCGTTCATGTCACCCCGAGCGAAGCCGAAGGGTCTGGGTAAGAGGGGCGGGGCATGCCGTCTGGATGGCTTAGATTCTTCTATGTGCTCAGATTGACATGTGTCGAGGTTACGCAAAGGACTCTGAAAACGGGAATCTCGTCGCATGGCGTTCGACACGAAAATGTGCGAAGGACTTCTGAAACACGCTCTTGAAACCCGGCCCTGCGATCGCGTTATTCCGGTGTAAAACCCCATTGCCGCCCCCTCAATCACCGGGAAAGGGGGCGGGAGCGAGCCTGTCTATTGGCCGTTGTTGACGGCTGGATTTTGCAGGTACTTCAGGAGGTCGCTGTCCGGGTCCAGGACTATCGTGGTCTGACCGGCGAAGGAGTTTGTGTAGGCCTCCAGCGACCGCCGGAAGTCATAGAACTCGGGGTCCTTCTCCAGGGCCTCTGCAAGTATGTTGATCGCCTCTTGCTCCGCTTCGCCTCTAAGAAGCGCAGCTTCACCCTGAGCCGACTCCAGGATGACGTTTACACGTTTGTCCACGTCGGCCCGGATTATGGCGTCCTGCTCGGATCCTGCGGCGCGGAGGCCACTCGCTATACGTTCCCTCTCGGCCTCCATGCGTGAGAAGACCGAGGTGGCCACGTCGGGCGGGAAGTCGGCGCGCTTGATTCTTACGTCTACGATGTCGATCCCCAGCGTGCTGCTGACCGGAAGGAAGTATTTCACATCGAATCCCTCAAGCCTGGCCGGGTCCGCCCTCAGTACAGCGAACTCTTCAGCCGTCGCCGGTCTGCCTCTGGCCGGGTCCTCGTCGGGTCCTCTGATTTCGGTCACCTCAATGGTGACCTCAGGGTTGTCGATCTGACCAGGCAGGTCAAGCAGTAGTCCCAGTTCAATCTCGTCGCGGTTGCTTGCTTCTGTCACGCGGGCCATGACCTGTTCGCGTGTCTCGGAGATGATCTCTTCCTGCAGGTCCAGCGCGACCTCTCTTCGCAGCCGCGAGGCTACGATGTCGCCGACGCGTGCCTCGGCCTGCAACTCGCTGCGCAGCGACTGGAAGAATAGCAACGGATTGACGATCCTGTATCTGGCGTATGCGTCAATCACCAGGTTCTTCTTGTCCCGCGTCAGGAGCGAAGCGGTGGGCGCGTCGACTCGCAGTAGCCGCGAGTCGAACTTCGTTACGGTTTCTACGAACGGGGTCTTGACGTACAACCCGGGCTGGGAATGGGTGCGCTGGAATGCGCCGAATCTTGTAACGATTGCGAGTTGTGTTTCGTCAACCGTGAAGAAGGTCTGCGGGATTACGATGAGCCCCGCGACGATCAGGACGATGAGGGCGGCTAAGAATTTCATTATTGGCCTCCCGCCGAGTCACCGGTCGATGCGGCGGATTGGCTAAACGATCCATCGAGCGGGAGGAACGGCAGTACACCCTGGTCAGAGAGCACGAACTTTCTGACGCCGGGCAGGATACGTTCTATCGCCTCCAGGTATAAGCGCCGTCTCGTCACCTCCGGAGAGCCTTGATAACCCTCCAGAATGGCGTTGAAGCCGTCCGCCTCACCGAGCGCCCTTGCGATACGCCCGTCCTTGAAACCCTGTGCTTCCTCTGTGATTTGTGCAGCCGCGCCCAGGGCCTTCGGGATCTGGTCTGCTTCGTAGGCTTGTGCAAGGTTGATTACCTTGTCGCGGTCTTCCTGGGCTCTCACCACGTCCTCGAAGGCGTCCTGGACTTCAGCCGGCGGGTTGACGTTCTGGAGCAACACCTGCTGGACCGTGATGCCGGTCTTGTAAAACTCGTTGAGGCCTCGCATTACCTCCAGAACATCGGTCTGGATCTGTTCACGCCGGGTAGTCAGGACGTCGTCGATCGGTCGGGCGCCTACTACCTGCCTAACCGCAGTTTCGGCGATGTCACGCAAGGTCCGGCCCTCCGGATTACCCTGCGGCACATCGCGATCGGGGTCGCCGGGATCGTCTACCTCGAACAGGAAATTCTGCAGGCTTCCGATGCGGTACTGGATGACCACCTGTACGTCAACAATATTGTCGTCGCCGGTGATCATCATGGATTCGACCGGAACGGTCTGGGCGACACCGAGGCCTTCGGCGCCGCTTCGGAACCCCAATTCCATGCGTCTGGTGGTGGTTACGGCAACAACGTTTCTGGTACCGATCGGCGCCGGCCACCACCAATGAAGCCCTTCCTCCGCGATGTCTGTGTAGCGGCCGAACAGGCGGAGCGCGCCTTCCTGGTCCGGGCCGACTGTGTAGACTCCGGTTGCGCCCCAAATTATGGCGATAACCAGGATAAAGACGACGACTATGAGGGACGCGCCGCCGCCGCCAAGGCCGGGGATACGGGGCATCCCGGTCTTGAAACGGCCGATAATGTCATCCAGCGTTACCTGGGGTTCTTGTTGCTGGGGCGGCCGGTACATGTAGTTCTCGGCCACACCGCCTTGCTCTTCGGTAACGGGCATCATTCCTCCCGCGCTTTGGGCGCGTGTATAGACTCATTCACCTGGGCTGCGCACTGTCATCCGCTTGTTTTCGCAGTTTGGCGCAGGACTTGATGTTCCAGATTAACCGTTCGAACGCCGAAGCGTACCGATCCCGGCGCGTGTTCGATTGTGGATTGCGGCCGGAACATTCGCTCGCGGCTACATCGCGAGTATATCCGAGAGGGAGCAAACGGCAGGGCGAAAATGATCGACGAGTTTGTCACGGCGCTGCTGCCGGCAAGTTTGCGATTAGCTCTTCGAATTCTTCCGGCGAGGAGATACCGGCCACAGTCTCGACGAACCGGCCGACACTGCCCGTGCGCAGCCTCAAGTCCCACAGTTGCGACGCTACGGGACTGACAGACGATCCGCTCTCCCCGTAGCTGCCTGTGAACGCGAAATAGGCCTGGTTGATCTTTCGTATGTAGATGCGATGGGTCTGGAGTTCGATCCGCCTTTCATCCATGTACAGCTCGGCTTTTTCGATCATTCCGTCGGCCAGAAGTTCGTCGGTTCGCAGTCGTGTCTCGCGCATGAACCGGAAAAAGTCGAAGCCGTCGTCTGGCGGCTGTTCGCCGGATTCTGTATCGCGCGGAGGCACAAGGGTCTCCAACTCCTCTCCGGTCAGCGCCGCGTACGTCAGCCGACCCAGTTCCCTGCCGGCCATGTCGGCCACCGTCTCGTTCAGGGTCGTCATCTCCTGATTGTCGAAGAAATTAATCCCGAGGGGCTTGAAAAACAGGTAGTTGTGAATCCATTCGTGGGCCGCAACCTCCAGCAACCGCATCGGTTCACTTCCCGCCCCAACGGTTGCCGGATAACTGCCCAGTCCACCCGTTCGAACTATTACGGCTGAGACGTCTTCATCTCGGAGGATCGCCTGTTCGATCTCGTCGGCTTCGTCGGGCGGGATGTCCGGATCGATTAGATGGCTCTCGACTCGTTCGATTCGGTCTCTCGGAGACACGATGAGCAGGCTGGGCGACTGATCAAGCCGGAAGTCGACCGGCGGCCACACTATCCCGCCCATCGAGTCGAGGCCCTGTGCCGACACCTGTGCGCTGATGGCCCCTTCGAGGTACTCCTCGACACCGTCTCGAATGGCGGCGCTCTCCGCCGATAGCCGTTCCAGTTCGGCCTGTAATTCCTGTAGTTTTGATGGGATGCCGGGTGATACGGAGGAAGCGGCCCAATTAATTTCGTCGCGAACCTCCGTCAATTCGACTACCAAATCCTGATATCGCTCGAACTGGGCTCGCCGGTCGGCTTCCCGCGTGTCGGTCCACGGCATCCACGAGTAGGCGAGGTGCAGCCACTTGTCCGGAAAGTTGTCGGCTTCCCAGGCGATCAAATCGAATCGCCAGCCAGCGGCGTATTGCTGGGCGACGGTGTGCGACTCCCTGTCTCCGGATGACAGGACGACTCCGCCGACGAACAGTAGGGCGCATAGGACGAGAAGGCAAAAGCGTCGCTTACCGACCCTCGGTCGCGGCCGGGCATGAATCGCCGTTAGCAAAGCCTTCGTCATCAGGCCCCCGGCCGTCGCCGCGCCAAGTCCGATGCGTCCCGTGTGCCAGCCTTGATGGATGGAGTACCGCCCTATGGTTTTTTGCCTTGCCCGCAACTGCGCCTGAACATTAAACGTATACCCTCGAACATGGTGATGCGATCACGAGGGCACATATACCTGCTGCTTGCGCTTGCAACGTGGGTCGCAGCGTCGACGTTGACGGTCGCTTGCGAACGCGCCGCCGAACCACCGGCTCGGCCCATTCACGCGACGACTGCCACCACGCCGACAGTGCGATCCGATAGCCCGGCGGTGATCGCCGCCCCAGTTCCAGTCACACGCGGGGAGTTGCCGTCCCCGGAAGTGCCTGGCGCAGCTTCCGCACAGGGCCCGACACCCCGGACCCGCGCCTCGGTAGCCCACCCGACGCCAACGACTCTATTGGAACCTCCTCCGGAAGGCATTTCAGGTAACGCATGGACTCGTGACAGGATCGCATCGACACAGGCGATATGGAATTTTACGGAGGTGGGCCGCGAGTGGATGGGCGGGTACGACTTTCGCCAGATGATCGGCCGGCCGGCGTGGTACGGCAGCCACGGCGCAGGAGGATGGGCCGGCGCAGGCGAGGCCAATCCGCGCATCGTCCTGCACGAGTTGAGCCACTCGTGGTGGGGAGCGTTTCCGGTTGAGGGCAGGCCGGACCTGACTTGGGAGCGGGTGGATGGGGCGATTTCCTCGGCGTTGTCGCAGTTCCACGCCGACGTCGAACGGTTCCTCCGTCAGCCCCCGGATTCGTTCGAGCCGCTGAGAGACCGATTCCGGAACCTGACCAACCTCTCCCGAGGCGAATATTCCGACCTGAAGCACTTTTCCGAAGCCGAGATCGTCAACATGACTGGCGGCAACCTCTCGCTAATACCGCCAATACTGCGCAAGTATTTCTCTCCGTTCCTTGCGTCTGAGGGGGTTGCGGCGGACCAGGTTGTCGACTGGCCGTCGGCGATCGGCTGGTTCCGCGCCCTGCCTGAGGAAGATGGCCGGATTGCAAAGGAGGTGTTCGGGCTACAGCACTTCCCGCAACACCTGTATCAGGACGTGCCGGCGCTGGCCGAGGCCGCGCTCGACGCTCATATTGTCAGCGCGTACCAGACCGAAGAGCGGCAACGCCTGATGGACTTCGCCGAACAGTTCGGCCTTGTTAAGGGCAGTAGTTCGGCGGTCTACGACGCGGCTGACGTGAATAGGGGATTCTCGTTCTGGCGCGGCTACCTTTCGGACAAGAAGCAGTTGCACAAGTTGTACCCCGATGTCCTCGGCAACCACCGTTCGGCCGCGGCCCGTAAGTTGGGAGCGGCGTTCGACTTCTATATTGGTTTGGACGACGCTGCGCCTGAGTCGCAGGCTGCCGCAGTAGTGGAAAGATTGGATGAGTTGGTCATCCGCGAGTTCGCGGCGCTTTTGAAGCCGCGCGCCATAGTAGAACTATTCAGCGTTGGCGCCGGCTCTGACGTGATCGACAAGGCGATCAGCGAACGGGCCGAGAAACTGGCCGAAATCGCGCGGCGGGTCGACGAGATCGCGGCCGCTGCCCGGGCGGGCGAGGCCGAGGGCGCGGCGAGACTCGAAGATTACCTCGACAGCCTTTCCGACGACACGCTGCGCAGCGACCTCAACATAACGGTCGACCTGATTCGGGAGATGGACCGCGACGTTGCTAGCCGCATATTCCCGCTCTTGTCTGACGCCGCGCTGCGAAGGCTGCTCGCGGTCAAACCCGATCAAGCCAGGGCCCCGGAGATCGGGGAAGCCAGACTGCTCGCAGCGGTTGGCGTTACGGTCGACGCGTCCGCTAAATCGATTACGTCCGGCGCACGGTTGCTGACGGAAAACTCGTCCGGCAACTTCACTATAGACCGGTCGTATGACGAAGCAGTTTTCGACGTTATCGAAACGCTAGCCGCCTCTGATCCCGCAGCGGCTATCGCGGCGTTGGGCGAGTCGGGCATGCGTCTCCGGCCGTGGATACACAGGCGAACGCAGGGCGCGCTCGAGATGATACGGCGTGAAATGAATCTGGCCGCCGGACTGTTGGCAGCGGCGTCAGGGCCGCGTGAGACACCCGAGGGGCTGTTACACGACCTGATCGACCACGACCCGGAAATCGCCGCAGCCCTGCTGGTCGAGATGGAAAACCAGGGCGTCGAGAATATCGCCCAACGCACGCTCATGACCCTGGCGTTCGACGCGTACTGGACCGATTGGGGTGGGGTGGTCGGGGTGGACCCAGCGCTCGACGGGAGATTTTTAGTGGAGTTGACGCGGTTGCGGGGCGCTGATTGGGTCGAAAATCGGTTTCGGCAGGGGGTGCGGCAAGTACGAATTGACATCGAAGCCAACGAATCCGATCCGCAGTTCATCGCACAACTCCGGCGCACGCTGACCGAGGCGCTGGGGTCGTCTCACCCGTCCATGGCGTCGGATCTGTTATCTCTGACCAACAACTGATGGCGCGCCGTCAGTCCGCGAATGCGTATCATGGCCCGCTCACTTGTTATCATCCGCCTATCGAACTCTCATCGCTGAAGGAGGGACCCTTTGGCCAAATACGCGACCGCACATATTCGCAACGTTTCGCTCGTTGCCCACAACGGGGCCGGCAAGACCTCGCTGGCCGATGCGCTGTACTTCACGGCGGGCGGCACGAACCGTAAGGGCAGCGTAGACGATCAGACCAGCCTTTCCGACTACGAGCCGGAAGAACAGAAGCGCGGCTCCAGCATTCAGACAGCTGTCCTTCCATGCGACTGGAAAGGCCACAGGATCAACGTGCTGGACACGCCAGGCTACCCTGACTTCAGGGGGGAGATGATGTCTGCGCTCAGGGTGTCCGATGCGGCAGTGCTGGTGATTTCGGCCGCCGCCGGCATCGAGGTGGGGGCGCGTCAGGCATGGCAACTGTGTGACGAGTTCGAACTCCCGCGGGCCATCGTCGTAAACAAGCTCGACAGGGACAACACGTCGTTCACCGAGGTCGTTGACGCGTTGGCGGAGTTGTGGGGACGGAAGTGTGTGCCGGCCCAGATCCTCGACGGCGAAGAGTCGTCGTTCAAAGGCGTGAAGTCGCTGCTTGACGACCCCGACACTGATGCCGACGCGTACGAAAAGCTGGTCGAAGCCATCGCAGATACCGACGACGATCTGGCTGAAAAGTACCTCGAGGGCGAAGATCTGTCGAAGGACGAGTTGTCCGCGGGGCTAAAAGCAGGCTTCATGTCGGGCGAGATCGTCCCGTTATTCGCTACGTCCGCCGCCGCAAACGTCGGCATGGACGAACTGCTTGACGCCATCGCGGCGTACTTCCCCTCCCCGGCAGACGCTCCGTCGCAGGACGCCACCGACGGTTCGAACGCGTGCCTCGTATTCAAAACTACCGCTGACCCGTTCGT
The DNA here is from genome assembly GCA_965224235.1 of Dehalococcoidia bacterium. Classification (GTDB taxonomy): domain Bacteria; phylum Chloroflexota; class Dehalococcoidia; order Lucifugimonadales; family Lucifugimonadaceae. The sequence goes on along the minus strand of CBDCYP010000002.1, from coordinate 925,459 downwards.
CGGGAAGTTGTCATTCTTCCGCATCTACGGCGCGCCGCTGGGCGGGCAGGATCAATTGTGGAACTGCAACCGCGGTGTCAACGAGCGGCTGGGCCAGATATATCAGCCGACCGGCAAAGAGACAGTACCGGTGGATTCCCTGCCCACGGGCGACATTGGAGTGGTAGCCAAGCTCTCGGAGACGAAGACGTTCGACACGCTCGGCGACCGCGGCAGTCCGTTGATTCTCGAAGGCGTTGACTTGCCAAAGCCCATCTTCTCGCTGGCCGTTTCGCCAAACTCACAGGCTGACCTCGACAAAATGGGCCCTGCGCTTCAGCGCATTTCAGAAGAAGACCCGACCCTCGTCGTTGAGCGCAACAGCGACACGTCGCAGACCGTCCTGAGCGGTCTCGGCGACATCCACGTTCAGATGGCAATCGAGCGAATCCGCCGAAAGTTCGACGTGGAACTGAAGACGAGCCTCCCGAAGATCGCATACCGCGAGACAATCTCGACCGGCACGACTACCTCATACCGGCACAAGAAGCAGACCGGAGGGGCGGGACAGTTCGGCCACGTGGTCATGCGGCTCTCCCCTCTGCCCGCCGGCGGGGGCATCCAGTTCAGCAGCAAAGTGGTGGGCGGCAACGTACCGAGGGAGTACGTCCCTTCGGTGGAGAAGGGTGTCCGCTCCGCCGCCGCCGCGGGTGTGCTCGCGGGGTTCCCCGTCGTGGATGCTGAAGTCGTCCTGGTAGACGGCAGTTCACACTCAGTCGATTCGTCGGGAACGGCATTTGAAATCGCCGGGAGTATGGGATTCCGCCAGGGGGTGAGGGATGCCCGGCCGCAGCTACTCGAACCGATCGTCAAGGCGAACATCCTCATTCCGGATGACGCCGTGGGGGACGTGATGGGGGACTTGAACACTAGACGTGCACGCATAAGCGGAATGGAGCCGCGGGGAGTTGGATTTACGGAGATTTCGGCTGAGGTGCCGGAGTCCCTAATGCTGCGATACGCTGCCGACCTGCGGTCCATGACTCAGGCGCAGGGGATCTTCGCCATCGAGTTCGACCATTACGAACCGGTACCGCCGCAGGACGCCGACCGTGTAATAGAAGCCATTTCCGCCGCCGCTAAATGAGCGAAAGGGTTTGGCGGAGGCGCCCATAAACGCCCATGCCCCGGAGTAGTTCCGTCTTCGGCTCGGTGACGGGCGAAGGAGTTTAGGGAACCTCTGAACAACTCCGTGTTCCAATCCGTTCGCCCTGAGCTTGTCGAAGGGTTCTGGCCTCCTCCCCCACAGGGGGAGGATTCAGGAGGGGGGAACCTCCGCTCTGCCAAGCGCATCGGCCACTTGTTCAGAGATTCCTTAGGTTTTTCGAGCCCAGATTGTTTGGTACTGGTCGCCGCGGATCAGGGCGCCTATCTCCTGGCGTTCGTAGCGGCGAAGGTCGTCGAGGCTGGCGTTGGCTGTGCGCACTGCGCCTTCGTGGTTCGCGGCTTCCAGCCTGCGGATCAGGCGGTCCCAGACACCCGACGACACCACATTATCGACGTACGTCGCCCAGGGAATCGCAATCACTTCGGGTGGCCTTGGCAGTTGCGGCCTTTGGCGCTTCAGGCTCCGAATCCGGTCGGCGGCCGACCGGGCCATCGGCATCAGGCGAATCAGCGGACCCCGGCCAGGCGACTCGCGCATGTCAACTACTAGCGCCCGCCTGAGCATTGGGAAGAAGATCGAAAACGTGTCTGCGTTCTCGACGTGGTGAATGACAGTGTCCAGGTCAAGCCCAAAGTTTCCGTCCACTTGCTTCCTCTTTGCCAGCGTTTGCCGAGCCGCTCCGATACAAGTCTATCTGTTCAACCGGCCCGAAGATCCCGCACCGTGGCGACGAATGCAGGCAAGGCCAGCCTCCAGTCGGCTACGACTCCGTAACGTGCGTCTCTGAAGATGTTGGCGTCCGGATCATTGTTGATTGCTACTATGTTGCGGGACCCTGAGCAGCCGGCCATGTGCTGGCTCGCCCCCGATATCCCAATTGCGATATAGAGCGTCGGGGTGACCGTCTTTCCGGTGAGCCCCACCTGTCGTTCGTGATCGGTCCATCCGGCATCGCAGGCCGCCCGGGAAGCGCCCACGGCCGCGCCAAGCAGGCCCGCAAGCTCCTCAATGCCCGCGAACGCCTCGGGCCCTCCGAGGCCCCTGCCGCCGCTTACTACGATGTCTGCGTCCTGTAAAGGTACACCCTCAGCCTGCGCCGTTACAGTACCCACAAGGCGCGCTCTTGGCTCAGGAATTACGCCGCCGGGGTCGTGCTGAATCACCTCCGCCGCGCCGCCGGAAGGTTCCGCCGCGTCAAACGATCCGGGGCGGATGACGACCACGTGCGGGCCGGCATCAGTGAACTCGTAGACCGCCATTGCATTGCCGCCGTGTACAGGGCGCGTGACGTTAAGCCGTCCCGTGCCCGCAACGGCTGCGATGTCGACGCAGTCCTGAGCCGGGCTGACGCCAAGCCGGAATGCAAGGCGCGGGCCGACGTTGGCGCCGTAGTCGGTCCGCGCGATCAGGAGCACATCCGGCGATTCCCGTTCGCACAGGTCCATAAGGGCGGCCACGGGCGCATCAAACACACCTGCGTCTCCGTCCTTCAACTGTGGATGTTCGATAAGAAAAACCTGTTCAACCGGCAGATTCACAACGTGCGCCGCGATGCCGGACAGATCGTCTCCGACGAATGCGATTTGCCGCCGGTAATCCGGCAGCGAGGTCATCGCCGCGGTTACAAGCTGGAGCGACGTGGGAGATACCTTGCCGTCTTCTATCTCGGCGCATATCAGTGCAAGCGGCATGTCAGATCAACTGCTCCGCCCTTAGCCTGATCGCCAATCGCCTGCCGGCGTCCGCCCCGTCATCGCCGTCGATGATCTCGCACTCTCCGCCCCGCTCCGGCTCAAACAGGCGTGTCATTCGCAGCGATGACATGATCTCGGCCGGACCTACGCCGATGTCGGCCAGAGAGTACGTGACGGGTTGATTTCTGGTTGCCGCCATTATGCCCCGCAGCGTCGGGTAGCGCGGCTCGCCGAACTCGTTGCTGACCGTCACCACCGCAGGGAGCGTCGTCTCCACGATTTGGTAGCCGCCCTCTAGCGCTCGCTCGACACGCAACACGCTGTCGCCAGCCCGGGCTATGCCCCTCGCCACGGTAATGCAAGGCAATCCAAGAGTTTCGGCCAGACCCAGGGGCACGTGCGCCTGATCCCAGTCGGACGCTTGTCTGCCGCACAGGATGAGGTCGTACGGTCCTGTGTTCCGGATCGCCGCGGCGAGCGCCCGCACGGTTCCGGCAGCGGGCGCATCGGCAATCAAGGGGTCGTCGACGAGCGCTAGCCGGTGCGCGCCCATGGCGAGCGGCTTTTTCATCACGTCCATGACGAAGTCGTGCCCGGCCGAGATGATAGTGATCTCGCTTGCCGATGAGGTGTCTGACTCCGCGAGTTGAATCGCAGACTCTGTGGCGTTCAGGTCGAAGCCGTTTGCCACCGGCGATACGCCCGGGGGCGGCACGACGCTGAGGGATTTCTCATCGACGTTGAACTGCGATTGCGGGATGTCAGGGTCGGGGACCTGCTTTACACAAACGGCGATTCGCATCGGACTTGCTGTCCTCCGGGACTCGTGCGGCGAATTGGCGCCGGTTGGCCTGCCTGGCAGGACCACCGATCAGGCCCGGCAGGCCTAACCACGGCACCGGAACCTATCACTCGCCCGCGTGCCGGTCAATTGCGGCAGGAACCGCGAAAGGTGTTGCGCGGCACACACAGTTGCGGAGTACCCTTTGACGTTTATGCCGGGTGGCGATGGTGATCCCGCGTTTGTGCCAAGGATGAGATGGACGGCTTGCAAACAGCGCTCACAAGCGTTGGCGCGCCCTTCGATGAGCGGAGGCGTCAACAGTTCAGCAGGTACTCTGAATTGATCGAGGAGACGGCCGGCAGGCTGAATGTCACCGGCGTGCGGGGTCCTGACCGAATACGCGAAGAGTTGATCGTCAGATCCTTGCGCTTACTTGTGTCTGCGCCGGGCGGTTTCCTGTCTACGGCAGGATGGTTCGACGGCCGTAACGTGCTCGACGTCGGCTCGGGCGCGGGGATTCCGGGAATCGTGCTGAAGATCGTATACCCGGGAATGCGATTGGCGTTGCTCGAGAGTTCCAGCAAGAAATGCGCCTTTCTGGAGCGGGCCGCGGCCGAACTGTCGCTCGAAGACGTCGAAGTGATCAACGCCAGGGCAGAAGAAGCGGCGCATTCGCCGCGCTATCGCGAGCAGTTCGATCTCGTGGTGTCGAGGGGCGTAGCGTCGCTCCCGGAGTTGGCCGAACTTACCCTTCCGTTCGCGGTTGTCGGCGGGACCGTGATATCGGCCAAGGGCCTGTCGGGCGAACGCGAGATCGGCGAATCGGAGTGGGCGGCAGGACAACTCGGCGCAACGCCAGCCATTCATCAGGTGGTGGACTCACCCGGCGCCGCTCCGCCGGACCTGCTTGTCTACTGGTTGAAGATATCGCCGTCGCCCGACCGGTATCCGCGCCGGCCGGGGGAGCCCCACAGGCGTCCTCTCACCGAGCCCGGGGCGGCAAGCCGGTCATGAAGAATCCGCCCGAAAGACAACTGAGCGGCGAGGCCCTAAGGCGGGGCGTGTTTTCACTGCCGACTGTCGCGGTGACTTTGATCGCCGGCGCCCTGCTGTTCCTCACTCTGTTCAGGGTCTTCAACATCGATTGGGAAGAGTTGTGGAACAACGTGTCGTCGATCGATCCGTTTATGTACGCTGCGGCGCTCGTCTTGTACTACCTGAGCTTTTGGTTTCGCGGTATTCGCTGGCGGCTGATATCTCGGACGGCCGGTCTCGAGCGGTCGGCCAGCGCAAAGGTCCCTGGCGGCCTCAAATGCAGCGCCATCATTCTCATGGGCTGGTTCGCCAATTCCGTGGCGTTTCTGAGGTTGGGCGACGCGTATCGCGGGTGGGCGCTGTCGAGGGAGTCGGGCGCGGGGTTTGCGCCGAGCCTTGGCACGGTACTGGCGGAACGCATACAAGATATGGTGGTCGTATTGGCCATGGTGCTCGTGGCGGCGGCGTGGGTGACGGTGGCTGGCGACGTGGACGTGCCGGGGGTCGTGATCATCGCCGCCGCAGGTCTGGCGGCGGCGATGGCGGCGCTACTGCTGGCGATGCGGCTCTACTGGAAAGCGCTGTCGGTAAGGTTGCCGCACAGGTTGCGCCGATTCTCCCAGCGATTTCAACTGAGCACCTTACGCAGCTTCCGCGGCAGGGACCTGCCGCTGCAGATCTTGTTGGGCCTCGTTGGTTGGATGCTCGAAATCGGCCGGTTCTACTTCGTGGCGCAGGGCCTCGGCATCGAAGTGGGATTCGGCATCGTGATGTTCGCCGCGTTGGCCAACGCCATGCTCACGACGATCCCCACACCCGGCGGGTTTGGCTTTGTGGAAGGGGGCCTGACCGGCCTGTTGATACTGTCGGGCATCGACGATACGAACGCCCTGACGCTGACGGTGGTTGACCGGTCAATAAGTTGGCTGAGCGTGATCGTGTTCGGCGGGCTGGTGTTTTTCGGATGGCAACTGTACCGCGGCCGCGGCCGGCCGACTGACAACACCGCTCCGACCGCATCCTGACGATTGGCGAGTAGACTCGGGGTGACTGCGCGCCAATTCGGATCGTAAGGGCGGAATTCAAACCCGCCGAAATACCGGTAGGTACGTCGTCGAAGATGGTTGCGCCGCCATATTGCCATTGGTGACCCGACCAAACAGCAGTAGGCGATTCTGAGTACGCGCTGCTAATAACCCGCGGCGTGGTTCGGCTTTGCTACCGGGTAGACGGCGCTTTTGAGCAGGTCCCCGTCAAGGGCGACGCCGTTTGGTTCGGAGTAGGGGGAGTAGGTGTAGTGCGGCGTCGCTTCGAGCAGTTCGTGGCCGCGCCCTGCGAGGTCTTGCCGGACCGCCTCGTCGATTCGCCCGTCGATCATCACGACGTCGGACTCGGTGTGAAACCGAGGTTGCTGGATCGCCTCCTGTAGAGACATGCCCCGGGCGACGTAGTTCACGACGGACTGCGCGAGGGCGGTCCAGATGCGTCTGCCGCCCGATCCGCCGAGCGCGGCCCTCAGCCGCCCGCTTTCATGGAGTACAACGGGGGTCATGTTGTTCACCGCCCGGGCGTGAGGGGCTTGGGAATTGATGGTGCCCGGGATCGGGCATCCCCAACCCATGGCGTTGTTCATCATGACGCCCACCCCGGGGTTCACGACGCCGGAGAAGCCATGGTTTGTCTGGGTGAGGCTTACCGCGTTTCGATGACGGTCGACGACGGTGAGGTGGGTCGTTCCGTCGTCCGGGGCAATGCCAGCCGGAGCGGGAAAGTCTGCCGGCCGCGAACGTTCAGAAAACGGCCATGGGTCGCCGGGGGAGTATTGAGCGGCCTCGACCTGATCCAAATGTGGCCAGCGCGTGGCGGCGAAGTCCTTTCTCGGCAGCGCGTCCAGGGGGGCGTTTGTTATGGCCGGGTCTCCCAGAAAGGTGAATCGGTCTACTCCGGTCATTTTGGTCGCTTCGATCAGCGTATGAATCGCCGAGGCGGAATCAGAGCCTCTGCCAACAACGTCGGAATGTTCGATGATATTGAGGATTTCGAGGAGCGATACCCCTGCGTTGGGTCCATCGACCGCGCGGATGCCGACGCCGAGGTATGTGCCCTCAAGCGCCGAGTCGGAGACGATGGGCCGGTACTGCTCGAAGTCTGACGTCCGGAGGAATCCGCCGTTCCGTGTGATGTCGTCGCAGATCATTGCTGCGATGTCGCCCTTGTAGAAGGCGTCGGGGCCGTTTCGGGCGATCTTGCGCAACGTCTCGGCGTGGTCCTTCTGAACCCAAGTCTCGCCTGACAAGAGCGGCCAACCGCCGGCGTAGTAGATGCTGGCAGTTTCCGGAAACCGCTGGAGAAGGCCGCGGTTCTCGACGAGCCACAAGGTCATTCGGTGGCCCAATTGAAACCCTTCATGAGCGAGGCGAATGGCTGGGGCTATGGCTTGGTCGAGGTCAATCGACCCCCACTTTTCGAGCGCAGCGGAGAGTCCGGCGACGGTACCCGGCACGCCGATGGACGTGTGGCCTTCGACGTTGGCGTTGTTCTTGACGGCGGGGTAGGAGTATCGGCGTGAAAGTCTGTTGGAGTTGACCTCGGGAGGGACGAGTTCGTCCTCGAGTTCGTACATGTCGCCCCTTGCAAGCCCCGGCGATTGCATGCCGTAGTCGACCGTTCCGCCGCCGCCGCCGTCGAGGAAGACAACCATGACGCCGCCGCCGCCGATGCCGTTCATGAGCGGCTGGAGAACCCCCATGGCGAAGGCGGTGGTCACCGCTGAGTCGACTGCGTTGCCGCCGCGTTGGAGGACGTCGACGCCCACCTGCGCGCCAAGCGGGTGCTGCGCCGCGACCATGCCGTTCTCGGCGCAGATTTCCTGATGGGCCAATACGGGATATGACATTTTCATGTTGAATTTCCTTCGATCCGAGAGGGTGTGGTGAAGCTTTTGAGGGAATACGTCAGGCCGTATCATGCCGTGCAGTTGCCCTCGGCCCGGAAAATGTGCTCGTGGGGAGTCACTGGGGCTCCGCGCCCCACTGGACCACCGCTTCGGCCACGTCAACCGCAATCAGGTATTCTTCCTCGGTAACAGGCCTGACCGGTGCGGGATATCGGATGATCATGGCGAATGGAGTGAGCTCCCCGGCCCTTCGGACTATGTCCGGTACGGTTTCGCCAGCCTCTTCAAGCAATGATAATGGGCGAGCCAAGTCGTGCACGTATGGAAACTCAATGTCGAGGTTGATGAGCCTGGATTTGATGGCCTTCTCGGCTGCCTGCCGGGCCTCGAAGCACAAGTTTTCAAGATAGGCGTCCGGAATACGGTTCTTCGCCAATGCAAGATTGCTCCTGGCGCGGTTCAGCCACTCCCTTGGATCGTCGGGAGAGAAGCGCTCACGGGGACTCATACACCACCGTGCCCTCCCGGAGGGCTGGCTTGATCACCAATGCGTGAGATTCCTTGAACCGCTCCACGTCCCCTGGGGAGACGACGATCGCGTCGACCGCGGCGCCCACCCCGTGCAACCGCCTGTAGATACTGGCCATCAGCTGAAGTGAGTCCGCTCCATCCTTGACGATGAGTAGGTCGACATCACTGTTGCTCGCCATACTTCCCCTCGCCGCGGACCCGAAGAGGATGATCTTCTCAGGCTGTGCCACCTCAACGATGCGCCCGACAATGTCGTCCAGAGTACTTTGATTGAGCATCCTTCAAGCGCCTCTCCACAAGGGTTGGCGATCTACCCAGCGAACAGAGGATATCGGACTCTAGCGGCAGGAGAAGTCCAATATTCCTGGCCGCATCTACAAAGTTTGGCTGGTAGTGAATATCCATATTAACGGTTTGCCTACCGCCCTTTTTGTGGCCCGTCCGGCTCCCCGTGTCGACGCAGGTTACGTCGTACCCGGAGTTCTTCTCGTGAACGTCGTAGACTTGGCGCCCGCGGGCTTTCTCAAAACCCGGTGGATCCACCACCCTGGCCGACGGGGATCAAGTAAAGCCGCCTGCGGGCCCTGGTAGTTCAGCCGATTTTTGGAGAACGGTGCGTGATGCGCGAGACAGAGTCAGACCTACTACGGATTCAAAAGGTGCTTGACGAGTCCCACGAGGAGGCGGGGTCGCACCTGCGCTCTGTGATCACGGCTGAACGGAGGCTGACGGCGGTCGATCTGACAGCTCGGCTGACCGGCATGAAGCTCCTGGCGCTCGCCACGGTGACCTCTGGCGGCGCGCCGGTTGTCGGCCCGGTCGACGGTATTTTTTATCGCGGCGAGTTCTGGTTTGGCACTTCACCCGACGCCCTTCGCATCCGGCATATCCGCCGAAATCCGGCCGTGAGCGCGACGCACCTTTCGGGCGAGGAGCTCGCGGTTACCGTCCACGGCACGGCTCACATCGAGGGAGTACCGGCGGAGTTGCCGGACGGGTTCGGCGAAGTCTGTCGCGAAATCTACGGGGACGGCTGGCTCGAATGGGGCAGCGGCGCGTTGTACTGCCGCATCGAGCCGGCGCGCATGTTCACGTTTTACCTGGCGGAGGGGGACGCGGGGTAGGCCATCCAGGCAGGGATATTTTAGCCGCGGCCATTGAAGGCGCCCCGAGAGTCTCTTGCCGGTATCGAGATGCCTTGACTGAGCGAAAACGATGGACAGGAAGTCCCTTTGTCGCCCTGAGAGCCTGTGAATAAATCATTTATGCTCCTATGGTATTGAGAGGCTGATTGCTGGACAACGATATTGGGCAGCCATATCGGCGAGGTGAACACATGAGTGAAGAGACGCTGTTTGAACTTCCGGCCATCGAGGAGAAGCGAGCGCCTGCGCCAACGAGTCCGGGTGAGGCCCGGGCGCTGCGGCCGGTGCGGAATCAGCCTGAGTGGGCGGTATTGGACCTGGAATCTCGGTTGCCTCAAGAGCATCGGGCCCGTGTTATATGGAGCTTTTTGGAGAGGTTGGACCTGTCGGCCTTTTATGCGCCGGTCAAGGCGGTGGAGAACCGGCCAGGCCGCCCAGCGACAGACCCCAAAGCGCTGCTGGCGTTGTGGCTTCTGGCCACGGTTGACGGTATAGGGAGCGCCCGCCGGCTGGCGCGTTTGTGCGAAGAGCACGACGCCTACCGCTGGATGAGGGGGAACGTACCTGTCAACTATCACATGCTCTCTGACTTCCGGGTAGCCCACCAGGAGGCGCTGGACGGCCTTTTGACCCAGATCATAGGTTCTCTGATGGCCGCAGGGGCGGTCCTGCTGGAGCGTGTGGCTCAAGACGGGATGCGGGTGAGGGCGAGCGCCGGCGCCGCGTCCTTTCGCGGCGCGCAGGGATTGAAGAGGCGCATGGAGGAGGCGCGGGCGCAGGTGGAGCGGCTGGCGCAGGAGCGGGAGCGTCCCGATTCCGGTGTGACGCGGCGTGAACGTGCGGCGCGGGAGCGTGCGGCGCGAGAGCGGGAGGAACGGGTCCGGGAGGCGCTGTCGTACTTGCCCCGGGCACAAGCGAAGAAGGAACGCCAACAGCACACCAAGGCGAAGGCTCAGCGTCCCAAGGTTACGAAGGCGCGGGTATCCACCACAGACCCCCAGGCAACGGTGATGAAGATGCCGGATGGCGGCTTCCGGCCAGCCTGCAATATCGAACTGGCCACTGATAGCGCCAACGGGATCATCGTCGGAGTAGGGGTCACATCGTCGGGTACGGACGCAGGGCAAGCGGCGCCCATGGAGGAACAACTGGTCAGGCGGACGGGCCGGCGCCCTGACTCCTACCTGATGGACGGGGGCTTCGCTACCCGGGAGGACATCACCGCTCTGGAGCAACGTGGGGTGAGTGTGTATGCGCCGGTGAGGTTGCCCCGGAACAAGCCCGAACGGGAGCGTTACGATCCCCGCTACGGGGACGGGCCGGACGTGGCAAGGTGGCGTCAACGGATGGCCACCGGCGAGGCCAAAGCCATATACAGGCAGCGGGCGTCTGTAGCCGAGTGGACGAACGCCCAGGCGCGTCTTCACGGAGTGAGCCAATTCAACGTACGGGGACTTGCCAAAATCACCAGCGTAATGCTCCTTGTCGCCGTGGCCCACAACCTCCTGCGTTGGGAGGCGTTCATGGCGTAGGCAGACACGGGGGTTAAGCAGGCACAGCCGATAAGCTCCGGACCAGTCAATCCGGATTCCCTAGTGAATTCGCCCGGAAAGCGGCCAATGCTGTCCCGCAATTCTGCCTCCCTCAACAAGCGCCCGCCCCGGTGAAACTTCCCAATGGCGCCTTCCGCCACCAACATGCCGCCTAACAACAACAGAACCCAAAAAACTCACAGCCCCTGAGCGAAGTCGAAGGGTCTGGGGTCAGAGGGGTGGGCCATTGGGCATGGAAGACGTTAGATTCGTGGGCTTCGCTCAGAATTGTAGATGTTAGGTAACCTCTGAACAACTCCGTGTTCCAATCCGTTCGCCCTGAGCTTGTCGAAGGGTTCTGGCCTCCTCCCCCATAGGGGGAGGATTCAGGAGGGGGGAACCTCCGCTCTGCCAAGCGCATCGGCCACTTGTTCAGAGATTCCTTAGGTAATTCGTTGACAGACGACCGCTCTCGTCACAATTGATTGCGCTCATGACGAACGTTTCAGCCTAACTCAACTGCCTGGTGCTAGAGTTGCCTCGCCTTCACGAGTTGATAGTTCGACTGGAGGTTCATCCACATGCGCGCGGACGTGCCGAGTACCCGCTCAAGGCCGAGCGCGGTCTCGACGGAGATGGACTTCTTGCCCCGGATGATCTCATTGATGACCTGGACCGGCCGCTCCATTCGCTGGCTCAACTCGGTTTGAGTCATGCCCCGCGCCTCAAGCTCTTGCCCGAGGTACACGCCCGGATGGATGGCCCGGTCCGGCCAAACTTCTGCTGTTTTGCTAGCCATGGTAGTCCTCCACATCGATAATCAAGATTTCGTGCACGTAATCGCCGGGCCCCACGATTAGCCGGCACTTGCCGGTCAACCTTGCGGCGAACTGGCCTTGTCGATTCCCGCGTAGCGGATGCAGGTCCAGAAACTGAAAGGTAAACAGATCGTCCCAAACGTTGGCTGCGAGAATGAAGTTGACGCGCTCGACGTATCGGCGTACCACATCGGTCCCCCCAACTCCTTATCGCTCCCTTCTTCCTCGAAGCAACGTTGGAGTCGACGGGTACGGAATATCAATTCCACACTCCGCGTCCTTCATGGGAAAGTTCAGCGGAGTCGAGAACATTTATCAATGATGGGGTGAAAAACATCGCGATTCCATACTGCCTGAAATTTCTGGGGCCGTAAGATTCGGCGCGAGTAAGTTTGCCAATCGGATAGACCGTTTTGACCTGCCGGGAGTTAGAGGCGTGACGAGGGTACAGGCCGTTTAGGGATTGATGGGTAGGTCGCGGTTATCTTGTTTGGGGAGTTGGGAGGGGGATTACGGCGAACGGGACCCTTCGCCTTTCGACGTCATTCAGCTTGACGAAGCAGACGTAGTCGCCGGGGTTTCTGAATCGCACGTCCCAGGCGGCGGCCATCTGCGATATTTGCGAACTCCCCGGCGGGATGCCGGCGGGCCTGCCCGCCTCTATCTGGCCTCCGATGCTGGCCAGCGTCTCGGTGGCGTCGTCGTTCTGGACGGTGATCTCGAATTTGTGCGGCCGGTTGGTGAGGTTCCAGGGCACCCGGATCGCCAGCGCTACTGAGAAGGCCTTTGTGACGGGAAAGCCGGTCTTGGTCGCGACGCGATTCCAGCCGCCTCCGTTCATGTACAGCTTGCCGCCGACTACTTCGGCATGGTCAGCCAGGATCAGCCAGTCGACCTCCAGTTGCTCGATCCCCAGATCAATGCTGCCGCCATGTGATTCAGTCGTCACTAGTTGCCTCCCCGACTGTAGATACGGGCTTGGCCGAGGGGAACGGGATGCAGCCCCTCGACTGCGCCATTGCCCCAATCCTAACCCTCCGGCGTCGATGGGGAATCACAAGTCTCAGATTCCCCCTATCAGGGGAATGACGGGGTTGAGCCGGCAACGGTCACATCTGTCATCTCAGACACCGATCAGGCCGCTACAGGGAATTGCCACGCCCCTTGTGGATGCCGATCCCCTGATGTGTCTGGCCGCATTCCCAGCGAAGATGCTGGAATATCTTGGAGTGACGGGGCGCGGTTAGGCGGAGTCGGGTTCGAAGTGGTAGTCGAGGGTCATTTCGTACTCTTCGGCGTGGGATGACGAGAAGCCCCCGGCGCCGGTGAGGCCTTCGAGTTCGTCCGTGCCCGACCCCTGAAGAACCTCCCACTCAGAGGTTGCCTTTTGACCATCGAACGTGCCTGAGTGCTGAAGCACGAAACTGCCAGATCGCCCGCCGAGGCTGCCCACGATCCTCTCTATGCCGACAAACGTGGCTTCATCGTCGCTGGTGTAGGTCATCAGGTAGATGAGGTTGCCGACGCCGGAAAGGTCGCCGCTGAACGATTTGCGCACGTGCGCACGAGTGAGTTTGGGGCCGGAATCCTGCTCGTCAATCTGATCCTCGTCCCAACTCAGGACCTTGAATGTAGCCATGGCATGCATTTCGTTCGACCTCCTGTCGACGTGTTTCGAGTGTCCGGCCGACAGGCTCGTCGTGTTCGTTATCGAGAAACTCCGGCTGCTCTCGACATGCTCCCAGACGCCAGAAACGCCAACGCTATCATCCACTGGCGGCGCGACAAATATCTGGCGGGGCCGGTATGCTTTGGCGGCAAATCGGCTATTTGGCTGACAGGTATAACAGGAACGGCGAAGAACTCCCATCGGCATGGCACTAACTAACGACAATAACGAACTCTTCCGGTCGTCGATAGCGATCGACGGCCTCGACACATCGCGATGGGGTAGCGAGGCGGTGTACATGGACCTCAAACTCGGCGGCGTTACGGCGATCAACGCCACTATCGCAATTTGGGACGACTTCCATTCGACGATGGGCCACATTACGCGCTGGCTGCGGTGGTTCGACGAGTTTGATGAGTTCATCCGGCCGGTCCACTCGTTGGCCGACATCGAGGCTGCCAAACGGGAAGGCCGGTGCGGGATCATATTCGGCTGGCAGAACGCCACGCCCATCGAAAACGACCTCGGCCGCCTGGCGCTTTTTCACCGCCTCGGAGTGCGAATAATCCAACTGACGTACAACGAGCGCAATCTGCTGGGCAACGGCTGCTACGAACGTGTGGATGACGGTCTCTCGAAGTTCGGGCAGGCGGCCATAGGGGAAATGAATCGTGTCGGCATTCTCATCGACCTGTCGCACACAGGCGACCGTACGGTGATGGAGACCATCGAGCGCTCGGAGTTGCCGGTGGCGTTCACACATGCCAACGCTCGCTCGCAGTTCGACCATCCGCGCAACAAATCCGATGAGGCGATTCGAAATCTCGTTGCCAGGGGAGGCGTGATCGGCGCCAACGCGTTCCCGATGTTCTTTACCAGGGGATTCGAGTCGACGCTCGACGACTATCTGGACGCAATCGAATACTTGTTGGACATGGTGGGGGAGGACCACGTGGCGGTGGGGACGGACTTCTGCCAGGAACAGTCGCGGGAGTGGTTCGAGTGGCTGTTTACCACGCAAGGCACGATCCCGGCGTCCGACGTTCACTTCACCCCGCACCCGTACCGGCACCTGCACGGCATGGAGGGGACGAGGCAGTTCGGCAACATCGCCGCCGGCTTGAGCGATCGGGGACTGGGCGATGAAACGGTCCGCAAGGTAATTGGCGGCAACTGGCTAAGGCTTTTTGGCCAGGTCTGGGAGGGCAAGGCATGAGATTCGCAATCCTCGGCATATCGCACGAGACGAACACGTTCTCGCCGGTACCGGCCGACTACGCAAGCTTCGAGGCTGAGGGCATCCTGAGGGGTCAGGAGATCGTAGATGAGTTCGGAGGCTCGGAAGCCACCGCGGCGGGGTTCCTGCAGGCGGCACGCGAACTCGGTTTCGAGGGCGTGCCGCTCATTCACGCGCGAACCGGTCCGATCGGCACGATCACCAAGGACGCGTTCGACCGCATCGTTGGCGAGGTGATGGACATGCTGCGAGAAAACGGTCCATGGGATGGTGTGCTGCTGGCGAACCACGGCGCGGCTGTGTCGGAGGAGTACCCGGACGTGGACGGCGAGGTGGCGAGACGTGTGCGTCAGTTGGTTGGGACCGACTTGCCGATTGGGATTGCGCTCGACATGCACGGCAATATCTCAAAGGAGGCTGTTCGACATACAACGGCCATGACAATCTACCGGTCGAACCCGCACCTCGACGCACGGGAACGGGCCAGAGAATGCGCCGAGATCATCTTCCGCACGGCCAAGGGCGAGATCACCCCGGTTCAGTGGCTCGAAATGCCGCCGATGTACATAAGCATCGTCAAGCAGTTCACCGGCGAAGAGCCGATGAAGTCGGTCGTCGCCGACTCGCTTTATGCCTTGCAAGACCCGGGGATTATCTCGACGTCGGTCGCGGAAGGTTACCCGTACGCCGACGTTGAGCAGATGGGGATGTCGTTCCTGGCTATTGCCGACGGCGACCTCGATCTCGCGCGGGAGAAGGCAGTGTGGATGGCGGAACGAGCGTGGGAACGAAGGGCCGAGATGCACGTCCTCATTCCATCGGTCTGTGAGGCGCTGGAGTTGGCAGAATCTCACGCAGACGCCAACCCGGACTCCGGACCAGTGGTCCTGATGGACGTGGGCGACAACATCGGGGGCGGCTCGTCCGCCGATTCGACGCACATTCTCGCAGAGGCGCAACGCATGGGGGTGCGGCGTTACTTGCAGACCCTGTACGATCAGGGCGCGGTGGCGCGATGCGTCCAGGTGGGCGTTGGAGGTGATGTGAGCATCGAGGTGGGGGCGAAGACGGACGACCTGCACGGCAAGCCGGTGGCGGTGACGGGCCGCGTGACGCGGCTGTCGGACGGCAAGTACGAGGACACCCGGCCGACTCACGGCGGGTACCGCTTCTTCGACGCCGGGACGACGGCGGTCCTGGAAACTACCGATGACCACACGCTGGTGTTGACGAGCAAGCGGGATGGCAATACGTCAAGGGAGCAGATGTACTCGGTGGGAATCTGGCCGGAGCGGTACAGGGTGGTTGTGGCGAAGGGAGTTGTTTCACCCCGCCCGGCGTATCAGCCGATAGCGTCGCGGATCATTCTGGTAAACACGCCCGGTGTGACAACTGCCGACCTGTCGACATTCACCTACCACCGCCGACGCAAGCCCCTTTACGCATTTGAAATGGACGCCACGTATAAAACGCCGGGCGGTTAAGAAAGAAAACGGGCTTTACGCCGGTATAACGCGACCGTAAGGGCGGGTTTCAAAACCGGCATTGGCCGCGCCGCGTATCACGTGGTCGCAGAATCCGCGTTGCTATACAGGTGCGCTGGGTGATGAGCGCATCTCATCAATTTTGCGGGCTGCGGAGGTCTTGAATGCCTGCACGTTCTCGGACGCGCCGCGCCGCCTCGCGGCCGCGGCGGACGGGTTTCAAAACCGTCCCTGCGTCGAATGAGGGGGTACGCCGCGAATGTGGTTGGGCGTCAACCGGTTGCGGGCGCAGGTCCGTTAACGAAGGATCAGGGGGAGAGTGATGCGTGAGGGGTGGGCGGCGGCGTGGAAGATGGTTTGGCGCGCGGTTTGCAGGTCGGATTCGAAGTAGTCGTTGCCCCCGGTGTTGTGGTTGCGGTCGAAGTTTGGAAAGTCGGAGCTTGTGACGTCGACCCGGATGCGGTGGCCGGGCAAGAACAGGTTACTGACAGGGTTTACCGAAATAGTGAACTCGTAGACTTCTCCGGGCCGCAGCAACGAAGGGGTCTCGTAACCGTCACGGTATCGGGCCCGCAAGATGCCGTGGCACAGTTCCTGCGTGAAACCGCCGGGCCAGACGTCCTGGAGTTTGACAACCCAATCGGTGTCGGGCGCAGACGACGCGGCGAAGAGCGTCACGGTTATGTGCCCGGTCACCTCGACCGGCTGTTCGAGGGGCGGCGTCTGATACACGAGAACGTCTTGCCTGCCGTTGAACGTCCTCTGGTCGTACGGTTCTTGCTGCCCCACGGGGGAGTAGAGCGTCATCAGCGGATCCCGCGGGTCGTACACGTAGGTGTCCGGCGGCTCCCCTGTGGGCGGTGGTTCGGTGGTGAGCATCCCATCGCCCATCGGGGTATTCGCCGAGCCGTCGCTGCGCAGATAGAAGTCGGTGTACGTCGTTCTGGCGAGTGGCCATTCGAGTTCGGCCCGCCAGAGATTTTCGCCCATCACGAACAGCTGAACGGGCGGCCAGCTGGCTGCGGCGCTTCCGGGGTCCTCCTTGAGCCAACGGTCGAACCAGTTGACGCAGAGCCCGACGTAGTCGCAGGCCGCCTCCGGCCCGAAGTCGACTTCGCCGACGACTCCTTTCAGGTCGTAGCCGTGTGTCCAGGGACCGATGATCAGCCGTTGGTTGTTGCGGGCGAACTCGGTCATGCCGTTGGCTGACATGCCGGTAAAGTGCTTGATCGTGCCGATCTGCTGGTCGTACCAGCCGGTCAACGAAAGAACAGGAACGTCGGTCTGGCGGTGCGTGTTTTTGAAGCCGAAGTGATCAGTGGCGTGGTCGGCGAGCCACGTTCGCCAGAGGTCGCCTGTGCCGCCCAACGCTTCCTGCGGGATCTCGGAGAGGGGCAGGAACCAGAGCCATTTCGAGCGGTCCTTTTCGACGAACTCCCTCGGCGCCTCGTCCCGGTCGCGTACACCGGTCAGGTCGTAGCGGATGCGTGTGTCGACGCTCAGATTGGTGACGCACCAGGTAAGAACGCGACCCAGGCGCAGCACGCCGGACAACTCCCGTTCGAGCAGGTCGGCGGCGATCATTCCTGGGATCATCGTGACGAGGTGCGGCGGGCGCGTGTGCGCCAAGGCCCACTGTGTCCAACCGTCGTAGGAGCTTCCCCACGTCCCGACGCGCCCATTGGACCACGTTTGGGCGGCCGCCCATTCCACGGTGTCGTAGCCGTCCTCGGCGTCGTGCACGTCGGAGCTGAAAAAGCCCAGTTTCAACTCGCCGCCCGAGGCGTATCTGCCGCGTACGTCTTGCACGACGACTGCGTATCCGTTTTGAACGAACGCGGTGGCTTGTTCGACAGTGAGATCGCGCCCTTTGTCGTATGGCGTTCGGCGGAGAAGGACGGGGAAGGGACCGGCGCCGTCTGGCAGGAATACGTCGGAACGCAGTTCCGTGCCGTCGCGCATGGTTGTTTCGAGGTTATGCAGAACTTTCAAAGGTGCCTTTCTGTATCGGGTTTCAGGCGTCGACGACGCATCGGAATCCGAGGTTGCCGGTGGTCGAGTCGGGCGTGTTTGAACTTCTTGCGCCGACGCGGTAGCGGTTGCAGTAAGACTCGTGGCAGAGGTAGGAGCCGCCGCGTATGACGCGTGACTGTCCGCCAGGCGGCCCGGTCGGGTTGTCTCGCGGCCCGCCGCGGTGGAAGGCGGGGCTGAACCAGTCTGCGCACCACTCCCATGCGTTGCCCGACATGTTGTGCAGGCCGTAGCCGTTGGGTTCGAAGGCCGTTGCGGGCGCGGCGCCGTGAAAGCCGTCGTCGAGGGTGTTTTTCGCAGGGAACTCCCCTTGCCAGATGTTGCACCGGTGCTCGCCGCCGGGCGTGAGGTCGTCACCCCACGCGTACCGTGCCTGCTCCAGCCCGCCGCGCGCCGCGTACTCCCACTCCGCCTCGGTTGGCAGGCGTTTGCCCGACCAGGCGGCGAATGCGTTGGCGTCGTTCCACGAGACGTGGACCACGGGGTGGTCGCGTATGCCTTTGAGGTTGGAGCCGGGCCCGAAGGGACGGCTCCAGATGGCGTTATTGACGGGCCACCACCACTCGGCGCCGTGTACGGCGCGGTCGATCTGCCGGGCGATTGGGGCCGGTACGAATTGATAGAAGACAAACGACCAGCCGAAACGCTCCGCCTCGGTCCGGTAGTTGGTCGATCTTGCGAATTCGATGAACTGTTCGTTCGTGACGGCTGTCTTGTCGATGTAGAACGGCTTGATGGCGACGGTTCGCACGGGTCCTTCGCCGTCGACGGCAAAGCCATCGCCGTCTTCCGAGCCCATCAGGAATTCGCCGCCGTCGAGCTTGACCATGCCGTCGAAAGACGCCCGGCGGGTGCTCCGGGCCGGTGGGTTCCGAATTGCGCCGGACGTTGGGCCAACGTGCCCGGGCGCGCAGCAGGCGTATTGTCGCGCTGTGTTCATTGTGCGTCGCCCCGGTTCGCCCGGCGGGACGGAGTCGGCGATTCGTGCGATATTCGGCCGATGAGGGGGTTCACGTTGCGGGGGGCCAGTTGGCGAATGTGTGTCATTGTTATGGGCGGAACGGCGGTGAAAAG
Organism: Dehalococcoidia bacterium; assembly: GCA_965224235.1. Classification (GTDB taxonomy): domain Bacteria; phylum Chloroflexota; class Dehalococcoidia; order Lucifugimonadales; family Lucifugimonadaceae. The sequence goes on along the minus strand of CBDCYP010000002.1, from coordinate 906,382 downwards.
AGTTTGGGGCGTGGGCTGCTAGCGCGGTGTGACCGGGTCATTTGAGTCGAGCACGTGGTGGGGCCAAGGCCGTCTCCAGCCCTCCCTGCCAAAGGTCGGATCTTGCGACATGTCTCCTGCGTGCGCCAACCGGTCGTGGGTGGATTGGGCCATCGAGACCATCACCTCGCTGACGAGCTCTGCGTCCATGCGTTGGCGGAGTTCTGCGTGATCGGGATCTGCGGCCAGGTTTCGCTGCTCGGTCGTGTCCTCTCTAAGGTCGAAGAGCATCTCGTCGCCGGTGCTGTAGCGGTGCAACTTGTACCGGCCGTCGAAGTTCATCCACCCGTCGGCGAGCATACCGAATATGCGGTCACGGCCCCGGCCTTCGGCCAACCCCAGGCCAGGCATCGGCTGCGCGTCCATGTAACCCGGCAGTTCGACACCGGCGAACGCCAGCATTGTTGCGGTGACATCCCGCAGTTCGACCAGATCGTCAAGTACGGCGGAAGTGTCGGACCAGGGCACGCGCGCCAACATCGGGACTCGGATCGCAGCCTCATAAAACGACGCCTTGCCGATCAAGTCGTGGTCGCCAAGGTAGTCGCCATGGTCGGATGACAAGATTATGACGGTGTTGTCGTACTGTCCGGCGGCTTTGAGGGCCTCGACTATCTGCCCAACTTCGTAATCGATCTGCTTGACCAGAGCGGCGTAGTGCTTGCGTATGCGGCGTTTGGAATGCTCGGGGAATTCCGTATAGTCGACGCCGTTCCAGGGCCGGACGTTGCCGGTGACGTTGACTTGACGAAGACGGCCTGAGTCGGCTTCAACGGCGGGCACGGGGTCTGGCAGCTTCGACTCGTCGACCTCATCCAGGAATCGTGCGTCGGGGTCGTACGGGCAGTGCGGGCCGGGGAAACCGACCATCATTGCGAACGGGCCGTCGGCGCCGTATTGGTCGATGAACCGGACCGCCTCCATGCCGGTGAACCGGTCCCACGAGTATTCCCACGGGGTTCTGCTAACGACTGCGCCTTTTCCTTCGTGGTATTCGTCGTGTTCGTTGCCGTGGAGCTTGCGCAGGCCGTTCGCCTTGAGGAAATGGTAGTAGTCGTCCCGCACCTCCAGCCAACGCTTGTCCTCGGCCGCCACACGGTACTGGAAGCCCCGCCGGTCGTCCCACGGATAGAAGTGCATCTTGCCGATGGCTGCGGTGTAGTAACCCTGTTCGGCGAGGATTTCCGGCCAGGTGCGGATGCCGGCCTCGCGATAGTCCGGCCGGAGGTTGCCGAGATTGCCAGTGACTCCGTTCCTGATGGCGTTCATGCCGGTGAGCAGGGCTGTGCGTGCAGGTACGCACACAGGCGAGGCCGACATGGCATTGCGGAAGCGTACGCCGTGCTCGGCGAGCGAGTCGATGTTGGGCGTGCTGATGAACTCTGCGCCGTAGCAGCTCAGGAAATCGGCGCGCAGTTGATCGGGGAACAGAAAGACAAAGTTGGGTTGGCTCATGTTGCTCTCGTTGGCATATTCAATTCAGGCCATCGGTGTCGGGCGCGGGAATCGCAGGCGCCCTGCGCCGCACAGACTACGGGCAGAACTGTGAGTCTCTCACAACAGCGCATGAGTGGCGGCGCGCGCAGCGCAGCAAGGAGACGCGCCCTCGCCCCAATCCCCTCCCGCCTGCCCCACAAATCGGCCGATCCGCGGGACATTCGCAATATACAAATGATGGAGGAGAGCGGGACGGGACTGTCGTCGACGGGGGGATGACACCGATCCCCCATTAGCGACGCAGTGGCATTATCGGATTTCGTTCGAAACGGTGCGGCGCTCGGCGATGCCCAGCCGCAGCGCTTCGGCCATCTCGTCGGCGCGGGCTGAGGAGATGAAGTAGCTGAGTTGACCGCCGTTACGATCGATTACTTGTACCTCCACGCCGTAGGGCACTCCCGGGAGGCTCCAGGCGCGGCGTCCGCCGGGCGCAAAACGGATTCCCCACCCAAGGTATGTGAGCCAGTTGTACGGCTTCGCCTCGGCGCCGGCGATCTGACTCCAGGCGAACCGGCGCGCAAACAGGCCAAGCCGGAACTCAAGGCCGTGATCGCTGATAGTTGTGAGGAGGGCGAAAAAGTTCAGCATTACGAACAGGATGACCAGCGTTACGAAGCCGAGGACGGCGTAGACGATCAGGGATTCCGTGCCCTCCAGCGCGCCAGAGATCGGCAGGCCGGTGAGCAGGCCGGCGAACAGACCCAACAGACCGCCAAAAAGAATGAAGACCCAGTTGGGCGTTCGGACGTTCTCGTCGAAACGGAGACGTCTCAGGTCAGTGGGGTTATTGTTCACGGTGATGGGCGCCCTGGTGCAGCCCGAATTCCAGCCTGTCGCCAGTTTACCAAACCGACCTGATCGCCTCCCTACCCAAACTTTTCCGCCCTTGACAAAGAGGGGCGCTTCCGTCCTGCACGGTAAGGCGCCCCCGGGGAGTGGCGCAGGAATAGCGTTTTACGCCATACGAGCGTAGCCCCACACCCCACATGGTTCCCCGATCGGGATCGTAACGAATGATTGCCGGGGTCAGGAATCGCTCCGCGCCGACTTGGGTGTGGGGGTGTCGTGTCACAACCGTCATTACCGTGGAAACGTAGGTCCCTGATCGGAGTCGGGGATGACGGGTGTGTGGTCGAGTTGCGGCTTTCGCAGGAATGACGGTGTGGAGGATCTTGCGGCCGGGGGCCCTATTATTTGGTGAAGGTGGCGGGATGGGGAATCAGGGTGAGGCGCCTGGCGAGTCGGTTTCGCGAATTACGTCGCCTATTTCGAAGGTGTGGGATGCGTCGTTGATTGAGATAACGGACCAGGCGAACCTATTAAAGCGAAATCTGGATATCGAGCAGTTGTCGATTCTCACGGTGCGGATCATTCGGTCGTTGAACCCCATGATGAAGTGGAATATGCAGCGCATGGCGTCACCATGAGAGACGATGGCGATTGTCTGGCGGTTTTTCGCCGAACCCCAGGCTGGATTGAACAGAATCTCGTCTTCGAGCCAGTTGGAAAATCGGCGCTCCACCACCCTCGCGGATTCACCGTCTGCGGGCTGGTACCACTTCCCGCCGGTGGCTGATAAAAGTGTGTTCTCAGGGGTCCATACCTCTGATATCGGACGGCCGCGCCAGGCGGGAATCTGCCGTTCCATGATGGCGTCCACTTGGTCGAACTCCCTGTCCGGCTGGCCCATGCCCCGAAGTATTCCCTCCGTGGTCTGTACCGCCCGCACCATGGACGATGAGTAGATACGGTCGAACACCACTCCCTCATGTGCCAGCCGCCGGCCCGCCGCCTCGGCCTGTCGGTGACCACGCTCCGTCATGGGAGCGTCGAAATTTGCGCCCGCGGCCAGGCCGGGTGTGACGTTCGATTCCGACTCGCCGTGCCTTATAAAGTAGAGGTCAGATTCGATGTCATTGATGATCAACAGTGTGTTGCCCTTTCGCGAATAAACCTGCTTAATACGAAGCGTGCCATCGCCAATATAGTGTCAATCGGGAGTGTTAAACGGGGGTGAGACGGCGTGAATTCCGACATGAAATGTCGTGGTTTACTACCTCGGACACTGCCTCCGTGGTGACCCAAGCGTGCGAGGCTGCACAGTAGTCGGCTTACCGGTCGGTTCTGACCTCATTGCGTTCCCGGTGAATTGTTTGGCCATCGTCATCGCGACCTTCGTAGAAGATGACGCGGGTTTTCTTGCCGCCGTGGATCTGTGGCTCGGCGGCAAGTTTGCGGCGCAGCAGGTCTATCGGTCCGTCCGGCTCGCACAGCGAGGATGGCAAACCCAGGACGTCGACCAACAAGCGCCTGTCGAGTTCGGCCCGGGCGGGGTCTTCGTCGATCTGGTCGAACGGCAGGAAGCGCAGGTCCCGCATGGCATAGAACGCCTCGCGCGCTGCGGAAAGCTGCTCGGCGCCCAGCGTGCGGGTGTCTAGCGTAGGGATGTTTGGAATACTCGTTACGGTCGTCGTACCGCGACCGGACTGGGTCTTGTTGGATGTCCACCAGTGCATCAACAGCCCCAAGGTGGAGTTGCACCAGAGCGTAAACGCGTACTCCTGTTCATCGTCTTCAAAGATCACCGAGGGCCAGGCCCGGCCGCCGACGCACCTGCGTTCGGTCATCCCGACGATCAGCGACTGTGAATTGAATCGAAGATCGCGGTTGTAGTGGGCGCGGGTAGCGGTGGCCCAAATGCGCAGCGCGTTTTGTCGCAGATCATCTTCCGCTTTCAGGACCCGGTCCGTGATTACGCCTTTCATCTGATCATCGAGGGCTTCCCCAACGTGTCCGTGCTGCCGACGCGCCTGCGATTCGATATGAGAACGGTACATTGGCGAGACCGTCTTGATTTGCCCTTCGGCATCCGGTTCGAGGATAAGAGTCCTCTCCACTTTCGCGTTGTGGGCCCAAAGAACGGGATACGTTGGCACGGCGACGGCTGGCGGTGTATTAAGTTGGAACGGACCCCGCGGCGGGCCTGCGGCGGTGTCCAAATATATGTCGGCATGGTGGGGGCCCCTATCGGCGAGCGATCCAACGTTTGTAACTTGGATCACGGGCCAGTCGACCTGCGGGGAATCGGGCAGGGGAATCCTGCCGCGGTTGAGGTGGTAAGCGGATTGGGCAAGTGAAACGTCGTCGATTCCGGCCATTGTCCACGGACCTGATGCAGGGAGGGGGCAGTCGATCAGGTGGCCTGCCGAAGTGTCGCCGACCTTGACGGACGTTCCGCCCTGTGTGACGTCCTCTAGTCGCCGAATATCCCCTGAGCGAATAGCGCCGGTTATCTCGTTGGCGATTAGTTCACTGGCCACCGCGGAGTCGGGTTGGGAATCGAGAATTGCGAACTGCGCCCTCGGCGCGTCTGCTGGCACGCCTCGGCGAGCGATCAGCAGACACTCGGCCATGCCAGTGTCCGCCGAAAACGATCTTTGGAAACTCCCGGAAGCGACGATGGTCACCACAATGATGTCCGTGTATTCACGCCGGATTTTTTGGCGAGCCCGTTCCCATGCGCCGCCACTGAGAGCACTGAGCGGCAGCACCAAAGCCATGGTGCCATCCTCCCTCGACTTGCGTATCACAAGATCGAGAAAGTCGGCGGCCAGACCAGCATTTCCGTGTCCGATCGGGTTCTTGCCGCGCTTCTTCACCAAATCGGCCTGCATCTTTTTCTGGGTTGCGCGGCTCGTCCCAAAGGCGGCGAACGCCGGATTTCCGGTGCCGACCCGATCACCTTCCTGCCCTCCCGGACGCGTGAAGGGTGGGTTCATGATCACCAGGTCGAACTTGCCGTGAGCCACCCTTTCGACCAGATCCTTCACTTCATCTTCACTACGGCCGCCGACGCGGGTGGCCGTCTTGAGAATCGAATACTGGCCGTTCTCCGCCAACAGGTCGAGCGAGCCGATTGCGACACTGCCGTCCGGCTGTTCGCCATAGGGCATCGTCAGAAGGCATTCTCCTTCGAAGGGGGTGTCGGGATGGCTCCCTGCCAGCATCGCGGCTGTCAGGTGAACGCCGATGTTCAGCACGTCGAGGCCTACGATGCCGTGTTTCATCAGGGGAGCGTGCAGCGACCTGGGATCGCCGCCGTGCAACTCGTGAAGCAACGACATGCGCTGGTAGGCCGCGGAAAGGAGCGTGCCGGTACCGCATGCGAAGTCGCCGATCTGCACGGCGGCCAGAGTTTCGCCGTCGCCCCAGTCTGCCCCGCCGGGCGGCCGATCCGCCGGCATCGCAAGGCCTGCGAGCAGCGACGCCGCGGCCGGTTTTGTATAGAACGTGGCCAGGAACTTGCGGTCTGCGATCAACCTTTGGAAAACGATACCGGTCAAATCGTGGGAACGGGTGACTCCCCCAGCGACAAGCTCTTGGACCGCTCGCCACAAAACGTTTAGCACCTTTCCGCACTGACTGATGGACAAACGACCGAGGACTTGATTCGCGGTCCAAAATATCGGCCAGTAATTGACTTGCAGAATGGCTCTCCACTCGTCCTTCACCAGTGACGGAACGGAGAACAGGCCGGATACTTTCAGGTCATCAACGTGCATTAGGTGCCGGTCTTCGCCGTTCTCTTCCACCACAAAGTTGGATTCGGCCAGTGCTTCATGGAAGATCAGCGCAGTGGCGACCACCGTCATAGCCATCCGCCGGGTCTGACCTTCTTCGTCGTCAGACTGGCCGAGCACGGCCGCCACCTTCGCACCCCCTGGCCCGCCGTACGGGTTCCACTGTGTAAACCCTTCAGCGGCCCATTGAATTCCGTCTTGAAGTCGTCTCGCAAGAGCATCGACGCGAGGAGGGGGAGCGGTCGCTCTTTGGACGAGTACTGCGAGGTTCCTGACGTTTCCCGTTAGCCAGCCGGAGGCGGGCAGGCGATCGGGCGGCCGGTTGATCACATTAGTGTAGAGGGCGTATTCGAACGATTCGGTTTGCAGGATCGCCTCTCGCAATTCCGATCCGTCGAGAGTGTGCAACTCGGCCGGATAGACGAGCGCTATGGCGGTTTCTATGGGTAAACCAGTGCGCTGGACAACGCGGCCAAGGCGGTCGACGGCGTCCTTGTCAGCGCCAGGGTGACTACTCAAGTCCGCCTCGATGACGACCGGCCAGCCGCTGGCCTCCTCGATCAGGACATCCGGCCGCCCCCCGCCATCGAGCACGCGGCCTGTCCTTTCGGACTTCACGGTCCAACCGCGGCGGAGGCCGTGGAGGACCTCTCCCAGAGCGACGTTTACGGTCTGCTCATGTGTCGAATTCAGCATCGTGCGATTTTAACTGGCCATCGGGAAAGACTGGGCTGCGACTGTCAGCCTGTTGGGCCTGGCAACGGCCGCATAGCGTATGCGATTCATTTGTGAACTCATGGTCCGGCATCCGGGCCCGCCATATCCGCCGCAGGGCGCTCAGGTTGAAGGCTGTGGCGGGCAGAGTCCACTCAGCCGCAACGTTGGGTAGCCGCTCAACAGGAATCTCCGGGCTTGCAGTTGCTCTTTGATGATCCCGAAGATGTGAAGTCTACAAAGTTTAACGGCCAGCCGATTTCTGAGACCTTTGCGTAGCTAGTTCCCCAACCAGTGATTCCTCACTCCATGTCACCCTGAGAGCCTGTGAATAAATCATTTATGCTCCTATGGTATTGAGAGGCTGATTGCTGGACAACGATATTGGGCAGCCATATCGGCGAGGTGAACACATGAGTGAAGAGACGCTGTTTGAACTTCCGGCCATCGAGGAGAAGCGAGCGCCTGCGCCAACGAGTCCGGGTGAGGCCCGGGCGCTGCGGCCGGTGCGGAATCAGCCTGAGTGGGCGGTATTGGACCTGGAATCTCGGTTGCCTCAAGAGCATCGGGCCCGTGTTATATGGAGCTTTTTGGAGAGGTTGGACCTGTCGGCCTTTTATGCGCCGGTCAAGGCGGTGGAGAACCGGCCAGGCCGCCCAACGACAGACCCCAAAGCGCTGCTGGCGTTGTGGCTTCTGGCCACGGTTGACGGTATAGGGAGCGCCCGCCGGCTGGCGCGTTTGTGCGAAGAGCACGACGCCTACCGCTGGATGAGGGGGAACGTACCTGTCAACTATCACATGCTCTCTGACTTCCGGGTAGCCCACCAGGAGGCGCTGGACGGCCTTTTGACCCAGATCATAGGTTCTCTGATGGCCGCAGGGGCGGTCCTGCTGGAGCGTGTGGCTCAAGACGGGATGCGGGTGAGGGCGAGCGCCGGCGCCGCGTCCTTTCGCGGCGCGCAGGGATTGAAGAGGCGCATGGAGGAGGCGCGGGCGCAGGTGGAGCGGCTGGCGCAGGAGCGGGAGCGTCCCGATTCCGGTGTGACGCGGCGTGAACGTGCGGCGCGGGAGCGTGCGGCGCGAGAGCGGGAGGAACGGGTCCGGGAGGCGCTGTCGTACTTGCCCCGGGCACAAGCGAAGAAGGAACGCCAACAGCACACCAAGGCGAAGGCTCAGCGTCCCAAGGTTACGAAGGCGCGGGTATCCACCACAGACCCCCAGGCAACGGTGATGAAGATGCCGGATGGCGGCTTCCGGCCAGCCTGCAATATCGAACTGGCCACTGATAGCGCCAACGGGATCATCGTCGGAGTAGGGGTCACATCGTCGGGTACGGACGCAGGGCAAGCGGCGCCCATGGAGGAACAACTGGTCAGGCGGACGGGCCGGCGCCCTGACTCCTACCTGATGGACGGGGGCTTCGCTACCCGGGAGGACATCACCGCTCTGGAGCAACGTGGGGTGAGTGTGTATGCGCCGGTGAGGTTGCCCCGGAACAAGCCCGAACGGGAGCGTTACGATCCCCGCTACGGGGACGGGCCGGACGTGGCAAGGTGGCGTCAACGGATGGCCACCGGCGAGGCCAAAGCCATATACAGGCAGCGGGCGTCTGTAGCCGAGTGGACGAACGCCCAGGTGCGTCTTCACGGAGTGAGCCAATTCAACGTACGGGGACTTGCCAAAATCACCAGCGTAATGCTCCTTGTCGCCGTGGCCCACAACCTCCTGCGTTGGGAGGCGTTCATGGCGTAGGCAGACACGGGGGTTAAGCAGGCACAGCCGATAAGCTCCGGACCAGTCAATCCGGATTCCCTAGTGAATTCGCCCGGAAAGCGGCCAATGCTGTCCCGCAATTCTGCCTCCCTCAACAAGCGCCCGCCCCGGTGAAACTTCCCAATGGCGCTTTCCGCCACCAACATGCCGCCTAACAACAACAGAACCCAAAAAACTCACAGCCTCTGAGAGCCTGTGAATAAATCATTTATGCTCCTATGGTATTGAGAGGCTGATTGCTGGACAACGATATTGGGCAGCCATATCGGCGAGGTGAACACATGAGTGAAGAGACGCTGTTTGAACTTCCGGCCATCGAGGAGAAGCGAGTGCCTGCGCCAACGAGTCCGGGTGAGGCCCGGGCGCTGCGGCCGGTGCGGAATCAGCCTGAGTGGGCGGTATTGGACCTGGAATCTCGGTTGCCTCAAGAGCATCGGGCCCGTGTTATATGGAGCTTTTTGGAGAGGTTGGACCTGTCGGCCTTTTATGCGCCGGTCAAGGCGGTGGAGAACCGGCCAGGCCGCCCAACGACAGACCCCAAAGCGCTGCTGGCGTTGTGGCTTCTGGCCACGGTTGACGGTATAGGGAGCGCCCGCCGGCTGGCGCGTTTGTGCGAAGAGCACGACGCCTACCGCTGGATGAGGGGGAACGTACCTGTCAACTATCACATGCTCTCTGACTTCCGGGTAGCCCACCAGGAGGCGCTGGACGGCCTTTTGACCCAGATCATAGGTTCTCTGATGGCCGCAGGGGCGGTCCTGCTGGAGCGTGTGGCTCAAGACGGGATGCGGGTGAGGGCGAGCGCCGGCGCCGCGTCCTTTCGCGGCGCGCAGGGATTGAAGAGGCGCATGGAGGAGGCGCGGGCGCAGGTGGAGCGGCTGGCGCAGGAGCGGGAGCGTCCCGATTCCGGTGTGACGCGGCGTGAACGTGCGGCGCGGGAGCGTGCGGCGCGAGAGCGGGAGGAACGGGTCCGGGAGGCGCTGTCGTACTTGCCCCGGGCACAAGCGAAGAAGGAACGCCAACAGCACACCAAGGCGAAGGCTCAGCGTCCCAAGGTTACGAAGGCGCGGGTATCCACCACAGACCCCCAGGCAACGGTGATGAAGATGCCGGATGGCGGCTTCCGGCCAGCCTGCAATATCGAACTGGCCACTGATAGCGCCAACGGGATCATCGTCGGAGTAGGGGTCACATCGTCGGGTACGGACGCAGGGCAAGCGGCGCCCATGGAGGAACAACTGGTCAGGCGGACGGGTCGGCGCCCTGACTCCTACCTGATGGACGGGGGCTTCGCTACCCGGGAGGACATCACCGCTCTGGAGCAACGTGGGGTGAGTGTGTATGCGCCGGTGAGGTTGCCCCGGAACAAGCCCGAACGGGAGCGTTACGATCCCCGCTACGGGGACGAGCCGGACGTGGCAAGGTGGCGTCAACGGATGGCCACCGGCGAGGCCAAAGCCATATACAGGCAGCGGGCGTCTGTAGCCGAGTGGACGAACGCCCAGGTGCGTCTTCACGGAGTGAGCCAATTCAACGTACGGGGACTTGCCAAAATCACCAGCGTAATGCTCCTTGTCGCCGTGGCCCACAACCTCCTGCGTTGGGAGGCGTTCATGGCGTAGGCAGACACGGGGGTTAAGCAGGCACAGCCGATAAGCTCCGGACCAGTCAATCCGGATTCCCTAGTGAATTCGCCCGGAAAGCGGCCAATGCTGTCCCGCAATTCTGCCTCCCTCAACAAGCGCCCGCCCCGGTGAAACTTCCCAATGGCGCTTTCCGCCACCAACATGCCGCCTAACAACAACAGAACCCAAAAAACTCACAGCCTCTGAGCGAAGCCGAAGGGTCTGGGGTCAGATGGGTGGTCCTGGATGCCTGGCAGACGTTAGATTCTTCGCTTTGCTCAGAATGACGGACTTATATGCTCATTGCAGACGTTTGCGCTCGGCTCCTGAGGTACCTTTTAGACACCCTCTCAGGGCAATTGGAGACGCTTGCCTTGCATGGACCAGCGTCCGGCGCAGGAAGCACGCTTAAATTCACCGGGCATCTCCGATTCGCAATCACGTTGTCTGACGGTGTTTCCTGGCTCCGCCTGGACTGGCGTGCGTACCCGACTAAGCGTCCAATTCCCAGTCATACCCTAGCCCCATCTGTCCGTCGCGCATGCCAGGGGCCCACTCATCCCGCGGAGGCATTAGCCTCCCTCAATCATGGCCTTTAATAGTCTGAGTTGCTTGCCGTCGGAAAATCGGATCGCGAGGCGAAGCAGTGGTGACACCGCGCGCATCCATAGCCCCGTGATCTGACAGTCGGCGACCAACGTGACTCGAGCCGAGCGCCCGTCTATGTCGTGGACTTCGTATGCGTAATCGGCGGTCACCCCGCCCTGGACAGAGCGCAACACGATCGATCGACCCGCATCACATTGGATGATGGCGCTTGAGCGATCCGCCCCGCGCGCGCGGAAGGTCAGTTTCGTCCCGGCGGCGGTCTCTCCCTCAGCCGTCATCCGGTCGATTCCGGGCATCCACCTGTGGGCATTTTTCCAATCGGTGAGAGCCTCCCACACGTTGCTGGCGGGCCTGTCAACTACCACTTCAACTGACAGCGTTCTCGTCATTATCTGCCTACTTATCCTTCGAATTTAACACCGGACACTCGACCCGCCCACGTATCGCATTGAATTCACTATATGGGACCGCTAACTGTAAGTCTGCAATACATTTTCACCAGACCCACCAAACCACGCTGAATCGAGAACCGTTACGTTGAGATTCACCCTGTCGCTCCAGCAGAGGATATCCCCTACATTCCTGCCGCGCTGCGCCGCAATTCGGCAACTCCAGGAGCTCTGGTCTGTACCGAATTCGCAGGACTGACTCCCCGCTCCGCCAAGTCGAAACGGTTACGATTGACCTGTGGTTGTTCCCTGCCCTTGCGTCCAGAGGACAGAACAATAGTTCGTACAAAGTAACATGCTATTTGCGTCCGATATCAGCAAAGCCTACTCAGACAGGACTCTGTTCAGTGGTCTCACCGTGAGCATTGCCGCCGGGGACCGCATTGCGCTGATAGGACCAAACGGCGCCGGTAAGACCACGCTCATGGACATACTGGCGGGCGATATCGCGCCGGAAACAGGGACTATATCCCGGCGGCGCAACGTCACTCTGGGCTACCTCAAACAGGAGCCCGCATCGTTCACTGGGAGGCCTCTGCTCCAGGAGGTGTTGGACACCAGCACAAAGGTGAATGCTCTCGTCGACGACATCGCCGCCACACAGGAGGCCCTTTCATCGGAGGCCGACCCGGAGAAACAGGGCGATCTGTTGCAACGCCTCAGCCAGCTTGACATGGCGTTGGAGGCCAACGGAGGAAGCGACCGGGATCACGAGGCCAAGGCGATCCTCTCAGGCCTTGGCTTTAAGCAGGGCGATTTTCACCGGCCTATGGGTGAGTTCAGCGGCGGCTGGGTCATGCGGGCAAGCCTTGCCAGGATGCTGTTCAGGAAACCCGACCTGTTGCTACTTGACGAACCGACTAACCACCTCGACCTTGACGCAAACCTGTGGTTCGAGAAATACCTCGCCGCCTTTAAGGGCGGGGTGCTCGTCACATCCCACGACCGCGCTTTTCTGAACCAGGTGGCAACCAACGTTCTGGCCATTGATCCGGACGAGGTAACACTTCTGAGGGGCGATTATGACCATTACCTGGTCGTACGCGAGCGCTCCATTCAGATCAAGCGGGCGGCCGCGGCAAGACAGGAGCGTGAGGTTCAGAAGCAGATGCGCTTCGTTGAACGTTTTCGCTCCAAGGCAAGGAAGGCCAGCCAAGTACAAAGCCGTCTGAAGCAGCTTGAGAAGGTGCAGACCATCAAGTTGCCGAGGGCGACCAGGAAAGTCCACTACTCATTCCCTGAGCCGCCGCGCAGCGGTTCCGAGGTCATACGGCTGACCGACGTGAGCAAGTCCTACGGTGACAACGCGGTCTACAGCGGCATGAACCTGGCCCTGTCGCGCGGCGACCGAGTTGCCCTGGTCGGGCCAAACGGCGCAGGGAAGACCACTATGTTGAAGTTACTCGCAGGCGTCATTCCGTTGGATGCCGGGGAAAGAAAGATCGGCCACAACGTGGTGACGGCTTACTACGCTCAGCACGTGCTCGAACTCCTCAACCCAGGCAATACGCTCATCGAGGAGTTGCGACAGGCGGCGCCCAGGGAGTCGGAGCAGAACCTCCGTAACACGCTCGGCGGCTTCCTGTTCAGCGGCGACGACGTCCTTAAGCCGATATCCGTGCTGTCCGGCGGGGAAAAGGCGCGGGTGGCCCTGGCCAAACTGCTGCTCCAGCCAAGCAACCTGCTCCTCATGGACGAGCCTACGAACCACCTTGACATTGCCTCAAGGGAGATCCTCGCCGACGCCCTTGGCGACTATCACGGCAGCATCTGTTTCATAACCCACGACCGGACTCTCATACGGCAGGTCGCCAACAAGATCGTTGAGATAGACGGCGGCCAGCCAATCGTATGCCCCGGTGATTACGACAGCTACCTCTATCGGAAGCAGAATGGAACCGGTGAGCGGAATGACAGTTCATCGGCAAACGGAACTACCGGTGATGCGTTGGGACAGGGCCCGACCAGGAGGCTCCCCAGACGGTCGATGAGCCCCGAGAAGAGCCAGCGCCGATGGCTCAGCAAAGAGGCCCGCAGGCTGGCGAAGCGGATAGAAGAGATAAACGTCTCGCTGGCCGAGCATGAGTCCCGCATAGCGGAGTTGGAGGCCATGTTCTCGAGGCCCGACCGTTTCGACGAACCGGCTCAGATTGCGGCCTCGGGACAGGAGTACCGCGCGCTCAAAGAGGAGGCGCAATCGTTCTGGGAGGAATGGGAGCAGTTGTCGACGGAGGCGGAGAACATAGACAGCAAACTGTTGGAAATGAAGCCGGGTTAGACTGGCAACTCCCGTTGCGGTGGTGTCTCGGGACGCGCAACAATACGTGCTGGAGGGGAGGCGGCTCCCGGGGCAGGCGATCACACCGGAATCTTTAACTGATACATGCGAGATTCCTCACACCATCTCGAAAAACCTGAAAACTCTTTGATAGATTTTTGTCCACGTCCATATGGTGAGCGATCTTTTCGGCCCACTCACACTTCGCCTTCCCAGTCTCTTGGTAGCCTGATCTCTTAAGCCGTATCGCTCCGCCTGAATAGACGGCGTCCGCGAGAACCTCCCACGTACCGCATATGCTGTCTTGAATGTAGCGCTCCAGAACTCGATCTCTCGCCTTAGGATAGGCTGCCTTCACGGCGTCGCGATCTCCCAATAGCCACGCTTCGCTTTCCTCAATGGCAATCCTGAACATCGCAATTGGAGGCGGATCGCACGCGTTCAGCACGTTTAACAACTCCTGTTTAAATGCTACGCAATCCTTGAGGTCCAAGTCCACTACAACGACTACCGCAGAGGCCTCCTGGAGACTTTTACCATATCCTCGCAATAACTTCGGCAATCGATCCAGAAGAATTCGTTTACTCGGATCCGTTACACCTCGCAGATTCTTTGGTATTCGACCCAAACCTTTATAGGGAATCATCTTCCAGGAATGGAAATTATCATTCTCGCCAAGAATCTTCTTTAAAATAGCTTCAAGAGCAATGCTTCCGGATTGATCCTCAACCAATACTTCAAAGTGCATTGGACTATCTCTGATCCAGGTAATCGCTGTACCAGAGACCGCCAAGCGGCAATCCCTCATCAACCATGGCTTTGACGACTTTGTCTTCACTAGCCCTTCGGATAGTGGAGAAACCGTCCACTCCCTTCTCCAATACCCATGTTTCATCGGAGTTCAGAGCGTCAACGAAGTAGGGTTGGTGTGTCGTGATGAAAATTTGGGGCGCGTTCCTTCTTCCTGATACGTGGTTGCGAAACTCTTCTGCCAAAACCTCCAGCAGCTTGTGATATAGACCGTTCTCCGGCTCTTCTATACATATGAATGGCGGCGGCTGTGGATCCTCCAGCATTAGCAGGTAGGCGAACACCTTCAACGTGCCGTCAGACACTTGAGGCGCATAAAATGGGTCATTGAAACCTCTGTCGTTGAAACGAAGGAGCAATCGCCCATCGGGACTCCGTTCCGTGTCAATGCGTTCGATGCCTGGAACTTTCCTGGCGATTTGATCCAGGATGCGCGTAAATCGGATCGGATGTTCACGCTCCATAAATTGAACGACATTGCCAAGGTTGTCACCATGCACGTTCAAATGTCTCTGGGGGCCGGCCAGTGGCAAACTTCGCGCTGCATCCGGCGCAAAATAGCTTAGATACCATCCTTCGATAAACTGCCGGAAAGACGAAATCCTGGGATGTTGCTTCAGGGCTCCAAGGGTTGCTATACCTAGCTTGCGTCTGTCTTGAAGTTCGATGATTTCCGTTTCCGCACTTTCTTCGGCTGGCGATCCCCTCAAGATCTGTTCAATTAGCCCACGCAAATCTAACCTCGCCCGCTCACCCTCATTGACCTGTCGCCCTTGTGCATCTCCTTTCCACGCCACTCCACTGCCGTCGTTCATCATTAAGAACGAGAAGGGCCAGCCGTGTCTCTGCCCCCTACGCCGCTGGCGCAGACGTTCACGCGCTACGTAGGGACGACCTGAATCGTCCTTGTCGATGGCGAGTTCGTACGTAATGGGCCGAGCCCTTGTGTCTTCCCGGTAGTAGACCTCGAATTCAATCGGAGAATCACTCCCTTGAGAACGGATACGTTCGAAACCACCGCGACCACGTGCATCGCAGGCCTCTTCGACGCCCAATTTCAGACAGTCCGCGAGAAATCCAAAGGCATCGAACAGAGAACTCTTGCCAACCCCATTCTTGCCAATGACCGCCGTCATTGGAGTCAATGGCTGGGCCGTCTGGGTATTCCACAATTTCCCGAGTGTGATGTTTCGCAAAACTCGGTAATTCTTGATGCCGATTCCTTCGATTCTCGCCATGTGGCCGTTTCCTCTCGTTATCTGTGCGCCACTTACAGCATGGATTCCAGCATTCGATTCTCGACACCGTAGCCCGAAAAGTAGATTTTACCCCGACTACGCCCCACCACCCTGCAGGGCAAACCGTCTACTCCCCCGCCGGGTGGGCTTGGTGCTGGCCGAAGGTGATGCCTTCCAGACGAGTTGGAGGGCCGCCGGGATCGTCGGCCTCACCGAATGCGAGATAGTGCGGCGGCTCGCCCTCAAACATAAGGTATGCGCTAAGCCTTGACGACAACGTTTCGTGCCCGCCGAACCACCACACCCGAGGCCCATTCACCAGATTGACGGGGCCACCCTCCACCGGCCGTTTGACCGTCGGGTTGATTGGCCCTCCGCCAGGCTCGCCCACGCCCCACGTCAGCAGCGATTCCCATTCGGCCGGCACGACGAATCGCCAACGAGGCAATAGCCCTCGACGAGGCGATACCTCGACGGCTACCCGATCCTCTACCCCGTCTACGGGATGGTGCACCCGCCAGACATACATCGTCCGGGGGTCGCTGAGGCTGGGCGATTCGTGTGAGTGGCCGCGCCCCGCGTCACCGTGGGCGTGATGATCGCCCGACGACAGGTTGATTTGCCCTTCCACCCAAGTTCAATTCAGGCTTGGCCTGACCTAGCCTTGTTCAAGCTCTTGGCTAGACGGGACTTGCGACGCGACGCATTGTTCGGATGGACCACACCCTTTGATGCGGCGCGGTCGAGAGCCCTGAACGCATCGGACAACACCTTGTTCGTATTCTCGTCTGACGGAGTGTTCGAAATCGCGGCGCGGGCTGCTCCGACCCTCGACCGGCTTAGCGTACGGGTGGCCTTGTTGCGTTCAGTTCTGCGTTGCTGGGTGCGCATGCTTTTTGCGCTGGGCATGTTTGGTTCCTCGCGAAAGGGTGAAGTAAAGATTTCGTCCGGGTTAACCGGACAACGCTGCCGCGGACGGGTTCGTCATTCCGTGACGCCTGTCAGGCGGGCAATGGTGCGAACCCCGGGTATCGTCTCAAGTTTGGAGAATAGTCTGCTCAACTGCTCGAAACCTGTAGTGTACACCGTGAGCGACACCGTGCAGTTCTGAGAATGCGCATCCTCTTCCGAGGTCATCGAATGAATATTCACGTGCTCGCTCGACACGACGTCGGTGATATCACGCAACAGACCTATGCGGTCCACCGCGTCCAGGCGCAACCGGTCGGGGATCCTGCTCGACGCATGCCCCCACGCCACCGGCACCTGCCGTTCCGGCTCGCTTTCCGCGCGCGAGACGGCGCAATTACGCCGATGCACCGAGATGCCGCGCACCCGTGTCAGATATCCGATCACTTCGTCCCCGTAAGCCGGCTTGCAGCAGCGCGCCACGCGGGCCGGTACTTCTGGGGACCCCAACGCAACAACTCCGGGGTCCTCGGCGCCAGCGCCATTCAATGCTTGCCGGAACGCCGGCTGGGAGTGGATAGGCTGCTCGTTGCGCGGAGACGCCACCTCGGCGATCCTCGACGGGGCAACCTGGCCGCTGCCTATCGCCTCTGTCAGTTCATCAACCGTCTCGTA
Organism: Dehalococcoidia bacterium; assembly: GCA_965224235.1. Lineage (GTDB taxonomy): Bacteria > Chloroflexota > Dehalococcoidia > Lucifugimonadales > Lucifugimonadaceae. Next base: position 889,184 of record CBDCYP010000002.1, on the reverse strand, counting down.
CCCAAGGCGTTCGGCAAGTTCAACCTCGCTTCCGGCCAGATACAGCTTGCTTATCGCGTTGCGCAACTGCTCCCTGCCGCGCTGTACGTTGGCGCTCTTATTCTGGCGCCTAAACCACGCCCGGACCCTGTAACGGGCGCTCGCCGTAGTTAGGTAGCCCAGGTCCGAGTTAAGCCAGTCGAGGCTCGGCCCGCGGTCGGTAAGAGATTTACGGACCCTTACGGTGTCCCCGTTCGACAACTTGGTGTTTAGCGGGACCGACTTCCCGTTTACGTACGCGCCGACGCAGTTCAGGCCGAGTTCTGTGTGAATGCGAAATGCGAAGTCCAGAGGGGTTGCGCCGGCCGGCAAGTCTTTGACTTCGCCCGCCGGTGTATAGACGAAGACCTGGTCGCGCAGGATGTCGGTCTTCACCGTATCGAGATACTCCTGATCGCCCTGCACCTCTCTCTGCCACTCGAGGAGCTGCTTGAACCACGACAACTTCTGCTCGAACTGATCGTCCAGTCTGGCCGGTTCCTCGTCGCCCTCCTTGTAGACCCAGTGCGCGGCGACGCCGTCCTCCGCCAGGCGGTGCATCTCCTTCGTACGTATCTGAACCTCCATGGCGCTGCCCTCCAGCCCCATGACCGAGGTGTGAAGGGACTGGTACAGGTTCTCCTTCGGTGAAGCGATGTAGTCGTCGAACTGCCCCGGCACCGGACGCCAAATGGAGTGCACGATGCCCAGCGCGGAGTAGCAGCCCGGCACAGTGTCCGTGATGACGCGCAGCGCTATGAGGTCGTAAATCTCGTCGAAGTCCCGCCCAAGGGTTTCGTAACGTTTCATCTTTTGATACGTGGAGTAGAGGTGTTTCGGCCGGCCTAACACCAGCGCGTTGATCCCGCTCGCGGCCAGCCGGACCGTAACCGCGCGGCACGCTTCTTCCGCGTAAGCCTCGCGCTCCACGCGTTTCCGGTTAATAAGCCGCGATAACGCCTTGTATTCCCGCGGATTCAGGAAGCGAAACGCCTCGTCTTCCAGCCGCCATTTGATGTCCGACATGCCGAGCCGGTGCGCAAGCGGAGCGTAAATGTCGAGGGTCTCCTGCGCAATGCGCTCGCGGCGAACTTGCGGCAGGTGAGACAACGTGCGCATGTTGTGCAGCCTGTCGGCTAGTTTGATCATTACAACGCGGATGTCCTCGGCCATCGCCACCAGCATCTTGCGGGTGCTTGCGGCGCGGGCCTCGACCGGCTCGGTTGGACTGATCCCGGCGATCTTGTCAATCCGCTTGAGCTTGGTCACACCGTCCACGAGCCGGGCCACGTCGAAGCCAAACTCCCGTTCGAGCGTCCCGAGCTCAACGCCGCAATCCTCGATGACATCGTGCATCAACGCCGCCGCGATGGTCGTGGCGTCCATCTTCAACTCGGCCAATAGCGTGGCCGTCGCGATGGGGTGTTCGATAAACGGCTCGCCGGACATGCGGCGCTGACCGCGGTGGGCGGTCGTGGCGAACTCCAGCGACTCTTTAACGAAGCGCGCCCTTTCGAGGGGAAGGTAGGAGTCGATTATCGACAGGAGCTGTGGTCCCGGCATGACGGTAGATCCTGCTGCCAAAGATCAGGGTTTGCCCCGGCAGCCTAGTGTAGTTCGATGATACTTTGGCCCGCAGCCGCCCTCAATCGTTTAAGGTCCCTCTCCGGCCGATATTGACTCGAATATCCGTGCGATTTCGTCTCGTTCAAATGTCCGGAGCGGCGAAATACCGGACCCGTCCCGCAAAGTTACCCCCTGTGCGCTTCCGTTGACGCGGCCGATTACGGCGGGAGCACACCGCGCCGCGGCGAGACGTTTCAGTAGATTCGATTCGGCCTCAGGCGTAACCGTGATCAACAATGACCCTGAGGCGATCAGGCCCCACGGGTCGATGTCCAGTACGCCGCAGACGACCTCGGTCTCGGGAAGCAAGGTTACGGCCGAGGCTTCCACTTCAAGGCCAAGGCCGCACGCCTCGGCAACCTCCCATAGCGCCGTAGCAAGGCCGCCCTCAGTAGGGTCGTGCATGGCGGTCACCCCACCCGACTCCACGGCGACACGGGCCGCGGCGACTACCGAGATGCCGGGGTCGAACAGGAAGCCGGCCGACCTGTCGATAACATCCTGCCCAATGCCGCCGGCCATCAGTCGTTCCGGCATCTCCCTGGCCAGTATGGACGTGCCCTCTATGGCGATTCCTCGCGTGAGAATCACCGAGTCGCCCATCCTGGCCCCTGACGTGGCGATAGCCTTGCTCGCGGGGGCCTCGCCGAGCATCGCGCCGCATACGATGGGTCGCGGCAGGCCGATCGTGACCTCGGTGTGCCCGCCGATCACCTCGACTCTCAATTCGTCGGCGGCCTCTCGCACCTGATCGAATATGGCGGCCGCACCCGCAGAATCCTGTCCTTCCGGCAGAAGCACCGTCGCAAGGAACCAACGGGGCGTACCTCCGCTGGCCGCAACATCGTTGGCGTTCACGTTGACCGCGTACCAGCCGATGAGGTCCGTGGCGAACGTGACGGGATCCGCCTTTGCGATGAGCGTTACCCCGCCGAACGAAATGTGGGCAGCGTCTTCACCGACCCCCGGCCCAACCAGCACCCGCGGGTCGTCCGCGCGCAGTCCCGCCAACATCTGCTTCAACAAACTGTTCGGCAGCTTCCCCGGCCTCAAACAATCTTCCATAACCACCCAATTGAATCACTAAATCTACGGAACCATCACGGCAAAACCTGCCCTCGTTCCGACCCTGTACCCGCCATCATTCGTCGTCCCCAACCCGGATCAGGGAACCACAGGGCGGATTGGGTCCCCGTTTTCAGCCGAAATCGCCTTGTAGGCAACCACTCGGAGGGATGTGTCTCTCCTGGGCGCCCGATAGTGGAGTGGGGGTGGCAACGCGCGTACAAAAAGACCCGATTCCCGGCCCCGCCGCGCCGGCGTCCACAAGGGGCGCCGCCACATCGACGCGAGGGTCCTCGTCTTCCCCGACTCCGATCGGGGAACCACAGGAGCATCTACTGGGATGGCGGACCCGCCCACTTCACGGCCCTGGCCCGAGAGTAGGGATTGGCCCTTCCGACACGTACGGCCCAAACACCGGGCCAAACTCAAGCGGGATCTCTCCGTCACCCCCGCCCCAGAACGACTGCTCACCCCGCAACAGCGTATTGGTACCCGCGCAAATGTATTCGAACGTCTCAGAGCGCTCCGGCATCTCGAACGTCATTTCGAATATTGGTTGACACTCCGTTGCGGGTACAACTCGAACCGGCGCATCAAGAATCGAGATGAACTTGGCTATCTCGGCCGAGTCGGTTACGTCGGCGATCCACTTGTACTCGCCCGAACTGAAATCGAACCGAGAGATACCAATGGCGGTCGTTGTGTCCAGCCCCACGGCCGCCACCACATTGACCATGTCGGGGGATTTGACTTCGATCACCGGCGCGGAGCAGTTGATAACGTTGTCGTCCGACTCGTCGGCGTGGAATTCGTATATCTTCCCGCCGGATGCGAGGGTGAATTTCCAACCGCTGACGACGACCGCCGCGTATCCGAACCCCGGTTTGGGACACCCGAGGGCGGTTGAAGGCCACTCGACGCGCTCGGCCGAGACGACCTCAACTTCATCCGAATTGATGCCCAGGTCACTGATGAGAACTGCTATCGCTACGGCCAGTGAATTCGGGAGGCCTGAAGTGGGCGTCGACGCGGGTGTGGGAGCGGGCGTGGGAGCGGGTGTAGGCGTCTCTTCCGGCGGCGCCGTCGATGTCGGATCCGGGACCGTAACCGGGGTTGGTGATGGGGGCGGCGGAGAAGGTGAAGGGGCCGGTACCTGCGAGGGCGACAGGGTCGACGTTACGGGTGGCGAAGTCGCCGGCGCCACGGTTGAAATAGCCGTCGCCGACGCTGCGACCGCGGTGACAACGACGGGGGTTGGGGTCTCGTGGACCTGGACGACATCGTCGCCGCCCATCACGTTGACGACCAGCGCAACGATTATGGCTACCACCACCACGGCGGCCAAAGTCAGTTGAAGCCGCTTCGTCATTCGCAGAGTCGCAGGGCGTCCGGCGCCGTCAAATTGCCAACCTGAGCATTGGCATCAAAGTTACCCGGTACAGGCAAATCGACAACATGGCCGACAACGCTGATCACTGGCTCATTCACCCCATGGGCATGTCGTCAATCCGCAGGCCAAGCGCCGCGGCAGTTCCCCATTTTAACGACGGACGGCAAATCATGAAACACCGCCGTCTGAGGCATCGGCTACAAGGTGGCCGGACACGCCGTCAAACCCACGCACGAGTCGATCTGTTCCTGCTTACGAACTTGCACTGACGTACCTGTTAACAGATCGGGATCTGACGCATCAACTGAAATTCGGCCCGAATTGGGCAAAAACACGCTTCTTTGGGTGTTGACCGTCGAAAATCAATACTCTACCCTCAAGGTACACTTTTGATAATGCAGAGGTCTTCAAAGGAATCTTGATGTCTCAGCAAACAAATTTAATCGCCTCTACGAGACTACGTGATCTCTTGGGAAAGACCACCGCCACGCTCTCAGGGTGGAAGCTGGCGAGCCTGTTGGTCGCGGCAACGTTGCTGGCCCTGACCTCCTCCGCTATCGCCTGCGGACGAGCCTCGGCCAACACCGAACTCGTAGTGTACTCAGGCCGAAGCGAGTCCCTCGTTGAGCCCATCATCCAGCAGTTCCGTGACGCCACCGGCATGGACGTAAACGTCAAGTACGCATCTACCGGCGAACTGGCCGCAACTCTGTTGGAAGAAGGAAACAAGTCACCCGCCGACATGTTCTTCGCACAAGACCCCGGCGGCCTGGGCACGGTAGAGGCAATGCTCGCCGATCTGCCCACCGACCTGCTCGAACTCGCGCCTGCGTGGGCGCGCTCGCCTGAGTCGAAATGGGTCGGCATCTCCGGCCGGGCCAGAGTGATCGTATACAACACCAACGCTCTGACCGAAGCCGACCTGCCGGACTCGATCTGGGACTTCACGGACCCGAAATGGAAGGGGCGCATCGGCTGGCCTCCGACCAACGCCTCGTTCCAGGCAATGGTGACAGGCATGAGGGTCCTGTGGGGCGAAGAAAAGACCGAAGAGTGGCTGCGAGGCATCATGGCCAATAAGCCTCAGGCATTCCCGAAGAACACGCCGACCGTGCAGGCGGCAGCAAACGGCGAGATCGACATCGGATTTGTCAACCACTACTACCTCCATCGATTCCTGGCAGAAGAGGGTGAAGGGTTCGCAGCACGAAATTACTACACAAGGGCGGCTGACCCCGGTTCCGTGGTTCTCGCCGCAGGCGCGGGGATCCTCAAGACCGCGAACAACCGTGAAGGCGCTGAGACCTTCCTGAAATTCCTGCTATCGGCGCCTGGCCAACAGTACTTCGCCAGCCAGACCTTCGAATACCCGCTCGTCGAAGGAGTAAAGGCGGATCGGCTACTGCTCCCCCTGGACGAGATCACCAAACCCGACATCGACCTCGCTGACCTCTCAGACCTTGCTGGCACACAAGCCCTTCTCAGGAAAGTAGGCACTATACCGTAAGGTACCTCACCGCTCGCCGGATGACTTTGCTTGAGCGATATCGATAGAACGGAATTCACCTATTACCCCCAACGCCCCACTCTCACCTTGAGTACCCACTGTCACGCTGAGCGAAGCCGAAGGGTCTGGGTAAGGTGGGCGGGGCATGCCGTTTGGACGACTTAGGGAATCTCTGAACAAGTGGCCGATGCGCTTGGCAGAGCGGAGGTTCCCCCCTCCTGAATCCACCCCCTATGGGGGAGGAGGCCAGAACCCTTCGACAAGCTCAGGGCGAACGGATTGGAACACGGAGTTGTTCAGAGGTTCCTTAGGTTCCTCGGCTGCGCACAGAATGACATGGGACGAGGTTACGCAAAGGTCTCCGAAAGGGGAATCCAGAGAGCGATAGAGACGGGATTGACTACTAAAGGGGTAGTACTGAGATAGTTCCCAAGTCAACGTCAGCCAAACACATCCCTAGTCACCCAACCCACTCAGTCAACGTCAGCTAAACACAACCCACGCCAGCCGACCCTCTTGGTGAGGGTCAGCCAGACACAACCCCAGTCACCCAACCCTCTCAGTCAGGGTCAACCAAAAAAAGGTTTTCGGTGGCCGTTTCACGGGCCGCCTTTGAGCGCGTCCCAAATATGCCTCAGCGCTGGCAGCGTATGCCGCCGGCAGGACTCCTCGCGGCCGCCACTCTCGTAGCCGCCGCCGCCGTGCTTCCCGTCTTCTACCTGTTGGTCAAGACACTCGACGGGGGTAGCGACGCATGGAACATCCTCGCCAGGGTCCGCACCGCCGAAATCCTCGGCCGAACCGGACTTCTCGTCGCTACCGTCACGGGTTCCTCGGTCCTGCTAGCCGTCCCCATGGCGTGGTTGACTACGAGGTCGACGATGCCATTCCGGCGAACGCTAACTGTTGCCGCCGCCCTGCCCTTGGTCGTACCAAGCTACGTGATGGCAATGACCGTCATCGACATGTTCGGCCCGAGAGGCGCCCTGCAACAGGTACTTGCCGGACCGTTCGGCCTCGACAGCGTGCCTCCCATCTACGGACTGCCTGGCGCAACGATTGTGTTGGTCCTCATCAGCTATCCGTACGTGTTCCTCACGGTACGGGGAGCGCTCCTACGGCTCGATCCCGCAATGGAAGAAGCAGCGCGCAGCATGGGTTATGGCCCTATGGAGGCCATGTGGCGGGTGACGCTGCCGTTGCTCCGCCCCGCCATCGCCGGCGGCGCCCTGCTCGCCGCCCTCTACGCGCTCAGCGACTTCGGCGGAGTGGCGCTGATGCGATATGAGACCTTCACCGCTGCCATCTTCACGCAGTACGAATCGTCGGTCGATCGGGGTATCGCGGCCGCGCTGTCGCTCGTCCTAGTGGTCCTTGCTGCGATGCTTTTGATACTCGATGGGCTAAGCCGCAGACGCGGCCGCTACCATCGCAGCGCCGCCGGGGCCCCGAGGTCGCAACAACTCGCCGACCTCGGCGGGTGGAGCTGGCCGGCAGCCGTTTTCGTGGCGTTGCCGGTCCTCGCCGGTCTCGCCGCCCCGGTGACCATCCTTGCCTGGTGGCTCGTCAGGGGGATTTCAGGCGGCGAGGAATTCGTACCGCTCTGGGGACCGTTGCGCAACTCCCTTTACTACTCTTTGCTCGCCGCCCTCGCAACCGTTGCCGCCGCAGTACCCGTCTCCCTGCTCGCCGTGCGGTACAGCAACCCCTACAGCAGGCTACTCGAACGATCGACATACGTCGGATTCGGCCTGCCGGGCATCGTGATAGCCCTTTCGCTCGTGTTCTTCGGCGTCAACCTGGCCCAACCGCTATACCAAACAAGCGGGTTGCTCGTATTCGCATACGCCGTGCTGTTCCTCCCCGCCGCCGTGGGAAGTCTCCGATCCTCCATGCTGCAGGTCAGCCCGCGCATCGAGGAAGCGGCCCGCGGCCTCGGCAAGACCGGCTGGCAGGCGCTATGGCGCGTCACGTTGCCTCTCGTGTTGCCGGGCGCGCTGGCCGGCGCAGCGCTCGTATTCCTAATGACGATGAAAGAACTACCTGCCAGCCTCATCCTGAGCCCCATCGGAACGCGCACCCTCGCCACTTCAATATGGTCGTCTGCGTCCGAAGCCTACTTTGCCCGAGCCGCCGCGCCCGCTCTACTCCTTATAGTCGCGGCCGGTATCCCGACGGCGTTCTTTGTATTGCGAGACCAACGATTCCGTAGCACAGGGTAGAAGCCGACCAGTTCGCCAGCCTGTCCCTCGATACTCCGAAACGGGTTTGGGAGACAAACGGCGCCCGGGCCGGTAGCGGAGGCTACTATTAACACCGAGTTGCGAACTTGAGATTCCCTTGGAAACACGACGACGGCGAAGCCGGCGCTGATGTGCCGGAAACCGGCCTCATCCACGTCGACGACATCACGTGCTCCTACCCTGGATCGACCAAACCGGCGTTGGAGGGATTCTCATTGCTTGCCCAGTCGGGCGAGTTCGTTAGCGTGCTCGGCAGGAGCGGGGCGGGCAAGACGACGGCGTTACGCGCGTTGGCAGGTTTCGAGCGCGTCGAAAGCGGATATGTACGGCTGGGCGGGCAACTGGTCGCCTCCTCGTTCGTTCACGTGCCGCCGGACAAGCGAAACGTGGGGCTGGTGTTTCAGGACTACGCCCTGTTTCCGCATCTCACCGTGGAACAAAACGTTAGGTTCGGTCTCGATTCAAAGGACGGCCGCGCCCAACGGCGACGCATCGGGTTCATGCTTGAACTGACGGGGTTGTCGGGTCTGGAACCGAGGTATGTCCACGAGCTATCGGGCGGGCAGCAACAACGCGTCGCTCTTGCGCGGGCCCTCGCCCCCGAGCCCGTGGCTCTCCTGCTGGACGAGCCGTTCAGCAACCTCGACAGGGAACTTCGGGCCGGTCTCAGGCGGGAAGTCAGGCAGATCGTCAAAGAAGCGGGCGCCACGACCGTACTGGTGACGCACGACCGCGAGGAGGCGTTGGCCCTTGCCGACAAAATAGCCGTGATGGGCGACGGGCAGGTCGAGCAGATCGGCGCCCCTGCCGAGGTCTACGCAGCGCCGGCGTCCCCTGCCGTCGCATCACTTGTCGGCCCCTGCATGCTTGCGCCCGGCGTCATCGTAGGCGGGCAAGTGAAGACCGAGGCAGGACAATTCCCCGTGAACGGCGCGGCAGGGGCACATGCCGACGGCGCTCCGGTTCTGGCCCTGCTGCGAGCCTCGGAACTCGAAATCACCCTTTCGACCGGGGGGTCGGACGCGCGGGTCGTCTACCGGGAGTTCCGCGGAGAGTTTACGGAGTACGGAATAAGGCTCCCCTCCGGCGCAACGGTCCGAGTCCGAAAACGTTCCGCCGACCCATTCAGCGACGGCGACCGCGTCCACATCACTCAACGCCCCGGCCACAAAATAACCGTATTTCCGCCTGAGGGTTAGCCGAACGACAGACGTACCGGCTTGATGCCCGTCAGGCCGACCGCGCCAGAAACGTCGTTCCATTCCATCGAGTCCGCCCCGACGATTACGGTCTCCCCGGACGGCTGCCCCGGCACGCCCGGAACGACAGTTCAGTGGGGATGGGGTACGTCGCGGAGGTCCCCGATCGGGGTCGGGGATGACGGGGATCGGGTGTCGGAGATGACGGTTTGGTGGGTTCCGGCGTTCGCCGGGGATCACGGGTGGGTGGTCGGGGATGACGGATGTGTTTCGGGTCCGCGATGGCGGTCGGGTTGAGGGGGAATTTTGGCGCGTTGAAGCAACCCCGGTGGTGTTCCGGGGTTGCTTCGTTTGACAGTGTCTCTGTGGTCCCTTCCCCATATACCCGGCTGGAGCCGAGAGGCGTTTTTCAGGAAGTATGTTTTTCCTCTGTCTTCCCCGGACCGTGTGACATGCGCACGGTATGGCGGCAACTACCCCGCCGGTACGGGCGGCCGCAAGGCCGCGCGGGAAGACGATTTTTGGCTCTTCACCCGCACCCCGGTTGAATGAGGTACGTTCGGGCGTCGAAAAGGTTATGACGCGTTTGCTACCGGTTTTTCGGCTTGTTCTCCGAGGCGTACTCCTGTAGCTCCCCAGGCGCTCACTCTCACTTTTTTCATTATTAGCCTGTCGGGTCCCGAGACGCCATGGTCAGGACCAGCCCCCACGCCTACGTAGAGGACATGTTCAAGTCGTTCTCTTCCCCTATCGGCTGCGCAGCCGGGGGCCTGGGAATCCATATTTCACCCGCGCCCTCTTCCAAAGCGGACGCGTCCATTCTCAGTTGTAACGGGCTTTAACACGAGGTGAGGTTTACCTCGACGCTGGCCAGAGTTGTCTCCCGTTACATTCCGATGGGGTTGGTTGGCATGGACATCGTTTATCGAAACGACTTATGTTGATATTAGAACGTGTGTTCTGGGTTGTAAATGGGGGGATGTCACGTGTCGGGGCCGGACACCCCCTCACTCCTGGGTTCCGGCCTTCGCCGGAACGACGGAAGTGGTGGGCGAGTCGCTCTCACCCCGGTCCTCTCCCGCCCGGAGAGGGGGTTGTGCAAAGTCCTCCCCTCCTAAAGCGCTTGGAATAGGTCTCCCCGTCACCGGGAATCAAGTTGCGTCGATGTTCGGAATTATGATGTATTGTTACTTCACATTAATTCGCTTCTGACCGAGCCATATCGACGTTCAGATGTTCTGGAGTAGGGAATGGACAGCTTCGAACGAGCCTTCAGCGAAACGGAAAGCGCCGCGGACTCGACGATAAAGTCGGCAGGGGATCTGACAAAGCTGGCAAGACAACTGAAGAAGGCGGCCAGAGACGGGAACATCACCGCCATCAAGAGGAACCAGGGAAGACTCGATGCCGCGCTGGAGGACTTGAGGCAGACGGCGACCAACGCCGTTCAATCGTGGCCCTTCGAAGATGGAGACGAGGAACAGTATCTCAGGGACGGTTACGCCGCGGAGTTGCGCAGCGCCGCTTCGGTACGGGGTCTGGAAATCCACGAGCGGGACGGACGGATGGTCTCACACCCGTCAATAGTGCGAATTCTCCCAAGAGAGTGGGCAGTCCGAATCGACAAGAAGAAGGTTTCCACCATCAGGCCGTCCCACCTTGCCGGCATCCTGCTCCTGAATCAGAAAAAGCCCGTCCAGTTCCCGTCCGGACGTTTTCTTGAGGCCCTGTATACGGTTTACTCCGACCTTGTGAGGGTAGAATCCCCGGGCCGCCTTATGGAGAGAGGCCCCGGGCCTGTCGTGCCCCTGGATAGGATTTACAAGATGTTCACTTCTCTGCCGGGCACCAGCCGGGACTACACCACTATGGATTTCGCGCGTGATCTTTACCAGCTCGATGCAAGCAGCCTGATGAAGACAAAGTCGGGTTCGGTTGTATCCTTCCACGCTTCCACCAGCACCCGGAGCGGCAAGGGCGTGTTCAGTTTCGTTGGGCCGGAAGGCCAGGAGATCCAATACTATGGGGTCCGGTTTGCGGAGGTGGATTGATGCCGAACACAATTCATCTCGCGGACTGGCTACAGTTCATCGACAAAGAATATCTGTCGTCATTCGTTGCGGACGGGGGCGCGTCGGTCAAGTTTGCGGTGACACCGGAAAATTTGAAGCCTGATCTTTACGGCCAAGTGGAGGCCAGCTGCCGGGAGTCGGACTATCTCTTCATTAAGTTGGACGCCATAGAATCGCGGGCCCACATGCCCCAAGACTTCTTTTTCGGACTCGCCCGACAGGTCGATTGGCGGCTCCTCGCCCGCCGCATGATCCTGCGACTTGCCGCTGAACAGGGCTACAAAGTTTGCGGGATAGATCCCTGCGGAGCCGACAATGTGTTTGACGCCATCGCCAGAGCCAACGGACTCGAATCGCCATTTGTGCTCGGAGACATCAGGCCGAAGATACAGAACAGAGTCTTCAGAAACAGGGAGATGGCCAAGGATTTTCGGGTATGCATGTCCTATCTTTGCTTGAACGAGGACACACGCGGTGAATATACGGGGCAACCGCTCCTGGATTGGCTGACCGGCAACAACACCCGCGTCAGTAGCGTCCGATCCTTCTCCATCTTCACCACCATCAACCGAACTACGGCCAGGTTTTTCATAGAATCAGCCCTCTACTGGATCCGCCACGTGGGGCACGTCGGAACGGTGATACTGTTCGACAACTCCCGCGTGACCGTGGCTCGCAATCCCAAGGATGGCCTAAGGTACTATACGAGACCCATGGCCATGGAGCACTACGAGCTGCTCCGGGAGTTCATCGATAGCGTGGATCGGCTGACCGGCACGCTGATGGTGATCGTAACCAACCGAGATTTCCTCGACGACAGCACCGGTCGCGGGTCACGCGGCTACGGAATCTATCAGGCTTTGCTCACCCGCGTTATCGACGATGTTCGCGACCGTAATCTGGTCAACCCCATCGCGTCGCTGGTACGATTATCGTGAGGAGGAACGGGGCGAAGTGTTAGCTAACGTTGATGAACATAGCTCACTCTTTTACCGCCGGGCGCTGGAGGCTCTTCGCAATGGCGTGCCGAACAGTGAGGCAGTTAAATTGCTGGGTTGCAACCAGCCCAAAGCCGAAAGTCGATTCAAAGACTTATTGACCCGGGCTGCCGACAGAGATGACGCTCCGCCCGGCGCTTTGGGAATGTTGGTCTCCGGCGATTTCGGCGCCGGCAAGTCTCACTTGCTCACCCATCTGGAACATCAGGCCCTCTCCCAAGGATTCGTCTGTAGCAAAGTGGCGATCAGCAAGGAAACTCCTTTCTATGACTTGGGCAAGATGTTCAAGTCAGCCGTGGACAACGGCCGCATGCCAGATCGCAACGGTCGATTGATTGAAGAGTTGGGGCAGGCGATCAAACCGGATTCTTTTCAGTACGGTAATTTCTTCCAGTGGGCGAACGACACTAAATCCAATGGTCTGAGCCAGATGTTCCCGGCAAGTCTGCTTGTCCACGAACGGTCGATGGACCTCGATTTGAACAGCGATATCGAGAACTTCTGGGCGGGTGACAGACTCTTGAAAACGCGGGTAACACGCGGCCTTCGGCAGATTGGGCAGATGAAAAGCTACTCATTTCGTGCCCCCAAGGCCGCCGAATTGCCGCCGCAGCGCCTGCGCTTTGTTGTCGAGTTGATCAAGGCCGCGGGTTATAAAGGTTGGGTAGTGTTGCTGGACGAGATCGAGTTGGTCGGTTCGTACTCCATCCTTCAGCGGGGCCGGTCCTACGCCGAGTTGTCCCGTTGGCTCGGACAGACCACTGATGAGACGTATCCAGGGCTTGTGGTGGTAGGCGCCGTCGCGGATGACTTTGCTTCCGCAATCATCAGCCCGGACGGCGAAAAGAAGGACCGCGATTACGTGGCCGCGAAATTGAAGACCCGCCATGGCGATAAGGTGGCCCGAGCCGAAACCGGTATGCGCCTGCTCGAACGCACATGTACGCCCTTGAATACGCCCACCCATGACGATGTTCAGGGCACGGTGAATAGGATGCGGGAGATCTACGACGCCGCCTACGACTGGAGAGCTCCTGAACAGGCGGGAAGGGTTGGCGGCGCCGGTATATGGGGGCGAATGCGCTACCAAGTCCGCGCCGCGATCAATGAGTGGGATCTCTTGCGGCTTTACCCTGACTCTCGCCCCGAAACCGTGGGCAACGTGTTCCAACACTCCTACAAAGAGAATGTCGACTTGGAACGGGAATCCAAAGACCACGCCGACGACAACGGGCAGCGGCCGACTGATCCTCCCGCCTGAGAGATGCCATCTTGCCGATTCTCTTCGACGACTTGCGCACGGAGAGCAACCCCTCCGAGGCAGTAGCCTGGCTCCGGTTAGTCGAAGAAGTGGGCGGCACAGGCGTTCGGGCCGCGCTATTTCAGACGTCGGGCGTGGGTGAGCCGCTGGACTTCTGCTTCGCCCGCGCGGACCGGAATGGGCTCCCGAGGCGACGCGGAACCATCGGGCCAGATGCTCTGTCGTCTCTTTTGAAATCGTTGATTCAATCCGCCACTTCTTCGCCGACGCTGATATTTGGTTTGGCCGATGAATTGCCGACGAGCATGTTCGCCGGTGATATCAGGGTTCGCCCGCCTCTCTGCCGCATCAGAAATTCCGGGACCTTTACCCGCGACGCGATTGAAAACGGCGACCCGTCCAACTCTAATGATCGATTCGAAATGCACTGGCTATCAGAACAGCCCCGCGGGGAATCTCCCTCGAGCCGGCTTCTCGCCGAAGTAATGGGGCGGCGCAACCCCTTCGAACCGTTCGATCGGGCCGAAAAGGCCCTCGCCGTGGCGTTTGAAGACGAGCGTCTGGAAGCCGTGATGGGGATTAGCGGACTAGTGACTGTAATCAGCCTTTCCCCGCTGCATGAGCTTACGGAATATGCCGCAGTTCGTTCCCAGGCGGCCCAGGAATCCGTCCAAAAGACAATTCCTGTCACCCCACGGTCCGATCTGACGTTGGCGGAGAGGCTGTGGGCGGCGCTAGCCGCTCCTCTGGAACGCGGTCAAGATTTTCAATTGAATTGGCCGGGAGAGTTGATGCCATTTCAGCGAGACGGCGTCCGGGCGTTGCTGGACAACCACCGTTTGCTTCTGGCCGACGATATGGGCTTGGGCAAGACGATCCAGGCCATCGCCGCCTTCAGGATTCTCCGGGAGCGTGGCGAAGTTAAGTCGTGCTTGTTGGCGGCCCCCGCCAGCCTGTTAGACCAGTGGCGGGGTGAGATCGATAAATGGGCCCCCGAACTTTCCGCCATCATCATCCGCGGTTCCGCAGCCGACCGATCCTGGCAGTGGGCGGCGGACAGAGACGTAACCCTGGTCAGTTACGATACCTTGCGCTCGGATTTCGGCGGCGCCCAATCCCCGCCGCTCCGAAAAAACTGGGACGTTGTGGTGGCCGACGAAGCCCAGCGCATCAAGAACCGCAACGATACCAGCAACGCGTTGAAGGGATTGAGGAGAACGCGTTCCTGGGCACTGACCGGTACCCCGATTGAGAACCATGAAGAAGAGTTGGCCTCTATTCTGGAGTTCGTCGACTACGACGTTTCCGAAACGCCGAAGCGGTATCGGCCCGGAGTGGAATTACAAGAGCGGCACCGCGAGTTGCAACTCCGGCGCAAGAAGGGGGAAGTCCTGGACGACCTCCCCCCAAAACAGGTAGCCAAGATACCCATTGACCTGAGCTCCAGGCAGCGCCGCAGCTACGATAAGGCCGAGCAGGACGGAATCGTCTATCTGAAATCTCTGGGCGCCGAGGTCGGCGTCCAACACGTTCTGGAACTCATAACCCGCCTGAAGCAGATCTGCAACGCCGACCCCAAGACCGGCAAGTCGAGCAAATTGGACGACATCAAAGACCGGTTGGATCAATTGACGGCCCAGGGCCACAAGGCGCTGGTGTTCTCGCAGTATACGAACGACACGTCCGGTGTAGCGGCGGCAGCGAACTTCCTGCACGAGTTCACTCCACTTTCGATGACTGGCGACATACCACAGTATGAGCGAGTCGACATCATCGAACGATTCAAGACCGGCAACGAGCACAAGGCGCTGATTCTATCGCTGCGCGTCGGAGGCTTGGGCTTGAACCTGCAAGAGGCGTCTTACGTGTTCCACCTGGACCGCTGGTGGAACCCCGCAGTAGAGCGCCAAGCCGAAGACCGGAGCCACCGCATGGGCCAGACGGTCAAAGTCAACGTCATCAAGTATTCCTGCGCCGGAACTATCGAAGAACGCATCGACGCGATTCTGGAGCGGAAACAGGCCCTGTTTGATCAACTCGTGGATGACGTGTCGCTGGATCTGTCCGCACAAATGAGCAGCGAAGAGCTTTTCGGGCTTTTCGGCCTGGAACCGCCGCCCTTACATGGTCAAACGGGGATGGGGAAGTTGGATGAAAATGCCCAGGCGTAGCCGATCACCGAACCCGACCCAGAAACCAAGTTTTCAATGGGCCGGTCGAACTGCCTACCCCGCGTTCGGAGACCTTTGCGTAACCTCGACACGTGTCATTTGTATGTTGCGAAGGACCCAAGCCATCCAGATGGCATGCCCCGCCCCTCTTACCCAGACCCTTCGGCTTCGCTCAGGGTGACATGGGCGGCATGCCCGGCCCCTCTTACCCAGCCCCTCGGCTTCGCTCGGGGTGACATGGGCGGCGCTCGGGGTGACAGGAGCTTCGCTCGGGGTGACATGAGCGGTACTCAGGGTGACATGGAGTGAGGAATCACTGGTCGGGGGGCTAGTTATGCAAAGGTCTCCGTTCGCGGGTCCGTCCCCAATCAGGCAATCACCCTTCCCCGCACAACTCTTCGTCATCCCCGGTCTCAGCCGGGCGTTCGAGAATTTGAGCGGCGCGCTTAGCGTCCATTTCCAGGGTCATTAGACGCACGGGAGTCGCAGATACGCCGAGGAAGTTCGTTGTGTCCCCCGGTTGGAGGCGGCAGGGGATGCCTTCTGAACGCACCAACTGCACCCACATTTCCGCCATGATCTGGTCCGGCGCGGTTGCAAAAACTACCCACTTCATCGCCGATCGCTCGATTCAGGCACACTCATTACCGACAGTCACCCACCGTTCGCCATCGAAGGAATCGCCACGTTGTCGGCGCCCACCAGCTCCGCCATGATCTGGTCCGGCGCGGTTGCAAAAACTACCCACTTCATCGCCGATCGCTCGATTCAGGCACACTCATTACCGACAGTCACCCACCGTTCGCCATCGAAGGAATCGCCACGTTGTCGGCGCCCACCAGCTCCGCCATGATCTGGTCCGGCGCGGTTGCGAAAACCACCCACTTCATCGCCGATCGCTCGATTCAGGCACACTCATTACCGACAGTCACCCACCGTTCGCCATCGAAGGAATCGCCACGTTGTCGTCCCCCACGAGTTCCGCCAATTTCGATTTAAGCTCGCCGCACGGGTCGACTTTTGCAAATGGCATGTCGAGCTTGACCACGTTGCCGTTGGTGGCGACCTCCAGAGTGACAGGCGTTTCACCACGATAGTTGAGCAACAGACGCACCACGTCTTCCAGCGTGCCCCTGTCTTCCGCCAGGTGTCCGCTTTCCCTGAGCCGCACCGTCACGCCTCCGGACGCCGTCGGAGGCGCAGCACTCGCCGTCGAGATAGCGGCAAGACCCGCAGCCGACTCGGCAACGATGTATTTGGGCGACGGTCCTGCGCCGCCATTGCCCAAGGCCGGGGCAGGGCTTTCGAACTGAGGCGGAGGAGGAGGGCTCGTCAACGGTTCCGCGCGACCGGGGCGTCTGTCCGTCTCTCCGGTCCCGGGCATGATGAACTCCCTGGCCTCCTCAACGGATATCGACACCCGGCCGTCCCATTCACGGACCTGTCCCTTTGCGGTCAGGTATTTGCCTTCTTCCCACAGGCCTCCCGTCGTTTCGAGAACATTCGGCCAGACCACCAACTCGACTCCGCCGTCGAGGAGTTGAAGCGACATTGCGAGGAACTGCTTGCCCTGCCGTGTCGTGCGGCTTCTGACGTCCGCAATTTGACCCAGCGCGTGCACAGTCTGACCAGCCTTATCGCCGGACAGATCAGCCGCGAATACCACGAACCGGTCCGACATTGTGTACATCTCGCGGGTGAAATTGCTCTCGGTGAGTTCCACTCCCAACATCTCCTTTTCCCATTTCGTGCGTTCCCGGTCGCTCACATCGTCTGTGACCGGAATCTCGATTTCAGGTATGGGAACCGGCGAGTTTTCGCCGAAAAGATCAAACATGCTGGTTTGGCCCGATTCACGCAACCGGGTTTGTCGCTGTCCCAGGGCCATGATGCGTTCAGACGCCTCTACCAGACCGCCCCGGTGTCCCAGCGAATCGAACGCGCCCACCTTGATCAGGCTCTCCATGGCAAGGCTGTTCAGCGCCGGGAAATCTACCCGCCGGCAGAAGTCCTCAAGCGACGTAAACGGTCCGCCTTCCTTGCGGGACTCCACTATCGGAGTCACGGCGGCCTGACCGACGTTCTTTACCGCGGCCAGGCCGAAGCGGATCGCCGTCTCATTCCCGTCTGTGTGTTCAATGGCAAACGACGCCGTCGACTTATTAACGTCCGGCAGCCGGACGTCGATCCTGTTGCGACGCGCCTCCCGCACGCAGTCCCCCACCTTGTCCGAGTTGCCGGTGGCGGCGTTGAGCAACGCGGCGAAATACTCCGTCGGATAGTTCGCCCTGAAGTACGCCGTCCAGTAGGCGATCATGGCGTAGCTGATGCTGTGCGCCTTGTTGAATGCGTATCCGGCGAATGGCTCGATCAGATCGAAGATGCGGGTCGCGATGCCGGCTGAATAACCCTTCCGTTGCGCCCCGGCGATGAACTTGTCACGCTCTGCCGCCATTACCTCGGGGATCTTCTTGCCCATAGCCTTTCGGAGAATGTCGGCCTCGCCGAGGGTGTAGCCGCCGAACTCCTGGGCGATCAACAAAACCTGGTCCTGGTAGACGATGACTCCGTACGTCTCCTCCAGAATCTCCTTGAGCCCCTCATGGGGGTACTGGATCGCCGCCCGCCCGTGCTTCGCCTCGACGAACGTGTTTATGTGCTCCATCGGCCCCGGCCGGTACAGCGCGATCATGGCGGAGACGTCGGCGATCGAGTTCGGCTGCAGCAGGCGGATGTTGCGGCGCATGCCTCCGCCTTCAAGCTGGAACACGCCGAACGTCTCGCCGGACGAGAGCAGGTCGAACGTCCTCTGATCGTCCACTGGTAATTCGGCAAGGGATATCTGCTCGCCGCGGTTCTCCGCAATTAAAGCCATGGCGCTGTCCAGAATCGTCAGGTTGGTCAGGCCGAGGAAATCCATCTTGAGCAGACCGACGCTCGCGACCGGCCCCATGGCGAACTGCGTGGTTGGCGGAGCGTCATCGTCATCGGAAGTAGAGCGCTGCAAGGCGACGTAGTCTGTGAGCGGGTCCTCTGAGATAACAACCCCTGCCGCGTGGGTCGATGCGTGCCGGACAGCCCCTTCGAGGTCCTGCGCGGTGTCGATGATTCGCCTGCTCGTCTCGTCGTTTTCCCGCAGATTCCTTAATTCGGAGTTCTCTTTGAGCGCATCCGCGAGTGTTATTCCGAGCCGGGTCGGGATCATTCTCGCCAGTCTGTCGCCGGCAGGGTTTCCAAGGTTCAATGCCCGGGCAACGTCCCGCAGCGCCGCCCTCGCGCCCAGAGTGCCAAACGTGATGATCTGCGCCACGTGCTCGCGGCCGTAACGTTCGACGCAGTAGCGGATCACCTCTTCCCGGCGGTCGTCCTGGAAGTCCATGTCGATGTCGGGCATCTCCTTGCGCTCGACATTAAGGAATCGCTCGAATACGAGGCTGTGCTCCAACGGGTTGATCTCGGTGACCTCAAGGCAGTACAGGACCAGGCTTGCGGCTGCGCTGCCGCGCACAGCCGACAGGATGCGGCGGCGGTTTACAAACTTGAATATGTCCCAAACAACGAGGAAGTAGTCCTCAAAATCGGTCTTCTCGACCACTTCGAGTTCGTACTCCAGCCGGGCTGCCACCTCCGGCGTCGGCGCCGGAAAACGGCGTCGCAGCCCTTCCGCGCATAGCTGGCGCAGGTAGCTCATCGACGTCATGCCCTCCGGCACGGGGTAGTGCGGCAACAGGGTGACCCCGAAGTCGATCTCCACCTCGCACGACTCCGCAATGCGCAGTGTGTTGTGCGCCGCCTCCGGCGTCTCCTGCCAAATGGCCGCCATCTCATCGGCGGATTTCAGGTAGTACGAGTCGTCCGTCATGCGGAGGCGTTTCGGGTCATCCAGGTTTGAGTTGGTCTGGATGCACGTCAGCACGTCTTGAAGCGGCGCTTGTGCTTTCATCACGTAGTGCGCGTCGTTGGTCGCAACCACCGGAACACCGGTATCGGCGGCGATACGCATCAGCCCGCGGTTGATGACGTGCAGGTTGTCCACGCCGTCGTGATGCATCAGTTCGAGGTAGTACCGGCCGTCGAACACCTCGCGATACCAATCGACGACCTTTACCGCTTCGGCGTCATTGCCGCCGGCAATTAGTTTTGCGAGCTCGCCGGACGGGCAGCCCGACAGGACAATCAGACCTTCGTTGTGCCGGGCCAGAACCTCCCGATCCATCCGGGGGCGATAGTAGAAGCCTTCGAGGTGCGCAGCCGAAACGAGCCGCAGGAGGTTGCGGTATCCCGTCTGCGTCTGGGCAAGCACGGTCAGGTGGTGTGGGAAACGGTCGTTCGAATCCTTAACGAAGCGGCTGCCGGGCGCGACATACCCCTCGACCCCGATTATCGGTTTGACGCCCTGCGCCTTGCACGCCTGATAGAAGTCGATTGCGCCGTGAACGTTGCCGTGATCGGTAAGGGCGATGGCCGGCATGCCGAGTTCGGCAGCTCTGGCCGCCATCTGATCGAGCCGGCTCAAGCCGTCGAGCAGGCTGTACTCGGAGTGGTTATGAAGATGGACAAACTGCCCCACGGCTGCGGTCACGGGAACTCCTTGTTTGCTCGGCCCGGGTCTGCCACCGGGGCGTCGGACTGGGCTACACGCGGGCGCGAAAAGTCTGCAAAGGCGGTGTCCGGACTATAGCCTGACAAGTCCCCCTAGTCGAGACGCCGGGGGCCAACATCGGCCATCCGGCAGGCGGTCAAAAAGCTCCTCCCCCACACCCCTTCACTCACGCCGCCCGGATGCGCGGGCAGAACGGCGGGACCTGGCGGCAACGCGGCCTGGGCGTTCGAGGGTCAACGTTAATGGGATTGCTATTGCCGGCAATATGAACAGCACCATAAACGCCGGCCGGTAGCTATCGGTCACGTCGAACATTAGTCCCACGAACACCGGCCCGGCCGCGCCGAAGAGGGCGTTCACTGAACTGATCAGGCCGACTATCGATCCGTAGTTCCGTCTGCCGAAGTAGTCGGCGATTATCGCGAGACGCAACGGCACGGACGCGCCGAATCCCATGCCGAACATTATGACGAACACCGGCAGCGTCGCCATTCCAAGGGAGACGCCGAACACCTCCGCGTTCACCAATGCCAGGCTGAGGACTCCCAGCATCTGGATGAAAAACGTCCAGGCCAGGAGATGGCGCTTGTCGAAGCGGTCTCCAACCAACGCCGTGCCCCCCCGACCTGCCAGATCACCGAAAGCGATTGCGCCGGCAGCCAACGCCGCTATTCCCGGCGACACCCCAAAGTCCCGCAGCGCCGCTAAATGCAGCAGGTTGGTGGAACTGACCAACTGACCAAGACTGCTCGCTATGCCAAGCTGCCAGAAGAACGGCGTCCGCAGGGCCTGCCGAATGCCAAACGCCGCCTCACGCCGCATACTAACGCGCCGGCGGCCGGCCGTCGCTTCCGCGGCGTCGACCGTCTCCTTGTCTCCGTCGGGCAACTGCCCGAAGTCCTCCGGCCGACGGCGGGCGAGGATGATCGCCGGAATGCCCATGATCCAGAAACCGACGCCGACGGCGAATAACACGTCCCGCCAGCCGAACACGTCTATGTACCGCACCAGCAGAGGAAGTGTGAACCCTCCTATGGCCGACGAGGTCATGAGGATGGCCAGCGCGCGGGCACGGTTGCGAATGAACCAGTTGCTCACGGTTGTTACGAACACGATGAACGTGCCGAACGACATTCCGAGCGTCATCAACGCGACGGCGAGGTAGAACTGCCACAGGGTGTTGACCCTGCTCATCAATATGAACGCCGCGCCGGTGGTGATCGTGCCGAATAGCAGCGACCACCTCGGCCCATAGCGGTCCAGAATGGTGCCGACGAACGGCGAAAAGATGCCGCCCTCGACGCGCTGAAGGGATATCGCTCCAGCAGTGGCTGCCTGGCTCCAGCCGAATGTGTTGACGATGGGCAGGAAGAAAGCCTGGAAGCCCCTCCAGAACACGGCAGACGTGTACCACTGCACAATGAAGCCCGATCCCACCAGCCACCAGCCGTAGTACACGTTGTGAGGAACGGGGACGCGGGACTTCAAATCAATTCACGGGATGCGGTCCCAAGGGCTGAATACCCCTCCCACCTGCACGGGGAAAGGTGGGGATGACGGTAATCGGGGGCGAACAACAGGCGGCGCAACTCACTCATGCGGCGTTTCGGAAAAAGGTCTCCTAACCAGGTCAACTCATCATGCGCTGCTACCAGCCGGCTGCCACCCCGTCTCGTCTGGGGTCGGCGCCGCCGAGAAGCGTCCCGAACTCAGTGAACTGAATCCCGTGGCCGCCGCCGACGCCTGACGTCCACCCCGGAATCCTGCCTATCTTGTGGCCCATCTGCCCCAGCCGGTCCAGCGTTGCCCGCGGCACCCGGTCCTCGTAGAAGATTTCGCCAGTGTCGTAGTGCCGGAACCGCGGCGCTTCGATCGCCTCCTGAACATTCATCCCCACGTCGACGAAGTGGTGGATCATCTGGGCAGACGTGTGCAAAATTCCGTAGCTGCCGGGCGTCCCGATGCTCAGGACAATCTTATCGCCTGAAAAAATCTGCGCCGGAGACACGCAGAAGTCCACTCGCTTGCCCGGTCCGATGATGTTCGGGCTCCCGCAGTCCGGATCGTAGTCGAACCACCTGCCCATGTTGTTGAGGAACACTCCGGCGCCGCCCGGCGCAAAGGCCGACCCAAAGCCGCCGCCCAACGTCTGGGTAACCGTAACCACGTTGCCTTCCGAGTCTGCGGTTGCGAAGTGGGTCGTCAACTCGGGCATTGGCACCCGTGGATACGTCGCCTCCTCCGGTACCACGTCGATCTGCGACCTGCCGAAACGTTCCTTTGGAGGGTCGTTGGCGCGGTTCGGGTCGATGCGCGAACGCACTTGCTCCGCATATTCACTCGACAACAACCTTTCCACCGGGATGTGGACAAGGTCCGGGTCCCCGGCGTAGAGGACCCGGTCATCTGCGGCCGCAAGAACAGCCTCGATCAGCAGGTGGAGCGTTTCGGGCGTCCCGTATTCGAGCGGGCCGTATCCGTCAAGAATGCTGAGCGTCTCCAATATCTGGAATCCGGCCGAGTTTGGCGGAGGAACTCGC
Source organism: Dehalococcoidia bacterium (assembly GCA_965224235.1). Taxonomy (GTDB): domain Bacteria; phylum Chloroflexota; class Dehalococcoidia; order Lucifugimonadales; family Lucifugimonadaceae. The sequence continues at coordinate 866,491 of CBDCYP010000002.1, read as the reverse complement.
ACGTCCAGACCGCGATAGGTCGTGGATATGGGCTCACTCCATGTCGCCTTGTAAGATGCCAGGTCTTCGCGGCTGATAAGTCCGTCCGCCGCGGCGATGCCTTTACACATCCGGTCCCCCAACTTGCCCCGGTAGAACGTCTCCTCTCCCCCTGCAACCACCTCGGCCATCGATTCGGCCAGCGCGGGTTGCCGCAGCATCGAGCCGACTGGCGGCGCCTCACTGTGGCAATCCAGCGCGTCGGAGGACCAGCCAACTTTGGAATGCCTTTCGAACGTCCCTTTTATGACCTCTGCGTTCATCGGCGTTATGGGGTAGCCGTTGGCAGCGTAGTCGATGGCCTCTTTGAACAGTTGATCGAGCGGCAGGCTCCCGTATTCGCTGTGCATTGTGAGCCAGCCCGACAGGTTTCCCGGCACCAGCGGCGCGCGCGGCCCTGTGCCACGCGAGACCTTGTCGAACATCTCGGGGCGGGCGGCTGAGGCAGCGCGGCCTGAGAAATCGAGCGCACGCGTGCGGCCCTCGGCCTTCACGTACACCAGTCCAACGCCGACTCCCCCCATGCCGGACATGTACGGCTCAACCACATTGAGTGTGCTCGCCACCGCAACGGCCGCATCTATGGCGTTCCCGCCCTGCCTCAGGACGTTCAGGCCAGCGTGAGTCGCCAACGGGTGGGCGGATGCCGCCATCCCCCGTCGTCCCGTCGCCGGAGCGCGCGTAGACCGCCCGTGTACTTTGTCGATGGGGAACATCTCGTTCATACGGCCCTCCCGGGCAAACTCAATGCGTTTTTGGGGCTAAATATGTGCCAGATCGGGGCGTGTCAGTCAGAGTAGCGCGCCAGCGTTTCCCGTGACTGCAACTTCTGTTCATCAGTGCCGTACGCCATCATGTAGTGGCGTTTGTACCCCGAAGACTCCAGGCGTGAAACAAGCGACCTGAAGTCGATTGTCCCCTCACCCGGTACCAGGTGCACCTCGTATTCGCCAGAGTTGTCTGCGAGTCGCACCTCTCCGATGCGTTCCGTCCCGAACTCGTCCAGAAATCCGTCGACGCCCTCAGGCGCCAGGTGAGCGTGGTTGACGGTAAAGGCCCAGCCCAATCGACTGGGCGGGACTGCGTCGAAGTACGTCCGCAGTTCTTCCACGTTGTGGGCCAGGTAGCGCACCTCAGCATGTTCCGGCTCGAAGTTCAAGTTTTCTAGCAGCAGCCGCGCTCCCGTGTCGAACGCATACCTCGAAATACGCTGTAACCTGTCTGTTGACGCCATAACGCGGGCCTTCACGTCGGACGTGAAATGGTACCCTGCATGAACAACGATCCACTCGCATCCGATCCGGTTTGCGAGGTTGATGTTGGCGCGCAGGTACTCATCGACCGCCCTTGCGACGTGCGGGGAGAACTCAGCGATGTTCACCGCAGAAAGGGTGTGTAGCCCCAGATGGATATCGTGCCGGTCGGCCAACTCCTTGATCGACCGGACGCGCCGGGACGACCAGGTGTCGACGTGGTTCGGCCCCGTGTCGGCGTTGAAATCCACGTAGTAGAAATCGTTCGCGCCCGCCCACTCCAGCGCATCCTCAAGCCGAGTCGTACCGGCGTCAAATCCAATACGATCGGCGAGGCTCATCATTACGAATCGTGACCTGTGGCAGCGAAATTACAAGCGCCTCGCCCCGCACCGGGGCGACGCGGGGATTCTATAGCATCACCATTCAATTCCCCCCGCCCCGGCTGATACGCGTTCGGCAGCCTTTGTACAGCTCACCGTCGGGAACAACGCCGCTGGCTTGAGACAATGCCACCCTGCCCGGGCTCCCAACCAATGGATTCCAGCTCAGAGCTGGAATAACGGTTACACGCAGGCCTCCGTTCGCGGGCGAACGCCTCATAACGTCATACGCCGGACGGCGGGCTCTCCGGACCGCCAACAACTGCGACCGCCTCCGTACCGGCAGCGGACCCACCCGCCCCACTCCGAAGCATCTCGCGATAGAGGACCAGGCTCGCCATGAACGGCACAAAGTAGTGCACTGCCCGGAACAGCGCCGCTACAGCCACAGCCTCGCCGAAAGGCACGCCCAAAAGCGCATATACACCCGCCATCGAGCCTTCTTGCACTCCCAATCCACCGGGAAGCAAGGAGACCATGCCCAATGCCAGACCGATGCCGTATCCGGCAAGCAGCACGCCCAGGCCCGGTGATTGCCCGACCGATTCGAAACACAGCCAAAGTGAGAGCAGAGTCATTCCGGTCTCTATGGCCAGCATCGCCGCAATAGCCGCCAAACGGCCGACATCCCAGCGTAATGCCCCGACACCTTCATCGACCGCGTCGGCAAACTGAATGCCGAACTGCTTCAAGTCTTTGCCGGTCCACCGTTTGACAATCGCCACTAGCCAGTCGATCAAGCGGCCCCTGAAGCGTCTGCCAAACAGCGCGCCGGCTGCCGCTGCGGCGAATATCGATAGCACAGCGATCGTGCCTGCCAGGGCGCCGCTGTGGATACTCCCCAACGACCCGCTGAAAACGACGTAGACGACCGCGGCCAGGAACATTGACATCGCTATAAGCAGATTTACGTAGGACTGAACAAGTGAAACCGTCGCCCCCTTCGGCAAGGGGATCGCTCGACGCCCCAGGACGGTCATGGACAACATCATCCCCGCCGTGCCCCCTCCAACCACGTTTCGGCCAAGCAGTGTGGACACGCAGCCAACCTGCCAAAGCAGGAAGACCGGCGCCCGAATATTGAACACCCGGCCCAGCGTCGCAAACCGTAAACTTATGGCAGTGTATGTAACGCTCGACGCGCCGAGCGCTATCAGCAAGGGACCCACCCCCGCGCCGGCGATGGCCTGACGGACGTCTGCCCACGCGCTGAACATGGCCGCCAAACCAACGATGAGGAGAACGATCATCAAGGCGGTCAGCAGAGCGCTCGCATTGAATCTGGTTTTCAAATGGGCAGCCCTGCAAAGCGTGAATTGCCAGCGGCCGATGGCTGGCGGAGTACGGAAAACGTTTTGGTCAAGATGATGTCAGGCTTGTCACGGGGCAGGATTGCTGCTCCGGTTCTCACCGTACTTTTTGTCCTTGCCGGATTATGGGCCGGATTATGGGCCGGATTGTGGCAGACCGACGGCGTCCTGGCACAGACCGAAGAGGATTCGCCCAGACAGGTGATCGTCAACGAAGTGTCCGGCCCGTACGAGATCGTCGTCGCCGTAACCGGGGCGCGCTCGATTTTGGGCCCCCAACGGATGACCGTAACCGTGCGTGACGTCGGTTCGGGGGACTGGATCACCGACGCCAGGGTCTCGATATTCGGAACTCCGCCCGACGGAGGCCGGCGGAACTACAGCCCAGCCCTGAATTCCCCCTCCGATCCCTCGACGTATATTTCGCAGATTTCCCTCAACGAGGACGGGGCATGGATTATCGACGTCGAAGTGACGGGCGCCGCCGGACTCGTCGCTACTTCAGGCGTGCTGGAGGTCGAACCCCGGGTGAGGGGCAGCGCAAGCGTTCCCTACGGGACGGCCGTTTTGGGGCTCATAATCCTCGCCTTTGTTGCGGGCGCGGGATGGCTTGTTCTGCAGTCCCGCAAAGCGATGAAGCTGCGCAAACTCGCCGCGGCCGCCGATGGTTCAGCCTCCGCCGACCAGTCCCGCCCAACGTGAACCTCGCGGCAATATAAACACAGGTTTACGAAGCTCAAATCGTCCTTGCCCACGAGGGCAAGTCCTCTACCGGGAGCATATCGTCTAATTTCTTTGTGAGCTTGAACGTCACGCTCTGCCCTTCCGCCATCCGTACCAATGTTCCGGCCTTGCCTTCGGCGATGTCACCTTTGCGCCAGGCATTGAAGACAATACTTTGTGGACAAATCCCGAGGCACAAGAGATAGAGATATGGTTTATCCAATCTGATGTGGTTGAATTGGAACGTCCTGGTCGCGCCCAGTGAGGCAGTTTTTACTTCGCACAACCTACCGGATATCCTCAGGTCCGTAGGCGCTGTGCGAGATCCGTTGCTCACCGGTACAGCGTACTTGCGAAGATATCGGCGTACAAAGTCTTCCCCAATCTCGCCACGGTTGGTGTTGCCGACGTAGCGATACTGTTCCACTGGAGAACCGGTCCAGATTGAAGCTGGCGTATGGTCTCGGATTACGTCGACAAGAAGCTCGATTGCACTCACGCCGGAGGCTCCCACAATCCACCGCTTTGGCCTCGTTTCCAGAACACCAGAAAGTAAGAGTGATTCTTACGCGCGTGAACCTGTCGAACAGCGCGACTGACACCCGGGCGGTTCGTACGGACTACTACGAAAAGGTCTTCCGCAGTGAAACCCATATCCTCGTAAGCCTGTATGATCTCAATGTGCGTGAAGCGTTGCCGGTTGGAGCACACTTCGTCTTGGCACTTCACGACGATCACACCGCGTTCACGCAACACGCGGTGGGCTTCGCGGCCCGCCTCACAGTAAAGTTCCAGCACCGCTTCATGGTATTTGGCACCCGTTTGCCTCCCCGAACCGTTGTTCCGGTAGTGTGTCTCGAAAGGCGTATGGCCTCCGTGCGCCGTTCCTCCCGGAGAATGCATGTAAGGGGGGTCCAAAACCACGCAATCAATCTCTTCGTCCTCATAAGGCAGATCCCGGCAGTCGACATTATCCTGAATATCGGTCGCTCGTAAATCGTAGGTCCCGTCCGGGACATTCCTCCAAAACACGCCCTTGCCGTAGGTAACATCCGCAACGACGCTCCCTTTCGCTACGTAGAGCCTCATGATCTCGGGGAACACTTGCCCGTTCCTGTCGATGTGGGCACTCAGTATGAGGTCATTCTTAGGTTCGCCATTCCGTACTGTCCGTTTCCTTGGTTGCAGCAAGGCGCGGTCCAACGTCTCTGGTGCGACATTCAAGTTCAGTTGCGCCATGGATTCCCCTCCTGTGGTTTATGCGGCAAGGTCGTGCCAGATGAACCGCTTCCAAACCAGTCTGGCAACGAAGGTTTCCGTCTGGTCGATTGTGTCTGCATCGTGGATTCCGTGTCGTCCGGCAATCTCGTTGACGTAGCGTTGCCGGTGCTTCGTGCCGGGCCCGTCGTAGCTGGCCTCGAACGCCCGATTGAACATGGACCAGACCGATCCGATCCCGTTAGCGGGGCTTCATATGGCACGTATTCTGCCAAGCCGTGCTTCACTGACTCATCGTCAAAGTCGTTCGCGCCGTGTTATGCGGAAGCGTCGTCAGTGCAGACGGTCGTCCCTTCCGCAACGCTATACCGGTTGAATCTGTGCCAGGTTTCCCGGCCCGTCACCTGGGCAACATGAACACACGCCTTCTTCAGCGCCGACCCGGGAACCCTGCACACGGTACAGCACCCGGCCGTGCGGTTGAGGCACCGGTTGGGCGACCCCAAAGTGAGTCTCATCGCACTCCACTGGCCCCGTGAACGGCTCTAAACAATCTTGCGTCCACGCTTCCTGGATCCGGAAATTTATGAATCATGTGGCCCTCTTTGTGATCTCAAGGCCAAGGCGCAGCTTCATGCACCATAACACTTGAGGCCGATCATCCTGTTGTAGATGGCAATCGTGAACTTGCGAAGCCGAAGCAGTGAGGAATCCGGTGTAGTACCCACGTCTCCGACGCCACGGTAGCGTAATTCGGATCTTCCCTTGAAGGGGCCGCTAACAACGGACGCGTCCCGCGCTAGACGAGCCCGAATCCCGCCGGTTTGTACCCAACCCCAGTGGTTCCCCGATCGGGGTCGGGGAAGACGAATGATGGCTGGTCTCGCCAAAAACCGGTGAATCGCCGGTCCTTTCGTTGCTGGCGAAAATCGCGCCGCCCGTTCATCCCGACCCGTCGCTCCGCAGTTCGTGTGCGAAGGTGAAAAACGCCGGCAGGCCGCCCGTATGCAGGAACACGACGGGCTCAGACATGTCGAGAGCGCCCGAGCGCACCTGGTCGATCAGCGCGGCCATGACCGTTCCGGTGTAGTTCGGGTCCAACATGATCGCGTCGGTCTGCGCGGCGAGGTGAATCGCCTCGATCACCTCCTGCGTGGGGATGCCGTACCCCTCGCCCACGTACTGATCGAGCACCGTCATGTCGGCCGCCTTAAACGTGACAGGCAGGTCGAGCAGTTCCATAATGTGGCCCGAGTGCTGGAAAATGTACTCGCCGAGCGGCATGTCGTAGTTGACGGTCACCCCGGTGAATCGCCAGTCGAGCCCCAGGTTGAGCGACGCCAACATCAGCCCGCACAGGCTGCGGCCCGCCACCCCGAAGACGTGTACCCGCTCGAGTCCCCTGGCCTCCAGTTGCTCCTGTAGTTCCAGACCGGCGCCGACGAACCCCAACATGCCCACGATGCGAGGGAACAGGTGATCCTGTAGCAGGTATGTCTTATGGCCCTCTGCGTCCATTTGGCCCTTCAGTGAGCGGGCGTACTCGATGGCGTCGTGCGACTCCTCGTCATCCAGCAGGTGGATCTCGGCGCCCAGCACCTGATCGACCAACAGGTTGCCCTGAACCGGCCGCCCTTTTGCGTTCTTGAGCACGAGCACGTAACGCATGCCGAACTTGTTCGCCGCCGCTCCGGTCATACGGGCGTTGTTCGAGTGGTAGTCCATAACGTTGATCATGGCGTCGTACCCCTCGTCCCTCACGTGGGGCAACTCATACTCGTAATGCCGCGCCTTATTGCCGCCAAATGCCAAGCCGGTCATGTCCTCCCGCTTGACCAGGATGCGCGGTCCGCCCAACTCAGCTGTCAAGCGCGGCATCTCCTCGAGAGGCGTCGGAAGCGATGCAAGCCGTGCGCGCGGAAAACGATCGATGCGCGACCTGAGCTCGGCGCGGCTCAGGGGTCCGCGTTTCGGGGATTTTGTAGGTGTCATTCGATTCGTCTATCCAGCGATGATTTTATCCATCGCTTAACTTGTGGCGCCTGGGGCGCCGATCCTCAGGCATAGTCCGGCGGCCAAAGCTCCACACCCAGGGCCGACTCGCACCAGCGGGCCACGGCCAGCAGGCTGCCTTCCCGGAAGGGTTGACCAGCTAGTTGGACCCCCAACGGCAACCCCGATTCGCTGAGACCGGAGGGCAGGGTGATGGTGGGCAGTCCGGCGCTGGTCCAGGGGACCTGGAACACCGGGTCGCCGGTGGTGTTCAAGTCCGCCGGGGCGGGAGCGGGGGTCGTGGGCATTAAAGCCGCATCAACCGACGCCAGGGCCGCGGTAATGTCCCGGCGGAACTCCCGGCGCAGGCGCTGCGCCTGCACATAACTCAGCGCGGGCGCCAGCATACCCATTTCGATGCTGGAGCGGATTCCCGGACCGTACTCGTCGGCCCGTTCCCGGAAATGCTCTTCGTGGACGGCGGCGGCCTCGACGTTGCTAACGATGCGCTGGCAGGCGTGGACGGTGGCAAAGCTGGTGGGCAAGCTGATTTCTTCGACGATCGCCCCGGCCGCAGCCAGTGTTTCCGCCGCCGCGTCCGTATGCTCCCGCACCTCGGCGGTGGAGCGGTCGTAGAAGAAGTCCCGGATAATGCCGATGCGGGGCGGACGATCCAGCGCATTCATCTGCGCCAGGTAGTCCGGGACGGGTTCCGCCGCGGAACCGCCGTCCTGCGGGTCGTGGCCGGCCATCGCATGCAGCATGACTGCGGCGTCGGCGACGCTGCGGACCAGAATTCCGACCGTGTCCAGGGACCAACTCAGGGCCACCACTCCGCGGCGGCTGATGCGGCCGTAGCTGGGCTTCAGCCCGACTATCCCGTTATAGGCGGCGGGCCGGCAGGTGGAGCCGCCTGTCTGGGAACCAAGCGCTGCGGCGCACATTCCGGTTGAAACCGCAGCGGATGACCCGCTGCTGGAGCCGCCTGGAGTGTGGGCCACGTTCCAGGCGTTGCGGCTGCGCGAGGGGTCGCTGGATGCGAACTCGGTCGTGACGGTCTTCCCCAGGATTATCGCTCCGGCTTCTTTAAGTTTCGCGACGCAGGTGGCGTCGTAGTCCGGCACGAATTCGGCCAGGATACGCGAGCAGGCCGTGGTAGCCATCCCTTCCGTGTAGAAGATGTCTTTGAGGCCCACCGGGACGCCGTGCAACGGCCCTCGGAAACGCCCTGACTCCGCTTCATTTTCCCTTTCCCGGGCCGCGCCGAGGACCTGCTCCCGGTCAACGGTTACCCAGGCTTGCAGCGCGGGTTCCAGAGCGTCAATGCGCTCAAGAAGCGATTGGGCCAGCGTCACCGGGGAGAGGGCGCCGCTTCGGACTTTCTGCGCCGATTCGGAAACTCCCAAGCGGTGTGGAGCTGTCATTATTGGGCCGCCGGGTAGCAGCCCGGCTCGGTATATGAACCGGGTATTTGCTCCCGAATATCCAAAAGCATCCGGGCGGTCCGGGTCAAGGCATCCTGCAAATCTGCGGCTTTGGGCGCGCCCCACAAGAGTGCTGCGTGGCCGGCCAACACCTGCGCCAAAGCTTCGGCGGAAGTATCGGGTTTCATGTCTGGCATAAGTATTTTTCCGGGGGTGTATGGAGGGCCGGTCGATCCCGGGTCACTCCGCCCGTGCCTGGTCCTGAAATCCGGCGCGCCTGTGGGACCCGTCGCAAAACGGCTTGGTCCCGGAGCCGCCGCAGCGGCACAGGTACTGGTCCCCTTCTACTGAAAACTCATTGCCTTCGGCATCCTTCAGTTGAATCGGGCCGATAATCTCGTATGGGCCGTTGTCGTTGATGTTGACTGTCACGTCTGCCATTGGGCGCTCCATCGTGTGTTCTGTCACTCGCTATAGCCACAACTTACTACGAATTGGCGCTGGCGGAAGCCGCCTTGTGTTGCGACTTACGATCAGCCCCATAAACTGAGTCCGTCTTCGCGGCGCCGCGAGCCCACAAACCCGCGCGTGTGGCCAATAAGTTGCCGCTGGAGTGGAGAGTAGGCATCTGTCATTTTGAGAACAGGCTCTCAGAGGCTGTGAGTTTTTTGGGTTCTGTTGTTGTTAGGCGGCATGTTGGTGGCGGAAAGCGCCATTGGGAAGTTTCACCGGGGCGGGCGCTTGTTGAGGGAGGCAGAATTGCGGGACAGCATTGGCCGCTTTCCGGGCGAATTCACTAGGGAATCCGGATTGACTGGTCCGGAGCTTATCGGCTGTGCCTGCTTAACCCCCGTGTCTGCCTACGCCATGAACGCCTCCCAACGCAGGAGGTTGTGGGCCACGGCGACAAGGAGCATTACGCTGGTGATTTTGGCAAGTCCCCGTACGTTGAATTGGCTCACTCCGTGAAGACGCACCTGGGCGTTCGTCCACTCGGCTACAGACGCCCGCTGCCTGTATATGGCTTTGGCCTCGCCGGTGGCCATCCGTTGACGCCACCTTGCCACGTCCGGCCCGTCCCCGTAGCGGGGATCGTAACGCTCCCGTTCGGGCTTGTTCCGGGGCAACCTCACCGGCGCATACACACTCACCCCACGTTGCTCCAGAGCGGTGATGTCCTCCCGGGTAGCGAAGCCCCCGTCCATCAGGTAGGAGTCAGGGCGCCGGCCCGTCCGCCTGACCAGTTGTTCCTCCATGGGCGCCGCTTGCCCTGCGTCCGTACCCGACGATGTGACCCCTACTCCGACGATGATCCCGTTGGCGCTATCAGTGGCCAGTTCGATATTGCAGGCTGGCCGGAAGCCGCCATCCGGCATCTTCATCACCGTTGCCTGGGGGTCTGTGGTGGATACCCGCGCCTTCGTAACCTTGGGACGCTGAGCCTTCGCCTTGGTGTGCTGTTGGCGTTCCTTCTTCGCTTGTGCCCGGGGCAAGTACGACAGCGCCTCCCGGACCCGTTCCTCCCGCTCTCGCGCCGCACGCTCCCGCGCCGCACGTTCACGCCGCGTCACACCGGAATCGGGACGCTCCCGCTCCTGCGCCAGCCGCTCCACCTGCGCCCGCGCCTCCTCCATGCACCTCTTCAATCCCTGCGCGCCGCGAAAGGACGCGGCGCCGGCGCTCGCCCTCACCCGCATCCCGTCTTGAGCCACACGCTCCAGCAGGACCGCCCCTGCGGCCATCAGAGAACCTATGATCTGGGTCAAAAGGCCGTCCAGCGCCTCCTGGTGGGCTACCCGGAAGTCAGAGAGCATGTGATAGTTGACAGGTACGTTCCCCCTCATCCAGCGGTAGGCGTCGTGCTCTTCGCACAAACGCGCCAGCCGGCGGGCGCTCCCTATACCGTCAACCGTGGCCAGAAGCCACAACGCCAGCAGCGCTTTGGGGTCTGTCGTTGGGCGGCCTGGCCGGTTCTCCACCGCCTTGACCGGCGCATAAAAGGCCGACAGGTCCAACCTCTCCAAAAAGCTCCATATAACACGGGCCCGATGCTCTTGAGGCAACCGAGATTCCAGGTCCAATACCGCCCACTCAGGCTGATTCCGCACCGGCCGCAGCACCCGGGCCTCACCCGGACTCGTTGGCGCAGGCGCTCGCTTCTCCTCGATGGCCGGAAGTTCAAACAGCGTCTCTTCACTCATGTGTTCACCTCGCCGATATGGCTGCCCAATATCGTTGTCCAGCAATCAGCCTCTCAATACCATAGGAGCATAAATGATTTATTCACAGGCTCTCAGGATGACACACGGATGCCCAGGATTACATAGGGGTGCTCAGGGTCACAGTGAGGCACACAAGGCGACAAGGGAACTTTCTTTCCGTGGATTTAGCTCTCGCACGGGCATTTCGCACGCGGCCAGGGACTAATCAGACTCCCTTAAAGACCAACGAGGAAAAAAATGAAAATCACCGAAGTAAAGACGTTCCTGATGGGTGTCGGGAACACTCCTCGAAACTGGCTGTTCGTCAAGGTCTACACCGACGAGGGGATAACCGGCGTCGGCGAAAGCAGCGGATGGCCCGCGGTCATCAAGGCCGCGATCGACGACATCTCGCCGATGGTCATCGGCGAGGATCCTATGAACATCGAGAGGATCTGGCAACTCCTCTACGTCGGCATGATGGGCCACGGAATGACCGGCGTGGTGGGCTCCGGCGCCATCAACGGAATAGAGATGGCCCTTTGGGACATCAAGGGCAAAGCCCTCGGCACGCCCGTATGGAACCTGCTCGGGGGCAAGGTGCGGGACAGTGTGCGCGTGTACGGGCACGCATTTCGCTACAAGATGGGAATCGAAGGCCACCCGGACGGCGTGACGGTCGCCGAACGCGCGCTGGAGCTCAAGGAAAAGGGCTACACGGCCGTCAAGACCGGCCAAGGCGTCGAATCGGTCAAGGCGGTCGAGGAGGTGCGGAAGGCCGTCGGCGACGAAATGGACATCATGGTCGAGTGCGGACCTCCGCCCTGGCTGACCGTCAAAGACGCCATCCTTGTCGGCAAGGCGCTCGAGCCGTACAACGTCGCGTTCTATGAAGACGCCGTGGCGCCGGAAAACCTGCGGGCGCTGGCCAGGCTCCAGGATGCCGTGAACGTGCCGATAGCAGTGGGCGAGCGCCACTCCCACATCTGGGGACTACGTGAGCACATAGAGCGGGAACTGGTAGACGTCATCCAGCCGGACGCCGGGCGCGTGGGCGGCATATCCCAACTCAAGAAACTGGCCGCCATGGCCGAGGCGCACTACATCACTGTAGCGCCGCATTCCGGAACGCTGGGACCGGTCGGGGAGTACGCCGCCCTGCACGTCATGGCGTCAATACCGAACGCCCTGGCCCTCGAACGGGTCGAGTTCGATCATCCTGCAAGGTACGAGGTGATCGACCATCACCCGCCTACCATCGACGGTCATGTTCCGGTGCCGGACAGGCCCGGTCTGGGAGTCGACATCATCGAGGAGGCCATCGAGAAGTACCCGAGCCAGGGCAACTCGCCCGGACCGAAAAGGTCCGAACCGGTCATGCACAAGTGGGAGCCGGGCACGTACTTCGAGCAACTCTACTTTCAGCCCAGGTACCGCAGGCAGTCCACCTTGCCGACTGTGAGAAGGCCGTAAAAACAACCCGTCGGCAGGGACGTCTCTCGTGGACGCCCGATTGGGGGTGGGGCTTGGGAACCTTTTCAGGGCTACCGCCGTCTATATAGGCAGGCCGTGTAGCGAAGGTGGCTACAGGGGATAACCCAGGCTTGCTCCGGGGCCCCTATTGGACGGCCGGAAACGGGTTTATTTCGCTTATGTCCTCATCAATCGGCCGACCAAATCATTGCTGCATTTTTCTGGGTACGAGACCCAGTCTGACAACCAGCGTTATATCAGAGGATGTCGAGGGCCGGTGATTCGGACAATATTGAGAAGACCGTCGCCATGAATGACTCTACGTTAAGCCGCATTCGATGTTCATCAGGTCCCGGCTGGGCTGTGACCGGTAACCGGCTGGCCGCGCTGCAGGTCCTTTTTGTAAGCCTGTTAGTTGCCTTGGCGGCCGCCGGTTGCAGCGGCGGTGAGGGAAACCGTCAAACGCCTGTAGCGACTTCCACACAGCCTGGCGCTCCGCCGGTTGTCGAGGCTCAAACCCCTACAGCGGTTCTCCCGCAGAGGGACTCGCCGCCGGGCCACGGCCAAGTCCCTGAAGTGACTTTCCCTCAGCATGAAGCGCAGTCAACGGATTATTGGAGTGAGAGTTTCGTTGGACAGTTGGTCTTGGAAGGGGAATGTCTGCGCGCCGCATCGTTGCTTCTCATCTGGCCCAATACCTTCACATTCGACACGAAGAATGGAGTTGTGCGGATAGTCGACGCAACTGGGCGGATCGCAGCACACGTAGGAGACGACGTTCGATTCAGCCGCACCTATGTCTCCTATGAGGAGGCCATGGACCTGGGGTGGTTACATGGTTTGTCCGAGGACTGTCCAGGCCCCTATTGGTTGGTCGGAGACGAGATCGCGGCAGTCAGTCTCGACGGTCCCGCCAAGCCGCCAATCTCTGAAGGACCGGAGGTGCTCTTCCCGCAGCACGACGCGCCGTTGGGGACGGATAACGGTGGACATTATTGGGCTGGGCGGCTGGTCCTGGACGAGGGGCGCCTACGGGTCGCAGTCCCCCCTGATGTCAATGGTCCAGGCGGATCGAGTCTGCTCATCTGGCCAAGCAGGTACACGCTCAGCGTACGAGACCGGGCCGTAGGGATAGTGGACGGAACCGGACGGATCACCGCGCACGTGGGAGACCACATTCGTCTCAGCCGCGCGACAGTCTCCTATCAGGAAGCCCAAGATCAGGGCTTGATTCAGGGGTGGTCCGAGGATTGCGCGGGTCCCCATTTCCTGGTTGGCGACGAGGTTACCGCCTTCGAACCTGAGAATGAACCCAGACAACTGCGGCTGGAAAACCCTGATCTCCTCTTCCTAAGGCAGAGGACCGTCATAGCGACTTTCCAGAAGCGCCTGACTGCAGAGGGCGGCGGAGAGCTGACGTTAGACGGTCAATGCCTTCGCTTGAAAGGCGGTTCCACCACAATAATTTGGCCCGCCGGGTTTACGCCATATGTGGATCAGGGGGTTGTCCAGGTCCGCAATGGGGCAGGTCGAATAATCGCTCAGGTTGGGGACAATCTATCGATGGGAGGCGGATACTTCAACAGGTACGACGCCGAGGAGTGCTCCGGGGAGGTGTTCAGCGTCCATAGTATCGAAGTCATACCGGACCCTTCCCCGATTCTTCAGAAAGCGGGATACGGGGGCACATTTCAGGATCCTGACGACAAAAGTATCTTGTACGTACATCTGGTGAACCCTTCTCAGGAGGCGGCTGAAGAAGCGGCCCTTAGATACTTGTCCCCATACCTGCTTCAGAACATCCGGGAGGTCCGACCACTCCAGGCGCTATTTACGATAGAACAACTCAAAAAGTGGCATGAATCAATCAGCGATGAACTACGGAGTATCCCGGCTGTGCGCCTTGTGATTTACGCCTTTGAGAGAAACCGCCTGATTGTAGAAGTGACCAGAAAAGACGACGGCGAGGTAGTAACGAAGATATTGGACATTTTGACGAGACGCGAGGTGCCTCACAGGGCAGTAATCATATTGGACCAGTAGAAATGGATTAGAAGAATGATTCATGCGAATGCCAATAACCTCAACTGTCATTGCCCTTGCGACCCCGGGGGTCGCGCTTGTCAGCAGCAAACCCGCCAGTTTATCGCCCAATGAGCGGAACAGGCTGCGCGGCGCAATCGTGATCCGCTCAGTTCTTACCTGTATGGTCGGAGACGATTTCAGAACTGCGCCGAATCCTGAGTCATCTTGAATAGCACTGGAAACATACGAATGCTCTTGGCCGCAATTGCGAGGTCGGCAGACCGTTTGGGTCTTGTTCGTATTGCGACCGGCCTTCGGCAGGCTGGTCTGCTGGTCCTTTTTTGTAGGCCTGTTAGTTGCCTTGGCGGCCGCCGGTTGCAGCGGTGACAAGAGCAACGTCGGCGGTGAGAGCCTCTGCGAAGACACAAACGTCGGCGGCGAGAGCGTCGGCCAAAACGACATCGGCGACGACGAAGGCCCCGGGGAAGAAGCTAACGTCGTGGTCATGTTCCCACAGCACGACGCGCCGCTGGGCACGGATAACGGTGGGCATTACTTCGCTGGGCAACTGGCCCTCGACGAAGGGTGTCTACGCGCTGAAGTCCCAGAGGATCCCAACGGTCCCGCATCATCCTGGTTGCTCGTCTGGCCAAGCGCGTTCACCCTCGACACGGAAGACGGGGCTGTACGGATAATGAATGGAAATGGCCAAATCGCCGCCCGCGTGGGGTACCACATTCGTCTCAGGCGAGCGGCGGTCTCTTATCAGGAAGCCACAGACCAGGGCCTGCTACGGGGAATGTCCGAAGATTGCGCTGGGCCCTTTTATCTGGTTGGCGACGAGGTTACCGTCTTCGATCCCGACAATGAACCCAGCGAACTGCGGTTGTCAAACCCGGATCTCATCTTTCCCCGGCGGAGGACCGTAATAGCCACTGCCCGGGCTTATCCGGAGGCGTTGGTTATTGGCGAGCTTGTCTTGGACGGACGGTACCTTCGTCTGGGCGGCGCCACCATAATGTGGCCCGCCGGGTTTACGCCTCATGTCGATCAGGGTGTTGTCCAGGTCCGCAATGGGGCGGGCCGAACTATCGCCAAGATTGGGGACAGAATCGCCGGTGGCGGCGGCCTGAACCAGTCGAAACAGCCGACCTCTATCCGGTACTCGATCTCAACTATGATGACAGTTTAGTCGCGAATGTCCCTGAGTTCATCGGTGGATACAGGGTTCTCACCGTCGATATGCCAAAGAGCGAGGCCTGTATCGACGAGCAGCTAATAATCTTTCACGCGACGCAAAAGTCCCTGGAAGAGTACGTGGCGGCTGCACCTGATATTCCCTCGTTGAGAGCGGCCGTTCCGGCTATCTCGGGGGTTCCGTCGGACATTCGTCTGAGCTTTGCATCCGCGCGCCTTGACGAATCAGCGCGCCTTGACAAGGAAGAATGGGAGGCGAGGCGAAAGAGTAGGAACGAGAACATTGCCAGAATTGGTTGTCTAGATTATCGTATTATTTTGGGCGGCCCGATAATACCCGGCCGGGGACACCAGCGTTGTCCCCGGCGGTGACCTTGGACTCGCCGACGCCGAGAGCTGGTGATTTCGGACAATCTGAAGATGGCCGTTAACATGAGCGACTCTGCGGCCAGCCACAATTCCCTCAACCCCGAACGTCCACGGCGATGTAGTGGCGCCTCTTGCGGGCGCCATGGGAACGGTGCGGTGTGGCCTGCGAACACCCTCGGCGACGTTACCGCGCCCCACCTCTACGGCCGGTTAGTCACGTGCCAGATACCGCAGCCAGTCCACTCTGCCAGCCGCGAGAAAGCCGTAGACTGTCAATCCGCGGCAAACTGAAGCTTGTTCAGCGCCGCCGCGTGAACCGCCCTCCCGCAACCATTGAGGCAGCCAAAAATGCAGACCATAAAAAGGCAAGACGCACTCCAATACGAATTCGCAGTAAAGACGCCGGCCCTGACAGTTGAACAGGGCGAGAGCTTCGTGATCGAAACCGAAGACGCCGCGATTGGGGAAGTACGCTCCGAGGACGCGGCGGAACGACTGCCCTACTCGCCAAGGAGACTATCGACGCCGCCCTTGGGCAACCCCATGGGCGGTCCCGTGTTCATCAAGGGCGCCGCGGCAGGCGATCTACTCGAAGTGTCGATCGAGCGAATAGAGGTCGACTCCCAAGGGTTCACCAATTGGGGTCCCGGAAGAACACCCATAGGCAACGACCATCGATGGCCCGACCTTAACGAATACACGGTAAGGATATTCGAGCACCAACCAGGCCCGAGCGGGACTACGCGTGACGGCCGGGCGTTGTTGTACGGCAAGCCGGTGTGGGACCTCCAGCCCATGATCGGATGCATTGGCGTGGCGCCGGAGCGAGAGGTCACTACGTCTGCCACCGGTCAGACCGTTACAGGCGGAAATCTCGACATGAGAGACGTGAAGGAAGGGGCAAAAGTCTATCTGAACGTCTACCAACCCGGCGCGCTGCTATATATCGGGGATGTCCACGGCTCGCAGGCAGACACGGAGTACTACGGCACGGCGGACGAAACGCGGGCAGACGTGCAGGTGTCGTGCCGCGTGATCAAGAACAAGCGCATCCCGTTCATTCGGCTGGTATTCCCCGATCGGATCATCGCCGTGCGAGCCGGCAAATCGCTCGACTTCATGGTCCACCAGGCGGTCGAAGACATGATGCACTGGCTCGTCAACGACTACGGCGTAGAACCCGGCATGGCCTACATGCACGCGTGCGTTAACCCGGACTTCCGCATCAACATCTACCAATACACCCTCGGTCTTGCTGCCATCGGCGCCGAACTGCCGACCAAGTACCTGCCCGATCAGTAATGAGAGCCGCCGGTCAAGTCGGCTCATCCACTCCCATCCGACCCAAACATAGACGGCCGAAACTGATAACTTCCCGCTGCCAGAGAGTTTTGAGCGAATGCGAATAACGAAACCATGAAAACCCCGGCGAACATGCCGGGCAGGTCTCCGCCGGAACCAACCCGCAGATACCGACCTTCAGTGGGGCAAAAATAATGAAAATCACCGAGATCAAAACCTTCCTGATGTCACCTCCCCCCAAGCCGTCAGACGAAGGAAAGCCGGGCAGCAGCTGGACCGCCCGCAACTGGCTATTCGTAAAGGTCCACACCGATGAGGGAATATTCGGTATCGGTGAGGGCAGCGGATGGCCGAGGGTGATCGAAACCGCCGTACAGGACATCGCCCCGATCCTGATCGGCGAAGACCCGATGAACATTGAGCGCATCTGGCAGAAGATTCTGACCGCCACGATGGGCAACGGCATGACGGGCACGGTCGGTTCGGGCGCCATGAACGGTATCGACATGGCGCTGTGGGACATCAAGGGCAAAGCGCTTAGCACGCCGGTGTGGAACCTGCTCGGCGGCAAGGTTCGAGACCGCATCCGGGTCTATGGCCACGCCAGCACGCCGGAGGGGGCGCTTGAACTTAAGGCGAAGGGCATAACGGGCGTCAAGACCGGCGGCGTCGTCGATCCGGTAGACAAGGTCGAAGCTATCCGCAACGCCGTCGGCGATGAAATGGACATCATGGTCGACGCACACGGCCCGCCGTGGTTCACAACCAAAGACGCAATCCTGGTGGGCAAGGCTCTCGAACCGTACAACCTGCTCTTCTACGAGGACCCCGTGCCTCCCGACAACATGGACGCGCTGGCAAGGGTTCAGGACAACGTCGACATCCCCATTGCCGCGGGGGAGCGCCACTCTCACATCTGGGGCGTCAGGGAACTGATCGAACGGGAGTTGGTAGATGTCGTGCAGCCGGACTCCGGCCGAATCGGCGGCATCACGCAACTAAAGAAGATCGCCGCCATGGCCGAGGCGCACTACATCACCGTCGCGCCCCACTCCGGTTCGCTCGGACCGGTAGGCGAGTACGCCGCCCTCCATGTGCTGGCAGCGATCCCAAACGCCCTAATACTCGAACGGCTCGAATTCGACTCGCCCGCCCGATACGAGGTGATCGATCCACATCCGGAAACCGTGGACGGCTACATTGAGGTACCCGACAGGCCCGGGCTGGGTGTGGACATCGACGAGGAAGCGGTGGCGCGTTACCCGAGCCAGGGCAACACCGCGCCGCCCGGAGACGGCACGGACGGGTCAAGTTGGGAGCCGGGCACCTGGCATGAGTACGTGTACTACCAGGCCCGATACCGCCGGCAAAAAACCTTGCGCCGCATCAGACAACCCTAACCCCGCTCACCGACACCCTCACATACCGATCGGAGCGACTCATGGCCGACATCGCAAACTTTGCCACCACTCTGGCGGAGGCTGTTCACGAGACTTACGAATGGGGCCGCCTGACCTGGCTAGTGAACTCTGCCCTGACGCAAGGCGCGACGATGACCGCAGGGACCTGCCTGATAAAACCGGGTAGCAGCAACCCGCTGCACTACCACCCGAACTGCGATGAGGTCCTGGTGGTCACCAGCGGCCGGTGCACCAAACGCATCGGCGACGACACGGTAGAACTCGGCCCGGGCGAAAGTGTCGTAATTCCCAGAGGCGTGCCGCACCAGGCCACCGCCATCGGAGACATCCCGATGACTTGCGTCATCGCCTACAACTCACCCGACCGCCAGTTTGTCCTGGCTGGCTGACGGCCCGCCTCGTCTACCAGACCTGCGCCTGGCCGTCCCTCCGGGGATCCGACGCCGCCATCAGCGCGCCGCTCTCCTGGCGCACCTGGATTGCCCCCACGCTGCCTGCGCCGTCCCATACCCCGATAACGTCCACCTGATGGCCTCTGCCCCGAATGCCGTCGACGAGGCCCGATTCCACGCGATCCTCGATCTCCAGAGCGTGGCGGTCGTTGCGCGGGGAGGTAGAAGTCATGGCGCCCTGGTAGTGCGTCCAACGGGGCGCGTCGATGGCCTCGGCAACGTTCAGGCCGTGGTCGAAAACGGCTGTCACCACCTGAAAGTTTGTCTGAACCTGCGTGTCGGCGCCGGGCGTGCCGCAGACGAGTTCCAGTTTGCCCTCGTTCTCAACCGGCGCCGAAAACACCATCACAGGGTTCATCGTATGGCGCACGCGCTGACCCGGGTGAAGCAGATTGGCGTGGCCGGGTTCCAGGTTCCAGTACGTCATGCGGTTGTTCAACAATATTCCCGTGTCGCCCGCAATCACTCCCGAACCGAATGACGTCTGCACGCTCTGCAACTCGCCAACGGCATTGCCCCACCTGTCGACCACGCAGAAATGAGTCGTATCCGAATCGGACGGCATCCCCGCGCCGACCGGCGTCATTCCGGGCCGGTAATATCGCTTCGACTCATCGGGCGGCCGATCCATGTAGGCCCAAGGGTCGCCCTCCTTCACACCCTGCGCGCACGAGTCGGGGTCGATCAACATAGAGCGGTCAGCAGCGTACTCGGGCGACAGCAGGCCCTCGATCGGCACATCCACGAAGTCGGGGTCGGCAAGGTACGCCTCGCGATCTGCAAACGCCAGCTTCTTTGCCTCGACCATCACGTGGACCGTCTCAGGGGCGAGGTACGGGTAATCGGAAGGGTCGAAGCGCTCGAACATCGCGAGTTGTTGGAGCAAGACGTGCCCGGACGAGTTCGGGGGCGCCTCATAGACGCTTCTGCCGCGGTAGACCACACTCACCGGGGGCTGCCATCGCATGTTGTGGCGCTCAAAGTCAGCCATAGTGAACAGGCCGCCGTACTCCTCAGAAAACCGCACGATTTCTCTGGCGATCTCCCCGCGGTAGAGCGCCTCCCTGCCCTGCTCTGCCAATAGCCGGTACGTGCGGGCCAGGTCGGGATTCCGGCGAATCTCGCCAGCCTCGAGCGGGCGGCCGTGCGGCGCGTATACGGCAGCCGAAGTCGGAAATGTGTGCAGAATGGGCTTTGATTTGGCGTCCGCCGCCTGACCATGCGTCACCGGCACCCCGTCCTCGCACAGTTCAATGGCCGGTTCGAGGCAGGCCATGAGGTCCAGCACGCCGTATCGACTGTGCGCGGCGAGCAGGGCGTCGACAATCCCCGGCACCGATGCGCCAAGGACCCCGTCATGCGGTATGCCGTCACGGTATAAATCGGGGGATGCTGCGAGCGGCGCGGCGCCGGCGCCATTGGCCACTTCCAACCGCCGGCCTTCCTTCATATACACCATGACGAACCCGTCGCCGCCCATGCCCGAACTCTGCGGCTCGGCAACGCCCAGGGCAAATCCAACGGCAACCGCCGCATCGACGGCGTTTCCGCCTCGCTGCAACGTCGTTATACCGGCCATTGCTGCCAGCGGGTGGTTCGCAACCACAGCGCCCTTGTGGCCCATGCGAACCGGCCGGTAAGCCGGGGCGCTAATCCCGTGTGGTGATCTTTCTGTCAGGTATGTCAAATTGTCTCGCTCCGTGCTCTACTGCCGCGGGTAGTCTAACAACTTGCGGACGGGCCTTTCGGGGTAGCCCCGGTCGGGGCGGACCGGTATGCCGGGAACCGTGGATAGGCCAAATTCACGCGCCCGCGGTCATCCCGGGTACCCTCCGAAGGCCCGTTGCCAACGAAGTTAGTCGCATCCTGCAGGCGATACGCCCCGGTGTCACCCTGGACACTCTCAATGTCATTTTGAGTACAGGCGAGGAACCTAAGCCATCCAGACGGCATGCCCGGCCGCTCTTACCCAGCCCCTCGACTTCGCTCGGGGTGACATGAGCGGCGCTCGGGGTGACATGGGCGGTACTCAGAGGCTGTGAGTTTTTTGGGTTCTGTTGTTGTTAGGCGGCATGTTGGTGGCGGAAGGCGCCATTGGGAAGTTTCACCGGGGCGGGCGCTTGTTGAGGGAGGCAGAATTGCGGGACAGCATTGGCCGCTTTCCGGGCGAATTCACTAGGGAATCCGGATTGACTGGTCCGGAGCTTATCGGCTGTGCCTGCTTAACCCCCGTGTCTGCCTACGCCATGAACGCCTCCCAACGCAGGAGGTTGTGGGCCACGGCGACAAGGAGCATTACGCTGGTGATTTTGGCAAGTCCCCGTACGTTGAATTGGCTCACTCCGTGAAGACGCACCTGGGCGTTCGTCCACTCGGCTACAGACGCCCGCTGCCTGTATATGGCTTTGGCCTCGCCGGTGGCCATCCGTTGACGCCACCTTGCCACGTCCGGCTCGTCCCCGTAGCGGGGATCGTAACGCTCCCGTTCGGGCTTGTTCCGGGGCAACCTCACCGGCGCATACACACTCACCCCACGTTGCTCCAGAGCGGTGATGTCCTCCCGGGTAGCGAAGCCCCCGTCCATCAGGTAGGAGTCAGGGCGCCGGCCCGTCCGCCTGACCAGTTGTTCCTCCATGGGCGCCGCTTGCCCTGCGTCCGTACCCGACGATGTGACCCCTACTCCGACGATGATCCCGTTGGCGCTATCAGTGGCCAGTTCGATATTGCAGGCTGGCCGGAAGCCGCCATCCGGCATCTTCATCACCGTTGCCTGGGGGTCTGTGGTGGATACCCGCGCCTTCGTAACCTTGGGACGCTGAGCCTTCGCCTTGGTGTGCTGTTGGCGTTCCTTCTTCGCTTGTGCCCGGGGCAAGTACGACAGCGCCTCCCGGACCCGTTCCTCCCGCTCTCGCGCCGCACGTTCACGCCGCGTCACACCGGAATCGGGACGCTCCCGCTCCTGCGCCAGCCGCTCCACCTGCGCCCGCGCCTCCTCCATGCGCCTCTTCAATCCCTGCGCGCCGCGAAAGGACGCGGCGCCGGCGCTCGCCCTCACCCGCATCCCGTCTTGAGCCACACGCTCCAGCAGGACCGCCCCTGCGGCCATCAGAGAACCTATGATCTGGGTCAAAAGGCCGTCCAGCGCCTCCTGGTGGGCTACCCGGAAGTCAGAGAGCATGTGATAGTTGACAGGTACGTTCCCCCTCATCCAGCGGTAGGCGTCGTGCTCTTCGCACAAACGCGCCAGCCAGCGGGCGCTCCCTATACCGTCAACCGTGGCCAGAAGCCACAACGCCAGCAGCGCTTTGGGGTCTGTCGTTGGGCGGCCTGGCCGGTTCTCCACCGCCTTGACCGGCGCATAAAAGGCCGACAGGTCCAACCTCTCCAAAAAGCTCCATATAACACGGGCCCGATGCTCTTGAGGCAACCGAGATTCCAGGTCCAATACCGCCCACTCAGGCTGATTCCGCACCGGCCGCAGCGCCCGGGCCTCACCCGGACTCGTTGGCGCAGGCGCTCGCTTCTCCTCGATGGCCGGAAGTTCAAACAGCGTCTCTTCACTCATGTGTTCACCTCGCCGATATGGCTGCCCAATATCGTTGTCCAGCAATCAGCCTCTCAATACCATAGGAGCATAAATGATTTATTCACAGGCTCTCAGGGTGACATGGGCGGTAGTCAGGGTGACATGGAGTGAGGAATCACCGGTTGGGGAGCCAGTTGCGCAAAGGTCTCCTTTTGAGCACAGCGAAGAATCCAAGCCATCCAGACGGCATGCCCCGCCCCTCTTGCCCAGACCCCTCGGCTTCGCTCGGGGTGACATGAGCGGTACTCAGGGTGACATGGAGTGAGGAATCACCGGTTGGGGAGCCAGTTGCGCAAAGGTCTCTTAAATAGGGGACGCAAACCGCCCTGCGGTTCCCCGATCGGGCTCGGGGAAGACGACGTTGTTGGTATGGTTGTTGCGGGTGTTCATGCTTGCCTGGAGAGGGTGATGGCGATGACCTGGCCGTCAAGTTTGTGCGCTGCGTTTCCATCCGGGTCGGGTATGTCGCTGTGGTGTAGTTCAACTGCCAAGGTCTCTTGCATGACGTACTCTTCGAAGTCGGAGAGAGCCGTCTTGACGGCATCCGGCCCCGTCACGCCCAGCACGATGCGATCCGATATTTCAAGGCCGGACGACTTCCGCAGGTTTTGCACCAGCCGGACAATCTCCCGTGCCTGCCCCTCGGCCCGCAGCTCGTCCGTGAGCACGACGTTTACGGCCGCCGCGTAACCGGAATCCGAGGCGACGACGTACCCGTCCGGCGCGGTGTGCTCTACCAGCACCTCGCTTGGTTCCAGCACAAAACCGGGCAGCGTGACGGGCGAACCTGCCTCCACCAACGCCGCGATCCGGGGCGCATCGGCCTCTGCCAGCAGGGCGCGAATCTCCCCTACTTCGCGGCCGTACTTAGGTCCCAGCTTAGGCAGGTTGGGCTTGATTTGATACGCCTTGAGGCCACCCGTCTCGACTGCATCGACTACGCGTTTCACGTTGAGCTCTTCGCGCAACTGCGCCTCGATCAGTGGCAGGAAGGCGCTTTCGTGTTCGTGTCGAAGCTCGACCGCCAGTTCTGACAGCGGCTGCCGCACCTTAAGGCTGGCTGAGGATCGAGCCGATCTGCCGAGGCTCGCCAGACGCATCGCGAGCTTTGTCCGTTCCGACAACTGCTCGTCGATCTGGCCCTGATCCGGCGTCGGCCAATCGGTCAGGTGCACGCTGTCGGGGGCTTTGTCGTCCCACACGGCGACGAGGTTGTTGTACATCTCCTCCGCCACGAATGGCGTGAAGGGAGCGAGGATCTTTGCGAGAGTCGAAAGGCAGGTGTAGAGGGTGGAGTAGGCCGCCTGCTTGTCCCCGTCATCCTCACTTTTCCAGTACCGGCGCCGGGAGCGTCTGACGTACCAGTTTGACAGGCCGTCGGTGAACTCCTCGATCGCTTGTGCGGCGTAGTGCGGCCTCCAATCTTCGAGGTAGGCCGTCACCCGCCCCGCCAACCGATTTAGTTCGGAAATGATCCATCGGTCGAGTTCCGACCGGTCTCCGGGTTCTTCCGCCCGTGACGGAGTCCATCCGTCGAGGTTCGCGTAGGTCACGAAGAACGAATAGACGTTCCACAGCGGGATGAGGAAGCGCCTGCGGATCTCGTCGCCGGGACCGTAGCCGAAACTGAGGTTCGACGACGGGTTTTGGCGGCAGTACAACCACCGCATCACGTCCACGCCCATCTTGTCGGCAGCCTCTTCGAACCAGATGGCGTTGCCCTTCGACTTGTGCATCTCCTCCCCGTGCTCGTCTCGCATAAGGGCGTAAGAGAAGACGGCGCGTGTCGGCTCGTGATTCCTGAGCGCCGTGCTCATCGCCAGTAGGGAGTAGAACCAGTTGCGAAACTGGCCGGGGAAGCTCTCGGAGATCCAGTCGGCCGGATACCACTGCTCCCAGTATTCCGGGTCGTTCCGGTAGCCGAGCGTTGAGAACGGCACGATCCCTGCGTCGAGCCAGGGGTTACCAACGTCGGGGATGCGGCTTACCTCCTTGTCGCAGTTCGAGCAGGTGATTTTGACCGCGTCGAGCCACGGCCGGTGCGGGGAGTGGCCGTCGAATTCATCCCATCCCTCGACTGCCCGCTCCTTCAACTCCGCTTCGCTGCCGATGACGTGCACATTCTGGCAGTGTTCGCACTTGTAGATCGGAAGGGCCAGACCCCAGTAGCGTTTCTTGGAGATCATCCAGTCGTGCATGTTGCGGAGCCAGTCAAGCTCACGCTCCCGGCCGAACGCGGGCGCCCACCGGATCTTGTTCGTGACTTCCATGATCGGCGCGCGCAACTCGTCCATCGAGATGAACCATTCGTCGACGAGGCGAAACACCAACTCCGTATCGCATCGCCAGCACACCGGGTAGCGGTGCGTGTAGTCCTCGACCTTGTAGAAGACCCCCTTCGATTTGAGCGAGTCGAAGATGTCTGGATTGACGTCCGACACCGAACGGCCTGTCAACGGCCCGAACCCTTCGATGTAGTGTCCGGACTCGTCGAGCGGGGCGATGGCCGGCAGTCCGTGTTCTTTGCCGAGGGCGAAGTCTTCCGCCCCCGCGCCCGGCGCTACGTGGACGATGCCCGTGCCCTCGTCTTCGCCGACGTCGTTCCAGGCGAGTACGCGGTGAACTTCGCGGGCCTCACTCTGGGCCGGCAGTTCGTCGAACGGGCCGCGATAGCGCCACCCGGCCAGTTCACTTCCGGCGGCCTGTGACAGCTCCTCGTGATCGCCGGTTAGGACGCCGAGCCTGCTGGCGCCGAGCCACAAGATGTCGTCGCCGTTGCGGACCCGCGAATAGGTGTGGTCCGGATGCACAGCTGCCGCGACGTTTGCGGCAAGCGTCCATGGGGTGGTGGTCCAGACGAGCAGGGACTCGCCCGGGCGGTCGAGCAGGGGCAATTTCACGTACAGGCCGGGGTGGGTGACCTCCCGGTAGCCCTCGGTGACGATCTCGTGTTGCGACAGGCCGGTCCCGCATCGGGGGCACCACGGCATCGAATCGGCGGCCTCGTAGAGCCAGCCCCGCTCGTGGCACACCTTCAGGAAGTGCCAGATCGTGTAGTTATTCTCGTCCGACATGGTGTGGTACGAGTTGTCCCAGTCCATGAAGTATGCGAGTCTCTTCGACTGCTCCGTCTGTACGTCGGAGAATCGGCGGACCCGCGCCTTGCAATCCTCGACGAAGCGGCCGATGCCGTAGGTCTCGATGTCTCGCTTCGACGCGAAACCCTTCTCCTTTTCGACCTCCACCTCGACCCACAGGCCCTGGCCGTCGAAACCGTTCTGGAACCGCTGCCGGAAGCCCTGCATGTTCTTGAAGCGGAGGAACAGGTCCTTGTACGTACGGCCCCAGGCGTGGTGGACGCCCATGGGGTTGTTGGCCGTGATCGGGCCGTCTATGAACGAGAAGGTCTTCTCAGCCGATTCGTTTCGGCTCAGGTAGCGGTCCACGATGCCCGACTCGTACCACCACTTGAGTAACCGTTCTTCCATCGCCACGAAATCTGTCTTCGGGGCGACTGGCTCAAATGCGCGGCGTGTCATCTTGTCTGCAAGTTCAGTCATGGCTTTCTCGATTTTCGTTGCGAATTAACTGGGTTCTTTGAGTCAGGGACTTAGGCGGCATGTGGCTGAAAGGGGAGCGGACGTGTGTACGCGGTTCCGTCATTCGCTGCTTTGTTGCCATTCATTGCCCGTTTAATTTTTGCCAATAAAAAAAACCCGCCCCAAATCAGGGACGGGTCGATTTCGGCCTAGCGGCCCCTGGCAACGGATCGGGGTTGACTCCCGTCGTTGCCAAGGTGCGCGTTCTTGCCTGATTGGTACCCGCGGTACCACCCTGGTTCCCGTGTGAAAATCAGGCCTTGTTCAAGCCTTTTCGCACGGGCGCTCAGTGCGGGCGCGACGCCTCCGCGCCGTGCCCTAAGCCGATGTAACGGTCGGCCAGACCGTCCGTGCTTACTGATCCGTACAGGGCTTGCGGGTCGTGCGCCCCTCGGGCGTACCAACCTCCAAACTGCATCGGACCGTTCAGCCGGCGGCTCGGGAGTGATATTCACAGTGGCCAGGCGCCCGCTCTCACCGTACCGGGCTCGCTCAACCTGACTTGTGCTGCTACTCGTCTCCGTCCCTGCCAGTTCAACAATAAGTGTATGTGTTCGCACTGCGATCTGCCACGAGCCGGACGCACACAATGGCCAACATCCGAAGAGTCGGAAACCGGGGTTGGCTCAAAAAGGGAGCGATGCAGGCGAAGGGGCGGCTGTATGCCTTAAGCTAATTGAAGTGCGTGTATCCGCCCTCGATCCCGGGTCGTTCAATGGTAGGACTGAGGACTTTGAATCCTCCAATCCAGGTTCGAATCCTGGCCCGGGAGCCAAATCCGGTTCTGGAGGCGACCGTCCAATTAGAGAGGCGAGCGCGCCGGTCCGCATGCCAAAGGTTCGAAGACGCCCCCCCCGGGTTGCCGCGTAGAGGAGTAGGCGCAGGCACTCCTTCTCCATCGGCGTCTGGAACCTGCCTATCACAGGCGCCCCGGCGTCCCGCATGGCCCTGGCGAGGTCGTATTTCTGAGAATGAGTTCGCCGGGGCAGCGGCCGGAGCAGAAGAAGGCGGTCAGCCGCTCTTCGAGCAAGCGCAGGTTGCCCCGGTGAGCCGTCTCGGGCGGCAGCGAAACCGTGGCCTTGTCAGTAGTAATCGTTTCTACCCGGTATTCGGAGCCGATGCTCAAGCCGTCTCGAACTGTAACGCAAAGAGGTTAAGGGTGGAGGATCGCTTCGAGAGATGGAGCATCTCCACGCCCGTCACTTCGTTGGACTCGTTGTAGTCGAGCACCACTCTCGGCAAAACCTCCTCGGCCCCAACTATGGCGGAGTCATCAAGGCGCAAGTAAACGGCACCAGCTTCCTTGTCGACGTTCAGTTTCTTTGTTTCCGTCTTGGCTATGGTCGGATGATTTATTGTTCGTGGAGTAATGGCCGGTGTCCTGGACTAGTGCCCCGCCGATAGCTATGAGGCCCCCAATGCCGACGTCGACAGCGGAGCTTATTACTATTTCGCTCGTTTTGGTATCAGTGTCTCTGGACGAATCCTTTAGCAACTCACTGAGTTGGTTGCCAAACGTAAGTATGAGAATCGCAACTAAAGCGGATAACCAAAGCAGGTTAATTCTTATTCTAGTGAACCTCTCCAGCCTTTTTCATAATAGCAGTCCCAAGGCTCCAGACACTACTAGCACTGGAATGACTATTGGCAATAAGTCCATTCAATCCATCGTATGTTGCCCCTCGACGCGTTTCGCGTAAGCGGGCGACGCGTTGTGTTCCTCAAAAATACCAGGCTCCCCCCTTCCGCACCTCCCTATGGTCGCCGCCCCAATTGACAATAAAGTCCAACCCCTCGTCGCGAAACCGTAGCGCCAGCTATCACGTCGTCAAATTCGTCGATCATCGCCTTATCGGGCTACGTACAACTGGCCAACCTCAGCCTGACCGTGGACGTAACGTCCCGCATTGGGCTGCTCACTCCTCCATCCCTGTCCTCACCATCCTAAACTTCCCCCGCCTAGCTGGAACGGCCCATATAGATGTGTTGTGCTATCACTTCGGTGCGGGCGGTACGCCGGTGTCCCACGGGCGGCGTTGGCGCGGCACGGCGGATATGATGGGGTTGCGTGGGCTGTGGGCCCGCGTTTGCGATGGTCTGATTATCGGAGGATGACGATGCCGTACAACCTTAATCACGTTCACTTGAAGGCGCTCGACCCTGAGAAGGCGGCGAATTGGTGGGTGAATGCGTTCAATTTCGAGATCGTGGCCGATATGACCCGCCATACGGGCGATCGGTTTATCCGATGTCGGGCGGAGAATGGCGTGCCGGTGAATATTTCGGGTCCGCTGGACGGCCAGAGCCTGCCGGAGAGTAAGTCGAACGCCAAGTTGGGGCTCGAACATTTCGGTTTCGACGTCGAGGACATCGACGCCGAGATCGAACGGTTGGCCGGTCTCGGCGCGCCGTTGCTGGATGGGCCGAATGAGTTGCCGGACGGGACGCGCTTCTGCTGGGTCGAGGCGCCGGACCACGTGCGGGTGGAGCTTATTCAGTGGCCGGGTTAGTGTTTCGGCGGGGGTAGGGCCGGGGTTGCGTGGTGTTCGGGTGTTACCCTGAGCCCCCGGTGGGTCCCCGATCGGAGTCGGGGATGACGGGTGTGAATGGGATTTGTCTGAGGGGGTTCTCCCCTTGCCACCCCCAGCCGCGCTGCTGACGGGGCTCTGGTTCAGAGACCTTTACGCTCCCTTTGGGAGAATTTTGGCTTACCTTATGGCCACTGAGACTCGCAAAGGGAATCATGCCGAATTGTTATTAAGCCATTATTGTTGACAACACTGAAACCCTTGGCTGATTCCCCTTTGATAGTATGACGGAAGCTCTGGTGCCCGTGGCTGTCGACGATGCCGAATTGCTGAATCAATGTGTATAAATATCGACTAGGTTTAGCTTCCTTATGAAAAAGAGTAAGTAGTGCATTTTTGGAATGAAACTTGATTTCCCAACGGCCTGCATCTGAAGTATCGAAATTGCTATTGTCGAGACCGAGAAGCGCCTCCAGTACTTTTCCACGTCCTCCTGTCCCGCCATAGCCATCGATATCTGGTATTTCGAACCAACCAGCGTCTAGAACTTCCTGAAGACGTTGACTCAGATCGGAGTCGCCAACCGCCATTAACCGACTCCGCGCCTATATTCATCAAGGCGCTCGTTGGCCATGCGCACGTAGTCGGGGGATTTTTCGATTCCGAGCCAGGACACGCCGGCCATCTCTGCGGCTATCGCGGTTGTGCCGCTGCCGATGAAGGGGTCGAGGACGAGACCTTCTCCGACGGAGCGGATGCATCTCGCGGCTAGGTCAACGGGAAATGGCGCCGGGTGCGGGTTATTGTGTTCCTGCTTGATGCTCCACACGCTGCCGTATGCGTTCGCCTTGGGCGCCAGGCGGAACTCCGGCTTGGCGATGAGGTAGATCACCTCATAGTTGGGCAGGAAGTAGCCGGGATTGAAGTTGATTCCCCCGGCGCGCTGCCAGATGATGATTTGGCGAACAGGGAATCCGTCAACGATGTCGTGGCGGTCCTGTAAAAGGCCGTTCTGGACCCGCCATTTGTGGTTGTAGAAGATGGCCCCGTCCGGCCGCAGGACGCGCAGCATCCCTGCAATACACTCTCTTTGCCACTCGACGTATTTGTCATGCGGCATGCAGTCGTCGTGCTCGGAGTATCCGTTCTGGAGGGCGGCTGTAGGCCATTTGCCGCCCCGGCCGTCTTTCAGGCCGTTGCCGGTACTGTTCTTTATGTTGTACGGCGGCGAAGTGACGACCATCCGGATCGACTCGTCGGATAGGGCGTGCATCAGTTCGACGCAGTCGCCCTGGAGGATCAAGCCACTTGGCGAGGCGAGGCTTTTGGGGGGTGCGGCCTTGCCCTTGCCTTTTCGACGAGTCGGGATTGTCTCCTTGACTCCAGTCGGCTTCTCGTCTAACAGACTCCCGATAGGGGTAACAACTCCTGGTTCCATCTACATGTCCCATGCAGCGAATGGCAACG
Organism: Dehalococcoidia bacterium; assembly: GCA_965224235.1. GTDB lineage: Bacteria > Chloroflexota > Dehalococcoidia > Lucifugimonadales > Lucifugimonadaceae. The sequence goes on along the minus strand of CBDCYP010000002.1, from coordinate 836,529 downwards.
TTAGCATATCCCTGTCGTGGATTAATCGGCGGGTGAATGTCACATGAGCGAGGTCAGTTTTTGAGTTCACCCATCACCTCAAGCAGGCCGCGAATGTACCCGAAAGTGTAGGCGAACGCCACGCCGGAGGGGTTGTCGCCCGAGATTATCGGCACGTGGTCCGGCTGCACCATGTACTTGTATCCGCAGTCGCGGTAGGTTTCGAGGGCCTTGACCATGTCGACCGTGCCCTCGTCGGGGAACGATTCATAGAAGTCGAGCTTTTTGCCCTTAATGTTGCGGAAGTGGACGTTGAAGATCTTGTCGCGCTCGCCGAACCACCTGATCGCGTCGAAGATCTCCGCCGCAGGGTCGTCGAGCATCTCCGAGACCGACCCCTGGCAGAAGGTGATGCCGTGGTACGGCCCTTCGTGGAGTTGCACGTATTTTTTGAACCCTTCGACCGTGCCGAGGACCCTGTCGACCCCCATGTAGCCCGGTGGGGTGTAGGGGTCGTGCGGGTGGCAGGCCATCTGAACGCGGTATTCGTTGGCTGCCGGCATGACGCGGGACAGGAAGTAGTCGAGCCGTTCCCAGTATTCGTCTTCCCGCACGACGCCCGCCGACGTGGGCGGGGCGTCCTTGTCGGCGTCTTCCCATCTGAATGTTGCGTTTTGCGAACCTCCGCGGCCGATGGTCTCCGGTGTGCGCAGGATTCCGACGAAGTTCATGTTGTACTGCACGCCCCTGATGCCGGCTTCGGAGCACATGCGCAGGATGTTGCAGACGAGATCTAGCTCGCGCTCGCGCTCGGGCGACTTGCCGAGCATGATGTTGGGCGTGCCGGATTTGGCGACTTCCGAGTCGATCGAGTAGGGCGTCATGGGCATGCGGACCATGTCCAGTTCGATTCCGTAGGAGTTGACCTTTTCCCGGTACGCCGCAAGGCGGTCGGTCGTCCAGTCCCACCAGTTGTAAGGCGGGTAGCCTGTGATGTGGTTCAAGCCGAGTTGGGCCCATACCTCATAGTCGTAGTCGTCGCGCGCTTGAGATGCGGTGCCAAGATACATATTTTGCTTTCCCCTTTGAAGCTAGGTGCGTTGAATTAACTGAATGAGATTTCCGTAAGTGTCGTCGAGCATGGCCACTATTTTTACGCTCCCCTTGAAGCTAGGCGCGTTGGATTAACTGGATGAGGTTTCCGCAAGTGTCGTCGAGCGTGGCCACTATTTCAGGCCCGAAACTTATTGGTTCCTGGGTGAACTCCACATTGAGCGACTTAAGTCTCCGGCATTCCGCCTCGATGTCATCAACCTCGAACGAGGCGTAGGGGATGCCATCGTTCACCAATGCTTTCTTGAACGGGTTTACGGCTGGGTGTGCGCTTGGCTCCAATAACAGTTCGACGCCGTCACGTTGATCGGGCTGAACGACAGTAAGCCAACGATACTCGCCCACCGGTACATCAGTCTTCTTCTCAAAACCCAGCTTCGTCGTATAAAACTCGAGCGCCTTTGCCTGATCGTCTACGAACACGTTGGTCACATGAATTCTCATCGTATGTTGTCTCGGATCCCGTTTGGCTGACCCTAGTTCGTGCGTCGGTGATCGACTCCCGCGGGTGCGGCAGGGTTACTCGGGCCGATGGTCAGTCGTCGAGTTCGCCTATCGCCTGCAGCAGGGCGCGGATGTAGCCGTAGCAGTACGCAAACGCCGCGTGCCGCGGGTCTGGACCGGAAATCTGTGGCACGTGATCCGGCATGAGCATGTACGGGTAGCCGGTTTCCTGATACGCCTTCAGCGCCATCACCATGTCCACGCTGCCCTCGTCTGGGAACACCTCCATGAAGTCCAGCTTCCGGCCCCGGATGTTGCGGAAGTGGACGTTGAAAATCTTCTTGCGCTCCCCGAAGTACCGGATGACGTCACAGATCTCCTCACCCGGGTCGTCGAGCATTTCCGACACGGTGCCTTGGCAGAAGTTCAGGCCGTGGTACGGGCTTTCGTGCATCGAAACGAACTTTTTGAGGCCATCAACCGTGCCGAGCACGCGGGTCACGCCGCGGTAGCCGGGCGGTGTGTAGGGGTCGTGGGGGTGGCAGGCGAGGCGGACCTTGTTCGACTCTGCGACGGGCACGACGCGGCCGAGGAAGTGGTCTATACGTTTCCAGAACTCGTCCTCGGTCAATTCCCCGGCCGACGTTGGCGATGCGTCCTGGTCTACCTTCGACCAGCGAAAAGTGGAGCTGCTGGCGCCGCCCCGGCCGGTCTCTCGCTCCGACCGGGGGATGCCGATGATGTTGAGGTTGTATTTGGCGGCGGGGATGCCGGCCCGGGCGCAGTTTTCAATTAGCTGGCACACCTCGTCGAGCTCCCGCTCCCGGGCGGGTTCGTTGCCGAGCATGATGTTTCGCGCCTCGCCCTGTCTGTTGGGGGTGTCGATTTCGGCCGAACTGAGAGGCAACTGGACCATGTCGAGCGATATGCCGAACGATGCGACGCGATCCCGATGGCGTTCCAGCACGTCGACGGTCCAATCCCGCCAGTTGCCGGGCGGGTCCTGGCAGATGTGATTGACGCCTAGTTGGGCGAGAATCTCCAGGTCGGTGTCAGTTCGTGCGTTGCCTTGAGTTCCTACATGCATCTCGTTACCTCAGCGCTGGTGGGGTTCCCGGGTTCGTGTGATCTGTTCGTGCTCAACGCGAAAGTGTAGCGAAGAACGTTGCGATTGCCAGACCTGCCAAGAGAGTGAATCCGCCCAAGAATACAAGGTTCAGGGAAGGCGTGTGACCCACCTCGCACGACAACGCCGTTGAATCCACAATGCTCGCATTGCGTCGTACTGGTTCCCGTGAAGGAGGGAGGAATCTCAAGTCCTTGCCCTAAGTCCAGGTTGTCGAGGAGCAATGCGGCTTGACGCAAGGTCTCGTTGTTTGAATGGCGCCGCGACTGCCTATCACGGGCTTAGATTCCTCACTGCATTCGGAATGACTATGGCCTTACGAAGGCCGCACGAGGTGATGAAAATGGGGTCGGCCCCTCCCGTCGTAATTCCGGCCCCCGAGCCGGAATCCAGGGGCGGGGTTGTGGATTCCCGTCCGCGAGGTACAGCCGAAGCGGGGCGCTGCAAGCTATTTTCATGGCAATGACATGGGGGCGTTCGAAATGACATCTTGGGCGGCTGTATGACGTGGGGTGATGGTCATGATGTGAAGGTGTTCGGCATGACGTCTTGGGTGGCTCGGTTGCACGGTTTTAGGGTGAGCAGGCCTTGATTGGAATTGAATGTTGTCAAAGGGTGTGGCGGAGGGCTTCGCGCCAGCCGGCGTAGAGGGAGTCGCGGCGGCTGGCGGGCATTGCCGGTTCGTAGCGCGTCGCCGGTTGCCAGAGGTCTGCGATTTCGTACTCGCTGTCCCACACGCCGAACCCTCTGCCGGTGAGGAACGCTGCGCCCTGCGCCGTCGTCTCGCCGACTGCGACCACCTCGATAGGCCGGTCGAGGATGTCTGCCTGGAACTGCATCAAGAATCGGTTTGCCGTTTGCCCTTTGGCATGTCTGAGATCCGCGCTGCCAGACCGCTGATTGGCTCCGTAGGCGGCCTCTCAACCCCGGACGCTTTGTGCAAGTCTCCGTGAAGCGAAGGCCGGGGCAATCGTATTTTCAGCTTCGATAACGGTTTCGACAGTTGCTACGTACCCGATCGCCTGGGTTGACCATCGTCCCCCCCCCCAGGCATCTTGCCGGGCTGTCCCCTTGCAGGATCCCACATCGGATGCCGCATCCGATCCGTCACCTCCATTCCCGCCCCATTTATACCGAGGCGGGATATTCTTTCGCATCTAGAAACCTTGCGGGCACGAGGCGATTAGTCCGGTGCAGGAGAGGGACTACGACTGACCTAGAAGGCCACTCAAGACCTCTACAAGGACCCCTAAGACCTCTACAAGGACCCCTAAGACCTCTACAAGGACCCCTGTCATAGTTACAACTACAACTCCCATTACGCCCATGCCGACTTTCGTTTTGATGACTGATTCCATAAACTTAACTCCCTATTGAAGACGTGATGTCCAAACACCTCGGACAGTTACAATCTAGCACACGATAGCCCAGTTGTCAAGCCCCTAGCACATCAAGTCCCCGATTCCGTACGCACACAGCAGTTAAGTTACCAGAGCATTCCAATTGCCGTTGAATTACGTCCATAACGGTAGTGAATTGGCTACATCTGGTGAAATTCCTTCGGTTTCTAGGGTCTGTTAACACTATCTCAGCGCATCAGCGATGAGGGCGAACAATATGATTCCCGGAAAGAGGGCGTCCAGCTTTTCAAAGCGGGAGAAGATACTGCGGGAGCCTTTCAATCTCCGAAACAGGCGCGCTTGATCTCTTTACGCCTCTTGTACATCTCCCTGTCGTCCTCTCAAGGGTTCGACCCGGCTTCTGAGCGGTGGAACGACAGGTGTAAACAGCGCCAGCGCAAGTTGGCGCGTCTCGTCGCCCTCGTACGTCCGGTCCATTGCCAGAGCCAAACTGTGGGCGTTGTGCGCCAAGACGCCTGAGCAGGCTGCGCCCTTCAGGCGCATCGCGGGCCTGTCCCGGAGAGAGGGAGAAGGTCATGGCCGTTCGGGCATCCGCTTGCATCCGTTCTCGGCGGCGACAGGATGGCGTTGAGTACCTGCAGGTTCGGCGTGCTTACGTTGCCCCGCTGCACTGGCAGGCAGTGAGCGATGGGTTCATACTGGGATTGTGTGATTTCCATACGGCAAAGATTACATGATAAAATCCGTTAGTGTTAACAGGCTCTAGTCCCACTCAAAACCCCTATTTAATTGTTCATTCCAATGCCCTCTAACGACAAGATAAATATCCCGGCCGCTTGGTGATATCGAAACGCCAACACCCACACTATTGATAAATGGATCAAGTAAGCCCTCCTTATGCGAAGAATTTTCTATCCAATCGTCGATAGCGATCTTAGCAATTAAGGAAATCTCTGTCGAGTTGAGTTCATTCAAAGATAAGAGGTTAAATATTTCACTACAGCCGCAAATGTCAACTAAATTTTAGTATGAATCATGTGTGTAATTCCTGGTCCTAGCCATCTTAACAGCACACTCTTGAGACAAATCATTAACTCTATCATCAACAATCAAAGGATTTACCGGCCAATAAATCCGCTTGATATATGATTCCACATCAATGCGTTCACTCCAATATGGACTGTTCAACGGCGGAAAACAAATTTGTCCTTCATAAATAAGTTCAGAACAATATTTCGCATGTAAAGAGCCTCTAGCCCAATTAGCGGCCTGGTCGTCAAAATATTCTTCATCGAGGAAATATTCTCTGACTTTATGAATGTCACTATAAATAGCGAATTTCGATCCGGCCGGATCGACAACAATTGTGGGTGTGGGCACTGGCGTGAGTGTTGGGGCTGGGATTGGCACCTGAGTGGGCGTCGCACTCGGCGTTGGCACTGACGTGGATGTCGCGGTTGGCACTTGCGTAGGTGCGGGGGTCACGGTGAACACTGGCGGTGGCGTGAGTGTTGCGATTGCCAGACCTGCCAAGAGAGTGAATCCGCCCAAGAATACAAGGTTCAGCGAAGGCGTGTGACCCACCTCGCACGACAACGCCGTTGAATCCACAATGCTCGCATTGCGTCGTACTGGTTCCCGTGAAGGATCGCGTCCAAATCGGGTTGAATGGTGTCAAATCGTGTGGCGGAGGGCTTCGCGCCAGCCGGCGTAGAGGGAGTCGCGGCGGCTGGCTGACATTGCCGGTTCGTAGTACGTCGCCGGTTGCCACAGATCTGCGATTTCGTACTCGTTGTTCCACACGCCGAACCCTCTGCCGGCGAGGAACGCTGCTCCCTGGGCCGTCGTCTCCCCGACTGCGGCCACCTCGATAGGCCGATCGAGGATGTCTGCCTGGAACTGCATCAAGAACCGGTTTGCCGTCTGGCCGCCGTCGACGCGCATGGTATGGGTAGATCCCCGGCGTCTCCCAGCGGCGTCGATGGCCTCGATAACGTCGCGCACCTGGTACGCTGTTGCTTCGAGGGCGGCGCGGACGATATGTGCGCGTGTTGTGCCCCTCGTTAGTCCGGTTATTGTGCCGCGGGCCTCAGGCGCCCAATGCGGCGACCCCAGGCCGGTGAACGCGGGCACAAAGTACACGCCGGCGTTATCTTCGATGGAGTCGGCGATCCCGTCCGATTGTTCGGCCGAAGCGAGCGCGCCCAGTTCATCTCGAAGCCACTGGATGGCTGCGCCCGATATGAAGATGCTGCCTTCTAACGCGTATGCTCGACGCGCACCGATCTGCCAACCGAGTGTCACCAGCATTCCAGTGGGCGGTACGGGAGCTGTCGATCCGGCGTTGGACAGCACGAACGCGCCGGTACCGTACGTCGTCTTGATCATTCCGTGTTCGTGGCAGGCCTGGCCGTATAGCGCGGCGTGCTGATCTCCCGCCATGCCTGTGATGGGGATTTCCGTTCCGAACACTGATGGGTGTGTGACCCCGAAATCACCGGCAGATGGGCGCACCTCAGGCAGCATGACTTCGGGCACGTCGAAGAGCGACAAGAGATCGGGGTCCCACTGGAGATCGTGGAGATTGAGCAGCATCGTGCGAGACGCGTTGGTGGCGTCGGTGGCGTGGACTGCGCCTGCGGTCAGACGGTGAAGCAGCCACGCGTCGATCGTGCCGAAGCGCAGCTCGCCGTTTTCTGCCCTGCGCCGTCCGTTGGGGAGCCAATCGAGGATCCACCGGATCTTGGTTGCCGAAAAGAACGGGTCGAGTACCAGGCCGGTCGTCTGCCGGATGTCTCGCTCGTATCCCGCGTCGGCCAGTTGCCGGCACGCTTCGGACGTGCGGCGGCACTGCCATACGATGGCGTTTGCCACCGGTTCGCCGCTTTCGCGGTCCCAGATGACGGTGGTTTCGCGCTGGTTGGTGATGCCGATGCAGGTTATGTCGGTGAATTCGAGTCCAGCGGCCTTAACCGCGTTGCGAGACGCGGCGATTACCGCGCCGGCGATCTCCTCTGGGTCATGTTCGACCCAACCCGGTTTCGGGTAGCGCTGCATGAGATCGATCTGCGACGACGAGACAGGCTGTCCGTCTCCGTCGAAAACGATGGCGCGTGTGCTGGTCGTGCCCTGGTCCAGGGCGAGGATGTGGGTGGCGGGCGCCATGAGGATTGGGCCTAATTACGTTGGGTTGGAGGCGTTCGCGCCAATCCTGGCGTTCCGGCGGGCAGGGATGGTCCATCAGCGCGACCGCAAACGATGCACCAGAAGATGCGATAGGGAACGGAGCGCCGGGTGGTGCTCGCCCGTTACTTCACGCCGCCCGCCGACGCCCACGGGAGGCGCCGCTACAGGAGGGTAGATGATCCCGGGCGGGAAAGGGGCGTTCGCGTTTTGCCCTCGCGGGGATTGACGGTCGCCGGAGGCAGGGTGTCAGACTCTGGCTGTCAGGACCTTTACGTGGGCGCCGTCGAAACCGCAAGAGGCGAGGAAGGTGACGTCGCGCTCGTCCTCGGCTCGCAGCGCTGAGAAGATCTGGCTTATTCCGCGGGACTTGGTGTCGTTCTTGAGGGCCTGGATCAACAGCCGGCCGATGCCTTTTCGCCTGTGTTCAGGATGTACGGCGATGGCGACGATCCTTACGCCGGGCGGCAGACCGTAGCCCGTCGATTGCTGTTCGGCCAGTATGAATCCGACCAATTCCCCATCTTCTACCGCGACGAACGATCCCCACGTTGGCAAGCTCATTACGCTGACCCTGCTGGTGGCGAGGAACCTCCCTACGTATTCGTCCCATGTCCCCGACCTGTCCATACCGAGGATGAGGCCATCCAGTTTCCTGACGTTGTCAGCATCGTCTTCCGAGAGCCTGCGAATGGTGATTTTAGACATGATGGTGATCCCCCGGTTTATGACCCGTAGTTGAATTCGGCGTCTCAAACTAAACGCCTCGAGAAAACTCTCGGGCGGTTACAAAGCAAGAGCAGCGTGGCCGAATCGCATCTCCAGCGCACTCGAAACGGCCCTTTGCGCCACTTGCTCATCGCTCATCTTATCGCCTGTGTCGAATCTTAACGTGTAGAGGTCCGGATCGGAGGGATCAGCGCCGGAAATCTTCGTGAACCAGCCCGCCCGCGCATTCTCCAGCCCGCGGACAATGTCTTCGGCGTCCAGGATGCCGACGCCCAGGCGTTGCGACATACGGCGGACCCTGCTGGCCCATGGGGAGAAGAGGCCGAGGTGTACCACGCCCGGCTTGTCCCTAAGGGTGAGACAACCGGCGCGTTTAACCAGGATCAGATCGTTGCCCTCGGCGATGAATGAATGCGCCGTTTCGTAAACGCCTGCCAGGTATTCATCGTCTGAGATTTCAGCCGGGAGCGTTTTAACGTCAGGCTTGTCGAGCATGTACTGGACTGCCGGATACCCGTCTGCTGCGAAGTCGGCGCCGTACCATCCGATGCGGGAGAAGAGCAGTTCCAGCGCGGCGAGGAATCGGTCCTTTCTTGAGCAAAATCCAAGCTCTTTGCGGGTTACGGCCTCGGCTGTGGCGCCCAACTCCCGGGCCAACCTGCGCAGGGCCATGTGCTCGACGTATCGGCCTCCCAATTCGGCAGCGACCTGTCTGCCAATCTCAGGGGCGCCCGCCCCTGCCTGTCCTCCGATTGTGAATGCGAGCATCTTCGGCCTCCCTATGGATGATTTCTATGGGGTGGTCTGTGGTCTGTGGTCTGGCGGTGTTTGGCGCAGTGTCCACCCGCCCGGCTGTCAGCAGTTCCCGAATTCGCGCAGGATTGACGGATCGAGCGCTGCTGACAACGAGGGGGCAAGGGGATGTGCGCGTTTATTCACCGTCAGCGGCCGCGCGTCGTTTGGTGGCTATCAACACGGCAGCGGCGGCTACAAGGGCTGACAGCAATATCAACTTCTTCATGATCTACGCCTTTCTGTGTCAACATTGGCGGATTTCGGCAAAATGCAAATCCCGTCTCATCTTGCCGACGGGAGGACTGCGTGCGCGTGCGTCTGTGTCAAACCGGGCCTGACCAAGGTCCGGGCGGGTTCGCCCCTGCGACTTGAACGGCCAGCCGGTTTTGGGACGGTCAGGGGGCCGGGTTGCCCCGTAAATGTGCTTCCATGGCGGAGTGACCTCCTGCGGGTGCTGTGCACCTATTGTTAAATGTTCGAAAAGTTTCTGTCAACATAGTTCCATCTGTCACAAATTACGGGCCCGTTTCGCCAGCGCCGCTCGGGATGTTCCAGCGGGGGGATGATGGGATTGCTAAACCCTGATTTCGGTAGGTAGCCCTGCGGCCCCACCGCGGCCTTGTCAGGCGGGGGCGATGGCGTCGATTTCGTTGAGGTCGTCGGGGGTGAGTTGCCATTCGGCTGCGACGGCGTTCTGTCGCACCTGTTCCCGACTGCTGGCGCCGGAGATGACAGAGCTGACTTGCGGGTTGGCTAACAGCCACGCGATTGCGAGTTCGAGGGTTGAATGTCCCCGTTGCCCGGCGAAATCCTGCAATCGGCCGAGGATTGCGAACTTTTCGACCGTCAATTGACGCTCTGCGATGTTAGGGAAGAAGTGCAGCCTCGTTCCTTCCGGCGGGGCGTTGCCCTGGTCGTACTTGCCGGTGAGGAATCCGGAGGCCAATGGGTAGTAAGGGAGTATGCCGAGACCGTACCGCCGGCAGACGGGCAGGGTTTCGGCCTCGATGCTGCGGTCGAGGACGTTGTACGGGGGCTGGCAACTGACGAAGTGGGCCAAGCGCTCAGTTCTGGATGTCCAGATGGCGTCGACGATCTGCCAAGCCGCAAAGTTGGAACAACCGACATAACGCACCTTGCCGGCGGTCACCATGTCGTCGAGCGCGTGCAGGGTCTCATCTATCGGCGTCGACCGGTCCGGCCAGTGCATCTGGTAGAGGTCGACGTAGTCGGTTTGCAGTCTTCGCAGACTGGCGTCCAACGCGGCGATCACGTACTTTCGCGATCCGCCGCTGGAGTTGGGGCCTTCGCCCATCGCGCCGGCGAACTTTGTGCCGATCACAACTTGATCGCGTATGCCGTGCAATGCTCTGCCGATAATGTTCTCCGACTCGCCGTCGCTGTAGACGTCGGCGGTATCGAGGAAGTTGATGCCGTTGTCGAGCGCGCCAGCGATTATGGTTTTCGCCCGTTCATAGTCCCAACGCCGGCCGAAGTTGTTGCAGCCGAGGCCGACCTCTGAGATTTCGAGCCCCGAATTGCCAAGATTGCGATATTTCATTTTTTTGGCTTGTCCATGGTTCCTGGCTGATTGTTCGACGATGTTAGCGGGGTGTGATGGGGCGTGCGGGTGTAAACGACTGTCATTTGTATGTTTCGAATGTCCCGCGAATCGGCCAATGTGTGGGGCAGGCGGGAGGGGCGCGTCGACCGTCATTGGGCGGACCGGGTTGTTGCCCTTTCAACTGCCGGGGCCGGTTCGTCGAGTCTTTCAGGGGGCGTCGACCGTCATTGAGCGGACCGGGTTGTTGCCCTGATGGCGCCGCGCGGGAGTTAGGATACCCCTCCCGCCAGCCGGACACTCCGAACAGATGCAAGGGTCCAGGACCCGCATTGGCAAGTGGGGAGGCCGGCAGCGCAATGATACGGAAAAGGAGGACACGATGGGAGTGGTAGTTGGAATCGATGTAGGTAAAGTCAGCCTGAAAGCATGGGCTGGAATCGGCCCTGCGCAACGTTTCAACAGTTCCACTGACGGCATTGCCGCCCTGGTGGAATGGCTGAGTGGGCAGGGCGTCTCCGTAGCGGTGTGTGAGCCCACCGGCGGAAATGAGCGGCAGTTGATCAGCCAGTTGGAAGAAGCTGGGCTGAGAGCCCACATGGTCCATCCCAACAAGGTGCGGTCCTTCGCCAGGGCCTGCGGGTACGAAGCGAAGACCGACGGTCTGGACGCCCAGGTCCTGTCCCTGTTTGGACGGATGTTTCCCCTGGCGGACTTGCCCAAGCGTAAACCGGACCCGGAGCGGGCCGGATTGCGGGACTATTGCGGCGCCGGAGTCGGATGGTGAACCAGCGTTCCGCCGTAACATCCCGTCATTTGCATTTCGGCTTTCGCCGTTTTGACGAAAGTTATGCAAAGGATTCCCTGAGCCGAACCAGTAATCACACCGTCTGAATTCCGCCGCTCGTGTCCACGTCAAACGTCTCGCCGCGCAACTCGGTCACCAACCTGCGCAACTCCGCAAACTCCTTACGATACGCTCGCATCATGATGCCGCCGTCGTACGTGTGCAGAACGAAGCGGGCACCGGTCTTCACTGCCCTGATCGAGTCCTCCGGGTCGTCGTGATGGATCATCACCGGAACGCCACGGCTTTCCGCCTTGTCGACGATCGTGCGCAGCGCCGACACGTACCGCTCGCTCTCCAACTCGTCCGGCGCGCCCAGCGACGTGGTCAGGTCGTTCGGCCCCACGAACAGGCCGTCGATGTTGCCCACGTCCAGTATTTCGTCCAGCCGGTTCAATGCCGGTTCGCTCTCGATGCCGATCACGATCAGATGGTCCCGATGCAGCCCCTCGAGGTACTGTTTCGACTTCTCGCTAGGAAACACGCCCGTATCGACGGCGCGTTCGAGGTACTCCCCCTTGAACGGGTGCAACTTGGCGGCTGCGACGCACGCGCGTATGTCGTCGATACGTTCGCAGTACGGTACCAAAACGCCGTCGGCCCCCGCGTCGAGCGCCATCGCAATCAACGTCGGGTCGGGCGCGGCAACACGGATTATCGTCGTCACGCCAACCGCCTTAAATACGATCGATAGCAACGCCATCTGCGACCGGTCACGCGAGCCGTGCTCCGTGTCGATCACCACGTAGTCCAGCGTGCTGGCAGCGACTACCTGCGCCCACTGGGCATTGACGACATAGTCGAACATCGTACCGAAGACGGTTCCACCCTCGGCGAGGCGTTGCTTGAGCGCTCCGGAATTCATACCTGCTTGTCTGCTTCCTTCCCGGCCTGTTCGAGATACCGGATGGCCGTCATCACGATGGCCGACACAGCCGCCGGCCACGTCTCCGGCGCGATGTCGAAGCGCTGGTGATGGGACGGGTAATGCGTCGACGGGTCGTCACTCGCAGTCCCGACCATATAGAACACACCCGGCTTGCGTCGCAGCCAGTTGAACATCGTGTCTGCCGCAAGGCGCGGATGCCGCATCTCAATCGTCTTTTCCACGCCCAACACCTCGTGCAGGGCCGACCGCATCACATTCACCTCGTGCGGCGTGGAGATGACCGGCGGCAGATTACGCGACCTATAGTCCATCTCGTAAGTCGCGCCAAACGCTGCGCATACGCCGCGGACCATGTCCTCGAACCTGCCGGGAATCTCATCGCGCACCGCCTCGTCGGATACCCGGAACGTCCCCACCAACTCCACTTTATCGGCAATCAGGTTGGGCATACGTCCCCCGCTGATCGTGCTGAAGTGCATGCTCAAGGCTTCCCCGATGTCGAAGCTCGACGCCAACCCCTGCAATGCAGTGATGACGTGCCCCGCGACGTTTATGGCGTCGACACCGTTGTGCGGCACAGCCACGTGGGACTCGCGGCCCGTGATGGTGAGTCGAACGCTGTCGTTGCCCGCAAACGCCGGCCCGGCCCGTAGAGCGATCGATCCCGCCGGCCAATCGGGGTAGAAATGCGATCCAAACACGGCGATCGGCTCCGGGTCCTGCAAGGCCCCGTCATCGATCATCGCCTTGGCGCCCATCTTCTCCCCCGGTGGAGTCATCTCCTCGGCCGGTTCGAACAGGAATTTCACGTTGCCGGGAATTACGTCCCGCAGTTCAGAGAGCACCTGCGCCGCGCCAAGCAACGCCGCAACGTGGCCATCGTGGCCGCACAGGTGGGCCGCTCCGGGGTTCACCGACTCATACGACGTGCCGCACGTGTCGTCCATGGGCAGCGCGTCCATCTCGGCCCTGAACGCCACCGTGCCGCGGTCGGCGGCAGCGCTCCCACTCAGCAGGCCGACGACGCCCGTTTGCCCCACGCCGGTACGTATCCCGATTCCCAGCCGTTCGAGCTCGTCGGCGCACACTTTCGCGGTGCGATACTCTCGATACCTAATCTCGGCATGGGCGTGCAGGTCCTCACGAATTTCCCGGACACGCCCTGAAATCTCATTGGAGCGTCGCCAAACAAAATCTGGCAGTGATCGATCTGAAGCCATGGCCTGCAAACCATACACGCTAAACCGTCCAATCACATGACTGGAACCGCCATCGCTCGCCAACGCCGAACAACTCGTGTCCTGCCCTGCCCGATGGGGCGGTTGTCGGGCGCTGTTTGCTGCCAGACGAAACCCGGCCGCCCCCGATGGCCGGGTAAAAACGCACGATGCCGAATTCGACACATGAGCAGACCGTCAACGTCGCTCTGGGAGAGGTCCTCGATGGTCTCCGCCGCAGCTGGACCGTGGGGTCCGAGAGGACAGGCCACATCCTCACAGGTCAGGCGGCGGGCGGCCGGATGTCCTGATCAAGGAGGCCAGCGGCTGGCCGGTCGTCATCGAGGCGGACTTGAGTAGTCACGCCGGTGCTGACAAGGACGCCGTAGAATGCCTTGGCCGCGTCGTCCAGCACACGGGCCTGCCCATAGAAACCGCCATAGTCCTTGTCTATCCGGCCGAGTTGCACACTCTCGACGGCTCGGTATTGCGAGAGGCGATCCTGCAAACCGAATCGTTCGAATACGCCCTTTTTACTCATATGATCAACCGGCCTCCCGAACGTCTACCCTCCTCTGGATGGCTCAAGGGGAACGTCAGGGACCTCGCAGTCTCAGAAGCGGTCGGGGTTTGGGGCCAAGCGCATCGGCGCCAGTCGAATGCGCTGGAAGATTGAGAGAGCCCCTGCGGGAACAATCGCCCTCAGCACGCAGGCGGGCATTTTACGCAGTACCTGAATGGAGACATGTCAGTGTCCCGCGGCAGCGCACTGATTTGGCGTTGCGATTCGTTTGTGAACTCAGGGTCCGGCATATGATCCCGCCATATCCCCGCAGGGCGCTCAGGTTGAAGGCTGTGGCGAGCAGAGTCCACTCGGGCGCAACGTTGGGTAAGCCGCGCAACAGGAATATCCGGGCTTGCTGTTGCTCTTTGATGATCCCGAAGACCGGTTCGACCAGCTTCTGTTTATAGGTTATAGGCGCGTTTGGCCTCTTCGGCGGACATCCAGGCCCTGCGGCGCAGAGCTGCGTCGTGCGGGTCTATCTCCAGCGCCCGCCCATGCCGTCTGTCCGTCGACCAGACCCCGAAGGCAGGGCAGGACCTGCAACACGGCCCGTGAGGCCCGGTAGAGCCGCATCAGGGTCTGGCCAGTGCGCTTGATACGGGTGAAGCGCAGCAGTTTGTCCCTCGGGGCAACGGTAGCTGCCGCTCGTCTCGGGGCAGGCGAAACGGTCATTGTGATACGGGCTCTCCAGCGCCCGCCCCTGCGGCTCCGGCATGACCACCCGTTGGCCGATGCGGGCGCATTCCTCCGGATTGCTCCCGTAGTGACAGCCCGCATCGGCCAACGTCCTCTCCGCCTTCTCCAGCATCGGACCCGGTTGCGGGTCGGGCGCACGCCGCCCGTGAAGCCGTAAAGCCACACGCTCAACAGCGGTAGGGGTGATAGGCCGGCGCTCCCATAGGGTCCCCGCTTGCATCGACCCCAAGCCCGGCCCAACCCTCCCGGTCCAAACCATCCGGGTACGCGTCCGCGAACCCAGTCCTACATGCGGCGCCGCACCATTGAGGGGATGAGCAAAGCGGAGATCATCCGTTGCCTCAAACGCTACGTAGCTCGCGAAGTCTTCTCTGCCCTTCGGACCTCGGCCCAAACAGTTCAAACCACGGCTTGACTTCTATAGGAGCATCAAGCTCCTTGTGGGCGCCCCTACTGATCACGCCATGGGCGCGGTGAACAACGGCTCGTATCTGGCGCCTCCGAACCCCAGATGGCTGCGGAACAGGGTGATTCGGGTGACGTGCACGTCGAAGCCGCGCTCAGGCAGCCAGGCGTCGATCCACGAATAGCCGATCTCGCCGGCCATGTATGCTGACGGCCCGCGGCGCAGGCGGCCAATCGTAACGTGAGGGTGGAAACGCCATCGGTCCACGTCGACCCCGGCGTAGATCATCGAACCCTCGATCCGGGCCTGCAGGCGCATCAGCCGTTGGACCTCGCCGCCGAATCCAACCCACAGCGTGTTGGGTCGACGAGGCGACGGAAACGCGCCTGTTTTGTCGAGAATCAGATCGAACTGAGACGACTCTCTGGCCGCGTCCCTCATCAAAAGGGCCATGTCCACAAGATAGGACGGATCGACCTCGCCGAGAAACTTTAACGTTAGGTGGATTTCCGACGTGCCGACCCACCGGACGTGCCGTCGCCAACGGGATGGAACCTGATCGCTGAGAGAAACCAAATTGCGTCGAACCCTAGACGGGAGTTCCAGAGCTACGAATGTTCGCCAGGTCTCGCCCTCGTAGGCATGCTCGGCCAAGCGTGAGAGATTTTCGACCGCCTGGATGTCAGACTGTTCGGATGTGATGAGTATGTTCCCGTGGAGTGGCTTTAAACTGCGTTCGGCGATAACGTCAGCCTGCGCTCAAAGTATTCTCGCAGAAAGAAACACGCATGAAGATAACGTCCGTCAAGCCGTACCTCGTCCACCCGGGGTGGCGCAAAAACTGGCTATTCGTAAAAGTGGAGACCGACTCAGGCATCTACGGCTGGGGGGAAGCCTACACACAGGCGGACCGGGACCGCACCACGGCGATCCACGTCGAGGAGATCGAGCGGTTCCTGGTCGGCCGCGACCCGTTCAACATCAAGCACTTCACGCAGATAGCGTACGACGACTACGGGCAGCGGCGCGGGTCGATGGAGATATTCAGCGCCATCAGCGGCGTCGAGCAGGCGTTATGGGACATCGTTGGCAAGGCCGTCGGAGAGCCAGTGTACAGGTTGCTCGGCGGGGCGTGCAGGGACCGGGTGCGTGTATATGCGAACGGCTGGTACTGGGGCGCCGAGACGGAGGACGATTTCGCCAGGATGGCCGAACGGGTGGTCGAAAACGGCTTCACGGCGCTCAAGTTCGACGCTATTGCGGGGCCGTGGCGGTCATACGGGGATTCAAAGATGATCGACGAGGCGGCAAAGAAGGTCCGCAGGGTGCGAGAGGTCGTGGGGCCGGACGTGGACATGCTCATTGAGATTCACCGGCGGCTCGCCCCGATGTACGCCGTTCGGCTGGCCGAGCAGATCGCCGAGGTGCGGCCTTTCTGGTTCGAGGAGCCGTGCCCGTCAGAGAACCTCGACGCGCTGGCCGAGATTCGTCAGCAGATATCGATACCCGTCGTCACCGGCGAGGCGATCTACGGCAAGGCCGGGTTTGTACAGGTATTCGAGAAACGAGCTGCGGACATCATCAACCCCGACGTGGCGAACACAGGCGGCATTCTGGAGTTGAAGGAGATCGCCGCGATGGCCGAGCCGCACTACGTGGCCGTGTCGCCACACAACTACAACTCGACGGTCATGGCGTTGGCGTCTACGGTGCACGCATCCGCCGTGATGCCCAACTTCCTGATAACCGAATACTTTGTTCGGTTCGCCGAGGTCGGCGCACAGATATCGAACCAGTTACTGCCCGAGGACGGTTTCATCACCCTGCCCGACACGCCCGGCCTCGGCGTGGACATCGACGAAGCCACGCTCGAAAACTTCGCGTACCGCCACTACCCGACGAGAAGCCTGCCAACCCCAGCCGATGAGGTCATTGGGGGCTGATCGGCAAAACCCACCGTGTTGTCTTTTCGTCCGCAGGTATGGGACTGTTGGCTAGCGGCTTGGAGGGTGTCCAAAAAAAGCGCCGCCGGAGCGGAGCGTAAATGCCTGCCAACGAATTAGTTGACATCTACAGGTCTGAGCCATTCCCTTTGTCATTCTGAGCGAAGCTGAAGAATCTAACGTCTGCCAGCCAGAATGGTCCGCCCCCCTGATCCAGACTCTTCGACTTCGCTCAGAGGCTGTGAGTTTTTTGGGTTCTGTTGTTGTTAGGCGGCATGTTGGTGGCGGAAAGCGCCATTGGGAAGTTTCACCGGGGCGGGCGCTTGTTGAGGGAGGCAGAATTGCGGGACAGCATTGGCCGCTTTCCGGGCGAATTCACTAGGGAATCCGGATTGACTGGTCCGGAGCTTATCGGCTGTGCCTGCTTAACCCCCGTGTCTGCCTACGCCATGAACGCCTCCCAACGCAGGAGGTTGTGGGCCACGGCGACAAGGAGCATTACGCTGGTGATTTTGGCAAGTCCCCGTACGTTGAATTGGCTCACTCCGTGAAGACGCACCTGGGCGTTCGTCCACTCGGCTACAGACGCCCGCTGCCTGTATATGGCTTTGGCCTCGCCGGTGGCCATCCGTTGACGCCACCTTGCCACGTCCGGCCCGTCCCCGTAGCGGGGATCGTAACGCTCCCGTTCGGGCTTGTTCCGGGGCAACCTCACCGGCGCATACACACTCACCCCACGTTGCTCCAGAGCGGTGATGTCCTCCCGGGTAGCGAAGCCCCCGTCCATCAGGTAGGAGTCAGGGCGCCGGCCCGTCCGCCTGACCAGTTGTTCCTCCATGGGCGCCGCTTGCCCTGCGTCCGTACCCGACGATGTGACCCCTACTCCGACGATGATCCCGTTGGCGCTATCAGTGGCCAGTTCGATATTGCAGGCTGGCCGGAAGCCGCCATCCGGCATCTTCATCACCGTTGCCTGGGGGTCTGTGGTGGATACCCGCGCCTTCGTAACCTTGGGACGCTGAGCCTTCGCCTTGGTGTGCTGTTGGCGTTCCTTCTTCGCTTGTGCCCGGGGCAAGTACGACAGCGCCTCCCGGACCCGTTCCTCCCGCTCTCGCGCCGCACGCTCCCGCGCCGCACGTTCACGCCGCGTCACACCGGAATCGGGACGCTCCCGCTCCTGCGCCAGCCGCTCCACCTGCGCCCGCGCCTCCTCCATGCACCTCTTCAATCCCTGCGCGCCGCGAAAGGACGCGGCGCCGGCGCTCGCCCTCACCCGCATCCCGTCTTGAGCCACACGCTCCAGCAGGACCGCCCCTGCGGCCATCAGAGAACCTATGATCTGGGTCAAAAGGCCGTCCAGCGCCTCCTGGTGGGCTACCCGGAAGTCAGAGAGCATGTGATAGTTGACAGGTACGTTCCCCCTCATCCAGCGGTAGGCGTCGTGCTCTTCGCACAAACGCGCCAGCCGGCGGGCGCTCCCTATACCGTCAACCGTGGCCAGAAGCCACAACGCCAGCAGCGCTTTGGGGTCTGTCGTTGGGCGGCCTGGCCGGTTCTCCACCGCCTTGACCGGCGCATAAAAGGCCGACAGGTCCAACCTCTCCAAAAAGCTCCATATAACACGGGCCCGATGCTCTTGAGGCAACCGAGATTCCAGGTCCAATACCGCCCACTCAGGCTGATTCCGCACCGGCCGCAGCACCCGGGCCTCACCCGGACTCGTTGGCGCAGGCGCTCGCTTCTCCTCGATGGCCGGAAGTTCAAACAGCGTCTCTTCACTCATGTGTTCACCTCGCCGATATGGCTGCCCAATATCGTTGTCCAGCAATCAGCCTCTCAATACCATAGGAGCATAAATGATTTATTCACAGGCGCTCAGGGTGACATTGGGGCATCCCTCGCATCGCGTTGCCTTGCGCAAGGGCATACCGCAAGCGGTAAGGGACATTGGACACCCTCTACGACCCTGCGTTCACAACAGGAGGGGACGCGTCGGCGTAACGGAACCCCTCAGGAAGGGTCCTGACCCAGAGGTCACATGGACACAATCACATTCATAAGGGATAGCCTCGACCAGGTTCACGTGCGCCTGCTGGCGACGTGCGACGGGCTGACACAGGAGCAGGTCGTGTGGCGTCCGGCCCCATATGCCAACAACATCGGCTTCATTCTGTGGCACGTCGCCAGGGGTGAGGACAGGATGATCAACCAATTGACCGGTGGCGCCGCCGACTTGTGGGAGTCGGAGGGTTGGTACGAACGATTCGGCCAGCCCCACGAAATGCCCGACCCGGGCGACAGGATGGGCCTGCGGAGTCTCGCCATCCCGTCCATCGACACCCTCATCGGTTACCACAAGGCCGCGCACCTGCAGACGAGCGGCTACCTTGCGACCCTTTCCGACGACCGACTCGCCGAAGCGCCTGAGACTTATCGACGGGGCGTATCAGTCGGCCAGGCTCTCCGCCACCAGATCACCCACAAAAACAACCACCACGGCCAAATCGACTTCCTCCGCGGCCTGCAAGACCCGCAATGGGACCTGCCACCCGGCACCGGCATGACCCTCCCTATCGCCTAGCCCCGCGGCCAATTCTTCCTGAAGTCATAATGGGACGCGTCCTGCGCGCGCTAGTGGAACGGCGCGGTCAGCCAGACATCACTCCACCACCTCGAACACAGCCGTCGTGTGCGTCTCCGCCAGCAGTGGGTATATCTCCCCGAACACACTTGTAATACCGGGCGTTCGCCGCACCACGCTGCGGGACGCCTCATAGGCGGCGATATCCTGCCAGACCTGCTCCGTCTGGATGGCCCCGTGCTTGCCGTGCCAGCCCCGCAAAACGGTCGGCCGGTCGAAACCGGCCTCGGCCACGGCGTCGGCCGCCTGCTTCACAAGTCCCAGCAACCCACCGCCCTTGCCGGGCAACGGCAAGTAAGTACGTCTCACGATAATCATCTATTCGTCCTTTTCTCGCTGCAGATTTCAGGCCCATCGGGACCCTTTGGCCCATGTCGGCCAAATCAGCCCGCCGGGGCATCTCCTACTGAAGACGCGATTTCGGCGTCACGCCACCGCAATTATCGCAACTCCCGCAACCACAGCAGCCGTCGCCGTCGCCTTGAGCGCCACGTCCGACCGGGTTATCTCCTCATCCGACAGCAGGCGCTTGGCCAAGAGACCGATGGCGATGGTACCGGCCAGGACGAATATAGGACGGGACGCCACAACACCGCTCACGAGCGAGATCGGGCCCGCGGTTATGGCCCAAAGCAGCAGCAGATTTCCAGCGAAAGGCCCAACGGCATCGTTCAATACGATCGCTCCGGCCCTGAAAGGCGACTTGAGAAAGCGGACCAGTTCCCCCACGACACGCGGCCTCGCGAACGGCACGAACATAGCGGTAAACAGACCCAAACCGCGGAACGCCATCAGGCTCCACACGGATTGGTCAGCCGATGCCTCCTTCAGCAGTAGTTGGCCCATGCCGATCAGGATGGCGCCCAGGAGAATCACCAATAACGTGGGTCGGATGCTGAACCCAATACCTAACTCGCTGCCGCGTACCGATATTGCGATTGCGCCAAACACGACCAGCGCAATGGCGAACCAGTGCAGCCAGCCCAGCGACTCGCCAAGAACGAACACCGCCACGATGGCAACGAATATGGGCGACGTGTGCCAGACCGGAGCGACTCTCGACACCTGCTCCCGTGTGAGTCCCCAGAACATTAGCGTGAGTCCCGCTCCCCAAAACGCGCCGCCGCCAAATCCCGCCAGGGCGGCGGATAGCGGCACGCCGCGAGGCGGATCGAACGCCAATATGAACAGAGAGATAATGGCCTGATTCGCGCCGGTGAAGACGTAGAAAGCCGGCAGACGAATCCCCAGACGAGTCAGGATCAGCTTGTCGCCGATCGTCACGCCCGCATAAATGATCGTGCTCGCCAACGCCGCGGCGATCCAGTTCAACTCCATCAACCCGCCCCCACGATCTGAATTGGCCGTGCGATCATTTTCGGCGTCGAAACCGCTGGCGTAGGTGCGGGTTTCAATCCCGCTTTTGCTGAATTGGCGGCGTGATCAAAACGAACTGGCACCAATTACGCGCCAATCCGGGAATCACCCATGCGAACTGACCAGATCACGGGGAACGTAAACGGGCACACGCGCCGCCGCTACAACGCGGCGCGGCTACGCTGCGGCTGTTCAAACACGTCGCTCGGATCGTCAGATGCCAGAACTTTGGTGTTGTCGTACAGGAAACAGGCAGCCGTCCGATTGTCATCGGGCATGAAGAACGGCGGCGACTCCGACCGGCATACCTCCATCACCGCCGGGCACCGGGAAGCGAACTTGCACCCCATATTGCCAGCCCCGGTCGCTTCCGGCGGCTCTTCCGTTTCGCCGGCGCCCCACCTGCTGCGAGGGTCTGGCTGCGGGATGGACGCAACCAGCAGTTGCGTATAGGGGCGCTTTGGCGTCCTGATCACGCGCTCGGTCGAACCGGCCTCCACCACAGAGCCGCGGTAGAGAATCACGATGTTGTCGCAAATCTGATATGCCGTCGTCAGGTCGTGTGTGATGTACAGAACCGATATGCCGAGGTAGCGGTTCAGCTTCGTGAGACTGTTCAGGATCGTCGCCCTGAGCGACGCGTCGACCATCGACACCGGTTCGTCCGCCACAATCAGGCTGGGCCGCAGGAGCAGCGCTCGGGCAACCATGATGCGCTGTCGCTGGCCGCCGCTGAGTTGGTGGGGATACCGCCATGGCGTCTTCCAGCGCCGCCTGAAAGTGGCGGCCATCGTCTCTGGCGATCTTGCGCATAGCAGCCAGTAGTTCCGGCGACGCCTGACTGGAAAACTTCTCTCGCTGGACAACCATCGCGCGTACTCCCGGCTCTACGGTCCATTCATTTCATTGTGGTCCCGAGAGGTGAGTGGGTCAAGAATCATCTTGACGGAGATGGACTGCTCTCAAGCCTTCGCAGCCAGCGCCAGGTTCAGGTCTTCAAGGGGGTCGGGCATCTCCTCGCCGAAGACGGTGTGGGGCTTGCGCGAGTCCGCCTCGCAGGCCCGGGGCGTACTGGGCTAGGCTACTACGACCTGCTCAGTCACCTTTGTTGCTTCCCGGAAGTCGATCTCGAACCCCAGGCCGGGCTTGGTAGGCGCGTGGATATAGCCCTCCGAATCTACCTTCGCGGCATCCATGTAGACGCCGGGGTAGATCGCCTCGTCGAAGCATCCCAGCGGTATGGCCAGCTCGTAATAGTCGGCGTTGTCGATGGCCAGGAGGGCGTGGAGACTCGCTATTCCGCCCCCAAAGTCGTGAGGCTCCATATTCATGTGATTCGCTTCGGCCAGGTGCGCCAGCTTCATCAGGTCGGTTATCCCGAAGTAGGCCGGACCGGCCATGATATCCATGCAGCGGTGACGAATCATCTCAGCGTATTCGCCAATGTCCTCCACCTTGTCGGCCATCCGCACCTGCACGACCTTGCACGCCTCGGTCAGTTCCGCCAACCCTGTAAAGTCCGTCTTGTCCAGTGGGTCCTCGAACCAGAAAAAGCCGAGTTCGTCCAGCACGCGCCCCGCCCACATGGCTTCTTTCCGGCTATAGGGTCCCGGGTACACCAGCGTATCCAACATCAGCGTGAAGTCGTCGCCAACGGCCTTTCGCACCGCGGCGCACATTCGCATGTCGTCGTCGGCCACGCAGTAGGGATGCAGCTTCACGGCCGTCAGACCCATCTCCTTGGCCTCCAGCGCCGTCTCCACGAATTGGGCGTCGGTGGCGTGGTGCACCGTGGATCCGTAAGCCAGGACCTTCTCCCTGGTTGCTCCCAGGAGCCTGTATACCGGCTCACCCAGCGCCTTGCCTGCTATGTCCCACAAGCCGAAGTCAAGTACTCCGACCGCCGCGTTGGGCCACGCGAAGCGATGCCTTAGCAGCTTCTCGATCCTGCCGCGATCGAACGGGTCCTGGCCCTCGATGTGGTCCTTTGCCACCGACCACAGACCGGCCAGCTGTTTTAGCTTGGCGGCTTCCGAAGAGACGACTCCCGTAATCCCTTCGTCGGTCGATATGACGGCCACCCCGTTCTGTCTCGTGGTGACGTTGACATATTCGGGCGTCTCCTGATGGTGATTTGGCCTTGGTTCGAAGAGATGTACTGTGAGCCCTGTGATCTTCATCGTGGAGGTCCTCCCTGGGATTGCTGATTCATACCATATCCTTACACTGGCCCAAGCCGATCGCCTGGCCGTGATATCACGAAATTTCTCGATGATGAGCGGGTCCACCGACAGCTTGAAGGTCTTCTTGCAGGAGACCGCAATACAAGACACCTGGAAGAGAAGTGACAAAGAGGAAGCGGAGGCGTCGGCGCTGGCCCCAAGTCTGTTGCGCCTAGTCCCGTTTACGCCATTTCAGACCCACTTCTTGCGCACCGTGCCCATCTCTACGGGCTCGGCGTCCGCCGCCCTTGGAAAGGCGGGAAGGCCGGTGTTGCTGTGGTTGACAAGCTATCTGGCAAGGCATAACGTCCACGTTCGCGGAACATCCGACGCAAATCGGCTTTTTGTCAAGATCCTATTTACGATTACCCCTTGGTCAGAACTGATCTGCTTACGGATTGCAAATTTATCTCAACTTCGCCTTGTTAAGGAGGCAATCATGAGCAGGCACAGAGCACGTCCGATACGAATTTCCCCCACGATAGTGTTGGCGCTGCTGGCGTCTGTGCTCTTGCCGAGCCTCCTGGCCTGCGGCGGTGACGGCGGCTCAGCGCAGCAAGGCACCCTTCGCGTTGCGCTGGAGCGCATCGGCCTGCCCCAGTTCACTCCTTCGACTGTCACCTGGCCGAACGAGAGCAACCGCTGGAGCTACGGCGCAACTGAGACCCTCCTGGGACTGGACGCCGAAGGCCAGACCATTGCCCGCCTCGCCAAGTCGTGGGAAGTGAAGGACGACGGCATCCACATTACCCTGCAAGAGGGCGCCAATTTCCACAAGGACATGGGCGAATTTACGTCCGAGGACGTCGTTTTCAACTACGCGGAGTCGATGAAAGACGGAAGCCGCTTCGTGGACCGGCCATCCTTGATAACGATGTTCGAACCCTGGCAGGCAGTGGACAAGTACACGGTGTTTGTCCCGTGGAAAGACCGGCCCTCCTACTGGTGGATGAAGCACAACTCACCTGCCTGGCCGGGCGTCGTGAACATGTGGAGCAAAAAATACATCGAGGAGACAGGCGAGGATAACGTTTCCATCGACGTAGGCACTGGTCCCTTCGAAATGATCGATTTCAGGGCTGAGGACCGTGTAGAGATGAAGGCGGTGAAGGACCACTGGAGACAGACGCCTGAGTGGGAGGGTTTGGAGGTCCTGGAGGTTCGCGAGGCGGCCACCCGGGTCGCAATGATGAAGGCCGGGGAGGTGGATATCGCCGATATTCCTCTGCCGAACCTGCCTCAGGTGGAGGATGTTGGAACTATCCGGCCCATGCTGTCAGGCACGATCTTCGAGATCCACCTGGCCGGCCAGTTCTACATCCTGAATCACCCTGAAACAGGCGAGTTGGAAACCAACATCTACACGGAGAACGAGAACTACAAGAACGATCAGTGGCTGGAAGAACATCCGTGGATCGGAAACATAGAGGACGCGGCGTCCATGGAGCGCGCAAGGAAGGTCCGCCGCGCCATGGCGATGGCGATCGACAAGGAATCCATCGTCCGGAACGTCCTGCTGGAGCGGGGCGCGCCAATCTATGCCACAAGGACGAACACGTCAAGTCAGCATCTGGCGGCGGGAACCCATGATCGTTGGGCCGACGAGCTCAAATTCGATCCCGAGGGCGCCAAAGCGTTGCTGGCCGAGGCTGGATACCCGAACGGCTTCAAGACCGACTTCTTCAACGTATCCGGCGCCAGGCCGCTCCAACAGGAGATTGGAACCGCGGTGATTCCGATGTTGCGAGCCGTCGGAATCGACGTCGCCGAGCAGCGGGTCGAGTGGTCGTCCATCGCCGGTAAGAGCTCAAAGGGTGAAGTTGCCGCTCCGCTCATGATCGGCGGCAGCAGGGAAACATGGCCGATTACATTCAGGGCGGGTCCTCCTCTCGGTTACGGAGGCTTCGGGTGGTCACACCAGAGGGTGCTGGATGACCGCGACGTTATGCTGTTCTCGCCATCAGTTGAGGCGATGTCCCAGGTTGGCCGCGAACACACCGAGTTCTTGTTCCAGCAGCAGTTTACGGTCCCCGTCGTAGAAGCCCACCGAGTCTTCGTCGCTGGTCCCGCAATCGGCGACTGGTGGCTGATGGCCGGGCCGGGCGGCCACATCAACAACTTCGAGTACGTGCAACACGCCGCGGAAAACGGCAATTAGCGTACGACTTGCAGCCGCACACCAATAGCTGCAGGCGCGTCCTGGCTGTGCGGATCGAGCGTTAAAGCAGAGTCGTAAAATACCGGCCCGTGGCTATCTACCAGCGACGGGCCGGTATCTCTGCCAGGCGGGCGCCTTGGATCTGGCGCGCTCCGAAAAAAACTCTTTCGATCATCCCCGTGACCTTCATCCTGCCCAGGAAGCGAGAGAGCAGTTGTATCTGACGGATACCCTTAGACTCCCGGAAAACGGGCCTGGCCTCATTGCACGCCCCACATTTCAGCGGCCTGCCAGAGGCGGGACGGGAGCAGCCAAAGCTTGACCCGATTTCTCATGCTGCGGTTCGCCATGACTTTGGCGACCCTGCTCGCCGTCTCCGTCCTGGTTTTCAGCGTCGCCCGTATCCAGGGAGACCCGCGTGTTCTGCTCCTGGCCGACCAGTTCGGCGGCATCGACCCCGTGCAGTGGGACGCCATGGGCAGAGACCTTGGACTGGATAAATCTCCGGTCCACCAGTACGCAATCTTCCTGGGCAAGATTTTGCGAGGCGATCTGGGGCGCTCCGTGTGGCACGCCAAGCCGGTCGGTTCGATCATTGCGGAGCGGCTTCCCGCCACTTTGCAGCTTGCCGCCGCGGGCCTCCTTTTCGCTGTGGTGACAGGCGTGCCCCTTGGCGTCCTGGCGGCCGTGAAGCGCGGCACGATATGGGATCAGCTTGCGCGCGGCTTCGCATTGATCGGGCAGGCTGCGCCCAGCTTCTGGATAGGGATACTGCTCATCTTCATCTTCGGCGTGAGCATCAACCTGCTGCCAACGTCGCGGAAGGGAGACATCACTCACTTCATCATGCCGGCGATCGCCGTGGGCTGGTTCGGCGCGGCGGGGCTGGTCCGACTGATCCGCTCGGCGATGATCGAGGCCCTTGAATCAGAGTTCGTGAAGTTCGCCAGAGCCAAGGGGGTGAAGCGGATATGGACCATATGGAAGCATGCCCTTCGTAACGCGCTTATTCCTCCGCTGACGTTCGCCGGCTTGTTGATTGCAGCGCTGCTGACCGGTTCCATCGTCGTCGAAACGGTCTTCGCCTGGCCCGGCCTGGGGCTTCTGGCCGCCAGCTCTGTATACAACCTCGACTATCCGCTAACGCAGGGGATAGTCCTGTTGTTCACCACCTTCTACGTGGTCGCCGCCTTCGCCATAGACGTCATCTATGCGCGCGTAGACCCGCGCATCCGGTACGGATCATGAGGGACGCGCGCTCTTGGCTCCAGCCGCGCAGCCAGATCCTCGACAGCGGCCTCGGGGGAGAGCCCATCTCCGGTGGATCGTCGAGGCCGGCGGCAGCCAACTCTGTGATAAGAGGCGGCGCTGTTCTGTTGCAGCGGTCCTTCCGATTCACGCGCCGATGGCCGCTCCTTTCGGGCTCGATTCTCGTGTTGTTTGTTTTTGTTGGGATCACAGCCAATTGGATCGTGCCCCAGGATCCGAACGCAGGGGTGCTCGACGATCGATTCGTACCTCCCATCTGGTCGGAGGGTGGCTCTGCGAAATTCCCCCTGGGCGCCGACCACGTGGGTCGAGACGTCCTGAGCCGGTTGATCGTCGGCACCCGAACCTCCCTCATTATCGCCACCATATCTCTCGCCGCCGGGGCCTTTCTGGGGGTGGGGCTGGGACTGATCTCTGGCTACCTTGGGGGCTTTATCGACGAACTCATCATGCGAACGGCGGACATCGGCGCGGCATTCCCGCTGATCCTCCTGGCCCTGGCGCTCGTGGCCGCCCTTGGCCAGAGCTTCCTCCTCCTCGTCATTATCCTCATCTTCTGGGTTTGGACCGCGTTTGCACGCCAGGTCAGAGGCGAGGCGCTGCAGACTAAAGAGCAGGACTTTGTCGCCCTGGCTCGGGTAGCAGGGGCGTCCAATCGGCGAATCATCCTCAGGCACATCCTTCCCGCAACGATCAACACCATCATCGTCCTGGCTACGCTGCGGGTGGGCCTGGTCATCATCGTCGAGGCATCCCTCAGCTTTCTGGGCGCCGGAGTTCCGCCGTCTACGCCGACGTGGGGGCTGATGGCTGCCGAGGGTCGACAGTACCTGGACTCCGCCTGGTGGGTCACCTTCTTCCCATGCATGGCCATCATGGCAGTCGTCCTTGCGCTCAACTACATGGGAGACTGGCTCCGGGACTCCCTCGACCCGAGGCTGCGCCAACTTTAGGGTTTCTCCCGATCCCTACTTCATAAGACCTGCAACTATCGCATCTACTCGCACTTAGCAACTATCTCAAAAGTACCGTCATTCCCGCGAAAGCTGGAATCCAGAGAGCGAGAGAGATGGGTTTGGCTGCTTGCAGGGTAGTTCTGGCATAGTTCCTAACCAGCAACGGGGCGCTCAACCAGGTGCCCCGTTCGCTTTCACCCCACACCCAAAAACCCGTCCCGGACAGGCTCTCCCAGCCTAATATGGTGTCCAAATAAGCGCCGTTGGAGCGGCGCGTAAACGTCCGTCATTCATGTAGATGCCTGTCATTACGAACGCAAATTTGAAATTCCTCTGAAAATAGACACCGCCGCCGTGGCGTATCGTAGTGGAGGGTTTCAAACCCGCCAGTACCCCCTGCTGTGTTATGCCGCCCGACTTTCGTCACCTCGTGCGGCCTTCGCAAGGCCATAGTGATTCTGAGCGAAGCCGAGGAATCTAAGCCCGCAACTGGCAGCAACCGCCCTGTCCCTTGAACTCCAGACCTTTTGACGCGGCTCAGGGTGACAGGGAACCAGGGTCTAAGAGGGGACTTCCTTTCCATGGTTTTCACTCGTGCAATGGCGTCCCAAAATTGGTAAGGGACTTAATTGACATCTTCTTAGCGTTGTCAAGCCGACTCCGGCCGGGTTTACTGATAGATACAACCACACAGCAAGTCCGACTACCCGTCCAATCCGAAAGGCGGCCCCGCAAAGTGTCATTCCGCGACCTGATCGATGATGCCCTGAAAGGCAACGGCGCAGACTACTGCGAAGTAAGAATCGAGGAAACCGACTCCACCCGCCTGACCTGGCGCGGCAAGTCCCTCGAAGACATCGCTCAGACCTCCGGCAGGGGCGGCAACGTCAGAGCCCTCGTGAACGGCGGATGGGGTTTCGTCTGCTTCAACGACCTGAACGGCCTGAAGGAACGCGTCACCGACGCGGTGAGCCAGGCCCGGGCCGCCGGCGGCGGCGGTAGCCACTTCGCCGAGGTGGGCGGCGCGCATGTTGACGCCGTAGAGCCGGTACTGGTCACGGACCCTGCCGAAATCCCGCTCGGGGACAAGAAGCGGCAGATGGACAGCTACAACGACGTGATCTGGTCCGTCGACGGCATCCAAAGCTCAGACATGATCTACGGTGACACATCGAGGAAGATTCATCTCGGAAACTCCGACGGCTCGTACATCGAGCAAAACCGGGTCCACGTGATCGCCCGGATATCGGCGCAGGCCCGCAAGAACGGCGACGTCCAGCAGGCCGGGTTCAGCATCGGATCGGTCGGCGACTACGCGTTGGTAGAGGGGTTGGACGAACAGGTCCTCGACGCCGCCAACCGCGCCGTGGGGCTGCTATCCGCCAAACCGCTCGAAGGCGGCGAGTGGACCACCATACTCGACCCCGTACTCGCAGGCGTATTCGTGCACGAGGCGTTCGGCCACCTGTCGGAGGCCGACAATGTGGCGGAAAACGACAAATTGCAGGAGATCATGGTGCTCGGCAGGCAGTTCGGCGACAAGCACCTCAATGTCGTCGATGGCGCGGCCATACCAGGCCTGCGAGGCAGCTTCGCATACGACGAAGAGGGCACACCGGCTACACGAACCGACCTAATCCGGGAGGGTAAGCTCGTCGGCCGCCTGCACTCCCGGGAAACGGCCGCGCGCATGGGCGAGGCGCCCACCGGCAACGCCCGCGCAATCTCCCACGCCTACCCGCCCATCGTGCGTATGACCAACACGATCATCGAGAACGGCGAGGCCACGTTCGAGGACCTGCTGGAGAGTGTCGACAAGGGCGTCTACGTCAAGAACTGGTACGGCGGGATGACGCAGCACGAGATGTTCACCTTCTCGTCGGGCGAGGCCTACATGATCCGCAACGGGCGCGTCGAAGAGGCGGTGAGGCCAGTGATGCTGACCGGCAACATCTTTACCACTCTTCACAACATCGACGCCATAGGCAACGACCTCAACATGAACCAGGGCGGCGGATGCGGCAAGGGCGGTCAGATGCCCCTGCCGGTGTCCAACGGCAGCCCGCACATAAGAATCCGTTCGTGCCTCATTTCAGGCGCGTAGCCGCCATCGAAACGATCACGACTGGCAAACAAGGCCCGGCCCGCGCGGGGATGCCTGCACAACGCCGGCCCATCGCAGAAACCGTAAAAGGAACATCGAATTGACAGACAGGATTCTGAAAGATGCGACCAGGAGATTCGGGCAGGCCGAAGTATACCGGTTGGAATCGGAAAGCCACCCCGTATCCTTCGAGTCGAACCGGCTGAAGGAGATCTCGTCTAGTCAGCAGTCGGGAGTGGCGCTGAGGGTCATCGACGACGGCCGGATCGGCTTCACGTCCACCACGAATCCGGATATCGAACCGGCCCTCGTGGACCGCGCCGCGGCGCTGGCGGAATTCGGGTCCGAGGCGTTCTTCGAGTTCCCGCCACCAACCAGCTACCCCGACGTGCCAATCGTCGATGACCGCATCTGCGAAGTCACGACTGGGCAGATGATTGCGACCGGCAAAGAGTTGATCGAACGGCTGCGCGAACCCTGGCCGGACCTCCTGTGTGACGCCTCCGTCGGGTGGGCGGCCGGCCGGATGTGGCTCTCCAACTCCAATGGCGCCGAGTATTCCTACCGCCAGACCTCGTACCACGTATTTCTCGGCGGCCAGCTGATTCGCGGCACGGACATGCTGAACATTTGGGCAGGCCACAACTCCAGCAAGTGGTTCGGCGAAGAGGAGATCGAGCGGATCCTTTCGGGACTCCTCCGCCAACTCGAATACTCAAAGGAGTTGGCCCCTGCCCCTTCAGGCGACGTTCCAGTAGTGTTCACGCCCCGCGGCGTCAGCGCGGCGCTGTTGGGACCGCTGCTGTCAGGATTCAACGGCAAAAACATCGCCACCGGCGCGTCCCCCCTCGTTGGGCGGGTCGGTGAAAAGGCCGTCGACGAGGCCATCACCATATTTGACGACCCCACGATTCCGTACGCAAGCGGCAGCAGGCCGTGTGACGATGAGGGTGTGCCGAGCAAGAAGGTGACCCTCATACAGGACGGCGTCATAGGCGGGGGGATATTCGACCTGCAGACCGCGGGCAAGGCCGGAGCCGAGAGCACGGCGTCCGCCCACAGGGGCCTCGCATCCACCCCCTCGCCCGGTTGGTCCGTGATCGACATGGCATGCGGCGATACACCTCGCGAAGACCTGTTTGACGGCATCAAGGAAGGGCTGGTCGTCGAACAGCTGCTCGGAGCGGGGCAGGGCAACGAACTCGGCGGCGATTTCAAGGCCAACGTGGCGTTGGGTTACAGGATCGAGAACGGAGAGATCGTCGGGCGGGTCAAGGACACCATGATCGCCGGCAACGTCTATGACGCGCTCAACTCCGTCGAAGCGGTCTCAGCGGATCCGGAGTGGGTGTTCGGATCGGCGCGGCTGCCCGCCATACGTTGCCGCGGCGTCCAGGTTGCCGCCTCTGACAGTTGATCCCCCAGAGTAGGCTACACTGACGGCCGTGACCACCAAACGTCTTGTAATAGAAACCCGGTCGCTCACCAAGCGGTACGGCAAAATTCTGGCCGTCGACCAACTCACTATGGAGGTGCCTCGCGGCCACATCTTCGGCCTTCTGGGCCCCAACGGGTCGGGCAAGACAACCACGATGGGCATGCTCCTCGGACTCGTCAAGCCAACCTCCGGCGATTTCAGCCTTCTCGGCGCCGGCACGCCGCATCAGGAGGCTCTCCGCCGGACCGGGGCCATAGTCGAAACACCATCGTTCTACCCATATCTGTCGGGCCGAAACAACCTAGCCTACTTCCAGGGGATTTCGGGACGAGGCGATTCCGGGGAGGTGGACGAGCTACTAGCGAAAGTCGACCTCGCTGACCGCGCCAACGACCGTTTCCGCAACTACTCCCTCGGCATGAAGCAGCGCCTCGGCCTGGCCTACGCCCTTCTCGGCGACCCCGAACTACTGTTCCTCGATGAGCCGACCAACGGCATGGACCCTGCCGGCATGGCCGAGGTGCGCGATCTGATCCGCAGCCTCGGCACCAGCGGCCGCACGGTGCTCCTTTCGAGCCACCTGCTGCACGAGGTCGAGCAAGTGTGCGACTCCGTGGCCATACTGTCGAAGGGCAAGCTCATCGCTCAGGGCCAGGTAGATGAACTCGTTCGATCGCGAGCTGGCGCACAGGTTCGCATGCGTACGACCGACAACGCAAAGGCCGTCGAAGTCCTGTCGGCGTTGGACTGGGTTGGACAAGTGACGATGGACGGCGAGTCGGTCGTGGTGACGGCGCCGAGTGAACGTTCGCCGGAGTTGAGCGCAGCCCTCGGCCACTCGGAGGTCTACGTCACGGAGATGGCGGCCGATCAGGCGTCCCTGGAACAGTACTTCCTCGACGTCACCGGCAGTGACGAACAGCAGGCGGGATGATCGCCGACGTCCTGCGCCTCACGCGCTGGGAGTTGTTCAAGCTCCGCCGTCGATGGATGCCCTGGATACTTTTGTTCATAGCCTTGGCGGTCGTTCAGGGCACGATGTGGGGCTTCTACAGCGCTTACCACAACGTGGGCGACCCTTCCCCCGGAAGATACCCGGGACGATCGGGCACCGAACGCATTGTCACGATCACATGCGCCGATATCATGGACGGAAACGCCGATGCCAAGGTGGAGCGCGTCTCAGACGAGTTCCGGGAGCACGCGCGCCAGAGAGTCGAACAACGAATACGAAACGAGCAGTGTCCAAGGATCATTGAAGAGGTTGCGGCGGAACAGAGGCGACACCGGGGCTTCTTTGTCCTGCCGGGCGGCCTCGCCAATAGCCTCGGCGCCGCCCATTCCATCGGCGTCTTGCTCGTCATGATCCTCGGCGCTTCCGCGATGGGGGTCGAGTACGGCTGGGGCACTTTGCGGACCCTGCTCACCAGGGGTGTCGGACGCCGGCAGTTCCTGGTGGCGAAGGCGCTGTCGACGATTTTGTTGAGCGGGGTGGGGCTCGTCATCGCGAGCCTGACCGTCGCGGTCAGCAGCCTGATCGCCGCCTCCCTGACCCAGGACGGCGGCGGCGGACTTGCCGATGCCGGTGAATGGTCCACGGTTGCGGTGATGTTCGGCAAAGCGGTCTACGGGCTGGCCCCGTACGCCATCCTGGCGCTGTTCGTAACGGTGTTGACATCATCGTCCAGCATGGGAATCGCCATATCCCTGTCCTACTACATCGTAGAGTTGACACTGGTCCAGATCATGAGTGGCCTGTTCGACTGGTTCAGTAACATCTCTGACTTCCTGCCAGGGCCAAACATCGCTGCCTGGATGACCGAAACCGGTGTGGTGACGACCGGGGCTGATTTCGGCCTGTCAGGCGCCCGCGACCTTCCAGGGACGTTACACTCCTTTGTCGCTCTCCTGGTCTACATGACCGCGCTGGGCGGCGCGGCTTTCTGGCTCATCCTGCGCAAGGACATCGGCGGAGCGAGGGGCGAATGATCTACCAGCCAGCCAGTCCGGCAATCGAATATAGCGCGTACGCGCCGTTCAGAAGCGTCCGTCCGTCTTTCCGGCGGCGGTGAACGGGAGGTCGCATGATCGTCGAGGTACTGCGCCTCACACGCTGGGAGTTGTTCAAGCTGCGCCAGCGATGGATGCCATGGGCGCTGCTGGCAATTGCGGCGGCGATTTCACAACTGTTCCTGTGGGGCTTCTTCATTGCCTACCAAAATGATGACATCACTTCAGACCATTACATTGGCTACTCGACGGAAAACGAGGACGGTGACCCTGTCCATTTCGAGTTTTCGTGCGAAGACGTTTTTGACGACGGTGAGATGGAGTCCTTTGTATCAGGACTCTCTGAAGAGCAAAGGTCGGACGCGCGCGTATTCGTAACGTCTGTCCGCGAAGACTGTGTCGAGCTTGAAGAGGAACAGGCCCGGTTAGGGGACTGGTCTCGCGAGATATTCGTGCTGCCGTCCAGCCTGTCCAACGGCCTCGGCTTCATTCAGTCCATTGGAGTATTCCTGCTCACGATCCTGGCCGTGTCGACGATGGGTGTCGAATACGGTTGGGGCACTTTGCGGACGGCGCTGACACGGGGTCCCGGGCGCTGGCAATTCTTGGGGTCCAAGGCCCTGTCGCTCGTGTTGATGGCCGTAGCCGGGATTCTCTTCCTGTCGCTCGCGCTCGTAGTCAGCAGCCTGCTTGCCGCCTGGCTCACCCTCGGCGACGGCGGGGGTCTGGCCGGTTTCGGAGAGTGGTCCAGCGTCGGCATAGTGTTCGGTAAGCTGGTCTTTACGCTGGTCCCGTACGTGGTGCTCGGCCTGTTCTTCTCTGTGCTGACCTCATCGTCGGGCCCTGCCATCTCGCTCGGCTTGGGTTATCTCGTCGTGGAACTCATCCTCGTCGGCGTCCTGAGCAACCTCTTCGACTGGTTCGGCACGGTCTCCGACTACATGCTCGGGCCCAACGTCGCCGCGTGGATGGTCCACGAGGGCACCAGGGTCACCGTTGGCGACGCCACCTTAATCGGATCCGCCGGAGCCGGACTGCCCGGCCCACTACATGGCTTCCTCGTCGTGACCACATACATCGTCATCCTCTCCGTCCTGACCGTCCGGCTCTTCCATCACAAGGACATAGCCGGCGCGAAAGGGGAATAGGCGGGAGAACCCCGGGGGTAATGGGCGCAGCGCGACTCGGCACTCACCACGCCAGCCGTCGCCCGCCACCACCCGTCTTCCCCGACTCCGATCGGGGATCTACACCCGGACTTGCCAAGACAGGAACTCGCCGTGCCCACTCAGTTGATAGGATTGGCATCGTGAAACCGGCTGGCATCCAGGCCATCGTTTCCGATCAGGGCGACCCCGCGGGAGGGGCCCGAGTCGGAAGCGAGACAAGAGCGAAATGCCAACCCGATCACCCGCAATGGGCGGTTAGCTCAGCCGGTTAGAGCGTCTGTCTTACACACAGAAGGCCAGAGGTTCGAGTCCTCTACCGCCCACCAAAATTGACAAAATCAAGAACCTTCACACTACAGCTCACGCTGGACTGGACGTAAGATCATCGAGAGGATGAACTCATGCTTGATGCACTCCGACAGATTGACGGTGTTGACGAGAAATTCCTGCGGCGACCTGAAGTCGGGATGTTATCTTCCGAATTGGAAGATGGTGAATTGCCTGGAGCAGTAGTGACCAATGGAAGCCTATCTATTGCGGTGGCTACTGACAGGAAGATTCTGAACATCCGCAAATCAATATGGGGGAATACCATCTCAAAGGTTGACTCATATCCCTATGCGGAAATTGAGTCGATCACAGCAGGAAAAGGGATTTTTGATAACCCACTCACGGTTATAATTGGCGGCAAGAAGCACCGGATTGAAGCGGACAAAGGACGACGCCACACTTTTGCTGAGTACGTTTCTGCCCGTCTCCCGGCGCTAGCGGCGGCGAAGTGGGAGCAGGAGGATAAACTCCCCTCGCACACAAGCGGCAAGACCGAACTGCCGCAAGGGACTGGCCGGTTCGACCTCAACGTAGTGGGGGAGAGCAACTACCAGGATGCCATCGTGCGGGCCGAACGTATGGCGGACACCGACGGTCGTAGCAACCGCTTCGTGAAAGTTACGCTACAGCGAGAATCTGCCAATCCGTTCGACTCCAACGCAGTCTGTGTTCTGTCTCCTGCTGGCCAGGTGATGGGCTATCTAGGCCGCGCGGACGCGAAGGCGTATGCACCTGGCTTGGATGCATTGGGCGCTGCCGGGTACTACGTGACTTGCTCGGCCAGTATGGGCAGAGGTGAGCATGGCTACGGGGTACAGCTTGACTTGAAAACCCCGGAAGCTGTCCAAGTGCCTGAACAGGGGAAGCTAGAACCCGTTGAAGACAACAAATATGCCCGCTCCTTTCATAGCGATGTCTATTCAAAACGGGTTGGAAACCCGGACGGCCCTTTGTTTGGCGAAGTGGTCGTGTTTACCGGTGATATGCGGATGCCGCGTGGCGAGCTCGCTGCCATATCTTCAGCCGCCGGGTGTAGGCTTGACGAGAACGTCACCAAACGGACCACTATCCTTGTTCTTGGAGTGCGTGATTCTGCATACGAAGGCAACGGCACTAAACACGACAAGGCGCTTGATTACTCAAAGCGGTTCCGCCCTATCGAAATCATTAATGCAGAAGTCTTCCTCTCAAGACTTCGTGATGCAGGTGTACAGTTTGACATTGAACAGATGGCCGATGCCAAGCGGGAGTACCAAAAAGAACGGACTGAAGAGAAGCCAGCATCAAAGTCAGAATATCGCTGGTGAAGTTGTGGGCGGTCGAGGTACGATGTCACGAAATATGAGCAGTGCTATCAATGCTTTCAGGGCAGACAACCCGTCTTGAAAATTGTTCGGTACCGTTGTTCCCTGCAAGGGCATTGGTGGACAGAGGAGATTGAGATTGGCAGAGACGATGTGGCTGGATATGAAGCAACAACATCTGGTTGCACCTTCTGTGGGGGGACTGATTTGACAGCTGAGATGCTCGATTATGACGATCTCGTATTGACCAACAGCCAAGAGGATGGGGAGGTTGGTTGGGAATGTGAGTGTGGGACTGAATGGACCACTTACGTTGAGAGCGTCCCAACATACTGCCCGCGATGCAGAAGGACAGATTTCTAAATTCATATGGAAAATGAGAACATGCAGCCTATCGAACCGGGCTTTCACTTCTTCCGCCAATCGGCGGATGGAGGCGTGATAGGGCAGGCCGGCGATCAGCAGATGAACAGACGCATTGCCGCTCTTCGCCTCGATCCGGATACCGCCCCTAAGAGAATATCTAGTAAGTCCCTTCGTCTTTGAAGTAGAGGGCCAAGATGAGGAAGGGCACTCTTGTTGGAAGCGATCTGTCATGCTGAGGGCGGAGACTGAAGCATCTCTCGGCCACCCAACCCTCCAGGATGATAGATTCTTCACTCCGCTTCGCTGCGTTCAGAATGACAGTGACAGTGACGTATTCTCAGAGGAAAGTTGGTTTTAGACACCCTCTAAGTAAAAGAGAGGGCCGTCACCCGGTGGAGCTACGAAACCCCACCCTTCTTCGCGCTCTGAGCGCCATTGAGCCCAATAGGATCAGCGCGCTTCCCCCGGCGCCCAGCGCCAACAGCACCCCACTCGAGATAGAAACGTCTCCCGTATGAGGCAGTTTCGGTGAATGAGCCGGCGCTGGCGTCGCCGTTGCAGACAGCGTGACTGGAGTCGGGGTTGGCCGGTGTCCGCGCTGGTTGCCGAACTCCTGCCAGCTTGTCGCGCCGTCCCCATCGAAGTCCACCTTCAGGGCAGGGTACTGGCCGGCAGCGCCAAGGTCCCAGGGATCATCTACGCCCGTCGTCTCGTCTGCGTCCCCATCAGCGTTATCTACGTCAACATTCCAGGCGCTGTAGATGCCAGCATAGCCGGTAGGGGCGTGCAGCTCACCGGTGGTCTTGCCCGCAACGCCGGCGGATGCTCCTTCTCCCACTCCCATAGACTTGCCGGAGGTCTCAATATCCCAGTAGCTGGCAGAGATCCAACCTGATGAGCTGTTCTCTCCAACAATCCCTCCGATGCCGTAATTGCCGTATTTGTCACTTCCATGTACCGTGGCCGTGCTATAGCTGGCGCTGACGCCGCCTTCATTCCACCCGACCAGCCCTCCGGCCCCACCAACTCCCGATATGCTGCCATTGGCATAGCTGGCGCTGACGCCGCCTTCATTCCACCCGACCAGCCCACCAAGGTTCGAATTTCCAGAGACGGCGGCGGTGGAGTAGCTGACGACTACCGTTCCCAGGTTCCGCCCTACCAGGCCACCAGCGCTGAAACGTCCCAAGACGGTACCCGTCGTGTAGCTAGCGCTGACCTCGCCTTCACTGCGCCCGACGAGTGCGCCGGTCTCGCCACCCCCGTCAATCTCGACATCGACCAGCCCAACTCGACGGACAACGCCCGAACGACCGATACGGCCAAACAGCCCGACAAGGTTGGCGTTGGCATGGTCGATAAACAGATTCGAAATAGTATGACCGTTGCCGTCGAACGCGGCTTCGAACGGTGCGCCCCAGCCACCGAACTTTCCTATCGGACGCCAGCCGAAGCCACGCTCGTCTCTGCTCCATCCTCGGGCTACGGCGCCCGCTGCGTAGCTGTTTCGAGCGTCAAAGTCCAAGTCTCGAATCAGTTCATACCCAAGGCATCCGGCGTCCGGGCAGCCCATTCCAGGCGCCGCTGATGAGAATGCCACGGCGTAGGCGACGGAGTGCGGCGGATGGTCAGCCCGTCCGTCGCCGTCGAGGTCGTAACCGATTGCATTGATCTGCTCCAGGTTAGAGATCTCGATCAGTCCATCGTCGTCAATGTCATAGTCGTGCGTCCCGGCGTCCTGCACCGGCGTCGATGATCTCTGCCGGGTCTGACTCCCGAACTCCTTCCAGGTTGCTACACCGTCTCCGTCGAGATCTGCCCTCAGGACAGGGTAATCGCTGCCGGTCCCGAAGTCCCAGAGGTCGTCCGTTCCGGCCGTCTGCGCCGCTTCAGAATCAAGGTACATGTTCCAGGCTGTGTAGATTCCTGAATAGCCGGCCGGCGCCTGGAGTTCAGAGGTGGACATGCCATTCACACCCTCGGATGGCCCGTCCCCCACACTTGCTGGTTGGCCGGATGCTTCAGCATCCCAGTAGCTTGCGGTGATGGCGGTCACATCGTTCGTCACCCCGGTCAGGCCGCCTACCGTCTTCCTGCCTGACACCCTGGCCCTCGAGTAGCTGGCGAGGGTCTCTCCACCATCCATTTCTCCAACCAGACCCCCGACAATGCTGGTCCCGATCACGTCGGCAACGGAGTAACTGGAGGTTATTATGCCGACGCTACGCCCGGCCAAACCGCCAACCATCTCGTCTCCGTACACGGCGCCCATTGAGTAACTGGCAGTGATCCTGGCATCCAAACCATTCCTTCCGGCCAGCCCGCCGACTTTCGTCCGCCCCGATGCTGTTCCAGTTGTGAAGCTGGCGGTGACCCTGCCG
Organism: Dehalococcoidia bacterium; assembly: GCA_965224235.1. Classification (GTDB taxonomy): domain Bacteria; phylum Chloroflexota; class Dehalococcoidia; order Lucifugimonadales; family Lucifugimonadaceae. Next base: position 797,950 of record CBDCYP010000002.1, on the reverse strand, counting down.
CGGTTGTCCCCCACCAGCCCGCCCACTACTGCCCAACTGCCGGACACGCTGGCTGCCGAGTGACTGAGGGCGATTACACCTTCGTTCTCCCCAACCAGCCCTCCACTCACCCTCCCGTTTCCAGAGACCGAGCCTGTCGTGAAACTCCTTGATATTCTGCCACGGTTCTTCCCTGCGAGTCCGCCGACTATGTCTCTACCGGCAACGTTGACGGATACGAGGCCAACGCGGCGGATGTCACTCAGCGGACCAGTAGTGCCAAAGAGGCCAAGGACGTTGCGCCATACGCGTCCGGTATCGCGCGTTTCTGCCGTGATAAACAGGCCGGTAATGGTGTGTCCGTTGCCCTCGAATTCGGCGTCGAAAGGAATCGTATAGGCATCCGTGAATACGCCTATAGGCTGCCAGCCCTCACCGCCCTCGGCTCTGCTCCAACCCTGATCGACCAAGCCGGAAGCGCGACTTTCTGCGTCATCGAAGTCCAGATCGCGGGCTAGCTCGTAACCCCTGCACTGGGCCGGACATCCCATCGAAGAAAGAGGCTCCGGGAAGGCCCGTAGATAACTCTGCGTGTCGGCGGAGTTGTCCAAATGTCCGTTCCCGTTGAGGTCGTATCGAACCGCATCCAGCTGCTCAAGGTGTGAGAGTTCAATGAGACCGTCATCGTCGATATCGTAATCACGTCTTTCAGCATACGCGAATGGTGGCGCCGGCGTTACCGGCGGGGACAGTACGCTGGCGGTTCTCCCGCGGGGCTGGCTGCCGAACTCTCCGAAGGTCGCAGCCCCGTCTCCGTCGATGTCGGCCTTGAGGGCCGGATACTGCTCGGCCGTACCGAAGTCCCAGGGATCGTCGGCGCCGGTGGTCTCGTCGCCGTCCCCATCCAGATCATCGGCGTCGATGTTCCAGTTTCTAAAGTCGTCTACATAACCCGTCCGAGCCTGTAGCTGGACCGTCAACATGCCCTGCGCCCGGGAACTGAATCCGACCCCCACGCCGCGAGCAAGTCCCGAGGTCTCAGTGTCCCAGTAACTGTGCCTGACGCTGCCTGTTCGCTCGTTGCCTCCAACCAGTCCACCCAGGTAGCTGTCCCCGGATATCAGCCCCGTCGAGTAGCTAGCGACGATCCTGCCGGAGTTCCACCCAACCAGTCCGCCGATCGCTGCGCTGTAGCGTCCCGACACCGCGCCGGTGGCATAGGTCGCGCCCACTGTCCCACCATCGTTGAATCCAACCAGTCCGCCCACCGCGTCTCTCCCGGAAACGCTCCCCGTGGCGTAGCTTCCGCCAATTCTCCCCCTGTTCCACGCGACCAGTCCGCCTGCCTCACCGTATGATGCCGACACGTTTCCGGTGGCGTAGCTTGAGAGGATGGTCCCGTCGTTCTGACCGACCAGCCCGCCTACCAAGTAACTATCCAACACCTGCGCCGTGGAGTGGCTGTCGATGATCCGGCCGGAGTTGGCGCCGACAAGCCCGCCGACGTACTCCCTCCCGTACACCCAGCCAGTGACGCGGGTCGATCTGATCACTCCCGCGTTTATACCCGCCAGGCCACCAATCCTGAGCATTCCTCCGCCATCAATCGAAACGTCAACTAGATCAACCCGCTCGACACGGCCCGTCCTGCCGACATTGCCGAACAGGCCGATGCCGTGGCCCAAATGTGCTTGGCTGTCAATGTAAAGGTTGGCGATAGTAAGTGAATTGCCTTCAAACCTGCCCTCGAACCCCAGGTGACTAAATAGGATGGTGGAGCCACCTGTGCCCACTGGCGTCCAGCCCTCTCCGCCCTCAGCTTCGCTCCAACCTCTGTCGACCGCTCCGGACGCATAGCTTCCGGCATCTTCGAAATCCAGGTCTCGGGTGAGCTCGTATCCAACGCACCCCACCGATGGACAACTCACTCTGCCGTAAAGCGCTCCAGGAAACACCGCGATGAACCTTTCGGCATCGGCGTTTCTATCTGGCTCGCCATTGCCATCAAGGTCGTGCCGTATCGCTTCAAGCTGCTCTAGATTGGAGACTTCGATCAGGCCATCATTGTCGATGTCGTAATCGACCGCCGTTGCCTGTGCGCTGACCGGCCGACCGACTATCGACAGGAACGCCAGTACGGCAGCGAAGAGCGTAAAAACTGTGCCTATGGATTTCATAGCCGCATCAATAGACCCACCCCGGCTCGGTCCCAATTTATGCTCACGCCATCACTTAAGGAAGCGCAAGGCGCCCGCATGAATACAGGTGGGATGGCGTGGCGGCCCACGATGGAATGGAGGTTCGCGGCGGCTTATCCATGGTCGCCCGGCCAACTCTTTATATCAGACATCCCAGCGAAAAGTTCGCAGTATGGTACGCTCCGGGCCACCACACTGGATGAGCTGGAGTTCACTCGTAATCAGCCCGCAGGTCAGGGTATGAGCACCGTGCGGGCTACTCTGCCTGCTGCGAGGTCTTCGAACGCCTCGTTGACCTCGTCGAGGGGTCTCCGCCGGGTGACCAACTCGTCCAGTTTCAGCCTACCGCCGCGGTAGAGTTCGATCAGCCACTGGAAGTCGACGCGGGGACTTGCCGACCCGGCGCTACACCCCATGAGCGTGCGGTCCATGAACAAGGGCCGCATCGGAACCTCTACCACTCCTTCTTCAGGCGGAGCGCCCATAGTGACACACGTTCCGCCGGGTCTGAGCGATTCGAACGCCTGCAGCACTGTCTTCGGGTTGCCTATAGCCTCGAAAGCGTAGTCCGCTCCTCCATCGGTCAGTTGGGTTACCCGCGCCGCCGCATCCTCTTCCGCTGCGTTGACCGCGTCGGTTGCGCCGAACCGGCGGGCGTAGTCCAGTTTGTTGGAGGCAACATCCACCGCGATTATCTGGGATGCCCCGGCGATAACGCAGCCCTGTACTACATTGAGCCCAACACCCCCGCAGCCCCATATCGCAACTCGAGATCCCGGCTCGACCCTGGCGCGATTCACCACAGCCCCGACGCCCGTGACGACGGCACAGCCCAAAAGGCTCAACTTGTCGATCGGGATGTCACTCTGGACCTTTACGAGCGTGTTCTCCGGCACCACGGTGTATTGCGAAAAGGTGGCGCTGCCATGGTAAACAGGCTCACCGTGCCTTCGGATACGGGATGCACTCTCAGGCGTCCCGGACGTATCGCTAGTGCAAAGGTTGAACTTCCCATTCGAGCAGTACTCGCAGACCCCGCATGAGGGACGGATGCTGAACACTACGGGGTCCCCCGGCCCAAGAGCATGAACCCCTGGGCCGACCTCCTCGACCACGCCCGAGGCTTCATGACCCATTACCATGGGCAGGTTCTCGATGAACCTGAAGCCGTCGACCAGGTTGTAGTCGCTGTGGCACACCCCGGTTGCCGCCACCCGGACCATGACCTCGCCGGCCTCCGGGCGCAGGACCTCGACCTCTTCAAGTGACGGTGGCTTTCCTTGTTCGTGAAGGATGACTGCTTTGCTGCGCATCGTAAGGGCTCCCGGCTGCTGGCGGCTGCGACAGGCCTATTGTCTCCCGCAACGCACGGCGCGTGAAGTGGGGGCGGAAGACAGAAGGTGGAATCCTGGAGAGTCGTCGAAAAGGTAGCGCCCTGTCGCACGAGAGACATGTGCTTGCTCGTATCTCGACCGTTCACTCAGCCCCGGATTCCACTATCACGGCGAGCCCGCAACCTTACGTTACGTTCAACTCGAAAGTCCACAGTACGGTACGATCAAACCCACCGTCCAATGACCGCAACCGCCCATAATGGGCGTTATGTCATTGCGTGGCTTGCATGCCGACCTGAAGCTCGGCATCGTGCTTGTGTCGGCGGCGGCGCTCCTGAAAATCGTCGGGTGGGGCAGCTTTGCGGCTGAGCGATTCGCTCGATACGGGGTGCCTGCAGGCAGGCCATACGTGGTGGCGGGCACTATAGGAGGACTGGCGGTCGTTGCCGCGGCCATCTGGGTCGACCGACGGCCTCCACACACCATGATGGCAGCCGACGCCGTAGTCGCTGTCCTCGGTCTCACAATCGTCTTTCTCTCAAACCTCTTGGCGGTGGCCGTATTCGGAATGTTTGTTGCCGGAGTCGGAAGTTCGGCGGTGGGCTCGCTGGTGTTCTACGCCATCGCAGGGAGGGGGCCACGCGGTAAAGGGGCACGCTGATCGGGGCGCTGGGCATTGTCTTCACGGCGCCCCTCAACTTGACAAACGTCATTCAGTTGTTCTACATAAACACGCCAGTGATGTGGATCGGCGTAGCTTTGGCATTGGCAGGCGCGGCAGTCCATTTCCGTTTGCTGCCGCGCGTGTTTGCGGGTTCTTATGATTCAGGTCAGACTCTCCGGGATACGCTGGCTGTACCTGGCGTCCACAGCGCAATCGTCTGGGTGACAGCCGCGTTCTTCGTCGCATCCATAACCACGCTAACGGCGGCCATTGTGATCTCCAATTTCTCAAATCTCACGGTCCCGTCGTTCGCGAGATTTGACAATGTTGCGTCGCAACTCCAGGGCATGCGCATCTCCACCGGGCTCGGCGCTCTGCTCTGGGGCATTGCCTCCGATTTCTAACCCGGACGAAGGCTCTCCTCATCGCAGCGATCCTGTTTGCTGCCTGCGTCGGGAGTTCTCTGGGCCCTTGACACCCTTCACGCACCGATCTTGGGGGTCTTGGCGTTTGGGCTCGTCACGGGTGGTCTTGTCTGCCTGCCCTGGGCGCTCATGGCAGAGCTGCCGCCCACGCGGCACTTCGCGAAGATCGCGCTCGGTGTCATGTTCGTCGGAAGCCTGTTGGGCGGAACAATCGGCCAAATTATTTGGGGGACGTTCATCGACATCTGGGGTTCCAACGCAATCTTCTGGTTCATCCCGATTCTCGGTATCGCCCTTGCTGTCGTGGCCAGCCTCCTGCCGAGAGCACGGGCGACAGAACCCCCAGGTAACGCCATCTCGAAAACGTGAGCTTTGGGACAAGCAAGTAACGGCATTCGCCCCGGCGACGAGACTGCAGACAGGGATTCATTGATCGAACGCCCTCCAAAGTTAGTAGTAAAGTTCCGTCAGGCCCTCCCCCGTTCGCGTCGTGGCGACATAACTCGGCTACAATCTCTCCCAACCTCTCACAAAAGCAAAATCGCACAGGAAGAAAACGTGACTACAGTCGCAGATCCAAAGACGCTCGTCGAGACGCTCGTCCACAACATCGGGCGAGTAATAATCGGCAAGCGAAGCGTGGTCGAACTTTCGCTCGTCAGCCTGATGAGCAAGGGCCACCTGCTCGTCGAGGACGTGCCCGGCGTGGGCAAGACCATGCTGGCGCGCTCGATCGCGGTGACGATTGGGTGTGACTTCCGCAGGATGCAGTTCACTCCCGACCTGCTGCCGTCCGACGTTACCGGCGCCTCTGTCTTCAACCAGAAGGAAGAGGAGTTTCAGTTCCGGCCAGGCCCGATTATTGCCCAGATCGTCCTCGCAGACGAGATCAACAGGGCCACTCCCAAGACACAATCGGCCCTCCTTGAAGCTATGGGCGAGCGACAGGTCACTGTAGACGGAATCACCTACCAGTTGCCCGAACCCTTCATGGTTATGGCCACCCAAAATCCGATCGAGTACGAAGGGACCTTCCCGCTCCCCGAAGCCCAATTGGACCGTTTCTTCATGCGCGTCTCCCTCGGTTACCCCGACTCGGCAGAGGAAGTCGCCATCATGGACCGCCGCGAACAGGTGGACCCCATAGACGAACTAACCGCTGCATGCGGGCCGGCCGATATTCTGCGGCTACAGTCTGCCGCCGACCAGGTATACGCCGACGATCTCGTGAAGCAGTACATCGTCAATCTGTCCAACGGCACCCGCGAGCATGACGACGCAACTCTAGGCGTGTCGCCCCGGGCGTCGATCAACCTGATGAAGGGCTCGAAGGCGATGGCCATGCTGGAGGGTCGCGACTACGTGGTCCCCGACGACGTGAAGGGTATCGCCGTGCCGGTGATGGCCCACCGGGTTCTGTTGACCGCCTCCGCCCGCATGCGCGGCATCCGCCAGGAATCGGTGGTCAACGAGGTCCTCGACTCCGTGCCGGTGCCGGGCGCCGCGGGCGGCCGCGCATGATGCCAACACTGAAGCCTGTTCCGCCGCTCCGCGCGTGCGAGCAGCACGCGGGCCGTTGGCCGCCGGGCGACCGCGAAATCAGGTAATCCTACACCCCATGCAATACGACCGCGCCTCAGCCTACAAGCGCATGGGCGCAGAGCGCGCCTCCGCCTACACACGTTTGGGCGCCACGCGCGCCCGGCCGGGTAGCCAGGACAAGGGCGGCCGCCGCGTGGTGCGCGCCCTCGGCCGCCATCCGGTCCTGTACGGCATCGTCGTACTCATGGTCATCTCCTGGCTGGCCGGCATGGCAACCGGGTTCGACCTTTCGTTCCGGCTCGTCTACCTGCTGGCGGCGCTCGTGATCATCACTTACTCGCTCGCCAAGCTCGGCGCAAGGCAGATCTCCGCAGAGGTCGAACGCCCGCTTGGACCGTTCTCAGTCGGAGACACGTTCAGAGAGTCCGTCACCGTAAGGAATCACGGGAGGACGCCCAAAGCCTGGGTGGAGGTGGAGGACAAGACGAACATCCCGGGCATGGTCATCAGGGAGATCGGAAGCCTCGGGATGATGGTGCCGTTCAACCGGATTGAGGCGTCGGGCACGCTGATACAGCGCGGCGAGTACGAAATCGGCCCGCTGGTGGTGCGGGCGTCCGATCCGCTCAACCTGTTTCCGCAGGAGGTCGAGTTCGAGGGCGTGGACAAGGTTCTCGTCTACCCGCGAGTGGTGCGCGTGCCCGACTTCGCATCCCCCGCCATCTACCTCACAGGGGACGGAACACGGAGGCAGCGCGCCAACATCATCAGCACCGACGTCTCCTCAGTACGAGAGTACACGGCGGGCGACAGTGTGAGCAGAATTCACTGGCTCTCCACGGCGCGGGTCAAACAGTTGATGGTCAAACAGTTCGACAGAGGCTCGGCGAGCCACGTGTGGGTGCTGTTCGATCAACACGGCGACTCACAGGCCGGCCGGTCTCCCGAGTCCACTGACGAGTACGCGGCCACTGTTGCGGCTTCGGTCGTCGACCGTTACGGACGATCCATGCTGCCGATCGGCTACTCCGCCCACGGCAGCGAAACTCTGGTGATGATCCCCGACAGGTCCAACTTTCAAATGGAAACGATCATGCGGCACATCGCGTCGAGCCGACCGGAGGGCAACACTCCCATGATCGATCTGCTGGCCGAAATGGACCGCGATCTGAGCCAGACTTCATCCCTCGTGGTCATCACTGCGGCAGGCAGAGGGGGGTGGATAGAGGCCCTGGCAGGTCTGCAGAGGCGCGGAATTCGAGTCAACGTGGTCTTGATAGACAGGGCCACGTTCGGGGGTGAGCCAAACGACGAAGCGTTGCTGGACCTTGTCAACAGCGGAATTCGAACATTCTCGCTACAAAAAGGCGCATCTATCCTCGGATCCCTCTCCGTTCCGGTCGGGGCGGGCGCCGGAATGACAAGCCCGTCGCGCGCCCACGACGTTGCGGTTTCGGCCGAGGCCGCGCTTTGAGCACCGCTGCACGGGCGCTTCCACGCGTCGATCCGGTCCCCCGACCCGTTGGCCGGCTGAACGTCGGCGCTTTGTTGCGGCGCATCGAACTGCGTGATTGGGTAACGCTGGGGTTGTTGGCGTGGATGTTGGGCGCAATGGCCTACTCGGTGCAGCTCTCGCGCTGGGGCGACCTGCCGTCGATCATGCCCACTGTGTTCCTGGGACTAATCGCAGGATTCGTAATCACCCGCAGCAAGCTCGCCTGGCCGGTCAAAGCAGTCGCCCCCGTCGTCATAGGCTTCGCGGTCGTCTTCTGGCAGGGCTCGATACCCGTTGGCGAGGGTGACGTGGTCAACAGGTCGATAGAAGCATGGCAGCGCATGGCCTCCTGGCTGCACGACGCACGCGAGGGGGGAATCAACAGGGACACCGTGCCCTTCGCCCTCATGTTCATGACGGCAACCTGGATCGTCGGCTACCTGACTTCGTGGATCACGTTCAAGTGGCGGAACCCGTGGGCGCCGACGATCCTCCTCGGACTTGGCATGTTGACCAATCTCAGCTACCGCCAGGGTCAGTTCGAGTACATCTTCTTCGTCTTCATGCTGGGCGGCGTGGTGCTGTTCGCCCACCTGACGACGGTCACCCGGATAGCGAGATGGGAGGCTGACGGCACGAAGTACCCTGGCGCCATCCGGTGGACCGGAGCGCGCAACGCGGTCGTTGTGGGCGTCGTAGCGCTGCTGATCGCGGCGCTGCCTCTCGTCGAGCCGAGGTCCGCCTTACTCAAGGACACGTGGGACTTGCTCAAGGCGCCCATAGAACTGGTCCGGGACCCCGCTACCAGACTCCTGGCAGGAGTGAGGGGCCGCGGGGAGGGCATGCTTGCCGCGCCGAGCAAGATCCTGCCGTTCAGAGGCCCCCTCAACCTGACGGACGAGCCGGTCATGTGGCTCAAATCTAGATACCCGACCTTGCTCCCCGCCAGGGTTTACGATACTTATACGCCGGAGGGCTGGCTTACCGGGCAACACAACGTATTCACCGCCACCGCCAACACTCCATTGACGAACCCGCCCGAGGAGCTGTCAAGGGAACGTATCGATCAAACCATACTGCCCCTCTTCCCAACTAACTCCGTGCTCAACGCCGGTACCCTGTTCAGCCTCTCGCGGGATTCTCATCTCGACGTCCTAACGCCCCGGCGCTACACAATTCCATTGGATAGCCCCGATCCCGACACCCGGTTCATGCCTCCCGACATAGGAGACATGGCGAGGGGCCTGTTGACCAGCCTGCACGAACAAGCCGCGCAGCGGCAGACCCGCGAAACGCAGGACGCAACGGATGGCGAGCCGGAATTCACCGAACAACAGGTAATGAACGGGCTGCAGGTGGCAACCCCCGCCGACGTGGTGATAACCCTTCTGCGAGATAAAAACTCCGGTCTGCCGTCCCACGTAATAGCGGAACGAATCACGCCCCCGGAACAGACCGGTGTCCAGTTGGCCGACGAGGCGCTGGAACAGGAAGCCTACTCGGTCGTGACATTCGTCTCACGGGCAACAGACGAAGAACTGATGCAAACCGATAGCGCCTACCCAAGATGGGTAACGGACCGCTACCTGCTTCTTCCGACAAGCCTGCCCGAGAGAGTGCAGGTTCTTGCCAACGACGTGGTGCAAAGCGCAGGCGCCGTTACCCCACACGAGAAAGTGCAGGCGATCAAAGAGTTCCTGCAATCGCAGTCCTATTCCCTTGAAATCCCAGGCCCCGACGTGGGCGAAGGCGGAGTCGACTGGTTCCTCTTCGAATCCCCCGCCGAACCGTGCCCGCTGACCTCGCCGGACTGCGACCCGTCCGAGATCAAGGGTTACAGCCACTACTTCGGGTCGGCTGCGTCCGTAATGTTGAGAGCGGTCGGCGTGCCGACAAGAATGGTGGCCGGTTGGGCGCCGGGGATCTATGTTCCGCAGGCCCGCCAATTCGTGATTCTCGACAACGACCGCCACGGCTGGACGCAGGTCTACTACGACAACTACGGATGGGTCGACGTAGAGGTGACACCCGGGCGCGTTGAACCTCCTAAAGATTTTGAGGTGCCCGATCTCCCCTTCGGCGGCGGCGACATCGACGACGAAGGTCTTTTCGAAATCGGTGATGAATACTTTGCGGAACTTGATGATGACCTGCTGGAGGAATTGGGACTGCTGCAAAACCTCCCGTTGGGGTCCGCATCCAGCGACGAGTTCTCGCAACCGACCGCGTTGTACATCGCGTTCGGCACAATCGCAGGCGCCATTCTGCTGGCGGCGGCCGTCTGGACGCGGCTGCACTGGGGACTCGAGCCCGAGCGAAAAGCCTACGCAAGGATGGTTCACTTGGGCAGAGTGATCGGGATGGGCAAGCCACCGAATCACACCCCGTCCGAGTACGCCAGATACCTGGGATTTGTAGTGCCGCCAATTGCGGAAACGGCGGTTTATATCTCTGGCAGTTACGAGCGAATCCGCTACGGCAACCAGGAATCGGATCCGGATACGGCGAAGGACCTCATCAGGGCGTGGAGGCGTGTCCTGAGAGGTCTGCTGGCCTACAGGGTGGGACTGACCGGCCGTCGAAGAAAGGGCGGGACCGTAGAAGAGATGCCGCAGTCGACGGCGAGTGTCGGCGTTTCCGCGGCCCTGGAGAGTTCATGATGGACAATGTGACGTTCGACGTTTTCGAGACGTCGCTGGGCTGGGTAGCGGTAGCGGCCTCTGGCGGCAAGGTTCGCCGAACCTCGCTCCCCGAGAAATCACGCCATGCGGCGATGGAAACGATCGAGCCCGACATACAGACAGCCGAATACGATGAAGACGCGACGGCGGACGTTCGCGACATGATCACCCGGTACTGCGCCGGAGAAGACGTCGACCTGTCACTCCCGCCGATCGACTATCACGGCGTGACGCCGTTCTTCGAACGCGCCTACACCGCCTGCCGCACGATTCCGCTCGGAGAAACACGTTCATACGCTTGGCTCGCCAACGAAGCCGGCAATGCACGGGCCGCACGCGGCGCCGGCCAGGCGATGGCAAGAAACCGGTGGCCGCTGCTGGTGCCCTGCCACCGGGTCGTCGCGTCGGACGGGTCCCTCCGGGGATTCGGCGGCGGATCGGGACTCCCCCTCAAAGCCCAACTGCTCGCTCTCGAAGAACGCACTAAAGGCAACCAAGCGTAGGGGCGTCTTTTGGAGCGTGTCTCAGTAATCGGCTGGCCGTTAAACTTTGCGGACTTCACACCACCATTCGAGGAGGGCCAGACGCCGCTGCGTCTGACGGGGCGGGATCAGATATGGATGTTGCCGCCCACGCTTGATGAGCTGATCCCCGCCGACCATCCGGCGAGGTTCGCGGACGCGTACCCGGACGGTTTGGACCGGGAGGGTTGGGCCGGTTTGGGGTCGATGCAGGCGGGGACCATATGGGAGCTCCGGCTTATCACCCCGGGCGCTGTTGGGCGTGTGGCTTTACGGGCTTCACGGGCGGCGTGCGGTCGAGCGGCAAGCTGTGGTTCTTTCCCCGCTTTGAGGTTACGGATCAGGCGGTTTACAAGCGGCTCCATAGCGCGGGAACCAAGCCTCTGGAGAGGCTCTTTGAACAGATCAGCAGTGTGTTGGCAGAACGATTGGAGGGTGTTGTTCCGGAAAAGCTGTCGCCCTTCGCCGGGGACGTTGTGTGCATAGACGAGAGCACACTGGACACCGTGTCGAGAACCCTGCCCACTCTGATAAAGATCCCTGAAGGCGACAGCCGCCTGCTCCCGGGCAAGCTGGCCGGCGCGTTTGATGTGAGACGCCAGCAGTGGCGGACCGTCAGGTTTCAGCCGAACCCACGCCAGAACGAGAAGGTGTTAGCGCGAGATTTGGTGGCAGAGTTGCCGGCGGGAACACTGGTGGTGGCAGACCTCGGCTAGTTCGGCTTCGCCTGGTTTGACTGGCTCACGGACAGGGGCTGCCACTGGCTGAGCAGGCTGAGAGCCTGTGAATAATTCCCCTGTAGCCGTCTTATTGAGACTGCTTTCAAAGCTAAATTGAGACTAACAAACCGCAGGTTTCGCAATAAAATCACAGGCTCTGAGAGCAAAGACCAGCTACAAGGTCATACATGTCTTCTACAAGCGGGGCGATGTCTTCGATGGCATCGTGTGGCTGGGAGCCCACCGTGCTGACCGGGCCAAACACGCCGTCCGGCTGGTGACCTTCAGACAGGGCAAAACCCTGCGGCGTTACATCACCAACGTTCCGGATCCTCGTACGTTCCCGATCGCATCCATGGCCGAAGTCTACGCTCGCAGGTGGGACATCGAGATGGCGCTGGCGCTGGTCAAGCAGCACCTCAAGCTGCGTCTTCTGTGGTCTGCCAAGAGGGTGGTGATTCTGCAACAGATATGGGCGACGTTGATAATCTCGCAGGTTCTACAGTCGAATGAGGCTTGAGATAGCCCACAAGGCCGGGGTTGACCCGTTCGAGGTGTCGATCGGTCTGCTGGCGCAGTATGCGCCCCAGTATGCCTATGAGGGCAGGAACCCTGTGGAAATCTTCGTGGAGCGAGGGCGTAAACCGGGCTTCATCCGGCCCTCCCGCAGAACGCGTATCCGCGCCCCGAGCATACCCGTCGAGGCAATCCTGCCGGCGCCACTCGGACTGGCGCTCATTCGCACACCGCGATGCGCCAATCGCAAATGTTCCAGACCTACCGCCAACTCCTTAAAAGTGAATTAGTTGGAACAGATGGGGGCTACAGGCCCTCGACGACAACCATGTTGATGTTTGCCAACTTGGTGCGAATGTCATCGAGCGCGGTGTATTCCGGGGAGCTTAGCCACGTCTTGGCCTGCTCGACGCTGCCGAACTTCAGCAGTGCGACGCGATTAGGCTCTCAGTCGCCGAGTATGACGTCATTTACGCCGCCGCGCGCAACGAAATTGCCTCCGTTACTTTCGACGGTCGCAGCGACCTTCTCGAGAAATTCAGAGCAGAGGGCGGAGTCGGTTATCTCAACATCGGTTGTCACGTATGCGGCCATGGCTGGAATGTGCTTTCCGAAGCCAGGCAACGCCGTGGCCCCAGTCCAGCCTACCTGATAACACGGCCTTGATTCACCCCACCTGCGGTGCTGGCCGCCTGACCTGCCGGTGTCAGCCCCGCACGCGCATGACCGGCTACATAGGGGATACGTCCAATAACGAACTTTCGTATTTAGCCCGTGACCGGCGACGTGCCTGACGCGCGGCGTAACCTGATGCGAGCGCACCAGGTTACGTATTAACCCATGAGAACTTTGGCTACGCCCTACTTCATCACAATGGTCTCCGGTGATATGAAGTCGGCCAAGTTGAAGCTGGTAGGCTCCCACTCCGCCACTGCGGGGCCCACGACGTAGGCCTGCTGTCCCCTGACCGTGGGGGCCACCCACCATACCTCTTTCGACCAGTCCATGATCTTCCTGTTGTTCTCAACCCGTGTCTCGAAGTCCGGTTCGGTCTTGTTGGCGATGGTCAGGCCCAGAATGTCGGGCAGCCCGAAATTGCCGTCGGGAGTCTCCTGGCCGCGGTTGGCGCCGGATGTCGGTCTCATCGAGGCATAGACCTGGCCGTCAGCGTCGCCGCCGACAAGCTCGAAGTGGGCCATGGGGATGTCTATGGATCGTGAGACCAGGGTTGGACGCCGGGCCCCGTAGGCCGTTGATTCCAGCTTGACGTCCAGTCCGAGATCGGACCACATCTGGGCGACGGCAGCGCCGACCTCAGGGTCTATTAGCGCGGTGAGATCCGACGCCACCCACATTGGGATTGTGGCGTTTTCGGCCCCGACTTCGGCAAGCAGCGCCTTCGCCCTTTCGGGGTCATAAGGTATTGCCCAGCGGTCGTCCCACCACGGGGAATCAAATCTGACGGCGGCAGGCCAGAAGACGTAGGCTGGCCCACCCAGGCCAGCCAAAATCTTCTCGTTGATAAGGTCGCGGTCGATGGAGATGGAGAGGGCCTCGCGTACTTTCTGACTGCTCGCCATGCTCGCCGGGTCTCTCGGGTCCCCGATCCATACGTGGTCCTTGTCAGCCTTGAGACCTTCTCTTGGGAATACCTCCTTGTCCTCTTCCGGCCACCTCTTCGCCCAGTAATTGCCTCCGAAGTGCATGGACTGGATCAGGGCCCGCCCAACGGGCTGGGCAATGGCGCCGGGAATGTCGTTCAGTGCGTCCCCCAGGAACTTGCTGGAGATAAACGCCATGTCCACCTCACCCGTTCTCAACGACGCCACCCTCACCGCTTCCTCGGAGATGGCCACGATATGCACGTTCTTTGTCTTGGGTTGTCCATCCTCACGCCAGTAGTCGGTGGAGGCTTCGAGAACAACTTCGCCGTCAGCCACCCACTCCTTCACCACGTACGGGCCGGTGCCGATCATCATGGTCAGCACTTTCTCTTCACCCACTTCATCCACCAGCTTCTTGCTGATCAGGGGCGTGTTGCCGCTTCCGGCGTCCCACTGCCGCTGGATGAATCGCGGGTTGAACTGATCGGGCTTGTAGTAGGTAATTACGGTCCGCGAGTCCGGCGCCTCCCATCGGTCAACCTGGGTCGTGTTGTTGCGGTAGAAACGAGTCCCTTCCCTATTGCCGTCGTTGAAGCTGAAGGCAACGTCCTCTGCCGTTAGCTCACCCCAACCGTCATGGAACATCACGCCCTCGCGTATCGTGTAGGTGACCTTAAACTGATCAGGCTCTGCCACCCACGACGTGGCGATGCCGAATATCGCCTCCTCGGGCTTTGGCGTCTCTGTTACGCCGTGAGGCGCCGTGCGCAGCAGGTTCTCAAAGACACCCCAGTTGACGTACACGTATTCAAAGCCGGTCCCCTGCTTCGACGGCAAGTACACGGGAGGAATGATCCGCGTCTCCGCCACTACCACGCTGCCTGAGGGGCCTGCAGGGGCTGCCGTAGCGATAACGACCTTTTCGACGACGACTGTCTGAACGACCTTTTCGCCCGGAACTTGCTCTTTAACGATGACCGTCTCGACGACCGTCTCGCCCGGAACTTGCTCTTTGACGATGACCGTCTGGACGACGACCTTCTCGACGACGGTATCCTGACCGCCGCAAGCGACGGCCAAGGCCGCCCCGATCCCAAGCATGAAGAGAGCCGACACTGCCAGATTTCTCATACGCATTAGTCTTCCTCCAATTGCCATCACCCACCCGCGTCGAGCGGAGAAGAGCCACCGTGGGCGCCGAACGCGGCCCCATCGTCGCGAAGACTACTAAGTTTCCTGGATGGGGTCAATCTGACACGCTGCGCACCAGCCAAGCTCGCGGGCGGCGCTGCGCTTTACGGAAGCGTCCGTAGTTTGATTTGTGAACCGGCGAGGGTGAACCGAGACCGGGCTGACGCGTTGTCGCTTTGCTGGCGAAGACCATGAGCAGCGAGCGAGTGAGCCCGCTGAGGTGCCAGCAGGATTCGCTATTCTACCGCCAACATAGTTCTATCCCCGTAGCATGGAGCCTGTCTCAGAAGTCGTGCGGCTTGTTGGGAGAGGTTTATCCTCATCGGAAGTCACGCCGTTATTGGAGGAGAGGGATATGCCGTTTCGAGAGATGAACCGCGAGCAGATGTGGATGCTTCCGCCAACCCTCGGCGAGATGGTGCCGATGGACCATCCTGCACGCTTTGTCGCCGAGTTCGTGGACGGCATGAAGCGGGAAGACTGGGCGGAGCTTAGAGTCGATGCGGACGGTGACCCGATGGGAGCTCCGGCCTACCATCCCCGGGCTCTGCTGAGCGTGTGGCTTTACGGCTTCATGACCGGCGTGCGCTCGACCCGCAAGCTGGAGACAGCCTGTCGCGATCAGATACCTTACCTGTGGCTTACGGGATTGCAGCGTCCGGACCACAACACCCTGTGGCGTTTCTACAAGAACCACCGCCAGGCGATGAGGAATCTGTTCAAGCGCACGGTGCGCACGGCCTTCAGGATGGAACTGGTGGACCTGGCTCTCCAGGCTGTGGACGGGACGAAGGTGAGGGCCAATGCTGCGAATGACCGTACCTATGACGGCGAAGCCCTGCGCCGCCTGTTGGAACGGTCGGACCGAACGATCTGCGCCCTTGAGGCTCAGAACGAGGCCGGGGAAGACGCCGCGCCGGCGAATCTGCCGCAGGAGCTTGCCGGCAAGGAAGCGTTGCGGGAGCGCATGCGGCAGGCGCAGGAGACGCTGGAGGGCAGCGACCGCCTCAAGCAAGTCAACCTGACCGATCAGGATGCCGTGATGATGAAGACGAGTCAGGGCATCACGCTGGCCTACAACGGCCAGGCGGTAGTCTCTCCGGTGGTGGCTGAGGGGAAAGAGACGGGCATGCTGATCACGGCGGCCGGCGTGTCGGACGACCCGACCGACTATGCGCAACTGGGTCCGATGATGAAGCAGGCGGAGGAGACGACGGGTGTCAGGGCTGAGACGACGTTGGCCGACGGGGGCTATTACTCCGGGAGCAATCTGGAGGAGTGCGCCCGAAGAGGCCAACAGGTGATCATGCCGGAGGGGCAAAGACAGGCGCTCGACAGCCTTTACCACAAGGACCGTTTCGACTACGACGAGGCGAATGACCGCTACCGTTGTCCGGAGGGCCGGTGGCTGAGCTTCTTTCGTATCAATCGCGGCCGCCGGACCATGACGCGGATCTACCGGGGATCGGTTGCCGTGTGCCTGTCCTGTCCCGCCTTCGGTGTCTGTACGAAGAGCAAGCGTCATGGCCGCACCCTGAAGATAGGCCCCCAGGACGCAGCGCTGCGCCGCCACCGGGCCTGGATGTCCACCGAAGAAGCCAAACGGGCGTACAGACAGAGAAAGCTACTGGTCGAACCGGTCTTCGGGATCATCAAAGAACAGTTGCAAGCCCGCAGCTTCCTGTTACGCGGTCTAAACAACGTTGCGGCCGAGTGGTCCCTGCTGGCCACAGCCTTCAACCTGCGCACCCTGTGGCGTATATGGCGGACCCAGGCGCCGGACCCCGAGTTCACAAACGAAGCGCAACGCCGAATCAGGCCGCTGCCACGTTACATTGACAGATCTCCACTCAGAAACGGCACAAAATTGCCCGCCTGCGTGCAGAGGGCGATCAATCCCACGGCGGCGCTTTCAATCTTCCAGCGCATTCGACTCGCGCCGATACGCCTGATCCTAAGCCCCGCCCACTTCTAAGACAGGCTCCAAGAGGCGCCCCTACATTTTGCATCCAGGCCGAAACAAGAACCCTCGTGGGGGCGTTCTCTACATTTTGTTGACCTAACCCCTCCACCCTTCCCGCACTCTTCACCCCCGAACTGCTATGTTAATCTCGCAATCGGCAGGCCAAGGTCTGCTAATTGTTGGGAAACATCTCTTTGAGGCGCTCAACTACGAAAGGTCACGCTTGTGGATATCTATGATGTCCTCCCCACCGAACTGAACATCTACGATGCCCTTGACTTGCTGCGGCCCGTCTCGGTCTACATCGGAGGCATGGTCGTGTACGCGGTCTTCGTCTTCACGTTCTACCGGTTCGTCGCTTCACGGGACATGTTTGCGTTGGACCTGTCCAAATACGAAGAGTCGCGCTATCAGTGGGTGCGGTCCTTCCTCCACGTCATCATGTACATGGCCAAGTACATCGTCCTGTTTCCCGTCTTCGCATTTTTCTGGTTCGCAATCATCACAATGATCCTCGCTTTCTTGGCGAAAGACCAATCGTTCTCGGATGTACTGCTGATGGGCCTGGCCACGGTGGGCACCATCCGCGTGGCCGCTTACATCAACGAAGATCTGTCGAGGGACTTGGCCAAAATGCTGCCCTTCGCTGTTCTGGGTATCTTCCTTATAAACACATCGTTCTTCACGATTACGGACTCTCTGACCATACTGAACGAGTCGATGAACTACACCGAAAACATCTTGTACTACCTGGCGTTCCTCATAGCTATGGAGTTCGCACTGCGTCTCATCTTGGGGATCTTCATGTTCGTCGTCGCCATAACGAAACGCATTTTCAGGAAGCCCAAACCCGACGCAGAAGATGCCTCCGAGGAAGGCTCCACAACAGACGGGCCTGACGCCGAGGCAGCGCCGCTGGCCGGAGAGGAAGGAGCCGACGACGAACAGGAAGCCGACGACCCACAAGCCCAGGGAGCTGTACGGGGCGCGCCCGCCCACGCCGAGTCATAGAACTACGGCGGATGATCTCGCGGGATGGGCCTGCCGGGCCATGCCCGCGACCCCACTCTCGTCTTCGCTGACTCCGATCGGGGACCCACACCCCCCTCTGGATGCGATACACCAGGACAACGATTAGACCCAAGAGGCGGCAGTCCGGCCAGCAACACGCGGCTCGGCTCTTCACAAGACAATCCGCGGGAACGGGAATGAGATCGACAGGCGAGCCACCAGTCCGGAGATACCACGGACTCGATGGCCTCCGAGGATTCGCAATGCTGCTGGGCATCGCCCTGCACGCCGCCCTGCCCTACTTCTCACGCACGGCCGGGTTCGAGTTCATCTGGCCGGCGGACGACGACCAGTCGATCTTGTTGGCTATTGTGTTCGACTTCATCCACACGTGGCGGATGCCTGCGTTCTTCCTGCTGGCGGGGTTCTTCGCCCACCTGGCGCTCGACCGTCGCACCACGTCGACGTTCATACTCGACAGGCTTAAGAGGATCGCCCTTCCGCTGGCGCTGTTCGGGGCGGTGATGGCGGTGGTCATCCCGCCAATATGGTTTTACGGATGGTTCGGCGTTATTTCCTTCGAGGCAATCCGGGATGGGCTGGCCAATAGGCAGAATCTCGACTCCAGCGGTGATCTCGTCGCCCACCTGTGGTTCCTCTACTACCTGCTGCTGATGTACGCCGCGCTGATCGCCGTTAGGTGGCTGGGAGGCCTGTTGCAGGCGCAGACAGTCGTCGGGCCGACATGGTGGCTTCCCACGGTAGGGCGCCTCGGCGACGCCGTCTATACGCGCATGCCGATGCTGCTGGCGCTGGGAGCAGCGCTCCTGCTCATTCTGCGGGCCGGCGACGAGGCGAAGCCCATCTGGCCGATCAACACGCCGGACGTCCTATACGGCATGCTGTTCTTCTTCTATGGCTACGGGCTCTACGCTCGACGGGCGCTTATCGACAGGCTGAGGGGAGACGGAACGCTGGCCGCTCTGTTGTCGATCGCCGTTGTGGTCTACTGCGTCCACCTGGTCCTGATCGGAGCGGCAGACGAAATGTCGAAGTCGGGCGGGGACCCCGAGTCGATCGAGTTTCTGAAACTTCTCGACACGGTCTTCTACGGCGCCTCGGCGGTCTTCTTCAGCATCGGGTTAGTCGGGTTCTTCGAGCAGAATCTCCGGTTCCCACGCCAGTGGGTCCGTTGGCTTGCGGACTCGTCGTACTGGATATACATCATGCACCTGCCCGTCGTGACCTTCCTGACATTCTATCTCGCCCACCTCGACCGTCAGGGCTGGCTGACGAACCTGACCGGCTTCAGCTGGAGCGCAGAGTTGAAGTTCCTTGCAGCCTGCCTTGCGACGGCTGCCCTGGGAATCGTGACGTATAGATACCTCGTCAGATACACCCCCCTCGGAACCCTCCTTAACGGCAAAAGAACCTCCACCCCGTCCCGGCAATGACCGTCGCAACCGCCAGTGAGCATCCCAGCGGCGGACCGGCGATGGTTGATTTTTCTACAATCCAGTTACCAATTTGGCCAAGTTCTAGCCATATGAGTCTACTTGGGAGTCCAGCCGGGCCTTTTCTCATTGCGCCTCGCTTCAGCCGTTCGGCTCTACGAACGGGCGTCTCTTACTCGATGGAGAGCCGCTTCTCCCTGACGTCTAACCCGCCTCAGAGGCTGTGAGTTTTTTGGGTTCTGTTGTTGTTAGGCGGCATGTTGGTGGCGGAAAGCGCCATTGGGAAGTTTCACCGGGGCGGGCGCTTGTTGAGGGAGGCAGAATTGCGGGACAGCATTGGCCGCTTTCCGGGCGAATTCACTAGGGAATCCGGATTGACTGGTCCGGAGCTTATCGGCTGTGCCTGCTTAACCCCCGTGTCTGCCTACGCCATGAACGCCTCCCAACGCAGGAGGTTGTGGGCCACGGCGACAAGGAGCATTACGCTGGTGATTTTGGCAAGTCCCCGTACGTTGAATTGGCTCACTCCGTGAAGACGCGCCTGGGCGTTCGTCCACTCGGCTACAGACGCCCGCTGCCTGTATATGGCTTTGGCCTCGCCGGTGGCCATCCGTTGACGCCACCTTGCCACGTCCGGCCCGTCCCCGTAGCGGGGATCGTAACGCTCCCGTTCGGGCTTGTTCCGGGGCAACCTCACCGGCGCATACACACTCACCCCACGTTGCTCCAGAGCGGTGATGTCCTCCCGGGTAGCGAAGCCCCCGTCCATCAGGTAGGAGTCAGGGCGCCGGCCCGTCCGCCTGACCAGTTGTTCCTCCATGGGCGCCGCTTGCCCTGCGTCCGTACCCGACGATGTGACCCCTACTCCGACGATGATCCCGTTGGCGCTATCAGTGGCCAGTTCGATATTGCAGGCTGGCCGGAAGCCGCCATCCGGCATCTTCATCACCGTTGCCTGGGGGTCTGTGGTGGATACCCGCGCCTTCGTAACCTTGGGACGCTGAGCCTTCGCCTTGGTGTGCTGTTGGCGTTCCTTCTTCGCTTGTGCCCGGGGCAAGTACGACAGCGCCTCCCGGACCCGTTCCTCCCGCTCTCGCGCCGCACGCTCCCGCGCCGCACGTTCACGCCGCGTCACACCGGAATCGGGACGCTCCCGCTCCTGCGCCAGCCGCTCCACCTGCGCCCGCGCCTCCTCCATGCACCTCTTCAATCCCTGCGCGCCGCGAAAGGACGCGGCGCCGGCGCTCGCCCTCACCCGCATCCCGTCTTGAGCCACACGCTCCAGCAGGACCGCCCCTGCGGCCATCAGAGAACCTATGATCTGGGTCAAAAGGCCGTCCAGCGCCTCCTGGTGGGCTACCCGGAAGTCAGAGAGCATGTGATAGTTGACAGGTACGTTCCCCCTCATCCAGCGGTAGGCGTCGTGCTCTTCGCACAAACGCGCCAGCCGGCGGGCGCTCCCTATACCGTCAACCGTGGCCAGAAGCCACAACGCCAGCAGCGCTTTGGGGTCTGTCGTTGGGCGGCCTGGCCGGTTCTCCACCGCCTTGACCGGCGCATAAAAGGCCGACAGGTCCAACCTCTCCAAAAAGCTCCATATAACACGGGCCCGATGCTCTTGAGGCAACCGAGATTCCAGGTCCAATACCGCCCACTCAGGCTGATTCCGCACCGGCCGCAGCACCCGGGCCTCACCCGGACTCGTTGGCGCAGGCGCTCGCTTCTCCTCGATGGCCGGAAGTTCAAACAGCGTCTCTTCACTCATGTGTTCACCTCGCCGATATGGCTGCCCAATATCGTTGTCCAGCAATCAGCCTCTCAATACCATAGGAGCATAAATGATTTATTCACAGGCTCTCAGGTTGACACATTCATCGCTACCCCGGGCCGTTGCAGCGGTCTGTCTGGCCCCTACAGTCAACCAAATGACACTGTCCTTCATACCTAGCCTCACGCTGAAACTTTGACGGCGTCCTCAGGCGGCTCCTGCCAAAGCTGAGCCACCCGTAACCACGCGTCGGCCTATTGACTGGCTCCGACTTCGGGCAAAACAACCGCAATAGTTCGTCAGGAATATAAATGCAACACAGGATCCGCGCAGCGGCGTTAGTAACCGGGGGCGACTCAATACTCCTCGTACAACATCAGCACAATGACATCTCGGAAGGGCAATCCTGGTGGGCGCCGCCGGGCGGTGGCGTCGAGGGCGCCGAGTCGCTGGTGGAGTGCGCACAGCGCGAGGTGTTGGAGGAGACGGGCCTGTCGGTCGAGTTGGGCAGGATCGCCTATGTTAGAGAATTCGTAGAGCCAGGCTACCACCACTGCGAGATATTCTTCGTTGCGACCTCGTATTCAGGGACTCTGAGGACGGGGAAGAATCCCGGCGTCGGCATCTTTGACGTAGATCACATAATCAAAGACATCAGGTTCGTCCGCAGGGACGAGATGGCCGGGATGGCCATCTACCCGGAGATTGTCAAGACCTCATTCTGGGACGACCTGGCTGACGAATTCGCTGTGACCAAGTACCTGGGAGTACATAAGTCGGAGAGTAAGACGTACCTCGATATTCAAGTCGAGCCCGATTGACATTGGTTGGCAGTCAACTGAGATCAACCCCGATAGTAAAACGGACGACGCCCCACTCACCGGACCAGCGTGAAAGTACGTTGCTCATGCCGACAACAGCTAAGCGGAATAGTCGAGTCGGGAAGAATCAATCAGGTTATGTGTTGTACTGCTGTTGGCATTTCACAGCCTGCTCCTAATTGCCTCGGGTTGCGATAGGGCTTCGAAGGAGCAGCCCGCTACTACCCCGTTGAGAATCGGTCTGCTGCTCGACTTCACCGGATCGCGCGAGGGGTCTGAGGACCGAAAGCAAGCCTTCTACTTGGCGATACGGCACGTCAATGAGGGCGGAGGAGAACTCGGGATGACCGCTGAAAGCGTGGTCGCGGACGCCACTCAAAATCTGTCGTTTGCTGAGGTGGTGGCACAGCATCTTGTAGAGGTCGAGGGTATAAATGCGTTAGTTGGCCCCAACGCCATTTCGGCGGCATTGCCGATTTCACAGAGCATTTCCGGAACGCCTGGTATTCCCACAATAAGCCCTTCGGCCACCTCTCCGCAGCTAACCGAAGTCGACGACAATGGCTACTTCTTCCGGACGGAGCCCCCGACGCCGGCCATGGTCTTGTCCTCGCACGCGCAACCCGTGGGCTGCGTGGGACGCGTTGCCAACGGCGGCGAAGTCTTGTCCTTGCACGCGTAACCCGTGACCGCGGTTTCGATAACGTTGGATTGGTCTACCAGGACGACAGGACGACGCCTATGGAGGGCCTAGCTGCCACTTTCGGGCCGTCTCCGTCGATACGTCCCAGACAAAGCTACCTTTCGGAGTTGGCGCAAAGCGCGGACGCAGGGGCACAGGCGTTAATCGTTATCGTATTCGAAGGTCAGGGTTTGACCATCGTGCGTGAGGCTACCGATGAAGGCATTTACAGCCAATTCGTATTCGGCGACGCGGCAAAAAGAGAAAGTCTTGTAAGAGAAATCGGCGGCGATAAGTTGGGGGACATGTACGGGGCCGCGGGGGCGTCCCCTCCCGACAACGCTGCAACAGCCGAGTGGGAGTCCGCCTTCATTGCCGAGTACGGCAAACTGCCCGTTTTCGCCTACGTCAAAGAGACCTACGATGCGGTCATCGCCCTCGCTTTTGCGGCCCAGGTTGCAGGCAGCGTCGACTGCGCCGCAATCCGCGATCAAACGCGAGAAATCGCCGGACCACCCGGCAGGGCCGTTCCGGGAACTCCCACAGGGGTCGCCGATGGCCTGTCCCTGCTTGCTCAAGGGCAAGAGATCGATTTCGACGGCGCTTCCGGTACGTTGGATTGGGACGATAACGGCGACCTCCGTCGAGGTCACATTGGGACATGGCTCTTCACATCTGACGAACGCATCGAAGAACTTGACTCGGTGATTTACGAGAACAAGCAGTAATCACGACGCCTGACGATGCCGGCGTTTCCGAGCTACTGCGGAACTGGCGTGCGCACCAGCCAATGCGCCCATATCCCAATCACACATTCGCTCCCAATTGTCGGCGCGCGTGCCCGGCGAATGTACTGTGCTCTAACCTCTGCTGTAGGCCCGTCTTAGAGCAGAGGCCACGAACACATTGAAATCAGAGTTCGCCCGTTCATAAGTGGCCGTAACATTTTCCATTTCACGAACTTCTTCAACCCAGAGCGCAGGCAGTGGCAAGGGTCGAGCGGCCGCAGCAAGTTCCCAGAAACCCAGATTCCTTACGGATTCACCTGAACCTTCTTCATAGGATTTGAGGAAGAGGTCCGCTACCGATTTAGTGCCCCTGAGGTACTGATTCATTCTAAAGTAGGCTACATCGATAGCCGCCTCACCATAGGAGGGGAGTCCCAGTCCAATAAGGCGGACACTCTGCCCTCACGCCACAAGACGTTTCCATGCCAATAGTCCATGTGAATGAGTACCGAGCGCCCCGGAACGATAGTCGGCCGGAGCTCCCGAAGGGCACCCATGATCTCTGCGGATAGAGGATGTCCTTCCTTCCTCTTCGACCAATCGTCCCTCAGCATGAAGAGTCCCTCATCGTGGCCGTTAAACAGGCAATTGTGGTCCTGGGCGCTTGGCCTTACGGCGTGGATTCGCAGCAGGAGCCGTGCGAATCCCTGCGCCCACAATGCGGGGTCCCGTGGATTCCACACCTGCCTGCCCTCAACAAATCGCGTCACTATACCGGGCACACCCAGCACGTCGCCAATTTCGTCCAGGAAGAATGGCTCAGGTACCGGAACTCCATGTGCTTGAGCCAGTCCGAAAGCGTGGAACCCCGCTATTGCGGACCGAGTTGCCTCTTCAGGCTCGTCAATCAGGAATTTGACCACCAGGCGCACCAGGGTTCCAGCACGTGTTCGACACTCAAGGATGCGGGCGTCGTTGGTGAAACTGCCAAGAGTAGGCCTTACAGATACAAGCTTGTAGCCCGGGTTCACTGCCTGGACAATGGACTGGGCGTGTTCCATGGTCAATTCGTGCATCAACGTTGTAGCCTCAGAGTGTGTTCAAAAAAGATCCCTTACCACTTGCTGTATACCTTTCCGTGGGCAAAAGCGATGGTACGGAAGTCCGTTTGTCACCCTGAGAGCCTGTGAATAAATCATTTATGCTCCTATGGTATTGAGAGGCTGATTGCTGGACAACGATATTGGGCAGCCATATCGGCGAGGTGAACACATGAGTGAAGAGACGCTGTTTGAACTTCCGGCCATCGAGGAGAAGCGAGCGCCTGCGCCAACGAGTCCGGGTGAGGCCCGGGCGCTGCGGCCGGTGCGGAATCAGCCTGAGTGGGCGGTATTGGACCTGGAATCTCGGTTGCCTCAAGAGCATCGGGCCCGTGTTATATGGAGCTTTTTGGAGAGGTTGGACCTGTCGGCCTTTTATGCGCCGGTCAAGGCGGTGGAGAACCGGCCAGGCCGCCCAACGACAGACCCCAAAGCGCTGCTGGCGTTGTGGCTTCTGGCCACGGTTGACGGTATAGGGAGCGCCCGCCGGCTGGCGCGTTTGTGCGAAGAGCACGACGCCTACCGCTGGATGAGGGGGAACGTACCTGTCAACTATCACATGCTCTCTGACTTCCGGGTAGCCCACCAGGAGGCGCTGGACGGCCTTTTGACCCAGATCATAGGTTCTCTGATGGCCGCAGGGGCGGTCCTGCTGGAGCGTGTGGCTCAAGACGGGATGCGGGTGAGGGCGAGCGCCGGCGCCGCGTCCTTTCGCGGCGCGCAGGGATTGAAGAGGCGCATGGAGGAGGCGCGGGCGCAGGTGGAGCGGCTGGCGCAGGAGCGGGAGCGTCCCGATTCCGGTGTGACGCGGCGTGAACGTGCGGCGCGGGAGCGTGCGGCGCGGGAGCGTGCGGCGCGAGAGCGGGAGGAACGGGTCCGGGAGGCGCTGTCGTACTTGCCCCGGGCACAAGCGAAGAAGGAACGCCAACAGCACACCAAGGCGAAGGCTCAGCGTCCCAAGGTTACGAAGGCGCGGGTATCCACCACAGACCCCCAGGCAACGGTGATGAAGATGCCGGATGGCGGCTTCCGGCCAGCCTGCAATATCGAACTGGCCACTGATAGCGCCAACGGGATCATCGTCGGAGTAGGGGTCACATCGTCGGGTACGGACGCAGGGCAAGCGGCGCCCATGGAGGAACAACTGGTCAGGCGGACGGGCCGGCGCCCTGACTCCTACCTGATGGACGGGGGCTTCGCTACCCGGGAGGACATCACCGCTCTGGAGCAACGTGGGGTGAGTGTGTATGCGCCGGTGAGGTTGCCCCGGAACAAGCCCGAACGGGAGCGTTACGATCCCCGCTACGGGGACGAGCCGGACGTGGCAAGGTGGCGTCAACGGATGGCCACCGGCGAGGCCAAAGCCATATACAGGCAGCGGGCGTCTGTAGCCGAGTGGACGAACGCCCAGGTGCGTCTTCACGGAGTGAGCCAATTCAACGTACGGGGACTTGCCAAAATCACCAGCGTAATGCTCCTTGTCGCCGTGGCCCACAACCTCCTGCGTTGGGAGGCGTTCATGGCGTAGGCAGACACGGGGGTTAAGCAGGCACAGCCGATAAGCTCCGGACCAGTCAATCCGGATTCCCTAGTGAATTCGCCCGGAAAGCGGCCAATGCTGTCCCGCAATTCTGCCTCCCTCAACAAGCGCCCGCCCCGGTGAAACTTCCCAATGGCGCCTTCCGCCACCAACATGCCGCCTAACAACAACAGAACCCAAAAAACTCACAGCCTCTGAGCGAAGCCGAAGGGTCTGGGCAAGAGAGGGGGAGCATGCCGTCTGGGTGGTTTAGGGTCCTCGGCTGCGCTCGGAATCACTATGGCTCTGCGATGGCCGCCCGAGGTGATGAAAGTGGGGCGAAGTCTCGCGGCCGCGGGAAAGGCGAAATTGAAACCCGCCACTACAATACGACAAGGCGGCGGCATCTATTTTCATTGCAATGACAAATGGGTGTTCAGAGTACCTGTGTATGATTGTCAAGGATTTTCAGGTCGCTGAGGCGTAGTTCTCCACCCACGGAGTTGCGCGCACGCAGCAGCCCCTGCGCATGTCGTGCGAATCTGCGCCTGGCCCGCCCTCTGTCTATAATCCGGTTTTGACCACGCCGACTGGCAGGCAGGCGCTTATATGTCCTCAGCTATTGATAAAAAGCCGCTCCTCCTCGTTATGGATGGCCACGCAATGGTCTTCAGGGCGTGGTTCTCCATTCCGGAGCGGCTGAGTACCTCCACCGGCAGGGACACGCGTGGCGCTTACGGCTTCCTCAACACTTTCCTCAAGGTTCTTAGAGACCACCGCCCAACCCACGTGGCGCTCACACTCGATACGCGCTCTCCCACATTTCGCGATGAGTTGTTTCCTGAGTACAAGGCCCACCGGCCGCCCGTCGACCCGGAGATCCACGAGCAGTTCCCGATGGTCAAGACGATCATGCAGGCATTTAAGGTACCCGTGCTCGAATTCGACGGGTTCGAGGCGGATGACCTCGTCGGCACGCTCAGCACGCGAGCCGAAAACGAGGGCATCGACACCCTCATCGTCACGGGCGACGCAGACCAACTCCAGCTGGTGTCGCCGCACGTCAGACTCCTCATGTACACCGGATTCGCCGAGACCCGCGTCTACGACGTGGAAGGCGTGAAGGAACGATACGACGGCCTCGGACCCGAATACGTGCCCGACATGAAGGCACTCGAAGGCGACCCTTCGGACAACATCCCCGGCGTGCCGGGCGTGGGCAAGAAGGCAGCCCGCGCTGTCTTGTCCAATCTGGGGCGGCTCGAACAGGTCTACGAGCAGCTCGACCGCGTCCCGGACATAGATGGTTTGCGAGGGGCTAAACGGGTGCGAAACCTGCTTGAAGAACACCGGGAAACCGCGTTCGCCGGCAAGACTCTCACCACCATTGTGCGAGACGTGCCCGTGGATTTCGATTTCGAGGACGCCAGGTTCTGGAACTACGATCGCGATGAGGTGGTCAAGGCGCTCCTCGAGCTGGAATTCAGGACCATCACACGGAACGTTCCAGACCCCGACGCGCCATACTCCCAAAACGCCAGCGCCCAACTCGCGCTCGGTGACACTCTTGCCGATCCGGAACCGGCAACCTCCGCGCGGGAGGCGACGGTCGACGCCGAATACCGCACTGTGACCACTTTGGAAGAACTTCGGGCGATGGTCACGGAACTTTCGACCGCCGTCGGGTTCGCGTTCGACACCGAAACGACCGGCAAGGACCCGCTGAAAAGCGAACTCGTCGGGCTGTCGTTCTCGAACAAGGCGGGCGAGGCGTGGTACGTGCCGGTCGGTCACAACGAGGGCGAACAGATCCCCATCCCGCAGGCCCTCGCCGTGCTGCGGCCAATGTTCGAAGATGAGAACACGCCCAAAGCCGCTCACAACGCCAACTACGACCTGATGGTCCTCGAAGAAGTGGGCATCCTGGTGAAGGGCGTCGACTTCGACACGATGATCGCCGCAGCCCTCACCGGCCGCAGGGCGATCGGCCTGAAACAACTTGCCCTCGACTTCTTCCACGTCGAGATGACACCAATCACTGACCTGATTGGCACGGGCCGCAAACAGATCACCATGGCAGAGACGACTGTGGAGCAGGCCGCCGACTACGCAGCCGCCGATGCCGACATGACGTGGCGCCTGCGGGATCATCTCACGCAGCATATCGAGTCGGAAAACCAACAGGCGGTGATGCACGAGATCGAGATGCCGCTACTGCCGGTCATCGTGCGCATGCAGCGCAACGGAATCCTGATCGATCGCTCCGTGTTGGCCGAGATGTCGGAGGAGCTGGGCGGCGAACTCGTCTCCATCGAAAACCACGCCCGGAACGACGTGATGGCGGGGCGCGAGTTCAACCTTAACTCCAACCAACAACTCGCAGCCATCCTGATCGGCGAGTTGGGCGCCCCCAGGACCCGCAAAACAAAGACCGGCTACTCAATGGATGCCAACGCCCTTGAGGGAATGCTGCAAAATGAGGATCTCGACCCTCGCGCCTATGAACTCGTCAGGGACGTCTTGCGGTTCAGGGAGCTGTCCAAACTCAAGTCCACCTACGTAGACGCTCTCCCGCTAATCATCAACCCTCGTACCGGGCGGGTGCACACCTCGTTCAATCAGGTCGGATCAGCCACGGGGCGGCTTTCGAGCACCGACCCGAACGTGCAGAACATACCCGTCCGCACAGAGCTCGGCCGGCGGGTCCGCTCGGCGTTCGTGGCGGACCGCGCGAATGGCTGGACGCTCCTGGCGGCCGACTATTCACAGATCGAACTGCGCATCCTCGCTCACATGTCCCGCGAGCCAAGCTTGTTGGCGGCATTCGGGGCGGGCGAGGATATCCACAACGCAACGGCGCGGGCCATGTACGGCACGGAGGAGGTGACGTCGGAGCAGCGCCGCATCGCCAAGATCCTGAACTTCGGCGTCATCTATGGCCTGGGCGCGCACGGAGTGGCGATGCAGACCGATCTGACCCGTACGCAAGGGCAGGAGTTCATCGAGCTCTACTTCGGCAAGTACCCGGGAATCAGAGAGTACGTCGATTCGATGAAAGAAGAAGCGCGACGCAAGGGCTACGCAGAGACCCTTTCCGGCAGGCGGCGCAAGCTGCCGGACATCAGTTCGCGCACTCGTTTCCACCGCGCCGCAGCCGAGCGCATGGCGGTCAACATGCCGATTCAGGGTACGGCCGCCGACATCGCCAAGATCGCCATGATCAACATCGACAAGGAGATGGTGGACCGCCGCCTCCGATCCCGCATGTGCATCCAGGTACACGACGAATTGATCTTCGAAGTCGCCCCCGGCGAACTGGATGAAATGACCGGCCTCGTCATAGAGCTCATGCCGGCCGCCTTGGACCTCGCGGTCCCGTTGAACGTCGAAGTTAAATCCGGCGACGCCTGGGGCCACATGGAATAGACCGCCGCCGAAACGATTTCATCTCGCAGCCGCCTGAAGGACCGATCCGGCGGCGCGAGTTTACCCACACGACTCCCAAGGCGCTCTCCGATGCCCGAACTACCCGAGGTTGAGTCTCTCCTACGCTATCTGGTGGCGGGACGAGTACCCGGCCGCATCATCACATCCGCCTGCGCCGACTGGCCCGGCGTGGAAAACACCGTTGACGGCGCGGCCGGACTCTCCAGGCTGCCTGGAAGGCGCATCATGTCGGCAAGACGGCACGGGAAGCAGCTTGTTTTGCCGTTGGACCGCGGCGTGCTCGGCCTCCACATGGGCATGACCGGCCGGCTCGTCATTCTCGGGCCGAACGACGAGCCTCTGCGGTACGCTCGCTATACGTTTGCGCTCGATGACGGGCGGCGCATCGAACTCGATGACAGGCGACGTTGGGCCACTGCCATTCTCGCGAATTCCGAGGACGAACTTACCGGCCGTATCGGTCCCGACGCCATCGATCCCACGTTCACTAGCGAGATGTTCGTGGAGCGGACCGCAGGCCGCAGGTCCGCCATCAAGGCGTTGCTCCTGGATCAGTCCATCCTGGCCGGAGTCGGCAATATCTACGCCGATGAGGCGCTGCACCGGTCCGGGATATCGCCCGCCCGACGAGCAAACCGGATATCACGTCTCCGCTTGGCACGCCTTCACGAAGACGTGTTGGCCGTCCTCAAGGAGGCCATCGATTTCATTGCCGCCAACCCCGACGAGCACGGAGCTCCGTACGTCGTCGATGCGGATGATGGGCGTATGCGTCTCTTCCGGAAGCGCCGCGCGCCGTGCCCGCGTTGCTCCAAACCAATCAGCTCGCGCAAGCTCGGAAGCCGCACCGCATACTACTGCCCACGATGCCAGCGGTAAGAGGTGTCAAAAACACCCATTCGAGCATGTCAAACGGATAGGTCTGGTACGAAAAACGCGGCCGATCTCCGCCAATTCGGATCGTAGTGGCGGGTTTCAAGAGGGTGTTTCAAAAAGTCTCCTATCTCACCGGTGAGATAGGGTTAGTGTGAGGTCGCAGCGTGAAGAGGAGCCCACCCGCACCCCTGGATTCCCCGATCGGAGTCGGGGACGAGAGTAGTAGTAGTAGTAGGTACCCGATCGGGGTCGGTGAAGACTAATGATCGGGGGCGGGTTGAAGCAACCCCGTAACACCACCGGGGTTGCCTCGGTCGACAGTGTCTCTGTAGTCGTAACCGTGCTCAGCTGAAGCCGAGAGGCGGTTTCTTTAGGAAGGAGGTTTTTCCTCTGTCTTCTCCGGACCGTGTGACAGGCGCACGGTATGGCGGCAACTGCCCCGCCAGTACGGACGGCCGTAAGGCCGCATGAGAAGACGATATTTTGGCTCTTCGCCCGTACCCCGGTTGAATTGGGTACGTTTGAGCAATGAAACAGACGCGGTTGCTTCCGGTTTTTTTTAACGGCGACCTGTGGTCGCATCCCCGGGTCACACTCACGTGCAACCTTTACGGGCCCCGAGCCGCCCAGGTCAGGGTAAGCCGCCACCCCTACGTAGGCAGCTCAAATGGGAGGCAGAACACGCTCGAAACGCTTGACTATCAACACAGTTGCTAAGTCGTGTGCTTTGGGAACGGGATGTCGAATGTCGATGCGCGTGGACGGTGTGCGCTCGGGGCATTGCGGTTAGCAAGGGTTAGCGGGCGGAGCCGCCTTCGCCGCAGAATCGTCAGGTCGAGCCTTGCCCCTCTCACCAAATCTCGCCAGCCAATAACCGACTTCGAACAAGACGATGATCGGCAGGGCAACAAGAGCCTGGTTCACCGGATCGAACGTCGGAGTGATCAGCGCGCCAAGTACGAATGCGAGCAGTATCGCCCATCTCCGTTGGCGCCCCAGCCAGCGCGTGTTCACCACTCCTATGCGGGTCATGAAAAAGATGACGATCGGCAACTCGAATATCAGACCCATCCAGAACAGCAGCGTGGTTATCAGGGTCACGTATGAGCCGATGCGGATGAGGGGCGTGGCCACGTCGTCCCCGAATGTGAGCAGGAATCCGATGGCCGGAGGCAGCAGCACGAAATACGCGAACGACACGCCAGCGGCAAATGCCAGCAGGCCGCACGGCGCCAACAGGTAGAGGTACCGCCGTTCGACCGGCGTCAGGCCGGGCCGGAGGAACATGATGACTTGCCACATGAAAAATGGCAGGGACATCGCGAAACCCGTAAGGACCGAGACCTTGGCGGTGGCGCCCCAGAACTCCGTCAATTCTGTGAAGACCGGTTTTCCTTCGGTGACCGGATTAAGCGCTTCGGCTGGCGCCAGCAGGAATTCCAGGATATTCTCGTGAAACACGAACGCTACGATGGTCATCGACAGCACGACCAGCATAGTGCGAACCAGCCGTGACTTGACCTCGCCTATGTGGTCCATGATCGGCGCCGAACGGTCGCTCATGAATCACGCTCGACCGGTCCGGGCACAGTGCCGCCTGCAGGAGCATCGTCGCCTGCCGACAGGCGACGGGTCTGAGAACGCTGCACGCTCGATACGGGAGGATGTTCCTCCATATCGGACTGTATGCCTTCCAGGTCGACGGCTTCCCTGACCATGTCGGTCAGTTCGTCTCGCTGTCTCCGCAGCTCGCGGAGCGCCTTAGCCGCGGTGCGTGCGCCTTCGCTCAGGCGCTTCGGGCCAAGCACGACGAACGCCACGATGGCGATCAACAGCAGCTCAAGGCCGCCTATGCCCAGAAAGTTCAACGCTCCAACTCAATCTGTGCAGTTGATATGGCCTGCGCACCCAACCCGGTTGCCCTCGGGTTCAATCCCAAAGTCTTTCAGAAGGCGTTCCGCAACACACATCGGCAGGCCCATCACGTTCAGATAACACCCGTCATACGAACTGACCGGCGAAAACAGCGCATCCTGAATGCCGTAGGCCCCTGCCCTGTCGAGCGGGAGGCCAGATGCCAGATACTCGTCGACCTCGTGTGAAGCATAACTGCGAAACGACACCTCCGTGGTTTCGAAGCCCGTGCTAACGGCGCTCGCCGACATGACACACACTCCGGTAATTACACGATGCTGCCGTCCGCGCAGCCTCGACAGCATCCGTTTGGCGTCCTTCGGAGACACGGGTTTGCCAAGCAACTCCCCGTCTACAATTACGACCGTATCCGCACCGATAACGACCGATTCAACGGCCTTTCGGTGCACGGCCGCGGCTTTGTCATTGGCGACACGCTTTGCGGTTTCGGACGGATCCGATTCCGGTTCCACCCGCTCATCGACCCCGGATGTTGCGACCTCGAACGTGTAGCCCGCTGCGCTCAATATGGCAGCCCGGCGCGGTGACGCCGACGCAAGGACGAGCCGCCGGGCGACACGGCCGGTCGGGTCACCCGCTGGCATCGATGTCATCTCGTTCAGGACTCGCGGCGCTGATATTGGCGCGGGACAGTATCGCCAGAGCCTCGACATGCCGCGTCTGCGGGAACATGTCGATCGGGTACACGGCATCGAGGACGTAAGCGGATTCGCAGAGGACCGCCAAGTCTCTCGCCATAGCGTCAGGTTCGCAAGACACCATGGCAATACGCGCCGGCGCCAATTCGACGACGGTGGTCAGCGCTTCCGGGGCGCAGCCGCGTCGGGGAGGGTCGAGGATCAGAACGTCGACCGGCTCATCGATCTTGCGCAGCGCGTATTCAGTTCGGTCCTCAATGAACTCGACGTTGCCAAGGCCCGCTGCGTTCACGCGGGCGTCCGCCACGGCGGATGCGGACTCTTCTATGCCTATCACGAGTCTCGAAAATGGGGCGAGAAGCACTGCGAACGTGCCCACGCCACAGTATGCGTCCACCACCAGTTCTTTGCCGGACAGCCCAAGCGAACGGGCCATGAGGTCCACGGTGTTGGCAAGTTGGGGCGTGTTGACCTGGAAAAACGATGACGAGGCGACACGGAATCTGGCGGACGCCACCGCTTCTTCGTAGTGCGATTGCCCCGTATCGACGTCTGACCATAACGGTGTGAACGCAGGCTGAATCAGCATCGACCCGGTGTCGACTCCTGAACGCACCGTAACCTGGCTCATTCCGTGTAGGCGGCCCTGCATTCGTTCGAGTACGCCGTTGATCGGGTCGTCCATCAGGAGGCAGCGGTCCACCGGCAAAAACCGGCGGGTAGTCGCATTTACGTATCCCGCTTTGCCCGCGTCCCCATCCCGCTTGCCCACCGTGAAACGTGCGTGGTTGCGGTAACCATATTGCGCGGGACTGGCGAGAGTCGGGTGGATCTCGGCATGCCGAAGGTGTTCGCTCGCAGCCAACGCGTCAACAACGCGACTGGCCTTCTCCTCAAGTTGGCGGCGGTATGAAACGTGCTGCCACTGGCATCCGCTGCAACTCGAATAGTACGGGCACGGCGGCTCGACGCGGTCGGGGGACGGCTCGATCACATCCACGACTCGCAGCACCACACGCTCGGGAAAGACCTTCACCACCTCAGCGCGCACCAACTCGCCGGGTATGCCGCCCTCAACTGTTGCCGGAGCGCCGTCAACTTCGCTCGACGTTTCGCCCCGTGCGTCGAACTCGGCCAGTCGTAGTTCCAGCTCGTCGCCCGGACCGATAGTCAGGCTCCCGGTCAGCGGCGGGCCTGAGTATCTGCGCCTGTGTCGTCTCTTCGTCATACAGAAATCTTTGCATAACAACGCGCGAACCGGTGGTATGAACCGTCGTCCCCGACATCCACTATCCGTCATCCCCGACCCCGATCGGGGAACCGCCGGGACTGGTGTGAGTTTGGCCAAACATCCCAGCCGCGACCACGGAAATCAGGCGTACTGTCTCGCTACTGCCATTCTTGATGGCGACAGCCCTCTCGAGGTTGTCGAAATCACCGGACCTCGGGATCGCTGAGTCCTGACCCCTCGCCTGGGACAACTCGGGTTTCAGGGCCGACTGATATCGGGCGGCCAAGAAAAATACAACCGCTACTGATCATGCTCTCGTTCATTCTCTTTCGTCTGGCTTCCCATTCTTCCTTGTCAAGGAGCACGCCTGCTTCGTCAAGGCGCGCGGTGGCAAAGCCCAGACGAATGTCCGATGGAACCCCCGGGATAGCCAGGACGGCGGCTCTCAACGAGTTCATGTCAGGCGCAGCCGGCAAGTACTCTTGCAGGGACTTTTGCGTCGCGTGAAAGGTTATTAGCGGCCAGTCGCTACAGGCCGCGCTCTTTGGAGTTACGACGTAGAGAACCCTGTATCCACCGATGAACTCAGGAATGTTTGCCACCCAACTGTCATCGTAGTCGAGATCGAATACCGGATAGAGGTAGGCTGTTTCGACTGGTTCAGGCTGGTTAGTCTCACTGCCCGATGATGGCGCCGCAGTGGACTCGCTTACCGTCTGTACTGATTGTGGCCCCCGCTGTTCGTTGGGCAACAAGCGAGCGGCCACGCTGCCGACGACAGCGAAGATCAAAAGCGTTGTAATAATAAGAACGACAGCCGTGGCTTTTCGCATTAGTCACCTTCCATGACCTGGTTTGAGTCCGCATATTTGGAAGGGTTGCTCAAGGAGACTCCGAATCAACCACAGCGGCAAAGTCGTCTCCGACCACCCAACCAGGGCCCGAGCAAGCAGGCGTTATTTCTTCTAGCCCTCCATGCTCCAAGGCCTCCTGATAGGAGATGGAGACGGCGCTGAACTGAACTTCATCTCCAACTCGTGCAACAGTCCGGCCGGTTGCGTCGACTATCCCGGCGACCTCATCGTCCAGGTTGAGCGTGAATGTGTCTGGCCAGATGAGGAGCGGTCGTACGCCCGGGAATAACGCGCGATCGCGGTAGCGAATGACGGAATCGACGACTAGACATTTACCGTCCATGATCAGCTTTCCTTCGAAGCGATCCATCTCCTGATCAGTCCCCAGAGTTCCGTCCTGCTTGGGGAAGTAGACCTCTGCATCCGACAACACTTTAATAGAACGGATCCACGACGTCGGCCCGGGACATCCACCGTGACCAACATTTTTTTGGCCTCCTCCGGTGGCCAGTTCATCCCCAACCCGAACGACTATTCGACCAGCCCCGTTGCGGACGTGGACCGCGCCGCGATGGACATGAGGCGCAAACCCGGGGGGCCATACCACGGACACTAGCGGACCGCTGTCGATCTTTAAGCGCAGGCAATGTCCGTCGAGGACGAGTTCGCCAATGATCTGCGGCCCCACTATTTCATCGAACAGAACTTCTACTGGTCCTTCTACTGGTCCTTCTACTGGTAATTTGGTTTTTTGCCGGTGAAAGTAGATCTCCGGGTCTAACAACCGCAATTCCGTGGGCTCATTGTTGGGATTGAAGGCGGTAATATCGTTACTGACCAGTTCATAAGGTCCAGCGCAATCCGCCGGTAACCCGCGTATCAACCCGCGATCACGGGCCTCCTTATATGAGACGGCTTCGAGGAAGGGGAGGCGAATATAATCTCCGACGCGTGCGGCAATCCTGCCAAGTTCATCGACTATACTTACGGCCCCGTTTTCCACGCTGAGCCTGTACGCGCCTGG
Organism: Dehalococcoidia bacterium; assembly: GCA_965224235.1. Taxonomy (GTDB): domain Bacteria; phylum Chloroflexota; class Dehalococcoidia; order Lucifugimonadales; family Lucifugimonadaceae. Next base: position 762,030 of record CBDCYP010000002.1, on the reverse strand, counting down.
CCAGATGAGCAGATTCGATGGTTGAGGGTTGCCCGCATCGTCATAAGGGACCCCGACGCGTAGACACCCATTGTCAAGGACCAATTGGCCGGCGAAGTACAGCCCCCCGTTATCCGTACGCGGCGGCGCGTCATGTTGAGGAAAGTAGACCTCCGGATCCTCCGGGTCTGGCGGTGGCAGTTCGGCGGGCCCGTCGAGACTGAAAGCTGCAACTTCGTCCCCGACCAGCCAATAGGGACCCGCGCAATCCGCGGACAACCCCTGTATCCACCCCCGGCCGTTGGCCTCCTCATAGGAGACAGAGGCGCGGCTGAACCGAACGTCATCTCCGACGTGAGCGGCGATCCGGCCGGTTTTGTCAACTATCCGCGCGACTCCATTTTTCGTGTCGAACGTGAAAGTGCGCGGCCAGATGAGCAGCAGCGACGAGGCGCGTAGGCACCCTTCCTCCAGAACCAGCTGTCCGACGAAGCTTTGCGTCCAATAATCTGCTGTCGGCGCGTGATGCTGAGGGAACTCGACAACAGGGGCCTGTTCGTCGTTTTGACCGCCGCCCCGGCCGCCGCTGCAACCGACGGCGGCCAGGGCAACGAGCAGGCTGCCAACAAGAATCTGCAGACCTGCCAGTCGAGTGCCGGTTACAAGCTGAGCAGGATTTTGCGAGTCTCGAGGGTGATCTGACCTGGAGTCGCTCATGTTAACTACCATTTGCGATCAGGATCTATTGTTCTGTAATCACAGACACGCCAAGAACCGAAACGTAATTGATGGCCATATACACCTCACCAACGGCTTCGTTAGGTGTCGTGCCCCTGGCCCTCATTATCCCGTAGGCCGTATTGTTTGAGAACCATGGTCCACCGCTATCCCCTTCCTCCACTAGAATTCCACTAGTTTTCAGGACTAGAACAAAGGTCGCCTCGAACGAACAATTGGAGAAACAATTCTTCTTGTTCGAAGGCTGAACATACGTCGAGAATATGGTCCCGCACCCGTAGAAAGTTTTTTTTCCGTACCTGCAGACATATTCCCCAACAGCCTGATCATCCCGATGTTTCGTCCCATGCACATACCGGTAGTTTGTCCCGTCGTACATCAGACCTCGCAATCTGAACGTTGGTGCTTTGTGCCATTGGACATCGTATTTTCCTCCAAGATAGCCCTCTACGAAGTTTAAGGCTGTCCCATTGAACGAAATATCGGGTTCGCAGTGAGCGGCCGTCGTTATCCCACGCCTGCCATCGGAATGAACCACCGAGAAACCAGCAGTACAGGGAATTGTCGAAAGGCCAGCATGGAGGTTCGCGGTAACTTGACTAAGCTCATTGACTGTTACGATATCGACTTCGTCCGGCAGCTCAACGTCCGGAGCGGCCAACGAGGAATCAAGTCCCGCTCGATCTACCACAAAGAGCTTCACGCGGTTCCCGATCACATCGATATCTGATTCCACCGCGACCCCAAGAGCGCCCGCCGTGGTCATGGCCTTCTCCTGGGCTGCCCGGAGGTCGTTCAGCGTCGCGTCCGCCGTTTGGACATCGACAAGGCCGGATAGCAGACCGCCCGAGACATACGGTCTCACGGTCGACTCGCCGTCCTGAGTGAACCGCGCGACTATACGGAACACCGGCTCGTGCTGGATCCAGAGCCCTCCGAACGTATCGGATTCGCTGTCAACCAGGTCCTCCTGGAGCGAGCCTACGGATCCCTGCAGGGTGAGACGGCGCTTTGCTTCCTGGACGGGCACCCCAAAATCCGCCGCGTATGATCGGGCGTCCATACCCAGCGCGTCGGTGTTGATGGAAACAGCCCCGTCCCCTTGTTTTCCGGCGTTGGAGTCAACGGCTGTCCCCACATTTCCAACCGGCCCGGTCCCTCCCCCGTCCGGGCCATCACCGCCCGGCCCCATCGCATAAGCGCCACCGGAGAAGGCCATAATGCCTGCCAGAATCAAGGTCAATATTGCTGCGGCGCGAATCTGGGTTTTCATGACTGTCTCCTTCGCTGAGTGATGCTGTCCAAATTAGCAACCGGATGTAAAGGAGACATAAAGATCAACCCCGAAACTGTAAAGGTTTTATAAAGATTTCCGGCGCGAAGGGGTTTGCGGGGCCGGAAAAGGCTCGGCCGAACCGTGAACCACGACCGGTAAGAGGTCCGTGCTACACTCCCCGCGGGTCACGTTCGGACAGGCGCTGCGCAACTACCTGAAATGGCCGACACAGGCGGGCCATTGCAAGAAGCCGACAAGCTGAGACGTGAGATCGAGACACCTTTCTTCCTGCTCCATCAGACCGTCCGGGCCCTCGCACGCTTTTTCCGTATGGAACAAGGACTGGACCTCGATCGTGATCGACTGGTCCTCGACATTCGCCTGAGCCGAGTAGGAGTTGCAACCGGCCTCTCCCGAAATGCCGTCCTTGTCAAACGAGACAGTCACTTCGGTTCCCTCAAGTACCGGCGTGCGCCGGGGGTACCCGCCACCGGGGCGGATCTCGATGATCGTTCCCAGGGTCCATTCTACGTCGGCGATGTCTTTGACAACTCAGGGCAGCGGCTCGAAGGTCAGCGTCTTCCCCCGGTAGTCCCTGATTCTGAGCCGGCTGATCCCTTGCTCCTCATGGACCGAGTGTTCCCACACCCACGTCAGGAAACCTATGTATTCATCAGCCCGCCTGCGGTCCAATTCCGAACAAGACTCAGCGGATCCCAGCATGGACTTCCACGAGAAGCTCAGACTCCCCTCCGGCTTTGTATACGTATACGCGGCGAGATAATCGCGGCATGCAGTCGACCCGATAACCAGCCGCCCATTGAAGGTCATGGTCGTCACACGTTCGTCGTTGTCCACGTCGTCGTCCGTAATGAGACGCCACGAGGTGCCGCGAAGGTCGACGGGTTGTCCCGGGAGCGGCGGCTCACGGTCGAATACCAGCCTGGCTGAGCCCCCACCGTCCAATATCACCAGCCGGTCGCCCGCAACCCGGTATCTTTCTCCCCGGTGGAGAGCAGACCGGTACTCATCCACTTGCGAACCCCTGCTCTCCTCACAGCCCACTTCGCTAACTGCATAGGATGGCAGGGAGAAGACCCCATCTGGGCCGGCGACAGGTGGGCCGGCGACAGGCGTTCCGTCCTCAATTGGCCCTATGTAAAGTGGCCCTTCGTAGTGATTGCACCCGTCAAAACCTTCAAGCTTGTTCCCGGATATCGCCAGCGTGACTACGGATTTTTCGATGATTGGTTGGCCGTTCAGCAAATCGAGAACCCAAATGCCATCGCCGGTTGACGCCGTGTGGACAGGTTTAGCCGGCCCGGCTGGTGTCGAAGTGGCAACGGGTTGGTCATCCGGAGCGGCAGGTCCCGCATCTCCGCATCCCGTTGCGGCGATAGCCAGGATGATTCCCACGGCAGCGAGACTCGAGAAAACCTTCAAACGCATTCCGGCGCCGATGTACATGCGCAAATGACAACCCAACCCTAATGAGCTTTGAGTGTGGCTTTACGTAGAGTCGTCCGTGGTGTCGGCCCTCTCCAGGTCGTCCGAAATCACCGGAGCTCGACATCGCTGATTACTGATCCCTCGGCTGGAACAACTTGCGTTTCCGGGCCGGTGATCACACGTTCAAAAAAAATGCACCCGTCCCTGATCTTGGTTTCATTCGAGCGCCTCCGGCGCTCTTCGTATTCTTCCTCGTCGGCGGGATTGTTGGCAAAGCTAAGTGTAAAATCAAACGGGACCCCCGGAAGCGATCGAATGGCCGTTCTCAGGGATCTCACGTCAGGTGGGTCGGACAGGAAGTCGTCCATGGACTTCTGCAGCGCGAGCAATGTTATTTTCGGTGCGCTGCTACAGGCCACGGTCTTTGGCGTTGTAATTCCGATAACTGTGTACCCGCCGATGACCTCAGGAACATTTGCCACCCAACTGTCATCGTAGTCGAGATCCAGATACGGCTTTGGGTACGTTTTTTCCGTCGTTTCGGGCTGTTTGGATTCACTCTCTGATGATGGCGCCGGCCTCGGTTCGATTGCCGGCTGTTCTGATGGTGACCCATGCTGTTGATTGGGTAACCAGCCTGCGGCCACGCTGCCGACGACCGCGGAGAAAATCATGGTGCCAACCAGCATTATAACTACGACTTTTCTCATGAGTCACTTTCCTTAACTTTACTCGCCCCCACGTATGTTCGTCGGCCGGGGACGTTGGCAAATGGGTATGGCCCTCGCGAGGGCCATACCCATTCCGCTAACCTGGCCCCATTGAAGGTCATGGTCGTCACACGTTCGTCATTGTCCACGTCGTCCTCCGTAATGAGACGCCACGAGGTGCCGCGAAGGTCGACGGGTTGTCCCGGGAGCGGCGACTCACGGACGAATACCAGCCTGGTTGCGCCCTCACCGTCCAATATCTCAGCCGGTCGCCCGCAACGCGGTATCTCTCTCCTCGCATGAGAGCCGATATGTATGCGTCCGCCTGATCCATGATGGCATCCGGGTCCGCCTGATCGATGAAGCCACATCCCATCTCCGTACGTGCGAAGGACGGAAGTGAAAATACGCCATCAGCGCCGGCGACAGGTGTGCCGGCGACAGGCGTTCCGTCCTCAATTGGCCCTACGTAAATTGGCCCTTGGTAGTGATTGCATCCGTCAAAACCTTCAATTTGGTCCTCGTTTATCCTCATCGTGACTACGGATTTTTCGATGATTGGTTGGCCGTCCAGCAAATCGAGAACCCAAACGCCATCGCCGGCTGACGCCGTATACACGGGTTTAGCCGACCCGGCTGGTGTCGAAGTGGCAACGGGTTGGTCATCCGGAGCATTAGGTCCCGCAACTCTGCATCCCGTTGCCGCCAAAACCAGGATGAGCCCAATGACAGTCAGCCACGAGAATGTCTTCAAGCCCTTCAAACGCGTTCCGGCGCTAGCGCACATGCTCAAATGACTACCCGATCTTGGTTGCCCGGTCGAACAGCGATGCAGGATCCAATGCTCATGGCGATTCAGGACTGAGTCGCGGCCGAAGGTGAATAGTACAACCGGTTCTGATCATGCTCTCGTTCATAGACTTCTCCCTCGCTTCCCATTCTTCCTTGTCAACGGGCTCGCCGTTTTCGTCAAGGCGCGCGGCGGCAAAGCTCAGACCAACATCCGGCGGAACCCCTGGGATAGCCAGGATCGCGGCTCTCAACGAGGGTATGTCACGGGGGGCCGCCAGGAACTCGTCAAGGGATTTTTGCGTGGCGTGAAAGGTTATTAACGGCCAATCGCTACAAGGATTGCTCTTTGGCGTATCGACGGTGAGAACCCTGTATCCATCAATGAACTCAGGGATATTCGCAACCCAACTGGCATCATAATCGAGATCGAGTACCGGATAGAGTACTGGATTGAGGTAAGCCGGTTCGACTGATTCAGGCCGGCCGGACTCACTGCCTGACGATGGCGCCGCAGTGGGGTCACCTGTTGTCTGTTCTGATCTTGGTCCCTGCTTTTCGTTGGGCAGGAGGCGAGCGGTCACGCTGCCGACGATCGCGGTTATCAAGATCGTTGCTATGAGAACGATAGCTATGACTTTTCTCACGATTGCCTTAACGCCTATTGGAATTCTATAGTGAACAGCCAGGCCGCCTCATTTCGAAAGATCCGGGGGCTTTCTTGCAACGGCTGTTGATCAACGCCCAGCCATGAAGCACTCAGCGAAAGGAAGAGTTGTGGAGAATCGGCAATAGACTTCGCCGTGAGAATCCAGCCGTTCCGGGCATCTTTTTCTCTGTTGACATTACATCGTCCGTCGCGAAAATCTGGCGCTATACAAGAGATTTCAGATACCAGATCCGTGGGTATTCCATCGGAATCATTGCTTCGATAGGCAAACAAATCCAACGAAATAGGAAGATTTTCCGAAGGTATAAGAAAGTTTAACGGCTCACCTTGTTCTAGTCTCACAGCCAGTGGCCACTCAATCGGACGTGGCATCTCGAATCTTTCCACGCCACTTTCACTCTCCCAAAGGGAATAGACGATTATCCCTGGATGGTCGGTCACTCGCCCGTCTGCAAATTCCCGTAACATAACCGCCGGTATTTCAGGCGGGGAAAGAGGTATAGACATGGAAAAGAGTGACTGCCGTTCGTCAGTTATTGATTGGTTGGGTTCGTCGCACGACGTGGAGCTTATTATAACTACAATAATCGCAATCAAGGCCGCAAGCGAGCTACTCTCTCCGGATATTGAACTCACCTGAATCCAGCTCCAAGTTTATAGCTAAAGAGGTGCAGTACGTTCCACGAAAGGCTGCTTCCTCCAATTGAAGATGTCCATCCCAGAGGGCGCAAGCCGGAGGATGCCTCCGGCTTGCCGTTAACGGATCTGTCAGCAAGTTAAAGTAATATTTGGTGATCCCGTCGCGGGATTCCTTGTGCCAGCGTACCACCTTTCGTTTTCGATGTCGACAAGGTAGTGATCTCCTTCATTGAGATAATTGTACGTGCCCCATCCCAAGCAGTTTCGAGATGCGCGGGAAAACGCGTCTGCGAAAAACTTCACATCCGGGTCATAATCGATCGTCTGCCAGCCCCACCACCTGTGTCGTTTCAAGACCGTGTGTACCTCTTGCACGGGGTAGTTCACACGACACTTGGTGTGTCCCTTCGCCGCCACGTGGTTGTCTTCCTTACTCGAAATGTGGGGGTTGTGACTTTTAGCCTCGCAGCCCTTAAAGGATTGGGTCGAAGATGCCGCTAAATTACTATCTCCCTCGTTGGAACCGGCGGTGGATGTCCAGACCTCGGTGGTGTCAGGGCGGTTCTCATCAACATTCGTGTTTACTTCCACTGAGTGGCCGGGATCGTCCTTCCCGTCTCCGGGTGAAAACGCCAGCGTTGCGGCTGCCGCCAACACTATCCACAGCGTCGCCACGGTGATTGTTATTATCGTCCTCATTTCCAATGCTCCGTTCAACTGTTTTCATGCCTGCCTGTTAACAAAGAGATCAGCGCTTCGCATGATTTGCGGTGAGACGCACGATAGCCGACAGGTGTAAAGGAGACGTAAAGATCAACCCCGAAACTGTAAGGGTTTTATAAAGATTTCCGGCGCGAAAGGGTTTGCGGGACCGGAAAAGGCCCTGCCGGACCGCGAATCGCGCCGGGCAAGAGGGCCATGTTACACTCCCGGCGGTCACGTTCAGGCATAGGATGCGCAGCTACTTGAAATGGCCGACACAGGCGGGCCATTGCAAGAAGCCGACAAGCTGAGATGTGAGATCGAGTCGCTCAGAGGCGACCTTTCCAGGCTGAGCGAGGTCAGCCGCCGTGTCAACGAGAGCCTCGATCTCGAAACGGTGCTCAGGGAGGTTGTGGACGGGGCGCGCTCGTTGACCTCCGCCCGGTACGGCGCGCTTGCGGTGTTCGACGACTGCGGCCAAGTACAGGACTTCATAACGTCCGGCATTACTGATGAAGAGCGCCAGACGTTGGGGAGCCTGCCCAGGGGGCTGGGACTACTCGGCTATCTGAATGAGGTTCGTGAGCCGTTACGACTCGCAGACCTGTCGCAGCACTCCCGGTCGGTCGGCTTTCCTGAAAACCACCCTCCCATGAAGACTTTCCTCGGGGCGCCTATCCGTCACCTTGGCGAGCCCGTCGGCACGATCTATCTCACCGAGAAGGAGGGCGGGCGCGAGTTCACGGCGGAGGACGAAGAGACCCTGATCATGTTCGCGTCACAGGCGGCCGTCGCCATCGGCAACGCCCTGCGATACCAGGAAGAGCGGCGGGCAAGGGAAGCAATGGAGACCGAAAGGCGTCGACTGGCGGCGCTGGTGGAGTCCTCGCCAGTGGGCGTCATGGTGGTTGACGCCGCCACAAGGACCTTCGCCTCGGTCAATCAGGAAGCGGTGCGCATCCTGGGCATGTCGCCGGAGCCCGGCTCCACCCTCGTGCGATACCACGAAGTGGCGATCTACCGCCGGACGGATGGCAAGAAATACGAGAGCCGCGAACGTCCGTTGGCGAGGGCGCTGGATCAGGGCGAAGTCGTGCGCGCCGAGGAGATCCTGTTCGACCTTCCGGACGGGCGGAGGGTTACCACCCTGGTCAACGCGACGCCGATCTACTCTGAGGACGGCGAGATCGTGTCGGCCGTGGCCGTTATCCAGGACATGACGCCGTTGGAAGACATGCAACGCTTGCGCAACGATTTCCTCGCCATGGTTAGCCACGAGCTGCGGACCCCGCTAACCACTATCAAGGGATCCGCGGCTACCGTGCTGAGTACCTCGACCCCGTTCGATCCCATTGAGACTCGCCGCTTCTTCCGAATCATCGACCAGCAGGCCGACCTCATGAGCGAGCTCGTCAGCAACCTTCTCGACGTAACGAGGATAGAAGCCGGAGCGTTGATGGTCACCCCCAGGCGGTCGGATATAAAAGATCTGGTCGAAGAGGCGATTAGCACGTTTCTGCGCAACGGGTCGCGGAACCATGTCGAAGTCGATCTACAGCCGGACCTACCTGCGATTGCGGCTGATCCGCAACGCGTCACGCAGGTGTTGGACAATCTCTTGTCCAACGCGTCCAAGTATTCCCCCGCGTCCTCCGCAATTCGGGTGACGGCATCTGTGAAGGAGCTTCACCTGGCCGTCTCCGTCATAGACGAAGGCCGGGGATTGGCGGCGGACCAGCTTCACCGTCTGTTCAGGAAGTTCTCCCGGATATACGGACGGGACGGCGACGATAACATTCCCGGAGAAGGCTTGGGTCTCGCCATCTGCAAGGGCATAGTCGAGGCGCACGGGGGCCGCATTTGGGCCGAGAGCGAGGGCGACGGACTCGGTACGCGACTCACCTTCACGATTCCGTTGGCCGCCGATGCGGCAGGCGACCCCGATCAAGCGTCTGCCGCCAAGGGCCGGATGGCGACAAGGGGGGATCAGGCGCGCATTCTCTCGGTGGACGACGATCCGCAGATACTGAGGTACGTTCGGAACGTCCTCACGGACGCCGGGCACATTCCCATCGTGACCGGCAACCCGAACGAGATGCTCCACCTCCTCGAGATGGAGCGGCCGCGCCTTGTTTTGCTGGACCTGGTACTGCCCGGGACCAACGGATTCGAGTTGATGAAGCGCATCCGCGAGATTTCCAGTGTGCCGGTCATCTTCCTGTCCGGCAGCAGTGAAGACGAGAACATAGTTCGGGCCCTTGAGTTGGGCGCCGCCGACTACATTGTCAAGCCATTCTCCCCAACCGAGTTGGTGGCAAGAATCGGATCGGCGCTGCGGAAGCCGGGAGGGCGCGATGAGGCTGGGGAGCGTAAACCCTACCGGCTGGCTGACGTGACGATCGACTACACACAACGTAGGTTGACGGTATCGGGTTGCCCGGTGCAGTTGACACCGACCGAGTACGGGCTGCTATTCGAACTGTCTGTTAACGCCGGGCGGGTATTGACTCACGATCAACTGCTCCAGCGCGTTTGGGGGACGGAGTACTCCGTCGGGGGGAACCTCGTACGCGTCTCTGTTGGGAACCTGCGCCGCAAGTTGGGGGACGACGCGAGGAAGCCGAAATATATCTTCACCGAGCCCCGCGTCGGCTACCGCATGGCAAAGCCGTAATTAGTCGAGACTCATCTCGCTTAGATCGACGGGGACGAGGTCGGGGTCATTACCGAACTAGACGACTCGCTAAGTGGCGCGACGCACGATAAGTGACCTGCTTGGCAAGGCAGGGACCGGCGGCTTCTATCCAACCTGCAACGGACTTGATTTTAACCACACGAAGGCTCAACACGAACCAATGAGCCCGCGCCGCCTATCAGACTTTGGCGGGCGTGTTTGAAGAACTGTCTCCGAGATGTGGTTAGATCTGCGAGCCCGAGGGACAGGCTCTCCATCGAATGGCAGTTAAAACTTGCTTAGCGCCGCTTACCTGGCTTGGAACAGTAGAAATACATCGTCGCCTGTCTGCATAAACAGGCTGTCGCCATACATGCCGTATCGGGTCATGCGTGATAGCAGATCGAGATACCTTTCTTCCTGCTCCATCAGACCGTCTGGGCCCTCACACGCTTTTTCCGTATGGCGCAACGACTGGACCTCGACCGTGAACGAATCGTCATCGACCTTCGCCAGAGCCGAGTAGGAGTTGCACCCCGACGCCCCCGAAATGCCGTCCTTGTCAAACGAGACAGTCACTTCGGTTCCTTCGAATACCGGCGTGGGCCGGGGGCTCCCACCACCCGGGCGAAGCTCAACGAACGTTTCCAAGGTCCAGTCTACGTCGGAAATGTCTTCGACAACCGGGGGCAGCGGCTCGAAGGTCAGCGTCTTGCTCCGGGTGCTCCTGATACTGAGTCGCTTGGTTCCTTGATCCTCGTAAACCGAGTACTCCCTCGCCCGCGACAGGAAATCTATATATCCACCCGCCAGCCCGCGGTTCAATTCCGAACAAGACTCAACGGATCCCAGCATGGACTTCGACGAGAAGCGCACACTCCCCTCCGGCTTTGTATACGTATACGAGGCGAGATAATCGCGGCATGCAGTCGACCCGGTAATCAGCCGTTCATTCAAGAAGGTCAGGGTCGTCGCCCGTACGTCGTTGTCCCTGTCATCCTCCGTAATGAGACGCCACGAGGTGCCGCGAAGGTCGACGGGTTGTCCCGGGAGCGGCGCCTCGCGAACGAATACCAGCCTGGCTGAGCCTCCACCGTCCAATATCACCAGCCGGTCGCCCGCAACGCGGTATCTCTCTCCTCGTATGAGAGCCGACATGTATGCGTCCGCCTGATCCATGACGACATTCGGGTTCGCGTGATCCAGGATGAAACATCCTTTCTCCGTACGTGCGAAGGGCGGACGTGAAAACACCCCATCTGCCCCGAAGACAAGCGTTTCATCCTCCATTCCCTCCACAGATAGCCCTTCGTAGCCATTGCACCCGTCAAAACCATCAAGCTCGTTCCCGGTTATCCTCAGCGTGACTACACTTTCTTCAAAGATTGGCCGACCGTCCAGCAAATCAAGAATCCAATTGCCATCGCCGGTTGACGCCGTGTGGACAGGTTTAGCCGGCCCGGCAGGTGTCAAGGTTGCAACAGGGAGGTCCTCCGGAGCATTAAGTTCAGCATCTCCACATCCCGCTGCGGCCATGACCAAGAGGAACCCTATGACAGCCATCCTCGAGAATACCTTAAGGGACATCAAACGCATTCCAGAGCCTCACTCCCGACCACGCATTACCATGAGGTCGTCGATTTGCGACGGTGCCCCCGGTTTGTGCGCCCCGGCATCCCCTGCGTCTTCCGCGTTATGCCCGAGGAGACGGATGCTCCTGAACAATGCGATAGCGGTCTCCTGTTGACAGGGCGTCAGATCCTCGCCCACAAGGTGAAGACTGAGTCCACCCAAATCTGGAAAGTAGACTCCGGTGAAACCTTCGCCGGGAGTCATAGAGATGAATAGCGTCGCATCGAAGCCCCCCACGCGCTGGTAAGCCACTATGTATGTATGCGCCGGATAGCGGGCCGGGTTCAGGCTCCATGGAAATACGCCGTAATCAAGCGTTAGCCGCACTCCATCGCCTGTTACTTCCCCAACGTGCGAATCGATCCCCTGGAGTTCATTCAGCTCCCACCCGGTAGGCAGTTGCAGGGAGAGTCCCGGCTGGCTCGGCCACCCCGGCGCTTCAGTCACCCTCCAGTCCGGCGACGGTTGTGCAGACGATGGCCGGACCTTACGGATTTTCACTCGTTGTCCGGTGTGCCCGTCGACGACGATCCGATCTCCCAGCGGCTCTTGAAGCCGGACTGCAACTCCTTCTGCGCATTCCAGGCCACCGTGGAACGGCCTTGTGAAGGCAACCACCTTGATCTGCACGTCGTGGTCCGTCTCCCGCAAAAGAGTCACTTCCGGGCTCCCAAGGCAGGAGCCGACACCGAGTGAGAGCCCGTATGGGTAAAGGTACGTCGCTCCATTCACACTAACTGCGCCGCGCCATCCACCTCCCGCGAAGTTGTACCAGACACAGACGCAGGCCACGAAAACCACCAGCCCAGTCACCAAAACCGTGCAGATTAGGTGTGCCAGATGGGTGAACAAGGAATACCTTGAACCCCAGCCGTAAGTCATAAGGTACCCTTTGGTTGGCTAGGTGTTGCCATGCGTTGAACTGCAATGGGCAAAAGTGATGATTTGCCTCTGGTGCGCCGGACCCTGGATGTCCAAGGTATTGAGGCATTCATCTGACTGTCCTGACGCTCACCGATTGCCCGGTGTGACCGTCAATGACCGTCCGATCTCCCAGTGGAACTGTAAGTTGTATCTCAACGAAGTCTTGACAGCCCATGCTGCGTGGGAAAGTGGAAAACGCTAACACCTTGACCTTCAATTCGGAGGACGGCTGCCAAGCCGTCGACACGCTTCTTGGGAACTCGTAGCAGGAGTCGAGAATGAGTTTGAGCGTCTCCGGGGGATGGAACTCAGCTTCCTTCACACGCGCTTCGCCATACATAGCACCTCCACCAAGGTCAATCCAGACATAGATGCAGGCCGCGATGACCAGCAGCGCAGTCACGAGAGCTGCTGCGAAAATCTGGCGGCCTGGCCAGCCGGACAAGAATCCTCTTGAACCGAACCTGGTAGTCATCAGGTCCCCTCTGGTTGTGGTCGGTTACACCTGGCCACGGCGTTCAATTGTGATGGGCCAACGTGATGACTTGGTGTCCCGTGCGCGCCAGGCTGCAGTGTGGGCACACGGGATCGGGTCTCCCGATATTCAGTCGGTGGCGATAAAAATACCCAAAGCGTTGTAGATACGATCTGCCCGGGAGAAAACCTCTCGACCAAACGGCTCAAACGGATCATACACCATGCCTTGATGAATACCATACGCCGTGTTGCCCCAGTATACAGGTCCGCCGCTGTCGCCATCTGTAGACAGATGCGCCCCCATTTGCACAAGACTGCACACGCCATCGTTGCAGACGTTGATCTTCCTCACTTGCTGACAGTCCCTGTGGCTCATTATGCCGTTGCGGCAAAGAGTCTGACCCACGGATGGAGAACCGACGTTAATGACATCGCGTTCGTCTACCTCGGTTTCCGAATTGTTGCCCGCGTAGAATCCGTTACTAAAGCTTTGAGTTCCCGTGTGCCACTGGAAGTCGCCGTAAAAACCCTCATAACCGAACCCCTGCAAAGTCAGATTTGAGCCGTCCTCTTCTAGAGAGTCGGGGCAGTGTCCAGCGGTAGAAATGCCTCTCGTCCCTGATGAGCTCTCCACCCCGAAGCCTGAGGTGCAAATATATTTAGTATTACCAATTACAATTTTAATCTCTTCACCTCCCAGATGCTCAATATTGCTCTCCTTAATGCTCAAAACTTGGCCGTCAAAGCGTACCACGGAGTTCGAAATGCCGTTGAGTATGTTCGTCCTGGTCGTATCAGTGATCTTCATGACCGCCGCGGCCCGGAGATCATCCAAAACGGTGGCGGACGCTGTGCTCTTTAACTGAGCAATCGTCTCTATCTTACCCGTCGCAAAGTCGAAAGATGTGTTGGCGTTGAGCACTTTGGGCGAATCGTACACCGCGAAGTGGGCCGCTTTGATCGCCTTTTCGAGTTCCACTTCAGTGAAGCCCTTGTCAGCGCGTACTTCGATTGATACGCCACTGTGACTGCGTGTGAACGTGCCGATCATGCTGAGCGCTGCCTTGGGCGCGCTTCCCGCGAAAGCGACCCACGCGTGACCCGCGTCTGTGATCTCCGCCCCGGTGAAAGCTCCTGGAACCGCCTCGCGGATTTCCGAGACCGCAGCGGCGAAGTCGTCGTTCCAGGCATACCGATCGATCGCGGCCTGAAGGGACATGCCTTTTTGGTCGGCAACGGCCTGCAAGTCAATTAACTCCGCGGCGCTTATCCCGTCCGCAGCGTTTGGAGTCGTGCTTCCCGTCCCCGGCGAAAACGCCAGTGACGCTGCTGCGATCAACGCTATCATCAGGGCCGCTACAGTTGTTGTTATGGTTTTCATACGATGCTCCCATCGGCTGTCTTCACAACCGTTTGCTGATTCTGAGTTCGGCGCTTCCCCTGCCAGTTACGGTAGGGATCGGATGTAAAGATTTTGTAAAGATCAACCCCGAAACTGTAAAGGTTTTATAAAGATTTCCGGCGCGAAGGGGTTTGCGGGGCCGGAAGAGGCTCGGCCGGACCGTGAACAGCGACCGGTAAGAGGTCCGTGCCACACTCCCCGGCGGCCACGTTCGGACAGACTCCGTGCGACTACCTGAAATGGCCGAGACAGTGCCGCCGCCGGGCCGGTGGCAGTGATCCGCATGACATCGCTTTTTGGACACCCTCCGGGGTTCATGGAATGTGGAAGGACAGGACTGGGGAAACCGCGAGTGGACGAAAATCACAGCGTCGCGCCGCCCGCCATTTGATATTCTGCTGTACACGGGCCGGGCGCGTCAGACCGGCTGAATGCATGACCCGCCCGGTTAGTTGGATCGAGTCTACGTTGGCACTGCAAAGACGCCTCCCCGAGTGGTTCAAGGTTCCCGCCCCCGGCGGGGAGAACTACCTGGACCTCCGAAGCAGGTTCAGGGACTCCGGGCTTCACACCGTATGCGAAGAGGCGGCCTGCCCGAACATAGGCGATTGCTGGGAGCGCCGCACCGCCACGTTCATGATCTTGGGGGATACGTGCACGCGGGCGTGTTCGTACTGCAACGTGAAGACAGGATGGCCCGGCACGCTCGACGCAGCCGAACCGTTCCGGCTTGCCGGCACAGTGGCAGACATGGGCCTACGCTACACAGTCGTCACATCAGTCGACCGCGATGACCTGCCGGACGGCGGCGCAGGCATCTTTGCGCTCTCCATCAACGAGATCCGCCGGCTCGCGCCAACGTGCAAAGTCGAGGTCCTGATACCGGATTTCTCCGGCAGCCGGGAGTCGCTCGCCGCGGTGGTCAATGCCGGGCCACAGGTCCTCAACCACAATATCGAGACGGTGCGACGCGTCTTCCCAAAGGTCCGCCCCAAGGGCAACTATGACCTTTCGCTGGAGTTACTGCGCAGGGTTAAAGAGATCAACCCGTCGATGCCTGTCAAGTCGGGCATGATGGTCGGGTTGGGCGAGACCCGCGATGAGATCCTGGAAACGATGCGCGATCTGCGGAGCGCCAATTGCGAACTGCTGACAATAGGCCAGTATTTGAGACCAACGAAGAATCACCATCCGCTCATCAGGTTCTACTCGCCGGCCGATTTCAATGACTTCCGCGACGCGGGCCTCGCCATGGGCTTCCGTCACGTAGCTTCCGGGCCGCTCGTACGAAGCTCCTACCACGCAGACGTTCAGCACGAGGCTGCGCAAGGCGCGCTCGCACCGGCCGCGGGGCTCAGCTAACGAGCCCGTTTCAGAAGTCCATCCCGATTGATTTGGACTGCCCATCATCCGCCTTCCACGACGCCGAAATTCATCGTCTTCCCCGACCCTGATCGTGGAACCACGGCGGGACGGGAAGGACAGGGATTGACGGAGTGAGCGACTCCACGCACACGACGACGGCAAAGTACGTAGATTCCCTTTTTCACCGGAATGACGGTCAAGGCGTCCTGTACGTTATCGCAACCCCGATCGGCAACCTGGGAGACATGTCGGAACGCGCCGCCGAGACGTTGCGTAACGTCTCGCTGATTGCTGCGGAGGACACGCGCGTTACCCGCAAGTTACTCACCCGCATCGATGCCCACGCACGGGTTGTCAGTTACCACGAAAACTCACCAACAACGAGGGTCCACGAGATAGTCACCGCACTCGAATCGGGCGACGTGGCGCTAGTTACCGACGCCGGCACCCCAGCATTAAGCGACCCGGGCGCGGAACTCGTAGCAGCAGCAGCAGCCGCGGGTCGCATAGTGGTGGCGGTGCCCGGTCCGTCCGCCGTCGCCGCCGCGTTGTCGGTCGCCGGCATGCGGTCAGACCGGTTTCTCTACCTCGGTTTCCTGCCCCGCCAACGAAGTCGCCGCATCGAAACACTTCGGAGCGCGGCGAGAGAGCCCGGTCCGTTGGTGATCCTCGAAGCGCCTCACAGGGTGACCGCAACTCTCGAAACGATCGCAGACCTGTTCCCGGACCGGGCCGTGGCCGTATGCCGGGAGTTAACCAAACGGTTTGAGGAGGTCTATCGGGGTGATGCCGCGGGTGCGCTCGAGTACTTCCACGAGCCGCGTGGGGAGTTCGTGATCGTGGTCGAAGGGGCCGGCAAAGTGCGACAACCACCCCCTGACGAACAATTGACGACCGCCATACAGTCTGCGCGGTCGAGCGGACTGTCCGGCCGTTCACTCGTCGACGCGGTGGTCGAGTCCACCGGCGCATCGCGCAGTCGCGTATATCGCCTCACCCTGCATGGATGACGAACACCCGGCCCATCTGCCCTGCTCGCTATAATGGGGTTGAATGTGACTACGTTCACAACTTCACCAGTCCCTCACTTCCCCCTGAGATGCCTGAGTAGAGGCGCCACTTGCCCCGAAAGATACTTGTCGCGGTCGCTTGGCCCTACGTAAACGGGCCGCCGCACCTCGGCCACATCGCCGGCATGAACGTTCCTGCCGATATCTTCGTACGGTACCACCGGCAGGCAGGCAACGACGCCGTCATGGTCTCGGGCAGCGACATGCACGGCACGCCGACCGCGCTCAGGGCGGCAGACGAGGGCGTCGAACCGGCCGTTATCGCGCAGCGGTACCACAAGGTCTGGTCCGAATGCCTCCGCGCAATGGGCTTTTCGTACGATATCTACACGGACACCGACACCGATAACCATCACGAGGTCACCCACGACATCTTTGAGCGGTTAAACGAACAAGGATTCCTGTACGAAGCGAACCAGACGATGCCGTACTCGGTTACCGAGCAGCGATTCCTGTCGGACCGGTTCGTGGAGGGCGCTTGCCCCCACTGCCAAAACCCTCGCGCCCGCGGCGATCAGTGCGACGCCTGCGGGCGGACGCTGGATCCCGCAGACCTGATCGACATACGCAGCGCCCGGGACGGTTCGACCCCCGAGTTCCGCGACACTGTGCACCAATTCTTCAGGTTGAGCGCGTTTCAGAGCGAACTGGAAAAGTGGGTTTCCGGAAATGACGAATGGCGCACGAACGTCCGTAACCAGACGATGGGCTGGCTGCATGAAGGCCTGCGGGACCGTGCCATAACCAGGGACATCAATTGGGGTGTTTCGGTGCCGTTTCCCGGCTATGAGGACAAACGCATCTACGTCTGGTTCGAGGCGGTCATCGGATACCTTTCGGCAACGATAGAGTGGGCCAAACGCTCGGGGCAGCCCGACGCCTGGAAGCGATTCTGGGAAGAACCGGACGCCGAGTCCTACTACTTCCAGGGCAAGGACAACATTCCGTTTCACACCCTCATCTGGCCCGCCATGCTCATGGGATACGGCGGACTCAACCTCCCCACGGACGTCGTCGCGAATGAGTACCTCAACTTCAAGGGTCAGGAGTTCTCGAAGAGCCGAAACTGGGCGGTGTGGCTGCCGGACTACCTTGAACGCTACGATGTCGACCCGCTGCGCTACTACCTGGCGTCTACCATGCCGGAGACCTCCGACTCAGACTTCACCTGGGAAGGATTTGTGGCGGCCAACAACAACGAACTCGTCGCGACGTTCGGTAATTTTGTGCACAGGGTTCTCACACTCACGTATCGAAACTTCGACGGCAAGACGCCCGAACCTGGAAATCTGTCGGAAGACGATGTCGCGGCGTTGGTAGCCTGTGACGCCGCATTGTCCGGTGTCTCCGACGCGATAGAAGCGCGGCGATTCCGCGAAGGGCTGCGAGCCGCCATGGCCCTCGCGCAATACGGCAATCGATATATAGACCAGAAGGCCCCATGGGCGGAGATGAGGCGGGACAAGGCCGCGGCCGCGACCACCCTCTGGACCACCCTGAACCTCGTGGCCACTCTCCGGACCGTCATGCACCCGTTCCTGCCATTCGCCGCCCGGCGAATTCATGAATTCATGGGTTTGGAGGGAGAGGTAAGCGACATCGGATGGGCGCGCCAAGAGATCGTCCCAAACTCGCCGCTCAGGCAGCCAACACCTCTGTTCCGCAAACTCGACGAGTCGGTGATCGAAGAAGAATACGCACGACTTGACTCGCAGTAAGCAGTTGCGGGCGAATTCACGATGGTAGTTCATCAGGGCCAAAACGAAATCTACGCGCTTGTGGAGCGCGACCTAAAGCAGGTAGTCAAAAATCTGTCGAAGGTCTGGGAGAGTCAGGAGAGCCACCATTCCGGCGTGGCCGAACGACTTGCCCACGTGCTGGCAACCCCGGGTAAGCGTGTGCGCCCCGCGGTCACTCTGCTGGCCTCGCGGCTTTGGGGCCGCGAGCCCGACGAACGCACCATCAAGATGGCCACCGCGGTGGAATTGCTGCACATCGCCACGCTGATACACGACGACACCATAGACATGGCGGATACGCGGAGGGGGTTCGCCACCGCCAGCAATCTCTGGGGCGGAAGCATGGCCGTTCTACTCGGAGACTACGTCTTCGCCTACTCCGCCATCTTCGTGTGCGACACACACAGCGTCCGGCTTATTCGCCGCTTCGCTGAGACCATTGCCGAACTGTCCCGCGGCGAACTCCATGAGATGCTCGACGCCTGGAACCCGGCCACAACCCGGCACAGCTACTTCTCACGCATATACGACAAGACCGCTTCCCTCTTTTCCACCGCCGCTGAAAGCGGCGCAGTGCTTGGCAATGGTGACGAAGATAGCGTGGAGAATCTGCGGACCTACGGCCTCAATCTTGGCCTCGCATACCAGATAGTTGACGATGTGCTCGACTATCGGTCCACGAGCAAGGCTCTGGGCAAGCCCGCCAGCCACGACCTGAGCGAGGGAGTCCTCACCCTGCCAGCGCTTATCGCCCTTCATAACGGCTGGGCGCCTGCGCTCCGCGAGTACATCACGTCCGACCAGTCGAACAGGCATGACCTGCTCGCCGAGGCCTACCGCCAGATATGTTCTTCCGAGGCTCTCGCCGCAGCTAGCAGTACCGCTGAGGAATACCTGGACAAGGCAGCGTCGGCTATCGGTCCACTGCCTGAGTCAAAGGCCAAAGCGGCGCTGTTGGGCCTCGTACAATACGCTCGAACCCGCGCCAACTGACCCGGTGGCGCATGGCAGGAGCGGCCGATAAAAGCTGGCGACAGCGGGCTTCTAGCAAGCCGCAACCGCCGCGTCGAATTCCGATATCCCCTGCCGAGGTAGCAGAGCGACTCTATCCTCTCTACGGCCCGGTGACATGGAAACCGAGACTCAACGCGGTCGACGAACTGATCTTCACCGTCCTGACTCAGCACACCTCCGACCTGAACGCCGAGCGAGCATTTAATTCCCTGCGGGAGCGATACCTCACCTGGCCCGCCGTCATATCCGCGCCTGCCGAAGAGGTCGCCGACGTGATACGCGCCGGGGGCCTTGCCAACCAGAAGTCGGTGCGCATCCAGCGAATACTGTCCACAATCCTCGAAAGGCGCGGCGAACTCGACATTCAGTTTCTCGGCGGGATGGCGCTCGATGACGCCAAAGCGTGGTTACAGGAGCTGCCGGGTGTCGGCCCAAAGACCGCAGCGGTGGTGCTCGCATTCGCCTTGGGCATGCCCGCCCTGCCGGTCGACACGCACATCCACAGGGTTTCCCGACGCCTCGGGCTCATCCGGCCCGGAACGTCAGCCGATGACGCTCACGACGTGCTCGAACAGATCGTCCCGTCCGACGACCGATTCGTGTTTCACGTGCTGCTCATCAACCACGGCCGCCGCATATGCAAGGCAAGGAGGCCGCTCTGCAGCGACTGCCCACTTCAATCCACCTGCCCCGGCAGTCAAACTTCGCCGTAGCCTTCGTTAGCGTCGTTTCCGCCTAATTGACAGTACTGCGCCCGCGCGAACAGCCTCTCCCTCGACGCCTCCGGTGGTAATCTCATAGTTTAATCCGGCCCGGGGAGGTCACCGTGATAAGAGCAGCGATTCTCAACGCAACTGGCTACGCTGGCGCCGAGTTGGCTCGAATCCTGCACCATCACCCCGACGTCGACCTGGTCGCAGTGACCGGCCGGAGCGCAGCCGGCAAGAACCTGGCCGAGGTCTTCCCCCACCTTCGCGACATCGCACTCAGGATCGCCCTCGACGTCGACGAATCCGTGGATGTCGTCTTTTCCGCCCTCCCCCACGCGGCCAGCGCCGAACGCGTCGGGCCGTTTCTCGAAAAAGGCGTCGCCGTCGTCGACATTAGCGCAGACTTCAGACTGAAGAACCAGGACACCTACGAATCGTGGTACCAGGTCGATCACCCATACCCGCAGTACATCGAAGAGGCGGTCTACGGACTGCCTGAGCTGCACCGGCCAAACATCGCCCGCACGAAGTTGGTAGCCAATCCAGGCTGCTTCCCCACCGGCGCAATACTCGGAATGGCCCCACCGGTCAGCGAGGGCATCGTCGAACCCGACGTCGTCTACGACGCCAAGACCGGCGTGTCCGGCGCAGGTCGTAGCGGCAGCGTCAAATTCAACTTCTCAGAACTCAACGATAACACGCAAGCGTATGCGATTACCGGGCACCGCCATCAGCCTGAGATAACGCAGGAACTCAACGCCCTGTCCACCGTTGGTGATGTGACTGTCACATTCACGCCTCACTTGGTGCCCATGACCCGCGGCATCCTGGGCGCCTGCTATGCGCGACTGAACGAAGGCGTGGACCAGGCCCAAGTCGACGAGATATACAGGGATTATTACGCCAGCGAGCCATTCGTGACCGTGGTGTCGGAATCGCCGTCGACCAAGCAGACCTGGGCCAGCAACCAATGCCTGGTGCATCCGGTGGTCAACAAACAGTCCGGGCGGCTCATCGTCGTCACGGCCCTCGACAACCTTGTGAAAGGCGCGGCAGGCAGTGGCGTCCAAAACATGAACGTCATGCTTGGAATCAACGAAACCGCGGGCCTCGAAGCGCTCCCCATCTACCCCTGACCGCACTGAACCCTGGCACCGAATATTTTGCCTATGGGTCCGCTGCCGCGGTATTTGATGTCACCCCCACACGAGCAACCCTCTGAATCGGCTCCGGAAGCCGCTCAAAATGCCGCCAGAAGCCGGGTGTTGTCCGATGCGACAGAGGTCTCGAAACGTACCCTGTTCCTTAGCTTAGACGGCTTCAGCGATCAAGAAATCCAACTTTCCGGCACATGAATCCGCTTCGATCTACTTGTCCCATTCTTCCCGTTCCAATTCGTGGGGCCAATATTTCAATTGTTCCTATTGGGCCTTGGGAAGATTCAGAATGGCCTGCCGAGTTTCCGAGATTGTTGTCATCATTCTTGCTCCCCCTTGCTTGCTGACTCCCTGGAAGGAAGTGGAGGCTGCCATCTCTCAACGGGCAACCACGAGAGTTGCTGATACTCATATTAAAGGGTTGGACCCGCAGACCCAGATTGCGGCGACCCAGGCGCGCAATACTCCTCACGCAGGCGAACCGTACGGCCCTCCCCGGTCAGGTCGGCATACTATGTTCGGTGAAAACGTCCCTAACACGTACTCGCTTAAGGGCGCGATAATGGCGGCACTTATTTTCCGGGAGGTTGGCATGGCAATCAGAGCATACCTGCTCATAGAGGCGCAGGCGGGCAAGGGTAACTCGATCCTTAAAGAGCTACGGGACCTGCGCGAAACGATTCAGGCCGACCGGGTCACCGGCCCGTATGACCTTATCTGCGTCCTTGAGTCCGATGATCTCGACAAACTGGGCGATATCGTCCGGGACACGGTGCACAAGATCCCGGGAGTGAGCCGCACCATGAGTTGCCTCCGCTTTACCAGCTAGAGGCCGCTCGGCTCCCGCCGCGCGAGTCAGCGCAGGTTCTCTGAGAAAAACTCCAGCGTCCTTTCCCACGCCAGACTTGACGCCGACCCATCGTAAACCTCGGGCCGTTCGTCGTTGAAGAAGGCGTGGTTCGTTCCGGGATACACATGGAATGCAGCTTCAACGCCTGCGGCTTCGAGGCTCGCTTCCAGGTCGGGCAGCCGTTCAGTCGCGCCATCGTGTTCGGCATAGTGGCCCAGGATGGGGCAAGCCGTCTGCCCCCAGTCATCCGGCGCAAATGACGGAACGCCGTAGAAAGGCGCTGCGGCCTCGATCTGACCGGTCGAGGCCAGGTATAGCGTGAGCCCGCCGCCCATGCAGAACCCGACGCATCCGATCTTCGATGGATCTACAGCTTCGTGATCCCGGAGAAACCCGACGGCGCCGGTCATGTCCCGTACCGCCTCGTCCATTCGCAGCTCCATCATGTACTTTTGCGCCTCATCCGGCTCCGTCGTAGATTGGCCGTGGTAGAGGTCGGGCGCCAGGGCTACGTACCCCTCGGCGGCGAAGCGGTCGGCCACGTCTTCAATGTGCGGGACGAGGCCCCACCATTCCTGTATCACGATGACGCCGGGGCCCGATCCCACTTCAGGCAGCGAAAGGTAACCGGTTGCCGTGTTGCCATTGCTCGGATACTCGATGGACTGTCCAGCCATGATTCACCTCCATTGGAAATTCGTTTAACACCGGACGTTAGCGCCACTGGCTCGATCGCTCAACGGAGGCGCCAAGACTCGCGACCGCAACTCTGGCGGCTGATTCCGGAATGCGGTAGGGTGCGAACCGATTTCCTCCGATGAGCGACCGACCAGGAACCGAGCCAATTGACCCTTGCCTACGGACGGGGGAAGTTTAGGATGAGCGCTAGGGGTGGCGGACGATTCGCACGGGCGGCGTCCAAATGTAGATCGGGCTAACGTCCCAAACCCGACGAGGCTCGCACAGTATGGAAAAACTCCTGTGGGTGGTCTTGGCTGGCGGAGCCGGGACCGCCGCCCGTTACGGAATTCTGACCCTGTTTGGGCGGTTCAACACCGCCGATTCGTTCCCGTGGGCGATCTTCACCGCCAACATGGCTGGTTGTTATCTATTCGGCATAGTGTGGCAGGCCGCCGAGAGCAAAACTCTGTTCAACGACCATGTTCGGCTGGCGATTCTGGTGGGTTTCATGGGCGCGTTTACAACGCTCTCGACGTTTGCGTTCGACAACGCACAGATGGTCAAGGCTGGCCGGTGGGGCGCGCTTGCCCTCAACCTCGCGCTGAACAACGGAGCCGGCATCGCGTTGGTCTTCGCCGGATTCCGAACGTCCCGCGCCCTTTGGCAATAGTCCGCCAAAAAAAAGCCTCGCCGACAACCAGGCGCAGGGGTGTCTTATTTTGGGCGCCCGAAGGGGTAGGGAATGGTGTTGGCGTTATTCTCGCGTCGCTCCTCACCAGTCCCCAAGGCGCCCACAAGAGGCGCCCGTCCGTGGTTGTAGACATTCGGGGCCGCGGGGGCATGGTGACAAGGCCGTTGACGGCGTGCGCGTGACGCAAAAAACGCCCTTCCGACAACCAGACGTAGGGGTGTACACCGCCGATGTGAGGCATGGGAATGGATGTCGCTCTCGGAGAGGGGTAGCGGTCGTGGATTGCCGATTGCAACTGCGTCGTGGAAGCGCGATGTTAATCGGATGACTTCCCAAATAGACCAATCCAACAATCACAAACCCACCCGCAGCGGACCCATACAGTCCGTACCAGTGCCTGAACAGTCCGGCCACGCTGGACGGGTGCGGGATCAGTTCAGCCGACAGGCCGACGAGTATGCGGTGAGCGCCCCCCACTCGTCCGGAGAAAGTCTGGACATCCTGCGGCGGCTCGCAGCGGAAACCAGACATCGCTGGGCCGTTGACGTAGCCACCGGCGCCGGTTTTACAGCGTTCGCCGTCGCTCCATACGCCGATCGTGTGCTGGCCACCGACATAGCGCCGGGGATGATCCGCGTCACCCGCGACGGGGCGGCCGAAAGAGGGCTAGACAACGTGTCGGCCGTCTTTACTGCGGCCGAGAACCTGCCGTTCCGCAGCGGCGCGATCGACCTCGTCACCTGTCGTACCGCGCCCCACCACTTCCACCGGCTCGGCGATGCGATACACGAAATCGCACGGGTGATCAGGCAGGGCGGCGCGTTTCTGCTGGTGGACACCTGCACTTCCGAAGACCCGGAGGTAGCGGCGTGGCAGCAGGTCGTGGAGGTCCGACGCGACCCAACCCACGTGCGCAATTTGCCGCCGTCCGAGTGGCGGTCCCTGATTGAAAGCGCCGGGTTGACAATCGATTTCGAGACATTCGCCCGCGTCGAGATGACGTTCGACGGTTGGACACAGCGGTCGGGAACCCCGGCCGAAGTGCGCGAGGAGTTGCGTATCGAGTGGCGGACCGCGCCCTCTGCGGCGGTCAAAGCGTTTCGCATCAAACGCATCGAAGGCGGGAACTTCCACTTTTCGTGGCCCGTATACGTGTGCCGGGCCATGAAGTCCGCCCAATCGGGCCCCGACTCGGCGTAGATCGCCGACAACGGGTTATAGTTCTGCCACCATGGCGTCCACCGGAGCCGCGGCCCCCGCCCGACTCAACTCCCTCATCGAGGTCCCATACAGGACCAAGTTACTGATCGTCGGCGCCCTGACGGCATCCATGACGGTCGTCACGATGAACATGACGGTCATGGCGACATCGGCGCAAAGCATTGTGGCCGACATCGGGGGCTTCGAACTGTTCATTTGGCTATTCGCCGCGTTCTCACTCACCTCCTCAGTCGTCGTTCCCATAGTCGGCAAGCTGACCGACATCTATGGTGGCAAGCGTGTGATCATCTTGTCTCTGGCCCTGTTCGTGGTGTCGTCGGCGGTGGCGGGCGGTATGCAGTCGATGCCTCAACTGATAGCGGCGCGGGCTGTACAAGGCATTGGTTCTGCCGGAGTGATGGGCAGCATCTGGATCATCATGGCCGGGCTTTGGCCGCGGGGGGAACGGGCAAAATGGCTCGGCGTGATCACGGCCGGATTCACGCTGTCCGGTGTGCTCGGCCCCATCGTCGGTGGCCTGATCGCGGACAACGCGTCGTGGCGATGGGTGTTCTGGATCAACGTGCCGGCCGGCGGTGGCGCGCTGGCCCTGCTGTGGTACTGGTACCCAAACGTCCTGATCAAGTGGAGAGAGGCGAAGTTCGACTTCGCCGGCGCGTTAATGCTCTGCGTCGCCGCGTCAGCTCTGCTTTATGCCGTCACGGTCGGGGGGAAAACTTACCCCTGGGCATCGTCGCAGATCGCCGCCCTGTTTGTCGTATCCGCGGTGGCGACGGTTTTATTCATAGCCATCGAACGGCGGGCAGCCGACCCTGTGCTCCCGCTCCACATGTTCCGAGAACGCATATTCGCGGGCGGCATTACCGCGTCGCTGTCAGTGACGACTACCTTTTCCGTAGTCGTGGTGTTCCTGCCGTTGTTGGTCCAGGGCGTGAGGGGCGGCTCGGCAACGGATGCCTCGTTCCCACTGATGTCGATGGCGGCAGGAGTGGCAATCGGGGCGAATCTGGCTGGGCAGACTCTGTCGCGGTTCGGGTACGCAAGGGAGATGGCCGTGGGCGGGCTGTTGGTCGCCGGGGCCGGGTTGGCGTGGCTTGGCAACATGCCGGTAGAGACGCCGGCGGGCCAGATCTACGCTGTGACGCTGGTCATGGGAATAGGCATGTCGTTTTCGTTCACCACTCTCCACATACCGGTGCAGAACGCCATGCCGGAAGAGCTGTTGGGAGTGGTCACGTCGGCGCTCCAGTTTTTCAGGACTTTCGGAATGGTTATCGGAGCGGTGGGTCTAGGGGCGCTCCTGCTTGCCCAGCTGGGGGAGTTCGAAGCCGAGGGGCCGTCCGCACATTTCGCCGATCCGGAGGTGCTGGTTTCTGCCGACAGGCTGGAGGGTATAGAGCAGGAGTTCCTCGACGACCCCAAACTGGGAGCGGCGGCGTTCGAAACGGAGCTCGCAGCGGCGCGGGGCCGCATGGCCGCTCCGCTGGGAACCGTTTTCTGGGTCGCAGCGGTGATATGCGCATTCGGCGCCGCAGTCGCGGCATTCGCGTTCAGCGGAAGAAAACGCGAGGAAGGGCGACAGGACGAGTAACGTCATGGGAAGGCGGTATTCCCGCGTTGCCCCGTCACCTCACGTACCCTGCATTCTCAAGGGACGACACATGTGGTTTGCCCTCTTCATGGCCGTCCAATCGAAGTGCCAGTCAAGGTCCCGCATGTAGCGGCAAAGGATTGCCCAACCCTCTGCGGACACGGAATTTATTCCACGTCCACTCGCGGCGGTGGATTGAGAACGGGATGGAGGGCCAGCAACCTGCCGCCGCTGGTGCCTGCCTTGCTGAACACCCCGTGGCGTACTGCGATCTCGCACGTGAAAATGTCGCCGCCGCTCAGAGGCACGTCGTCCTCAACGCCGTAGACCGCTGTAAGTCCGCCGCTGAGGCAAAACATCGCCTCCTCGTGCGCCGGGTGATAGTGATTGGGCGCCAACGCGCCGGACTCGAATATCAGTTCCGACATATAGGTAGATGCCGCGCCGGTAAAGTCTCCTACCATGTCGTAGCGCGAGATGCCGGGGAAGAATTCGTAGGGTTCCGCCTCGCTCCGGAACGTGACTCCGCTCTCCGGCCGGCCATCCACGATGCCCGAGTCGTCTATCGGCGTCATTTCAGGGGACGTGGTCGGGTACATGGTGATCATGCGTGCAGGCCTGTCGGATTCGTTGATAAACCCGTGGCCTCGACCCATCGTCGCTATCATGCAATCACCCTGGGCGAACCGAAATCGCTTGCCGTCCAGCATCGCCACGAGCTCCCCTTCGACCAGGTACATCGACTCTTCCGTGTTGGGGTGCACGTGGTACGGGATCGTCGAACCGGCCTCCATCATCAGGTCGCTGACCGAAAGCATCGTCGCGCCGGTGGTCGGCCCGGCCATGACCACCCGGTTGACGCCCGGCCTTCTGGGTTCGAGTATTTGGTCCGCTCTTCTGATTATCGTCATTCCAGGGTCCTCAAAAATCCGATCCGACCGCGTCAATCGTCGCAAGCACGGGCCATTATGCCACTCATCTGCTCACGAGGGCGGAGGGGCCGGAGTTGGAACCCCGGGCTGGCCGGTCGGGCCCACCGCGTCTAGGTTTCGTTTCCGAGGGGCAACCCGCAGCTGTTACAGTCCCGCGCCAAGGGATTATTTGGGCGCTGGCAGCGCCTGCAAAGGAATTGACCAGAATCGACAGTCTGGCGCCTTGTAAAACGCGCCGAATAAGCCGATACAGACCAGTTCCTGTATTCAGCAGTCTTGACGTGATGCCCCAGCAGGAAGGCCCCTAAAGCGGTTAGCACGACGGCTGAAGCCATGGCCAGTCCCAGAGTGATGCCCAAGTGTAACCACAGCATGAACAACAAAACAATGAGCGCGATCATCCCGCCAAAGGACGCGCCTACCTTCAGCCAATACCGCGGTCGCAGCAAGGAGGACGCCACGGCCAAGGCGCCCAAGATGAACGCCGGTACCGGTAGCCTATTGAAGGAATCTGGAACGTCCCCGGCGATGGAATCTCCAAACAGGAATAGCATGGCGGCGGATGCCACCACGGACGTGGCGCTGATCGTAATACGGGTGAAGGCGAGCAGCTTTGAGCCTTCCGCACCATATTGTGAATAGATCAGGGCGGCGCCCGTCAACGACAGCGACAGCGCCAACGCCACTATCCAGAAATCGACATCCGATAGAAGCAGACGGGTCTTGCCGCTGAATGAGAAGTCCATGGGCGTGTAATCCCCTACGCCATACCGGGTCCACTTTCCGTCCGGCGTTCCCACCACCACTCCCTGGCTTTCCATGGCCACAATCAGGTTACCGCTGAGGGGTTCATAGATGACGTCCCTAGGTCCGGTTGCTATCCCGCCGGCGGTCTTTTCCTGCACCCAAACGTTTCCAGCTTTCCGGAGGTACGCCGCCGAATAGACCCGCTCCGACCGTTGCCGTCTACGAGCAATAAGATGTCCGAACCCCGGACTACGTACCGGCCACGCGGCGTGTTAGCAACCCAGGGGGTCCATTTGATCACGGCCGAGTCCTCGGCCCTCGCGACCCAGTTCAGGCCGCCATCATGACTTAGGAACGGCTCATCACCGTACAGGGCTGGGTATCGGCCTCCGGCGTAAACGGTCCCGTCCGCTGACACTCCTACATCCTGGATACCGTAGCCTCCGGGAAGTCCAATCGCCTGGCTGTAGAGTTGCCCCGGTTCAATACACGCTACGCTGGCAACCGCTGCGAGTCCGGCCACCAATTGACCCCAGTCGCTGGGTTGCAGGGTGCGTCCGGGCCGATGCACACCGCTGACGAAAGCCGCTTTGCATACCCGTCCGCCACCGTAGGATCTGGCTCATGAACCACCCGATCATGCCCGTACTCCGGCGAGTCCGTCCTGGTCTGGGCTGGCATTTAGAACGGGGTCTTTCATTACTCGTGACCTCAAGCTTAGGGAAAGCCCAAAGGAGATGACGACATCATGGACTGGAACTCTGGTACCGGTCCATGCCCGGTCAGGGCATGGGCAAGTGTGGTCCCGGTCGTAAACAGCGCTTCGCGTTCGCCATGATGGTCGGTGGGATCTATCAAGACTTTCAGACCCTCAGATTCCAACGCGAATCCGTTTTGACTTCGCCGCCCCAATCCAGATCAAAATGGAGGGTCTGAAGAGCCTGTTTCATAAACTCGAAACCTATGGGGGCCAGTGCCTCCAGATTCCCGTTTTCAGAGACCTTTGCATAACTACTGGGGTAGGGCGAATATGAGGGGAGCCAATCCGAAGATGTCAGGAGGGTGCTATGCACCGTGAAATGGGCCAACCGTCACTAGCGGAATCGCTGCTTCCGGAGACACTGGGCCACAACGGGCGCCTGGAACGGATTAAGGACGCGGTCGACTGGGACCGGTTCGGCCGGTTGTTGACGAGAGTCCACTCCGCCCCGGAAGGGAGGCCCGGCTACCCTCCGCTGATGATGGTCAAGGTGTTGCTGCATCAGGCTAGGTGGCCTTTCGCTTCAAGTAGCCCGCGAGTACGAAGGCGACCAGCGCGATGAGCACAACGGCCCAAATTTTGGCCGACGCAAGCGCGAAGCTCAAATGCAGCCACAGCATAAAGGCCAGAACCACAAGGACGATCATCCCCACGAATGATGCGATTGCCGCCGGCCAGCGCCGTAATTGGCGCCATGAAGTTAACAACAAAGTGATCCCCAATATGTACGCCGGTACGCTCAATAAAACAAAGTACAAACCGTAGTCAAGGTCATCGGGATTGGCGCGGCCGAACATGACCAGTAGTCCCCCTGATGCCATCAAGGACAGGGCACCGGTCAAAGACACCAGGACTTTCCTCAATTTGCTCTGCCTGGGCATGGCGCCAAGCGCGATTCCCGCCAAAACCGGAGCAGCGGGCAATACCCAGAGCATGTGGCCCCAGAAGACGTTGAGCCCGAATAAAAACGCTGCCGCCAAGGCCGCCCCAACAACGACCAGCGAGACAATAGCGGCCAGCAAGACAAAAACAGCCAAGCGGGCAATGGGGAGGGGTCTGGAGTCCTCGGCATCATGTTGGGAATAAATCAGGGCGGCGCCGGTCATCGACAGTGACAGGGCCACCGCTACCATCCAGAATTCGAATTTCGACAGCAATAGACGTGTCTTGGCTGTGAATGAGAAGTCCGTGGGCGCGTAGTCACCAACGGCGTACCGTGTCCACCGCCCGTCATGTGTCCCCACCAAAACGCCTTGGCGCCCCATGGCAACGATCAGGTTGCCGCTCCGTGCGTCGTAGACAATGCCCTGTGGTTCTGTCGTGATGTCGCGGACGTCCTGCTGCTGAACCCACATGTTGCCCGCCCAACGCAGATTCGCAGTCGAAAAGACCCGTTCCGACCGGCCGTCGCCGCCCTCGAGTTTGATGTCCGAACCCATGACGACGTACCGGCCTCGCGGCGTTTCTGCGCTCATGCCACCCCATTTAACCGTGCCCGCGTCAGTCGACCCCTCGGTCCAGTTAAGGCCGCCGTCATGGCTCTGGTATCGACCGTCATGCTGACCGCTAGAGTGGGCGTGAACGATGCCGCCTGCTGACACACCCACTTCCCTGATGCCATAGTCCGGCGGGGCCACGCTAGTCGCCACACTGGCGAGTGCTGCGACTCCGGCTACAAGCAAGCCCCATCGCAGGCGTTGGGTTGCGGGGCCGACGACGCGCTGCCGCCACACCCAGAAAGCGATTCCCATTCCCAGGGGGATAACCAGCGAGTCGGTGACGTCGAGAGGGGACCCTGCAGTCCCGCCCGACGCTATGGAGAGCCCTTGCAGGATCCAGTGGTGCAACGGCTCGAAGGTATTGAAGGCCGCATACAGCAGCGGCAACCCGGCGTAGGCGGCGAGAAACGAAACGCGCTCGGCAAGAACATTCCTGCGGGTGAGAAACGACAGCAGGAACGCAAGCAGCGGGGGCGCGAACACCACCCACGCGAGATCGCTGAGCTTGCCTGTGACCCACGATTCGGGCCATAGCGCCTTGAACAGCACGTCGTTCAGCAGCAGTATGGCCAGCGCGGCGACGGTTGCCGGGTGCGTCAGGGCCGATGCGCACCGCTGACGAAACCCGCTTTTCGTACCCGGCGCCCGCAATGGGACCCGGCTCCGAAGCCGTTCGTTCATGCCCATCCTCAGACGTGTCCTCGCTGAACAGGGCTGGCAATTTGACCGAATTTACGATTTTTGATGGCCCAAGCCTCCAGAGCAACCCTAACGAGGTGGCGACATCATGGACTGTTGGTTCAATGCCGGTCAATCGCGGGAGTGGGAACCCGCCGGCGTAGTGGCAGGTTTCCCCTGAATGATGATAACGCCGCGTCGTCTGGACGCCTCAGCCGGTCTGGTCAGGCCAACTCTGAAGGCGCCACGCTGCTTCCCAAAACAGGTACTCGTATCGAGTACTGGCGAGAAACACGCTACCCATACGCTCCTGTTCCGCATCACCTGCTTCGCTCCCCAGCCGGTCGACGAATTCCCGCAGCCATGTGGTCAACTCCCGGTACTCGGGGGCGTTGTAACCGGCGACCCACCGGGCATGAAACGACTCCGGAGGCGCGTTCATCGATGAGCCCAACTCTTGGCCAATCTCGTCGTAACCCCACTGGCATGGCAGCAGCGCCGTTGCGATGACCCCGATCGTGTCCTCGTACGCCGTCCGTAGCAGATGCGTCGTGTAGGCCACCGTCGCCGGCCCCGGTTCGGTGGCCTCGAGGTCTGCCTCGGCGATGCCGAAGTCGGCGCAAAAGCTCCGATGCAAGGCCATCTCCGAGTTAAGAGTCTCGTCGAGCAGCCTCGCCCACCAACCCATCGAGTCGAGGTCGGGGCATTTGGCGCAGGATAGCGAGACGACTCGGCAGTAGTCGATGAGGAACAGATAGTCCTGGCGCATGAAGTAGCTGAAGCGATTTAACGACAGCGAACCGTTGCCCATGGCGACCACGAACGGATGGGTCTGATGCGCCTTGCGCCATTCCTCGGCGCAAGACTGACGCAATTGCTCGCTAAATCGAAGTTTCATTGTGGCGACGCTGTCGTCCGACAGGGGGTCTCAGCCGTACGTGAATGTGGGCCATCACGAACGGGTGACCCTGATCTCTGCGCCCGGCGGAACCGACTTTAGGATCTTGGGGTCCCCGTTGATCATTCCGAGCACGTTTACAGCGCTTGCCGGCCTGATCTCGTCCCCCACGCTCGCCGGCGTCGAACCGAAAAACAGGCACAGCGCGCTTCCGGGAGGCCAGTAACCGACTGCGCCGAGTTCCACGGCTTCCTGCGCGTCGTCCTCGTCGGCGTCAACAGGGATCGAAAAGTAGATCTCGTCTCCCCAGGTCTGCGTCCGGGCATTCAGGGGCAACGCCTCCCACAGGGCGTCGGACGTTGCCGAGCCGTTCAGTTCAGCCAATACCGTAACTCCGGCCGACTCGATCCGTATTTGCCGCAATGTCATATCCCTTCGGCAGCCGCAACGGCGGCAACGCTCAGTCGATCAACTGTCACGTCGCGCCTTCCATTCCTCGTGGAGCCGCTTCGTGTCCTCGTTGAATGGGTAGAAGTCCCTTGGCGACACGCCGCGTTCCATCACGTGCGCCAAAAGCGCCTCTTCGATCTCCTCGTGCTCAACGGCCTCATCCGCAATCTCGTCAGCAAATTGTGACGGCAGTACCACCACGCCCTCGTCGTCCCCGACTAGCACGTCGCCGGGCCACACTAGCACCCCGCCGCACTGCACCGGCTCGTTGACACTGTAAGGCAGGATGAACGGCTCCCCGATGGTTGGCGTGGAACCGCCCGCGAATACAGGGAAGCCGTAAGCAGCCACTTTGTGGCCGTCGCGAATACCGCCGTCGGTCACGATGCCGGCAGCCCCCTTTGTCAGGACACGCGAGTAGACGACGTCCCCGCCGGTGGACGTATGCGCCCGCCCCATGGCATCGGCAACCAGAACATCGCCGGGGCCCAGTTTCTCCAGGGCATCCCATCGCGGCGTGTCGTTGAACTCGCGGCCACTTCCCCCTCGGGCCACGCGCTCCTGCAGGTCGGGGCGCGTCGGCAGGAAACGCAGCGTCACCGCCCGTCCGGCCAGATGCGTCCCCGGCGAAAGTGGCTGCACGCCCTCCATCCACGTATTGACATACCCGCGTCTTGCCAGACAGCCAAGAACCGTCGCGCTGGATACGTTGTCGAGCTTTTTGAGGGTCGCGTCGGATACGCGCGAAACTGGTTCGATCATCGAATTGCCGGGTTCTGCACGCTCGGCGCGCGCCATTGCGGTGAGAAAAAAGTCAATTCGGTGGGAGTATATCAACGCGCAGTTCGCCGAACCCGGGGGCGATACGCCGGGTAGTCCTGCGTGTGCCGGCAAAGCTATCGTGCAACGCGGCCGACCGACACCCGATGCCGCCGCCGCGCCCTCTGCTAAAATTTCAGCCACTCCCTCGCCACCGCCAAAATATCGGGGGCGGCCTAAACACCACTCCCGGGACCGGAGCGTGACTTGCAGGGCAATCAAAATGAAAATCGTGCACGGCTCGGTTGGGTCTACCGAGTCGATCCCCGAATACGCGCCGCGGCAATATTTGGCGGCATCTTCGCCATCGCCGCCATAATCGCCAGGATCGACGGCGAACTCGCCGGCCCCGACGTCCTGCTCGCAGCCTACGCGGGGATGTTCGTTGTCTATATTCTCTTCCGGTTTGGCTATTTTGCTGATCGGGTTCTCGTCAAGATGCCGGGAAGTTCCCACTTCACCGTCCACAAGATGCGCTCCACGCAGGGCGGCAAGCGGTTCGCCGCGACTGAACCGGAGCGATTCATCCCCGTGGCCGAGGCAAACGAAGAGTTGCGGGGCGAGGGTCGGGTCGTGGGCATAGAGGTGAACGGCGACGCCGTGGCCCTGCCCATATCCGCCATGGCCCTGAGAGAAGTGATCAACCTGGAGGTCGGCGGAGAGCGCGTCTCGGTGTCGTGGTGGGCGATCTCGTACTCCGCACGCGCATTCGTGCGCCGGCTTCCGTCCGGTCATATGGTGACTTTCGAACCGACCGCCAAGACAGTCTTCAACTCCACCGTGTTCACTGACGAGTCGGAGGACGGCAGGTGGGTGCAGTTCCTCGGACAGGCCGTCGCCGGGGAAAATACCGGCCACACGCTGAAACAGATACCCGTGCTCGCCACAAACTGGGACGCCTGGTCGTCAGCCTACCCCGACACTGAGACGCTTTCGACGAATGGCACACCGGAGTGGGACATATTTGAGCGGTATTACTTCAACGACCGGCCGGGTCTGCACCGGCAGCCGGCCAAAGATCGTCGCCTGCCGGATAAAGAGATCGTGCTCGGTGTGGTTGGTCGGGATACCGTAAAGGCGTACCCGTACCGGACGCTGATCGAGGAGCCGCTGATTCAAGAGGAGATCGAACGGGAGCCGATACTGGTGCTGCTGGAACGAATCAGCGCAACCGCCGCCGTTTTCAGCCGCATCGTGGAAGGGCGAATTCTCACGTTCGATTCCGAGTCGGAAAACCCTCGCAGGCCCGAAATAATCGAGTCGGCGGACATCGTCCCCAAGCCGGCCGGGGATTCTGACGGCGACATAGACGACGATCCGGATGAGGCCGGGCGACAGCCGGCAGCCGAGGAACCGGCCAGCGGACCCGAGATCAACTACGAACCGCTGCTGCTGCGGGATCGCGAGACGGGAAGCGTATGGAGGGCCTTAACCGGATACTGCATCGAGGGCGAACTAGAGGGTAAAAGGATGCGGATGATCGAAGGGCAGACGGGGTTCTGGTTCGTATGGTCCCGCTTCTATCCGAACACCGAACTGATGCCGTTGCCGGACAAGCCCGGGACCTGACCACCAAGCCGTCTCGCCCAGGTGGATCCCCGATCGGGGTCGGGGATGACGGGTGATGACGTGCGGGGCTGGGACAACCCGCGTCTCACAACAACGCGTGGGGGCGTCTCTTGGGGCGCCCGTTGGGGGTTGGGCCATGGGAACAATGTCCCACGTTTAGTGTTGTATTCGCGTTGCCCCACTCCTCCCCAGGGGCGCCTGTCTCAGAAATCGGCCGGCCGTTAAACTTTGTGGACTTCACATCTTCGGGATCATCAAAGAGCAACAGCAAGGCCGGAGATTCCTGTTGCGCGGCCTACCCAACGTTGCGGCTGAGTGGACTCTGCTCGCCACAGCCTTCAACCTGAGCGCCCTGCGGCCGATATGGCGGGCCCGGATGCCGGACCCTGAGTTCACAAACGAATCGCAACGCCAAATCAGTGCGCTGCCGCGGGACACTGACAGGTCTCCATTCAGGAACGGCGTAAAATTGCCCGCCTGCGTGCTGAGGGCGATTGTTCCCGCAGGGCCCATCTCAATCTTCCAGCGCGTTCGACTGGCGCCGATGCGCTTGGACCTAAGCCCCGACCGCTTCCGAGACAAGCTCCTTGTGGGCACCCCCACATCGTGTGTTTTGGGAACGGAATGTCGAGTGTCGATACGCGTTTGTTCTGCTAACTACAGAGCGCGGTGGCTAGACGCCGGGGGAGTTGCCGAGGACTACTTCGAATCGGTGGAGGTTGAATCCCTGGCGGTTGTTGCTCCTGATCACGGTGAACTGCACTTCTTCGCCGGCGGTATGAACGCGTAGAAAGTTGTTGAGGTCTGCGCCGCCCTGAATGACCGTGTCGTTCGCCTGCACCACGATGTCGTCTACCCGGATGCCTGCGAGGTCGGCCGGCGAACCGGGGTCAATCTCGGTCACGCCGAATCCGGCCGATACCGGCAGCCCCAGCACCGCGGCGAGGGCGCGGCGGATGTCGAGCCCATATGCTCCGAAATAGCCGGGAGGCGGGGGAGCGCCGAGCGAGATGAGCCGTTCGGCGTTTTCCAGGACCGAGTTGATGTTGAGCGCGAATCCGACGCCCTCGCCGATGCCCATCTTTACTGAGTTCAAGCCGACCACTTCGCCGCGCACGTTGACCAAGGGGCCGCCGCTGTTGCCCTCATTGATCGCCGCGTCTGTCTGTATCAGCCCGCTCAGTTGCCTGCCGGACGAGCTTACGATGGCCCGGTCCAGGGCGCTGATCACACCCTTGCTGACGGTGGGCCCGCCCTCAAGTCCAAGAGAGTGGCCGACGGCGATAACGTCTTCACCCACCCGCAAGGCGTTGGAGTCGCCGAACACCGCGGGCGCGAGGGAGTCTACTTCGATCTTGATGATCGCAAGATCGTTCCTGGGGTCCTCACGGAATGGCTGCGCGGTCATGACCTCGCCGTTCCAGAGGGAAACCTTGATGGCCTCCGCCCTAGCGACCACGTGGTAGTTCGTCAAGACGTGGCCCAGATTGTCGAATATGATGCCGGTTCCGACATTTGGGCGGGGAGCGCCCTGCACGGTTACTGCGATCTGCACCACCGAGTGTCTTATGGCGTCGACGATGTCAGGGGTGGTCAGGATCGGGCCCGTAGGCCTCCTGATTGAGGGCGCAGGCGAGGCGGAGGGAGCCGTCGCGGCAGAAGTAGGTGGAGCGGAGGTCGGCGTTGGGGTGTTCGCCAAGACAATTGCAGTGGGCGTTGGTGATAATGTCAGGGGCGTGGGAGTCTGAAGCGGCTGGATATCGGCGCACGCGGCGAGCGTGACGGCGATGGCCGCGACGATGAGGGTTCCGCGTTGCCGTATGTTCATTAGTCCGCAGTGGCGATTTCGCCTAAGCATGATTGCATTGCCGACCGAATTGAGTTTCGTATGCTGATTCACGGGACAGGGCCAGTCCGGCCCCGGCGGCGCCTTTGAGTATAGGTTACCGGCCGCGAGAGACTATGAAGATGAGCGACAGGTGAACCTACCTCGTTACGTGCTCAGGCGCGCCCGAAGCGATGCTCGGCTTCTTACGGGCGCCGCCGTGGCCATCGTCGTGGCGTTGATCGTGGTCTCCGCTGCGCCTGTATATCTGAGGTCGCTCGAAAAGGCGGGAGTCAAGCACCGCCTGCAGGTCCTTACGCCTTCGAGGACGGCTCTGCACATAAACACGACTTGGCTACCCTTGGAACGGCCTGAGTTCCACGAGTCGGACGCCATGCTCGACGCCGCCCGCGACTTGCACGCGGCAGACGTGGTCACGGGCAAGACGAGGTTCGTCAAGTCGAGGAGCCATCTGTGGAACCTGGATGGTCTCGCACCGAGGGAAGAATCGACCGACTCCCGGAGTTTCTTCCATCTGATTTCGGAGCTCGATCAGCACGTCGATTACGTCGAGGGCAGGCCTCCGAACCCCGAGGTGATGTTCGAAGACGGATCGGCGGTGGTGGAGGTGGCTGTCTACGGTCCACGCGCGACATTGCTGGACGTCCGCGTGGGCGACATGCTCGTCAATCTGGCTGAAGAGGTACGCGGGGATGTGATTAAGGCCCGTGTCACGGGCGCCTTTGTGGTCAGGGACCCGAAGGAGGTGTACTGGCTCGACCTTACATCTCCGATCATTGCGCCTTCTGCCGCGATCGAAGAGCGGCTGCCTCCGTTGTCCCTCTTCACGTCAGGAGAATCGATCATCGATGGCGTCGGCGCGGCGCACGGCGGCCTGCCGGGGAGCTACTCGTGGTTCTTGTACACCGATCACGCCGTGCTCGGCGAGATGGAGGCGGGCGAGATCGTCAGTATGACGAACGACTTCGAGTCGCAGATCGAGGCCGACGTCACCCGTGCCAGCCTTATTACCGCCCTGGACAACTCATTTATCGATCTCGGCAACCGCCTCATGTTTGCGCGCATCCCCATGCTGCTGCTCGCCGCGCTGGCTCTGTCCGCGGTTGCGTACTATCTGTTCCTCGTCGGCGGCTTGCTGGCCAGACGGAGGGCCTCCGAGACACTGATGCTTCGCAGCAGGGGGCTTAACTACTGGCAGATCACCAGCGTGCAATCGTTAGAGTCGCTATTCCTCATCGTTATCCCGATAGTTCTTACGCCTCTGGCGGCCTTGTTGCTCGTCTCGCAGATCGGTCGGCTTCCCGTGTACCACGGAATAACGGGGGGCGGGGCGCTGCCGGTCGAGTTCACCTGGGTGTCTTATCTGTGGGCTTTGGGGGCAGGGATAGTGGTATCCGGGATTTTGCTGGCGCCGGTGCTTGTCGAGGCGAGGCGGGGCATCGTCGAGGGCGTGGTTGCTGGAGAAGCGCGGCCGGACCGTCCCCCGCTTTTTCAGCGGTACTTTGTGGACGTGTTGATACTCGTGCTTGGCGGCCTGGTGTGGTGGGAGTTGCGGTCCCGGGGGTCTGTGGTGGCCGGTGAATTCGACGAGCGTACCGCCGACATGACGCTGCTGTTCTTTCCAGCCATATTCCTCGTAGGCGCGGCGCTGGTGTTCCTGCGGGTTTTCCCGCTAGTTGTGCGAAGCGCCGGCTGGATCGCCGGCCGGACATCGCGGGCCTGGCTGGTTCTCGGCTTCTGGCGACTTGGGAGAAGCCCGTACTGGTATACGTGGCCGGTGATATTGCTCGTGTTGGCGGCCGGACTGGGGGTGATCTCCGGCACTGTCGCTTCGACCCTCGAACGCTCCAACGTAGAGCGTATTTCGTACCACACCGCCGGCGATCTGCGACTAACACCCGGCACGGCCAGTTTTCCGGTCGATGAACGATCTTTGGCCCGACTTGTCGCACAGGAGTCGATCGTCAATGCGACGCCCGTCTACAGGACCGGCGGCCGTATCGGCACGACTGGATCCGGCCCGCCGTACCTGATTATGGCCCTGGACCCAGTCGGGTTCGCCGATGTTTCGTGGTTCAGGGAAGACTTCGCCGCGCAACCCTTGGAGACGCTGCTCGAACGCATTCACGTGGATAAAACACCTCAGCCGATCATCCTGCCGCCCGGAACGGAGTCTCTCACCGTGTGGGCCAAAGCGACTCCCAGGGTGCAGGATACGTTCCTGTGGATGGCCTTCCGGGGCGCCAACGGTTCGATGGACACGGTGACGTTCAGCCAGATCGAGGGCGAATGGACACGAATGACGGCCGACATGGGGTATCTGCCCGAACCGATAGAGTTGGTCTCGATTCAGGTGTTCGAACCGGCCGGGCCTGACTCGGGCACGCCGACTACCATCCTGCTCGACGACCTTGTCGCTATCCGGGGCGGGGAGGAGCATTTAGTTCTGGATTTTGAACTGAACGAGTTCTGGACCGGGTTGCCAACTTCCAACGGGCTCGACACGCAGTTCTCGCTGACACCGGAGGACTCAGGAAGCGGCCACGTCGGCAAGTTCGAGGGAAGCCGCGTGGCGCAAGTGACGATGGGCCGAGGGGTCAACGGGGGTATCCGGGGCGTCTACCGGTCGTCAAGCGACGGCCCAATTCCCGTGATATCGTCCCACGACTTCGATTCCCGCACTCAGACCCAACCGAATCAGCCGATTGTCATTGAGATGGACGGGCAACTGGTTTCGGTCCAGGTTGTCGGGACGGTCGACATGTTCCCGACTATCCATCCAACCAATCTGCCGTACCTGATCGCCGACATCGCCGCGATGCGCGATTTCCTATCGATACGCGCGGCGGAACCGTTTCTGCCCAATGAGATATTGATCACGGTAGCGCCGGGTCTTGCTGCGGAGGCGAGGGCCGCCGCGAGGAGTGTTTTCCTTGTGGCGGGTATTGAGGACCGGAACGAACTGCTGGAGCGTTCGCTGATCGACCCGCTAGTGGTGGCGGGTTGGCGCGGCATGGGGTTTGTGGCGACCGCGATTGCGATTGCGGCCGTGGCGCTGGGTTATGCGACGTACATGACGGCGCACGAGCGGCGCACCCGCCATGAATCGGCGTTCCTCCTGGCGCTGGGATTCCCGCGCAGGGCGTTCCTCCTGCTCGTCCTGGTAGAGCACGCGCTGATAGCGATCCTCGGCGCGGCGCTGGGCATCGCGGCGGGGATTATCGTCAGCCGGATCACCATCTCTAGCATCGCCCATACCCAATCGGGAGGCGAGTTGATTCCGCCCTTCGTGCCCGATACTAACTGGGCGCCGGCCGGGCTC
Organism: Dehalococcoidia bacterium; assembly: GCA_965224235.1. GTDB lineage: Bacteria > Chloroflexota > Dehalococcoidia > Lucifugimonadales > Lucifugimonadaceae. The sequence goes on along the minus strand of CBDCYP010000002.1, from coordinate 722,360 downwards.
ATTATTCTGGTTGTCGTGTTCATCACGTCGCTGGCCGTCGTTACGTTGCGGCGCGCCTATCCCAACCTGCCGATACACGAGCTGACGAGCGCGCGGGGTTAGGTCACAGCAGATGCTCGCCTCGTCATTTCAACTCATCGTAAAACGCGCGTTAGCCCATTGGCGACTGCTCGCGGCGGTCGTCGTCGGTGTGCTGCTCGCGGTGACCATAATGGCGACTGCGAGCGTCTACTTCGACAGCCTGCGGGAGTTGGGGCTGCGGAGGACGTTCACCGACTACGAGAACACGCAGCTCGACATCCTCGTCGACGCGTCGGTCAGGCCTGTAGACGACGGCTCGCACGGGTCGATCACTTCGGTTATCGACAACCGGGTCGTACTGCCTCTTGCCCGGCACCTGTACACCAAGGACCTGGCAATCAGGACCTGGACGTTCTTTTTCGACGAACCGCCCCCGGTGGTCCCGGCGGATGAGTGCGCTTGCGTCCACAGGCCTCGTCTACAACAGGACGATGACGGCTCGATGCCGGTCATTGAGTGCGACTGCCGCCGAATATCGTTCTCGTCCGTGCCCCGCCAGGATGATCGGCTGACTGTAATACGAGGACGTGCGCCCGAGCCGGTCACCAGCCTCCTGGATTCGAATCAGGTCCTGACGATAGAGACGATGATCCCGGTCGAAACGGCTGAGATGTTCGGTCTCGACGTCGGATCAGTGGTTGCTGCGCGGCCGTTCTGGGAGGAGGAGCATCTGGAGCTAAACGCCCTGGTGACGGGCGTATACGAACAGACCGACGAGGACGATCCAGTGTGGCGTATATGGCGGGAGTCGTTCGAGTACAAGGGGACCACCCTGGACTTCGCCGATTTCGTGATACCGGAGGAGACGCTCAGGCAGGCGATGGGAGGTTACTTCCCGTCGATGGGCGCCGAGTACGCCTGGCTGTTGGACACCAACGTTTCGAGCATCCACCCGTCCGACACACCGCGCATCCGGGGGGCCATCGATCATCTCGTTGGTGAGCTAAGGGCCAATGTGGACGGCTTCAGGTTCCGGAGTCAACTTCAGGACGCCATCGAACGTTTCGAGATCGAACTCTTCTTTAACCGTCTGCCGATGTTCATCATCCTGATCTTGATCGTGCTCGTGGTGCTGTACTACGTCGTAACGCTCGGGTCTATGCTCGTCGAAGCCCAAAAGCCCGAGATCGCCCTGCTTCGTTCTCGAGGGGCCACGTCGTTGCAGATCCTCGCCGTATTCGTGGTAGAGGCGGCGTTGCTGTCGGCCGGCGCGTTTGTGATCGGTCCGTTTGTCGCGCTTTTGGCCGTAAGCGGAATCGGCATCGTTCCCGGGCTTGACGAACTGAACGGCGGCGGGGCGTTGCCGGTCAGGCTGACCGGGGACGTGTTTCGGCTGGCGGGCCTCGGCGCTGGGTTGACGCTGCTGGCGTTGATGGTGCCGGCGGTCCGCGCCTCCCGCCTTGGCATGTTGAGGGAACGCCGGTCGCGTGCCCGCCCCGGCCGCCTGGCGGCCGTGCAGCGCTACTACCTCGACGTTGGCTTTCTCGGCATCGTCATATTCCTCTTCTGGCAGTTGACAAAGCAGGGTTCGTTCGTGGCGACGAGGCTTTTCGGCGAAACGGCGGTGAACCAGCTGATACTGGCGGTTCCGGCAATATTCCTCGTGGCCGCGGCGCTGGTTCTGCTCAGGGTGTTCCCTCTCATTCTCGATCTGCTTGGCAGGATGCTGGCAAGCAGATACGCAAGCGGGTTTGCGCCTCCGGCCATAGTGCTGGGCGTCTGGCAGATGTCCCGTAATCCGGCGCACTACATGCAGTTGGGGCTGTTGATAATCCTGGGGGCGGCCCTCGGCGTATTCGCGTCCACGTTCGCCTCCACGCTCGAACGCAGCGCCGTCGATCAGGCGATGTACGAGTCCGGCGCCGATCTGCGAGTAACTTCCTTCATGATGCCGACCGGTGGCGAAAGCTACTCCGCGGAGGATCTGATAGCGAGCCTGGACGGTGTGGATGCGGTGGCGGCGGTCAACAGGCAGAGGAGCTTCCCGTCGGGCGGCCTGAACTTCGACACGTACAACCTGTTGGCCGTCGACGTGGACGACTTCGCGCGGGTCGCTTTCGACCGGGAAGACTTCATGCCGGGAACGCTGGAAGAGTCGGTGTCAAAGCTGGCGGCGGACGATCCGCCTCCCCTGCGGCTGCCGGACGGGACGAGGTGGTTGAGCGTGCGGGCACGTGTTCCAGTTTCCCGGCCGGACATCAGAATATTCGCTCGAATCAGCGACTCGAACGGCCGCTACTACTCGACCGACCTTGGCCGGCTCAATCCCATGCCGGCCGCTCCCGGATTCAGCTGTCCCGAGGAGGCTTCCGATGGTGCGTGGTGCCGTATCGGCGGCTCGATACTACCTTCGGCCAGGCGTCCTCTCGACCCGTCGCCGCCTCTTTACCTGCACTACATCGGGCTTGCGGGCTTTGACGGACTGAGGCCGGGGCATATGTTCATCGACGACATCACGGCGCACGTGGGGTCGATCTCTCAGGAAACGGTGATTGAGGACTTCGATACAGTCGAAGGGTGGGACGAACTCCGGCCTGGCCGCAATTCCCTTGGCGACGCCATTACGGCCGCAGTCGACAGCGACGGCGCGCCGATCGGCGGCGTTGCGAGATTCCGCTGGACGCAAGGCGGCAGAGGTGAAGCGCGGGGCTTTTCCGCCGGATCTTATGGACCGGCGCCGGCGCTGGCCACACAGTCGTTCCTGGACTCGTACGGCGCACGTAAGGGCGACACAGTGGAGCTATCCACACAGTCCACCCGGCTTGAGGTGCAAGTCGTCGAGTTGATCGACTATATCCCGACCATGTATCCGGCGGATGATCCGTTCCTGATAATCAGCGTCGAAGCGCTGCACCGGCGAGTTAATGTTTCCACCCCGTTCATCGAGCGCAGTCCGAACGAATACTGGATCAGCACTTCGGGCACGGTGAGCGAGGAGACGATTGAGGCCGCTCTGGAACCGAGAATGGCGCGCTTCCGCGAGGTGATCGATCAGTCCGAAGTGCTTCATCGCGCCGCAATCGATCCGTTGGTTTCGGCCGGTTGGAAGGCGCTGCTTAGCCTGGCGTTCCTGACGGTTCTCATAGTGGCGGCGCTCGGTTTTCTCGTCCACTCCCGGATCTCGTTCGACTCCCGGCGAGGCGAGTTCGCGACTTTGCGGTCGATCGGGCTGTCGATTCGTCAAGTGACGAGTTTGGTGCTGATCGAGCAACTGCTCGTTATCGGAGTGGCGGTAGGGTTCGGCATATTCCTTGGACTTCGGGTTGGCGCGATCGTGATGCCGTACCTTGCAAACACATCCGAAACGGGTCTTGTGGCGCCGCCGATGACCCTTGAGGTCGAGTGGGTCGGGTTCGCCGTCACCTTCGGGCTGTTCTTCCTCGTGTTCGCCGCCGTACTTTCGGCGCTCGTCATATCCGTTCGCCGCACCGCCATTCACGCCGTAATGCGCGCAGGCGAGTGAGTGAATGAATCGGCGCGCCATGCTCCTCCATCAAATTGGGCGGGTATTGGCGCGCTCGGGTGTAACATCATGCAACCTGGCTGCCGAGCGGGCAATCGAGGATTGACACTGCAATTGGCTTAGGACATGTGCCGTGGACGCCGGCCGCGTTGAGCCGACGAGACGGGCGCTGATTGCGTATCCGAGAAATCATGGTTTCCGAACGGGAAGACATCTACATAACCTGCAGCGGGCTGTACAAAATCTACAAGGTCGCCGACCTGGAGGTCGTGGCGCTGCGCGGCCTCGAACTGGTGGTCGAACGCGGGGAGATCATCGCGGTCGTCGGCGCATCGGGCAGCGGCAAGTCGACTTTGCTCAACATCCTTGCCGGTTACGACACACCGTCTGCCGGCCGGGTGACGGTTGGACCTTACGACCTGCTGCAGATGACCGGTTCGGAGGTTGTGGAGTACCGCCGCAGGGGCGTGGGGTTCGTGTGGCAAGACACCTCCCGAAACCTCTTCCCTTATCTGACCGCTCTCGAGAACGTGGAATTGCCGATGCTCCTCGCAGGCGCGCCGGACTACGAACGCCGGGAGTGGGCCCCGAGGTTGCTTGAGATGGTCGGCCTTTCACAGCGGGCAGGTCACCGCCCGTCGCAGTTGTCGGGCGGCGAGCAACAGCGCGTGGCAATCGCCGTAGCGCTCGCAAACCGGCCGCCGCTGTTGCTCGCAGACGAACCTACCGGCGAACTCGACAACGAGACCGGCGCCGAGGCGCTTATTCTGTTGAACGAGCTTAATGTGGAATTGGGGACGACTATCGTCATCGTGACGCACGATCCGGCCATTGCCACAAGCGTGGGCAGGGCGATATCCATCCGGGACGGCAAGACGAGCACAGAGACGGTGCGAGAGGTGTCGTTCGATCAGCGAATCGGGGGCACGGCGGAGGAGACCCGCGAATACCTGATCGTGGATTCAAGCGGTTCAGTCCAGATCCCGCGGGAGATGCTCGATGAGCTAGCGATCGGCAGACGCATACGGGCCGCCGTCGACCAGGGCAAGGTCACCCTGGAATCGGGGGATTGAGCGCGTGCAAAGCCAAAACGGCCAGAACGATGCCCCGATAATCGAGGTCAAGGGAGTTACGCGCACGTTCAGGCTTGGGACCGTGGACGTACTGGCCGTCCGAAACGTGGACCTGAGTATTCCACGCGGCCGGTTCATCACCCTGGTGGGCCGGTCCGGTTCGGGCAAGACGACCCTGCTGAACCTGATGGCGGGCCTCGACACACCCACCTCGGGCATTGTGCTGTTCGAGGGTCAAGACATATCCAAATTCGGGGAACGGCAGGTGAACGACCTGCGCCGCCGCCGCCTCGGCATCGTATTCCAGTCGTTCGCCCTGTTGCCGTTGTTGTCGGCGTACGAAAATGTCGAACTGCCGCTCAGAATTTCCGGCGTGCCGGGAGCGGAACGGGACAGTCGGGCCCAAGAGGTGCTGGAGATGGTTGGATTGGGCCGACGGGCAGATCACCGGCCGTTTGAACTGTCCGGCGGCGAACAGCAGCGAGTGTCCATCGCCCGGGCCATGGCTATGAGGCCGGACGTGCTGCTCGCCGACGAACCCACGGGCGAGCTCGACTCCGACAACGCCGGCGCCATTTTCGGCCTGTTCCGCGACCTAGTCGATCGCGAGCACATGACGGTCGTCGCAACGACGCACGATCAAACACTGCTCGATCTGGCGGACGACATCTATCGCTTTCACGATGGGCGCTTGACCCTGACGGAATTGGGCCTCGCCAAACGCGCGCCTGAAGTTCTTGCATCGTCCGAACACGCGGCCCGGGCATCGGCGATATTTCGACTGGCGACGGTTGCCAAACCGGCCGCGGCCGAGCCCCCGTCCGCACTGGAGGATACGCCGCCCGCGGACGAAAAGGCCGAACCGGACGAGGAGCCGGATGCGGTACAAGAGGACATCGAACCCCGTCCCGTTAACGGCCAGCAAGAAGTCGATCACGCCCTGTTCAGGCGGCCAAAATCCGAATAGCCGTTTCGCGGCGCGCCGATGGGTTGCGTCGCCCCGTAGTTGGCCTGTTTCGTCCTGAGCTTCCCCTTATCCTGACCTGTCTCCACAGTTAGGGGAAAGCAATTTCGGTCGACATCGGCAAGGCAAATATGCTGGTTTGAGTTTCGGTTGCCGTCGGGAGGGGCAATCGTCCAGGTATTTATTTGGGATTCGCGTAATCGGCGCGAGTTGACGTTTTCGCCTGGCGCACCTAATCTCCGGGCCCGTTGCCGACCACGGCACAACACTAACAGGAGTCTCCGTTATGTTCCGAATCAACCACATTCACCTGAAGTCACCTGACCCCAAGTCCCTCGCCGATTGGTTCGTCGACGCGTTCAAGTTCACCATCGTTAGCGACACAGTGCGCGTTTTCGGCGACCGGTTTATCGCCTGTGACTCTGAGGACGGCATGCGGGTCAACATCTCGAGCGCGAGGACGGGGGAGCAGATGGGGCAGGGAGACGCCGATACGCACTACGGACTGGAGCACTTTGGCTTTGACGTGGTGGAGATGGACTCCGCCGTCGAACGCCTCGAAGGGCTTGGCGCCGTCCTGGCCGACGGGCCTATCGCCACGGACGACGGCCGGAAGATCGCCTTCATCAAGGCGCCGGACGACATTCGAATCGAGCTGATTCAGCAAAGCTGATAGCGGGGAGGCACAGCGCAGGAGCGGGAGGCCCCCAACGGCCAACATTTGGATGGTCCGTTTTGACCACCCGGACCGGCGTCGCCACACCGCCGCCCTACGATTGACACTGTGCAGGGGCGTATTGCGTGCACAAACACGCTCATTTTTTCAGCGTGAAATGGTTAGGGCCGTTCGTCACGATTGCAGGGATAGTTTTGACACTCTGTTCGGAGAAATAGCGGAGTGGTTCGAACGGGATCCCTGTAAGTGCAGGTGTACGCGATAGTGGCCCGGATCTTTGGGAGAATGGCTTTCAACCTGCTGTTGGCTGCGGCCGTGCCGACCATGTCGGCGTCCTTGGCTTGCGACGACGCCCCTCTCCCCAAGCCCGTGCAAGAGACCGCATCAGGGCCGAGTCCCACTATATCGGCGCCACTGCCGACCCCAACCGTGACCGCATCGCCGGTTCCTACACCAACAGTCGTCACCGCATCGCCAGTTCCTACACCAACAGCCGTCACCATATCGCCAGTTCTTACGCCAACATCGGTCACCGCATCCCAAGTTCCCACACCAACATCGGTCACCGCATCCCAAGCTCCCACACCAACATCGGTCACCGCATCCCAAGTTCCCACACCAACATCGGTCACCGTATCCCAAGCTCCCACACCAACATCGGTCACCGCATCCCAAGCTCCCACACCAACATCGGTCACCGCATCCCAAGTTCCTACACCAACATCCGTCACCATATCCCCAGTTCCTACACCGACATCCGTCACCGTATCCCAAGCTCCCACACCAACATCGGTCACCGTATCCCAAGTTCCTACATCAACAACAGTCACCGCATCGCCAATTCCTACACCAACAGTCGTCTGGCCCACCCTGACCTCCATCGAGCCACAGATTGCATCCCCCGGAGACGATGTAATGATCTCGGGAAGCGGTGGATATCTCTTCGTGCCCCCCGGTACGTTCATCGAAAACAGCCGAATTTTTGACGTCTTCTTCGATAGCGAACTCGCGGGTTCAGTGACGTGTTACGCCAACCACTGCCGGGGGAAGATCGGCGTGCCTGAGACCGCAATGCTGGGGGAACACGCGATAACGGTGGAGGGAGGATCGGGGATCACGGTCAACGTGATCCCGTCCACGCCCACCCCCGCTCCTGTGCCTACCGCTGGTTTCACGTCAGTATCAATGGACCGGGGGCGTTAATTGCGCGAAATGTCCTCGATAGTTGCCCGGTACCGGTAACCGTTCGCGTGCACGGATCTGCCGGCAGCGGCAGGATGCGCGGTTTTAGGCAGTGTACTGACTGGACTCCCGGCGGCGGGCGATGTTTCGGGCGGTGAGGACCTGGGAGAGGGCTTGTTCGACGTTGTCTGCAACGGCGGTGAGGTGGCCCATTTTGCGGCCCGGACGGGCTTCCGCTTTGCCGTAGACGTGCAGGGACACACCGGATAGGGACAGCGCGCCGGCAAAGTCGGGTTGGCCGCCGGAGTCCAGCCACACTTCGCCGAGCAGGTTGGCCATCGCCGCCGGATGAGGCATCGACGTGTCGCCGAGCGGCAGGCCGCACAACGCCCGAACCAGCTGTTCGTACTGTGAGGTCCGGCACGCCTCGATGGTGTGGTGGCCCGAGTTGTGCGGCCTGGGCGCAAGTTCGTTGACCAATAGCCGACCATCTTTGGTCAGGAACATCTCGACGGCGAGCAGGCCGACGAGGTCGAGGTGTGTGGCGATCTCCGCGGCGAGTTCCGCTGCTGACGTGGCGATGGCGCCGCTGACGCGGGCGGGGGCTATCGTCACGTCGAGTATGCCGTTTACGTGAACGTTCTCGGCGCAAGGGAACGATCGGGTGTTTCCGCGTGCGTCGCGGGCGCAGATCACTGAGAGTTCTTTTTCGAACGGAACTAATTGTTCGAGGATCAACTCGCCTGATCCCGTCAGCCCGTCAAAGGCGTCATCCGCGCCGGCCGCCGACTTTATCACCGCCTGCCCCTTCCCGTCGTACCCCATGCGCGCCGTCTTGAGGACGGCCGGCAGCCCGACCGCCCCGATGGCGGCCCGGAGTTCATCGGAACTGCCGACCCGCCGATACGGCGTCACTGGGAATCCGGCGGCGGCGAGAGTGGATTTTTCAAGGATTCTGTCCTGTGACGTGCGCAGTACCTGGCTCGAAGGACAAACCGGCGCCAACTCCGCGGCGGCGTCGGCGGCGGCGGCGTCTACATTTTCGAACTCGTAGGTGACCACGTCGGGCCGGTTGCCGAGCTCCCGGGCGGCGTCACGGTCTTCGTAGGGCGACGCTATGTGGTCGTCGGCCACCTGCGCCGCCGGGCAATTCGGGTCGGGGTCCAGAACGGTGACGCGGTATCCCATGTGGGCCGCGGCGATGGCTATCATGCGGCCGAGTTGACCTCCGCCGATGATGCCGATCCGCGAGCCGGGCGGCAGTGGTCCGGGCGGCTGCATCAGCCCGAGTTTTTGACCTCGCTGTCGGCGAGGACCTCTTCGGCTGCTGCGAGGCGCCGGGCTTCGAGCCTGGCCCGTAGATCAGGCTCGGCGGTTGCGATTATTTGTGCAGCCAACAGACCGGCATTTACGGCGCCGGCACGTCCGATCGCCACCGTTGCGACAGGGACGCCGCGGGGCATCTGCACGATCGACAGCAGGGAGTCCATGCCGTTCAGAGCTGCGCTCTCTACCGGAACCCCAATGACGGGCAATAACGTCTTTGCTGCTGTCATGCCCGGCAGGTGGGCCGCGCCTCCTGCTCCGGCGATGATCACCTTGAGGCCCCTGTCGGCGGCGGACTGTGCGTATTCGAACATGGCATCGGGCGTCCGATGTGCGGAGACGATGCGCACTTCGTGGGGAACCCCGAGTTCGTCGAGCACGTCGGCGGCGTGCTGCATGGTTTCGAGGTCGGATCGGCTGCCCATGATCACGCCTACCACCGGATTGCTCAAGAGTTCCGCTCCGTGCGTTGAGGTTGTTTGTTCATCCGGCGTTACGTACCGGACCGGTCCGCCAAGTTTACATTCACGGGACGGGCAGGACGCCGTCGCCTTTTTCCATCCTGATAGCCCTCCCTCTCCCTGGCCAGGCGGGATTGAAGAGCCTGTTTCAAAGGTCCTTTGCGTATTTTCGTGTCGACCGCCATGCGACGAGATTGTTATACGTCGTTATTCTCAGAGTAACGGCGAAAAGCGAAATATGAAAAATGGCCGCCTCGGAGATCCGAGGTTTGTGAAACACACTCTTGGTACCTGCCGCTACCAATTGATTTGGCAGCGCAAACAAACGAATTGGTCTTAATATCCTGAACACCCCATGTCACCGTGAGCGAAGCCTGCCACGGCTGGCGGCACTCCCGCGCCCCGCCCTATCGGACGCCCACAAGAGACGCCCTGCGCCTGTCCGTCCACAGGACGACAAAAATGAATTAGTTGGAACAGATGGGTTTGAAACCCGCAGCTGCGAATTGCGAGCAATGGGCTTCTTCACGACGTTCGTCGAGGGGCCGGTTGGGGTTAGGATGAGAATGAAGACAGACGCGATTGCGAGAACCCGGGCGCATTCGAACGCGGGTCGCCGTCCCGCTAAACCGTTAGCAAAAAAAGTCGGCCAAGTCCCCACCTTATAAAGTCGCCAGCCGAAGTCCTGAATATTGAAGAGTTCGTTTGTAATCTGCACGGTCGCCGGCATCGAGATCGGGATTCACTTCTCCTGGCTGTTCGCGTTTGTGATCATTACGATGTTTCTGGGAATGAACGTCTACCCGTCCTCGTATCCTCAGTGGGCCGATGCGACTCATTGGGCAGTGGGCGCTGTAACAGCATTTGCGCTGTTCGTGTCGGTGCTCGCCCATGAGTTGGCGCACTCCTTCGTCGCGCTTGCAAAGGGCATACCTGTTCGATCCATCACGCTGTTCATCTTCGGCGGAGTGAGCAACCTGGGCTCGGACACGCAGCGGCCAGGCGATGAGTTCCAGATATCCGTCGCGGGGCCAATCGCGTCCCTAATTGTCGGGGGCCTGGGGTTGATGGCGTGGAGGACGTTGGCGCCGGTAAACCCGCGGGAAACGCAACCTCTTGAAGCGGTGCTCTTTTACCTGGGGTGGATGAACCTTGGAGTTGGCGTGTTCAATCTGCTTCCCGGCTTGCCGCTCGACGGCGGGCGAGTACTCCGCTCCATCGTTTGGCAGGCCACCGGCAAAATGGAACTGGCCACCGTCGTGGCAGGGCGTGCGGGGCAGTTCGTCGGTTGGGGGATAGTGGCGTACGGCCTGTACGTGATGTTTCTCCGCGACAACATATTTAACGGGCTGTGGTTCGTCTTCATCGGCTGGTTTTTGGCTGGCGCCGCCAGTTCTGCGGTACGGCAGACGCGCCGGCGTCCGGCTGAGCGTTCCGCGACAGACGTTCAGGTGCGGGCGGTTATGCAGCCGAATCCAGTCGTCGTGGGGCCCGACTTGGCCGTTGATGAACTCGTTTCGGAGTGCTTCCGCAGGTTGAACTGCTCCGCTGCGCCGGTGCTGGACAGCGGAGGTCTGACCGGCATCGTTACCGAGGCTGCTGCTCAGTCGGCTGGAGAGGCCGCGTGGCGACGTCTGGTCGTCCGGCAGATCATGGATTCGAACCCGGTGATGGTGGGGCCGAACGATCTGGCGGTCAGGGCATTGGAGCGGATGTTGGCGAGAGGGGCCACGCACGCTGTGGTGGCCGACGGCGCAACGGTGGTGGGGTTGCTTGCGATCAGCCATTTATTGCGATTAGCGGACCCGGAGGGGGACCTTCATTCCGCCACCTGGCGTTCGTGAGCGGGGCTGGACGACGCCACCCCACATCCTCGACACCGGTACTACCCGGCTTCCCCGACAGCGATAACCATTCGTCTTCCGCGACTCCGGTCGGTGACCGATTGGGGTGCGGGCAATACATATATGCCACATCCTGATTCCCATGCCCCGCGCCCACGAGAGACACCCCTACGGCCGGGGATTGGATTCCCGTTTTCAGAGTCCTTTGCGTAACCTCGACACATGTCAATGTGAGCACATAGAAGAATCCAAGTCACCCAGACGGCATGCCCCGCCCCTCTTACCCAGACCCCTCGGCTTCGCTCGGGGTGACATGAGCGGTACTCAGGGTGACATGGGGGCTCTCAGGGTGACATGGAGTGAGGAATCACTGGTTGGGGAGCTAGTTACGCAAAGGTCTCTTTTCACGGGGATGACGGGGTTTTATGCGGGGATGACGCGAATGAACCAGTTTTGTGAAACGGGATGCAGCCGGATACTCCCGAAGGGGGTAGATACCAATACTCTGTCCACTGCATTGAATGCGGTCGCCGCTCACCCTCACTCCGCCGTTAGATGCCCATGATGCCGTAGCCCGCGTCGACGGGGATGACGGCGCCGGTTATTCCGGAGGACAGACCGCTACACAGGAACAGGGCGGTGTTTGCCACCTCCTCGTGCGTCACGTTACGTTGCATTGGCGACCTTTCGGAGTAGGCGCGGCGCATTTGGTTGAAGCCTGGTATCGACCGTGCGGCGAGCGTCGGCAGCGGTCCGGCCGAGACGGCGTTCACCCTCACGTTTCGAGGGCCGAACTCGTTGGCCAATTGCCGCACCTCGTTTTCGAGCGCCGCCTTGGCCGTACCCATGATGTTGTATCCGGGGTACACCCGATTGGCCGCGTCGAACGTCAACGCCACCACCGAGCCGCCCTCTTCGCCCATGTGCGGAACTGCCTTGCTAACTATCGGTATTAGCGTGTATGCGCTCACCTCGAGCGCGGTCCTGAAACCTTGAAGGTCAGAGGCCGAGAAGTCGCCGCCCAAGTCCTTGCGGTCGGCGAATGCGACCGAGTGGATCACGATGTCGACGCTCCCGTGCCGCGCGTTGACCGCCTCGTACACCTGGGCGACCTGCTCGTCGTTGGTGGCATCGCACTCGATCAGGAGTGGGTCGCCGAGTCCCGCGACCGTCTTTTCCACGGGGCTTCGCAGCCGCTCGTTCAGGTATGTAAACGCCAGATCGGCGCCAGCATCTGCGAGGGCCTTGGCGATTGCCCACGCGATGCTGCGTTGGTTCGCCACACCGAATATGACGCCTGTTTTTCCGGTTAGATCGATCGCGGTCAATTGTTTGCTCCGGGTTTGTGGGTTGCTGATTGTTCTATAACGGCAAGGCTGGTACGCGACCTAGGGAACCTCTGAACAAGCCGCTGATGCGCTTGGCAGAGCGGAGGTTCCCCCCTCCTGAATCCTCCCACCGTGGGGGAGGAGGCCAGAACCCTTCGACAAGCTCAGGGCGAACGGATTGGAACCCGGAGTTGTTCAGAGGTTTCCTAGACGAATGGGCAGAGGTCCGGCGCATCGGCTGTGCTTTTGGGGTTACCAGTTGGTGACTGAGCCGTCCCGGCGGTGGACGTGGGGCGATTCGGAGTACCTGAACGGCTCGTTTAGCGAGGCTTCATCCACCTCTATCCCGAGGCCCGGCGCGTCCGACAGGAATACCTTGTCCCCCCTGAGTTCAGGCTGGACGGGGAATATCTCCTTGTCGTAAAAACCCTGCTTTTCGGTCGGCGACTCCCGTATTTCCAGCCACGAGAAGTTGGTCACGGCCGTGGCGAGGTGGGCGGTTGCGGCGACGCAGATCGGCCCCAGCGGATTGTGAGGCATGAGGTCTATGTAGTGCGCCTCGGCCCAACCTGCAACCTTCATGGCCTCCGTGAGTCCTCCCACGTTGCATACGTCGACGCGTGCGAAGTTAGTTATTCCCCGCTCTATATAAGGAAGGAACTGCCACTTCGACGCAAACTCCTCGCCGATGGCGAACGGTATGGGCGTCATGGTCCGCAGCGTCTCGTAAGCCTCGGGCGTTTCATCCCTGATCGGCTCTTCGAGGAAGTCGAGCGTGTGCGGCGGCATCATCTGGCAGAATGACGCCGCTTCCGCAACACTGAGCCGGTGGTGGTAGTCGATGCCAAAAACGGGCTCAAGGCCGATGTCTTCCCTGATCTTCGTGAGCCACTCGGCGGTCAGGGCTATCGACTCCCGCGGCTCGTAAAGGGAGTCGTCGCCGCAGGTGTCGGGGTGAAGAATGGTGGTTCGGATCGCCTTCCACCCCTCCCGGCGCAGGAGCCGCACCTCTTCGAGCAGTTCCTCGCCGTTATCCGCGCCGGCAGTGGCGAAGCAGGGGACGTAGTCGCGCTGTTTACCGCCAAGAAGCTGGTAGACCGGCACTCCGAGTTTCTTACCGACGATGTCGTGCAGCGCGATGTCGATGGACGAGATGGCGCCGGTCAGGATTCGCCCGCCTTCGAAGTACTGGCTGCGGTACATGAGTTGCCACAGCCCGCCGCGGCTCATCGGGTCCATCCCAATCAGGAACTCCCTGTAGTGCAGGACCGCGCTTTCGACCGCCCTCTCACGGGAGGACACTCCAGCCTCACCCCATCCGTAGATGCCCTCGTCGGTCTCTACCTTAACCAACATTTGATTTCGCCTGCCCACCCGGACCGGGTATGTCTTGATGTCAGAAATCTTCATTTCCAATGTCCCCCAATTGTTCCGCAGTAAAGTGGATAGCGCCCACACGCACGCTTCAGCATTCTTGCGCTCCCCAGTTGCGTCCGCCCGCCGAGCGTCGTTCGGCCCACCTCGGCATACAGGTTGATTCGGAAGGGCGCGGCGTGTCAAGGCGGGCGTCTGTTTGCGTGTGTGCAGCTTACAATCTGCGGGTGACAACGACCGAACCGAAACAGGCCAAAAAGAGCGTCACCGAGTTTCTGCCGCGGTACGCGGTGATTCTGCACAACGACGACGTGAACGAGATGACGTTCGTTGCGCAGGCGCTGCTGAACAGTGTGCCCGAATTGGGGCAGGAGGACGCAGTGCGGATCATGCTGGAGGCGCACAACGACGGGACGGCCGTGGTCATCGTATGTCCATTGGAACGGGCCGAACTGTACCGCGACCGCATCAGGTCGTATTCTCTCGGGTGCGCCATCGAGAGAGCTTGAGGAAAAGGGGGTCGGTGTGCTTGCGCGTTTGTGTTGATGTGCGCGGACGGTTTAGGGTAGGCCAAGTAACGACCTCCACACGTAACACCCGATGACTCTGCCGAATTCCTGGTCCCTCAACATTCCGAGCGTAGTAGAGCCGGAAGCCCTGGTCTGGCTGTGCGCATTGCTGTTCCTCGGCCTTTCGAACCCTGAGTCCGAATTTCACTTCACCCTGTTTTGGCCCAGCTGGTTCTTCGATATCAAGAGCCCCGGGTACGGATTGGGGCACTCGATATCGTGGCTGTTCCGAGGCGAATTTTCGCGCTCATTGGATTCGCACTGGCTTGGAATCCCGACCGTGATCATTCTGGTCCATCGCATAGTGTCCCTGCAGATAAATAGGGCGCGGCTGCGCAGGAATGGAGCTGCATGATGCCCAACATCGTGAATCTGATACCTGAGTTGGCAGGCGAGGAGTTGACCAGTATTAGCGAATTGACGAGGGGGATGAGCGACGATCAGGCAAGCACGTTTGCTTCCGCTTATCGCGCTCAACGGAAAGACCCGAGCACCGTTCTGTTGCTAACGATCCTTGGGTTCGTAGTAGTCTCCGGAGTACAACGCTTCTACCTCGGCCAGATCGGTATGGGGTTCTTGTTCCTGTTTACCGGAGGGTTTTGCCTGATAGGCACGATCATCGACGTCATCGGTCACAAAGAGCTGGCCGCACGGTACAACTTCGACATCGCTCAAGAGATCGAGATGAGGGTTAGGGGTTGGCGGTAGGGGCAGCTCGCCGAAAGGGTTGCGGTGGTTAGGGGGAGTAGTTGGCGTAGAGCTTGCTACTGGTGAGATCGACGACCTCTACTGGCAGTCCCGCGCTACGCGCGGCGCGTTCCCCCTCGGCGGTCGTCAGGATCGTACCGCCCGATTGCGCAATCCGCCCGTCGACGAGCACGGGCCGTCCCGCCACGTAGGTGCGAACGGCCTTTCCGGCCACCGGATCGATCACCGTTACGTCGCCGTCTGCTCCGGGCGACAGGCGCCCCTTGTTCAGCAGGCCGAACATCCGTGACGGGTTGTATGAGAGCTTCTCGGCCATCTCCAGCGGTGAAAGGGCGCCGAACCGAACTAACGCGGTGGTGCTTTCTATATTGATGTTGCGCGGGTGCGAGCCACCGTCGGACGCCACGGCGTCGACCACGAAGTCACCTTCGGCGTCCCTAGCGGTTGTGAGAAGAAACGCCGATCGGGGCAGGTTTACCGGGAAGCTCAGGGGACAGTTGGTGTCGAGTTCGTCGAAGATCGCCAACGCCTCGTCGTGCTTGACGTAGCCGATGACGCCGTTTTTCTCCCGAATCACCGACGCATAGCCGTCTCGAATGGCGTCCCTGATGCCGTCAGAGGTGGTGGGGTAGCCGCCGAGGTTGAGGCAGTTCCTGGCGACGTCCGCCATAACCAACCCTTCGCCGTCGCACAGGCCGGAGGTACCGTTGGGCACGGCTTGGTGCACCTCTGAGTTGTACTGCCCCTTTTTGGCGGTAAGAATCTCCAGCGCCTCGGCGCACTCGTCCACTGGGTCTACGATTGAGCCGCGGGTGTAGGCGTTGACGTGGGCGACGTGCAGGCGGCCGTTTCCGACCAGGGCGGGAACCTCCCGCATGCCGTCGAGCCGGCTGCCGGTCTCCTTCGTCCCGATGTGATAGCCGATGTAGGCCCGCTGTTCGTTGCAGGCGGCGATGATGTCTGAGGTGACCTCCGGCGTGAAGGGGTCGTAGCCGCCGATGATTTTGACGCCGAGCGCTCCCCTCCGCAGGGCGTCTGCGACGATGGAGCGGACTTCTGGAGGCGGCGGGTCGTCGCGCGGGATCGTGCTGCCGGGCCTGAGGACCAACAGGCCGCCGATGTTGATGCCGGCGCCGAGGCGCTGCATACCGTCGAACAAGGTTTCAGGCGTGCTGCCGAAGTCGATGCCCGTGGTGACTCCGGCGAGCGCGAGCATGCGGAAGCCCAGCGCCGGATCCCAAGTGGACCGCTCCCCCCCGACGTGCACGTGACCGTCGACCATGCCCGGCATGACCCACAGCCCGTCGGCGTCCACAACCTCGGCCGCCAGGGAGCGGTCGATCTCCGGTTCGACGCGGTCTACCCGTCCGTCCGAGATGGCTACGTCGGCGACGGCCTCCAGCGAGTTGGCTGGATCGAGGACTGTGCCACCGGCAATTAGAAGATCGTATCTCGGCAAAAGTTCAACTCCTGAATGGCGCGGTGGTCGCGGGCATATTGGCGGATAAGGGGAGTTTAACCCTGTCCGGCGAAGTTGGGCGGCACGCGCGGAAACGTCGGTGTGCCTGCCGGAGGCTGGAGCGTACCATCCATACTGAGAGCGTGCGCGTCCGCGCTCGTCTGAGGGCGGCGGGCGCCTGGCTCCGGTTGACTTACATTGCGCCAGTATAGGATACGTACTACCATTTACGCCTTGCGCTGGCACAAATTGTTGAGTTGGCGATTGTGAGCCCGATTTCGACGATCAGGAGGACATAATGAGTTCATTAAAGTCAAGTTGGACGCGGCGCGTGACGCTGGCGTTGATTGCCATTGGAGGCCTGTTCGGCGCGCTGGCTGTTGCCTGCGGCGGCGACCCTGAGGTCATCACAGTCGTCGAGACGGTCGTTGTGGACAGACCGGTCACCCAGATAGAAAAGGTGGTCGAGACGGTTGTCGTTGAAAAAGTAGTCGAAGGCCAAACTGTCAGGGTGGTCGAGACGGTCGTCGTGGACAGACCGGTTACCGAGAAGGTCATAGAGACTGTCGTCGTGGTCCAGACTGCAATGGCCGGGCCGAGCATGGGCGGCGTGCCTGTGCAGCAAGGGACCCTCAGAGTAGCGGCGGCACAGGTAGGCAGCCCCGTCTTCGACAACCAGGACGCGGTCTTCCCCACCAACATGCTTCAGTACTTCTTTGGTATCCAGGAGACGTTGCTAACAGGAGACGGTGGCAGTTGCCTGGTACCCCAACTGGCCACGACCTGGGAATTGGCGAGCGACCTGAGCAAGGTCACGTTCACCGTTCGCGAGGGAGTCAACTTCTATACTGACGACCGCGACTGGGGCGAGATGACAGCTGAGGACATTGTGTTCTCATACAACCGGTCAGGCGCAGATAATCCTGCGTCGCGGCACTCAGCGGCCGGCGAGTTGAACTCCATCTTCAACCCGTGGGTAGTAAACGCAGCCAACTCCAAGAAGGTCGACGCACCATTCAAGACGTTCCGGGGCGACTACCTGACGGCGAACACGGTTAGTGAGTGCAACGACTCCGGGGCAGTAGTGTCCAAAGCGCTGTTCGATGAGCTCGGCGCAGAAGGCGCCCTCATAACTCCTCACGGCACCGGACCGTTCATCGTGACGAATTGGAGCGCTAACGAGAAGATTGAGCTTCGGGCGAACAACGATTACTGGGGCAACCTGCCTCTCATCGAGAATCTGGTCCTCATTGAGACCCCTGAAGGTTCCGTTCGCACTGCCCAATTGAGAACGGGAGAGGTGGACATCGCACCTGTTCCCATCTCGGACGTGCCGTCACTTACTGACGACGGTTTCGAGTTCAATGAAGGACTGCGGCAGTTCCTCGGAAACTTCATCTACTTCAGCGGCAACTACTACGCGGAGACAATACCGGAGAACGGTGAACCGGTAATGAGGACCGTGTCAGCGGATGCTGAACACCCGTGGATTGGCGATCCTAACGATCCTGCCCGCCACGAGTCGGCCCGCAAGGTTCGGCACGCCCTTGCGATGGCGATCGACCGGGAACTGATCAACGAAACGATACTTGCGGGTTTTGGCGGCCCGATTTACGGAGGCGGAACGCAGGTCCCCGTTCACCAGAACGACCCCGAGTTCAAGGACCGGTGGACGATACCGTTCGATCCCGAAGGTGCGAGGCAGCTGTTGGCTGAGGCCGGCTATCCCGACGGATTCGCGGTGCCGGACTACTTCTGCCCGGTCGACATCGGCGTAAACGGAGAGGTGTGCCAGGCTGTTGCCGGCATGTGGCAAGAACACCTGAACCTCGATGTTCAGATCGACACTTCTGCCTACACAGCACGTCGACCCACGATGGTTGGCCGGACCATCAACACGATCTGGCAAACCACATGGGGCCCGAACCGCTTGAACTACCAGGGAGAGAGTGGCGGCGCATGGGGATGCTGCTCGTTCCCGCAACCGACCGGCGGTTACAACCCGGGCGTCGAGCATCCGAAGTTCTATGAATACTTTCAAGAGACGGCCGCCCAGCTAAAGGGGACGCCGGAGAACCTGGCATCCCGCGAAGCGGCCTTCGACTGGGCATTTGAGCAGATGTTCGGCGCAGGCATAGTCGAGGTGCCGACCCTCATCGGCGTCAATCCGGAACGCGTCCTTTCGTGGAACCTGCTTCCGTTCAGGGACATCAACAACTTCGAAAGCGTCATCCTCGCGCCATAAGTTTCGGAAAACGACGTACCCCCGGCATTCATTCGCCGGGGGTACGTTGTACCACGGAGCGACCAAGGCCCTCGCCGCGGCATTGCCTGGCTTGGGCATGATGAACGCGGGCAGCAGACCGGCCATGGGGCTTTCTTCGAAGCTATAGGCGCCGGAAACGCTGCCCGTGTGTCAGATATCTGAATTGTGATTTCGACGGCCGCGGGCGAGTAGACAGAGAGCAACCATAGACATGGGAAGGTTCGTGCTCCGGCGATTGCTCTTTGGATTGTTTTCCATTATCGGCGCCACGTTCATTGTCTTCGCGTTATCGCGGCTTGCCGGCGACCCGCGAAATCTGTATCTAACCGTCGGAGTGACCAGCGCGGAAGTGTGGGAACAGTGGGGCCGCGACTTCGGGCTGGACAAACCGCTGCCGGTCCAATATTTCATTTGGTTAGGTAAGGCTGCCCGTCTCGATTTTGGCAAGTCGATATCTACTGGTCACCCAGCGTTCGACACAATCAGGAAAAAGATACCGGCGACGCTTCAGCTTGCGGGGGCCGCCTGGGTATTTGCGCTGTTTGTCGGTTTGCCTTTGGGCGTTTTGTCTGCGTCGAAGCGGGGCAGCCCATGGGACCTCGGCGGGCGCACATTCGCGTTGTTCGGGCAGGCCCTGCCGCCGTTCTGGTTAGGCATCATGCTGATATTGCTATTCGCTGTTGCGCTGCGGCTACTCCCGACCAGCCAGAGGGGAGGGCCGGAGCACTACATACTACCGGCTATTACACTCGGCTGGTTGCCGGCCGCGGGAGTGCTTCGGCTGGTGCGGTCGGCGATGCTCGAAACCCTGGATTCCGAGTACGTCAAACTTGCCGCCGCGAAAGGGGTAGGCCGGACGAAAGTCATTTGGAAGCACGCATTCAAGAACGCGTTGATTGCGCCGATGACGTTTGCCGCCCTGATCCTTGCCGGCTTTCTTACCGGTACGGTCGTCACGGAGACAGTTTTCGCCTGGCCGGGTTTGGGACGGTTGGTTGTGACCGCAATCAATAACAATGACTTCCCGGTCATGACCGGGTGCGTCCTGGTTTTCACGGTCCTGTACGTGAGCGTGGTCTTCTTGATAGATATCTCATACGGCCTGGTAGACCCGCGGGTTCTGGTGAGGTAGTTTCGTGGCAATCGCAGACGATGCCCGCGCCTTTGACGGAGGTTTAGGGGGCGAGTTCGCTCCCCGAACGCGGCGCGGAGGCATAGCCCACGCCCTCCGGAGATGGCCGATCTTCCCAGCCGTGATTATCGTCGTGCTCGTCGTGTTCGCGATCTTTGCTCCTCAGATCTCCCCCCACGATCCGTTGCTTAACTCGCTTCGGGAGAGGAATGACGAGCCGTTCTGGATGGCGGACAGCAGCGGCAAGTACATCCTGGGCGGAGACCCACTGGGCCGCGACGTCCTTAGCCGGATCATCTATGGCGCACGCATCTCTCTGATGGTTGCAGCGGTGGCGATCTTCGCAGGCTTGACGATAGGCACGACGCTCGGCTTGGTGGCGGGTTATGTGGGAGGCCTTGTGGACGAAGTCATCATGCGGATCCTGGATGTCAATGCCTCCGTGCCATTCATTCTCCTGGCGCTGATAGTGGTGATAGTGCTGGGACAGAGCGTCACGACACTGATCATCGTTCTGGCTCTCAGCAACTGGGGCGGACCCGCCCGCCTCGTGCGGGGACAGGCGTTCCAGTTGAAGACACTGGACTACGTGGCACAGTCGCGGGTATCAGGCGCTTCAGGGAAGCGAATCATCCTGAAACACATCCTCCCCGGCGTCCAGAGCACGATCATCGTCGTGGCCACGTTAGAGGTGGGCAGCGTGATTCTGGCGGAATCCATACTGAGCTTTCTCGGGGCGGGAGTCCCGCCTCCGACGCCCGCGTGGGGTTCGATGGTGTCCGACGGCAGAGACTATCTCGGCTCCGCCTGGTGGGTGGCTTTCTTCCCGGGTGTGGCGATAGTCCTGACGGTGCTTGCGTTTAACTTCATGGGCGATTGGCTCAGGGACAAATGGGACCCGCGTCTTCGCCAGTTGTAAAAAATTACAGAATCCATTCACATTCTCACTTGAATTCTCGATTTGAAGAGAGGAAAGGCGCCTGATATGAAGGTGATTCACTACGTCAATCAGTTCTTTGGTGGAGTTGGAGGTGAGGACCACGCCAACGATCCGCCTCACGTGGTCGAAGGAGCGGTCGGCCCGGGAAGGGCGTTGAATGCGGCGCTCGGAGACTCGGGATCGGTCATCGCGACGATAGTTTGCGGGGACAACTACTTCGTGGAAAACGAAGCGGAGGCCGAGTCCTTCGTTACCGACGTGATCGGGAAGTATCAGCCGGACGTCATCGTCGCCGGTCCTGCATTCGATTCCGGGCGCTACGGACTGGCCTGCGGGTTGGTGTGCAAGATCGCCGGGCAATCCGGCGTTCCCGGGCTGTCAGCAATGGAGCCGAACAATCCCGGAGTGAGCGTATACAGGCGTGATTTCGTTTGCATCCCCACAAGCGCAAACGTGACCGACATGACCCGGATCCTCGCTACGATGGCGCCGCTGGCCGTCAAAATGGCTTCCGGGGAGCAACTCGGCTCGGCAGAGGAAGAAGGCTACATTCCGCGTGGATACCGCATAGACGTAGGGCGGGAGAACCCCGGGGCCCGGCGGGCAGCCGACATGGTCCTGGCCAGAATTCGCGGCGAATCGTTCGCCAGCGAAATCGTCATACGGGACTACGACCATGTTCCGCCTCCGGCGTCGTTGGATTCACTGAAGAACGTCAAGGTCGGGATCGTCACGAGCGGCGGTCTCGTTCCGAAAGGCAATCCCGACAAGCAAACAGCGGCGCGGGCAGACTCAGTCTTCCACTACGACATAGGCGGCATGTCTGAGCTCAAGGCGGGCGAGTGGGAGACTATCCACGGGGGATACGGCCATTACTGGGTCAACGAGCGAGACCCCAACTACGTGGTGCCTCTGCGCAGCCTGCGAAAGCTTGAGACAGAAGGTCAGATCGGTTCGGTTTACGGGAAGTACATCTCGACGGTGGGCAACCAGACCTCGATCACCAACGCCAAACGATTCGGAGAGGAGATCACCAGGGAGTTTCAGGAGGAGGGCGTCGGCGCGGTGATTTTGGTGCCTACCTGAGGCAGCTGCAATCGTTGCGGGGCAACGATAACCAAGGAACTCGAGCGAGTCGGCATTCCCGTGGCCGTAATTAGCGCGATACCGATCGTGCCATACACAGTGGGGGCGAATCGGATAACCCGGGGAGTTCGGATCGAGCACGTTTGCGGCGACCCCATGTTGTCTGAAGACGGAGATCGCGATCTGAACATGCGGATTGTCAAAACGGCCCTTCAATCGTTAACAACAGAGGTCGGCGGCCCGACGATTTTCGAGCCGGAGGCGACAGGAGTCGCAGAGTTGAGTCATGTCTCTTAAACTCGGAACGTTCCCCGTCCACCGGCTTGAACTCGGTTCGAAAACAAGCTGGAAAGACGAGACTCTCACAATCGACAAGGCCGGTCTCACAGCGTCGGCGGCGGCAGTGCCCAACATAGAGAGCGTGTCCATCGACGTCGCATGCCCCGGGGAGTCGGCGCGGATCATCGAGGTCAATGATCTGCTGGAGCCGCGGATAAAAGTGGACGGCCCGGGAACAGCCTATCCCGGCGTTTGCAACAGGTCTCTGGACACCGTGGGTAGTGGTGTTACCTACCGATTGGGCGGGGTCGGAGTCGTGGAATCGGTTTTGGGGCAAAGGACGGCCAGGGTGCGGACCAGCACTGCCGAGGAGGCGCTGAAACTCAGGCAGAACGAACGGCCTCAAAACTTCATTGACATGTCCGGCCCGGGAGCAATTACGCCAGCCTCCGGCCTGTGCAACGTATGTGTCAGCATCACAGCAGACGACGGCCTAGGACCGGAAGATCAGTATTTGGCGACGCACACTGCGACCCTGAGAGTTGTGGATGGCATTGCGGAAGCGGTCCGCGATCTCACTCCCCCCGAAGTTGAGGAGTTCGACACGGCTGATCGCGACCCATCGCTGCCCGGCGTGGTGTTTATTTGCAACCTGATGTCCATGGAGTTCTGGGCGGGACCGGATTCCAGGATGGGCACGGCCGTTTACGGGGTGACCCGGCTTTCCGCGCCCTGGCTGATACAACCTGAAGAGATGTTTGACGGCGCGGTATCGCAGCGCGTCTCGTGGCATTTCACGAACAACCCGGTTGTGAGAGAACTGATCTCGCGCCACGGTCGCGACCTCAATTTCCTGGGGTGCATCATTCAGCGCACCAACTGGGGCGGCCAACGTGAGATGCAGTTGTCTGCGTCGAGGTCGGCTCAGATGGCAAAAATGCTGGGCGCCGATGGCGCGATCATCACCACCAACATCCGCGGCCGCCGGTTTGTCGACACGGTTCTGGGTATTCAGGCGTGCGAGAAAATCGGCATTCGAACGACCCTCATCACTGAAGAAGAGGATGATGAATACGGGACGGCGCCGCCGCTCCTGGTGTTTACGCCTGAGATGGAAGCCATAGTGAGCACGGGGGCGGGGGCAGTCGGCCCGTTCCCGGCCGTGGAGCGAGTCCTGGGCACAAGTGACGGAGACGCCGGCGCGTGGGCGGGCGACCTGCCGGCGATCGCTGGTCGTTACGGCGCGTTCCATCTTCAGGACTTCTATGGGTTCGGCAACCAGAGCCGCGTCGACTATTGACCGGGCGTTTACGTTGCGGGCGCCAGCTGCACGGTGCGGCTTAAGCCACCGACAGGCGAGTTTTCGGCCATGGTTCGGGTGCGCAGTAACCGGCTGTACCGCGGCTTGATCGAGAAGAGTGAGCGTCTGTGATGGGGTCATACGTTCGGCTAACCTGCCGACCGGGACGGGTTGATCGGCGGGCTTTCGCCGCTATGCTGGATGACCGGCCATGATGAAGGTCGCAGCATCACTCCTGATATTGGGGGTCGTGGTCCTTCTTGTCTCAGTGGGCCTTCTATTTCTCACGCGTGCCCGACTTGCCGATCTGCCTGCAAACCCTGTTAACCAACTGTTAGTGGCTGAGAAAAAGAACCTCGAAGAGATCGAAGCCATGTCACGGACGGGAATCATTTCCGGCGCGGCGATAGCGGGCGTCTCCGGCCTGACCGTCGCGTGGATCGTAAGCCGCGGGCGTTGATAACGGTCGAGCCGATCGACCTTCCCATTAGGCGCCCCGAGCTGCCCGGCATTGCGCCGATTGCGGGTCCGTACTAACATTCCGGTGGATTATCAGGATGATGTCGGCGGCCTTGGCGCGGTCCAAAGTGGGTGACTGTGAGTCCAGGTCCGATCAGGAGGACATAATGAGTTTGTTCAAGTCAAGTTGGACGCGGCGCGTGACGCTGGCGTTCCTTGCCATTGGAGGCCTGTTCGGCGCGCTGGCTGTTGCCTGCGGCGGCGGCGACGCAGAGGTCGTCACCGTGGTGGAAACGGTCGTAGTTGATAGATCGGTTACCCAGATTGAAAAGGTGATCGAGACGGTTGTCGTGGAGAGGCAGGTCACCCAGATCGAAAAGGTTGTCGAGACCGTCGTCGTGGAGAAGCTGGTCAAAGGCCAGACCGTCAAGGTGATCGAGACGGTCATCGTTGACAGGCCGGTCACACGCACCGAGAAGGTTGTCGAAACCGTCGTTGTCGAGAAACCGGTCACCGTCACGGAGAAGGTGGTCGAAACGGTTGTCGTGGAGAAACCGGTCACCGTCACGGAGAAGGTGGTCGAAACGGTTGTCGTCATGCGGGATGTATTGGTTGTGGCGACTCCCACGCCAATCGGCATGGAACCGATTAACGGCGGGACCGTCAGGTGGGCGCTTGACAACAACATTTCGACGCTGGACGCGCTCAAGACGACGTCGCAGCCGGAAATAGGCGCCTTGCACAGTCAAGAGAAGCTGTTCGATTTTGATGAGAACCTCAACCCACAACCCACATTGGTGGAAAGCTGGACTTCCAGCGAAGATGGTCTCACTTGGACCTTCAAGTTGCGGGAAGGAATTACCTTCAACGCACCCGTGGAAGGGCGTCCGTTCACGTCGGAACACGCAATGGGTAACTGGAAGCGTTGGCTGGCCAGAGACAGCTTTGGATCAGTACTCAACGGATTCATCGAGTCCATCGAGACCCCCGACGACCTCACGTACGTTGTAAATCTTAGCGAGCCGACAGGACTACTCCTGGACGGATTCGCGCGCATCGGCGGTTACTCCCCGTACATGATGCCGCCCGAGATGTACAACGTTGATCCGGACGACGGCCCCGGAAACGGGGACATGGAAGCCTTCGGCGGCACGGGGCCATACCAACTAGTCCAGTGGCGGCCGGGCGATCGCCTCCTCTTCACCAAGTGGGCAGACTACCAGTCACCATCGGGGCCGACTTCGTTCCTTGCCGGGACCAAACACGCCTACGCCGACGTGCTTGAAGCGATCGTGATTCCGGAAGAAGCGGCTCGTATAGCAGCCCTCGAGACGGGAGCTGTCGACTGGATAGGCACTATTGCCGGCGAACAAAAAGCGCGACTTGAAGCGAACCCTGATTTGGACATCTTCGTTGATGACAGTGGACCGCTTCGAATAGGCGCTTGGCCGAATCACGTCAAGGGACCGATGAGTGACGCCCGGGTCCGCCGCGCGGTCATGATCGCGTTCCCGAAGGACGACGCATTACTTGCGTATTCAGGCGACAGCTCGCTTTTCAGGCAGTGCGGCTCTCTCATGCTGTGTGGGACACGCTGGGGCGGCATCCGCACTCCTGGTGACGAGATCTATTACGATCCGCCTGATCTGGAAGCCGCCAAAGCGCTGATCGAGGAAGCGGGTTACACCGGCGCCAGGGTCACGCTCCTGACAAGAACCAACGCCGCGCCGATGGCTCTTGTGACACGGGAAGTGATGGAAGACCTCGGATTTGAAGTCGACTACCAGCACGTGGACGCCGCCAGCTATTCCGAGCGCAGAGCCGATACGGACAGGTTCGACCTGTTCTTCACCGGCGGGCCGGTCTCCTGGGGCGGTATAAGCCCGTTGCTCAACAGCACCCTCGCCAAAGAAAAGTATTGGAATAAGTACCAAGACCCATCAGGGAACTTCTCGGCGATGCTGGAAGAGTTCGCCCGCGCGACGAGAGAGAGGCAGGACGAACTCATAATCGAGATGCAGAAGCTGTTCTATCAGGACCTGCAGTACATCCCATTCGGCGAGACCCTGTCTGTCTTTGCCGGGAGCAAAGCGCTTCACGGAGTTGAAATTCGGTTGATCGGCACTCACACGAGCTTCTTAAACGCCTGGAAGGATAGATAGCGGCCCAACCTGCGGGAAGTCCCCGGGTTTCCCGAATGGTTGAATGCGAAGCCGGGCTCACCCCTGATCGACACGGGGCGGGCCCGGCCCGCGTTAACAGGACCGACGGCGCCCGCCCCAGCAATCGAAGAAGCGCTGCGACGATGGGCAGGGTGTCTGTCCGCAGCAACCGCAACATTCATGGTGTTGAGCCCGCTGGTCGCAAC
The DNA here is from genome assembly GCA_965224235.1 of Dehalococcoidia bacterium. Lineage (GTDB taxonomy): Bacteria > Chloroflexota > Dehalococcoidia > Lucifugimonadales > Lucifugimonadaceae. Next base: position 696,022 of record CBDCYP010000002.1, on the reverse strand, counting down.
GATTGTCATCGCGGATTCGCGCACCCGAGTCCAGAGATTTAGGCCGCAAACTGAAGATACGGGGAATATTGCGCCTGATCGGCTCGGCATAGGTGGTCCGCGCCCACCAACGGGGTCTTAATGGCGCCCGCACAAGTCCTCGCAGCCGAACATCAACCCTTACTGCCCACGGCTCGAATCCTGAATGAGCGGTTATATCCTCCGGCGAATATTTGTCAGCATCCCTGTTGTCCTTATCGTCGCGATCCTAACGTTTTCCATTACGTACATTGCGCCGGGCAACGCGGCTTACGCCATCGCTGGGGAGCAAGCAACGCCCGCGGACATTGAGCGCATCACCCAGGCCATGGGTCTCGACAAGCCGTTCATTGTCCAATTCGGTAATTGGTCAGGAGGGATATTAAGGGGCGATTTCGGCCGATCGCTTTTTACCGGCCACAAGGTGACGGAATTGATCGGCAACAGGATGGAGCCGACAATTAGCCTGACTGTCCTCGGGCTGGCGTTGTCCATCCTGATCGGGATTCCGCTCGGAGTTGTGGCCGGGTGGAAGGCTCACACCTGGATAGACCGCACGATCATGTTCTTTTCCGTCCTGGGTTTTTCCGTGCCGGCCTTCTGGCTGGGTTTCATGCTGATCCTCATGTTCGCCGTTGGTCTGAGATGGTTTCCGGCCATTGGGTACGTGAGCGCGCTGGACAGCGTCCCCGGGTTTTTGAAGAGCATGACTCTGCCAGCCCTGAGCATTGCGGTCTCCGGGGCCGCAATAATCGCCCGAATGACTCGTTCCAGCATGTTGGAGATCCTGAACGAGGACTACATCAGAACGGCCCGGGCCAAGGGGCTGACTGACCGGATAATTTTGCAGAGACATTCGTTGAAGGCCGCTTCCCTTCCCGTCGCCACGATAGTGGGGTTGCTGCTGGCTGGATTGCTGACGGGTGTCGTCGTCACCGAAAAGGTGTTCACAATCCCCGGACTCGGCCGCCTGGCGGCTGACGCGGTGGTGAATCGCGACATCCCCGTGCTGCAGGCGGTTGTGTTAGTCATGGGCGGGATCATCGTTTTCGTAAATCTGTGTACCGATGTGATCTACGCTTACCTCGACCCGAGAGTCAGGTACTGATAATGGCCGTTGCCGACGCAGTTCAGGCCGGGCAAGGCAGGTACAGATTTCTCAGGCGCGCTCCGCGGCTGGGAATTCGGCTGCTTGCGCGCAATCCAAACATGAGCATCGGCATGCTAATTCTTGCCATCATGGGCATTGTGGCCATATTTGCGCCGGTCATTGACCGATACGACCCACTGAGGCTTGCAGTTGAAGACCGGTTGACGCCCCCGGGCGCTGAACACTGGTTTGGCACTGACAGCGTCGGCAGAGACCTGTACTCACGAACCGTTCACGGCGCACGACTTTCGCTCCTGGTGGGGGCGAGCGTTGTGGTTACCGCTGCAATCACAGGGGAGATACTCGGATTGATTGCCGGCTACGACCGGCGAATGGACGCAGTATTGATGCGCGTCGTCGACGGCATCATGGCGTTCCCGGGTCTTTTGCTTGCGCTGGCATTGATAGCGATGCTCGGTTCGAGCATCCAAAACGTCATAATCGCCATCTCGGTGAATGCGGTGCCCTCAATTGCGCGCGTCGTGCGAAGTTCGGTGCTGAGCCTGAGGGAACGGCCATTTGTCGAGGCTGCCAGGGCGACGGGAGTACCCACCTGGCGGATACTACTGGTGCATATCGCGCCCAATACGCTCGGGCCCGTTACGATTCAGGCCACGTTTTTATTCGCGGTGGCCATGTTGACCGAAGCGGGGTTGAGTTTCATAGGCGCCGGAGTTCCGGACTACGTGCCGAGTTGGGGCAACATCGTCAGCATGGGCCGAAACCAACTGTACAACGCTCCCTGGATCGTAGTGATTCCGGGTTTGTTCCTGACGATGACGGTCCTGGCGGCGAATCTCGTGGGTGACGGCCTGCGGGACATGATCGATCCGCGGCTGCGGGGTAGTCGGTCATGACGCAGCGTCAAGATCGGACGTCCGCAGCTATTTTGAGTATGGCGTAACCTATCGCATTGAACTGCGCAGTTCCGCGGTATGGAATCGACTTGACCGCGGCGCGCATCGGTAATCTGCCCAATAATCGTCTCAGCGGCCGCTACAGCGGGCCAACAGTAGGAGAACAGTTATGACCACACTGACGGTTGATGAACTCCGTGCGGAGTTCCCGATCAACGAGTCCTGCACCTATCTGGATTCAGCATACTGGGGCCCCTACCCAAAACGTACTGCGGACGCGATTTCGGACTTCGTTCGAAAAAGGAGTGAACAACCATACCCGTTCGGTCGAGCGGAAGAGGACCGGGTATTCGTTGACGGCGTCAGGTCCAAAATGGCGGATGTGCTGAACGTAACCGCCGAAGAGATCTGGTTCCCCAAGGGCACTACGGACGGGATCAGCACTGTAGCGAACGCCCTGCTCCGCCCCGGAGACGAAATCATCGTTGGGGGGCTCGATCACCCCGCGGACTACGCGATCTGGGCCAATCTGGCCGAACGCGGAATCGTCGTTACGGTGGCGCCCCAACGGAACGGCCGTATGGACCCCGGGGACATTGAGCGTTCGATTAGTCCCAGGACGCGCGCCATCGGTTTGTGTCTGGTCAACACGTACAACGGTTACCGGCAGGACATCGACGCTCTTAGCCGAGTCGCGGGCGACAACGGTCTTTACCTATTCCTCGACGCCATTCAGGGGATGGGCCACCTGGCGATAGACGTTGCCGATACGAACGTGACGATGATGTCGGCGGGCGCTTACAAATGGCTCTGCTCGCCGGAAGGTTTGGGCGTGGCCTACGTGAACAGGGACGTCATCGAGGACATCATTCCTCACAACGTGCACTTCTACGGACTGGAACCGCGGGTAGATGACTGGGAGTCGTTCATACACCAAATGTTTGACTACGGCGCGTCAGACAGCGGACCGCAACCAATCCCCGCCGGAACGCTGGACTATCCGAACACGGCGGTTCGTATGGAGGTCAGCCCCAGCGTCATCGCCCTGATCGGACTCAATCAGATGGCGGATGTGATACTTGAATTCGGGGGCATGGAGGCCGTAGAGAAACGAGTTTTGTCGCTCTCTTCCCAATTGCGGATCACGGCGCAGGAGCACGGCCACAGGGTCCTGTCGCCACCCGAACCTGAAGGGCTGTCAGGCATCAACGCCGTCGCGACGTCCAGCGCTGAAGGATTCCAGGATTTCGCTGAGGAGCGGGGAATATATCTTAGGGCGCGCCCAGCCTCGCCTATAGGGCAGGACTCGGTTCGCGTCACCCCCCATTTCTTCAACAACACAGACGACATTGACACGTTCGTAGACGCGTTAGACGCCTACCGGGACAATTAGACGGACGCGTTTGCCGGCAATCCCGGTAATATCCGGCCGTTCCGCCATCTATTTAGGAGGACTGGAAAATCGAATCGATACGCTACCTTATCCATTTCAGCACCGGCGATTACACCCTCAAGGGGAGGATTGTCGACGCTGCCACCAAACAGAAGGTGGGCGCCCGGGTCCAGGTAATCGGCAACGACGGCGCTCCACTGTCTCCGCCCGACGCGATGTCGAAAATTGGTACGGGCGAACCGTTCTTCTACTCCGACGGCGAATTCAGCCTGAATGTCCCCCGCGGCAGGGTGCAGATTACGGTAGAGCGAGGCACCGAATACGTGCCCTGGCGCCGTACCGTCGAGTTCACTGACCCCGGAGAGATTCAGCAGGATATCGAACTCGAACGGTGGTGTGATCCGGCCGCCGACGGCTGGCACCCCGGGAACCTGCACCTCCACTATAAGGAGACTGAGGACGATCCGGATCGGCGGTTGATGTACGACTCGCGCATCGAGGACTTGCGCGTAACAGCCCTCAGCTACGTAAAGCGATGGGACTTCGCGTACGCCAGCAACAAGTACGCCCCGGGTGTCCTGTGCAAGTTCACTGACGCACGGCACTACGTCCAGTGCGGCGAAGAGACCCGGCACTACATGGGGGGCGGCCACATCTACGGCTTCGGCCACGTGATGCTCCTCGACATCCGAAACGTGGTCAATCCACCCGGGCGCGGGCTTCTTATAGACGCGTTCAGCCCAGAGTACCCGCCGATAAGCTACGCCTGCGACGACACACACCGGCAGGGCGGCATGGTCATCTGGTGTCACAACGGTCACGGCATCGAATGTTCAGTGGCGGCGATCCTCGGCAAGGTGGACGCGCTGAGCCTGTGGGACGTGTATTGGGAGGACCTCGAGTACGATGCCTGGTACGCGCTTCTCAACTGCGGTATCAGGTTGCCGGCCTCCACCGGATCAGACTGGTTCCTATGTTCAGGCAACAGGGTCTACACGAAGACGCAACCCGAATTCGAGTACACAAGCTGGATGCAGGCCCTGCGCGACGGCAAGACGTTCATCACGAATGGCCCGATGCTGGGTATCGACGTCGACGGCTCAGGAGTCGGCGACACAGCGCTGGCCAGCAGCGGGAGCCGGACGACTGTGCAGGTCGACTGGACGTCGCACTATCCGGTCCACCGGGTAGAGGTCGTCGCCAACGGTAGACCTGTTCACACGCGGGACTTTCCGGACGGGTCTACGGGCGGCTCGCTCGAATGCGAGGTTGACGTTGCGGGCGACGGATGGATTGCCGCACGCATCGGCAGTAACTCGCGGGACAGTTTTGCCCAGCCAATATGGGCCCACACCAGCCCCGTATATATCGACGCCGGCGGCGCGGCGTCTCCAGAGAAAAGCGTATCCGCTGCCCGGATCGTCAGTCAAATAGACGATTCGATCTCCTGGCTGCGTTCCGACGGAAAGTTCTACACCGACGAACAGCGAAACGAAGTTCTGGACCTGTTCAAACAGGCGCAGGACCTGTATCGAACGATGGTCGAATAGGACAGGCGCAGAAGACGCTGCGGCTCCGCGGGACGCGGCGAACGTTGCGTGTAAAACTCATTCGTACTAACATTCCACACCTTGGTGCGGCGGAAACGTTCACCCTCGGGGTAGCGGATTCTCGCGGCCGTGCAGTTGCATGAAATTTCAGGAGGAGGATAATGATGGGATCAAATAGGCCCAAGCGGTCTCGGTTTTTAGCGCTGGGCGTGACTGTAATCGGCGGCCTGATCGTCGCTCTGGCGGTGGCCTGTGGCGGCGGTGAGACGAAGATTGAAGTCCAGACCGTTATCGTCGAGAAGCAACTGCCGGGGCAGACGATCACTGAGAAGGTCGTCGAGACAGTGCTCGTCGAGAAAGAGGTCACCCGTACCGAGAAGGTTATCGAGACTGTCGTCGTCGAGAGAGAAGTCGAGGGCAAGACCGTCAGGGTCGTCGAGACGGTCGTCGTCGAGAGGCCTGTCACTCGCATAGAGACGGTGGTCGAGACTGTCATCGTGGAGAAGCCGGTCACTCGTATAGAGACGGTGGTCGAGACGGTCGTCGTCGAGAAACCCGTTATCGTTGTCGCGACTCCTGTCGCGCCCCCGACGCCCGCGCCGACACCCGTCGGAGGTCCGGAAGGTACGTTCCGCATAGCTACATCGAACGTCATTCCGCCTCTCTTTGTCCCCGCGCTTGGCGGCGTCGGACACGAACAGGACTACGCATCCTGGGGCATGGTCGAATTCCTCCTTTACGCGGACTTTGACGAAAACATTGACCCCGACATCAGCCTGGCTACGGCGTGGGAAGTGGCGGGCGACCAGAGCAAGATTCGTTTTGATCTGCGTGAGGGCGTTCCCTTCCACAAAGATTGGGGCGAGATGACCGCTGATGACGTTGTGTGGAGCATGAACAACGCCATACGGGATGGCTCGACCTTCTGGGGTGTTGGCGGCCTGCAGGCGTGGATGGACCGTTGGGAGAAGGTTGATGACTACACCGTCGACTTGTTCTTCAAGACCTACAGGGCAACCTGGGCGGAGACTCTGTCCAACCTGTCCACGCACCAGCCATGGATCTACCCAAAGGCGGCGGTTGACGACCTGGGCGAATCCATTGCAAACACCACTCCCCTGGGCACCGGCCCGTTCGAGAACGTCCTCTACCGCACAAATGACATTGTGATCGTTGAGGCGTTCAACGAGGGCAATCACTGGCGGGCCAAGCCGGCCGCGCAGCGGATGGAAGTCGTCGAGATTCGGGAACCCCTGGTCAGGAACGCAGCCTTTGTGGCCCGCGAGGTCGACATCATCGAGGTGGCCAACAAGGACATTCCTGAGCTAAAGCGTGCAGTGACCGGTTCGTACGAGCAGATCGCTCGCGGCACCACCTGGCCGCACGTCATCTACTACACAGGCAACTACTGGAGAGAACAAGGGGAGTGTGCCTCCTCGCTTGTTACCAGTTGGACGGTTGATTCTGAGTGGCCTCGGCCTGGCTTCAAGCCCGACGCGGAGCACCCGTGGATCGGCGACCCGTGGGGCAATGGAAACTCCATGGAGAGCGCCCTGATGGTTCGGAACGCCATGTCGATGGCGGTCGACCGCCAGACACTGCTCAACACAGTCTTCGGTGGCCTCGGCCTCCCGACAGCCGTCTACACGGGCTTTGTGCCGTCCGACCCGGGCTGGAAAGACTCATGGGACGTCTCGTTCGATCTCGACGCAGCCAAGGCCATACTGGCAGACGCCGGTTACCCGAACGGGTTCCAGTTGACCTTATACGTACCGCCTGACCACATCGTGGTCAACCCCGAAGCGGGGCAGGCCGTTGCGCAGATGTGGAACGAGCTGGGTCTCACGGTCAACATCGACAATAGCGCCTACGCCGCGGCTAGGCCGCGTCACTTCAGGGGCGTTGACGACATCATCTGGTACCACCACTCCGGAGGTGGGAACCTCGACAGGGAGAAGATCGGCGCGTATGGGCGTTACAACACGTTCCACGGCGCAGAGGTCCCCTGCGAAATTCAAGAACTTGCGGCGTCGGTTGAGTCGACAGATGACTTGCAAGAGCGGATAGAGATAAACCGCAAGGTTCAGGACTACGTCAGCGAGTGGCGGCTCAACCTCCCGCTGGGCACGATCAGCGACTACTTCATGGTGGGGCCGCGTATCAAGGACTGGACGCCTCACCGAATCGCCGGACGTTACTTCACGAACCCCGAGACTGTACAGGTCCAAAACTGACGCTAGCTGGTCTCGCCAGCGTCTAAAAACTACCGTGCAGGGGCGCAAATCCAGCTGAAATTGATCAGTTGGATTTGCGCCCCGGCCGTTTTGTAATGAGCGCTGGATCGTCTTCCGGCGAACTTCTGATTTTAGCAGGGGCAAATTGAGACGCTTCTTGTTGCGGAGAGTCTGGTTCTCCGTATTGATGTTGCTGGTGACTACCGCATTCGTCTTCGGACTTTCGCGTGCGGCCGGCGACCCAAGATTCCTCTATCTGAGCGAATACACGACCCCCGCCCAATGGGAACAGTGGGGCGAAGTAATGGGCCTGAACAGGCCGTTGGCGGTGCAGTACTTTGATTGGCTGGCGGACGCGCTGCGACTCGATTTTGGCGAGTCTCTGTGGCAACGTCGTCCCGCTTTGGATCTGGTCCTCGAACGGGCGCCGGCAACGATCAAGCTCGCCACGGTCGCCTTCGGATTTTCGCTGTTTTTGGCCATTCCACTCGGCGTGCTTTCTGCCGTCAAACGGAGTTCAGTCGCCGACTATTCAGGGCGGATATTCGCGTTGCTTGGTCAGTCCATGCCGGGATTCTGGCTCGGGATTGTGCTGATCATGATCTTCGCCGTGCAGCTGGGCTGGTTACCTACCGGCAGACAGGACCACGGCATCAGGAGCTATTTTCTGCCGGCGTTAACACTGGGCTGGTACCCGGCGGCAGGGCTGCTTCGACTAACGCGCTCGGCGATGCTCGAGGTCCTCGACTCTGAGTACATGAAGATGGCGCGTGCCAAGGGTGTGGGACCCACTGCGACCATATGGAAACACGCCTTCAGGAACGCGCTGATCGGACCGCTGACCTACTCCGGCCTTCTTTTGGCGGGCTTCATCACCGGCGCGGTCATAACAGAATCGGTATTCTCATGGCCGGGCCTCGGACTGCTGGGCATACAGGCGGTAAACAACAACGACTTTCCGGTAATGGTGGCCGTTGTTTTGATGACGGGGGGAGTCTTTGTAGCGGCCAACCTGGTTGTCGACCTCCTTTACGCGTTCGTAGACCCCCGAATCAGATTTGAATAGATCGCCCCTGGTTAGCAACGCTATGTCTACTCCAAACCCGAAAGGCGATATTCATTCGATGTGCGTGTTCTACTCGACTTCGACGCTAAAGCGGAGATGAGGATTCGGCGTAAGTGACTACCAAAGTTACAACAGTTACAACTGACCGAGACACCGGTTTCGCCGACCTCGAATCAAGGCAGGGAATTCGCTGGGTCGTGCGTCGCTTCATCAGGGAGTGGCCGCTTGTGCCTATGGCGATTCTCATGGTCATACTAGTGTGCGCGGCCTTCACCGATTTTATCTCCGGTTACGACCCGCGATCAGGGGTGCTTACCGACCGCAACATCCCGCCGTCCTGGTATGAGGGAGGGTCGTCTGCCCATCTGCTGGGAACAGACCCGCTTGGACGCGACCTGATGACCCGAATCATGCATGGCGCAAGGGTGTCGCTCATGGTGGCCGGCATCGTGCTTTCGGCCGGAGCGGTCGCCGGCACAGCTCTAGGCATGGTCTCAGGTTGGTTTGGGGGCATGATTGACGAGGCCATTCAGCGTTTTGTGGAATTCACCATTGCGCTCCCGTTCATTCTCGTCGCGCTGGTTGTGGTAATCGTGCTCGGTCAGCGCCTTGAAGTGATCATCCTCCTCCTGGTGATATTCAGTTGGGGCGGTTTTACGCGCCAGGTTCGCGGCGAGACGCTTCAGTTGAAAAACATGGATTACGTATCGCTCGCCAAGGTCGCCGGGGCGTCGACAGTGCGCATCCTGTCGCGGCACATCCTGCCGGGGGTCATTAACACCGTGATGGTGCTGATAAGCCTGAGCGTGGGCACGCTAATAATCACAGAGTCAGTGCTCAGTTACCTTGGCGTGGGCATACCGCCACCAACCCCGGCGTGGGGCCTGATGGTAGCCGAAGGCCGTAACTACATCGTCGACGCCTGGTGGGTTTCATTCTTCCCCGGCCTGGCGATATTGTTTACGGTTCTGGGGTTTAATTTCCTCGGTGACTGGCTCCGCGACCGGCTCGACCCCAAACTCCGCCAGCTGATCTGACGGTGCCGCTGTCGGGCGGTGCGTGGGCTTGCGGGTTCGGGGACCCTTCAGCCCATCCATTCCCAAGTCACCCCCATTCTCCCGGTGTGGGCGTCATCGTTCTGGGGGGGGGGGGGAGTACTTTTGGTCCACCGATGGCGTGGTTGCGGTTAGCCCCCGATCTCCCATCGGTTAAACTCGGCCCGAACACAAGATAGACCTGATGATTGTTGCGGTTAGCCCCCGATCTCCCATCGGTTAAACTCAGCCTTCGTCGCTATCGCTGCGCCCAACTGTTGCGGTTAGCCCCCGATCTCCCATCGGTTAAACTGACAACCCTGGCCGCCAACCATAACGCGCTGTTGCGGTTAGCCCCCGATCTCCCATCGGTTAAACTGACAACCCTGGCCGCCAACCATAACGCGCTGTTGCGGTTAGCCCCCGATCTCCCATCGGTTAAACTTGGGGCGGGAGCAAGGCATGGGCAGATAGCGTTGCGGTTAGCCCCCGATCTCCCATCGGTTAAACTACAAGACAGAAACGCAGAGAAGATGATCTCGTTGCGGTTAGCCCCCGATCTCCCATCGGTTAAACTTGCCCAGACGAAACAGGCAGTCTATGACGAGTTGCGGTTAGCCCCCGATCTCCCATCGGTTAAACTCAGGGCCCGCAGTGTACAACTGTGTATCCTGTTGCGGTTAGCCCCCGATCTCCCATCGGTTAAACTCGCAGGGAACCAATCACCCCCCCAGCCCCTGTTGCGGTTAGCCCCCGATCTCCCATCGGTTAAACTCGACCTATCCACGTACTTTTCAGACCCTGAGTTGCGGTTAGCCCCCGATCTCCCATCGGTTAAACTGCCGCCGAGGAGAACGATAATGACCACCAAGTTGCGGTTAGCCCCCGATCTCCCATCGGTTAAACTGGGCGTTGTAGGCGTCGTTGAGCTTGGTTAGTTGCGGTTAGCCCCCGATCTCCCATCGGTTAAACTACGCAGACGCCGCCGCCGTTGCCCACTTCCGGTTGCGGTTAGCCCCCGATCTCCCATCGGTTAAACTCAAGAAGACCCGCGCCCGGCTGGCAGACGCGTTGCGGTTAGCCCCCGATCTCCCATCGGTTAAACTCCACGCTGAACGCCCGCTATGCTCGCCCTGGTTGCGGTTAGCCCCCGATCTCCCATCGGTTAAACTCAAGGTCCGTGATCAGGCGCGGGCTGCGCAGTTGCGGTTAGCCCCCGATCTCCCATCGGTTAAACTGTCCCCGTTGATGGGTAAACCAACACTTCTGTTGCGGTTAGCCCCCGATCTCCCATCGGTTAAACTCACCAGTTGCTCATGGGTGCAACTCCGCGAGTTGCGGTTAGCCCCCGATCTCCCATCGGTTAAACTAAGTTTGGGCTTTTCCACATTCCGCATTTTGTTGCGGTTAGCCCCCGATCTCCCATCGGTTAAACTACTAGGCGAGCTAGCGGTTGCATCATGCTGTTGCGGTTAGCCCCCGATCTCCCATCGGTTAAACTATAAAAGACACCTGGCACTCCATCGCACCGTTGCGGTTAGCCCCCGATCTCCCATCGGTTAAACTAATCATCGATCATTTGGAGGGCGCCCTGGAGTTGCGGTTAGCCCCCGATCTCCCATCGGTTAAACTTCACGCATGGGCGCACGACGGCATCACCGGTTGCGGTTAGCCCCCGATCTCCCATCGGTTAAACTCTCGAATGCGACGCGCCCCTGGCCGAACGAGTTGCGGTTAGCCCCCGATCTCCCATCGGTTAAACTGGCCCGCGAGGTCCTCGAGCACGGCCCGCAGTTGCGGTTAGCCCCCGATCTCCCATCGGTTAAACTGGTCACCAGTGGCGCGAGTGGAAAGACGGGTTGCGGTTAGCCCCCGATCTCCCATCGGTTAAACTTAGAGACGTGCTCCATATGCGCGACCGCTCGTTGCGGTTAGCCCCCGATCTCCCATCGGTTAAACTTCAACGCGCCCGCCAGTGTGGTTTCCGGTAGTTGCGGTTAGCCCCCGATCTCCCATCGGTTAAACTAGTCCGCTGGATACGAGCTCGCTGCACTAGTTGCGGTTAGCCCCCGATCTCCCATCGGTTAAACTTACGCACTCTAACGCCGTCTACGCCGCCTAGTTGCGGTTAGCCCCCGATCTCCCATCGGTTAAACTCCGCACTGTGCGGACCTTGCCACAAACTCTGTTGCGGTTAGCCCCCGATCTCCCATCGGTTAAACTGTTCGTCGGCCGCGGTCTCAACTGGTACCTGTTGCGGTTAGCCCCCGATCTCCCATCGGTTAAACTCAGATTGATAAAGTCGAGTCGGCCCATCAAGTTGCGGTTAGCCCCCGATCTCCCATCGGTTAAACTCTCCATCGCACCGGATACAACGCTCGATCAGTTGCGGTTAGCCCCCGATCTCCCATCGGTTAAACTTTACCGTTACGCTTTATACAACCGGACCTAGTTGCGGTTAGCCCCCGATCTCCCATCGGTTAAACTTCAGCTCCCAACTGTCCAGGTGTTCATCGAGTTGCGGTTAGCCCCCGATCTCCCATCGGTTAAACTACCTCGGTTACTCGGGGTATGCGGAGTTCTGTTGCGGTTAGCCCCCGATCTCCCATCGGTTAAACTCGGCGCTATTAATGCGTTCCCAACGACCAGTTGCGGTTAGCCCCCGATCTCCCATCGGTTAAACTGCCTGTCGATTTGAGGGACGTCACCACGCTTGTTGCGGTTAGCCCCCGATCTCCCATCGGTTAAACTACCTTGATGAACGGGAGGCGGACCTGGTGCGTTGCGGTTAGCCCCCGATCTCCCATCGGTTAAACTCGCCTACGACCGGGCAGCCAGCAAGGTGAGTTGCGGTTAGCCCCCGATCTCCCATCGGTTAAACTTGCCACCGTATGCACTCGTTCAGCCTGATGTTGCGGTTAGCCCCCGATCTCCCATCGGTTAAACTTCGATGGTCCCCTGCTCGAGGAGGTCCCCCGTTGCGGTTAGCCCCCGATCTCCCATCGGTTAAACTGCTACGAGAACTGGGCAGCATACCGAGGGAGTTGCGGTTAGCCCCCGATCTCCCATCGGTTAAACTGTAGTTGGCAGTTAGGCCCGCCCACGTCTCGTTGCGGTTAGCCCCCGATCTCCCATCGGTTAAACTGAGGCCTGGCAGGGCAAGGCGAGGACTTCAGTTGCGGTTAGCCCCCGATCTCCCATCGGTTAAACTTGGGCCGGATTATCCCCGCAAGTCTCGGCAGTTGCGGTTAGCCCCCGATCTCCCATCGGTTAAACTTCATCGGACACGGCCATCGACGCAAGGCTAGTTGCGGTTAGCCCCCGATCTCCCATCGGTTAAACTACATACCCGTTGCGCATGTGCAATAATTAGTTGCGGTTAGCCCCCGATCTCCCATCGGTTAAACTACGCGTCCAACGATGCCGTTGCCCACGTCCGTTGCGGTTAGCCCCCGATCTCCCATCGGTTAAACTACCGCGCCCCACAGGGCCGGTTAGACCACTGTTGCGGTTAGCCCCCGATCTCCCATCGGTTAAACTAGGAAGAGCCGTCATCGAAGAGCCGCGGGAGTTGCGGTTAGCCCCCGATCTCCCATCGGTTAAACTACGACGGGGCGCCTCGAACAGTATGGTCTAGTTGCGGTTAGCCCCCGATCTCCCATCGGTTAAACTCAACCCGGACACGTCGAACGGCTGCAAGGTGTTGCGGTTAGCCCCCGATCTCCCATCGGTTAAACTTGACACTATCCGCGCCCTTGCTGACGAGATGTTGCGGTTAGCCCCCGATCTCCCATCGGTTAAACTTCATCGGACACGGCCATCGACGCAAGGCTAGTTGCGGTTAGCCCCCGATCTCCCATCGGTTAAACTACATACCCGTTGCGCATGTGCAATAATTAGTTGCGGTTAGCCCCCGATCTCCCATCGGTTAAACTGTAGCTATCCGCCTGGCGTTTCCTCGACGAGTTGCGGTTAGCCCCCGATCTCCCATCGGTTAAACTCGGCAGTCACGACGGCAGACGACATCGTGCGTTGCGGTTAGCCCCCGATCTCCCATCGGTTAAACTTGTGAACTGAGCGAACCACTTCCCGGCCGTGTTGCGGTTAGCCCCCGATCTCCCATCGGTTAAACTAATCACAGTGACCACAAACAACGGGACCCTGTTGCGGTTAGCCCCCGATCTCCCATCGGTTAAACTCAGCCCCTTCAGGTGCGTGTGATGATCCTTGTTGCGGTTAGCCCCCGATCTCCCATCGGTTAAACTGCTTGCGGGTGAATATGGCCGACGCTGGTCGTTGCGGTTAGCCCCCGATCTCCCATCGGTTAAACTCTTAGGAGGTCTCACGTGGCTATGACTCACGTTGCGGTTAGCCCCCGATCTCCCATCGGTTAAACTCCGCCGCCGATTCCGAAGCCGTGGTCTCCTGTTGCGGTTAGCCCCCGATCTCCCATCGGTTAAACTTCTAACGCTGCCTGCCAGTATCCTACGCCTGTTGCGGTTAGCCCCCGATCTCCCATCGGTTAAACTACTAAAGGAAAGTGAAAACGGAAATCGTAGTTGCGGTTAGCCCCCGATCTCCCATCGGTTAAACTTAGTCTGCGCGTCGTAGGCTGCCAGTGCCGGTTGCGGTTAGCCCCCGATCTCCCATCGGTTAAACTTGTGATTCTCCAATCATTATTGTTGCGAGTGTTGCGGTTAGCCCCCGATCTCCCATCGGTTAAACTACGACGCGGCACTAGCAGCGCGCAAGGTGAGTTGCGGTTAGCCCCCGATCTCCCATCGGTTAAACTACGACCCCTCTATCGTTTGGTACTCCCATGTTGCGGTTAGCCCCCGATCTCCCATCGGTTAAACTCTCCTCGAGCAAGCTAAGCCACTCAACCAGTTGCGGTTAGCCCCCGATCTCCCATCGGTTAAACTTGACGGGGACACTCTGACTTACACGGTCACGTTGCGGTTAGCCCCCGATCTCCCATCGGTTAAACTATGTAACGTTAAGGATAACCTACGTTGGTTGTTGCGGTTAGCCCCCGATCTCCCATCGGTTAAACTGGACGACTGGATCGCAGAGTCGCTGGCGGAGTTGCGGTTAGCCCCCGATCTCCCATCGGTTAAACTCCGCCAGCTTGGCGGCCGCTAACATCTTGTGTTGCGGTTAGCCCCCGATCTCCCATCGGTTAAACTCCTTGCGTTCCGACACCCACGCGGTTTCAGTTGCGGTTAGCCCCCGATCTCCCATCGGTTAAACTACCATTCCTGACCTTGCCTGTGGCTGTACCGTTGCGGTTAGCCCCCGATCTCCCATCGGTTAAACTTTTCCCGCACTTCTGCCGGTGACAGTACACGTTGCGGTTAGCCCCCGATCTCCCATCGGTTAAACTTGACGACATGACTACCAAGACCACGACCTAGTTGCGGTTAGCCCCCGATCTCCCATCGGTTAAACTGGAATTGAGGCGCGACAAGTCGCACGGGTAGTTGCGGTTAGCCCCCGATCTCCCATCGGTTAAACTCCGAGGTTCACAGGGGAGGGGTCTGGGACAGTTGCGGTTAGCCCCCGATCTCCCATCGGTTAAACTACCCGCCAACCGCGCCCCCCGGTCAGATAGTTGCGGTTAGCCCCCGATCTCCCATCGGTTAAACTATCGCTTGGGGGCGGCCCGTTCCCGGTCGTAGTTGCGGTTAGCCCCCGATCTCCCATCGGTTAAACTTTAGGAGGTCTCACGTGGCTATCACCCATGTTGCGGTTAGCCCCCGATCTCCCATCGGTTAAACTCGCAGCACGCAAGGAGCGCGAGGACGCTTAGTTGCGGTTAGCCCCCGATCTCCCATCGGTTAAACTCGCTGCAAGGCAAGGCAAGGACTACGTGGCGTTGCGGTTAGCCCCCGATCTCCCATCGGTTAAACTCGCACGTCGGGCAAGCATTGGGCCATCTCCGTTGCGGTTAGCCCCCGATCTCCCATCGGTTAAACTACTCCGGCTTTTTGGCCAACTTGGAAACGAGTTCGGCCAAGAAGTTCGGAAACCGCAAAAAAAGACCCTTGGCGCATTCAGAATAGCGTGAACTGTTCCGGATTTTTGTTGGCCGGCAGACGTCTCGTGCCGTCGAAGCTGACGATGTTCTCGTACTGCTTGTCAGTGAAGTACAAGATCTGGACGTTGCCGCCGCCTGGCAGTGTTGACTTGACCCGGCGGGTGTACACGTCCGTCTGCTCTTTTCCGGCGCAGAATCTCAAATAAACGGAAAACTGGCACATGTGAAAGCCCTGGTCCAACAGGAACTTCCGGAAATTCATAGCCTCCCGCCGCTCTCTCTTCGTGAGCACCGGGAGATCGAACATCACCAACATCCACATGAGCCTGTAACCGGAGAGCACAGCCCATTTCCTAACCCCCCGCCTCAACAAAGCTCGTGAGAGGCCGCCCGGGGGGAATGTAGTCCGGCTTGCCACTCTCGAATGATTTTGCGATCGATTGGGCCGATCGCTCAATGCAAGTTTGGAGCGGTGTTGTCCCTCTCTGCGAGGTCAAGTCTGCGGTGAGAACCCCGGACAGCACGCTTTTCGAGTCGGTGGACAGTTCCTCACATCCTTCTCTGACGAGTTGGACTGCCCTGTGGTCCACAAAGGGTCTGAATGGCTCCATGAGGTCGTCAACCAGACACATGGAGTTTGCGCGATTGCTGTGATGAATGCCGACCGAAGGGTGCAATCCGGTCGCCACGACTGCCCGAGCGACCGCGGCCCTGAGCACCGTGTAGCCGTAGTTCAGGAACGGGTTTGGGCCGCCGCCAAATCTGTTCCGACGGAAATCACTTCCGAATAGCAGGGGCCAATAACGGCGCGCCGCCTGGGCCTCGACGTTTTCCGGGTCGCCTGACTTGACCCTTCGCGCCAAAGCGTCAAACCCCTCGGTTGGCAGTTGGAGCAGTTCAAGCGTGTACTTCTGCTGATCGATCTTGGCCCTGACTACGGCCTGCCATAGTCGCTTGAAAAGCGGCCTCGACGCCTCCAGCTGATGGCGCATGCGCAGAGCCTGTACGTGGTGCCCTTCCAGCGGCCATAGCCACGCTACGGGGAGGTAGTTGGACCCGCACAGCACAACGGTTGCGCCCCGCCGGGCCAACTCCGTCATGAGGCCATTGGAGTAGGTGAGGCCGCGTGCGTTGCAAAGAAGAACTCCGATGTCGTCGAGTGGAATCCGGCCGACCTCGCCATCGTCTCCCGACACAGTCATGAAGCCGCGTGAACGCGCCAGATGGCGACCCTCGCTCGCGACTTCTATGACGCGTCCGATCACTGCGCTGGTGGCGGCCCTGGGTCGAGTACCCGCCCAATCTCATCGACGCCTATCTTGCGGAAACCCTGCTGTTTAAGCTTTTGGGGCGAATACACGCCTTCGCTGCGATTCAGTTCCTTTTTGCGCTCGCGAGCATCTGCGTTGGCTTCATTGTGATCGTCTAGCACCACGGAACCCCGACTGAATTTCCTTACCCTTACGATACGTCGTCCGCTTCCCTCTCCCAGGGCGCCCATGTCGCCCTTATGCAGTCTAATGAGCCGCCTTGCCGTCGGGTCCCGCCTTCCGCCGCGGTCCGTTGGACGATACATTTCAACATCGAATACGGGCTGATTCGCGTGGAATACGGGCACAACTACTATCTTCCACCTGCCGTCCCGAGTCTGCCAGATGTCGGCGAATTCATTGCTGTCTGGCTTATAGCCCTTGTAGGCTTTCCCTGCCTTGTCCCTGACGGGAATAACGCGCTGTGTGTTGACCATTCGAACGCGTTTCACGTGCTGGCGTCTGCCGTTTAGCAACACGCCATCGCGTTCGGCCCGCAACGCAAAATCCGCCACTTTCCCACCTTCGGCCGCGACCTGATTCCACATCAGTGTCAACGCGTGCTTCAAAGCCGGATCCCGTACCGCGTCCAAGTCATTCTTCTCCGGTCTGTTTAAGTTTAAGTCCGCCAAGCGTTTGCGGACCACGACCTTGGATGGTCCGTCCTCGGACAGTTCAACCAATCCATAAGCGGTCTCGTTGTGCAACTGACCGGTTGTCTTTCCGCGGACGTTGCGAGTTCCATGGTCCGGCTTATGGGATACCACCATGCGGTTCAGGAACGGTTTTAACTGGTTCCGGCAAAAGTCCTCCCATGGCGGTGGCGCAAGGCTGGCGAGCCGTTCGGTGACGTCATTGTCGGAACCTGCGGCAAGCGCGAATTGTTGCAGCAACCCCTGGGTCGTGTTCGCCACAACGAATGCGTCTATTGCGTGGTGACGGTGGTCATCGCGCTGCTTGCCCGGCATCTCGCCGTCTTTCAACTCCCGGAGTATCCCTTCGAGCCCCCATCCTCGCCTGAGCAACGCGGTCATTCGGCCCGGGATTACGCGCACTCGAAAAGTACCCTCGGTCTTCTCGTCGTACAGGTGAGCCAGGTACGTGCGAGCCGTGCGGGAAAGATAAGCAGTCTCATTGAGCTGCCGGTCGAGAAACCCGGATTCGTCTTTGAATCGCTCCATGGCGTCAGTTTTGAACCGCCAGTTTTTATTTGGGGGTAACTTGTCTGCCCGACTGAGAATGGCATGGTAGTCGTAGTCTGGAGGGTTATGACCGAACGCTTCGTAAGGTGACTGGTTTCTCTTGATCTGGTTGCTGCCGGCAACGCAAACGACCTTGTTCGACATCGAATTGTCCAGGGTGCGACCGAATGGGAGGATGTGATCGACCTGTGTCTGATCGGACACCACCATTTCGAATGAGAGAAT
Source organism: Dehalococcoidia bacterium (assembly GCA_965224235.1). Taxonomy (GTDB): domain Bacteria; phylum Chloroflexota; class Dehalococcoidia; order Lucifugimonadales; family Lucifugimonadaceae. The sequence continues at coordinate 677,946 of CBDCYP010000002.1, read as the reverse complement.
CTTCCCCGTGTACGGGCAGACGCTGCCCTGTTCCTCCCACAGCCTCAACTTTCGAAGAGTGCCTGCTGACGGCGCTTCCTCAGCCGACTCCAAGCACTCAGTAAGACGTTTGTTGTCCTCCCCTCCCTTGCGCTGCTTCCGTTCATAATCCTGCCGCTGCCTGGCGTTCCACTTCAACTCCCGCGCCAACTCGACGACTATCTCGCGTGGCTTTCCATGCTGCGCAGTAATTCGGTTTACCACGCGTCTTATTTGGTTCAGGCCGATATGGACCGTGGGGTTGCCAATCCTGCCGTATCTGGCAACCTCGCCGTCGATCTCAGGGTTCTTCGTAGGGTCCGCGCCGACCACGTCACGCTCGAGCACCTCACCATAGTAGGGCAGACGCTCGTGAACCTCGCCGTCACGGAAGTCGGAGTGGTGGCGGTATCCTGCTTCCTGAACGGCGTCCGAATAGACGCACCCCCTCTCGAGGTGCGGAAGGAGATTGCCGATGGCCTTTTCACTAAGATTCCCGTAGCCGCTCGGTAGCACAACCAAGGCGACGGCGACGGCCTGTTCGTCGCTTAAACCCCAGTCCTGTATGACCCTTTTGCGGACGGTCTCAGGCTCTTCGGTTTCAAGCAGGATTTTTGCGATCTCGTTGCGTTTCTCAAGAGACAGGGACAACCAACCCTTGCCGAACAGTCCGTCTTTTGCCAACCTAGTCGTAACCTCGTCGCCCTTTAGCTTCTTGCGGCCGCCGCGAGCGAGGTTGAACGTCGCCCCCGGTGGCAGACCAAGACCCTTTGTCGGCTTTTCGAGGTCGATGTCTTTGCCGGACTGCAATCGCTCAAGGACACGAGATCTTTCTTTTTCGTTAAGCAGCCGTTCCGGTTCGAATCCATCATGCAATCTGAGGTTGTTGACTTCCTGAAGGATGCGGCACTCCTGCGCGACGGGCAGGGCCCTCGGCGCCCGCGGTTCACCCCGTTCAAATAGACACCATCCCGGGTCTACAGGCTCGAGGGGCCGCTGGAAAAAGATGGTGCTTCTTATAGCGTCCCACTCTTCGACGTTGAGCGAATGGTGGGGCTCTTGAGCCTGGCGAATAGCGTCGAACTCGGATTCGTACATGGCGCGGTCGGGGTAAAGACCGGATTCAGGCCGGGCACGAACCGACTTGCTCTTCTTCCGTCGCCGGGCGAGGAATTCACCGAGTGTCCGCGCCCCGCTTTCGTTTATGCGGCTGCGTAGCTCGTCTATCTGCCCGCGTGTCTTCTTCGCCTCGCCTTCATCTTCGCCTCTCGCCTTGCGATTCGACTTGAACCCCCGCCTTTGGTCGAGGTGAAAAAGCGCGCGCCCCAGTTCGTACGGCTCAAGAGGGCAGTCCAACGCCTTCTCCCTTAGTTCGTAGGGATCGAGATCGGCGGCAAGGGCCTTACGCGCGTCGGCGCCACGCGGCATCAAGACGTATTCAGTGAACCTCTCGATTAATTCAGTACGCCGTTTGAGATAGCGATCGCGCCGCTTTCGCTGGCCGCGCGGGATTCGGCGTTTTACGGCATTTGAGGAACCGTCCTGTGGATTGCGGCCGTCGGAAAAGATGCGAACGCCCATGTCGAGGACGCGGCAAGGGTTTTCTTTCCCGTCGAGACTTACCGCGGCCCACCCGATGGAGTTCGTGCCTATATCCAGGCCCAATCTGTACTTCGCGGCATTTGCTTCTGTCATATCTGCCATCTCCGTTGCTGCATTTAACGACGTTATGGTACGATACGGGCGTCGATAGGCAAGACGGTTTGTCCGATGGGAGATCGGGGGCTTTAAGGCAGGTGTCGCATTGCGATCTTGCCAGCCGTTAACAAGCCTTTATGGCACAAAATGAGAGGGCAGGCTACGGTCTGCCCTTTTCGCGTCCCGATGAGGTGCGCCTGTCCGTACCCATAGCGGCCGGGGCAGCCGGGGTTATCCCTTCTTGGTGACAGAAGGGCAGGGTGCGGTGTGTACGGGCTGAAGGGGTGTGTTGAAGCGGGGGACGATGCTGAATAGAATTGAGCCTTGGCGGCGAATGCGATCCGGGATGTGCGGCAGGGCGATGCCGAAGTGCGTGTCGCCAACCGCTTAACACACGCGGCCGGACTGGCCAGATTTCGATATGAAGGCTCGACGACACACGCGGCCGGACTGGCCAGATGTCGATATGAAGGCTCCACGACACACGCGGCCATAATGGCCGTACTTTGATATGAAGGCTCGACGAACGAGAGACATCCAGTGTGAGGGCGACCCAGCGCGGCGCGATACCCTCACTATGATGGCGCGGGCCTGACCTTTACCTTCCCGCCCGCGCCTTTAACCTGAATTAGGTGGCGGGGCCTCACGTTCCGTCCCTGGCCATCCCCGCGGCGAGCGCCATGATGTGGCCGCGTTGCCGGGCGTTTCGAGTCCCTCCCCGCTTCGACGCAACGAGCGCGCCGCAGCCTCCGCCGATCCCTCACATCAGATAAGTCGCACACATGAAATTGGTGAAATGACAGAGAAAATAACACCCGAAGGACCACCCTCCGGCGAGCGCAGGAAAAGGCGCTTTCGCGATCTCACTCCCGAAGAACAGGCCGACCTGCTTGGCCGCATGCGGCACTCGGCGGCCCACGTGCTGGCCGAGGCGGTGCTGGAGATCTTCCCCGAGGCCAAGCTGACGATCGGTCCTCCGACAGACGACGGCTTCTACTACGACTTCGACGTCGCCGAGCCGTTCACCCCCGTTGACCTCGAACGAATCGAGGGGCTAATGCGTGAATCGGTCAAGGCGAACAAGCCGTTCGTGGAGCGGGAGGTAGACCGCGAAGAGGCACGGAGGCTGGTCGGCGATAACCCGTATAAGCAGGAGATCATCGACGGTATTCCAGAAGGCGAACGGTTGTCGTTTTGCAGTCACGGCGACTTCGATGATCTGTGCCGGGGCGGCCACGTCGCTTCGACCGGCGAGATCAGCGCGTTCAGGCTCCTGAGTTCGGCGGGCGCGTACTGGCGGGGCAGCGAGGCCAACCCGATGCTGCAACGCATCTACGGCACGGCCTGGGAGTCCCGGAAATCATTGCGGGCACATCTTAACCGGCGGGAAGAGGCCGAAAAGAGGGACCATCGCAAGCTGGGGCGGGAACTGGAGCTTTTCTTCTTCGACCCGGTAGCGCCTGCGAACCCGTTCTTCCTGCCAAAGGGCGCGTTCGTGTACAACGCCCTGACCGATTACATGCGCGATCTCTATGGCCGCTATGGGTATGAGGAGGTGGTGACGCCGCAGATATTCAAAACGGGCCTGTTCAAGACCTCCGGCCACTACGACAACTATCTCGAACACATGTACATGTTGGAGATCGACGAGCAGGAGTACGGCGTCAAGCCGATGAACTGCCCGTCCCATGCCGTCATGTACTCGAAGGGCCTCCACTCGTATCGCGACCTGCCTATCCGCTACGCCGACTTCGGGCGGCTGCACCGTTACGAGTTGTCCGGCGTGACTCAGGGCCTGACGCGTGTCAGGTCGTTTTCGCAGGACGACGCACACATTTTCTGCCGCGAGGATCAGATCGCCGACGAGGTGAACGGCTTCATCGACATGCTCATCGAGAGCTACGGGGTGTTTGGCTTCGATGACACCCGCTACATACTGTCGCTGCGCCCCGAAAAGCGGGTCGGGTCCGATGAGCAGTGGGACAAGGCGGAATCGGCCCTGAAGTTGGTGCTTGGGGAGCGAGCGCTGAACCACGAGGAAGCTGAGGGCGAAGGGGCGTTTTACGGTCCGAAGATCGACATGTTCGTTCCCGATGCACTGGGCAGAGAGTGGCAACTCGGCACGGTTCAGGTCGACTTCAATCAACCTGAGCGGTTCGACCTGGAATACGTGAACGCCGAGGGCGGCCGGGAGCGGCCGGTGATGATCCACCGCGCCATGCTAGGCTCGATGGAACGATTCCTTGGCGTGCTCATCGAGCACCTGGCTGGGGCGTTTCCCGTCTGGCTCGCGCCCGTGCAGGCGACGATAGTTCCCATCACGGACCGCCACCTTGACTACGCCTCTTCCGTGCTTAACAGCCTGAAAGCGGCCGGGATCCGGGCCGTCGTGGACGACTCGGGCGACCGCATGAACGCCAAGATTCGCCGCGCCCAGCTGCAGAAGGTGCCCTACATGCTGGTAATCGGAGATCGTGAAGAAGAGGCCGGCGCGGTGGCCGTGCGCACGCGGACCGGGGGCAACCTTGGCGCGCGCCCAGTGGACGCGTTCACTGAGCACATCGCCGAAGAGGTTCGAACGAGGTCAAGGACATAGCCTTCGCGAGTTTGGCGCGAGATTGCGCCAATGTTGACGGTAAGTCGGCGCGATGCTAGTGTAACGGTGCTCCGGGAACGCTGCAATTTGCGTTGTCGCGCGCTCTGGATTGGACGGTATGCACGGGTAAGAAACTCAGGAAATCTAGAGTATCTCCCCGTTATCGTTCCGATCGTTAGTGTCATTCCCGGTGTTCCGGTAAAATTTGGCGTAGGCGGCCACTTTGGAGTATGCGCGCGGCAGTCGCCGCGCTGGGTTGAACATCAGTGACCTCGAACGATATAAAACTTCATCGCGGTCTCCAGGGCGTCTATTTCGACCGCACCGAGACCACGTTCATCGACGGCAGGAATGGCGTGCTTGAGTACCGCGGTTACTCGATTCACGACCTTGCCGAAAAGTCGACTTTCGAAGAGACCGCCTACCTGCTTCTTTACGGGTCGCTTCCTACGCGCGCCGAACTGGCTGGTTTTGACAGTCAACTCAAGGCCGCACGGGTAATCCCGGGCCAGGTCATCGACGTCATCCGGGTCGTGAAGGACTCACATCCGATGGATGTCCTGCGGACGGCAGTCTCCGCCCTTTCGGCAACCGATCCGGACACCGGCGACAACTCCGTCGAAGCAACGTACCGAAAAGGCGTCAGACTGACCTCTCAGGTGCCGGCGATCGTCATGGCCCACAACGCCATGCGGAACGGGCGGGAGATCGTCGAACCCGACCCTGCGTTGTCTCACGCCGCCAACTTCCTGTACATGTTGAACGGCGAACTCCCGACCGCCGACACGGCCGAGTTGCTCGACCGCGACTTCATTTTGCACGCCGATCACGGATCTAACGCTTCCGCCTTCACGGCGCGTGTCGTCGCAGCCACTGGCGCCGACCTGCACAGCGCCGTAACCGCCGGGGTGGCCGCGCTTTCAGGCCCGTTTCACGGCGGCGCCGCTGAGAACGTCATGAAGATGGCGCAGGAGATCGGGGCGCCCGAAAACGCCGCCGACTACGTGAAGGGATTGCTCTCCAGCAGACAGCGTGTGATGGGATTCGGCCATCGAGTCTACCGGGCCGAGGACCCGCGGGCCGGTCATCTGCGATCGGGAGTCGAGAGGCTCAGCCACGAGAAGGGTGAACCGAAGTGGTACAACATCCTTGAGGCGGTTATCTCCGCGATGCAGCCGTACGCCCGCCGCGGCATCCACGTGAACGTCGACTTCTTCGCGGGGGCGATCTACCATCTCATCGGCATCCCGAACGACCTTTTTGTCCCGATATTTGCTGTGGGCCGCGTGCCGGGCTGGACTATCCAGGTAGTCGAGCAGCAGCGCCACAACATCCTTATTCGCCCGCTACTGCTTTTTTCTGGAGAACGGGAGCGCGAATACGTACCGATCGACAGTCGCTGAAGCAGGAACGCCCTGGGGGCGTACGGGCCACGGCAGCGTGGCAAAAGGGGGATCAAATTTGAAGAGCCAAGTTTCTGCGCAAAACGCGGCAAAAAACGGGCAATGTGTTCACTTCTGGCGCGTCGAGGCGCCGAATGGCCCCACGAGCAAAGGAACGTGCAAGCACTGCGGCGACGTACAGGAGTTCAAGAATTCCATTCCGATCACCGGATGGCAGCGAAGCACCCCCGAAACCAGGCGTAAAGCCGCAGAAGCAAGACAACGAGCCTGATAGATCACCTACTTGAGTAACAGCGGTGCGTCGTGTGACGCTCTGCTTTCGCGTTTGGCAAATGACTTCTCTCTGAATGAGATCACTGCGCAACCCATTGGAGGATGTCCAAGAAGGTAACTCTGGAGCAGATTGACTGCGCCGCCAATTGACATCGCAGCGGCAGGTTGGTCCTCAATCACGCCGTCCCTTCTTGAGACCACAGCCGCGGGGATGGCGCGCGTCTGGGCGGGTGTCCGAAAAGGCGTTGCTGTGGCGGAGGGTAAACGTCTGCAATTCTGAGCGAAGCCGAAGAATCTAACGCCTGCAAGGGGTACATGGACAAGGCCGCCCCCGCGACCCAGACCCTTCGGCTTCGCTCAGAGGCTGTGAGTTTTTTGGGTTCTGTTGTTGTTAGGCGGCATGTTGGTGGCGGAAGGCGCCATTGGGAAGTTTCACCGGGGCGGGCGCTTGTTGAGGGAGGCAGAATTGCGGGACAGCATTGGCCGCTTTCCGGGCGAATTCACTAGGGAATCCGGATTGACTGGTCCGGAGCTTATCGGCTGTGCCTGCTTAACCCCCGTGTCTGCCTACGCCATGAACGCCTCCCAACGCAGGAGGTTGTGGGCCACGGCGACAAGGAGCATTACGCTGGTGATTTTGGCAAGTCCCCGTACGTTGAATTGGCTCACTCCGTGAAGACGCACCTGGGCGTTCGTCCACTCGGCTACAGACGCCCGCTGCCTGTATATGGCTTTGGCCTCGCCGGTGGCCATCCGTTGACGCCACCTTGCCACGTCCGGCCCGTCCCCGTAGCGGGGATCGTAACGCTCCCGTTCGGGCTTGTTCCGGGGCAACCTCACCGGCGCATACACACTCACCCCACGTTGCTCCAGAGCGGTGATGTCCTCCCGGGTAGCGAAGCCCCCGTCCATCAGGTAGGAGTCAGGGCGCCGGCCCGTCCGCCTGACCAGTTGTTCCTCCATGGGCGCCGCTTGCCCTGCGTCCGTACCCGACGATGTGACCCCTACTCCGACGATGATCCCGTTGGCGCTATCAGTGGCCAGTTCGATATTGCAGGCTGGCCGGAAGCCGCCATCCGGCATCTTCATCACCGTTGCCTGGGGGTCTGTGGTGGATACCCGCGCCTTCGTAACCTTGGGACGCTGAGCCTTCGCCTTGGTGTGCTGTTGGCGTTCCTTCTTCGCTTGTGCCCGGGGCAAGTACGACAGCGCCTCCCGGACCCGTTCCTCCCGCTCTCGCGCCGCACGCTCCCGCGCCGCACGTTCACGCCGCGTCACACCGGAATCGGGACGCTCCCGCTCCTGCGCCAGCCGCTCCACCTGCGCCCGCGCCTCCTCCATGCGCCTCTTCAATCCCTGCGCGCCGCGAAAGGACGCGGCGCCGGCGCTCGCCCTCACCCGCATCCCGTCTTGAGCCACACGCTCCAGCAGGACCGCCCCTGCGGCCATCAGAGAACCTATGATCTGGGTCAAAAGGCCGTCCAGCGCCTCCTGGTGGGCTACCCGGAAGTCAGAGAGCATGTGATAGTTGACAGGTACGTTCCCCCTCATCCAGCGGTAGGCGTCGTGCTCTTCGCACAAACGCGCCAGCCGGCGGGCGCTCCCTATACCGTCAACCGTGGCCAGAAGCCACAACGCCAGCAGCGCTTTGGGGTCTGTCGTTGGGCGGCCTGGCCGGTTCTCCACCGCCTTGACCGGCGCATAAAAAGCCGACAGGTCCAACCTCTCCAAAAAGCTCCATATAACACGGGCCCGATGCTCTTGAGGCAACCGAGATTCCAGGTCCAATACCGCCCACTCAGGCTGATTCCGCACCGGCCGCAGCGCCCGGGCCTCACCCGGACTCGTTGGCGCAGGCGCTCGCTTCTCCTCGATGGCCGGAAGTTCAAACAGCGTCTCTTCACTCATGTGTTCACCTCGCCGATATGGCTGCCCAATATCGTTGTCCAGCAATCAGCCTCTCAATACCATAGGAGCATAAATGATTTATTCACAGGCTCTCAGGGTGACATGGTGGGCGCTCGGGGTGACATAGGGCGGCTGCGGTGATTGGCGTCGCTCCTTCCCCCCGACGGCCGCATCGTGCACGGCGACGCGGTATGCTGCCGAGGATGAGCGAACTTGAGTTGACTATCAGGCAAGGCATCCTCGACTCTGGCCCTATCACGTTTGCCGAGTTCATGGACGCCGCTCTCTACTCGCCGCTGGGCGGTTACTACACGCGGCTCGGCAGCGCGGCCGGGGCGACACCGTCCGGCGGTCCGGCCGACTACTTCACCAGTCCCATGGCGCATCCGGCATTCGGAGCGCTCATTGCCGTGCAGCTACGGGATATGTGGCGGCGCATGGACAGGCCAGGCGCGTTCACCGCCGTCGAAATGGGAGCGGGAGACGGTCTCCTCGCCCGTGACGTGACCAGTTACGCTGTACGGCTCGACCCGGCGTTCGCTGACGCTCTTGAGTATCTGGCCGTGGACCGCGTCCCGCGTCAGAACGCGTACTATCCAGTAAACGGTCCCGATCAAGTCCCATCGTCGGTGATTGGCTGCCTGCTGTCCAACGAGTTGCTCGACGCCATGCCGGTTCACCGCTTCGTCATCGAAAAGGGCGAGTTGCGTGAGCTATACGTTGGCGTCGAGGGGGAGCGGCTTTGCGAAGTCTCGGGGCCTCCGTCGACCCCTGCTATCGCCGCCCGAATCGGCGAGTTGGCCGACCGTTTGCCGGAAGGCTATCGGGGCGAGGTGAATCTGGGCATCGACGATTGGTGGGCCGGTCTGGCGTCGAACACCATCGACGCTGGTTACGTACTGACCATCGACTACGGTTACGACCGCGCTCAGCTTTATGCGCCGGCGCGCTGGCGGGGCAGTCTGCGGTGTTACTACAGGCACACCCACGTCGATGAACCGCTGGCCCGGGTTGGGCAGCAGGACATGACGGCCCACGTCGACTTTACGGCGGTCGACGCGGCGCTTGGCCAGCAGGGGTTTGACGTGGCGGGCCACAAGACGCAAGGTGAGTTTCTCGCCCGGCTCGGGGCCACAGGGTTCGTCGAATCGCTGCGCCAACGCGGGCTGTCCCAATTCGAGCTGGCCACTAACAGGGCGGGAATCAACGAATTGCTTGACCCCCGGGGCATGGGCGGATTCGGTGTGTCGATTCACGACCGGAATGCGCCCTCTGACCTTCTTATCGGCCTGACCGAGCGGGATGGTCAGGACACCGGTCCGCCGCTGCCGCTCCCGATCTTGGATACTGCCGGAGGTCACGCACCGTTGCTGGCCAGTCGTTACCCTCAGGCGGCGCGCATGTCGGGAGTAACGTGGGAGGGGACGTTTGAATAGGCCGTGGAGCTGCGTCGCCATCCCGGTCTTCGCCCGTTGCAGGATAAGGCGTTTGTTGACCGACTACGATCCGACGGGCATGGGGTTCATATACCCGATTTGCCGACCCGGATTTGGCGTGTCGGCGCGAATATCCAACGTATAGCATCCTGGTTAGCGCACTCGTTCCCGGTCAGGCCCGGTCAGGTTGGCCAACCGATGTTTTCTCCCTGCCGGGGATTTTCGGTTACATATGACAACCAAATGCCTCAGACAAACCCCGCTCCACGGCCTCCATGTGGCAGCCGGCGGACGCATGGCGCCGTTTGGCGGGTGGGACATGCCGATACAGTATCCGACGGGCATACTCCGGGAGGTGGCCGCGGTGCGCCGGAACGCCGGCATGTTCGACGTGTCCCACATGGGCCGCATCGAGTTCTCGGGGGCAGCCTCGAGCGCATTCCTCGACAGGCTGCTCAGCGCTAACGTCGCAAGACTGCGGCAGGGCCGGTCAAGGTACCACGTTATCTGCAACGAGGCAGGCGGCATCATCGACGACGCCATTGTGTACCGGCTCGCCGAGACCCGCTACCTACTGATAGTCAACGCCGGTAACTACGACTCCGTAGCAGCTTGGCTCGACCTTTATTCCCAGGGCGTCCCTGACCTCGAGAGCGAGGTAACCACTGGAGATGTGGCGATGATCGCAGTGCAAGGCCCGAACGCGGTCGAACTGGCTAGCCGGTTGTCCGATGCGTCCGTAGCATCGCTCCGGCCGTTCGCCATTGCCGAGGCGAATGTGGCCGGAATTCCGTGCCGCATCGCCCGAACCGGTTACACGGGCGAGGACGGCTTTGAGATAATGCCGCCGTCAGACAGAGCCGTTCATCTGTGGCAAACCCTGAGCGAGTCGGGCGTTGCGCCTTGCGGGCTCGGCGCCCGCGATGTGCTCCGGCTTGAGGCGGGTTTACTGCTGCACGGCAACGACATGACCGTTAAGAACAACCCGTACGAGGCGGGTCTCGAACGGTTTGTTCACCTCGATTCGCAGGGCTACATCGCGGCGGAGGCCCTGTGCGCGATCAGGGATGCCGGTCCGGAGAGGCGGCTTACAGGTTTCAAAATGACCGGCCGGGGCATCGCCCGCAACGGGCATCCTATTCTGGCCTGTGGCGCCCGAGTCGGGACGGTTACTTCAGGCACGCACTCGCCCACTCTTGACGTCAATATAGGCATGGGCTACGTTGACCCAAAGTACGCCGCGCCGTCAACCCCTATCGAAATCGACATTCGCGGCAGGATAGTTTCGGCCGAAACGGTAACATTGCCTTTCTATCGACGCGCGGCCTGACCCTCTGAGATCCGCCAAAAATATGTCTGAACAAAATCCCTCCGGACTCAAATACTCCAAAGAGCACGAATGGGCGCTGGTGGAAGGCGACTCGGCAACCGTCGGCGTTACGCACTTCGCGCAAGACTCCCTAGGCGACGTCGTGTACATCGACCTGCCCGCTTCGGGCTCGACGTTCGAACAGTTCGCAAAGTTCGGCGAGATCGAGTCGGTGAAGGCCGTAAGCGACTTGTTCATACCGTTGGCCGGCACGATCACTGAAGTGAACAATGAGGCCGTCGGAGATCCGGAATTGGTGAACACCGAGCCTTACGGCGGCGGATGGCTGGTAAAACTGCGGCTCGACGACCCGGCAGAGCTCGACAACCTGCTGACTGCCGAGGCGTACGAGGCGCTGCTGGCCGAGTCCGGATAGCCCGGCATGTCGACCCAGTTCGCTAACCCCGCCGCCGCGGCGTCTCCCCATCCGTACATCCCTAATACTGGTGCGGACCGGGCCGAAATGCTCGATGCGATCGGCGTATCGGACTTTAACGAACTGGTGGCTGACATACCGGCGAGCCACCTCTTTCCGGAGCTGCGATTGCCCGACGCCGCCCCGGAACTGACGCTCACCGCAGAGTTGGCGGACATGGCCGCATGCAACGCAACGCCGGGCGACTATGCGTGCTTCCTTGGCGCAGGCGCATACCGCCACTTCGTACCGTCGGTCACGCGCTCCATCGCCTCCCGCGGCGAGTTCGTCACCGCCTACACCCCGTACCAGCCTGAGGCGGCTCAGGGCACGCTGCAAGTGGGGTTCGAGTTCCAGACCGCCGTCTGCCAATTGACCGGCATGGAGGTGGCGAACGCCGGAATGTACGACGGGGCCTCCGCGTTCGCCGAGGCCGCCCTGATGGCGTGCCGCGTGACCCGCAGAAACTCCATAGCAGTACTTGACACCGTCGACGAACGGCTTCTGGAGACCCTGCGCGCCTACTCGCGCTACAAAGGCCTTGAGATAAACGTCATCGAATCCTCATCGCCCGTTCTACCCGATGGCTCCGCCTGCCTCATGGTCCAGTCGCCGAACGTGTACGGCGTTATCGAGGACGTGGGGGCGATGGTCGAATCCGCCCATACCGGCCGTGGGCTTGCGGTCGTGCACACTAATCCCATATCGCTCGGCATGTTCAAGCCGCCCGGCGAATTTGGCGCAGATATAACAACCGCCGAGGGGCAGCCCTTGGGCGTGCCGCTCACTTACGGCGGCTCGTACGTCGGCCTTTTGGCGTGCAGGCAGGCGCACGTCCGGCAAATGCCGGGCCGCATCGTGGGCCGGACGACCGACACCAAGGGCCGCCACGGATTCGCGCTAACGCTTCAGACTCGCGAGCAGCACATCCGCCGCGAGCGCGCCACTTCGAATATATGCACGTCGACGCAGCTCATCGCGCTGATGGCAACCTCGTACGTTGCGGCCATGGGCAAGAGCGGCATACGTCAGGTCGCCGAGTTGTGTTATCAGAAAGCCCACTACGCCGCCGAACAGATCGCCCGGCTGCCGGGCTACTCTTTGCCGGTCGAGGGTGACTTCTTCCACGAGTTCGTCGTGCAGTGCCCGATTCCGCCCGCCCGCGTCAACCGGTTCTTGTTGAAACGCAGGATCATCGGCGGGTACGACCTGAGCCGCCGTATCCTGAACGGCATGCTGATCTGCGTGACCGAGATGAATACGCGTGAGGAGATCGACGCGCTCGTGAACGCCATCGGTGAGGCGGAGATCCTCTCATGAACGGTCACCGTGCGCCGGACCGGCGGCTGTTGATGGACCGCAGCGTGCCTGGCCGTTCGGCGGTGTCGATGCCTTTGAGCGACGTGCCCCCTGCCGATCTGCCCGACGCGTCGCTGCTCAGGGACGATCTCGAACTACCGGAGGTGTCGCAACTCGAACTTGTCAGGTACTTCACGCTGCTGAGCCAACTCAACTTCTCGATCGACACCAATTTTTACCCGCTCGGTTCGTGCACCATGAAGTACAACCCGAAGTTGAACGACGAGGCGGCGGCGTTGCCTGGATTCAGCCAGATCCACCCCGCCCAGCCGGACGAGACGGCGCAGGGCGCGTTGCGACTCATGTACGAGCTACAGCAGATGCTCGGGGAAGTTACGGGCCTGCCGGGCGTCGGGCTAACGCCCCTTGCAGGTGCGCAGGGCGAGTATGCCGGTCTGCTAATTGCCAGGGCATGGTTCACCAACCGCGGGGAGACTGAACGGACTATGGCGCTGATACCCGACAGCGCGCACGGGACGAACCCTGCCTCGGCGGCTATGGCCGGGCTGGATGTCATCACCGTTCCGTCCGACGAGCAGGGGAACCTGGACCTGGCGTCACTCGCAGCGGCGTGCGATGAGCGGACCGCGGTGTTCATGCTGACGCTGCCTAACACGCTCGGCCTGTTCGACCCGAACGTCCTCGAACTTACGACCGCAGTTCACGAGGCGGGCGGTCTGGTGTACGCAGACGGGGCCAACCTGAACGCCCTCCTGGGCCTGGTGAAGTTGGGCGATCTCGGGTTCGACATCTGCCACTCGAACCTGCACAAGACCTTTTCGACGCCCCACGGCGGCGGCGGGCCGGGCGCGGGCCCTGTGATGGTTACGGAAGAGCTTGCGGAGTTCCTTCCGGCGCCCGTCGTGAGCCTTTCCGACGGGGTTTACCGGCTTGTGCGGCCCGACAAGAGTATCGGCAAGATCAACGGCTTCCACGGCTCGTTCTCCATTTTGGTGCGCGCCTACACCTACATGCGCTCAATTGGTAGAGACGGGCTGCGCGATGTCGCGGAAAACGCCATAATCAATGCCAATTACGTTCAGGCTGGACTGCGCGACCGGTTCGACCTTGCAGCCGACCGTTACTGCATGCACGAGACGGTCCTGAGCGCCCGCCGCCAAAAGACCCGCGGCGCAGGCGCCCTCGACATCGCCAAACGGCTGCTCGACTACGGAATACACGCACCCACTATGTATTTCCCGCTCATCGTCGATGAAGCGCTTATGATCGAGCCGACCGAGACGGAGCCGAAGGAGACGCTCGACCGTCTGGTAGAGGTGATGCGCCGAATCGACGAAGAGATCGACGAAGACCCTTCGTTGCTACACGACGCCCCGTACGACCTGCCGAATACACGGCTGGACGAGGCCACCGCGGCTCGCCGACCCTACTTGCGTTGGCGGCCTGAGGAGTAAAACACTTGACTGAGAGCGTGGAATGCGAATAGCAGCGCTTGTCTTAGGCCTGATAGGCGCCGTATGCGGCTTCGTGGGCGGTGCGGCCGTCGCGGTAGTGGGCGGTGCGGCCGTCCTGAATTTTGGGGAATTCGGGGTTACATTCGGTTCCGAGGAGTCCAGTGTGGTCGTCTGGCGGGGGATGTTGGCAGTTCTCGCGTCAATCGTCGCAGGTGGCGCGGCGTTCATGGCGCTGAACCACCCCAGGGCCTCGGCAGCCGTGTTAATTTTGACCGCCGGCGCCGGTGCGTATCTCATCACCGTGGCATACGCCGTGGCGGTCGTATTCCTGGTCAGCGCCGCGCTATTCGCCATTTGCGGTAGCAAGAATACGAGCATCGGTCGGCGCACTCCTACCGCTGGTCCCGGTCCACAGCGACGGCGTCAGGCGAGGAGCGGGAGTCCAAGGCCCCCTCCACGCTGATCAGTTGAAGGTCTGGCGTGAGGGCGACTGTGAAGGGTGACGCGCGAATTTCCCAACCTCCGCACTGCCCAAATGAGTTTGCTCTGGTGCGGAGTGCGGCAACACCCATGTGGCACATTACTGGCACTCCGTGCCCACCACCCCGGGCCAAGTCCAAATGCGGGGCAATCCGACATACCTATGATCATTGCAGATATCCTCTCCTTCACGTATCGTAAAAGCAGTTATCCCGCCAGCATAGTTCCTGCACCACAGTGGTGATGGGTCGTGTGAAACAATACCGAAGATAGCCATTTTGCCGACGGCCACACTGCGGCCGCCTGTCTTGACTAATTCGTGACGGTGGGATGGTGGGATCAGAAACACTGAACATCCGACTGCAAGGACGGACCACTCAAAACCAGGCTCGAATTCCTCACACCAGACTTAGAGAGATTGACCTATTTCAGACGGGGGGGCTTTAAGTGACTATCAAATCGGAAGACTCGATTTCAGTTGACAGTGACCAGAACGGCAGTGAAAACACGGGCTTGCAAGATGAACAAATCGAATCGCCTGAAGACATCACGGACCCATTCGATCCCGAAGAAGTCAAAATCCGTCCTGTGAACATCGTTGTCGCACAACTAGTCTCCCGGATTGAGCACGGCGGACTTGATTTGTTCCCGGACTTCCAACGTCTACGTGGAATCTGGGATAACACAAGGAAGAGCCGTCTGATCGAATCACTACTTTTAAAAATACCAATTCCAGTATTCTATGTTGCTGCTGATGGCAAAGATGATTGGCAGGTAGTCGACGGGCTTCAACGAATGTCGACTATTAACGATTACGTTGCCAACACATTCGCCCTACATAAACTCGAATATCTGACATGGTTTAATGGACAGTATTATGATCAATTACCTCGACAGATGCAGCGAAGAATCGGTGAGACTCAACTCATCGTCAATATAATTGAACCGGGCACACCAAACAAAGTGAAATTCAATGTGTTTCTGCGAATCAATACCGGTGGGATGGCGCTGAACAAACAGGAGATCCGACACGCAATGCATCCTGGCGTCATCCGGGAGTTCTTGTATAGCTTATCATCGTCGGACGAGTTCCTACAGGCAACAGATAATTCTATATCTACACGTCGGATGGCTGACCGAGAATGTGTGCTTCGTTTCCTAGCCTTCTACATCACACCTCCGGAAGACTACACTACTCAAGACCTCGATGGTTTCTTAGCGACTACAATGGACAAAGTCAATTGCATGACTCCCAGCCAGCGAAGTTTCATCGCGCAACACTTTAAGAAGGCAATGCACGTGGCCTTTAAAATCTTTGACAACGACGCCTTTAGGACAAGATATGATGAAAAACATCAAAGACGTCCAATCAATAGAGCCCTTTTTGAGGCATGGGGAGTGCATTTAGCACGTTGTGCACCAGATCAAATCGATAACATTATTCAGGCCGGGGATCGGTTGCGGTGCAGATTCAGACAGGTAATGAACGAAGACGTCGAATTTGACAGAGCCATTTCTCGCTCGACTGGCGATCCTAAAAATGTCCAGAAACGGTTTAAGACAGTCGGTCAACTATTACAGGAGTTTATCTAATGCTGACGCGTATCTATCTTACGAACTTTAAATGTTTCGAGCAGCTGCACTTATCTTGTAGGCCATTGAATCTTCTTTGTGGGTTGAACGGAATGGGTAAAAGTAGTGTCCTACAAGCACTGTTGATCTTGCGACAGTCTTTCGAAGCTGGTGAATTACTTAAAGGCAGATTGGTTCTCGGCGGAGTTCGAACGGACTTAGGCACGGGATCGGACGTCCTATTTGAGGATGCTGAAAGCGATATCTTGATGCTCGGCCTCGAAGCTGGAACACATGTACCACAGTGGAAACTGGCTTTCGAGTATTCCAAAATCGCAGGGCAACTGAATGTTCTCCACGATCGGATAGATGGACTTGATGAGTTGATCCCCTATGACTGGCAAACAATACCACCTTTTAGCGGCAATCTTGTTTATGTTAACGCAGAGCGGATAGGCCCGAGGAAGACGTACCCGCTGTCAGAAATCCATGGCCGCTTGGGAGATTTTGGATCGAGTAGCGAATACGCATGGAATTACTTAAGTCAGCATCAGGACGACGCATTCTCTGCGAACGATCCTCGTTGCTTGTCCCGCGACAGTAGACGTCTGGTGAATGTCGTAGACCAGTGGCTTCAAGACGTGAGTCCCGGTGCCCATTTGCGACTAGACAATGTGCCGGCGGCGGATGCCATTGTCGCAGGATTCTCGTTTGACCGTCAGGGGGATGTCGAGTCCCGACAACACAGAGCCACGAACGTAGGATTTGGGCTTTCGTACGCGTTCCCGGTGATACTTAGCCTACTGTCTCCACCAGGAACCCTATGTCTCTTGGAAAATCCGGAAGCCCATTTGCACCCCCGCGGACAGACCAAACTGGCCGAGTTGGCTGCCAGGGCCGCAAGTGCGGGTGTACAAGTGTTCGCCGAGACTCACAGTGATCATTTTTTGGACGGAGTTCGTATCGCTGTCAGAGATGGAGTGATCAATCCGGCCGACACTGCCGTTCATTACTTTGAGCGCGACGGAAACAAGTCGATCGTTAAATCTCCTGAGATTGACGCGGATGGGCGGTTATCGACTTGGCCATTAGGGTTTTTTGACCAACACGACGAAAATCTTTCGAGATTGCTCGCGCCGAGGCCGTAATATGCGGGAGATGGTACTGAATCAAGCGAGTCTGTCTGCCCCGGACCGCATCACAGCACTCGACTGGCTCAGGGAGGTTGCCGTAGGGATGTCGGTATTGGTATCGGAAGCTGTGTCCGAACCTGCTTTGAGGTCGTCACTTTACTCGCATGAGATACGCTGTGTCGGCGATTGGACCTTGTGTGATGCCTACAACGCATTGCGTAGCCGAGGTGCACGAGACGAAAGCCTGTTCCTACTTCGACTTGAAAGTAAAGCCCCGCTGCTCAATAAGGTTGCACCAGGAATCGAAGATCGATTTCTTAGATGCGAAGACCGGACCCTACTGCCGCCCGACGGCAATCCGTTGCTATTCTGCGCGATCAGCGATGGAATCGCGGTGGGATTCCCATCCGACCGCATCTGGGACAGAAGTGAGTTGACGATTGACTTTCTTGAACTCCTATCTAACGGAGTTTTCGACGAGGCCTCGGAGACTATTGACAATCTCGCGAGGACGGCGCATGCGCTACTAATAGTCAAGAAAAATCGCGCCCGGATGCGTGAAAATCTCGGCCATGTCACTAGCGGTAAGGATCTGTGGCAAGAAACTGGCGACGCTTTCCCAAACCTTGTGTTCGGGGTGGATGTGGAGAATCAGTTGAGTCAATTGAATACGGGTGAGATGGGGACAATAGTGAACAAACTTTCGAGTTTGGATGATTCTGCCTTAAGCTGGCGGAAAGTCGCGGATGCTATGCCGCCTTGGCACTCCAAGGTGACCAACGAATCCTTCAAAGTCAGAAACTCCCCTACACTCAGTCAGTACCGGTGGTTCAGATCAAGTGATGGCTCCCGCCACCCATATTTTTGGCATGCACGTTACGGAAGTAGCGGTCGTATTCACCTCCGGTTCATACGACGAACTTATGTTATTGAAATAGGGTACATCGGTCCGCATTTGCCTCTGTGAACACCACGTTAGGTGTAACTCGACAGGCGGGTTCAGGATACGAAGACGGTGGAGGGGTCTACGGAGCAACGCCGCAGGATGATCCTGGTGAACCGGGCATGATCGTACGCGTTCGGGAACGTGTCGATCCAGTAGTTCCCTATCTGTTTGGCCTGGCCGAATGGCCGGCCGTATTGTTTGACTGGAAAGGTGTGGACGAGGTGTGCGCCGCGGTACGTGGTCAAAGGGCACATGTCCTCGGTCAACCTGCCTGTCTCGGCGAGCCATGCGACTACCGCGACCTGAAGGTCGTACCAGAATCTGAGCGATTTTCTGGCTCCGTCCGGAAACGTTATGAGTCGAGGGGGCGTCTGACCGGATCCTGGGTTCAATTCGTTCAGGGGAACGCTGGCCGACACGGGTACCGCGTCGTGAACGGGCGATGTTATCGTCTGAGCCTTGGGCATCACTCTGCTGCCCACCGAGCTGGTCCCCGCGCCAATCGCGGCAGTGACTGGCTCAGGCGTCTCTCTCGCCACAGTTGCGCCGGTCGCGCCGGACAGTCCGTCTCTGATGCTCTGGACCGTTTTGGCCTCTTCCGGCGCGCCGATGTTGCGCAGTACGTCGGCGATGTCGGTGAGCCGCGCGGTTACCGAATCGCATTCCAAGTCGGAGCTGCCGGGGTGGCTGGCGTCGTTTCGCGCGTCTCGAATCAGGAACAGCCGACTGCGGTCCGAGCTCTGCATGGACTTGCTGAAGATGCCCTGCCAGTTGCTGCTTACGAGATGCGGGAAGTCGCCGATATCTATGGCGTCGTGGGCCTTTTGGCCCTTCCTGACGGCCTCAATCATCCGGTGGCGGAGATCGTCCGGTATGGAGCTGTCGCGCCTGCTCCCAAGGCTGCGCACGATGAACGGGCGCATGGCGTCGCGGTAGATGTCGAGCGACCTGATCATGGCGTCTTTGTTTGGCCTTGCGACGGTGGCCATCAGGTAGCGACTCCGTGACTGGTTCGTGCCCGGGACCGGGCCTGAGGACAGGTTAGGCGACCGGCTTCGCCTCTGCCATATACGCCAACACCGCGTTAGACGTAACCCGGCAAGCCAGGATCAGGACACAGAGACGGTGGCGGGGTCTACGCCGCAGCGCTGGAGGATGATTTTGGTCAATCGGACTTGGTCGACAGCGTTTGTGAACGAGTCGATCCAGTAGTTCCACATTTTTTGGGTTGGTCGAATGGCCGGTCATTTTGTTTAACCGGAGACGTATGAACTATGTGCGCGCCGGCATCCGTTTTCAACGGGCAGTTAAACTCGGTCAACCTGCCTGTTTCGCCTAGGGTCGGTTAACACTATCTCAGCGCATCAGCGATGAGGGCGAACAATATGAATCCCGGAAAGAGGGCGTCCGGCTTTTCAAAGCAGGAGAAGATACGGCGGTAGCCTTTCAATCTCCGGAACAGGCGCTCGATCTCATTTCGCCTCATGTACATCTCCCTGTCATACTCCCGGGGTTCGACCCGGCTCCTGAGCGGTGGAACGACAGGCGTGAACCCCGGCGCCAACGCAAGTTGGCGCGTCTCGCCGCCCTCGTACGTCCGGTCCATTGCCAGAGCCAAGCTGTGGCGTTGTGCGCCAAGACGCCTGAGCAGGCTGCGCCCTTCAGGCGCGTCGCGGGCCTGTCCCGGTTACCAGGCTCTAGATCAGAGCCTCTCCGTTCAGCTTCACAACCTTGCCCCGCTGTACCACCGTGGCAGCGTTGATCAAGTCGCGGATGTTGGCGGCCGGGTCCCCGCGAAAAGCCGCAAGGTCGGCGATCTTGCCGGGCTCTATCCGGCCGACCTCGTCCCCGACGCGCAGCGCCTCGGCGGTATCGGCGGTGTTGGCGCGGATCGCTCTCCAGGTGTCCCACCCGAGCCACTCGTGGAATGACCACGCGTTCGCGCCCGAGTTGGCATGGTCTGAGTTCGGCATGCCCATGTCGAGTCCGGCCGTGAATCGAACGCCGGCGTTGCTCATGCCCATGATCGTTTCGATGTGCTCCTCTTCGGTGATCGTCACCTGCTGCACGGACCACGGCTTCGTCGGAACGATGTTCTCCTCCAGGGCCCGCGCCTCTTCACCGAGAAGGTGGTGACCGATCGTCGGGTCGACCCACTGTCCGTTTTCCGCCATCTGTTCCGCGACCCGCGGATCAAACGCCAGCTTCTTCGCCGGGTCTGCGTCCAGCCATCGGGCGTGTATCAGGTGATGTATCCCGGCCTCGACGCAGTTTCGCGTGCCCTGCGCCGACAACGTATGGGCGACGATCTGCACGTTGAGCCGTTCCGCCTCGTACACGGCTGCGCGTAGCGTGTCGACGTCGTACTGCGGCATACGGGGGTTTGCGGTGGGCGTAAACATGCCGCCGGTGGCCATCATCTTGATGGCGCGCGCGCCGAGTTTGACCTGCCGCCGAATCGCGTGTACGACCTGTTCTTTGGTGTCGGCCTCGGTGCCGAAGAACCAGCAATGGCCGGAGGTAATGGTGATCGGTGTGCCGGCGCAGATCAGCCTCGGGCCGGGGATGGCGCCCATTTCTATCCCGTTCAGGATTGAAAACGAAACGTCGTTGCGAGCTCCGATATCCCGCACCGTGGTGGTCCCGCTCATCAGGATGCGCCGCATGGCGTTGGTGGCCCGCATGAGTAGCCTGTCCGGCTTTTCGGTTAGGGCCTCTTCCTGTGCGTTGGGTCCTGCGGAACAGTGCATGTGGCAGTGCGCGTCGCACAGCCCCGGCAAGAGCGAGACGTCCCCTAGATCAAGGACCGTATAGTTCGACTCCACGTCCGACGGAAGCTGCGACGCGGGCGTTACTGCCGAAATGCGGCCGTCGTCGACAAGAACGGCGTGGTCGGTGAGCCATCCGGTGACCTCTGCGTTAGCGACTCGGGCGGCAATAAAAACTGTACTTGTTGGCACGGTAACTCCTGTCGGCCGCATACCCGCGCAGCCGCGGCCCTGCATTCTACGCGCGGGACGGAGCCGCGGGTGAGGTTGGCGCCATGTCCTCCATGAGACCTTTGTGGGATCCCAATGATGCTTGCGATATGCTGTTGTTTATGGCATTATGCTGTCATGCCTGTACAGATCACAATTAGAGGAGTACCCGAAGAAGTCCGCGACGAGATCGCGGCGCGAGCCGCTCGCCGACGCCAGTCCATGCAGGAGTTCCTACGCGGGGAGTTGGAGCGGCTTGTTGCGAAACCTTCCGTTGACATGTGGCTCGATGAAGTCCGCGAGCGCAAGGCCGCCACCGGGACTCGCGTCTCGACTTCAAGCATTCTCCGCGCACGTGACGCAGACCGGGCGTGACGACGGTCGTCGACGCAACCGTTATTGTTGCGGCGCTGGTCGACTCAGGTCACGACGGACTGTGGGCGGAATCGGCGATCGCAGAAGGTGGGTTGGCCAGTCCGGAACTGGCGCTGGTCGAAAGCACCAACGTCCTGCGCCGGCAATCACGGTCCGGCAACCTGTCACGCGTAGAGGCAGCCATCGCCTTCCACAGCATGCTCCGGCTTGACGTGAACCTTTTCCCATTCATGCCATTTGCTGAGCGGATATGGGAGTTGCGCGAAAACCTGACCAGCTACGACGCTTGGTACGTGGCGCTGGCTGAGGCCCTTGATTGCCCGCTTGTGACGCTCGACAGGAAACTCGCCCGTGCGACAGGTCCCTCCTGCGAGATCATCACTCCACCTCGTTCGTAGGCGGGGAAAGCATTCGAAAGGGATTCATATACGGAAGGACACAGGCGGGCAGTCAGAGACTACGGGAGATCATACTCTAATGGTGACCGCGGACACGAGCGTATCCCGGCTGTGCCGCGGGTATAAGCCGTGAACGAAGGGAGACGTCCCGATGCCGAAGGCTATGAATCTGAGTTACGCCGCCCTATGAAGAACCGTGCCAGTATACCTGCCGATGTAGCACCGAAAACGGCAGCGCCATACGCCGGATAACCAAAAGCGAAAGCTACGGCCACAATGGCGAAAGCGGCCATGGCAATACATTATGCGCCAATCATACCCAATTGCTGTAAAGAAAATAGCCGTCGTGTCGCAAGCGCTTCCTCCTTGCGACGATGATCTCCCTGCTTTTGGAACTCCCTGAATATAAATTCGGGCGCGTCCTCGTATGTCTGCTTATATAGTCCAAGTATCCAGGGCGCGGGGAGCGGACCTTCGAAAGTTTCGGCAGTGAATGTTACCTCTTCAACTGATGCACGCTCTTCAGGATGTTGATCAGAGTCCTGACCCATCTACTCAGGCCGCCATTTGCATAGCACGTGGACATCGTGTTCGTTTTCATAAACGATCATTGCCCGAAGCAAATCGCCACCCACTGCTTCCCAATCACGCCTAATCGCCTCTTCGTCAGTCTCAGAGCCTGTGATTTTATTGCGAAACCTGCGGTTTGTTAGTCTCAATTTAGCTTTGAAAGCAGTCTCAATAAGACGGCTACAGGGGAATTATTCACAGGCTCTCAGGCAAAACACCGCGGGCGTCATAAACCGATATACCCCCAAGACTGTCAAGGGCGTGAATAAACCCGGCTTTAAAATAATGGAGTGAAGATTGCTTGCGGACTCGATCCGCTGACAATGCACGGACATGCATAGCGAGAGCCTTTCGCTTGACCACGCCTAGCCCTTGATGGAAGCGGACAAAATCATACTAGCAACTGGTTGTCACGTAAACAGTTGTCCTCTGGCGAGAGATCCCGCCACATGAGCCGTCTACCCCGGGTCAGACATTATGAAGGCCCGTCAGAGGTCACTTCGCCTCTACACCACCAGTTCCCCGTACCCAAGGCGCTTGCCGGCGGCCCGGCGTACCAGGGATTCCAACCGGTTGATGGTGTCGACTTCGCAGGAGCCTTCGTTCAGTTGGGCTGGGCCTTCGCGACCCGACGTAGACCCACTGCGCCGGGCGCTGGCGCTGCCGTCTGGAAGGCGGGTACGACCACGTGGCCACCAAGGCTGACTTGTCCACGGTAGCGGTCCAGCCTGGATTGTTCGTGACTGGCGTCGTCTGTGCGGCCGTGGCCTTATTGAAGGTCACCTGACACGCAGATGCGCTCGATTGCCCGCTTGTGATGCTCGACAGGAAACTCGCCCGGGCGACAGGTCCTTCCTGCGTGATCATCACTCCACCTCGTTCTTAGGGCGGAACATACCCGCGTTCATGAGTCCTTTGGACGGTCCGCTAAGGTCACTTCGCGGCCGCCATGGCCTTAATGACTTGGCGGTGGGGTTCGGGCCAGCCAAAGACGATCACGGGGATCTCGTCGTCGAGCGACCAGTCGATTGGTTCGCCCTTGTCGTCGGTCACGTCGATTCCCAACTCGTATGCAATGCAGGCCCCGGCGGCTACGTGGACCGGTTCCTGCACCCCGTAGAGCACGACGGCTGGCAACCGGCCGGCGCACAGTTGAGCCAGCGGGTAGGCCGCGGACGAGAACATGTTGACCTGCCCGACCCCTTCTAACCACTCGAGACCGTGGTCAACCAGCCTGCCCCAATCGGGACCGCCGTCTATTTCGACACCGATCGTCAGTTCAGATAGTCGCCCGGTCGGGTATTCGGGCAGCCAGGGGACGCCATTACGCGCGACTCGCTGCCCGCGCACCGTAGCCAGCCGTTCTTTCGCGGGCGGTATGGAGATCACACCAAGTTCCAGCGTCCCGCCTCGCCTCAGGGCAATGTTCACGCCCCAGTGCGGCATCCCGTTGCTGAACGGTACCGTGCCGCAGAGTGGGTCGATAAGCCAGGTCGAGCCGCCGCCGCGGTCGGCCCTGCTCTCCTCGGACCAGATGTCGCCGGGCACGCCGTGGCCGACCAGAGTTTCGGCAATGACGCGGTCGGATTCAACGTCGGCCTCCGTCACGAGCGCGCCGGGGCTCTTCATCCATGAACGAAGCTTGCCGGGGCCAAGCGAGTTGAATCTCGCGTTCAACACTTCGGTAGCTGCGGCCGAGGCGCTCAGAGCGGCATCAAGCAGTTTTGCCCGGTTGCCATCGTCCGGATTGTCCGGGGACGCGGTCACCGGCATTTAGCCTGCGGCGATGCCCGCGCCGGCGCCGGTGAGTAGACCTCGTCCGGATTCCAACATTCGCCGTGTGTTCTCGGCCATGTATGACGTGAGCAGCGCGGACGCCCTCGCTGTTTCGCCGTCGGCCTGCAGTTCTGCTGCGCGGGCTGCGATGACGTACGCCGACTCGAACATTTCGCCCTGCAACGGCCGCCATGTTGAACGGATCTCCGCCCTCCGCTCCGGTCCCGCCCGAAGTCCATCATTTGTTAGCCGGTGAAACAGCCACCACGGGCTGTCGGCGCTCGGCCGCTCGCCTCCGACTCCCAATATTTCGGGGAGTTGGCCGTCAATGAACATCGGCTGAAACAACGTCATGCAGGGCGAGTACATGCCGCACCAGTAGACCGGCAGTCTTGTGCCGTCAGCGCACAGGTCGGCTATCAGGCTCGCCGCGGTCGAGGCGGGGGTACGGCCGTCTCGGTGAACGCACAGGGACACACCGCCGCTAACGTCTTCGACAAAAGGCTCGTCAGGGATGTCACCGGGCGAGTGGTCGGTGATCACCGACATCATTGTTCGAACGTCTATGCGGCCATTCCTTTGGCCGAGCAACGTCGCTGACCGGCACTGCCGGGCGATGCCGCTAGACGAACCGTCGGTGTCGGCAAACGCGCCCGTGAAACTGAACGGTCCCTGGCTGGCAGAATCCCACAAGCCCAGACCTTCTGCGAACTGCGGCGCCGACTCTGAAACGCGGTCGGCATCGTTGCCCAACGTCCCGA
This sequence comes from Dehalococcoidia bacterium, assembly GCA_965224235.1. GTDB lineage: Bacteria > Chloroflexota > Dehalococcoidia > Lucifugimonadales > Lucifugimonadaceae. The sequence goes on along the minus strand of CBDCYP010000002.1, from coordinate 653,067 downwards.
CATTCGAGATCGAACCGAACCCATTCACACGCTTCACGGCCCACTCGTGACACACCGCCTCGACGACGTAGGCCTCATGGGGGTCGGCCACAAGGTAGATATTGTCGTAGGTGCGAACTCCCTCGTTGTTGTCGAATTTGCCCTGTCCGTATCGGCTTACCAGCCCGGTGATGACATCGACGGCCTCCCCCGCGGATCGTGCGCGTTCGAGGGCGAGCCGCAGCGCCTCCATACCGATGAGCCGGGCATCGGCGCCGTGGCCCAACCGTGAGGGCAGCGACTCGTTGCCGATCACGACCTGGTGCTCGTTAAAGCCGTGCTCGTACCCATAACACCACCACGGCCGGGATCCGACGTGGCGGTACGTGACGGGGGCCTGTTCCACATCGACGAATTGGCATTCGGCAATCGAACCGTATGGATGCGTCGCCGCCCTCCGCATCACGAGAGGCTGACACTCGTCCCCCGGACGGTCGCTGTTCTTGGCGAAGACGGTCTGGCCGTTGGCCGTCGAACCTGGCAGAGCGACCATCGTGTCGCACGAGTTCATTTCGTATGCGGGGTTGTCGGCGAGGAAGTCCGTAGGATATCGAGGGGAATTTCTCATAGCCTCGTCATCATACACAGGGAGTGCGGAGCGTTTCTTCAGTGAGTACGCGCGAGACGCCTGGACTCCGCGCCAATTCCTGTGAACTCAGGGAACCCAAACCGCCGCGTGGTTCCCCGATCAGGGTCGGGGAAGACGAGTGATGGCGGGGGTCCGGAAAGGCGGGTGATGGCAGCGGTCGGTGAAGGTGGGTGATAAGGAATGGGCCGTGTCCGTTGTCAGGCGCGGGTGGTTTGGGGGGTGTGGCGGGTCACGAGCAGTTCGTGGGTGCGGACTATGTCGATCACCCGGGGTCCGGCGGAGTTGAGGCCGATCTCGACGGTCCGGTCCGGCAGCAACTCCACCTCCCGTTCGCCATCGAGCGCGATGGTGCCTCGCTTGTGCTCAATCAGGCGTTTCTGCCCCGGCTTGAGGGTCGTCCATTCTGCGATGCCGATGTCCAGGACCAAGCCCGGCCCTACCGGCGCACGTACGACGGTGGCGCTCGGCGACGCATCACCTCGCAGGCGAATGTAGAGGCCTTCCGGATCGTCGATTTCGATGGTCCGCACGCGTGACCCGATGGACGACAGCCCGATGCTCGCCGGCTCTGCCCGCGTTAGAAACATCTCCACCAGCGAGGCGGTATCCCAGACTGCCCGCGCGCCGACAAAGACCTGCGTCGTGACCGCTGCGTCGACAAGGGCTAGGTCCGCCACCTCGCCGTCGATCAACACGTCAAGCCTCTTGCTGCGTCTGGTCGCCAGCTCGGCTGGCACAATGCCGGATGCGACCGCCCCGGCGGCGATTCCGGCCAGCGTACCCTCGACCATTTGCGGAAACACGTTGTTCGTGCCGGTGGATATCGGCGCCAGGGGTGTGTCGCCGCACCCGCGCGCCACCACGCGGTTCGTGCCGTCGCCTCCCAGCGTGACGATGCACCCAGTACCGGCCTCGTTCATTGCCCTCGCCGCATGTGTCGAGTCGGCTTGCGTGTCGGCTGGGCGCATATCGACGTAATCGACCGTTATTCGGTCCTTGTTTTCGCCCGCCGCCGCCCGGTTGAGACCGGACGTGTCGGGCATGAGGAGCACGCGTTCAACGCCCATCGCCACGAGTCCGGCGAACACCCGCCTGAGCGTGTTCGACTTCTCCTGGTTAGACACGACGCGACCTTGCGCGACAAGTCGCCGAATGTCCTTGCCGGCGGCGGGATTGGCGATGATTCCTACGGTGCTCATATTGCTACGCCCACTGTGCCGCCGGTTACGGGGGTTTGGAACAGCGCTGCCGTCAGCCAGCCATCCATTCGGGGTCGCGAAGGTTGTTCGCAACCTTGCGAAGAAATTCGGCCGCTGGCGCGCCGTCCCACGCCCGGTGGTCGAACGTGAGGCACAGGTGGCCGATCGACCGGGCCGCGACTTCGCCTCCAACGAACATGGGTCTGACCTCGATTCGCCCAACTCCCAGGATGCCGATCTCGGGTGGGTTGAGCAGTGGGTTGAACTGATCGACGTCGTATGAGCCGAGGTTCGTGACGGTAAACGTGCCGCCGGTCATTTGGTCTATGCCCAGCGACTGGCTCCTAGCCATCCGCACCAACTCCCGGATCTCCTGCGCAAGTTCGACGACCGTCTTGCCGGACGCATTCCGGATTACCGGCACGATCAGCCCGTCCGGAACAGCAACCGCCACTCCGAGATTTATCTCATCCAGAATTCTCAACTCGTCCCCAACGAGATGCGCGTTGGCAAGAGGCGTGTCGGTCAGAGCTTTTACCGTGGCTGCGAGAATGAGGTCCTGGTATTGAGGCCGAAGCCGGTTGCGGCGCCATGCCGATACGAGCCGACGCTGAAGTTCGACCGCCGCGGTCACGTCGACATGTGTATTTAGCGTAACGGAAGGGGTGCGGGAACTTTCGGTCATGCGGCGGGCGATGGCCCCCCGGAGGCCGGTTATCGGGACCACCTCTCGCACAGGAACTAACGATCCGCCGTCGCCAGGCGCCGGCCCCTCCTCCGCCGTTCTCCGGACGTCGTCTTCCGTCACTCTTCCGCTCGGGCCGGTCCCTTGAATAGATTCGACATCGACTCTGAGCTCAGACGCCAGGCGTCGGGCCCGCGGCGTGACAACCTGCCTGCGGCCTGCGTCGCGCGTTGCGGACGCGGCGGCCGGGGCGCGGCGAGCACGAGCAACTGTGGGGGCCGAACGGGGCGCTGCGTACGGCTCGATGGAGTCGAGAATCGAGGGGTCGTCGCCTTCGGAAAGCAGCACGCCTAGGCGCGTCCCTACAGGAACGTCCGTTCCTTCTGGCACGAGGATCTTTCCCAGTACGCCGTCGGCAGGGGCCTCAACCTCGCTGTTCACCTTGGCCGACTCGATCTCGACCAGGGCGTCGCCCTTCACAACGGGGTCTCCCTCGCTCTTGAGCCATTTGACCACCTGGCCCTCGTTCATGCCCATACCCCATTGGGGAAGGAGAACATCCGTCGGCATATCGGTTACCTCGCGTATGGTGTGATCGCGTTCACTCGCCCGTTTCGGACGTGAACGCAGACGATTCTATTGTGTCTAATATTCCGCGCGCCATGAAAAGTCGCGAACGACCGGGAGAGTCTATCTCGCCAAGGATGTCCGTAGCGACCAGCTTGTCCACGTTCCGCCTTGCGCTTCGCCACGTAACCCCCAGTCGTCTGGCGGCAGTGGCGACGGTCAACACGGGAACTTCGAACAGTTCGTCCACGAGGCGCATCAGATTGGCCGGACTGCGGGCAGTCTGAAGTCGCTCGCGATACGACTCCCGAAGCTCGATCAACTGCTGAATCCGATTGGCGGCGTCTTCGCCCTCCTCGTGCATGCCGCGCAGGAAGAATTTCAGCCATGGGTCCCACGCCCCCGACTGGCTCACCGCCAACAGGTGTCCCACGTAGTCCTGCCTGTGCCGTTCGAGGTAGGCGCTCAGGTTTAGGAACGGTATCGGCAGCAACCCCCACTGCGCCATCAGCAATGTGACGAGCAGTCGTCCGATCCTGCCATTTCCGTCTGCGAATGGGTGGATCGCCTCGAACTGGTAATGAATCAACGGCAGATTGATCAGCTTCGGGAGCGGTGATTCGTGCACAAATCCGACGTACCTGTCGAACTCGTCGAGGGATTCCCTCATACGGTCTGGTGGCGGCGGAACATATCCGGCCTCTTCGATTCGTGCGCCCCGCCTGCCGATCCAGTTCTGGACGTTCCTGAACTCCCCGGGACGTCTGTCGCCGCCTCTCACACCGTCCATCAACTCCCGGTGCAACTCCCTGATCAACCGGAGGCATATCGGCAGGGTTTCGAATCTTCTAAGCCCATACATCAGGGCGGTGACGTAGTTGTGGACCTCTCGAACCGTCGGCTGATCCCTTACGACCGATGGATTCGCCTCGTACAACGCCAACTGCTCGGAAGAGGTGATTGTCCCTTCGATGCGGCTCGAGTAGATGGCCTCCCGCCGTACCAGCGGGCGCACCAGGCGCCACGGTGACGGCAGGCTGTGCGAAAGCCCTCGCAGGTTGCCAATGGACAGCGACACGCGTTCCACGAGGCCCGCAAGCTCAGGGTCGATGCTCAGAGCCGGGGGCAATGATTGTGGCAAGAACGCCTTGGCGCCGTAGACCGACGGGACCAGAACGCCCGAAGAGTGTTTTGTGAAGTCCTCTGACCTCATGGTCGCTTACCTTACTCGGGTACCATTCCCCATACCTTAATGGTACCTAATACCTCTTAAGTACCATTGCACTCCTATGATGGTACCTAACACAAGCAAAGTCACATTGGATTTTAGGGAATAGTACTTTAAGGCTTCAAAGTATCATCCATGCTGTACGAATGATACCTAACGGCCTAAAAGTACCATGCAGAGCACTCGATGGTACCTGAGCGCCATCAGGGGGAAACAGGAAGGGACGCCAGCCCGCGCGGACGGGAACACGCATAGGCGGACCCCCTGACGGATTAGGAGTGACACAGTCGGGGGATAGAGGTTTTCGCGACCGGGCGGCGAAAGGCCGTTAGCCGTCGCCGCGTCGATTTGGGCTGGGCGCTGTTTTCAGGCGAGGGTTTCGCGTATGGCTTTGATGACTTTGTCTTTGGTTGGGTAAACGTGCCGCTCGAGCGCCGGCGTGTAGGGAATGTGCACCTGCTCCGACGCGACCTTCATTATCGGCGCCTGTAGCGACCAAAACGCTTCCTGCGCCACGATCGATGCGATCTCGCTGGCTGCGCTGCACACCTTATGGGCAGGGTCCACGCACACGAGCCGTCCCGTTTTCTCCACAGAATCGAGGATGGCTTGCTTGTCGAGCGGCACCATGGTGCGGGGATCGATCACCTCGACCGAGATGCCCTCGGCCTCCAGTTCATCTGCTGCGCCGACCGCCATCGGTACCGCGCCGGCGATCGCCACGACGGTGCAGTCATTCCCTTCCCGCAGCACGTTCGCCTTACCGAATTCGACCAGGTGATCCCCTTCCGGAATCTCACCCCGGGCGCCTGCGAGGGTTCCGTCCTCGAAGACGATGCAGGGGTCGTCATCGCGTATCGCTGTCTTGAGCAGGCCTTTAACGTCGGCGGGGTTGGACGGGACGATGATCTTGAGGCCCGGCATGTTCATGAACATCGGATACGAACGGTCGGAGTGGTGAGCCGCCGAGCCGCCGCCGTAGAACATCGATGCCCGGTAGACGACCGGCAGTTTCGCCTGTCCGCCGAACATGTAGCGCATCTTGGCGGCCTGGCTGATCAGCTGGTCCATGCCCACCCACATGAAACTCGTAAGGGTCTCAACGATGGGACGCATGCCAACGAGCGACGCGCCAACCGCCGCGCCGAAGAACCCGTTTTCCGACAACGGGGTGTCGATGACGCGGGCCTCGCCAAACTCCTCGTAAAGGTTCGCCGTCGACCCGTAGACCGACCGCCGGATGTCTTCACCCATGATGAATACGGACTCGTCGCGGCGCATCTCTTCTGTGATGGCCTGGTTGATCGCCTCTCCATATATTGCTTGTGCCAATTAACCGTCCCCCGGTCTATGTCGTTGATTACTGCGGTGTGTTGTCGTTGTGTGGGTATGTACCCTGCCGGTTCTGCTCGCGACCCCTCTCGTCAGGGCGCCGGTATGGGATTCGCCCACATGTCGTCGAACAGGTCGGCGGGCTCAGGGTACGGGCTGTTGCGGGCAAACTCGACCGCACCATCTACCTTCAGCCGTTCCTCATCGGATATGGCGTCGCACTCTTCCTGGCTTATTGCGCCCGTACTGACGACACGTTCGATAAACAGCGCCAGGGGGTCGCGCAGCTTCCACTTGTCGATTTCCGCTTCTTCCCTGTACGCGCCCCTTCTCACCCTGCCAAGGCCGAGCGAGTGTTCATCGAACCGGTAGGTCAGTCCCTCGATGAGCGTCGGGCCCTCCCCGGCGCGGCCTCTCCTGACCGCCTCGGAAGTGGCTTCGTACATTGCCACCACATCCTGTCCGTCGACCAACACGCCCGGCATGTCATAGGCCGCTGCCCGGTCTGACACGTGTTCGACCGCCACCGATTCCTTGTAGGAGGTAGTGACGGCGTACTGGTTGTTTTCGCACACGAAGATGACCGGCAGTTTCCAGATAGAGGCCAGGTTCATAGACTCATGGCATGCGCCCTGGTTGGATGCGCCATCGCCGAAGAAGACCGCCGATACAAAATCCTCGCCCCTGATCTTCGCGGCAAGCGCCGCGCCGGTCGCTACGGGGACGGAGGATCCGACGATTCCGGATTCCCCCAGAATGCCGATAGAGAAGTCGGCGAGGTGCATCGATCCGCCCTTGCCCTTGCAGTATCCGTCAACCCGTCCGTAAAGCTCGGCCATCGCCCGATTCACGTCACCGCCCTTGGCGATCGGGTGGCCGTGAGAGCGGTGGTTGCCGGCGATGTAGTCGGAATCTCGGAGGGCTGCGCAAACACCCACGGCAACGGCCTCTTCGCCAATGTATGGGTGTGCGGCGCCAGTGAACTCTCCGGCGGAGTGAACCTCAATGACCTTCACTTCAAAGTGCCTAATGGTCCACATGCGTCGCAGCATGAGTTTCAGTGTGTCGGTGTTGATATCCACATCGGTACCCTTTCGGTAGCCAGCGTCTCTTGGGATCGCCGCTGTGCGGGATATGCCCGTAAGTTTGCGGGCCCGGCGATTATAGCTATGCTGCCCGCACGGCGTGAGGTCCGCGGGCGGGGAATCGTCGTGGAATTTGCTGAGATGGCTGCATGCTTTGCTTCGCTTGCGCCAAAAAAAACCAATTCGCGCAGAAAAATCAAATTGCCGCTAAGTTGGTAAGTTGATAAGGTTGCACGTAGCGATCGACGCCTGATAAGAGGTACTCGCGCACGCGCGCTCGTTGTGAGCTGCGAGTTGACCGGCCGACGCCGCCAGACACAGTAGCCTAACCTCCGGAATAACGGCCAAACGATCGCTTTACGTTCGGAGCGCGCTGCCCTCCCGACAACCCCGAAAGAGGCCCATGGCAACAGCAAAAGAACTCCCGAGCGCCGACTACAGCGCCAGTGACATCACCGTCCTTGAAGGACTGGAAGCGGTCCGCAAGCGGCCCGGCATGTACATCGGCACTACCGGCCCTGGTGGCGTGTTTCAGCTCGTCCGGGAGATCGTTGACAACGGCGTCGATGAGGCCATGGCAGGGTACGCGTCGAAGATCGATGTCCTGATCAACGCCGACGGTTCTGTAAGGGTAAGCGATGACGGCCGGGGAATTCCGGTAGACAGCCACGTTGCTACAGGCAAGTCGGCGGTCGAGACCGTGATGACGACATTGCACGCGGGCGGCAAGTTCGGCGGCAAGTCGTATCAGGTGTCCGGCGGCCTGCACGGCGTCGGAGCGTCAGTGGTCAACGCACTGTCCGAGCGGCTGGTTGTAGAGGTGCGTCGCGACGGCCGCGTCTACCGCCAGGAGTACAGCCAGGGCCACCCGACGAGCGAACTGGAGTCGCGGCCTCGCATGTCAAAAGACCCGACAGGGACCGGCACGACTATTTCGTGGATGCCCGACTCAACGGTGTTCAACGAAATCACCTACGACTGGGACCAGATATCCACCCGGTTCAGGGAAATGGCGTATCTGAATCGCGGCCTGGCCATACACCTGCACTCAGCCTGGCACGAGGAGGAACTCTGGCCCTTTAACGACGTTACCTACTTCTTTGACGGGGGCGTGGAGAGTTTCGTTCGTTCCCTCAACCGGCGGCGAAATCCTGTCCACGACGACGTCATTATGGCCTCGGCCATGCAGGACGACGTCATGGTCGAGGTGGCGCTCCAGTACAACGGTTCGTTCGTCGAAAACTGCCTGTCATTCGCCAACTGCATACGCACGGGCGACGGCGGCTCGCACGTCACCGGTTTCCGCGCCGCCCTCACAAGGGTGATTAACGACGTCGGCCGGAAACAGGGAGCCTTCAAGGACGAGATTCAAAGTCTCTCAGGCGAGGATGTTCGGGAAGGCCTGATGTCGGTGATCAGCGTGAAGGTCAAGGAGCCGCAGTTCGAGGGCCAGACAAAGGGCCGGCTCGGCAACCCGGAGGTCAAGGGCGCGGTAGAAGCCATAGTCGGGCGGCATATATCCGAATACCTCGAAGACAATCCGCTTGAAGCCCGGAAGATCATCGAGAAGTCCACCACCGCCGCAAGGGCGAGAGCGGCCGCAAAGAAGGCGCGGGACCTCGTAATTCGTAAAAACGCCATGGACGGCGGGTCGCTGCCCGGAAAGCTTGCTGATTGTTCCGAAAAGGACCCGCGCAACAGCGAACTGTACATAGTGGAGGGCGAGTCGGCCGGCGGCTCGGCCAAGCAGGGCCGGGACCGGCAGTTCCAGGCCATTTTGCCGCTCAAGGGGAAGATCCTGAACGTCGAAAAAGCGCGCCCTGAAAGGATGCTCGCCCACGAGGAGATCGTCGCGCTCATCACCGCCCTCGGCGCCGGCCTCGGGGAGGACTACAACGCAGACAGGCTGCGGTACCACCGCGTTATCATCATGACCGACGCCGACGTGGACGGCGCGCACATCCGCACCCTTCTGCTCACGTTCTTTTTCCGAAACATGCCCCAACTCATCGGCGACGGGTGCCTCTACATCGCGCAGCCGCCGCTGTTTAGGGCCTCACGCGGCCGCTCTGCCACATGGCTCTACTCCGAAGAGGAGATGGACCGCTGGCTCGCAGGCCGGGTCTACGGCGACATGCGCATATTCGCGGCGTCCGGCGACGGATTCTCCCAGTCCGGCGCGGGCATTGGAAACGTCCTGGCCCCTCTTCGCCAGTACCAGGACGCAAGGGATGCCGTTGCCGCCCTTGAAGTTCCGGAAAATGTTTTGGAGCGACTGATCAAGGAGCCCGAATTCGAACAACTCGACTTCCGGCCAGTCATTCCGGCTCAACCGGTCCTGTTTGACGAAACGGTCGAAGAGGTGACAGTTCCCATACCGCCGGAAGATCGAACGTACGAAGTGGACGGATACACACTCACCCGGCAGGTGAACGAGCATCCGTCGATGAAAAGGGCGAGGCGTCTTTACAAAGCGGTCAAGGGCATCGTCGATGCCGGCGCGGTCACCATCACACGCAAGGACAAGACCATTGAGGAAGACGTGCCGTGGTCAGAGCTCGTCACACGTCTTGAGGACAGCGCGGACCGTTCCGGCGTGAGTATCCAGCGCTACAAGGGCCTGGGCGAGATGAACCCCGATCAGTTGTGGGAGACCACAATGGACCCGGGACAACGGGTAATGCTGCGCGTCACCGCAGAGGACGCCATGGTCGCGGACGACATATTCCGGACACTCATGGGAGACGAGGTAGCGCCCAGGCGCGACTTCATCCGCACCCACGCCCTCGAAGTAAAAAACCTCGACGTATAGCCCCGGTCAGATGGCAGAGATGTTTGGCCGGATGTTGCCGTTGGGGTCTGCCTGGAGTACGGCGTAGAAGGGTAGTTGCCGGCGCCGTAACTCGTCGCTGCCGCCTTGCATGCGATCTACTGCACACAGGACGAGCACGACCTGACAGCCAAAGGCCTCCAACGCGGCGATCGCCGCAAACAGGCTACCGCCCGTCGAGATGGTGTCGTCGAATACCGCAACCTTCATCCCCGGCTCGACCGGCCCTTCCACCTGTTTTCGTCCGCCGTGGCTCTTGATTGCAGGCCGGACAAAGAAGCCCATTACCGGCCTGCCCTCCAACCGGCTTCTCAGGGTGATTGCCCCGACAATGGGCACGGCTGCGACTGTCGGGCCGCCTGCCGCGTCGGCGCCGGCGATGGCGATCTCATCAAGAAACAGTGAGGAGATCAGGTCCGATCCCTCCGGGTCCAACGTCAGCAGACGCCCGTCGAAGTAGTACTTGCTCTTCTGACCCGACGAGAGCGTGAACTCCCCGATCTCCAGTGCGCCAAGCTCCAACGCCCGTTCCAGCAATCTTTCGGCCTTCTCTACGGCTGTAACTGTCTCTCTCATGTCCTTGTCGCCTGCGAAAGGCCATAAAGGCCGCGGTCGTCCATATATCGGACCACTGCCAGAGGCGTTTGTCCGACCGGAAGCCCGCCCCCGTTGAGACTATCCCTGATGGCCGAAGCGCTCACTTCCCACATCGGACCCTGAAGAAACAACGCCTCGCGCGCCGGGTGACCGAACTCCAGCCCGGCGGGCGGAGGAGAGCCGGGCCGCCCTATGACCACGACTGTACACATGGACGGCAGGACATCGGCCCTCTTCCAGCGGTGCATCTCTTCGGCAGTATCGGCGCCGACGATCAGGTAGAACGCCGCACTGGGGCCATACTGCGACCGCAGGTCAGCCAGAGTGTCCACCGTGTAGGTCTGGCCCTGGCGTCTCACGTCCACGTCGGAGCAGGAAAACCCGGGGTGTCCGGCCAGCGCAAGGCGGACCATTTCGAGGCGGTCCTCGGGCGAAGCTCCGGGTTTGGTCTGCTTCATCCACGGCCGGCCCGCTGGTACGAACACCACCTCGTCCAGTCCGGCCGCGTTCATTGCGAACTCCCCCACCGCAAGGTGGCCATTGTGAATCGGATCGAACGTGCCTCCCAGCACTCCGACCTTTTTGGCAGCCACCGCGTCCATCATCGAGATCGCCCCATGAACTCGTTTGGGATCATACCCAGTCGAAGTCCCAGTCGCCTGCCAACACCGTGTCGCCGCTCGCAACGCCCAACCGCGCCAGAGCGGCAGAAATCCCAAGCCGGTCCAACACAGCGTGGAACTGCACACGAGCCTCCCAGTCGTCGAGGTCGGAGCCGCGCGCCAGACGCACGGCCCGCGGGTGAACAATCCTAAATACCTCTGCCGATTCCATTACGACTGGGCGCCGATGATCCACCGGTTCAGGCCTGAGTACCGGCAACGAGGTTTCTTCCGACAGTGGCAATGGTCCGGTCCACCGGATCTCGGCAAGCCGCCGCCGCAACTGCGCCGTGAGCCGGTCCAAACCTTCGTGCGTCGCCGCCGACACGAAATAGACCTCTCCATCGTCGCCGGCGATCTCCGCCATCTCCTGTCTGACCTGTTCGGCCCTGCCCTGATCCTCCGCCACATCCATCTTGTTGACAGCCACCACTCTCGGCGTTTTGACAAGCCTCGTACCGTACTGCTCCAGCTCCCGGTCGATCGTTGCCACACGCTGCGCCAGATCGTCCTCAGACCCGTCGATAACGTGCACGAGCAGTTCTGTCCTCTCGGCGTGTTTCAGGAATTCATCGCCCAGACCGGCGCCAAGGTGCGCATCTTCGATCAGGCCCGGAATATCCACGACGACCATCGTCTCAAGCCCTCGTTCGACAACGCCCAGTACCGGTTCAAGGGTCGTAAAGGGATAACCGGCGATCTTGGGTCGCGCCGCCGAGATAGCCGCCAGAATGCTCGACTTCCCGGCATTTGGCATACCGACCAAGCCAACGTCTGCCAGAAGTTTCAGTTCGAGGCGTACCCGTCGCTGTGTTCCCAGTTCGCCAGCCTCCGCAAGCAGCGGATACTGATTGACTGACGACACAAATCGGGCGTTGCCCGAACCGCCTCTGCCGGCCTCAGCTGCTACGACAGTCATGCCGTGCGACGACAGATCGCTCAGCAATTGCCCCTCATCTGCGTCCCACACTTCCGTGCCAACCGGCACCGTGATCAACGTGTTCGCCCCGCGTGCGCCGTAGCGTTTGTTCGGTCCGCCTCGTCCACCATCCTCAGACCGAAATACTCGACGACGACGGAACTTCAGAAGTGTGCTTTCGGACTCGTCAGCCACAATAACCACCGCACCGCCGTCTCCTCCCGTACCTCCTGCAGGTCCGCCAAAAGGATTCATCGCCTCCCTTGCGAACGCGACGATGCCGTTTCCACCATTTCCACCGGCTACTTCTATTGTTGCTAAGTCGATCATGTGAACAATGAGTGATAAATAATTGCCTATTTATTATCAGCAGTATGCGTCGTGGAAAAGTGGAAACTGTACTGGGAGGCAATTGGATGCGATTGTGGATTAGCCGCGGTAAGTTCCTGTCTGGTTGGTGATGGCGGTGAACAGGTCGGCCCCTGGTGTGGAATGCAGTGGCGGAGGATTGGGAGCGCGTCGTAGTTTTCCACAATGGCCTTGGTTTTCCCACAGAAAAGCAGGACTTTTCCACAATAGCAGTGGAGAATCAAGGGCGTGGCCCCAGGAGCCTAAGTGTATGACTCGGTCGACAGGGCCATGCGCATTGATGCCACGAGATGGCGGAGCGATGGGTTGTCGTCGAGCTGCTCGGCGAACCTGCGCTGCGCGTACAGGACTGATGAATGGTCCTTGCCGCCCATGATTTCGCCCACCTGCGTCGAGGGCAGGTGGCTTTCCTCCCGCAGCAGGTACATCGCCATGTGACGTGCGTGAGACGTGCGCTTGTCGCGGCGGCGCCCCATGAGTGTTTTGATGTCTACGCCCGTGCGTTCGGTGACCGCTTGAATCACGTTCTGCGGGTCGGCAGACCGGGTCGGGTCGGAATCGATCAGGTTGCTTAGCGCCCTTGTCGCGAGCTCCGGATCGATCGGGCTGTCGACTAGCTGGGAAAAGGCTATGACGCGGTTCAGGCTGCCCTCGAGTTCCCTGACGTTAGTATGAGACCTTCGTGCCAGGAGTTCGAGGACCATGACCGGCACGTCGGCTTTCAGAACATAGGCCTTGCTTTCGAGTATCGCGATGCGGGTCTCGAGGTCGGGAGGTTGAATATCGACCACCAGGCCGCCCTCCAGGCGCGACACTATGCGTTCTTCGAGCAGCGACTTCCTGGCCGGTTCGTCTCCCGTAACGACGACCTGCCGCCCGGTCATGTGAAGCTCGTTGAACGTGTGGAAGAACCCCTCCTGCGTCTGCTCTTTCGAGGCGATGAACTGGATGTCGTCTATCAGGAGGGCATCGGCGCTCCGGTACCGTTCGCGGAACTGGTCTGCGGTACCGGCTCGGATCGCCTTGATGTAGTCGTTTGTAAATCGCTCGCTGCTCACGTACAGGATTTCGAGGCCCCTTTCCACCAGCGAGTGGGCGATGGCGTGCAGCAGGTGGGTCTTACCGAGGCCGACTTGTGAGTAGATATAGAGGGGGTTGTAGGCCAGGCCGGGGGATTCAGCGACGTTGGCCGCCGCCGCATGGGCGAGCTTGTTCGAATCCCCGACGATGAAGGCGTCGAAGGTGAGGCCGGGCCGGAGAGCGTTGCCGTGTGCCCGTATTTCAGACCGGCGCGGCGGGTCGTCGCGCCGCGGCGCGACCGACGCCTCGTCGGCGACTGCGAACTCCACAGACAACGATCTGCTGGCTACCCGCTCGACGACTCGGGAGATAATAGCGGACAGCCGCTGTTCCAACGCCTCGGCGGCGAAGGCGCTGGGAGTGGTCACGACAAGGGTGTCGCCGTCGAGCGACTGCGCGGACGTGTCCTTGAGCCAGGTCTCAAAGTTCGGTCTTGGTATTTCCAGCTCGAGCCGCCCGAGGGCAGCCTGCCAAATTCTGTCGGCTGAATCGTTGCCCAGTGCAAAACCTCGTGGGCACAAGTTGGCCCGGTACCTGCGGTGCAGGCGAAAAAGATATACCTTCAAACAGGGGGTTTGGGCCGTGTGTGGCAGCACCGGAAAGCCAGCCGCCGAAGTGATTCGACCCGCCTAGAAGTTAACACGCTACTGTCTGGGAAACGCAAGACCGCGCGGTCACAATTACGGCATCAATCGCGCCTTAAGACGTGAAATCTTTGTGAATACTGTCACTATCCAGTTTAATCAAACACTCGTTCGGCCCCTCTCGGCCGGGCTATTTCCCAGCCGCCAGCGCGTTTCCGCGCATACACTAGCGCGCCTGACAGGCCCAAAATGGCGTTAACAATAGTGTTTTTCGGATCGCCCCCAGAGGCGGTCGAAAGCCTGGCGGCTTTGCAGGCAGCGGGCATCGACGTTGCCTCGGTCTACACGCGCCCTGACCGGCCGGCAGGCAGAGGAAACAGGATGACGCCGACAGCCGTGAAGGTGTGGGCCTCGGAACGTGGTCTGGACGTCAGGACACCGGACGATCTGAGATCGCGTGACCCGCTGGACCACCTGGCCGACACACACGCTTCAATCTTCGTGGTGGCCGCCTACGGCCGATTCTTGCCGCGCGCCGTGCTCGACATTCCGCCCCTCGGCGTCGTGAACATCCACCCGTCGCTGCTACCCGCGTACCGCGGCCCATCCCCCGTGCAGAAGGCGATTTTGGACGGCGTTTCGGAGACCGGGGTGACCATCATGAAGCTGGATGAAGGCATGGACACGGGCATGATTCTCCGGGCGTCTGCACCGGTGCCGCTCGATGGGACCGAACGTGCTGGTGAACTCATGAGTCGGCTGTTCTCGATCGGCGCAATGATGTTGCCGGAGGTCTTGTTCAGCCTTTCGAATGGTCAACTGACGCCCGTTCCGCAGGACGAAACTCGGGCGAGCGTGACGAAATTGGTCCGCCGCGGGGATGGCGCGGCCGACTGGCGCCGATCCGCCCGGCGCCTGGAGAGAATGATGCGCGCCTATGATCCCAGGCCGGGGTTGTTCACAACGTGGTACACGCGAAGGCTGAAGATCCTGGACGCGGCAGTTGTGGAGGAAGAACGGGGCGCGCTGCCGCCGCCGGGCACGGTATTTCGCATCGCTGGCCGGCTGGCGGTATCTACCTGCGAGGGAGCGCTGGAACTTCTGCGGGTTCAACTCCAGGGCAGCCGTGCAGTCGACGCGCCCGATTTTTTGCGGGGCCACCCAGAGATCGTCGGCGCCGTCCTGCCCTCGTAGTCCGTTGGCGCGCAGTTAGCCCGCCCTCGCAAACGGCGGCGCGGTCAGCCTATATCGGCTCGACGAGGGTTACGTCGGTCCGTGCGATGTGGCTGCGGATGTAGTCGACCCTCCCGTGCCACCAGTCGGTGCCGTAGAACGCCGCTTCGAGGGGTTCGATCTGCGACTTGTCCGGGAAGCACCGGATCCACGTGAACTGTGTGCGGTCTTCGGTGACCCACATGGAGTGCACGCTGATGCCGGACTCTTCAAGGTGCGGCACGCATTCGGCCTGAAACACTTCGAGCCAACTGTCCATCATGCCCTTGTTGATAGTGTAAATCCGCAGTTGGCAGATCATTGAATTCTCCATGTGCCGGCGTGTCTGCCGTGCCTGTTAAGTGCGGCCGTCGCTGGAATGGCGCCGCGCAACGCCGCCGCCGCTCAATCCTAACCTTCCCTCGTTAGAGAGTGTGAGGGCCGAGAAACACCGCGACCCATCCGGCTCGCGGGCATGGGTCTATCCTCGACGGCGAGGTGGCCAGCCTGAAGGGGAAGACGCGCTGCTTTTGCTGAACAGGCCCCGGCTTTTGCTGAACAGGCCAGCTAGCTTTTGCCGAACATGCCCATGAGGGCGCGGGGGTTGCCGCCGGTGGCCAGTTTCTTCATCACCTTCTGCATCTGCCGATGCTGATTGAGAAGCTGGTTGACCTGGGCCGGAGTTGTCCCGCTGCCGAGCGCGATACGCTTGCGCCTCGAACCTTTGATAATTGCCGGGTTCGTCCGTTCGCCAAGTGTCATCGACAGTATGATCGCCTCGACCTGCGCCATCTTTCGCTCGTCGAGATCAGCGGGGTTGATACGTCCCTGCATGGCCCGCATTCCGGGAATCATGCCGAGCACGTCCCCCAACGGGCCCATGTTCTTCAGCGCCTGGAACTGCTTGAGCAGATCGTTCATGTCGAACTGGTTGCGCCGCATCCGGAGCTCAAGCCTCGTCGCCTCTTCGACGTCGATCTGTTCCTGCGCCCTTTCGACAAGGGTCTGCATGTCGCCCATGCCCAGGATGCGCGCCGCCATGCGGTCGGGGTGGTAGTCCTCAAGCGCCGATGCCCGTTCGCCGGCGCCGACGAACTTGATGGGGAGGCCGGTGACCGACTTCATCGACAGCGCCGCGCCCCCTCGTGCGTCGCCGTCCATCTTGGTTAGTATCAGGCCGGTCAGGCCAATACGTTCGTTGAACTCCGAACCCGAGCGCACCGCGTCCTGTCCGGTCATTGCATCGACGACGAGGAGCGTCTCGGCGGGTTGAACTTTGTCCCGCATCCGGGCGAGTTGGTCCATCATCCCCTCGTCGAGGTGAAGCCGGCCCGCGGTGTCGAGGATGAGCCAGCGAATGCCTGACTTGTCGGCCGCTTTCACAGCGTTTGCGGCCACCTTTATCGGAGAGTTTCCGATCGGGTCTTCGTGATGGACCGGAATGTTCAGCTCGCGACCGAGTTGCACGAGTTGGTCGATAGCCGCCGGCCGCTGGAGGTCGCAGGCGGCGAGCATGGCCGGCTGGTTGTCCTTGCGAAGGCGCAGAGCCAGTTTGGCCGCAGTAGTGGTCTTGCCCGAGCCTTGCAGGCCCACGAGCATGACGACGGACGGCGGAGATTTGGCCCGCTCCAGACCGACCGCCTCGCCGCCCAGTATTTCTCGCAACTCTTCGTGGACAATCTTCACCACGGTCTGGCCGGGTGACAGTGAGGAGAATACGCGCTCGCCGTCCGCCCGTTCCCTCACCCTGTTGACGAACTGGCGCGTGACCCTGAAGTCGACGTCGGCTTCCAGCAGCGCCATGCGCACGTCCCGCATCGCGGCGTCCACGTCCTTGTTGGAAAGGCGTCCTTTGCCGGAGAGGCGAGATAGGGCGCCGTTTAGCCTGTTTGTCAGAGATTCGAACATTTTTTTGCTGGCCCATAGTTCAGGCGTTCGGCTATTCCTTGGCCTGTCGTTAATCCTGCTGCTTTTTTTGCTAAACCGTCGTTTCTACGTAAATGGACCGTTCAGGCTCGGTTCATACTGCGCATCATCCGTCTTCACCGGCCCTTACCAAATCCGTCTTCCCCGACCGCTGGGTGCAATAATCGCGTCATCACTCCTGTTTTTCTTGTTGGGCTGCCTGGTCGGGCATCGACTGGTTATTATCCGCTTCTGGCTCGGAGTGCGATTCGGTTGCCAGTTTGGCTTGCTCGGCATTCTTTCGCTGCCTGCGCTGGTCCCACAGCACGACTCCCAGGACTATGACAACGATCGGGACCCATACAGGAGTGAAGATTGCGACGGTGATTGCGACATCTGTGAACCACCTGCCGAACGCAGCAAGCCCGCGCGTAGCGCCGCGTGCCGTCTCCGAAGGGCTCCAGGCGGGGTCTGAAATCGGCGCGGCGCTGGAAGCCGGGTGGAACCACACACTGACAAGGGAAGTGGCGGTCGTCTGCGAAAGGTAGTTCAGCCGGCCCTGGAGGCTTTCTATCTGACCTCGCACGTTGATCAGTTCCCGCTGCACTTCAAGCACGTCGCTCACCTTGCCGGAACGTTCGAATAGAGCCGTCAACTGCTGCTCCGCGGATTTCAGGTTGCCGAGCCGGGCCTCGATATCGACGAACTCCGTGGTGACGTCTTGTGAGGACCTGTTCTCATTTTCAACCCGCTCGGATATATTCCGCACCCGTGAAAGCGCCGCTTCGAGGTTGTTCGACGGGACGCGGAACGACATGAACGCGAATGATTCGACCTCGTCTTCAGTGCGGGACACGGAAACGATATAGCCGCCGCTGGTATCGACAAAGTTTGTGACGGCTTCCATGGCGTCGTCCACGTCGTCAACCCTGACGTTCATATCGACGTTGGTGACGATCTTTCGCTCGACAACCTCGGCGTCGGCCTGCCCGGCGGAACGGCTAACCAGCTTCTCGTTCACCGCGATTTCAGGCCTCTTTAGACTGGCCGCTGTGGGCGCCCCGGGCGCCCCGGGCTCGCCGGGATGCCCCGGAATGCCGGGCGCCCCCGAGTCGTTAAACGATTCGTCGCCGGCGGCGCCGCACGCAGCGGCGGCAAAAACCAGGACCAAGACGGTCATCAAGGGCAGGATGATCAGGCGTTTCATTTGGTTGCCTCCTGTATGAGCAGATTCAATCTACCCATATAGACGGATCCGACAACGGAGTTGTTCCAATATACGTCATACGTCAGGACAGAATCGCCGGCCCGTGGTTGGCCGGCCTCAAGCCGATGCGTGACCCGCCGCCCGAACTTTCACAACGCACTTTGTCCGCCAATCGCCGTCGTCCGGAATACGCGGGCAGCCATGGTGACACGCGCTACCGGGCGGCGCCAGGTTAAGGTCTATACTGCCCGACACGGAGAAGCGGAATGACGACAGGATCGCAAATCGAAGATGTCCGGCTCACGTTAGGCCTTCGGCAGTTTGATGAAACTGCGCACAACTACGAACTGGTGTTAGCCGACGCATTCGAATGGCTGGCCAACAGGGAGCCGAATTCTGTACACGGCATCGTGACCGATCCCCCGTACGGAGTGGTCGAATATCAGGCCGATCAACTGGCGAAACGGCGGGCTGGCAGCGGGGGTGTATGGCGTGTCCCTCCTGCGCTTGACGGCCATGTCCGAAGTCCCGTGCCACGGTTCACGACCTTGACCACCGACCAACTGGATCAATTGGCTCTATTCTTTTCCGAACTGGGCCGCAAGCTCGTACGCGTGCTTGTGCCTGGCGCCCATGTGTTTATCGCCACTAACCCGCTTGTGTCCCAACGCGTCTACACCGCGCTTTGTGACTCGGGCCTTGAAAAGCGCGGTGAGTTGGTCCGCCTTGTGTCAACACTGCGCGGCGGAGACAGGCCCAAGAACGCTCACGAGGAATTCGCCGGAGTAACGGTCATGCCTCGCTCTTCCTGGGAGCCCTGGGGGGTTTTCCGGAATCCCCTGGAAGGCCGCGTGCAGGACAATTTGCGTAAGTGGGGAACCGGTGGGCTGAGACGGGTCTCAAAATCGGAACCGTTCAGGGATGTACTGAAGGTTGGATTCGCGACCAGGCTGGAGCGTGAGATTGCGCCCCATCCAACATTGAAACCGCAGAAACTATTGAGGCAGTTGACCCGCGCTGTCTTGCCCCTGGGGTACGGTACTGTTGTCGACCCATTCATGGGTTCGGGTTCGACGGTTGCCGCTGCCGCGTGCCAAGGTCTCCATGTAATCGGAGTGGAATCAAACCCCGAATTCTTCCAGATGGCGATTAGGGCAGTTCCGGAGTTAGCGCGACTTTCGGTCGATTAGGATCAGACCATGGTGCGGATGGAAGACTTTGACAAATCTGTCGCACTGCCCCCGGGTCTGGATGTAGCGGCGATCCGGCGAAGCATTGAATACATCGAACGGCGCGTCCCTGAACTGCTGGACATCTACTTCGAGCAAGCAAACGTCTTCAGCGCTGTCGTGGGGATTTACGGCACCAAGGCCCTCGATTCTCATAGCGTTTACGAAAAGAGCCGCCACTTGCATACGGCCCAGCAGCGATTCCCTGATCTGAAACGCAGGAACACACCCGATCCTCCGAGTCCTGAGCGGTCACTCGAATCGAAGGCGAGCAAGCGGCCGTGGGCCCTTCAATCTCACTACGATCACCAGGGTTGGTACATCGTCTGGCGCTATCTGGTGGACGTGACGGAGGGTATAGAGCCGGGCCAGCCGGTCATCATATGGCGCGTTGATGTTGCGTTTCTTGATCGAGATGACTGGAAGTACGAATCGAGCACGGCCGGCGAAACGGGCGGCGGCCGAACTCACACGTTCGGGCTGAGGTTGCCAGCAAGTCGTCTCAGAGAGTGCGCCGTATACCGGAGGTCGGACATTGCGATCAAAGGAGGAAAGGCCGTCCCGATCAACGGCGTGTAGTCAGCACAGCCCCCTCAACTGCCTCAGAGCGGGCGATTACAACAGTTGCCAATTCGCTGCAGTCCCAGCTAATCCGTGCAGGGAGCACGCGCATCCCGTCCTGCCTGCCACCATGGGGCAGGTTACGATTGGTCACCAACATCGGACAAACCGACGATCCGGAACCGCGATGAAGATTACTAACCTCAACCTGCGCAAACTCACCGGCACGATGGAGACGGACGGCACGTTTTGGGAGGACCGGCTGGCTCGGCCCATCGACATCTACTCCGAGTACCGCCGGGCGCCTATGGACACGTTTGAGAACCAGATCGATGACCGGCACTACCGGATCGTCGCCTGGTTCGTCCACGTGGAGACCGACGAGGGCGCTACCGGTACGGCCGGACCCCTACCTGAGGCCGTGGCGTTCATCATCGACCGCCAACTGAGGCCAATTCTGGTCGGCAAGGACCCCGTCGCCACGGAACTCCTGTGGGACCAAATGCACCGCCTGCTGGTCCACGGAAGGCAGGGCGAGGCGATGATGGCCGTCAGCGCAGTCGACTGCGCTCTGTGGGACCTCAAAGGCCGCGTGTTGGGCCAGCCTGTGCACCGGCTGCTCGGCGGACCGACTCGGCAGGAGGTTCCGGCCTACGCCAGCATGTTGGGGTACGCGGTCGAAGACCTCGGCCTCGTGCGGGAACGGGCGCTTGCCGCGCAGGCGCAGGGTTATACAGCGCAGAAGTGGTTTTTTCGGCACGGGCCGATGAGCGGGCCGGAGGGCATGCGGAAGAACGTTGACCTTGTCCGCACTCTGCGGGAGTCGCTCGGCGATGACGACGAGATCATGCTGGACTGTTGGCAAAGCTGGGACCTTACGTACGGCGTTCGCATGGTAGAGCGCATCAAGGAGTTCTCGCCCCGCTGGCTCGAAGAGTGCGCCATGCCAGACCGCATCGACACGTACCGGGAGCTCAGACAACGAACGTCCATTCCGCTTTCCGGCGCCGAGCACGAGTACACCCGCTGGGGTTTCAAGCGGTTCGTGGACGCCGGGGCGCTCGACATCCTGCAGCCCGACATCTACTGGGCCGGCGGCATCTCCGAAGTGATGAAGATCGCCGCGTACGCCACCGTCCACGACCTCATAACCATCCCGCACGGTCACTCGACGCCCGCCGGCATCCACTTCTCCGCCACGCAGTCGCCGGTCCACACCCCGTACCAGGAATACCTCATCAAGTGGAACGAGGTCCACCAGTTCTTTTTATCGACGCCGGTCAGACCGGAGGGCGGAGTGATCAGCACGCCTGAAACCCCCGGTATGGGCATGGACCTGGACCCCGCAAAGATCGACCGCGAAGAAGCGGCCACGTGGTGATGAGAGCGACGTGCCCCTGTTTTGCAAGCCCCAATGACTCGGGGAAGTCCCGTTGGTGTGGCGACCTGTCGACTCACATGGTCACCCGCAGGCCCGCACCAAGTCCTTTATAAGGTCTTCATAATCGTCCAAGATTTCCCACGCCAAGCGGGTATCATTGAGTTGATGGAGATCAGAGAGAGCTACGTCGTGGTGGTCGGGATACTTCCGCTTCATGTCATACTCTGCATCGGCGACGAGTCTAGGGGCGTCCAGACACCATATTGTGCCCCACCCCAGTATGAATGATTGGGTCTCCAGCACTTCGGCCCGCTGTCTGACTTCTTCAGGAGTGGGGGGCTCAGCCTCCCCCGGTGACACCAAGTCAATTATTCGTTGAGGCAACGTGTGCTCGACGTAGGCGTAGTAAGCCACGCTTGCCAGGACACCGATGACGATGCCGAGCATCAACCTCCATATGGCCTGACTATTTCTTCGTCTCCCCCGATATCTACGTCTCATTCACAGGCCCTCGCCCTAGCGCAACCCCCGAATTCGGCCCGGCATTGAACTGAGCACCGGACGGGTGAATCGCCGTACAGCCCGTTCAGAGGCCCAATTGCGAAGGCCCTCGTCCTTCTTGCTGGACGCGTCATAAGATCCGTATACATTCATGTCCTGGTAGGAGATCGACGCAGTTGCATTAGTTGCATCAACTGTTCGGAAGGATTCCTGAGCCACCACCAGCCCCAAATCCTGCCAGTCGATCTTGAACGCGAAGTCCAGCTGTTGGTTAATAGCTGGAAGTTCCAGAAGTCAACAAACACCTCTACACGAATCCTGTGTTCCGTGTTCAGGTCAGTTGACATCAATTGACGATCCTGCCACAAAAATGCAGGGACGGTTGATCGCGTCCCTGGGGTAGTGATGATCGGGCCAGCCGTTGTTTCGGTACCGTTGGGCGGTGCCCCGATGGGTTCTAATGAATACCAGTATGGTGGCCAAGAGGCATTTTGTCCATCCCGGGTAGGGCCGTCTTTCGTGGACGTCGTGGTACAGCACGCTCTAATAGATACTAGCCCAAATGTATGATTTCAATATCGCACCAATGGCGCTGAAGATACTCAGCAACCAACCGGCGGTGGCAGAATTCGGGTTTGTCCTCGCTGCACAGTAGGCATCCGTTGGAGATTATTCTCTTAATCCCCCTTTTACCGATGCGTCGTAAGTCCATAAGAGCGAGGAACTCGCGCTCGTACGTGTCCCAGTCGTGATGTTCATTCCGGTAAGCGTCCAGCATCTCTTTGGTGGGCGCCAGTTCAGGCATGTAGTTGTATTTGATTCGGCAGATCTTGTGTAGAAAGTACTCAAGATCGTCTTTCTTGGCGAAGCCCGCGAGTTGCGAGACATTGTTCAGCCGGATATCCACCAGTCGCTTTGCTCCCGACTCTCGCAACAGCCCAAAGAAATCAGATGCGGTTTTTTGTGTGAATCCGATGGTGTACACCTTCAAAACGCATCCTCCCAACCATTTATGTAGACGGACGATTTCGCGCCAACATACGCTACTTTCTTCGACTGACGAGTCAGGATGTCGGCGATCACTTCATCTCTGGAGCGGAACATGTCGCCATCGCGCGGCAATTTGAATTGGTCCAGCAGTCGATTCATAGTGGCGGCGTGATGTTCGAGCCTGCCGTCGTCGAGGATGTGGGCAACGGTAACACTGCGCTCTGCAAGCACCCGGGCGACCAGTAGGGTGCGGTGACACTCTAGCGGTTCCTTCTCGGTACACATCAAGGCGATGCGTCGCTCGTCGGCTCCGCGAATTAAGCGGCTGATGCCATCGTCGACAAGGTCCGTATCCGCCAGCAGGTCATACCGAACGCGCCCGTCGGCATCGTAGCACGAACGGTCAGCCGGTCGGCCACCGAGCTCCCCACCCATGAACACGTAGCCGATTCCGACTCTTTCCAGCGTCCCATTCAGGATGTCCTGATTGAAATGGGAAGTGTAGCGGCTGTACGGCACCGAGCGAACATCCGCTACTTCGTCCACGCAGTGCTCTCGGAGTAGCGCCAGAAATGCCCCCGGTGAGTGATTGGAGTGTCCGACCGTGTACACCGGATGCTGAGTTGTGCTCAAGAAAGGATTCCTTATCAAGGCTCGATGATGGCGGCGATTAGCTTGTAAACATATTCACCGAACGGCCCGCCGAGACTGACGGTAAGAAAGCACTCCCCGATCTGGTAGACGCCGTCAGGTCGCCGCAGATACCTCCGGGCGTAGGTAGGATCGGTAACCCACAGCCAGTAATCTTCACCATTATACTGAAAGCGACCTTGTAATCTCCGTCGGTTATCACCGAAATCCGCTCCGGGCGCAAACACCGATATTTGCAGAGCGTCAACCCTGATGATGCGCAGCGAACTGGCGAGGGTATTGGCTACCGAGAGCGGAATCTGGTCGTTCTTACCTTTGCGAGTGCTACTTCCGCTAGTCCAGAGTGGTACTACGGTGTCGGTCAGTTGCGCCAATTCATTCCAAGCGACGCGTCGGACCTTCTTCCAGTAGAAAACCGGGTCAAGCAGCCAGTTTTCCTGTTGGAAGTTCTTCGGCTGAGCATTGAGAACCGGCACGTCAATGACATCGAGAACCCGTGGGTCACTCCCATCCTTGTACTGGCGTTCGTCCTCCGACACTTCCTCGTTGTCCCGAGCGCTTACGGGGCGAATCCACCCGCCAAAGCGTCCGTTCTCCAGGAATTCTATGCCGGCGATACAGCGCCCACTCATTTTTCTTGAGTTGGCCAAGCACACGATGCGCTTCACGGTGGTGGCTGTCACAATCCGCCTCCTGCGAGATGATTTGCAACAGATGCCGCATACCCCAGAACTGATTTAGCACCTTCACAGTAGCAGATTCCTACAACCGCGGCATCACTGTCAGGCGTACTTCCCACGCGACCGTGCCCGCCACCTCGTTCTGCCCCGGCCCGCGCTGTTGGTAAACTTCATGGCGGGTTTTCGATTCACTGGCCGGATGGCCGAACCCGACAAGACTACGGGTCCGCTCGCGAGCAGATTTCGCCTGCGGGCGCCCACACACCCCTGACGGCGGCGAGCGCCTTATGGCCGAGTCTCATATCTCCATTCGCGGCGCACGCGAACACAACCTGAAAAACATCGACGTCGAGATCCCCCGCGACAAACTCGTCGTGATCACCGGCGTGTCCGGCTCCGGGAAGAGCAGCCTCGCGTTCGACACGATCTACGCCGAGGGCCAACGCCGGTACGTCGAGTCGCTCTCCGCTTACGCGCGGCAGTTCCTCGGCCGCATGGACAAGCCGGACGTCGATCACATCGACGGGCTGAGCCCCGCCATCTCGATCGACCAGAAGGGCGTGTCCCGCAATCCGCGTTCGACAGTCGGCACGGTTACCGAGGTGTACGACTATCTCCGCCTGCTGTTCGCGCGTGCCGGCAGACCGCACTGCCACAACTGCGGCCGACCCGTCTCACGACAATCGGTGCAACAGATCGTCGATGGGATCAACCGCACGGGTGACGGTACACGCATCCTGCTACTTGCGCCGATGGTGACACACATGAAGGGCGAGCACGTCGCCATCCTGGACAACGCACGGCGGGAAGGGTTCGTGCGAGTGCGGGTAGACGGGCAGGTTCGCGAACTGTCCGAAGAGATAAAACTCAACAAGCAGCAATGGCACGATATCGAGGTGGTCGTCGATCGCCTCGTTATCAGACCTGATACGGAAACCGTGCGATTGACCGAGTCCGTCGAGGCCGCTCTCAAGTTGTCCGGCGGCACGGTCGTCGCCTCGATCGTCGGCGGAGAGGACGTGGTCTATTCCGAGCAGTTCGCCTGCGTCCACTGCGACATTTCCATCGCAGAACTGGAGCCGCGTAACTTCTCGTTCAACACGCCGTACGGAGCGTGCCCAACCTGCACCGGTCTCGGGTTCCGCCTCGAGGTGGACCCCGACCTCGTGATCCCCGACAAGTCCCTAAGTCTTGCAGGCGGCGCGGTCGCGCCGTGGGCGAGATCAGGGGCGAACTCCCCATGGCTGGCATCCACTCTGTCATCGTTGGCGGAGGCGTACGGATTTTCGATGGACGTCCCCGTATCGCAACTCGAAAAGAAGGCCCTTGAGGTAGTTCTCTACGGGGCGGGCAACAAGCGCATCGAGGTGGCGCACACCACGCAGAGAGGGCGGGTCTACAGGTGGGAGACGACGTTCGAGGGCGTGATACCCAGCCTCGAACGACGGCACGTCGAGACCGAGTCGGAGAACGTCCGCGAGGACATCGCCCGATACATGGCCCGGCGTCCGTGCGTCACATGCGGAGGAGACCGGCTCAAACCGGAGGCGCTGGCTGTCACGGTGCTCGGCATGAGCATCATGGAGGTGACCAGGCAGTCCGTACACAGGGCGCTCGATTGGGTAGAGGCGTGCCGCGATGGCCAATGGCCCGACGGTTCGGCCGCACGGGAACCGCTTGTGACACGCGAGGCGGCGATCGCATCGCAGATCTTCAAGGAGATCGAATCGAGGCTGGGGTTCCTGTCCCGCGTGGGCCTCGACTACCTGACCCTCGACCGCGCGGCAGCCACGCTGAGCGGGGGCGAGGGCCAGCGAATCAGGCTGGCGACACAGATCGGCTCTGGGCTGATGGGCGTGCTCTACGTTTGCGACGAACCGTCGGTCGGCCTGCACCCGATGGACAACTACCGCCTGATCGACACCCTGCAGAGCCTGCGGGACGTCGGAAACACCGTGCTGATCGTTGAACACGACGAGGCGGTGATGCGGGCATCAGACCACATCGTGGACCTCGGGCCCGGCGCAGGCGAGCGGGGCGGTCACATCGTGGTGGAGGGCCCAATCGACGTCATTATCGAGTCGCCGGATTCGATCACCGGCGCCTATTTGAGCGGCAGACGTTCTATACCGATCCCGTCAGAAAGACGCAACGGCGCCGGAAGCGAAATCGTTATTCACGGCGCCCGTGCCAACAATCTCAAGGACATTACGATTTCGGTGCCCCTCGGCCGCCTCGTCTGCGTCACCGGCGTTTCGGGTTCCGGCAAGAGCACTCTCGTGAACGAGGTTCTCTATAAGACGCTGGCGCACCGGTTATACCGGGCGAAGGACAGGCCGGGCGATCACGACGCCATCACGGGGCTGGAAAACATCGACAAGGTGATCAACATCGATCAGTCGCCCATCGGCCGCACGCCCCGCAGCAACCCGGCTACGTACACGGGCCTTTTCACGCCCATAAGGACGCTGTTCGCAACGATGCCCGAGGCCAGGGCGCGCGGCTACAAGCCCGGCCGGTTCTCTTTCAACGTCAAGGGAGGAAGGTGCGAATCGTGCGCCGGCGCCGGATACGTCCAGATCGAGATGCAGTTCCTGCCGGACGTGACCGTGCCGTGCGAGGTGTGCCTCGGCGCCAGGTACAACCGGGAGGCGCTGGAAATCACGTTCAGGGGGGTGTCGATAGCGGACGTCCTCAACATGACGGTGTCCGAGGCCTCTCGCCTGTTCGAGAACATCCCCAGCATTCGCAACAAGCTGAATACGTTGGTCGACGTCGGACTCGGCTACATCCGGCTAGGCCAGCCGGCGACAACGCTGAGCGGCGGTGAGGCCCAACGAATCAAGCTGGCGTCCGAACTGTCGAAACGGTCTACAGGGAGTACGTTCTACATACTCGACGAGCCGACGACCGGGCTTTCGTTCGACGACTGCTCGAAGCTCATGGACGTGCTGCATCGGCTTGTTGACGCCGGCAATACCGTCGTACTGATCGAACACCACCTGGATCTGATCAAGAACGCCGACTGGCTGATCGACCTCGGGCCGCTGGCGGGAGACGGCGGCGGCGAACTGGTGGCTGAGGGGACGCCGGAGTACGTAGCGTCTGTCGCCGAATCTCATACCGGGCGCTATCTGCTGGACGTGCCCGGCATCACACCTGACGCCAATTCCCCGGGTTCGGTCGACGCCGGTGCCCGGCCCGGGCCTCCGAAGCGCCAGGACGCGGGCGCCGGCGTTCTCCCCCCAAGACCCGATTCACTCGGCGGGAAATCCCGCAACGCCAGATCCAGAGGCCCGCGCCGCCGTCGAAGGCGAGCCAAGGCAAGCGCCTAGGGCAGTTACCTGACCTGTCCTGGGGTCCACCTCATTACACTCACTACGACATCTACGCCTATGACCTGGAAGCAGACGAGGAGATAACGGTCGCGGTAGCGCCTGGAGCGCAGCATTGGGTAGCGATCGAAGGAGACAAGATAGTCTGGTCGGACAATCGGAACAGGGCCATTCTGGGAACGGATCGATCCGGCTGTTTCGAATGTCCGGACAATCGCTTCGACATCTACCGGTACGAGTTCAAGACCGGGCACGAACTCGTGCTGGACGAGTCGGGTGCGAACAATACGATGCCAGACATCTACGGCAACCGTGTCGTCTGGCGAGACATTGATGATGATGGCCGCATCGCCACCCGGCTCTACGATCTCGACACCGGGGAAAGGCGCTCGCCCGCTTCACCGAGCCTCAGCGGAGTCGACCGGCCCTTGGTGTCCGGCGACCACGTGGTGTGGACGGTGGGGCTTGCGTGCGACGTATTTGAGGTGCCGTCCAGCGACGTGTCGACAGGCGCTTTTGCACATGACCTGAGGACAGACGAGGTTAAACGGCTATCAATTTACGCCGAGCCGTCGATCACTCTCGATGGGAAGGTAATGGTAATATATGAAGCCTGCAAGGTGGGTGGACGGGCATAGGCCGTCTTCCTTGGACGTAGCGCCACCCCTCCACCAGTCCCTGGCACCCGGCCGCCCATTGAGGCCGTCTTCCGCTGGGTGGCATCCCTCCCCACCGGTGATCCTTTGAGACCCCTGTTTGATCATCTGCCCAAAGATCGTGAGCCGATAGCGCGTCTTGCGCGGGCGCTCGACGCGGCCACTCCCATTGCGCCAGACGAGCATCTATTGGCCAACGACCGTGGCCCCTACCTGGACGTTCGATACCGTGACGGAACGAAGATGGCCAACAGGCAAGTAGTGTGGTGCGAGCCGTGGTCCGAAGCTGACGCTAAGCAATCCGTAGGCCGCCGTTGCAAGGGCAAGTGGGTCCGCCAGAGCGATACATGGTGGGTGCAAGACACGGGCATGGTGGAGTCCTCCGACCTGAGCCAGTTGTGGGAGGAGATGACCAAGTTCATGGTTCCGATCGGGGGTGTAGGCATTCCCAAGACAATCGAGCCGGGAGAGCCATTCAAGATCACCTTGCTGGACTGGGATGAAGTCATCGATGCGAATTCCGTGGATCTGAGCCTCGTGTCTTCGGACGGTCCTGAGATAGGTCTGGGTGAGTTCCCAGTAGCAGACGATTTTCAAGGGCAAGAGACAGTGCCCGACCAAACGCCAGGCGGCCGCTGCTGGCTGCGCGTCTCCGACGGGAGTTTCTCGGAGCTGGTGAAGATCGTTCATGTTGAGCAGTCAGTAGACGAGAAACCACAAGAACTGGGGGATCCCTTGCCCGCAGTGGTTGGCCGTCCCGGAAAGGCGCTGCCATCCAACTGAGGAGACCCTGTGATTAACAATCCTGGTTCAAGAAGATTCTTGTACGGCCGCCTGAAACTCCTGCTTGTCACAGCGGTTGTGGTGATCGGGTTAACAGCATTCGCGATCTGGTTGTTGCTCGGCTTCGGCGTGTTCAAATTGCGCGGTGAAGTGAGGGTGTTCGGAGGGACTCTTTCATACCCGGACAGGCTAGTACTCAGTACCGGCGGGCCCTGCAAAGGGGACCAGGAAGTGTCGCTGTTGCGGGAGACGGATACCGACGTGCAAGTTAAGGTTGTTGCCTCCTCCCGACCCTTTTTCCAAGGTGGCCCGGACTGCGGAGGAGGCATCGTTGAGGTTCAACTCAGTGAGCCACTGGGAGATCGGGTCGTCGTTTACAAGCACACCGGGCAATGGGTAAGCGTCCATACATTCAGACCAACGGGCCAGCAGGAGGAGGCGCGGGAGAGTGGGACGGAGACACAACTGACGGATGAGGCGTCCCAGGCTCACGGCGCAGGAGACGAAGATACCGCGCGCCGCGAAGTGGGTGTGAAGGGAGCGGAGTTGCTTTCCCCGGACAGGCTTGTGCTCGATGCCGGTACCTGCAAGAGGAACCCGGAAGTCTCCCTGTTGAGGGAGACGGATGTCGACGTGCAGGTCAAAATGGTCGTCGACCCCGATCCCTATCCACTTGGTGGTCCGGAATGCCTGACGGCCGTTATAGTCCAACTTCAAGAGCCACTGGGAGATCGGGTCGTCGTTGACAAGCACACGGGTAGATTGGTGAGCGTCACCCCAGTCGGGGTACCTGATCGTTCACCTCAACAGGTCATCGATGCGCCCCCGCCGGAGGGGCCGCCGCTGCAAATCGACTATCCGATTAGTGACGCGGAGTTAATAGACTTGCAGGCCGTCGCCGACCAATACGGCATATCACTCCAGGAAGCCATCGATCAGTATGCCTGGAGGGACAATTTCTCCCTGGCGGTCTCAAGAATCCGCGAAGCGGCGCCCGCAACGTTCGCAGGAGCGGAGATCGTGGACGGCGCTCACGCTTGGATCGCTTTCACGGGACCCCCTCCCAACGCTGCGCTCGACATGATCGACATTTTCACCAGCGGTCACAGCGGCGTTTCAGTCGAAGTGCGCACTAGTCAGAGCGTCACTGAGGTGGAGCTCGAAACTGCGATTTCGGCCGTCCACTATGCAGTGTTCAAAGCGCCTGGCGTGCGCGACGCCAACACGTCGTTCGAGTCCGCGACGCGTCAGATAGTGACGGTTGTCGTGCTGGAAAGCACAGCTTCCGACTCAGTTTTGGATGACCTGCGGGCCATCGCGGAGAAGCGCCTCATCGATGTGACCAGGCCGGACATTCTCGAAAGCATTTCGATTTCCGTGGTCCACTCGAAAAGCCCTGTCTTGGGTGGTAACGACTAGCAGCTCTGAGAACCGACGCAACAGGCCCGGGATTACTCTCGCGTCGTTGAATTCACTGAGCATGTCGCGGAAGGCGCAGACTTCAACTCATTCGTCTATAGACCGGAATCGGCAGCAGCCGGACGCCGGATAGCTGGCATTGATTCACATGTCGGGCTGCCGCCCGCAGGGCCTTGGGCGATTTGGCGAGTCCGGTGCGCGGCGTGACCCGCAGTTAAGCCTTCCCGCACTTTGGCCGTTCTCCTTACTTGGCGGCCAAGTGCGACCGCTGTTCGGCGACCATAGCCACCGGAACCTTGAGATCAGAAGCATCTCCAGAAAGGCAACTGTCAGAAGGCCCGCGCCCATGCCGGCCTCGGCGTTGGTGATGATTTCGCTGCATATGGACCGTATGTTTCCACCGCTTAGGCTGACAGTAAGCGTGTCTGGATCGCCGAGGTTGGGCCGTTCCTCCCATACGTATCGCCCGTCTGCGCTTAGAGACAACACCCTACATCGGGAGTCCGGGTCTTGGACCCCGAAGAGCGTATAGAGACTCAGGCCGACCGTTGCAGCGATCGCCAATCCCAGGATAGTGGCAGTGAGGGTGGCCGCCAGAGGGCGAACGGATGCGGTGAGGCTCCTGGCCGCGGCGAACCAGATCACAATCGTAGCGGGTAGAAGAAACAAGGTCGTCAGAGATAGGGATGAGAAGCTCGCTACCAGTGAGAGCAGACCGAACGCCAACAGAAGGCCACCGCGAGTCCAGGGTCTTTTTGCCCTCGACGATATGAGGGTGAAAAGATATGGCTAAGCATAGACCAGGGTCAAAGCAATTTTGCCGGCAAGATGTACGGCGAAGTCCGGCTCATCATCCAGCAGGAAAATCAGAGCGCCGATAACTGCCACCGTGAGAGCCCAATAACAGCTCCTGCGACGGCCGCCTTGGTTCCACGTCCGGCATTCCGGCCGGAATCTCCTGCACTGGATGTCTTGGAAGTATGTGAGAGACTCGTGGGACTTGGCGTCGTCAAAACTTTTTACTCCTGCAGTTGCGCCTATGTTTGCTCGTACAGGCCAGTCAGATGAAATCCTCGAAAATCCAGGCCATCCAAAACTTGGCACGCCCTGGATCATCCTTTCCCCGTTGAATTCATTGAGAGTGGTACGTATGTGACCGGTCTAACTGTCACATACGTGCCCGGTCGTTCAGCCTATCCTGAACGCACTTGCCATTCGAAGGAGCACAATGCCTCTCCCCATCACTCACGACTACATCTTTGAAGTCCCTTCGGTCTCGCAGCCGCACCTGTCCGACGACGGCTCCACGCTGGCGTTCGTCAAGACGACAATCGACCGAGCGACAATGGAGCGAAAGTCACGAATCATCGTTTCACGCCGTCCGTTCGATCACTCTTCGGCCCTGACCGACGGGCCCACCGACACCGCCCCGGTTGTCGATGACGCACGCGTCCTCTTCCTTCGTCCGGACGAAGGCGGGAGAAAGCAAGTCTGGGCGATTCCCCTGGACGACGGAGAAGCGAGGCGCGTCACCGGCCTCGTCGGCGGTGTGGAAGAGTTCTCCCTTTCACCGAACGGCGACAGAATCGCGGCCGTCTCGTCCGTCGACCCCGCCGCGTTGGATGGGCAAGAGTCCAACCTGCCCCGCGTGCGCGTCGTCCGCCGCGTCCGCTACCGTCATGACTACCGTGGATATACCGGCGATGCGTTTCGGCATATATTCATAGTGGATGTCGAGTCTGGGCGTACCCGTCAAATCACGGACGGCGAGGGAGACAACTGGTTACCCAGGTGGTCACCCGATGGCAGGTCGCTCGCCTTCATTTCCGACGACTTGGAGGGTCGGGACTTCACCTCCAACACGCAGGTCAAGGTTGTGAACTTGCCGGACGGCAAGCCAGTCTCGTGGTCGGAAGACCTCCCATACGTGTGGGCGGTCGGATGGTCGCCGGACTGTGAGTCTCTGGCGGCCATTGGGTGCCATGACCCCGAGATGTGGGACCCGCGCTCCGCCTGGCTATACGTTCTGGGCGCCGGAGGGAGTGTTCACAGGATCACAGACGGCCTCTACACTCCTGTTCCGGAGTGCGGGCTGTCGTGGACCTCCGAGCGGGGCATTGTGTTCGTCGGCGCCCATCGTGGAGAGTATTTCGTGTGCTCCGTCCGTTCCGACGGCAGCCACTTCAAGCTCATCACGAGCGGCGGCGTGCACTCGGACGGCGCCTCCTTTGACGGGAACGCTTCTCATGCGGTCATCCTCACCGAATCGCCACCGTCACCGGGAGAATTGACGCACGTCGATCTCAATACCGGAGCTACGCAAGCGATCACCTCGTACACCGAGCCATACCTTGACTTCCATACACCCGCCCGTATGGAGAAATTCACCATTCATCGCGGCCGCTTCGAGATTGAGTCGCGTGTTCTGCTGCCTCCCGACTTCGCCGACGCGAAGAGCTACCCGGCGGTGTTGGACATCCACGGTGGGCCGAACGGCCGCTTCTCCGACAACTTCGATCCCGTGCACCAAATTCTTGCGACCAACGGGTATATCGTGCTGGCCGTGAACCCGCGCGGCTCCTCAACCTACGGCCCGGAGTTTACCAAGTCGGTGCTCGGCGATTGGGGTGGCGAAGACTATCTCGATATCCTCGCCTCAGTGGACGAACTGGCCGCACGGCCGTACGTAGACGAGGACCGCATGGCCGTTCACGGATTCAGCTACGGTGGCTTTATGAGCGGCTGGATAGTCGGACACGACCACCGCTTCAAGGTGGCCATCGTAGGCGCGATGTGCGCCAACCTGCACAGCATGTACGGCACTTCCGACATCGGCCCCAGTTTCGGAGAGCTCAATTGGGGGGGGCGTGTACACCGACGCACAGGACGAGTTCCTCCGCCATTCGCCCATCACCTATGCGCCCGACGTCCAGACTCCCGTGCTCCTGTTACACGGAGAGAACGACCTGCGCTGTCCCATAGAGCAAAGCGAGCAGTACTTCGTCGCTCTAAAGCGCCTCGGCAAGACCGTCGAGTTCGTCAGATTCCCGGACTCCACCCACGCTTTTCGAAAGAGCGGCCACCCAGGCATGATCGTCGAATACTGCCGGCTCCTCCTCGACTGGCTCGAGCGGTACATCGGCGTCGGCCCCGCGTGACTCAGATGACTGTGACATTCTCGATGCAGCCGCCATACGTTGCGCCTACGATCCAAATGGGACTGTCTTCACATGGACCTGGTCGGGCCCGGACGCGCGGGACAGCCCCGGTGACGACTCATGACTCGCCCCGCACGGGTGGTTCAGGGCTTTCGACAAAACTGCCTGTGGGACATCGCAGGGAGCGCGGGATTCCGTTTCCACCCGGTCGCCGGTGTGGACAAATGTCTCCCACGCAGCGAGAAGGGCGATACACTTCATTCCCATTGCAGTACGTACCCCGGTGCCGACGCACTAGGCCGGGAAGGTCAGGATAGTAACCATGGGTGAGCTCGACGGAAAAGTAGCCATCATCACGGGCGCAGGACGCCGCAGGAGCATCGGCCGGGGCGCGGCGATAGCGCTGGCCGAGATGGGATGCAGCATCGTCGCCGTCGGCACGGGTCGAGACCCCGCCACGTTTCCTGACGACGAAAAAGAGATCGGCTGGAGGGACGTCGAGAGTGTCGCGGACGAAGTGAGGGCGATGGGGCCGAGGGCTTTGGCGCTCGTGGCGGACGTTTCAAAACGGGACCAGGTCCAGGAGGTCGTCGACACCGCCGTACGCGAACTGGGCCGAGTCGATTTCCTCGTCAATAACGCCGCTGCGCCGAAAGGCGACGACCGCGTCCCGCTCGTTGACCTGAGCGAAGAGCAATTGAGGCTCGTGCTGGAGGTCAAGGTTTTGGGGAGCTTCTTCTGCGCCCAGGCCGTTACACGAGTGCTTTTGGACCAGGGTGAAGGCGGCAGCATCGTCAATGTCTCTTCGGTGGCCGGCAAGCGCCCGAGGGCAGCCTCCGCCGCGTACGCCGCCGGCAACGCTGCGCTCGACGCCCTCACCGCGTCGCTCGCCAACGAACTGGGCAGACACGGCGTCACGGTCAACTCCGTATGCCCCGGCCTCGTCGAAACGTCGCGTTGGGACTCCGACATCGGAACCGAAGGCTGGGAGAAACGCATCAGGGCCACGGTACCGGTCAGGAGAGCCACGGACGGGGACGAAGTCGGTCAGTTCATCGCGTATCTGTGTACGAACGGCGCCTCATACATCAACGGGCAGTGCATCAACTTCGACGGCGGAGTCGTGACCGGGCACTGAGCTCCGCCTCATTCCGGCGCCCGGCGTGACGGAGCGACCATAAGAGCATGTCTCACAAAACTGGCTCCTCCGCGACATCCCCGTGTAAAACCCCGTCGTTCCCTTGAAATTAGGAACCCAAACCGCCCTGTGATTCCCCGATCGGGGCATGGGAAGACGGATGATGCACGGCACAGTTCAAGCGGGGTGGGTTTATGACGCGGGCTCATAAGATTGTTCCGCGCCGCGAGGCAGACTTTCGTGAAATTTAACTATCCCGACGACACCGAATTTTTCCAACCAAAGATGGCAGGGAATCACTGCTTTGGGTGCGGCGCGTGGAACGAGGACGGCCTGCGGATCATGAGCACGTGGGACGGCGACGATTCGGTCTGCGTGTTCGAACCCCGGGGCCACCACGCCGCCATGCCACCCGACGTGATGAACGGCGGAATCATTGCGGCGGTCATCGATTGCCACTCGGTTTGCACCGCCATTGCCGACGGATACCGCCGGGCCGGACGCGAAATCGGCGAGGGCCCGCCGCTGTGGTACGCAACCGGCTCGCTGCGCGTCAACTATCGGAAGCCCACGCCGGTCGCGGGCCCGATAACGGTCCGGACGCGCATCACCCGCGTCGAAGGCAAAAAGACGTTCATGACGTCCAGACTCACCTCGTTCGAAGGCCTCCTGACCGCCGACGGCGAGGTGCTTGCCGTGCAGGTCCCGTCCAAATGGGCGGACCCCACCGGCCTCCTCAAACACCTCCCATCAGTGCGGCCCTGACCATTTGCCGGGCGGGCGCCTGCGGCGTTAGCCGGGCGGTTCGGCAAAGCCGCATTTGGTCATGGCTGCGGTTACTGACGGCGGGGGCGGCGGACTGTCACCCTGGCCGAGTTTCGCCAGGACCTGCAGGTCCGCGGAGTCCAACTCATCCAGCAGGCACTCCGCCGCGTCGAGATCGAGATCGGCGTCGACGCGCTCCTCGTCGTTCATGCAGAACATGAAGGGAAGCACGTCGAAAGACTTCGAAAAATCATCGACACGGCCAAAAGAAGTCATGACGTACAGGCCGGCTGTCCGTACCAACTCAGTGTCCGACATCCGTTCCGTCAAACACGCGTTCGTGGCGTCGCTGAACGTGCCTGATTCAGGCAAGAAACTGCCCATGAAGACCCGTACGAATGTGCGCACGTCGAGGCAGCCCGCTATTACGAGGCCCTCCACGATCGTCGGTCGGGCGGCCTGCAAAATGGCTGCCATGCGGTCCGGTGAGAGATGCTCCTTCAGGCAGTCCCTCTCGACAGCCGGAAACTGGCTCATGATCTCTTCCGGCGTGACATTCGAGAATACCGCGATGGGCAGGAGCGAATCCTCGCCGTCGGACATCGTAGTTTCGGCGCCCTTGGACACAGCCGTTGCGGCCGGGGCGCTGGTCGGCGCTGGCGTGGGAGTGGGCGCAGGTGTGCTGGTCGGCGCCGGCGTGGGAGTTGCCGGAGGCAAGGTGGGCACGGGCGTGCTGGTCGTCACCAAAGAGGGAGACGACTCCGAGCCGGACGAACCGCAAGCCATCGCCGGCAATAGCAGGCCTGTTGCCAATATCAGAACGGTTAGGGTTGTGAGCAGCGCGCGAATACAGGGCAGCCTTATGTAAC
The DNA here is from genome assembly GCA_965224235.1 of Dehalococcoidia bacterium. Classification (GTDB taxonomy): domain Bacteria; phylum Chloroflexota; class Dehalococcoidia; order Lucifugimonadales; family Lucifugimonadaceae. Next base: position 616,862 of record CBDCYP010000002.1, on the reverse strand, counting down.
TAAGGGACCTATGCCAGAGTCGCCATCTTACTAAACGCTGCCCGATCATTTTCCCGTGCGGTTCAAATTGGATTGCCGCCGATCACGAGGCAGGCAGGCCCAGCAGTTCCCGTCGCAGCAGGCTCAGTACACTCAACGCAGCACGCCTGCGATCGGGACCGCCTCGTCCCGCTGAGCGAACGTGGCGCGAAGCTACGCCTCCATCACTTGCCACGGCGAGAAAGGTCTCGCCGCGGCCAAGATTCTCTGTGCGTTGGTCGCCCTCGGCCACCCCATGCGCCGATATGCCGATGTCGGCGCCGGAAAACTTCCTGGCGGCCCGGGCGAGCGCCGCGGACCGTTCTTCGCCAGATGCAAACGGGGGCTGCTCACCGCCGGCCCTTGCGAAGTTTTCGAGGGCCTCGTTCGAGTTGACCGTAATGCCGTGTATGAACAGTGGTCCCGCGGCATCGCCTAACGCTGCCGCCACGCTGCCCCCGCTCAGGTCCTCGTAGCATGCCACTGTGCGTCCGTTCGACTCGAGAAGCGCGCCAACCGTGCTCTCCATCGTCTCGTCGTCTTCGGCAAACACGTTGTCGCCCAACAGCTTGCGCGCTTCCAGCGCAACCGGCTTGATGAGCTTCTCTGCCTGCGCCGTGCCCTCCGCCATCGCGGCAATTCGCACGTCGACCTGCCCCGGGTGGGCGAGCACGCCAACCGTGGGGTTAGTGGACTCGGCGATGAGGTGGCCGATGAGGTGGTCGACGTTGCTTTCGCCGAGGTCGGACACCTTGAGCAACTTGTAGTGGATTACCTGCTTCAAGCCGAATTTCTGACGGAGGTACGGGATGATCTCGTTTTCGATGAGCCACTTCATCTCGAACGGCACGCCGGGCACGCTGATGATGACGCCCCGCGGGTCTTCTACCAGGAACGCAGGCGCGGTGCCGTTCGGGTTGCGGATCACGGTCGCGCCTTCGGGAATGGTGGCTTGCTTCTCGTTGTTCCTCGTCAGGATGAAGCCACGCCGGCGAAATCGCTGGTTGATCTCTTCCAGGGACTGAGGATCGGTAACGATCTTCCGATTGGTCACGCTGGCAACCGCGTCACGAGTGAGGTCGTCCTGAGTGGGCCCGATACCGCCGGTGGTTATGACGACGTCAGCGCGCTCCAATGCGCTGCCGAGGATGGCGGTCATGCGGTTGAGGTTGTCTCCGACTGTGGTTTTGTAGAAGAGGTTGACGCCGTTTTCAGCGAGTCTCTGCGCTATCCACGCGGAGTTGGTATCGACGATCTGGCCGAGCAGCAGCTCAGAGCCTATCGCCACAATTTCTGCGTTCATTTATTTGGCTAACTGTCCTTTCGAGGTTGTTGGGCTGACCACCGGCGGTGGGCCTATCTAGCCTGGCGGTGGTCTGACCATTGACTTGTCTGACCGTCCTTATGAGGTTGATGGGTTGACCACCGGAGGGGAGCCTTTCGAGCTCCGGCGGCGGCGGGGTGACTGAGGGTGATGGCGATTGTCGTCGTTAGGCGTCCGTTGATGGGCTGATGGGCGCTGGAACATGCGTCTCGGATTGGGATCCGGGATCGCGTATCTGTGGCGGGACCGTCTATGTAGAGGCGTTTCTCGGGGCGCCTGCAGAGTTCGTCCGTTCTTTGACGGGACCGTAGCGAAGCCTATTTGGGGCAAATCCCGCGGTCAATATCTAATCCGGCAAAACAGGGTGACAAGCAGCTTGAACTTGTAGAACGGTTGTTCGATAATAGAACGCACGTTCTGATAAACCAGCGCCGACCGAAAAGTGGTCCCACAGTCTCGAAAGAGGACCGGAATGCTAACGACTCTTGAATCCCCGATGCCCGTCAAGATTGCTCACTCAAATGAGCAGGAAGAGTTTGGCAGGGCGCTGCTCAAGTCAGTAAGCGCACGTGAAGGCGCCACGTTTACCGTGGACATAGCGAACGCGGCCGCAGTGACCGAACTGATTACCGGCATGAGGGCGTGGCTGTTGGTAGTCGGGGCAGGTACCGGCGTCGCATCGGCGACGGTGTCACCAACGTTCTTGGGCGAGACGTTTCCTGCGATGTTGGCGCTCGTGCGGAAGATGGAACGCGCGGCGGAGAACGGCTCCGCGGCGTGGCGGCCGAGCGGACCCCGGACCATACAGGTCGGCAGGGCAAAGCACGTTTTCGTGAGCCGCGACCGGCCGGCTGCCGGCAAGACCCCGAATCCCGACGGGATCGTCGAAGTGGTGGATGCGCATCACATCGATCACGGTTGGTTCTCCCGGCGCGTCTCCCCTCGCTGCAAGAGCCCCGGGTTAACGCGCGTCTTCTACGGGATGCCCGGTGTTCAAGGGTCGATCTACGAAGAGGTCCGCGGCGCGAGTCTCGGCAGCTCCGAGCGGAGAGGCCTGCGGCGTCACTTCAACCTGTTGACGTCGCAGGACGGGGCCGCCGACGCGGCTGCCTGATCTGAGCGCTGACATTCATTCCTGATAGTTCATCGACAAGGAGTCAACCATGACTACTTTCCTGGTTCCAACCCGTTCAGACACGCTGCCGGAGAACACCCGCTATCGGGATGAGGGTTGCGACATTTCACCCTCGTGCCTGGCGTGCCCTTTGCCCATGTGCAAGTACGACGACCCCGGATGGACTCAGCGCGAGAGCAAGCGCGCCAGGGACGAGGCGATCTACCGCGCACGATTGAATGGGGATTCGGTGCATGACATAGCGCAGCGCTTCAAGCTAAGTCCACGCACCGTTCACCGGGTGATCAGCCGCGGCGGCGCGGTGGCTGCAATGCAGCATGAAGAGGACGACAGCCCGCTGCTCTCCCTTAAAGAACTTGAGCAGAGGTCTCTGTTTCGGCCGAGACCGCCGGCGCCGCCTTTGTTCAACTGGTAGCGGCGGGTTTGAAACCCGTCGCTACGACGCGACGCGTGGGCAATGTGTGGCAACCAGCGCGGCAGGCCCACACAACCGCAGGGCGAATCGCTGGCCGGGCGTGGTTTCGTTCACGCGGACTGATCTGGCGGCAGATGTCCGGGTCCTATGCCGCCGTCGCCAACGTTCACCTGTTCGCCGGTCGCCTGAAAAATGGCCCTTTCCGCAATGTTCGTAGCGCGGTCGGCAATCCGCTCAATGTTGTGGGCTGCCCACAAGAGATAGGTCCCTCGCACAACATTCTCGGGTGATGCCTTCATCAATTCGAACAGATCGTAGCGAACCTGCCGGTTGATGTCGTCGACGCGGTCGTCGTCGGGCGCCAGGGTTTTGGAGATCTCGACAACCCGTTCTGGATCCCTTTCGAGAAACGCTTCAAGGCTCCGTTTCACCATGCTCACGGCAATCTCGCCCATGGTGGGAATGTCTATCAGTTCCTTCAGCGGCGGCTCGTCGCCCATCATCAGGCTGAGCTTGGCGATGCCCTCGGCGTAGTCGCCCATTCGTTCGAGCTCGTTAGCCAGTTCGAGAATCGTGATGATGCGCCGCAGGTCCCGCGCCAGCGGCGCTTCACGTCGCAGCAGCCGGATGCACGACCGCTCGATGAACCACTCTTTCTCATCGATGTCATCGTCCGCATCGATCAGGGCCTGGGATCGTTCGAGGTCTCGGTCCTTCAAGGCCGCCAGGGCTTCAAAGATGGCGTTCTCGACCAGACCTCCAAGCAGAATCACTTCCGCTTCGAGCTGTCCCAAATCGCGGTCGAAACTTTCTCGTGCAAGCATCTCGGTGTGGTTGCCTCGTTGGGCGCTTAGGGTCCGCCGGCTAGCCGATGCGGCCGGTGACGTACGCCTCGGTCCTGTGATCCTTCGGGGTTCCGAAGACCTGCTCATTCGTGCCGTACTCGATCAGCCGGCCGACGCGCTCTTCGCCCGCCATAAGTACGGCAGCGTAGTCTGAAATTCGGGACGCCTGCTGCATGTTGTGGGTGACGATTACGATGGTCACCTGAGCCGCCAACTCCTGGATGAGGGCCTCAATGTGCTGAGTCGAAATCGGATCGAGCGCAGACGCCGGCTCGTCCATCAACACCACTTCCGGCTCTACGGCCAACGCCCGCGCGATGCATAGCCGCTGCTGCTGCCCGCCGGACAGGCTGAGCCCGCTCTCTCGCAGCCGGTCCTTCACCTCGTCCCACAGGGCAGCCCGCCGCAGCGACTTTTCGACCACTTCATCGAGATCGACGTCCATCCCGTTGATTCTCGGTCCGAACGCGACGTTGTCGTAGATGCTCTTCGGAAACGGGTTAGGCCGCTGAAAGACCATGCCGATCCGGAACCGTATCTCCGTCGGATCCTGGGAATCCACGTATATGGGCTCTGAGTTGAAGAACACCTCGCCGCTGATTTCTGCGATGGGGATAAGCTCGTTCATCCGATTGAAGCAGCGGATCAACGTACTCTTGCCGCATCCGGACGGACCGATGATCGCCACGACGGTATTGCGCGGGATCTGGAAGGAGATTTTTTGGATGGCCAGCGTGTTGCCGTATCGGACCGTGAGGTCTCTTGCCTCCAGAACAACGCCTGAACTGTCGAACGAGGTTATATTTTCGTCTGATGCGGCCCCGGTTAAATACCGTCCCTCAGCCAGGTTCATCCAGAATGGTCCTCGGTTAGACGCGGTCGCTCCACGCCAATCTGCGTCGGCCCGCGATGTTATCGCTGAGACATTAACGTTCTTCTAATCATTGGCCTTTTCCGTACCGTCGGCGTCCAGGAAATCCACCACCGCGGTCGCCCAGCCGAAGTTCGTGCCCCTCATACCGCGGCCGCTTGCCGGCGAGTAAAACTCGCGGAAACCGTTCGCTTCGACCGCCCTCACCGACCGTGAAGCCAGCTCGCCGGCCAGTTCGTCGTAGCCGCGCCGCCGCAGCCCGCGTACCAGGAACCAATTCAGGTTCATGCACACCGGGCCGCGCCAGATCATCGACTCCCCTTCCGCGTCGAACGACGGCTCGGAGGCCGAGACGCTCGGGACCGGCAGTTCGGTCCAGAATTCAGCGGGATTGGTGAGGTGCTCGTCGATCACCCTGCTGGTCCGATCCGGCGGCGTTCCGGGCAGGATCGCGGGGAAGAGCGAAGCGGCTGTGAGAGTGTCGCCGGGCCGCCGTTCGCGACCGTGGAGGAATAAGAAGCGGCCGTTTTCCTCGTCCCAGCAGTGGCTGTTCAATGAGGACTCCACGGTCTGAGCGGTTGCCGTCGCCCGCGCCGACTCAGCGGCATTCCCGGCATCGTCGTGAAGCCGGGCCAGGGTGTGAAGGCCGTCGGCATAGACGGTGTTGACGAAGGGATCGATTACGACAAATCGGTCTGCCTGCGCAATCCGGCCGAAGTCGAAGCCCTTGCGCAGATTGAACAGGTCCAGTTTTCTCAGGGCCCACAAGACGCTCATACGGGACGGATTGCGCAGACCGAGGTTCGAATCGAATGCCGGGGAGTTGTCAAGCCCGCATTCGAACGGCGAAATGATGGACGCGAGGCCGTCCCCCGCGGCATCCCTTTCGCGGGCGATCCAGTCATAGTAGGCCGTGGTAGCAGGAAGTATCTCATTGAGGAATCGCCCGTCTTCGGACGCCTTGTGAACCGCCTCGACCGCTTGAGCCAACATGGGTGGCTGGATCATTCCGGTGTGCCGTCTGCGCCACTCCGACACCGGCCCCTGCGCAAAACCGAGGGACCTTATCGCTCCCAGACGGCCCCAATACACCATGTGGCCGATGAAGCCGTCTTCCCGTTGCGACGCAACGAGCGTGAGCAGCTCCTTGCGAGCCATCTCGGCGTCGAGCCGCGCCAGCGCGATGGCGTGGAAGCCGGAGTCCCAAAACCACTGCCACGAATAGCGGCCGGGCGATGGCCGGACATAGAAAAACTGACGGCGGTAGTAAGGGTCGTATCCGGTGCGGACATTGCTGCGCAGTCTCGACAGAGCCCTGCGCCTCAAGCCCTCCGCGGCGGAGTGGTCATTCATGAACCCAGTTTAGGAACTTCGCTGGCACGAGGTCAAAGGCCCGGCGGCCGAGTGCTAGACTTCAACGAAAGGCCCTGCGCCCCCATCGGGCCCGGCCAGACTACATCAACATGACCCTCAACGCCGCGCCGCGCGCTCGTCATCAGAGCGCCGAGTCGAATCTGCCCTCAATCCTCGATCTTTCCATGGACGAGATCGGCGGCGTTCTGAAGAAAAACGGCGAGCCGGCGTTTCGGACGAGACAACTCTGGCGCGCGCTGTACAAGGACGCAGCGTCGTCGTTCGACGACATGACGATCCTCGCCCGGTCGCTAAGGTCGGAACTGTCAAGCAGATTCACGATAGACCCGTTGACGCCGGCGCTTTCGATCGACTCGAAGGACCGCTCGACGACGAAGACCCTGTTCAGGCTTCACGACGGCGAGTTGATCGAGACGGTGCTCATGCGCTACGCACGCGACGGCCATCGCAGACCGCGGCGGACGGCGTGTATATCGACTCAGGCGGGCTGCGCGCTCGGCTGCACGTTTTGCGCTACCGGGCAGCAGGGGTTTTCACGGCACCTAAGCGCTGGTGAGATCGTGGCGCAGGTGCTGCACATGGTGCGGGCGGCGCGGACCGAGGACGCCGGGAAGATCAGTAAAGGGGATGAAGCCGACTGGCCCGTACCCGTATCGAACGTCGTTTTCATGGGCATGGGTGAACCGCTTGCGAACTACGACAACACGCTGGATGCGGTGCGCAGGCTGAACGACCCGCAGGGCGTGGGAATCGGCGCCCGCCACATGACCATCTCCACCGTCGGCCTGGTGCCGCAAATCCTCAAGCTGGCGCGTGAGCCATACCAGATTAACCTGGCGGTGTCACTCCACGCTCCGGACGATGAGACGCGCTCGGAGACCATGCCGGTGAATCGCCGGTACCCGATAGCGAAGCTGATAGACGCCTGCAAAAGATACGTGGAACGAACGAACCGGAAGGTGTTTTTCGAGTACGTGCTGCTCGAAGGTCAGAACGACTCGGTGAGCCAGGCCCGCAAGCTTGGCAAACTGCTGGAGGGCATGTTGTGCCACGTCAATCTGATACCTGTAAACCCGACTGCCGACGGCCCATACGGTCGGCCAGGCCCCCGTAGCTCTGCGGCCTTTCGCGCAGCGCTGCAAAAATTCGGAGTGCCGAGCACGGTGCGGATGGAAAAAGGGATAGACATCAACGCAGGCTGCGGCCAACTTCGAGCCCGAGTAATCGAACAGTCCGCCGAGTAGCCGCGTCCGCAGATAAACTCTAGCGGGGCCCTGAATATCCAAATTCCGCGCACGGTCGGCGGCAACGCGACATAGCGCCGGGGATCGTCGGCGACAGCGGCACCCCACCCTGACCTTGCCGGGGTCAGGAGACAGGGACTTGGGCGAAAGACCTGTTGTTAGTGGGCCCGGACCACGGGGACGCCTTGCATCAGACCGGCGTCGTACATCTCGTTCCAGTTGTCGAGGAACGTCTTGTTCCACTGATCGGTCAACGGGCTCTGCATCAACTCTTCGTACACCGGCCAGAATATGATGATCCCGTCGGCGCCGTCCCGCATCGCACAGTAGGCGGTGTCGACCGAACGCACCAACGCAGCGGTGATGTACGGGCGTTGAGCCCAATCCCCGAACATGGCCTTGCACTCGCGGACGAGCTTTGTCGGGTCGCCGCCGACGTCGCGATAGGGCTCGCAGAATGGCAATACGTGCGTCACCCCGGCCTGCGCCACGGCCGCCGCCTGCGTCAACGTGAAGACGGTGGTGCACATGGTGTCGACGCCGGCCTCGGAAAGCGCCCGAAACGCGCCGAGCCCGTGGAGCGTGGTCGGAATTTTGAGCACAACCTGGTCCGACATCCTTGTGAACACCTCGCCCGCGTCCAGTAGTTCCTGCGTGGTGTGTCCGTCGATCTCCACGACCACCTGCTTGTCGGTGATGTCGAGGTATCGCTGAACGACGTCGGTGATCTGCCCGTACTTCTTGACCATGTCGTTCAGCACGACGGTGTTGGTAACGATCCCTCTGACCCCAAGCGGCATCAAGTTCTTGAGGTCCTCGGGGTCCCCTGCGAGCCAGATGGACGGTCCGCGCCCCTCGAACATGTTTCGAACGGCGGCGCCTGCGGTCTCCACTGCGCCGTTGGCGCTGAACTGGGTGGTGGTAGTCATGGCTTGTTACCTCGGATGACCGGCCTGCTGGTCCGGCGAAATTTTGCCTTCTGCGCTCTCAACTTATGCCGGCAGTTTACAACTTTGGCGTTTTTGGCGCGGCCAAAGTGGTCGTCAGATGAGTGGGGAGGCCGTTTCAGGCGCGGGCGTCGGCGAGGACCTGTTTTGGCGCGACAACGGCAGTGACCATACGACGGAGCAAGCCCGGTTCAGGCGAGGGAGTTGGCCAGGATCTGCTTTCAGCCGGGCTTACCCGATCCCGCCCACATCCGTCATCCCCGACCCCGATCGGGTAACCACGGGGCGGTTTGGGCACCGGTTTCAGAGACTTTCGCCAAGGTAGTTGAATGCGATTACACCTTGGCTGGCAGGCTAGCCAATAATGTTCTGTACCATGACGGCGACGGCGGACGCGGCCACAACGGAACTCACCATCAGCCCTACCATCCACTTGATCAGGCGGGTTTCGAGATTGGCAAGGTCAGCCTTGGTTGCGTAGTGACGTAACTCTTCGCGCAACTCGGTTCGCGTGACAGGCTGTTCCACCGTGGACATGGGCATTGATCTCCTACAGGCAGATTGCACGCGAACCGTTGAAAAAATTCGAAGTTGTGTTGTCATAGCAACCACGCGTCGGGGACATTGTTTGCGCGGCCGGCCCTTATATACAATCCTACCCAGGGTATACAAAACAAACCGTTTCTCTTTTTCGCGCGTTTCCCCGGTGTACAAATGTCTCTGAATTGAAAGCACACACTTGGTAAGAGTATACGTATAAACGCTAATCCCCATCGCAAGTAAAACTAACACAATTGAAATAATCCCAACTGTAGACTTTTAATCCTGGACAAGTCCTAAACAAAAAGAGGACGCCGCCCCTGAGTTGGAGCGACGCCCTTTGGTCGGTTACCCGTTCAGGCTAGTTGACGTTGCCTAACCTGGGTCAAGTCCTACGGCTTGTCTGACATCCGCCGCCGTGAATGTATCGCCATCGGTGAACATGTCGTAGTGTATGCCCCTCGGCAGGATCTCGGCGGTATCGTTGACCCTGCCAACAGCACCTGCCGGACCCTCTCCAGCGACATCGAACACGCCGTTATCGAAGCTGAGCGGCACGTAGATCGTACCCGTGAGAGTGATTGTAGGCTCAATGTCGGCGCTAATCTCATGGAGATAGAGCACGACCGTCTCTCCCACGTTAAGTCTCGTGAGAGGCGCCTTGCCAAACGAAACCGTGTCAGCAAGGAAAGCCGGGTCTGTCCTCGAAACATAGATCGTCTGGCCGACATCTCCCTTGATGGTTTCAAGAACCCCTACCTCATAGAGGGTGTAGGGAATGGAGCTACCATCTCCCTCCATACCCCGTGAGATGCCGATCTGGGTAATCTCCTCAACGGTCCCCAAAACCACGGCGTCAGCATCCTCCGTGAGATCCTCCAAGGTTGAGTATAGGGCGACCATCGAAAAGGACAGAACCTTTATCTCCTCAACGTCGGCGTCCTCCCTCAAGGATGTAACCCCATATCATGCAACCACCGCAATGATGGCGGCAATCGCTATGCTGCCAACCGGCAGCAACCACTTTATGTGTCGGTTCTTGATGTTCATCTAAACCTTCCTCTCTAAGGAAACCTTGCGTCAACTCCGTCCTCGTCATCAGAGGTCGGCATTGTTCCGCAAGTAGTGATGACATTCAGATCGTCTCTCATGAGACGATAGCCGGCTGAAACGTGGTCCAGGCAGTATGCATGGCCGAATTCGTGCATCGCGGCGATCTTCTTCTCAAATGCACTATTGCTGTCCGTGCGGTACCGGTTGAAATCGATCGTAACCTTGTTGCCAAAGTAGAGGCCGGGGTGCGAAGGGCATTTCCCAGTGGTCAACGTCGCCCAGCTCTTCGACATGTAGAAGCCGTCGATCACATTGAACTCGGGTCGACACTCGAAGAATCCTCCAGAAAATACCGAGGAACGGTAGTCGAGTCCCACGCGACTTCAACATCTTTGAACGCCGTCTCGTAGGCATCGTCAACCGAGAAGAACCGATACGTGATGGGCCAGATGGAATCAGGGTCATACCGACACCCGTGGAACGTCTACTCAGGGTCGGCAGCCTGGACAGGACCGGCAAACGTTCCTCTAATTCGTTCGCCGTCTAACTGCGTTGGGAACAACTGTCGTGGCGCTCTACCCCTGGATAAGTACCGGAACATCATCCCCGACACCTACTCGCAGGTGCCCCGACAGCGGAGTAGCAGCCTAAACACCCAACACCTCAACCAGAGCTGTGGAGGTGGTGGCCATCCTCAGGGGTGTCGCACTGACCCCTATTTGCAGGGCTACTGGCCTTTAGCCTCGTTCCTTATTAGGCTGTAACATATTCAGGCCTCTTATTCAGTTCAGCTATCAAGTATTCCTGAGGCCGATCTCCTTTGAGGCTGTTGCAATGACCGCATAACAATTGCAAATTTCCGAAATGATCTGTACCGCCTCTAGAGCGCGGTATCACATGATCGACCGTGAATATCTTGAACGGAAATTCCATCCGACAGCCGTTACACCGACCCTCCTGCGCACCAAACAAGACGTGCTTATTCTTGCGGCAATTCTTAGGTTCAGAGAAATCCCTCAGTCTCGGAATGTCCGTCTGGTGAGTAACATTCCATCCCGTCAGCCGGGGCGATTCCTCCGAGCCGACCTGTACCTCACGGGCAAGACGTTCCTGAACCAGTGTGTAAGCCACTGGTGACAAATCTATGCCTACCCGCAGCCGACCGAGCTTCTCAGCCGCTACGCAAGCCGTAGCACATCCACAAAACGGGTCGAGCGCTACATCGCCCTCGTTTGAAGATGCCTTCAGGTTAACTTCACTGCGGTCGGTCGTCGGTCATTTCTCGGTTCCCGCTTGGGTAATATTAGATATAAGGGCAGCGCGGCCCATGCCCTTAGCCCTGCGCGCGCAACCCCCCTCAGGCCAGGGCGTCAGCCAGGACTTCCACCAGGTAACGGGCGGGGCGTCCCGTGCCGTCGGCGATCTGCTGGTGGCAGGAGACGCCGGTAACGGCAATCTCCACCCCGGACGGGGCGCTGCGGACGAACGGGAAGAGCCTGTCCTCCCCCACCTGCATCGATACGTCGTAGTGTTCCTTCTCGAACCCGAACGAGCCGGCCATGCCGCAGCACCCGGCGTCTATGATCTCGGCCGAGTAGCCCGGCGGCAGGGCGAGCGCGGCGTTGGCGTCCCCCGTTCCAACTAACGCTTTCTCGTGACAATGCACGTGCGCCGCCACCGACGCCGTCTTGTCTGACCACTCGATCTGCTGCCCTCCGTCGCCCGCTGTCTCGGCCAGCAGCGTCTCGATCATCACCGCGGCGTCGGCCACGGCCCGCGCCCGTGCGTCGTTCGGAAACAGGTCGGGGTACTCGTCCTTCAGCGTGAGCAGGCAACTGGCCTCCCACCCGACTATGCGAGCCCCACTTTTGACGAATGGGTGCAGCACGTCGATGTTGTGGCGTGCGTTGCTTGCCGCCTTGTCGATCATCCCCTTTGAGATCATCGGCCTGCCACAACACTTGCGGTCTGCGATCTTGACCTCGAACCCCAGCGATTCGAGCAGGCGCGTCGCGGCTACGCCTGCGTTGGGATGGTTGAAGTTGGTGAAGGTATCGTGAAACAGGACGGCGACGCCGCGCGAGCCGGTTGTGCGGGGTGTGCGCGAGCGGAACCACGACTCGAACGTGTGGGGTGACAGCGCTGGAAAGCGGCGGCGGCGGTCGATGCCAATCAGCGCCTCATTGAGCCGGCGCACCGCGGCCGAGCCGGTCAGGGCGTTGGCCACAGTAGCAAGCGGCTGCAGGACGGCGTTCACCCGGTGGATGTCCCCAACGATCCGCCCCCTGATCGGCCGCCGGTGGCGCTTGTAGTACGTGTTCAGAAATTCGTACTTGATCTTGGCCATGTCGACGTTCGACGGGCATTCGGACTTACACGACTTGCACTCCAGGCACAGGTCGAGAACGTCGAACATGCGGTCGCTGGCGATCTCTTCGTGCGGCAGCGCGCCGGACAGGGCGGCCCTCAACGCGTTTGCCCGTCCACGGGTGGAGTGCTCCTCCTCGCGGGTGGCCATGTAGGACGGGCACATTGCGCCGCTGTTCACCTTCCGGCAAGCGCCCACCCCGTTGCACCGCTCTACAGCGCCGGCGAACCCGTTGTCGGCCGACCAATCGAAGCGCGTTTCGAGGGGCGCCGTTCGATACGTCTCCCCGTAGCGTAGGTTTTGGGTCATCGGGGGAGCGTCCACGATCTTCCCTGGGTTCATGATGCCTGCGGGGTCGAACGCGGCTTTGACCTCCCTGAACGCCTTGTAGAGTTCGGGGCCGAACATCTTTTCGTTCCACTCCGACCGCGCAATGCCGTCGCCGTGCTCGGCCGACATGGCGCCGCCGAATTCGAGCACCAGATCGGACACTTCGGAGGCGATGGCGTGCATCTTTTCGACGCCGTCCCGCCTCTTCAGATTGACTACCGGCCGGATGTGCAGGCAGCCCACGCTCGCGTGGCCGTAGTAACCCGCCTCCGTGCCGTGCCGCCGCACGATCTCGTCGAACCGCCTGACGTACTCCGGCAGCTTCTCCGGCGATACGGCCGTGTCTTCGACGAACGGCAGAGGCTTGGCATCGCCCGGCACGTTCATCAGCAGACCGAGGCCTGCCTCCCTCATGTTCCACACCTGGCGTTGGCCGGCGGGATCGAGCAGGTTCGTGATGGCGAACCCCAGCCCGTTCCTGCGCATGCGCTCTCCGAGCTTGTCGAGTTTGTCGCTCGTCTCGTCACTGCTTTCGCCCGAGAACTCGACCACGAGGATGTCTGACGGATCGCCCTGGAGAAAGCCGATGCTCCGCGAAAAACCCAGCGACTGACGGGCCTGCCCGATGATCATGCTGCCGATGTGCTCGACCGCGTCGGGGCGCTCTTCGAGGGTCGCTACCGTAGCCTCCATCGCCTCGCCGATGCTGGAGAAGTGGAGGACGGCGAGCCCCCGATTCGTCGGAACGGGAACGAGGTTCAGCCGTGCGCTCGTGACCGCGGCCAGCGTTCCCTCCGACCCGACGACCAGCCGGGCGAGGTTGTAATTTGCGGTGTCCTGTACCAGGTCGAGGTTGTAACCCCCGACTCTGCGCATGATCTTCGGGAACCTGCGCGCAACCTCGTCCCGCGCCTCTTCCCCTATTCGCCGGACCCCGCGGTATATCGCCGCCTCAAGTCCGCCGCCCGACATGTTCGATTCCAGCCTGGCAGGTTCGACTTGGCCGAATCGGGTCTGCGTTCCGTCGGATAGCGCCACGTCCAGATCGAGAACGTGATCGACGGTCTTGCCGTAAACGATGGAGTGCGCGCCGCAGGAGTTGTTACCGATAGCGCCGCCGATGTTCGCCCGGTTGGCGGTGCTAGGGTCGGGTGTGAAGTGCAGGCCGGTCACGGCGAGTTGGCGGTTAAGTTCGCCGATCGTAATACCCGGCTGTGTTCGTACCCACCTCTCCTCGGTGTTCACATGCAGAACATTGTGCATGTACCTGGAAAAGTCGATGACCACGGCGCGGTTCACCGTCTGCCCCGCCAGCCCGGTCCCGCCGCCGCGCGGCAAGACCGGCGCGCCGTGCCGCGCCGCCGTTTCGATGGCCGCCGAGACGTCATCCGCGTCCCGCGGCAGTACAACGCCGAGGGGTACGATCCGGTAGATTGAGCCGTCTGTCGCGTACATCTCCCGCGAGTACGAGTCGAACCTGACCTCGCCCGCAATTGCGCGTTTCAGATCCCGTTCCAGGTCCCGCGTCGCAGGTGAGAGAGCAGGCGGAGGTGCGACGGTCACTTCTCCGGATTCCCCTCGTTCTGGGCTGCAGTCGGGTGTTCAGAGTCTTCGTCCCGCTTAAAGATCATGGACGCCAGGACGCTGAGGGCTAGTATTCCCAGGATCGTTCCCAGGGAGACGTACGTGTCTATGTGGAATCCGTGCAACGCCTCTTCGGTGATCATCTTCGCTCCGACAAAGCCGAGGATCGCCGCAAGGCCGTACTGCAAATAAATGAACAGCTTAACTAGCCCGGCGAGCAGGAAGAACAACGGCCGCATGCCGAGCACCGCCATGGCGTTGGAACTCCAGACGATGAACGAGTTTGTCGTGATGCCGAAGACGGTGGGGATCGAGTCCACGGCAAAGACGACGTCGGTTGTTCCGAGCACTATTACGACGAGCAACAACGGCGTTGCGGCGCGTACGCCGTTTATGCGAGTGAAGAAGTTATGGCCATCGTATTCGGAAGAGACGTTCGTCACCTTTTTGGCGATGCGCAAGGCAATGTTCTTCCCGGGATCGACCTCCTGATCGCCGGTGAACGCCAGCTTGTACGCCGTGTACAGCAGGAAGGCGCCAAGTACGTACAGCACCCACGAGAAGGCGGCTATGACGGCCACTCCGACAGCGATGAAAACCGCCCTGGCGATCAACGCTCCGACGATGCCCCACAACAGGGCCCGGGACTGATATCTGGCCGGTACCGAGAAGTAGCCGAAGATGACGAGGAAGACGAAGAGGTTGTCGATGCTCAACGCCCGCTCCGCCACGTACGCAGTTACGTAGTCGGCGGCGGTCGTCGAGTCGGATGCCAGGAAAACGAAGACCCCGGCGCCCGCCGCCACCAACGTCCAAAACACGGTCAGCCAACCAGCCTCCCGCATGCTGACGACATGGTCCTTGCGGGTCAGGACGACGAGGTCGAGCACTAGCAGTACGCCCAGCGCCGCGTTGAAACCTACCCATGTCCAAATGCTGTCGAGCATCGGTTACCGCGCCGACCGGCCGGTCAGGGGCCGTCGACGTTCCGCAAACGGCGGTATGGGCGGCCCTGACTTCTGAATGTGTTCGATCCTGTCCCCGACTACGTTAGTGCGAGGATCCGGCAGCAGCGTTTAGCTTGTCGATTCGATTCGGTAAGCCTGCTCGCCGCGGGGGGTCTGGACCTTTACTTCGTCTCCGCGGTTTCGCCCGAGGATGGCGGCTCCGACAGGCGATACGATCGAGATCTTGCTGGTGAGCGGGTTCGCCTCTTTCGGTTCGACTAGCTGATACCCGGTGACCCGGCCGGATGCGGTGTCCTTCAGGCTGACCGTGGACCCGACCCGGACGGTTTTCCGATCGGGCTTGGTGTCGCCAATGATGACCGACACCTTGAGCGTGGCTTCGAGCTCGGCGATCCTCGCCATGACCATGCCCTGGGACTCGCGGGCAGCCTCTAGGGGAGCGTTCTCCCGAACGTCCTTGTCGGCGGCGGCCTTGTGGATCTCCTCGACGAGCTTGATGCGCTCATCCTGCAGGTCGGCGAGCTTCTTCGTGAGGTCGTTGTAACCGGACTTGGTTAGTCGGACAACCCGGCCGGAATTTCTGTACGAACGAACGACAGATATGGCGGTTCGGGATTTGCGCAGCCTGAGGTGTTGGGCAAGATTGACTGCCACGATTCCCTTTTTCTTCAAATACGCAAGGAATTGCTTTACGTACGCGGTCCGCTCGGCAGCGCTGCTGGACGACGTACGGGAAGCGATTGCGTCACTGAATTCTCCGATCTCGGATGCGGTGAGGGAATTGACATCCCGGTCGCCGCCGACCCATCGCACGAATTTTGCTATCTCCGGCTGGGCCTGTTGTTTCGTGTCGTCAGGTAGTTGCCGAACGTAAGTCTGGAACGTTTCCATAACGGATTGTGGGGTTGACGCGGGGATGGTTTCTGTCTTGGTCGCCACTGCTAATCTTCGCTCCAATCAAGGGATCAACGCCCGTTCGCGGGGTGGAAGGTACGTCGCCAGCCACCCCTCATGATAGATTTTGGCGGCTTAAGCAGTCAAATTGGGCGTCCTCGATTCACGTTGACACTCAAGTTAAACGATACTTACAATCGTTGTTCCAGGATCAGCAGATTCCATGCCCAAAAGAACTTACCAACCCAAGAAACGCCGACGTGCCAGGGTGCACGGATTCAGAAGCAGGATGAAAACCCGGGCAGGTCGGCGCGTGATTGCGAGGCGCAGGACGCGAGGGCGCATCAAGTTAGCTGTCTGATACGGAAATGGGACTCCCGCACAGTCGGCGGCTGCGCAAATCCTCCGAATTCCGCAAAATACTCTCCCGAGGCCGGAGGGCAGGAGACAGCTTGCTGGCGGTCGCCGCCGCGGCGGCACACAATGACGAATCCAGATATGGCTTTGCCGTCTCTGCACGCGTGGGCGGAGCGGTCTGCAGGAATACAATCAAGCGAAGGCTTAGAGAGATAGTCAGGCATCTAACGACTGACCGCAGTTGGGACGTGGTTATCTCGGCAAGGCCGGCGGCGCGTGACGCAAGCTATTCACAACTCGAACACTCGATGCTGGGGATCGCCTACAAACTCGGAATCACAAATGAAAATGATGCCCGCTGACGCGACCGATCTGGCCGCGGCGGGAATGCAATGAAGCGCTTAGCCCTCATATCGATCCGAATCTACAAAGTGGCGGTATCGCCCTATCTGCCCTCGACGTGCCGGTATGAGCCTACGTGCTCCGACTACGCCGCTGAAGCGATAGAGCGACACGGTGTGGGGCGTGGAACCGGACTGACGTTGAGACGCCTGGCAAGGTGCCATCCCTGGCGCGCTGGCGGGTACGACCCGGTACCCGAACCCAAAACTACTACCTGGTAAACAATCCGCCCTGTGCCTCCTCCGCTGCCGGGACAATCGCAGCGTGGGCGGCAACAGGGCGAACGCAGATACTCGGAGGCCCATAACGCCACCGGAAACCCCCGGCCGGGAAACCGGGACAGACACCCGGCTTAATCAGCCCATTACATCCGCCCATTCCAGGAAGTCCGGCAAACGGTTCCGGAATATCGGCGCATACGCCGTTCTGGCGCTCGCCGTCTTCCTGTCCGCCGCGGCTTGCCTCAATGACCTGACTCCGCAAGGAGGCTGGTCCGCGCCGGTATTGGAGGACGAGTACTTTTACGTGGGGAACAAGGCGGGCAGAATTGCGCGGATCGAGGCCCAATCGGGGAGCTTCGACCGCAACTGGCGGGCGACTACCGACGAAGATCTGACCGTGGTATCCGATGCTCCTTCCACCGGTTTTCTGGGGTCCTGCTCGGCTGTGCCGAGGGGCCAGGCCGTTTACGGCTCGCCACTTATCGAAGACGGGCGGCTTTACGCCGCGGGGTACGCCTGCGCAGGCAATGATTGTGAGGCAGGCGTGTTCGCCGTTGACCTGGACTCCGGAGCGCCGATTTGGCGGGAACGGGTCGTCCACGTCTCGACAAAGATCGTGGGCCGGTTAGCAATGGGTGAAGGCACTCTGGTCTTTGGCGCCTCCGAGGTGGGCGCCAGTGATGAGCCGCGAGGCTATCTGTACGCGATCGATCCGACCCCCGACGCCATCCTTGAATCGGAACCGGTGGGGCTGCGTATCAAATGGCGTTTCCCGACCGGTGGCAACGTATTCAGCGCCCCTGCAGTCGACGACAACGTGGCCTACTTCGGGGACATGAGCGGCGCCTTCTACGCCGTGGATCTCGCCGACTCGGCGGAATACCTCAACCGGCCCGAGTCGAGGCTCCTGTGGAAGTTTCAAGCCGGAGGCGCCATCACCGCCGCGCCGCTTATCGCCGACGGGCACATCTACTTCGGAGACTTTGCGGGGAGTTTCTACGCACTGAGCCTCAGTGGCAGACGGGACGGCTCACTGTCCGAAACCGCGCTCGTCGGAACAGGCGAGTGGAAATTCGAAGTGAGCGATTGGACCTGGGCGCAGGCCCTCGCCCACAGGGGCATCGTGTACGCGGCCACCCTGGGTGGACGCGTCTTCGCCATCGACCAGCAGACCGGCCAGGCCGTCTGGCCGGCTCCGGCGGTCATCGATGGCCAGATAATCGGCCAACCGGCGATCATCGATCACGCACGCGGGCCTGCAATCGCCGTTCCGTCCGGCAAGTCTGACGTTTATATCGTCTCACAGAGCGGCGGGACGATCCTTGGCCAGTTGTTTACGGATGGCCCGGTTAAATCTTCCCCCTTGGTGAACGAGGGTTTCGTCTACGTGCACACGGAGAGCGGCGAGCTGAAGACCTTCTCCGCCGGAGACCTGACCGAGCGGCGCTGCGTGGAGACGCGGGAAGGCAAGGACTGCGGATGATCCGGTCCGGCCTTAATGCAGGCCAACCGATCTCGGGCGGAGGCGCCTAATGGAGTTCCTGGGCATCCTCTGGAACGAGATCTTCATGCGGCCCATGATCAACAGCTTGACGCTGTTGTACGACGTTCTGTTCGACAATTTCGGCCTCAGCATCATCGTCTTTACCGTCTTGATGCGCGTGCTGCTAATACCGTTGCAGGTCCGGCAGACACGGCAGACCATGAAAATGCAGGAACTGCAGCCGAAGATGAAGGCGCTGCAGGACAAGTACAAAGGGAAGAGCCGGGATGAGAAGCAACAGCTTTCGAGGGAGACGATGCGCCTGTACCGCGAGACCGGTGTCAACCCCGTCGGTTGTCTCGGTCCGCTCGTTATCCAGATGCCGATCTGGATTGCCCTATACAGGGCTATTCTGAGGTCCGTACCCCCAACCCCGGAAGGCCTCGCCAACATGTCCGAGGCGTTCTACTGGTGGAACCCGGCGCGGGCCATCGTTCCGCTCGACAGTCAGTTTGCCGGAATGGACCTGGTCGACTTCGTTCAGTACGCGCCAGTTCCGCTCAACTTCGCGCTCCCTGTGCTGGTGGGCGGATCTATGTGGGTCCAGCAGAAGATGATGACGCCCCAGTCGGTCGATCCGCGGCAGGCTCAAACGAACCAAATCATGCTTTGGATGATGCCGATCATGTTTGGGTTCTTCACGCTGCAGTTCCCGGCCGGATTGGGCATATACATCCTGTTCTCAAACCTCATTGGGGTTGCAATTCAGTATTTTGTCGGTGGCAGGAAACCAATATCGATATTTGGGAGGCAGTTCGCGCCAACGGGCGCGGCCCCAAGTGTGGCCGAACCCGAAGCGACAGCGCCAGACCCCGAGGAGAGTAGCGACGATGAGCAGACAGACCTTCGCAGGAAAGACAGTAGAAAAAGCAACGGACCTCGCCCTAGACACCCTCGGCGTCAAGCTCGAAGACGTAGAAATATCCGTCGTTAATCCCGGCCGTTCCGGGATTCTGGGCTTCGGCGGTGAAGCGGCAGAGATCGAAGTCCGGCTGCTGACGGCCGACGGCGCGATGACCGCTGACGACGACTATGTCGACGCGAAGATGGATGAGCCGCAGCCGGGTCAGGATCGGGACCGCCCGCAAAGAGCCCGCGGCGGACGACGGCGAGGGCGCAGGCAGGAGCAGCGCGGACCGCGGGAGCGCCGTGAACCGCGGGACGAGCGAGAACGGCCGGAACAGCGCGGCCTACGGGAGCAGCATGGTCAGCGCGAAGAGGACGGTCCGCGGGAGCAGCGTGGACGACAAGAAGAGGGCGGACAACAAGATCAGCGTGGACGACAAGAAGAGGGCGGACAACGAGATCAGCGTGGACGGCGAGACGAGCGCGGACAGCGGGCACATCGAGGACGTCGGGATGACCGTGAACCGCGAGAAGAGCGCGGGCGGCGGGAGCATAGGGAACAGACGGAAGAACGACAGCAGGTCATGGACACCGCCGATGAGGAAATTCGGCCGGTCATGATGGCTGGTGATGACGAGCAGTCTGCGCTGATGCACGCAGATGAGGCCTCCGTGAGCGAGCAGCCGCCCAAGGAGTACGACGAAGAGGCAGAGCAGGCCGTCGCCAATCTCCTCGACTACTTTTTCGCCACCATGGGCGTCGAAGCGGAAACCTATGTGCGTGAAGAGCGCGAGGGAGGGTCGCTCGTGTTCGAAATCGAGGGCTCCGACGCCGGGCTGCTGATAGGCCGCCGCGGCGAGACACTCCATGCTTTGCAGTTCCTCGTGCGGATGATCGTGGGCCGCCAGATCGGCCGAAAGGCGTACGTCATCCTCGACGTAGAGGACTATCGGGAACGGCGGTCGGACATGTTGCAGAGTCTCGCTCGCAGGACCGCGGGTCGGGTCGCATCATCCGGCGGGCCGTCGTCACTCGATCCGATGTCTCCAGCCGAACGCCGGGTAGTGCACATGGCTCTGGCCGACCACCCCGAGGTGCGCACCGAAAGCGAAGGCAAAGGCGACCGCCGCCGGGTAGTGATTCTGCCCCGGGACTAGGCCCCGAAAGTCCCTCCCGTCTTCCCGCGTCCGTTCGGGCGATGGGGTGACGGGGGTAAGGTTGGCGTGGACGTGACAAGGCATGTCGGACGGACGCACTGAGACCCTTCGCGCGCGGCGCGACGAACATCTGGCGTCCGACCGCAGCCTTAATAACCCTGGTCAAGTGAGCAACAAAGGGCCGCACGGCGAACCCGAGATGCACGACGGGGCTGCACGCTGCCCCGAATTCGTTGCGTTCGGGCATGTGACGTTTGACGTGCGACTCCCGCCCGGCGGAGCGGATGACCGCCCGGAGCCTGGTGGGACGGCTGCATTCGCCGCCGAAACAGCGCACGCGATGGGCCTTGCCGCTGGCATCGTCACAAGTTCATCGCCCGGCTACCCGTTCGATACCCTCTTGCCATCGACGGACGTGGTAAACGTACCGGCGGCCGCTACCACGACGTTTGAATTCTCACTCCACAACGGCGTGCGCACACAGTGGTTGCGAGCAAGAGCCGCCGAAATAACTCGCTCTCACGTGCCGGGATCGTGGTTTGGCGCCCAAGTCGTCCTGCTCGGACCGGTCGCATATGAACTGCCCCGCCATGCGGCCGACTGGTTCTCCGACGACTCGTTTGTCTGCGCCGTGCTGCAAGGATGGCAGAGATCGCGGGACGTGTCGGGCAAGGTCGTTGTCTCGCCGGCAGTGCCTTCCGGCCTGAGCCGGCGGATCGACGCGGCCGTGATTTCCGAGGCGGACGTGCCTGCCGAACACGTAGACGCATGGGCGCAGACGTTCTGCATCGTTGCGGTCACCCGAGGTCGCCGAGGGGCACGCGTCTTCGTGAACGGCCAAAGCCGTGACATTCCGCCGGTTGCGGCCTCTGAGGTCGACGCCACAGGCGCGGGCGACGTCTGGGCCGCCGCATTTGCGATTAATCTGGCCGAGACGCGCGATGTCGCATTCGCAGCCAACTTCGCATCGGCCGCCGCCGCGATATCCATCGAGCGCCGCGGCATGCAAGGCATCCCAACCCGCAACGCAGTCACCGCCCGCATGCGCACATCCCAGTAGGCGAGGACCCTTCGCCTTAAGGTGGGAAGAACAACGTGCGTTGGTGATTCACTGGACGGGCCGAACAGGTTCATGCCCGCTCGACCGGGGAAGGCCTGCGAGAGGGGCGAAGGTCATTAAACGAGAGATGGTCAGGAATGAAGTGAATAATGAGGGGAGGATGCTACGACGCGGCCTTGGCTTCGCGTATGAACGAATCCAACCGCTCTTTTTGGGTCACGTCAAAAATCCCGTTGACATTGTCCCCTCTGTGGCCATCAAGTCGGCGCGGAAGGGCATTCGTGACGATAAAAAATGTTCCCGCAGGGTTCGAGGTCATGAAGTTTCGAGCGTTGTCGAACGCCTTCTTTTCTGTGTCACTCCGTTTCATGCCAGGCCTAGAGATTTTGTGGGAAGTGCCGTCGGGGAAGTAGATTCTCCTTGCCGAGCCCTTCACCTCAACAGCTACTTTAGGCGTGACTTCAAGGTCATGTGTCTTGGTGTTTCCCGGAGTGGGCATCAACTCGAACCCGTACTGGGTGTAGACGAGGTGTTGCAGGGCCACAACGAAAATCCCTCCGAATCGCGAGGCGCGGCCTTGAAAAGTAGCGATGGAATACGTGGCGGAATCTCCACACTCGGGGCATTTCGATGGTTTCTCACCCCATCGGACGGTCGAAACTGTTTGTTTCAGACAATTTATGCAAGCCCACGCCGGGTACAGGTCATGCTCGACGACGACTGACTGGAACGCTTTGTCAAAGTAACGGTTTAAGCTTTGATTACTTACCCCGTTCTTGAATTCGTAATCGTAGAGATTCCTCACCACATCCAAATGTTCTTCGTTAGCTCCCATCAGGAATCCTGGCTGGCCGACCGCCACTCATCGATCCGTTGTTCGGCCCGATCTGCGTATCCGGAATCCGTTTCGTATCCCACGAAGCTCCGCCCGCCCTCGACCGCTGCGAGGGCGGTTGCGCCGGCGCCCATGAACGGGTCGAGCACGACCTCGTCCGAGAAGGTGTACAACTCGATCAGTCGCCGAGGTAGTTCCACGGGGAACGGCGCCGGGTGACCGGCCCGTTTGGCCGACTCGGGTCCGAAGGTCCAGACGCTGCGGGTGAACTCCAGAAAATCGTCGCGTGAGATGGTCGCTCCCCGCTCTTTCGGGGCGACTCGTTTGAAAGGCGGCTTCTGAAACACGAGTATGTATTCGTGAGTGTCCCGCAGGACCGGATTCGTTGGCGAACGCCAACTCCCCCACGCTGTCGAGTTGCCCGCGCCCGCGGCCTTGTTCCAAATGATCTCGCCGCGCATGAAGAATCCTATATCGTGCGCATCCTCGATCACGTAGGAGTGAATGGGGATGTACGGCCGCCGCCCCAGGTTGGCGATATTGACGCAGGCGCGCCCGCCGTCGACGAGGACTCGAAACGTTTCTGCCAATACCCGTCTCAGCAGCCCGCGGTAGTCGTCCATCGTCAGGTCTTCGTCGTAATCCTTCCCGACGTTGTACGGCGGTGACGTGACCATCAGGTGAACGGAGCGGTCCGGCAGCTCTCGCATGTCTTCGCTGGAGTGGCGGAAAATCCTGTCAAGGAGATCCGCCGGAATGGCTTGCTCCGGCTGTGGCTCGACCTCCAATATAGCGGGGTCCGGCTGAAGGGCACGGGCGTAGAAGGGCGACGAGTCGTGGCTGATCCGTCCGTTGGTACCGAACGAACTTGTGCGGGTTGAGCGGCGGCGGATCTGTTTTGGCACGGGGAAGCCGGAAACCAGGCTGAAACGAACTGCTCGCTGAGCCATCAGGCGCCTGAATCCTAGCACCCGTCAGCCCAGAACGCGAATTCCCTAGTCAAGCGTACGAACAACCGACGGTCCCCATCCGCGTACAAGAGTTGCCCCCGGCGGGAGTTTCAGAAATCCGGGGTGAAGGGGTTTTTGTTGGGACTCAACGATCCTGACTCGCGCTACAGCCCAAGCACACGCTTGGCGTTGTCGAGCAGGATCTTTTGCCGTGGCCCGTCGCGCATTTCGAGTTCCTCGAACTCTTGTAGCCATCTCGACGGCGGCATGTACGGGTAGTCGGAGCCAAACAGCACCTTGTCCTGCAGGCGTGTGTTCGCCTCGCGGATGAGTTCCCGAGGGATGTACCGCGGCGCCCATCCTGACAGGTCGATGTAGACGTTCGGCTTGTGGAGGGCCACCGCCACCTGCTCGTCGACCCACGGCCAGGCGGGGTGGGCCATGATGATGGTCAGATCGGGGTGATCGGCAGCGAGGTCGTCGATATACGGAACAGGCCGGGCGTACTTGAGCCTGAATCCTCCTCCGCCCGGCGTGCCCGCGCCGGCCGCGGCGTAACCGGAGTGGATCAGGACGGGCGCTTTAAGCTGTTCGCACATGTCGAAGAGTGGCCGGAATGCATCGTCGTTCGGAAAGAACGCCTGATGAATCGGGTGCAACTTCAGCCCCTTGAGTCCGAGTTCCTTGACAGAACGTTCCAGCTCTTTCACCGCCCACTCGCCCTTGTGCGGATCTACCGAGGCGAAGCCGATGAACTGTTCCGGGTGCCAGGCGGCGATCTCGGCAACGTAGTCATTCGAGTCGGGCACGTCACCGGTAGCCGTTTGGGAATCCACGGAGAAAATGACCGCGAGTACATCCAGGTCGCGGTACGTTTCCGCCATGCCGGCGGGATCGGGCGGAGACTCTCTCATGCGGAACATCGCCCGTAATCCCTGCTCGATCCCAATCTCCTCCAACCCCGGCTCCCTCGGCACATGAGCATGAATATCTATCGCCCGCATGTGATTTCGTTGCTTTCCTTCAAACTCAGGAGACCCGCACGGGCCTCACGGAACAGGTTCGTAACTAACCCACCCCCACGGCGGATTCTACTTCGGCGATCGATTCGTCTATGGCGTTGCAAAGGGCGTCGATCTCGTCGGCGGTGATCATCAGCGGCGGCGCGATGGGCAGTATGAAAGAGCCTACGCGGATCCATATGCCGCGGTCGACGAGGGCCTGTGTGATGCGCGGCCCCCAATCGACTTCCGGGCCGAAGTGTTTTTTGGTGTCGCGGTCCTTGACGAACTCGATGCCCTGAATCAGCCCAACGCCGCGTACGTCGCCTATCGACGGGTGCTTCTCTTTCATCTCCTGCAGCCGTTCGCCCAGCTGCTCGCCCCGTCGTCGGGCGTTGCCTGGCAGGTCCTCCCGCTCCATGATGTCGAGGTTCGCAAGCGCGCCTGCAGCGCCTGCCGGGTGACCCGTATAGGTGAACATGTGCTTGAACGTCTTGTCCGGACCGCCGGAGAAGACGTCGGACACCTCGGCCGTTGCGATAGAGCCGCCCATCGGGAAGTAACCGGAGGTCACGCCCTTGGCGAAGCTCATGATGTCCGGAACGACGCCCACCGCATCTGCGCCGAACCATTCGCCGGTCCGCCCGAATCCGGTTATGACCTCATCGAATATGAGCAGCGCCCCGTACTTGTCGCAGATCTCCCGCACCCGCTCCCAATAACCCGGGCCGGGGACGACGCCTCCGAGCGGCTGCGTTATCGGCTCCCCGATCACCGCCGAGACCGAGTCGGGGTGGTGAAACAGGATCGCTTCCTCAACGGCATTGGCGCACAGTTCGGCGCACTCCTCCGGCGTTCTGCCCCCAAGTTCGCAGCGGTACGGGTCGGGATTGGGCACGTGCACGGCGTGAGGCGGCACGGGCTGATACTCCTCCCTCGGCAGGAACGGATGAGATCCGAGCCACATGGTGCCCCACGTGCCTCCGTGGTACGAACCTTTGCGGCTGATCACCTTGAACCGGCCCTTGCCGCCGGTCCGGTTGTGGTAGGCCTGCGCCATCTTGATCGACGTCTCGTTCGACTCCGATCCGCCGCTTGTAAAGAAGGTGCGGGTGAGGCCGTCGGGGGTGAGTTGGGCCAGTCTGGCGGCGAGCCGAACGGTGGACGAGGTGGACGCAACGTAGACGTGCATGCTCACCTGCTTGAGCTGTTCGTAGATGGCGAGGGCGATCTCGTCCCGGCCGTGGCCCGCGTTGCGAAAGTACATCCCGGAGATGCCGTCGACGTACTGTCGGCCTGTGGAGTCGGTGAAGTAGATGCCGTCGGCGTCATTGACGATCATCGGGCCGCCGTCCTCGGCGAGTTGAGCGGCGTTGCGGGTGCCGACGAAAAGGTGGTCGATGGCTGCCTGCTGCAAGCCTCGGATGTCGTCAGGCGAAGGAACGGTGTTGGGTCGGGTGGTGGTCATTGTTCTGCTTTGCGTCCTGGCTGTCGATGGCTGAACTGAGTATAGCCCGCCCAGATCCGCCCGGCCGCGCCCGATGTTTACGCTGGCTGGCGCACTGGGTTGTTGTCAAATCCTGCGAACGCGACCTGCGTCGAGCGGACCGAATAAACCAGGAAAGTTTGCAAAATTGCCACTCCCATTATTATTATCTAAAATGTAAGGTGAAAAATTCTGATGTAATGCAAATGGGATCTTCTCATGATTGAATCCAGCATAACCGTGAAGGGCCAGACCACATTGCCCAAAGCCGTCAGGGATTCGCTGGCGGTGAAGGCCGGGGATAAGGTCCGCTACGTCATTGTGGACGAAGGCGTGTTGATAATGCCTGTGCGGCCCACCCGCCGCCTGTTCGGTAGTCTGAAGTATGACGGCCCGGCTGTGAGCTTGGAAGACTTTGACCGCGCCATCGCAGAGGGGGCCATCGAAGGGTGACCGCGCTCGACACCAATGTGATCGTGCGCTACCTCGTGGGCGATGACGTCGAACACGCCGAGGCGGCCCGCGCGTTGCTTAACGGGTTGACGCCTGGCAATCCAGGCTTCATCTGCCGCGAGGTCGTGATAGAGGTCGCCTGGGTACTGGAGCGGAGCTACCGCTTTACGCGGTCCCGGATTGCTGAAGCATTGATGGACCTGACAGCCTCAGACAGTCTGGTCGTCGAGAATTCGGGTGACGTCGCTGCGGCCGCGCATCGTTATCGGCAGGGAGGCGCCGGTTTCTCGGACCTAATGATCCTTTCAGCAGCCGAACGAATAGGAGCCGTACCACTCCATACGTTCGACCGTAGACTTGCGCGAATGGACGGAGCGGTCTTGGTGGAGAACCCGGCATGATGGGGTTGCCGCAAAGGGGCGGTCAGTCAAGGCAATCTCATTAACTAACGAGCTATGCAAGCATTGACGCGGCCCGCGCACCATCCAACCCGCGAAAGAAGGTCAGCCAGGACACCCGTCGTAAACTAACGACCTGTGCCGATCCGGACACGGCCAGCGTGCCGGGCACAACCCGAAAGGCGGTCAGCCAGAACACCCGTCGTAAACTAACGACCTGTGCCGATCCGGACACGGCCAGCGTGCCGGGCACAACCCGAAAGGTGGTCAGCCAGAACACCCGTCGTAAACTAACGACCTGTGCCGATCCGGACACGGCCAGCGTGCCGGGCACAACCCGAAAGGTGGTCAGCCAGAACACACCTCGCTGGCTGGCAAGCCATTTAGACACTAACGCGGCCAGCACACCAACCAACCTGCGAGAGGCGGTCAGCCAAAACAATGGAAACTAGAACATTTAGACCTACGGTCACAGGAAACGTTCATGCCGTATCGAGCGGCCAATACCTCGCCACCGCTGCGGGATTTCGCATCCTCGAGCAAGGCGGCAACGCCATCGACGCCGGTGTTGCGGCGGGCATCGCCCTCAACGTCGTGCTGCCGGCCAGCACAAGCTTCGGCGGTGTGGCGCCCATCCTGATCTACAGCGCGGCCGACCAAAAAGTCCACAGCATCAGCGGACTGGGCCGATGGCCTGCAGAGGCAAGCGCCAGCTTCTTCATCGAACGGCGAGGCGGAAAGATGGCCCCCGGCGTCGAGCGATGCGTCGTACCGGCGGCTGCCCACGCGTGGATGACGGCCTTGATCGAACACGGCACGATGAGCTTTGAGCAGGTCGTAACGCCCGCGCTCGAACTGGCGCGGGACGGCTTCATCGTCAGCCAAACCCTGGCCAACAACCTCGCCGGGTGCGTCGAATACTTCCAGCAGTGGCCCACGTCGGCCGCGATATACGCGCCCAATGGCGGCCCGTTGAAACAGGGCGAACTCTCAGTCAATGCCGCCCTGGCGCGGACATTCCAACGTCTCATCGACGTCGAAAAGGAGAGTTCCCACCTCGGCAGGGAAGACGCGATCTGCGCCGCACGCGCGTACTTCTACGAGGGGCCGATTGCAGAGGAACTGGTTGCATTCGTGCGGGAGGGCGGCGGGTTCCTGTCGACCGACGACCTGGCATCGTTTCAGGCCGGACACGAACCCCCCGTGTCCGGCAGATTTCATGAATACGAAGTGTTTACGAACGGCCCGTGGTGCCAGGGTCCCGTCTTCGCCCAGACAATCCAGATGCTGGCCGAAGACGACCTCGCCGGCATGGGCCACAACTCTGCTGACTACATCCACCTGCTGGCTGAGGCCCTCAAGCTTTCGTTTGCCGACCGCGACGCCTTCTACGGCGACCCCGACCACGTCGCCGTCCCGATGGCGGGTCTGCTCGACAGCGGCTACACGGCCGGCCGGCGCGGGGAGATCGACTTCAGCCGCGCGACCCCGGCGATGCCCGCCGCGGGCGACCCGTGGCCCTTCGAGGGACGTTCGAGGCCTGATGACTACGCATACGAGCCGCCCCTGCCGGTGCGCGGTTCGAGCGAACCGGACACGTCGTATGCCTGCGCAGTAGACCGCTGGGGCAACATGTTCTCGGTAACCCCATCGGACACGCTGTCGATGGCCCCGGTAGCGCCCAGTCTGGGCTTCACGCCATCGGGCAGGGGCACCCAGTCGTGGCTCGATCCACGCCACCCCTCGGCGCTTGCGCCGGGCAAACGGCCGCGACTGACGCCGAACGCCCTGCTGGCATTCAGGGACGGCAAGCCGTGGATGCCCTTCGGCACCCCTGGCGGCGACGCCCAGTGTCAGGCCACCTTGCAGTTCTTCCTGAACATGACCGTGTTCGGCATGACGCCCCAGCAGGCCATCGAAGCGCCGAGGTTCCTGACGTGGAGCTTCCCGAACTCGTTCTGGCCGCACTCTTACGAGCCGGGCAGGATGGACGCCGAAGGGCGCATCACGGAACCGGTCATATCTGACTTGAAGGGCCGGGGCCACAAAGTCTCTACCCTCGACGCATACAGCAGGGGGATGGGCGACGTGTGCGGCATCGCGACCGACCGGTCGACGGGCGCGGTGGCTGCGGGCGCCGACATGAGAGCAGACGCCTACGCAATGGCGAGGTGATGGCTGACCAGTCCGAAACCCGCGCCGGCCGGCGTAAGGCCATTAAGGCCGGCGCGCTACTGGGTGGCCTGATCGGAGCCCTCTTCTCCGCAGGCTATGGCGCGTCGTCCCTGTGGATCTGTTCAGGCGCAGTCGCCTGCTCATCGCACTGGGCCCCGTTCCTCATAATACCCAGTGCGGTATTCATAGCCGGCATCGCCACCGGCGCCGGAATAGCCTACCTCCTCCGTCGCTTCTACGAACTAACCCGCGTATAGGGGGACGGCTGGGCGGCCTTCTAAGAAGGTGTCCGAATAGGAAGGACCTACCAGCGCAGCGGCGGGTTTCAAACCCGCCGATACGATCTGAATTGGCGGCGTAATCAAAACAAAGGGGTACTATTTGGCGCCCCCTAAAAAGTTCACCTTGCCTGAGTCGTACTGTTCATCATCCCTCTCCCCCTGACCCCGGCCGTCACCCGTCCTCCCCTACCCCGGACTTCCCCCGTCTCCCCCGACCCCGATCGGGAAACCACAGGGCGGCTTTATAATTGGGCGGTTGCCAGCCGCTATTCAGCCATGAAGGATCATTTGATGCCAGACACCAGCTACGATCTCGTCGTCATCGGCGCCGGACCCGGCGGATACCACGCCGCGATTAGGGCCGCGCAACTCGGCCTTCATACAGCCGTGGTTGAAAAAGACGACGGCAGCGGCATCGGCGGGCTCGGCGGCGTGTGCCTCAACTGGGGTTGTATCCCGTCAAAGTCCCTCCTCAAGAATGCCGAGCTGGTCAACCAGTTGAAAAACGCCGGCGAATGGGGCTTGTCGTTCGACAATTTCAGCGTCGACATGGGCAAGGCGGTGGATCGCAGCCGCAAGGTATCTGCCACTCTCACCCGGGGCATCGGATTTCTCCTCCGCAAGAACGAAATCGATCTGTTTCGGGGCAAAGGCGCCCTCAGGAGCTCCACACTCGTCGAGGTCGAGGGCGGCCCAACCCTGACCGCCAATAACATCCTGATCGCCACCGGAGCGCGGCCACGCGGCCTGCCGAACCTTGATATCGACGGCGATACGATCATCACGAGCAGGCAGGCGCTCGAGCTGCGGGACAAGCCAGCCGCCATCGGCATCGTGGGGGCGAGTGCAATAGGGGTGGAGTTCGCCTACTACTTCAACGCATACGGGGTAGAGGTCATGCTATTCGAAGTTCTGCCGCACCTCGTGCCCAAAGAGGACCGGGATGTGTCCCTCGAACTCGAACGGGCCTTTCGGAAACAGGGCATCAAGTTCGCCACTAGCGCCATGGTCAAGGGGGTCGACACGTCGGGGAGCCGGCCGTCGATCAATTTCGAGGCAGGCGGCGCTGAACAGCAGTTCGAGTGCGACAAGGTCCTGCTCGGAGTCGGGATTCAGCCGAATTCGGACGGAATGGGCCTGGAGGCGCAGGGCGTCGAGACCGACCGCGGCTTTATTCAGGTTGACGGCCGAATGCGAACGAACGTCCACGGCGTATACGCAGTGGGGGATGTCACCGGCAAGCTGCCGCTCGCGCACGTGGCATTCACACAGGGAGTCATCGCCGCCGAGACGATCGCCGGACACTCGCCGATGGAGATCACCGACTACTCGGACATGCCCCGCTGCACGTACTGCGTGCCGCAGATCGCCAGCATCGGCCTCACGGAGGCGGAAGCGACGTCACAGGGCATGGAGGTGAAGATCGGCAGATTCCCGTTCCGCGGCGCAGGCAAAGCGATAGCGATCGGCGACTACGAAGGGTTCGTGAAGGTTATCGCGGACGCCGAGACCGGCGAGGTGGTGGGGACGCACATGATCGGGCCGGACGTGACGGAACTCGTGGGCGAGGTGGGGATGCTGAGGCTGCTTGAAGGCACGAACGTGGAGCTCGGGGCGCTAACACACGCCCATCCGACGCTCAGCGAGGCGTTGAAAGAGGCCGGACTCGCCGTCGACGGCGAAGCGGTTCACGCCTGACCCCGGCTGGGCTTGATCAGGCCGGGCCGACGCCTACCCGGACCGCCGGGTAACGGCCGCGTCCCGCATGAGTTCTTCGAGCCGCGACCGGTCTATGCCGAGGTCAATTGCCCGCGCCGCGTCGGCATCTGCGGCGGCTGGATCGGCCAG
Organism: Dehalococcoidia bacterium; assembly: GCA_965224235.1. Classification (GTDB taxonomy): domain Bacteria; phylum Chloroflexota; class Dehalococcoidia; order Lucifugimonadales; family Lucifugimonadaceae. The sequence continues at coordinate 585,939 of CBDCYP010000002.1, read as the reverse complement.
TCTGGAGTGGACCACGGCGCGATTGGCGTACGCCTCAGAAAAGTCGGGACGCAGCCTGATGGCCTCCGAGTAGTCCTTGAGCGCCGATTCCCGGTATCCAAGTGCGTTATGTGAATTGCCCCGATCGAGGTAGGTGTCGGCATAGCGGGGATTGGCGCGCACCGCCACGTCGTAGTCGCGGATCGCCTCCTCATGGCGGCCAAGTTCCGCCAGGGCCCGGCCGCGGTGGTGGTTCATGTGACTGTCCACGCGGGCAACGAGAATGGCGTTCGTGAACTCCTTCAACGCGTCTTCATGACGCCCTGCATCCGAGGCCGCTACGCCGCGCCGGTAGTGGTGCATGGCGTCCTCGGATGGGGAGATTTCGTCGCCCCCGCCAGTGATTTTCAGTATGTGATTTCGAAGTCGATTCAACACGCCTGACTATCCGGGAAGATTATGACCGCCGCGCCTCCGGCCCGGCGCAATCGCCCTTCCTCCAAGTGTAACGACAACTCGAAACCCTGCTCCCCACCCCCACGGGCGCCCACAATGAGCGTGTTTCAGAAACCTCGGATCTCCGAAGTGACTATTTTTCATATTTCGATTGTCGCCGTAACTCAGAGAACGACGACGTATAACAATCTCGTTATTCCCAAGAAAAGGGGAATAACGTCGCATGGCGGTCGATACGAACATACGCAAAGGACCTTTGAAACAGGCTCACAAGAGACGCTCCTGCGCCTGGTTGCCTGGTGAGTGGGACGGGCGGCACGGAAACGACGCTATCCGCGGTTACTGCTCCCCACGTCAACGGGCGTTTTGTAGGGGCGATCCATTGTGGTCCGCCCGTTAGGCGGTGTGGGGGCGCTCGGAACGGCAATGCGGCGCTCGGACCCGTTACGGAACGGCGGTCAAGGGGGAAGGAACACGTAAATTCTGGTGTGAACAGGCCCCGCTAGTTCTCCGTTGAACCCTCCGGCCTGGGCGCGCGCTCGGCGAACTCCAGCCAGTTACCGTCAGGGTCCTGAAAGTACACCGCGTACCTGCCCCATGGGTAATCGACGTCCCGCAGCGTCGGCGGACCGGTGACACGAACGCCATTCGCCTTCAGGCGCTCGTACCATGCCAGCACGTCGTCGACGAGCATGCCGCAGTGCGCCGAGCCCACCCTGTTTCGGTCGTCCAGATGTTCTCTGCGGCCGCCAATAGGCTTGTTGTACTGGAGCAACTCGATCGAGCTGCCACTGCCGACTCCCACCATGCCCAGGACTATCGACACTCTGTCGTATCCGACGACGTCGGCCAGCCAGGAGGAGGACACCTCGGCAGGTTGCCGCTCCACCCGCATACCGAGAACGTTGGTGTAGAAGTCGATCGACCTCTCCATGTCACTCACCACAAACCCCGTGTGGTAGGGCTGAATAATCTTCATAGTTTTGGCTACTGCCTCTCTACCGGATCCGCATTCGACCGTACCCGGTGACTACGGCCTATTCACGCTAATGCTGTGCGACCGGGCCGACGGAGAAGTAGTTCCAGACGCTCCAATCCCGTTCCGCACGCCCCAATGTCATTGCTGTGAAAATAGATGCCGCCACCGTGTCGTATCGTGGTGGCGGGTTTCAAATCGCCTTCCCCGCGGCCGCGAGACGGCGCCCCATTTTCAACACCTCGTGCGGCCTTCGCAAGGCCATAGTGATTCCGAACGCAGTGGGGAATCTAAGCCGGTGGCTCGGATTCGCGACGCCACTCCAGCAACAAGGACTTGAGTTGAGCCGCGTTGCTCCTCGAAAGCCTAGTCTTGGAATGACAGTCGACGGGGCGAGAACACGTACTGTCTAGTGTGAACTGGCCCTAGTCGGTATGGAACACCTCTTCCAATTCGACCATGCTCTGGTCTGGTCGGGCGCCTTCCGGAATCTCGAAATACGGGGCCATCATTTCCTGCCACCGCAGGTTGACGTCCTCCCCGGCTATGCCGTCGAGGGAAGCCTGGAACGAATCCGTCACCTCTACGTAGCCGAACATCAGGCCGTCTTCGCGCATGAACAGTGAGTAGTTCCTCCAGCCGTGCTTTCGCAGGGCCTCCAGCAGGTCCGGCCAGACTTTCCTGTGCCACTCCTTGTACTCGGGAAGCACATCCGGTTTCACCTTCAACAAAAATCCCACTCTCTTCATTTTCTGGCTCCTTGCCGTTCGATAGCCTTGGTATTCACTCGGTCCGGTGAAGATACTCTCTTCCCTGTCGATACGGGAAGGTTAGGATGGGCCAATAGGGGAGATTGGCGGTGATCAGCGACCGGGCGGAGGCCTTCTGATCCCGAAACGAGCCAACCACACCAACCAAGAAGGGGCGGTCAGCCTAAAATCCGGAGTCAACCGGGCAGCAGCCTTTTGGTCACCGCCCCGATAAACCACAACAACCCGGCAAGGCCGGTCAGCCTAAAATCCGGAGTCAACCGGGCAGCGGCCTGTTGGTCCCCAAACCAGTCAACCACAACAACCCAGGAAGGGCGGTTAGCTAAAAAATGAAGGCATTTGGAGCAGCGCTCGATCTCGCGAACGATCCGGCAATCATCGAGGAGTACAAGGAATACCACCGAAACGTCTGGCCGGAAGTGAAAGAGGCCCTCAGTGAAGTCGGAATCACGGCCATGAGGATCTTCATCATCGGCAATCACATGTACATGTATATGGAAGCGAAAGACGACTTCGAACCGGGTCGCGACCTGCAGGAGTACCGCAAATTCGGCAGGGCAATGGAGTGGGATGAACTGATGCGGCCGATGCAGCGTAAAGTGCCCGAGGCGGGCCCCGACGATTGGTGGACCCCTATGGAACTCGCCTTCGACCTCGACTGGGTGAAGTAGTTACAGGGACCCATCCCCGGTCACTGCTGCTCCACCCGCAGGTACTGGCGTGTCGCTCTGATGACGTGATGGGGGCGGGGTTGCGTGATGCCGTCTCTAACTTTGCAGATCGTGCCGTCCTGCGTGATCACCGTAGCGAGCCCCAAGGAGACAGGGCGGTTCTGTTTCGTTCCCGCCGAGATGCGCCCGGCGGGGTGTGCGTGCTCAGGGACGGCAGCCTGCGCCTCACGGCCCAGGGGCAGATACATGTGGGGCAACTATGCCGTCCGGGCCCTCGCGGGTATAGGTTCAGAGCGTTACAACCTTTCGGCGCGTTGGCTGTCCGTCTGCGGACCCTCCTTGCAGGGTGGAGATCCTGGTATGCGGTGACTGGACCTTTTGGCCTTGTGCATCTACCCACCGCTCGTGGCTTGAAGGTCCTTCGAGTAAGGCCACATGGCGGACACTAACTCCTCCATTCCGTAATCCGTAGCGCCCGTCAACAAGGCGATAGGAAGTCCGCATTGCAGGCCTGACGGCGCGGGTGAGTCATCGACCGGCCCTACCGATCCTTCAGGGCCTTCAGACTCTCCCCCTGGTCCGGCGTTTTGGTTCGTAGTGTTGCTCCACCAGTCGCCCACAGTGGACGCCTGCCATTCACCTTCACCGTCGAGAGCGTATTCAATGTTTTCGACGATGAATGACTCATCCAGCGTGAGCCCGTTATTGTCCTTGAACACGATATGCATGTCGTAGCTGGCGCTGAGGTCCACCTCAATACACTGTTCATTTACCAGATCAAAACTCCCATCAATCTCCAAGTATTTCTTGTCATGTCCCCTGCTGCGGCCTCCTACACGCGGACCCGAAGCTCTGCGAAGATCCGTGAGTTCTTCCAGCGGGACCGCACGCGGATATGTGACCCCGGTGGTCTTACTGTCAATATTTGGGGCCGGTTGCTCTGGATTCGCAGTAGACGGTAATGGGGAAGAAGTCACAATCGCCGGTTCGCAGTCGCAGCGGCGCGAAAAGGTGTTGCTGTGGAACTTGGCGCAGCCATGTGGATCTGAGCGCCTGCGGCAACGCCGCGGACTGGCGGAATTTCCTCAGAATCATTCTCCTCCGACGAAACGCCGCATCAGAGTGCGGCGGTGACCGCGGCAAGCCCAACAAGGGCAGACACAACATATGCCACCTGTGATGTCTTACATACCTACAACATAAGACTCACACATGATCTGTTTTACCCCATACCCCGGTTCGTATTGATTTTGATATCAAGTGTGTTTCTCCAGTCTCTCAGTTGAAACACGTAGTTGCTTGGCTCATAAACAGCAGGGGATGAGAATCTGAAATGCCAGTGTTCACACTTATGATTCGGCTCTGCGTGTCTCCTCCGACGCAATTAGAACAACGACCCTGCGCAGTTTCGTCCGATATCGCGGCGACCATGTACTAGTCGTCCCTACAGGCATGGATCTGTTTCCTGCTTTGGCAAATATGCGCCAGTTCCAGTACAGACCTCCCTGCTCTGGAAGTGACATCAATGTGTCATCTCCAAAAATGTCAAGATGCCCGGTGTGAATCACGCTGACGGGAATGCCGCCCAAGTAGGCCTGATGACTAGCATTTTTCGAATTGGATTCAGAGGGATTCGAACGTTGCATGGGCGGGGGCGGCTTATCTCGCGCATCGGCTCAAAGTAGGGCGCGGTGACGCGGCCTGTCCAGGCTGATACGTTGTTTGGGGCCGATCCGTATCTTGACCTTATTCTGTGGCGGTACGAAACGCCGCCATTTCCGGCAACCGTGGTCTTTGTGCCGCTCACATTGCTGACCAGGACACTCGAGTCTCTCGATTGCACGGCGCCCCACTCTCCAGCGTTATAACTGCGACGCTGAATATCGATGCCGGGAGCGTCCGGCGGCTTCGACCACGTCAGGGTCATCCGGACGTTGGTCTCAGGAGCGGCCCCAGGTTCGTCGGAACGGGGCATGGGGAGGTCGGCGCTATGAGAGGGCTGGACTGGTTGCCAAACGTGTTGATGACGTACTGCCTGCCCCTTTCAACCCTTGCCGAGATCTGAAAAAGGTATTGCGCGTCACAGTCGGCGTTCCTGAACGATGCCGAGTTCGTCTCGGGGATTGGAAGGAAGTTCCCTCCAATCCAGTTTCCCGGCGCCCCGAGCTGCCATTCAACCTTGTAGTCATGGTCGTATCCTCCGCCGCTCCAGACTAGGTTGATCTCACGGTGCGTGACGGAACTGGCCCTGAAGTTCGTTGGCGGTGGAGGAGCGGTGGTACCTGAGGCTGGCGTGGGTGTAGGCGTGGGCGTGGGTGTAGGCGTGGGTGTCCACGCCGGTGTAAGGTGTAAGCGGTGACAATGAAACCCGTAGAACCGCCTATTTGTGTACTATTTCACAATCATATAGACGTATATCGTCAGTCGGTAACTACGACATATCAGAGACCTCGACGCGAGGGGACTAGCTAACGACAACGGCGTCGCCCGTGGTTCCCCGATCGGGGTTGGGGATGACGGACGGTGGCAAGGGAATAGGCTTTTGATGCCCGCCGGAAGGAATCCTCACGGCGGGAATAGACATGCCTCCTGCCGCCGAAAACCGCATTGAAAGGGGCGGGAGTGGCCAAACATTTACTTTCGCCCGGCGGCGCGGGGTCAGCCAAAATGAGGCCCCTGGCCGGAGGTCTCTGAGACGGCCTGAATTGAGGGAAGGGGTTTTTGTCGCCGGTCGTTCCCTGTTTGTCGCCGCCCCCAGCCCGCCCACCCGTCGCCCGCGGGATGCCTGCTATAGGGCGTATCATTTTTCCTGGTATGGCTCAGGATGATTTGGCGGATCCGCCGTCGCTGATTGAATTGCTGGATGAGGTCGCCCGGATGGCCGAGGAGCTTGCCGGCCCTCCGGCGGAACGATGGGCGGCGGACAGGCTGCGGGATGAGTTGATTCCGGCGTTGTACGATGCGCGTACCTATGCGGAGATCGGCAAATATCGGGCCGCGGAGATCAGGCTTGGCCTGGCCGGAGCTGCCGTCATCGCAGGCGATCTGCTCGACACCGACCCTCGTTACGGCCCGTTGCACAGTCGACTGCGGGTGTTGCAGGAAGAGGCCGGGTCTGCCGCGCGGGGCTGAGGAATTGACCTGTCCCTGTGCTACGATGACCCGACCCTTGGAGGGCCTTTGCCGGTGGCCGCAGATCAGCGCGTAGAGGTGATCTGCGGAGATGGGCCGGAGGGTGGACCGCTGGTGGATCTGGTCCGCCGGACTGCCCTCATCGCCCTCGACTGGACGCGCAGTGACGACCCCGATGACGATGGCCTCTCAGGGCGCCCGGCAGGGGTTACTATCCTGCTCACAGATGACGATACGTTGCGTGACCTTAACCGGCAGTTTGCCGACGAAGACAAAGTGACCGATGTCCTGGCGTTCAGCGGCGGCGCAGCCTTCCCGGGGGACGCAAAGGATGCGGCTCCACTGGGCGACATCGCCATTTCATTGCCGCAGGCACGTCGGCAGGCATCCGCAGCCGGTCAACCGGAGGACCGGGAGATCGCCATGCTCACCGCCCACGGGGTGCTCCACCTGTTGGGTTACGATCATGCTGAACCCGATGAGGAGCGGGAGATGACCGGCATTACAGCTGCGATACTCGAAGAGGTATTCCTCCCGTCTGGCGCCGCCAGTCCGGATAACGACGTATGACTCAGTCCACGCAGGTCTTCTACCGCAAATGGCGGCCGCAACGTTTCGGCGAGGTGTCGGGACAGAACCACGTAACACGCACCCTTCGCCGCGCCGTCTCGACCGGTCGCGTGGCTCACGCCTATCTCTTCACCGGTCCCCGAGGCGTCGGCAAGACCTCTTCCGCCCGGATATTGGCCAAGGCCCTGAACTGCCTCAACCCGTCGGACGGCGAGCCGGATGACGCTTGCGAGAACTGCCTCGCCGTCAATCAGGACAGGATGTTGGACCTGATCGAGATCGACGCGGCTTCGAACAGGGGCATAAACGATGTCCGAAACCTGCGGGACAACGTGCGGTTCGAGCCGGTGGCCGGCCGCTGGAAGGTGTACATCATCGACGAGGTCCACATGATGACCTTGCCGGCCTTCAACGCCCTGTTGAAGACGCTAGAGGAGCCGCCGCCGAGAACCGTCATGATCCTGGCGACGACCGACGTCCACACGATACCGTTGACGATCATTAGCCGCTGCCAGCGTTTCGACTTCCGTCGCCTCAGCAACGACGATGTGGTGGACCGGCTCGCCGAGGTGTGCGGAGCAGAGGAGATCGAGTGCGATCAGGCCGTGCTGTACATGATCGCCCGCGCCGCGTGGGGCAGCCTTCGGGATGCCGAGAACGTCCTGGAACAGCTCGCGGTCTCGAGCGCGGCCGCGAGGCAGACAGAGGGCGAGGTTTCGATCACTGAAACGGACGCCCGGGAACTGCTGGGGCTGGGCGACAGCAGCGCGTCGCTCGACCTGGCGACGGCGCTGCTCGAAAAGGACGCGGCCAAGGCCCTGACCGTTATCAACGCTCAGGCGTCGCTCGGAGCCGATCTGCAGGCGCTGCGCAATGGCACGGTGGAGGCCCTGCGAGCCGGCCTGCTGATCAAGGCGGGTGTGACGGATGCGCAGGACCAGCCCGCCGAGGTGTTGGAGGCCATGCGCCGGACGGGGCAGTTAGCATCGGTGGACCATCTATTGCACGTGTTGTCCGTTGTCGGGCAGGCACAGATGAGAGGCGGCACGTCGTCTCCGCTCCCGCTCGAACTCGCAGCCCTCAAGGCCGTTACGCCACCGGCCGCCCCGCAGGCGACCGCCCGCTCCGGGCCCGCCGCTGCCGGCGCCCCGTCAGTCCTGCCGCCCTCACAGCGGCCCGCCGGACCTCCGCCGCCTCGCCGTGGGCCTGCCACGCCGCGTGAAGCCAGCCGGGCGATGCCGCGTACCGTTCGTGAGGAGTCGGGCCCGCCGCCTCGCCGCGAGATAACGCCGTCGCAGCAACGCTGGAGCGAGGTCCAGTACGCGTTGCGCCGCACCAAGTTCCGCAAATACGTGATCGGAGCGCTGCTGAAGAACGCGGAGGCCGACGAACCCGCCAACGGCGAATTGCGCCTGCGATTCAAGAGCAAGTCCCTGCGCGAGAATCTCGTCGAGGAACTTCAGGACCCGCGGGCCAGGGCAGCGCTGGACAACGCGGTGAGGGATGTGTACGGAGCGGAACTGAACGTTCAGGTAGGTGATAACGGCGCGCCAGGCCCGGCGCGCCAGCCCGTGCCATCGGCGGAGTCGAGTCCGCTCGTGCGCGCTGCATTGTCGATGGGCGCACGGGTTGTTGAGTTGGAGTAGCCGGTGCCCGACACCCAAACCACACGTGGGGGCGACTCTTGTTGCGCCCGTCATTGACGTACCCCCGCGCCGGCGCCCAATAACCCGTGGGGGTGCCCACGAAGAGCTTGTCTCGGAAGCGGTCGGGGCTTGGGGCCAAGCGCATCGGCGCCAGTCGAATGCGCTGGAAGATTGAGAGAGCCCCTGCGGGAACAATCGCCCTCAGCACGCAGGCGGGCAATTTACGCCGTTCTTGAATGGAGACCTGTCAGTGTCCCGCGGCAGCGCACTGATTCGGCGTTGCGATTCGTTAGTGAACTCAGGGTCCGGCATCCGGGCCCGCCATATCCGCCGCAGGGCGCTCAGGTTGAAGGCTGTGGCGAGAAGAGTTCACTCAGCCGCAACGTTGGGTAAGCCGCGCAACAGGAATCTCCGGGCTTGATGTTGCTCTTTGATGATCCCGAAGATGTGAAGTCCACAAAGTTTAACGGCCAGCCGAGTTCTATAGGAGCATCAGGCTCCAAGGAGCTCCCCTACGTGGCCAGAAGGGGTGGGACGCGGGAATCGCGGACGTGACGGGTGCGGTAGCAGGTTCCCGGTCGGGGTCGGGGGATATCGGCCGTGGCCAGTGGCAGGGAACGTCGCACACCGTCATTCACGTGAAAACGGGCACACTAACGGCCTTGTGGATCCCCGATCGGGGTCGAGGATGACGGATGCTGGCAAGGGTCGGGGAAGACGAGTGATGGCCGGGGCCGGCGACGTTCAGTTGCCGGGGGCTTACCGTGTGCCAAGCCCCGTCTGGTCGTCGAACATGTACTCGACCAGGTCCCTGATCTCCTCTTCCGTCATGAGGGCGCCGTACCTAGGCATTACGTTTACCCCGCTGTTGAGGACGGTGAACCAGGCTTCACGGGTCCGATCGGTCCTGAGCTCTATGAGGTTCGGCGGCGGGTTGTACGGCTTGCCATCGTTCTGCGTGGAGTAGATGCTGTTTTGGGCTGTGATGTGCGGCGCGGCTGGACCGTCTCCCAGACCGCCGACGCCGTGGCAAACTGAGCAGTTCACGCGGTACAACTCGCCGGCAACCGCCGGGTCGTAGGGCCGGGTTCGTTCGGCGGGCACGTCCACGATCATGTTGGGTCCGCCTGCCGAAACGAATGCCACGGCGCGTCGCAGGGGCACCTGGCGGGGCGGCTCCTGCTGGCGGTGAGCTTGGGAGTAGTGCATCTCCTTGAATATCTCTATGGGATACGTATTCGACTGCTGAACGCAGGCGCCGGCCGCTAGTGCGACCAACACGATGGCGGCGATCCACGGGGCAAGGCGCGCCGTCGCGCCCGGCCCGCGCACTGCGCGTCGAATACGCGCCAAGGGCCGGCGAATCATTGTTGAGGTGGAGATGGCGCTCGGCATGGCCGCGGATCTACGATGCCTGCTTGATTTCCAGAGCGCCTGCGTTCGTCAACACCGATTTGGCGTCGCCGACGCGGTCGTCGTCGCAACTGATCACGACGCCGATCCATCCCTCGGTGATTCGCGGGTCGTAGGCGCCGGGTTTCATGTTGGGCAATCTGGACTCGAAGATGATTCCGATGACGGTCGCTATGACGGCAGAGAGCATCGTGAGCTCGTAGATGATGATCAGCATGGCAAACAGTGACAGGATCGGCTTGCCGCCGGAAACGACGGGGTAGGCGATCTGCGTGGCGGCGGTGAAGAGTAGCGCAACAGTGAAGCCGATGATGGCGCCGAACGCGGGAAACCGGAACAGCCGGTGCTGCGGCACGTGTTCGCCAAACGCACCTTCGGGGTATGGGGTGCCTGTGAGCACGTCGAACGTGCCCTTTTCGAACCCTGCTGCCGCCAATGCGTCCATGGCATCGGCTGCGGGGTCCGGTTCCTGAAACAGGCCCAGGACGCTCATTGATGCCATATGACTCTTACTCCTGCTCCCTGAGGATCGCCGGAACCGTGGCCCGTCCGATCTTCATATCTGTCGTGAATACCTGGCTCTCTTTTTGCTCGAACAAGGGTACGAGCGGGAAGAACCGGGCGAACATAAGCATCAGGAATAAGACCCACGCCACGGACCACCCGAGCAGGAACCATTCGATGGGGCTCGGTTTGTAGGCCTCCCAGGCGAAGGTGAACGGGGTCTTTCTTGCGAGGCCGGGAACGACGATGAAGAACCGCTCAAGCCACATCCCGATGTTCACGAGGATCGACGTCCAGAACATCATCGCGATGTTGTTCCGCACCCGTTTGAATAGCCATAATGGCACGGGGATGAAATACGCCGTTAAGAGGAACACGATGAACCAGACGTTCCACGGCCACGAGAACAGTTGCATCTCGCGAAGAGCGATCTCGGGTCCTTCCAGCGTGTACAGGGCGAAGATCAGCTCGAGGAAGGTGAATCCTAGCCATCCGGTCGCCACTACGATGAGCAGTCTGGCCAGAGCGTCAAAGTGTTCGGGCCTGATGAAGTCTCCCCACTTCCAGAGCCATCGCATGAGCGCCATCATGGTGACGACGGCTGACACGCCGGAGTGCACCGCTCCGATGACGAAGTAAGGGGCGAAGATCGTCGAGTGCCACCCCTCAACGCCGGTCGTGACCGCAAAGTCCCACGAAACGATTGAGTGCACCGACACGAAGATCGGGAGCATGAGGGCGGATAGCAGAATTCCGCCGACGGTCTGCAACCTCCATTGACGGGGATTGCCGCGCCAGCCCAACGCCAGCACCGTGTACATGGCGTTCTGCCAGCCGGTAGTGCGGTCGCGCAGGTTGCCGAGGTCGGGCAATAGCGCCACGTAGAGGAACAGCGTGCTGCCGGTCAGGTAGGTCCCGATGGCGGACGGGTCCCAGACGAGGGGGGACCTGACGCTTGGGAAAATCCCCCGGGCGAAGTCGTAAGGCGCGTACCAGTACGCGCGCCAGGGCCGGCCTTCGTGGATCAGGGGGAAGAGCAGCGCAGTTAACAGTGAAAAGACGGTCAGTAGTTCCGCCGCTCTTGTGACCGGTCTGCGCCATTCCGCTTGCGTGAGCCTCAATATGGCCGAGATCATGATTCCGGCGTGACTGATACCTACCCAGAACACGAAGGTGACGATCATGAGGCCCCAGAACACGGGGCGGGAAAGCCCGGTGACGCCCAGGCCCTTGTTCAGGATGAATCCGATGACCACCCAACCGATGATCACGACGATGCCCAACACGATCACCGTCGGCAACCACCATGCGGGGGTTGCCAACTGACCGTTTAGCAGAACCTTATTGGTATGAGGCTGATCCAGAGCCCTGCGTTGTTGCATCGTTATTGGCGGTCCGGTCCTCCAAGAGGGCCGATCCTTCTCCTAATCAGGCTTCGCCACTAGCATCCCGTGGGTTCGCAAGTATTTGACCGGCCGGGACAGCAGGTTCATTTGCTGGATTTCCCATATCGACACCACTGGGATCAGTCGGGACGCCAGAAGCATCAACAATATCGCGGCCGAAATCCCGCCGATGATCGCCAGGACGTCGAATATGTCAGGCCACAGCGTGCCTGGGATGTCGGTCAAATACGGGACGTGGATAAGGTCGCCGGGTACCGACCATGAAGGCACGTATATGCGAATGCGGTCGACCAGAATTCCGAACAGCACAAGGAAGGCCACTGCGGAGGGGCCGTTTACGCTCGTTCGCAGCCGGTTCCAGATGAGCAGCCACCATGGCGCAAAGAAACAAAAGACGAACGCGATGAAGAATCCGTAGATCATCGGCCCCCTGATGAGGAGGTTCAGGAACGCGACGTCTGCGTTTGCGCGCCCGTACCAGAACACGATGAACGCGGAGAAGAAGAAGTAGAACCAAAGCAGGGAAAAGGCGAACAGCAGCTTGCCCAACGCCCAGAACTGGTCGAGTTGCAAATAGCGTTCAAGGCCGCCAAAACGCCGCGCTATCCACAGCGCGAGCACCACTGACGCAATGCCGGCCTGTATGGAGCTAATCGAGTGGTACATGGGAAAAATGGCGTCTCGCCAGCCCGGCACCATGCTCATCGCAAAATCGGTGCTTATCAGAAAGTTCGTGAACACGAGGACCAGGAAGTAGAGCGTGCCGAACATGCCGATGCGCATCCGCAACGAACGCCATTGGATGTCGGTGCCTCTCCAACCACGTGCGAGTTTTTTACCCCAGCGCTGACGCCAGCCCGACGAGTGATCGCGCATCGCGGCCAGGTCGGGTATGGCGGATGAATAGAGTAGGCCCAGCCCCGTGATCGTCAGGCCCAGGAGGGCGATGACGCCCCAGAAGTGCGGGGAGTAGTTCGGAGCTTCAAACCAGATCGACCGGCGCCTCGTCTCATCGACGATCAGCGGCGGGAGCAGGACAAGCAACGGGATCAGCGTCAATGACGTTACGACGCCTACGAGCGAGAACAGCGCCGCCATACGGGATACGGGTCTGACCCAGTTTGCTTTGGCCAGCGCCGGAGCGATCGCCACCATCGGCGCGCCGCCGCCCGCAGTGAGCAGGAATGCCATGAGCGATGCGATGTAGCCCCACTTTGTCGTGTCGCTGCCGTCGTCGATGATCTTGCCGATCACGCCAACCACGCCCAGCACGGCCAGGATGCCCAGAATCCAGGCGGCGCGCTTGAAGCCGCTGCCGACCGCGGTCTTCGACATGAGGTCCACCACCACCTCATTCGGAGGAACTACCTCAGGAAGGGCGTGGTGTCCTCCGTCCTGGTTGTGCTTATCAGTGGTCAACAGCCCCACCTTCCCGGTCAGGGTCTACCTTTGCCAAATAGATGACGTTGGGGTCGGTATTCAACTTGGAAAGGAGCGAGTACGCCCGATCGTCGTGCATCATGCTGTATGCGCGGCCCGGGTTGGTTCGATTGTTTTCGGGATCGATATCTCCGAATACCAGCGCGTCGGTCGGGCACGCCTGCTGACAGGCCGTCTGAATCTCGCCGTCGAGGAGTTCCCGGTCCTCACTTGCGGCTTTTCGCACTCCCCGGCGGATGCGCTGCATGCAGAAACTGCACTTTTCCATGATGCCGCGGCTTCGGATCGTGACGTCAGGGTTGAGGTGGTTCCTGAACGACTCGGGCCACACCGGTTCCCAGTAGTTGAAGAAACGAACAATGTACGGGCAACCGTTGGCGCAGTACCTGGTGCCGACGCAACGGTTGTATATCTGTACGTTCATCCCTTCCGGGTTGTGATAGGTGGCGAACACGGGGCACACCGGTTCGCACGGCGCGTTCTCGCAGTGCTGGCACATGATCGGGATGAAGCGCGCCTTGACGTCGGGAAATTCGCCTTCCCAGTAGCGTTCTACCCTGATCCAGGCCATGCCGCGGGCCCGTTCGTAACGTTCCTGTGTGTTCAGCGGAATGTTGTTCTCCGCCTGACAGGCAAGTACGCAGGCCTGGCAGCCCGTACAGCGGTCGACGTCGACCACCATTCCCCACTTATGTTTACCGAATGTTTCGGTTGTCATGCGTCAGTTCCGTAGCGGCGGCAAGTGTGCGTAAAAGCCTACTCTTTTCCGCCCTCATAGATGCTCTGCTGATAAAGGTGGTGGTTCGCCTCTTCCGCCTCGTGTGCCGTCTCGCCGGGTCCTACCACGAGCACAGGCACGCCCGGCTCGATCGGGAACGCTTCGACTGTACCCTCGAACTTCGGCACCTTACGCCTGCGGCCGGACTTCGAGACGCGCACCATCGTTGCCGCCCACGCAAGGGCGCCGGTCTCCGAATCCCTCAGGCCCGCAATGATGCTCATCACGTTGTGGCCGCGCCCCTCGGCGTAGCGCCCTCCGTGGCTGTGGCCCTGACCCATCGGTATGCCGATGACTCCGGGCGGCACGCCCGGATGGGGGTATGCGAGGGCTTCGATTTCACCGTTGGGGGAGCGGATGAATAGCACGTCCCCTTCGATGATATTGAGCTCCCCGGCATCTTTCTTACTGATCTCCACCCATGTGTCCCACACAGCAGACGACATCGGGTCAGGCGATTGTTGCGCCCACGGCGCCGGGGCGAGCCGCCCGTCGAGGAGGGCGTTGGATTGAAATGGTATGAGGTGGAATTCCCGGCCTTCTTCTTCCGGCACGGTGGCGGAGTAGGCTGGAGCCGAGGATCCGATCGCCGGCGCTGCGTCTGCCAACCCGTCTCCGGTCTCGCCGGTGTCCCACCATCCTCCCCTCTGGAGCACGCCGTTCATGAAAAGTTGCTTGTCCGGCGCGTTGATCGAGTCGGACCGTTTGCCAAGATCGAAGAGTTGGCCGGAGGCGTTCCTCACCAGATCTTCCATCGTCCGCACTCCTAACGCGCCCCCGCTTGCCCACAGCAAGACGTCTCCGAACGACCTCGCGTCGGCAATCAGCGCCGATTCGTCGAGGTTGACGGTTGGGCCCACGACGGGCTGTTGGAATGCAACGGTCTGATACCCGGGGCCGGGCTCCGGAATGTCGGTGCCCCAACTTTCGAGGAATGACATTTCCGGCAGAATGAGGTCGGCTGCCGCCGCCGTGTCGTCCATTACCGTTGCGAATCCGATGACCCGCGGCACGGAGTCCAGCGCGCCCCTTACGTCGACCGACGCAGGCATGCCGTGAACGAGGTCCGCCCCGCGAATGATCACCGTGCCGACGTTGCCGGCGCGCCACTGCGCCAGTTCGCTCTCCCACTCGGAGAATGGCGCTCCGGTGGCCGACGACGGCACGCCTTCCAATGGAGAGCCGGGGTTGGCGCGGACACCGCCGTCGGCGCCCACTGCGCCAAGCAGATAGTTGAGGGAGTAGATCGCTCGCAGGTTGAAGCTTCCGTTAGTGTGCGCGCCAGCGCTTCCTCCGCCAAACGCCACCGCCGGCCGTTTCGTGCCGAGCTTCTCCGCCGCCTTCCGGATGCGGTCAGGCGGTACTCCGGTGCGTTCGGCAACAGAGTCGATCGCGTAGTCGTCGAGCGCGCCTTGGGGCATGTTTTGCTGAAACGCGCTGATTTCATCGGCCGAGGCCCAGCCGTGATCGATGATCTGTTTTGCAATGGCCAGGGCAACGGCGCCCTCGGTGCCGGGCTTCGGCGCTATCCACAGGTCGGCAGCCGCCGCGGTCATCGACATCCGGGGTTCAACGTGCGTCAGGTAGCCGCGATGGTCCTGGCCGCGGAACTGGCCGTACTTGACGGACATGCCGACCGGCGACACCCACGTGCTCAGCCAGTCTGCGCCGAACGAAAGCGCCGACTGGGCGCGGCCAATGTCCAGGTCGGGGAGCGCGGTCTGACCGAAAACGTCTTCAACCGCTCGATGAAGCACTCCCTGCTCGACCGGGTCGAACGTCATGTGCCGGCCGCCGTAGAGGGCGGAAAACTGCTGTGCAACCCATCCGAGGTGTCCTCGCAGCGGGTTGGTAACCACCGTCAGCCCTTGAGATGCGGTTCCGATGGCGTTGGACAACTCCGCTTCTGCCTCGGCCCAGGTGATGGGGGCCAACAACCCTCCCTTGCTGCGCCGCATATAGGGTTGGGAGATTCGGTCGGGGTGGTACAGCAGTTGGAGCGCCGCATCGTGCCTAACGCTCTGTTTGCCTGAGTTGACGGGGAAGTCGGGGTTGCCCGCGACCTTTTTGGCCCGGCCCTCCATCACCCGCACGATCAGCCCGTCACCTCCGGGCACGTCGCTCCACGTCGTGGCGTACCAGGCGTCCTCGCCTCTCACCAGGTCTTCGGGAAGATCGACAGGGCTCTGAACGATAAGTTCACGCTCCGGCAGCCCGCACGCCACGAATATCACCGCGCCTGTGGCGGCCTTGCCGCTCAGGGCCATGAACTGTCTGCGTGTCAGTTTCTTCAAAACAATGCCTCAGAGGATGTGTAGATCAGTGATGGCACGACGCGCAGTCGGTGGGCGCTTCATTTTCGCGGTGGCAATCTACGCACTGCCCCATCTTCAATGGCTCTACCTGCTTTACCTCTTCCATCGAGGCGACGTCACCGTGACAGGTGGAGCAAACAATGGCAGGCACAACTTCAGTTTGCTGATTCACGCCGGGCGCGGCATTCCTGATCGCCGAGGGATTTTGAGTGAGAAAGCGGATGTGTGGTTCGTGCACGAATCTGACGTGGTCGGGCAGTCTGTGCACGCGTTTCCAGTTGATCGGGGCTGGCGGATCGTCGGTCAGGCCTGCCGCGCTGCGTAACTTTGCCAGTTCGGGGTTGTTCTCCGGCCCAATGACCTTGTGGCAGTAACTGCAGAGACCCGCGGGCGGTACCCCTGCGTTGGCCTGCTTCGCCACAGTGCGGTGGCAGAACGTGCAGTCCATGCCGAGGCCCTCGATGCTCTGGCCGGTCGCGTCGGTATATACGCCGGTCCCGGCGTGGATCGTGTGCGGGAACGCAATCGGCTGCTCGACAGTCTGCTCGAACCCGAGCACTGGAACAGGTTGACCCAGCCATGCGACCACGACGAACGCAGTGACGGCGCCGACTGCTGCGAACACGGCAAGGCCACCAAGCATCAGGAAGGGCGCCAAGACCTTGATCCATAGGGGCGTGGTCCTGTGCTTTTCTTTTAGGAAGTCGAGTAACGGCGCCAATCAGTCGGTGTCCCGGAGTGGCAGGGCTTTACGGACTGCTGCCGACATGCTCATTGCCAGTAGCGGTCGTAGATCCTGGTGATGAATGGCTCTGCCTCAAACGCAGCGAACGCGAGCGTAACGCCAATCCCCGCGAACGACAGAACGCCGAACACGTAGAGTGGCCATCTCAGTTTTTCCCATACCTTCGGGATCGTGTTCGTCGATACCGCGGACGGAATGAGTGCGTGCGCTGTGACAAGCGAAAACCCCGCCCCCAGAGCAAACAACAGGGATACCCAGAGTAGCTTGAGGGTCGTGCTGGTTAAATCCCAGTCAGCGCCTGTGGTCGTGTTCGGATCCACTTGGGAACGGCGACTCCGGGGCTTGGTAACGGTTTCTTCATGCGCCTTAGAGGTCGCCCGTCAGGACGTGCCACTAATATCCGCGTCAATCCCTACGACTGTACCGCGAAAGCACGTGTGAAAACTATCACGAGAGAATTTTTAGTGTCAAGGTGAATTCGGCCGACTGAGCGTTACCGCCGCACACTTGGCGGATATCATTTGGGCGAGATCAAATTTGAACGCTCCCGTTAATCAATGCGCAAGCAGCAGGAGATAGCGGCTGGCCGGGTCCCGGAGAATGGCATGACACAAGAAAATGGGGATGATCCCCAGGCGCTGGATCGCCGCCAATTCCTGAAACGAACAGCAGTCGACATGGCCGATGCGCTGGAGTCTGCCGCCAGGTTCATGGGAGTCCCGGGTCTTGGCTCAAAGGGACCGGCGCGCGAGCGGGCGCACCTGGATCAGCCGGAAGACGGCGCTGAAGACCCGATGTTCGCGGCTGCGCGGTGTCGCGGAGTCCGGTCAGACGAGAAGCGCGGCCCCGACCCCTCAGTCGGTCCAGACGAAATTAACTGACGTCGCGGGTCATTCGGCTGGTCGGATTATCACTTCGGGAGCGAGCAGCAAATAAGGTTCGCCGCTTTGGTCCGGCGCCGTCATGCTCCACTCCGTTCGGCCGGAAAACGGCCGGAGCCTGACCCCCCAATCGCCGCCGCAAACAAGGATGGATTCTCCCTCGCCCGAGTCGCCGACTCGAAGCCAACGCACGTCGCACGGCGACCCGCCGTCGTCTGGGTCCCAACCTGTCACCTCTGTCACCTCGCCGTCCGCTGTGTACGACAACAACGCCGAGGGGGCCGACTGCTCCTCCCCGCTCGACGAGTACGTTCGAAGCGGCAGGTAGCCGCAGTTCGGGTTTTCCTCGATCTCGATCCATATCTGGGTCATGCGTGCGGTCCAACACCCCTTCTCCGGCGTAATCAGACTTGATCCTGGCTTTGGCGACGGTCCGCGGCGAGACGGGCAAGACACCCACGTCGAGCCACGGCCTGCAGAGCGTCTTGCCATCGTACATTCCCCCACCAAACCCGGTATCGAACGAGACAAGCGGTATCGCAGTTCGGCTGGGGCATAGCTACAATCCGTTTGGCATAGCTGGCGTGACGGACCGTGACCTACCGCGGGCCTATGCGACGATGAGCGATACCGCGTCGGACGATTTGAGGCCATGCCGAAACAGCGACCACTTTCTTCCGGCTTATTCGCTTATTCGCAAGCAAAGTTACGGAACCCATGAATCGTCCAAACAGTGGCAGGTTGTACGAGCGGCGTTCGTTGAACGAGCGATTTGCGTCGCGTTTGGTCGTCAATCCGGAACTTGCGCGCAAGGCAGTTTCGTATCAGGGCAGCAGAGACCTCCCCGGGTTTCGGTGGCTGAAGTACAAAGAGGGTTTCTCCCGGGGATTGGTCGAACGGTTAATCGGGGAAGTTCAGCCCCAATCCGTGCTCGACCCGTTCTCCGGGATAGGCGCCACTCCTTGCACGATCCGTATTACCAAGTCACCGATTGTCATGTAAGGAAGAGGAACACCGCGGCAGATATTACCGTCTGACGGCGCGGGGTTTTGGGCATATTCATCAGAGATTGTTGGGAAACCGGTAGATGGCAAGCGTCACAGACAACAAGGTAACGCTCAGTCCCAGGGAGATGCCCCGGTCATGGTACAACCTGGCCGCGGACCTTCCATTTCGCATCCCTCCCATGATGTCGCCATCGGGCTATCCGGTGACTTCGAGGGAACTTGAGCCGTTATTCCCTGCGCCTATTCAACAACAGGAGTTGGCCGAGCGCCGGCAACGTGCGTTTCGCATTCCGCCAGAGGTCAAGTCAGCGTACGCGCAGTGGCGGCCGACGCCCATGTTCAGGGCTCGCAAGCTGGAAGAGCTTATCGGGACACCGGCCCGGTTGTACTACAAGTTCGAAGGCGGCAGCCCTTCCGGCTCGTACGAGTCCAACACCGCAATTCCGGTTGCGCATTACGTTCGCGCCGGAGGGTTCAGCGCCATCGTCACCGGCGGGGCGGGCGGAGTGTGGGTCAATGCCGTGGGTCACGCCTGCAGCGTCTTTGGCATAAATGCGCGAGTCTATTCAGTCAGGGACGAGTCTCAATTTGGCGAAGCGGCTGCGAGGCTATGGGGAATAGACATTGTGGAAAGCCCAAGCCGCGACACACGCGTCGGCGCGAGAACGCTCGAAACCAGGGGGAGCGGCGCCGGATCGATTGGCGTCGCACTGGCCGAAGCCTACGAGGAGGCGACCCTCCGGCCCGAAGTGAAGTTCGCTATGCCGACCTTGTTGAACCACACCGCCATCCATCAGAGCGTGATAGGTCTTGAAGCGTTCAGGCAGCTCGCAGCGGTCGACGAGCAACCGGCTGCGGTTATCGGCGCCATCGGCGGCGGGGCCCACTTCGCCGGACTGTTGGCCCCGTTCATGAAGCGGCGCATAGAAGGCGCGCCCACTCGATTTGTGGCGGTTGAAACCGCATCGACGCCAAGCCTGACCAGAGGCGTGTACGCGTATGACTCCGCCGATTCAGCGGGCCAGATGCCGATGGTCCAGATGTACACGTTGGGGCACGAGTACACCCCGCCCGGCATCTTCGCCGGTGGCATGCGTTACCACGGAGTCGCTCCGCTGATTTCAGCTTTGTACAAGGAACAACTTGTGGAGGCCGTCGTGCACAGCCAACGGGAGGCGTACGAAGCCGGCCTGGAGTTCACAAGGTCTGAAGGCGTGGTGCTGTCGCCAGCCTCCATGTACACGGTGAAAGAGGTGATTGCGGAGGCGCAACGTTGCAAAGACAGCGGCAGAAACGACACCATACTCTTCTCCATCACCACCAGCATCGACACGGATAGCACGCCTTACGATCCGTTGTTGAGCGGGAAGTTGGCCGACGCCGCGGCGGCGGAGGAATCACTGGCTTCGTCAGTAGGAAGACTGCTGCGGTTCGGTAGATAGGTGGCGGTGGGTGGTACTCGTCAAACTCCGCGGCCGGTTCGTCAGGGGTCACCTGCGCATTTGCTAGCATCTGCCGTTAAAGAAAGAAGTCCGGGCCGGACTGTGATGTTTGAGCCCCGAATGTGGGAAAATCGATTGCGGAGTTGTGGACCCGACTGCTCGGGCCACTCCGTTAAGGGAGCATGACATGGAAATATCCTCCGAAAAGCTGAATTGGATGTATACGACGATGTGTCGCATTCGCCGCTTTGAAGAGACGATGCTCGAACAGACTTTCAAGGGAAAGTCGATGGGCGTCACGCACAGTTCCGATGGGCAGGAAGCGGGCCCGACCGGCATCTGCGCACACCTGACCGATTCCGACTGGATCTCATCTACTCATCGCGGCCACGGGCACTGCATCGCCAAGGGACTCGACGCCAAGCGCATGATGGCGGAGATATTCGGCAAGGCTACCGGCCAATGCAAAGGTAAGGGCGGTTCGATGCACATCGCCGATTTCACCAAGGGCATGCTCGGCGCCAATGCGATTGTGGGCGCAGGAATCCCGTTGGCCGTCGGCGCCGCCTTGACGGCAAAGTACCGCGGTACAGACTCCGTCGGCGTGGCCTTTTTCGGCGACGGCGCTAACGGGCAGGGCGTTCTTCATGAAAGTATGAACCTTGCCTCCGTATGGAAGTTGCCTGTCGTCTTTGCCTGCGAAAACAATCACTACGCAGAGGCGACACCTGTCGAGTACGCCGTGGCGGTCAACGACATCGCCGACCGTGCGCAGTCGTACTCCATGCCGGGCGTGGTTGTGGACGGCATGGACATATTCGCGGTCTACGATGCCGCCGGTGAGGCGATCGGACGCGCCAGGCGCGGCGAAGGGCCGTCACTCCTCGAACTAAAGACTTATCGGTACCACGGTCATTTCCACGCCGACGAACCTCACAAGTACCGCAGCCAGGAAGAGGAGGCCTCGTGGCACGCCCGCGATGCCCTCAAGAATTTCGAAACGAGAGTCACCGAACAACAGTTGATGACAGAAGAGAAGCTTTCCGGAATCAGGGCCAAGATCGACCAGGAGATGCTCGACGCCGTTGAGTTCGCGGAAGTAAGTCCGATGCCGGACATCGAGGAGCTCTATTCAGACGTCTACGTGAATTACAGTAATCCGTTGCAGGGGCTTCGCTGACCAATACGTTCAACCAGGAATTGCAAGAGGCACGTTCAAAATGACTACAGTAGAAGCGCCGACAACATGGTCGGACCAACCGTTGGGACCGGGGTTCGACGTTCCCGGCAAGGTAACAACCTATCGGGAGACGTTCAACCAGACGTTGCGCGATGAACTGAACCGCGATCCGGATGTATTCATCATGGGCGAGGACATCGCCGGAGGAGCGGGCCGCTTCGACGAAGAAGGCAACCCTCTTGACGCATGGGGCGGTCCGTTCGCCGCGACCAAGGGCCTCATTCAGGACTTCGGGCCTGAAAGGATTCGCGACACGCCTATCTCGGAAGCCGGATTCCTGGGGGCCGCGGTGGGCGCGGCTCTTACCGGTACGAGGCCGATCGTCGATCTGATGTACTTCGACTTTGTCGCTGTCGCATTCGACCAACTTTTGTCGAACGCCGCGAAGAGCAGGTACATGTTCGGAGGCCAGACCAAGGTCCCGATCACCATGTTCGCCAGGTCGGGCGGCGGCACCGGTCATGCCGCCCAGCACTCATCGAACTACTACTCGATCCTGGCCCACATTCCCGGCATCAAGGTCGTGGTGCCGTCCGACGCCTACACGGTGCGGGGATTACTCGCTGCGGCCATCAGGGATGACGATCCCGTGATGGTGTGCAATCACAAGAAGCTGATAAACACCTCGGGTTTCGTTCCCGACCAGAGCTACACGATCGACCTGGGCAAGGGCCGCCTGTTGAGAAAAGGCAGCGACGTGACGATTGTCGGCATGTCCTGGACGTCTCTGGTGTGCAAGAACGCCGCCGAGCAGTTGGCGGCTGAAGGCATCGACGCCGAGGTCGTGGATCTTCTCAGTGTGTCTCCGCTCGACGAAGAGATCTTCCTCGAATCGGTAGCCAAGACGAATCGTATCGTCATAGTGGACGAGGACACACCACGCGCCAGCATGGCGTCGGAAGTCGCAGCGGTGGTGGCGGAGAAGGCGTTCGACTACCTTGACGCGCCGATCAAGCGGGTGACCGGTCCCCACACTCCAATGCCGTACAACCGCGGGTTGGAGACGGCGTTTATCCCGGACGAGGCGGCGGTGATAGGCACCACCAAGGCTTTGTTGGGCGCCGTATAACCCACTTCGGTTGATTTGTTCCGATCCACGCGCTGCAAACTTTGGTTCCGGCCGGGGGTGGAATATTCTGTACCTCGGGCGTTGGCTTATGCACAGCGCCTGAATACGGCCGCTATCGCCACACTCGCGAGTCAGGAGAGCAGGGACATGTGCAGGAGCATCAAGGTTCTCAGGCCGCCATATCACGAGCCGACAGATGAGGAGATCAGGGCTGCAGCTCTTCATTACGTGCGCAAGATCAGCGGATTCAGGTCGCCTTCCCGCATAAATCAACCGGCGTTTGACAGCGCGGTCGACAAAGTGGCGAAAGCTTCCGCGGCTCTGCTGAGCTCCCTCGAGGTCAGATCGGCCGCCGGGCGCGGCTAAGAAACGATCTCAGAATTACTCTTGAATTAGCCAAACCCGCTTCCCCACAGGCATGTTGTTTCAGTGCCAATCTGTCAACGAATTACCTAACATCTGCAATTCTGAACGCTGCCGAGCAACTTAAGCCATCCAGACGGCATGCCCCGCCCCTCTTACCCAGACCCTTCGGCTTCGATCAGGGTGACATGGAGTGAGGAAACACTGGTTGGAGAGCTAGGGAATCTCTGAACAAGTGGCCGATGCGCTTGGCAGAGCGGAGGTTCCCCCCTCCTGAATCCTCCCCCTATGGGGGAGGAGGCCAGAACCCTTCGACAAGCTCAGGGCGAACGGATTGGAACACGGAGTTGTTCAGAGGTTCCCTAGTTACGCAAAGGACTCTCTCCATGGGAATGACGGGGATTAGAGATAGTATTTAAGACCCGCTGCCCGTGCAGGTAACCGCGTCGTCCTGTTCCGCGAGGCGCAGTAGCATCTCGAACGGGTAGATGCCGGTCTGATGCCCGTCCGACCATAGGAACTGCACCGCGTAACGGCCCACAATGATCCATTCCACGGCGATTACGTCGTCCGGAACAGCCGACATGTTCAGTAGCGGCCTGCCGGTCATCTCCTCGACGCAGGCTGCGCACGCACACTGAAGCCGCAGGTAACGGTATGGGTACATGCAGGTGCGGCCGTCCGACCACGCGATCTGCACACCTTCTCCGGTCAGTTCGACGTTGTCGGCGGTTGTAGTCAATCGATAATCCTCGCTTCAGTGGTCCGAAATGCGACTTGCGCCGTCGCTTCATCAAGGCCGGTCTCGTCTCGACACGCTTCTGCCAGCTTGAATAGCCTGTCAGCCCCGCCGTCTAAACGTCTACCCTGTCGTCGAGAGCCGGGCAAGACGATCGACGAGTCTGCCGATTCGTAACAAAATGCGGGTCGTCGGGCCATGATAACCCGTGTCGCAGCCGTCATAATCAAAGCTCCGGGCCTCACCGACCCTGCACAATAGGCGCAACATAAACAACATCTTTCAGAAATGGACCGCAAGGCGAACGGCTTTGGACTGGTCGAACCCAGTGGAGCAAGACATGGCAGAAGACAAGATTCGGGTAGGCATAATCGGCGCCGGCGCCAACACGCGGTCGAAGCACATTCCGGGGCTAATGGCCCAGGACGAAGTTGAGGTCTACGGCGTCGTCAACCGGACTCGTGCTTCGAGTGAGAAGGCGGCAGGGGACTTTGGCATCCCGAACGTGTATGGCGATTGGCAGGACCTGCTCGACGATGACGAGATCGACGCTGTTTGCATAGGTACCTGGCCCTACATGCACCACCCGTGCACAGTTGCTGCTCTCGAAGTGGGCAAACACGTCCTCGTCGAAGCCAGGATGGCGATGAACTCAGACGAGGCCAGGGAGATGTTGGCAGAGTCGCGTGTAAATCCTCACCTCACGACGCAGATCGTCCCGGCGCCGCACACGCTGGGGGTCGACCAGACCGTCATCGACATGATCTCCGAAGGATTCATCGGAGACGTGATCAACGTCCGGGCCCATCTGGCCATGGGCAGCGATTTTCCGAATCCTGAATCGCCTCTGCATTGGAGGCACGACCGCGACCTTTCCGGAAACAACATCATGGGCATGGGCATCTTCTACGAGGCCCTTATGCGCTGGCTTGGCCCTGCGTCTTCCGTACAGGCTCTCGGGCAGGTCGTGGTGAAGCACCGCCGGAATGCCGACGGGCGGCGAATCGCAGTGTCGATCCCGGACCACCTCGACGTTTTGGGCACACTTAACTGCGGCGGCATACTGAACTACACGGTCACCACCACGGCCGGGTTTTCGCAGCAGTTCGACTGCTGGATCTACGGCACAGACGGCACAATTCACCTCGATTCCGCCGATATCTCGAACTCGCTTAACGCGGGTATACGGGTTACGGCGGGCAGGAGAGGCGATTCAGCGATGGCCGAGGTCGAAATCCCGGATGAGAAGCGCGGCGGCTGGCGGGTAGAAGAGGAATTCATCAGCGCCATACGGGGCCTTGAGCCCGTGACTCACACCAACTTTGCCGACGGGGTCAAGTATATGGAGTTCACCGACGCGGTGACCCAGTCTGTGCAGACCGGCGAGACAGTCCCGCTGCCGTTCTGAGCCGGGAGTAGACGGGACCCTGAGCTGGGGGCAGGGGGAAGCCTGGGCCATCGACACGGCGGCCCAGGGCAGTTCGCGGTCACTTAGCGACTCGCTCCGGTGACAGACGTCCTTGGAGAATGATCGCCGGTACGGTACGTTGCAACAGTAATCATCTCTGAGGAGAGTACTGCGTGCAGACAACAGTCGAACCCCCGATAGCCAGCGTCTACCCGCCTAACGGCAACTCGAACCCGCCCGCCATACGCGACTTCCCGGCGGGGGAACGGCCGCGTGAGCGCCTGTGTGCTTATGGCGCCGGGAGCTTGTCCAACTCCGAGTTGATGGCCATCTTGCTCAGGACCGGTCTGAAGGGCGAAAACGTCTTGGCGTTCTCCAACCGGCTGCTCGCAGAATTCAAGGGGCTGGACGGCATTGCGCGCGCGTCGTACGACGACTTGTGCGAACAGCGCGGGATATCCTTGGCCAAAGCTTGCCAGCTACTTGCCGGAATCGAACTGGGACGACGTGTAGCTTCTCCCGATCCACGTCAGCTCCACAAAATAAACGTCCCGGCCGACATCGCATCCCTCCTTTCCGCCGAGATGGCTTACCTTGAGCGAGAAAACCTCCGAGTGGTGCTTATGAACACCAAGAATCAGGTAATTGACGTTGAAAAGCTCTACTCGGGCAGCGTCAACTCCGCGATTGTCCGCCCAGCGGAGGTATTCGCCAGCGCACTGAAGCGGAACTGCCCGGCTATCGCGGTTGTGCATAATCACCCCTCGGGCGATCCGACACCCAGCGATGACGACATCGAGACGACGTCGAAGCTTGTACAGGCGGGCCGTCTGCTCGATGTTGACGTGGTAGACCATGTCGTAATCGGGCACGGAAAATTCGTATCCATGCGGGAACGCGGGCTGGGATTTAACTGAGCGCCGGCCGGCAATGGTGGCTGCAACCGATGCCTGCCAGGAATGGGCTTCGGCGACGGTCGAAATATGCGATCCTGTGCTACTCTCGCATCACTTGAGTCGCGGGCATCCGTACGCTCGCGGGCGGGCACGGCACGCTACGCCGATTGGTCAGAAAACATGCCGGCAGGAGGCAGGCGGAGATGGCATCACCGGCCGGGGTAATCGATTTCAACAGCGATCTTGGAGAGTCGTTCGGCTGGTACAAATTGGGTCTGGACGAGGAGATCATCAAGCATGTCACGTCGGTAAACGTAGCGACCGGCTTCCACGCCGGCGACCCCGACCGGATGGCGCGTACGGTGAAACTGGCCGAGGAGAGCGGCGTCCACATCGGCGCGCATCCGGCCTACCCCGATCTGGCCGGATTTGGCCGGCGCGACATGTCCCTGTCACCGGACGAGATCCAAAACTCCGTGACTTACCAGATCGGCGCGCTGGCAGCGTTCACGTCGGGTCACCGGCTGCAGCACGTAAAACCGCACGGGGCGATGTACAACAAGGCCGTGCGCGACGTCTCTGAAGCGACTGCGATTGTCAAGGCAATCAAGGCGTTTGATCCCGACCTGATACACGTCGTATTGGCAGGATCGTTGTGGGAGAACGTTGCGCGCGAAGCCGGCGTGCGGGTCGTCCGCGAATGTTATGCCGATCGCGCCGTAACGCCCGACGGGAAACTCGTGCCCCGTTCTCAGGCCGGATCGGTCATCCACGACGAGGACGAGATTATCGAATGTTCCTTGCGACTCGCCACTGAAGGCCGGGTCAAGGCCGCCGACGGAACGATGATCGATTTTCAGGCGGATTCGATCTGCCTGCACGGGGACACCGCCGGATCGTTGGGTCTTGCGGCAGCGGTCAGGAGCGAGCTGGAATCGGCGGGCGTCGACATCAGGCCAATGTCCGAAATTGTCCCCTGACACCCACATGCCAATTCGAAATCATGAGCCAGCCCCCAGAATCCTGCCGGTTGGAGACGCGGCGGCGCTGGTCGAGTTCGGCGACAGCATCGATCCCGCGATAAACGACCGGGTATATTCCTTCGCCGAGTCGGTGACGAATGCGGACATCGAGGGCGTCGAGGAATTGGTGCCCACGTACCGGTCGCTCGTCGTCCAATACGACCTTCACAGAGCGACGTATGAGGAGGTGGCCGCGCAACTTTGGAAATTCACGACGGACACAGAGAGGCCCGCGGACAGGTCACACCAGGGGAACGTAGTTGTACGTATACCGGTGGCGTACGGGGGCGAGTACGGACCTGACCTGAAGACGGTTGCAGATCACAACGGCCTGTCTTCTCAAGAGGTGATCGACATACATTCCGGAACCGGCTACAGGGTCTTCATGCTCGGTTTTGCGCCGGGGTTTCCGTACCTGGGCGGTATGGATGAACGCATCGCCTGCTCTCGCCTCGAGACGCCTCGCCTTCGTGTAGCGGCTGGATCGGTCGGGATAGCCGGGTCGCAGACCGGCGTCTACTCGAACGACAGTCCGGGGGGTTGGCAAATCATAGGGCGAACCCCCGTAAAGCTCTTCGATCCGGGGGGCGATCCTCCCGCAGCGATTCTCCCGGGGAGCAGGATTGTATTCCAGCCCGTCTCGGAGGCCAAGTACCAGTCGATTGCCGATGAGGTCGAGGCCGGCGATTACAAGATCGAGATTCTCACCGGTCAGGACTGAAACCGGTCAGGACTGACAATGGCAGGTATCAGAGTCATCTCCCCCGGGGTACTGTCCCTGATTCAGGACGGTGGTAGGCGCGGTTTTCAGAAGTTCGGCGTATCCGTCAGCGGGGCGATGGATCCTGATTCGCTCTTTCTCGGCAACAGGCTCGTGGGCAACGAGCCGGATTTAGCGGCCGTCGAAGTGACTCTTGGCGGCGCAGAGTTCGTTTTCGACGAGGACGTATTTGTAGCCGTCACCGGCGCCGACCTATCGGCCACGATCGACGGCACCCCGGCCCCAATGTGGGAATCGTTTTTGGCGCCGGCCGCTGCCAGGCTGTCGTTTGGCGGCCCGGTCAATGGGCTCAGGGCATACCTGTGCGCGGCCGGTGGAGTCGCGTCGGCGCCGGTACTGGGCTCGCGGTCGACTCACGTAGCGTCCGGTATAGGCGGGCTCGACGGGGGACCGCTCAAATGCGGAGACGAACTACCGGTAGGTCCGTCATCGGACGAACGGGTCCATTGGCGCGTGCCCATGGACCTTGTGCCCAGGATCGAGTCTCCCATCACCGTGCGCGCCGTACCGGGCCCGCAGGAGGACGGATTCACGGCGGCCGGGGTTGGGACGTTCTACGGCTCGGCATACACCGTCACAGAACGTTCGGACAGGCAGGGCGTGCGACTCGACGGGCCGGAGATCGCCGCCGTGGACGGCCGATACGACATTGTGTCCGATGCTGTAGTTTTCGGCTCCATACAGGTACCGGGCGACCGGAAGCCGATAATTCTGCTGGCCGACCGCCAAACTACGGGCGGGTACCCGAAGATCGGAACTGTCGCGAGCGTCGATATCCCAAAGCTCGCCCAGGCCCAGCCGGGCGCAACTATCAGGTTCGAAAGAATCGAAGTGGGGGCGGCGCAGGTCGCGGCCCGGGAACAATGGCGCAGGTTGACCCGAACACCGCTGGAAGACGCGTCTCCGGCGCAATCGTTTTCGTTCAACTTACGGGGACAGGCGTACGACGTTCGTGTGGCAAGGCCGGTCGTGGGCAAACACCTCCAGACATTGCAGATGGACGTTGAAGGCAGAGCGGAACTAGCCGCCATCGAGACCATAGATGAATAGGCGGCGAAATGACCCGGTCCACTATCCGCGGTTAATCGCCGCCGTGGATTGGTTCGCGGGGCCCGATGGTATCATTTGCCGCTGCGAGGGGGTATTTTGACGCCCCGCTTATTGCTCTGACACTTTCATTCCTTCACGGGAGTAGTCGCCACGTTTGATTGGGAAACCCTGCAGGACGGCCTGGTTGTCAGCGGTATCGGGCTGGGGACCGTATTCGTAGTCCTAATTTTGTTGGCCATCGTTATCGTGATCCTCAACAAAGTCGAGACCCTGATGGCCGCGAGGGACGCTGCGAAGTCCGAGCCTGAGCCACAATCTGTATCTCCAGCGCCGTCAGAGGTCGTTAGCGCCGATATCCCATCAGAGATTGTTGCGGTCATCGCCTCGGCCATCGCGATGGCCGAGGCGGAAACCGCTGCGCCGGCGGTTGCTCCGGTACGGTCTGGCGCAACCGGTTCGTGGATGCAATCAGGCCGGTTCAGAGAGATGGACGCCCGGACGGTCGGGCGGGGACGCAGGCCATGAGTCCAAAGCGGTATCGCATCACGATAAGGGGAACACCGTACTCCGTTGAGGTCGGCGATCTCTCGGCGTTCCCGGTTACGGTTACGGTGGACGGGGTTGATTACGAAGTTGAGCTCCCGGGGGCCAGCGAACGCCGCAGTGAATCCCCGCGCGAGAGGCCCGCGGCAACCGCGCGCGCCGCACCGGCCAGACCTGCGGCCCCGCGTCCGTCCGTTTCGAACCAACCCGGCGAGGGCATGATAAGGGCCGTGATGCCCGGCCGCGTAGTTTCGGTAAACGTGAATCCGGGCGAGCGCGTGGAGAGCGGGCAGCCTGTACTAATTATCGAGTCGATGAAGATGGAACAGACCATCGCTGCGCCGCAAGACGGCATGGTTCGCGCCGTGCATGTTCAGGCGGGGGACGCTGTCCAGCACGGACAGACGCTCGTGGAACTGGAGTAACGGGTCACGTTGGACACTGCTAGCGGACTCAGCGCCGTTTGGGAAGGCATCACGGCGATCGGGGCAGACCCTCGAATCGTCGCAATGTGGGCTATCGCGGCAGGACTGCTCTACATCGGCATCGCCAAGCGTAAGGAACCTCTGCTGCTTGTTCCCATCGCGTCGGGAATTCTTCTCGCAAACCTGCCGCTTGGCGAATTGATCAGGCCGGGCGGCGATGGTGAACCGATGGGCTTCATTCGCGTATTCCAGGACTTTGGCCTTACGACCGACATATTGCCGCTGCTCGTATTTCTTGGACTTGGCGCGTTGACCGACTTTGAACCGATGCTCTCGAACCCGAAGACGCTGTTGCTGGGCGCGGGAGCTCAGGCCGGCGTATTTTTTGCGCTTATCGGCGCCCTTTTGCTCGGTATGACGACGTTGTTCGATTTCGGGCTGTTCGAGGCGGCCTCGATCGGGATTATCGGCGGGGCGGACGGACCGACGACGATCTTCATCGCGACCCGAATGAAAGAGCTTGGCGAGTCCGCCTTTGGTCCGGGAGGCGTTCGTGACGTCGTTGGCGCCACCGCGGTTGCGGCGTACTCGTACATGGCGTTGGTACCCATAATTCAGCCGCCGATCATCAGGCTTTTGACAACCAAGGCAGAGCGCGGGATCAAGATGCCCTACTCGTACAGACCGGTATCGAGGCGCACCAAGATCCTGTTCCCGATAGTCACGGCGATAGTGGTCAGCGTATTGGTGCCGAAGGCGTCTCCGCTCATCGCCATCATGATGTTCGGGAACCTTCTGAAGGAATCCGGTGTGGTCGAGCGGTTGTCCAACACGGCGCAGAACGAGCTCATGAACATAGTCATTATTCTCCTCGGTCTGGCAGTCGGCGCGACGATGCCGGCTGCGGTGTTCCTTAAGCCGGAAACGATTGCGATTTTCCTTCTGGGACTCTTTGCGTTCGTCACCGCGACTGCGACCGGCATTCTGCTGGCCAAACTCATGAATTTGGTGTCCAAAGACCCAATAAACCCGATGATCGGGGCCGCGGGGGTTTCGGCTGTTCCGATGGCGGCGCGCGTGGTCCAGGAAATGGCGCAGCGGGAAGACAAGTCGAACTTCCTGCTCATGCACGCCATGGGCCCCAACGTAGCCGGCGTCATAGGCACCGCAACGGTCGCAGGCGTTTTGTTGGCCGTAGTGCCCGACCTTATAAATTAGCCGAAACCGCGCCGGGGTCGTGCGTTACCTGCTGTCCTGTAGAATCCCGGCGCCTGATCCTCACCCGTCCATTACGCTTTGTTGACCCCGGGTGACTGAAATAAGCGAGGACTGCCCAATGCCAGATCGCAGTATGACCGGTGTCTTTCCGATCCTATCCACACCGTTTCGGAAGGACTCCACTATCGATTTCGAGGACCTCCAGCGCGAGGTCGAATGGTTCATCGATTCGGGCGTCCACGGCATGGGCATCGCAATGGCCAGCGAGGTCTACAAACTCACCGGCCCGGAACGCGACGAGGTTCTGAAGGCCGTGGTGAAGACCACAAACGGCAGGGCGAAGGTGGTGATGAACACCGGCGCCGAGGGAACCGATGCGGCGATTCACCTGTCTAAACAGGCAGAAGAGTTGGGCGCCGACGCACTGATGATCCGCCCGCCGACCTACGTTCCGACCGTCGCGTCAGAGGTAGTCGAATACTTCGGGCGCATCGGTGAGGCGGTGTCGATACCGGTATTCTTGCAGGACCAAAGTACAGCACAGGTACCCCCGGCGATGGCGGCGCAGTGTGCGAATCGCCACGAAAACCTGTGCTACATCAAGGTCGAGACGCCGCCCACGGCCCCGCGCACTGCTGAGGCTGCGCGCCTGCGCGGCGATTCAGGGCTCATCCTGTTCGGCGGCGCCGGAGGCGCGTTTTTCCTCGAAGAGCTTCGACGTGGATCGGTCGGCACGATGCCCGGCTGCACCATGCCGGACGTGTGGGTCCGCCTATGGAATCTGTGGCAAGACGGGAGCGAAAAGGCGGCAGAAACCGAATTTCACCGCCATGCGCCATTGATTCGCACGTTGGCCCAGGGACTCGGGCTTTCTAACACGATCTACAAATACATCATGGCCAAGCGAGGCGTGACCAGCATGGAATCAGCCTACGCGCGTCACCCGAGCCTTGAACCCGATGATTTGCAGTTGTACGAAGTCGACCGGATGCTCGATGAACAGGGGCTGGTGTGACTCCCCCTTGCTCCAGCGAAGGTTCGGAGTCCTGCCCCTGCGCCTGTAGGGGCGGGCGGTCTATTGCGTTTCAGTCCGCATCTGCCTTGGCAAATGTCATGACAGCCGCCCGTCTACCCAATATCGCCTGCATGGTCGCTTCGTCAGACACCGCCCGGTGGGCGGCGCTCAAATCTCCGCCGGAATTGACGTCGTAGGGGACAGGTCGTGGTCGACGTCACTCTCCCTGAATACGTGATTCTGGCGTCGGTTTCTGCCGTGTCCGGCCTGATCGGAGGAATGTCCGGTCTGGCGCTCGGCACAATGCGGCTGCCGGTAATGTTGTTTCTCGGCATCGATCCATTCGTTGCGGCGGGGACCAATCTCGGCGTTGGCCTCTTCGGGTCGCTGGCCGGAAGCTGGGAACACGTGCGTTCGGGCAGGGTGATGTTCCGTATCGTGTTCCTGATGGGTCTGCCGGGGGTCACCGGGGCATTCATTGGTGGAGCGTTCGCCGATACCTTTCCCGCATGGATATTGTTGATCTGCGTGTCAGCGCTGATTTTCTGGTCTGCGTTCAATCTCATCGTCAACGCAGTATCGAGTAACGGTGCGGCGGGCGCCGAGTCAGGAACATCAGAGGATGTGCAAGGCAACAGGCGCTACTTTAGGTTGGCGCGAGACGGCACAATCGGATTGATGATTGGTCTGCTTGGCGGGGCCGTCGGCCTGCTTCTGGCGATGTTGCGAATGCCGGCGCTGATGAATCTTATGAAACTTTCTCCGGGACAAGCGGTCGGCACGAACACGGCAATCGGAGTTCTCATCGGCCTTTCCGGCTTCGGTGGCCACCTGATCAACGGCAACATCTCCTGGCCGTTGCTGGGCGTTATGGGTGGAGCGGCATCCGTCTGCTTTTTCCTCGGCGCCCGATTCACGGGAGCAATTTCTCCTGCTCGTTTGCGGCTGATGATCGGCGTCATATTGCTGGCGCTAGTCCCGATAACATTGGTCCAGGGGATATCGGAGATGCTCGGTTGACGCACGCCGCCGCGCACATCGCGAATTGGTAATGACTGCATCCCGGGGAAGTAAATTTTGGGCCGCTTTGGATGCGGAGAGGCCGCTCCAGGTCGCGGGCGCCGTAAATGCCTATTCGGCGATCTTGGCCGCCGCGGCGGGGTTTCGGGCGATCTATCTTTCCGGCAGCGGAGTTGCGACCGCATCCTACGGACTGCCGGACCTGGGGATTACAACCCTCGATAACGTGGCGGAGGATGTCCGGCGCATATCCGGGGCGGTTGATCTTCCGATCCTGGTGGATGCCGACACCGGATGGGGTGCGGCCTTCATGATTGCCCGCACTGTACGGGAGTTGTCCCGCGCCGGGGCTGCGGGCATACATATTGAGGATCAGGTCCAGGCAAAGCGGTGTGGGCATCGGCCCGGAAAGCAACTCGTGCCGGTGTCGGAGATGTGCGACCGTATCAAGGCGGCCGTGGACGCGCGGCCATACGCCGAATTCGTCGTGATGGCGCGTACGGACGCTGTCGCCGCTGAGGGTCTGGCCGCCGCTATTGAGCGTGCCGAAGCCTACCGGGCGGCGGGCGCAGACATGATTTTCGCCGAGGCCGTCGAGACCCTGGACGACTACGCTCGTTTCGCGTCGGCGGTCGACGTTCCCGTACTGGCGAACCTGACCGAGTTCGGTAAGACGCCACCATTCACCGTCACGGAGCTCGGCGACGCCGGAGTGGCGATTGCCTTGTACCCGCTTTCTGCGTTCAGGGCGATGAACGCCGCCGCGCTGGCGGTCTATCGTGAGATCCGCTCCCGCGGCACGCAACGCGGGGTGGTCGACAGGATGCAGACTCGGGAAGAACTTTACGAATACATTGGATACCACGAGTTCGAACGCAAGCTGGACGAATTGTTCGCTTCCGGCGAGGAGAAAGTTACATGACGACCTCAGCAGAGGGCCTGGCAGGGATTATTGCCGGCCGATCGGCCATCGCCACGGTCGGTCATGAGAGAGCCGGGCTCACGTACCGCGGTTATTCGATTAACGATCTCGCCAGGCATGCCTCTTTCGAAGAGGTCGCGTACCTGCTCATCTACAACCGCCTGCCCAACCGGACGCAGTTGGCCGCCTATCGAAGGAAACTGGCAGGCATGCGGCACTTGCCTGACGACCTCAAGACGACGTTGGAGCTGATCCCGGGCACGACGCATCCCATGGATGTCATGAGAACGGGAGCGTCGTTTCTCGGAGTCGTCGAGCCGGAGGGGAATGACGGACGAACGGCGGCAGGTATCGCCGACAGATTGATGGCCTCTTTCGGGAGCATGCTTCTCTACTGGTACAGGTTCCATCAGCGCGGCGAGAGGATTGATACAGACGCCGATGATGACTCTGTCGCCGGTCACTTCCTGCGGCTGTTGACGGATTCCGAGCCAGACGACGACAGGCGGCAAGCGCTTGACATGTCGCTTGTCCTTTACGCCGAGCACGAATTCAACGCGTCTACGTTTGCGGCCAGAGTCGTAACGAGCACACAGGCCGATTTCTACTCAGCCATCACGGCCGCCATCGGCGCGCTGAGAGGACCGCTTCACGGAGGGGCCAACGAGGCGGCGATGGAACTGATATCGCGCTTCGACTCGGCTGGTGAAGCCGAGAAGTCGGTCAGGCAGATGCTGGCCGCCCGTCGCCTGATCATGGGATTCGGCCACCGGGTCTACAAGACCGGCGACCCGCGCTCAGATTACGTGAAGGAGGCGTCGCGTCTGCTGGGGACGAAGTCCGGCGACAGTACTTTGTTCGAAGTTTCCGAACGAATCGAGCAGGTGATTCGCGATGAGAAGGGCCTGTTCCCGAACCTCGATTTCTATTCGGCATCGGTCTATCACTATTGCGGCGTCCCGACTGCGATGTTCACTCCGGTTTTTGTGATCGCACGCACTGCAGGGTGGGCGGCTCACATCATCGAACAACGCAATGACAATCGACTAATCCGCCCACTTGCTGAGTACACAGGACCGGAACCGCGGGCGTGGACGCCACTGGATTCCCGGCCGTAACGACAACGTGAACACCCCTCCCGAGTTGAAACACAGGCGACTGAAATACGCGCAGTACGGTCGGCAGAACCGATGACCGAGCGCGACTCCGTTGTAGAGGCCATAGCCGAGTACGCGTCGGGTCCCGACGTTGGCGGGGATCTGGCATTCGACACTGCCCGGCTGTGCTTGATCGATTCAATAGGTTGCGCCCTGTTGGCGCTGAACTACCCGGCATGTACGAAGCTTCTTGGCCCGTATGTGCCCGGAACGCGGGTGCAGGGCGGGGTGCGCGTGCCCGGAACGCCCTGGGAATTGGACCCTGTAAAGGCCGCGTTCGACATTGGTGCAGTCATTCGATGGCTCGACTTCAACGACACTTGGCTGGCGGCCGAGTGGGGGCACCCCTCGGACAACTTTGGCGGCATTCTCGCCGCAGCGGACTTCCGGAACCGTTCAGGCGACACGAAACCGGTTACGGTTCGGGACGTCCTCGCTGCGGCCATCAAGGCGTATGAGATTCAGGGCGTTCTAGCCCTCGACAACGCGTTCAATCGTGTAGGAATCGATCACGTCCTGCTGGTCAAAGTCGCTTCCGCGGCCGTCGTAACGGCGATGCTGGGCGGCGGCAGAGAGCAGATATTCAACGCAGTGTCCAACGCCTGGCTCGAAGCGACCCTGCGCACGTACCGCCACGCGCCCAACACCGGCTCACGAAAGTCCTGGGCCGCCGGGGACGCAACAAGCCGGGGTTTGCGATTGGCGTTTATGGCGATGAGCGGGGAGATGGGATACGACACGGCCCTTTCGGCGCCCGGCTGGGGTTTCGAGAGCGTTTGGTTCGGCGGAAACGCGGTAAAGATCGCCCGTCCCTTCGACTCCTACGTGATTGAAAACGTCCTGTTCAAGATCTCTTTTCCCGCCGAGTTTCACGCGCAGACGGCGGTCGAAGCGGCTATACAACTCCATGAGGCGGTTGGCTATCGAGTCGATGAGGTCGAGTCGGTGTTAATCACCACCCAGGAACCGGCCATGCGGATCATCTCCAAGGAAGGCCCGCTCCGGAACCCGGCCGATCGCGATCACTGCCTGCAATACATGGTCGCCGTACCGCTCATCAAGGGCAATCTGACGGCGGACGACTACGAAGATGACGCGGCGGCCGACCCGCGGATCGACGCCCTTCGGGCGCGTATGAAAGTCGCAGAGAATCCGCGCTATACCGCCGATTATCTCGATCCTGAGAAAAGGTCTATCGCCAATGCGGTCCAGGTAGTTTTCGCCGGGGGCGAGGCGACCGAAGAAGTGGCCGTCGAGTACCCGACAGGCCACCGAAGACGGCGAGACGAGGGGATACCGCTTCTCTGGATCAAGTTCGAATCGAATCTGCGCACGCGGTATGAGGGAGACCGCGCTGACTCGATATTGGCGACCTGCCGCGACTCCGCACGCCTTGACGACATGCCCGTCGATCAGTTTGTCGGCCTATTCGCGCCTTGACGGCGCGCCGGTCTGCCAACATTCGGCGAGAGACGGCAATTGTGCGGTACGGTGATATTTGGGAATAGGCCCCTATTGGGGAGTTCATCTGCGAACCTCCGAAGCGTCACATCGGGTAGCCACCACCCGATGGGCCGGTGAAGTCCGTATGGTTTTTGGTATTGGATGATGCAATGCCGGTTGGCGAAGGGCGACATACCGGGACTGGAGTAGCCGAAAACGCCAATGCGATCACTTCCCATAAACCTCAACGGGTCGTCGCTG
Source organism: Dehalococcoidia bacterium (assembly GCA_965224235.1). Classification (GTDB taxonomy): domain Bacteria; phylum Chloroflexota; class Dehalococcoidia; order Lucifugimonadales; family Lucifugimonadaceae. The sequence continues at coordinate 549,236 of CBDCYP010000002.1, read as the reverse complement.
ACCCGTCGGACCTCGGCGGCGCGATTCGCAGACAGCGTGGCTGGTTCCGCACCGGAAATCGGCGCGGCGCAATAGAAGGGGCTCGCCAGGAGATGAGCACGAAGAAGGAACCTTCACCGGGTACCCGACCCCCGCACAGACGCCGCGGGGACTGAACGCGGGAGATGCCCCCACCCGACCCTGCATTGACCGCCGGAAGGACAGGAGCGTATCTTTGAAGAGTAGATTCAATGCTTCACCACTGCCTTTTGGGAGGGCGCTATGGCGGGCCTTATTTACAAGCCCGGGGAGATAGCAGCCAAAGGGGAAGCCATCTACCGGGAACGGATCCAGCCGCATGTCAAGTCGGCTGTGAAGGGTAGCTTCGTGGTAATCGACGTCGAGACCGGCGACTACGAGATTGACGCAGGCGACGCGGCGGCCACCCGTCGGCTGCTGGACCGGAGGCCGGACGCCGTGACCTACGGGGTGCGCGTCGGCCATCGCGCGGCCTACAGCCACGTCGGCGGCTTCCGAATGCCTGTCCCCGATGATTACGGGGAAGGTCAGCGGAGATCAGCAGGCCCTGGTCACCGTTGACATCATAGACGGCGAAGGCCGCCCCCAGCCCCTGGAGGCTATCTTAGAGGGTGTCTAAAAAGCATTGTCATTCTGAGAGCCTGTGAATAATTCCCCTGTAGCCGTCTTATTGAGACTGCTTTCAAAGCTAAATTGAGACTAACAAGCCGCAGGTTTCGCAATAAAATCACAGCCTCTGAGCGAAGCCGAAGAATCTACTTTCAACGAGGCGAACCGGCCCAAACAGTTGACCCCGGACCGCCCGGTATTGCTCAGGACGTAGGGACTTATTAGACACCCTCTTAGACACCGGGTTCACCGGCTATCTCACCTTGCCCACAGAGTCCATACAGCAACTCGGACTCCCCTCCGTGGGTCAACGAACCTTCGAGCTGGCAAACGGAGAGCTGTTCGAGTTTGAGGCGTACCTGGCGGCAGTTTCCTGGCACGGACGCCTGAAAGACGCGCTGGTGCTGAAGTCGGACAGCGCTCCGTTGCTCGGCATGACCCTGCTCTGGGGCAGCCGGGTCACCCTGGATGCCCTGACTGACGGAGAGGTTGCGATCGAGGAGATGGCCCGTGCCTCGTGACGCCGGTCACACCGTTGCGGCTATCAGGCGCACTCGGATGTGCCTTTCCCTTCACCTCGGCGGCGCGGCTGTCCGTTGAAGCGGCTCTGATCGCCGCATCCCGGTAACCTGGCCATTGGAAATTCTCTTGCGCGAGAGGGCCTTCCCACGCCGGGAAGCAGCCGTAACCCCCAATGTGGGACGGACCAGCGCAGGTTTGGGATCGAGATGAGCCGGGTGGGGCTAGTGGCCGTATTGCTGTTGATGGGTTGATTTACTGCTAGCCATCCTGGCCGGCATTACATCGGGCTCCTACGAAATCTTCCTGTTCCTTAGCCGGTGGATTCGGGGTCCAATTCCACCGCCCGCGCGATAACCGGAAATTTTAGTGTCTACCGTGTACTGCGAACTTTGTAGGCGCAGTCGCGCCCGGCGCGGGCGGCGAAGGGCTATGATCGGCTGAATCAGGCTCTGATCGACACGATTTCGGGCCCAAAACTCATAAGGAAAATGCCGTGATATCCAGAGAACAACCAGGTCCTAACATCGGAACGCGGGTCATCGCTGAACACGACCGCGTAAAGCTCTGGGAATTGAAACTCGACCCGGGTGAGGCGAGCGAATGGCACGCCCATGAAAACGACTACATATTCATTGTCGTCGAAGGAGGCAAGCTGTTTGCCGAGTATGAAGATGGCGGCGTCAACACCACCGACACCGAACCGGGGGAAGTTGTTTACAACAGCCCGTCGACTCATCGGGTGACCAATACCGGAACCACGCGCTACCGCAACATAATCGTCGAGTTGCTGGACTGAGCCGGTCGCGTTCGGCCATGGGCCCTGTGCTATTCTTCGGCCGTCCGTCGAACGGGCAATTTTGCAATTGACCGGCCCCTCCCGGCGGCCGTTTCGTGAGTTTAATCAACCAAGCCAGGACCGCGGATTCATATGGCGACGACTACCGGCAGTCACCTCCTGATCAATGCGCTAAAGGCCGAGGGGGTCGACACCGTCTTCGGCATCGCAGGCGATCACATCCTTCATCTGCTCGACGTGATGGTCGACGAACCGATCAGGATGATCGACACCCGCCACGAACAGGCGGCCGTCCATATGGCAGATGCCTACGCGCGCTTGCTACGTAGGCCGGGTGTGGTGCTTTCCACAACCCCGGGGCATGCCAACGCCATTCCCGGGCTGGCGAACGCCATGCACTCCGAGGCCCCGGTGATCAACATCGCAGGCTCGGCCGATTCGGGGAATCTTGGCCGCGGCGCCATGCAGGAGTTCGATCAGACGGGAGTCGCGTCGCCGGTCACAAAGGGAGCATGGCAGATCCCCTCGCCCGAACGTATTCCCGAGTACGTCGCCATGGCGGTCCGGACCGCCATGGATGGAAGACGGGGTCCGGTCCACCTCACGTTGCCCCATGACTTCCAGTCGGCGGAGCCCGACTCAGACTCGGCCCAGCGTTACGCTCCGAGCGAGTACTCCGGTCCGCGCATGGCCGCTGGCGACCGGGTTCAGGTTGAACGAGCGATCGAGCTGCTGCACTCTGCAGAGCGGCCGATGATATTTGCGGGCCCTGGCGCAGGCGCTACTGCGGACCCGTCGGAGTTGAGGCGATTTGTCGAGACTACCCGAATCCCGGTGTTTACCGAGGACTCAGCCCGCGCCCTGATCCCTGACGACCACCCGTACAGTATGGGATTTGGATACCTGCCCCTGAACAAGGCTGCCCAACGCATCGGAGAAGCGGACGCGGTGCTGCTATTGGGGCGGCGGCTCGACTACATGGTGGGGTACGGCGGTAGTCCTCCGTTCGCTGCGGACGTAAGGCAGATCGTGGTCGATCCGGCCGCCGCGGAGATCGGACGCGCTAGGTCGGTCGAGGTGGGGATTTTGGGAGACGTCGGCCCGATATTGACCCAAATGGCCGACGCCGCGGAAACCAGGCGGTGGCCCGAATCGCCGTGGTCCCAGTCGTTGCGCGCCACGCGCGCCGCCCATCAGGAAGAGTTGGCCGAACTGGCGAACGAATGTGACCCCATGCACCCCATGTTCGTGAGCCAAACGCTTCAGAAATTCGTCGATGACGATACGCCCATGACGTTCGACGGAGGCGACTACTGCCACTTCTTCCGTGCTTCGTTTAAGGCCAATAACCCCCACAGATGGTCCTACGTGAGCAGTTTCGGAATGATCGGCGTCGGTTTCCCCTACGCCCTCGGTGCGCAGGTAGCGTTCCCCGACAAACGAAGCGTCCTCGTCGTCGGCGACGGCTCGTTCGGCTTTAACGCCATGGAATTCGACACCGCGGTTCGTCATAACCTCCCGGTCGTGGCGGTTCTGGGCAATAACAGCATTTGGGGAATTGACTGGCAGATCCAAAAGGGCCTGTTTGGCAGACCGGTCTGGACCGACCTGTTGCCGACGCGTTACGACCTCGTCGCGGAGGGTCTCGGCGCTTACGGCGAGCACGTGACGCGGGCCGCCGATCTGGCGCCCGCCCTACAACGAGCGTTTGACTCGAAACGGCCTGCGCTTGTAAACGTGGAGATCGACCAGATCATTTCGCCCGTTGCAGAGGCGGCGATAAACCGCAAACTGGGTACGCACGGATAACTGCTCGGCCGTCTGTACGGCGATGGGACTGGGTGGCGGCGTTGACTGGAAAACGCCGGGCCGGGCAGTATTTTGCCGCACGGCTGCGTCGCCCTTGAGACATACAGGGCTTATAGGGCTTATAAGGAGAGAAGAGATGCCGTTTTTTGACCAGAACGAAGCCGAAGCGATAGAACTGGCGCCCGGAGTGACGTGCAGGCCGATATGGGGTGAACGGATCATGATGGGCCTGATCGACATCGCGCCAGGGGCTGAAATCCCCGACCACACGCACCCGCACGAGCAGTGCGGCAGAGTTCTCTCAGGGGCGTTTCACCTGACCATTGACGGCGAGACGCGACTGGTCAGGGAAGGGGACCACTACGTTATTCCACCGGGCGTGTCGCACTCGGCAACAGGGACCGGCAGCGCGTCTCTCGCGTTGGACATATGGTCGCCGATTCGCGAGGACTACCTTAGGCGGCTCAAGTCGGGTTAAAGGCCTAAGCGGCGCGGCGCGGCCAGTGGGCGGCCAGAAGTACCGCGAAAGCGATGTTAATCGACAGGCCCCCGACGAAAAAGGCGATCGCAGCGGCTTGTCGCAATATCGCCGACGGGTCCTCTCCCACTTCAAGTCCTTGGCCCAATGAAGGAGAAATTATCAGGCCCAATACGGCGAAGGCGATTGCGGCCAGCAAGCCAAACCAAGTCGCTATCGCATATACGTGATCATGGCCTTCCGCATGATTGAGCGTCCGTGAAACCACCGAAACGATCACCACCGCTACCGAGATTCCCGCAATCCAGAACGGCGCCTGGGACTCTAGCGTGGCGAATGAGAAGAACCACCACACCATTCCGAAGAACGACAGGATCGCGACGAGAACCCCCAAAATGGTTCCTGGCAGGCTGAATGCCTGCGGTTCCGAATCTGTCGATCCCTGAATTGCGTTGCTGAACGTCGGGGTGGTCTCTTTGTTACGTGTGCCTCTAAACATCGCCACTCTTAACGCTACTCGCAGCGCCCGTCATTTCTCAATCGCATTTCGTATCGGGGCTCTGCGAAGTCAGCGATACTTTTTTTGTGCGGTCCAGCGGAACTCCAACCGCTGTCTGCGACATCCGCCCTGAACCGAGCCCAGGGCGGCGGATGGCCGCTACGCGCGGTCGAGCAGGAGCCTATGGCAACGGCGGGACGTCTTCCCCTTTTGTCGCCCAGAAGATCTTGCCGATCTCGATCAGGGCGGCTTTGAACGCCTTCGCTGCTTCCATGTCGACATTTACCTTGACTTGCGAGCCGAGCTTGCAGGCCTTCCACACCTGTTCATGGAGGTCCGGATAGTCGGCCAGGTGTTCGGGCTTGAAGTAGTCGGTCCAGATTACGAGGATGTCGTCCTTGGCTTTTGTGGCGTGTTCCTCTTTGGCTGCGACGTAGCGGCTAAAGGAGTTCCCTGCAGCTACGTTCATCATGCCGCCTTTCGAAACTTCCCCGATCAACTCGGTCATTCTGATGACCGTCTGAGCGGCCTGAATGGCGTCGCGGGGGTCGTATATCCCGCACGGAATGTCGCAATGGGCATCTGCAACGCCAAATGGTGAGAAACGGTCGATGAAATTTGTAATACGGTGAAGCATCGGTGTCTTTAACTCCCGGCAGGTCTAATCTGGACTCGGCCATCGTCGCAATCGTTATACACAACTCCCACGACTACTTACGGCATACGCGAACGCCGCGTCGGCTGGCCGTTTTGGGTAAATTTACCAGAAATGCCGCCTTACACAAAGGGAGTTGCGTTGTACGAACGGCTGATCGAACTACTTTCGAGGCAACTGATCAAGGTGAGGGGGGAGAGCATGGCCCCAACGCTGCGAGATGGTCAGTGGGTGGTCGTGTCGCGGCGCGCTTATGCTCGCCGCCCTCCGTCCCGTTTTGACGTGGTGCGATTTATCGATCCCCTGAGGCCGGGATCGTGGTCGGTGAAGCGGATCGTCGGCCTGCCGTCGGAGCTTGTCGAACTTCGCGGCAGCGAGCTCGTGACGAATCGCCGGACGACACACGAGCCCGACGCCGCGCCTGGCAACGGGGCCGACTATTCGTGGATCCCCGGCCCGGGCGAATACGTTGTGCTGGGTGACAATCGACGGGGGTCGACCGATAGCAGGGAGTACGGTCCGATAGAATTTTCGACCATCACTGGCGCCGTCCGCGGGCACGCCAAAATTGGGTGACCTGATTTGCCCGGCTCGGTTAGCGGCGTGATCATCATTTGGGAAGAACCCGCCCTCCCCTTGGCTGGGGCCTCGAACGGTCTGAGGATGCCGACAACCCTGGCATTTGGCGAGGTTGGAGGCGGGTTTAAAGAGCGTGTTTCAGAAACCTCGGAGATCCGAGGCGACTATTTTTCAGATTTCGATTGTCGCCGTAACTCATAGAATAACGACGTATAACAATCTCGTCATTCCCCTGACAAGGGGCGTCTCGTCGCATGGCGGTCGACACGAAAATACGCAAAGGACCTTTGAAACAGGCTCTTGAAACTCGCCTCTACACCGGCGCCTTTCTTGACATTCTCCTAGCGGCCGTTTAGCCACCTCGCCGCCTCGCAGGCCGAATACGTGATGATCAGGTCCGCGCCGGCGCGCTTGATCGACGTGAGTATTTCGAGGGTCGCACGCGCGCCGTCGATCCATTCGATTGCGGCTGCGGCCTGCACCATTGAGTACTCGCCGCTCACGTTGAATGCGGCCAGCGGGACTGTGAACCGGCGTTTCGCCTCGGCGATAACGTCGAGATACGCAAGAGCAGGCTTGACCATCACCATATCCGCCCCCTCGTCGATGTCGGCCTGGATTTCAGCCATCGCCTCCGAGCGGTTTTCCGGCGCCATCTGATAGGCGCGGCGGTCCCCAAACTGTGGCGCCGAGTCCGCCGCCGTGCGGAACGGGCCGTAGAAAGCCGACGCATACTTCGCCGAATAGCCGAGTATCGCCGTGGCATCAAACCCTTCGGAGTCCAAAGCGGAACGGATGGCTGCTACCTGGCCGTCCATCATGGCAGAAGGCGCCACGACGTTCGCACCGGCGCGTGCGTGGGAGACGGCAATTCTGGCCAGCAGCGGCAGGGTCCGATCGTTGTCGACATCGCCATCTTGCGTGAGCATCCCACAGTGGCCGTGGGAGGTGTATTCGCACAGGCATACGTCGGTGATCACGGCCAGTTCCGGCAGCGCTGACCTGATCTCGGCGACAGCCCGCTGCACCGGCTCGTCAGGGTCCCACGCGGATGCGCCGATATCGTCTTTTTTTGAGGGCAATCCGAATAGCAGCACGGCGGGAATGCCGAGGGAGTGCGCGGTGGTGGCCGCCTTTACCGCCTCGTCGACCGATTGCCGGCAACAGCCCGGCATAGTTCCGATGGGCTGTCTCACACCCGATCCCCCTGTTACGAACATCGGGTACGCAAAGTCAGACGGATCAAGCCGGGTTTCGGCAAGGAACGTCCTGACCGCGGCGGCGCTGCGATTCCGCCGGAGCCTGGCGAATTTGAGGGGAATGTCCATGTTCATTCGTCCCGCACGCGTTCAAAGTGATTGATGAGCGACCCGACCAGACCTTCCACCGTTTGCCGCTTTGCCACAACGTCGACCCGTATGCCCTGCTCGCGCGCCGTCGCGGCAGTGCCCGGTCCGATGCAGACTACAGTCGTTCGATTGATTGGCCCAACGTCTCCGCCGAGCAGCATCGACAGATTCATCACGGTAGAGGAACTTGTAAACGTTGTGGCATCCACGCGGCGCGATTCATCGCAGAACGCCGCGCGGGCGGCATCTGACGAGTCCGGAGGCATCACGGTGCGGTAGGCGACCACCTCGTCAACTTCCAGGCCTGCTTTCCGGAGCCCGTCAGGCAGTGTTTCCCTTCCGATGTCGGACCGAAGGCAGAGCGCCTTGCCGTTTTGTACCCCCTGGGCCGCGAATTCCTCGACCAGCGACTGGGCTGCGTAGACCTGGGGAGACAGATCGGGGCGGATGCCCATCTCGGCAACTGCCCTTGCGGTCGCCGGACCAACCGTAGCCACGCGCACCCCGAACAAGGCGCGGGAATCCAGCGAGTGGGCGGCAAGTCTGTCTCGCAGGCCCTGGACGCCGTTCGGGCTGGTAAACGTAATCCAGTCGTATTCGTCGATTTTTGCGATGGAAGCATCAAACTCATCGGTATTTTCAACCGGTGATATGCGAATAGCCGGCAGTTGGATCGTTTCGGCGCCGTGAGCCTCAAGGGATTCGGCAAGCCGGCTAGTCTGACTGCGCGCCCGTGTGACCAGTACTCTTTTGCCGAATAGCGGCCGTTTGTCGAACCACGCCAGTTCCCTTCTTAGCGCCGCGACGTTTCCTACGACAAGTATGATCGGAGGACCGATATCGGCCAAAATTGCGTGGTCCGCGATGTTGGCCAATGTCCCGTCGACTACGCGCTGGCTGTTCTTCGTTCCCCACTCGATCACAGCTGCAGGGCGCTCAGCAGGGATCCCGCGTGACGCAAGGGCGTCCACAATTTCGGGCAGCTTCTGCCACCCCATAAGCACAACCAGGGTGCCATCGAAGGACGCGACGGCGTCCCAGTTGACCGTGCTGCCGGGTTCGGAAGGATCTTCGCTTCCCGTGACTACGGCGACACCCGACGAGACACCGCGATGGGTTACGGGGATGCCGGCGTAGGCAGGGGCGGCGATGGCGGACGTGATGCCGGGCACGACTTCCCACTTCAGTCCGGCCGCCGTAATGGCCAGAGCTTCCTCCCCGCCGCGGCCGAATAAGAACGGGTCGCCCCCCTTGAGGCGGCAGACGGTTTTTCCCGACCGGCATTGGTTGACTAGCAACTCGTTGATTTCCCGCTGCGAAAGGCGCGCCTCGCCGGGTTTTTTCCCTACGTCAATCAAGGTCGCGTCTGAACGAACCTCGGCGAGCAGGGGTTCAGGCGCCAGGCGGTCGTGTAACACAACGTCTGCGTTGCGCAACACGTTCAAGCCCCGGACGGTGATGAGGCCAGGGTCGCCGGGACCGGCGCCAACAAGATATGCGACTCCCGCTTCAAGCATCGGCAGAGTCTCCGAATTCGGTCGAACCGCCAATCAATCCGGCCGCGCCGGAATCGAGCAACTTTTTGGCAACAGCGATGCCAATGGACGCGGGATCGCTTGTGTCACCCTCGGCGGAGGCGCGCAGGACCGATGACGCGTTCTTGTCGGCCGCAAAGGCGTGAATCCGAATCGCATCGCCGTTCACTGTTGCGTAGGCGGATGTTGGAGCGGAGCAGCCGCCTCGAACGGTCGCGAGGAATGCGCGTTCGGCGGTGACTGCGGCTCGCGAGTCATCATGATTGACGCTCCGGGCAAGGTCCGTAATGTCGCTCTGCCCTTTCAGGGTCTCTATAGCGATGGCGCCCTGTCCCACCGCGGGGATGAATATTTCCGGATCGAAGTATTCGCAGATGACGTCGCGTCTGCCCAGCCTTTGCAACCCCGCCGCCGCCAGGACCAGGGCGTCCATTTCGCCTTCGTTTGAAGCTTTCAGAAGCCGCGTGTCCACGTTGCCGCGGATTGGTTCTACTCTTAAGTCTGGCCGTGCAGACTTGAGTAACGCCCGCCTGCGCATACTACCGGTGCCCACAGTCGCCCCTCGCGGTAGGCCGGCGAAACCGGCGTCGTGGCGGCTTATCAGCACGTCTCTTGGGTCGCTGCGTTTCAGGACGGCCGCCAGATGGAACCCCGGCGTTAGTTCGGAAGTCATGTCTTTCAGTGAGTGCGCCGCCATGTCGACATCGCCGTTTTCGAGCTCCTCTTCGAGCTCCTTCACGTAGACCCCTACACCAAGCTGGGCGACAGCGGCGACGCGGTTTCGGTCGCCGCGGGTCGTCACGATAACGGTCTCGAACCCGACCCCGGGGTTGGCGGTTTCGAGGGCTGCTATTGCCAGCGCGGTCTGTGCCAGCGCGAGCCTGCTGCCGCGCGTACCAACGCGTACTGACCTTGTTGAACGTGACTGCATCTGCGCTTCTGGTCCCCGGCCGAATCGTGCTCGCGGGAATGGCTAATGGTTGTTGAAGGGTATCGCGTTGGGCGTTCTGACCTGGGCGGTCAGGAACCGGTTTGCTGAGATCGGTTCAAATTTTCCGCTCAGCGTCACGCTTCGAAACTATGGCTTCGAGCCGGCGGGTCAGTTCTTCCTTCGCTCCGGCGCTATCTCCGCCCCTGAATCGCTCCAACAGATCATCGGTCATGCAGTCCTGCCAGTCACCCGGTGTGACGGGCGCCTGGCGGGCCCTGATATCGGCGCGCACGTCGGAAAATATGGGTCCCATGTCGGCCCACTCGAGGCATCGGCAGCCTTGGGCGTCGGACATGCGTTCGCGCAACCGACGCGCCAAAGCGGGGCTGGTTCCCGCGGTCGATACTGCGACAGTGACGTCGTTGCGGTGAATGATGGCCGGGGCGATGAATGTGCAAAGATTTGTTACGTCCATGACGTTTAGCACGACGTTTCTATCGCGGGCCTCGTCGTGGATCAAGCGGTTGATCTCGTCGTCGGAGGTGTCGGCGACGATTGCCAGCCAGGCGCCTTCCAGGTCACCCGGCTGATAGCCGCGCCGCAGCCGGTCTATCGACCCGGAATTCGTCATTTCTTGCAGACCGGTAGTCAATTCGGATTCCGGGCACACGAGGGTTACGTCGGCGCCGCACTCGATCAGGTACCTGACTTTGCGTTCTGCTTCGTGATTTCCTCCGAATACGACGGCTTTGCGATTCTGCACGTCCAGGAAAATCGGGTAGTAACGCGGCAACGATTAGCCTCCGACAACGATGATGCCCAAGCGATATACGGTGAGTATCGCGCCTGTAGCCCACTCGGCGCTTCGCGGGCCCATCCCGGCTACGGGCATGGGTGGCATTAGTGACATGCCGTTGGTTACGCAGGCAGACCCCTGGCAACCCTGGGCAGGTCGTTGGGCTATCCGCAGTCGTATGACCACGGGTATGGACAGGGAAGGTCAGATCAGCACGCGGCCGTGGATCAGCTCGAACGCTCCTCTGGCATCCACGTCGGTGGCGAAACTTAGGGCAGGTCCATCCGACAATCTGAAGGTCCGGCCGCGTTCCTCGCCGGTCGTTGCCACGCCGACGGCCGCCTGCTTGAAGGTGAACAGGTCCGGCCGAATCGCCGCGACCACGGCTAGAGGATCGCATAGGGACATCGAGTCGAGTTCAGGGTGGAAGGCGAACCATCCCCGCACGACGCGCCCTGTAACGCCGGTCAATTGGCTCACGTAGCTGCGCTCCAGGTATATGGAGTTGCAGACGTCCAGGCCGATCAGTCTCACGTCCAGGCCGCTCCGGAACACAATTTCCGCCGCTTCCGGGTCGCTATAAGTGTTGAACTCGGCATACGGGGTGACGTTGCCCGGCACGTCGACCGCGCCGCCCATCACGACCAATGTCGATATGCCCTTCGCCGCATCAGGATGACGCATGATCAGCCGGGCGACGTTGGTCAGGGGACCCAGAGCGATGACGGTAATGGGCGTGCGGGCGCGTTCAATTTTCGATGCGATTGCCCCTATGGCGTCAGGGTCATCGACCGCTGCGATGCGCGGCTCGGGCAACCTGCCCGTCAAACCTCGCGGGCCGTGAAAATACCGGGCGTATTCATACCGTCCCTTCAACGGTCGGGCGGCGCCTTTGTAGACGGGAACGTCGGGCCTGGCGGCTACTTCGAGCGTCCGCAAGGCGTTTCGGGTTGCGTCGGCAAGCGAGCAGTTGCCTCCGACGGTTGTCAGCGCGTCCACTTGCAGTTCGGAAGAATTAAACGCCAGCAGAATGGCGAGGAGGTCGTCCACGCCCGGGTCGGTGTCGATGATTACGTTCAGAGGGTTCATAGTGTGTCGACCGCGATCAAACGCGCCGCGAATTTGCCCAATCCTCGAATGCGTCCCTTGACGAGCGAGTTGGCCGCCAACCCCACTCGTCTTGAGCCTTTGCAGTCGATGCAAGCCAGGGATACTGAATGAAGTTCAGCCCGGACGGTTTCGAGTAGTTCTGCAATCGCAGGCCCCAGGTCAGACCCGTTAGCCCCTTCAGGACAGACGCCGGCAGCGGTATGACGGTCGCCCCGGCCGTTCGGACCAGGTCTCTCCATCGCAACGTGCCGTCGCCGGCGATGTTGAATATGCCGTCCGCCTGCCTGGTCAGAGCCGTCTCGACGGCAGCGGTGTAGTCGTCAAGGTGGAGGAACTGCATCTCCGGATTGGCGCCGGCCGGGACAGGCAATATACGGCGGTCGTACGCCTGAGTGATGAAGTTGTCGGCGCCCGCCGCCATGATGACGCCTCCGCGCAGGATGCAGGCACGCATATCGGGATTGCGGTTCGAGTGGTGCAGAATCAGTCTTTCGGCGGCCGCCTTGTGCTCAGAGTATTGAAATCCACGGACCGGGTTAACAGGGTCGTCTTCGGTGGCAGGCCGGTTACGCTCCGGTCCGGCGCCGTACACAGTCGTGCTGCTCAGGTAGACGAACTGGCCCACTCCGGCAGCCTCGCAGTCTTCAAGCAAACGGCGGGTAGCGTGAACATTGACATCGGCGGCCATGGACTCGTCACGGGAGGGTCGCAGCAAGAAAGCGAGGTGGACCATGGCCTCGATATCGAAATCCCTGAGAATGTCCAGGAGAGACGTGCGAACGTCGCGGGTGATCGAGATCAACCGTCGCGACTGCCGCGGCCGCGGTTCGGTGGGCACGAGGTCTATTCCTGCGACCAACTCGACCTCCGGCCTCGCACAAAGCGCGCTCACGGTGGAGCCGCCGAGATACCCGGCCGAGCCGGTTACGGCTATGCGGGCCGGCAGGTCAGCCAACGGCGACCTCATCGGTGAAATCGAATCCGATCTGGCCGAACCCTGGGACCACGAACGACATCCCGATCTTGTGCGCACCTGGTTCGAGTGGGGCCCCTGAAACGGAGATGACGATCACCTTGTTCATTGGCAGTCCGAATGTGTTGGTTGCGCCTACTTCATTGAAGCAAGTGGACTTGCCATCGAGGTCGAATCCCGCCGACTCCAGAGGCACCTCAGTATTGTCAACGGTCAACGGGAGCAACTGCCTCGCGTAACCCGACCCGAGTGAGTTCCGCAGTTGGTACTGCCAACCCCCGCCCGTGTTGGTGAGGCTGCCCTTGACGTAAAGCCGCCGCAATATGAACGCTGGAACTCCTGGCATTATCTGCTCCGATCTGCTGTTGGTTAATCGCCGCCCAGCCCGTATCTCATCATATAGACCGCCCGCTCTGCCTCGACGGCATCCTTCGGCACAAGTATTGCGTCTCCGGCCATCTGGGCAAATGCGTGGATCTGTGCGATTCGTTCTACCAGCACGGCATTTCGAAGGGCCTCCCCCGCGGTCTCCCCGACCGCGCACATGCCATGGTTTCGAAGAAGAACGGCGCGCCGGTCGCCAAGCGCGTCTGCTGCTGCTTCGGCCAGCTCCTCGGTTCCCGGGAATCCGTACTCGGCCACTTCGACCGGCCCGCCCAGGTATAAGACCATTTCGTCAACGATTGGCGGGATCGGTCTGCCCACGACTGCCGAGACGCTCGCATAGAGCGAGTGGGTGTGTACTACTGCGCCGACGTCGGGCCGGCGCCGGTAGATCCCAAGGTGCAGGGCCGATTCCGTCGACGGTATCCCGTCCCCGTCGACCGGCTCGATATTTTCGTCCACTTCCACAAGATCGGACGGATTCATGCGTTCGTAGGGCAGCCCGCCTGGAGTGATCAGATAACGCTCGCCACCGTCTACCGGGGCCAGACGTACGCTTGCGTTTCCGTTCGATCCGGCGACCAATCCCAAGCGTTCCATCTGAATGACGGCGGCGTAGAGTTGCTTTCTGAGATCAGTCATGACAGCGAGGGAATTGACGCGTTTCGGAGACGGCACACCGTAACGAGCCGATCGAGGTGTCTCACAGGGTGGCCTTGGCAGCGATGATTCTAGTGTTCAAGTTCCAGCAGCTTCTGCTCCCGTGACACCCATGCGTCGAACAGGTCGCGGTACTCTTCCGCAGAAGATGGAGATGGATGCAACTGACGCAGTTCGCTCCGTCTGGCAATCAGTCCGCTTTCAAGTCCCGGACCTTCCTCCACTGCGGCCGCGGCGAGTGTGATCGTTCCAAGCAACGTGGCTTCGGGACCTTCCGAAACGTAAAGAGGCGATTCGACGACGTTCGCGAGCACATCCAGAAATGTTGCAGATCGAGTCATGCCCCCGCCAACCGACACCGTCGCGACCGGACCCGTCAACTCCCGGATGCGGTCGAGGATCAGGCGTATAGCGAACGCAAAACTTTCGAGCGCGGCGCGCACAATTGTCGCGCCGTCGGGAGGTTCGAAGGCCAACGGTACCGGAAACAACAGCCCACCCGATCTCAGGCCGATATTTTCGAACTGAACGAGCGACGGACCGAGGTGGGCTGCGACGCCGCGCGCGCCGCGCTCGACTCGACTGGCCTCGGCGTCGAATCTCGCCATGGCTTCGCTCGGTTCTTCCGAACCTCCGAGCATCGATATCAGCCAGTCGTATGCGCCGCCCATGACTCCCGAATTACCTTCGACTACCCATCGGTTGCTCACGGTGTGACGGCCTGTCCAGAGGGTGCGGGTCGAATCGAGCGTCAGTTGCCCGGTCACGCACTGAACCGGCGTGCTCCATCCGGTGGCGATCCCGGCGTGGTTTGGCTCTGAAACGCCCATGCCGACCAAAGCTGCCTGAGTGTCGGGGCCGGCCTTGATGACCGGGATGGCCTCCTGCAGGCCGAGTTGGTTAGCGGCAACTTTGGACATCCCGCCGATTATGCTGCCCTGTGTGCTTACCAGGGGGAATATCGACACGTCGATCCCCAGTTTCCCCGCGATGACGCCGGCCGGTTGGCCCGTGGTTAGCTCCCCAACGCCTGAATCTATGGCCAGCCCTGTGTCGATCGTCAGGGCCCCGGTGAGGCGGTACGCCAGCCAGTCTGCGATGCCAATGGCCGACCTTGCCCGTTCAGAAAGCCAAGGCGCCTCCTCCTTCATCCACATCAATCTGGCCCACCAGGTCAGGAAGCCCGGGCCATGTCCAGTGAGGTTCCAAAGATCGTCGCCCACCACGGCGTCAACCTCGCCACCCTGGAATACGGCCCTCATGTCTTTGTTCGGTCCTGCGTAGACCTCCCTTCCCGTCTCATCAAGCAGTACGAGGCCGTGTCTTTGGCTGGCAACACCGACGCCCTTGATGGACGCTGCTGGAATTCGCGACGCGTGAATTGCTTCCTTTGCGGCTTCAACCGCGAGATTCCAAACGCGGACAGGATCGAATTCGAGCGCCGTGTCGGGAGCGCCGTCGGGCTTGTGGTAAGCCACCGGACGGTTCGCAATCGCGACCGCTGCGCCTGTGGCCTTTCCAACGGCGGCCCGCAGGTGGCTCGTGCCGAAATCAAGTGCCAGGAAGTGCGGTCCGGGAGCCTTACGTGCCACGCCTGCGCTCCCATACTTCTGGATTGACGAGATTTATCGGTCTGACCCCGCGATGAAATCGCAACAGATCCCCCGCGATCGCCTCTGAATGCCGAACTATCGTTTCGTTGGTAGCGCCTCCGATATGCGGTGTCAGGACCACGTTGTCGAGCGAAAGCAGTGGGTATGAGGGTTCGACCGGATGTGTGGGGAAGATGTCGAGCCCGGCGCCGCCCACCCGTCCGACGCGAAGGGCGGTCTCCAATGCGCGTTGGTCCACCAACTCAGGGGCCGACACGTTGATCAGGATCCCGCCCGGCTTCATCCTCTCGATCCGTTCGGCGGTCAGCAGAGGTTCGCCATCGAGTGGAGGCGGCGCGTGCAGTGTGATTACGTCCGCGGACTCGATCAGGAAGTCGAGCGTGCACCACGTCGCCCCCAGTTTCTTGGCCTGGGACGGCGGAACGTAAGGGTCATAGGCGATCACATTCATTCCGAGGGCATGGCACAACGCGCTCACCCGGCGACCGATTGCGCCGAGACCTACGATTCCAACCAACTTGCCGCCAAGCTCGCTCCCGCGGAGTTCCCGATACGGCCCGATGGGAGACTCCCACGAGCCTGATCGCACGTATCTGTCGGACTCCGGAATCCGGCGCGCCGCGGCGAGCATCAGGCCGACGGTCAACTCAGCAACGGCGATGGCGTTTCGACCGGGTGCGTTGACCACTACCACGCCGCGTTCCGTCGCCGCGTCGACATCTATTTGATTAACCGCGGACCTGCATATTCCGGCGAATCCCAGTCCCGGGGCCAGGTCGAACGTCTCCTCAAACAGAAAATCGCCTTCTACCACTACAGCGCTAATCCCATCCTTCGAAATCCGGGCGCCGAGTAATTCCGGGTCCTGCATCGTCCCGGTTTCAAGCCAATCTTCGTTGACCACGTCGACGCCTGCCGCAACTAGTTCGGCAATCGCTTGTTCGGTGAACGGCACAAGCAATAACGCTCGCACGGCGTTCAGCCCTGCCCCTTGAGGTGTTCGATTGCAAGGTCGGCTGCCATGTTGCCGCTTCGCACGGCGCCCTCCATGGTTGACGGCCATCCCGTGTCGGTCCAGTCGCCGGCCAGAAAAAACCCGGGTTCGGCGGTCTTTTGCGGGAGGCGGTACCTGCCGGATCCGGGCACGACGCGAAATGTGGCGTCGTGCATCTTTACAACCAGGAACCTCGTCACGTTGGCGGCGGCCGCAGCCGGGAATAATCTCGCCATTTCGGCCGTAAACAGTTCTCGAAGCTCGGTCTTCGGCATGTCCTTCCATTTCCAGGCGCCGCTGAGCGAAATTACGATGTGCTGACCCCCGTCGTCATCCTCCGTCTCTCTCATTCCCGTAACGTTGAACACCCACTGCACCGGTGTGTCGATGGCTGCAACGAACATTTCATTCATGATCGGGCGGTCGTACCAGACGTGGACACCCACGATAGGCGCTGTCTGCACCATCCCGGCCTGTGAGAAGAAGGAGTTCCCGCGGCGGCTGTCGGGCAGGACCTCCAGCAACTTGTCCGGCATCAGCGCAACGACGCACGCATCCACGCGCATCGTCTCGCCTCCTGACGTTCGCAACTGAATGTGCTCGCCATCGAACTCGATCTCCTCGACCCCGGCGCGGCATCGTACCTCTCCACCGGCGGCATGTATGAAGTCCGAAGCCGCGGTTCCCGCAAGGCTCGACAGACCGACCAACGGGTAGCCGATGGCGGCGTTGTGCGGAGGGCCCATCAGGGCGGTTTGATACAGCATCACGCCCATGTCCGCACTTACGTCTTTGATGTCGTCATTCAGAGCCGGGAGGGTAATGAGGTTCCAGAAATTGTCGATCGTCTCGTTATTCTGCATGTGTCGCCTGAGCCATGAGTCGAACGTTTCATCTTCCATCGGTCCACCCGTCTCTCTCTTTGCCAGGCGGATTCGCAAAAGACCGTAAAACAGCCGCAGTTTTGCCGCTGGCGACAGGTGGCCGTAGAACAGAAGGGCCTTTAGATTCGCCAGCGAACCGGGCAGGGCGTTAGCATTCAGTCGGGACATTTTTCCGTTTCGCAGGACGGGCGCGTTCAGCCGATTCGGCGCCTTGACGTTGTTCTGGGCGCCGATCGCCTGCAGGAACCCCTGATACTCGGCACATGCGCCCAAGAACACGTGCTGCCCGTTGTCTATCTCTACACCTGTTTCCCGATCCTCGAATGAGTACGCTCTGCCACCCAAAAAGGGCCGCCGTTCGAGCAACAGGGGTTTCCAGCCGGCTTCCGCCAACCTGACGGCTGCCGCCAGTCCGGCGAGTCCGCCGCCAACCACCACGGCCTTTTGGTGGTTCAGGACAGGATCGGAATCCGGCATTGAATCCACAGTTTTGCCGCCAGGGCCGCCTTGGCCGTCCTGCTTAGGCTGATTCTTTGGCTGAATACGTCGTATTCGGCTGCTTCGACGCGCCCCAACAACCGCAGATAAACAGACGACATGGTGGTGGGACACGCCCGCGATCTTCTGTCCAGCAAGGGGAAGAGCAACGATCCTCGCTCGAAATAGCGGCGGGCCCGTTCTATCTGAAACCTCATCAGGTTCCTGAACGATTCGTTGATCGTGCCGGCCATAAGGTCAGACTTGGCATACCGGTGTTTATCCAGTTCCTCGCCGGGTAGGTACACACGCCCGGCCCGGGCGTCCTCGGCCACGTCGCGGATGATGTTCGTTAGCTGCATTGCGATGCCGAGGTCGACCGCGTATTCCACTGCGCGCTTGTCGGTATACCCGAACACCTCGATACAGATGAGCCCCGGCGCGCTCGCCACTCTGCGGCAGTATTGGGCAAGTTCTTCGAACGTCTCATAGCTGTTGTTCGTAAGGTCCATCTCACAGCCGTCGATAACGTCGGCGAAGTGGGCCATGGGAATTCCGTAACGTTTTTGGGCATCCGCAATGGCTGTCCAGACGGGGCCGTCTGCCCGGCCATCGTACGCTTCCCGCAATTGCTCCCGGACGCGCGCGAGGTCAGTCTCTGCCGTCTTTCGCCTTTCAGGTTCGTCCACGATGTCGTCGCACATGCGGCAAAACGCGTACGTCGCATAAATGGCGTACCGCTTTTGGGGTGGCAAGGTCAAGAACGCGTAATAAAAGTTCGTTGAACTCGCCTTGGTGATGGACTGGCATTCCAGATATGCCTGATTGACCTCGGCGGGATCCGGAACACCTGCTCTCGTTGTTGTTGGTAGCGGCATTTGGATGTCTTCAGGCCGACGGGGTTTCAGTCCGTTCAGTCGAATAGGCGCTGTGCCAGCGGCGAAAGCCCTATCTTCGACCGGATCCACGCACCCGCTAGCAGTCTCGCCTTGCCCGACTTCGACAGGGAGGGACGGCGGGTAAGTACATCATAGTCCTGCCGTTCGATGGCCTTGATGATGGACAGCCCGCCGGCGGTGAATAACGCGATGTCGATACGCGCCGGCTCGATCACCCTGGGTACCAAGGCGTACCCGCGGCGGAACAGGTCTTTAGTCCTTTCGACTTCAAACCGCATCAACTTCCGAAATTCCCGAGTAGGCACGCGCCGTTCGATTTCGTCTTCCCCGACCCCGTACTCCGACATGTCCGACTGGGGTATATAGACCCGGTTCAACGAATAGTCCCGCGCGACGTCCTGCCAGAAATTCGCCAGCTGGAGCGCGGTACAGGTGTAATCGGACAGGGCGTGCAACTCAGGCTCGCGGTGGCCGAACACGTACAGGACGATTCTTCCGACAGGGTTGGCAGAATGGTCGCAATACTCGAGCAGTTCCTGATAGTCAGGGTGGCGCTTGATCCGTTGATCCCGGCGATTGGCCTCTATTAGTTTCAGAAACGGCTCCTGCGGTATGTCGAATTTTTCGACAGTTACCTGGAGGGCCTTGAAGTAGATATGGTCGGGAGCGCCGTCATAACAGAGGCGGAGTTGGCGTTCCCACTCATCCAATAGCGCCAGCTGGCCGGTTTTCGCCTCATCTCCGAGGTCGTCCACGCCGCGACAGAACGCGTATACGGAGTAAAAATGCCTTCTGAATTCCTTCGGGATCAGTCGTGTTCCGACGGAGAAGTTCTCGTAGTGAGACCTTGCCAACTCTTCACAGGCGCGGAATGCTGCCTCGGGAGTCGCGGCGCGACTATTGCTTTCCGCAAGGTCGATTCCCGGAATATCCAAGGGGCCCTCAATTGGCCGTGAATACGCTGATAATCCTGCTCAACCCGGCTTCAGATGCCCATCACCTGCAATAGTATGCAGAGGGTTTTCGGCTCATCCAACTCGAGGTTGAGTATCTTGAACTCCGTGGCGACTGAACTAAGGGCTGAGGCCGAACGTCATGGCGCCTGACATGTCCGTTCGCTGTGGACATCGACGAAAGAACGGCTGGGACTGACCCCTGCAACGTGAATTCAGGCCCTCAGTCCACGATCAGCGCGTTCGTTTCCCGGGGAGTACGTGTTCCGCGATTGTAGCGTCCCAGCGCAAGCAGGGGCCAGTAGATGCGGTACATGTGGTACTTAATCATGAATCCTGACGGTAATTCGGTCGGAAGCAGTTCCGCAGGGTTGCCGTTCGGCGACCTGAACTTTCTGTCCCCTATGCCGTAACCCGGGAAGCCGGTGGCGGTGTACTGCGGCTCATCCCATGTACCGTCTTCACTCTGCGTCTTTACGAGGTAGCGGGCGCCCCTGTCAACCGCATCACCCGAGTGCCTGCCGGCAGCCATCAACGACATCATCGCCCAGGCCGTTTGAGATGCCGTGCTCTCACCAACGCCTCTCAATCCCGGGTCTGCGTAGGACGCGCACGTTTCACCCCAACCCCCGTCTGAATTCTGGCGGCTTTCCACCCAATCCGCGGCTAGTTGCACCCTTGGATCGTTCATGTCGTGGTCTATAGATTCCAGGGCCGGCAGGACGGAGGCGGTCCCATACAAGTAGTTGACTCCCCACCTGCCGAACCAGGGGCCGTCTTCCTCCTGTTGCGACCATATGTAGTCGAGCGCACTCTTGACCGACGCGGAGTCGCTCGGCCAACCGAGTATGCCGATCGCTTCGAGGATGTGGGCTGTTACGTCCGCTGTGGGTGGGTCGATGGTCTCGCCGAAGTCGAAAAACGGCAGCTTGGTCGCAAGCAGGGAGGTGTTGTCCTTGTCGAACGAGCCCCATCCGCCGTTCTTGCTCTGCATGCTCAAAAGCCAGCGCATGCCCCTGTCGATCGCCGCGTCTCGTTCGGCCCCCAGGTTTGTGCCAGCCTGGGATATGGCTATCAGAATCTCGGCCGCATCGTCGGTGTCGGGGTACGTCTCGTTAAAAAACTCGAATGCCCAGCCGCCGGGTTCCTGATCCGGGACTTTGACTGTCCAGTCGCCGGGTGTGCGAATCTGCCTGTCAACCAACCAGTCCGCAGCTTTGACCAGCATGGGATCGTCCGGATCCACTCCTGCGGCGTGCAGGGCGTTCAGCGTGAGGCACGTGTCCCATATTGGTGAAACACAGGCCTGCAACCGCCAAGTCTCTTCGTCCTCGATGGCGAACCCCTCAAATCCTGCCAGTCCGTTGCGTATGACCGGATCGTTCAGGGAATAGCCCAATTGGTAGAGGGCTATAAGTGAGTAGACCCATGGCGGCTGTATGCCGCCCCAGCTGCCGTCAGCTTCCTGGCGTTCGATTATCCAACGCTCGATCTCGCGCAGGGCCTTGCCTCTCACAGGAATCCACAGCAACCGCTCGGCGGCCTGAAGCAGGCGGTCGCCAGCGTACAGGACACGCTCCCACCCAAAGCCGCTGGGCAATGGAATCGTATAGGCGGCGTTGTCCCTCCCGTTCAGATATAGCTCATCGATCTCGGCGCCGGACGGCAAGTGGAACACAGGTTTTTGAGACAGTATCACCGTCATGGGCACGACGGTGCCGCGAGCCCAACTGGCGAACGAGTAGACGTTGAACGGTAGCTGCTTGGGCACAAATATCAGTTCGGGCGCGATGTACGGGGTGCCCGACCATTCCCATTGGCCCATTAACGCAAGCCAGATCTTGGTAAAGCTGCGGGTTTTTTCGACACCCCCCCTTGAGAGGATCAACTCCCGGGCCCGCCGCATCGGCGGCGAATCGGGGTCCCGTCCGGCCAACTTCAGGGCTGTATAACACTCCACAGTAGTGCTCAGATCGCTGGCGGCCCCGTAGTAAAGCCGCCAGCCCCCGTCTTCACCCTGCAGTCGTTCGATGTGGCGAGCGATCTTGTTCCACCGTTCGGGATCCGACGCGCCGAGGATGTGTGTGAGGAATATGTACTCGGCCTCCATAGTGGGGTTGGATTCGAGTTCTCCCCACCAGTAGCCGTCTTCATGCTGGGACTCCCGCAGCAACGAGATCGTTCTCGCGATGGCGTCCTCTACCGACGACGCCGGAATCTGAGGCGATGGCTGTTCCGGCATCCCGGTGCGAAACGCCGGAACCGCGAGCGCCCGCTGCGCCTGTGACGCGGTCGTCATTCCGCAGCCCGTAGTTCCCCGGCGGTGTTCGCCGGGAGTCGGGTGGCGGCGTAGCCGTGCTTCGAGAACCATCGCACCGCGCGCTCAAAGGATTCGAGGGCCGGGCGTTGGTGTAGTCCCAGCTCGCGAACTGCCTTTGAACAATCCACGTACATTGGACGCTTCGCGACCTGGAGACCCTCGGTCGGGATGTAGGGTTCGCCTCGCAGCAGTTTGCCTTCGAGAAGTTCGTCGAACATACTCAGCGCAAACGCGACGGCATAAGGGATACGGACCGGCCAACGGCGGAGACCGGTCACTTGTGTCAACAACTTGTAGATCCCCAGCAACGAATGGTTTTCGCCTCCCAAAATGTACCGTTCGCCGGGTCGGCCGTCCGTGAACGCTGCAATGTGTGCGTCGGCAACATCGTCCACGTCGCAAATGTTCATGCCTGTGTTCACGTAACCGGGAAATCTGCGCTTCAAGAACTCAAGAATGATGCGTCCTGTTGGGGTTGGCCGCCAATCTCCAGGACCCACAGGTGCGGTGGGGTTGACCACCACCACCTCCAGTTCACTAGAGTTGAACGATAAGGCGGTCTGCTCACCGAGGAGCTTCGACTTTTTGTAGTCGCCGTGGAGGTCATCGAGTTCCGCAAGGCTCGTCTCGTCGGCGACCCGTTCCGGACCGGGCCACTTGAGCGTCGCCACGGTGCTCGTGTGCACGACCCTCCTCACTCCTGCCCTGCGCGCGGCGTTGACGACCGTCTTAACCCCGTCGACGTTCGTCTTGTAGAACACTGAACGGTCACGCGCCCAGAAGGCATAGTGGCCTGCGACGTTGAACAGGCCGTCTACGCCCTTGAGTCCGTGCGCAACAGCCCTTTCGTCCGACAGATCGCCTATAAAAGGGCGGACTCCGATTTGTTCCAAAGCCGACGCGTCGCGACCGGGGCGTACAAGAGCGCGAACTTCGTGACCTGACGGAGCAAGCCGCCTGGCCAACGCGCCGCCAATGAAGCCGGTTGCGCCGGTCACCAGGAACTTCATTCCGCTACTCCGGCGCGCGTTCGGCCGGCGGCCGTTCCATCGATCTCGCCGCTGAATTCCCGGCAGAATCTGGTGAGGTTGCCGCGTGCCGCTCGTGCGGCGTCTTTGAGTTCGATCAACGTCGGCAACTGACACGGCCTTTTGGTCAAATACTTTACGGTCGGCCACACTCTCCGATCCGACGAACCGTGCGAAAATTCTACAACCAGGGGCGGAAGGTTGTAGTCCATGACATCGACGATGGACCTGACGACAAGGAACGGAATACCCGCCTTCGAGGCGATGGAGCATACAGCTTGACTTTCGAGATCCACGGCTGCGACGCTCAATCGTTCGCCGATCCAACTCTTCATGTTCGCGGTCCTTGCAATCGAAGGCAACGACACGAGGAGGCCGGACGCTGAGTCGATGCCAGCCATCTCTACCACTATTCGTGCGCAGGTCAGCATGTGTGCGTCGGGGGACATAGGCTCGGACATTCCTTCAAAATTCCAGGTAATCGGAGAGCCTTCAATGTGAGAGACCGTTGTGGCGATTACGAGGTCTCCTCTCCGCAAGGCGGCGCGCGTCCCGCCTGCGAAGCCGACAACGAGGAGCTTTGGATCTTTGACGTTGTTAATGGCCCACTTCGCCGCGTCCCGCGCTCGGAGACGACCGACGCCGCTTGTGACGGTCATAAACTGGGCGCCGGGCCTTCCATGGTCGAAATTACCGGAGAATGCCCGAAATCCGTCCGGTGTAGGGACTTCGCGCGCATCCCCGGCTTGAAGGATGCCCGACACTTCTTCTTTAAGAGCAGCGAATATCAGCAACATCCGTATGCACCGCGCAGGAATGCTGAGAATAACGCCATAACGCCAGGATAACTTCAGTGGCGCAACGCTCCAGCGGGTGGTTAGCCCGCGGTGATTCCGCTCTTGGTCAAGGCGCCGCCGCGCACCAGAGCTGCGGCGTCGACGGGATTTGAGAAAGCGCTGAATATTGTGGTTGATTCAAATCCGCAGTGCATCATGCAGTTGGCGCAGCGCGAGTCTTTCTCTGCGTTCCCGTAGTTGTCCCAGATGTCGTCCTGCATAAGGTCACCCAGGTCCTGGGTGTGCGAATCGGCCAACGGGTAGCAGGGATTACGCCATCCCATAATTGTGTACGTGGGGTTGGACCAGGCCGTACACGATTTGATTTCCCGCTCACCTCGGAGGAACTGAAGGTACAGCGGGTTGTTGTAGAGCTTGATGTCCCTGGTCAGCTCCGGGTCGAGGACCTTCTTGAAGATCTCTTTAGCTTCCTGCTTCTTCAGGAATAGTTGCTGATTCGGCACACTTTCGTAGTCGTATCCCGCCGTCACCATGGCGCCTTCAAAGCCCATCTCGGTGGTCATTCGCCACAGCGCATGTAGATCGTTGGCGTCGCTCCCTGAGAACAACGTCGTGTTGCTACAGACGCGATACCCGCGCTCAACCGCCCGTTTGGCGTTCATCATCGCGATCTTGTAGACACCTTTGCGGGAGACCGCGACATCGTGGCTTTCACCCGTGCCATCGAGGTGAATCACCCAGGCGAAGTACTTGGAAGGCGGAATCTCCTTCATCATCTTGCCCATTGTCAGGGCATTGGTGCACACGTAAACGAACTTTTTGCGCGCGGTCAGGGTGTTGACGAGTTCGGGCAGGTGGGGCCAGATCGTTGGCTCGCCCCCGGCGATGGACACAACGGGAGCGCCGGAGTCATCCACGGCGGCCAGGCAATCCTCCGCGGTGAGTTGCTTGTGGATCACAGACTCATACTCGCGGATTCGCCCGCAACCTTCGCAAGCCAGATTACATGCCTCCAGCGGCTCGAGCATCGTTACCAGCGGGAATCGCTTACGGAGCTTGAGATACTTGTTTTTGAGTATGTACCAGCCCACCCTTACGGCGAGCTCGACGGGTCTGGCCATGTCTGACTCCTTTTTAACCGGGTTCGGCGGTTACATACCTCTGCCCAACGTCAACTGTCCCTCACCAGCAAGTAGTCTCCCAGTTCCTGGAACTCCCTCGCGGAATCCCCAGACAACTTAAGTGACCTTAACACGGAGCGGGCGCTCTGCCATCGTTCGGTCGCCAGTCGATAGCAGTAGTCCTGCGTATTGAGCGCCTCCATGATCTCCAGCACTTGCACTACGTCCTCTTCGTCCACGGCGTCCGAACCGTAGATTCGTTCGAGTTCACGGCGGGCCGCTCCAGAGGCTTCGTTGATGGCGTGGACGGCTGGCAGAGCCTTCTTCTTGCGCCGTATGTCAGAGCCAACGGGCTTCCCTGTCTCAGGTCCGCCCCAGGTCCCCAGGACGTCGTCCCGTATCTGAAATATCCTCCCCAACTCATACCCGACCCGGCGCAGCCCGGTGGCGACGGCTCTGTCCGGCCCACCGTCGCTTCCGACCAGGGCGCCGAGGTAACTCGATGTTTCGATCAACGCTGCGGTCTTGCGCTCGATCATGTCGAGGTACTCGCCGATCGTAATTGATGGCCTGGTTTCGTATGAAACATCAAGGAACTGGCCCTCGATCATTCTGAGATAGTTGGCCGTCAGGACATGACACGCTTCGATGCAGACCGTTTCCGAAACGCCGTGCTCGGCCAGTCGCTGAATCGCCAGGTCCGCGACTTTGAGCATCAGGTTGCCCGATACTACTGCTGTAGGCTCTCCCCAGACGGCCCATACGGTCAGGCGGTGCCTCCTATAACGGTCGCCGTCCTCGACGTCGTCATGAATCAGCGAAAAGTTGTGGACGTATTCGAGGGCCACAGCCGCGGGCAGGGCGCGGGACACGTCTCCCCCCGAAGCCTCGCAGGCGAGAAGGCAAAGTGTCGGTCTCACCGCCTTGCCGCCACCCGAACCAGTGGGATTACCCTCGCTGTCCACCCAACCCATCATGTAACGCAGGGCGTCATAGATGGCCGGTTCCGGCCGGACCAGCTCCCGTAGCAACGCCTCTTCGATTAACGGTTGATAGCGGGCAAAGAATCCCGGCATCCCTTGTGGGGCGGGGCGGACCGTTTCGGACGAATCGGAGGGAATTGCTGCCACTCTGGACAATTCCCCTGCTCCTTGATTACGGCGGCGGTGGGCGACCCCGTCCGCCAAGTGAAATTCTAAGGCGGAGAGGTCATCAAACACGCCCTGATGCTAGCAACCGCCGCGAAATGGTGTCAATCGGATCACGACGCGGTCGGGGTACGGTGGGGCCTGTCGCGAACGATTTCTACATACCCTTATCTCGTTCCAAACGCCCCATGTGATTCCGGGCGGAGCGATAAATCTAAGCCGGTGATTGAGAGTCGCGGCGCAATTCAAGAAACAAGGATTTGAGTTAGGCCGCGTTGCACCACGACGGCCCGTATTTTGAACACGGACTTGAGATATCCCGCTCCGCTCGGAGTGACAGTCGAGGGGGGTACGTACATTTCCTTTTGGGCGAGAAAATGACATTCGAAGGTGCGGGAATACGTACAGTTCAGTTTGGGCAAACCCCAAACGGAGCGTTCGTATCTGGCGACAAGACAAAGAGCCCCCTGGCCGCTGTGGGTTTGTTACACCCACATCGACCGGGAGGCCCTATTCCACATGCCGGCTTGGTTAAGCGCCTACGTGCCGCCATTGGCCGCCGGCCGTTGTTGCTAGGCCGCGATGACCTTCAGCTTGCGCGTCTTTGTCGACTCCTGGAAGGGCAAGGTCACCGTCAGCACGCCGTCCTTGTATTTGGATTCAGCCTTGTCGTGATCGACTGTGCCGGGAAGTCTGAGCACCCTGTAAAAGTCCCCAGTTCGCCTTTCACTCAGAATGACGCCGTCTTGCCGCGCTTCAGGGTCGACCGGGGTCTGCGCTCTGATCTCAAGGCCGTTTTCTCCGACCGTCACGTCGATCTTTTCGGAGTCGACGCCTGGCAAAGACGCCTTGACGATGAACGAGTCATCGTCCCTGGCCACGTCCAGCGGTACGGACCAGTGTCTGTCGGCGTGGCCGTTCCGCGGCTCTGCGCTCCGCGCCCGGTTCATCAGTTCATCAATGCGCCTGAAGTCGGCAAAAGGGCTCCAATGTACGATAGTCATGTCTTTCTCCTCTAAATCCAAACCCGATATTTGATCGTCGAGCCGGGCGGTCCGCCTTGACTCTGACATGAGTAATAATATGTATCTGATAACTAGCTTGTCAAGTAAAGTGACTGTTAAGCTGTTAGGATAGTTGCTGTTAGACGGCCCCTTGAGGAAAAGTGCCAGCCGGAGAACGAATTTGGACGCCAATTACTACGACGTGCTCGAACTGCCCCGGAACGCATCCGGCAAGGATGTGCGCGACGCGTATCGGAAGTTGGCCCGCAGGCTGCATCCGGACGTCAACCCCGGAGATCAGTCCACCGCGGAGCGGTTCAAGCTGGTAAATGAGGCCTACGAGGTCCTGTCGGACGACCAAACCCGCAAGGACTACGACCAGTACGGCGAAAACTGGCGGCATGCGGATGACCTGAGGCGCGCCGGGGTTGACAACGGCTCTCGGGCGCATGGCTTCAGTGACTTCAACTTCGGAGGATACCGTGGTCAATCCGGTTCAATTTTCGACCTCTTTGGCGGAGGATTCGGGCGGACCGGGCAGAGGCGGAATACCCCGTCTGGCCCGCAGGTGATTGAGACAACCGCGGAAATATCGCTGCAAGAGGCGCATCGCGGAACCACCCGCCGGCTGAAGTTCGGCCGCGGTGTCGAATCGCAACGTGAATATGACGTCGACATCCCTGCTGGAATCCGGGACGGCGTCAAAATCCGCATAAAGCCGCGATCCGATGTCGAGCTACTGATCACCGTGAAGGTCCGCCCGGACCCCGGTTTTGAGCGTAGTGGCGACAACCTTCGCGTCAAAGTCCCGGTGCCGCTCCTGGACGCGGTCCTTGGCGGAGAGATCGAGGTCCCGACTATGTCCGGCAAGGTGGCGTTGACGATTCCGCCCGGCACACAAAACGGAACTGCGCTGCGAATTCGCGGCAAGGGAATGCCCAAGTCCGAGTCGGGCACATCATTTGGCGACATCGTGGCAGTGGTCGACGTCAGGCTCCCCGAGAAGCTGTCGATGGAAGAACAGGAACTATTTTCACAACTCCGGCAAGTTGGATCGGTGACGGCTCGGACGACGACGGGAGAGGGCAAATGACAATCGGCAGAGATGAGCCCGTGTACGCCATCGGCGTGGTGGCCCGGATGATCGGAGTTCATCAGCAGACGCTGCGGAACTACGAGCGATGGGGTTTAGTCGTGCCCGGCCGCAGCCTGGGGCGCGTTCGTATGTATTCACAGACAGACATCGAGCGGATCCTGCAGATAACGGAATGGAAAAACAATCTCGGCCTGAACCTGGCGGGAGTCGAGGTGATGACGAAACTACTTGAACGAATCGGCAAACTAGAACAACAAGTAACTGAATTGACCGTAGAGATGATCCGGATGCGAGACAGCGGACGGACACTCCCGGGACGCGGCGGACAGGACTAAGCAAGGCAAGGGAAACACAAAAGGGCGACCTACCCGAAAGGCGGAAGGAAATCGGCCATGGTTCTTAGACAAGAAGACTTCACCGAACAAGCACAGGCGGCGCTCGGCTCGTCGCAGAACCTCGTGATGCAGATGCGGCGCTCGCAATGGGACGCTGAGCACATTCTATTGGGTCTGCTCGATGTTTCGGACGGCTTGCCCGCCCGCCTGTTGGAAAAGCTCGGCGTGAGTCCTGCCGAAATCGCTGCGGAAATACGATCGGGTCTCGGCAGCGCGCCAAAGCTGAGTCGCCAACAATCGACGACGAGCCAGATATTCGCAACGCCGAGGGTGCGGGCCGTCATCGATGGCGCTCGGGAAGAGTCGAAGCGCCTGAAAGACGAGTTCATCAGCACAGAGCACCTGCTTCTGGCTCTGGCACAGGATGGCATTGGCGGCAGCGTCGGCAGGGCGTTCGAGAAGCGCAACATCACCAAGGAGCGCATTTATCAGGCGTTGCTCGACGTGCGAGGTTCTCAGCGCGTGACCGATCAGAGGGCCGAAAGCAAGTATCAGGCCCTTGCGAAGTACAGCGTTGATCTGACCGGAATGGCTCGCGAAGGCCGGCTCGATCCGGTCGTGGGCCGCGACGCGGAGATCAGGCGGGTAATGCAGACCCTCTGCCGGAGAACGAAGAACAACCCCGTGCTGATCGGGGATGCGGGGGTCGGCAAGACCGCAATCGCGGAGGGACTGGCGCAACGCATCCACAACGGCGACGTGCCTGAAAGCCTGAAGGGCAGGACGGTCATTGCGCTCGACATGGGTTCGCTGATAGCCGGTGCAAAGTTCCGCGGCGAGTTCGAAGAGCGCCTCAAGGCCGTCATGGATGAGATCAAGGACGCCGCCGGCGAAATAGTCTTGTTTATCGACGAGATTCACACTGTGGTCGGCGCAGGGGCAAGCGGGGACGGCGCACTGGATGCGTCAAACATGATGAAACCGGCGTTGGCTCGCGGAGAGATGCAAACGATTGGCGCGACGACATCTGACGAGTACCGCAAGCGTATCGAGGCCGACAAAGCCCTCGAACGCCGCTTCTCGCCGATCTGGGTTGAAGAGCCGTCGATCGACGACACGGTTCAGATGCTCCGGAATCTCAGACCGAGGTACGAAAAGCACCATGGCATTAAGATCGACGATCAGGCGCTCGAATCGGCGGCTTTGCTTGGCGCCCGGTACATTTCAGACCGGATGCTGCCCGACAAGGCCGTCGACCTAATCGACGAGGCTGCCGCGAGGTTACGCATAGAGAACGAGAGTTTCCCAGCCGAGCTCAAGGAAGAGGAGGCCCGGATTCAGCGCCTCGCTGAAGAAGAAAGTTCGGCGTCAGAGCGAGGCGACTACGAGGCCGCCGCGGGCCATAGGTCGGAGCGTCTGAGGTCGTCCCAGAAGTTCGACCAGGCAAAGGCCGGATGGATGGAAAATCACAAGGTCGGCGGCACAGTCGACCATGAACTTATCGCGGAACTGATCAGTGAGCGTACAGGCATCCCCGTTGCGCGGCTTGTCGAGGGCGAGGCGGAAAGGCTGCTCCACCTTGAAGACAGGCTTCACAGGCGGGTGATCGGTCAGGAATCGGCGGTCACTGTGTTGTCGGACGCTATTCGCCGCGCCAGAGCGGGGTTGAAGGACCCAAGGCGGCCTATCGGCAGCTTCATTTTTCTGGGTCCCACTGGAGTCGGCAAGACGGAACTCGCGAGGGCTCTTGCCGAGTACCTGTTTGACGACGAGGAGAACATGGTGAGGGTCGACATGTCGGAGTACCAGGAGCGGCACGCCGTTTCGAGGCTCATCGGCGCTCCCCCGGGCTACGTCGGGTTCGACGATGGCGGGCAACTCACGGAGTCGATCAGGCGCAGGCCGTTCAGCGTTGTCCTGTTTGACGAGATCGAGAAGGCCCACCCAGACGTGTTCAACACGCTTCTTCAGGTGCTTGATGATGGCCGGTTGACGGACGGGCAGGGCAGGACCGTCGACTTCCGGAACACAGTAATCATCATGACCAGTAATCTTGGGACCGAGGGCGTTTCGGAGGAGGCTCTGGGATTCCAGGGAGTGCGGAATGACAGCGACAAAAATCAACGATTCAGGGCGTCTGTCGACACCTCGCTCAAGAGGGTTTTTCGTCCGGAATTCCTGAACCGGATTGACGACATAATCGTCTTCGATCCGCTGACGAGGGATGACATCCTGCTGATCGTCGACAAAATGATCGCGTTGGTCCGGGAGCGGGTCCGCGAACTGGATGTCGACATTGAATTGACGATGGCCGCCCGGCGGTGGCTTGGCGAAGAGGGGTTCGACAAGATGTACGGGGCCCGGCCGCTTGCTCGGGCGATCCAGCGTCACCTTGAGAATCCACTGTCAAAGCGGGTTTTGTCAGGCGACTTCGGCCCGGGATCGAAAATTGTCGTGGACGTTGAAAATGACCGGCTGACCTTTGCGGAGAGCGGGATTCCTATGCTGTCGGCGACGTGATCCGGCGGCGGTTCTGACCTCTCGCGGGCTAGGCCGCGAATCAACTTCCGACCAAGATATATCCACCTTTGCCGCGGCCCCGGGGGAGGGTCGTGATGGGCCTCGCCGGGTCGTGAGGCGGGCGCCGACGTATGACGCCGCTCCCCGGCCGTGGTGAAGGCGAGCGTGTGAAGTTCTTTTCTCCGGAATTCAATCTGGCCGTCCTCATACCAGTGCCTTCTTGTAAGGCGGAAGACATCCCTGAATAATCGCTTGATTCCATCAGATCAGGACGGGGAAACTCAGACGGACGGACATTCGCCGTCTGGTCCCGCAAGATCACCTCGTCCCTCGAACGCCCTTGGCGAGTGGGCGGCGGCGCATCCGAAAGCATTTAGCGTCGGCATTTGGTCGGTCGTCGGGGCCTCGATTGCGTTCGGAACGTTCATGTGGGCAACCGGCCGGCTTGAAATTCAGAACGTGGGGTACGCTGGCGTACTTGCGGTCAACTTAATAGGATCGGCGTCGGTGATAGTGCCGGTGCCGGGCCTTGCCGCCGTGTGCGGCGCAAGCGCGGGCGACGTCGGTCTCAACCCGGCGCTGCTTGGTCTCGCTGGAGGGTTTGGGTCCACGATCGGGGAAATGAGCGGGTACCTTGCCGGTTACGGCGGAACCACGCTCATTCAGCGGTCAAAGCGCTACGATCGTTTCAGGCAGTTGGTGATCTCCAACGGTGGCTTGACCCTGTTCGTCCTGTCGGTTATCCCGAACCCATTATTCGACATCGCTGGTATTGCCGCCGGTTCGCTCGGCTATCCGCTCAAGCGATTTCTACTCTACGTGCTGGCCGGGAAGGTGATCAAGTTCGTGGTGGTAGCTTACGCATGCAGGCAGGGCATCGACTGGATAATCAGATTGACCTGAGGTCGAGGCCGAGATCCTGGCTCTCCCGAAACTGCGCCGCTGGACGAGCCCGCCGGTAGATTTGGCGACCATAGACAGCCGCCCGGGTCTGGGACATTCGTACGGGCGCCCCCAGGTTTGCGGCGCCCTGAGTGCGAAAATGAGGGGATGCGCGAACGACCGGCTCGGGGCCCGTTACTTCCCTGCTTTGACGCGCAATACAAACTTGGCGCAATGACTCGTGACTGAAATCAGCGACGAACGGCAGCCGAATCCCTCAGGGGAGTGGCTGAACCAACACCGCGACCTTGTGTTCAGGGTGGCGATACTGGCCGTCGTCCTGGCGTTCGTGATTGCGGGCCTGGTCGCCTGGCTTCTCGGCCAGTTCGAACTGAAGTCGGTCGGCTTTGCCGGGGTATGGGTACTCAGTTTCATCAGTTCCGCTTCTATCGTGGTTCCGGTGCCGGGTATCGCCGCGGTGTGTCTCGCGGCAACGCCGGAGATTGGGTTGAATCCGATCGCAGTCGGCATAGTGGCCGGCTCGGCAGAGGCCCTGGGCGAAATGACCGGCTACATGGCCGGAGTGACCGGCCGCAGCTTTGTGGAACGCCACAAGTGGTATCTGCGTATTCAGGAGTGGATGCGCCGCTACGGGATCGTGTTTCTCTTCGCGATGTCGATCGTTCCGAACCCCGCGTTTGACGTAGTCGGTATCGCGGCCGGCAGCATCGCGTACCCTGTGCGCAGGTTCATAGCGATCTTGTTTGTTGCGAAGTCGATCAAGTCAATCGGCGTCGCGTACGCTTGCTACTACGGATTTGTCTACGGGGTCCCTGTTGTAGGAAGCCTTTTCAATGGATGACACACATTTGAATTCACGATCACTGAGCGTGATCATCGTTGCCGCAGGGTCGAGTACCCGCATGGGTGGGGACGACAAGCAGTTCGCCGACCTGAACGGCGCCCCCGTGCTTGGCCACAGCCTCAAGGTATTTGCACGGAGCAAACACGTCGCGGGAATCTCACTCGTTCTTTCGGCGGAAAATCTGGAGCGCGGACGAAACCTTGTGTCTGACATGGGCCTCGACAACCTCGTGATCTGCACTAAGGGCGGCGACAGGCGACAGGATTCGGCCCGCATCGGTTTACGTACGCTCATGACTTCGGCCGCCGCCACGGAGTTTGTAGCGGTTCACGACGGCGCACGCCCGTTCGTAGATGAAGTGATGATCGAGCGCGGGCTTGCCGCTGCCCGAGTCACCGGGGCTGTGGCAGCAGGCGTGCCGGTAAACGACACGATCAAGGCCTGCGGGCCGAATCGCGTAGTGACGAACACGCTCGACAGGCGCGGGCTGTGGGCGATACAGACACCACAGATATTTCGAACCGAGGTCCTGTCCGCCGCGTACGAAACAGTCACCGCCGATGTCACCGATGACGCAGCGATGGTCGAGCTCGGCGGCGGCCTGGTCGCGATTTTCGACGGCCACCCCGAGAACATCAAGATCACTACGCCGGGCGACCTGCTCTTCGCCAAGCTTATTGTGTACCGCGGGAAGAGTGGGGCACCGCCTGTTGGCGAGCAGCGTTGGGGTACGGGGTTCGACGGCCACCGGCTCGCCGTCGGCGGGCCGTTGCGGCTGGGAGGGGTGGATGTTCCGTTCGACCAACACCTTGACGGTCACTCCGACGGGGACGTTTTGCTGCACGCCATATCCAGCAGTATTTTGGGGGCGGCGTCACTGGGCGATCTGGGTTCACACTTCCCGTCTTCCGATCGACAATTGGCAGGGATCGACAGCGGGGTTATCGTGTCGAAGTGTGTCGAGCTGGCCCTTGCGGGCGGATGGGCCATAGCCCATCTCGATGCTACAATCGTGGCCCAACGTCCCAAATTGGCTGGCCACCTGCGCGACATGGCAATACAGATAGCCAAATCCGCCAACATCCCGTTTACGTCCGTGAACATAAAGGTGACCTCTACCGATGGCGTAGGCGCGACGGGCGCAGGGGAAGGCATCGCCGCACAGGCTATCGCCACCCTCTCCCGGCTCGCGCACTAACCACCACACCGCCCCGCCGTTAACCGAATGCGTCTTTACAACTCCCTCACGCGAATCAAAGAAGACCTCGGCCCAGTCGATCGCGAGGTAGGCCTTTACGTATGCGGAGTCACGGTTTACGACAGGCCACACATCGGCCATGCGCTCAGCACGACCGTTTTTGAGGTTCTGCATAGATACCTTGAATATCGGGGATTCAGCGTGAAGCGCGTTCAGAACTTCACGGACATCGACGATAAGATAATCGCCCGCGCCAACAGGGAAGGGGTCGCTTCTTCCGAGGTGGCCGAGAAGTATACGGCCGCGTTCTTCGACGAACTCGACGGCCTGAACGTCCGGCGGGCCAACCTATACCCCAAAGCGACTGAGCACATACCGGAGATCATCAACATGATTTCCACTTTGGTAGACACCGGCGCGGCGTACGAAAGTCATGGCTCTGTGTATTTCAGCGTGAGCGCAGATGACGACTACGGCAAGTTGACCCGTCGTTCCGTCGAACAGATGCTTGAAGGCGCCCGCGGCGAGGTGGGTATAGGCAAACGGGCGCCGGCCGACTTTGCGCTGTGGAAGGCTGCCAGGCCGGATGAACCGTCGTGGGACAGTCCGTGGGGACCGGGCAGGCCTGGGTGGCACATCGAGTGCAGCGCGATGGCGCGCAAGCACCTCGGCGACTCAATCGACATTCACGGCGGCGGCCTGGACCTTATTTTCCCGCACCATGAAAACGAACTCGCCCAGAGCGAGACCGCCACAGGCGTGGAGCCGTTCGCAAGGATCTGGATGCACAACGGATTGCTCCAGCTGTCCGACGAGAAGATGAGCAAATCCATCGGCAACATCATCTTCGTTGGGGATGCCCTGAAGCGATTTTCTCCCGATACGCTGCGACTATGGATGTTGAGCAGCCACTATCGGGCCCCGCTCCGATACGAGGAGTGTGCCATCGACGAAAAAGAGCGGGCGGTCCGGCGGCTGCGTTCCGCGATCGAAGCTGAATCGTCCGGGTTGAGCGAGTCATTGGATCCTACGGCGTATGGAGAACGGTTCATTCAGGTCATGGACGACGATCTGAACACGCCGCAGGCGGTCGCCGTCCTGTTTGATCTCGGCAGAGACATATTTCGGGCTCGCGACTCGGGGAAACGTATTGATGACGCCCAGTCGAAGCTGAAAGAGCTTTCCGGGGTTCTCGGCCTGGCTCTCGAGGATGTGCCTGACAAGGTTGACGGACAGTTGTCGGACGAAGAGGTGGAACGCCTCGTTATGATGCGTTCGGAACTGCGGAAGGCCAAGCAGTACGTCGACGCGGACGCCGCACGGGCGACGCTGGAAGAGAATGGGATTGCCGTGGCGGACGGACCGAACGGGTCTACGTGGGTCCGAACCTGACGTGCGCTCAGACAGGAAGTTTCAAGAAAGGTAGTTCACACCGGGATCACGGCGAATCCGAGCCCGGGATTCGGCAGCCTGTCGGCGCGATCAGCCCAGCCGGACGTTAACGATGGCGATCACTACGAACATACCCGCGAGCACGATCGTGGAGCGAAACATAAGGCGTTCCACACCCCGGCGGGACCGGTACGAACTCTCGGCCTGGCCGAAAAGTGTGGTCCCCGAGCCTCGCACCTGAAGCAGCAATACGGCGACCAGCACGATTGCGACGGCTATTTCGACAAATTGTAGGGCGAATTTGATATCCATATTTCCGCAGTACTTAGTCTACAGGCTGACAGTCGAACACCGAAGATCCTGGCATTGCCAGACGCCGCGGCTTTGGTAGTAGATGTCCATCAGGACCGATGCCAGTTTGACCGGATCGTGGTGTCCTCTGAAGCCATCGTTCATCAGGTCGGCCGTGATCAGCCGGGCCGGAAATGCCGCAATGTTGCCTGTCTTTACCAGTTCGCTGGAGGGGAAATCGGGACCCAGCGGATTCATGTTGCTGTTGGCCACTACGTAGTCGATGGCCAGCCCCGGCAGGTGCCTTTCGATCGCTTTCAGGTGGTCTTCCAGAGTGTACCCGTCCGTTTCACCCGGCTGTGTAGCAATGTTGCAGACGTATACAACGGGCTCTTCACTTTCGATCAGCGCACGCGCGATCCCGGGTATGAGGAGGTTGGGAATGAGGCTCGTGTACAAACTGCCGGGCCCGATGACCGTAAGCTCGGCGTCCCTAATGGCGTTCATGGCGGCGTCAAACGCCTCTGGGCCCGCTGGTGAAATCTGCACGTCCATTATTCGTTTGGGTGATGCGGCTATGTTGGTTTCGCCCAGCACGACCGTCCCGTCGGCCATCTCGGCGGTCAGCCGGACATCCACGAGGGTCGAAGGCACGATCCGGCCGGTGACCTTCAAGACCCGGCTGGACTCACTCACCGCCTGCTCGAAATTCCCGGTGACGCCGGACATGGCGGCGATAAACAGGTTTCCGAACGAATGGCCCGCGAGGCCGTTGCCTTCCGTAAACCTGTACTCGAAGAGCTCCTTCATCAGGGGTTCGGCCTCGGCAAGAGCGACGATGCAGTTACGGATGTCGCCCGGCGGAAGGATGCCCAATTCGTGCCGTAGCCTTCCGGAACTGCCGCCGTCGTCGGAGACCGTAACCACGCCCGTGACGTTTGAGGTGACTTCCTTTATGCCGCGGAGGAAAGTCGCCAGGCCGGTCCCGCCTCCGATCGCGGCGATCTTCGGCCCTCTGTCCCGCTCGCGACCGCCGGTCGATGCGCCGTTTTCGCCAAGATTCGCTGCATTCATCTGGATGTAACCATGGCGTCCAGTTTCGACTCCAGAATCCCCCTGACGACCTTCGGGTCGGCCTTGCCCCGGGTGGCCTTCATAACCTCGCCAACGAGAAACCGGACCGCGGTTTTCTTGCCGCCCAGGTAGTCTCGCACCGCGGCGGGGTTGGACCGAATCACTTCGTCTGTAACGGGATCCAGTTCAGACGTGTTACTGACCTGGCGCAAACCCTCCCGTTCAATCACATCGTCCGCGTCGGCGCCATCCCGGTACATCTCCCCGAAAACACGTTTGGCCGACGCGTTATTCAATTCGCGTTTCCAAAATCGCCCGACGAGGATCGCCAGATTCTCGGGCTTGACTCTCGTGTCAAAGATGTTTGACGTGCCGTCGTTGTTCATGTGGCGCGCCATCTCACCGTTCAGCCAGTTTGCCGTTTCCTTTGCGAATGCGCTCATTTCCCCTCTTGGCATCGCTCCCGCGGAGCGGACCACTTCTTCGAAATAATCAGCCGTCGCCTTTGAAGACGTGAGCAGCGCGGCGTCGTATTCCGCCAGCCCCCATGACTGTTGGAAACGGTCTTTTCGGCGGGCCGGCAGCTCAGGTAGGTTGGCCTGTATCTCCTTGACCTTTGCAGCAGGTATTCGGAGCGGCGGCAGATCGGGTTCAGGAAAATACCGGTAGTCGTGCGCATCCTCTTTGGATCTTTGCGACACGGTAACCCCGACTGCGTCGTCCCAGCCGCGGGTTTCTTGTACTATCCGGCCTCCATCCCGGGCAACCTCGGTCTGCCGGGCGATCTCGTACTCCAGCGCACGTGTGACGGCGCGGATGCGGTTCATGTTTTTGATCTCAACCTTGGCGCCCAACTCCGTTGAACCTGCCGGGCGAATGCTCACGTTTGCGTCGCACCGGAATGAGCCTTCTTCCATGTTTGCGGTGCCCACGTCCAGGTAGCGGATAATCATCTGCAAGTTGGCGATATACGCTTCGACCTGAGCCGTAAAGCGCAGGTCAGGCCGGCTCACTACCTCCATGAGTGGTACTCCGGCGCGATTAACGTCCATCAACGTATGCCCGGCTTCCCCGTTCTGCCCCGGGACGTGTATCAGTCGAGCGACGTCCTCTTCCATGTGGACTCGCTCGATCCCTATCTTCGACGGCGGATCGCCCGGTAGGTCCATGTAACCGTCGTAGCAGATCGGGGCATCGAATTGGGATATCTGGTAGCCCTTCATGAGGTCCGGATAGGCGTAGTTTTTCCGGTCGAACTTGGTCGTTTCAGCGACCTTGCAGTTCAGGGCCAAGCCAATCTTGATGGCATCTTCAACCGCACGGGAGTTCACCACCGGCAACGTGCCCGGCAACGCCAGACAGACAGGGCACACGCGGGTATTGGGCGGCGTCATCTGGTAGTCCGCCCCGCACGAGCAAAACATCTTGCTTTGTGTGCGGAGTTGTACGTGAACCTCGAGACCGATTACCGCTTCGTATTGCGTGTCCATGGCTCCTGCGGGGAACTGGTTGATGCCCGTGCCTGTTTCCAATGAGTGACTCAGGCACGAACTGGACTATAACATCGCGAAAATTGGGTTAATCCGTCCAGTCCCTGCGAAAGTGAAGTTGAATTGCCTTCGTCCAATGCGGAAAATCGGCAATCTCCCGTGCCGGGGAACGAAGCAGCGGTGACCGACCGGATTCAGGAATCACGAGGCAGGTAACAGTATGGCCATTCCCAATGTCGACCCGATAGTCGTTGCGCCGACCCCCAATCCACTTCGCTCGGACGACTCAATCGACCACGACGCGCTTGCCCGTAACGTTAATCGCTGGCTTAGGACCCCTCTTTCGGGGTTCGTTGTAGGCAGCGCGGGTGGTGAAGAAACTTTCCTTGGGGACGCCGAACGTGTGGCAGCCGTCAAGACGGTGTCCGAAGCGCACGAGGGCCAACGATTCGTAATCGGTGGAATAGACAACCCGTCAACCACCAACACTCTGCGCCTGGCCGAATCGATGGCGGGCGCGGGCGCCGACCTGGTCAGGGTGCGGATTCCGGTGAGCGGAGACGTCATCGCCTACTACCGTGAGGTGGTAGAAAAATGCCCGATCCCCATAGTCGTGATCCACCAGACATTCAACCGGCGGCCCTACGCGGCCACTCCGGAGCAGATTGGCGACATCTGCTCGATGGACAACGTCTTCGGTTACATCACCGACGCAAATATGCGACTCGAATCGAGAACCCGCCAATTCGTGCCATCTAACAAAAAATTCTGGATATGCAACGGCAGCATATTGCTCCATGGAGCACTTATCGGGGCCAACGGCGCGTGCATGTTCTTCGGCAATTGGGCGCCTGGCCTCGTGAAGGAAATCATGACTTTGGGGATGGCCGGGAAGTTCGGAGATGCGCGCAAGATTCAAAATCGTATTCTCGACGCCGACTACATCGGCATG
The DNA here is from genome assembly GCA_965224235.1 of Dehalococcoidia bacterium. Lineage (GTDB taxonomy): Bacteria > Chloroflexota > Dehalococcoidia > Lucifugimonadales > Lucifugimonadaceae. The sequence goes on along the minus strand of CBDCYP010000002.1, from coordinate 510,200 downwards.
ACGTACGGTGTCGCCGCGCTCAAGGCGGGCTTGAATCTGCTGGGTTATGAAGGAACACGACCCAGGAGGCCCAACCCTCCGCTCCCGGAAAGCGAAACGGAACGATTGGCCGCCGCGTTCCGCAAAGCCGGCATTCTCGATTGACACGCCAGGGACCCACCGGCGTTACTTCCCCCGCCCCGGCGATGACTCTGTTTACGTCGGATTCCAGGCGTCGCGGCCAATCAACGGGACAAACATGCACTTGCCGTCCCTATTCACGGTCAGCCCGCGGGATGTGCGCGAAACCACGAGCAAGTCCTGACCGGTCCGCCGTCCCACGGGGATGACCATGCGCCCGCCGGGGCCAAGTTGACGGGACAGCGCGGCCGGTACGTTCGGGGCGGCCGCGGCTACGATAATCCGGTCGTAGGGAGCAGCCGCAGGCCATCCAAGTTCGTCGCTGGCTTGCTCTATCCGGCATTTGTCATAACCGAGCCAGGCTAATCGGGATTTTGCCGCTTCGGTGAGTTCGGAAATTCTCTCGACCGAAACCACGTGCGACGCGAGAAGTGACAGGACGGCAGCCTGATAACCGGAACCGGCGCCTACTTCGAGGACGCGATGATGGGGTTGGATCTCGAGCAAGTCGATCATTCTCGCCACAAGTGACGGCTGCGAAATAGTTTGCCCTTGGGCAGTGGGCAATGCCGCGTCATTGTAGGCTTCCAGCCGGAACTGCGGCGATACAAACATCTCGCGCCGCACCCGTGACATGGCTTCTACGGTCGCTGCCGAGACTCCTCGGCGCGTTATCCGGTCCAAAAAGTCGAGTCGCGAGCGTTCCAGACTGGCTTTGTGACTGCCAGTCAATACTTTCGGCGGGCGGATTTTTACGCCCCGTCCGTTTCTGTCTGCGTCGGGCTCATTCACCGGCGGACCCTGTTTCGCACGCACACAAAAGCGGATTCGCAATTACGAAATTCGTTGACACTTATTCAGGCCGTGGCTAGGATTAAAGCTGACCTTGCAGGTCAACAATACATCGTTGATATTTGAGGCGTCGCCGCACGAGTGTTAATGACGTACCTGCCAAGTATCGAATCCAGCCGCAACCGAAGGTTAATCGCTTGACCACCTCGACGAAAACGGTCTCGAGACACTCCGATCTCTCGACTTCAGAGTATCAGGACTATAAATGGGGCTTCGTAACTGACGTCGACACCGACCTTGCGCCGAAGGGTCTGAATGATGACATCGTCAGGCTGATTTCGGCAAAGAAGCGCGAACCCGAATGGCTACTCGAATGGCGCCTGCGCGCCCTTCACTACTGGGAGAACCTTGAACGAAATGAGGGAGCCCCCGCGTGGGCCAAGATCAGTTACCCTCCGATCGACTACCAGGACAGTTACTACTACGCGGCCCCGCGCGGCCAGGAGGACAGGCCGAAGTCGCTTGAAGAGGCCGATCCTGAGATGCTCGAAGCCTTCGAGAAGCTGGGCGTGCCGCTTCACGAACGGGAGAAGCTTGCCGGCGTGGCCGTGGACGCCGTTTTCGACAGCGTCTCCGTCGCTACTACCTACGAGGCTCAACTCAAAGAGCTCGGCATCATTTTCTGCTCGTTCAACGCGGCAGTGAGAGAGCACCCCGACCTGGTCGAGAAATACCTCGGCTCAGTCGTCCCCTATACCGACAACTTTTTCGCGTCGCTCAACTCCGCTGTGTTCAGCGATGGCTCATTTGCGTACGTGCCCCCCGGAGTCCGGTGCCCGGTCGAACTCATGACCTACTTCCGCATCAATACGGAAAGCGCGGGCCAGTTCGAGCGCACGCTCATAATTGCCGATGAAGGCGCATACGTCAGCTACCTTGAGGGTTGCACCGCGCCGATGAGACGAACGAGTCAACTCCACGCCGCCGTCGTGGAACTCGTCGCGCTGAAGGACGCCGAGATCAAGTACTCGACCATCCAGAACTGGTTCCCCGGAACAAAGGACGGCCAGGGCGGCGTGTACAACTTTGTGACCAAACGCGGGTCCTGCGAGGGTGATAACTCAAAAATCTCGTGGACGCAGGTCGAGACGGGGTCCGCCATCACGTGGAAGTACCCCAGCGTGATGCTCAAGGGGGACAACTCGACCGGCGAATTCTACTCTGTTGCGCTGGCCAACAACTATCAGCAGGCCGACACCGGCACGAAGATGATCCATTTCGGAAAAAACACGAAGAGCACGATCGTTGCAAAAGGGATTTCGGCGGGCCACGGAAGTAACACCTATCGCGGCCAGGTCAAGATAATGCCCGGCGCTGAAAACGCCACGAACCACACACAGTGCGACTCCCTGCTTATCGGCGACAAGTGCGGCGCGCACACCGTGCCGTACATCGAGGTCAGAAACCCATCCGCTCGGCTGGAGCATGAGGCATCGACATCGAAGGTAAGCGACGACCAGCTCTTCTACCTGATGTCCCGCGGCATCTCCGAAGAGGACGCACACCACATGATTATCACTGGTTGGAGCAGGGATGTGATCAAGGAATTGCCGTTCGAGTTTGCCGTTGAGGCCGGGCAACTGCTGAAGGTCAGTCTGGAAGGAGCTGTGGGCTAAAGACCGTACACGGCGGGGCGGACTGGGCGCCGACGATGGTTGGGCCTGCAAGCCGCGGCCGGAGATGAATCGGCAACCGCTGACGCCACCTCGCAAGATCGCAAGCGTAGCGACGTATCACAGGTTTTGACCCCATAGTTGGCCCGTAAAAAACCCGAAGTTGATGCAGGCAAGGGAACCTGTTCCGATTCATTCGAATTGCGAAATCATGCTTAGTATAAGAAATTTGCACGTGTCCGTCGCTGCCGGCGGCGCTGAGATAATCAAGGGCCTGGACCTTGAAGTTAACGCGGGAGAGGTTCACGCCATAATGGGCCCGAACGGCTCCGGTAAGAGCACCCTCGCCAACGTGCTCGCCGGGCGGATCGACTACGCGGTGACGGCTGGTGACATCCTGCTGGACGGTGAAAGCATTGTCCCAATGCTGGTCAACGACAGGGCCCTACGCGGCCTGTTTCTCGCATTTCAGTATCCGGCCGAGGTGCCGGGTGTGCGTCCTTGGCAGTTCCTGAAGGCTGCCAAAGATGCGCTCGCCGATTATCGCGGTGAAAAGAAACTGAGCGTGCGCGCGTTCTCACGGTTGTTCGACGAGTCCGTCGATCGCGTGAAGATCGACCCCGACCTCATAAAGAGGTCGTTGAATGAAGGGTTTTCGGGAGGCGAGAAGAAGCGCCACGAGATGTTGCAGCTGATGGTCCTGGAACCGCGGCTTGCCATACTAGATGAAACCGACTCCGGGCTCGATGTGGACGCGCTGCGAGTGGTCGCCGCGGGAGTCAACCAGATGCGCAGGCCCGACAGGGCATTCGTCCTGGTCACCCACTATCAACGGATTCTGAATCACATTGCCCCCGACTTTGTTCACATCCTGATCGACGGCCGGATCGTTCGCTCGGGCGGCGCTGAACTGGCGCACAAAGTCGAAACTACCGGTTACGAATCATTCATGCCGGATCCGGCGCTGCGTTAGTCGCGGGGACTTTGTCCTTGCAGGGGCGCACCATGGTCGTAGATCAGCAAACTACACACGCGGCTACCCACGGCGACCGGTATCTTGCCGACTACCGGGCACTGGCCGCTTCCGCATCGAAAAACGGCGCGTCCTGGCTTGCCCCACTACGGGAGAGGGCTTGGGCGCAGTTCGCACGAATGGGTTTCCCCGTCGCGCGCCGCGGCAATGAGGAGTGGAAGTACACCAGCGTCCGCCCAGTGGATCGGGTTCCGTTCCAATTCGGCGCAGGGAGCGCCTCATCGGCTGTGACCGCCGGCGAAATCAGGGCGGCTGCGCCGTGGGACGATTCGTGGCACACGTTGCTGTTCGTGGATGGGAGATACGCCGAGTCGCTTTCTTCGGTGCCCGTCGATGGTCTGGAGGCAGCTAATTTTTCCGATGCGGTCGGGGCGAACCGCGGCCTGCTGGAAAGTCAAATCGGCCAACTCGCTGCGGTCGAAGACGATGCGTTCACGGCCCTCAATACCGCGTTCGTGGATCACGGAGCGTTTGTGCACCTGCCGGAAGGAACAGAATTAGACGTTCCGGTACATATTGCTCACGTGAACACAAGTGTTGAAGGCGATCGGGCGGCGTACCCGAGGGCGCTGGTGATCGCCGGCCGCGGGAGCCGCCTGACGTTGATAGAGACGTACGCCAGTCTTGGCGACAAACGACAATTTACAGACAGTGTCGTCGAAATGGTCCTGGAAGAAGGCGCTCAGGTCGACCACTACCGGATACTGACCGAGAACGAAAGCACGTTCCACATCGGCGTCACGCGGGTCCACCAATCATCGGACTCCAATCTTCGATCCATCTCGTTCGCCACCGGCCCGGCAATCGGGAGGAACGACTTGCACGTCCTGCTTGATGGTCCGGGCTCTGAATGTACGCTTCACGGCCTGTATATGACGACAAATCGCCAGCACCTGGACAACCACATAAGCACGACTCACGCCAAGCCGAACGGCACGAGTCATCAATTTTACAAAGGCATCCTCGCCGGCCGATCACGTGCGGTGTTCAGCGGCAAGGTGCTTGTCGAGCGAGACGCCCAGAAGTCGTACGCAGATCAGAAAGACCTGAACCTCCTACTTTCGAAGGGCGCCGAGATCGACACGATGCCCAGCCTTGAAATCTATGCCGACGACGTGCAGTGCTTCCACGGGGCAACCGCCGGTCACGTGGACGAAAACGCGTTGTTCTACATGGAGTCGCGCGGCGTGGACCGTGACACGGCTGCTGCGATGCTCATCCGGGGATTTGCGTCCGAGATTGTTGAAGAGTTCGGGCCAACGGCGTTGCGTGAATACGTGGAACGGGCTACAGACCGGCTGCTGCCAGGGTTTTCAGCGGGCCTCCGTTAAGTCGCGGGGGAATCAGGCACGGCTTTGCTGGACGTAGAACTCATACGGCAGGACTTCCCCATACTCAAGCGGGAGGTCAACGGACGCCCGCTCGTCTATCTGGACAACGCGGCCACGACCCAGAAGCCCCGCCAGGTGATCGACGCGCTCGTCGATTTCTACGAGCAAAACAACGCCAACGTTCATCGCGGCGTCCATACGCTGAGCATCGAGTCAACCGACCTTTACGAGCTTGCAAGAACAAAAATGCAGCGGTTCATCAACGCCCCGTGTCCGGAGTCGGTGATATGGACAAGGAACACCAGCGAGTCGATCAACCTGGTCGCTCAAACCTGGGGTCGCGCAAATGTGGAGGCTGGCGACAACATCGTCACAACCGCCATGGAGCACCATTCGAACATTGTTCCATGGCAACAGCTTGCCGAGCAGACCGGAGCGGAACTCCGCTACGTCCCGGTGGGGGATGACGGCACACTCCGGATGGAGGCCGCCGAGAATCTTATCGACGATCGGACGAAGATCGTGGCCGCTGTCCACGTCTCGAACGTGCTCGGTGTCATCAATCCGGTGCAAGAACTGGCGGCCCTGGCCCGCTCGGTGGGCGCAGTGGTGTTGGTCGACGCTGCCCAGTCCGTGCCGCACATGCCGGTCGACGTGCAGTCGCTCGACTGCGACTTCCTGGCCTTTTCGGCCCACAAGATGCTTGGTCCCACCGGCATCGGCGCGCTCTATGGCCGGCCGGAACTGCTGAATGCGATGCCGCCGTTTCTCTTCGGCGGAGATATGATCATCGAGGTGACCTACGAGGGTGCGCGCTGGAACGACTTGCCGTACAAGTTCGAAGCTGGAACCCCCAACATCGCCGACGCCGTCGCCACCGGAGCGGCGGTCGACTACCTGACAGATATTGGGATGGAGCGGATCGCGGCCCACGAACAGGACCTGACGGCCTACGCGCTGAAACGCATGGCCGAAATCGAGACCATAAAGATTTTTGGCCCTACCGACGCTTCGATGAGAGGGGCCGTCATCTCGTTCGTGCACGACACGCTGCATCCGCATGACCTGGGCACGGCGCTGGATAGCATGGGAATAGCCATCCGCACCGGCCACCACTGCGCCATGCCGCTGGTGCGCAGTTACGGCGTGGTAGCCGCGGCGCGCGCCAGCTTTTATATCTACAACACGGAGAAGGAAGTGGACCTCTTCGTGGATGGCATCAAGGAAGCCGAGGGGTATTTCTCACGTGCGGGGGTTAGGTGAACTCGACGAACTCTACGAAGAGATAATCCTCGACCACTACCGCAACCCGCGGAACAACGAGGAGTTGGATAACCCTGACACGGAGATCGAAGCCAACAACCCGTTCTGCGGCGACGAGGTGAAGATTCAACTCAGATTCCAGGACGGCCGGGTCAGCGGAGTCGGTGTCACTGGCCGCGGATGCGCCATAAGCAAGTCGTCAGCCTCGCTACTGTCGGAGTTGGCGGAGGGGCGTACGCAAGGTGAACTGTCGCGCACGACAAACCTCGTCCGGCGCATGATGAGGGACGAGAATCTAACCGGAGACGAACTTGACGACCTCGGCGACCTTGAGGCGCTTCGGGGTGTACGAAAGTACCCTGTGCGGATTAAATGCGCCCTGTTGTCCTGGGCTGCCCTGCAGGACGCACTGGAGTCTTACGAGCGAAAGCTGGCGGCGGAAGCCTGAAAGCCGCGCCAAAGTATCTTCGGCCCGCGCTACGGCACCCGGCTTAACCACACTTTGGCGAAGAAATAGTTCTCACCCCTCGCCATGTTTGGGAAGAATCCTTCCACGTAGTCCCACCACATCCAGTTTTCCGCGCGTGCCGCGAGGTTTATCCTGTATGCGCCGGCAAGAATCAGCCGCTGTATTTCCAATACTTGGTCCTTGCGACGCGCTTCATCGAATTCGGTGGCCTGCGATTCGATCAATTCGTCCAACTCCGGTATCTCGTGGCGGGTCGTGTTCACGCCGCCGCGTGTGTGGTGGACGGCCAGCAGCCCTCCCGTCAGGCTGGATAGGGGCGGCAACGCCCCGAGCGCCATTTGGTAATCACCGCCGACCCAGACGCGATCGGCGTACTCCCTCGTCGAAATCTCTTCCACTGTGGTTCGGAGTCCGAGTTCATCAAGCGACATTGCGATGAAATCGGCCTGGGCCAGATAGTCGGCGTCGAATTGACCCGCGGTGAGCCTGACTTCCCCAGCAACTCCCCCAAGGATCCCCCGTGCCTCACCCCGCTTGGCAAATGCGCCGCGAATGTCATCCTGCGTCAACAGCCAGTCCGGCGCGGGCACGCGCAGGCCCAATGTTGGCATCGACTGCCCGTTCCAGAATGTCTGGTTCAGCGTCCAGGGATTGATGGCGAGCAGGACCGCCGTTCGAACCCCCTGCGACTCGAATGGCTGGCGGGTCGTATTCATGATCAATTCGGCGCCCGCTCCGGGATCGACGTACGCAGCCGATTCAATACGAGGGAACGCCGCCTTTGCATCGACGACAATCTGATAGGGTGACCGGTCGAGGTCCAGCAGGCCGTTTCGCAGCGCGGCGGCCCGGGTTCCCGGAGAATTGACCACCTGTATTTCCAGGCCGTCGAGATAGGGGAAGCCGTACTCGTAGTAGTGTGGGTTAGCTTCGTATTCAGTTCCATCGCTGCCTGAACGCACCACCATCCACGGCCCGGAACCTACAGTCGGGCCGCGTAGCAGGTCTCCGGACACGGCGACCGCCTCAGTGGCAACTATGGGGCTGTGCCCGTCGGCCAGTCCGTGTAGGAACTCCGCTTCCGGTTGGCGGAACCGGATCAACACGGTCCTGTCGTCCACGGCTTCCACGTGCGCAACATTTGCCAACACCGGCGCGTTGGGCCATCCGGCGGTCATCTGCCGTTCGTAACTGAACACCACGTCATCTGCTGTTAGCCGCCGCCCATCGACCGGCTCAAGTGCGTGCCAACGGACGTTTTCGCGCAGTTTTACTTCGAGTCTGACCGGGTCCAGCAAGCGCCACGACGTGCACAGGTCGCACTCGACGATAGTGTTCGGCGCCATCGCGTCATCTCGGGTCGTGAACCTGAAGAGCTGGCTGTAGGCGAGGGCCGGACCCCAGGTCAACAACGCCGGCGACTGGGTTTGGTGGACGTCGAGGTGTGGAGGCGGTTCCGGCGCCGCGAACCGCAAGATGCCTCCTCTGACCAGCCCATCCGGAGCCGAAAACGAAGTGGAAGCGGCGCCTGAGGCGATGGGGGTTGATTCGACAGTCGCGGTCGCCGACCGAGGGGGCGTAGACGTAGGGGAGGGGGTAGTCGTTGCTGCGGCAGTCCGACTTGTGGCTGTAGCGACGACGGTCGCCGTAGTGTCACCTCGCGTGGCTGTCGCGGGTACTTGAGTTGGGGTATCCGACGCGGGGCTACCGGTACAGGCGGAAATAGCAACTGCGAGAGCGAACAAGCCGGTGGCGGTGATCTTAGACACAATCGTTAGAGGTCGCATCGCGGTTGAACTCACGCCCGATAGGGCCATATGGGAAGGGCGGGCAGGGATCAACCTTTGACGCTCATCTCGGAGCGAAACCACTCGACAGTCTGGCGCAGGCCGTCGTTCAGGCTTGTGGTCGGCGACCATCCAAGTTCCATTTTTGCGAGGGAGGCATCCAGACTGATCCGCCGCAAATCTCCCGGTCTTTGCGGCAAGCGCAGTGGTTCTTCACCGTACCCGGTCAGCCTGGCCAGCTTTGCCGCGATGTCGTTCACGGAGGTTCCTCGACCCGATCCGACGTTGTAAGGCCCGGTACCCGGGCCGTCCGACGCCCGGATCAGGGCGTCTACAACATCCTCCACGAACACGTAGTCCCGTTCGTCTGTGCCTTCCCCGAATATCCGGATTGCCTCCCCAGCAAGCATGGCCCTGGTGAATATCGCCACGACTCCGGCCTCACCGTGCGGGTCCTGACGAGGCCCGTAAACATTTGCCGGCCGGATGATCGAATATTCAATTCCGCGCAGCCTCTTGTAGACAGGCAGGTAGTTTTCTACAGCCAGTTTTGATGCGCTGTAAGGGGCTGCGGGGCGCGCCTCGGCAGTTTCCGGCGCCGGCAGCGTCTCCGGTTCCCCGTACATCGCTCCGCCGGTCGAAACGAACACCATTTTCGAGGCGCCTGCGGCGCTCATGGCGTCCAGAACATTTAGTGATCCCAAAATGTTCGTCTCGGCGTCGAACCTGGGCGCCCTCGCCGACACAGCTACGCTTATCTGGGCAGCTACGTGAAACACGACGTCCGGGCCGACCGTCTTCATGACGTTGCCGACGCTGTCGTCCCTGATATCCACCGCGTAGAGATCAGCGGCAGGGTTCAGATACCCGGACTTCCCGCTCGACATGTCGTCGATCACGGCGACGCCATCCCCCCGGGCAATCAGAGCGTCCACGAGATGCGACCCGATGAATCCTGCTCCGCCGGTAACGAGGGCCGCGGGTCGGTTATTTGCCATTACGTGAGCCCCGGATCAGAGGCGTGGCCGCCCCGATATCGCCCGTCGGATTGGATACGTCGGTCCGACTGTATCCGGGGACGCTGTTCCCGGCGAGCTGCTGCGCGCTATGGCTACTCATACGGGGTGTTCCACATTGGTTGGGCATGAAATTGACCCCGATGTAGTCGATATGCATCTGGACATTGCGGAGCGGAGACACGGCCCCACGCATCCTTGCCGTCATTTGAATCGCTGCAAACATCTGCCACTTACAAACTATCTCAGAACTACCCTTCAAGTCGCCCAACCCGTCTCTCGCGATCTCTGGATTCCCGCTTTCGGAGTCCTTCGCGTAACTAGCTCCCAAACCAGTGATTCCTCGCTCCATATCACCCTGAGTACCGCTCATGTCACCCCGAGCGAAGCCGAAGGGTCTGGGTAAGAGGGGCGGGGCATGCCGTCTGGATGGCTTGGGTCCTTCGCAACATACAAATGACATGTGTAGAGGTTAGGTAATTCGTCGACAGATTGGCGCTGAAACAACATGCCAGTCGGGAGGCGATGATGCGTAACAACAGCAACGACCGAACGGTTGAGTGGAACTACGTCCAGAAGTTCCGGTTCCTGATCCGGGAGTACGAACTGGTCAAGGCCAAGCCCCCCACACCAGCGCCCCCGATCATCTACGCCATCACCAAGCGCCACGGCCTTAACCGGTTGACTAAGCCCATGCAGCAGTCCAGGCGCCAGATCTTTAAGACCCGCGCCGGGGGTTGGGCCACCTCGATAGCCACTACCTAAGCAACGACCTGATCGTGGGCGCCAAGCGGCGCTATTTCCTGGTGTCAGTGATCGACGCCTGCACGGAGGAGGTGGACGACCTGAAGAGCCTGAGCGTGATGTTTGCGGCGCTCAAGAGCATCAACCTGCTGGACGCCGAGTACGGGGTCCGCTTCGAGGCCATTCTCACCGACAACGGGCCCGAAATGGCCGCGGAGACCAACAAGAACCACCACCCGATGGAGGGGATGCTGCAAGAGCTGGGCGTTAAGCGCCGCTTCACCCGGCCGTACCGGCCACAGACCAACGGGAAGATCGAGCGCTTCTGGCGAACGCTAAACGAAGACCTTCCGGACGAGACGACGTTCGAATCGGTGGAGGAGTTGAAGGAGGAGCTGGTGGAGTACCTGCTCTACCACAACACGGAGCGGCCACACCAAGGCCTTCTGGGCAAGAGTCCCCTCCGAACCTTGGAACTTCTGTCAACGAATTAGTTGACATCTACAAGAATGACATGTGTCGAGGTTACGCAAAAGTCTCTTTTCACGGGACTTTTGACATGATTTCTTATTAATTCAGGCCAGTCGACTCGAACGATAGGACTGCGCCCGCTGGGCATTAACCCGGTTCAAAGTCTTTGAATCGCAACCGTTAGTTCATCTTGGGAGCCAATTCAGACGGCTTGCCTGTGCCGCATCCGTGTTCTCTGAGGCCTCGAATGCTGGACGCGGTGGCAACCCCGACCGGCCACGCTGCAGTCCATTGCGCCGCGGGCGGCGGTACGTTCGGGGCTCGCGGCGTTAGAATTCACATGCCTCTGTATGTAGCAACATTCCGCCGTATTCTGAAAGGCAAAACCCCGTGACCGAATTACGCCTTATTGTTTCCCGCCATTCGGCTTTCTACAGTCCACTTATCTCCACGATTGCGGGAGGATTCCTGGAAAAAGAAGGGCTCTCCGGCGCCTACGCCGTTGCGCCGGTGGGCAGTACCTCTCCGGCGGAAGTGGCGGCAGGCAGGGCGGACGTGGGACAGGCCGCGGTTTCTGCGTCATGGGGTCCGCTCGACCGGGGTGAAACACCGCCGGTGAGCCAGTTCGCCCAGATCAATCGGTACGACGGCTTCCTGATCGCGGCCAGGCAACCAGATCCCGACTTCTCGTGGGCAAAACTCCTGAATGGCGGCATGATGTACGTGCACGGCGGGCAACCGGAGGCGATGCTACGCTACGGCCTGTTCAGGATGTGCGTGAATCTTGACGATGTGGACGGTATCAACAAGCCGACCACGCCCGAAATGATGGACTCGTTCAGGGGAGGGGAGGGCGACTTTTTTCACGAGCAGGGCGCTTATCCCCAGCAACTTGAACACGAGGGCGTGGCCAACATCGTCGCCAGCGTGGGTGAGGCCGTCGGCCCTGTCGCATTCAGCAGCCTGGTGGCCCGTCATGGCTGGCTCGACACGGACGACGCCAGGCGATTTACGGCGGCGTACCGCGCTTCCCGCGAGTGGGTGAACACGGCAGACCCTGCCGAAGTGGCGAGGGCCGAGGCAAGTTTCTTCCCCGACATGGCGACGGAGGCAGTCGCCCAGGCGATCAAGTACTACCAGGGCCTCGGCGCGTGGTCAGGCGGCATCGCCATTGAGCCAGACCTGTACGAAGCGGCTCTCGACGTATTTGAGCACGCCGGCCTCGTGGGGTTTAGACATCCATACGACAAGGTCGTCGTGCCCCCGCCCTCTGTCTGAGCGCCGGTCGCCGCGGGAACACCGGCCACCTGGCAGGACCGATAAGGCAGGAAATTCACGTGCGTGGTAATTGGCGGATTCGCGATCAGGTAATCGCGCCTATAGCTCCCACGACATCAGCCCGATGGCGGGCAGGGCCGGATTTTCGGCGCTAGTACCAGCGTGCGTATTCGGCTGCGGTGCGCCGTTCGACCTGCGGAACGGTCTTTGGATATCCGACGTATAGCGCTCCGACTATCATCCATGTCTGGTCTGCGCCGAGTACTTCAGCAAGCCGTTCGGGCTTCGTCGGCTTTCCTGTGGACCAACCCACAGCCACGCCGTGGGCATATGCGGCCAGTTGCATGTTCTGAACGGCGCAGCAGGTGGCGGCGTAGTTTTCCGTGGTCACCTCTTCGGTTGTGCCGGGCGCCGAGTAGACGTAGATGAACGACGGCGCTTCAAGGACCTCCCGTCGAGCGGACTCAGCGCTGTTTTCACGTCGGCCCGGCGCTGGGTTCTTCACGCTGTCGTAGGTCCACTGCGCGATCAGTTCGGCGATCTCTGCTCGCTTGGCGCCTCCACGTTCAATGACGAATATCCGCCACGGCTCTGTATTCCTGTGGTTCGGCGCCCATCTCACTGCTTCCACCATGTCCTCGAGCACGACACGAGGGACATCGCGGTCCTCATAATCCCTGCTGGTCCGCCTTTGGCGCAGGGCTTGAAGAATAGTCGCGGTCTCGCCAGCCGATGCCATTTTTTTGACCCCCGGTTCGTGTTGGACTTATCGGCCCGCGGCCTTTGCCAGGAACCCGGGCGCGCCCTTGGCGATCCAGCTGAGGTAGGCGATTCCGATGCAGCGAACTCCGAGGTCGAGGTAGCGGTCTACGTTTTCTTCGGTAACCAGGGTACCGGCAACCCGGCCGCCCTTCACGATCTTCTTGATTGCCCCGCTAATCGCATTTTGCACATCGGGGTGACCGACGTCTCCCGTGTGACCCATGCTGGCAGCGAGGTCCGATGGCGCGACGTAAAACACGTCCACGCCGTCGACCTCGATCAACTCTTCAATATTCTGAACGGCGGCGTGATCCTCGATAAGGGCTGTGCAGGTGACCTCTTCGTTGGCGCGTCTGAAAAAGTCATCCACCCCATAAGAGCGGCGGCTTCCTGCGACGCCGCGCACCCCGTCCGGCGGATATCGGCACGCGGCGGCGGCGTGTCTGGCATCGTCCGGCGTGATTATGTGAGGGACAACCACGCCGCTTGCCCCCTGATCGAGAGTTCGGAGGATTTGCGCCTCGTCGAGTTTGTTAACTCTGACGATGGTCGCCATGCTCCACAGCTCGCACGCGCGGGCAATGTCGGCGAGTTCTCGCCACGACACACCGCCATGCTCAAAATCGATAAACGCGGCGTCGAATCCGAACTGGCCGATGTAGTCGCACATCTCGGATGTGTTCGGACCGTTGGCGATCACACCTACGCCCCCATCGGCGATCTTCTTTCTCAACGTATTGACTGCAAAATCGGGCACTTGGGAATTGCCTCCAGGCTGACGCTCAATTGGGAGCCGAGTCTAGCACGGAGAGGCCGCCCCGCATAAACTCAAATGATTGCGGCGGCCCGAGAACCCACGCCGGCACGAGCCCCATAGAAAACCATTTAGCAAGGGTAAAATTCATTGCGAACACGTAAATTAGGCAAAGACGGCCCTGATGTTCCCGTTATCTGCTTCGGCGCATGGCCGATCGGCGGAGGAATGGGCGAGATCGATGAACGCCAGGCCATCGCCGCCGCGCAGGCCGCCATCGATTCAGGCGTCACGTTCATAGATACCGCCGAGGGTTATCGAACGAGTGAGGACCTGGTGGGCAGGGCGCTGGCAGGACGGCGCGGTGACGTCTTTCTGGCCACGAAATTGTCTGGCGAACACTCCGTCGCGCACATTCGGGAAGCGGTGACCAACAGCTTGACGGCGCTTCGTACCGACTATATCGATCTGTACCAAATCCACAGCCCGAAACCGCAATGGCCTATCGAAAACACCATGGCGGAGCTGGTGAGATTCCGTGACGAGGGCAAAATCCGATACCTCGGGGTGTCTAATTTTTCGGCGGAACAGACCGCAGCGGCATCGGCGCACGGGTTGATTCACAGCTCGCAGCCGCGCTACAACATGATCCAGCGGGAGGCTGAGGAGTCGGTTCTCCCTTACTGCCTGGAGCATGGGATCGGCGTCATTGCGCACTCTCCTCTGGCCAAGGGTCTCCTCACCGGAAAGTACAGTGCAGGGCATCAATTCCCGGAGGGCGACGAGCGGCACGACCACCCTTACTACCCTCCCGCTGTGATGGGCAGGGCCTTCGAAACAGCAAGCAAGCTTGGCAGTTGGGCATCCGATCACGGCCGCAGTCTGGCCGATCTTGCGATTGCCTGGACCCTGGGGCATCCGGCCGTCACATCGAGCATCGTCGGAGCTAAAACGCCCGAGCAGGCTCGTAAGAACGCCGCGGCCGGGGACTGGGAACTCGATCAAAACGACATGTCCGAAATCGAATCGCTGATTCAGGCTGCTGGCGGCTGAGTTGTCGAGGTATGGGCGGCTCCGTAAAAGGCCGACTGTCGAGGGGAGACGGGCCGTCATAGAGGCTTTGCGGGCGGGTCGCGAAATCGAGCAGATCCTGATTCAGGACGACTCAGACTTGGGTCCCCAACTAAGGGAGATCGTATTCCTCGCCAATGGCGCCGGCATCACGGTCAACGGCGTTTCACGTCACGATCTGGATCGTCAGACCGCCACCAGGAAGCATCAGGGCGTCATAGCGCTGGTTCGCGATACCCGTTACGTGCAGATAGAGGACCTGGTATTCGCGGCCGATGGTCTTAACGAACCGCCTCTGCTGGTCGTCCTCGACGGTGTTCAGGACCCGCACAACCTGGGCGCGATCGCTCGCACAGTAGATGCCGCGGGGGGGCATGGAATCATTATTCCCGAACGGCGGGCGGCCGGGGTTACTGCGGGGGCCATACGCGCGTCGGCAGGGGCGTTGGAGCATGTGCGCGTGGCGCGGGTAAACAACGTTGCAAAGAGCGCTGAATACCTGAAGACGATCGGGCTGAACCTCATCGGGCTTGATCAGGACGCGCCGGGCCACTATGCCGAACCCGACTACACTGTGCCCACTGTGATCGTGGTCGGTTCGGAAGAACGCGGCATTGCGCCCGGAGTAAAGTCGGCTTGCCATTCACTCATCTCCATCCCCCTGCGCGGAAACATGGCATCCCTCAATGCCTCCGTGGCGGCGGCCATCGTCCTATACGAGGTGGTTCGGCAGCGGTCAGCAGCTGGCAACGCGCCTCAGAAAGCGAACCCTCGTGATCCCGATTAACGAGTCGCTGCGCAACAGGTTTTGCGACGCGACTGGCGGGTGGTCAAGTTGAGCCTGAGCGGCTCCTTGGAGTTGCCTGACAAAACAACGTCCGCAGACGACAACTACAAGTGGAAAGCATTCACTGTTGTAGCTGTCGCGTTGTTCACGATGGTGATGGACGCCTCCGTCACCGGCATCGCATTGCCCTCGATCTCCGCCGACTTTTCGTTGAGTTTGCGAGTCGTGTCCTGGGTGGCGATTGCCGGGTCGCTGACCATAAGCGCGGCCCTTTTGCCACTCGGCAGGCTCGCCGACATAGCGGGCCGCAAGTCAGTTCACTTGACGGGCATCACGCTGTTCGCCGCCGGGGCGATCTTCGCCGCGGTGTCGTCCAATCTGTCGACCTTGCTCGCAGCCAGGGTGGTCATGTCGATAGGCGCAGCGATGGATCAGGCGTTAGTCATGGCGATCGTTGTATCGGTTTTCCCCGCCCACGAACGGGGCAAAGGACTGGGCATGATCACAATGGCTGTGGGAGTCGGCGCAATCGCCGGGCCGATCCTCGGAGGGCCGTTGGTGGACCTCTTCGGGTGGCGATCGGTCTATTGGTTCCTGTCGATCCCTACGATCCTGTCGTTCCCGCTTGCCGCGATCATCCTCAAAGACGACCGGATCGGCACTGTCAGAGGCCGAATCAGAACCCCATACGACTGGATCGGGGCCTTTACCTCTGCCGGCGCGTTGGGGCTCGCCATTCTCACGGTGACGAACCCGTTCGACCTGCCGTGGACATCCCTGGGTGTCGTTGGGACGGGGCTGGGCGCAGCGGCGCTGGGCGTTGTGTTTGTCCTCTGGGAAATTCACGTCGCCAACCCGATGTTGGAACTGCGTCTGTTCAAGATTCCGCAGTTCTCGTGGAGCGCCATCTCGAGGTTCCTGGGATTCTTTGGGACCTCCGCGGCCTGGTTCCTGTTTCCTTTCTACATTCAGGACGCCCTGGGATACTCCGCCGCTACCGCGGGACTGGTTATCTTCGTCGGCGCGCTCGGTATGTCCGTAACGGGCGCGTTTAGCGGACGCCTGTCAGACAGGTTTGGGGTAAAGGTGTTCGGCCTCGTCGGCCTCGGAATGACCACTACTATCGGGGTCGTATTCGCAACATTCAATCTGGAAACGCCGTTGTGGGTTGTGATGCCCGCTTTGGCGTTAAACGGAATCGGCTCAGGCCTGTGGATGGCCCCCAACATGAGCGCCACGCTGGGCGCGGTCGATCGTGGTAACTACGGAATCGTCAGCGCATTCCTCAACCTGGTACGGAATGTCGCGACCGTCGGAGGCATCGCAGTTACGACGACTGTCGTTGCGTCGGTCATGCTGAGCCGTGGGGTCGAACCCGAACTGGGCGCCATGGCATCGACGTCAGGCGACGGCCCGGCCCTGGCGTTCGTTGCGGGTATGCGTCTGGCCTTCCTCGTGCTTGCCGGGTTTAGCGCAGTTGCGTGGTTAGCCGCGCTCATGACTCGTGACATCGGCATCCGGCCGAATTGATGGGCGGCCGAAACCCGCAGATCTGAATTCCGTTGTCTCGTTGCCATGCCCCCGGCGACCTGCGCGGCGACGATGTCCGCGGGTAATATGATGTTCACCCGACATCCTGACCGGAGACGGTCCTGTCGGGGGAGCCAGCGCAACGTATCAAGCCTGATGTAAATCCGTCCTGCCGGCGACAGTATTCGACGGCTTTCGGGTCATATTCAGATCAACAGGAACCACACAGGCAGGAATGAATGACATGGGACAACTAGAAGGAAAAGCAGCGATTGTCACGGGCGGCGGCACGGGCATCGGCAAGGGCATTGCCCGGATATTTGCGCGGGAAGGGTGCGACGTCGTCATCGCTTCCCGTAATGCAGAACGGCTCGCTGAAGCCGCACAGGAACTGTCACGGTACGGCCCGCAGATCATATCCGTGCCCACCGACGTGACCAGCGAAGAGGATGTCAAAAACCTCTTTGCGAAGTCGATGAAGGCTCTGGGCCGCCTCGACATTCTCGTAAACAATTCGGGCGCGTTCGATGGCGGTCGCGTCGATCAGGTTTCCGCCGAGGCCTGGAACCGCGTTATCGAAACTAATGTCACCGGTCCGTTTCTGTGCACGAAGGAGGCGTTCGCCATCATGAAGGATGCCGGCGGAGGCCGGATCATCAACATCGGAAGCATTTCAGCCCAACGAACGCGTCTGCACTCGGCTCCCTATGCGACGAGCAAGAGCGCCATCTGGGGCCTGACCCAAAGTACCGCGCTCGATGGCCGAGAGTTCGGTATTTCTGCGAGCTGTCTCCACCCCGGGAACACAGCCGTCGAACGCCGTGGACCGGCAGGAACTTCGGCGACGGGCGTGAATGAAGGTGACGAACCGATGATCTCTATCGAGGACATGGCGCGCACCGTTCTCCTGATGGTCACCTTGCCCCCGGAAGCAAACATGCTTGAAGCCATTGTCCTGCCGGTAACGCAGAAGTACATCGGCAGAGGGTGAAGGTAAGGTCCGCGACAACGCGCGCTGGCAGGCAGGGCGGCGCGATGGCCGGGTGGACGCGCGATATACTTCCGGCGGCGCCTAGCTGCAAACTGCAATCGAATTGAAGCAACCTCGCGTAATGGACTGGAGTCGACATGGAAATCCTGATGGTGCGCATCAAGGTCAAGCCCGAACACCTCGATGAATTCATAGTAGAGATGATCGGAGATGCGAAGGGTTCGGTGATGAATGAACCCGGATGCCGCAGGTTCGATATCGTTCAGGACATCGGCGACCCGACGATGCTCGCTCTTTGCGAGGTCTATAACGACGACGCAGCAATAGACGACCACCGCTCCAGGCCGCACTACGCGCGCTGGCGGGATACGACGGGCGATTGGCACGCCGAGCCGGTCCAGGTCTCAAAGTGCAAGCCAGTGTTCCCGATAGGCGACGCGCAGTGGGACTCCTACAGAGCGGACGCTGTGCGAGACCCCGCATTCGAGCGCGGCCTCCACATCATTCACGCACCGCTCCCGATCAAGCCCGAACGTGTCGATGACTTCATCGAATCGCTTAAGGGTGACGCCATCGGCTCGACCCGGGAGGAGCCGGGATGCCTGAGGTTCGACGTCTACCAGAATGTCGACAATCCGGCGGAACTTTATCTGTACGAGGTCTACGTCAATCAGGCAGCGTTCGACTATCACGCGAAGACGCCGCACATCCAGGAGTGGCGCAAGACCGTGGAAAACTGGTACGCAGGCGAGCGAGTCGGCAGCCGGCGCGGGCTGAACATCTGGCCGTCAGACAACTGGAACTGGAGCTCAGGCAAGCCCAGCCGCTAGGCAATGCCGGGCGTCAACGCCTGTCCCTCAGGACACGTCCATATTTCGTAGCCGGCGAATGCTCAGCGCGATGAAGACGGCAAACACGGCGGCGGCGCCCGCTATGGCAACCGGCCCTTCGACCAGTCCCAGACGGTCGTCCGACAGTAACGAATCGTCGAGGGTGTTGATCAGGCTGAGGATGTATTGACGGACTGACAGGTATTTGACCCCGTCGACGAACGATGCGAAAAGCCCTTCCCAGAGGAAGACGTAGAACAGGCCGTACCAAAGGGCGCGGGCGGTCATCAGTCCGGCCCACATGAACAGGGCCGCGTAGATTGCCACACCCACCAACACACCCACTCCGGCAGCCACTGCCGGGGCTGCGTCTCCGTCGAGGGCTATCAGTAATGAAACGACGGCGCTGGCGACCAGAATCGGCGCGCTGACCGTCAGGGCGGCGATCAGTTTTGGCGCCACAATTTTCCAGCGGGGAAACGGACTCAGCGTCAAATTGCTGAGCGTATTGTCATCGAGCTCGTTTCCGAACGCTGCGGTGCCCACTGCCAACGTGATCAACGGGACGATTGCCGCCGTGATCACGCCCGTCAGCAAGACATCGTCGACGAATGACGAGATTGAATCACTATTTCCGCTCAGCACCGCGGAAATAACGACGGGCAGGAGTCCCAGGACAACGAGAACGGCAAGCCGCCGAATAGTTGCCAACTGCCGGAGCGACAGAACGTAGAGTGAGATCAATTCAGCGTTCCACCAGGTACCCGAACACGCTCTCCAGTGAGTCGTCCAGCGGCTCGTACGTTCTTACGCGGACGCCAAGTTCCTTCGCGACGTTGGCGAACGAATCCTGAAGTACGCCGACTTTGCGGGACAGGACTATCAGAGCCCCATTGGGGTCGAGCGACACCGAATCTACGGCGTCGAGCTTAACAAGGCCGGCCGCCAACTTACGAGGGTCGTCCGAGATGATTCGCACGTGGTACGGCCGCTCGTTCAACGAAGCCCGTATCGCCCGATAGTCGCCGGAGGCGGCCAGCTTTCCGTTTACGATGAGCAGCACGCTTCCGGCCAGATTTTCTATCTCTTCGAGAATATGGGACGAGACCAAGATGGTCCGTCCCTCCTCCGCCATCCGTCTCAACAGGTTCTGAAATTCGGCCCGTTGACGCGGATCTGCGCCGTTGAGCGGTTCGTCGAGAAGCAGCAACTCGGGATTGTGAACGATTGACGCCGCCAGCCTGATGCGTTGGCGCATCCCGCGGGAATAGCCGCCCATCTTCCTTTCGGCGGCCGGGGCCAGATTCACGGCGTCGATAGCCCAGTCCGCTGCGCTGGCAACGTCGCTCACGCCCCGCAGTTTCGCCGAAAATTCCACGAACTGCCGGCCAGTCAGGAACTCGTACACCGCTTCGTGCTCGCGCATCACCCCGATGCGACCGTACATCGACGGATCGCTCCTCGCCGGGTTGCCGAATACCGTGATCGTCCCTTCGGAAGGACTTGCGAGGCCGCACATCATCCGGAGCAGCGTCGTCTTGCCGGCGCCGTTCGGTCCAAGCAGCCCTGTAATACCGGGCCGGATATCGAACGAGATGTCGCTCACCGCGACAACGTTGCCGAACCATTTGGATACGCCGTCGACCCTGATTATGGGTTCAGACTGGACGGAGTTCCCCAACGTAACATGATCCCGGTTCGTCACGACGCAATCCTCCGGTACCGCCACCACAGGATGAGTCCGGGCCCTGCCGTCCAGAGGACGTACCAGCAAACCAGAATGAGGTTGGAGTACTCGCGGGTCACACCCGAAATACGTGCGTCGTCCCGGTCCGAACTGTCAAAAATGATATCGTTCAGGTGAAGTGGAATATCCGAAAGGGCGAACAGGCCAACGAGCTTGCGGATGTCCAGATCAATGCTGTCTTGTGAGGTGATCGGGCCGACTACGACCGCGGTGATGATCAGCAACCCGATCAAAAACGCCGCGGCGTACGCGCCCCTGGTCGTGAACGCTGCGACCGTCAATCCAAGCGTCGTCAGGAACAGGGCCATGGCAAAACCTGCGCCCAGGAACCTGGGAATGTCCAGCCAGTTTTCCCTGAGGTAGACGCCCGGCTCCTGCGCTCCGAGAACCAGTCCGGATAACAGCACAAACTGCGGCAGCCACACGGCAAACAACATGACAACCAGAAAGGCCAGCCACTTGGCGCCGACGTAGTCGGTGCTGGTCAGCGGCCGTATCAGGTAGAGGCTGATGACGTTGCTCCGCCGATCAGGGCACAGCAACTCGGGCCCTGCCGTCGCGGTAAACAGAAAGAGGATGTAGGCGGCGATTCCGTAGTATTCGGGGTGGGTGGGCAGGTCCGCAGCGCCACCCTCGCCTACAAACCTGTCGACTGTTCCTGCAATGAGGGCCATGATCAAGGCCGGAATTACTGCGGCGACGAGGATTATCCAGGGAAGGATCTTTGCGCGTCCGCCGCGGCCGATACCGAGCGCAGCTTTTACACCGTCCATGAATATTGCGGCCCGCGCCTGCGCTCGGCCACCGCGCGGGCCTTCATAGCGTTGGTAACCAATGTCGAAGACCTGGCCGCCAGGGCGCGTGCTCATCTGACTGGATTTCCGCTTTCGCGAGAGTGAGGGGTGGCTCGGCTGAGGTCGCGCGTGCTCATCGGACCAGATTCCCGTTTTCGCGGGAATGACGGGAGAGTCCGCCCGAGCCGCGTGTGCTCATCGGATTAGATTCCCGCATTCGCGGGAGTGAGGAGTGGCTTGGCTGAGTGCGTGGGTGTTCATCGGGTTACCTGCGATTCGGCGTCAGCCGTCGGACGCTCTGCCGCACCGGACGATTCGTCTGCGAATGAGGGGTTTTCGCCATCAGTGAACACTTCAAGCAGGCTGTGGCGGCGCGGGCCAAACCGGCGCAGCGGCGCTCCGGACTCCGCCAGCGCGTCGCGAATCATGTCGTAGCCATCGTCCGCCACATTCCGGATTACCACGGCGCCCCCGTGTGTACTGCTGGCCAGACCTCGTGAGGACAGAGCTGCGACAAACTCTTTTTGATTGTCGTCAACCTCCACGTAGATTGATTCAGTCTCCGTCGTAAACGAAGAGACCCTCCCTTCCTCGACCACGCGGCCCTCGCGCAAAACGATGATGCTATCGGCGGTCCTCTCCACGTCGTTCATGAGATGCGAAGACAACAATATGCTGATGCTAAATTCTGCGTAAGTCTTGCGGACCAGGTCGAGCATCTCTTCCCTGCCACCGGGGTCCAGACCGGCCGTGGGTTCGTCCAGCAAGATCAGCACAGGGTCGTGTACCAGGCATTGGGCCAACTTTATCCGTTGCTTCATTCCCGTCGAATACTCTTTGATCGGCCGGTAGCGTTCTTCAAACAGACCAACGTGACGCAACGTGTCGGCGGCCCTTGAACGGGCGTGGTTCGGCGGGAGACCGCTTACCTGAGCCATGTGCGTCAAGAAGTCGGCGCCGGCCACGTTCGTCGGCAGGCAATCGTGCTCAGGCGAATAGCCCAACCGTCCCCGGACTTCGACGTCACGGCGAGGGTCACTGCCCAGCACCTCGGCGCTGCCACTGGTGGGGTTGAGCAGGCCCAGGAAGATTTTTATCGCCGTGCTTTTCCCTGCGCCGTTCTCACCCAGCAGGCCGGTAATCCCGGGACCAACGGTGAAATCGGCCGAATCGAGCGCGACGACATTGCCGAAGCGCCTGGTCAGGGAGCGCGCTGCTATGAGGTTGTCGGATCGGTTGATCATGCGGGAGCTGTTTCGGCGGGGTATTCAGTCGAGCTTGTAGAATCGTGCCGCGTTTTTGCCAAATGCTGCTTGAGACTCCTCGGAGGTCAGGGAAGACAGAGTCTTCTTCGCCGCGCCGAAAACCTGTTGATATGACCCTGCCTGAAGACAAACCGGCCAGTCGGAACCGTACATAATTCGATCATATCCAAACATGCCCAGTACGTGGGCGACGTAGGGCGCCAGATCGTCTGACGACCAGTTGCTCATATCCGCTTCGGTCACCATGCCGGACACCTTGCACATCATTCCGGGGATGTTGGCCACTTCGCGAAGATCCTCAAGCCACGGCTCGATCACCTTTTCTGCGATCAGCGGCTTGGCGATGTGATCCACGACAGCCCGTAGATCCGGCGCCCTGTCCATGATGGCCGGCACGTACTTCAGGTGCCGCGGCCTCACAAGGAAGTCGTATGCCAGTCCTCTGTCCGCCACCTCTCGCAACCCGTTGACGGGTTTGGGCCGGGCGAGCCAGTCATCTTCGGTCTCGTCGTGCCAGATATGGCGGACACCCTTGAACCAGGGGTTTGCCTGAAGTTCATCCAGGGTATGGCCAACATCGGGCGCGGTCAGATCCACCCACCCGACTACACCGGCCACGAACTCAAAGTTCTCTGCGAGTTCCAATAGCCACTTCGTCTCGTCGATCGACTGGTGAGCCTGAACTATCACCGTTTTATCGACGCCAGCCAATTTCAACACGGGCGCGAGATGTTCCGGGAGGTAGTTCCGTCTGAGAACTGAGGCCCCGGGAGGCATCCATGGATATTCGAGTTTTCCGACGTCCCAAAAGTGATGATGGCTGTCTATCACCGGCGCAGAATTATTCATCTCCTTTTCCTGATTCACTCTCAGGGATCTTGGCGAATCACGCTTCGATCTTTCCTATCTCCGGCCATCCGCGAATGGTATCACTATGGGCCTTGCCGCCAAAGTTGGCGTCCGAGTACCACAGTTCGCCATTCCTGATTGAGAGCCCGTGCGGATAGGCGTCATCGGGGCCGAACGTGATCCTGTCCAACTCCTTGCCTGACTCCACGTGGTAACGGGCAATTGCCTTGTCGGTGGTGTGCCCGCACCAGATCCCGTCTCGGTCGCGGGCCAGGCCGTGCAGGCGTTCCAGTTCGACCGGGAATTGATGAATAATGCTGTAGTCCTTGCCGTCGACGAGATAGATCGCCTTTGGGTTGAACTGCGTGATCCAGATGTTGCATTCGTCCCACTCGATGCCGTGGATCCCCCCGCCGTCAGGCGTCCTGAAACGGTCCACTATCTCCCCTGTTTCGAGGTCCAGTTTGAGCACCCAGCCCAGATGTGTATCGGTCGACCGGAACGGCCGGGCGGCGGTGTAGCCGTTTGAGGCGGTCCACAGGAACCCCCCTCCAACAGTAATTCCGGAGCCGTTTTCAGTAGGGGTGTGGATCGTTCTCACCAATTCGCCCGAGCCGTTAAGGACATGGACGTTGTCAAGTTCTTGATCGATCACGTACAACTCGTCATCGAACCATTGAAGGCCGTTTGGGTGTTTGCATGGCGACTCAAATGTGGCTACAGGTTTCATTTTTTCCTCGATTCAAACGATTAAGGCCCGGCGTTTCAATCGCTCCCCGACCGGTTTTGGGAGCAGGAAGTCTTGCGGGGGACATGCTCCGGCAGACGGTCAGACGCGTCAAGTCGCGCCGTTCAAAATACGTTCTTGGCCGCGACGTAGTAGAATGTGTTCGAATGTAGGCCGACTACTTTGATATATCCCACTTTCGTTTGTCGCATCGGCCACCTTGGCTGGCATGCGCCGCGCCTCCGAATCACATCGTTTTCGACGGCCCGGCGCGCCTGCTGCGCACATTGTAAAGCGAACATCCGGAACACTAGGCCCGGAGGCCTGAATGCCGTTAACAACAACCACTTCCATTTCTGAAAACACCGCCGAGCGCGTGATGGTATTTATCGACGGAAGCAACCTTTACCACGTCCTCGACCAGAATTGCTCACGACACGATGTCCAGTTCGACAAGTTCGCGATTAAGCTCGCGAATGGGCGCAACCTCAGGCGCATCTACTACTACAACATCCGCCAGGAATCCGACCGTAACGACGGCCGGGTAGACCAGGACCGCTTCCTCCATTCCCTGTACGAAACGCCATACGTCGAGGTCCGGCTTGGCGTCGCCAAACAGCGCCGCGACCACGTGGTCGAAAAGGGAGTTGACGTGATGCTCGCGACCGACCTCGTCGTCCGGGCGTATCAGGACCAGTACGATACTGCAATTCTGGTCAGCGGCGACGGTGACTTTTACCCAGCCATACAGGCCGTAAAGGACCGGGGCAAGCAGGTCGAGGTCGCTGCGTTTGAATCGAATATCTCCGCTGAGGCGGCGCGTGTTGCCGATCTCCACGTCAAGTTGAACACGACTTTCTTCACCGGTCTATGGATGACCCGTACGCGGGCGAGCGCTATCGCCAAGTCTGCTCTCAAGCCGGAAGTCAGGGATGAGGTATCGTCTCCCAACGGAGAGGACAAGCCGGCCCGATCACCGCGCCAGCCAGCATCCGCCGCCAGGCGCCGAGCAGCGCCGACCAGAACGGCCGCCGCCGCGAAACCCCTCAGGCGCACTCCGGCCCGCCGGCGAGTCAGCGGTTCAACCGCCCAGTCGACAAACGGCAGCGCCCCGGACAAGGGCAAGCGACAACGAGGCGGTATGAAACCGGCCGGTGTGGGGGCCGGTGAAAATAATGGGAAGCGAACCGGCCCCAGGCGAAACAGTTGGCTCAAGCGGCTCGGTCTCGTTTCTTCAGAGGATTAACGGTCGCCTTTGCCGCGCCGGTAGCTGTGCGCTTACAGATTCGCCTCGCGCTCGCGGGGACGGCTGATTCCGGCGCGTCGCCTACCAGTCGGAGTGGATCTCGTCCTTGTCGCTTGAGGTGATGCGCCTTTGCCCAGTACCGTCGCGATACATCGTGTACAGGTCGAAATCTCCGTCGTTGTCGGACGTGAACAGTATGTGCTTCCCGTCCTTTGACCAGTGGGGTTGATCGTCTACGACCCGATTTCGCGTTAACCGGAAGGGCTGATCCTCGCCATCGGTGTCCACTAGATAGATTTCCCTGTTGCCGTCCTGATCCGAAACGAAGACCAATCTTCGGCCGTCCGGCGACCACTCGAAACTCGTCTCAGTGCCGTCCATGTAGTAGAGGACCCTCTCATCTTCGCCGTCAGGAGAAACGACCCAGATGTCGAGGTCGTCATTGCCCGGTCGGTTGAATGCGATCAGGTCGCCCTTCGGAGACCACACGGGATTTGTGTCCTGACCATGTGTAATCTGGATCTCCTGCACCCCGCGGGGATTTTGCTTGTAAAGGCCGGCCCTGGCCTCGTCCGTCAGGGCGTAGACAACCCATTCACCATCCGGTGACCATCCACCCAGCGACGCGGTATCTCCATCGGGTGTCAGCGGTTCGGCAACGCCGGTCTCAAGGTCACCAATGACTATGCGCCCGCCCGCATCGTCCCCAAGAAGAATCGCCAATCGTGTTGAATCCGGCGCCCACCTGAAATCTGTGACCGACTCGAGGTTCGGGAACGGCAACTCTTCCCCAACGCCGTCGGCGCTCATCACCCAAAGGGTTTTTGATCCGGAGCGATCGGAAATGAAGGCGATGAGACTTCGATCCGGAGACCAGGCAGGCCCGGAGTTGTAACCGGCGCTGGACGTGAGCCGGGTCACATCGCCCGATTCTGTATCGACCAGGTAGACACCCGGCAGACCATCTTCGTTCGATGCGTAGATAGCCTGCCCTTCTGAGCCGCCGCCGCCGGAACATGCGGCGATATAGACCGAAGAGAGGGCCACAACGCTTACAGCGATGGCGCGCCTCAGCCATGAATTCAGGGCGTGACTTTTGGAAAGCTCTTGATCGCAGGGAACAGACATCGGGAATCAGCCTCTTTCACGCTGCCGGCCGGAGTGAATCCGACCGCTCAAGTCCATCGTCGCCCGATCGCGGCCGCCCTGCCGGGGGCGTACCGGGCATAATAAAAATCAGACTAGCAACGGAGGCGCTTGCGACGCATTGTAAATACGCGGCGAGATTAGGGCTTTTGGCGCCCTACCAATCAATAGCGCTTCGCAATCCCGCGTCGGTCAGACCTGTTGCATTCGTTCTCGCCACGCCCGGAGGGGTTCGTGCGTGAAACGCGTGGCGGCGCGGCGTTGACCGCTAACACCCATGATGCTAGGTTGCCGCGTATCAACAATGCCCGTGGATGCATTCGACTGTTTCATCGGCCCGGGCAAGCGTGGGAGGTTCTGACCGCGTGAACTTTTCGTTTTTCATGATGCCGTTGCACGTTCCGGGCGACAATCCGTCACTAGCGTTTCAGCGTGACATTGAACTGATCGCCTATGTGGACCATCTCGGTTTCGACGAGTTCTGGATAGGCGAGCACCACTCCGCCGGTTGGGAAACGATGCCGGCCCCGGAGATGGCGCTCGCCAAAGCATCTGCGTTGGCGCCGAGGATCCGGCTCGGCACGTCGGTGATTTCCTTGCCGTTTCATCACCCCTTTCACGTAGCGGAGCGGATGGCGTTCCTGGACCATCTGACAAAGGGCAGGGCCATCCTCGGGGTCGGGCAATCGAACCTCAAGCCGGACATCAAGCTGTTCAATATCCCGCCGCAGGATCTGCGGCCAATGATGTTTGAATCCATCGACATCATCGTTAAGCTGCTGGAGTCGCCCGAACCGATTTCGTACGAAGGCCGTTACTGGACCCTCAACGACATGGCCCTGCAGTTGCGGTCCTATCAACAGCCGAGGCTGCCGCTCAGCATGGCGACCACTGGTACCCGCGCCAGCATCGAACTTGCGGGTAAGTACGGGATGATTTTGCTCTCACCCGTTGGCAGGACACCCCCGGGCGGCGTGCCTATGGCAGATCGGTGGCAAGTCTACGAAGAGGTTGCACGCAGTCACGGCCACACGCCAGTGAAGGAAAACATGCGGGCCGTTTCGTGGTTCCATCTCGCCGACACCCGCGAACAGGCATGGGACGACGTTCGGGAAACCGCAATCAGGGACACTGGCTACTTCTCAGTGATCGGCGGGACCGCCGGCTATGCCGAATATCCGGGGCAGCCGTTCGATGAATTCACCGCGGAGTCAATCGCCGCCGTGCGCGGCTGGGTGATCGGCGCCCCAGACGACGCCATAGAGGCAATCGAGAAGATCGATCGCGAGGCAGGCGGCATAGGCGGCATCATGTTGTCGACCCACGAATGGGTGAATTCGCAGAAGACCAACTACAGCCTGGAGCTGTTCGCTCGTTATGTCATGCCGCACTTCCGCGGACACACGCAGGACCTCAAGGCCGCATGGCGAAGAACACAAGAGGACGCGAAGGCCAAAGCGCTACCCGGTTCAGGGTCAGGGGCCACGGGCCAGGCGCCAACGCTGGACGAGCACAAAAGCAACCTGTACGTATCGCGGTAGGCGGCGGCTCGTCGTCACTCAAACGTGCGAACATTTTTCGTCCGTCGGCACATATAACGGGTTGGAATCGGGCCGGCTGATTCATCTGGCCAGGAAATACGAGGACGCCATTGCCTTCACTCGACACATTGCTTGATCAGGCAGACGGTCTCACTCAGGAGATCGTCGAACTGGAACAGGCCCTCGTGCGCATCCCTTCTGTCAACACCGGGGCGATGCCGACGGGGAACGAAACCGAGGTCGCCGAGTTCATCAGGGATTGGCTTGAGAACGAGGGCATCGCATCGGAGATTCTGGCCCGCGACCCGGCGCGGGGAAACATCATTGCGGTGTACCCGGGCGAACAGCCGCGCACCCGGCTGATGCTGATGTCGCACACCGACGTCGTGCCCGTCGAAGAGGCCCAAAAATGGGAACACAGTCCATTTGGCGCTGAAATTTCGGGCGGCCGCGTTTATGGGCGAGGCTCTTCCGACTGCAAGGCGTTATTGACTTCGCAGTTGATGGCGATGGCAATCCTGAAGCGGAACGGCGTCCGTCTTCGTCATGGCTTGAGACTTGTTAGCGGCGCCGACGAAGAGCACGGCGGCCGCTGGGGTTTTGGATGGCTCGCCGACAACCACCCCGAGTCGCTGGAGTGTGACTTCGCTGTGAATGAGGGTGGTGGGACTCCGGTCGAGATCGGCAACTCGCTGGTCTACGCGCTGGGCACGGGCGAAAAGGGCCGGTTGGAGATCCACATCCGTTTCAGGGGTGACAGCGCCCACGCATCTGTGCCGTGGACAGGCACGAATGCGAGCTACTCGCTCGCCCAGGGGCTGAAGGCTATCGAGCAGTACGAGCCCGAACTCGACACCTCGTTGCCGATATTCCAATACCTCTCCGAGTTTGCGATCGAAGAGCAGGCAAGCCCGGCGAACATCAACGGCATCGTCGAACAGGCGAATCGCATTTCGCCGCGTCTTGGGTCGTTGCTGCGCGCCTTGTCCCGGATGACCTTGACCCCGACCATGATCAAGGGCGGAATCAAATCGAACAGTGTGCCCGAGGTGTTCGAACTCACGTGCGACGTCAGGACCCTTCCGTTTCAGGACGAGGCCTACGTACGTACGCAGTTGGACAAGGTCCTGGCAGGCATCGACAACGTTGAGTACGACATCGACTACATGTCCGTGCCGAACTCGTCGCCGTTCGAGACTGAACTGGGAGATGCCATACGGCGTGCGCAGGCCGTCGCAGTGCACCGGGATGACATTCGATGGGTACCGGCAATCAGCAATGGCTTTACGGACTCCAGATTCACTCGCAACCTCGGCATAGTGACTTACGGATTCACCGGTTCTCATCCAACCGACGATCCCATGCTCAATCGGGCGCACGGCACCGATGAGTCGGCCGGTATTGCGACGCTCGTCAGCGCCACGCGCTGCATGCTGGCCCTGGCGTGCGACCTGTGCGACGCGCAGTGACCATCCAGCCCGCAGGTTCGCCTGCAGGGCTCGTAGCAGAAGCAGAAGTTGAGGCCGCGCTCAAAGCCGCGTCGAACCCTTTGCGCGCCCGAAACGAAAAGCGGTATCTGAAAAGCGACCTGCATTTAATTGGCGTCGCGAAGCCATTGATACGTCGGGCGGCCAGACCGGTCTTCAAGTCCGGGTCGATTTCCGACAGGGACTCACTCTCGGGTTTCGCGGACGCATGTTGGGCGACCGGGGTTCACGAACTACGATTGGTCGCGATACTCGCCCTGCAGGAAAAAAACCGAACTCCTCTAAATTCGGGACATGACGCTAATCGAAGACCTCATCCGGCAGTCGAAATCATGGGCGTACATGGATCCTCTGTCCATCTACCTGGCCGGCTTTCTCGTCGAGCGATTTCCTGAACTGGTTTCCACGCTGGACCGGTGGTCGATGGATGAGGACTTTTGGGTCCGTCGCCCCGCCATGACCGCACTGCTGATCCCACTGCGTCAGGGAGAAGGTGACTTCGACCGGTTTGGGCGTTATGCGGACGGAATGCCGGACGAAAAGGAGTTCTTTATCCGAGAGGCGATAGGATGGGTGTTGCGCGAGGCGAGCAGAAAGAGGCGGGAATTCGTGTTCGATTGGATTGCGCCGAGAACCCACCGCGCCTCCGGCGTAACCATGAGAGAGGCAGTGAAGTACCTGCCCGCGGCCCGACAACAAGCTCTCATGTCCTCCTAAATTCAAAAGTGGCCACCCAGGCATTCGTGCCAATTCGATTTGATTGCGCCGCCAATGCAAATTGTAGAAGCGAGTTTCAAGAGCCTGTTTCAGAATCCTGGGATTTCTGGGGTCACGATTGGTTGGACTCCGGTTTTCGACGGAATTATGAGGTATGGTGCCGTATTCCAATCTCCTCATTCCGGTGAAAACGGGAATCTTGTCGCATGGCGTTCGACACGAAAATGTGCGAAGGAATTCTGAAACACGCTCTTCAATGCCGCCTGGGGTAGGACGGTTGGGGTCGTCCTCAATGGCGAAGAGCCTACCGTCTTTCAGACAACAAGGCGCACCCCGCCCGTCTGACCCGGACCCTTCGGCTTCGCTCATGATGGCGGCGGGGTTTTCAGGTTGACAACTGGGTGGTGTGCTGAAAACGGGGCGCTCAGGGTCACAAGTGGCCGACGGCAAATGTGTTTGGCGCGGCCGCAGCCAATCAGCGCTGGTGTATTGATCTGTCGCCGTGGTGTTGGCTTCTGCTTCGGCCTTTAGGCAGTGCCCGGACACGATGGAACATTTTCTTGGGCCGATACGTCTTATCAGTCATAGGCTCCATTGCATGAGTGGGCGTCGGGACGGGGGCCGGATGGAGACGACCGATGTACGAGAGCATTGCCAAACTGAAGAGATTACTGCGGTCGGCATGGTCCGCCACATTCGCTATTGCCCTGTCTCTGACGGCCATTGCCGTGCTGTCGGCATGCGGCGACGAGACTAAACCTGCGGCTACTCCGGAACCCGCAAGCACACTTACCCCCGCGAGCGCCAACACATCGACGCCGACATCCACGCCCACGATTGTCCCGGCTGTTCCAACGGTGTCGGAGGAGCTGCGCTCAGAGAGGGAGCGAGCCGCGCCGGCGGCTACGGATGCGGAGTTGGCGGAACTGGTCGATGGCAACAACGTGTTCGCCTTCGATCTGTACCACGCCCTACGGGAGACTTCGGGCGGGAACCTGTTCTATTCCCCGTACAGCATTTCTTTGGCGCTTGCCATGACATATGCAGGCGCGAGCAGCGAGACGGAACGCCAGATGGCGGACACGCTCAGTTTCCTACTTCCTCAAGATAGGCTGCACCCGGCGTTTAACGCCCTGGACATAGAGCTCGCCTCGCGTGGAGGAGGGGCGGAGAGCGACGACGACGAGGGGTTCCGCCTGAACATCGCCAACGCGGTGTGGGGCCAGAAAGGCTATGAATTCCTGGAGCCGTTCCTGGACGTGCTCGCAGAAAACTATGGGGCCGGCGTGCGGCCAGCAGACTTTGTGGGGTCGCCCGAGGAGTCGCGCATCGGCATCAACGACTGGGTCGCCGACCGTACGGAAGACAGGATCAAGGACCTGATTCCGAAGAACGCCATCACCCCGTTGACCCGATTGGCGCTGACGAACGCAATCTACTTCAACGCAAGGTGGTTCTACCCGTTCGCCAAGAACCGCACGAGCGTACGCCCCTTCCATCTGCTGGACGGAGGCGAGGTCGAAGCGCCGATGATGATGACGGCGGAGGCGGAATGGTTGGGTTATGCGAGCGGAGAGGGTTACCAGGCCGTAGAGCTGCCGTACAAGGGGCCGGACATGTCCATTACCATCCTGCTTCCCGACGAAGGGACATTCAGAGAATTCGAAGAGGCTATCGACGCGGACCTGATCGCCCGCATTTTTGGAGATATCGAACGCAAGAACGTCGAGTTGACCATGCCGAAGTTCGAGTTCGAATCGGGGTTCGGCCTGCGCGAAACCCTCAAGACAATGGGGATGCCGAATGCCTTCGACGAAAAGAGTTCCGATTTCTCAGGGATGGACGGCCGGTCGTGCCTCGCCGGGGACCGACCCTGCCTGTTGATCTCGGGCGCCTTCCACAAGGCGTTCGTGGCGGTGGATGAGGAGGGTACCGAGGCGGCTGCGGCCACGGGTGTCGTTCTGCGCCAGGAATCGTTGAGACCGGAGCCGATAGCGGTAGTGGTCGACCGGCCCTTCATCTTCCTGATCCATGACGGGGGCACGGACTCTATTCTGTTCGTAGGGCGCGTCGAGGATCCAGGGGAATAGCGCAGAGTCTTGACCCACGGTCACGCCTCGGTAGGCGCCCGGCGGAGGCTCCGACGGGGATGGATGCTGTGCCCTGCTTGGGGCATGGCCAGTGACACGCCATGCTTTACAGTCGCCGGAGTTTGGCGCAACGTGCGATCCCAGTTAGGCAACTCCGCTCTTGGGACAACGTAGCTGACGATTAATGTGTTTGATGAGGCAGTAGCCGCGTAGCGCTGGTGTATTAGTCTGTCGTCGAGGGATTGAACATGCGGAAGGCTTGCTCGTGACTCACGTTCGGGACGTACAGGGTACGTTCGCTGCGGAAGGGCTTAAAACCCAATACACCAACTCTGCCGCGAACCGGCTTGGAGCGGAGGACCGGCCAGTCCACAACTGGTACCGGTTCGTGCTGTCGTTCCCCCCTCACCTGGTGAGGGATTACCTGGCCCGGTTCCAAATCCGCCCCGGACACACAGTATTGGACCCGTTTTGCGGCACGGGGACCGTCCTGATCGAATGCAAGAAACAGGGAATCGACAGCGTTGGAATCGAAGCCCATCCCCTGACGCACATGGTCGCTTCGGTCAAGACCAACTGGGCGCCCGACCCTGAAAGTCTATTTTCAGACGCCAAAAACGTGGCGCAATTGGCGGCCCTCCGAATCGGGGAAACACGATCAAGCCTGCGGGAATTGCCGGAAGAGGCCAACAAACTGCTTATTGGCGGGTCGATTAGCCCCGTCCCTCTTCACAAGGCCCTGGTATTGCGGGACACGATATTTACGGCCGGCGCTCACGAGCTGAGGGACCACCACTTGCTCGCGTTGGCGGCCGCACTCCCTTCCGACATAGGGAACTTGCACTTTGGACCGGAAGTGGGAGTCAGGTCCCCCAAGGCGGACGCGCCGGTCATCGCCAGCTGGCTTGAGCGGGTGCACGAAATGGCGATTGATCTAGGCATGCTGCGAGGTCAATCTGACGCAGTCGCGGACGTGGCGCTCGCAGACTCCCGTTCTTCGCAAGGAGTCTTGGGTCGGAATCGGGTGGACGCGGTCATCACATCCCCTCCGTATCCAAATGAAAAGGACTACACACGAACCACTCGACTGGAATCCGTGATTCTTGGTTTCGTGAACACCAAAGCCGAACTACGCGCGACAAAACAAGATTTGATGCGTTCAAATACTCGCGGTGTTTACAAGTCTGATGATGATGACAAGTATCTGGAAGTGCTACCTGAAGCCGGGGTAATCGCTGATGAAATTGAAGGCCAGCGACTCCGTCTTGGCAAGACGTCGGGCTTCGAGAAGCAGTATCCGCGCGTGACGAGACTGTATTTTGGGGGGATGGTGAAGCACTTGTCTGGTCTTCGGGAGTCGCTCACGCATGGGGCGAACCTCGCATATGTAGTCGGAGACCAGGCCTCTTACTTGCGGGTGATGATCAGGACGGGGGAGCTAATCGCGATGGCGGCTGAGCGCCTTGGGTACCAGGTCGTGCGGCGAGACCTATTCCGGACACGGCATGCTACAGCCACAAGGGCGCAACTACGAGAAGAAGTGCTCGTACTGCGCTGGCCGGGGTAAATAGCGGGGATCGCATGGGACCGGCTAATGTTGGGGAATCAGTCGACGTATGAAGTCATCATCGAACACATATTCTTGTCGACGTACGTCGATGGTGACAACCAGGTAAGTTCCAGCGGAAGGATATTTCAGACGCTGCTGCCGAGTTGGGCCTCAAAACACCCCGAAACCTTGGGGATGTCGTCTATTCGTTCCGATACAGACGCCCATTGCCGCAGAGCATTATTGACAAGGCGCCCCCTAGCCTGTCATGGGAATAATGCCGGATGGAATTGCCAAGTACGTTTTCGTGGCAATGGCGTTTACGGACATCCGGCCGAACGGGCGATTGGCGGAAACCAGGATTCCGGACGCAACCCCCGGTGTGGTTGCGCGTTATTCGTTGAGCGATGAGCAGGCCTTGCTGGCCAGGCTGCGTTACAACCGCCTTGTGGATATTTTCACCGGCGTCGCATGCTATTCGCTCCAGAGCCACTTGCGTACTAGTGCTGCCGGTATAGGTCAGATCGAGACTGACGAGGTTTATGCTGGGGTGGACAAGGCAGGCGCCCACTACGTTTTCCCCGTTCAGGCAAAAGGCGGGCGTGATTTCATAAGCGTGGTACAGATCGCCCAGGACTTTGAGCTTTGCGCCGCCAAGTTTCCGACCCTCGTTGCGCGATCAATTGCGGCGCAGTTCATGGACGACCAGCTGATAGCGATGTTTGAATTGGAAAGAGACGGCGCGGAAGTAAGGGTCAACAGCGAAAAGCACTACCGTCTCGTGGATCATGACGATCTTGACGAGAAGGACCTTCAGATTTACAGGGCGCGCGCCCGAAACCCTTAAGCGCTGTTACCCGGTTACCGCGCCCTGGGCGGCTGGCTGGACGAGTTTGATGTACTTGCCGAGGACACCGGATTTGTAGGGAGGCGGCAACGGTTCCCACTTCTCCAGCCGGGCGCGAATCTCCTCGTCGCTGAGCCTGACGTTCAATTCGAAGTTGTCCAGATCGATCTCGATGACGTCTCCGTCCCGCACGGCGGCGATCGGTCCGCCGACGGCGGCCTCAGGTCCCACGTGCCCGATCATGGACCCGTGAGACGCACCGGAAAAACGCCCGTCTGTTATGAGGAACACCTTCTCCCCGAGCCCTTGACCCACCAGCGCGCCCGTGACGGACAGCATCTCCCTCATTCCTGGGCCGCCCTTAGGGCCTTCGTAGCGGATGATCACCACGTCTCCGGCAACGATCTGCCGTCGCCTCAGGGCGTCCATGACCTGCTCTTCCTGGTTGAAAACCTTGGCCTTGCCGGACCATCGCGCTCCGAATTGGTGGCCGGCGACTTTCAATATGCAGCCTTGCGGCGCGAGGTTGCCGTATAGGGACACGAGTCCGCCGGTGCTGCTGAGCGGCGCGTCCACGGTCTTCACGACGTTCGTATCGCCAAAATCGGGCCAGTCTCTCAGGTTTTCTTCGACCGTATTGCCCGTCACAGTCATGCAATCCCCGTGAAGAAGGCCCGCCTCGAGCATGCGTTTCATCACTACCGGCACGCCGCCCACCCGGTCGAGGTCGAACATTAGATATCGGCCTCCGGGCTTCATATCGGCAAGCAGCGGCGTGCGCATCGAGATGTCGTGTATGTCTTTCAGCGTAAGTTCCACGTCTACTTCGTGTGCGATAGCCGGCAGGTGCAATGCTGAGTTCGTCGAGCCGCCCATCGACACCACCAGAGCCACGGCGTTCTCGAAGGCTTTCTTCGTGAGGATTTCCGAGGGCCGAATGTCTTTGCGCAGCAAGTTCAGCACGGCTTCCCCGGCCCGTCGTGACGATGCCAGCTTGCGTTGGTCGACCGCCGGTTCGGAGGCCGATCCGGGTAGCGAAAGGCCGAGCGCCTCTCCGATGGAAGACATCGTGTTGGCGGTGAACATGCCGCCGCACGCTCCCGGCCCCGGGCAGGCGTGTACCTCGATGGCGCGCAGTTCATCGTCGTCGATCAGCCCGGCCTGCCGCTGGCCCACCGCCTCAAACACCGTCTGGATCTGGATGTCCCGCCCGCGCCAGCTGCCAGGAAGTATCGATCCGCCGTAGATGAAGATCGACGGCAAGTTGAGCCGCGCCATAGCCATCATGGCGCCGGGCAATGACTTGTCGCAGCCTGCCACAGCTACGAGGCCGTCAAATCGCTCGGCAAAACACACGGTCTCGATCGAGTCGGCGATGACCTCGCGTGAAACGAGGGAACCCTTCATGCCTTCGGTACCCATCGAGATAGCGTCCGAAACGGTTATTGTCCCGAACGTGAAGGGTGTACCCCTCGCCGCAAAGACGCCGCGCTTGACCTCCTCGACGAGCGGCGCAATGCCTGAGTTGCACGGGGTCACCTCGTTGTGTGTGGAAGCGACGCCAACAAACGGCGCGTTGATGTCTTTGTCGGTCAGGCCCATCGCCCACATCATGGAGCGATTCGGCGCTCGTATGATGCCCTCAGTGGTTTCCCAACTTCTGTGCTTTCCGGGCACGCGTCCGGCCGCGCCGGCGGCATGTTTCTCAGGGGCTGTCGCGCCGTTGCCCACGGATGTTTCGTCCTGTTTTCGGGTGGTAGTCATCTGAAATTCCTGTGTCTGAATGAAGTTACCGCAATGTTACCCGCAGACCGTGGATTTGCCCGTTCTGCGGTCCCCTTCGGATGTTAGCCATCAAACAGCGAACAGGTATTTTCGCCGGTAATTCTGGCCATGTGGGCCGGGGGTATGAAGTCGCAGCGCCGGCGCAGGTGGCCGAGCGACTGTTCGTAAGTGCAGTGGCGTTCGACGTTCGGCAAGTCAGACCCCCAAATGAGCCGGTCCGGCCCTATCCGTTCGTAGTAGGTGCGAATGAAGGGTTGTGCCTCGACGTACGGATATTCCCACACCCCTCCCATCAATATGGGAATCAGAATCTCCGTGTACACGTTGCCGGATTCCAGCGGCGCCCAGACCTCATCGGGGATAGTGATTTTGCCGGCGTCATCGAAGAATCTGTACAGGGGCAGGCCGTGGGTGTAAACGCACTTGACGTCGGGGTATCTCGCAAGCCAACGGCCGAATGACCGTTGTTGTTCGAGCCACTGTTCGAGGCTCGGTTCAGGGGAGGTGATGTTCCAAAAAACCGGAATGCCCAGACGCCGGACTGTTTGCCAAAACGGATCGAAGCACGGGTCGTCCGGCAAGGTCTTTCGGCCGAACTTGCCGATCAGCCCGGTGTCGAAGAACAGACCCCTGAGACCCAGTTCGCGAACCGCTCGATTGATCTCTGCCAGCTGGCCGGGATCGTCAGCGCGCCATTCGTCGATCGTTGCCAATGCCCATAGACGATCAGGGTGATCTGCGGCGACCCGGGCAAGGTAGTCGTTCAAGCGCCCGTAGACCTGCCCGGCTTGTACGACTGCGCGATCGACGCCTGCGTAGTCCATCTGGGCGAGTATCTGTTCTGGCGGCGAATCGAGGTCGCGGGCGGTTGGAGGCAAGTAGTACCGTGCGTAGTCCACCCCGTCCGCAGTCCACAGGAATCGGCCGTAATCACCTCCCCTGAAGTTCAACTCGTCGAGGTTCTCGCCTTTGTGCCATTCCCGTCCGACCACCGGCGCGTTGTCGTAAATCCGGCGGCCCTCCGACCTGTGAAAAACGAGGTGAGTGGCGAACTGCATGTGCCTCTCGACCGATTCGAATCCCGACGACCCTCCCATGTTTGGGAAGATGTGGACGTGGGAGTCGACTGTTCCTGATCTACTCATTGCTGCTCCTCTCGCGGCCGGATACATCGCCCTGGCGTCAAGCCGGAATCCGGAATCGCGGTAATGGTCATGAACATTGGCGAGGCGACTTTATACAATCTGTTACGTTTCCGGTGGCAGGACAGTTGGCCGTCATGCCGATGCGGCGCCGGACGTAAACAATTCGCTCAGCGTTAATGGCCTGAACACCGAAACCGCGGGTTTCGGGCGCACCCCAATGGCAAAAGGAGACGGGGACATGACCAGAATCCTGGGACCTCGTGACGAAAGTTGGCTTACTGGCAGAGACTGGGGGTCAACCGGCTCTGCTAAGGCCGCTGCGCCGTTTGCCTTGCCGGGGGATCGGCCGCACTACCTGCAGGACCGCAACGTGGACGTCGACCACATCAAACTTACTGTCAGCTTCGATCTCGCCAAAAAGCAGGTCATTGGCAAGGCCGAGTTGAGGCTGAAGCCGATCGTTGACGGCGTGCAACGCATCGAACTGGACTGCGAGGATACAAAGGTGCAGTCGGTGAGCGTGGGAATGACGCAGGCGAGCTTTGTGCTCGACGGCAAAAAACTGAGAATCGAACTTCCCTGGCGATACTCGCGCGGTCGTAGGTTCCTGCTGGCCATCGAGTATGTGGCGACTCCGCTGCAGGGAATCTACTTCACCGGCCCCGACGAAGGCTATCCCGACAAACCGGTCCAGATCTGGACCCAGGGCCAGGACACGGACAACCACCACTGGTTCCCATGCATCGATGAGCCCAAGGGGCGGCTCACCAGTGAAATCGTGGCAACTGTGCCTTCCAGTTGGACGGTCATCTCGAATGGCCGGTTGGTCAGCGATCGGAGGAATCGCGACGAAGGGACTCGAACCGTCCGTTGGCTTCAGGACAAGGAGCACGCCGTATACCTGATCACGCTGGTGGCAGGGGAGTTCTCTCGCGTCGTGCAACAGGAAGAGGGTCCGCTGATCGACTTCTACTGCGAACCCGGCCGTGAAGAGGATGCCGCGAGAGCGTTTGAGAACACTGCGGCGATGATCGCTCTCTACGAAGACGATTTCGGTGAAAAGTACCCTTGGGACAAGTACACGCAGGTCGCTGTGCAGGACTTCATTTTCGGCGGAATGGAAAACACCTCGGCGACCACGCAAACCGATCTGACCCTGCATGACGAGCGCGCTCACCTCGACTTCTCATCGGATTTCTTGGTCGCCCACGAAGCCGTGCACCAGTGGTTTGGAGACCAGATCACGTGCAGGGAGTGGTCCCACGGATGGCTCAACGAGGGATTCGCCACTTATTTCGAAGCGCGATGGCAGGAACACCATCGCGGTGTTGACGAATATCTCTACGAAATCCTGCTAATGGCGCGCGGATATCTGAGCGAAGGTTACCAACGGCCCATTGTAGAAAGACGCTACAACCAGCCGGTGGACATATTCGATCACCACCTTTATGAGAAAGGCGGCCTGGTGCTGTACATGTTGCGCAGGGAACTGGGCGACGAGGCGTTTTTCGACTCGATCCGCCATTACCTGAAGCGGTACAAGGGCCACAACGTTCTCACCGTCGACCTCCAGCGCTCGATCGAAGACGTGACTGGACGCAACATGGACTGGTTCTTCGATCAGTGGGTGTTCGGACCTGGTCATCCCGATTTCAAGGTTAAGTATTCGTGGGACGACGAACAGAAGACGGCCACGCTGAGCGTCCGACAAGCCCAGGAGAATGCCTTCAGGTGCAGTCTCGACATTGCATTTCTGCTTGAAGATGGGCGGGAGACATTTAGGGCGAATATCACGGAGAAAGAGCACAGTTTTGTCTACCGACTCGACGGCCAGCCAAAGGCCGTGCAGTTTGACGCGGGCTACTCCGTCGTAAAGACAGTCGACTTCACCAGGTCTCAGGACCCGCTGATCTATCAGCTCCAAAACGACGAAGACGTGATCGGCCGAGTCGACGCCGCCCAGGGGCTTGGCAAACTGAGTTCCCCGGAGGCGGTCGAGGCTTTGCAGAAAGCGGTGCACGAAGACGCATTTTGGGGTGTCCGGGTAGCGGCGGCCCGCGGGCTTGGAGAAATGCGGACCGACACGGCGCTGGAAGCGCTTGTGGGTTGCGTCGACGTAGACCACCCGAAGGCGCGGAGGGGCGTAGCGGAGGCTCTTGGCAGGTTCAAACGCCCGTCAGCTGCAGGAGCGCTCACCACCATGCTCGACTCCGATGAGAGCTACTACGTGGCCGCCACAGCAGCATCGAGCCTTGGAAAAACGAAGTCGGACCGCGCCCACGCCAAATTGGTCAGCGCCTTGGACAGGGATTCACACATGGAGGTGATACGGGCCAGCGCGCTTCAGGGTCTGGCCGAGTTGAAGACGGAGGAATCACGCGAGGTGATAGCCCGCTGGACCGAGTACGGGTTACCACAACGCGCCCGTGAATCTGCCGTCATGGCGCTGGGAAAGGCGGGCGAGGACCACAAGCCCACAGTCGAATTGTTGTCAGACTTGCTTGACGACCGGTGGTATAGGACACGGCTTGGCGCTGCCGGGGCATTGCGCAGCCTGACCGCGGACGCTGCGCTGCCGGCGTTGTGCCGCATGGCGGATCGTGAACTGGACGGACGGGTGGTGCGAACGGCCCGCCAGGCGATCAGCGCGATCAGGGCCGGCAAGAACGCGCCGGACAACGTCAATAAATTGCGATCGGACCTTGAAAAACTGGAAGAGGTGAACAGGGGCCTTACCGAGCGACTTGAGAAGCTGGAGCGAAGCCTCGCATCCAAAACAGAGGCCGATGAAGGTAAGGACGGTAAAGATACCGAGGCTTCAGACTAGTGCCTGTTAACACTAACGGGTTTGGTCATGCAATCTTTGCCGATTGGAAATCACACAGATGCTCCCATAGAAGTCAAGCCGTGGTTTGAACTGTTTGGGCCGAGGTCCGAAGGGCAGAGAAGACTTCACATCTTCGGGATCATCAAAGAGCAGCAGCAAGCCCGGAGATTCCTGTTGCGCGGCTTACCCAACGTTGCGGCTGAGTGGATTCAGCTCGCCACAGCCTTCAACCTGAGTGCCCTGCGGCGTATATGGCGGGCCCGGATACCGGACCCTGAGTTCACAAACGAATCGCAACGCCGAATCAGTGCGCTGCCGCGGGACACTGACAGGTCTCCATTCAGGAACGGCGTAAAATTCCCGCCTGCGTGCTGAGGGCGATTGTTACCGCAGGGGCTCTCTCAATCTTCCAGCGCATTCGACTGACGCCGATGCCCTTCGGACCTCCGCCCAAACAGTTCAAACCACGGCTTGACTTCTATAGGAGCATCAGGCTCCAAGAGGCGCCCCCACATGTGACGACGGATCGGCGCCACCGGTTTCGTTTGCCCGGCGGGTACCCACGAGAGGCGCTGCTACATTCTACCCACTATGTTCCCCGTTCTTAATCTCTCATGTCGTACGGGCGAAAGGAGTGGATCAGCGGCCCGAGCCGACGCGGCTTAGCGGTAGCGGAATGCCCGACTCTACGGCTTGCCCGGAGTTGAGGAAGGTAAGGGCGGACCTTAGCCTGCTGTCCAGTATCCGCAGGGACCTGATGAGATTGAGCCGCCGGTACTCGGGAATCACCTGTAGCGGCAATGTCCCTAACTCTCCGGCCAGCATCAAGGCGGTGCTCTCCAGAGTGGTTATCGCCATCGGCGGCGGCGGGAGTTGCGGGTCCGGCTCAGGGGCTTCCAGCTGCGGCGCAGGCCCGGTGGCCTGTTGCCGGTCACCGTCGACCACGTCGGCGATCAGCTGCTCGATCGTGAGCTCCGGCGACGACTTTGCCCGCCCGACGATGCGTTCGACGTGAACCGAACTGAGCCTGCCGCTGAGGAACGGTTCAGCTATCTCCCGTTGTCTCTTGTGGCCGTCGATGTCGGCGATGCTGCGAGCTTCCTTGAACGTCAATTCGCCGGCGTCCACTCGCTTCCCGAGCCGGGGGTCGAGCGTGCGTATCAGGCTTTCGTAGTGGTGGATCGTCCCCGGTGTGATTCCTGTGCGCCTCGCCAACTCCTGCTGGGTTATGCCATGCGTCTTGCGGTATAAGTAGAACTCCTTGGCCATAACCATCGGCGGCGCGAGGGCGTTGTGATACTGCTCCGACAGCCGTAATTCCTGCCGCTCCTGGCGGCTGATTCTCGTTCGGACCTTGACTTCGACCACTTCCGCGCCGGCTTCCCTGGCCGCCCTGACACCGCGTCGGCCGGACACGAGCACGTAGCCGCCATCCGCGTTTGGCTGCACGATGGGCGTTTCGGAAGCCCGGCCTCGATGCCGTTCGGCGGCCCGAATGGCGGCGGGCTCTTGCGGGAGCCCAGGGTCGGGGAATATCTTTTCGATGGGTACTTTCAAGTCGATCTCCAAACCGGATTCGCTGGGCATGCCTTGCTACGGTCGAAACTCCGTCCAGACTGTTTTCTGCTGAACTCATTTTGGAGATTCCAGGACGAACATTCACAAACTGTCTGGAACTGTCCGGCCGGGGGAATTCCGACATTCTGACTATGAATTGACTTTGGAATTCGTCGGGGATATGTTGAACAGGCCAGATCCCGGAATATACCTCCAGAGCGCAAGTCTCTAAGTCGTAACGCCATGCAGGAGAGAACTAGAACCGCACCCCCATACGTCCCCTACCGGACATTCCGAACATTTTTGGAATTTCTGTTGGAAGGTATTCCAGCCCGGATAGACAGAAGTTTGTGGGAGACTCGCTTTTCCGGCAGTTCCGGATCCCAGTTGATGACCTCCCTCAAGGTGCTCGGTCTCATCGACGCGGCGAGGCGTCCGCAGAAGGAGCTGGAACGCCTGGTTTTTGCCGAGGGTGAAGAACGGCGAGAGGTGCTCCGCAATGTGCTGCGCCGGTTTTACGGGCCGGTATTCGAACTCGACCTCACCCGTGCGACACGCGGGCAATTCCACGAAGCGTTCAGAAGATTCGGCGCCCGCGAGGGTGTGCTGGCGAAGTGCGAAGCGTTTTTTATTCGGGCGGCGCGAGACGCTGGAATAGAGTTGTCCCAATACATCACGGCCGGTCGGCACGGCGCGCGGCGACCGGCCGCGCCGCGCGCCTCGCGGACCGGCGGACAGGCTGAACGGCCGTCGCCTGGGAGCCCGGATCCGGCGCCGTCGGCAGTCCACCCGGGACTGGTCCTGGCACAGCGAATCCTCGAGAAGTACCCCGACTTTGATCCCTCGTGGCCGCCCGAGGTGCAGGAAAGTTGGTTGAAAGGGATGACGAGGCTGTACGAGGGCCTCTCAACCCCCGCGCCGGACGGCTCGTCCGCGCCCGCGGCGCG
The DNA here is from genome assembly GCA_965224235.1 of Dehalococcoidia bacterium. Lineage (GTDB taxonomy): Bacteria > Chloroflexota > Dehalococcoidia > Lucifugimonadales > Lucifugimonadaceae. The sequence goes on along the minus strand of CBDCYP010000002.1, from coordinate 467,232 downwards.
GACCTGAGCGTCAGCGTGGACCGGACCGCGGCATCGCTGCCAAGACCGCGATGTGCAGGCCTATTCCCCGCCGGCCCTGCCCGTACCTTGTTGACCACGTCGCAATGCGCGAGGAGTGGCATCGATAGGCTGGAGTTCGGGCAACTCCTGTGTGGTCGACACCCCAAGTTCACGGAACCTGCGCGCCTGCGTCAGCACACGGGACTCCATCGAGCCGACGCCGTCGTTGTACCTCGAAACCACCGTGTTCAGCGCCCTCCCCATCCCTTCCATGTGGGTAGCGAATGTTAGCAACCGGTCGTGTAGCTCTCTTCCGAGTTCGCTGATTCTCTGCGCCTCGTCGGCGATCTGCCTCTCCTGCCAACTCAGAGCGACACACCTGAGCAACGCCCCAAGTGTGGAGTAGGTGACGATGATGACGTTGCTTTGCATCCCGCGATCGAGGAGGTCGGGGAAGCGCGAAAGGGCAGGCGGCAAGGCGAACTCCGGCAGTACCATCACCACGAAATCGGCCGTCGATTTGAGGGCCTGCGGATAGTCTTTTTTCGACAATTCGTCGGCGTGGCCCCTAACCAGACGGGCATGCCTGTCGAGGTGTTTGTCTCGATCCTCCGGCGTTTCTGCTTCCTCGGCATCAAGGTACGCGGTCAGGGGCGCCTTTGAGTCGAGAATGATGTCCCGGTTGTGCGGCATGTGCACAATGAAGTCGGTTCTGCCGCCCTTGCCGTCGGGGTCCTGCGTCGTGTAGTGAGTATTCTTCACCAGGTTGCACAGTTCCAACACCCGTTCGACCTGCATCTCGCCCCACTGACCGCGCACCTGCGGCTTGGAGAGGGCGTCCCGGAGTTGCCGAGTCTCCTTTTCAAGGCCCCTGTTCGATTGAATGACGTTTTTTATCTGGCCGCCGAGGTCTCCGGAGTGCTTCGCCACCGCCTTGTCGAGCGTCTCGATCTTCTCCGAAAGGGGCCTTACCAGATCGGCCACGGCCTTCTCCCGGGCCTTGAGGTTCTCGTCAGCGGTCGTCAGGAAGCTCTTGCTTTGACTCTCGAGCGTCTTTGATGAGAGGGCTGCGAAGGTGTCGGCGAAACGCTTTTCGAGTTCGTCGCGCTGGCCTATCGACTTTGCCGAGTCCTCCAGCTCCTGTTGAAGGCGCGCCGCGGCGATCTTTAGTTCGACAGCCTCGTCGGCCATTTTCGCCGATTCTTCATATTTTCTTTGTTCCGCGTCCAACTCGGCGCGCAGTGAGGCTGTGTTTGCGACTAGCTGCTGCGTCCTTCGCTGGATGCGCAAGACGAAGATGGCGGCGGCAAGGCCTGCCAAAAACGCCCCGGCAATGCCGGCGAGTACCAAGTCCATAAAACTACTCCGGCCGCTCGTACGACCACGCTGCCCGGTTCGGCGTAAGCGCCAACACGATGTTACTGTGCTGGCGCAACATTGTCGGCCGCCATGTCAAACACGCGAATCACATCGTCATCATGGCCAGAGAGACGATTCTTCACTCGGGTCTGAAATGCGAGCCCGTCCCGGGATCCCGGGTCCTCCTCTTCATTCCCACACAAAACCCCCGTCATCCCCGGCTCCACCCCGTGAAAACCGGAACCCCCGCCCCTGTAGCGGTTCCCCGATCGGAGCAGGGGACGACGGATGTTGATAGCGGCGTCTCTTGTGGGCGCCAGTCGGGTGGGGCCGGGAATCTGGTTGTCGTCGCATGGGCGGCGCCCCACGCCCCGGTGAGTCCCCGATCGGAGTCGGGGAAGACGAATGTGGTCTGGGACGACGGATGTTGGCTGTACATTTCAAGTAGGGCGGCCATGTGAGACGGGCTCTTGCCGGGCGTCTTTAAGCAGTAAGGGCCGCCCGGATTCGGGCGGCCCTTACTGTTGTCCTTCTTCGGGGGACTTTGGACTAAAAGTCCATTCCGCCGCCGGGAGGTCCGGGCATGGCTGGTGGGTTCTCCTCCGGCTGGTCGGTGATCAGCGCTTCGGTGGTCAGGATCATTCCTGCCACGGAAACAGCGTTCTCAACCGCCGCACGGGTCACCTTGGCAGGGTCGACGATGCCCATGTCGATCATGTCGCCGGACTTGCCGATCTGCGCGTCGAACCCGTAGTTGCCGCTCTTATCCTGGACATCTGCCAGTATGACGGCGCCCTCGTGGCCCGAGTTGCCCGCGATGATGCGAACAGGGGCGAGCAGAGCTTTTCGCAGGATGTCGAGGCCTGCCTGCTCGTCATTGTCAACGCCCTTTAATTCGCCGATAGCCGCAGAAGCGCGAATCAGGATCGTGCCGCCGCCGGGGACGATGCCCTCTTCGACAGCCGACCTGGTGGCAGCCAGGGCGTCTTCCACCCGCTGCTTCTTCTCTTTCATTTCGATTTCGGTCGCAGCTCCGACCCGCAGGATGGCAACGCCGCCGGACAGCTTGGCGAGCCGCTCTTCGAGCTTCTCGCGGTCGTAGTCCGAGGTTGTGTCCTCGATCTGCGTCCGAATTTCGTTCATGCGGCCCTTGATGGAGTCTTCACCGCCAGCGCCGTCGACGAACGTCGTATCGTCCTTCTTGACCACCACCTGGCGGCAACGGCCGAGGTCGTCGAGCGCGGCGGAGTCGAGCTTGCGGCCGATCTCTTCGCTCAGGACCGTGCCGCCCGACAGGATAGCGATGTCCTGCAGCATGGCCTTTCGGCGATCGCCAAACCCGGGGGCCTTTAAGGCCACAACGTTGAGCGTGCCGCGCAGCTTGTTCACGACGAGCGTGGCCAGAGCCTCGCCCTCCACGTCCTCGCCGATCACGATGAGGTTCTTGGAGGTCTGCAACACCTTTTCGAGCACAGGAAGGATGTCGGCGACCGCCGAGACCTTCTTGTCCGTGATCAGGATGTACGGGTTGTCGAGCACCGCCTCCATGCGATCGGAGTTGGTGACGAAGTAGGGCGAGATGTAACCGCGGTCGATCTGCATGCCTTCTACGAATTCGGTTTCGTAGGCCAGGCCCTTGGACTCGTCGACGGTGATGACGCCGTCCTTGCCGACTTTGTCCATCACGTCTGCGATCAGGTTGCCCATCTCGTCATCGTGGGACGAGAGTACCGCCACATTGGCGATCTGCTCGCGGCCCGCTACGGGTGTCGACAGGTCCTTGATGGAGTCACGGACCGTCCCCATGCCGCGCTCGAGTCCGCGCTTGACGGCCATGGGGTCTGCGCCGGCCGCCACGATCTTGAATCCCTCCTGGACTATGGCCTGGGCCAGAACCGTGGAGGTTGTCGTGCCGTCACCGGCATCGTCGTTGGTCTTCTTGGACGCCTCTTTGAGGAGCTGCGCTCCCATGTTTTCGAATGAGTCTTCGAGTTCGATCTCTTTGGCGATGGTGACGCCGTCTGAGCAGACCTGTGGGGGGCCGAACTTCTTGTCAAGAATCACGTTGCGCCCTCTCGGGCCTAGCGTGACCTTCACTGTGTCGGCGAGGATGTCGATGCCCTGCTTGAGGCGGGTTCGCGCATCCGTGCCGAAACTTAGGTTTTTTGCTGGCATTTCCTTTACCTTTGCTTGCTTGCGTAGTCAACCGCGGTTGACTACGATGCTGTGGCGGACGGCTCTAGCCGGCAATCGCCAGAATGTCGTTTTCGCGGACGATGAGATAATCGGTGCCGTTCTCCGTGTATTCGGTCCCAGCGTACTTGGAATAGATCACCACGTCGCCAACCTTGATGGCCAGTTCGATGAGCTTGCCCTTGTCGGTCGTGCGACCCGGTCCTGCGGCCACGATGGTCCCCTTCTGGGGCTTTTCTTTCGCCGTGTCCGGGATGATGATGCCGCCCGGGCTAGTTTGAGACTCTTCTTCGTTGGGCTCGATCACCAGCCGGTCTCCAAGTGGTTTCAAATTCAGTCCCACTGTGTGCTCCTCCTTGAGTTTTGTTGCCAATTGCGCGGTCTACGCGCATCTGTGGCGGTCTGCGCCGCCTGGCCTGAATAAACAATCCGACACAGCCGGAAACGGGTATCTGGCAGTCACCCGCTTCGACTGCTAACAAAATGGTATGCAGGCGAGATTAACGTGTCAACAACAAATGTCTCAACAAATTTCGCCGCAGGCCCGGGCGACCCGTCGCCGGGGCCGATCCGCAATTCAACCCGAGCGTGAAAGCGGTTCTATTCGCTTGGGTCACCGACTTTCAGGTTGCCCAGAGATTCCGGCGGCGTTGTAATATCGGGCATGGCTCTTTTGATTAGTTTGCAGGGCCGGTTTGATTGACTTAAAAACTCTCTGGGAGGTTGACGGATGTCGACGATAAACGACTCTCGAATGAAGCTTGAACGGATGTTGACTGTCGTTCTGCCAGCCTATTTGCCTCAGGCGGAGGGATGCGCCGTCGAGGTGGACATCATCGAGGATGGCCTCAGGATGCACGGCGGCGCCGGCAGCGAAAGTTGGCGTCCCTATAACGGTGGCGAGATCAGGATTAGATTCAAAGCATCGCCCGCTGTCGCACCGCCGACCGCCGTTGAGGAGCGTTCTCACTTCACGGTGGAAGACGACTTCGACGACCGCGGTAACGTGTGGCAAAACCGTTCTGACCTGATCCGTTCTCTTCAACGCGCCGGACGCCGAGAGGGGTTCGAGTTCGTGTCTCTAAAGTGGTTCAGGGACCTGTTCCTGCCAGCCGAGCAGTATGTCTGGTCGGATTCCCTGGAGGCTCGGAGCAGAGAGATAGGCGACGCAATCGACGACGGCGCCATCCTGACCTACAAGGTGCCTAACACGAGGTCGCCGGAGTTCCCGGTAACGGCTATCCGGTTGAACCTCGAGCACCCCGACGTTATGGCAGTCGTAGGAGAGGCCCCGCCCAGACCAAGCGGTTTTCAACCGGTGGGGATTCGCGGTCAACACCTCTCATCGACGATTTTGCAGGATAGGCGCTGAGTGACGCTTCTGTATCTGGATACGAGCGCCTTGGTCAAGCTCTACGTCCACGAATCCGGAACCCCGCGGATGCTTGAGTTGGCATCGGCGAGCGATAATCAGCTAACTCTGTCCGACCTTACGCAGATCGAGTTTCACTCGGCGGTTCGAACCAGGCAACGTGCGGGAGATCTGGACGACTCGGTCTCCGAGTCGTTGCTGGACAGATTCGATCACGACCTCGATGAAGTGTTCACGAGGCAGGCGATCAACGGTTACGTGATCGACCTCGCGTCCGGTCTGGTTGAGCGGTATCCGCTGCGGGCGTACGACGCCCTGCAACTTGCGGCCTGTTTGATATTCCGGACGGCGGCGCCGGAAGACCCCGTCTTTGTCTGCGCGGACACTGAGCTTCTCGCCGCCGCCGAATCGGAAGGCCTGACAATCGTCGACCCATCCTCCCAACCCGAAACCTGAGTCGTCCAACGATCCTGATCCCCCATCGGCGGTAGTGGCCGGAGGCGACATCATACCCGCGGCCCCCGTGGGTCCCGATCGGAGTCGGGGAAGACGAAGCGTGGCTGTTGTCGGGGGTGTTGGGTCATGGCCGGTGTTGAGGTTGATGGGTGACGCGCCGCATAAATTAAGCGCGGTAATTCCTTGAACGAGGCGCCGCTAAGGCGCCCTCATGCCGAAAGGGACATGCTTAACAGGCGGTCTCGGAACACCTTGACCTGTTCCATCACCCCCAGCGACTCTTCCAGCCAGTCGTCCTCATCGCGGTCGATGTCGACGCGTATCTGCAAGTGACCGACGTGGACTCCCCGCCCCAAGGCGCGTTGCAACGCTTGCCTGGCCCCCCCCGTGGGCTCACTTAGAGCCAGTATCAGCGTGTCTTCCCTCACTACGACCGAATCGACTCCCGACTGTTCCGCCAGCACCCTTATACGCGCCGCGTCAAGGAGCAAGTCGACGTTCCGCGGCACCGGCCCGAATCGGTCCCATAACTCTTCACGTAAGTCGTCTATCTCGTTGGAAGAGTGCATTCTTGCCAGCCGCTGATACACGATGAGACGCTGCGCAAGGTCCTCAATGAAGCTGTCCGGGATGCGAGCGTCCAGCCCGAGGTCGACCCGCACAGTCGAAAACTCTACCGGTGCGCTTCGTCCCGTATCGGCGCCGGACTTGATGTCCCGAACCGTGTCCGCCAGTAGTTTCGAGTAAAGATCGAACCCCACCGCGGCTATGTGGCCGCTCTGTTCCGCTCCGAGGATGTTCCCCATGCCCCGAATCTCCAGGTCCCGCATGGCGATCTGAAACCCGGCGCCCAGTTCGGTGGCGGCGAGGATCGTGTTGAGTCTCTGCTCGGCATTCTCCGACAGTTGCCGTCCACGCGGCACCATCAGATACGCATAGGCCCGGTTCGTGCCCCTGCCTATGCGCCCGCGCACTTGGTAAAGCTGCGAAAGCCCAAACATGTCGGCCCGGTCGATCACCAGAGTATTCACATTCGGCAAGTCGATACCGGACTCGATGATCGTCGTGCAAACCAACACGTCGAACTCGCGCTCCGAGAAGTCCGACATCACCCTCTCCAGTTCGTTTTCCGGCATCTGCCCGTGGCCAATGCCGATGCGGGCCTCCGGGACCAATTTTTGAATGTGCGCGGCCACGCGTTCGATCGTCCGGACGCGGTTGTGCAGGTAGAACGTCTGGCCGCCGCGGTCCAGCTCGCGCAGGATGGCCTCCCGCACAAGCTCGTCGTTCTCCTCCGACACGTATGTCTTGATCGGCAGCCGCTCCTCCGGCGGAGTTTCGATGGTGCTCATGTCCCGCACGCCGGCCAGCGCCATGTGAAGAGTGCGGGGAATCGGCGTCGCCGAAAGGGTCAGCACGTCCACCTGCGTCCGCAACTGCTTCAGTCGTTCCTTGTGGGTCACCCCGAACTTGTGCTCTTCGTCGATCACTGCCAGGCCCAGATTCTTCACCGAAACATCCCGCTGCAAGATCCGGTGGGTGCCGATGCAGATGTCGACCTCGCCCGATGCGAGGCCGGCGACTACCGTCTTTTGATTCGACGGGCTGCGAAAGCGGGACAGCATCTCCACCCTCACCGGATACGGCGCAAGGCGTTCGGTGAAAGTGGAGAAGTGTTGCTGGGCGAGCACGGTGGTCGGTACGAGAATGGCGACCTGACGGCCAGACTGCACAACCTTGAATGCCGCCCGCAGGGCCACCTCGGTCTTGCCGTAACCGACGTCCCCGCACACCAGCCGGTCCATCGGTTGCGACGCGAGGAGGTCCTCCTTGATCGCGTCGATAGTAGTGAGTTGGTCAGGTGTCTCCTCGTACGGAAAGCTGGCCTCAAGCGCGTCCTGCCAAGGCGTGTCAGCATCGGACTGGAACCCGGCGACTACCGAGCGTGCGGCGTACAGGGCCATCAACTCCCCGGCAAGCTGCTCAGTCGCCCGTCTTGCCCTGGCCTTGGCGCGGCTCCACTCCTGTGTGCCCAGCCTCGTAAGCCGGGGTTGAGCATCGCCCGAGCCGTGGTAGAACTGGATGCGGTCCAGGTGATCGGTCGGAACGTATAGTTTGTCTTCATCGGCGTATTCAAGGACCAGGAACTCCCGGCCATCGCGTGAGTCCATCACGTGAGTCCCTGTGAACCTCGCGACACCGTGCTCGACGTGGACGACGAACGATCCGGGCTTGAGTTGCTCAAGCAGCGGTCCCTTGCGCACATGCCGCTTCCGCACGCGCCGGCGTTCTTTCGTCACGCCGAATATTTCGTGGTCCGTCAGCAGTGTGAAGCCGTCGCCGGGCCTTCCGCCCAACGTGAATCCCTGTCGCATATGGCCCTGAACGATATTCACTCCGCCTTTTGACGGCGTTTCATACAGAGACGTTTCGACGCGTGCGGTCAGGCCGCGTTCATTGGCCAAGTCGGCTACCCGCAAGGCGTGGTTTGTCATGAACACGTACCGGCGGCCCGATTTGCTTCCGTGGCCCGCCAATTCCAGCGCCCGCTCGATACTCCGGCCGTCCAGAGGCGCCGGTTCCAGCGGCAACCGCTTCATGTCGTCGATTCGTTCGAGCGCGGGAGTAGGCGCGGCCTGTACCTGGTTAGTTGACGTCTCTTCCCCGCCATCCGGATGATCAGGAGAGCCGATGCCCCACTGAGAAATTTCGAGTCGCCGGGGTCGGCTGGAAATGGCATCTGCCAGGAAACCCCACTCGATGTGCGGCAGAGGGAAGCGGCGCGGCGCCTCGCCCCTCCGCTCCTTGCGCTCGCGCAACGCCGCCAGCCGGCCGTCGGTGGTGCGAGCCACCTGCTCCACCTCCGTCGGCCGCAAGACGATCAGCAAAGAGTCGTCCGGCAGGTAGTCGAACAGCGAGCCGCCGTTGAAAAACCCGGAGTAGTAACTGAGCCGGTCCGTTAGTTCACCCCGCAACGCCTGACCCATTTCGGACGGGATGCGCTGTTGTAACTCGGCGCCGCACCAATTCAGATCGAGCGTCCCCAACAGATTCTGGACACGTTCTTCGCTTGCGAACGAGGGCAGAGTCTCGCGGGCCGGTGGGATGGTGATCGAATCGACGGCGCCGGTCGACCTCTGAGTATCGGGGTCGAACAGCCTGATGCTATCTACTTCGTCTCCGAAAAAGTCGAGCCGCGCAGGGTGAGGTGAAGTCACGGGGAAAACGTCGAGAATGCCGCCCCTGCGGCTGGCCGAACCCGGCGCCTCGACAGTCGGTTCGATCCTGTAACCGATGTCGGTCCAACGCCGGACCAACTCAGCCGGCGAGACGGAATCGCCAATGCTTATCGTGCCCGCGGCCCGATCGAATGCGGCGCGGTCAAGCGTCGTTTGGCCGGCTGCCAGGATGGATGTGACGACGATCGGTGGTTGGCTGGCCGGAGAGTCGATCAGCGCGGCCAGGGCCTGTAGCCGTTGGTGCGTGCTCAACATGTCCGGTATGTAGTGTTCGAACGGGATGTTTTCCGTTTCGGCGAACTGAAAAACCGGCGACTCGTCGCTCCACACGCCCAGCTGATCGGCGAGCCTGTGGGCCGTTTCGGGGTTGGGTGTTACGACGACGACGGGCGCGCCGATCTCACGCCAGACCGCCGCTACCAGGTATGCGGTAGCAGGGTCAGGCGCAATAATCGCCTCTCGTCCGGTTCCCCGGCGGAGTGCATCGATGAGTTCCCCGAACTGCTTGTTACGCGTCAGCAGCGGGAGCAGACCGCTCAGAGTCATTCAGTTACCAGTTGCGGCAACAGAGTCAATACCACCCAAAACGCCCAAACGGCCAGGGCAAATACCCTGGCCTGGCCATATTTTGTGTCAGTCGCAAGCCGCAAGGCCGCGAGGGCGGACAACCCGCCCGCGGATATAATACAGGCCGTCGGCCACACCAATGTTGTCCCGGAGCCATCCTTGACCGCGAGATCACGAGCCGTTCGAAAGGCCGCCCAAAACAAGGATCGACGGATCCCGGGCAGAATCGTCGTCAAATTCGGGACAAACCTGCTCACCGGCGGGCGGGACACCGTGGACGAGGGCGTGGTGGCATCACTGGTCGATCAGGTTGCCGATGTCCGCCGGCGGGGCGGCGAAGTCCTCATCGTCACGTCAGGCGCCGTCGCCCTTGGCCGGGAGGCGATCGCGCAACGCGGGCGCGGCGGCCGGTTTAATCGCTGGACGCTGGCGTACCGACAGGCGCTGGCAGCCATTGGCCAGGCCAGGCTGATGCACATGTACGACCGGCTATTCAGCGGCCGCGGCGACACCGTGGCCCAGGCTCTGGTCACCCGCGGGGACCTGCAAAACCGTCTCGGTTATCTGAATCTTCGCAACACCCTCGAAACGCTGATGGAGATCGGCGCCATACCCGTCATCAACGAAAATGACGTGGTGGGAGTCGACGAACTCGAGGGCGGTTCGTACGGGGATAACGACCGGTTGTCGGCCATGGTCGCCAACTCAATTGACGCCGATCTTCTTGTCCTGCTCGGTGAGATGGAGGGCCTGTTTACCGCCGACCCGGACGTCGACCCGGACGCGCAGTTCATTCCGGAGGTGACGGAGATCGACGACCGTGTCGTTGCGGTGGCAGGCGAATCCCGCGACGGCCGAGGCCGAGGCGGAATGGCCAGCAAGGTCGAGGCGGCACGATTGGCGACAGCCTCGGGCACTGATGTCGTGATCGCCTCCGGTCGAACAAAAAATGTTCTCACGCGCCTGTATGAAGGGGAGATGTTGGGAACGCGGTTTCACAGCAACGTGTCGCGCGTCGAGAGCCGCAAACGATGGGTTCTCACCGGGGTGACCGAGCATCGCGGAGGGGTCCTCGTTGACGACGGAGCGGCCAGCGCGGTCAAAAACGGCGGTACAAGCTTGCTGCCCGCCGGGGTGGCCGTTGTCGAGGGCAATTTCGGGCGAGGCGACATCATCGCCATCAAAGACGCCGGTGGCGGGGTGGTTGCCTGGGGCGTCGCAAACTACAGCTCAGACGACCTCGAAGTCATCAAGGGCCGAAAGTCAGGAGAGGTCCGCACCCTGCTAGGCCGCGAATACGGCCCCGAAGTGGTCCACCGAAACAACATGGCCGTAGTCTGAGATGAGCATCGATATCAGCAAGGCCAACCTGACCTTTCTACCCCCGAGTAAACCCTTGCGCAGCCATTCAATGTAGCGGCGTAAGATGCGGGTGACGGGGTAGTGAGGCAACGAGCACATCCACTGAGCCGGGCTGCCGGTACAACATCATGAGCAGGGTCGCCATAACTGAAAGCGTCTTGTATTGGGCGGTAAATCGCTCTGGGCGAAGCTTCGACTCTCTTCAGGACAAATTCCCTCGAATTCAGGAATGGGCGAAGGGCGCAAGCCAGCCCACACTGCGCCAGTTGGAATCCCTTGCGAGGGCCACGTCCACCCCTCTTGGTTACCTTCTACTGAAAGAACCCCCGGTCGACAGATTGCCGATCAGCCACTTCAGGACACAGAGCGATGAGACTCCGAAGAGGCCAAGCCCCGATCTGATCGAGACGGTCCACACAATGCAGTTGCGCCAAGCCTGGATGCGCGAGTTCCTGATGGATCAGGAGCAGGAACCTCTCAAGTATGTTGGTTCCGCAACGCCGGATGATGGACCGGTTGCGATAGCGGATCAGATGCGGTCCACGATTGGGTTGAAAGTAGAGTGGGCGGCCGCGCATTCCACTTGGTCAGATGCCCTTGGCGCATTGCGTCGAGCCATGGAAGACGAGGGCGTGCTGGTCGTCCTCAACGGTGTTGTCGGCAACAATACGAGTCGTAAGCTCGATCCCGGCGAATTCCGCGGCTTCGTCCTCGTGGACGATCACGCGCCGCTTGTCTTCGTGAATAACGCCGACGCCAAATCGGCGCAGATGTTCACACTCGCCCACGAGTTGGCGCACGTATTCCTCGGCAGCAGCGCCGTGTTCGATCTCCGGGGGATGCAGCCTGCAGAAGATCCGACGGAACAGGCATGCAATCGAGCCGCAGCCGAATTCCTCGTGCCTTCCGATCTCTTGCGTAACGCCTGGCACGTCATCCGAAGCGACGACACGGCGTTTCAGGCGATAGCCCGCCGTTTCAAGGTTAGCGAGATAGTCGCGGCCCGCCGCGCATTGGACCTGAAACTGATAACCAGGGACGAGTTCAGGGATTTCTATAGTGAGAATCAGTCCAACCGGAACCTTGCGCCTTCCAGAGGCTCCGGGGGCGGCAATTTCTACGCCAACCAGAACTTTAGGGTTGGACGATCATTTGCGGCCGCGGTAATACAGGCCACACGAGAGGGCAAATTGCTCTACTCCGAAGCCTATCGGCTTACCGGGCTGTACGGAAAGACGTTCGAAGAGTACGCGGCCTATATTGAAAAGGGCGGCTCAACGTCGGGATATGAATAGTCCGGTCTACGTCCTCGACGCAAACGTATTCATGGAGGCGCCGCGCCGCTACTACCCCTTCGATCTCGCGCCTGGCTTTTGGCAAAGTCTGCAACAACACGCCGCCGTCGGCCGGATCAAGAGCATCGACCGCGTCAAACAGGAGTCGGACAGGGGAAACGATGACCTCGCCGATTGGGCTGACGACGAATTCAAAGACGCGTTCGCTTCGACGAATCGACAGGAGGTCATCGATGTTTATGCACGTGTAATGGACTGGGCGGCTGGCAAAAGCCAGTACACTGACGCTGCGAAGCACAAATTCGCCTCCGGAGCGGACGGGTGGCTGGTTGCCTTAGCCAACGTCAATCGCAGCGGAGTTGTTACACACGAATTGCCGGCGCCATACGCCAAAAACATAGTCAAGCTTCCAGAGGTGTGCGCCGCGTTCGACGTCCGATATGTCGACACGTTTGCGATGCTCCGGGCGCTGCTGGTAATTCTTAATTAGGAATGTCACTGATCCTGACAGGTGTGAACGAACAGCGCCGCGGCGATGGCGTGGATCGGGCCGCAGACAGGTCTGCCAGGCTGGCCGAATCCTTCGGGCGCCTTCGAATAACTGCCTGCTAATCCTGAGCAGTTGCGTATATTTGTTCAATGAAACTTCCGGTAAGAGATAGCGAAGATTCCTGTTGACTACATCGAATCGACTCAAAGAGCAGGCGCTGAGGGCGCGGGCTGCCGCAGGCGAACTGGCGATTTCGTCTACCGAGGCGCGCAACGACGCGTTGTACTCGATCGCCGCGGCGCTGGACGAGCGGCGCGGGCAGATTCTGGATGCCAACGCAGTGGACCTCGACGAGGCAGGGCGGGCTGGCCTCGGCGAACACATCACCGAACGCCTGACGCTCAACGAGGAGCGGGTTGCAGACATGGGAGACGCCCTGGGAGTCATCGCCCGACTGCCGGACCCCGTCGGCGAGGTACTCGACGAGACCACCCGGCCGAACGGCCTGCGAGTCCAGCGGGTTCGCGTCCCCCTCGGCGTTATCGGCACGATCTACGAGAGCCGTCCCAACGTAACCGTGGACATCGCATCACTGTGCCTCAAGTCCGGCAACGCGGTCGTTCTGCGAGGCGGTAAAGAGGCGTTCAACACCAACATGGCGCTGGTAAAGGTCATCACCGACGCCCTTGAGTCGAGCGAATTGCCGGCCGATGCGGTGCAATTTGTGGCGTCCACAGACCGCGCGCTCGTGAGGGAGATGCTCGGCATGAAGGATGAGTTCGACCTCATGGTGCCGAGGGGAAGCGCAGAATTGGTCCACTTCGTTGCGGAGACCGCGGCCATGCCCGCAGTGACGGGCGGCATCGGGGTCTGCCACACATTCGTCGACTCGGCTGCCGACCTGGAGAAGGCCCGCGAAATCGTGGTCAACGCAAAGGTGCAGCGGCCAACAGTCTGCAACGCGCTTGACACAGTCCTGGTCGACGCGGCGGTCGCAGGCAGCTTCCTGCCAGATCTGGCCCGGGTGTTCGCCAGCCACGGCGTCGAGATGAGGTGCGACCGCGGAGCTCTATCGATTTTGCACAGCGCCAACCACGGCGCCGAATTCAAGGCGGCAACTGACGAGGACTTTGGGACAGAGTTCCTCGACCTGATCGCCTCGATAAAGATCGTGGACGGCCTGGACGACGCGCTTTCACACATCAGGACCTACGGTTCCGGGCACTCCGAGGCCATCGTCACAGAAGACGTTGCGACAGCCGAGGCGTTTATTTCGAAAGTGGACGCCGCCGCCGTCTTCACTAACACCTCCACCCGTTTCAACGACGGTGGTGAATTCGGCCTGGGCGCTGAGGTCGCAATCAGTACGAACAAGCTGCACGCCAGGGGACCCATGGGGTTGCGGGAACTGACAAGCTACAAATGGGTCGTGAGGGGCGATGGTCAGGTCAGGACGTAGATCCTTACCGAGTCCGGAACTCCACACATTCACCCACATCGCCCCTTGGACCGAACGGACAGAAATGGCGACCTTCTACTTTGAACGGGAATGCAGAACACCGTATTCTGAGTGCTACACGATTCTCGAAGAGGGCGGGCCGGTCGGGCGCCTTGATCTGCACTTCACAAGCGCTATGGTCCACGGCACGCTTACCGTTGCCGAAAGCCTGACTCAGGGCGGCATTCAGGAGATCGTGTCGATCGTGGATGAAAACATCATCGACGCAGTCGGCCTGCAACGTGACGAGTTCGTGCTTCACGTCCACCAGGGCAGCGACCTTGGCGTGTACACCAACGACATCGGTCCACCTCCCGGCAACGGACACCCTCCTGCGGGCGCATGAATCGGCGCGGATCAGCCGCGCGGATCAGTATTGCTGAAAGAGTCTGCCCCAAGGGGTGTTCATCGCTTCGCGCACCCGCTTGTGGCCGATGAATCGCAGCCAAAAGTCATTGTGGTAGACGTTTGACGCCCAGAAGGACCATGGCGCCAGCGGTGACCTGAGCAGCAGGTTCTCGAGCGGCTTCAGCGGCCCGTGATAAATCAGGCGCTGCCCCCGGCTCGCAAACGTACTTTCGTTCGCCGAAAATTGCCAGTCGACGCCCGCCACGTCGTCACCCAACACTTCGATCTCAGAGGGATTGCCGACGCCCAGCCCGTGCTCGTGAGCGATGCGGATCATCGGGATGCTCATCGGGTCGAACCCCATCATCGACGCCGCCACGGAGTCGATCGCCACCTGATCGGCGCTCGCCAAAATGACGTTCTTGGTATGAATGCGCATCGCCCGCGGGCCGGGGCCGTCGCCTGCAAACGTGCCGTCCATGACCGCGAACAGGCCGGAGTGGATCTCGCGTTGAATCTGCAAAAGGTCCACGAGCGTTTCGTGGATCACCGAGTGCGTCCAGTGCCTGTAGCGGTGCAACAGCCCGCCGAACGCGTTCTTGAGCGCGCCCGTCATGGTCGTGAAAACGTGCGTCTTGACGGTCGGCAGTTGCACGATGTTGGTCTCGGGCAGGACCTCGGGCACGTACAGTCCGTCCTTGTAGATATCGTCGAGGACCAACATCCTGGCCGACGGCCGGTATCTCACCCACTTGACCGGCGGCGCGTCCAGCACTATGTGCGGCACCCCGAGCCGGTCCTCCACCGCGGCGTGCCGGTTTTTGACACGCCCTTCCACGGGGTCTACCACCACCGTGCCGTTGTGCGCGGCCACCAGATCTTCGTAGCCGCCGCGGCGTAACTCGTTCACTACCCCTTCGATCTGCCACGGCGCCGTGGAGCAAGCGGGGTAGTAGTGTTGCCACGAGATGTTGACCTTGAGCAGCGTCTCGATGCCGGGCACGAGGGCCGACCGGTAGTCGGCCAGATTCATCAGCCGGCCGTAGTCTTCCAGCACCGACTCGGGAGTCGTATAAAGAACCGCCACCTTGCCGAGGGCCGGTTCTGCTCGCCGGATGTCCGGTTTGGTCAGTACGCCTGGCGCTTCGACGCCGGAGATGGTCATTGCGAATTCCCGAACACGGGGGCGGGCCGGTCATCGGCCCTTTGTTAGAGTCTGTTCCATTAGCGAGTATACCGACGGCCGCCCCGCCACCGGTAACGCAGTTCGACTCGGGTTGGCCTGAACAGTGATCATCGACTCTCATACCCATATCATGCCCCCGGAGTTCAGTTCCGAACGCCGGCGTTACCGCGGCCTCGACGCCACGATGCGCGAACTGTTCGGCGACGACCAGAGCGGTATGGCGACCGGCAGCCAACTCGTCGAGCAGATGGACACAGCCGGAATAGACGTATCCGTCGCGGCCGGCTACGGGTGGACCGACTCCGGCGTGGCGCGCACGTCGAACGACTACATTCTCGACGCGGCGCGTAAACACCCGGGGCGGATAGCGCCGTTTTGCAGCGTTAACCCGTTGTGGGGGCAGTCCGCTGTCGAAGAGGTCCGGCGGTGTGTGGAGGCCGGCGCGCGGGGCATCGGCGAGTTACATCCGGACACACAGGGGATCATCTCCGCCGATCTCGCAACCCTTGCGCCGGTGCTGGACGCGGCGCGGGAACTCAGGATCCCGGTTCTAATTCACGCCTCGGAGCCAGTGGGCCACGCGTATCAAGGCAAGGGAACCGTCACGCCCGACATGTTGGAGGTCCTGGTTCGCGCATACCCCGACAACACATTCGTATTCGCCCACTTTGGCGGCGGAATGCCGTTCTATGCGCTCATGCCGGAGGTGGCCGCGTCGCTGGCCAACGTGTACTTCGATTCGGCGGCTTTCACCCACCTGTATCGGCCCAGGGTGTTTCAGTCGGCCGCCACAGCGTGCGGCGCAGAACGAATCCTCTTCGCCTCGGACTACCCGCTTGTCAGCCAGACCAAGGCGCTCGCGCGGATGCGCATGGGCGGCTTGTCGACGAGCGATGAGGCCGCCGTACTCGGCGAGAACGCGGCCCGTTTACTGAACCTGAACTCCGCAAATTAGCCGGCAAACCGTTGCATCCTGTGATTCGGTTGGCTACACTTGGCACACTGTGAAAGAAATTTCCGCCAAACCCATTTGCATCTGTATGTGTTGCTGTAAGCCCGCAGGGGGCAGCGTAGTCGCGACTTGAATCGAGCCGTAAGGCAATATTGAACCGCTGAAACCCCCTGCGAACAAGATGCAGGGGGTTTTTTGATGCCCTGAAATGTTCCGAAAGCAACACGACGACAAGATGATGATCAACCTGCTAAAAACAGTTCTCCAAAGCGCAAGGCGGCTCGTAGAAGCCACGCAAGGATTGGGCGCCGAGCCAGAGCTCTGGTCCGCGTACCCTCCCGGCAACACCTCGCGCTCCTGACCGCCCTCTTCCCTTCAGCGCTCCGGGGTTCCCCGGCCTACGGGTAGCCACCCCTGCGTCATCGCGGTCGCGGACGGCCCCCATATACCTGCCCGCACGCATGCTTGCCCCTAAAAACGGGCGCGCTCTCTCTTAATTCGACGCCCCGAAAGCCGTACGCTAGTATCGTCGTTCTTCGTCAGCGAATTCTGACCGGCGACGGGATCTCTTGTCGTTATGGACATTCATGAACTGGCAGCCTATCGGGAGGCGGGGCGAATAGCCGCCGACTGTCGTAACTGGGCATCCGCTCAGGTGCGGCCGGGCCTGCTGCTCAGGGAACTCCAGGAAGCAATCGAGACCCGCATTCGCGACGCAGGGGCGCTACCGTCTTTTCCTGCGCAGACCAGCCGCAACGAGATCGCAGCGCACTACTGCGCCTCCCCGTCCGACAAAACGAAGTTTCATTCAGTCGACTTAGTAAAGATCGACCTCGGCGCGCATATCGACGGCTACCCCGTGGACACCGGTGTCAGCGTCGACCTTTCGCCGGATCGCCGGTGGGCCGACATGATCAGTGTCGCTGGCGCGGCCCTCGACGCAGCTGTCGGCGCAGCCAAAGACGGAGCGGTCGTCGGCGAGATCGGCACGGCTATAGCGGATCTCATTACCGGTCGGGGCTACAAGCCCATCTACAACCTCGCCGGGCACGGCCTCGGGCGCTGGCAGCTTCACTCTGGCTTTCAGATACCCAACAGCGCCCAAAGCGGCGGACCGCGCATCAAGCAGGGGATGATTTTCGCCATAGAGCCGTTCGTCACAGCCGGAGAAGGGTATGTAGTGGACCAGGGCAAGGCGGAGGTGTTCATGAAGTCCGGCCAACCGAAGCCGTCGAACAAGTTGACCAGCAGCGCGCTAGATGCGATCGACTATTGGAACGGCCTGCCGGTGGCCCGGCGGTACTTCAGATCCGAGCCCCGCAAGCCATTCGAGGCGACGCTGCGAGAGCTCATCCGTCAGGGCGTCATGCGGGGCTACCCGCCTTTAGTCGAAGTGTCCGGTGCTCCGGTGGCATGGAAAGAACACACCATCTACCTCGGCCCCAACGGCCCCGAAGTAATCACCTACTGAACTCCAAGAGGGTGTCTCGTAAGTCCCTTTGTCACCCTGAGAGCCTGTGAATAAATCATTTATGCTCCTATGGTATTGAGAGGCTGATTGCTGGACAACGATATTGGGCAGCCATATCGGCGAGGTGAACACATGAGTGAAGAGACGCTGTTTGAACTTCCGGCCATCGAGGAGAAGCGAGCGCCTGCGCCAACGAGTCCGGGTGAGGCCCGGGCGCTGCGGCCGGTGCGGAATCAGCCTGAGTGGGCGGTATTGGACCTGGAATCTCGGTTGCCTCAAGAGCATCGGGCCCGTGTTATATGGAGCTTTTTGGAGAGGTTGGACCTGTCGGCCTTTTATGCGCCGGTCAAGGCGGTGGAGAACCGGCCAGGCCGCCCAACGACAGACCCCAAAGCGCTGCTGGCGTTGTGGCTTCTGGCCACGGTTGACGGTATAGGGAGCGCCCGCCGGCTGGCGCGTTTGTGCGAAGAGCACGACGCCTACCGCTGGATGAGGGGGAACGTACCTGTCAACTATCACATGCTCTCTGACTTCCGGGTAGCCCACCAGGAGGCGCTGGACGGCCTTTTGACCCAGATCATAGGTTCTCTGATGGCCGCAGGGGCGGTCCTGCTGGAGCGTGTGGCTCAAGACGGGATGCGGGTGAGGGCGAGCGCCGGCGCCGCGTCCTTTCGCGGCGCGCAGGGATTGAAGAGGTGCATGGAGGAGGCGCGGGCGCAGGTGGAGCGGCTGGCGCAGGAGCGGGAGCGTCCCGATTCCGGTGTGACGCGGCGTGAACGTGCGGCGCGGGAGCGTGCGGCGCGAGAGCGGGAGGAACGGGTCCGGGAGGCGCTGTCGTACTTGCCCCGGGCACAAGCGAAGAAGGAACGCCAACAGCACACCAAGGCGAAGGCTCAGCGTCCCAAGGTTACGAAGGCGCGGGTATCCACCACAGACCCCCAGGCAACGGTGATGAAGATGCCGGATGGCGGCTTCCGGCCAGCCTGCAATATCGAACTGGCCACTGATAGCGCCAACGGGATCATCGTCGGAGTAGGGGTCACATCGTCGGGTACGGACGCAGGGCAAGCGGCGCCCATGGAGGAACAACTGGTCAGGCGGACGGGCCGGCGCCCTGACTCCTACCTGATGGACGGGGGCTTCGCTACCCGGGAGGACATCACCGCTCTGGAGCAACGTGGGGTGAGTGTGTATGCGCCGGTGAGGTTGCCCCGGAACAAGCCCGAACGGGAGCGTTACGATCCCCGCTACGGGGACGGGCCGGACGTGGCAAGGTGGCGTCAACGGATGGCCACCGGCGAGGCCAAAGCCATATACAGGCAGCGGGCGTCTGTAGCCGAGTGGACGAACGCCCAGGCGCGTCTTCACGGAGTGAGCCAATTCAACGTACGGGGACTTGCCAAAATCACCAGCGTAATGCTCCTTGTCGCCGTGGCCCACAACCTCCTGCGTTGGGAGGCGTTCATGGCGTAGGCAGACACGGGGGTTAAGCAGGCACAGCCGATAAGCTCCGGACCAGTCAATCCGGATTCCCTAGTGAATTCGCCCGGAAAGCGGCCAATGCTGTCCCGCAATTCTGCCTCCCTCAACAAGCGCCCGCCCCGGTGAAACTTCCCAATGGCGCCTTCCGCCACCAACATGCCGCCTAACAACAACAGAACCCAAAAAACTCACAGCCTCTGAGCGAAGTCGAAGAGTCTGGATCAGGGGGGCGGACCATTCTGGCTGGCAGACGTTAGATTCTTCAGCTTCGCCCAGCATGACAGACCCCTACAAATATGACAGGCGCCTACCACAATGACGGACATCTAGCAGTATGACAGGCATTAGCGCTTTAGCAGTACCTCTTTTGACATCTTCTCTAGCCGTATCCTGCCCGTTCGAGCACGCGGCCGACGGCGCCGACAAATCCGTCGAGTTCTGCGGGCTCGTGAACCGTCGAGACGTTGCCTGCGCAGCTCTTCGACACGACGTATCCTTCGTTGAGCAATCCCATGAACATGGCGCGGGCGAACTCGGCGTCGTTGGTCGCGAAGCTCCGATAGTCGGTGACGGGCGTTGTGGTGAACTGGACCCCAAACAGGGAGGCGATTCCGGTCACACCGATGGGGGCTTCCATGTCGGTTACCAGTCTGCTCAACTTGTCCCTGACGTACTCACCCTTTTCGTCGAGTTCCGTGTAGGCGTCGGGCGTGAGTTCCTTGAGCGTGCTTATGCCGGCGGCCGCGGTCATCGGGTTGCCGTTGAACGTGCCTGCGTGCTGAACGCGCGGGCTTCCGTTGCTGGGGTCGTAGAGCGACATCACGTCTTCCCGCCCTCCGAACGCTCCGACCGGCATGCCGCCTCCGATGATCTTCCCAAAGGCCGTCATGTCCGGGGTCACGCCGTAGTACTCCTGTGCGCCGCCGCGTGATAGCCGGAACGTGATCACCTCGTCGAATATCAGTAGGATGCCGAGTTCGGATGTCAGGGACCTCAGGCCGGCCAGCCAATGTGGCTCGGCGGGGATGAAGCCGCTTTGCCCATTGACAGGCTCGACGATGACCGCTGCAAGCACGTCGGCATTGGCGCGGATGATCTTTTCGCAGGCTCGCAAGTCGTTATACGGCATGATGACGATGTCATCGACAACCCGGGACGGGATGCCCTCGAAGCCGATTACCGGGTCTGGGCTGAGCGCGTCTCCTGCACTTTCGAGCGGGGGCTGAACGCTGATCGAGACAGCGTCGTGGTTGCCGTGGTATGCGCCCTCGCATTTGGCGATCATGTCCTTGCCGGTGAACGCCCTGCTCACCCGAATGGCGTTCAAAGTCGCTTCGGTGCCGGAGTTGACGAACCGGACCATGTCGACCGATGGGACGCGGTCGACCATGATTTCGGCCCACTCGATGACAGGCGGGCTTGGCGCGGGGAACGATACTCCGTTGTCCAGTTGGTCCCGCATGGCCTTGACGACCCCGGGGTGACGATGGCCGAGGATGAGCGTGGTCATGTTGTTGACCATGTCGACGCGCTCATTGCCGTCGACGTCGTACAACTTCGATCCGTCCCCTCTGGCCACGTAGACGGGGAACGGAGGCCACCATATGGAGTTGCGGGAGTCGCCGCCAGGCATGACCTTTGCGGCGCGCTGGTGCAGGCTCAGGGACTGCTGATTGCTTGCTATGTAGCGGTCGAGATCGGCTTGAAGCGATTCGGTCATTTTTCTGTTCCCCGGTGGCGTCGGCCGCCTCGTGTTTCAGGGTTGCTGTGAATGGGCTGTCGTCATGCTAACCGCGGCGCCGTCGCTGGTAAATCCCGCCCTTTGGCGGACGGTTGGGAACGAATGAGTTGGAAAACGGCTCGGGAGAGCATGGGTACGGTTATGCTCGCCTTGCCTCGGACCGCGAGGTCGACGATTGCGGTCAGCTTTGTTTCATTAGGGTTGATCTCGATGAGGCGGGCGCCGTTGGCCTTCGCGATCCAAAGCAGGCCGCTTGCGGGCCTTACGGTGGCCGACGTGCCGATAGCGACTATACAGTCGGCCATGCCGGTCTGTCTGCGCGCTGCGCTCATCGTGTCTTCGGGCACGGGCTCCCCGAACATCACCGTGTCGTATTTGACCGGACCTCCGCAGCTGCGGCACGGCGCGGGCGGACCGTCCAACACGAACCCGCCGAGCCGTTTCCTGGCGCCGCACGTCGTGCAGCGCAAACGGCTGCGGTTTCCGTGGATCTCGATGAGGTCGGTGATACCGGCGCGTTCGTCGAGGCCATCGATGTTCTGCGTGATAACGCTCTTCAGCGCGCCGTCCCTGACCATTCTGGCGAGGGACCGATGACCGGCGTGCGGTTTTGCGGCGGCCAGAGCGTTTCGTAGTTCCAGGATGTGTGCGTCGATCTCGCGGTTCATCTCCCGAAGCCACCATCCCTGAGGGTCCGCCTTGAATCGGCTGTATCCGTCCATTGGAGGAGTCCCGTACCGGGTCCACAGGCCGTCGGCGCCGCGAAACGGGGGAATACCGCTTTCTACCGACATGCCGGCGCCGGTCATCGCAACTGCGTAGTCGCTGTTAGCGATCATTTTGGCTGCGAGGTCGATCGATTTGGCGACTTGGGACGTTTGGCCGACGCCGGACTGATTATTTGTGTGTTCAGGCTGCATGTTGTGAAACGGCGCCGTTGTGCACTATGAAGCGGTTGGCGTCCGCAAGGTATTTGTGGTCGATAAGACCGAAATCGGCCGTGGTCAACAGGACCTGATCGTAACCGTACACGCCTTCGAGGACGAGCCTTCTTCGCGTGGCGTCCAGCTCAGACAGCACGTCGTCCAAAGCGAGGATGGGCATTCTGCCTGCTGCCGCGGTGACGACTGCCGCCTCAGCGAGTTTGAGAGCGAGGGCGATTGACCGCGCCTGTCCGCGCGAGGCGAACGCGCCTGCGGGTTGACCATCAAGTTCGATGTCAAGATCGTCGCGGTGCGGACCGATTACAGTGACCCCCTGCGCCATTTCGCGGGCCCGGACCGATTGCAAGGCGTTGAGGATGTTGTCGGCTATGGACGCAGTTGCGAAGTCGCCCCCCATTCGCGGACCCCTGGCGCTTCCCGACACCCGCGGCCGGTAGTTGAGGCTCAGGGCGCCCCCGGAACTCAGGTTCTCATGGACCGGTGTTGCGTGAGTTACGAGGTCGTCCACCGCCTTTTGCCGGCGCTCAACGATGGCCGCTCCTTCGTGGGCCAATCGGCTGTCCCAGAATTCCAGTTCGTCCATGTTCGCATGGCCTTCCCGAATTCGGCGCAGCAGCTGATTCCTTTGCATGACGACCCTGGAGTAGCGCTGCTGATTCTTGAGGTAGGCGGTGTCGGCCTGAGATATGAGGATGTCCAGATACCTCCGGCGGAACGACGGTGGACCGGTTACGAGTTCGATATCGCCGGCCTGGAAGAAGACGATGTTGAGGGCCCCCACAAATTCGGCGGCGGTGCGCACGATGCCGTTTACCCTGAGCGATTTCTGGAATGCGACCGGGCCGAGGGGAGAATGCGGCGGCGCTTCGATGTCCAACTGCGCCTGAACCGTTAAGTCGTTCTGCCGGCCCACTCCGAGCACCTGAACATGGCCGCCCGACTTTACGACGTCCAAGTTGACCAGCTCGCGGTCGCTCGACGCCCTCGGCGACTTTGCGATTGCGAGGATGTACGCAGCCTCAAGGAGGTTGCTCTTGCCGTGACCGTTCTCGCCTTCGAAAACGCTCAGGCCGGGTTCCAACGCCAGTTCAGCGGAGGTGTAGTTGCGGAATCCCGCAAGGGCGAGCCTTGAAAGATGGATAGCTTCCACCTCTTACGGAGTTTGAGAATGGCGGAATCAGCGCGAAGTATCGTTTCGGCGCACGGGACTTGAATAGTAGCATCGGAGCGGAGCATCTCGGCGGGGGTTGTGTTCATCCAATTTTTGTACAGGGCTTAGGAACTAACTCAGAACCACCCCTGAAGTAGCCAAGCCCGTCTCACGCGCTCTCCAGATTCCCTCAAAAACGGGAATGACGGGACTTTTGAGATAGTTTCTTAGTGCCAAGGGGCTTCGCGGCCCTTTAGGTATGCAGGTGTCGAAGGTGATCATAGGCATATTGGCTGGTGGCGTCGCCATGGCAGTTGCGGTTGTGATGGGCGCCGTGACCATGGCTACGCAGTTGTTAAAGATGGCTGTATCCACTGCGATCGGCGGCATTGTCACAGTCGCGGCGGTTGTGGTAGTCATCGTGATCATCGTCGTGGTCCTGTCCGGCTGCTCCTCATCTGAGTCGGGTCAGGTGGGCGAGGCTGTCGGGGCGACTGACACTCCGTCGCTGGAGGTAGCGGAGCGGACGCCGCCGACCGCGCGCCCAGCCGACTCCGCGCTGACCGCAACGGCCGCAACGGCCGAAACGCAGAGTAACGGTGGACAGCCGACGCCGCGCGCAGAAACGGCAACGGCAAGGCCGGAGATGAAATCGGCGAGCCCGACCGCAGTCGCAGTCACGCCAACGACTGAACCGCCGGACAGCTCCGCGCCGACCGCAACGACCGTGCCGCCGCCGCATGCAGGAACGGCAACGGCAAGGCCGGAGATGAAATCGGTGAGCCCGACCGCAGTCGCAGTCACGCCGCCTCCGACACTGGAACCAACGCCGGAACGGGAATACGAGATCGTTTCGCTCCTGCCGCCCGACGCCATCCCGTCGATCTCCAATCCTAAATTCGTTTCAGCCGAAGAGGCGGGGGATGATTACGGGCCGGACGAACTGGTGCTCGGCGTTGAGATCGACGGCGACGCCAGAGCGTACTCGATTCCGTTGCTTAGCCGGCACGAAATCGTGAACGACGTTGTGGGAGGGAAGCCGATTGCGGTTACGTGGTGACCTCTCTGCTTTACTGGAGTCGGGTACTCCAGAGAGGTAAACGGCCAGGTTCTCGACTTCGGCGTGTCCGGCAAGCTCATCATGAACGCGCTAGTGATGTTCGACCGCGAGACCGGCACGCTGTGGAGCCACTTTCTTTCGCAGGCCGTATCCGGTCCGCTCAAAGGGACCAGGCTTGAGAACGTGCCCGTTACGCTCACGCCTTGGGGAAAGTGGCTCGAGACTTATCCGGACACGCTGGCGCTCGACAAGGGTTTTTCCGGCTCAAGCGACCCGTACAGGTCCTATTACAATGACAGAAGCGCAGGGGTGATCGGCGAGGAGCACGCGGACGACCGCCTGCCGACCAAGGACCTGGTTCTGGGCGCCGGATTCCATAGTCGGCCAAAGGCTTTCCCGCATGCGGTCCTGATGGAGTCAGGACTGGTCAACGATTATGTGGCAGGCCAGCCGGCGCTCATCTACTTCGATCCGATTACGACTACAGCGCTGGCGTTCGATCGGACGCTCGACGGGCAGGAGTTGACGTTTGAGTTGCTAGAGACGGACGACGGCGTCTATCTGGTTGACGAACAGACGGGTACGAAATGGGTTCCGTTCACGGGGCAGGCGCTTGACGGCGAGTTGGCCGGCAACGCCCTGAGGCGGGTCCACGCGGTAAACGTGTTCTGGTTTGCGTGGACTGATTTCTATCCCGACACGGAGGTTTTCGGGATTCCGTAAGTAATGATTGATTGCCGGTTGAGTATTGGTTCGGCGTTGGCCGAATCGGAGCACAAAAGTCTGTCGTTCTGAGCGCGGCGAAGAATCCACGCCCTCCGCGATGCCTGGCCCCTCAGCCATAGACCCTTCGACCTTGCTCAGGGTGACAGTGGGGCGCACGGGGTGATAGTGGGGCGTTCCGGTTAACATAACGCGCTCGTGGCAATGGTACAACTCACGGTGAAACGGAGGCGCACGGGGTGATTAAGGCTTCGCTCAAGAACGCTACACAGGGATTGCCGTTGTCAATCCGACCGGCTACGCCTGCTGACGGGGAGGATGTTGCGCGGATATACATGGTTCATGGAATACTGGATTTGGTGAACTGCTATCGCAGGCCGACAGAACTGTCACACCGGAGCTTGTCGAACGCTGGATTCATGATCTTGGCCAGCCCGTCCCGCACCGTTGGTGGGTTGCGGAGTGTGGGTTCGATCGTCGGGATCGGCCCGAGCCGGGATCCGGTGGGTCCCCAACTCGGCGAACTCGACACCATCGCCGTCGATCCACCGCACTGGCGCACAGGTATCGGCATGGCATTGATTTCGCTCGCCCTCAAACATCTCGTTTTGGACGGCTACAGCGAAGCGATACTGTGGAAGGCGGAAGGCTGCGAGCGAGGGACCGCTTTCTACGAGGCGATGGGGTGGGCCCGTGATGGCAGAGTACGGGACGAAGGACGACAGATACGCTTCAGGCGAAACTTGGCAAAGCTCGTCTGAGGCTGCCCGAGGGAGAATACCCGGTCCAGATGACGATGACTGAACTGTGGAAGTCTCGCCGTGCTTGGTCGCGCGGATACGTGAGGGGCGATAGGTCGCCGACGTTTCGAATTCTTGCGATAGGTCCCTCGGTCTAACAGCCCGTTGAGAGGCGTCGCAGCGCGTGGTAGTGTTTACGTACCACCCCTATCGATTCGACGGGAGGGGCGACCGTCCTTCGGGGCGGTCTCTGTCTTTGTGAGGGAGCGGCATTGACCGCCAATCCTTCGAATCCTGCGATAGGTCCGTCGGTCTAACAGCCCGTTGAGAGGCGTCGCAGCGCGTGGTAACGTTTATATACCACCCCTATCTCTTCGGCGGTAGGGTCGAGACCGTCCTCCGGGGCGGTCTCTGTCTTTGTAATGGAACAGTAGTTGATCACCAACCTGTACATCGACGGCTTCAATCTCTACTACCGCGCCCTGAAGGATACTCCGTTCAGGTGGCTGGACCTGCGGAAGCTGGCCAAGACCCTCTTTCCCCAAGACGCCATCAACCGGGTCTGCTACTTCACCGCCCGGCTCGATACGCGCCCCGGCAATCCTGCTTAACGCCAACGGCAGCAGGCGTACCTGAGAGCGCTGGCGACGCTGCCGGGTTTCGACGCCTACTACGGCGTCTTTCGATCCGGCGTCAAACGCCGTCCGTTGGCAGAGCCTGTGCAGGGGCGCCCAACCCATGTCCCCGTAAGGAATTCGGAGGAGAAGGGGTCGGACGTGAATCTTGCCACGCGTCTCCTGGTCGATGGCTTCAACGGGGAATGCGAACAGGCAGTGGTCGTATCCAACGACGCGGACTTTGCCGGCGCCATGAGGTACGTGAGGGACGGCCTGGGTCTTCGTGTCACGCTGGTCAACCCCGACCAAAGGAACGCGAGCCCCAGAGTCCTGTCCACTGCTGCGACCTACGTCAAGCGACTTTGGAAGAGCCACCTGAGACGGAGCCAGCTTCCCGAGACGCTGGCGGACCGATTCGGCACGATCACCAAGCCAGCCATCTGGTGACGCTCAGACATGCGAGACGGACATACGTTTGCCCAGGTGTGGGCGGATTGTTAACTTGGAAATATGTCTGAAGCAATCTGGGCGGTAACGCTTGACCTGTGGCTGACGCTGATCGAGGAGCCCAGTGGCGGCCAGGTCTCCGTAGAACGCCGGCGACTTCGCCCCAACGGCACTATGGCGGTCCTCGCCGATTACGGCGAGTTTTTCGAACACGCCCGGCTGTCTGACGCGTTCGACAACACTTCCGAGGTGATCAACGCCGATCACGAGTTAGGTCTCGACATGTACTTCGGGTACCGGATCGTGCAGACGCTGTCTACGCTGGATGAGGGGCTGCCTGGACGGATTGGCCCGGCAGGCATCGAAAGGGTGTGGGAGGTCGTTGACGAGTCGCTTGACCGCGCGCCCCCTTCGCTGATGCCCGGGGCTTTAAAAGCCCTTCAGGAGTTGTCTCGCAAGCCGGTGAAATTGGGCATCATTTCCAACACCGGCTACTCGTCCGGTAAGGCGTACGCACGTCTGTTTGAGGCGATGGGAATAGACGGCTTTTTTGAGGTCGTGTCGCTGTCGAACGAACTGGCGATGGCGAAGCCGCGTCCTGAGATATTCCGTCACACACTCAATGCGCTGGGGGTTGCGCCGTGCCGCGCCTTGCACGTTGGCGACAATCCGGCGACGGACGTTGCCGGAGCGGCGGGCGTGGGTATGAAGACGGCATGGTTGACGCGCGTTAACCGCTTGGGCCTTACGGTCCAACCGGACTACATTGCCAACGACATCAGCCAGATACCGGCGATAGTTGACGACTGGCTGGCCGCGCCCGATAACATAGGAACGCGGAAGGATGCCGGTTCCCGGGGAAATTGATCCGTACCCGACAGGCTATTCCGACGATTCCCGCGAACTGAGAACCTCACTTATGCCACTCTACGAATACCGCTGCCCCGACTGCTCACGCGAGTTCGAGCTTCTCCGTCCCATGGACATGTCAGCCGCAAGGGCCGACTGCTCATCGTGTGGACAGCCGTCAACACGGAAATTGTCGGTGTTCGCCGCCTCGTCGACTGGCCGGTCGGGCGAGTCGAGCCCCGTTGCGGGCATGGGTGGAGGCGGTTGCGGCGGCGGTGGTGGATGCTGCGGCGGGGCGTGCGGCTAGATTCGGCCGACGGGGGGTGTGTGATAGTTGCGCCGCCCCTCAACCCTCATTGCCGTCACTCTCCCGTCCGGAAAGGACGGGTTTTCGTTTATGTGTCATGGACCATGCCAGGAAATGGTCTGAGTATGCCGCCAACCCTGCCAACCTGAGTGGCCAAAGGCGGGTTTGAAGAGCCTGTTTCAATGGTCCTTTGCGTACTTTCGTGTCGACCGCCATGCGACGAGATTCCCCTTTTCAGGGGAGTGACGGAGGGTGTGCGGGAATGATGAAATCGGAATTCGGCGCCCTACCTCATAATTCCGGCGAACACCGTAACCCAATGGATCGTGGTCAGGTGGTCTCGACGCTATGAAACAGGCTCTTCAAACCCGCCACTACGATCTGGATTGGCTGGGTAATCGAAGCGAATTGGCATTAGATTATTGTTCCGCTCCCCCCGTACCGATTGCGTAGCAGTTTTGCGGCTACGACGAGGCCGGTGAATTCGATGGCGGTCATCAGGGCGATGAAGAAAGTCGCTTCGAAGAAAAATCGCTGCGGAAACATGATGATCAGGTTGTCGGTTCGGGGATCGAGAATCCATAGGTCGTTGGCGAAACTGAGGAAGTGGAACCTGGTGAATACGAAGTCAAAATTGATCAGCGCTGCAACACACAGGATGCCGATGAGGACCAGGGAACCCAGAGCCGACCAGCCAGCCGCCCTGTAGAGCAGATTCCAGAATCGGTGTTTCAGCAGCGCAACGCCGACAACACCGCCAACCAACAGGAACAGGCCTGTCCACAGGCTGACGGCAAACGTTCCGGCCATCAGCCCCTTGACATCCACCATGTGCAACACTTCCCGGTGGCTGTACAACGAAACGTCGCCTCCTCTGAAATTTATGCGCACGTCGAGGAGTTCATCATCATTGTTGAAGTAGTCGATGATCTGATCCGCTGCGCTGTCGAGTTGGGAAGTCTCGAATCCGGAGCGTTCCGGGATGCCGTTTCGCCACCAGTTGTAGCCGTAGACCCAATTGCTGTTGGCGATGTGGCGCACGTTGGCAGTGACGAAGAAAATGGGCAGCGCGATGGCGAGAATCGCCATGGCCGCCGTTGTCGCTGCCCGCCCAGACGGCAATGCACTCAGTCCAATCGAATTCATAATTGCAAGGATACGCAGATTCGACCGCACGGCGAAGGGTGAGTATCTACGGGAGGCATTTGATGACCACTGAGGATGAAGTCGACCAGCCTTCGACGGGCAGGACATTCGAGGACTTGCTGCGGCTTGTTGCGGCGCTTCGCAACCCCGGTGGGTGCCCGTGGGATGCCGAGCAGACGCACGAATCGCTCAGGCCGTATTTGCTGGAAGAGACGTACGAGGCGCTTGAAGCCATCGAGGATGGCGGGCCGGCGCAGCTTTCCGAGGAGCTCGGCGACCTACTTGTACATATGGCGTTCCATATCGACATCGCCAGGCGGGCCGGAGAGTTTGACGCGCCGGGTGTCATTTCGGGCGTAATCAACAAGTTGGTCAGGCGCCATCCGCACGTATTCGGAGGCGGCGAGACGATGCGGGATGCCGCTGAGGTGGTGGAGCGATGGGAGTATTTGAAACGCCGGGAGAGCGGCCGCAGGTCGATAGTCGAGAGCCTGCCGGTGTCGATGCCGGCGCTGTCGTACGCCTCGACGGTCCTGGACAGGGCGGCGACGGCAGGTGTGCCGGTCGACGAACTGGCCCCGATGGCAGATGACGGTGAGGTCCGTCTCGACACAGAATCCGACGCTGGCCGGTATTTGATGGGCGTAGCGAGGCGGGTCGGGAAGTCGGGGCATGATCCCGAGACGGCGCTGCGGAGTTTCGGTTTAGGGGTGCGTAACAGGATCTTGAGAGCGGAAAAGGCTATCGAGCCTCGAACGCTGAGTGAGCTTTCCGCAGATGAAATGCGGCTCGTCTGGGAGCAGGCGGCGGAGTAGACCCCCAATCAGGGTGTGATGGTGATTGTGCCCGGTTCGCCGTCCGTCACTTCACCGACGACTTCTGCGCAAAGCGTTTCCTTATCGGCCAGGTGTTTCATGAGAAGGTCGCACTTCTCCGCGGGGATGCTGATCAGCATGCCTCCCGATGTTTGGGGATCGCACAACAGGAGTCGATCCGTTTGGGGCAACTCGTCGTCCCATACCAGATGACCTTCGAGCGATTCCAGATTGCGGTGTGTTCCCCCCGGCGCAACGTCTTTATCGAGTAGTTCGAGAACCCCGGGGAGGACCGGTATCGCCGATCTACTTACGCGGGCTGCCGAACCGCTCGACTTCATCATCGAGTGCAAGTGACCCAGCAGTCCGAACCCGGTGACGTCTGTTGCGGCATGGGCGCCAGCCGCGGTCATGGCCTCGGCCGCTCCCTTGTTGAGGGTCTTCATGGACTTCACGGCCTCGGCCAACGCGCCGGGGGGCGCCATGTCGTTCTTGTGGGCCGTGGTGATCACCCCTGTGCCGATTGCCTTTGTGAGCACGAGACAGTCGCCGGCCTGTGCGGTGGCATTGCTCACTTGCTTGCCGGGTTCTACCAGGCCGGTCACGGCGAGTCCGTACTTGGGCTCGCGGTCGTCCACGGTGTGGCCTCCGACGATTGAGCAGCCGGCCTCTGTGGCTTTGTCCATGCCTCCGGCGAGCACCGAGGCGAATATTTCCAGGGGCAGGTCCCGCGGAAATGCGGCCACGTTGAGCGCGCTGATGGGCCGTCCGCCCACTGCATAGACATCGCTGAGGGCGTTCGCCGCCGCGATCGCTCCGTAGTCATACGGGTCGTCGACGATGGGTGGGAAGAAGTCCAGAGTTTGAACGAGCGCGAGTTCGTCCGTCAACCGGTAGACGGCGGCGTCGTCCCCGGTTTCGAAACCGACCAGGACGTTTGAATCGTTCAGGTTGTTTACAGGCAGGTGGCGCAGGACCTGCGCCAGTTCAGACTGGCTGAACTTGCCAGCTCACCCTGCGCAGCCGGCGAGGGAGGTCAGTCTTACTTTTTCGGGCTCGGTTTGCATGTCTCGTGGTCCACGTTTCCGGCAGCGTAGCTGCCTGACCATTGAGCGGGTCTGCGAGTATTGTAAATGCGAGAACGGCCTCGGCGTTCGGCGAACTTTCCTGCCGCGGCTGCAGACATTTGCACAACTTTCGTCATACTGGGGAAAGCCGAAATGCAAATGATCGTGACCTCGGAGATCGGAGGTTTCTGGGGGGGGTTGAAACCAGCCACCAAACCGGTGGGTACCCCATGCGCCCGGGGCTGGGAGACGCCCTCACCCCAACCCTCTCCCGTGGAAAGCGGGGTTACGCAGAGGTCTCCGGTTTCGGTGCTGTCCGACGTGCAACCTATCGCGCCCGTCGATTAACCGGGCCGATATACTCGAATCGAGATGACAAACTTATTCCCCGGCCATGAACTGTTTCCGGTTACGGCCTCGCTAAATACTGACAGTGAAATATCGATCGGCGGGTGCGGCCTGTCCGAACTTGCCGACGAGTTCGGTACACCCCTCTACGTGTATGACGAGGAGACGATCCGGCATATGTGCCGAGAGTTCACTCGTTCGTTCAGGGAGGAGATCCCCGGCGCGTCTGTCAACTACTCATCGAAGGCCTTCTCGACTCCGGTGTTGGCCCGATTGCTTGAGTCCGAGGGTCTCGGTATGGACGTGGTGAGCGGTGGCGAGTTGGCCGTGGCGCGGGCAGCCGGGTTTCCGGCTGAACGGCTGAACTTTCACGGGAACAACAAGGCCCGGCCCGAGTTGGAAGAGGCCATCGACTACGGTATCGGGCATGTCACAGTCGATTCATTCCATGAGATCGGGCTGCTTGACGAGGTGGCCCGTGAACGCGGCGTCGTTCAGCCGGTGATGCTGCGAGTGTCGCCGAGCGTTGACCCGCACACGCACCTGCTCACGACGACCGGGATTCTCGATTCCAAATTCGGCTTCTCTATCGAAACTGGAGACGCCGAGAAGGCGGTCCAGCAGGGACTGGCGGCGCGAAACCTGGAGGTGGAGGGTCTGCACTTCCACTTGGGTTCTCCAATTTTCGAACTCGAACCGTACTCCCAGGCGATCCGCTATGTGTTGAGGTTTGCGGCGGAGATGCGGCAAAAATACGGACTCGAGACACGCCAATTCAACCCCGGGGGTGGATTTGCGGTCGGTTACGTAAGCGCCTCGCCTCCGCCTCCCATCGCGGACTATGCGTCCGAGATCGTCCAGGCAATTCGCGAGGGCTGCGACGCTAACGGATTGGACATGCCCTCGCTGACCGTTGAGCCGGGCCGGGCTATCGTCGGCAGGGCAGGCGTAGCCGTGTACAGGGTGGGCGGAATAAAGCACATCCCCGGCGTGCGCACGTACATAAGCGTGGACGGGGGAATGGGTGACAACATTCGGCCTGCGCTGTACGACGCGGCGTATACGGTAACTCCGGTCAAGCAGCCCGCTTGCGCAACAACGCAGTCGGCGACGATTGCGGGCAAGTTCTGCGAATCCGGCGACTTGCTGGCAAGGGACGTTCCGCTGCCGGACCTGGTGACGGGCGACCTGATAGCGCTTCCCGCTTCGGGGGCCTACTGCGTGCCGATGGCCAGCAACTACAACATGGCGCCGCGCCCCGCGATTGTAATGGTTGCCGACGGTGATGCCCGGCTGATGCGCCGCAGGGAGTCCTACGAGGACTTGTTGGCGACGTACGTTGTCTGATCGACCCATCCACGGGTGGCAGACCTTCGGCCATCCCGGCGCGATGCGCCTGCTCGGCGGAGCGATCAGTCTGGGGCGCGTCAGTCATGCCTACCTCATCACCGGGGCGGAGCAGGTTGGCAAGCGGACGCTCGCCATGGACATTGCGCGGGCGGTCAACTGCACGCCATCGCCCGACATGTTTGGCGAAGCGCCTCAGCCCCCGTGCGGCAGATGCGGGCCCTGCGACCGGATTACCCGCGGCCTGCACGCCGACGTCCGGGTGATCGACGTGGATACCGAACTGCCGAGCGCCGACAGCGCGTCCGAGGCGGGCCAGGGGGGTGCGCCGAGGTCTCGCAAGAACATCCGGATCGAACACATCGCCGAACTTCAGCGAGACGCGTCGCTTAAGCCGTTTGAAGGGCGCCGCAGGGTTTTTATCATCGACGGCGCCGACGCGATGTCGGCTGAGGCCGCGAATCGGCTTCTCAAGACGCTTGAAGAGCCGGCCGAGGACGTGATGATCTTGCTGATCTCCAGTTCTGCAGAGCAATTGCCGCCGACGGTCGTCTCTCGTTGTCAGCGCATCGAGTTGCGGCTGGTTCCCGGTGAGGAGATCGAACGGGTTCTCATAGAGCGTTTCGGCGCAGAACCCGAAAACGCGGCAGTACTTTCGCGTATCGCCCGCGGCCGCCCGGGATGGGCTATCGACGCGCTGAACGATCCGACGGCTATGGACAAGCGAACCCAGTCGGCCCAGCGGATATTGTCGGTGTTGACCGGCGATATCGAAGTGCGGTTCCGTTACGCCCGCGAGGCGTCGGCCATTTTCGGGCGGGATCGCGCCGCGGGCACGGCCGAGATCGAGGCGTGGCTGGACTGGTGGCGAGACGTGGCGTTCGCGGCGAACGGGCTGGAACAACACGTAGTGAACGCCGACTGGCTGCCGTCGTTGTCCGCGGTAGGCAGCGCGCTCAAGGCCGACGAACTGTCTGCCGCGGTTGACGCCGTCGAGCGCACTCTCGATGCGCTGAGGGCCAATGCGATGCCGAGGTTGGCGCTTGAGGTCATGATGCTCGATTTGCCCGGCGTGGACGGGTCAGCCGTGCCGCAACCGGGCGCAGAGGAGAGTCTGCCATCCCTATCGTGAAATCGCCGCGCCGCCCGGTTGCCGGCGTACGAATAAAACGGAACTCGCCGGTACGGTTCGTCTACGCTGAGGAGGTCGACATCCTCGCAGGGGACCGGGTCGAGGTGGAGTTACCGGATGAGGCGTCCCCGGTTGAGGCTGAAGTGGCCATCGCTCCGGATCAGTTGTTACGGGGCAGTGGAGTTGCGCCGGCTGGTCGCGTAGTTCGGCTGATCGCCCGAGGCGACCTCGGCGGAGTTTAAGTTCGACCCGCGGTCGTCGGTGAACTGGAATTCCTGAATCCACGGCAGGAAAGGCCGCCAAGTTGCAAGCATCCTGCGGGCGTCGAAGAATGCGTAGGGGCTGGGCGCGGGCTCGCGAGGGCGGGACCGGAGGGCCATGTTCGCCTCCCGAGGGGTGCGTCCGGCCTTTCGGTGGTTACACCGTTTGCATGCGCTGACTACGTTTTGCCACGTGTGCAGTCCACCCCACGACCGCGGGACAACATGGTCGAGGGTCAGGTCGCGTGTGTAATTGCCGCAGTACTGGCAACGGTATCCGTCCCTGACGAAGACCTCTCGGCGGGACAACTTTCGGCGGTGAATCGGCCGCTTCACCATATAGACCAGCCTTATGACCTCCGGCAACGGGAATGCCCTGGTTGCGCTGCGCAGGAAGTACGGCCCGTGTTCGATCGTCTCGGCCTTGCCGCGCCCCAACAGGGACACAGCGCGCCGGGCGTTGCAGACGTTCAGCGGCTGATAGTTCTGGTTAAGGACGAGGACCGGGGCTCGGGTGATCATTGCGATGTGTCAGGGGCCTCAATCGTGAGTCAGATTCCTGGCGGTGGGCCGCTAGTCCGACGCCCGGTCATCCAAAATGTCCAACGCCGTACTAAAGTCTGCCGGGGCCATGCCCAGCGCGCCGCCGGGCAACACTCCGCGGAGGTCGAGCAAAGCGGGGACGAATGCGGACTCCGTGAGCATGTTGTCCGCTGCGTCTCTCAAGTCGTTTGCAATGAGCCCCCGCGCCGCCCGACGTTCGGGATTTCCGCCCTGGTCAGGGTCCTCGAACACGTATGTGTAGCGCGCCGTTACGGTGATCAGACCGATGGCGAGCAGCGCCCAGATGACGACTCCGAGGACGATGCCGCCGCCCTTGTTGACCCAATCGACCAGAGATACTTTCAAAGCGGTGTTCGCCGCGCCGGTCACAAACCGGCTCGCAATGAACACCCCGACAAAGATGATCACGTAACCGATCGCCGTAGACAGCGCCTCGCTTTCGACGCTCAGGGGCAAGAGGCTCAGCACGTGGCCGGCAAACAGACCGCCAAGCAGCAAAGACACGTAGAGGGAGACGGCGGTCACCACACCTTCGACGAGGCCGGTCTTGTATCCAAGTAGAAGCGCGAGCGCAAGCAGGATGAGCAGGACCCAGTCGAATACGATCATGTGGAACTCAGTTTGTCGGCCGCGTTTGCGCCAGTATGTATACCTGTGAGTGGTTGCAGGGCGGATTCGCTGGCGCCCAGCCGGTTTGGCGGGCGGGTGTACGCTCGGTTCTCAGTAGGTTTGGTAGATGCCGGACGGGATCAGTTGGCAGGCCAGCATTGCGTCGAGCCTGCTGAGAATCGAGTATAACAACGCCGGGGCCCTGCGTTTCGCGCGATCATCGCAAGTCGCGGCGGGTCATCTAATCGTTCGGCTTAGCAAGATTTGAGGTTCAAGCAGGGTGTGAATCCTTGAAGGTCGCAATAGACGGTCCGGTTAGTTCCGGCAAGTCCACCGCAGGGTCGCTATTGGCCCGGCGCCTCGGTTTTTCGTTCCTCGATACGGGGCTGATGTACCGTGCGGCCACGCTTGCCGCGCCCGGGGCGGGGGACGAGCGCGCGGTTGTGTCGGCGTTAGGTCGGGCGCGCATCGCGGTGGCGGCTCGTTCCGGGCAGACCGCGGCGATCACGTTGGACGGAATGGACGTCGACGGCATGCTCCGAACGCCCGAGGTCGACCAACGAGTCTCGTTCGTATCGGCCATCGCCGAGGTACGGGAGCAGATGGTCGCGGAGCAGCAACGATTCGCGGAGACCGGCAGCGTTGTATTGGTTGGGAGAGACATCGGTACGGTGGTTCTGCCGGATGCGGAGGTCAAGATATACCTCACGGCATCTGCCGAAACCCGGGCGCGGCGCCGGTACGAGGAGAACATGGCTACGTCGAAGGAGACCGGATACGATGAGGTGCTGTCCGAGTTGCGCAAACGGGATCGAATCGACTCGGGTAGGCAGACGTCCCCGCTGCGGCTCGCGGAGGGTGCGCACGTTCTGCATACAGACGAGATGACGCTGGAACAGGTAGTAGACAGAATGGCTGAACTAGTCGAGGCGGCACGATGACGAAACAGTGGCTGTTCCCGATAGCAAACGCCCTGTTCAAGGGCTCGATGCGGATCTTTGCGGACCACTCGGTTGTCGGGCTGAAAAACATACCGTCCAGCGGACCGCTCATCGTTGTGTCGAACCACCTGGCGAACATCGATCCGGCGATCGTGGCCTCGGCTCTCAACCGGCCGCCGCTGTTCATGGCGAAGAAGGAGCTATTTTCGAATCCGATTATGAGATTCCTGCTTAGCGGCTACGGGGTTCATCCGCTCGACAGGATGGGGTCGGACTTGCGGGCATTGAATCGGGCGAAGTCGCAGCTGGCCGTAGAAGGCCGGGTGATCATTCTGTTTCCGG
This sequence comes from Dehalococcoidia bacterium, assembly GCA_965224235.1. GTDB lineage: Bacteria > Chloroflexota > Dehalococcoidia > Lucifugimonadales > Lucifugimonadaceae. The sequence continues at coordinate 430,813 of CBDCYP010000002.1, read as the reverse complement.
AAGGGACTCGAAGCCAAAATCAGATACTGCAATCGGGAAAGCCCGGAGTTGCGCATCTCGCCTCGATCACCGGCGCCCCGATTGTGCCGTTTGGGCTTGCCGGTACGAGCAAGTTGCAGGGGATTGTTGGGGTTGTGAGGCCGACCGGAACGCTGACGCTGAATATCGGCGCGCCGTTCAGGATCGTGCAAGATGACGATACGCCGACGCGCAGGCTTTTGATGTCAGCGACCGACGAAATAATGCGCAGGATCGCCGCGCTGATTCCGGAGGCCAACCGCGGCAAGTTCGCCGAGGCCGCCAGCGTTCCGTACAGGTTTACGCGGGATATTTAGGGGCAGGATGCGCTGGAGTGGGGACGGGGCCGATTCGACGGGGTTATTACTGCCGGACCCCGCACAGGTCCTTCCGTCGAAGTAATCGCCTGTGGCCGGATGTGAAGTCCTTACCCTCGGCGGTCGAATAGACTCTGCCTCGCGGCAGGTCGATCAGGTTCTTATTCTTGAAATCCTGATGTAAGACCCTGTCGTTGGAATACAACAGACGGGCGCCGCCCAATTGGGCCAAAGCAATAATATGGTGATCATCTGACTTACAACTGCCATCGGCTAAGAGTTGCTTCGTCCTTTCGTCGACTTTTGCGTCGTTAACACTTATGGCAACTCAAGAAAGTAATGCCTGTCGTGCCCACAATTTGAATTCATATGAGGCGTAATTGAGTTCACGTCGTAATTGGCCACCGATCACCAGAGTTCCTTTTCTGACATTTAGCCACTGAAAGAACTTCTCGCCTGCCGGAGGCCGACTGCGCCCGAACACCTCGGCGACGACGTTTGCGTCGACAATTGCGCACACCCGTCAGAGTCCCAACGACCGCTGAGTTTCTTCCATGAAGAACCGGCGGTAACTGTTGGGTTGGCCGTTGATGTTTCCATCTTCGTCGATGGTCAGCGAGTGAATGTTGACCTCCAGGCCATCGCGTTCGAAGAAGAGAATTGAAACGTCTTCGGGCCTCAACCCAGTGAGGCCATCGCGGACCGCTATTCGAACGCGGTCAAGCAGGTGGTCGCTGTGAGTCTCGACGACTAGTTGTCGGCCCGAACTAGCGACTTCACAGAACAAACTCCCCAAAGCGGCTTGTGCGCTGGGATGGAGGTGTACCTCAGGCTGCTGCAACAAGAACATATGGGGCGCGTCGGGCCGCAGCAATTCCGTGATCACTGGTAATGCCTGGCTGACGCCGTAACCTACGTCGATGAGATTGCGCCAAGGACCCTTTAATCCGCCTTTGAACTTCCTTACCTGGACCTGAAAAGGTCCGCTGCCTTTCTTGCCTAACTTTTTGATCGTGATTTCGTCAAAGAGACCGGCGGCTTTACCAAAGCTTTCGAGCTTGATTTTGAGGTCTGCCCAAATTGACTTGTCCTCGGTAAACACATTGGCAAGATACATGGGAACGTAATCGCCTTCTGGATCCGGCGATATTAAAGATGGATCGTAGGTGCGACGCGGTTTTGACCGGACCGGGGCGCTCGCAAACGGCTGTCGCCATAAAAGCCTTCGACGCGACGAAAACAACTCTCTGAGTTGGATTTCGTCCTGAGCGTCAGGGGCTGGCGATCCCGACTGCGGTTTGACTGTCATGTCTTCAGGCGAATCTTTTTCTGACAAGAATGTCGTTACATAGAGATCAAGGGGAGTCATATATCTTTCATCGAGTGGACTAATTGAATACGAAAGTGTTAACTCCCAAGTTCCCCTGTTAGTTCCGATTCGAATTTGATTATTGTAGGGATCTGCATCTGTCACCTCTTCGATCCAGTTAGTACCAAATGACTCGCGTCGTCGCACAGGGACAGGTGTGGTCCACTTTTTACCAAATGTCACGTCAAAACAGTAGAATGTATTCGTCGCGGGTTTATCAATCGGTACATGAATACTGTCGCTAAAACCTGCTTCGAATGTTTCTGCCCTGCCGCCTCTACCCGGTCGATGATGGGCTATTTCGTCAAAACTCCCTAGGTCGTAGGGGTCTTTCTTGAAGTCCGGTATCTTATCTTCGTAAGCGACGTCCCAGAGTGCCCGTACCATGGCCAGGAAGGATGTCTTGCCGGTGCTGTTCTCGCCCACGAGCAGGGTTAACGGCGCCAAACGGGCCGTTTGCTTCTCGTGGAAACACCGGTAGTCCTTGAGTGTGATCTGGTCCATGGCGTTAACTATCTTTACGTCGCTGCGAGCCCCGCCTGTCGGCCACACCTGTTCATCCTGATCTGTCGCGACGGTCTGGCCCTACAAGTTAACAATGTTACGCGGCCGATGAGGATCGCGGCTGAGACCAGAATCTTCAATTACTAACGGAGCTTCAGGTCTGTTGACTGGGATGCAAAGGTTTTCTGACTACACAGGGCTCTCGTTGGGGGTAGGCTCGCTGGTGTAGTGTTTGGCCACCGGGCTGATCTGCCCGGAAGTGGTTGGTTTTGATGACTGCTGTTGAATCTCTGGCGACTGATGCGCCCGGTCGACGAATGGGCGCGTTGTCGCAACCTGCTTACCGGCGATACTGGCTCGGATCGCTGGCCGCGGTCGGCGCCGTTCAACTGGTAACCGTTGGGCAGGGCTGGATGATCGTGAACCAGCTTGGCGGCTCGCCACTCGATCTCGGTTACCTTGGCGCGGGCACGGCCCTGCCCACGATCGCGGTCAATCTTTTTGGCGGTGTGCTGGCAGACAGGGTCAACAGGCGATTTCTTTTGATAGCTACGTCCATCCTGTCGGCGGGTTTGCTGGCTGTGCTCGCCGTGCTGACGGTTACAGATACGGTGCGTATATGGCACCTGATCGCCATCAGCGCGGTGTTGGGGCTGGTCTCCGGTTTCGACTGGCCTGCGCGCAACGCATTCTTTCCTGCGCTGATCGGGCGGGCGTACATCATGAGCGCGGTGGCTCTCAATTCGGTGTTGTGGCAAGGGACGAGGGTGGTGGCGCCTGCCGTTGCGGGCCTGTTGATCCGGCTGTTTGGCACGGGCGCGGTGTTCATCGGCGGCACGGCAGGGTTTGGCACGATGTTATTGGTCTTGTTGTCGCTCAAGTCGCCGATCCAGCCGCCAGCCTCTCGCCGCCGGGTGATGGGAGACGTGATAGAGGGTGTCGGGTTCATCGCCAAGGACCCGTTGTTCGCGGTGCTCATTCCTCTCACCTACGCTAACCACTTCTTCGGCTCGCAGTACGTTCAGTTAATGCCGCTCTTCGCGAAGCGGTTTGAGGTGGGTTCGGAGGGCCTGGGTGTGATGTTCACGATGGTCGGAGTTGGCGCTGTCTTTGGGACATTCGTCGTGGGCAAGTTGCAGGCGGGCCGCCACATTGGAATAGTCATGTTGGCGGGCGGTCTCTTGTTCGGTCTGTCCGGCCTCGGGTTCGCCCTTGCTCCGGGGTACTACTTGGCGCTGGTGTCGCTGTTCGTGGTCGGGATGTTCAGTTCGTTTTTCCTGATAACTTCGATGTCGGCCCTGCAGTTGCGGGTCCCCGACCGTCTGCGAGGCCGCGTGATGGGCATGCACGGAATCACGTTCAGCCTCATTCCTCTGGGAGGCCTGCTCGGCGGGGCGGTTGCCGACGCGTACGACGAACGCGTGGCCGTCGGGCTCGGCTCGGTGATTCTCATGGCGATCGTGTTGATCGTATTTGTTTTTGCCGGGCATGTTCGAAACCTCGAGGGCTGGAGATTGGCAGCCGCCAGGGCCGAAATGGTCTGACCCAATGCGGGAGGCGGCGCTGTGTCCGCGATGGCCGTCGTGTCGCCAGCCGCGTATTCTTCCCACATGGACCTTGACCGGAACAACGTCATCGCAAACCATACGGTGCGGCTCAAACTCGAAGAGCGGGAGGGGCGACTGTCGCCGTATGCTGTGCGCTCCTCCGCGTGCAGGGGACGCCTCCGGCCGGAACCCGGTTCACCCCTTCGAACGGAGTTTCAACGCGACCGCGACAGAATCTTGCACACGAACTCGTTCCGGAGGCTTAAGCACAAGAGCCAGGTATTTGTTGCGCCGATTGGCGACCACTATGTAACCCGCCTGACGCACACTCTGGAGGTCTCACAGATCGGCCGCACGATCGCCCGGGCGCTCAACCTGAACGAAGACCTTGTTGAGGCGACGGCGCTCGGCCACGACCTTGGCCACACGCCTTTCGGCCACATAGGAGAGACGGTCCTGGACCGTCTTATTCCTGGAGGGTTTCACCATTCCAGCCACTCTGTCCGTATCGTGGAGCGGTTCGAAAAGAATGGCAGCGGACTGAATCTGACTCAAGAGGTTGTCGAGGGAATCCGGCGGCATTCCAAGCCGCAAGGGCAGTTCATGGATCGCGAGTCGGTGGCCGCCCTTTCGCTCGAAGCCCAGATCGTTCGCCTTGCCGACGCGCTCGCCTATCTTACCCACGACATCGGCGACGCCATCCGCGCGGGGTTCCTTTCCCAAGATGACCTGCCGGCGGACGCGTTATGTGCCCTCGGCGACAGGAATTCGCAGCGTGTCAACACACTCGTCAATGACGTGGTGACGACATCGTGGGACGCCACCGGCGAGACGGAATCGACCGACCAGCCGTGGATCCGGATGTCGGAAGAGCTGACGGAGGTCGTCACTCGCTTGCGGGACTTCATGTTCGAGATCTTCTACCTTCCGATCAGCGCCGGCAGGGAAGGGCGGGCGGCGGCGGCCATAGTCGATCTTCTCTTTGTGGATCTTGTGGAGAACATTCATCAGGCGCCCGGTTGGATACGAAACCTGTCGGACTCCGACGAGCAGGCGGCGGCAGACTACCTCTGCGGCATGACCGACAACTTTGCGATCACGCAAGCGGAGCGGCTCAGGCCCGGTATAAGCGAAGGAGTTTTTCAAGGCAGGGTGTGACCCGAGTCTTCGGCTTACTCCACTTGGCCCCGACATCCGGTGGTATATACAGGTAGGATGACGAGACGCGTTGGCCGCCAGGCCGAACCGGCGTGCATCGATTCCCATGACGCTACTAGACGAAGTAAGACAACGAGCCGACATCGTTCAGATTGTCTCGGACTACGTCGACCTCGACACGTCATCCCGCGTCCCAAAGGCGCGCTGCCCGTTTCATGCGGAGCGCACGCCTTCATTCGTCGTCTATCCGGAGTCGGGCACGTGGCACTGCTTTGGGGGTTGCTCGACCGGCGGCGACGCCATTTCGTTCCTGATGAAGCAGGAGAACTTTTCGTTCGGCGACGCGCTTCGCAGGCTTGCGGAGCGGTACGGCATAGATGTCAGGGAGCACGACACTACCGCCGACAGGGGCCGATCGAAGCGCAACGATTCCATGATCAAGGCGAACAACGTTGCGGCGCGCTACTTCAGAACGCTGCTCGCAGGACAGCAAGGCGTGGACGCGCGAAAGTACCTGGAATCCCGCGGCATATCTGCGGACGCGTCCGAAAGGCGGGGCCTCGGTTTGGCCCCGGCCGGCATGGAAACCCTTGGCGGTCACCTTAAGGCGCGCGGGGTTTCGTCAACCGCCGCGGTCGGAGCGGGGCTGCTCACCCGCCGCCGCGAGGGCGAGTGGGGTGACATGTTCCGCGGTCGGATCACGTTCGAGATTCACGACACGCAGGGGCGGACCGTCGGGTTCGGTGCGCGTAGTCTGGACGGATCGGAGCCCAAATACCTGAACACGCAGTCCACTGAACTATTCGACAAGTCAAAGATTCTCTATGGCCTCGACTGGGCGGCGGACGCAATCAGAAAGTCTGGCCGGGCGGTTGTGGTCGAGGGCTACATGGACGTAATTACCGCGCACGAGAACGGATTCAGAAATGTTGTCGCCTGCATGGGTACCGCGGTCACCTCGTTTCAGCTACAGGAGCTGAGCAAACTGCTGGCCAACCCGCCTCGCGGCGTGACGAGTAGCATCACTTTGTGTCTCGATAGCGATGCGGCGGGCGAGGAAGCGACCTTGCGCGGTCTGGAAGAGGCGTGGCGGTCCGACGCGGGGCGCGGCCCAGGAAGCGCCAGGAATGCGGTGGCGGTTAATGTAGCGCGGTCCGTGGGCGGCAAAGACCCCGACGATGCGATTCGTACAGACCCACAAGGGTGGCGCACGTCGATAGCGAACGGTCAGCCGTTGCTGGACTATCTCATCACCGCGTACTCGGATCGCCGCGACCTGTTTTCAGGTGAAGGCAAGGCGGGGCTAGTCGGCGACGTGCGGCCCTTGATACTGGCCATAGAAAACTCGTTCGAGCAGGACCGCTATCTGACCAAACTGGGCGAACTGCTCGCCGTGCCGCCGGAACGGCTGCGATCCATGATGCAGGGCCCGCGGCCGACTCCGCGAGGTACCAGGGCGGGCACGGACAGGCGTACGGCGCCTGCCAGGCGAAGTACGGAGGAGCGGCTCGACCCGGCGCAGGTGAGCAACGCCCTCGACGCGGCCAATGAGAACGGATTGGAGGAACATCTACTCACGTTGGTGCTCAACTATGACAACCTGCGCGACTATGCGACCGGCGTGCCGGAGGACCATTTCCGCGATTCCGGTAATCGGGCCATCTTTACGATGTGGCGAACCGCGCTTACACTCGGTGAGGTTCATTCGTCAATGGACGATCATCTTGCGGGCCGAGTTGATCAACTGAAATCAAAGCCGCTTCCGCCAAGTGATCATCTGCTCAAAGTTCAGGACGTCTCCCAAGCCGTGCGCCGCCTCCACGAACGTCATCTGCGCCACCTGAAACGTTTGCAGACGGAGGCGTTCGCCCGGATGACGCCCGATGCTCCTGCGGAAGAGTTGCTGCAGTTGCGCCGTACCGCCGCCGAAGCGGACTCAAGACTGAAGCAAGTCTTTACAGGCCGACCCTAGAGCTTATGCCGCGCCGCCCCCGAGTTACCGAAGAAGACGAACCTGTCGTAGTCGATCTTGCCGACACGGCAGAGTTGTTGCGCCTGGGCATAACACAGACCGAACCGGGATTCGACGACGACTCCTCCAACGGATCTAATCCTTCAGTTCTGCTGTCGGCCTCTGCGCCGTCAAGCGCGTCCGAACTCGAGGGGTGGGATCAGGGCTCCTCCGCCGCTTCCGCCGAACGCAGAGCGACGTTGATCTGGGACCCTGCGGTCGAAGACTCCGAGATTACTGACGACCCGGTGCGCATGTACCTGCGCGAGATTGGCCGGGTGCCCCTTCTCACCGCACTGGACGAGCGGGTTCTGGCGCGGGCGATGGAGCTTCAACGACGCCTCGATCTGATGCAGGAGGCCCTGGAAGAAGAGGAAGGCGCGAAGCCGACAGCTTGCCGGACGACCAACTACGTGCTTGTAACGCTTGCGCCGCAGCGTGGGGTTGCTGAAGCGGTTGGCAAGTTCCTGGGGCTGCGGCCTGACATGCGGTTGTCCACGTTATTGATCAACCCGGAACTTCGGAAGCTGATCGACGGCCCACACGACGAAGCCCTGCTGAATTACCTGTCAGACACCTTCGACTGCGAGGTCGTAGATGCTCAGCAGATGGTTGTGGAGTTGTCGATCGTCTCGGCGCTCGTGCCGCGCGAACTTGTGGATGCCCTCGCCTCGGACCCGAAGCTGTCGAAACTCGAGAGGGTTATTTTCAAGAGAGGCATGGCGCGGCGTCTGTCCGTGTATGAGTTCCTGTTCGGATCGCACTACGCCCGAATTCGCGGCGCCGGCGGTAGGTCGGAACGCCACCTCGCTGAGGCGAACCTGAGACTTGTCGTCTCGGTGGCCAAGAAGTACATCGGCCGCGGAATGTCGCTGCTCGACCTCATTCAGGAAGGCAACATCGGTCTGATCCGTGCGGTGGAGAAGTTCGACTACCGCAAGGGCTACAAGTTCAGCACGTACGCGACATGGTGGATTCGGCAGGCGATCACGCGCTCGATAGCGGATCAGGCCCGGACCATCCGCATTCCGGTCCATATGGTCGAGACCATCAACAAGCTGCTGCGTGTGAGCAGGCGCCTCGTTCAGGAGTACGGCCGGGAGCCGACGAGTGAAGAGATCGGCCGCGACCTCGACATGCCGTCGGACAAGGTTCGGGAGATACTGAAGATTTCTCAGGAGCCGGTTTCACTCGAAACACCGATCGGTGAGGAACAGGATAGCCATCTCGGCGATTTCATCGAGGACAAGAACGCGCTTGCCCCAGCTGATGCCGCCTCTCACCATCTTTTGAGGGAGCAGGTAGGCGATGTCTTGGCCACATTGAGCCTGCGCGAGCGCCGTGTGCTGAAGCTCCGGTACGGCCTGGAGGACGGCAGAAGCCGCACTCTGGAAGAGGTGGGGCAGGAGTTCGGGGTGACGAGAGAGCGCATCCGGCAGATCGAGGCCAAGGCGCTCAGGAAGCTCCGGCACCCGACTCGCAGCAAGGTCTTGAGAGACTTTCTCGAATAACGCCCCGACGCCCCGACGTCACCCCAGACCCAACCTTTCCCGTCCGCGTCTCGCGGATAATCACATGTAGATGCGCCATCTGTGGTCGCCTGCCGTGTGCGGTAAGTCAGCGAAAAGGGCAGCCAGTGGGGTGGCGCGTAACACTGGAGCAGGAGATTAAGATGCCGGAAGCGCCGGACCTGCAGGTAATAATGGAGTACTTGCAGCCTCGTATTGTTGGAAGGCGAATCGTCAGCGCCACCGAGCGGAAACCGCTGGTCATCCGAAATCTTGCCGACGGCCAATTCACAGAGGACGTCACTGGCAGAGAAGTCGCCGGTGTAGGCCGCAAGGGCAAGTTGTTGCTGATCGACCTCGATCGCGACCGGTCGTTAATCGTCAACCCTATGCTTACCGGCGGGCTTCAGCATTGTGCACCCCGGACGCGGATACTGGCTTCGACCATCCTCGTCCTCGAACTGGACGACGGGATGCAGCTACGTTACTTCGACCAAAAACGGATGGGCCAGATCTACTACACGCCGGCGGAGAAACTGGCCGGAATAGTGCGGCTCGAAGCTCAGGGACCGGACGTGCTGGATGTCCGACTGGGTTTTGATGAGTTTAAGGAACGCCTGAAGCCATTTCGCGGTGAAATAAAGGGCATTCTGACTCGCGGGAAGTTCGTTTCGGGAATCGGCAACGCGTACGCCGACGAGATCCTGTTCGAGGCCAAGGTCTATCCGTTCACCAAACGGGGCCGACTGGACGAGGCGCAACTAGCACGCCTGCGTGATGCGGTGTACGAGACGCCTGCGCGGGCAGTACGCGTATTGAGGCGCCGGGTGGGCGCTGACATCCACAAGAAGGTCCGGGATTTTCTGAAAGTCCACGGCAAGGGAGGCTTGCCGTGCCCGGACTGCGGCAATCCAATCACGTCGATCACGACCAATCGTCGAGAGACGAACTACTGCAGACGATGCCAACCGGGGTCGCTATTCACGATGTAAAACTTCTGGTAAGTAGTTACTTATTAAGCGATAACATGATATGAATAGGCCCGTAAACAATATGGCTGCTAAGATAAGAGATACGGTTTCCTGTCCTCAGCCTAAGGGGGTGTCTAAAAGGGCGCCGCTGGAGCCGAGTGTAACCGTCTGTCATTCTGTAGCGAAGCGAAGAATCTAACGTCAGCGTAGCGGCAAAGGTTGACACCGCGCGCGGGGTGACAAAGGGACCTATTGGACACGCTTTTATTTTCTTCCGAAGTTTGACATGACCCTTCTGCCAGCGATCAGCGCACCGGAACTTGTCGGGTTCATCCGAGACGTTGTCGTGATCGCTGTGGGCCTGCTGGGGTTCTTCGTCCTTTTTCTCTTTTCGACGCTTGCGATACTTTTGTACCGCCGTATCACGAGGCTCACGACGCGAGCGGAGCAGGCGCTAGAGAAGCTTGATCCCGCGATAGCGGGTCTTGAGTCTTTTGGAAAAACGCTTCAGGATTTAACCCGTGCGGCACAAGGGGGTTTCGGTTTGGCGGGTATTTCGCGCCTTGCGGGGTGGTTTATTGGAATGGGCCGGGGCCGGAAGCCAGAGTGATTGCCGGGGCTTCGGTGAGTAACGGGAGGCTGTCAAGTGGCTGACAATGACGGCAACAAAGGTGGTGGTGGACTGCTGATCGGATTACTCATCGGCGGCGCCATCGGTTTTGCCGCGGGAATGATGTTGGCGCCGAAGTCCGGAGAAGAGACGAGGGCCCTCCTGGCCGAACGCGGCAATGAGTGGCGAGACAAGGCGGAGGAACTGGCGGCGGCAACCAAGGAACGACTGTCCTCAGCCGCGCTTGAGAGCAGACGAGCTGCGTCACAGATACGCGGTGACGGCGGCTTTGACGATTTCGATCTGGACGGCGACGAACTCTAGGAATGGTCGGAGAATTCTGGTCAACCCTGCTAAATGGTGGGGCCGAAGGCGGGTTTCAAGAGCCTGTTTCATAAGTCCCCTCTCCCGCTCGCGGGAGAGGCCACATGGCGTTCCGGTGAATGCCGCAGCCCGGAGGGCGAGGGGCCTCACACAAATCCGTGCCAAACCCTCATTTACAAACCAGAACACACGTTCTAATATCAACCTAAGTCGTTTCGATAAACGATGTCCATGCCAACCAACCCCATCGGAATGCAACGGGGGACAACTCTGGCCAGCGTCGAGGTAAACCTCACCTCGTGTTAAAGCCCGTTGCAACTGAGAAAGGAAGTGCCCGCCTTTGGAAGGAGGGCGCGGGTGAAACACGGATTCCCATGCCCCCGGCTGCGCAGCCGATAGGGGAAGGGAACGACTTTGACATGCCGCCTACGTAGGCGTGGCGGCCAACCCTGGCCTTGGTGGCCCGGGGCCCGTTAAAGGTCGCACGTGAGTGTGACTCAGGGATGCGACCGGAGTTCGCCTCGGAGAACAAGCCGAAAACCGGAAGCAACGCGTCTGTTTCATTGCCCGAACGCGCCCAATTCAACCGGGGCGCGGGTGAAGAGCCGAAATATCGTCTTCTCATGCGGCCTTACGGCCGTCTGTAACTGGCGGGTAGTTACCGCCATACCGTGCGCTTGTCACACGGTCCGGAAGAAGACAACAGAGGAAAAACTCCTTCCAAACAAACCGCCTCTCGGCTTCAGCCGGTCACGGTTACGTCCACAGAGACACTGTCAACCGAAGCAACCCCGGAACACCACCGGGGTTGCTTCAACGCGCCAAAATCCCCCCTCACCCCCACCCCCGGCCACCATCGCGGACCCGCACCCACTAGTACCACCGTTGCCGCCGCCCGGCGGTGCCCCCACCCCCGGCCACTATCGCGGACCCGCACCCACCAAACCGTCTTCCCCGAACCCGATCGGGGACCCCTGCGAAAACCGGAACCCGCCATCTCCGTCGTCCAGTGAGGCCGCAGTGTGAATTCGCAAACCCTTGGAATCTGCGCGACGGTTCCGGTCAAAAACCTTGTCAACATCACCTCACTCCTCTCCCCAACCGGTGATTCCTCACTCCATGTCACCCCGAGCGAAGCCGAGGGGTCTGGGTAAGAGGAGCCGGGCATGCCGTCCGGATGGCTTAGGTTCCTCGGCTGCGCTCAAAATGACATGTGTCGAGGTTGCGCAAAGGTCTCTGAAAACGGGAATCTCGTCGCATGGCGGTCGACAAGAAAATACGCAAAGAACCTTTGAAACAGGCTGTTGAAACCCGCCCCTTCGATCTAAATTGGCGGCGCAATCAAAACGAATTTATTATGTGCACGTCATTTCAGGCATTGTAGAGATCGGAAATGTTCGTCTTGACGGCTTGCCCAGCAGAGGTTCCCTAGTCCCGTCCGGCCTCACTCTCAGGTGTTCAAGTAGGCCCTCGGGTAGGAGCCGAGCACCTTGAGAACCGCCACGTGCGGTCTGATTTCTTCCAGGGTTTCCACGACGTGCGGTTCGGTACGGTGGCCCAGGAAATCGAGGATGAAGATGTACCGTCCGAGTTCCGATCCTGTGGGTCTCGATTCGATCTTGGTGAGGTTGATGTCCCGTTCGGCGAACGGCCTTAGCGCCGCGTAGACCAGCCCGGGGGCGTCGGCGTGAAAGTCGAATGCCACCGAGGTCTTGTCGTCGCCGGTAAAAGGGTGGTCTTCGTTTGCCAGCGCTGCAAACCGCGTAATGTTGGTGTCGTTGTCCTGGATGCTTTCATCAAGGATCTCGAGGCCGTAGATTTCTGCCGCCCTACGGGACGCAATCGCGGCCTTTTTCATGTCGCAGTTACCGGCCACAGCGACGACGGCCGCGGCGGTGCTGGCTGTAACTTCCTGACGTACGCCGGGGAGATGGCTGGCAAGGTACCTGCGGCACTGCCCGAGGGCTTGGGGGTGCGACAGCACCCTGTCCACGTTTTCGGGTTTCGTGCCAGGTTGGACGATCAGGCAATGTCTGACAGGCAACAGCAGTTCGCCGCGGATCTTGGTTCGCTTCGCCTCTACGAGGACGTCAAGGACGTCGGCGACGGATCCGTAGAGGCTGTTCTCGATCGGGACCACCGCTTCGTCGACCTCCCGATCTTCGACGGCGGCGGCCACATGTTGGTTCGACGGGAATGGTATGTGCAGTGCGTCGGGCGCGTAGCGGTGCGCCGCTTCTTCACCGTAAGCTCCCGCCGGTCCGAGGAAGGCGACTCGTTTCGGGCTATTCATCTATCGCATCTCAGTCAGCGCTTCCCAGAGAGCGGTCGTCGAATCGGCCGGGCATAGCGCGATGGTCAGGGTGTCGCCCACCAGAACCGTGTCCGGCGTTGGGGTTGCGGGCGGGCCGGCCTGTCCAATGATGAGTACGATGTTCGACCCGTAGGGGATTGCAACATCTCGCAGGGCCTTTCCGGTGGCCACGGCGCCCGCAGGAATCGTCACGGCTACGATCACCAGCCCTCGATCCCGTATCAGCATCAAATTGACGAGAGGGTGCGCGGGGAGTGATGAGGCCACGCTGGAGATGACCAGATCGGTGCTGCTGACTACGATGTCGACGCCGCACACTTCAAAGAGACGGGCATTTTCGGGGCGGTGCGCCAGGGCGATCGACTTGGGGACATCGAAGTTTTTCCTTGCGAGTTGGCAAACGGCGAGATTGTCCTCATCTGACTCGGTAGCCGCCACCACGACGGACGCCCTCGACATACCGGCATCGTTGAGGCACGACATGGAAGCGACATCCCCGACGGCCGCGACGCTGCCGAGCCGCGACCGTATGGCGGCGATCCGCGCAGGATCACGGTCAAGGACGAACGCCTCGTGCCCGCCGGCGATCAGGGCCGCTGCGATGGACTCGCCGGTGCGGCCAGCTCCCGCGATCACGATGTACAACGGCTATACCCCTCTCACTCGGCCGGAATGCCCGACACGATGCTCTCCACCGTCAGTTGTGTTGGGCTAATTGCCTTGATGCCCATCGATTCATACAGGATTCGCAGGTCTTCGTCGCGTGCGCACATGAGGATGTTGGGGACCCGGTACTCGTGAAGGGCTCGTTGAACCGCCAGACCGTTCAACGTATCGCGGCCGGTGACTGCGATGAACATGTCGGCGTTATGGATTCCGGCCATTTCGAGATATACGCGGTCGGCGCCGTCACCTTCTACGACGCTTATGGCGCCGGACTCGATATTCTGGGTCTGCAACGCTTCGATGCGCGACAGATTGGCCTCTATGAGGGTGACGACGTGGCTGTGGTTCGCAAACCACGACGCGAGCCTTGCGCCGGTCTTGCCTGCGCCTACGATTATCACGTTCATGTTTCGTATTTTCTGGCGTGAAGGCGCATCATGAGCGGGCCACATTCATGGCGAGACGGGCCGGTTCTTCCGGCTCCGCTAGTACCTGCGGCGACTCGCGGAGAAGAATAACGCGGCTGGCCGCGTGTTCGAGTACGTAGTGTATGTCGTCGTCCAGAGAAAATTTGCCGGTCTGTTCGGGGTAGGACATGCCTATAACGATTTCGTCGACGTCTCGAATCGCGGCTTCGTGGATGACGGCGGGGCCAATTTCGCGTGCCTGGAGCAACTGGGCGCCGAAGGAGTTTTTGGGTAGCCGGGCTGTCCGTTCGGCCTGTTTAAGCACGTGTTCACCGAGCTCTACCTGTTCCTTAACCTCCGCGTCGACCGGCAAAGACCGGTTCATCTTGATGACGTATACCACCAATAACTCGCCGTGGGCCATTCGGGCAGCGTTGGCGGCGTGGTCCACAACTCCCCGGTCCGACGCATCTCCGGTCGTCAAGGCCATTATTTTCCGAGTAGCCATTAGTCGGGTCCGAATTGTAGATCAGTCGGTTATTCGCCGAACCAGTTCGTCCGGTCCGGCCAGTACCAGGGCGTCGCCAGGCTTCATCGTTTCATTGGGGTCGGGGCTCAAGATAATCTCCTCTCCCCTTCGCAATGCGATGACGCTAACGCCGTATTTGTCCCTCGCACCGGCAAACCCCGCTTCACTGAGCGTCATACTCTTGAATCGGTCAGGCACTGCGATCCTGCTGATGCCAAAGGCGCCTGCGACCTCCAGGTACTCTTGCACGTCTGGATTGAACAGGGAGTGCGCCAGCCGCCGGCCCCCCTCCTCTTCAAGGTGGATGACCCTGTCGCAGCCGATCCGTTCGAGTGTGTTGCCGTGCAGGAAGCTGTGCGCACGGGCGGCGATGTACGGCACGTTCAGTGTTTTGAGGAGCACGCTTACCATGATGCTTGCCTCGACGTCCGAGCCGATAGCTACGATGGCTATGTCGAAATTCTGCACGCCCATCTCTCTTAGCACGGCCTCTTGCGTAGCGTCGCCCCGGAGTGCGTAGGTCACCTCGCCCATCATGGGCTGGACCAACTCTTCATCGCGGTCGATCGCCATGACGTCGTGTCCGAGTTGGTACAAGGTGCGCGCTACGTTTGAGCCGAAGCGGCCCAATCCAATTACCATCACCTGTTGTTTCATGCGGGTGTTACCTGGATGAGCATCTTATGTGATCGGGGCAACGCGCCATCTTTGCATGGCGCCGTCAAACGGTTAGCCAATTCTAACCGCATCCTGCGTTAGCCGAATGCGCTCCTGCGCTCCCCGTCCTGTCATTAGAAGCGCCAAGGTCAACGGTCCGAGCCGCCCGAGGAACATGGCGACGACCACGATCACCCTGGCGGGTTCGTTCAGTTGATCTGTGATGCCCATCGAGAGGCCAACGGTGGCGAACGCCGATACGGACTCGAATAGCGCGGCGCGGAATGGCAAAGTGTCTTGAACCGCGATCAGCAGATACGAAAAGAAGACCAGAACGAACACCGCCACTAGCGTTACCACGAAGGCGCGGCGCACGTTGCCTAACGGTATTTCGCGGCCGAACGCCGTTACGTTGGTGCGCCCTCTGACGTTTGCGACGATGGCAAACAAGACCACCATGAAGGTGTTGATCTTGATCCCGCCGGCAGTCGACGCCGAAGCTCCGCCGACGAACATCAAGGCCTCGGTAGGCAGCGCGTTGCTTCCGTGCATCAGGTTGTAGTCGAACGTGGAAAACCCCGCGGTGCGCGCGCTCACGGAGTGAAAAAACGCGTCACCAAGCCGTGTACGGATGGCAACGCCGCCCTCAAGTTCCCTGTTTCTCCACTCGCTTAAGAGGAAAACACCCGCCCCTACCAGGATCAGCGCCACAGTCCCGACCAGGATCAGTTTCGTCTCAAGTCGAAACTTACCGAATCGGCGCAGTGTGACGAGGTCTCGCAGGACAACATATCCAAGCCCGCCCGTTACGATTAGCGACCCCATGATGGCGAGGACCGGCACGTCGCTCCTGAATGGTTCGAGGCTCGATCCGCCGCCGAGGCGTGCGTCCGGCAGCACCTCGATTCCCGAGTTGTTAAATCCGGTGATGCTGTGGAAGATGCTGTGCCAAATAACGTCGGGCAAGGTGATCCCGGCCCATAACTCGCCGAAGACGTACCAGCGGAGAAACAGCGCCACCGCTCCGGCCGCCTGAATGAGGATGGAGACGATTACGATGTTCCGGACAAGCGACGTGACCGCGCCGAGCTGCCCGCCGCCAAGGCCTTCCATGATGATTAACCTGTTTGACAGGGAGAGCCGTTGGCCCGCGACAACTACGATGAACGCGGCGCCGGTCATGAATCCCAGACCGCCGACGAAAACCAGCCCGAGTATGACGACCTGCCCGAAACCGGTCCACGCCTCTGCGGTGTCGACCACAATGAGGCCGGTTACGGTCACCGCGGAGACACAGGTGAACAGGGCCTGGGTGAAGGGGGTAAAGCCGCCTTCCACATTCGACATGGGCAGGATAAGCAGCGCCGTTCCCAGTACTACCAGCCCGAGGAAGCCGTACACCAACAACATGGGAGACGTGGGACCCCTCATTGAAACGGTCCGCGTATCTGTGTGTACCCGAACTGGCGCAATTTCGGCAGACCGCGGCCTGCGTGCGACGATGTCACCAGGGCGTAACTGGAATTTTTTTGACAAGCGCCTGAACCTGATAAACGACTGAATATGCCGGATTCACGTCATTGAGAGTCCGGCGACGTGCAAAACGCGCCGGGTTCCGGGCAATCAGTTTAAACGTCTTCCCGCCTGCTAACCTTTTGAACTGGTGAGTCTTATAGCTCAAACGGGCGGCAATCCCATTTTGGGAGCATCCAACATGACCCTGCGCGACGTTCTTGAGAAGACGGAACGGTTTCTTATCGCGGTGGAACTCGAAACTTCACGCGGGCTGGCCATGGAGGAAGACGCCCGCCGCGTGTCCCGAATGGCCCGCAGCCTCGCCGACGCCGGCGACGCCGACGTTGCATTCATCACCGACAACCCCGGAGGCAATCCCCACGTTCGGCCCGAAGTACTCGGCCAGGACCTGCTCGGCCAGGGTATGGAGGTAGTGATCAACGTCTCCTGCAAGGACTACAACCGCAATAGCCTTGAGAGCAGGTTGTGGGCGTTGGGTAGCGCCGGGTTGACAAATGTACTTGCATTAAGCGGCGACTATCCGGCGGAAGGCCTTGGCGGCCAAGCCGCGCCCGTGTTCGATACCGACTCGGTGGGGCTGCTCGAGATGATCCGGCAGATGAACCAGGGGCTGAAAAAGCAGGCAGGGCAACCGTCGCGAAAAGTATCGAGGCTCGAACCGACCGGTTTCTACCCGGGCGCGGCGGTCAACCCGTTCAAAAAGACCGAGGGCGAGCTTATGACGCAGTACTTCAAGCTCGACCTCAAAGTTCGCACTGGCGCCCGATACGCTATAGCGCAGATCGGATACGATTCCCGCAAGCTGGATGAACTCCGGCGATACGTAAGTTCAAGCGGCTTCGATGTGCCGCTTATGGGCTCTGTGTTCGTGCTGTCGGGACCTGCAGCGGGGTTTTTCAACCGATGGGGTATTCCGGGTGTGGCGGTCAGCGACGAACTCAAGGGGATCGCACAGGAGCAGGCCAGGTCGGAAGATCGCGGCCGGGCGTTCTTCGACGAACTGGCTGCCAGGCAGATAGCGGTGTTGAAGGGTCTGGGCTATCGAGGAGCGTACATCTCGGGCCGATTACGCCTGGCGAGGCTCCGCAAAATCCTCGAAATGGAGCGGTCTTTCAGCGCCGGCGACTGGAAGACCTTTGCGGCAGAAACCGCTTTCCCCCAGCCGGACGAGTTCTACTACTTCGAGCAGGGTGAGAACAAGGGTTTGAGCAGTGACGAGGTCAGTCGGACATATGTGGCGTCAAAATCAACGTCTGCCCGACTGAGGGGCAAGTTGACCCAGTCTCCCGCGTACCATCTCGGCCGGTTGGTTCACTCCCAGGTATTTGAAAGCGGATCAATCGGCTTTAAGGTGGGCAAGGGTCTGTATTCCATCGTCGAAAAATCCGGGCGGGTCTCGAGGCTGGCCCACGCCGTTGAGCAAGCGTCGAAAGTACCGATCTACGGTTGCCAGGACTGCGGGGACTGCTCGCTGCCGGACATAGCGTACCTTTGCCCGGAATCACAATGTGTAAAGAACCAGAGGAACGGGCCATGCGGAGGAACCCGGGCGGGCAAGTGCGAGGTATTGGACAAGGACTGCATCTGGCTCAGGGCGTACGACCGGCTCAAGCCGCATGGGCACGAGCGGCGTATGCTGGAGCGGCCGATTGTCCTCAGGGACTCGGCGCTTAAAGGCACGTCTGCCTGGGCGAATACGTTTCTGGGCCGCGACCATCACGGTGCTCCTGCGTCCGACCCGGACGAGCTTCCCGGGGGATGAATGGCCGGTTCACGCGCGGGCAGGCGGGCAGGAGTGACGCTTATGGCGCATCGCGCAAATTACCTTGCGCCGCTGTTCGTTGCGTGGTGGGTAGAATGATTGGTTTGCGCGACCGCCTTGACCTTCGCAGTTGAACAGCGACGATCGAGTCACACCGAAACTCCGGTTAACCATGCCAAGAACAATCACCTCTCCAGAGCAGTTCATCACGATCGGCGAGAACATCCACGCCACCCGCGTGGTACGCCGTAACGGCCGACGCGCTACCACCCTTCCCGACGGCGTCGAGGCGGTTGTGTACAAAGATGAAAACGGTACGGTGCGGCGCCTGACCGTTCCAGACCACTTCACCCGTACGCAGCCCTACGAGCAGGGCAACCTGAAGCACTTCATGATTGCGGTGTGGAAGGGTCTGCACGGGGACGGAGACGAACGTGAGCAGGGCGTCGCGTACATTGGCCGTGAGGTCCGGCGGCAGGTCGCGGCCGGGGCCTGCTACCTTGACCTCAACGTGGACGAGGCGTCTTACAAGCTCGGCGAACAGATCGCCTCCATGCGATGGCTTGTGGAGACTACGCAGAGCGTGTCGCCGGCGCCCCTCAGCATCGATTCTTCGAACTCCGACATCATCGCGGCTGGACTCGAGGCCTATGACGGGTCAGCCGGCCGGCCGCTCCTTAACTCAGTTGCGCTTGAGCGGATCGACGCGCTCGATCTGGCGATTGAGCACAACGCCCGCGTGATACTTACTGCTGCCAGTGTCGACGGCATGCCGTCCAACGCTGAGGAGCGCGTGCAGAACATCGGCGAGATAGTCGAAGCAGCGCTGTCCAGGGGCATCGAGAAGTCGGACATCTTTGTGGATGGCCTCGTGTTCCCGATATCGGTGTCCGGCGAATACGGGCTTCACTATCTGGAGGCGATGCAGGAGGTCCGGCGGATCTTTGGCGAAGAGATCCACCTCACGGGCGGCATGAGCAACCTGTCGTTTGGGCTTCCGAAGCGCAGATTGATCAACGACGTGTTTCTGCGCGAGGCGCTCGACTACGGAGTCGACAGCGGCATCATCAATCCGGTCGAGACGAAACTAAGACGGGTCATGGCCCTTGACATGGAGTCGCCGCCCGTCAAATTCACGCTGGAGCTTCTGCGCGGCGAAGACGACTTCTGCATGAACTATATCTCCGCCTACCGTTCGGGCAAACTCGGTTAGGGATAGCGACGACCGCGGCGCGGCGGCGCGAGTGTGGGACAATTGCTTGCGCCGACCACCTGAGGATTCGCGTCAGGACAAATTAGGCTTCCCCAATGCGAACCATTAGATACTGGTTCGTGCAGTTCATAAGCTTCTGCGCGAGCAACTTCAACGAGTTCCTGGACAAGAACGGCCCTTACAGCGCGGCCGCAATTTCTTTCTACTCGCTCTTTTCGCTCTTCCCGCTCATGTTGGCGCTCATATCGGTGTTCGGTTTCGTAGTGGGCATCGGAGAGTTCAAGGAGCAGCTGATAGAGGGCTTGCAGCGCCAAATCCCCATTCTGTCCGAAAGCGGCGACACGATCCTTGAGGTCATTGAGTCCCTGTCTGCCGACCGCACATTGGTCACCATTTTGGCTGCGCTGGGACTTTTCTGGACATCGACCGCGGTGTTTGGGTCGATTCGCAAGAGCATCAATAACATATGGGGCATTCATCGAACACGGCCGTTTCTGACGGAGCGGGCGATGGACTTCGCGCTGATGTGCGGCGCGGCGATGCTTCTGTTCGGTTCGGTGTTCACCACGGGGATGCTGAGCTTCTTCCAGCAGATCAGCGCATTCCTGGCGCCCGATGCCGTGATAGCGGACCCTGCCCTGTGGCGGCGTATGGCGGTTGCCGTGCCGCCGATCCTGACGTTCTCGGTGTTCACGATTCTCTACTGGTGGTTGCCGAACACCAAGCTCAAGTTCAGCGACGTGTGGCCAACCGCTCTGGCAGGAACGGTGGCGTTTGAACTTTGCAAGTCGGCATTCTTGTTCTACCTGCAGAACTTTGACACTGCCACGAATATCTACGGCGCGGTTAACGCAGTGATCGTCCTGATGGCATGGGTGTACGTTTCGGCGATCATTTTGCTGGTGGGCGCGCAGTTGACTTCGCGGTACGTTTTCTACAAGGCAGCGATGACGCACAAACGGCATAACGAGTCGTTGTCGATAAACCTCGAACGCATCAGGGGGATGTCTACGCTACCCGACTTCCCTTCGGTTGCCCCCACAAGGGCCCCGACACGCTATGGCGGCAAGGAGGACGGTCCAGCCGGCCGCCCGGTAGGTCGGCCCTAACCGCATTTTCAACGAAACCTGCTAATCGTCATTCCTCGCGGGACTGGTGGGTGGAAAATTGGCGATGTTCCGCGTCTCGCCAAGGCGCCCAAAAGAGACACCTCTACATGGTGCGTTTGGGAACCGGGGCATTGGTACTACGCCCTACGCAGCGCCCGAGTTGCCGCCAGGACCCTGCCCATCGGGCAATCTCGAGGCATTGCCCCATAAAGCTGGCCCCTCGGCGTTATCCCCGTGTAAAACCCCGTCGTTCCCTAAAAAAAGAGACCTTTGCGTAACCTCGACACATGTCATTCTGAGAGGATGTGAGTGTTTTGAGGTTCCGTTGCTGTTGATCGGCATGTTGGTGGCGGAAAGCGCCCAGTGAAACTTTCACCGGGTCGACTGTTTGTTTAAGTAGGGAATTTTGCGATAGAGCTTTGGCCAATTTCGGGGGGTCGCCCCGGGAGTCAGGAGATTCCCCGCTGTGTCCGCCTAACCCATCAACCCCCCAACGCAGGAGGTTGTGGGCCACAGCGACAAGGAGCATAACGCTGGTGATTTTGGTAATTCGACGTACGTTGAATTGGCTCACTCCATGAAGATGAACCTGGGCGTTCGTCCACTCCGCCACTGACCCCAGCTCCCTGTATATGGCTTTGGCCTCACCGGTGGCCATCCGTTGACGCCACCCCATCACATCCGGCCCGTCCCCGTAGCCGGGATCGTAACGCTCCCGTTCGAGCTTATTCCGGGGCAACCTCACCGGCGCATACACACACTCCCCGTTGCTCCAGAGCAGTGATGTCCTCCCGGGTAGCGAAGCCCCCGTCCATCAGGTAGGACTCAGGGCGCCGGCCCGTCCGCCTGACCAGTTGCTCCTCCATAGGCGCCGCTTGCCCTGCACCCGTACCCGCCGAGGCAACCGCTACTCCGCCGATGATCTCACTGGCGTAATCGGTGACCAATTCGACGTGGCAGGCTGGCCGAAAGTCACCATCCGGTACCTTCATAGCCGTTGCCTGGAAGGTCTGTGGAGGATACTCGCGCCTTCGTAACCCAGGGAGGCTGATCCGTCGCCCTGGTGTGCAGTTGGCGTTCCTTCTTCGCTTGGGCCCGGGTAAGTACGACAGCGCCTCCCGGACCCGTTCCCGCCGCGTCGCACCGGGGTCGGGTCGCTAACGCTCCTGCGCCAGCCGCTCCACCTGTGCCCGCGCCTTCTCGAGACACATCTTCGATCCCCGATCACCACGAATGGATGCAGCGCCGGCGCTCGCTCGCACCCGCATCCCGTCTTGAGCCACACACTCCAGCCGGACCGCTCCTGCGGCCATCAGGGACCCTATGATCTGGGTCAAAAGGCCGTCCAACACTTCCAGATGAACTACCCGGAAGTCATAGAGCCTGTGATAGTTGATAGGTACGTTCCCCCTCATCCAACGGTAGGCATCGTGCTCCTGGCACAAACGCTCCAGCCAGCCGGCGGGCGCTTCCTATACCGTCAACCGTAGCCAGCAGCCACAATGCAAGCAGAGCCTTGGGATCCGTCGTTGGACAGCCGGGCCGATTCTCTGGCGCCTTGACCGGCGATTAAAACGCCGGCAGGTCCAACCTCTCCAATAAACTCCATTTAACACGGGCCCGATGCTCTTGAGGCAACCGCGATTCCAGATCCACTACCGGCCACTCAGGATGATTCCGCACCGGCCGCAGCGCCCGGGCCGTTTCACCTGGACTCGTTGGCGCAGGCGCTCGCTTCTCCTCAATGGCCGGCAGTCCGAACAGCGTCTCTTCACTCATGCCTTTACCTCGTCGATATGGATGACCACTATTGTCCGGGAATCAGCCTCTCAATACCATCTAGCAATAAGGATTTTATTCACACGCCCTGAGCGAAGCCGAAGGGTATGAGATCAGAGAGGTCGGCCCTACCGTTTGGCAGACGTTAGATTCTTCGGTTGCGCTAACAATGGCAACGTACACGCTCGTTTACAGCGGCACTTATTAGACACCCTCCAAGTCGCGACCATTTAAGCCAACTCGTGACAACATACGAACATGCGGCCCGTTAGCCGTGCACCAATAATGGATTATCGTTCTGCCATAGACCGCTTGCTGACTTTGGCCGACTTCGAGCGCAAGTCCAGGGCGGGTGAGCCGCCGGACTTTCACCTGCGCAGGATGGAACGCCTGCTCGCCCAATTGGGGGACCCGCATCTGGCGGCTCCCGTGATTCACGTGGCCGGTTCGAAGGGCAAGGGGAGCACGTGCGCGCTTATAGCGTCCGCACTCGCGTCGAACGGCTTGCGTACCGGCCTGTATACGTCGCCTCACCTCCACCGTTTTACCGAGCGAATACGTATCGACGGCGCCCCGGTCGGAACCCGCGTGTTCGCGGATCTGATCGGACGCCTGTGGCCCGCGGCAACGGCGATTGAACGGCGGGGCGATCTGGGCAAGGTGAGCGTGTTCGAGATGCTTACGGCCATGGCGTTTGTCCATTTTCGGGATGTCGCCGCCGACTGCGCGGTGATAGAGGTTGGGCTCGGAGGCAGGCTCGACGCCACTAATCTTGTGTTGCCCGCCGTGTCGGTCATCACGCCCATCGGCCTCGATCACGTGGCGGTGCTTGGCGACACTATCGAAAAGATTGCCGCGGAGAAGGCGGGGATAATTAAGCCGGGCGTGCCGGTCGTCTCCTCTGTACAGCGCCCCGATGCGGAGCGGGTTATCAGGCAAGCGGCCGCTTCTGCCGGGTCGCGGCTGATAGACGCGCCCGTCGCCGTTCGGGTGATCGAGGTATCACACGACGGGTGGAAGCCTCAAAGGGTTGGCTATGAAAGCGGGCGCGGGAGGTGCGATATCGAGTTGCCCCTGCTCGGCGCACACCAGATAGAAAACGCCCGGACGGCTATAGCGGCGCTCGAGGCCCTGGATTCTTTCGGCCTCGAACCGGCCAAAGTGTCGGCCGGGCTTTCCGGGGTTGTCTGGCCCGCACGAGCCGAGGTGGTCGATACGGGCCCGCCGGTTGTGCTGGCCGACGGCGCGCATAACGCCGATTCTGCTCGTGCGTTACGTTCGACGTTACGACGCCATTTCAGTACGTATGATGATGTCGTACTGGTCGTCGGCTGCACGACCGGACACGACATGACCGCGGTCGTTTCGGAACTCGCGGCGCTTTGTCCGCGGGTGGTAGTCACGAGGTCGCGGCATCCGAAGGCCGTAGAGCCCGACGAATTCGCAGCCGCAATCCAGCGCGATAATGGGACGATTGCAGGGGTGACGCGGGATGTGGCTTCGTCGTTGGACACCGCGTACGGGATGGCCGGACCGGAGACGCTGATTGTCGCAACCGGCTCGCTGTTCGTGGCGGCCGAAGTCATTGAACACGTTCGGGGTATCGAGCCGGAGTTGTACCCTGACCTTCGAGGCCCTTTCACCCAGACATACACCGCTGAAGCCAACGTCTGACACATCTCTGATATCAACAGGCTGCCTTTGGGGCGCCGGATCGCAGGCATAAGAGAAACATGGATAACATTGGTCGCACTCGCGCCGTAGTCACCGGTATGGGCGCGCTTTCGTGCCTGGGGATGTCCGTCGACGAGTATTGGGACGGGCTGACGAGCGGCAGGTCGGGAATCGAGCGACTGACGCTTACCGACACCACGGGCTACCCTTGCAAGATCGGCGGCGAGGTGCGCGACTTCGATCCGACCCGATACGTCGACCGCAAGGAGGCGCGTCGGCTGGCGCGCTTTTCACAGTTTGCCGTCGGAGCGGTGACCGAGGCCGTCGCCGATGCCGGACTCAACCTGTCGGCCGAGGACTCCGATCGCGTGGCGGTCCTGATCGGATGCGGATCCGGAGGGCTTCCCGAGACGGACCGGCAGTCCCGCATCCTGGCCGGCCGGCATGGGATGCGTATGAGTCCCTTTTTCATACCGATGATGTTGGCGAACATGGCGTCTGCGAACGTTAGCCGCCTGTTTGGGGCCACCGGTTATACGAACACTTGCGCAACGGCCTGCGCTGCCGGTACCCAGGCCGTCGGCGAGGCGGCCGAGGTGATCCGGCGCGGCGCGGCGGACGTGGTCATTACCGGGGGCGCCGAGGCAGGCATCTGCGAGCTAGGGCTGGGAGGGTTCTGCACGATCCACGCGCTCACGACTCGAAACGATGCGCCGGAAGAGGCCAGCCGGCCTTTCGAAAAGAATCGAGATGGATTTGCGCCGGCTGAGGGCGCAGGAATAATAATCCTTGAGAGCGAGGAGCACGCACGCGCACGCGGAGCGGAATTCGAGGTGTACGTCGCGGGCTGGGGAGTGTCGTCCGATGCCTTTCACCTGGTACAACCCCACGTTGAGGGGAAAGGCGCGGCGAAGGCGATATGGCTGGCTCTCAAAGACGCAGGGATCGGTGTTAAAGACGTCGACTACATCAACGCGCACGGGACATCTACTCCGGCTAACGACGTGTCCGAAACGCTGGCGATCAAGTTGGCGTTTGGCGAACACGCTGCGAATGTACCGGTCAGTTCCACAAAGTCGATGATCGGGCACTCCCTCGGGGCCGCCGGAGCGCTGGAAGCGATCGCCTGCGTGAAGACGATTACCGATGGTGTCATTCATCCGACGATCAACTACGACTACCCCGACCCCGCTTGCGACCTGGACTACGTGCCAAACGTCAAGCGCGAGGCCGCAGTGAAGACCGTCCTCTCCAACAGTTTCGGCTTCGGCGGTCAAAACGCCTGCCTCGTACTAAAAAGCTGCGAAGACACGGGTTAGGCCGGGGCAGATTGCCCTGGTCAGGGGGTGTTTTCGGCAGTCGCACCGCTCTTCCCCCAATGGCGCCCACAAGGAGCCTGTCTCAGAAGTCGGCTGGCCGTTAAACTTTGCGTACGTCACACGGTTATTCGAGGAGAGACAGATGCCACTGCGGCCGATGGGGCGGGAACAGATATGGATGTTGCCGCCCACCCTGGATGAGTTGATCCCCGCCGACCATCCGGCGAGGTTCGTGGACATGTACCTGGACGGGTTGGACCGGGATGGCTGGGCCGGGCTTGGGGTCGATACAGACGGTGACCCTATGGGAACGCCGGCCTACCACCCCCGGGCGCTATTGAGCGTGTGGCTTTACGGCTTCATGACCGGCGTGCGCTCGACCCGCAAGCTGGAGACGGCCTGCCGCGACCAGATACCGTACCTGTGGCTCACGGGATGGCAGCGTCCGGACCACAACACCCTTTGGCGGTTCTACAAGAACCACCGCCAGGCCATGAGGAATCTGTTCAAGCACACGGTGCGCACGGCGTTCAGGATGGAGCTGGTGGACTTGGCGGTGCAGGCGGTGGACGGGACGAAGGTGAGGGCCAACGCGGCAAATGACCGTACCTATGATGACGAAGCCCTGCGCCGTCTGTTGAAACGGTCGGAACGAACGATCTGCGACCTCGAGGCGCAGAACGAGGCCGGGGAGGACGCCGCGCCGGCGAATCTACCGCAGGAACTGGCCGGCAAGGAAGCGTTGCGAGAGCGGATGCTGCGGGCGAAGGAGACGCTTGAGGACAGCGACCATCTCAAGCAAATCAACCTGACCGATCAGGACGCCGTGATGATGAAGACGCGTCAGGGCGTCACGCTGGCCTACAACTCACAGGTGGTGGTCTGTCCGGTAACGTCTGAGGGGAAAGAGAGCGGCATGCTGATCACGGCGGCCGACGTGACGGACGACCCGGTCGACCAGTCGCAACTGGGTCCGATGCTGGAGAAGGCGGAGGAGACGTCAGGGGTCAGGGCGGAGACGACGTTGGCCGATGCGGGCTATCACTCCGGTAGCAATCTGGAGGAATGCGCCCGGAAAGGCCAACGGGTGGTCATGCCGGAGGCGCAGGGGCGGGCGCTGGAGAGCCTGTATCACAAGGACCGTTTCACCTACGACGAGGCGAGCGACCGCTACCGTTGCCCCAAGGGACAGTGGCTGCGCTTCACCCGTATGAAGCGCACTCGCCAGACCATGATGCGACTCTACCGCGCCTCGGGCGCCGTGTGCCGGGCCTGCCCGGCCTTCGGGGTCTGTACTACGGACCGACGGCATGGACGCGCACTGGAAATAGGCCCGCACGACGCTGCGCTTCTCCGCCACCGGGCCTGGATGTCCACCGAAGAAGCCAAACGGGCCTATAGGCAGAGAAAGCAACTGGTCGAACCGGTCTTCGGGATCATCAAAGAGCAACAGCAAGCCCGGAGATTCCTGTTGCGCGGCTTAGCCAACGTTGCGGCTGAGTGGATCCTTCTAGCCACGGCATTCAACCTGCGCACCCTATGGCGGATATGGCGGGCCCAGGCGCCGGACCCTGGGTTCACATACGAAGCGCAACACCGGATCAGGCCGCTGCCACGTTACATTGACAGATCTCCACTCAGAAACGGCACAAAATTGCCCGCCTGCGTGCAGAGGGCGATCAATCCCACGGCGGCGCTTTCAATCTTCCAGCGCGTTCGACTGGCGCCAATGCGCCTGATCCTAAGCCCCGCCCACTTCTGAGACAGGCTCCAAGGGGCGCCACTACATGGTCGTCGACGTTCGGTCGCGGATTGTGTCGAGGCGCGGATGAGAAGTTAGGGATGCCGGCATCGTCTCTATCGGGTAACCAGTCATAGCGGCGCCTCTTGTGGGCGCCAGCCGGGGTGTGGGGAATGGGATGTTGGATTTACATTGCGCATGGGTGGCACATGCGTGTCGCCCCGCGCCCCGGGTGGTTCCCCTTCGGGGTCGGGGTGGACGGAGACAGGGCGGAATTGCTGGTCTTCTGACCTGATAGGATGCCCTTCGACTGGCTTGGGACAGGCCTGTTACTGCTCCGGTGTCCGTTGGCAGCGTGAGCAGATGCGAGGCACCTCTAATCAGGAGGCCGTGATGAAGACCCAGCGACCGCTTTCAGAGGATCAGATGGAGCAGTTCAGGACGTTCGGATTCCTGGCGTTCCCCGGGCTGCTGGCCGAATGCGTCAACCGCATCACCGAGGAGTTTGAGACGATCTGGTCGGCCCACGGCGGCGGGCATTACGGGCGCGAACACGACGACGAAGCCAGATCGGCGATTGTCCCGTGCCCGGACAAGAGCAAGTACCTTAACTCCCTTCTCGACGACCTGCGGATACACGACATCGCCTCCAGCATATGCGGCGGGGAATTCAACTACACCGGCGGCGGCGGCAATCTCTATGTGGGCGACACGCGGTGGCACGCCGACGGCTACGGCGCCCGGCCGGCGCTCACCTTCAAGATGGCCTTCTACCTCGACCCGACCACGAAGGACACCGGCGCTCTGCGCGTGATCCCGGGCAGTCATCGCGTGGGTGAGTCCTTCGCCGATGCCCTTGAGCATCATCTGCGCAATGGCAGGTTCGGTATTGATCCCGGCAGTCTCCCCGCCTGCGCGCTCGAGACCGAGCCTGGCGACCTCGCCGTGTTCAACCACAGCATCAAGCGCTCCTCCCAGCCGAGGCGCGTGACCGGCAGCCTGCGAACTTCGAATAAGGAGACATAATGGGCGGTCCTGACTACGCCTCTTTCGTTCCCCACTACATCTTTGCGGAAACTCTCGCCGAGCAGGAGGCACAGCTGGCAAACAACCCTCTGCTGCAACGGATGATAGCGTCTCGAAAGGCAAAGGAAGGCGATCCGCACCGGCCGACGTACCACTACGTCAACCCGGAAAACACGTTGAACGACCCCAACGGTCTCTGTTTTTGGCAGGGTCGCTGGCACCTCTTCTACCAGGGCTATCCACCGGAGGACCCCAGGCAGCACTGGGGACACGCCGTCAGCGAAGATCTCATCCACTGGCGCGACCTTCCCTACGCCATCTACCCCGACCCGGAAGAGTGCTGCTTCTCGGGCGCGACACTCGTCGAGGACGACCGGGTCATAGCGATCTACCACGGGACCCAGGTCGGCAATATGGTCGCCGTCTCCAGTGACCCTCTGCTACTTAACTGGGAGAAGGTTACGGGTCAGCCGGTTATTCCGATCCCGGATCACGCCAGGCCGCAGCCGTACACGGTTTTCGATCCCTGCATCTGGAAGAGGGACGGCGTCTACTACGCCCTCTCCGGCGGGACCACAACCGACGGTCCGGTCGGGAAGAGGGTTGCAGCCGATTTCGTCTTCCGCTCAAAGGACCTTGAGGTCTGGGAGTACCTGCATCCTCTCACCGAGGACGATAAGTTCACGCTGGTGGGAGACGACGGCGCCTGTCCCTACTTCTGGCCGATCGGCGACCGCCACATGCTCCTGTTCTTCAGCCACATGAGCGGCGGCCAATACCTGCTGGGCGACTACGACGAGGAGCGCGACAAGCTGATCGTCACGTCCCATGGGCTCTTCAACTTCGGTCCG
Organism: Dehalococcoidia bacterium; assembly: GCA_965224235.1. GTDB lineage: Bacteria > Chloroflexota > Dehalococcoidia > Lucifugimonadales > Lucifugimonadaceae. Next base: position 401,893 of record CBDCYP010000002.1, on the reverse strand, counting down.
TCCACCCCGTCGGGGGTTCACGCCCCCTCCGCGACACCCGACGGCCAGGGTGGGATCATCGTGATCTTCAACATGAACTCAGGGCTTCCCACAGAGGGCTGGAACCAGATTATGACGCTTCCCAGGCGTCTTACGCTCGCGGGAGACGACGAGGTGCGGGTTGCGCCCGCCGGCGATATCGAGTCAATCCGGTACGACCACAAGCGGATCGGGGCGACCGCGTTGCCCGCCAACGAGGAGATTGTCCTGGAGGGTATCGAGGGCGGAGCGATGGAGCTGATGCTGGAGCTCGATGCCCGTGACGCGTCGATGGTCGAACTCAACGTCCTTCGATCTCCGGACAGGGAGGAATGCACGCGCATCGCGTTCTACAAGGACCGTGGCTTCAGAATCCAGCCTACTTCAAATCGTTCAGGGGCGCTGCTCCATGGGGGAAAGCCTGCCGTCCCCAACCGGAGCCTGCCGAGGCCCGTCGAGGTGCGCGAGAGTCTGCTCACGCTGGACACTTCCTACTCTTCGACATTATCAGGCGCGCTCTCACGCGCCCCCGAGACGGCGCCGATCCGCCTCGAACCGGACGAACCGCTTCAGCTTCGGGTATTCATCGACCACAGCGTGGTAGAGGTGTTCGCGAACGGCAAGCAGTGCGTTGCGGCGCGTGTTTATCCCGGTCGACGGGACAGCACGGGCATCTCCCTGCGGGCCCAGGGCAGCGTTGCTGAGTTGCGGTTCCTGGACGCCTGGCAGATGAGGAACATCTACGTGTAGGCCGTCTCATAACGATGAGATTGCCGAAGTCACGATCATTCGGAATACGGTTTTCGGCGGAATAGCGGGGTTCGCGTCGTATGCGCGTTGCCGCACGGACCCCGACCCCTTCCGTCCTCATCAATCTCGCGTTCGGAGTCCTTTGCGTAACTGGCTCCCCAACCAGTGATTCCTCACTCCATGTCACCTCGAGCGCCCCATGTCACCCTGAGAGCCTGTGAATAAATCATTTATGCTCCTATGGTATTGAGAGGCTGATTGCTGGACAACGATATTGGGCAGCCATATCGGCGAGGTGAACACATGAGTGAAGAGACGCTGTTTGAACTTCCGGCCATCGAGGAGAAGCGAGCGCCTGCGCCAACGAGTCCGGGTGAGGCCCGGGTGCTGCGGCCGGTGCGGAATCAGCCTGAGTGGGCGGTATTGGACCTGGAATCTCGGTTGCCTCAAGAGCATCGGGCCCGTGTTATATGGAGCTTTTTGGAGAGGTTGGACCTGTCGGCCTTTTATGCGCCGGTCAAGGCGGTGGAGAACCGGCCAGGCCGCCCAACGACAGACCCCAAAGCGCTGCTGGCGTTGTGGCTTCTGGCCACGGTTGACGGTATAGGGAGCGCCCGCCGGCTGGCGCGTTTGTGCGAAGAGCACGACGCCTACCGCTGGATGAGGGGGAACGTACCTGTCAACTATCACATGCTCTCTGACTTCCGGGTAGCCCACCAGGAGGCGCTGGACGGCCTTTTGACCCAGATCATAGGTTCTCTGATGGCCGCAGGGGCGGTCCTGCTGGAGCGTGTGGCTCAAGACGGGATGCGGGTGAGGGCGAGCGCCGGCGCCGCGTCCTTTCGCGGCGCGCAGGGATTGAAGAGGCGCATGGAGGAGGCGCGGGCGCAGGTGGAGCGGCTGGCGCAGGAGCGGGAGCGTCCCGATTCCGGTGTGACGCGGCGTGAACGTGCGGCGCGGGAGCGTGCGGCGCGAGAGCGGGAGGAACGGGTCCGGGAGGCGCTGTCGTACTTGCCCCGGGCACAAGCGAAGAAGGAACGCCAACAGCACACCAAGGCGAAGGCTCAGCGTCCCAAGGTTACGAAGGCGCGGGTATCCACCACAGACCCCCAGGCAACGGTGATGAAGATGCCGGATGGCGGCTTCCGGCCAGCCTGCAATATCGAACTGGCCACTGATAGCGCCAACGGGATCATCGTCGGAGTAGGGGTCACATCGTCGGGTACGGACGCAGGGCAAGCGGCGCCCATGGAGGAACAACTGGTCAGGCGGACGGGCCGGCGCCCTGACTCCTACCTGATGGACGGGGGCTTCGCTACCCGGGAGGACATCACCGCTCTGGAGCAACGTGGGGTGAGTGTGTATGCGCCGGTGAGGTTGCCCCGGAACAAGCCCGAACGGGAGCGTTACGATCCCCGCTACGGGGACGGGCCGGACGTGGCAAGGTGGCGTCAACGGATGGCCACCGGCGAGGCCAAAGCCATATACAGGCAGCGGGCGTCTGTAGCCGAGTGGACGAACGCCCAGGTGCGTCTTCACGGAGTGAGCCAATTCAACGTACGGGGACTTGCCAAAATCACCAGCGTAATGCTCCTTGTCGCCGTGGCCCACAACCTCCTGCGTTGGGAGGCGTTCATGGCGTAGGCAGACACGGGGGTTAAGCAGGCACAGCCGATAAGCTCCGGACCAGTCAATCCGGATTCCCCAGTGAATTCGCCCGGAAAGCGGCCAATGCTGTCCCGCAATTCTGCCTCCCTCAACAAGCGCCCGCCCCGGTGAAACTTCCCAATGGCGCCTTCCGCCACCAACATGCCGCCTAACAACAACAGAACCCAAAAAACTCACAGCCTCTGAGTGGGCGGTATTGGACCTGGAATCTCGGTTGCCTCAAGAGCATCGGGCCCGTGTTATATGGAGCTTTTTGGAGAGGTTGGACCTGTCGGCCTTTTATGCGCCGGTCAAGGCGGTGGAGAACCGGCCAGGCCGCCCAACGACAGACCCCAAAGCGCTGCTGGCGTTGTGGCTTCTGGCCACGGTTGACGGTATAGGGAGCGCCCGCCGGCTGGCGCGTTTGTGCGAAGAGCACGACGCCTACCGCTGGATGAGGGGGAACGTACTTGTCAACTATCACATGCTCTCTGACTTCCGGGTAGCCCACCAGGAGGCGCTGGACGGCCTTTTGACCCAGATCATAGGTTCTCTGATGGCCGCAGGGGCGGTCCTGCTGGAGCGTGTGGCTCAAGACGGGATGCGGGTGAGGGCGAGCGCCGGCGCCGCGTCCTTTCGCGGCGCGCAGGGATTGAAGAGGCGCATGGAGGAGGCGCGGGCGCAGGTGGAGCGGCTGGCGCAGGAGCGGGAGCGTCCCGATTCCGGTGTGACGCGGCGTGAACGTGCGGCGCGGGAGCGTGCGGCGCGAGAGCGGGAGGAACGGGTCCGGGAGGCGCTGTCGTACTTGCCCCGGGCACAAGCGAAGAAGGAACGCCAACAGCACACCAAGGCGAAGGCTCAGCGTCCCAAGGTTACGAAGGCGCGGGTATCCACCACAGACCCCCAGGCAACGGTGATGAAGATGCCGGATGGCGGCTTCCGGCCAGCCTGCAATATCGAACTGGCCACTGATAGCGCCAACGGGATCATCGTCGGAGTAGGGGTCACATCGTCGGGTACGGACGCAGGGCAAGCGGCGCCCATGGAGGAACAACTGGTCAGGCGGACGGGCCGGCGCCCTGACTCCTACCTGATGGACGGGGGCTTCGCTACCCGGGAGGACATCACCGCTCTGGAGCAACGTGGGGTGAGTGTGTATGCGCCGGTGAGGTTGCCCCGGAACAAGCCCGAACGGGAGCGTTACGATCCCCGCTACGGGGACGAGCCGGACGTGGCAAGGTGGCGTCAACGGATGGCCACCGGCGAGGCCAAAGCCATATACAGGCAGCGGGCGTCTGTAGCCGAGTGGACGAACGCCCAGGTGCGTCTTCACGGAGTGAGCCAATTCAACGTACGGGGACTTGCCAAAATCACCAGCGTAATGCTCCTTGTCGCCGTGGCCCACAACCTCCTGCGTTGGGAGGCGTTCATGGCGTAGGCAGACACGGGGGTTAAGCAGGCACAGCCGATAAGCTCCGGACCAGTCAATCCGGATTCCCTAGTGAATTCGCCCGGAAAGCGGCCAATGCTGTCCCGCAATTCTGCCTCCCTCAACAAGCGCCCGCCCCGGTGAAACTTCCCAATGGCGCTTTCCGCCACCAACATGCCGCCTAACAACAACAGAACCCAAAAAACTCACAGTCTCTGAGCGAAGCCGAAGGGTCTGGGGTTAGAGGGGCTGGACATGCTGCCCGTCACACGTTAGATTCTTCGCTTCGCGCAGAATGACAGACGGTTATCAAAACGAAGATCTTTTTGAGATCGACAAATTTTTACGCTTCGCTCCAGCGCTGCCTTTTAGGCGCCATCTAATACACGGAAGTAGTAATGAGTAAGAAAAAAGTGCTTGTAACGGGCGCCAGCGGACGGGTCGGGCAGGTCGTGCAGGCCCGTCTCGGCGAGGTCTACGACCTGAGCGCCCTGAACCGCAGCAACGTGGCGGGCATCCCGTGCACGCAAGCCGACATCGCAGACTTGGATGGCATCATTCCGGCCTTCGAAGGGGTCGATGCGGTCCTGCACCTGGCGGCATCAACGATGGCCGGCGACTGGGAGAGCCTTCTCGCCACGAACATAGTCGGGGTGCGGAACGTGTACGAGGCGGCCCGAATTCAGGGCGTGAAGCGCGTCGTAAACATCAGCAGCGGCGCCACGATTCTCGGCTACGGCCTCGAATCCCCGTACAAGGAACTGCTGGCCGGCGAGTACGAAAAACTGCCGGACCAGTGGCAATTGGTCAACGAGAGGTGGCCCATCCGGCCGGACAGCGTCTACGGCGCCAGCAAGGCGTGGGGCGAGGCGCTGGGTCGCTACTACTCCGACTACCACGGCCTGTCGATCATTTGTGTGAGGCTGGGCGCATTCCTCGCCGACGACTCTCCGGACAATCCGCGCTCCGCGGCGGGTTATACAAGCTGGGAAGACGCCATGCGGATGTTCAGCCTGTGCATCGACGCGCCCGACAACGTTCGATACGACCTGTTCGAACTGGTGTCCGACAACCGCTATCGCTGGCGGGACAACGCCCACGCCAAAGAGGTCCTGCGTTACAAATCAACCCGCAACTCCGACCCGTTCATACGGCACTAGAGCATGTGCAAAAAGTAACGCATAGTGGTGCCACCAATGACTCGAGGACAAGAGCCACATCCTGACATCGGCACAATTGTCACCGAATTAGAGCCTATCCTAAAAACAAAATCATTGATAACCCGTAAGAGTCGCGCTGGGGAAGAAGCCGGAGTTGAAGCTAAATTTATGGGATGACAAAAGCGAAAGAACCCAAGCCACCTCGACCACGACGCACCGGCCCAGCCACGCCAGCCAACCCCACGACTGGCTCTTTCCAGGTATCTGATGCCCTGTGGGCGATACTGGCCCCACTGCTTCCCAAGCGGGTGAATACCCACCCTTTGGGCGGAGGCCGGCCCCGGGTTCCGGACCGGACCTGCGCCAACGGTATCTTCTACGTGCTGCGCACCGGTTGTCAGTGGAAGGCGTTGGATGCCACCGGCATTTGCTCCGGCTCCACGGCCCATCTGCGCTTTCAGGAATGGGCCGGCAACGGGGTGTTCTTGCGGCTATGGCAGATGGGACTGGAACGCTACGACGAACTGAAGGGTCTGGACTGGAGTTGGCTGAGCATGGACGGAGCCATAACCAAATCCCCCCTGGGCGGGGGGAAAAACCGGTCCCAACCCCACGGACCGGGGTAAGACCGGCGTTAAGCGCAGTCTGCTGACCGAAGCCCGGGGTATTCCAGTGGGGCTGGCGGTAGACGGGGCCAACCGCCACGACATGAGGCTGGTGCGTGCTACGGTGGACAGCCTCCCCGTGCAGCGCCCGGCTCCCACCCCGGAGCGTCCCCAGGGTCTGTGCCTGGATAAGGGCTACGACTTCAACGAGGTGCGTAAGACTTTGCACGAGTTTGGCTTCACGGCCCACATTCGCGGCCGGGGCGAAGAGGCTCAGGCCATCAAAAAGGAAGCCGGTTTCAAAGCCCGGCGCTGGGTGGTGGAACGCACTCACAGCTGGATGAACCGCTTTCGACGCATTCTGGTCCGCTGGGACAAGTCTCCCGTCAACTACATCGCCTTTCTTCATTTCGGCTGCGCCCTTATCGCTCTCAGAGGGTGTCTAAAAAGCATTGGGATGCGCTAGCCGTCGCAACATCAACCCGGTCATGGCGGCGTATATCCATGCTTCAGTGGTCTGTGGCAACTGTTCGTAGTCCTTGCTCAGTCGCCGGTATCGCCCCAGCCATGCGAACGTGCGCTCAACGACCCAGCGACGGGGAATGACCTCGAAAGTGTTCTGGTGCGCTGGACGCCGCACCAACTCCAGCGTCCAATCGCCAACATTCTTGGCCCATAACACCAGCTTGCCAGCGTAGGCCCCGTCCCCCCAGATCCGCTCCAGACGCGGGAACCTGCCTACCAAACGCATAAGCGCCAGCCTGGCGCCGTCACGGTCCTGAATGTCGGCCGAATGTACTGCCACGGCCAACACCAATCCCATAGTGTCTACGATGATGTGCCGCTTTCTTCCACAGACTCTCTTACCGGCATCATAGCCACGAGGCCCCCCTTTTCGGTCGTCTTGACCGATTGGCTGTCTATGATCGCCGCACTGGGAGACACGTCTCTGCCTTCAGCAACACGCACCTGGTCACGCAGGGCCGCATGGACCCGCTCCAAGCTCCCATCCCGTCGCCACGTGCGGAAGTAGTGGAACGTGGTACGCCATGGGGGCAGATCGTGGGGGAGCATCCGCCACGCGCACCCGGTGCGCAGCACATAGCGGATAGCGTTGACTACCTCCCGTCGGGAGTACTTGATTGGCCGGCCTCCAGGTTTGGGAGGGGGCAACAGTGGTTCCAGCAGTTGCCATTCCCGGTCGCTTAGGTCGCTGGGATATGATTCGCGCTTCATGATTCATGACTCTAAGCGCTTGCCCAACGTCGCTTCTACGCGAACTCTGTACCCTTTTTAGACACCCTCTCAGAGCCGCAGGGTTATTAGGATAGGCTCTTAGTGGGTATTTGCTCCCTGTTCGTTCATCGTGTTTGTGTCCTCTCGTGTTGACAGAAGCGTCGACTACACCCCCGTGATCGGCCTTGTCTTCGCGAAGGTTTGGCCGCGATAATAGGCACCGGACTGCCCCCGACAGCGCTGGTGGTAAGCGGGGTGGACGCACACGACGTGGGTGGAGAAAGCTACTATCCTGCCTGGCGGACCAGAGGCACGTCCGGGCTAACCCGGTGTCGGCTACCCGGTCCTCCACACTCATTCCTCCTACGGATGAATTCCCAGCACAGTACGCAAAGCCGGCCAATACAAACGAGTGCCAACTAGTTACGCGTGGCCGATATCATGGCTTTAGTGAATAAGGAGATCTTATGCTTGAAGGATGGGAACTGCCGGAAAAATCACCCTTCGGAGTTGGATGAAACGGACCTCGGCACGTTTCGAACGGACGCTGTGGTCACATCTACTGACTGGACTACCGAAACGGTGCTAACACAGTTAATGCGTAGAAACATCCAGCTGTGTCCAAGTTTCCAACGACGAGAGGCTTGGAATGACGACCGGAAAAGCGCGTTTATCGAATCGCTTTTCTTAGGGAACCTCTGATCAACATCGTGTAAGCCGTATGGGGTGTACAGAAGGGATATTGACGGGGATGTCCTCTCTTCTATCGCATGCCCATTGATGCTGCCGCTTCTGTGATTTGGGCGCACTTCGCCCACGTCAGGCCGCCGTATATCGCTCTGCCGTTATCAGGTTGGTCAGCCCAAGCAGTAACATCAGTCGTTGCGTGTTCTTGGCCAGCCCTCGGTACCGTACCTTGGCGTACCCAAAGCGCCGCTTCACGTACAGGAACGGATGCTCCACCTTCGCCCTGACCGACGCCTTCCGCTTCTCCGCTAGCGCCTCACCGCTTCCCGGCTCCAGTCGCCGTCGCCGGCCAGGCCTCATCGCCACCTGCCAGTCCACACCCAACTCGCGGTTCTCCGCACGCTTGTCCACTCCCTGATATCCCGCATCGCCCCACACCCGTTTCTCTCCACCGTGCAGCAGCCGGTGAGCCTCTGTCACGTCATGCACGTTCGCCGGTGTCGTTGCTACGCTATGCACTACTCCCGTCTCAGCGTCCGCACCGATGTGTACCTTCATCCCAAAGCGCCACTCGTTCCCCTTCTTCGTCTGATGCATCTCAGGGTCGCGATCACCAGCCCGATTCTTCGTCGATGACGGCGCCTCGATGATGCTCGCGTCCACGATCGTCCCCTCCCGAAGCCGCAGTCCCTGGGACTCCAGATGACGGTTGATCTCCTCGAACAGACTCTGCCCCAACTCGTGCTCTTCCAACAGATGGCGGAAGTTCAGGATCGTCGTCTCGTCCGGCAGCGGGCCCGACAGCCTCAGACCTGCGAACCGTCTCACCGACTCGACCTCGTAGAGCATGTCCTCCATACCAGGATCACTGAGGTTGTAAAACAACTGCACGCAGTGTATCCGCAGCATCACCGACAACTCATACGGTCTTCGGCTCCGGCCCGCCTTGGGATAGAAGGGGCGGATACGCTCTTCTATCTGATCCCACGGGATCAGACTATCCATGCGCTCCAGGAATATCTCCCGGCGCGTTTTGCGCTTCTTGCCGTCGTATTCCAGATCCGCAAATGTTGGCTGGTCCATAGCAGCGTTCATCCCAAACATCCTCTCTCTTCTCGGTGACATCATACTGTGACACAACCCACCAGACTTGCTCAGAGTATCCTTAGGTCTTCCTGTGCCATAAATAGTGCTCGCAGAGCGGCAAAACAAAAGAGGATCATACATTGTTATTGACGGTAAGCAACGCCTCCTTTCCATTAGACGGTTCGGCGTGGAAGACCAAGAAGAGTTTGAACGGTTAACACTCTCGGGGTTAAAGAACAAGAGCGATCTTAACGGTAACACATGGATCGACCTAAAAGATAACCCTGGATACCAAGAAGACATTGTTGCGTACGAAAACCAGACAATACGCACAGTAGTCGTACGGAATTGGCCAAACGAGTCCTTCTTGTACCTTGTCTTCCTGAGACTGAACACTGGAAGCCTGCCACTGTCAAGTCAGGAGCTGCGGCAAACCCTTCATCCTGGACCTTTTACTGACTTCGTGGACAAGTATTCCTCGGATAGTGCTTCCATCAAGAAAGCTCTCGGTTTACGTGCGCCGAACTTCCGAATCCGTGACATAGAAGTACTTATCCGATTTGTTGCGTTTGCCGAATCACTTCACAAATACAGCGGAAACGTAAAGGACTTTCTAGATGACACTGCCAAGCTCTATAACGACGATCGGGATTTCCGAGAGTCGGCATTAATAGATTTAGCACAAAAATGCGATGATGTCATCGAGGGGACGATCATTATCTTTGGCAATGATGCGTTTAGACGTTGGGGGGAACTTGAAGGATTCGTAGGACGGTTCAATCGCGCGGTGTTCGATATTATGACTTTCTATTTTAGAAACTCCAATCTTGGGGACTTGGTCGCAGACAGGAAGGCCGAAATGAAAGAGGCTTTCAAGAATTTGTGCGCGACAGACGAATTGTTTACTGAGATCTTTCATACTACCTCGAAAAGCGTCCAAGCTACTTTCAGACGGCTTAACAAGTGGGGCAATACCCTTAGGACAGTCTCGGAGGCAGAAGTCGATATACCAAAGAATCCTCCGACATGTCGAAGAGGTTAGCCTCTAATATGCCCATTTCGAAACGAATCCGTGAACTTCGTTTCAGTATCAGACAACTACGTAACCATTTCTTGCCAAAGACGTTTGGTCCGATAGGAACTTATACTAGGCGTCAGTATGACCGAGCACTCGCATTTCGTCTTTTAGCGTATACGGAGATAGAGTGGTATTTCAAAGAGATAGGATTTGAGACATCTAACAAGACCTTTAACGATTGGCGACTGCACGGTTTAGTTACGATACCGTTACTAGCAATGGTTGCATATATAGATGTTCGACTCGGAAGAGTGCCTCTTCCGAACAATAAGGGGCACACCCTTACTTGAAATCCCGAATTGAAGATCCAAAAAACTATTCAACACTTATGCGACGAGCAAAATCACGGTATCAAGGAACAGGATATACTGGAACTGCTACCCCCATCGGCATAAATGAGTCGGATTTGGCCCAAACGTGGTTGTCAACTACCAATTCCTTTGGTCGATCACGAAGAAGTGCAGCTTATTTGTCATAATAAGTGTGCACTCTATCCGGCCCTAAGAACCAATATGAGATAGTCAAACAGAACTTAGAGGGGCGCTATATATGCAAAGATGCTCAAACGCCCTTCTCTATTAATGAATCTATTATATTGGTTACCGCTAGCCCATTAATTGTCAGAACAAATTGTCTCCAATATCACCGTAATCGTGAAAAAACTTGTTAATGAAGTTCCAAACGGTGTGGGATCTTGTCGAGAGTGGCGTCTGGCATATTGAGACAGTTCCCAAGAGGTGCATCTCCACGATACCCCCCACACGCGCCCCCCGGCAGCCCCTAAAATAGAGTCCCATGCCGACTTTCAGTTTCCGGGGCGACACCCTGTACTACGAGGTGTGCGGCGCCGGACCTCCGTGGATCTTGCACCATGGCTTCGGACAGAGAGGGCGGTCTTGGACCGAAGCGGGGTGGACCGAGCCGCTTTCTGACCGATTCACGCTCGTCCTGCTCGACGCCATGGGTTACGGCAAGAGCGCCAGGGGCGGCAATCTTGACGCCTATCTGATCCCCACCCGGGCGCTGGCGCTTGGGGCCATCGCTACCCACCTCGGCTTCGCCAGGTTCGGGGTGTTCGGGTTTTCACTTGGCGGTAGAGCGTCGCTGGAACTGGGGGCGATGGGTGACGACCGGCTCGGCGGCATGGTGGTTGCAGGCATGAAGGCCCGCATGACGGCGGACGACGTCCGGGGCACGCCGGCAAGGGTCCGGGCCTTGCGCAGCGGGCGGATAAAATCGCTCGACCCAGCCGTACGCGGACCGGAGGACAACGACGCTGAGTCCCTGGCGCTGTCTCTGGAAGGCGTGGCCCTATGGACCGGCGTTTGGGACCACATCGACCGCATCGATGTGCCCGCATTGTTGGTCTGCGGCGATAAAGACTCGTACTACGACGGCGCCAGAGAGGCGGCAGTCGCCATGCCGCAAGGAGAGTTCTACGGACTGTCGGGCGTGGCCCACGACGACTCTTTCTCGGAAAGCGGCCTGTCTCTGACGGCGGTCACCCGGTTCATGACCCGCGTTTCAGCAACGTGGCCCCATTCCACTTCCTGAATCCTGCCTGGCCGGTGCTACTATCGATATCAAGGCAAATACAGCAGATTCCCTGGCCGACGCGGTCGCAGACACCCACCTGCCTGACCGTCCGAGAACCAGAGTCCGAAGAGGTGATCCTTAGATGGGAGACGAACGCAGCGAGTCGGAGTACTCACGCGCCATGGTCGTGGTGGCCCACCCGGACGACGCAGAGTACGGATGCTCCGGGACCGTGGCGAAGTGGTGCCGATTGGGTTGGGAGGTGGTCTACGTATTGTGCTCGGACGGCTCGAAAGGCACCGAGGACCGGAGCATCACTTCCGCTGAGTTGATCGAGATTCGCAGACAAGAGCAGATCGAAGCGGGCAAGATACTCGGCCTGAAGGGCGTGGCGTTCCTCGGCTATCCCGACGGTTATCTGGAGCCGTCGCTGAACATGCGCAGGGATATAGCCCGCCAGATCCGGCTGCATCGTCCGGACATTCTCATCACCACCAATCCGACACGTGACCTGTCAGACGGCAGGTTCATCGGCCATCCGGATCACTTCGCGGCAGGCGAGGCGGCCCTTTCGGCGGTGTTTCCGTCGGCGCGGGACCACCTGACGTTCCCCGAACTCCTTGAAGACGGACTGGAACCGCACAAGGTCTCCGAGGTGTGGATGATGATGTACAGGGAGACGGCGGACCGCTACAACATCCTCGAGGAAGAGGACGTCGAGAAGTCTGCCCGCGCCCTTGCGGCCCACGGCAGCCAGGTGAGCGAGCCCGAGAAGGCGCGTGAAATGATGAAAAAATGGCGCAGCCGTACGGGTGAGCGAATCGGTGTCCCCTTTGCCGAGTCGTTCAGGATCTTCAAGCTCCGCTGACCCAACACATCCGGCGGCCCGACCGGGGCGATTCCGACTCCCTTTGACCCGCACGTTCGCGTGTGACGCGCGGTCGTTGACAGGGCACGGCGCGCTCTGCTAACTTCCGAACATTAGTGCTGATATACGACTACTTGTCGGAATAGTCGGCAGGCCTCAGTAAAGGCAGACCATCGTGAGGAACCTCACCGAACGGCAACAAGGAATCCTGGAGTTCTTCGAGGACTTTCTGGATGAACACGGCTACCCGCCCACCGTAAGAGACATTCTGCGCGGCTGCGAAATAAGTTCGACTTCGGTGGTTTCCTACAACATCGAAGTTCTGAAGAGAGAAGGTCTTATTCGCAAGGACGACGGCATCTCGCGCGGCTTGGGATTGGTAGCGCCCCGCCAGCAACGAAACGCCCAGGAAACGGTGGCCGTACCGCTCGTGGGTTCGATCGCGGCAGGTGAGCCGTTCCCCTTGCCCACCGCTGAAACATGGGCAAGCACAGCCAACCTCGACACCGTGGACCTGCCGCAGCCGATCGCCGGTCGCAACGAGGGGTTATATGCCCTGACCGTCAAGGGTGAATCCATGATCGACGCCCTGATCGCAGACGGTGATCTCGTGATTATGGAACAGACGAGTTCCGTACCCAACGGGGAGATGGCCGCAGTGCGCATCGCTCCGGACGACGAGACGACGCTCAAGCGGTTCTACGCAGAGGGCCCGGTCGTACGGTTGCAGCCCGAAAACAGCACGATGGAGCCAATCATCCTGTCTGCCGACAAGGTCGAGGTGCTGAGCCGTGTCGTGGCCGTGTGGCGGTATCGCGGGTAGGAACAATTCCATACAAATGGGTTTCCTCCGGGGCATCGGCCCACTCGAAATGTGCCTGGTACTCGCCACCCTAGGGGGTGGTTGCGCTCGCCGCGATCTGGTGCTTTTGCAAGAGTTACAGGAAACGAGAGACTCCGCCCGGGGTGTCGCACTAAGCGGTTTCACGCCATTCTCCAGTTTGACACCCTGCCTTGCTCGTACGTATTCTGTGAGTTGAACTCGACCATCAGCCAGACTGCAGAGCGTATATATGGGTTTCCTCCGAGGCATCGGCCCACTCGAAATGTGCCTGGTACTCGCCACCCTAGGGGTGGTTGCGCTCGCCGCGATCTGGTGCTTTTGCAAGAGTTACAGGAAACGAGAGACTCCGCCCGGGTTGTCGCACTAAGCGGTTTCACGCCATTCTCCAGTTTGACACCCTGCCTTGCTCGTACGTATTCTGTGAGTTGAACTCGACCATCAGCCAGACTGCAGAGCGTATATATGGGTTTCCTCAAAGGCATCGGCGCACTAGAAATAATCCTGATACTGGTGGTCGTCATGATCATTTTCGGCGTCGGCAGGCTGCCTGAGATCGGCTCAGGGGTCGGCAAGGCGATCAAGGAATTCCGGTCTTCGGTAACCGGCAAGGACGAAGCCAAGTCCGGCACTGGTGACGGCAAGACGAGTTAATCCGAACCTCAACACCGATATTCACTTAACGAGGCCCGGGTATTTGCCGGGCCTCGTTCGCCGTCCGTGAATCGTTGTTGCCGTTGCCTGTACCGTCCTCCGCCCGGCGCAGGCCGAGCGGGGCTTTCGCTCTGCCTTGTCTGCTGAGACTAAACGAGGTTGGCCCGGTCTACCCGTTCCCCCGCCAGGAAGACATCGGCCACGCAACGGAGCTGGTTGATGTCCTGGAGCGGATTACCGTCTACGACCAGAATATCGGCCTGTTTGCCCGGTTCGAGGGTTCCGACCGATGTATCGATCCAGGACGATCCGGCGGAGTCACGCGTGGCCGCAACGATCGCCTCCATGTTGGACATCCCACCTATCACGTGGGCTTCGATTTCGGATTGAAAGTCGCCCATCCGGTAATATCCCCAAGCCGAGTCTGAACCTGCTGCCATCACGACGCCGGCGTCTCTCATGCGGGCGAAATTGTCGAGCCGGACCTCCGAGGCGTGACGCAGGGCATCCAACTCACTCCGCATCGCGGCAGAGAGGTTGTCGTCGGCCTCCAGCATCCGTATGCGGACGACGCCGCCCCCAACGGTCGCGTTTACGAAGACGCCCTGCTCGGCGATCCGGTCGGCGATCTCAGGGCGAAAGACGTCTGAACCGTCGGGTTCCTTGTGGACGCCATGGATAATCGTGTCGACGCCAGCGTCCAGCGCGTTCACCATGCCCTGGGACGAGGCACAGTGTGCGGCGGCGTGCCTGCCAAACTTGTGGACCTCGTCGCAGATCGCTGTTAACTCGTCGACTTCGAAAGACGGCCTGAGCGAATGGCTGGTGCGTGTGCTGCCTCCGGTCGCCGTGATCTTGATAAAGTCGGCGCCTTCCTTGATCAGCTGTCTGACGGCAGCCCGGCACTCATTGGGACCCGTGGCCTGGATTCCGAAGTAACTCAGATGGCCGCCGACGATGGCAACGGGCCTTCCCGAGAGCACCAGACGCGGGGACGGGACGATGCCCATTTCAACCGCCTGGCGGAGCAGGAACGTGGTGCGGTTCTTGGCTCCGCATTCCCGCACGCTGGTAACACCCGAGTAGAGGTGCCGACGCGCGTTCTGGGCCGCCTGGACGGTCAACACCTCGTCCGGCAGGGTGACCATCTCGTCTCCGGCGCGACCGTCTCCGATGCCGTTGAGGTGAACGTGGCAGTCAACCAGCCCCGGCAGAATGGTCGCGTCGCCATAGTCCAGTTCCTGGAACGTAGCGCCATCGGGCGCCCTTACCGTCTCCCGAGTCCCGATCTGCATGATGGTGTCGCCCTCCAACAGAATGGCTGCCGCCTCTGCGACGGGGGCGCCGGTCCCATCGACCAGCCGAGCCGCATTGAGGATTGTGAAATGGGTGTCTTGATGAGGCATATGTCCCTCCGGGCGCTCTAGTTGCCTGTCTTGAACCGTCTGTCTGGTTTCTTCGGGCTGGGGGATGACTACGCCGCGTCGACTGGATAACCGCTGCCGGAGTCACCCCTAAATTCGGGCTGGCTGCTGGCGGACCGCGGCGAGGGAGTCCTCGGAGCCGCGTGTCACCTTTCTGCCAGCGAAGAACACGTCGGAGACGTTCCACAGGTCGTTGATGTCGATAGAAGGATCACCTTCGACCACGAGGATGTCGGCCTCCTTGCCAGGTTTGAGCGCGCCGACCTTGTGGTCGATCCCCAGGGCGGCCGCTGCCCAACTCGTTACCGACATCACGCCCTGCATCGGCGTGTATCCGGCGTGGACCAGGAGCTCTGCCTCATAGACCGTATTTCCCAGGCGGTAGTCACTCCACGACGAGTCGGAGCCGGTTATAACCTTCAGTCCCATCTGGATCATGCGCCGGGTGTCGTCGAGGTGGAGCTCCAGATTGATCAGCGCCTGATCCAACAGCTCACGCTCTGAGGGAGTCAGTCCTTCAGCGTCCCGCTTGTGGGCAAGGGTCCAGGCGGCGGACCGGCCCACGTGGAGGGTCGGATTAACGTATGCACCCCGCTCTGCAATCCTATCGGCGATGTCCTCCCGGAAATAGTGGACGCCGCCGGGGTCCCTGAAGTTGCAGTGGATGATCATGTCCACGCTGGCTTCGAGTGAGTTGGCAATGCCCTGGGAAGACACGCAGTGAGCGGCGGTCAGTTTGCCAAATTTGTGGGCTTCGTGCGTGATGGCGGTCATCTCGTCAACATTGAAAGACGGCCTCAGTGGAAACGACGTCCGCGTGCTCCCGCCGGTGGCGGTGATCTTGACGTAGTCCGCCCCCTCCTTGATGAGCTGCCGAGTGAGCGCTCTGGTCTCCACCGTACCGGTGGCCTCTCCACCGAAGTAGCCCATATGACCGCCGATGATCGCGACGGGCCGACCACACAGCACCATCCGAGGGCCAACAGTCAAACCCTCGTTGATCGCGTCACGCAATCTGAACATGGTCATGTTCTTCGGGCCGTTCTCACGAATTGTGGTCACACCGGAGAAGAGGCCGGCGCGCGCGTTTCGGGCGGACTGAACCGTCAGCACTTCATCTGACAGCAGCGAGAGGTCGTCGCCATTTCGCCCGTCGCCAAACCCATTGTGATGGGTGTGGCAATCGACCATCCCGGGCAGTACGGCGGCGCCCGGATATTCATGTACCTCGACGGACGCGCCTTCCGGCGCCCTGACGTCAGCGGCACGCCCCACGGCGACGATCCGAGAGCCATGAATCAGGACGGCGCCATTGTCGATGGGTGGGCCGCCTCCGGAGTCAATGACTCGATCCGCCGTGATGAGGGTGAATTCGGTGCTGGCTGGCATGACATGAGCCCCCGCGATCGAGTGGACGCTCCGAAGCTAGCACGCCGCCGAACGGCGCGCAACCATTGCGCCGATGAGCGCTGGAGGGTTTCAAGACGGTGAAGAGATGCACATTCCTTACGCTGCTGCGGTGGTTCTACAAGAACCACCGCCAGGCCATGAAGAATCTGTTCAAGCACACGGTGCGCACGGCTTTCAGTACGGAACGAAGGTAAGGAGCCAACGCGGCAAATGACCGGACCTATGACGATGAAGCCCTGCGCCGTTGGCGCCGATGCGCTTGTCCCTAAGCCCCGACCGCTTCTGAGACAAGCTCCTTCTGAGCGCCCCCACACCTGTCTGTACACAGGACGACAAAAATGAAATTGTTGGAACAGATGGCCTCGCGGGGGTCCGCAGGGGTGTGCGAAACGTGTCGCGCCGACATGGTTCCCCGATCGGGGTCGGGGAAGACGAAGGGGCTGCGGTTACGGAATGGCTTTGCCGCACCGCGCGGCGATACGGGTTGGATGGGACGCGCCGAGGGAATGGTAGATCAGAATTTTTCGGGTTTGGTGATGGAGGCGAGGAATTCCTCGTTGGTCTGGGTCTTTACCATGCGTTCGAGTATTCGCTCGGCTGCCTCGGTGGGGTTGGAGGAGTCGGTCGAGATGATCGATACCATTCGCCGCAGTAGCCAGACTTGGCGGAGGATCGGCTCGGGAAGCAGAAGCTCCTCGTGGCGGGTGCCGCTGAGTTCTATATTGAAGGCGGGGTATATGCGCCGGTCCGCGAGTTTGCGGTCGAGGTGCAGTTCCATGTTGCCGGTGCCCTTGAACTCCTCGTAGATGAGGTCGTCCAATCGGCTGCCGGTGTCGATTAGACAGGTGGCGACGATTGTGAGGCTTCCGCCTTCCTCGCAGTTTCGCGCTCCTCCGAAGAAGTGCTTCGGAGGATAGAGGGCAACCGGGTCCATTCCACCTGACAGCGTCTTGCCGCTGCTGGGGGATGCGAGGTTGTATGCGCGTGCAAGCCTGGTGAGGCTATCGAGGAGGAGCACGGCGTGCTCGCCGCTTTCGACAATCCTCTTGGCGCGCTCAAGGGCCACTTCGGCGGTGGCTGTATGATCTTCGACCGGCTCGTCGAACGTGGAGCTATAGACTTCTCCCTTGACCGACCTGCGCATGTCTGTGACCTCTTCGGGCCGTTCGCCGATGAGTGCGACGAGCAGGTGGGCGTCAGGGTGGTTTGCCGTGATTCCGGCGGCAATTTGCTTGAGCAGGACGGTCTTCCCTGCTTTTGGCGGGGCGACGATCAGGGCGCGCTGGCCGCGGCCTATGGGCGCGATGATGTCGATAAGCCTGGTGGAGAGTTGCTTTGCCGTGGTGGCCAGAGTGAGTTGGTTGTTGGGGTAAATGGAAGTGAAGCGGTCAAACCGGACACGCTTGCGCGCCGCCACTGGGTCGTATCCGTTAACGACCTCGACTCGAATGAGGTTGTAGTAGCGTTCGTTTTCCTTTGGCGCCCTTACTTGCCCGGCGACCATGTCTCCCTGCCGAAGGCCGAATCTGTTGACCTGGGATTGGGAAACGTAGATGTCTTCATGGCCGTTTGTGCGACCGGGCGTGCGGAGGAAACCGTATCCGTCGTTCAGGACGTCGAGCACGCCCGCACCGAGTAGTTGGTCACTTTTCGACGCCAGACTTGCGAGCAATTCCAGTACGAGGTCGGAGCGTCTTGCGGGGATGCCGTTTTTGAAATTGGCTTCAAGAGCGATCGTACGGAGCTCGTCCATCGTCTTTTTGCCGAGCTGCCCCAACTCGGACTGTCCGTTGGCCTCCGCAAGTTCTGCGTCGGTTGGGAGCTGCTCTTGTCCGTTCAGGCGATTACCGTTGGGAGCGCCGGACCTTCTTCGCGGTCCGGTCCGCCTTCTGCCTGTCGGGCGTGCGTGGGTGCGGGTGGGTGTATCCAGTTAGGGTTCCTCCTGAAGTTACCTTGGGTCCCTGATATGGGCTGGAAGGCAGTTATGCCAGAGAGTGGTTCTCATCTGAGTTGGAATTCGAATCCGGGATTGTCTTTGGTTCGCCGATTCTTGCCGATCAAATAGCCTGGGTGTCGCCCGGCTGCTGCCTGAGTTCAAGACCAGCGCGTGCGTATCCGGGGAGTTTGGCGGGGATTGCCAGCCTTTGGGGATCAGAAACCTTGATGGGTGTTTGGGTTGCTAGTCTGGACAAGGTTCAGGATTTTGTGTTGACCCGTTTCGGCAAAACCGGGGTGACCGGCGGGCCTCAACAGTTCATGGGTGATCCGCGCTTGCCGGAGATACGTCTGTCTCCGTCGGGAATAAAGAGAATCGGGAAGCGGGGGCAGTCGGCTGGACTGCGATGGTCTGGCGCCTGTCCCCTGCGCCGCAGCGGATGCTGCAACGCGTTAAGTATATCAGCAGTGGAATTTTGCTGCTACATCTGCGTCGCGGCGACTTCTTTCGCTTCCTCTTTCACGATAAAGGAGTGTTGTCCGCCTTCCCTTAGTACCTCTGTGGCGGCGCCTATGAAATCCCTGAATAGCGGGTGCGGCCTGTCTGGACGCGAGACGAATTCAGGGTGGAACTGCGAGCCCAACATGAATGGATGGCCGGAGACCTCTGCGATCTCCACAAGCAAGCCGTCGGGCGCTACTCCGCTGGCGGATAGCCCCGCCGCTTCAAGCCGGTTTCGGTAGTCGTTGTTGTATTCATAACGATGGCGGTGGCGCTCGACTACAAGATCCTTGCCGTAGGCGCGCTGCGCCCGCGATCCTTCGACCAGCTCGCACGGGTATTCACCCAGCCGCATAGTGCCGCCGGTTGCGAGCAACTCTTCCTGGCCGGGCAGGTATGCGATCACAGGGTCCGGCGTTTGGGGGTCGAACTCCTGCGAGTTTGCGCCTGCGAGGCCGATTTCGTTGCGGGCGTATTCGATTACCATGACCTGCATACCGAGACACAACCCTAGATACGGCACCTGGTTCCTGCGGGCGTATCGGGCCGTTTCGATCATGCCCTCCACGCCCCGATGGCCGAATCCGCCCGGCACGATTATTCCGGTTGTGGACGACAGGAGCTTGTCGGGGCCTTCGTCTTCCACTTGTTCGGCCGGTACCCACGTGACGACGATGTCTCGCCGGTGATGCAGGCCGGCGTGGTAGAGAGCTTCGCGCACAGAAATGTAGGAGTCGTGCAGGTCGACGTATTTGCCGACGACGGCTATTTCGAGCTCTGGACCCGTCTCTTGGGCGAGAGCGACGACGTTCCGCCACAGTTTCATGTTGGGCTCGATCGACGGTAGGTCGACGGACTCCTCAAGGATGCGGCCAAGTCCTTCCGATTCGAGCACAAGGGGCGATTCATACACCGTATCGAGGGTGGGCAGTCCGATCACGTTGCCGATGGGAACATCACAGTGGAGTGAGATTTTTTCCCGGACCGGAGCATCTACCGGGTAGTCGGCTCTGCAGACGATGACATCGGGCTGTATTCCCATGCCGCGCAACGTCTGGACACTGTGTTGTGTTGGTTTGGTCTTGAGTTCGCCGGTTGCGCCCAGGTACGGCAGCAGGGTTACGTGGACGTAACAGGTGTTCGACCTGCCGACCTCGTTTCTCATTTGGCGGATAGCCTCAAGGAACGGCTGGCCTTCGATGTCGCCAACGGTTCCGCCGACTTCGACGACGACGACCTCAGATTTGGTCCGGTCGGCCAGCATGCCGATGCGCTGCTTGATGAGGTTGGTCACTTGGGGGACGGTCTGAACGGTTCCGCCGAGGTAGACGCCTTTGCGCTCGTTGTAGATGACTTCACTGTAGATCTGGCCCGCGGTGACGTTCGAGAGATTGGTGAGGTTGACGTCGACGAAGCGTTCGTAATGGCCCAGGTCGAGGTCCGTTTCGCCGCCGTCCGCCGTGACGAATACTTCCCCGTGTTGGTACGGGGACATGGTGCCGGGGTCGACGTTCAGATATGGGTCTAATTTGAGCAGTGAGACGCTGATGTTCCTGCTTTTGAGCATCCTGCCGATTGATGCGACGATGATGCCCTTGCCAAGTCCGCTGACGACTCCACCGGTCACGAAGATGTATTTCGTCATGGCTGCGGCCGCCGTCGGTACTGTTGCGATTCGGGTTTTGCGACCTGGCGCCGGGTAATTCCGAACATGGCCGACTCCCGCGCCCGCGGGCGGGCCCTTCCCATTTTAAGGCCGGGTGCGTGTGCAGTAGAAACGGAATGAATGTTGGGGTTGCCATGTCCGGCCGGGCCTGAAATTTGGAGTGTCAGACACGCCCGAACGTCACGGGCTCGTTCGCGATTGGGTGGAGTTGGCGGGAACGTGTGGAAGATGGCCATGCGCCTCAGAAATGACTTGGCGGCCCAAGTAGTTTAGTGGGCTGAGGCGGCCTGGGGTCGATTTTAAGGACCCTGGAATTGCCGTGTCAATCTGGCCGGACTCGGCCGCGGGCCATATACTGAAGGTCGGGTATCGGCGCGCCAACCCGACGAATTGGTCGCCGCCGGGCCGTTTGATCAGTCTCTTTGGTGTGTCTGGACCATCGTACTTTTGGGAAACCCATTTGGAAGCCCTGTCCGCGGCTGACGTCCGGCACATAGCGTCTCTCGCTCGTCTCGAACTTTCGGACGCGGAAGTGGATGACATGCGGGCCCAGCTTGCGGATATTCTGGAGCGATTCCGGTCCCTGGCCGAGGTTCCGACAGACGGCGTGGAGCAGACGGGCCATTGGGCCAACATTTACTCCGTTTCCCGCCGCGACCAGCAGCGCGGGTCCATGTCGCGCGATGAGACTGTGGCCAATGCGCCTGACCACGATGGCGAGTTTCTTCGTGTGAAGCCGGTGTTGGAGTAAGGGCGGCCACCGTGGCGATGCGCGGCGAGACGAGGATCTCTCCCATTTTCATGTCGGCTCACAAGGCGCGCGAGTTGCTGGCCAGGCGCGAGATTTCAGCCGTCGAGTTGACGCAGATGATCCTCAACCGGATCGACGAGATCGACCCGGAACTTCATTCGTTTCTGAGGGTCACGCCTGAACTTGCGCTGAATCAGGCCAGCGAGGCCGACTTGCGGCTCCGGGGGATTGGGGCCGCACCTGGACCGTTGACAGGCATCCCCGCGTTGATCAAGGACAACATATCGACGGCCGGTGTGCCCACGACTGCGGGTTCGCGCATGCTCGAAGGCTATGTCCCGCCATACGACGCGACCGTGGTGGAACTGTTGCAAGAGGCGGGCGCTGTGATCGTGGGTAAGGGCAACCTCGACGAGTTCGCAATGGGTTCGTCGAATGAGAACTCGGCGTACTCTCCCGTATACAATCCCTGGGATACAGGCCGGGTGCCCGGTGGAAGCAGTGGCGGAGCGGCTGCTGCGGTGGCTGCTTCGGAGTGTTTCGTGGCTCTCGGATCGGACACCGGCGGGAGCGTACGGCAGCCTGCGGCGCTGTGCGGCGTCGTCGGAATGAAGCCCACATATGGCCTCGTCAGCCGGTATGGGTTGATAGCGTTTGCGAGTTCCCTGGATCAGATCGGCCCGATTGCGAGAGAGGTGCGCGACTGCGCCAATGTTCTTGACGTGATCGCCCGGCCCGACGTGCGCGATTCAACTTCGGTGAAGAGTCCGGTTGATGGGTACGCCAAAGACCTTGAACGCGGTGTGAACGGCTTGCGGTTGGGGTTGCCGCGGGAGTACCTGGTAGACGGGATCGAGCCTGGGGTGCGGAGCGCGTTCGAGTCGGCGGCGAGTGAGCTCGAATCGATGGGCGCCCAAGTAGAAGAGACGTCGTTACCGCTCACCGAATACGCTCTGGCCGTGTACTACATAATCGCGCCGTCCGAGGCCTCGGCGAACCTGGCCCGTTACGATGGGTTTAAGTATGGGTATTCGGAGAGCGACGCGAGCAATTCGCGTGAAGTGATGGACCGAACGAGGGGACGGGGATTCGGCGCTGAGGTGAAACGCCGAATTTTGCTGGGGGCGTATGCGCTTTCAGCGGGCTACTACGACGCTTACTATAAGAAGGCGCAGCAGGTTCGCACGTTAATCCTCCGCGAATTCCGAGAGTCGTTCAATCATTTCGACGCATTGCTAACCCCTACGTCGCCTACCGTTGCGTTTCCCTTGGGTTCGCGTGTTGATGATCCGCTGTCGATGTACTTGAGCGATGTGTGCACCGTGCCTGCCAACATCGCCGGCATACCGGGAATTTCCGTTCCTGCCGGATTTTCGGGAAACATGCCGGTCGGCTTGCATGTGTTGGGTCCGCAATTCGGCGACGATACAATTCTTCGCATCGCCTACGCGTACGAGCAGGCGACGGACTGGCGCTTTAGCCACCCTGGTATTTGATACATTGAACTGGTCGAAATTCCGGACTCCGGCGGCGCTTGTGATATTTGCGGCGGCGATAGCGCTTGCGATTGCGGTTGCATGCGGCGGCGGGACCGAAGCGCAACATCCGTCGGAGGTTTGCGGGTCCGACGCGGCGGGCGGCCAGACCCAAGATCGCAGTACAATGCCGCCCGGTGGCCCTCCCTCGTTTCCGTACATCTTTCAAGGGGGATTTGAGGTCGACGGGGAGCCAGGTCCGGCCGGCGTCCCGATGTTTGCCCGGATCGGGGGAGCCAGGTCGCCTTCGATCTCGACCGGGGCGGGGACATACCGCAACATCATCATTGGGCCACTGAATCCCGAGGACGTTGAAGCCGACCTGGAGATTTTCCTGGGGGCGCCTGACCAGTCGACCGTCAAGGCTGATCAGATGTTCAAGTTCACGTCGGTGGGCGTCCCGACTACATATGAGTGCGACCTGTCTTTCCCACGGCTTCCCTAGCAGGTTATTGACGTGACTGTTAGAAGCCTGGACGGAAAGTCGCCGCGTATAGCCGAGTCTGCGTTTGTGAGCGAGGCGGCCTACCTCATCGGAGACGTCGAGGTGGGGCCGCAGTCGTCGGTCTGGCCCGGGGTCGTCATTCGTGCTGACAGCGGCAAGATCGTTATAGGGGCGCGGTCGAACGTGCAGGACAACACGGTGATCCACGCCGACGCCGACGCGTCGATCGGGGACGACGTGACGATCGGGCACGGTGTGGTGTGCCATGCGAAATACATCGGGGATGGCGCGCTGATCGGAAATGGAGCGGTGATGAACGACGGAGTGGAGGTGGGGGAAGGGTCACTGGTCGCTGCCGGCGCGGTGCTGCCGGAGCGCGTGGTGATTCCCGCCGGATCGCTGGTGAGGGGTATGCCGGGCAGGGTGTTGGGTCCGGTCAGAAACCGCCATCTTGAGTTAATGCGCGGCGCGGCGAAATCGTACGTTGACCGTCTTGGACGTTACAAAGAGGCCGGGCTGTTGGGCTGACGCAGGGATGGCGGGGCGTTCGTGATCGGACGCGCCCGCGTCTTCGCTGCTCACATTCGGTCCGGTGCCGTCATCCCCATTATTCCGAGGGTTCGGGCAAGAACAACGCGTGCTGCGTCCACGAGCAGGAGCCTCGCTTTCGACAGTTCGAGTTCGGACGGATCGTTGGACACGACCCGGCATTCTTCGTAGAAGCGTTGCAGGGAACGAGCGACGTCGTAGGCGTAGTGCGGCAGGTGGTGAGGTTCCAGGCGCGCCGCGGCGTGGTCGATGATGTCCGGCAGGCGAATGAGGTTTTTGACAAGCTGCATTTCGCTCGGGTGATTCAGGCAGGCAACGTCCCCGTCTGAGTAGTCCAAGCCCCTGCTTTCCGCTTCACGCTGAATGGATCGGATGCGCGCGTGGGCGTACTGCACGTAGAAGACGGGGTTTTCGGACGACTGCCGCCGGGCTAATTCGAGGTCGAACTCCATCTGGGAGTCGGGCGACCTGCTAAGGAAGATGTAGCGGCATGCGTCAGCGCCGACCTCTTCGAGCAGTTCCCTGACAGTGACGATGACGCCCTTCCGCTTACTGAAGCGGACAGACTGGCCGCCATCCCTGAAGCTGACGATCTGATTGATGATGATGATCAGGTCTTCCGGGTCCCTGCCCAACGCCTTGACGACCGCTTTCATGCGGCCGATGTGGCCGTGATGGTCGGCGCCCCAGACGTTGATAACGCGGTCGAAGCCCCTGACGAGGTATTTGTTGTAGTGGTAGGCGAAATCGGTGCCGAGGTAGGTCGGGCCGCCGCCGTCGCTGCGAACGACGACGTTGTCCTTGTCTTCCCCGAGTTTGGTCGAGAGGAACCACGTTGCGCCATCGCGTTCAGCCAGGTAGCCCCGTTCCTCCATGAATGACATGGCCCGATCAAACTGGCCGTCGTCGATTAGCGACTTTTCGCTGAACCATCGGTCGTAATGGACTCCGAGGTCCTTGAGGTCTTTTCTGATGAGCTCCAGAGTGGCACAGAGGGCAGGGGGCGCCAGTTCGGCGATAACCGATTCTTTTGGCTTCGACACGAGCGCGTCGCCGTGCTCTTCGTACATCTGCCTGGCCAAGTCAACCAGGTATTCGCCAGGGTAGGCGGGATCGGGCAGCGGTTCGTCCTTGCCCGCCGCCTGCATGACTCGTGCGTAGAGCGTTTCGTTGAACACTTGCATTTGGTTGCCGGCGTCGTTGACGTAGTACTCCCGCTGTACCTCGCAGCCGGCCGCCTCCAGTAGATTGGCGAGGCCGCTGCCGATGACTGCGCCCCGCGTGTGGCCAACGTGGAGAGGCCCAGTTGGGTTGACGCTGACGAACTCGACCTGAACACGTGCGCCGGCGCCTGTATTTCCTGCGCCGTAAGTTTCGTCGGCCGATCTTATTTCGGTCACCTGGCGGCGGAGAAAGTCCCGGGAGAGTTCGAGGTTGACGAATCCCGGAGGGGCGACCCATGCCCGACTGACGAGGTCGTTTGCCGGCAAGGCGCTTACGATGGCCTGGCCGATGGCAAGGGGGGCCATTCGTGTGGCTCGCGCGAGTCTCAACGGCAGGCTGGTGCTAAAGTCGCCGTGCTCGGCTTGCTGAGGTATTTCGATCTTGACCTCGGCGTCACCGGAAGGGGGTAATGAACCCGAATTCTGGGCCGCCTCGAGGGCGCTTGTTACCAGTTCGGAGAGGGCTACCGCAGTTCGCATCGAGGATTCGATGCTAGCACAACTCGGCCGGTGTCAAGCTATACTCTGGCCGCGACGAACCCGCCTGTTATGCGGCGTTCGCAGTCGCCCGAGGTCAGGAACATGTCAGACGGGACAGCCCACGATGGAGAATCGCCGGAGGCCTATGTGCAAGCTGCGGCAAGAGCCGGTTTGAAGATAACCGTGGAACACGCAGCCGACGTTGCGGACAATGCGGCCGCGCGGCGTGGGACGGAAGAGTCATTGCGGGCGATCGACATATCGGAGTTCGAACCCGCCGCTACTTTCAGGCCGCGCCGTGTACTCTAGGCGCCCCTAATCGTCGCAGCTATGAAACACGAAATCACATTCGCCTCAGTCGACGAGCTGTCGTCATTGTTAAGGGCTGGCGAGTTGTCGCCGGTCGAGGTGACCGACGCCGCGTTCCAGCGCATCCGTGAGACAGAGCCGAAGTTAAATGCGTTCCTCGAACTGTTCGAAGTGGGCGCAAGAAGCGCTGCTCGTGAGGCCGAGGCCGAGATAATGGCAGGCCGCTACCGGGGACCGTTGCACGGCGTGCCTGTGGGCCTGAAGGACCTGGTGGACGTAGCCGGATGCCCCACGACGGGGGGCTCGCCGCTGTTTCAGCACAATGTTGCTCGCACGGACGCCACGATTACCGGCAGGTTTCGGCAGGCCGGGGCGATTATCATCGGCAAGACTAATCTGGTCATGCACGCCATGGGCGCTGCGGGGCTGAATCCGTACACCGGCCATCCTCACAATCCGTGGGACCTGGGGCGCTGTACGGGGGGTTCTTCCAGCGGATCGGGGGCGGCAGTTGCAGCGGGCTGCCTCGTCGGGGCGATCGGAACGGATACCGGCGGCAGCATCCGAATGCCTGCGTCGATGTGCGGAATTGCCGGGCTGAAACCGACGTATGGGCGGGTGTCGAGGGCCGGGGTGTTGGACCTGAGCTGGAGTTGCGACCACATCGGCCCGATGACGCGCCGCGTTTCGGACTGCGCCTACATGATGAACGTGCTGGCTGGGTACGACCCCCGCGATCCGGCGTCGGCAGATGAGCCGGTAGTCGACTACACGCTCGGCCTGAATCGCGGGCCGGAAGACATTCGAATCGGTGTGCCTGCCGACTACTTTTTTGCAGACGACGTCGATCCGGAGATAGGCAGCGCGGTTGGCGCGGCTATCGGTCTGATGGAATCAAATGGAGCCGAAGTCGTAGAGATCCCCATGCCGTGGGTTACGCACGGGCGGAAAATAAATATGGGAGTTGTGATGCCCGAGGCGGTGTCGGTACACCGCGACAACATCAGCGACCATCCCGACACCTACCCGGATGAGATACGCGCCCGCCTGCAATCTGCGATGACGATAGCGGCAGTCGATTACGTGCAGGCTCAGCGGGCCCGCCGCTGGTTCGTCGCGAAGATGAACGAGGCGATGCGGGGCGTCGACGTGCTGATTACCCCGACTGTGCCGGAACGGACTCCGACTATAACGGGAGCGGATACGCTTCCCGGCAGCAACACTGCCCTCCAGGGTGGCGGCCTCGCAAACTTCACCGGCGTGTTCAACACAACAGGGCAGCCGTCGCTTTCCGTGCCCTGTGGATTCACGTCTGACGGCTTGCCCATCGGCCTGATGATTACCGGACACCACTTCGACGAGGTGACCGTCTTGCGCGCAGGTGACGCTTACGAGCAGCTGGCCGGTTGGCACACCAGGCGGCCCGACCTCTAACCGTGGCGAGTATTGCCGGTCACGTCCACACCGCCCTCGCCACTTTTTGGCGTTCGATGAAGTCCCAGTCGAGGACGACGCCGAGTCCGGGCCCCTCCGGCACCTGGACACACCCGTTCCGGTCGATCGAATCGAGTTGGTCGGCGTACCCGTCGAGATACACGGGCGGCGTTGCGGTCCCGGTCTTTGGGTGCACCAGTCCCATCTCGTAGTAATTGCAATTGCGTATCGCGGCCATCGTGTGTCGGCTGGCCGGGCCGGGACCGTGCGGTTCTGCGTCCAATCCGAAACCCTCTGCCGCGTGGGCCAGCTTCATGCATCCGGTAACGCCGCCGTCGTAGTCGATGTCGTATCGAACAAAGTCCGTTCCGTCGGCCACGATGAAATCTACATGCTGTTCGAGCCCCCTGATGTTCTCCGTCTGGAGCATGGGGGTCTTCATGTAATGGCGCAGCTTGCGGTGTCCGAACGCCGAAACCCCTCCGTCGAGGT
The DNA here is from genome assembly GCA_965224235.1 of Dehalococcoidia bacterium. Taxonomy (GTDB): domain Bacteria; phylum Chloroflexota; class Dehalococcoidia; order Lucifugimonadales; family Lucifugimonadaceae. The sequence continues at coordinate 374,143 of CBDCYP010000002.1, read as the reverse complement.
ATGGGTCCTCGAACCAGAAGAAGCCGTATTCGTCGCACACCTTGCCCACCTTGAGCGCCTCGCCCCACGTCTTGAACGTGCATGCGGGATCGATCATCAGGTCCATCTTGCCGCCCACCCGTTCGCCGACTGCGCGAATCATGGCGATGTGCCGGCTGAGAGGGGCTTCACGCCATGTGTGAATCTTGAATGCCGGGTAGCCCATCTCGAGGCACTGTTGCGCGAAATCGGCGTACGCCTCGGGAGAGCCGAGGCCGTCCGGGGATTCGTCGCCGATCGTAGTCGAGGCGTAGCAGGGAAGGTCTTTTCTGTATTCGCCAAGCAGCTCGTACACGGGTGCGTCGTAGTACTTTCCTGCGATGTCCCACAGGGCGACGTCGACCTGACTCAGCCCCATGCGGGCCGTCTGCTTCAAGATGTGCTTGGCCCGGTTGTAGAAGGCTTCACGGGCCAGCGCGTTGCGGCCGATCAGCCACGACGCGAACTGCGCAAAGGCCGCGTGCTCCGACTCGCTGCCACCGAGGTATTCGCCCACGATGCCCTGGTCGGTAAAAACCCTGACCACCCTGGCAGTGCGCGTAACTTTTGCGCCGGGGGTGTAGGTGAGTTGCCCTCCGACGGGGTGCACCGCCGCGTCCGGCACGTCAAACTTGAATTGGGTCGTTTCGATTTTGGTTACGATCGGCGGCTTTCTCATGGATCCCTCCCCGCACCGTCAGCGTAAGTTCAAATAATATCATTGGCTGGTCGGGCAAGCTTACAGGCCGAATAACCGGCGCACGGGGCGGCCGTCTAGTCCACCAATATGGCCAAAGCCAAGAGCCGACATCCGCAAGACGTTGTGATTTTATTGTGAATCCTGCGGGTCTTCAGTCTCAATTCAGCTTTGGAAACGGTCTCAATAAAATGGCTCGGAGGGATTTAATCACGGCCTCTCAGGGAGATGACTCAAGAGGTTCGGAATAATGTATTACGCCGTATATCTCAACTTCGTCAACCGGATCGCCAGGTATCACCTGATGGATTGCCCATGGGTACGCTCCGACCGCCTCCATAGTGGAGAGTGGCGCCGCGACCTGCCCGATCTCGACAGCGTGTTCGGCAAGGGGCTCCAGGGAAATGTCAAAGCAGTCGTGCCGTGTGACGACAGTTTACGCGGCTCTACCGAGGCGAGGCGCATAGGGTGTCGGGATTAGTAGGAGTCACTTGGCGGTTAGTGGGGGCGCTGGCGATTCTGGCGGCGTTGGGATGCACGGCTGGCCGGCACGTGGCCGAGAAGGAGAGGCCGTGCGACCCCAGTGAGTGGTTTGAGTATTTGTCCGTGCTGTCGTCGGAGGATGAGCCTCACATGGGGCTGCTCAACTACTGGATGGACGCCTGGATCAGTGAGGTCGGTGAGCGAGTGGGTATGGCGGTGGTGGTGAAGAACCCCACACTCGACATCCACGAGCTGCTTCTCCTCAATGGTCCACCTCAAGGTTTCGTCGTCACGACGCCCGAATGCGAGGTGGTCTGGCGTTCGGCGAAATCAGTGGACTTCGAGGGTTACAATCATATTTTTTACCCATTCTCCGAGAAGAGGTTCTTTGCTTCGTGGCAATTGATTGACCAGGAGGAACGGCCCGTGCCTCCCGGCGTCTACCTCGTGCATGGCGCACTGGACCTTGGAGAACCGGAGGGCGTGCTCGTCACGGGTCCTCTACGGGTGGACGTCACTACCGTCCGGCCCTTCCATGAGCGGCGCTGGGACAAAGGGGTCTGGTGCAGGCCTGGGCCGCTCATATCGCTTGCCGGCAAGGGTTCATCGCCCTGGCTGGGTAATAAGAACCTGATGAAGGTGGGGGACTGTGGAAGCCCGGACGTCCAAGCCCGGGCGGCGGAGAAGCACGGGTATGAGATCATGAAGAGATATAAAAGTCGTCTGATGTGTCATCCCAATGTCCATGACGTCTCATATGGGAATTTACAGGGCGATGACGGGGAGGATCTCGAAACATGGGGCATCATCATCGAGGTCTACCAGGACCAGAGCGCATTGCAGGCCGGGGACCGCATACCTGACTGCCTGCACGGCGTGCCGGTTCAGTTCCGGCCAAGAGGACCTGATGAATACTATCGCCCGCGGCGGAAGCGCCGCGGATTCTGGGCAACGAAAGGATAGTCATGAGTTCACCCGACAGTCAGCAACCGCCTATCGTTGCCGGGATACAAATCTTAAGCGGAAGGGACAAGGGCCGCGGACTGATCGAAGCGGTCAGCGCCGGAACCCTAACAGGCGTCGCGAAGCGCAACTCGGATGGCGTGAAGATGCTGGTGACGAACATGCACGTCATGGCTGGCTTGACGGATAGCGACGGATATCGCAATCCCGTCGGTGATGAAGTGATGTACCGGGGGTTCCTATAGGAGTGACAAGAAGGTGGGGACGGCATTGAGGTGGTCGCCGCTGACGCGTGAGCTCACCAAAGAGGGAGAATTCCAGAATACCGCGGATGTGGCGATGTGTGAGCTGCTCAGTGGCGTAGCGGCGGATTTCAAGCTCTATGACAGCAATGCTGGCGCATCCCACAGCGGCGACCGGAAGATCCGGAGTGGAACGGCGGAGCCGACGGAGCAAATGACCCTCACGGTGTTGGGAAACTCTTCAGGCGAAAGGACCGTGACGGTCACTGGCCTTAATCACACGTACATTAATGGCGACTACGGCCTCAATGGAGTGGTGGAACTCAACTATACCGGCAAGAAAGTGGTACTTGGCGACTCAGGCGCGCCGTGTCTGTTGGATCTGGGGAATGGCGAATATCGGATGGTCTGCATTGCAATCGCTGCTGATGTGTCCCGCCGGAAGGTTCTGGCGTTTCCCGCGTCGGTAGCGCAGGAGCATCTGGGCATCACGTTCGGCAACGATACCCCGGAGGCGGACGCGGGCCCCGAGCAGGCTGTCCGGCCCGGCTCTGTCGTCATGCTGGACGGTTCTGGCAGCCTTGATTCTGATGGGGACAATCTGGCGTACCGATGGGAGCAGCTCGCCGCGGCCGGACAGCCCACTGTTCAGCTGAGTGGCACGAATACCGCGAAGCCTACGTTCACCGTCCCCGCAGGGGCGACGGAGCTGGCGTTCAGGTTGACCGTCCAGGACCCATATGGCGAGACCGCAGCCGACGAAGTAAAGGTGTGGGTTACGAACGAAGTCTTGAGCGCGAATGCCGGCCCCGATCAGACCGTCAATACGGGTGAGGTCGTAACCCTGAATGGGTCTGAGAACACCCGACGGACCGGCCTCACGTGGAAATGGGAGCAGCTGCCGGGCGGCCCACGAGTGAACCTGGACTCGCTGGCGGCATCGACCACAGGATTCACCGCGCCCAATGGGGCTGCCTTGCTGAAATTCCGCCTGACCGCTACGAACAGCCGCGGCGTGCAGGATTCGGATGACGTCACCGTTACCGTGCAGAACCGCGCCCCGGAGGCTGAAGCTGGTCCGAACCAGTCCGTAGGGATCAACTCCCTCGTGGAGTTGTCGGGCTCGGGCTCAGACCCCGATCAAGACGACACGTTGACATACCTCTGGACCCGATGGCGCGGTCCGACAGTGAGGCTCTACGACCATACGGCTCCGGTGACGTCGTTCAACTCTCCGTCCGAACCCGCCAACCTCTGGTTCAGGCTGACCGTGATGGACAATCATGGCGCCAGTTCCGACGACAGGGTGAAGATCGCGGTGGAGTTGACTCCCACCCCGGAGACGTGGGGCTCATGGTCCCGCACCGGAAAGTATCGCGGTAGCGGTTCCGGCCGGGAGGCTGAGGAGTCACAGTCGAGCAATTTGGGGAACATCCAGACCCGTTGGGTCTCGGCTCCCGAGGATGACTGGGGCTTGTGGTCACGTACCGGGAAGTACCGCGGGAGCGGACTCACCAGGAAGGCGGAGGAATCCCGTCTGAGTAATTTGGGGAACACCCAGACTCGCTGGATCTCGGACCCCGAGCCCGAAGTATGGGGCGACTGGCTCGACACCGGCGCCGTCCGCCAGATAGGCGCGATATCCGAATGGGAGAAGGAACAGAAGAGGACGTCTAACTACGGGAACGCAGAAACCCGGTGGGTCTACGCCCACACAGGTCCTGGCTAGATGCGCGGTCCTTGGAATGGCGCTAGCTGACATGGTTTGGTGCGGTCCAGCGCGGCCTGTATCCCTCGGATGTAGGCCAGGGGCTGAACCGCCCGGCAGGACAGATAGAACCCCATCAACCGGCGGAACAGCGGCGTGGCAGCCATCGCCATGTAGAGTAGTTCGGGGTGAGTGAATTCAGGAGGTCTAGGCGTCGCAGCGCTCCCGGCGCTTGTCCGGCAGGAACTGCCATTGACACACTTCTAACCCCCAGAGCTTGTGATTTTATTGCGGAACCCGCGGTTTTCGGTCTCAATTTAACTTTGAAATCGGTCTCAATTAGGCGGTTTCAGGGGAATTAATCACAGGCTTCCCAGCGTAATCTTTAGCTGTTCGGCTATCGGTTTCCACCGGTTCAGACGCCGCCTTGTGAGAATTGGCGGCGTTTGTATTATACGGCCGTCTCCTCATGGGCTTCCCGCCCCGCTTCATGGCCCGGGGTGCGACTTGGGCCTTGTCATTCGTGTAGATGTTAGGTAATTCGGAGCTGCCTTCGCGTCCCGCCGCCTTGGATAAAACTGTATGTAGTTCCCTTGCAGAATTGTGAGTCCAGCGCTGCGATCCGTCTTGGAACGCCGGTCCAAGGGGAGGAACACGTACATGCTGGTATGAACAAGCCTTGGCCGACGCGAGATTTTCGATTTGATCAAGGACTCGGAACGTAGACTGCTACGAGCGGACGGGGGCTGTGACCAACAGGTGTTCGATCCAGTCGTCTGAGTCGTTTATCAGTTGGTGTTTTACCTTGGGCGGGATGTGTACGGCGTCCCCGTCCCGGACTTCGTGTATCTCGCCGTCGAGCTTCATCTTTCCGCGGCCCGAGGTGAAGTAGTAGACCTGCTCGAGATCTTCGTGATCGTGGTAGTCGCCGGATCTGCCGCCCTGCATCCGGTGGATCGTGAAGCCCACCATGTCCAGCATCGGCGCTTCTTCATGCGATAGCTCAGCGGTGTCCTCGCCGCCTCGGAAGATCGGCCAGATGATGGCAGACTCGTGGCCCACGTACGGTGTGACCTGGCGCCAGTTTCGCACCACGGGTTTAATAGTCATGTCTTCACTCCCTGTTTTCTTGTCTGTATCTGCTCCGTCAATTACTCCGGTGTGCACGCGACCTGGCCGCGCGTCTTGAATCCCCGCAGCATTGGACGATCAATCTGAGTTTGCGGCCTGAATCATGGCGTGGATATATCCGTAGCAATATGCGAATCCCACCCGTTGCGCTTCGTCGCCGTTGATGTCGGGAACGTGGTCGGGCATGAGCATGTACGGGTAGTCAACTTCCTTGTACGTGCGGATGGCCTTCAGCATGTCGACGTCGCCCTCGTCGGGGAACACCTCTACGAAATCTAGGACTCCGCCTTTGATGTTGCGGAAGTGAACGTTGAATATCTTCTTCCGGCTGCCGAAGTACCGGATGATGTCGTAGATCTCCTCACCGGGTCGCTCCAGCATCTCTGAGACGGTACCCTGGCAGAAGTTCAGCCCGTGGTACGGGCTCTCGTGCATAGCCACGAGTTTCTTCAGGCCCTCCACCGTTCCCATGACGCGGGCCACTCCACGATATTCGTTGTCCTTGATTCCTGGATCCTGCGGGTGGCAGGCCAACTGGAGTTTGTATTCAGTGGCGGCTGGCACGACGCGGCTCAGGAAGTATTCGATGCGCTCCCACATCGTGTCGGCATCGGCCGCTCCCCCTTCAAATTCAGGCAGCGTCTGGTCGAGGTCCTCGTACTTAAACGACGACAATTTGGCGCCACCGCGCCCGTAGCGCGGCCCTGTTCTCATGTGGCCGAGTATGGTGATGTTATAGAGCAAGCCGCGCAGGCCCGATTCGGACGCCATGCGGATGAGTTCGCACAGGCCATCGAGCTCTCGCTCCTTATCGTCGCTGGGGCCCAGGAAGACGTGAGTCATGTCGTTGTGGAACGCGTCGCGGGAGCCGAGAGGCGAATGCATCGTCTCGACGTTGATGCCGTGCTTTGCGTACTTCTCCCGCAGCGAGGTGAGCAAGTCGACCGTCCACTCGGTCCAATGCTCCGCGGGCGTGATGTCCACGTGCTCGATTCCGAGTTGGGCCATCTGCCGGATGTCTGTTTCGTGGCGCGCACCGAACTGGGTTCCGACGTACATGGAGAAACCACCTTTCGCGGTCAATAAGCCTGGACCTGATCGGCCGGGCAGTGCAATTGTTGCTGGCTGTCTTACCCCGCCGAGCATAGGGACGGCAGGCGTCGGGTGTCAACGCGCCGCTGGCTGGTTCCTTGACCTTGTCGCGCCGCTACCGTAGTTTCCAGCCGAGGAGAAAGCGATGCTGGAACACTACCTGGGAATAGACGTCGGCACCACCACAGTCAAGGCGTTGGTGGTCGATGAGGACGGGACGGTAGCCGGCGAGGCGGAGTCGCCGCTCGAAGTTTCGATGCCCTCGCCCGGTTGGTCGGAACAGGACCCGGGCGATTGGTGGAATGGCGCGGTAGATGCGGTCCGGGCATCCACGAGATCCGCTGGCGTGCAGGAGATCAGGGCGATCGGTCTTTCGGGTCAGATGCACAGTTCGGTGTTGCTCGACGAGGACGACCGAGTGATCCGGCCTGCCATGCTCTGGAACGACGTACGAACGACGGCGCAGTGCCAGTTCATCACTGAACGGGTGGGCAAAGCGGGACTCCGGCGGTTGGCGGGCAATCCCGCCCTGGAGGGATTCACTGCGCCCAAGCTTCTCTGGATGCGGGAACATGAGCCTCGACTGTTCGATAGGGTGTGCACGCTTTTGCTGCCGAAGGACTACGTGCGGTTGATAATGACCGGCGACCTGGCTACCGAGCCGTCCGACGCTGCCGGAACGCTATTGTTCGACATGAAGCGGGGGCGCTGGTCTGAGGAGATGATCACGGGGTTGCAGTTGGATCCTGCGATGCTGCCGCCAGTGTTCGGTTCGTCTGAAATTACCGGATCACTGACCGCCGCCGCGGCCGATGCGCTGGGCCTGAAACGGGGAACGCCGGTCGTGGGAGGCGCCGCCGACAACGCAGCAGCGGCGGTTGGATCGGGTGTCGTCACACTCGGATCCATGCAGACCTCGATAGGTACCTCGGGCGCAGTGGTTGCGCCGATCGACCGGCCCCGCGTCGACCCTGGCATGCGTATACATTCGTTCAACCACGCTGTAGACGACACGTGGTACCTGATGGGTGTTGCGCTATCGGCCGGCGCGGCGCTTGGGTGGTTCAGGCAGACGCTGGTAGGGCCGGGTGGTTCGCTCCCCGAATATGACGAACTGATCGCTGAGGCGGCCGCGATTGCGCCCGGGGCAAACGGGTTGACGTTCCTGCCGTACCTGACCGGTGAGCGCACGCCGCATGCCGACTCGAACGCCAGGGGGGCATTTTCCGGCCTTAACACCGGCCACAGGCGCGGCCATCTCACACGGGCGATCATGGAAGGCGTGACCTTTGCGCTGCGCGACTCCCTGGAGTTGATACGGAAGTTGGGTGTCGATGCGAAAGAGATTGTTGCGGTAGGCGGGGGCGCGCGTAGTTCAGTGTGGCGGCAGATTCAGGCGGACGTTCTTGCCGTGCCGGTCGTCAGGGTGGGGCCGTCAGGAGGGGCGCCTTACGGGGCGACGATTCTCGCCGCGGTCGGGGGAGGGCGCTTTGCGTCGGTGCCTGAGGCTTGCGTGTCGTGGCTACGCCCGATCGACAGCATAGAGCCGCGGTCCGAGTTGGCCGAGTCCTACGACAGGGCCTATTCCCGTTTCCGGCAGCTTTACCCCAGGCTTAAGCGCCACTTCGCCGATTGGGCGGAGTGACGTTATCCTGCCCAGGCCTCTATCGCCGCGTCGGCGCAGGCACGCATTGCCTCTTCGCCTGCGCCTGCTCTCAACGGGGTGTTGCCAACTTCGTAACCGCCCTCTTCGTACGAGGTAAAGGTGGGCATGTAGCCCAGCAGGCCGTTGCTGTACCCCGCAAATCCAGTAAGCAGCGCGGGCGATAGTTGGCGCATTTCTGCCGCGAATTCTGCAAACGGTTCAAGTGGCAAGCCGATGAGTACTGTGCTGCCGATTCGCATGGCCTGCACCCTTACGTTAACCACTCCGCCCTCGGCGGTCAGCGCATTGGTGACCGTGAAATTGGCGCGCTTCGCGGCCATCACGGCGGCCTTGATCACAGCCTCGTCGCCGCATTGCCTGGCAGCCACAAGCTCAATTCGCCTCTCTTCTGCGATTCGACGAGCTTCGTCCTCGGGTGGGAACTCTCCGGCTGGTAGATCGATGAAGCGGTTCGTTACTCTGAGCGTGCTGTCCGGCTCTCCTACAGGCAGATCCTCGTACATGCCGAGGTCGGCCCCGGACGGCACGATTTCGATGAGGCGTTCCTCCCTGGGTACAGGGTCGATCTGCATGCGGGCGGATGCTGCAGCGAGGCCAAGGATTTTGCCCTGTTTGCGGGCCACTTCGACATCGCCCACGAAGCCGTGGACCGGTCCCTGATTGCCTGCGGAGCCCTGTAGAAAAAGACACAGTCCGCCGATGTTTTCCTCCACAACACGGCGTGCGTGGCCGGGATAGTCGGGGGATAGCAGCCTGTTTTCCGGTCCCAATACGGTGGGATGGCAGGCGTAGTGAAGGATCGTAGCGATCGGCCGCCCTTTGGCATCGTCGAATCCAAGCGCCAGGACTTCGGGGTCTACGTATCCGTCCCAGTTTCGTCCGGTGAACAGCATTCCGTCGGCATCTGCGGGTCTGCGATTGATGTTGATACCGCACTCGCCGGTGGCAGCGCCTACGGTTGCGGGAACGGCGCTTTCCGCTGCTGCCAGGGCGGCTGCGGCTACCTTTTCGGGGAGGTCGGCGAAGAACTGTTTAAGTAGATCGACTCCCTCGACGAGCCACGGCCCCCCGAACGCCGGGGCCGCATGAGTGTGCGTGGACGAAATCCGGATGTTGTCGCCGGGCACGCCCGACGCCTTGGCTGCGGCCTGCCTGATCTGGGAATCGAGCGGTTCTGTTACGCCAGTCAGGTCGAGGTCGATGATCAGCGCCCGGGTGTCCCCGTTGGCCATGTAAATGGCGGTGCAGTAGAGAGGCATGTCGACCCCCTCGGCGCATTCGTGAGTCGACGCGCCCCATCCGGCGTGGGCAATGCCAATGGGGGGCGTGATTTCGGATCGGCCAATTCCTGCGCTCAGCATGAGAACAACTCCACTCGTATTTCTGAGTTCATCACGTTCGACATGGGATGTTACGCGACATCGGCGCCGCGCCCTTCATTGAAATGATCGCTTCGAGGTCGGCGAGGGAGGGTTTTAGCGCCACGTGACGGTTTGGCCCTCAACGTATGACGTTGCGCCGTCCCGATTTCGTACGACGACGCTCCCACTTCCTCTGACCTCGTATCGGCCCTTACGGCACACGAGGGCAGTGTCTCTGTCGATGCCGAGGATCGCAAGTCTGTTCAACCGTGAGGCGCGCGTGAGCCAGGCAAGCCAGGCGGGGATTTCGTCGTAGTGGGGAAGGATTGCCGCATCTTCCAGGACGTTGAAGCCGTCGTGCCATGGCCAAACGCGTTTCGGGAATCCGGGGAATTTTTCACCCCAGATCATGGCCCCTGCGCTGCAACCCGCCACCACGCCGCCGGACTCCAGGACTCTGTGTATCGCTTGCAGCAAGAGAGTTCCGTCGAGGCATTCCTTCAAGTAGTTGGGCCTCCCGCCTGAAAGGTAGACGAAATTGGACTCCGATATTCTCGCCGCCAGTTGCTCGTCCTGGGCGTCCTCGCTGTCTCGCACATTGACCGGATCGACCTTAGCTCCCAACCGGGCGAAGTGTTCCATTCCGAGGTCGAGCCAGTATTGGATGCGGCGCGGCCCGTAGTGGCCGGAGGCCGTGGGCAACAGGGCGACGCGGGGCGTTCCAGGAACGCAGTCGAGCAGCCATCGGTCTACCCGTTCCATAGTCGGCAGGTATTCGCCGCTTCCCACCAGTGCCAGCGTGCCGTTCATTTCCCTGTCCCCCGGCTGACGTCTAAACGCTGCCGATTATCGCGACGCCCGCGGCCGCGAGAGGGGAGTAAAGCGGCCGAGACCCCACGTCCGCCCCGCGTGAGCTTTGCGTGTTGGAACTATCGGATACGGCGGAATTTCTGCAGACGTTGGCCTTCGAGGACCTCGCCTACGTACAGGTCGCCGCGGGAGTCGACCCATATGCCGTGTGGCGCGTAGAACATGCCCGGCTCGTCCGTGGGGAACCTGCCCCAGCGCGTTATTACGTTGCCGCTCAAATCGCATATCGACACGCGGTTGCGGAGTTCGCCGACATAGGCGATGTCGTTGGCGTCGATGTAGATGTCGGTAGGCTGAATGAAGTCGGTCCAGTTTTCGACGTGACTGCCGTCGAGCCGAAACACCTGGATTCGCTGGTTTTCCCGATCTGCGACATAGACAACATCTTTGTGAATCCAGATGTTGTGCGGAAGATTGAAGTCGCCGTTCCACACGCCCGGCAACCCCGCGGTCTGGCCCCACGAAAACTTGTAGTCGCCGGCGTCTGAAAAGACATGGACTCGGGTGTTACCGTAGCCGTCCGAGACGTACAGATCGCCGTTAGAGGCCACCGCCACGTCGGTCGGCTTGTTGAACGGCTCCCCCTCGGGCGCTTCGGTGTTCTTGGTGCCGAGGGTCATTAAGTGCTCACCCATTTTGGTGAAGCGTTTGACTGTGTGGTCACCGTTGTCTGCCAGCCAGACCGTTCCGTCATTGGCGAAGCACAGGCCGTGCGCGTTGGGGAAGTGGCCTTCGCCCCATGACCGAACGAAATTGCCGTCGGGGTCGAAGACGATCACGGGGTGCGGGGAGCGATTAAAGGCATAGACGTAGTCGTCTTCATCTACGGCAACGGCGGCGACCTGTGTAAATATCCAGCCTTCGGGCAACTTGGCCCAGCCTTCGACGAGTTCGTAGGTGTATTCTCCGGAACCAACTTTGACGGACAACTATTTCTCCCTGTTTCGCGCGGAACGTGACGTGGGGGCGATTCTACAACCCTTTTCAGCGCGTTTTCGAATCTGAGTAACGGCAGACATCGACGAATCTTGCCTGAAAGACCTCAAACAATTCGCCCAACAGCGCCAAAGGTTTCGAACGAGGCTGCCGCGCCCACTCCCCGGCGGCGGGGTATTTTCTACGGCTGGTGGATTGTCGCCGCGTCATCGGCGACAAACGGGTTGGGCGGCAGCATCCATTGGCAGGGTTTCAGCGTCTTTTTCCTTCCGGTGGCCCAAAGCCTCGGTCTGTCCCACGCGGCTACGGCGCTCCCTTTTGCCTTGTCGAGGGCCGAAGGCGGGATTATGGGGCCGTTAACGGGATGGCTCATCGATCGATTTGGCGTGCGCCTCCTCATGTTAGGCGGGACGTTGATAGTCGGCATTGGCTACATCCTCCTGTCGCGCACATCCACCTATCTTGCGTTTCTGCTGGTCTATCTGCTGGTCATATCGATGGGCGCTTCTACCAGCTTTATGCAGGCGACCACGGCGTCGTTGAACATGTGGTTTGTGCGGAAGCGAGGCATCGTAATGGGCCTCAACAGCGCCGCATTCAGATTGGGGGCGGCCGGCCTGGTGCCGCTCCTGTCGTTCGTCATATTGAAATACGGATGGCAAAGCGCCGCGTTATGGGTTGGGCTCCTGATGATCATCGTCATTGCTCCACTGGCGTTGGTGTTCAAAAGGTCGCCCGAGAGCGTGGGTCTCCGGCCTGACGGCGACCCGCCTGCCCGCGTTCAATCCCGCGCCGGTACAGGCTCAGCGGCCACGCGAGAGGAGGAAGATGACGACTGGGGGGTGAAGGAAGCGGTCAGGACGCGGGCCTTCTGGGTTTTGGCCGCCGGAACAGTCCTGAGGATGTCTGTGCACGGCGCCATCTTTGTCCACCTCATCGCCATTCTGGTCTGGAAAGAGGTGGACCAGCAGACGGCGGCGAACCTGATCGGATTGTTGGCCCTCGCTGCGGTTCCGCTCATCCTGGCTGCCGGTTGGTTGAGCGACAAAGCGCCTCGGAACGTGGTTCTGGCGATGATGTACGTGATGTCGTCGGTGAGCCTGTTTCTACTTACCCTCGTGCATGGAACCTGGCCGGTGTTCGGCGTTCTGCTGCTGTTCGCCGGAACGGAGGCGGGCAGCGCGCTCAATTGGGCGTTGGTGGGTGACATGTTTGGGCGTCGCCGCTTTGCCACTATTCGCGGCATGCTGGCCCCAATCTACAACGCGGCGCTGCTCGTTACGCCGGTGTTGGCAGGATGGGTGTTCGACCGGACCGGCTCTTATGAGATCGTACTGATCGCCGGCGGCGCCCTAATGTTGGGGGCGGCCGCCGTCTTTCTCGTCCTGAAAAAGCCGGTTCAAAACCGGGAGTAGATCGACCGCGAGTGAACTCGGGACTCTTGCCGGGTCCGCTGGGGCGCACAGCCAATGCGGCCGGGCCCGGAGTTATTCGCAAGGGACGACGCAAACTACGGCAGCGGAGGAGCGTCGGGGTCGTCCGTGTAGTGGTGGACGATGTCCGGGGCGGTGATCGTGATACGAATCGACGGCGCGGGTCCGACGGTGCGAATCTCGTGCGGAGTCTCGCTCGCCACGAATACGACGTCGCCCGGAGTTGCGATAAACGGGTCGGCGTCTCCGATGTTCCACTCGAGTTCGCCTGCCAACACTACCCACCACTTGTGCATTTCCGGGTGCCACATCCTGCGATTCATCGTGCCCGGCATTTCGTGTGTGATGAGGGCGCGGTTTCGGTCATCGAGCACCACTATCTCTTTCCACCCGCGGTTTGAACCATGCCGTTGGAGTAGTCCCTTAAGAGAAGTGTGAATCAGGTTGGGCGGGTTCAAGCCGGAGTCGACCGGGATGTACCTGCACGGAGCGATGCCCTTGATGTTGTGGTTGCTGTCAGGGTGCGTTACGCCGAAGCGTATCGCCTGTTGGCCTTCCCATGGGCGGATGTCGTGGGAGAATCCGGCGGGCGCCATCACCACGTCGCCCCACTCGGCGACGATAGGTTCGTACTGGCCGATCTGCCATCGTGTCTTGCCGTCGAGGGCGATCCACCACTCGTTGAAGTCGGGGTGGATGTGCGGGTCGGGAGGGGTCCCGGGCGGTCCGGATATCCACACGGCGTTGTTACGGCCGTCGTCGATCAACACCTCTGACCACGGTTCGTCCACCGGATGCCGCGCCGCAATGTCGCGGTGGAGAGTGGTCATCTTATTGACGCTATCGAGTTTCCTCGGCATGGCGGCCGCTCCCGTAATGAACCGTTTGAATCGGAGGCATTCAGCCGGCGCTATCTACGCATTTCCCGTCGCGCCGAAGCGGCGCGCTTGGACGGACTCAGACCTGGCGCCGCCGTACATGCTTCGACCCTGTCGCGTCGACCGATGTTGTGCAAAGCTTGGTCGGGGCGCTGGGATTTGAACCCAGGACCTTCCGGCCCCCAGCCGGATGCGCTACCAGGCTGCGCCACGCCCCGTGTCCGTCAGGATAGCACCGCGGATGGAGACTTCGGGCCTGAATCGCCGGTTTTCGGACTAGGGCCTGCCCAGTTGGTATCCGTTTCCTTGGCGGCGATAGCCGCAGAAATTTGGCCGGGGGGATTCGGGGAGGCGTTGCTATAATTCGGGTTTGGGCCGCCGCGACTTTTAGACGGTGTCCAATTGATCCTGAAAAAGAGTAAGCGAAACTTGATGCGTGATTTATTGGGAGACGCCGGCGAGCTCGAAAAACAAATCGCCGGGATCGTGAGGCGGCTTTGACCTGCCTGGCATCGAAAAGCGCATCTCGGTACTCGAAAAGCAGGCCTCCGCGCCCGGCTTCTGGAACGACCCGCGTGCTGCCCACCCGGTTATGAGTGAGCTTTCGTCACTGAAGACGGAACTCGAAACCTGGAATGCTCTGACGATCCGCTCGGCCGACCTCGTTGAACTGGCCGAGATCGCCATGGATGAGTCGGACGACTCGATGGGCGATCAATTGACCGTGGAGTTGGATGAGATAACGGCCATCACGGCGGACGAGGAGTTCAAACTACAGCTTAACGGCGAGTACGACGCCCGCCCGGCAATCATTTCGATCAAACAAGGCGCAGGCGGCGTCGATGCGCAGGATTGGGCCGAGATCCTGTTTCGCATGTACCTGCGTTGGGCCGAACGCCGCGGATTCAAGGCGGACGTGCTCGACCTGACCGCGGGTGACGAGGCCGGCATAAAGAGCGCAGCGGTCAAGGTGGACGGCAGCCACGCGTACGGCTACCTGAGGTCGGAGCGAGGCGTTCACAGGCTGGTGAGGCTTTCGCCGTTCGACGCGGACCATCTTCGCCACACGAGTTTCGCGCTCGTCGAGGTGCTTCCCGAACCGGATGCGCACGAAGAACTGACGATTAACCCTGACGATCTGAAAATCGACACCTTTCGCGCCAGCGGCCACGGTGGCCAGAATGTACAGAAGAACTCTTCGGCGGTCAGAGTAACCCACATGCCTACAGGGATTGTGGTATCGGTGCAAAACGAGCGGTCATTGAGGCAGAACAAGGATATCGCCATGCGTATCCTCTACGCCAAATTGATGGATCTGGAGATGCAAAAACGGACTGAAGAACAAGCCCGGCTTAGGGGCGAACACGTATCACCTGAGTGGGGAAGGCAGGTACGAAGCTACGTCCTGCACCCGTATCAGATGGTTAAAGACCACAGATCCGCGTACCAGACTTCAGGCGCCCAGAATGTTCTGGATGGGGATCTGGATGATCTCATCAAGGCCAGCCTGAATGCCCAGGTAAAAGGCGGCGGCAGCCAGGAGCCATAAACGTCAAAACCGACACTTCCTTCCCGCCGAATCCGCGGAATAGGTGAATATCGATCCCGCGGGGCTTAAACGGGCGGCAAACGTAGCAAAAGTCAACGAAGAGAATATGGATAAACGAACATGCGCAATTTACTGATACTGGCGCTGCTGGCGGCAATTTCCGCCATCCTGGGCGCGTGCACCGGCGGCGGCGCTGACAATTCCGCCGAACAGGCGGCGGTGGTGACCTCCACGCCCATACCGACCCGAGCAGCCCAGGTCGAGGTTGCCCCGTCTCTTAAGAGTTCGCCCGCGGCTCAGGCGCCGGCTGCGACCGAGAGTGACGGGATACCGACTGGCGGCGTTTTTAATCGCAATTGGTCTGACCCACCGACCCTTGATCCGCATCTCGTGACGGATACCACCTCCGCCGGTATCGTCGTCGAGATATTTTCGGGACTGGTATCACTGAATGAGGATCTGGATATTGTTCCGGAATTGGCTGAATCGTGGTCTATCAGCGGCGGCGGAACGGTATACGAATTCAAGCTTCGGCCCGACCTGAAGTTCTCTAACGGGGACCCGGTCACAGCCGAAGACGTTAAGTGGTCTATCGAACGGGCAGCGCATCCCGACACCGAATCGCCGGTAGCCGAGATCTACCTCGGCGACATTCTCGGAATCAACGAGATCGTCGAGGGACGCGGCGACGTCGTTGCGGCAACCGGCGTGACATTGGTCGATGACCGAACGATTCGAATCGAGATTGACGGTCCGAAGGCATACTTTCTTGCGAAGCTCACCTATCCGACGGCGTTTGTCCTAAACCGTGCAAACGTGGAGGCGGGCGGCGATTCATGGACCGACAACGCAGCAGGCACCGGGCCGTTTTTCCTGGAGGAGTATCGAATCGGCCAGCGGATGGTGCTAGCGCGTAACGAAAACTACTGGGGCAGGAACGCCTACCTCGACAACGTCGTGTTAAACCTTGCGGGCGGCGTCTCGATGGCTATGTACGAGAACGACGAGATCGACATAACCGGCGTGGGCCTCGCCGATCTGTCCAGAGTCCAGGATCCAACCGAGGAGTTGAACAAGGACCTGGTCAGGGTTCCTCCGCAGTTCAGCATTTCTTACCTGGGCTTCAACACCAACGAACCGCCGTTTGACGACTCCAAATTCCGTCAGGCGCTTAACTACGCGGTCGATAAGCAGCTCATCGCAGAACAGGTCTATTCGGAACTCGTGATGCCGGCCTACGGAATACTGCCTCCCGGTTTCCCCGGCTATTCCGAAGAGGTTGAGGGCATTGGGTATGACCCTGAAAAGGCGAAGCAGTTACTGGCAGAGTCAAAATACGCGGATCCGGAAACGAGGCCAAGGATAACCGTGACCATCCCCGGGACCGGCGGTTCCGCGCCGTTCGACGTTCAGGTCGTCAGCGACATGTGGAAAGACGTTCTCGGCGTTGAAATCGACGTGCAGCAGGTCGAATGGGCGACCTACTTGCAGGACCTCAACCGGAGACGCTTGCAGGCCTGGGGCGGCATTGGCTGGGAAGCAGACTACCCCGATCCCCAGGACTTCATCGACATCCTGTTCTATTCGGAAAGCTCCGGCAACCACGGGAAGTACAGTAACCCCGAGGTAGACAGGCTGATTGAGCAGGCTCAAACGGAGCAGGACATAGTCCGGCGTGTGGAGTTGTACAACGAAGCGGAAGAGATCATTCTGCAAGACGCGGCTTGGCTGCCCTTGTGGTTCGACATGGAGGGCCTCGCCCTGTTAAAGCCGTGGGTCAAGAACTACGCATTCACGCCGATCATCGTCCCGCGACTGAAGAACGTCTACATTCAGAAGTAGGCTCGACAACCAGCGCCCGGCAGTAATGCCGGGCGCAGCGGGCTTGACACAAGCCCCTCGCCGCGCACAGAGTCACCGCATGCTCGCCTACAGCCTTCGCCGGCTTATGTGGACCCCTGTCCTGTTGCTGATAGTTTCGTTCTTCGTCTTCCTGTTGGGGACGTATGGTCCCGGCGACCCGGTCGAGGTGCGCCTTGGGAACAACTACACGCCGGAGCTTGCCGATCGGCTGCGCGAACGACTTGGTCTTAACGACCACTTCCTCGTGCAGTACGCCCGGTACATCGGCCGTGCGGCACGAGGAGACCTCGGCGAAAGTCTCACGTTTCAGAACCGCGACGTAATCACGCTCATCGGCCCGAAACTGCTTACGTCGGCGCAGTTGAACATCGCCGGGTCGATTATCGCAATAGGGTTCGGGGCGCCGCTGGGTTTCTACGCCGCACGGCGGCAGGGAACGTGGATCGACCCGTCACTGGTATTCGGCGCGCTGGTCATATTCGCCCTTCCGGTGTTCTTCACCGGCCCGTTCGCAATTCTCATCTTCGCGGTCAACCTTGACTGGGTGCCGGTGTCCGGCTGGGGCGGTCTGTTCGACTACAGGGTAATTTTGCCCGCGCTGACCACCGGGCTTCCTGGCATCGCCATATTCGTGCGGTTGATGCGCGCAAGCACGCTCGACGTGTTAGGGCAAGAGTACATACAGACGGCCCGCGCGAAGGGCTTGAGCGCCCTCGTCGTCAACTACCGGCACGTTGCCCGTAACGCCTTGCTGCCCATCATCACGATCCTCGGATTCACCATCGCAGGCCTGTTCGGGGGTTCGCTGATTACGGAGCTGATGTTCGGCATACCGGGGATCGGGCGGCTGGCGTTGGAATCCGTTTTTTCCCGCGACTATCCGGTGATCATGGCGCTGACGCTACTTGGCGCTACGGCGCTGGTGATGGCGAATCTGACAATCGACATGGTCTACACCGTGGTCGATCCCCGGATAAGGCTCCAGTAGTCCGATGGGTGTGGAAACGCCGCAAGGGACGGCCGAGGGGCGTAGTCCCATTGCCATGGCATGGGACCGGCTGCGCAGAAAAAAACTGGCCATGGCGGCCCTCGTGATATTGGCGACGCTTTACACCCTGGGCATCTTCGCTCCGCTGGTCACCGGCGCCCTTGGCAAGGACTATTCGGATCAAAACCTTCTCAAGTCCCAGCAGGGACCGGATGCGGAAAACTGGTTCGGGACCGACCGCCTGGGCAGGGACATATTTACCAGGGTGATCTGGGGCGTACAGACGACCGTGATCATCACGGTCGTCACCACGTTGACAGGGAGCCTGATTCTGGGCGTCAGCCTGGGCCTGATGGCTGGCTACTTTCGAGGCAAGATCGATACGGCGATCATGCGTCTTGGCGAGGTGGTGTCGTCTTTTCCGGACATATTGTTAATCATCCTGATTGCGGCCACTCTAAGGCCGCGAATCGTGGAGCTTGTCAGAGACTTTGAAGACGCCACGTTCTTCAGCGGCCTCGTTTCGGCGGGGGTCGTCGATTTCATCGTCATAGGCATAGCCTTGCTCCCGCTCACCTGGTTCGGCACGATGAGATTAGTCAGGGGCCAGGTGCTGGCGCTGCGCGACTCGCAGTTCGTCGAGGCGGCGTACTCCATAGGGACGAGCACGCCCCGCCTGCTTGCGCGCCACATATTTCCGAACGTCGTAAGCCCGCTCATAGTGACCATGTCGTTCGGTCTCGGCGCAATTGCGTTGTCTGAGGTCGTCCTGAGCTTCTTCGGCCTCGGCGTGCAGGTTGGCAGGCCCAGCCTCGGCCGGATGATAGGTGAGACGATCGGCCGTACCGGCAGCAGCGGGGTTTCGGTCTTGCAGAACCATCCGGAGCAATTGATGGCTCCCATAGCTGTAGTGTTTCTGATGATTTTTTGCTGGAATCTTCTGGGCGACGCCCTAAATGACGTGCTCAATCCCCGCACGAAATGATCGGCGGGCCGGTTCGACGTCCTGATCCGGCGCCTCCAGGCTCGAATCGGCCACACGACGGCGCCGTGAGGGTCGCTACGGTCTCCGCACGGTTGCGACACAGTTGCAACTCAAAATGCGGTATTCGCGGGCGGTAGATAGCGGTGGATATAAGAGAAAATAAAAGTGGATAACAGGCGACGAGGAGATTCCCCGTTCCGACCCATGCTACTTGTCACGTTATCCAGCTTCGTCAGGAAATTTACCGGTCCACCATTGTCTATGATTCTGTCCTGTATTCTGATGTCAGGGGCTGGTCGACCTATGCGGCGAATAGGCGGGAGAAGCGAATGAGGCGGCTCTCGACTGTGCTTTTGGCTCTCGTGCTCGCGCTTGCGGCATGCACGTCCACGACGCCGTCACCCCCAGCGACGCCTACACTCGCACCCACGGTTATGCCACCCGCGCCGAGGGCTTCTGCTACTGCCCCCGCGACTCCGGCCGCGCCCACCCCCACGTCAACGCCGCGTACTCCGACGGATGAGCAAGTCGCGGCGGCGCATTTGTCGCAGATCATCCCCTGGCTCGACAGTCCTCCGGACACCCTGCACCGGCGGGCCGCTGAGTCCGTAATCGGCCTGTGGATTCATGATGTCGAACTCGGCGACAGCGTCGCGCGGATTAAATGGATCGTTGACGGACTGACTGCTGATGAAGCTGAAGCATTGGCGTTCCTTTTGGAACTCGCTAAGGGAGAACCCAAGCTCACGGGGCTCCTGCTTCAGTTGCCCTGGGTCGCCGACATCCCGGGAGATGTGCCGGGAAACGTTGAGTGGAGGCTGTTCAGGCTGGTATCGATAATAGGGCTGGACAATCCTGAATTGGGGCTTCTACTAGCATCTCACCCGTTATTCGCCGACGACATAACGTATGAGGAGTCACAGGTAGCGGAGCTTCTTACTGAGATTGGCTTGAGCGATCTCGATTGGGCAAGACGTCTGGCAGAGACAGATTGGGTGTCGGATGGTATGGAGGGATACGAACTCCGCCTTCTGTTCTCAGTGGTGTCGTCGGCAGACTCCCCAAGTTCGTCCGCTGAGTTTCTGCTAGGCATTCCCGCGCTTGCCGGCGATCTAACCGGGGACCTGCGTGCGCACGTGACCAGGGCGTTGACCGACCTTGCTCTGGACAGCCAGGAGCGCCTGGAGCAGGTAATCGCTCAGCGGTGGTTCGCCGACGATCTGACGGAGGAGGAAGCGGTCCTGGTCGTCATTTTGGAGCGAGCGGCCGAGGACAGCCCTGCGCTCTTCCGGGACCTTCTGACTGACCACTTCAGCCAGACCAGGACAGTCGAGCTGCCGCTTACGGGCCGGGTAAGGCTATGGGTCGTGCAAAACTCCCCGATACATGACGGGGAGGACCTCATTCAGACAATGGAGGACACCGTGCGGCGCCTGGAGGAGCTGATACAGGAACCCTTCCCTACCAACGACGTTATCCTCTCGGTTGTGGACCCAGGTGAAGGGAGCTATGGCGTAGGCGGGGAGTGGCTGAACACCCACATGCGGCTCATTAGAAACCAGCGATCGGGAAGGGTGGAGAATATCCCTCACGAAACGGGTCACTTCATTTTCAAAGGACCCAAATGGTATAGCGAAGGCGCGTCCGAGTTCGGCCAGGCCTTTGTGAATCACCGGACGGGTGTGCAGACTCTGGACCAGCGCCGCGAGCAGGTGGCGATGGATGGCATCTGTTCTCACTATGCGAATATACGGCACTGGGTCCACGAAACGGAGGAGCTGGGCGTAACGGTGGGCGACCTCTGTCCATATATCCTTGGTGAAAATTTCCTGCTGAACACTTGGGATCTGATGGGCCAGGATCATATGGCGGCGGCGCTGGGAGAACTGCACCAGCTAAACCGAGATGCGGGGCAACCGGGCACCGAGGAACTGATCTTCGATGTGTTAATAAGAAATGTACCCGCAGGGAAGAAGGGGGAGTTCCGTGACCTGTATCGCCGGCTGAACGGCAGCGCCTTCGCCTTGCAGGACACCAATTTTGACGATGACCACGGCGACAATGCGGCGGACGCCAGCATCGCCGTCGCGGGCCAGAGCCTCGCCGGTCAATTGGACTACCTGTTCGACTTCGACTACTTCCGATTCCAGGCCCCAGAGGGCCAGAAGTACCGGATTACCGTGCAGCATCCCTCGCTGCCTCCCCATTGGGTAACCATCTACGCACCTGACGGAGTGACCCAACAGACGGACAAGTGGAAGTCCAGGATCGCGACGCCCTTCGGCCCGGAAGTGCTTTGGAGAGCCTCCGCCACCGGGGAGTACTACTTCGCCGTCCGCAATTTCGGCGACCTCACCGGCGATTACACCCTGACCATCGCCCTCGTGGACGATGTCCCGGACGATCACAGCGATGCACCGGCCTCCGCCACCTCCTTAACTCTGGGGCAAACGGTCAAGGGAACCGTAGACGACAACTTCGATCTGGACTAATTCCGACCTCAGGCCGAGCAGGGCCAATGGTTCCACGTGGAGGCATTGGGCGGGAAGCTGGATATCCTGAACATTGGATTGTACGAGGCAGATGGAGTTACTCCCGTTCTCATGCGTGGGGAGGATATAGACTTTGTCCTCAGCAGTGGAGGTACTTTGGTCAACGTCTTTGACCTTAAATACTCAGCATGGTCGCCGGGCGCCTCGTTCGACTGGATCGCACCTCGCGCGGGCGGGCTCTTCCTGACGGTAAGCGGCGTCCATGGGAGCGTCGGAGCCTTTGCCGACACCATCACTACGACTGAACGTTGACGCCTCCACGCCGCGGCATAACTCTGCTTGCGGCGGTCAGCGTGGCAGCGTAGGTCGAGGTAATGTTTTCCGAGCCGACAGCTTGCCCCCGGCGCGGCGCGGGCTTTGTGACGGTTACGTGATGACGATTTCAGGCAAGGTACTGCCGGCGATTAGCTTCCCCACCCTCCCTTACATTGGCCCGTCCTTCTACCTGGAGTCGTCGTTTAGGCCACCTCCCACCGATCACGTCTCCCGCGCGGCGCCTCCCCTAATGGTCAGCCACGTTATTTCGAGGTCATCCTCGTGCCGACCTTCGCCCAAGTCCGCCCATGTTGCGACTGGCAATGAGCGGGTACGGCTCTGTAGTATTTTCGCCACGCACGCCGGATGTCAGATCAACGCAAACGGCTTACTTCCGGAGATGAAACATGTCCTACTTCCAGTCCCGGCGATCTGCAGTTCTGGCCCGCAATGGGATGGTGGCGACGAGCCAACCTCTTGCCGCCGTAGCCGGCCTCCGCGTCCTGATGGATGGCGGAAACGCTGTCGACGCCGCTGTAGCGACTGCTGCTGCGCTTAACGTTGTCGAACCGGCTTCTACAGGGATCGGCGGCGACATGTTCGCCCTCATACGTATGGCCAATGATGGACGCGTCGTCGCCCTTAACGGCAGTGGGCGTTCCGCCGCCGCCGCCAATGCGCGGGACGTGACTATAAAGGGTCATAGCGCTATCCCGAAGTACGGCCGCGACGCGGGCATGTCGGTGAGTGTCCCCGGTACGGTGCACGGCTGGGAGACGGCGATCAATACCTATGGCCGTATGTCCCTTCCCGATGTACTCCAGACCGCCATCGATTACGCCATAAACGGGTATGCGGTGAGCGAGGTCATCGCCCATGGATGGAAGGGCAATGACATGCCGGGCGGGTTGGGCCCGGAAAGCAAGCTCAGACTGCGGCCATCGGGACTGGAATTCATGCCTACGGGCGAAGCGCCGGTCTACGGAGACCTGGTCAAACTGCCCACGCTCGGCCGGACCCTGCAATCTATTGCAGAAGGCGGCAGCGAAGCGTTCTATAAGGGCGACATCGCCGAAAGAATCGCTACGTACGTGAGGCAGTGCGGCGGCTGGATCGCCCTCGACGACCTTGCCGCGCACCATTCGGACTGGGACGAGGCCATCAGTACCGACTATCGCGGCGTGACCGTTTGGGAGTGTCCTCCGAATGGGCAGGGCATCGCAGCTCTGATGGCGCTCAACATAGCCGAGGGGTTCGATATTGCGGATATGGGCTGCCAGTCTGCCGACCGTTACCACTACCTCATCGAATCATTGAAGCTGGGGTTCGCGGATGCCCTGCAATACGTTGCCGACCCGCGCGTTACCGATGTGCCAATCGAACCACTGCTGTTCAAAGAGTACGCAGATAACCGCCGCGGCTTGATCAGCCCCGACAGCACGATAGAGAAACCGGCGTACGGCGATCCGCTCGCATCGTCCGACACGGTGTATCTCACCGCGGTGGACGGCGATGGCAACGCGTGTTCGTTCATAAACTCGCTTTACCAGGGATTCGGAAGTGGCCTCGTGGTGCCGAACACCGGCATTGCGCTGCAAAACCGCGGCGCGCTCTTCTCACTCGATCCGGATCACCCGAACTACCTACAGGGAGGGAAGCGGCCCTACCAGACCATCATTCCTGCCATGGCGACGCGCGAAGGCGAATTCTGGCTGAGCTTTGGAGTAATGGGCGGGTTCCAGCAGCCCCAGGGCCATCTCCAGGTCATCTCGAACATGGTCGATTTCGGAATGGACTCTCAGGAGGCCCTCGACGCTCTGCGGTTCAGCGTGGATGTGGAAAGTTCCTGGAACGTTCGTGTCGAAGAGGACCTGCCGGCGTGGACGATCAACGAGCTTCGTCGCCGAGGCCATACGGTCGAGGTCAAGTCCGGATACGACAGAACTTCATTTGGCGGCGGACAGGTGATATCCCGAAATCCTGAAACAGGCGTACTCACCGGGGGATCGGAGCCTCGCAAGGACGGCGCAGCTGTCGGTTGGTAACGTTGCAAGCGAACCGGCCATGCCAGTTTGTGTACTCATACCTGGTCCGCGAGGGACGGACCGGCCGTTCTGGTAGAATTTGCCCTTGTTCTTAGTGGCCGTCAGCGTTTGGCGGTCGCGACGCGTAAAGCCATGGTGATTTGGCATGGCGTACCGAGCTGAAGCGATCGGCCGCGGCGGCAATACTATTATCCGTTTGATCCCATCCCGTCTCGCAGTCCGGAACAGGCTGCCGGCCAGATGGATTCGGAGGAGAATTTGGGCAAGATAAACGTCGCCATCATCGGCGTCGGTAACTGTGCCTCGTCCCTGGTACAGGGGCTATACAAATACGCCGAGATCGAATCGCATGCGGACGTCCCGGGCATTATGCACCCCGTGCTGGGCGGGTACTCGGTAGGCGACATCAACCTGGTCGCAGCGTTCGACGTCGACAGCCAAAAGGTCGGCACAGACGTTTCCGAGGCGATATTCGCGCCTGCCAACAACGCCGTCAGATTTCACGAAGTTCCAGCTACCGGCGTGATCGTCGATAGAGGAATGACACACGACGGAATAGGCAAATACCTTGAAAACGTCGTCGAGGTAGAGAGGGACCGTACGAAGGCCGCGGGGCAGACTGCCGACATCATCGGGATCCTGCGCGACCGGGAGGTCGACGTAGTCATCAACTATCTGCCGGTCGGATCGGAACAGGCCACGAAGTGGTACGTGGAGCAGATCCTAGCGGCAGGCTGTGCGTTCGTCAATTGCATCCCGGTGTTCATTGCCCGCGAAGCGTATTGGCAGAAGCGCTTTGCCGACAAAGGCCTGCCGGTTGTTGGCGACGACATCAAGTCGCAGGTTGGCGCAACGATTGTGCACCGCGTGCTGGCAAGGCTCTTTGAAGACCGGGGAGTGCGGCTCGATCGCACCTATCAACTCAACTTTGGGGGCAATACGGACTTCCTGAACATGCTAGAGCGCGAGAGGCTCATTTCAAAGAAGATTTCCAAGACGAACTCCGTGAGGTCGCAGATCGACCACGAGATTCACGCCGACGAAATACACATCGGCCCCAGCGACCATGTTCCCTGGCTGGAGGACCGCAAATGGGCGTACATCAGGCTGGAAGGCACTTCGTTTGGAGACGTTCCGCTGAACATCGAACTGAAGCTCGAGGTGGAAGACAGTCCGAACTCGGCGGGCGTGGCGATCGACGCGATTCGCTGCGCAAAAATCGGCTTGGACCGCGGTGTTTCCGGCGCGCTTGAAGCCCCGTCGGCGTACTTCATGAAATCTCCACCGATTCAGCGCCGTGACGACGACGCCCGAAAAATGGTCGAGGAGTTTGCTGCCGGGGACCATTCATTAAACGGGGTGTCGTCTCAGGCGGACGGCCATGATCACGTTTAGTGGAGAGTAGACTCCCTCAGGCAATTAACTGCGGCCCCGCAGTCAGGGTATGATCTGCGGAGCCGGAACTCCGGAAGGCCGGGGGGAGTGTTCAGACTGAAGATCGCGCTCGTGTCTCCCTACGACTTCGCCTACAAGGGCGGAGTTGTGAGCCACATTGTGTCCCTGGGCAACGAACTTTTCAGGCGCGGGCACGACGTAAAAATCCTGGCGCCGTGTTCGGATCCCGAACAAGTCGAGACTGGGGAGATCGAATTGATCTCGTTCGGCAGGTCCGTGCCGGTACCGTCGGCCGGCTCGATTTCCCGCATCTCTTTCAGCGTGTGGCACAGACCGCGCCTCAAGGCAACCCTGGAGAACGAGGCGTTCGACGTTGTTCACTTGCACGAACCACTGATGCCGATGTTTTCGTTGATGTGCTGCTTCCTGGCGAAAGCGCCAAAGGTCGGCACCTTTCACGCTTTCAACGAGGGCCGCGGCAGCGGATACACGATCTGGAAGCCGGTACTCGCGCGAGGGGCTGACAGGTTGTCTGGCCGCATCGCGGTGTCCGGACCGGCCAGGGACTTCGCGAATCGGTACTTCCCCGGCGACTACTCGGTCATTCCCAACGGCATCGACGTGAAGCGGTTCGGCAAACTTGCGCCGTGGCCGGCCGGTATGGACAGGGACAAAACGAATATCTTGTTCGTCGGAAGAATGGGCGAAAAGCGAAAGGGCCTACGATATCTACTGGGAGCGTATAGCACACTCAAGTGGGAATTCCCCGATCTGCGCCTCGTTGTCGTTGGCCCGGGCGAGCCCGATCCCGCTTCCTACCTGACGATGGGCGAACGGGCCATAGATGACGTGGTGTTTGCCGGTCCGGTTTCCGACGATGAGTTGCCCGGTTATTATCAGGCCGCAGATATTTTTTGCAGCCCCGCGACCGGCAAGGAGAGCTTTGGATACGTTGTAGTCGAGGCCATGGCGGCGGGCACGCCGGTGGTAGCAACTTCGATTCCCGGTTTCCTTGGGGTGATGGGGGACGGCGAACAGGGATTCCTGGTAGAGCCCAAGTCCGAAGAGTCCATCGCCGCCGCCTTGCGCGCCTTGATCCTCGACCCCGCACTCAGAGATCGGTTTGGAGCCGCCGGGCGGACTTCGGCGCAAAAATACAGTTGGGACAAGCTTGCCGAATCAGTTGTCGACTGCTACCGCGCCGCGATAGAACGCACTCCGGCCGCGGTTGGCGCGATCTGAGCCCGGCGGGTTCCGGTGTCCAGCCTGCAAGACCTGCGATACCGTCTCCGCGGCGAGGTAGAACGCTGGTTTGAAGTACCGGCCGCGGCGGCTCTTACAAGGCTGGGAGTCAGCGCGACAGGCGCAACGGTAATCGGCCTGGCTCTGACGGGCGTTGCGACATATTGGGTTATCAACGGGCGGTTCCTCATAGCCGGCCTTGTCGCGTTGGCGGCGGCGTTGTTCGACCTCGTGGACGGCGCCATTGCCAGACGCACAGGCACTGTGAGTGACCGCGGCGCCTTGCTCGATTCGGTCGCAGACCGTGCGGCAGAGAGTTCGATCCTGATCGGGCTGGTCATTTACTACTCAAGCGTTCCAGCGTTGAACCGTCCTGCGATCATCCTTACGGCCGTGGCTCTGGCCGGTTCCCTCATGGTTAGCTACGTGAGGGCGAGGGCTGAAGGGCTTGGCTATCGCGGGACGGGCGGATTTCTGACGAGGCCAGAGCGTGTGGTTATCTTGACCGCTGGTCTGCTGGCCATGCACCCGATACCATCCCTGTGGATCCTTGCGATTGGCACGCCCCTGTCCGCGTTACACCGCTTCTACGTGGAATGGCGCGCCGCGGGTCCACCGTCCGAATGACCACCCCGGCCACGAAATGAAGCGTGCATGCCGGTCCGGGTTTGAGAAACTTACGTATTACATTTCGCCCGGGTTGATCACTTTGTAATCCCGGCCCTGCCGCAAGACCGATGAGAAAGCTGACGAAATATTGCCCGGCCCGGTCGGCAGTTGTCCGGTTGTTGGTCGCTACTGTGGCTACCTTGGCGTTATTTGGCGGCGCTGATTTGGTCGCGGCCGATGAGCACGTGCGAATAATCTCGTCTGGCGCGGAGTCTCAATTCCCGGAGGGCATACGGTTCTTCGCAGAGGTCGAAAGTGACATTCCGGTTGACGATATACGGATCCGCTACACGGTAGGCGACCGGCCGACGACTCAGTACAACTATCTGGACTTGCCCAGGGACGCGGGCCAGCTGGTCAGCGGCGAGTATTTTCACCGAACGCGACTTGCACAGTCGTACATCCCGCCGGGCGCGATCATCAATTTCAATTTCGAAGTTTATGACGAGGACGGCGGGGTGTTCGAAAGCGAACCGCAGGAACTCCTGGTGCTCGACTCTCGATACGAGTGGGAGTTCGTGCAGACCGGGTCGATCCTCGTCTACTACCACGGACCGGTCAAGTCACGCGCCCAAACCCTGGCAGACAAGGGTTTCGAGTCCCTGAGCCTCATGGGGCGCATCACCGGATCGGAAGTCGAAACTCCGATCGTAATAACGATGTACAACAACGCGCACGAGATGTTCGAGGCCACCATACAGCGCAGCTTCACGTCGGCCCACCAACTCGTTACGGAGGGCCAGGCGTTTTCATCCGAGAATGTTGTGCTCGTGCAAGGGGGCGACGACCGGTCCGTTGGGACGGCGACGCACGAATTGACTCACGTTCTGGTGGCCAGGGCGACGAGGGGCGGAGCAACGGTACCGGTGTGGCTGAACGAGGGTCTCGCCGAGTTCGGCAATCTCGACAAGTCACTGTCATACGACCGCTACCTTGAGTGGGCGATCGACACCGACCGGCTTACGCCGCTTCACAGACTTCAGAGTTTCCCGGGGGACTCGAATCTGGTCATCGTCGGCTACGGACAGGCGAGGAGCCTGGTCGAGTTCATGATTACCGAATGGGGACCGAAAAAAATGGCGGATCTGCTGGCCGGTATCGGTGATGGGCAGCGTGTTGATCCGGCATTGGCGCAGACGTACGGTTTCGGGATACGCGATCTGGACCGCCAGTGGCGGGAATCGATCGGCGCCGATCCGTTTGTAGAGGTTACGCCGCAACCTGCCGCTACGTTGGGTCCTGCCGCGCGACCCACTCTCACACCATACAGCCTCACCCCTATAGCCGGCGGCGCGGCGATTTGGACTGAGGCCTCCCCAACGCCATCGCCGATTCCGGAAACGCCTACACCTGCGCCCACGACGGCTCCCGAGGAAACACCGGCGCTTGTACCGGCCGACGGAGGCAGATGCAACGCGCCGCCGCAGACGGGCGCCGGCTTTGAGGGGTCGATGATCGGTGGGCTGGCCGCCCTGTTGGCATTCGCGGTCTACAACAAAACCCGGCGAAGGCGCAGGGATCCGACCGGCGAGGCCGATTAGCCGTCATTTCACACACGGTTGCGATCGGGTCTAGAATCCGGTATGCGCGGGCCGCGAATCCTCGCCCCGCCAGTGTGCAATTCAGGAGTACCTAACGTGTGTTTTCCATATGACTCGACCCCACCGATTCAGTCGATATCCGGTTCGGCGATCAGTTCAACCGATCTGATTCTTACATCTGACGACGGAACGAAGTTCCTCGCGTACCACGCAGTGTCAGACAAGCCCGGCGGCGCCGGTGTGATCGTGTTGCCCGACGTTCGCGGGATTTTCGGGTTCTATAAGGACCTGGCGGACCGGTTTGCTGAACAAGGTTTCGACGCGGTGACCATCGACTACTTCGGCAGGACTGCCGGTACGGGCGAGAGGCCGGAAGAATTCGATTTCATGCCCCACGTGGCGAAGACAAAGGCGCCCAACATCGCTGCTGACGCCCGGGCTGCCGCGGATGTGCTTCGAAGCGGCGACTCCAACAAAGACCGGCCGTTATTTACGGTCGGATTCTGCTTTGGCGGCTCGAATTCATGGATCCTGGCAGGCGCCGGTATAGGTCTTTCGGGCGCTGTCGGGTTCTACGGGCACCCGACGAGGCTCGGCCGCGATGGATCGGCGCCCCCTATTGACCGGATCGATTCCTTTAACGCCCCATTGCTTGGGCTGATGGGCGGCGCGGATCAGGGCATTCCGCTCGAAGAGGTTGAGAAGTTCGATCAGGCCTTGGACGGCGCCGGGTTGGAACACGACATCCACGTGTATCCGGGAGCTCCGCACTCATTCTTCGACCGTCGTTTCGAGGAGTTCGCCGACACGTCCGAGGACGCTTGGGGTCGTGTCCTCGGGTTCATCCGCGGGCATTCGGTCAAGGCTTAAATTCCGTCGCCCGACACGCCCGCGTTTTGACCGCCGGAGCGAGGTCGCGGGCGGTCATCGAGCGTCACGTTATCTGGCGGGACTTTTCGAGAATCTTCGCGAGTGTGCCTCCGAGGATGAGTTCGCGATCTTCATCCGACACAAATGTGCAGTGCGTCCGGAAGGCTTCGAGCGCCTGCCGGTAGATCATGTCCGCCCTGACGACGGGGTAGTCGGAACCCCAGCACATGCGCGCCCCGAACCGCTCGTAGGCCGCCTCGTAGACCCACCGAGCGTCGTTGTACGGGTATTCCCACCGTGACGACTGTTCGGTCGCGTAGTGGAAGCCTGACAGCTTCAGGTGCACGTTGGGCATTTCGGCCGACGCGAGCACGTTCTGCAGATTCTCGCTTGGCGGCCGTTCAGTGGCCCGCAGGCCTGACATGTGGTGGCAAAGAATGGATATGTCCGGCCACCTTTCAGCGATCTTGCGTATCGCCGGCTGGTGCTGCGGTCCACACGCGATCGAGGCGATCAGATTCATGTCGTTGGCGACGCCGAAGAAGTCATCACCGTCGGGGGACGTGAACCAGTCTCCGTTGTCCTCGGTGGCGACATAGTGGGTAAATCCGGACATCGGCAGGCGGGTCGCCGCCTCTTCCAGGCGTTTTGCCGCTCCGGGCACGTGATAGGTATCCGACCAGTTCGAGTCGACGTCGGCGAACATGCGAAGGCGGTCGGGGTTTTTGCGGACTGCGGCGCCGATATAGTCGTTGTTCGCCGGGTTCTGCCAAATCTGAGCGCAGACGATAGTGGCCATGTCCACGCCGTTCTTGCCCATCTCGTCCAGCAGTTGCTCGACGATGCCGCGCGACTCGGGGTCGGGAACCTCCGGCAGGTAGGGCCATAGCTCCCAGGCGTGGCAATGCGAGTCGATGATCATGATCGTCCTTCCGTGTGTCTACGAGCCTGTTCCCGGCCGTCGGCGTTACGTAAACATGCCGGCAAGGGACAACTATATGGGCAAATCCGATTCATTTCTCCGTCCGTCCGCCGACATGTACAGCATGCCAGATACATAATGTCGGCAGTTTCGCATCGAGTTTGTCCTTGAGAACCAGGAGTAAGAGGACCATGATTGACTCAGGATCTGTCGCCTGGATGATCATGACGTCGGTGTTGGTGTTATTCATGACGCCGGGCATCGCTTTCTTCTATGGCGGACTGGTGCGGGCAAGAATGTCATCCGCACCACGATGTGCAGCTTCGTCGCCATGGGCGTGGTGAGCATCATCTGAGCGCTTTGCGGCTACAGCCTGGCGTTCGGAACCGCGGCCGACGTTCCGTCAGAGGGGTTCAACAACTTCCCTGATAGCCGCGGTCGGCGCCGTCACGTGGGGACTAATCTCCCTCGTCCGATGGGGGAAGATGAGCGCCGTTGGCGTCTCACCGGAGCAATCGGAGGTCTTGTGGCGATCGCGCCGGAGGCAGGAAACGTCGGGCCGATCGGGGCGTCCGGGATCGGCTTCGGCGCAGGGGCGCTCTGCTACGTTGCGATGCAGTTCCGCCATCGGCTAAAGATCGACGATGCCCTCGAGGTGTTCGCAGTCCAACGCGTGGGCGGAATCCGGGGCGCCATCGCGACGGCGATCTTTGCGGTCGGCGGAGTTGCGCTGTTCGCCGGAGAAGCGAATCTGCTCTTGGCCAACTTCAGGGCGGTCTTGGCGACGATCGGTTACTCGCTGGTGGTCACTGCGATCATACTGGTGGCGCTGGACAAGACCCCGGGCCCGGGTCTGCGCGCCGATCAGATTGATGAAGACAGCGGCCTTGACGCGGCGATGCACGGTGAACTGGCATACGTGGCAGATCGCGCCGACTAGTTTCGACGTGCGCGGCGCGGAGGTGTGAGGATATGCACGGGCGAACGGGACTCAGCGGCTCTATATGTGGAGTACGGACGGCTTCCGGGGTGATGCGGAGGCATCCGCAGAGTTTGCGCCGATCTGCGGCTGAGTAGCCGCGCCTGGCTGAACATACGGCGCGTTTCTGGTTGGCCCGTCGATTGAGTCTGCCAGCGCCGACGCGGTATCATCAAAGTTCCGGGGTCGTGGAAGTTTGGTTGCCGGGTCCGTACCGGCGGGCGTTGCCCGCACGGGGACCTGTACGATTTGCGGAAACCTGTGCGTGCAAGTATCAGTATTTTTCGGTGAGACGGGCAGCGGGTTGGTGGGCGCATATGTACTCAGGGGCGTAGCTCAGTTGGCTAGAGCGTCGGTCTCCAAAACCGAAGGTCGGGGGTTCGAGCCCCTCCGCCCCTGCCAATAATCCAGTCTTGCAGCCAGTGTGTTGGCGGCATTCTCGGAGCCTGGCTGGCAGAGCTGGCTCCTTCGCGTGATTCCCTTGTTAAACCTCGTTGTTCCCATGAAAACGGGAACCCAAACCGCCCGGCGGTTCCCCGATCGTTGTCGAGGAACACGGATGTTTCTCGATACAGATCAAGCGGCGTGGACTAGCGAGACAAGGCTCCGCTGGTCGCCCCGCATCGCCCGGTCCGGCCTTCTCTCGGTTCAATACGGCGTGATGCCGGGCGGATCCTGAGCGCTCCGCAGAGGGTCGCGGTGAGGAACAGATTTTTGCGCCCCGGCGGGTTGCGAGCGATCTTGTTAAGGGTTGGACGCGTCCGTGTAACTAGCCCGTCACACCTGCGCAACATTAACGAAACATCAGGTTCGTAATGTCCGAAAGGTTGACTACGTGGCAACCCGATTTTCAACAAGACAGGGAGGGGTATAGCCTATGATCGACTCAGGATCGGTCGCCTGGATGCTGATGGCCACGGCGCTCGTGTTGTTCATGACGCCGGGTCTCGCGTTCTTCTACGGCGGATTGGTGCGTGGCAAGAACGTCATCAGCACCATCATGTACAGCTTCATTTCGATGGGGGTGGTGAGCGTCGTGTGGCTCCTCTGGGGCTACAGCCTCGCGTTCGGGACCGCAGCCGATGAAGCAGCCACTGGGATCAACAATCTCATTGGCAACTTCGACTTCATCGGGTTCAGGGACGTAAGCGCAACAGAGGGAGACGGCATACCGGACATGCTGTTCGCTGTCTTCCAGATGATGTTCGCCGTAATCACACCGGCCCTTATAACCGGCGCATTCGCTGAACGATTCAAGTTCAGCACCTACCTCATATTCCTCGTGTTGTGGATCACGTTTGTGTACGTGCCCATTTGCCACTGGGTATGGGCAGGGGACGGGTGGATCCTCGGTATCGGCGCTGCCGACTTTGCCGGCGGCACGGTCGTCCACATAAACGCCGGTGTTGCGGCAATAGCGGCTGCCTACCTGGTAGGTAGACGCCGCAACGTGGAGCGCGGAGTCGAGCCGCACAACGTTCCGTTTGTGGTCCTTGGCGCGGCAATCCTCTGGATTGGCTGGTTCGGATTCAACGCAGGGTCCGGCCTGGCCGCGGACGGGGTAGCGGTCAACGCATTCCTCGTGACGAACATGGCTGCCGCAGTTGCCGCCGTTACGTGGGGTATCATCTCGTATGTCCAGACCGGAAGAATGAGCGCCGTTGGTGTTGCCAGCGGAGCGGTTGCGGGCCTGGTGGCGATCACGCCCGCGGCCGGCAGCGTCGGTCCGATGGGCTCCCTTGCCGTTGGCCTGGGCGCGGGGGTGTTCTGTTACATCGCAGTGCAACTCCGTCACCGGCTAAAGATCGACGATGCCCTTGAGGTGTTCGCCGTCCACGGTATTGGCGGAATCTGGGGCGCAATCGCGACGGCGATCTTTGCGGTCGGCGGACTTGGACTGGTAGACGGTGACGCGAATCTGCTCTGGGCCAACTTCAGAGCGGTCGCAGCCACGATCGGCTGGTCGCTGATCGCTACCGCGGTAATCCTTCTGATGTTGGACAAGATTCCCGGCCTAGGCCTGCGTGCCGAAACCAGCGAAGAAGACACTGGACTTGACTTGGCGATGCACGGTGAACGGGCCTACGTGGCAGACGGCGCTGACTAGACTTGGCAGGCGCTGGGCGGTCTCTTTTTTTTCAGACCGACCCGGCGCCGCCCTCTTAAGGACGACGCGATGATCAAAATAGAGGCAGTTGTACGCCCAGAACGGGTCAATGTTGTGCTTGAAGCTATGGTCGAGGCCGGTTGCCAGGGCTATAGCTACGCCAACGTCACTGGGCGCGGGCAGCAGCAGGGTGTAGAAGTTTTCACAGGCAGAGGTGGGCAGGTGATCACCCGCGCATCCGTGCCGAAGACGGTAATCTCAGCCGTTGTGAATGATGACCAGAAGGAAGCCGTGATCGAGGCAATCGTCTCGACCGCACGCAGTGGAGACGACGGCGCGATCGGCGACGGGAAGATCTTCGTTTCCGAGGTGTCGGAAGTCGTCAGGGTTCGCACGGGCGAACGCGACGGCGCCGCACTCTGACGATGGCTTAACCGGCCTTCGGGTCTCCGTTCGGGGCGTTGAACAGGCGATCAGCCTGATTCAGTTCTGTATGAGGGGGTGTGCGATTCTTTCGCACACCCCTTTGCGGCTTCAACAATCGCGGCCCGAATGCCCTGAAGCTAACATCCCACTGTTGCCTCATGGTTGGGCAGCACAGCGTACGCCTGTTGGAACCACAGGAATGGCTGGATATTCCACAAGGCAATCGATGCCGCCGGGGCGAGTTCCGGATGCGCGAAAATCCCGGAGTCGCGAAGGCCGGGGCAGGTCGATACTTGCCCTGCCGGTAAATCCTTGTTTCGCGGTAGGATTGGGGATGTGGAGGCTGGCGCGGCGTTGCCCGTTCGGCCTCTGAGGTTCATGGACAAGGCCGGGCGGCGGTATTCGGGACGTGTCGTGGCAAGGGAAGCGAAATTCCGTGTCGCCGGGCCGATTACGTGGAACTTCGAAACTGGCCGGGGTGCTGAAATCGGTAGACAGGCTGCGTTGAGGGCGCAGTGCTCGAAAGGGCGTGTGGGTTCGAATCCCACCCTCGGCACCAGTTAACCCAATCTGGTGAATGCGTCACTCGGTGGCGCGATCCGGTAATGGAAGCGTGGGCAGCGCGAAAGCCGGAATGGAAATAACGGCGCGAAGGAATATCGATCAAGCCAGACGGAATTCACCGGGGCTGGCTTGTGGATACAATTGGACTTGCCAAGCAAAGCGGTTCAATCTCGGGCGACGTAGCCAAGTGGACTAAGGCGGAGGTCTGCAAAACCTCTATTCGGCGGTTCGAATCCGCCCGTCGCCTCCAATCGCCACCGTGATTTCTCCAGGCGAGCTCATCAGCGGGAATTTTTGCGCTCCCGACATTTTCGATTGCGCGGACGCAGGATGGGCAACCTCGGTGACCGACAGGCCGCCTGGCGCGGCGACGGGCGTTGTCAGGGTATGAGGAGGAGCTTTCCGGCGCTCTGTCGACCCTCCAGCCGCCTGTGGGCTTCTGCGGCGGCGGACAGCGGGTATTCTCGGTCTATTCGCACGTTCAGTTCCCCGGACCCCACCATGTCGAATACGTCTTTCGAGCGGCCCAGCAATTCCTCGCGCGACAGTGTGTGATGTACGAGAGACGGGCGAGTCACGAACAACGACCCTCCGGAGTTCAGTCGCTGCATGTCGAGCGGTCCGACCGCCCCGCTCGCCTGTCCGAATAGCGCCAACGTGCCGCGTGGGCGAAGACAGAGCAGACTCTTGTCGAACGTGGATTTTCCGACGGAGTCGTAAACCACGTCGACGCCGCGTCCGTCTGTAATGCGTTTGGTTTCGGCTTCGAAATCCTCCTCGGTGTAAAGGATGACCTCATCGGCCCCGGCCTCCCGTGCGTGCGCAGCTTTGGCGTCCGTCGAGACGGTGCCGATGACTGTGGCGCCAGCCCGTTTGGCCATCTGTATCAGCAGAAGCCCGACGCCGCCAGCCGCGGCATGAATCAGTGCCGTGTCGCCTGGCCCCAACTTGTATGTGTTACGAGTCAGGTAGTGCGCCGTCATTCCCTGGAGGAGTACGGCGGCGCCGGCGCGGCTGTCCACGCCGTCCGGAAGCGGCACGAGTTTACGGGCCGGCACGACGGCCAGCTCTGCATACGACCCGGGGACGCCTTCGTACGCGACCCGGTCGCCCGCCGATATGCCTTCGACGCCGGCGCCTACAGCTTTCACGATGCCGGCCGCTTCCTGCCCGGCCGTAAATGGCGGTGTGGCAGGGTACTGGCCGGTCCGGAAATAGACATCAATATAGTTGATACCGGAGGCGCCGATTTTCACAAGCGCCTCACCATGACCCGGCACGGGTACGGGCGTGTCTTCGTAGACCAACACTTCCGGTCCGCCGAATTCATGGACACGAACTGCTTTCAATGGACTTCCTGCTTCCTTTTAACTATCGGGGACTGGTAGTTTACCGGCTTGTCTGATTGGGTGACCGGGCATAGCGTCCCTCTTCCGGGGATGCCGTAAACGATGGAATTAGCCCCTGTACCGATCTTCGAGTGAGCTGCCGCGTTGGGGTGGAGGATGTGGCGGGATGCGACGTGATCGGGAGGAAGCGGAACGGGCGGTTTGTTTGGGTCTGGACCCGATCAGTTTGTTGCCCAACCCTCGTTGGCGAGAACTCTTCCTGCCACGACGGAGAGCCGGTTAACGACTCCGGGGTCGCGGGCGTTTGGCGCGGTTGCGAAGGCGTGTTCAAGCGCCCGGTGGCATCCGGCCGGGCATTCAGCGGCAAGCTCGCTTACGTCCGTCGCTGCGGCATTCACCAATGACTTTGCAAAGTCCGCGTTGTCCTGCAGCATTTCCAGGACCGACTTGGCGCTCACGTTTTCGTGCTCGGCGTGCCAGCAATCGTAGTCCGTTACCATCGCCACCGAGGCGTAGCACATCTCCGCTTCCCGGGCGAGTTTGGCCTCGGGCATGTTGGTCATGCCAATTACGTCGCAGCCCCAGGTCCGGTACAGCTCAGACTCGGCGCGGGTCGAAAATTGCGGGCCTTCCATGACGATGTACGTTCCGCCGCGGGAGACGCTCACGTTGCAGCGCTTGGTAGCGTTTTCAAGAACGTCGCCCAACTGCGGGCATACTGGGTCTGCCATGCTCACGTGCGCTGCTAACCCGGCGCCGAAGAAACTCTTCTCACGGGCGAACGTGCGGTCGATGTACTGGTCGACGATGACGAAATCGCCGGGCCTCAGACTCTCCTTAAGCGAACCTACGGCGCTGAACGAAATGATCCGCGACACGCCGACGCGTTTCATCGCCTCGACGTTCGCACGGTAGTTCACTTGGGTTGGCCCAATGCGGTGGCCTCTGCCGTGCCGTGGTAGGAAGACAAGTCGTTGGCCTTCGAACTCGCCGATCAGCAGTTCATCTGAGGGTGAACCAAATGCCGAATCGACCCGTACCCATTGGGCGTTACGGAAGCCTTCGAGTTCGTAGAGGCCGGTTCCGCCGATTATTCCAAGGGCTCCGTTTTTCGCAGATTGCTCATTCAAAGTGGTGATCGCCTTCGTCGTCGTCTCCAAACGGATGTTGATCAAATTTAAGAGGGCAGGGCGGAGGCAGTATAGATGGGCGTAGGTGGGTGGGGAGTTTAGATTCGTCTAAATGGATACCGAAATTCACGGTCACCTGACTCCTATTCGCCCTGTGTCTGATCATCACGTCCTCGAGGCAAGCGGCATCGGGATAAGGAAGGAGTCGACATGGCAGACGGCCGACGGCCGATTGCGACTGAAATTCTTGCGCATGCGGTATCCATCCGATATTGTGGCGTAACAGTCGAATGTCGGCTGGCTGCCGTCAGTAGAATTCGGCATTGGCCAATGCGCCGGTCAGATTTGCACGCAAGCCCGGCTGGTTGCGTAGAACCGTTGGCATGTATGGCTATTCCTGCCGCCAACGAAGAATTTCCGAGGGGTTATCAATGCAGGTTTCCTTACCAAAACGAACGCGCTTTTTTGGGCTGTGGTCCGTTGGGCTGGGGGTGGGTCTGGCCGCCATCTTGCTGGCAGTAGCCTGCGGAGGCGAAGAGGCCGAACCTCAGACCGTTGTTCAGACGGTCCTTGTGGAGAAACAAGGCGCGACGGTAGTCGAGAAGGTTGTTGAAACGGTCATCGTCGAGAAAATCGTAGAAGGCAAGACAGTAATGGAGGTCCAGACCGTCGTCGTCGAGCGGCCGGTCACTATCACCGAGAAGGTCGTCGAAACGGTTGTCGTCGAGAAAATCGTAGAAGGCAAGACGGTAATGGAGGTCCAGACCGTCGTTGTCGAGAAGCCGATCACTATCACCGAAAAGGTCGTCGAGACCGTCATCGTGGTGGCTACTCCAGTACCGGCCACGCCCATTCCACTCCCGACCGCCGTGGTGATAAACATCCCTGACCCGGGGAATCCGGTTGGGACGCTTGTAATGGCCATCGACCAGGTAGGCACAGGGGGCGGACTCCACAGCGCTGGCAGCTCAGCGGAGGGCGCCATGCACATGGGCATTACCGAAACGTTCTTCATGGTTACGGACGATTCGGCTGAGGGATCGATGCTGGCAACGGCTTGGACCCTGGCCCCGGACCTGAGTTCGGTGACGATAGAACTTAAGCGAGGCGTGGAGTTCCATGGCGGCTGGGGCGAGATGACCGCCGAGGACGTTGCGTGGAATGTCAACGACGCCAATGCCGGGACCACCCCGCTGAGCATTCACGGCCAGGCGGGCGACATGAATGCCCTGTTTGGGAGTAATCCCTGGCAGGTGGTCGATAGTCACACGGCGCTGGCCACATTCGCGGCGTTTAACCCGACGTGGGCATCGCGCGAACTGAACCTTGGCGGTGAATCGGTTGCGATGGTGAGCAAGGCCGCGGTTGACACGAACGGTGAGGACTGGGCCAAAGAGCCTGGCCACATCATCGGCACCGGTCCGTACGAGATCGTCGAGTGGATTCCGGACGATCGGATAGTAACAAGGGCAGTTTCGAGTCATTGGCGCAAGACTGCTGCCGTACCCAATGTGACCTGGCTGGAGATACCCGAACCCGACACCAAGATCGCCCTTCTGCGAACTGGCGAAGTCGACATGGGCCAGATACCGCTGGCGAGAGTCGGCGAATTGAAGGCTCAGGGCTTCGATGTCCTGGCCGCGGGTGGCAGGGCGGACGAAATCGGCATCATGTTCGGTGGCAATCTTTGGGAGACAAATCACGCAATCTCGGGTGAACCCCTGGACCGCGGGCCCCTGGCAGCAGCCAAAGCAATTCCATGGCTCGGTCATCCAGACGATGACGCAGACATGGAACAGTCGCGACTTGTTCGCCACGCGTTGGCGATGGCGTTAGACCGCGAACTAATGAACGAACAACTCAATGACGGACTTGGATGGCCCACGTACATAACGATGTTCTCGCCCACCGCACCCGAGTGGCAGGACAAGTGGAACATAGCGTACGACCCAGGCGAAGCCGAACGGCTCCTGGACGAGGCAGGATTCCCGCGCAAAGGCGGCGACGGGGTGCGGTTTGAGATCGTGCTTTACGGTCAGCCCTCTCCGCCAACCTACGCCAGCCAGGCACAGGCCATCGCCGGTATGTGGGACGAGATCGGCGTGCGAACCACCGCCCTGACGCACGCGTATAACATCATCCGGCCGTCGTTCGTACAGCGGACGATAACTCACCCGTTCCTGAAGACCTGTGGCGAAAGCACGTCATCCGCTCCCTGGGACTGGCCGCGCGGCATCAAGATGTCAAGCTTCTCACGCGGCGGCTTTAGCTGCGCGCAGGAAGCTCCTGAAATCGCTAACTGGCTGAAAGAGGCTCAGCTGGAGCCGGATCGAGAGAAGCGTATCGAGATCAACAACCGGCTGGCGGACTGGATGTATCACTGGGCGTTTGCGCCCGGCGTGCTGGCGGTGCCTGTCACGGTAACGATCAACCCGAAGTCGATCGAGTCCTGGGAGATGCCGCGGGCGTTCCAGGCGAGCTACCGGGCGCCTGAAAACATAGTGCCTGCCAGATAAGCTGACCTGGTCAGTCAAATCCCGCGCCGAGCCGCGGCGGAGACGAAATGAAGGAATCCAGCGAACGCCCCAATTTTCTCGTGTTCATGTCCGACGAGCACGGCCCCATGTTCAGCGGCACGTATGGCCACGACTTGGTCAAGACGCCCAACATGGACCGGATCGCCGAACAAGGAGTCACGTTTGAGAACGGCTATTGCAACTCACCTCTGTGCACGCCGTCCAGGTTGTCGTTCATGACCGGCAAGTACGTCAGTCACTGCCAGGGATGGGACAACTCCACACCGTTGTACGTCGGCAGGATGACGTGGCCCTGGCTGCTGAAGTCGCTCGGGTACGACACCGCGCTGAACGGCAAGATGCACATGATGGGGCCGAGGCCGCTGAACGGGTTTGACGAGCAGTTGAGCCACGACCCTCATGCAGCGAACGAGCACGCGGTGATTCGCTGGAAAGACGGTGTCGGCGAAGGTATTACCCCCTGGCCGGACGTGCTGACGGCCGGACCGGGCCGTAGTCCGGTGATCGACCACGACGAGGCGGTTGAATCGGCGGCCCACGATTACCTGCAAGATCCGGCGCGCCAGGACAGTCCCTGGGCGATGGTGTGCGGGTTCATATCGCCGCACTTCCCGCTGAACGTTCCTGAGCCCTTCTTCTCCATGTACTACCCGGACAACGTGGACCTGCCGAACAATCCGCCCGGTCATCTGGAATCGTTGCCGCCGGCAGCGGACCGCCTGCGCCGGTACACGGGCACTGGCGGCCCATACACTGACGATCAGCTGCTAAGAGCGCGGGCGGCCTACTTCGGCATGATCACCTGCCTTGATGAGAAGTACGGGCGTATTCTCGACACGCTGGAGAAGACCGGCCAATTGGAAAACACCGTGATCGTTCACACGTCCGACCACGGCGAGATGGCGGGTGAGCACGGTTTATGGCGGAAGTTGTGTTTCTACGAGCAGTCGGCCCGTGTCCCTTTGCAGATGTCGTGGCCCGGCCATTTGCCGGAAGGCAGGTGGGAGAGAGGACCCACTTCCAACGTCGACATTGTCGCTACGATGATGGATATCGTCGGCATCGATCCATCGGAGTGGAACATGGACGGCGATAGTTTGCTGCCGTACCTGTCGGGCGAACAGGCGGAGTGGAAAGACGAGGTCTTCTGTGAGCACCTTGCCCATGGGACCGAGGGGCCTCGGGCCATGATCCGTCAGGGTGACTGGAAGCTCAGTTACACGCACTTGGACGAGCCGGAATTCGAGCTGTACGACCTGGCACGCGACCCGGGCGAATTCGTAAACCTGGCGGGACAGTCGGAGACGATGGCAATTCAAAACCGCCTGTTCGCTCGAATTATGGAGTTGTGGTCAGACCCCGACGCGCTGACGCACAACATCAGGGAGTCCCAGGAAGAACGGTATCTGCTCCGGGAGTTGACGAGTGGAGGAAAGAATCGGCTCTTCTAACCGGTCTTGATGGTCCGATTGATCAACGCCCTCCAACCCGGAGGGCGTCGGTGTTTGCGAACGGATTGTTTCGGCCGACTGCTCAGGGCCTGACCTGTCTCAGGTGGGGATCGAGCTTGTCCCGCAGCCAGTCTCCGAAGAAGTTCAGGGACATCACGACCAGGAATATCGCAAGCCCCGGGAAGAACGAGATCCACCACGCGGTGGTGAGCCATTGCCGTCCCTCTGCTACCATGAGGCCCCATGCTGGCGTCGGCGGCGGAATCCCGACTCCGAGGAAACTGAGCGATGCCTCGGCCAGAATCAGGCTTCCGACCCGGAGCGTTGCGATCACGACGATCGTGTTGAACACGCCGGGCAGCAGATGTCGAATCATGATGCGGGCGCCAGTCGCCCCGGCAACGCGCGACATGTTGACGTAGTCGAGTTCCTTGAGGGTCAGCACTTCAGCCCGTATGTTTCGCACAAACGGGCTCCATGCCAGCAAGGCCAACAGGCCCAACATGATCGTGAGGCTTTGACCCCAAACTATTGCGGCCACCATGGCGACGAGGATGAACGGCAACGCAAGCCAGAAATCCACGAACCGCATGATGAGTTCGTCGATCCATCCGCCCCAGTACCCTGCGAAGAGGCCAAGCAACGTGCCAACCAGCACCCCGCTCGTCAAAGCGACTACGACTATCTGTAGCGATAGCCGCGCGCCAAAGACGACGCGTGTGAGCACATCGCGGCCGAGTTCGTCGGCTCCCAGCCTGTAGAGCCCCGCCTTTTCGATACCCCGAGCGATGTCCCGTTCGGTTGGTTCCGGATTTCCGAACCATACGGGAGGGTGTCTACTGTCTGCCAGCGACTGCTTGCGAGCGTCGGACGGAGAAACCAACGGGGCGAATACGGCGGTCACGATCATGAGCGCGATGATTGCTCCCGGGAGGATCGGCCAGGCGCGGACAAATCCCCACCCGGCGCTAACGGGGTTCCGGCGTTGCGCCGGGCCGACCTCGGGGACATATATTTCTGCCTTTACAGCCATGTGATCCGTTTATCCGTATCGAATGCGGGGGTCGATTACAACGTAGAGCATGTCTGTTAAGAAGTTCATGATCACGTACATGACGGTGAACATGAGCATGGCGCCTGTGAGCACCGGAAAATCGTTGTTCGTCACGGCCGTGACGGCGACTCTTCCGATCCCAGGCCAAGCGAAGACAACTTCGACCAAAACCGAACCGGTAATGAAGCCCGTAAGAATGAGGGCCGACACAGTTACGGGTGGGATGAGCGCGTTTCTCAGCCCGTGCTTCCAGATGATGGCGCTATGGCTCACACCCTTTGCCCGCGCCATTTTGATGAATTCGGAGTCCATAATTTCCAGCATCGCAGACCGGGTGATTCTCAGGTACCCCGCTGCTGCGGCTGAGCCGAGGGTGATGGCGGGCAAGATGAAGTAGGTGGGGCTCAACCCTTCTTTGGACGCTGCGGGGAACCACTGCAGCCAAACTGCGAATACCAGAATGCTGACGATGGCGAACCAGAAATTGGGTATCGCCTGCCCGAATAACGCGAGGCCGCGGCCGAGGTAGTCGAACGCACTACCCCGTTTCACGGCGGAGAGCACGCCGAGCGGAACCCCGATCAGCGTGGCAAGGACCCATGAGACCAGACCGAGTTGCAGGGTATTGGGCAGCTTTTCGACCAGCACTTTTGTTACGGGCCGCTTGTTGACGAGGCTCTCGCCGAGGTCGCCACGCAGGGCGCGACCCAACCATTGGACGTATGCGACGGGGATGGATCGGTCGAGCCCGAGTTCTTTCCCGATGGCGATCCGGCTTTCCTCGGTGATGCCGTATCCGCTTTCCTGCACGTACAGGTCAAGGGGGTCGGATGCCAACCTCGATACGCCAAAAACGAAGAGCGTCGCGGCGATAATAGTGAGACCTGAAGCAAGGAACCGCCGGATAATGAATCGTCTCAAGTCAAAGATCCCAAATCATGTGGCTTGTGCGGCGCGAGAATACGTTACCTGGTCGGGATGCCCAAACGCCGGGTCTTATGGGCATGATAACCGTAGTACCGAAACAGGATGCGGAAACCGTCGCCGAGTCAGGGCCCGCCGTTATCGTCCAAAAGTCAGGGCGCGAGGCCATCTTGACCTCGAGCGCAGCTTCGCCGCAACACAAGGGATTAAAGCAGAATGTTTCAGTTGCCGGGGTGGCGGAATGGTAGACGCGGCGGACTTAAAATCCGCTGCCCGAAAGGGCTTGTGGGTTCGAATCCCACCTCCGGCACCAATTAGCCTGTCCTACCACCGGGTCGAGGAGAATGCTGGAGTCTTCTTCCGGCGGGAGCCGGGCGCCGCGCAAGCCAACGCGGTTTCCCACCCTTCAAGTCACTACCTACCGTCGGAGGCGCGTTACCAATCGAGCCCAACCGAGTCACAGAGGAACTTCATAAACGGCCCAGCGGTCTGGCACGAGGCTACGTACATATCGATGAAATCGGGTGAACAGGCGTCATCCTGACTAAATGTGGTTCCGGCGGCGAACGACTTCAATTTCAGATGTTCGATCAACGGATGTGCAGGGTCTATACCCTTCGGCGCCCGCTTTAGAGATT
The DNA here is from genome assembly GCA_965224235.1 of Dehalococcoidia bacterium. Taxonomy (GTDB): domain Bacteria; phylum Chloroflexota; class Dehalococcoidia; order Lucifugimonadales; family Lucifugimonadaceae. The sequence continues at coordinate 330,630 of CBDCYP010000002.1, read as the reverse complement.
CGTCCTCAAGCCCGTAGTTTGAATTGAACCTTCCGTCGTTGACAATCGCCTCCCACCGTTTCGGGTTGTCGACAATCGCCCCGCGGATCTTCCCGACCGTTGCCGAGTTGGGCCTCCAGATACCGGCGGCGGCAAAGACGTTGCAGGGCTCCATGTGCAGGTATAGTCCGGGCCCGTGTACCTCACCCCCTACTTCGTGGCGGAAATGGACCCCCGCGTTCGTCTTGTATGGGCTCTTGTCCTTTGAGAATCGCACGTCCCGGTAGATCCGAAACATGGACCCGCCGGAAGGCCGTGGGTCTGCGATCATGTGTGGACTGATCTCGGGGAGTCTCTCTCCGAAATCAGACACAAACCCGAGGAGCGCGTCTTTGACGTCTCTCTCATATCGGTCCCTGTTGGCCTGAAACCACTCTCGCCGATTGTTGATAGCCAAGTCAGCCAGAAAGTCGAAAAGCGCTGGCGTGAAGTGTGTCGATGGGGCCATCGTTGTTCTCCTGCTGAACCAAGCCGCGATCCGTTAGCAGGAATGCGCCTTGCGAGTGCAACGATTGGTACGGATCATGGCATCAGCCGGGCATGAGTCACCTGAGGTCGCACAGCAGCTTCGGCTAGTTGGCGCATCATGTCGAGTTGGTCGCCCCACTGTGCCCAGCCTTGTTTTTCGTGCCGGGCGAACAGTTCCAAATATGGGCCGGGACTGCATGCTTCGATAATGTCGTATAGTTCGTCTGGCTTTCGAGAATGTTCACGTTTCCGGCTAGCGACGACATTGACCTGGCTCCGGCCCGGTCCATACGTTCGCAGGTTGCCGCGAACTCCAAACAGTACAAGTTCGGTCACGTTTCTAAAGTAAAAGCCAACACCCCGTCCGTCTGGGCCCCCGTCCTTCCTCACCTTGTACCAAACCAGATTGGTCTTGTAGGTGAATCCCCAGGCGGCCATCACTTGAAGGCCTTCTTGCAAAAGGGCGTTGGGAACCCACAAATACAGATGGCTTTGCCTTGCTGACAACCTACCTACGGGCAACTTGAGGATGTCCCTGAGGTGCATGGTTTGGTAGCGATGGAGACGTTGATGCTCCGGGGCTACTTTGCCGGTGCGGTTCATGAATTGCCAAGGCGGATCGACCAATATTGTGCCGAACTGCATCTCGGCGAATTGGAAATCTGGTTCAGTCAGTGGTTGCGTTTCGGCCAGCATTGTTTGTCCTGTCAAGAGTCGGAGTCGTAAAGTTTCGGCGTGATGCCGATCGCCAACAGTGGGCAACCACCGGCGCCCCCGCCCTCGATTTTTGGGAGCAATTTGGACATATGAGTGGTTGAAGCGCCAAACGATTGGCCTCTCCCGAGAGACTGAAAGATTGTCTGGAGTGAACTGGCGCGAGTAATGATGATGCCGGCGCTTATGACCCCTAAAGAGCTCAAAAGCCGGAAGTTGTTGAGGTCGCGATCGTAGAACGGGTCTTTGTTGTTCCATTCAGTTTCAATGGCGATGGAATTCTTCAGGTAGTCGACCGAGTGAGTCGGCGAAGGGTGAGAGACGCCGTCGACCTCGATATTCACGTCAAAACTCTTCTCGCTCCATCCTCGCTCTTTGAACAATCCGTCGATCAAATCAGATATGGGTGACTTCCGGCCGCCGGGGGTTGCGATACTGGATTTCTTGAGCCTGAACTGTTCCAGGACGTGGATGAGGTCAAGCCACTCATGTTTGAAGTCGTTTTGCAGTATGGCGGTCGCGTGCCTCCACTCGTGTACCTCGTAGTGAGACGTAATGAATTGCCCAAGATCGCTGATCGCCATCGTGAACGAAAGTTATCCGTTTGCCAACATATGTTCAAGACTGCCTGTCACCCGCGGCGCTCCGGGCACGCCGGCTTGGCGTCACAGGGCCAGCAGGGTGTGGAGGTCGGCCAGGATGGCGGTTAGCGCCGCGTCGTTCGGGGCTTCGGCGTAGAGTCTGACCAGCGGCTCGGTCCCGGATAGCCGGGCGGCAGCCCACGCGCCTCCAGCGAGATGGTATTTGACCCCGTCGCGCCGGTCTTCCGACTCGATACGCATGCCCCCGAGCGCATCCGGGCGGACATTTTCCAGGGCGTTCCTGATTTCGGAATCGCGCTGCGCGGGGAATTCCAGGTCGATTCGCCTGAACATATGCGGGCCGGCGAATTGGCGCAGTTCGTCGAGTAACTGCGACGGCGTCTTTCCGCTGTGCACGATGGCTTCGAGGAAGATCAGGCCGCTGAGCGGGCCGTCGCGCTCCGGAATATGACCCCTGAACGCATAGCCCCCGCTCTCTTCACCTCCTACCGCACATCCGTTGTCGACCATTGCAGGCCCGACGTACTTGAACCCGACCGGTGTTCGATAGACGGGGGCGCCGTACTTCTCTCCAAGGCGGTCGATCATCGAACTCATGGTTATCGTGCATGCCACGCCGCCCTCGGCCCGCTTTCGACCGATCAGGTGGTCTGTGATCAGTGAGAACACCTCCAGCGTGGACATGTAGACGCCGTTCTCGTCGACCACGCCGAGGCGGTCTGCGTCCCCGTCGAGCGCCAGACCAACGTCGGCGCCTTGTTCCCGCACCGCGTTGGCGAGTTGCGACAGGTTGGCCTCGACGGGCTCCGGCTGCCCCATGCCGGGGAAGGCAGGATTGGAATCGGCCCGAATTTCGACCACCTCGGTCAAGCCTCCTGCGAGCACGCTGGGCAACACGCCTGCGCCTGCGCCGTGCATGGCGTCCACCACAACTTTGAGGCCGGCGGATCGCAGCGCGGCAGCGTCGACGAGTTCCCCCAAGCGCTGCGCGTAGGGGTCTACCGGATCGAATTCGGTAATCGCCCCGCGCTCGCCGCCGAACTGCGGTTCCAGCTCACCGGACAGTAACCTGGCGAGGTGTCTTTCAATCGACTCCACCATGTCGGGCGGGGCGCTGCCGCCGGCGTTCGACTTGACTTTGAATCCGTTCCATTCGGCGGGGTTATGGCTCGCCGTGATGATGGCGGCTGCGCCTGCATTTAGCATCGTGATGGCCAGGCTTCCGGCCGGAGTGGGTCCGGGGCGGTCAAAGAGGTGAGTAGCAATACCGGCGTCAGACAGGACCTCGGCGACGGCCGCGGCAAACCGGTCGGAGATGAAGCGCGTATCGTAGCCGACTATCGCCCCGTCGTTCGCCAGCCCTGTGTCGAGCATGTGGGCCGCCAACGCCGCTGCGCATGCGCGCACGTTAGCGAAGGTGTAATCGTCGCCAACCACCGCCCGCCACCCGTCGGTGCCGAATCGGATCGGTGGTCGTAACTCGCTGGCTGGCATGGGGATTTATTCCAAGACTAGTTGAGCCCGGTTTATTCGGCGCGAATCAGGAATCCTGCCCAAACGCATCCCGCCGCAGGTTGTCGACTACGTCGAGCCGTTCCCATGGCAGGTCGAGGTCGGGGCGGCCGAAGTGCCCGTACGCGGCGGTTTGTTTGTATATGGGCCGGCGGAGTTGCAACCTGTTAATGATGGCATCGGGGCGCAGGTCGAAGTGTTTGCTCACCAGTTGCCCGATTTCGGGTTCGGGAAGTTTGCCAGTCCCTTGTGTGTCGACCATTACGGAGACGGGATTGGCGATGCCGATTGCGTAGGAGACCTGAACTTCGGCGCGGTCGGCAATTCCGGCTGCGACGATGTTTTTTGCCACGTGGCGGGCGGCGTAAGCGCCAGATCGGTCGACTTTCGTGGGGTCTTTGCCCGAAAATGCGCCTCCGCCGTGCCGGGCGCTTCCGCCGTACGTGTCGACGATGATCTTCCGCCCGGTAAGTCCGGAGTCGCCGACCGGACCTCCGATTACGAACCGCCCGGATGGGTTTATGTAGGTGTTCACGTTTTCGTCGAGGAGGTCGTCTGGCACAACTTCCCTGATTACGTGATGCTCAAGGTCTGCCGCGATCTGTTCCTGCGTTACGTCGTCGGCGTGCTGCGTGCTGACAACGATGGTGTCGACCCTTATTGGGCGATGATCGTACCCGTATTCGACGGTCACCTGACTCTTCGAGTCGGGGCGGAGGTAGCTGATCAATCCCTGCCGGCGGCAATCGGTCATTCGCCGGGTGATGCGGTGTGCTAGCGCGATGGGGAGCGGCATGAACTCCGGCGTTTCATTGACCGCGTAGCCGATCATCATGCCCTGATCGCCTGCGCCGGTCTGTTGGTCCGCGTCGTCTCTACCGCGAGTTTCCAAAGCCGTACCCACACCGGCGGCAATGTCGGGCGACTGTTCGTCGAGCGCTACCAGGACACTGCAGGAGTCGCCGTCGAAACCGTACGCGGGGTTGTCGTAGCCAATCCCCCTGATCGTTTCGCGAACGATCTTCGGCACGTCGAGATTTGCCGTCGTGGAGATCTCGCCGAATACGAGCACCAGGCCTGTGGTGACAGCCGTCTCACAGGCGACTCGCCCGTTGGGGTCGGCCGCCATCACCGCGTCGAGGACGGCGTCAGAAATCTGGTCGCATATCTTGTCGGGGTGACCCTCAGACACGGACTCGGAGGTGAGAAGGTAGGTGGCTTTCCGGTCACTTTTGTTCATCAGGACATTCCGGTGTTGTTTAGCTGGCGCCGTCGCGTGGCTCAGGTTCCGAGTTCCCAACTTGCCAGGTAACGCTCCTGTTCGTCGGTCAATGTGTCGTAGGTCATTTTCATCGAATCCAGCTTCAGCGATGCGATTTGCTGGTCGATCTCTTTGGGCAGCAGGTGGACGCCCGGCTCCAGCGAGCGGTGGTTATTAGCGATGTACTCACCGGCCAGGGCCTGATTGGCGAAGCTCATGTCCATCACGCTCGACGGGTGGCCCTCGGCGGCGGCAAGGTTGATCAGCCGTCCTTCTCCCAGCAGGTTGATTTTTCGGCCGTCCTCCAGTGTGTACTCTTCGACGAATTCCCGCGGCTTGCGTTTCGCCTCGGACATCTCCTCAAGCGCCTTGATGTTGATCTCCACGTTGAAGTGCCCGGAATTGGCTACGATCGCCCCGTCTTTCATCATTTCAAAGTGGTGGCGATCTATGGCGCTCATGCCCCCCGTGACGGTTACAAAAATGTCGCCCAATGGCGCGGCCTCGTTCATCGCCATGACTACGTGGCCGTCCATCACCGCTTCGAGGGCACGGACCGGGTTCACTTCACACACGACGGTGTGGGCGCCCATTCCTTTTGCGCGGGAAGCGAATCCTCTTCCGCACCAGCCGTAGCCGATGGTTACGACTGTCTTCCCGGTGATCAAGACGTTGGTTGCCCTAACGATGCCGTCGAGAGTGCTTTGGCCGGTACCGTAGCGGTTATCGAACATGTGCTTTGTGTCTGAATCGTTGACAGCCACAATCGGGTATCGCAGCTTGCCCTCGGCCGACATGGCCTTCAGTCGAATCACGCCGGTGGTCGTCTCCTCCATGCCGCCGATCACATTTTCGAGCTCCTCGGGATGACGGGAATGGAGCGCCGCGACTAGGTCTGCGCCGTCGTCGATCGTGACTTGGGGGCCGGACTTGACGGCTGCCTCGATGTGCCTGTGGTAGGTGTCGCCGTCCTCACCTTTGATGGCGAAGACAGGGATCCCCGACGCTACGATGTAGGCGGCGATGTCGTCCTGCGTCGAGAGCGGGTTCGACGCGCACAGGACCACCTCGGCGCCGCCGGCCTGCAGCGCCTCGGCGAGGTTGGCTGTTTCTGAGGTGATGTGCAGGCAGCCGGCTATTTTGACACCCTGCAAGGGTTTTTCTTGAGCGAATCGCTCGCGGATGGACCGTAAGACCGGCATTTCGCGCCCGGCCCATTCGGCCCTTAGAGCACCCTGAGGCGCCAGTGTTGGGTCCTTGATGTCGTATTCCAATATTCAGTCTCCGTCGATCAAAATCTTTCAGGTATGCCGGAAGGCGCCGCGTCAAAAGGCAGGCCCGCTTCGGCCTTCAGTTGGTATTGGCCCTTAGCGGCAGGCCGCTTCCTCCGTTTTGAGGTTCAAATCTGGTCAGATCGATGAATTCGTCGAACCTCTTTCTTATGTCGCACGCCGATAGAGACGCCAGTATTTCAAGGCCAAACGCTTCTACAGTAAATGATGCCATCACCGAGCCGACGATTGCGGCACGGCGAATGGTGGCCGGGCTGGTGTCGGCTGAAGCGGAGATGTACCCGATGAACCCTCCCGCGAACGAGTCGCCGGCGCCGGTCGGGTCGATAACTTCAGCGACCGGTAACGCCGGAGCGGCGAATGTGAAGTCCCGCTGAAACAGGGCGAAACCGTATTCACCGCGCTTGACGACGAGGGATTCCAAACCGTGTTGGAGTAACTTCTCTGCGGCTCGGGGCAGGTGCGGGTCACCGGTGAATTGCCTGGCTTCCGCTTCATTTATTAGCAGGGCGTCGGTCCTTGGCAGGAGGCTGGCCAGTTCCGGCCGTGCGATGTCGATCCATAGGTTCATGGTGTCACAGGCCACCATGCGAGGTTTTGCGGCCATGGCATCCAGAACGTCATGCTGAAGCGCCGGATTGATGTTGGCGAGGAACAGGTGCGGCGACAGCGCCTGATCTTCGGTCAACGCGGGCGTGAAATCCTCGAACACGTTGAGTTGTGTGTCGTGCGTTATGGCGGTGTTCATGTCACCGGCGTACTCGCCGGACCACCGGAACGTCGGCCCGTTCGCGAATTCGAGACCTGACAGATCGACGCCGCGGGATTCGAGGAGATCGCAATCTACTTGTTTGAAATCGTTGCCCACGACCGCGACGATACCGACATCTGAGAAGTAGCTTGCAGCGACGGAAAAGTAGGTCGCGGATCCGCCGAGCTGACCTTCTCTGCGGCCTTCAGGGGTCTTGATCGAGTCATAAGCGACGGAACCGACCACGAGAATATTCAAGCGGGTCGCCTCTCGCCATCGGCGCTCACGAGTCGTCGCCGAACGATGTCGGGTAGCCTTTTTCGATCCAGGCGGGAGTCCCGTCATCCACGTTGTAAAGCCGTGCTGTGTCTGCGCCCATGGCGGCTGCGTATTCGGCGGCCAGGCCGCTTCTTGCGCCTACCGCGCATATAAAGAGAAGTTTGCCATTCTCGGGCAATTCGTCGAATCGGGGGATTACGTCGTCCACCGGTATCCAGATAGCGCCTGAGACATGGCCTTCCTTGTATTCGTCATCGCGTCGCACGTCGACGACGATTGCGCCACCTTCCTGGATCATCTGTAATGCCTCGTCTGAGGTAACGCGCGTGTAAGGCTCGCCGGGTAATTGCCTTGCCATTCAGGACTCCCTGCGGGAAATCTGCGCCCGGGCGTTGCCGCCGGCGCACACTATGCGGTTCAATATGGAGTTGGACTGGCGCAAGCTGGGCGTTCCGGCGATCACCCCGGTCGTTCAACTGGGACGGTTCAAGGTGGCTGGGCGTTGAGGATTGCGCTTTCCGCTCATCATGCAAATGTATTGTCCTGCCAATACGGTGTCAACGAGCGGGGCGCAGACGCTGTTGGGAGTTCCCGGTCCTGTTTCGAGTGTCTCGACGGAGTCGCGGCGGGCGCGGACCGGCCGTTTCGGCTTAGTTATTCGGGGCGATGCGGATTGACTATACGCTTTGGCTGCTCGTATACTTACGCGTCTATCCGGAAAACAAACCATTCTGGATTTGGCACCTTAACAACTGAATAGTGAAAGGAAGATACGTCAGTTTCGAAGAGTTTGATCCTGGCTCAGGACGAACGCTGGCGGCGCGCCTAATGCATGCAAGTCGAGCGAGGCTCCACCCTTCGGGGTGGATGTCCAAGCGGCAAACGGCTGAGTAACGCGTGGGTGATCTACCCCAGAGAGGGGAATAACCCGCCGAAAGGCGGACTAATTCCGCATACGCTCCACCGTGTAAAGGCAGTGGTGGAAAGGGTGCCGGGCAACCGGTTACCGCTCTGGGAGGAGCTCGCGTCCTATCAGGTTGTTGGTGGGGTAACGGCCTACCAAATGCCGAAGACGGGTAGCTGGTGTGAGAGCACGACCAGCCAGAGGGGGACTGAGACACGGCCCCCACTCCTACGGGAGGCAGCAGCAGGGAATCTTGCACAATGGGCGAAAGCCTGATGCAGCGACGCCGCGTGAGGGACGAAGGCTTTAGGGTTGTAAACCTCTTTTCTCAGGGAAGAGCAAGGACGGTACCTGAGGAATAAGCCACGGCTAACTACGTGCCAGCAGCCGCGGTAATACGTAGGTGGCAAGCGTTGTCCGGAATTATTGGGCGTAAAGGGTCCGTAGGCTGTTTTGTAAGTCTCCTGTGAAAACTTCAGGCTCAACCTGGAGCGGTCGGGGGATACTGCAAGACTGGAGACTGTCAGAGGAAAGCGGAATTCCCGGTGTAGTGGTGAAATGCGTAGATATCGGGAGGAACATCAGTGGCGAAAGCGGCTTTCTGGGACAGTTCTGACGCTGAGGGACGAAAGCGTGGGGAGCAAACCGGATTAGATACCCGGGTAGTCCACGCCCTAAACGATGGATGCTAGGTTTGTGGGGTATCGACCCCCTGCGAGCCAAAGCTAACGCGATAAGCATCCCGCCTGGGGACTACGGCCGCAAGGCTAAAACTCAAAGGAATTGACGGGGGCCCGCACAAGCAGCGGAGCGTGTGGTTTAATTCGATGGTAAGCGAAGAACCTTACCTGGGCTTGACATGCAAGTGGTACCAAACCGAAAGGCGAGGGACCCGCAAGGGAGCTTGCACAGGTGCTGCATGGCTGTCGTCAGCTCGTGCCGTGAGGTGTTGGGTTAAGTCCCGCAACGAGCGCAACCCCTGCGGTTAGTTGAATTCTCTAGCCGGACTGCCCTTAAACGGGAGGAAGGAGGGGACGACGTCAAGTCATCATGGCTCTTACGTCCAGGGCTACACACACGCTACAATGGCCGGTACAGACGGTTGCGAAGCCGCGAGGTGGAGCCAATCCTAAAAAGCCGGTCCAAGTTGGGATTGCAGGCTGCAACTCGCCTGCATGAACGCGGAGTTGCTAGTAAACGCAGGTCAGCATACTGCGTTGAATACGTTCCCGGGCCTTGTACACACCGCCCGTCACGTCATGGGAGTTGGCAACGCCTGAAGTCGCTGGGCTAACCCTTCGGGGAGGCAGGCGCCGAGGGTGGGGCCGATGACTGGGACGAAGTCGTAACAAGGTAGCTGTACCGGAAGGTGCGGCTGGATCACCTCCTTTCTAAGGAGCGCTAAGCAGGGCCAACCTGATTGAGGTCGCCGCGAACACGGTGTGTTTGTCGGCGATCTACACAGGAATGGCGTTAACCTGCAAGGAGCTACCTGGTCGATCGACGGATGGCAGCAAAAAGGAAGCTGGATAGAGCGAGATTCCCTTCGGGTAACCGGAGTGGAAGGGGTTCTTTAGCGGCCTGATTGTTGCCCATCAGAAAAGTCCGTCGCCTTGTACTCGAAAGAGTAACAAAACCAAAACAAACCAAAAAACTAACGACGTATTCTTCCTTTCACTATTCAGAAGTTAAGAGTTTGAAAAGCCCCGGCGACGGGGCTTTTTTTGTTGACCTCCGGCGGCGGATGTAGATTCCGTAACGGCGCCGCGGCTTGCGCTCGCGGCCGGTGGCGGCGCAACCTCGGTCTTCAGGGCTATACTCCCTGAATGCAAAACGAAAGTACCGCCGCGCCACAGGTCAAGGTGATCCGCGAGGATGAACGGGAGATTGAGGTTCGCTCTGGCGCTATGACGCGCGTCGCCGGTGTCTCGGAGTCGCTCACCGGCGCCACCGGCATACATCTCGCCGAGTCGGTCATACCGCCCGGCCGATGTTCGTCACCGCACTATCACTCGAATTGCGAGTCGGCGATCTTTGTCATTACTGGCCGGGGCGTCATGTTGACGGGGGACGACCTGTCCGTCGAAGAGGAGATCGGTCCGGGTGACATGATCTACATCCCTCCGGGCGCTGCTCATCAGCCCTTGAACACTAGCGATTCGGAGTTATTGCGACTGATTGTGGCACGCAACACTCCGGTAGAACTGGTTGTAGAATTGGACGGTGTCGGCCGCAAGGATTGCTGATTCGCCGACCTGATGTCGTTGGCGTTGATGATTCAGGCCGTTGGATATGACACCTTTGTAATGCGTCGGAATGATGCGTGCGCAGCGGCGGTCAGATGGGCCCGTAGCTCAGCCGGTTAGAGCGCTACTCTGATAAAGTAGAGGTCGGATGTTCGAGTCATCCCGGGCCCACCAGCACTACCCAAAATCAAGAACTTTCGCCCCCAGGTTCGGGGGTTGGCGTTTTCGGTTGGGAACTTGCAGTCGTCCATGGCCAACGTGACGACTGGAGCGCCAGTCATCGAGACGAGACCGCTCTCGTCCGGAAAGAGGCCGCGAAAAAATGCCGCCACCTCTTCACTAGCGCGCCCAATGTTCTTTCCGCACTCCGCCCTTGCTGGACCATGTCGCCTATCCTCGCGGCTGAGATGATCCCTGCGAACCTGCGGCGTTTCGATGTTGTCGTCTTCGATGAGGCTTCTCAGATTCCGCCGGCCGAAGCGATCGGTAGCCTAGCCCGCGCTCCCCAGGCAGTGATCGCGGGCGCCAGCCGCCAGCTTCCGCCTACTTCCTTTTTTTTGCCGTAGCGCGAAGACGAAGTAGAAGACGTTGATGATGATCTGTCGCTGACTGCTGATATCGAGTCCTTGCTCGATGCTGCCGGGGCTCTTGTGCGGGACAAGATGTTGCAGTGGCGCTATCGGAGCCACGACGATCGCCTAATTGCGTTCTCCAATGTCCACATCTATGGCGGATCTTTGACGACCTTTCCCGGCGCGAATGTCCGCACTCCGATAACTTACTGCTTCATTCCCTTCCGACCCATCACCGGGATTGATGGAACGCGCTCAAACCCTGACGAAGTGGCGAAAATCGTGGATCTCGTCCTCGAAAACGCCCGCGAGTCGCTCGGTGTCATCGCCTTTGGCCGCGTCATGCCGATAACATCGAAAACGTTCTCATGTGCCGTTTGAGTGAGGCAAACGATCCTTCGCTCGACGAGTTTTTCCCCGAAACTAACGATGAGCGCTACTTCGTCAAGAATATCGAACGCGTCCAGGGCGATGAGCGAGACAAAATCATCATCAGCGTGGGCTATCACAAGGACCCCAACGGAAACCTTCCCTATCGCTTCGGTCACTCCTCTAGGAATGTGGAGAACGCCGTCTTTATGTTGCCGTCACGCGTGCCCGTTCGAGTCTTACACTTCTTACACTCGTATCTTCCATTGATCACCGCGACATGGACCCGGGCCGTTCTTCCAAGAAGGGTGTAGAACTGCTTCGCATGTATTTCGAATTTGCTGATTCCGGCGGTGACAACCTGGGTTCGGACGTGGCGGATGTGCCTCTCAACCCATTTGAGCTTTCCATTAAGGACGGGCTGGACCGTCGCGGAATTCCAGTTACGCCACAATATGGCGTTCCAGGCTACCGTGTCGACTTTGCGTGTGCTTATCCCGAAGAGCCCGGAAGGATGGTACTCGCTATCGAAGCCGATGGCGCCGGCTACCACTCAGCCCACAGTACTCGCGACCGTGACCATCTTCGGCAGCAAGTGCTTGAGGGCAAGGATTGGCGATTCCATCGTATCTGGTCGACCGCATGGTATCGGGACCGCGAGGCGGAACTCGACATCGGCCGTTACAACCTGTGCAAGGATGTTCGCTTTTTGGGCGACGCCTCCACATGACGGTGTACTGGCGGAGTACGTCTGGCACCCGGCCGCGCTGACCTACCGGCTACCCGGCCACATGACCAACGAGGAAGGCGCGCTGATGGAGCCGCTCGCTGTAGGAGTGCACGCTTGCGAACGTGGTGGCGTGCGGCCGGGCTGCGTCGTGGCTAAAAACGGGGCAGAGACTATCGGATTTGTAACGCTTATGACAGCTTTGGCCTACGGGTCGTCGCAGGTGATTCTGGCCGACATGATTCCCGCCCGCCTCCAACGCGCTAAGGAATTGGGCGCGGCGGCAGTCGTGGATGCGCGGTCCGAGTCGCTGGCAGAGGCTGTGATGTCCGCGACAAGGGGGCAGCGGCGCGGGCGTCGGAGTTGAATGCTCTGGCCATCCCGGTGGCGCTCAGACGCTTGTAGACGCATCCGCACCCGCCAGCCGTGTCGTTCTGGTCGGGATGGGACCGCAACCAACAAAAATCGACACGGTGGCCGCGATGGTGAAAGAGGTGGACCTTACTACGGTCTTTCGCTACGCCAACGCTTACTCAACGGCGATAGAGTTGACAGGCGGCGGACGAGTCCCGGTAGCTCGACTCGTGACGGACCGATTCCCGTTTGAGCAGGCGGTAAGCGCGTTCAAGTTCGCCCGCTCACCGCGTCCTGACACGTGCAAGCTCATGATCGGGATGTAGAGGGCCCGAGGACAGGCTGAAATTACTGGCTGCCGCTATAGTAGAGGTCGGATGTTCGAGTCATACCGGGCTGCCAAACTGCACAAAACTCTGAACCTTCGTGATGAGGTTAGTTCTGGACTCGCAACCGAGCCCGGGTTCTGCTGGCATGCAGGGCTGATGCAACCCACGAGTCCCGATATGAATGTATATGTTTCATGTTCGCGGATGCGAAAGGACGGTAGGCGCACAACATGGTGAGGTTCCTACAGTCCGCTGACTGGCAACTCGGGATGACCAGGCATTTTCTGACCGGTGAGGCCCAAGCACGCTTCAGCGCCGCTCGCCTCGACGTCATCGAGCAGATGGGAATTCTCGCCGTTGACGAAGGCTGTCAGTTCGTAGTCGTGTGCGGCGATGTGTTCGATTCGAATCAGGTAAGACGGCAGGTGCTCATGCGAGCGTTCGAAAAGATGGCCGCGTTTCCGAAAGTCACGTTTTACCTGCTACCCGGCAACCACGACCCGCTTGACGCATCGTCAATCTATCGCTCTCAAACGTTCACCACGCACCGGCCCGAAAACGTGAAAGTGCTCGACGAATCCGCTCCAGTTGAAGCAGTTCAGGGAGTTGAATTGATTGCCGCACCCTGGCCCAACAAGTACCCGACCATCGCCTTGGTGGACGCCGTCTGCGAAGGACTTGAGGCGACCGATACTGTTCGCATCATCGTGGGCCATGGGACCGCCGACACTATGTCACCGAGCCGAGACGACCCGAAACTTATTGGCCTGACGCAGCTTGAGGAGAAGATCAATGCAGGCCTGATCCACTACGTAGCTCTTGGGGACCGCCATTCCACCACCGATGTGGGCACGACCGGCCGGATCTGGTATGCGGGCGCCCCAGAGCCGACTAACTACACCGAGATTAACCCCGGTAACGTTCTCGTCGTTGACCTCGAAGGGGACAATATCAGTGTCGAGGCCAAGCACTTAGGTACCTGGAGGTTTGTGAACCGCGAATGGTACTTGAGCGCAAATGAGGACATAGACGCCCTTGAAGAGTGGCTTTCGACCTTGAACAACAAAGACCGTACTATTGTGAAGGTCTCGCTGACAGGTCAAGTGTCCCTGGCCCAGAAGGCTCGGCTTGACAGCGTACTGGATCACAACGCTGATCTGCTTGCAGCCTTGGAGACGTGGGAGAGACGTAGCGACCTAGTGGTGATCCCCGATAATGCCGACCTTGAATACCTTGGATTGTCGGGCTTCGCCCATGATGCCCTGATCGAACTGCAAAAGATGGCCGAGTCAGGGAACAATGCCCTAATTTCCCGCGATGCTCTAACACTGTTGCATCGTCTAGTAGGCCCTCGCGCATGAAATTAAACCGTGTCCGTCTGGTCAACTACCGTGGAGTCACCGAGAGCGACGTGAGATTCCCTGATAGTGGGGTCACAATCGTTGAGGGGCCTAACGAGGTAGGCAAGACCTCCATCTCCGAAGCGATAGCGTTGGCCATCGAATTGCCGGACTCGTCCCTGAGCGCTCGAGTCAGATCCGTCAAGCCTGTAAACCGAGACGAGGGTCCTGAGGTAGAGATTGAGCTGTCTTCTGGTCAATACACGCTGGAGTTCAAAAAGCAATGGCTTCGGAATCCAAGAACCACTCTCAACATTTCATCTCCACAGAGTGAGAGTCACACCGGGCGCGAGGCGCACGACCGTCTACGAGAGATCCTCGAAGAGACCCTCGACATGGATCTCTGGAACGCGCTGCGCATTGATCAGGGCATCAAGTTAACCCTGCCACCTTTCACCATGCCGTCAATGCGCAGAGCCTTGGACAGCGCCGCAGGCGGCGATCTTGCATCTGACCACGAAGACACCCTTTGGGAGCGCATCAAGGAGGAGTATGGCAAATATTGGACTCCAAAGGGTCAGGAGAATCAGGCGCGAAAGTCGTCTCAACACCGCAAAGAAGAAGCTACGGAGAAGGCCGACAATCTGACGCAACAGATGAAGGATGTCGAGAGAGACGTGGCCCGGATGGACCGGCTGGTCGCTGAGGCGATCCGAGTCAGCGCTACTCAAGACGAGTACGAGAATGGCGAGCTCGACCTTACGGAGCGGTGGAATTCCATTGAGCGCATGCGTAACGAGATCGATCGTTTGGACGCTGTCTACGGTGCTGCAGAAGCTGAACACCACCTCGCGGAGGGCAAATGGGCCCGTCGCCAAGAGTTCTTCGAAGCCTGCAAAGACTCTACAAAGGACTTGACTGTGCTTGACGCCAAGGCACAGGAAGCGGCGCCTGAACTTGCCGCAGCCATTCGCCGCAGGGAAGCCGCGGCCGCTTCCCTCAAGGAAGCCGCCGCGACGCTTCGCTCAGCTGATGACAAACGCGGCCGTGCCGCTCGGGATCGCGACTATTTGCGTGAACAGATTGAGGTGGCACAGATCAGCGAACGCCATGAGCGCTATGTAGAGGCCGAGCAATCTCTCACGAAAGCTGAAGATTATCTTGAATCGGCCATAGTTGATGACGATGGGCTGGAACGGATTGAAAAGGCCTATCTCGAAGATGTGGTTGCCAGAGCAGCTACCGACAGCGCTGCCGCCTCAGTGGAAACTACAGCGCTACGCGACATCAGATTGCAGGTTGATGGCAAGGATGTCGAACTCAATGCCAAAGAGGTTTATAGCGCCACCGTAGAAGATGAGGTGATATTGGTCATTCCGGGTGCTGCTCGGCTGTTGGTGAGCGCAGGGAATGAATCGAAAGGCCTAGCCGAGCGGCGTCGCATTACTCAAGAGGCCTACCGGCGCCTGTGCAGCGAGGTTGGAGTCACCGACCTTGCCGAGGCGAGGAAAGCAGCACAGGAACGACGGGACGCCCAACGCGTCAAAGACGACGCCATCGCGGCCATCAAGCGAGATCTTCGGGATCTCACCCCCGACATTCTGCTATCCAAGGTCAAGGACCTAACGAAGAGGGTCACGTCCTATCCTCAAGAGCGTCCAGAGGACCCGCCGCTTCCCCCCGACTTAGACGAGGCCAGGCGAATCGCCTCGGAAGCTGAAGTTTTTGTCGATGACTGTCGAACAAGATTGGATACTTGCGACGTCGCCGCGAAAAAGTCAGAAGATGAACTTAATGAGGCCCGGCTCAATGAGGCCGGCCTTACTGCCAGGATCAAGGTCGCTGGAGATCGCAAGGAGGAATCAGAAAGCCGGCTCGCCGCGGCCAGAAAGATTCAAGGGGATGAAGCCCTCAGGGCTGCTCTTGTGGTGGCCCAAGAGCGTTTGGACGCCGCTCTCAAGTCTCTAGAGGGAGTTAAAGCACAACTGGAGGCTGCAGATCCGGGTTCTCTCGAAACTCTTCTTCTAAACGCACGCGACGCCAAAAAACGCGCCTTTCAGGAACTTCAGGCCAACGGAGATCGCCAGAGCGAGCTTAGAGCTCGCTTAGATATCCACGGCGAAAAGGGCCTGCAGGGGCTCTATGACCAAGCCCTTAGCGAATTGGGACAAGTCAAGCGAGAGCATGCGCGCACGGAGGAGCGCGCTAAGGCCGCAAGCCTGCTGCAAGAAACGTTTGAAAAGCACCGCCGACAAGCGCACCAGCGCTACATTGAGCCTTTCAAGGAGCGAATTGACCAGTTCGGGCGCATCGTGTTCGGTCCGACCTTTTCGGCGCAGCTTGACGAAGAATTGCGAGTAGTACGTCGCAGACTTGAGGGTACCACGCTTGATGTAGAAGAACTTAGCACCGGGGCTCGAGAGCAGCTTGGCGTCCTCTGCCGAATTGCGTGCGCCACTATCGTAAGCCCGGATGATGGGGGTGTGCCGGTGATGATCGATGACGCCTTGGGTTGGAGCGATCCCCAACGCCTCCAAGCCATGGGCGCCGTCATCGCAGCCGCGGGCAAACAGTGTCAAGTGGTCGTGCTTACATGCACCCCTGGACGCTATTCCCACGTAGGAAATGCGAAAGTGGTCCCTCTGATCCCCTAGTGGCCATCCTGCCACTAGGGGCCGCGGCGCGGGCGTCGGAGTTGAATGTTCTGGCCACCCCGATGGCGCTCAGACGCTTGTAGATGCATCCACGCCCGCCAGCCGTGTCGTTCTGGTCGGGATGAGACCGCAGCCAACAAAAATCGACACGGTGGCCGCGATGGTGAAAGAGGTGGACCTTACCCCGGTCTTTCGCTACACTAACGCTTACTCGACGGCGATAGAGTTGACAGGTAGCGGACGCGTCCCGGTAGCTCAACTCGTGACGGACCGATTCCCTTTTTCGCAGGCGGTAAGCGCGTTCGAGTTCGCCCTCTCGCCGCGTCCTGACACATGCAAGGTCATGATCGGGATGTAGAGGGCCCGCGGATGGGCTGAAATCGCTGGCGTGGTATTTGACGCAGCCCCGGTTGACCTTCGCGGGCAACTCCGTACCGGTCAGCACTATATTTGGCGAATATCTCCAGACAAATAGTGAAAGGCTGGACATTGGAGACGCTTGCCGGTGTCGGGATGTCTTCGCCTGAATGAGCCGAACAGGCGGGCAATAAGACGCAGTCTTGCATCAGTTTGGCGACATCAGCAGCGCAACCGACAACCCTCAAACCGGAGGAGCAACACTGGCAACGCCTCCTTCGCTTATTTCAGCGCACGATTCTCCGTCGTTAGGATGAGACCGCTGAAGACGCGAGGTGAATTCTGCTCAGCAGGAAGTTTCATATTCGTCCGCTTCGAAGAGGCCATTTTTACGCTGAGTTTCCCGGACGTAGCAGATGATCTTCTCCACGTCATCCGGTGATACACCTGCAATGGGAGGCATATCGCCGAAAAACCAGTGGTGTTGCTTTGCTCCCTGGCGGATCGCGTTGCGAATGCTGAAATCAGGGTGATGGCCGGGGTGGTAGGTTTTGTCGACTAAGGGTGGCCCCTGGTTGGTCCCGAAGGCATCCACGCCGTGACAGACCGAGCAGTTAGCGCTGAACAGTTCTTCGCCTGTACGAGCCGTAGTGGACGAGTCCGGTACTGGCGCTGTGTCCTGTCCCGTCCCGTTCGAATAAGTAGCCTCGTGCTGCGGGGCGCTATCTTCGCCACATCCCGTCATCATGAGCAGGACGAAGGCCGCGACGAGGTTGCAGACAAAGAGTCTACGCATTGAGTTTCATCCTCTGGTCATGGGGATTCCTTCCCCTGTGGCTACCGTTCCGACCTGCGGCCAACGCGGCATGTTGTGGACTAGGTAGTCGGCGTATTCATCCATCACCCAGCATTTCTCCCTACATCTCGATTCGCTTTTCTCCTGACAGATACGAGGACGTTTCCTTTTGGAAAGACCGGTTACATCCCGGGCCACAGAAATAGTAAGTTACACCCTCATGGTCCCAACTGCCGCCGGGCGGTTTTTGCGTGTCGACTTCCATGTGGCAGACCGGATCGGTTGCCTTGGGCTTACCCGATCGAAACAATCGAAACAGCGGTATACGCATTCAACTCCCCTTTCGCGTCGGGATACGTTCATCCTGTACGCCGTACGTCTAGTCCCGGCTCCTCGACGACTAGGCCACCACCTTTGCCGAGCCGATAGTTATGGTACCCGCCGCCATCGCAGGGTTGGGGAAGCCGACGAACTCGCCGTAGACCATCTGGTACCACTGAGACCGGGAAAACCAGGATACAGGACACCTGCGGCGACCGATCATGGTTCCGTTGTCAGGCTAGCAGGGCCGGCTGAATAGGCCTGCCGGTGTTTGGATCGGCCAGCGTCGGCAAGCGGGCCATTTGGCCGTTGAAGTAGTCCTCAATAGACCACAACTGCACACGCGGGCACCGGTCTGCCCCGACAGTGACCTCGCCTGCATTTCTGGCTTCGGCGCGGGCCTGGGATGAAGTGACGGTCCCTAACGTGATGAATATGCCAGCCGCCGTGTTGTCGCGGTTCACCACGTGCATGAAATCCCGGAACGCCGAAAGCTGAAAGGTCCGGCCGCCCTTGACCTGGGCGAGCACCAACTTCGACATACGTTCTTGTGGGGTACCGATTAATGTGCCGCGGCCATCAATGCCGCGGTCGCCGCTTTTTCGTTCGTTTGGCGCCAGGCCGAGTATTCGGGTAACGGCCCACGCCTCAAAGTCCGAGGGTCGCTCAGACGCCAGTTTGCGGGCGCTGGCCAGATCCCGGGGAATGCCGAACGTTTCCGCTTCGATTCCCAAAGGCTTGAGACGCCGCTGCTGGACGATGTCTATGGCTGTAGCCGATATGTCAATGCCTATCCATCGTCTCCGGAGGTCGTGCGCGGCGATGACGGTTGTGCCACAACCGCAAAAGGGGTCGAGCACGAGGCCATTCGGTGGACACGCGGCGGGAATCAGTGTTTTGAGCAAGCCGAGCGGTTTCTGCGTGGGGAATCCCAGGTGTTCGCCTTTTTGGGCGCTGAAGTTTGTGAACCCCGTGGGCTCCATGATGAGGTTCTGAGGCGGGTTGCCTTCCTCGCCTGAGGCATATCGCTTCAGCCCGGGCCACTTCCCGGCGACAGGGTGGTATATGAGTCCGGCTTCGTCCAACGCGTCCAGCCGTTCGTGAATGCCTTCGATGCTGCGGTATCCGGGAATGAACTCCCGCTCGATGAACTCAGCGTATTTACCGGTTTTCGGTACTGACCAGCACCGGTTCATGGCGAAGACGTTGTACTTCCTCCACGGCGTGGTACTTGGTCTGCCCGCCGACGTGGAGTGCAACGGCCCTGTGAGGTTGTCGCTCCGGTATCGTCCGCGTTCGTCTTCCGATGGGTATGCCTTCCGCAGTTGCTCCGCGGTCTTGGGCGTGTTGATCTCACTGCCTGCCCAATATGGACGGTCGGTCTTCCCATATAGGAGGATGTGGTCGAGGATCCGGCCAAACCGCCGCGGGTCATTGTGAGAAACGGAGCGCCTCCAGGCGACGTCGTTGCGGAAATTCTTTGGGTCAAACACCGAGTCCAAAAGCAGTTTAAGGTAGTGGGAGGCGGTGTCGTCACAGTGCAGGTAGATGCTGCCCGTAGGTTTGAGCAGCCGCCGCATCTCGACCAGCCGCTCCCCCATGTATGTCAGATAGGCGAACATCCCCGACTGGCCGAGTATCGCCTCGAACCCCGATGTCACCCTGTGGAGGGGATGAGAGACGGCGTTCTTAAAACGGAAGACGCGGTCGGCAGCCGCTTCGTCCCATTTCCAGGTATCGGCGAAACCGCGTACTTGGGCGGGTGTGCCGTTGCCGCGTCCGAAAAGTATGTTGTAGTCGGTGTTGCTGTTGAACGGCGGGTCGAGGTAGATCAGGTCGACCGATTCGGACGGCCATTCCCTCATCCAATCGAGGCAGTCGCCGTAGTAAAGGGACCGGTCCTTCATCTTGCTGCCCGCGGCGGCCTCAGCATTTGCTGAAGCCGCAGGCGTGGCACTTGACGCAGCCCTCTTCGTGGGCCAGCGTCGACTGGCAGTCGGGGCACAACCCGACGTTTAGCATCGCGGCCATGTCCGTTGTGGGAGGGGACATTACGGCAACCGACTGCGCCGACGGCATGCCGAGTTCCCTGGCAGTGGGCTGTTCGAGCATCCCCGATCGGTCGAGTAACGCCCCGAATGCCGATGTCACCCGATGGAGTGGGTGAGAGACGGCATTTTTGAAACCGAACACATGATCGGCACCGCTTCGTCCCATTTCCAGGTATCGGCGAAACCGAACACTTGGGCGGGCGTGCCGCAATGGACTATTCGTCAAGTAAGAATTGGTCACCATTCGAAAGACACATTTTTGGCGGCTGGCGTTCCGCGTCAGTTGGGTTTGGCAATTGGTGTGAAGTAAACAGGTTGGACTGCAAAACAAGGTCAAGCAACTCCGCGCCTTTAGGTTGTAACGCGAGCGTATGCTCCAGCGTCCAGAGCAGTTCGATCAAATCCTCGGTGAAATCCCATCGCTCGGGCCGGATGTCGTCGAGAGGAGACGATTTCCTGCCCGCCCGGTTGAGCTTGCGGTAGTCAAGCCACGACTTGACGATCCGCAGGCCGGATACGGAGTAGTTCCATATCTCTGGCGCGATAGGCGAGAATTCTCCATCGCCCACTCGCAAGACTTTGGCCTTCGGGTCGTACAACCAGCCTTCCGGATACCGGTCCAGTGAGACGGCTTTGGCGCAACGGGCTTCGCCTTGGGGCATCGAACCGTGGCCGCTCGCGCCGCCGAACCGCTCTCCGAATGTGTGTAGGTACAGGAGCCGCGTTCCGTGAGCGGTCATACGCTGAAATAACTCCGCATCCTTTGTGATAGGCAGGCGGGGCGGCGGCAGTTCAAGTTCGTCCCAAAAGCGCTCAACGTACGCAGGCTGGGCCAGCACGCCGTATGCGTATGCGAAAAGGTCCTCCGGCACCACCAGCTTCCCGAACTCGCGGCCTAGCTTTTCAAGTAGACCGTGTGTGACGTTAGGTTCCATAGCCTCGGCGTCGCGCCACAACGGGATGACGTGTTTTCCACCAAACGAACCGCGAAAATGATGATAGTCCGGGATCGCGTGCGTCGCCATAGCGGCGGGTCCCGCGCCAAGCACCTCTGTGAGTAGGCCGGTCATGTAGACCTGCTTCTGCCCATGGGCTCGCCACAGTTCGGGGCGCATGAAATCACCAACCCGCGAATCGGCGATCACAAATTGTCGGTCGAACGAGCGATATGCGTACCTGGTGACGGGCGGTATGGGAGAGGACGAATCGATCGTAGCGACCGGTGCGTCAGCTCTTTCTCCACCTTTCAAAGGAAGGTAGCGGCCGTCGACCTTGCGATCGCGGGTCTCCTTGAACGCACTGCGTCGCCCATTGGGTGAGCGTTCAAGAAGGTCGCGCCAGCGTTCGGCCAGGACTTTCCTGGTCTCGCCAATAGGCCACGTCCTTGTAAGCTGTGAACCCGAATGCTGCCACGGAAATATAGCGGTGACCTTTGGCAGCGTGGAGTACCCGCCGTTGACCGCGGGATAGAACGGTGCGTCCCAGCCGGATGAACACTCTTGCCAGTCGAGATCTGTGAACGCATTCGCCGATTCCAGTAGCGCGAGCTTCTCAGACTCTGTGCCGGTGAGCCTGACCTTTAAGACTCTTGCTGCCCGCTCAGGTTGAGGCCCGCCTGACCGAACACCAATGGCGATGGCGACCGGAGTGCGAATGGCAAAGACGTTTTCGGTCTTCCTTGCGCTAAGGCTGTCGCCTTCCAGATCGATGATCCAGAGTTCGTCAAACACCTCTCGCATCTTGCGGCGCATACCTGCGAATCCGGGGCCCCTCAGGTAAGAAGAGGCTGTGATGAAGGTAACGATACCTGCATCCCCGGTGGAGTCGAAGACTTTCCATAGCGCCCATCGCCAGAAGTAGACGTAGTCGTTGTATAGGCTCTTCAAATGGACACCGCCGCCCGCTTGCCGCACCGGAGCGAGAAAATCCTCGATGATCGGCGGCTCGTCATTCGGCCCTCCCTCTCCGTAGCGCACCCAGCCACCTTTGCGTTTACCGGCTTCTTCACCGGGTTCGCGTGTTTCGCGGTCGTAAGGGGGGTTACCGAGACAAATGAACACCCGCGTGTTCAACTTGACCTCCTGCGCTCTTCTGCGCTCTTTGCTGATGCTCTCCTGCAAAATGCTTGCTGCGAATTCCGGCAACCGGTTCGGGGACTCCAACGTGTCAGTCAGATAGACTTTGGCTGGCCGCCCTGTTACCCCGGCATCGCGCAGCCGCTGTGAGACGCGCAGGTGTGCGACCGAGTAGGGTCCAACTAGCAGTTCGAAAGCATGCAACCGGTCCGCTAGGTCACGCACTTTTGCTGTTACTGCTCCAGGGCCAAGCCGGCGCCTCACGGCATCGGCGGCATAGTCCAACACCGCGAGAGGATAGGTGCCTGTGCCAACAGCGGGATCAAGGACCACGACGTCGTCATCGGCATACGCCAGTGGCTTACCAAAGCGCGTCCGCAGCAACTCGCCAGTCAGTTTCACCTGGGCGCGAACTACCTCTACAGGTGTGAAATAGACGCCCCGGTTTTTTCGCAGCTTTGGATCATAGGCCCCCAAAAAGTCCTCGTAAAAGTACAGCCATGGGTCTCCTCCTCGCTGAATCCCAACCGTGTCTACGGCACCGATGGCTCTCTCCAATAGCTGAATCGGCATTTGGAGTTCTTCGCGGACAGACGGCACTTCAAGCAAGCTCAAGGTCTCTGCGAGTAGCGCGTGGTCTTCCTGAAGGGCTTCGGACGCAGACGCCGGACGCAGATTCTCGGCCCCTTCGAACCGCGCCAAAAGGAGGGCGTAGGTCAGGGTCTGCGCGTAGGCATCTGCGAACTGTGCCTCATCCCCTTCTGGAAACAGCAGCCCTCGCCACTCATTCTCGAGATCCTTCAGCGGGCTATCAGCGCGCCGTATCGCCTTTTCAACCTCGTCCCGGAGGATTCGAGCCAAGGGGGCCAGGAAATCAGCGAGACCCTGCGCGGCACCGGGAACAACCGGTTCCCAGTGCAGGAAACTGCGGAGCATGTTATGGAGCCACTGCGCCGCGCCAATATCCACTGCCGTGGCACCACCCTCGCTTATGTCATCAGCGATTCGAACGCGCGAGGCGGCCAGTTCACCGGAGCGGTACAGACTCCACTCGGACCCGTCCGTATAGATGAGGTTTGGAAGGGCCTGGAATCGTCTCCACTGGGTCCGGTTTGTGCCTGTGAACCTTTCGGGGCGTGCGCCCAGCCCCGGCCGCTTGAGTTCGATGTGGCCAACGAGCAGCTGGTTGACGGTGACACCGATGTCAGGGCGGCCGTGAATATCGTCTGCGCGCACCTCCGTTCGCCAACTCACGTCAAGTCCAGCCAGCCGGCCGACACCGCGCACAAGGTCGCCGGTAGGGGCCTTAAGTTGGTCTTCCGGTTGCGCGTCTACCGGCAGCTTGAAGTTACTGGCGACCGCGCCCGCGTAGCCCAGAACCAACTCAGTAAAATCGGCCGGAACCGGACTATTCGGGTTGCTTGTCGGCATCCTGATCTCGCAGCGTCATGGCCGCGACGCAAGCCACGCGTTTTTTTCCCGATTGCAAGACATCGCCAAGCCAGGGATCGGGCAATCCAAGAATTTGATTCAGAGTTAGTTTTGGCTTGGCGCTAACCAGCTCACCGGAATCAACGTAGAATTCCTCGGCGAAAGGAAACAGGCCGCGAGGCAGCGGAACTGCCCACGGGTTGTGAATGATCTGCCATTCGCACCGCTCAGAATACTCTATGTCGTCCGCCGCATACGCGTCTTCCTCCGTTTCGAAATGAACATCGGACGGACACGTTATAACGATCGATCGTGTGCAGAATTCCCACGGATATCTCCAAGATCTGTGAAGTACGGCTGAGACGTGGCGGTTTCGCTGCCTGCGTGGAGACCCCCAGAGGCCGTTCCAACGCCGGTCTTCAGAGACAACCGCGCATCGTTCGGGGTCAATCTTGTAGTACTTGGGTCCGAACAAAGCCTCAAAAAATTCCTCGTCGTCCCCCCGAATGTCGGCCGCTGAACCTGCGACGACGAGGTACGGCAACTCAATCGACCGGTAGGCGTCGGCCTTCTTTGTCAGTGCCCGACCCAGTTTCGTGTAGTTCTCGGAAGCATCGTCCGGTCCCTCGAATTCTATTCCGATTGAGCGATGGTCAAGGCGCGTTTCGGCCGGAATAGCTTTAAATTCGATGGACCAACCTTGCTCACACCACGATAAGGTGCGCAGTGAGCCACCTCGGGCTATCCGTTGCCTCTCCCTGTGGGAATCGAAGGAAGCTAGCCATTTTTCAAGTTCCCGGCGCAGTCTACGGGTAGGCAATTGCTTCTGAGAACATTCGAAAAGGTGGAAATGCAGATAGAAGCTACCGGAATCAAATGAATTGATTAGGTCCTTGACGCTGTTTCCCCTCCGCGTACCTCTTACGTCGGCATCTGACTTTTGCGCCACGGTGCATTCCACTGCAAATGTTGTTCCTTGACAGATGGCCTGGAAGTCTGGATTTCCGCTTGCCAGATCAGGCTCGACCTGCACATCGGTAGCGATGGATTCCAGGATTGCATGAGTCACTATCTCGAGTGATGCTCCCAGCAACTGTTCGTTGCCGGAGTGGAATCTGCTGCGTAAGTCAGGCTTCTTTTCCTCGGGGAACCTGGCGTACCAGGATTCAAAGGTGTTCCTGACGGTCCAGGCCCAAGTGTGTGCGGATCGATTAAGGTACTCGAAATGACTCTCAGACTACTCCGTCGGGCCATAGTATGTAGGCTCGGAATCCTCGAAAAGTCGATACGTCATGGCATGCGCCTTGAGTCGTGTGTGAAGGGTGATCATTAACAACTTCCACTATACGGAATGTAGAGGATCTGTACTATGGGTGGTTGTCAGGCTTGCGGGGCCTGCTGATTCGGCTTGCATCGGGGGGTTGGCAGATTCAGCCGGAATATGAGTCCAATGATTCGGACGGCCATTCCCTCATCCAATCGAGGCAGTCGCCGTAGTAAAGGGACCGGTCCTTCATCTTGCTGCCCACGTCGGCCTCAGCATTTGCTGAAGCCGCAGGCGTGGCACTTGACGCAGCCCTCTTCGTGGGCCAGCGTCGACTGGCAGTCGGGGCACAACCCGACGTTTAGCATCGCGGCCATGTCCGTTGTGGGAGGGGACATTACGGCAACCGACTGCGCCGACGGCATGCCGAGTTCCTTGGCAGTGGGCTGTTCGAGCATCGTCAATTGTCCGGCATCGTCCGGCTGAAGCGTCCGTAGGGCCTCCGATTCGGCGATGACCTCATCGAGCACGAGCGCGATAGCGTCAGGAACGGAACGTATCAGCTGGCCCTGGTCCCAAGCCGGCATGTCGGTGATGCCGCGCAGTTGTGTTACCACGTCCTTCGGGTCCACGCCACTGCGGAGGGACAAAGACACCATCCGCGACACTGCTTCGGCCATCGCGGAGTCGTTGCCGCCAGCCTTGCCGTGAACGGCGAACACCTCGAAGGGCCGGGAGTCGTTGCTCATATTGACGGTCACGTAGACGTTACCGCGCCCCGTACGTACCCTGCGTGTTGTGCCGGACAGTTTTGCGGGCCGCTCCCGTTCGGTCACGTACTGCGGTATAGCCGTTGGCGCTGCGTCGGCCGCATCGGTGGATTTCGAATCATCATGGCCGGTGGTCAGCACCTCTTTTTCGCGTGAGCCGGCTCTATAGACCGTGATTCCCTTGCAGCCTTCCCTCCAGGCGAGCATGTAGGCGTTTTCCACATCCTCGATGGTGGCCGAACTGGGGAAGTTGATGGTCTTGGATATACCAGCGTCGGTGCTTGCCTGAAAAGCTGCCTGCATCAGCACGTGGTTTTCGGGGGAGATGTCAGCGGATACGTGGAACAGCCGTTTTACGTCGTCGGGCACGTCTCTGCGCTCCAACAACGATCCCCCGTCAGACAAGTACCCCATCAACTCTTCGCTGTAGAAGCCGCGTTCACGGGCGACGCGTTCGAAGTTGCGGTCCACGTAGTAGAGCGTTTGGCCTTCCAGGATGTTGTGTTTGCGAAACGCCAGCGAGAATATCGGCTCGATACCGCTTGAGCAGCCGGCGATCATGGATATGGTGCCGGTCGGAGCGACCGTCAATCGGCAAGCGTTGCGCATGGGCGTCTCGCCGCGCATTTTTGGCTCTCCGTCGTGCCAGGCGGGGTACGGTCCCCGTATCTTTGCCAGATCTGCCGAGGCTTCGTCGGCTTGTTCCATGATGAACCGCATCATCTTGCGACCGATATCGATGCCCTTTTCTGAGTCGTAGGGAACGCCGAGCTGAATCAGCATGTCGGCGAATCCCATTACGCCCAGGCCGATCTTGCGGGTGTGGAAAGTCATAACGCGAATAGGATCGACGGCGTATTGGTTGGCGTCGATCACGTTGTCGAGCATGTGTACAGTCGTCCGGACAGTTCGGCCGATCCTCGCCCAGTCGATCTGTGGTGCGTCGCTGTTGTCCGCGGATTCTTCGTCCGGCAGAACGCCGGTGGCGTAGTCACCGGTCACGAACTTGGACAGGTCGATTGAGCCAAGGTTGCAGGACTCGTTTGGCAACAGAGGTTGCTCACCGCAGGGGTTGGTGGCTGTTATTAGCCCAACGTGCCGGACCGGGCTGTTTCTGTTGACCTCATCGAGGAAGATCATGCCGGGCTCGCCGTTTCGCCACGCGCCATGAACTATCTTCGCGAACACCACTCCGGCATCGAGATGGCCCACCATTTCAATTTCACTTTCGGGATCGCTGGAATCGACCGGGGCCCTCAGGGGATAGGAGGTCCCGTTGGCGACGGCTTGCATGAACTCATCGCTGACACCCACGGAGATATTGAAGTTGTGGATATCTCCCTCAACCTGCTTGCAGTCGATGAATTCCAGGATGTCAGGGTGGTGGACATCCATAACGGCCATGTTTGCGCCGTCCCGTTTGCCGCCTTGTGTTACGAGGGTGGAGACGGAAGACAGATGCCTGAGCACGGCGATGGGGCCGCACGCCTTGCCGTGTGTGGTCTTGATGTGGGCGCCCTTACGGCGCAATTTTGACAGGGCGAACCCTGTGCCGCCGCCGAACTTCTGGACCATGGCGGCATCGTGAGCCGCGCCCATGATGCCCTCCATGCTGTCGGCAAGGGGCAATACGAAGCACGCGGACAATGTCCCGGCTTCGGTACCTGCGTTCATCAACGTTGGCGAATTCGGCAGGTACTCGAGGGCGGCCATGATCTCGAAGAACCGCTGCGCCGTTTCTTTTACCTGTCCGTCGTCTGCGCCGTACGCGTGGTCCGGCTCGGCCAGCGCGTCCGCAACGCGGCGAAACATGCCCTGGGCGTCCTCGACGTGTTCTCCGGTCTTGCCTTTTCGCAGGTAGCGTTTCTCGACCACGATCCGGGCGTTCTCGGTTAACTCGGCTGGACTGAACGGTTTGGCGGTCGCGTCCGGGGAGCCTTGCGCGCCGGAGGCATTCCTTGGCTTGTTATGAACAGTTGTCATCTATTGGTTCCCGCAGACGTCTTTTTGATATTCGTAAGATTGTGAGCGCGTGGGGGTAAACCGGAGCCGCCGATCTCCGGTCCAGACGCGGCATAGAACCCCCGGGCGGCGTTATGAAGCTGGCATTTTTCGCCGCTTCCCGCCGCGATCGGCAAGTCGTGGCACATTGTCGGGTATTAGCCTAAGTTGGCTGCGCCGGCCGCCAGTCGCGGAATCGTCAGCCAGCGACTCGATTTCCCTGGCGAAACTCTCTTCGTCCTGAAAGTCCCTGTAGACGGACGCGTAGCGGATGTACGCGACGCTGTCGAGTTCTTTAAGCCTTTCGATAGCCATTTCACCTATCACGCTTGATTCGATTTCCGGCTTGCCGAGCAGGTGCAACTCCCTTTCGATATCGCTAACCATCTTCGAAATCGACCCAATCTCAAATGGGCGTTTGGCGCAGGCGATTCGAAATGACCGCTCCAACTTTTCCGCGGAGAAAGGCTCTCGCCGGTTGTCCCTTTTGGCTACCATCAGCGGGACGGTGTGCACCCGCTCATATGTGGTGTAACGCTGTCTGCATCGAAGGCACTCCCGCCTGCGCCGGATGCCGTCCGGCGATTCCCGCGAGTCGATTACTTTCGACTCTTCGTTATCGCAAGACGGACAGTTCATGTTCGCTGTAACCGTGGAAGACTTTGCCTCAGGCTGCGCGCATCGTACCGCTCGGGGCATGTAACGTCCTGTTAGTTACATCGTGAATCCAGAACGATAACAGAACTGGATTGACGGTTGCGTCGCCCCCAAAAAAGCGTCCGAAAACACCTGCGCGATTCTCGCGAGAATCGCAATATATTGTGGGTGGACTGAAAATTTACACCACTTCTGGTGCTGTAACAAGCGAATTCTCCACCGGGAAACGCGGCTTGCCAACTTGCCACAGGGACAAGGAATTCAGGCGGAATAACCGCAACATTTCCCAGACGGCTGGCGCCGGGAATTGGCGTTCGGCAATTCGCCTTGGAAACGCGGGCGACCCACTTGCGGCCAGGGCGAAGGGGTGGAACAATCTCGCGGCGGCCTATCGCGCCGAAATCATACATTCCCGGTCAAGAAAGCAACCTGGTTGGCAGCATCTGAAACCCGAGCCCAGTCGGACGTCGTGGCCGATTCGGTTTCCCAAACCGTTGAAGTCGGCCGTTCCACACCGACTGGCAAGCGACTACTCGTCGGCCTTTCGGCCGGCCACGCGGTCAAGCACTTCTACCAGCAGGGCATCATTGTCCTGCTGCCGCATTTGAAGGAGGGTCTAGGTCTTAGCGACGTCGCGGTAGGAGGTATCGAGGGAGCTCGCTCCGCCGCGATGGGCGCCATGAACGTTCCGGCTGGGATCCTCACGGACATGTACAGGCGCCAGGTCGGCCTGATGCTTACAGCAAGCATGGCGTGCCTGACAGTGGGGTACATGGCGATTGGCCTCGCTCCGAATTACTGGCTGATACTCGTGGCCGTAACCGTGGCGGGGGCTGGCACTTCCCTGTGGCACGCGCCCGCCTTTTCGACATTGGCTGCCCGATACCCTCATCGCAAGGCCTTCGCATTTGCCGCCCATAGATCCGGAGGGTCGATTGGCGACACGTCCGGTCCGATTATTGTCGGGTTACTGCTTGGCGGCCTCAGTTTTTGGGGATTGAACTGGGTTGGCTTCGGCTGGCGCACGGTGGCGCTGTTACATATCGGTCCCTCGGCCCTGACGGGTCTGGCCGTCCTGTATGCGTTCCGGTCGCCGTTGCAAGGCGAAACAACGAGGCCGACATTTAGCCAGTACCTGAATTCGACCAAACCACTGCTCCGTAACACTGCTGTCCTGGGGATGGTGGGGGTGAGCGCGCTCCGCGGAATGGCCCACCGGTCATTTGCCGTGTTTCTGGTACTGCACATGAAGGAAAACCTTTCGTACAGCGACCTGAGCATCGGCTTGCACGTGGGGTTGCTGACCTTTCTCGGGATTGTCTCCGGTCCGGCTTTTGGACTGATCTCCGACCGCACGGGCAGGCGTGGTTTGATGGTGATCGGCATGGCGGCGATAACGGTGATCCTGTTCAATTTCCTCTGGGCGGATTCAGGGGTTTGGCTGACGGTGATGCTGGGCCTGCTTGGGATTTTCGTCTTTTCGATCAATTCCATAATGACGGCAACGGCTATGGACGCTATCGAGCCGGGAACTGAAGGATCAGCGGTAGCGATGTTGTTCACCGGTGGCGCCATCATCGGCGCGGCGGCGCCGGTCATCGCGGGCCTCGTGAACACTACCTGGGACTTCAGGGGAGTGGTGATCTACGCAGGGGCGATCGCTGCCGTCGGAGCGTTGCTGGCGTTGATCGTTCCTATTCGAAAGGCGGTCGCGGCACAACGCGATCCGTGAGCCGGACTATTTCGCTACGCGAATCAGGAATTCCCGAAGCTCGCCTTCATACCGACCGTTGTCCACATTCCACGATTCGACGTGACCGGGGGGTGGATACACGTTAAAGGTGACGAGGTCAGGCCGTAGTCCGGCCAGTTCGGCGCTCGTTTCGATTAGGACGCGCGGGTCGATTTCGCCGTGGGAGCTTGATGGGGACGTTCAGCCGACCGGCGTCTCGAAGATAATCCAGCGCCTTCCAGTTCACGCCAAATCTGGCAGTGGTCATCCACTTCACCGAGGAGATCACCATTCCGGGCAGATGTCTGTCTCGTCCTCCCAGGTCCACCGGGGCGTTGAAGTCCAACATGGGCGCATCCATCACGACGCCTGCCACTTTGTCCGCGAGAGGCGACTCATATAGGAATTTCATCAAGATTCCTCCACCCATGCTATGGTCGACGAGCGTCACGTTAACGGCGCCTTCCTGTGCGAGAACGTATTCAACAGCGGCGTGCAGGTCGTGCCATTCGGTCTAACAGTATTGATGCAGGCCGCCGGGTCCCGGGGCTGGCCCTTGTCGTTTCAGTAGTTGATTAACAGTGCGGGCATATCCAGTTCCTGGATGACGGGCATCAGTGCGATGCCGTCCCCTGGCTCTGCGCCGAGGCCATGCATAAAAATGACCCGCGTATCATCCCCGCCATCCAATTGCCACGCGTCCAGGGCCCCGAGTGGAGCAGCGTATTCACTTCCCTGTATTTGATCCCAAAGGCGAGGAACGGGTCTTTAGGGGGGACGTCCTGAGACAGTTCGGCTGGCGCCGCCTCCCGCAAATCACCTTCCACGATAGTCATCCGACGCGTGACGAATCCGTCTCCTTCGGCAACCACGGCCCCGATTTTTCCGAGACCGCCGGTCCAGGCCAGACCCCAATTGCCGGGGCGATTTAGCCGGTCGTCATCGGATTCACCCTCAAGTCGTACGAGACCTTCACCTGCCTGCGATGCGGTCAGGTCGTAATTGACCTCGTCGTCGGTTATCCGCAACCCGATGCCGGCGAGAGCGTCTGAGTAGTACCAGGCGACGGCCAAGTCCACGACCGACAGGAGCAGAAAGGGGGTTACCAGGCCGGTGAGCAGCCTTCGCCCGGCAACGCCATTGAGCCAGTAGGGCCTGAATACTGCGCGTGCGGACCAAATCTTCGATTCGGGGCCCTTCCCCGGATGTGTTCATGTTTCCAACTCCGAACCAGCTCGTCCTGACCTTACACGGAATCGGTTAGATCGACTCTTGTGCGATCCCCGCGTCTTTCCTTCCCGCCGGATTGCGACCATAACACCGGGCTCAGGACCTTCTGCTACATTCGTTGATCTGTTCAGTTCTTCGGCCCGTTTGGAATTCAGGTTTTTCACCCTTTATCATGCACGATTCGATCATTTCAGACTCCGTTTACTGCCCAGCATGCGGGGCCAAACTGATCCAACGAACTAACGACGTTCCGGTTTGCCCATCATGCGGCCGGGTGGCTTACGCAGATCCGAAGTTTGCTGCCGCTGCGGTTATTCCCCTCGATGGCGGCATCGTGCTCGTGCAACGTGCGATCGAGCCGGGTCTGGGAATGTGGAGCTTTCCGTCCGGCTACG
The DNA here is from genome assembly GCA_965224235.1 of Dehalococcoidia bacterium. Classification (GTDB taxonomy): domain Bacteria; phylum Chloroflexota; class Dehalococcoidia; order Lucifugimonadales; family Lucifugimonadaceae. The sequence continues at coordinate 299,137 of CBDCYP010000002.1, read as the reverse complement.
TCAATCGAGGCGAAATGCCGAATCGGGCCGTCGAACGAGAGGTACGCGAGGAGTGCGGGCTCATAGTTTCGGCGGCCTGGGTAATCGGCATCTACTCCACGCCCGGCAGTGGTGTCGTGCTTGGCGTGTACAACGCGGAGGTGCTGGCCGGCGCTCTCATTGCGGGCGACGAGACGCTCGCTTCACGGATTTTCCCGATAGACGGCCTGCCGCAGATGGCGTTCGCATACGATCAACATATTGTCGAGGACTGGCGAGAAGGTCGGCGCTTGCGAGGGGTGGCGGACTGAACTTCCCGGCCCTACGACAGGAGTTTCGGGTCAGGAGGTCCCGTCTAACGCGCTCTGAGCCCGCGCCCGTTCGCCCGCCAACTGTTCGATGACCTGGATAAGGGCGTGATGCCCCTGGCTCGTGGCATCATCGTCTTGCGCCTGTAACGCTAGGTAGAGATTCGACACCAACGCCACCATGGGCAGGGGTGAGGCGACTTCAGCGCCAACTTCCTGAGCCAATCGGAGGTCTTTCTGCATGTGGCGCACCATGAATCCGGGGGAGAAGTCCCCTGCAAGGATTCTGGGCCCGAGGTATTCAAGGTGCCATGACGTGCTGGCGCCTTTCATGGCGGCGGAGAGGAATTTGTTGAGATCTAACCCCGCCTTGCTGGCGAGGACGAGTCCCTCGCATATGCCGATCGTGCAGCCAATCCCCAGCACTTGATTGGCCAACTTGGCCGTGTGCCCCGAACCGCCCGGCCCCATGTGGGTCACTGAGCTGCCGAGGACCTGTAACGCCGGCAGGCACCGCTCAAACACGTCGGCGTCGCCCCCAACGAGTATCGACAGCCCGGCGTTAATTGCGCCGGTCTCACCGCCGGTTACGGGAGCGTCGAGCATGTCCACATCCTGTTGCTTCAAACTGGCCGCAAGTTTCTGACCGGCCATGGGCGAAATCGTGCTCATGTCGATCACGACCGAGCCGGGCGCTGCGCTTTTGAGAATGCCGTCGGGTCCCGCTATCGCCGCCTCGACGTGCTGCGAGTCCGGCACCATCGTTATCGTAATGTCGGATCGGGCCGCCACATCCGCCGGGCTCGACCCTGCAACCGCGCCTTTTTGTTCAAGTTGGCCTACCGCTTCGGGGAGCAGGTCGAACACTGTGGTTTCGTAGCCCGCGTCGACCAGATGACCGGCCATGGGCCTTCCCATAATTCCGAGTCCAACAAACCCGATTCTGTCTCTATTGCTTGCCGCCATATTTTGTCCTCAGTCGTGCGGGCGATCTGAATCCATCTCGCCCGTCGGTCAAAATTTACGCTGTTACGCTGTCACGGATATCATCAAGGTAGGCTTTGCTTCCGGCGGAGAAGAACCGGTGTGTGCCGCTTACCAGCCACTTGATACCGATCTCGTTCCAGCGGCGCGCGTGGTCTCCGTCGATTGCAATTGATCCGACGTGCTTCCCGGCAGCACGGATCTTTGGCGTTAAAGCCTCGATAGTTTCAACGACTTTCGGATGCCGCATCTGGCCGTGCACGCCGAAGACAGACGACAAGTCGCCGGGCCCGAGAAAAATGAGATCGACGTTGTCGGTGGCTATGATCTCGTCCTGGTTCTCGATGGCTTCCAGCGTCTCGATCTGAATGGCGACGAAAGTCTCCCGGTTGGCCTGTTTCACGTATTCGGCCATGTCCTGTATGGCGTACATGCTGCCCCGCCCTCCGAAAAGGCCGCGCCGTCCGACCGGGGGATACTTGACAGCATCCACGACGGCCCGAGCCTCGGCGCCGGTGTTGATCAACGGCATCAATACGCCGGCGGCGCCCGCGTCCATGTAACGCTGGATGTGCTGCTGGATGTTCATCCCGATGCGCACGATCGGCGTGATGTCTGACAGTTCAGCCGCCCGGATCATGTTCTCGGTCGTTTCGTAGTCCATGGGGCAGTGTTCGCAATCGATGATCACAAAGTCGAAACCGAGCCAACCCATCATCTCGACCATGGCCGGCGAGGGTGAGTTGACGAAGCCGCCGATCGTGGCCTCTCCGTTGTTGAGTTTTCGTTTGAGCGTGTTTTTTCTCACGATTGCCTGATGTCCTTTTCAATCCGGCTGGTCGGTAGGTTGACGACCGTGGATCTGGTCGATTTAAGCGCATTTCGCCGAATTTGTCGCGCCCGCGCTTGTCACAAGGGTACCGATGGGCGTTATCATTCCCGCCAATAATATGCCAACGGCGACGAACTCAGAGATGGAGGTTGGCAATGGCGAAGAACCAGGTTAAAGGCTACTACACATACTTTTACGACGGCTCCGCGGAGGGGCCGGAGAAGAAGAAGGCGGTGGTAAACGCGGTTCCAATTGAGGACCCCTCGGTCATTGACCCGGAGACCCGCGCCCGCTACTTTAGGAACAATCTCTACCCCTATCCGAACCGAATGACCCACGAGGAGTACTACAGCGAGAAGTTCCCGCTGCAGGTGGAGTTGGTCAAGCTTCAGGATTGGGTGAAGGCGACCGGAGAGCGCATCATCATTCTGTTTGAAGGCCGTGACGCGGCCGGCAAGGGCGGCACAATACGCCGGTTCATGGAGCATTGGAATCCCCGCGGGGCCAGGGTCGTGGCGCTTCAGAAACCCTCCGACGTGCAAAGCGGTCAATGGTACTTTCAGAGATACATCGAGAATTTTCCGACTGCCGGCGAGATCGTGCTGTTCGACCGCTCTTGGTACAACCGGGCTGGTGTGGAGCGGGTGATGGACTTCGTAACGGAAGAGGAGTACCTCCAGTTTGTCCGTCAGACGCCGTTGCTGGAGCGAATGATCGTCCAGGACGGCATCAGGCTTGTGAAACTCTACTTCTCGGTCAGCAAGAAAGAGCAAAAGCGGCGGTTCAAGCAGCGGAAGAACGATACGCTCAAGAAGTGGAAGCTGAGCGCGATCGATCTACAGTCTGCAGCCAACTGGGATAACTACACGCGGGAGAAGAAGGCGATGTTTTATTACACGCATACTCGTGACGCGCCATGGACCCTCATCAAGGCCGACGACAAGATGCGTGCGCGCACCAACGCCATGCGGCACGTCGTTCACAACATGCGGTATCCAGGCAAGGACGAATCAGTTGCATATGCGCCGGATCCGTGGATAGTCGCGTCTGTCGACGAAGTCTATGAAACCCTTGAGCGAGGAGGTTCCAATGGCGTTGCAGCCCCCGTCAGTCACTCAAACATGGCGACGGCCCTTCCGTAGCGCGGGGAAGAACCTGCGGATTGGTGCGACACCTTCGGGTTGAAGGGACCGCGACGGCGCAGGGTGGCCGGTCACCCGGCGAGCGGGGATTTCCAACTGGTCAGACGGGGATTTCGTAGCGATACCACCACGAACGGCAGCGGCTTGCCGTAACTTGCCGCGTACTTGTCGCCATCTGAATCTCCCATGTATCGTCTTGAGATGCGGATCATTTGATCGTCGATGCGATCGTCTGAAAACTCTGCGTTGCCCCGGTACATCACCCACCGGTTGCCGCCGTCTGAGTTGTTGACGATCAGGACGGTCGCCCGAGGGTCTCGCCTCAGGATGCGGGCCTTTACCGACCCGGGTTCGATCAGGATGGTCACACCGCCTTCAGGTTCCGGCAGGTACCAGACTGGCGTGGAATGAGCGAATCCGTCGGCGCTGACCACGGTAAACACCGCAAGATGCGTGCCGTTAACGAGATTGAATACTTCGTTGTCGGATAGCGAATCGTCGGTCATTTAGCCCTGCCTCGCGTGTTTGCCTAAAAGCGATTCGACGTGCTGCCATATGGCGTCCGCCACCGCGTCGATTGGCGGTGTGGCATCGACCACGTACCAGCGGTTGGGGTCGTGTGAAGCGATTTTACGAAAACCCTGAGACACACGTTCCTGAAAATCCTCCGGCTCGTCCTCGAATTTTGTTTTCGCGTCGGTGACCCTGCGGTCCCGGTCTGCGGCGCGGGCCGCGCCGATGGACAGGGGAGCGTTCAGGAGAATTGTGACGTCCGGCACGAGTCCGCCGGTTGCGAACTGGTTCAGACGCACCACGTCCTCTAAAGGCATGGCTCGACCATGCCCCTGATATGCGAGGGACGAATCGGCGTAGCGGTCCGATATCACAATAGTCCCGCGTTCGAGGGCCGGCCGGATGACGGTTTCGACCAGCTCGGCCCGCGCAGCCTCAAACAGCAGCAACTCTGATTTATGCGACTGCCCCAAACCGCCCTTGACCAGTTGCCGAACGTGTTCGCCGAGCGGGGTGCTGCCCGGCTCGCGAATAAACATGACATCGCGTCCCTGGGCGCGGATCTTCTGTTCGAGAAGTTTCCCTTGGGTGGTCTTGCCTACGCCTTCTCCGCCTTCGATCGAAATCAGCATGGCGGCCCATGTCCCGGCGTTCTCATGGTGACAGGCTACTATCGTCTGCGCCAGCGAATGACCACCCGCCGGCCGTCATCGCGGCCGGTGCTGGACGACCCAACGTTGCTACGGGCTGCCAGACCGTGTTGCAGGCGCCGGATGTAGGCGGCCTGCGGAGACAGTTCCACCCGCCGTTCCCCGCTCCTCACCTGTTCTATGGCCTCTTCGGTCTCTTGCAGCGCCACGCGTAGTTGACGGTTCTCACCCTCGTCATGCGACGCGCCATTGGTCCGGCCGGGGGAAAATCGCCGGATGAACTGTGCTATCTGTTCACCGGTGCCGCGCCTCAACACGTAGACGGGGACCCCGTCCCGCTCGGCGTGGCGCACCTCTGTCGGCCTGCGGTTGTAGTGTGACTTTGTAGTCACCAGCACGTCTGCATCGCTTGCGTTCTCCACAAGCTCGACGAGCGCGCCGATGTCTCCGATCGCCTGTTTCAAAGAGGGCAAAGGGACACCGAACGAGTGCACTTTCATCGGGGCCACGGGGCTGTTTTCATCCACCGGGTCCATGGCCGAACCAGGCCCGCCGTATGGTTCTCCCACTGTGTATTCACGGCGCGGCGGCATGTCAGCCCTGACATCGAACGGCGCGGTTCGGAAGTCTTGCGGCGGTTCGGCGATTTCTTCGATTTCGGTTCTGACTTCGTCCGATTCGTCGAGCCAACGCAACTCGCGGGGCGCGGGTATGCCTCGCAGAATCCGGTCCACCACGGTTCCGGCATCGAGGTGAATGCCCAGCCGGTTTCGTTCCCGAATCTCGACCACCATGTCGAACGTTGGATCGTGTTTGCGTTCAAGGACTGTCTTCTGCGTTCGGCGCCGGCGCGCTTCTATGTCGCCCAGTGTCACGGCCTGGGCGCCGCCAATGAGGTCAGACAGGCTCGGGTTGGAGATGACGTTAGCGAGTGTGTTGCCGTGGGCGGTTGCGACTAACTGAACGCCCCGCTCGGCGATGGTCCGGGCTGCAAGCGCCTCGAGCTCCGTGCTCATCTCGTCGATGATGATCACCTCCGGCATGTGGTTTTCCACGGCCTCGATCATCACCCGATGTTGCAACTCCGTCCGCGCTACCTGAAGCCGCCGGGCACTGCCGATAGCGGGGTGCGGCACGTCGCCGTCCCCGGCGATCTCGTTCGACGTGTCTACGACGACGACCCTTTTTCCGACGTCATCCGCAAGTACGCGGGCGACTTCCCGGAGCATGGTGGTCTTGCCCACGCCGGGGCGGCCAAGCAGCAGAATCGAGTCCCCCGTGCGCACTAGGTCGTCGATCAACTTGACGCTGCCGAACACGGCGCGGCCGACGCGGCAGGTCAGACCCACGGGCTTACCAGCGCGGTTGCGCAACACGGAAATCCTGTGGAGGGTGCGTTCGATTCCCGCCCGGTTGTCATCCCCGAACTGGCCTATCCGCTCCACAACGCATTGAATGTCGTCGTACGTGACCTCTCTGTCACCGACCAGCGCCTGACCGAAGAGGTATCTGACCTGGGGCAGCCGGCCGAGGTCGAGGACGACCTCGGTCAAGTCGCGGCAGTCGGAAGTGTTTCGGAGGAAATCCTGCACGCCATCGGGCAGGATCCTGGTGAACGCGTTGAGGTCGTCTACGATCCCGGCCGAAATGCCCTGCTCGCCGATTGTGCGGTCTGTCGCTATCGTGCTTCCTCCTAGGTACTAGCCGACTGCAGCCGCAACTCGACGCGGTTCCGGCACGCGCACCGCAAGTGTCTTAACCATAACCGTGTAGGTCCGCAGTGGACGGAAACCGATCTCGACGAGCAGTTCAGCCATTTCTTTTTTGCGGGACGGGAGCAGGGTCGATACCGGCCCGTTTTCCGTATCCATAGCGGCCGACAGCATGCGTTGCATGGCGTTGGGGTATTCGCTGGACCACGTCGTATCAAAGAAACGGCCTGCGCGGGTGTTTGCGGTACGAAGCCAGCCACCGACGCTCCCGGAACTGTCTACGGCGACCCACTCCTTCGCCTCCCGTCCGGGCTTTTCGATGGAATCCCGCCATTCGGGAACGGTCTGTGAGGTTCGCAGTCGTATGTTCACGGGTGTCGTCGCGCAGTAGAGGCGAAATAAAGGGGCGTCGTCGGCTTCGGATCGGACCCTCAATCGAATCTCGCCGTCAGGAACGGCCAGCCTTCCAGATGCCGCGGACGCCGACTCCACACTGTAGAGGGTTTCGGAGTCGACGGGAACGAATCCCGCTTTCCGGGCCTCGCCGGTCAGCCAGTCGTCGGACGACATGCGCAGGAACACCCTGCGAGCGCCGGATTTCGCCGCCGGACCGGCGAGATGTTCGAGCGCTTCCGACGCGGCGCTGCCGAACTTCTCGTGCACGTATAGGTCGCGCACCTCCCAGGCCAGGTTCCCCGACCGTTGTTCTGCTCTCATCAGGACCTGGATTTTAGTTCGATGCGTCTGCACCCAGCAGCTCCGCCAGCCCCTGGGCGACATAGCGACTCCGGCGTATTTGACCAATGGAAACGACCCGGCGTCGCCCAGCATAACGAGGGGCAGCGGATACGCGCGGGCCTTGCCCGCCGCCAGTTTGAATGGCACCAACGCAGGCGAATCGATAGGGTGCAGGTGTCGAATCATGCAGCCTTGACCGCTGGTCGCTCCGATCTATCCTCTGGTCTCCGCGGCCGCCATGCCGGAAGCTCCATTTCGGGTCTCTTCCGGTCAGCTTGCCGCCATGTTGACGAACATTCGGTGAACCCGGTCGTCGTCGGTGAGCTCCGGGTGAAACGACGTGGCCAGCAGGTTTCCTTGCCGGACCGCCACCGGATGCCCGTCCGGAAGCGCCGCGAGTACCTCGACCGAATTTCCGGCCTCCTCGATGACAGGCGCCCTGATGAATATTGCGCGGAACGGTCCGCCGCTCAGGCCTGCTATTTCAAAGTCCGCCTCGAAGCTGTCGACCTGACGACCGAACCAGTTTCGTGACGCGGTCACGTCCAGCAGGCCGAGCGGTTCGGGATATGGATCAAGGAGCCGCTTCGCGAGGACGATCATGCCGGCGCAGGTGCCCCAAACCGCCAGGCCGTCCGAGACAGCCCGGGGCAGTGCAGTACGGAATCCCCAGCGGTCCATCAATTTTGTGATGGTCGTACTCTCCCCGCCGGGAATTATCAGGCCGTCCAGACCCTCCAGATGCGCGGGAAGGCGCACCTCCAGCGCCGCGACGCCCATGCTGGCGAGCATCGCGGCGTGTTCCTGAAAATCACCCTGGAGGGCGAGGACGCCGATCTTCGTTTGCCGGATTTCCTTCCAGTAAAGCGAGGTTTCAGCGGCGACTGCGGCTACCACCCCCGGGTTTCAAGCCGGGCCTCTTCGGCCAGACTCGACGTATCGATGCCGCTCATCGGCTCACCCAGGCCTGCCGAAACGTTGGCTAGCACGTCGGGGTCCTGGTAGTGCGTCGTGGCCTGCACGATGGCGTCGGCCCGTTTTGCAGGTTCGGTGGACTTGAAGATTCCGGAGCCGACGAAGATTCCGTCCACGCCGATCTGCATCAGCAGAGCCGCATCCGCAGGGGTGGCTACTCCACCAGCCGCGAAATTGACGACAGGCAACTTTCCGGTCCTTGCAACCTCGACGACCAGCTCGTAAGGCGCGCCCAGTTTCTTGGCTTCTGCCATGAGTTCGCCGTCGTCCATGGAGGCGAGTTTGCGAATCTGGCCCAAAACCGTGCGACCGTGTTTGACGGCCTGAACGACGTCTCCGGTGCCCGCTTCGCCCTTGGTGCGGATCATCGCCGCGCCCTCTCCGATTCGCCGGAGAGCCTCGCCCAGATCACGGCAGCCGCACACAAACGGCATGGCGAAATCCCACTTGTTTATGTGATTGTCCAAGTCCGCCGGCGTCAGCACCTCGGACTCGTCGGCGTAGTCAACGCCCAGGGATTCGAGAATCTGCGCTTCTACGAAATGGCCAATTCGGCACTTTGCCATTACGGGAATGGTAACCGTGTCGATGATGCCCCTGATGAGATCAGGGTCTGACATGCGTGCGACACCGCCGTCCCTGCGAATGTCTGCCGGCACGCGTTCGAGGGCCATCACGGCGACTGCGCCGGCGTCTTCAGCGATTTTTGCGTGCTCGGCGGTCACGACATCCATGATGACGCCGCCCTTGAGCATCTGTGCGAGGCCGCCCTTTACGGTCCAGTTTCCGACTTGCGGCTTTTCGCCTTCACTCCACACGCGGGCATGAACCTGCCCCGCCTTGAAATCCTGTGAATCAGCCTTGCCATTTGTGGACGTAATAGTTTCCTGACCCGGGGTGGTCGTCATTTCCTGTCTCCTGTCGGCTTTTTGCGCCTTCCCGTATCTTCTTGCTCCGGGAGCCGTACCCGCGGCACCGAACCCGCGTTACGACTTTGCGCACGAGATAGCGCAACTGGCTCACATTATACGCCATACGCCCACGCGTGATGGTATTCGCCACCCTGCGGTGGACAATCTGCCGACCCGTCCGTAATCGGCCGCACTTATTGCCAACCGCGCCCCCGTACTTAACGACGGATAGGCCCGCACGGGCCAGCCACGGGGGCCTGGACTTCAGCCGTTAAACGCCCTTGGCGGCTATGAAATTCGCAAGGTCTGCGGTACGGCTCGAATAGCCCCATTCGTTGTCGTACCAGCCGACGATCTTCACAAATCTGTCTCCGGTCAGGGCGGTCGAGAGACCGTCGATAGTGCAGCTATTGGGGTTGCCGATGTAGTCGACGGACACAAGTGGCTCATCGGAGTAACCGAGAATGCCCTTCATGGCGCCGTCGGAAGCCGATCTGAAGGCGTCGTTAACGTCGTCGACAGATGCGGGCGCTCTCACTGCTGCGGTGAGGTCGGTCACGGATCCGGTTATGACCGGCACGCGGTACGCCATGCCGTCAATTCGCCCTGCCAGATCCGGAATGACCAGGGTTACCGCCTTGGCAGCGCCGGTTGTAGTTGGAATAATGCTGTTCGCAGCCGCCCTCGACCGCCTCAGGTCGCTGTGGACCTGGTCCAGGATGCTCTGGTCGTTAGTGTAGGCGTGGATAGTCGACATCAAGGCACGCTCGATGCCGAAAGTGTCGTTAAGCACCTTTGCCATCGGAGCGACGCAGTTGGTGGTGCAAGAGGCGTTCGACACCACGTTGTGCGCCGCGGGGTCGTATTGATCCTCATTGACTCCGAGCACGAGCGTTATGTCTTCGCCTTTAGCTGGCGCCGAGATGATGACTTTCTTTGCGCCGCCCTGAAGGTGGCCGGCGGCCTTGTCGGCGTCGGTGAATATTCCGGTGGACTCGATGACGATTTCGACGCCTTCCCCGGCCCATTGCAGGTCTGCAGGATTACGCTCTGAAAAGACCCTGACCGTCCGTCCGTCGATCTTGAGGTCGGCGCCCATTGGCGCAACGTCGCCCGGGTAGACGCCGTACGTGCTGTCGTACTTGAAGAGGTGTGCGTTCGTGGCGGCGTCTGTAAGATCGTTGATCGCCACAACCTCAAGGGTGTCGGGGTGGCGTTCGGAAATGGTTCTGAAAACCTGGCGCCCGATGCGCCCGAAGCCGTTTATCCCTACTTTGGTCTTGCCATCCATGTAACCGTCTTCCCCCTAAGTCCAGCGTGTCTGCATTGCGAACCAATGTTATCGGTCGTTTGATCAACCCGCGCCGTCCGTCGGGGCAGGTTATGTGCCGGGTAGCACGCGTCTTCCGGCGAAAAGGGCGCGGCCCCCCAGTTCCGATTCTATGTGGAGCAGCCGGTTGTACTTCGCCACGCGTTCGCCGCGCGCAGGCGCCCCGGCCTTTATCTGGCCTGCGTTCGTGCCGACGGCCAGGTCGGCGATCGTCGTGTCTTCGGTTTCGCCTGAGCGGTGGCTGATCACCGTGTTGAAGCCGGATTTCTGCGCTATCGATATAGTCTCCAGAGTTTCGCTCACGGTCCCAACCTGATTCGGTTTGATCAGGATGGCGTTAGCCGCCTTTTGTTCGATTGCCCGCTCAAGGAATTCGGGTTGGGTTACGAGCAGATCATCGCCAACCAGCTGGACGACGTTCCCCAGCTTCGCCGTGAGGGCCGTCCAGCCGGGCCAGTCATCCTCTGCCAGGCCGTCTTCGATGGAGTAGATCGGGAATTCACGGGAAAGTGTCGCGTATTCATTGATCATTTCGCCGGTTGTGAGTCTGCTGCGCTGCCGCTTCAGATCGTATAGGCCCGTGTCGGGTTCATAGAATTCGGTGGCCGCAGGGTCGAGCGCGATGAAAACATCGCTGCCCGGCGCGCAACCGGCCGATTCGATGGCTCGCGTGATGTATTCGAGGGCCATCCGATTTGTCAGGCCCGGCGGGGCGAATCCGCCCTCATCACCAACGTTGGTCGGCATTCCATATTTCTCTAGCGTCGATTTCAGGGATCGATATATCTCGCTTCCCGCTCTAAGAGCCTCCGAGAACGACTTGAACCCGACCGGCACAACCATGAATTCCTGGAAATCCGTCGAGCCGGATGCGTGTGCGCCGCCGTTCAGGACGTTGAACATCGGGACAGGCAGTTCTGGGGGTCCCTCTACGCCTGACAGTTCCCTGATTCGTTCGTGAACCTCGATTTGCATACCTGCCGCCGAGGCGCGAAGGACGGCGAGGGATACGGCCAGCAGCGCGTTGGCGCCTAGCCGGGCCTTGTTCGGGGTACCGTCCACGTCGAGCATGGCGCGATCTACTGCCGACTGATCATCGGCATCAAGTCCCCGGACGGCGTGTGAGAGTTCGCCGCGTACGTTGGCTACGGCTTTTAGTACGCCTTTGCCCCCGTAACGGCGTGCGTCGCCGTCGCGTAACTCGACGGCTTCCCGCGAGCCGGTGCTTGCCCCGGACGGTACGGACGCCTGGCCTTTCGCTCCGCCTTCGAGCACAACCGCTGCGTGCAAGGTTGGATTGCCGCGCGAATCCAGGATTTCGCTTGCCAGCACGGCTTCGATTTTGGTCATGGAGATTTCACAGTCTCATACCGCGGAATCACTATGGCCTTGTGAAGGCCGCATGAGGGGGTGAAAATGGGGCGCCGACTTGCTGCCGCTGGGGAGGCGGGTTTGAAGAGCATGTTTCACAAAGCGCCTGCTTAGTTTCGCACTACGCGGTCAGGGAATAGATTCCCGTTTTCAGAGACCTTTGCATAACTAGCTCCCCGACCAGTGATTCCTCACTCCTTGTCACCCTGAACGCCTGTGAATAAATCATTTATGCTCCTATGGTATTGAGAGGCTGATTGCTGGACAACGATATTGGGCAGCCATATCGGCGAGGTGAACACATGAGTGAAGAGACGCTGTTTGAACTTCCGGCCATCGAGGAGAAGCGAGCGCCTGCGCCAACGAGTCCGGGTGAGGCCCGGGCGCTGCGGCCGGTGCGGAATCAGCCTGAGTGGGCGGTATTGGACCTGGAATCTCGGTTGCCTCAAGAGCATCGGGCCCGTGTTATATGGAGCTTTTTGGAGAGGTTGGACCTGTCGGCCTTTTATGCGCCGGTCAAGGCGGTGGAGAACCGGCCAGGCCGCCCAACGACAGACCCCAAAGCGCTGCTGGCGTTGTGGCTTCTGGCCACGGTTGACGGTATAGGGAGCGCCCGCCGGCTGGCGCGTTTGTGCGAAGAGCACGACGCCTACCGCTGGATGAGGGGGAACGTACCTGTCAACTATCACATGCTCTCTGACTTCCGGGTAGCCCACCAGGAGGCGCTGGACGGCCTTTTGACCCAGATCATAGGTTCTCTGATGGCCGCAGGGGCGGTCCTGCTGGAGCGTGTGGCTCAAGACGGGATGCGGGTGAGGGCGAGCGCCGGCGCCGCGTCCTTTCGCGGCGCGCAGGGATTGAAGAGGCGCATGGAGGAGGCGCGGGCGCAGGTGGAGCGGCTGGCGCAGGAGCGGGAGCGTCCCGATTCCGGTGTGACGCGGCGTGAACGTGCGGCGCGGGAGCGTGCGGCGCGAGAGCGGGAGGAACGGGTCCGGGAGGCGCTGTCGTACTTGCCCCGGGCACAAGCGAAGAAGGAACGCCAACAGCACACCAAGGCGAAGGCTCAGCGTCCCAAGGTTACGAAGGCGCGGGTATCCACCACAGACCCCCAGGCAACGGTGATGAAGATGCCGGATGGCGGCTTCCGGCCAGCCTGCAATATCGAACTGGCCACTGATAGCGCCAACGGGATCATCGTCGGAGTAGGGGTCACATCGTCGGGTACGGACGCAGGGCAAGCGGCGCCCATGGAGGAACAACTGGTCAGGCGGACGGGCCGGCGCCCTGACTCCTACCTGATGGACGGGGGCTTCGCTACCCGGGAGGACATCACCGCTCTGGAGCAACGTGGGGTGAGTGTGTATGCGCCGGTGAGGTTGCCCCGGAACAAGCCCGAACGGGAGCGTTACGATCCCCGCTACGGGGACGGGCCGGACGTGGCAAGGTGGCGTCAACGGATGGCCACCGGCGAGGCCAAAGCCATATACAGGCAGCGGGCGTCTGTAGCCGAGTGGACGAACGCCCAGGTGCGTCTTCACGGAGTGAGCCAATTCAACGTACGGGGACTTGCCAAAATCACCAGCGTAATGCTCCTTGTCGCCGTGGCCCACAACCTCCTGCGTTGGGAGGCGTTCATGGCGTAGGCAGACACGGGGGTTAAGCAGGCACAGCCGATAAGCTCCGGACCAGTCAATCCGGATTCCCTAGTGAATTCGCCCGGAAAGCGGCCAATGCTGTCCCGCAATTCTGCCTCCCTCAACAAGCGCCCGCCCCGGTGAAACTTCCCAATGGCGCTTTCCGCCACCAACATGCCGCCTAACAACAACAGAACCCAAAAAACTCACAGCCTCTGAGTACCGCTCATGTCACCCCGAGCGAAGCCGAGGGGTCTGGGTAAGAGGGGCGGGGCATGCCGTCTGGATGGCATAGGTTCCTCGGCTCCGCTCGGAATGACATGTGTCGAGGTTACGCAAAGGTCTCCGAACGCGGGAATGACGAAAATGGAATACGGTACCATCCCTCTAAATTCCGTCTAAAACCGGAATCCAATGGATCGTGATTCAGGTGGTCTCAACGTCATGAATCATGCTCTTGAAGCCCGCCACTGCGAAACGACGCGGGGGCGGTGTCTATTTTCACAGGCATGGGTAGAGCGTTCATTGGGGTTGATTGCCGAGGGCTATTGCCATGGCCTTTTCGACAGCGTCTTCGGGGTTGCTGGCCCGGATTATCTCGTCATTTGTACCGTCAGGTGGATCGAACTCCCATGTTTCGAGGCCAACGACGGCTTTGTCCTCGGCGAGGCTGTGCCCGATTTCAGAGAGCGTGCCGTAGGCGCCGGACACGGCAATTACCGCCGCGCCGGCCTTAACGACGATCGTGTTCCTGGCGTAACCGAGGCCGGTGGGGATCGGTATGTCTACCCACCTGTTGGCGGTGTCAGGGTCTGATCCCGGCAGAATGCCGATGGTCGTGCCTCCCGCGGACTTTGCGCCCTTGCATGCGGCCTCCATGACGCCGCCGAGTCCTCCGCACACGACCGTTGCCCCGCGCAGGGCCAGTAACCGGCCGACCTCAGCCGCGAGTTCCGTCGCGCGGTCCGAGGCGTCGTCCCCGCGGCCGATTACGCTGATCAGCAGTTGCCGTTCCACTTCGCTCATTTTTGTTCGCCCAGCGCAGCCTTTTGCGCCTCGATAAGCACCGCGACACCCATCCTGCCGAGCTCCAACAGGCGGTCGAGTTGCCTGCTATCGAAGGGTTCGCGCTCCGCCGTGCCCTGCACCTCAACGTACCTGAAATCGCCGGTCATAACTACGTTGAGGTCGACGTCTGCGGAGGAGTCCTCCGGGTAGGTGAGGTCCAGCAACTCGACACCGTTGACGACTCCGACACTCACCGCCGCGACCTGGGCGGTCAGCGGCAGAGACTTGATCGCTCCGCTCTGCCTCAGCGTTTCGAGGGCTAAGTGCAACGCAACGTACCCGCCCGTGATGGCGGCGGTCCGGGTTCCTCCGTCGGCGCGCAGCACGTCGCAGTCGATGATCACCGTGTTTTCTCCCAAAGCCGCCATGTCTGTGACAGACCGCAGCGCTCGTCCGGTCAGGCGCTGGATTTCCTGGGTTCTGCCGGATGGGCGTCCGCTGGCAACCTCTCTTCGGACCCGTTCGTCGGTGGACCTCGGCAGCATTGCGTACTCGGCAGTGACCCAGCCCACGCCGCTGCCTCTGCGCCAGCGGGGGACCCCCGGCGACACGGTGGCAGTGCAGATGACGTGGGTTTCCCCCATCTCGATCAATGCCGATCCCTCAGCCCTAGGCATGAAACCTGGGGTGATCGTAACCGGCCGAAGTTGCCCAGCTGTACGGCCGTCTGCCCGAGTTGCCTGTTCGTCGGGTTCAAGTCGCGATGGCTGTAGTGGGTCGCGGGTCGGGGGCATGCGTTGCAGATTCCTTTACGGCGAACTCATGGGCGAGGCGCCATCGTGCGGGTGTACTCTCCGAATCTGACGGTATGGCGGGCTCGTAAGGACTATCCGGCCCATCGTTCGATTGCCGAAGGATATTCTATGCGTTTGTGAGCAGCATTAAGAGAGTGTCCAATAGGTTCGTTACCGACTGTGGGATACCTTGCGTGAGCGAAAACGATGGGACGGAAGTCCTTGTGCCACGCTGAGCGAAGCCTAAGGGTCTGGGATCGTAGGGGCGGGCCTTGCCGCCTGGCAGACGTTATACCAGGTTAATGTGAGGCACCCATGTATAGGTGAACCGGGTGGCATCTTATGGGAGCCACCGCGCGAGAGGAAGTACAAGTTCGGCATAATGCGGCAGGGGGAACTGAGGCGCAGATTCAGACGGCTGAGGGGCCGCGACTACTCGTCTCCAGGCGCATATTTCATCATAGCGTGTACTCAGAATCGCCTTCCGCTGTTTGGTCGGATCATTGATGGCAAGATGGCGGCGAATCGTCTTGGAGCAGTCGTCGAGGAATGCTCGGCAAAGCTGCCTGATCACTACGACAACGTTGCTCTCGACGCGTTTATACTGATGCCTAACCATGTCCACGGCGTGATCATCATTGAGGACACACCCACCCTAACCGCGGTTGTGGCCGCGAGCGCGAGACGGTACGGCGTGCCTGAAATCATGCGCGCATTCAAGACCTTCTCAGCCCGCAATATCAATGAGTTGCGCGTATCGCCCGGCGCACCTGTATGGCAACGCGGATTCTACGACCACGTGATACGCGGCAAGGGAGAATTGGACACGGTACGCACGTATATCATGGACTCTCCCGGGAAATGGTCTGAGGATGCCGATAACCCTGCCAACCGGCGAGGCCAAAGGCGGGTTTGAAGAGCCTGTTTCAGATGTAGCGTCATGTTTGGCGGGAGGGATTTCCGCTTGGTCATACTGGCTGTGGGCAGAGCCTGATGAGTCGAAGCAAGGCGCCGGCTGGGCCGATGATAGCCGCCTGCGCCGCCCGATAGGCTGAGTGTGGGCCCGCGGCGCCGCGCCGCATCCGCCACAGGGCGCTCAGGTTGAAGGCTGTGGCGAGCAGGGTCCACTCAGCCGCGACGTTGGGTAAGCCGCGCAACAGGAACCTCCGGGCTTGCTGCTGCTCTTTGATGATCCCGAAGACCTGTTCGACCAGTTGCTTTCTCTGCCTATACGCCTGTTTGGCTTCTCCGGTGGACATCCAGGCCCGGTGGCGGCGCAGCGCAGCGTCGTGCGGGCCTATCTCCAGGGCCCGCCCATGCCGTCTGTCCGTCGTACAGACCCCGAATGCCGGACAGGCCCGGCACACGGCCCCTGAGGCGCGGTAGAGCCGCATCAGGGTCTTGCGAGTGAGCCTGGTACCGGTGAAGCGCAGCCACTGTCCCTCGGGGCAACGGTAGCGGTCGCTCGCCTCGTCGCAGGCGAAACGGTCCTTGTGATACGGGCTTCCAGCGCCCGACCCTGCCCCTCCGGCATGACCACCTGTTGGCCTCTTCGGCCGCACTCCTCAAGATTGCTACCGGAGTGATAGCCCGCATCGGCCAACGCCGTCTCCTCCGCCTTCTCCAGCATCGGACCCAATTGCGCCTGGTCGGTCGTGTCGTCCACCATGTCGGCCGCCGTGATCAGCATGCCGGCCGCTTTCCCCTCAGCCGTTACCGGAGAGACCATCGCCTGGGAGTTGTAGGCCATGGCGATACCCTGGCGGGTGTTCATCATCACGGCGTCCCGGTCGGTCAGGTTGATGTACTTTTGGCCATCCCGACCGGCAAGCCTGCATACCGTCTCACGCACCTGATCGCGCAAGACCTTGCGGTCGTGCAACGCCTCCGGCAGATTAGCCGGCGCGGAGTCCTCCCCTGCCTCGTTCTGCGCTTCCAACTCTTCTATCGCCCGTTCCAACCGGCCCAACAGACGGCGCAACCCGTCGGCGTCGCAGGTCCGGTTCTTTGCCGTGTTCGCCCCGACCTTCGTCCCGTCCACCGCCTGCGCCGCCAACTCCACCAGATCCATCGTGACCGCCGCCTGCACAGTGCGCTTGAGCAGATTCCTCATGCCATCCCGGTGGGCGCGGTAGAAACGCCACAACGTGACGTGGTCCGGTCGCTGGCAGCCCGTCAGCCACAAGTACGGTATCTGGTCGCGACAGGCCGCCTCCAGCTTGCGGCTCGACCGCACACCGGTCATGAAGCCGTAAAGCCACACGCCCAGCAGCGCCCGGGGATGGTAGGCCGGAGCTCCCATCGGGTCCCCGTCTTTATCAACACCGATCCCGGCCCAGCCGTCGCCGTCCAGAGCATCGACGAACTCACCCACAAATCGAACAGGATGTCCGGCAGACAGCAACTCGTCGAGGCTCGGCGGCAGCATCCACGTCTGCTCCCTGTTCATTGGTCGATGCGGCATACTCTGTTACCTCCAAATGATGGCGTGACCCTCGCCGAGGATACCCCACGCTCAATACCCCCGACTTATGAAACAGGCTCGTGGAAGTTGCCTATTCCGGAGTTCGATCCGTACGATGGCCTACACGTCGAAATATCGGACGCAGGCGAGAAAGCGGCGGTTGGCGCGGCTCAGCGGCTTGCCGGTCTTCGAGAAGAGCGAGACAAAGTGACGGTCACCGTCGCTCGGAGAGAACTCCGCAAGTGGCTGCGGGAATCGCCGGAGGGGCAGGCGGTGGAGGAGGTCGTGGGGAGACTGCTGGGCGAGGCCGCTACGTGAACGAAATGGCAGGGTGACGGGCAGGGATTGTTCTTTCCCCGCCGTGTGAGAAGATTGTTTATTATGCGGCCAAATAACCATGGTCGCGTGGCGACTGGCTCGGCGCATATATGCGGATACAGGCCAGTTGGAAGGGAGCACGAAATGCAAGCGAAAGGTGTAGCCGAGTCGCCCGCGCTACCCGATGGCGGGGCATACCAACAAAAATCGTTCCGACTCGACTCCGAAAAGTTTAGGGAGCTGATCATTTATATCGCCGCTCAATCGGCGAACGATCCGACATTCGGCGCGATCAAGCTGAACAAGGTCATGTACTACGCCGATTTTGCCGCATACCGGCAGTTCGGCCAACCGATCACCGGCGCCACTTACCTAAAACTCAGTGAGGGTCCTGCGCCGAGGGATCTTCTCAAAGAGCGCAGAAAGTTGATCGACTCCGGAGAAGCCAAACTAGATATGCGGCCATACTTTACCGGCATGCAACACCGGCTTGTCATTGCAGAGGGTCGCAATCCAGACCTAGAGCTGTTCAGGCCCGGTGAACTCGAACTCGTGGACTCGGTGATTGATTTCTTTGAGGGTAAGACGGCAAGGGAGGTCTCGGACTTTTCCCACAGGGAACTCGGCTGGGTTCTGGCCCGCCCCCGGGAAGATATCCCGTACGAAACAGCATGGTTTAGTTCCGAACCGATCAGCCAGGAGATAGAGGAAATGGCGGTGCGGTTCGCGGCGGACAATGAATAACTTTGAAGAGGGCTATGAGATCGTCGAAAGTCGACAGTTTAGTGAGAGTGTCAGGTCAATCCTCCGCAGCGTCGAACTCTGGGACGAAGTTAGGTGGGCCCTTGATTGGGGCCTGAATCGGGATCCACTGAATCGACAGTTGCGAGACCAGATTAAAGGCAAAGTAGGGATTGTAGTATTGGTTGGCCCGCCCACGTTTGCGGTGTTTTTCGAGGTTAATGAAGAAGAGCGGATAGTGACGTACACCGGGTTGGCGGTGACGCTCTAGTCAGCGCCCATGGCCGCGGGTTCGGCCGTCGGGGCCAACGTCCGCGGTCTTCGTTCCAGGGCTGGCTGGGGCCATAGGGCGAATATGGTCCCGATTACGAAAATCGGGCCGGCGATCCAGAGCCACATCGCGAGCGGGTTGATGCTTATCCGCAGCAACACCCGGTCATCGTCGAGGAAATCGCTCGGTATCACGTAGAGGTCCTCGGTCAGGGTGGATCGAATGCCCGCTCGCACCGACACCTGGTTGAAGTCGGTGTAGAAGCCGTGCCAAGGCTGTAGCGTGCCGATCAGGTCATCTCCCGGATAACCGGCTGCGAACTTCTTCGGCTCGATTTCGTACCCGGCCGCGTCCTCGGCGTATATGCCAGGGTCCACCCGGTAGATATTCAAATCGGCCCACTGCGCAATCCGGTCCGAACGGACGGTGCCATCGCGGCCGACGTACTCGATGCGGTAATCGTCGATAACCGCGCTTTCGCCGGGCCGCAGCGCTATGTCCGTACGTTGGTCGAAGAACTGGGTCCCGACGACGCCCAGCGACAACGTGAGCAACGCGAGGTGGACGATGTAGCCGCCGTGCCGCGGCCGGTTGCCGTTGACAAGCCGCCACCACGCCAAAGGCCAGTTTTCGCCTGCCCTGTTACGACTTCTCGCGCCGAGGTACCACTCCTCGAGGACCGTGAAGGCGGTAAACGCGATTACGCCGAACGCGATTACGGCGATTACGCCCGTAATGCCCGACGCCGTCAGGCCTATCACGACCGCCAACCCTGTGAGGCCGGGGATGGCGACGTGCCGCGCGAGGGAGCGGCCGGCAGTCCTACGCCACGGGAGCAGCGGACCGATTCCCATCACGAACAGCACGGTCAGGAGAAGCGGGCCGTTGATTTGGTTGAAGTACGGCGCGGCCACGCTGATTTCTTTGCCCTGCGCGAATTCGGCAAACACGGGGAATACCACACCCCAGAGGGTGGCGAACGTGACTCCCAGTAACAGGAGGTTGTTGACAAGAAACGACGCCTCACGCGAGAGGAACGACTCCATCGGCCGGTCGCTCCTGAGGTTCGGCAGCCGCCATATGAACACGCTGAACCCGAATATGAGGCAAATGATCATGAATGAGAGGAATATCGCGCCCAGAGTGGAGGCGGCGAACGAGTGGACGGAGACGACGGGACCGCCCCGGTTGATGAACATCCCCAGTTGCGCGAGGACGAATGCGATATTCAGCAGGGCGACGTTCCACATGCGGAACATGCCGCGGCGTTTTTGGGCCATGATCGAGTGGATGAACGCGGTCAGAACGAGCCAGGGCATGAACGCGACGTTCTCGATCGGGTCCCAGCCCCAGTAGCCTCCCCACCCCAGAATCGTGTACGCCCACCACGCGCCGAGCAGCAGACCGACGCCCAGTATTCCCCATACGAGGATCGACGAGACTCTGGCCACGTCTACCCAGTCGTCGCCGAAGTTGCCGGCGATGAGCGCGCCGGTGGCGAAGGCAAACGGGATGGTTATGCCGATCAGTCCGGCCATCAGCATGGGAGGGTGGCTGAACATGCCGGGGTGGGTGAGAAGCGGGTTGATGCCGCGGCCGTCATCCACTTCGAAACCGAGAGGGGCGAACGGGCTGGCAAAGAAGGCGATGGCGAAGAAGTAGAACGCCTGCACGATTGCCAGGATCGCAACGGTGTAGGGCATGCTTCGGGCAAACCGTTTCGGGGCGAATCGCATGGCGAGGACCGACATCAACGCCAGTATGAAGACTATGTACAGCAACGAGCCCTCGTTGCCGGCGTAGAGAGCGACCCACGTATAGGCTCGATCCATGACCAGATTGCTGTGGTCGTATACGTACTTGATCGAGAAGTCGTTGGAGACAAACGCCGCCACGAGCGCGCCCACAGCCGTCACCGCGACAGGGAGCGTCATATACGCCGCACGCCGCGCGCTCGCGGAAAGCTCCGGCAGTCCGCGGTTGGCGGCCAGGGCAGACCCGACAGCCGCGTAGAGCGACAGCGCGAGCCCCAGCAGGACAGCTATCTGGCCGAGCTCAGCTATCTCCCTGCTCCTTCTGAATTTCCGGCTGTTCCATCGGCTTTGTCGAGACCGAGTTCCAGGTCGACCTGAGCAAGGTAGTCGCCCAGATCCGCGTCGGTGGGTTCGTCGCCCGATTCGCGTCTTTTCATTCTTCGCATGACGACAGCCAGCAATATGACGCTCAGCAGAATCGCGGCGGGGGGTACGATCCAGACTACGACCGCGAACCCTGTCGCGGGCGGCGATGCCAGGACAGAGTCGCCGAAACGGGCAGCGAAGTAGTCGAGAATTTCGCCCTCGCTTTCACCGGCCTTCAGCTTCTTCCGTATGACTCCCTTCATGTCCAGAGACATCTGCGCGTTCGACTGGTCGACGGTCTGGCCGTCGCAAACGGGGCACATCAGTTGCCGGTCGAGGGCGTATGCCCGCTCCTCGAGCGTCGCTTCCCGGCTGGCGCAGGCGATGGCGATAGTCGCCAGTAGACCCAAACACAGGAACAGGAGCAGACCGGGGCGGAATACCGACCGGTTAGCTCGTAGGGAGTTGATAAGGGTGCAGTTTCCTGTCATGTGAGGTGTTTGCCTAGCTGCGCGTCTGTGACCCTTAAAGATTACTCCGCAGGTGGGGGAGGAAACGGGTAACGGCGTCTCCGCGTGGGGTCGGGGAAGACGGATGGCGGTCTCGTGGGGGCGCGACGCGTATTCAACTGAAGACGTGGTTCCCGCGCCCCACCCCGCAGGCGCCCAGTCAAGGAGCTTATCTCAGAAGCGGTCGGGGTTTGGGGCCAAGGGCATCGGCGCCAGTCGAATGCGCTGGAAGATAGAGAGAGCCCCTGCGGGAACAATCGCCCTCAGCACGCAGGCGGGCAATTTTACGCCGTACCTGAATGGAGACCTGTCAGTGTCCCGCGGCAGCGCACTGATTCGGCGTTGCGATTCGTTTGTGAATTCAGGGTCCGGCATCCGGGCCCGCCATATCCGCCGCAGGGCGCTCAGGTTGAAGGTTGTGGCGAGCAGAGTCCACTCAGCCGCAACGTTGGGTAAACAGCGCAACAGGAATCTCCGGGCTTGCTGTTGCTCATTGATGATCCCGAAGACCGGTTCGAACTCCTGCTTTCTCTGTTTATAGGCGCGTTTGGCTTCTTCGGTGGACATCCAGGCCTTGCGGCGCAGAGCTGCGTCGTGTGGGCCAATCTCCAAGGCCCGCCCATGCCGTCTGTCCGCAGCGCCCGGGGTGATAGGCCGGCGCTCCCATAGGGTTCCCGCCTGCATCGACCCCAAGCCCGGCCCGACCCTCCGGGTACGCGTCCACTAACCTCGCCGGATGGTCGGCGGGGATCAGCTCATCAAGGGTGGGAGGCAACATCCATATCTGATCCCGCCCCGTTGGACGCAGTGGCGTCTGGCTCTCCTCGAATGATGGTGTGAAATCCACAAAGTTTAACGGCCAGCCGATTTCTGAGACTGCGATGCTGAAAACCGGGCCACCTCGGCTCGGGCCTGACTTCCCTGCGCATGCCACACGTTCGGTCGCCTTTCGCGGGCGCCCCGCAGGGGCAGACGGACGCGGGTGTGGGTTGTGCCGAGCAGCATGGAGGTTGTCACGGCATGCCCCGCCCCCCTTACCCAGACCCCTCGGCTTCGCTCGGGGTGACATGAGCGGCATGCCCGGCCCCTCTTACCCAGACCCCTCGGCTTCGCTCGGGGTGACATGAGCTTTGCTCGGGGTGACATGAGCGGCATGCCCGGCCCCTCTTACCCAGACCCCTCGGCTTCGCTCGGGGTGACATGAGCTTTGCTCGGGGTGACATGAGCGGCATGCCCGGCCCCTCTTACCCAGACCCCTCGGCTTCGCTCGGGGTGACATGGGGGCGTTCAGGGTGACAAGGTGTGAGGAATCACTGTTCGGGGAGCTAGTTATGTAAAGGTCTCCGTTATCGGGACTCAGTGGAGAGATGACCGAGAACGTCATTGAGTGCAAAGACATTCTGGCGTTCATGCGGGATTACAAAGATGAGGCATTCAAGTTAATTGTCACATCGCCACCCTACAATTTAGGGAAGAAATAGGAGGGGAAAGCCCCACTTGATACCTATCTCGCATCGCAGGAACGAGTGATTAGGGAGTGCGTTCGACCTCTGCGCCCGAAAGGGTCGATATGTTGGCAGGTCGGGAACTACGTCCAGAATGGCGCGATCGTCCCTCTTGATGCCGTCCTCTATCCATTGTTCCATAACCGGGGACTCAAACTCCGCAACCGGATCATTTGGCGCTTCGGGCACGGCCTGCACTCCCCGAAGCGGCTTTCCGGGCGGTACGAGACTATTAACTGGTGGACGAAAAGCGAGAACTATACGTCGAACTTGGACCCGATCCCGGTGCCGTCCAAATATCCCGGGAAACGCCATTTCAAGGGGCCGAACGTCGGGAAGCTGTCCGGAAACCCAAAGGGTAAGAACCCAAGCGACGTGTCGGTGTTCCCGAACGTCAAAAACAACCACCCCGAGAAAACGATTCATCCCTGTCAGTTTCCGGTCGAACTGGTCGAGCGCCTCGTTCTTTCCATGACCAACGAGGACGACGCGGTGTTTGGCCCATTTATGGGCGTTGTATCCGCCATGTTGGGGGCCCTCAAGCACAACAGACGGGCATACGGATGCGACATCGTGCGCGAGTTAGGTAGAGATTGCCCGCCTGAGGGGTAAGGGCACTACATGCCGGAACGCTGCGAACGCGGTCGATGGGGAAGCCTGTCTACGATCCGACCTTGCCTAACGGTGGTCATTGATGCGTATTGCGGCTCGGTATTCCCAACTGAACGGTGAAGAAGATATGTTGGTTCACCGCAGGTCGCTATGGAATGAGATTCAGTAAGTCATTGAGGAGGTGGACGCCACGGCCTGCGAGACCAAGGTTTCAAAGGAAAAGACGATGCGAGGAAGGCTTTTGTATTCTCCCGGCGACATGAACAGCGCGTTCAAACACGGACTTGAAGGGCGCTGGTGGGGTTAGCTCCGAAACAGGTTCTGGGTAACTGAAGATGAAAAACTCCTGCGTGGCATTTATAGTTTGTCGGCGGAGGAACAGAAACGAGCCATCGAAGAAGCCGGGCACATGCCCATAATGTCCTATAACCAATCGGACTTCGTGAAAGACCGAGTGGCCATGAAATCCAATTTGGCAAATATGCATTTGTCGCACACGACCTGTTTGTTAAACACTTGAGATTTTTTGTATCGAACATCATTGACGTTGGCATCGAGGCGTTTCCTATGAAGGAGCTCGAAAAAGAAATGTCGAGTGGGTTTCGTACAAACGGGACTTGCTGAACGTATTGCGGCAAGGACGAGGTGTTCCATCCGTGCCGCTGGTCCTCATAGGTGTCCTGCCCTAGATGAAGAATAGAGCATAAGGCGTCGAAACTGGCCGACTTGAAACCGCAACACGGATGGCCTGTTACCAGCGTCACGCCGGAGTCGATCCCGGAAAGGGTTGAGGACATCGCCCGGGCGATCATTCACGGTTCGCCCATGAAGGAATGGAACCTATTGAGGGGGGCAATGGGGTGGCGGCCCAGGGAAGGCTAGTTTCAGCTCTTCGGTAAACTTGTAAAAGACTCTCTTTTTTGCTTACCCCATTCAGAAAGAAGCGCTCATGGGCGCCCCCGCAGCGTTTTGCAAAACCTCTGAACAAGTGAAGACATTTGGAGCAGCGGGGGTGACGTATCATTTTTGCCGGCCCGCGGGTTCAGTGGAGCGCCCGTGTTTTTCCGGGTTCGACGGGGAGATTGCAAGGTGCGGCTGATGGCTCGATTGATGCTCATCGGAACGATTGGGTTACTCGCCTCCGCCTTGGTGGCGTGCTCCGGCAGTGAAGATTCCTCGACGACTCCCGTCATAGGCGACGAACCGGCCATCACCCGGCATATTGGCCAGGACGACATCGACGCCGGCAAGTACGATCTTGAAGAGCTCATCGAACATGGCCGGATGTTGTTCGAGGCGAGTTTCAACACGCTCGACGGCGCAGGGCGGCCTGAGTTGACCGGTGACGGCACGGCGCGCGGCGCCCGCGTCATGCCGCAGAACTTCAACCGAATCTCGGGCCCCGACTCAAACTCCTGCGTCGGCTGCCACAACTTGCCGAATACGGGCGGCGGCGGGGACAACGTGGCGAACGTGTTTACCCTCGCGGATAAGAACCCATTCGTGGAATTCGACGGCGATACCGCCGAGGGTGGGCGCAATCAGACGTTGATGACGGTCGGAAATGAGCGCGGCACGGTCGGCATGTTTGGCTCGGGCCTGATCGAGCTCCTGGCGAGGGAAATGACTGTAGAACTGAACGCCGCACGCGATCTTGCGCTGGCGCAGGCTGCAACCTCCGGTCAATCGGTCACCGTAAATCTCACGGCCAAGGGTGTCGGGTTCGGGATGATCATCTGCTACCCCGACGGATCGGTGGACACCGGCAATGTTGATGGGGTCGACGACGATCTGATCATCAGGCCGTTTAGTCAGAAAGGCGCGATCGTCTCTCTGCGCGAGTTCACCAACAACGCCACGCTAAACCATCACGGCCTAACTTCGAACGATCGCACCGGCGAGGACCGGGACCCCGACTTCGACAATCGGGTCAACGAGTTGACAGTTGGGGACATCACCGCGATGGTTCTGTTCCAGGCGACATTACCGGCGCCGGTTGAAGTGGAGCCAGCGACCGACGCGGAGCGAGAAGCCGCGGCGCTTGGGCGGCAACTGTTCGCCTCCATCGGTTGTTCATCCTGCCACGTGCCTGCCCTCCCACTTTCGAGCGTCGAGTTTACCGAGCCGGGCCCATTTAACCCCATCGACCCGCTAAATCGCGAAGACGATCTCACGCCGGAAGACGTGCCGGACGTGATTCGAGTCGACCTGGCTGAGTTCGCCAAACACCTGAAACGGGACGGCGAAGGAAACTACCTGGTGCCGGCATTCTCCGACCTGAAGCGCCACGACATGGGAGAGTTCCTGAACAACGAATCGCTCGAACAGGACTTCCAAAGACGGACGCCGCCGCTGGAGAAGTTGATACCGACCCACCAGTGGATGACGAGGAAGTTGTGGGGATTCGCGTCGGAACCTCCTTTCCTGCACCACGGACGAGCGACGTTGATCTCGGAGGCGATCATGGCGCACGGCGGTGAAGCGGAGGCCGCACGGCGCGCATTCGAAGATCTGTCCGAGTATGAACAGGCGTCGGTGATCGAGTTTCTGCAGACCCTTCGAATCGAAGACTGACCAGGCCCCTGTCGGGAAGCGCGCACCAACCCCGCACGAGGAGAATAGCACTCACACCGCATTGCCCTGTAGAGTGGGCGTCCCGCGTTCCCGGGGCGGTTATGCGCCGGCCAGCCGGAAGAGTCAGGCTAACGCTGCACTCTGCCGCCGCCGAGGGCGATGTTCTCGACCTCTTCCACGGACGCGAGGTTGAAGTCGCCGTGAAAGGTGTGAGCGATGGCGTTCGCCGCGACTGCAAAGTCGACGGAGCGCTGGCCTTCCCATCCCTTGAGGTTGGCGTAGATGATCCCGGCGGAGAAGGCGTCCCCGCCGCCCACCCTGTCGACCATGCCGCGCAACTCTACCGTGCGGCCCCGGTGGGATGCCGAGCCGTCCCAATAACACGCCGACACGTCGTTGAAGTCTGCGAATTCGCCCTGCCGGAGGGTCAAGCCGACCTTACTAAAACCGAACTCGGCGATCAGCGACGCAACCGTTTTCTCGCAAGCTTCGTGATCGAGTCCGCCTGCGCCAGGCGTATTCGGAGCCTTCACATCAAGGCACAGATCGGCATCCTCGCGCCCGCCGAGCAGTACGTCGACGTTGGCCATAAGCGGTCTCATGACCTTGCGCGCCTCGTCAGGGCTCCACAGCGCCGATCTGTAGTTGAGGTCGCAGCTAACGGGCAATCCGGCCGCTTGCGCAGCGGCGGTCGCCTCGGCACACACCGCGGCCGCTGATACGGACACCGCGGCGGAGATGCCAGTGAAGTGGAACCAGTCCGCGCCGTCGAAGACTGTTTGCCAGGCGATGTCGCCGGGGCGCAACGCAGAGAACGCGCTCCCCTTCCTGTCGTACATGACTTTGGATGGCCGTACCGACGCCCCGATTTCGAGGAAGTACAGACCGAGCCTGTCGCCGCGCCAGATAATCTCTGACGTGTCGACGCCGTACTGGCGTACGTAGTTGGCCGCTGCCTGACCGACTTCGTTTGGCGGGAAGGCTGTCACGATCGCAGCGTCTACCCCAAAGTGGGCCAATGCCACGGCGACGTTGCTCTCCGTTCCGCCGTATATGACATCCCATTGGCGCGCCTGCGTGAATCGCTCGTGGCGCGGCGCGGCGTTGCGCATGAGAACTTCGCCAAACGTGATTACCCTCTTCGGCACGGTCGGAACCCCCTATTCCCACGGCGTCCCGGCCGGCGGCCGACCCGTGACTCGTCGCGTCTATCGAATACTGCTATCGTCCGGCCCTGATTTCGGCTATCGACGACACCACATCACGGCAGCGCCGTTCAAGCTCATCCCAGGCGCGTCTCGTCACTATGTCACTCGTGATCAACGACGAGCCCAAGCCCACGGCTACAACCCCCGCTTCGAACCACTCCCGCAGAGCGTCGCGCCCGACTCCGATCCTACCGGTCGGCATGATCGATGACCACGTCATCGGGCCAAGCAGGTCCTTCACGAAACCGGGTCCGCCCGAGGCCATCGCCGGAAAGAGCTTCACGATTTCGCATCCCATCTCCTCTGCGTTCGAAATTTCGGAGGCCGTCCCGCAGCCGGGGATGTACGCCACCTTGCGCCGGTTGCAGATGCGGGCAACTTTGGGGTTTGTATTGGGGGCCACGATGAACCGCGTTCCCAAGTTTACGTAGAGGGCGGCAGTCGCCGGGTCGAGCACTGTACCGGCGCCGAGTATTGCTCCGGGCGCCTCGCCCTCGACGGCCTTGTGCATGGCGGAGAACACCTCGTGGGCATGGTCTCCCCGATTGGTGAACTCGACCACCCGCATGCCGCCGCTGACGCAGGCGCGGGCGACCGCTATGGCGTCGTCCGCGGCAGAGGCGTGGAAGACCGGTACCGCGCCTATGTCTGCTATGGCGTTATATACGTCCAGTCTGGTTTGGCCAGCCATCTGTTTTATCCGATCGTCCAGCAACCGGCGGTCCGGTTGTAGCAGTGCCGTAAACCCTGCGTCCGCTGCTATGCGTTAGTTTGGGCACTGCCGCGAACTTGGAGTGTATGACAGCGGCGGCGGCGGCGCGCAGGCCGGCAGCAGCATGTAATCTTCCAGTTCGCATATACAGCCTGGCAGGACGTGACATGGAAATAATCTCCGTAAAAGAAAAACTGGCGGCCGGTGAGCCGTCGATCGGAACATGGTCGTCATCCGGCGATCCGACGGTGGTCGAGGTACTGGCGCGTACAGAACTCGACTGGATCAACATCGACTTCGAACACAATCCGGTCGATGTTTCGACTGCGGTCCACTGCCTGCGCGCCATGGGAGGTACCGGCAAGACGCCATTTGCAAGGATCCCCTGGAACGATCCGGTGTGGATCAAGCGCGTGCTGGACATAGGCTTTCTTGGCGTGGTTGTGCCGGATGTCAAGAGCCCCGACGACGCCCGTAAGGCCGTGGCCGCAGCGAGATACCGGCCTGAAGGCGTGCGGGGCATCGGCTCGGCCCGCGGGATCATTGTGTATGGCGCCGATTACTACCAACGGGCCAACGAAATGGTGACGGTAGTGTGCATGATCGAGGACGCCGGCGCGGTGGCGCAGATCGACGACATCCTCGCCGTTCCGGGCGTGGACGTGGCGTTCATCGGGCCGAACGACCTCGCCAACACGCTCGGCGTGCCGGTCGGTATCGACAATCAACACCCCGACCACGTTGCGGCGGTGCAAAAGGTGGTGGAAGCTGGCAAGCGGGCCGGAGTGCCGACCGGGATCCACTGCGGGGATGGCGCCGAGGTGGCAAGACGGATCGAACAGGGAATGCAGTGGATGCCAATAGGCTCCGACATGCGCGTCCTGAAGTGGGGATTTGACGAGCAGATCGCCGCGGTGAAGGCCGGGGCAACCGGCGGCGGCGATGCCTCGGGAACGTTCTACTAGGGAATTAGATCGGATTTTAGCGAGCATGAAACCGAGGAGGCCGCGATGGTACTGTCCATCGAGACCGGCTCGAGCTTGATGCGGACTATCCGTTCCCGGCGGCGTACAGGATGGCGTTCAGTACCTGCAGGTTCGGCATGCTTACGTTGCCCCGCTGCACTGGCAGGCAGTGCAGCGATGCGTTCATACTGGGATTGTGTGATTTCCAACCGGCAAAGATTGCATGACCAAACCCGTTAGTGTTGACAGGCCCTACCCATTCGACTACAGGCACCGGAAGATCGTACCAAAATCTGAGCGATTTTCTCGCTCCGTACGGAAACGTCATAAGTCGATCGGAGTCCTGACCTTTGCCGGGGTTTAGTTCACTCAAGGAGACACCAGCCGACACGGGCTCGGCTTCGCTCTCGGCGGGTCTCCGAGATCCTGCGGCCGGAGGTCGTAAATATGGCTGGGACGACGGCCCACATCCGCCAAGCTGTACTTACGCGTTTACGGCCGGAGGTCGTGAATATGGCTGGGACGACGGCGTCGACGCCTGAGCAGATGAAGATACAAAGACGGTGGCGGGGCCTACACCTGCTGCGTCGAGTATGTCTCTTGTGCGCGAGACATGGTTACTCGCGCTGGCATTCCCGTCTATCCAATATTGATTTACCGGTTTGGGCACCGTAAACCGCTTTCCATCTCGTCTGCAGGGATAGGTATGAACAAGATGGGTCCCGCGTGAATTGGTCAGTGGGCAATTGGCCTCGCTCAAACTGCCTGATTCAATCAACCACTCCACAGTGTTGACTTGAAGTTCGTACCACGAGCTAAGGGATTTTCTGACCCCATCAGGAAATGTCATAAATTGCGGGGGTTCTCGGCCGGTAACATTAGTCAATTCGCTAAGGGGAGTGCCGGTCGGCGCGGGAGAGACGCCGCTCTCCGGCTGAATTGGAGGACCTGCGGAGACCGGGGGTGTTGCCTCGACGGGTCGGGATGATGGCGCAACAGGCGCCGAAGATGTTATCGGTAATTCCTTTGCAGGGGGTGGAGTGGTTGACATGGCGGGGTCGCCGTCTTTGAAATTCCCTCTCCACATCCAGAGCATTCCCATTACGGCGCTTTGGCTCATATCGGTGATCTTGAACGCCGTGACGCGTTTGTCCTGCATCGGGACCGGCCTGTGAGTCTCGTACACTTCCCAGTCGTCGCCATTCGTAACGACAAAATATTTGATGCCATCCTGAAGACAGTAGTTGATCGACTGCGCGATCCCTTGCGCTGTTGGTGTAAACAGCGACTTGGCCTCGACGACAAGGCTGGGCGGGCCGTTTCCTGGCGCCATTGCGTAATCGGCCCAGCCGTTGCCTGAGTTGAACTCGGTTAGCACCTGCGCAGGGTCAGAGAGGTCCCACCCCAACGCGGCAAGAAGCGGATCGATCAGGCAGTACCTAGTTGCCGACTCGCTTTTTCGGAGTATCTCGCGGTGTTGGTCGATCTTCGTGCTCAGCTCGACGACGAGTTCGTTAAGTTCATCTAGCCACATGGCGCGTGTTCCTTGACGGCCGCGTTTTCGTGCGACGGTTTACGCCGATATGTTAATGGAACGGCCGGGGAACTTTCCCCTCCGGACTGGACCCCGCATACAATGGCCGCCTTGCACGACACACCGCCACCCACAATCCCCGGAAACAACATGAAAATCACCGAAATCAAGATCTCCGTATTCGAGATGACCGGCGTCATCACGCCGTTCGATCTCGTCGAGTCCGGACGCGCGGGACACCGCCGGTGGAGACACCAGCCGCGTCCGCCGCTGCAGAGCCACATGCACGTGCTGCACGTCCGCACGGACGAGGGCCTGGAAGGCGTCTGCCCGGTCGGCGACGGCCGGTACATGACCATGCCGCTCACGACGTTGGAGCAGCTCCGCATACTTGCATTGGACGAGGACCCCCTCGACCGTGAGCGGCTGTTCCAGAAAATGAAGCATGCGACGCGGCAGGCCTTCGCCCCGTACGGGTGGTTCGGGGCATTCGACAATTGCCTGTGGGACATCGCCGGAAAGGCGGCCGGTATGCCGGTCTGCTCCCTTATGGGCCGCGTCCGGGAGCGGGCGCCCGCCTACTACAACATTCGCGGAGATTCGATGGAAAAGGCAGTCGAGGACTCCGAGGTGGCGATCGGGATGGGGTTCCCCGCTTTGAAGGACCACTTCGTACAGGAGCCCGGCGACAACATCGAGTGGTTTCGCGCAGTCAGAGATGCTGTAGGGCCTGACGTGGACCTCATGCATGACCCGGTGGGTATGTACACGTTCGCCGAGGCCGTACGGGTAGGGCGGGCCCTGGAAGAACTCGACTTTCGGTGGTTGGAAGAGCCTATGAACGACGTGCGGCAGCACGAACTGCAAACTCTCTGCGACACCCTTGAAATCCCCGTCCTCAACCCTGAGTCCTTGACCAACGCCATCGATCTCAGCGCACAATGGCTGATCTCCGGCGCCGCCGACCTGCTACGGGTAAGCGCCAGACACGGCTCGACATCCGTCCTGAAGCTCGCCCACCTGGCCGAGTTGCATGGCACGAACGTCGAATTGCACGGCGCGGGCGGCCTCTTCGGCCTCGTGCACACACATCTGGCCTGCGCCATCGCCAACACCAGCTACTATGAATTCTTTCCGGGTGGAATCCGGGACGAGGTGGGCAAGGAGATCGGTATGACGAATCCTCCCCTACCTTCGGATGGACACGTGACCCCTCCGCAGAGTCCAGGCTGGGGCGCAGAGTGGGACTGGGACTACTTTCGCAAAAGGACCGTCGCAGAACTCTGACCAAGCCATACGCACCGCCCCAGCGTTATCTCCTTGAACACCCGTCCGGACGCGCGCCACCCCTTACCACGGTCTGCCCCGCCACACTCATCAACATACAAGGGGTGGGTTGGGAACGTAGGTGTTCGGCGATATCGCGCGTTGAGGCCGTATCCGTGCCCCACCCCAAGGCCCCGGCCTTCGCCGGGGCGACGATGGAAAGGCGGCCTCCATCACGGCGTGATCCTCATCGAGGACGAAACCACAGGCGTAGCGTTGGGTTGGGAACGTAGGTGTTCGGCGATATCGCGCGTTGAGGCCGTATCCGTGCCCCACCCCTGGGCCCTGGCCTTCGCCGGGGCGACGATGGCAAGGCGGCCAACATACACCCGTCATCCCCGACTCCGATGGGGGCCCCAGGGGTGGGGAAATGGGCGCAGATTCCCGTTTTCACGCGAATAACGGAAGAGCAATAGCGCGTTGCGACCGCGACGGGGGTTGGCGGGGTATGATGCTTGCAGTTTCGGCGATGGTCGCCAGGCGCATTCTGGAAGGTTTTCGGCATGGCAATTCAACTTGGCGTTATGGCGCCGGACTTCACTTTGATGTCGCACTCAGGCGAGCCGGTCACGCTTTCGAACTATCGCGGCTCGGCGGTCGTGTTGGCATTCCACCCAGCCAGCTTTACCGGCGGTTGAACGAATCAGTTGACCGAGTTCCGTGCGAACTACGACGGCTACGAGTCAGCGGGGGTCCGGATCCTTGAGGTCAGCGTGGATAATGCGCCGATCCAGAGGGCTTGGGCGGAGTCTCTGGGCGGTGTTCCATTCCCGCTGCTGGCCGATTTCCACCCCAAGGCAGAGGTGGCGAAGGCCTACGGTATATACAACGATGAACGAGGTATCGCTGGACGGGCGACGTTTGTGATCGACGCGGAGGGCGTGGTCCGAAACGCCCGTACCTATCCGCCAGGAACGTTTCCGGACGCCGCCGAGCTTTTGGGCGTGGCAACTGGTCTGTAAACGGGTGGCGTCGGGGAGTAAGAACCAGTCCCGGTGGTTCCACGATCAGGGTCGGGGAAGACGGGTGATGACGTTGGCTCGTTGTGCGACCCTGCGCCGGGTGCCCCGCGAGAAGGGCTCATACATGTGGTTGGCCGGTTGGGCGACGCGCATCTAACCCGCACGTGCGTTGCCTCGGCCCCGTAGCTGCCCACTGGTCGCCTTTACGGCTGTGACGGGGATGGCGCGGCCCAAAGGGTCTTACAATCGGGGGCTGTTAGTTGAGCGAGAAGGTTTGGTATGACGACCAGTACTCTTGGTGATGTGCTTCGGCCAGCAAGTAACGGTGATGTCGCAGTGGATATCCCGGGCGGGCCGACGCTTGATTACGCAAGGCTCGATGATGAGGTCGAGCGGGTTGCGGGGCGACTCGCAGCGGCTGGCGTTTCGTCTGGGACGACGGTGTCGATCATCCTGCCGAATGGCCTGGAGTTCATCGTTGCGTTCCTCGCGATCGCCCGCTGCGGCGCGGTTGCCGCCCCTCTGAATTCTGCCTACACCGTGGGCGAGTTTAAGTTCTACATGGAGGACGCGTCGTCGGGGCTCGCCATTCTGCCGGCGGGCAGTCACCCGGGACGAGAGGCGGCGACGCAACTAGGTGTGCCGTGTATCGACGTTTCGCTTGATGGCTCGGACGTAGAGATGACGAGGGACGGCCGCGCCCTGACCGCATCGGCCGACCCTGTCCCACCCTCGCCCGGCGACCCGGCCCTGTTCCTGCACACGTCGGGCACGACGAGCAGGCCGAAGGGTGTCCCGCTGACGCATGCGAACCTTATGTCGTCCCTGGCCAACATCAGCAGTACTTACGGGCTGACGCCCGAAGACTCGTCGTTGATCGTGATGCCGCTGTTCCACGTCCACGGCCTGCTCGGCGCCACGCTAAGCACGTTCTATTCCGGCGGGTCGGTTGTGGTTCCCGCAAGGTTCTCGGCGAGCAGTTTCTGGGTGGATCAGGCAGCGTCCGGGGCTACTTGGTTCTCAGCCGTTCCGACGATCCACCAGATTCTGCTTCAGCGGGCCGATGCCGACGGAGCGCCCCGCGGAAGTTTCCGGTTTATACGTTCGTGTTCCTCTGCGCTCGCGCCAGCCGTTTTCTCCCAACTCGAAGGCCGTTTCGACGCGCCGGCGCTTGAGGCGTATGGAATGACGGAGGCCGCACACCAAATGTCGTCCAATCCGCTTCCGCCGGGTAGGAGAGAGCCGGGCACCGTAGGGCCGGGTACGGGAGTATCGATCGCAATCATGGATATGGAACGTCCGGGGGAACTTCTGGGTGAAGACGAACGGGGCGAGGTGGTGATCAGGGGCCCGAACGTGATGCACGGTTACAACAACAACCCTGAGGCCGACGCCGACGCGTTCGCGAACGGTTGGTTCCGGACGGGCGATCAGGGGATGCTGGACCAGACCGGTTACCTGACCCTGACCGGCCGTATAAAGGAGCTGATCAACCGGGGCGGGGAGAAGATATCGCCTCTGGAGGTGGACGCGGCGCTGCTTCAGCACCCCTCGGTGGCCGAGGCGGTGTGCTTTGGCGTGCCCGACAAAAAATACGGTGAGTGCGTTCAGGCCGCGGTCGTGCTCAATGGGCAGTGCGACTCGGACGACATCGTGAACTTCTGCCGGGAGAGGCTCGCCGGTTTTAAGGTGCCCGACCGGATATATCTGGCCGACAGCCTTCCCCGTACAGCCACGGGAAAGATTCAGCGCCGGCACGTCGCCGCGGCGTTTGTGGACGGGAAGTGACCGGGCGGGGATTTACCGTAGGGGACAGGGGTTGTTGAAGGAAAGCGTGGTGGCCGGCCCCGTCTGTTCCAACCCCGGCCCGATTCCCGCTGCTGCCCCCCATCGCGGCGGGCGCCCACGAAAATCACCCCTACGGTTGGTTGCACGCGGGGTGATGTCGGCATCGCAAACACACCATCCGCGCCTTGATTCTTTCCCCAACCCCGCATGCCGGCGACCATGTAGAGACGTCCCGCGTGGTTTTTGCAGAGTCTCCCTTGATTGGAATCGAATGGGGTGTTAGCCGGGTTTGAGGACTGACAGGAGGGCGGTTGCGAGGCCGAGGTACAGGACAATGCCGGAGACGTCGCTGAGGGTTGTGACGAATACGGCTGACGATGTGGCAGGGTCTATTCTCAGGGCGCGCAATACCAAGGGAACGAGCACGCCGCCAAGCGCCGCTACGATCATGTTGAGCAGAAGCGCGCCGGCTACTACGAGGGCCAAATAGGAGTCGCCGCGCCACGCCCACACAACGCCGATGAGGATGCCGCTCACCACTAAACCTTGACCGATGGCCAACGCCGACTCCGACAACAGGACGTTGCGGGCGTCGGAGGTCGGGAATTCTCCGAGCGCCATGGAACGCACGATGATGGTGAGGGTCTGCGTGCCCGCAATGCCGGCCTGCCCCATGACGACGGGCAGGAAGACGGCGAGGATCGTGAGGTTGTCGAGGGTGGACTGGAACAGGCTTAGGACCCAACCGGCCAGAAGTACCGTTCCGAGATTGATGGTGAGCCACGGCAAGCGGCCGCGCACCGACGCTGCGAAACGCCCCGTCTCGCGCTCATCCAGCCGGACGCCCACCATGCGGTACATGTCCTCTGTGGCTTCCTCGCTGGCGACCTGCACGAGGTCCTCGATGGCGATGGCGCCTTTCAGTCTGCCGAGATGGTCGACGACGGGGACGCTGCGGATTTCGTAGCGGGCCATCAAGCGGGCGGCCTCCTCCTGGTCCGTGCCGGTTTCGACGGAGATGACGTCTGCGGACATTACGTCGTTGACTGTTGCGCCGGGCGCGGCGAACACCAACTCCGGTAGTTCGAGCCGGCCGACGAGAACGTTGTGCTCATCCACGGCGAACAGTTGTCGTAGTTCGCCGGGTTCGAGTCCTGAGTAGCGCAGCACGTCGATGCCGTGCGCGGTCGGCCAGGAATCCCGCAACGCCACCACGCGTGGGGACATGAGGCCGCCCGCATCGTCGTCCTGGTATAGCAGCAGGTCGCCAATTGCTTTGCGATCGCTCATCTGCCCGAGAACGGGGCCGGTCTGCTCCCATTCGAACCTGCGCAGGATGTCGACGGTCAAGTCGGGCGGGCACAGGTCGAGGATGGCGGCCATTCGTTCGGGCCCGACATGCCCGATCACCTCAGCCGCATCCGGCGGCGCCATGTGGGCGAACGCCTCGGCGGCCATGCGATCACTCGCCGCCGCCAACAACATGCCGCGCATCCCGGGTTCGAGGTCTTCGAGCACGGTGGCGCAGTCGGGAGGCCGCAGCCCGTTCAGTTCGCCTGCGGCGAGATCGACGCTGCCTTGTTCGATCAGTTCGCGGACGCGATCCTCGATGCCGGCCAACTCCTCGGCGCCGGGGACCTCGTCGTCGAAGTGGACAATTTTCGTGGTCAACGATTTCTTTCAGTGAATTGCTGTTGCCCGCCAAGTTGCGGCGCCCACGTGATCAGCCAAGGCGTGTTGGGCTCGGCCCATGAGAAATGGAAGCCGTTATCTACTTCAATCAAGCTCTCGCAAAGGACGGCGTTAAGGCGAGCCGCCTTTTCGGAGCCGGGTTCGATGAATAGCCTCGCCATGCATTCGGTGGCGGCCGTTTCCGGATCGGGGAGGGGCTCCGGAGGCCACGCCGGCAGCCGGCGTACCTGAAAGTCGACGCCCATCTCCGTCAGCACGCCGGTGTATTCCGGCGCGCACGGCAATGCAAGTCGTTCTTGGCCGTGTACTTTGGCCCAGAGGGGGAAGTAGTTGATGGCCGCCGGCTTCTCAAACAGGATGACGGCGACGAGTTCACGAGCGTTTCTATCGAGCTTGGCGGTGAACAACTCAATGTCCGTCACGGTGTAGATGACGTGGGCGCAGAAAATGACGTCTTCGGGGTCAGGGGACGCATCTTCCCACCTTTCCGGGATCACACACAGGTTGCTGGCCTCCCACACTTCGGCCATCTCTGCGAGCCGGGCGCGCATCGCTTCGGACGGCTCGACGGCCGTAACGCTGCGGCAATGTCGGGCCAGCGGCATGGAGAGGCGTCCCGCTCCTGCGCCCACGTCCATCACGGTGTGCTCAGGCCGAACGATGTCGAGAAGGGCGAAGAGGGTTTCGTCGCGTCCGCCCTGTCCGGGGCGCTGAGGTACGAACCTGTGCGACAGGCCGCTCCAAAAGTCCCTGGGCGGCATATCTGCCATGACGCGTTCGGACTGTTCGTGCTCGGCGAGCACCATCTGCGTCCATCGCCGCCCGCTTTTTGTGACCATCGAACCGCTCCCTGTTGGCCTGACCGATGCGCCCCTCCGGCTTCGCCTCGGCTGCTGTCGGATTGGCAGAGTGGCGCGCCCGACTGCATCTGTTTGACTGTACTGTATGACGCTATTACGCTCACGAAGCGCGGCGATGACATTTGCCGGATGCGCGGCGCATGGGCAATGAGTTCGTATCGCTATCAATCTGCCGCAATCGAGACCCGCCACGAGATAGAGGTCTTTGCTCCACCGAAAATGGTGTGGGACTGGATTAGCCGGGTCGATCTGTGGTCCGACTGGCATCCGGAGATTGATGCGTCTAGTTGGGTGAGCGATGAAGGAATGGGCGTATTCAGCTACCGCGTCCGGAAGGTGTTGTCGTTGACTTGCCGTATCGAGAGGCAGCGCGTCGAACGGGAATTCGGCTGGGAATCGGTCTCGTGGTTCTCGACCACACGGCACGCGTTCGGGATCGACGGCGACTATCGTCGGACTACGATTATTTGCGAGACATTTGCTGATGGGCCGATCGCCCGCTGGACAGGGATTCGCGATGTATTTCGAAACGAGATCAATCGGATCATCGAAACTGGCCTTGGCGTCCTCAAAACCCGTCTGGAGAGCGAACGGCGTGGTGAGACGAGCTGACCGGGACCGCCCAATAGTTGGCCGCAGAGACCGGTTTTGCCGTGAAGGCGAACTCCGGCCAGGAGGAAAACAGGGTTGTTACTCGGCATATCCGGCCTCGTAGACGGTGACTGGCGCGCCATTGACGCGAACGTGTTGCGAACCGTGTGCAGCATGGGATTCGCCGTTCTTCAAGTACGTGTAGACGATCCACGCGACCTCGATCCTGCAAGCGCCGGGGCTCTCAGGGGGCTGTTCGAAGAGCACGGCGTCGTGATGGGGCAGACGGTGGGCAACTACGGGGGCGGGCTCATCGCAGTCGACGACAACGAAAGATCGGCGGCCATAGAGTTCGTGAAGCGGATGTGCGGTGTGACGGCCGAGTTGGGCGCGCCGGACACGTACCTGAGGCCCGGCAGCCTGAACCCCGGCAGCCCGTGGTTTCCGCACCCGGACAATCGGTCGCCGGAGGTGTTCGACCGGCTCGTCGACTCTGCGCGGCAGATATGCGCAACGGCGGAGAGTGAGGGCGTAACGGTGGCCGTGGAGGGCGGCGTGGTGTGCCCGCTCTACTCGGCGCTCCGGGTGCGGGACTTCATAGACGCCGTCGGGTCTCCCAACCTTGGTCTGAACATGGATCCGGTCAATTTCGTCGGGTCGATCGAACAGGCGTACGAAACGACGTCATTGCAGCGCGAGTTCTATGATCTGTTGCCGGACCGCATCGTAGGCGCCCACGCCAAGGACTTCCGGCTCGTCGACGCGTTGTGGCCGCGCTTCGAGGAGGCGGTGATTGGGCGCGGCATGCTGGACCATCACGAATTCCTGACCGGCATGCAGGCGGTCTGTCCCGACGGCCACGTCTTGATCGAGCATCTGCCGGACGAGTTGGCGCCGGCCGCTGCCAGAGGTTTGCGCCGCGCCGCCGATGCGGCAGGCATTGTCTTCAATAATCCCTAGAATTAGAAGATGCGATTTTTATCGGAGGATTCGTCGGAATGGATTTGAAGGGCAAGCGCATCATCGTCACCGGCGGGGCCACCGGCATCGGGCGGGCGTCCGCGCTTAGAGTGGGCGCATACGGGGCGCGTGTCGCTGTCTTCGACGTAAACGACGGCGCCGGCGCCGAGACCGCGGCCGACATCAACGAGGCCGGCGGGGACGCGCGCTACTGGCACGTGGACGTTGCGCACGAAGCGGCCGTGTCCGGTGGTGTGATCGCCGCCGAGTCGTGGCTTGGGGGCATCGACGTGCTGCTCCACTTCGCCGGGATTCTAGACGGCGTGGCGGTCGATCTGGACCAATTCACTGAAGACGTGTGGGACATGGTGATCGACATAAACCTGAAGGGATCCTTCCTGATCGCCAAGCACGTTGTGGCATTCATGAGAAAGCAGCGCCACGGGGCCATTGTCCTAACGGCGTCCGGCGCGGGGGTCAAGGGCGGCAGTTCGTCGTTCGCCTATGGTTCCAGCAAGGGCGGGGTGCACGGTTTGGCCATGGTGATGGCACAGCGGCTGGCCAAGTTCGGGATACGTGTCAACGACATCGCGCCGGGGTCGGTGGACACCCCGTTGAAGGTGGCGGCCACTGAACAGTCGCTGAGGGTGACCGGGGACAGAACGGGATATAACGCAACGATGAACTCACTCGTCTCGCCCGACGGCATATCGCGCATCTGTGCGTTTTTGGCGAGCGACGATGCCGAGTACGTGACCGGCACAATCTTTACGCGTTAAAGTGTCGCTTCATTGGATGCGGCGATCAGCGATAGTCCGCCGCAGTCATCTCTATTCACACTCGCGAAGGTCGTCCAGGAACTCCGACGCCGGCTCCACGCCGGTCACGAGTAGGTAGTCTCGGGCGCGGGTGCAGGCGACGTAGAGGAGATGCCGTTCGGTGTTGTAGACATCCTCCAAGTCCGAGTCGTCAGTGACCGACTCGATTCGCTCCTGAAGCGGCATGACCTCATCATCGCAGGCCACGACGGCGACAGCGCGAAATTCCAATCCCTTCGCCAAATGCATAGTGCTCACACAGACGCGCCCTCCGGTCGTCTGAACATGATCGTCCAGGACAGTGAACTGTAGTCCGGCGCCTTTGATGGCAGAGGTGGCACGGTTGATCTGATCGCTTGATCTCACGAAAACGCTGATCTCGTGAGGCTCCAAGTC
Source organism: Dehalococcoidia bacterium (assembly GCA_965224235.1). Taxonomy (GTDB): domain Bacteria; phylum Chloroflexota; class Dehalococcoidia; order Lucifugimonadales; family Lucifugimonadaceae. The sequence continues at coordinate 259,330 of CBDCYP010000002.1, read as the reverse complement.
CTTTCCTATCAGATCGCCTAGCCAATCGGCTACAGCCTTGGATTCTTCGTCAATGGACTGGGAGATCGTTATGGACGGCTCCGGCCCGTTGAACACCGATATCGTGCCTGAGCGCTCTTCTGTGTTGCCGTCAATGTCGGATATCTCTGTCCCCAGGAGAAGGTCGGACCGCTTCCTGATCTGGTGTGAGGTCCGGTAGTTGATCTTCAACGTGCGGGAGCGCCCGCGTATCTCCACACCCAACGCCTGCCAAGAGAACGGCTGCTGGAAGATGCGCTGACCAAGATCCCCGGCGAAGAACAGGCTATCGGGCCGCTCCGATCCCAGGGCTGCAAGATAGCGAATCTGGGCTACGCCAACGTCTTGCGCCTCGTCCACTACGACGAAATCGAAAGGCGACCTTTGGGTCTTACCAAATCTGGAAGCAAGCTGGCCAAACATCTCCGGGCGTGTGATCAGGCCCCGGTCTCTGAGTCCTGCACGCACCTGCTCGAATACAGACCAAAGGACGCGGCGCTGGCTTTCGGGTAGCCGTCTCCTCCGGCCGAGGCGGGGCACATCACGATAGGCTTCCCAAGTATCCAATTGCCACGCATCAACAACTTGGTCCCACTCTGTCAGCATGAAGCCCGGTGGGAATCTGCTGTCCTGTACCTTGGTAGCCGCCTCCTCCGTCAGTGTCCGAATCTGCTGGATCGAAGCAAACGAAGGAGGGCCCATATTCAGCGTATAGAGTCTTTCCCCAAGAGCGTCTATGGGGTACACCTCCACCCGCTCAGCAAGCCTGGGCTCTGAGCTGACGAGTATGCGGAGCCGGTCTCGTAGGGCATTGGCCAGGGTCTCCGAGAAGGTCGTCAGCAGCACTCTTGCGTTGGGATTCGTGCGGGCAAGATGAACCGCGCGGTGAAGCGCAACAATGGTCTTGCCCGTACCCGCCGACCCTGAGACTCTGGCGGGGCCGGTATAGTCTCGCTCGACGATATCGCGTTGGGCCGGGTGAAGGAAGACGGCCCACTTGTCCCACGGATAATCGAGGGCGCGTTCCAACTCTTCCAAATCATGCACAATTCGGAAGCGGCGCTGTGCGTCCGGGTGATCGAACGGGTCAATGCTTGCTGCAACCGAACCGGGGACCTGCGGTGTCCCGCCGGTAGCCAGTTCCAAGAGCGCTTCAGCGGCTTCACCAGGCAAGTGGATGGCAAGATCGAGGATGCCGTCCTCGTCCGCGGCATGGACGTCTTGTAGCCACTCGACGGGCACCCCATAGCCTAGTAAATCGTCGTCTGACAAACCGGTTAACGGGAGGTCTTTAGGTTGCGCTTCCAGTGCTGCCGGAACATATACGGGGACTGCAATCTCCTCAACCGTCTCGCGCACCTCGACCAGTTGGGCAGCGCCTGTCGTGGGGTGTGTCTCCAGCTTGCGTCGCTCCGCCCACCTGTACGCCGCGTCGTGGTGGTCGACGTAGCAGAGCATGAAGCTGCTTTGGGTCCTGTGGACGATGATCCTGATGTCGCGGCTAACCCGAACGGACCAGAAATCGCGATCTCTCGCCCCATCGAGCCTGTGGAGCTGCAAGCCTGGTCGGGATGGGTCCACCTGTAGGTCAAAGGCCGTAGTCTTGATGGCCTTCTGCTCGTCACCCGTCAGCCTCGCAAGGCTGTCTGTGAACGTATCCGCGATTCGGAATTGCATAGGCGTCAGAGGGGACTAAGTTTAGCTCGCCACCTCGGCACGCAGTCTGTCGTGAAGTTCGCTGCGGTCGACCCGGCCTTGTCCCACCGCCTCTTCGATGAGGCTCTTGACACGCGCTTTTGTAAGTCGACGGTACCGATCCGCTTCTATGGCGGCAACAACCCGACGAGCTACTCTACCGAGGCGTACATAATCGAGCCGGGCCACATCGACGTGCATAGCCTCCATGTCCTTTAGAGGAGTGCGTCCCTCGGTATTCCTCAGATCCTGGCCGTCCGTCTGTAGTTCTTCGTCTGCCAACCAAACGATGTCCAGTCTATCAAGGCGTTCACGTGCCACGGCTATTGCCAGCGCAGCATCTTCGACATCGCTGGCTATGTCAGTGGGACACTGCCAGAATGAAAGCGCGTTCCCTTGCGTCCTTAAGTCGGCAGTCACTGCGTCGGCCGGTATCTCACCAGCCGACAACCCCTGTGCGGGAGCCCACTTTGCGCGTGTGATCTTGCGAGCCAGAAACACAGTCTATCAGGCCAGGTCATCAATAACATCGGAGATGTACTGCCGAAGCCACGGCTCCGGGTCAGAATGTGATCCCAGAACGTCAAGCAGGTCATAGTCACCCCACGACTCCGCCGCTTGCACAGCAGCGTCTCTGATTTCCGCACTATCCATAGCCAAGCCGTCTCGCACCAAGCCTACACGCCAGGAAACTGTCCCCACACTACCATGACGCCCCAAGCACCGCAGAACAGACGCAGCGAAACCTGGGTGGGAGGCGTCCGCGCAGATACGCTTCAACCAGCCCAATACCGACTGCTCATCTGCAGAACGCAATGCGTCACCTATGATCTTCTCGGCCGGGTGCTCTATTCCGTCTTCGAGGGGATCGTTTTCGAAGCTCGACCATAGCTTGGAGACAAGATTCTCTCGCCCGCGATCATCAACAACCACATCCTGCGGTTCCGTAAGATCGAAGCAGACTACATCCAGGAGTGCCGGGAACAGATTCGTAATCAACGGAGTATGTATGGGAATCACAGCCGCCGGCTCAAAAAACAGGTGGCGAGCCGCCTCCATCCATTCCTTCTGCAAGAATGCAGCTTCTTTGGAAGCTGCAAGCGATTCCCGCCCGTCTGTGAACCAGACGCTGATGTCGTCTGGCATTCCGGTTTCGTTCATCTCCTCAAAGATGTCGAGGATGCTGGGAGTAGTGGAGGAAGGTGCGTAAGTCTCAATTGGCATCGAACAGCTCCCTTGCTTTGTCGGTAATCACCGCCTCAAACGCTACTCCTTCACGATCACGCAGATCGCCAGCTATCATCAGCGCCCGTGCCTCATCAACCGGCTCAGTCTTTTCCCGGATGACATCGAGATCGAGAAGGAAACTAACTTGGTCTGGTGACGTATCAATCGAACCCTGAGACAGGACAATGCGCACGTCGTCCTGATACGAGTAGTTGACACGGCTCATGAAGTTTGTCAAATGGTCTGGTAAGCCATCGACCTCCGGCAAGGCGCATTTTAGATACTCTTCAATATGGACCGTTCCTTGTGGAATGACAACCTTGTTTATGTATCGGATACCGACTCTGATTACTCCAACCGGCTGCGCGACCTTCCAGTAGGCTGCCAATGCCTTCTCGATCCGGAATCGGAATTCCTCCCATCCACTAAGCCCGAGCTCTTGCGGGTCTTGATAGGGACGCAGTATATGGATACTGAGCACATCAGGTCCAACGCCGATCATTCTTTTGCCGTTGCTCGTTACAAGCTGAACCTTGGCCAGACCTTCCCCGAATCGCAGGTTGGAAGGCCTGCCACCCTGAGCCTCCAGCCCCACCTGAACGACTCTCTGCTCCTGAGGCTTGCCCATGTATTCGTCGCCGATCGCGGTCTGAAGTTTTCCGGGAACAGTGAGGTCCCAGTCTTGCCCGGGTTCGAAGCGGAACTCACAAACCGCCTCTTCTATAGGTGGGTTCTTATAGCGGGGACGCGGCTGCATGGGTTCTCCTCTCGAACTACTCTTTCCGACTTGTGATGCCACCGCCTATCGGCGAGATTCGCATTCGGCCATAACGTTAGTCTACCCGGAACACTTTCAGTACTTCGTCGCCTAGGTGGTTAATGACCTTGACGGCTATGCGGCCTGAGTCTGGCTTGTCAAACGGGCGCGATGTGTCGCTGTGGAGCGTTGCCCAAGCATCGGCGTCGATCTCGGCCTTGAGCGTGGTTTTCAGCGACTTGTACGGGTCGCTCGCTCCCAGGAAGTAAGCGTGGCGTACGAAGAACGCCTCTTCGTTGTAGTCGGTGTCGATGAACCAGCAGGCAATCCCTTCCGGCCCGTCGCTGCGTATCTCGCCCGTGTTGGGATGGAACACGTCCACACCGTTGACCCTTACCTGGATCCGGTCGTCGTCCGCGTCGAGGACGTCGATGTCCGGCTCGCCGAAGATGACGAACAGGTTGCCCTTACCGGTGTTCTTGAGGTCTTCGGCCATGTGGAGGTCGGCGTTCATCCGCGCTTTCAGCACAGGGACGCGGCCGAGGCTTTCAAACTCCGTGGTGTGCGCCTCATAGTTGAAGGCGCAAGCTATCAGGACATCGAATCCGCCGTCTGCGGCCTCGCGAGCCGCCTCCACCAAGTCAGGGCGGGAAACCGTGCCAAACTCCGGGCCGATGAAGACCGCCGCGCGACGCTCTATGCCGTCATCCTTGCCATCCTCCATGTATCGTCCCTCAGCGCACACCAGCCGCCCCGGCCAAGGGGCGATTGACGCGAATTCTATTCTGTCCTCCCTGTGTGCCTGCTGGATGCCGGAGGTCCTCAGGTTGTCGAGCATGACATCGGCGAAGTCGAACTCGGGCCCGTAACCGTTGGACGACTCAGCGATAATGTCGCCGTGCTCGTCCACTCCCAGGACACGGTGGGGCGAGATGCTCTCGACGGTAAACGGCCCCGCGACGCGCACCTTGCTACGGTCCTCGTAGGGCTTGTCGTACAGGTATTCGTAGTCGGCCTTGGCGGCGATCGACGCGTCAATCTCTTTCTGGCGAGCGATGCGTCGTTCCCACCACTGGGCGTGAAGGCGGGTTGCCTTATCCGGCCAGGTGTCCCCTGCGTCGCGGGGGATTTCCCATTCCTCCCACGATTCGCCAAGCACGCGGTTCAACTCCTCTCTGAGGGGTTCCAAGTCCTTCTGAGCGTCCTCCCAGATAACGTCTATCTCGGCGTTGTTGGCGATGTCCCGTAGTGTGATGTGCGGCACCCGTTCGTACACGAAACCCTGGCGAATGTCGCCGTAGGTGGGAGATTCCGAGGCAGCCTTACGCTCGATCTCCGACTGTTTGAGCTGTCCGTCGCGGCTGTCTGAGAGTAGGTAGTACGGGTAGCGTGCGCCCATGATGCGGGCGCGGGCCAGAGCCAGCGCGACTCGGGAGGTGTCGATGGTCATCCACCGCCGCCCCCACCGCTCGGCGACGTAGGCTGTGGTGCCAGAGCCGCAGGTCGGGTCGAGCACGAGGTCGCCAGGGTCGGTGGTCATGAGGAGGCAACGTTGGATGACCTTGGCGGATGTTTGCACTACATACATTTTATCAGCCATAAATGTCATCGTATCTCGCCAATTTGACGTCATTGGATAAGCCGCGAAATCGTCGAAGTATCTTTTGTAGCGCAGAACGTTCCCGGCTCTCATTAGTTTGCCTGCCAAGGCAAGTTTGTTCAGGCCGCTCTCGTTCGTTTTCCAACACCATTCACGGTTGGAATTATAGGTATATCCTTGAAACGTAAAAGCAGCAAAATCGGATGGATTTGGCGACCTAGTTCCACGTAGATCGCCTGATTGGAATACTCGATGGTCGAACGGAATAAGCGAAGGATTTGCAAGTTCTTCTCGGCTGATGCGACGGCTCCTGCCATCGGGGGACTCGACATTAGTGTAGCCAGCAGACCCAGATTGTCCTAAAGCCTTCTCTATCAATGGAGCCCTGTACTTAGTTCTGCTTCTGTCTCGGGCATACCAAATAAGATAATCGGAAGAAGATGAGAGGTAGTTGGAAGTCTGAGCAGATGCCTTAACGAATGAGATAAGGCTTATGAAGTTATCTTCGCCAAACACTTCATCCATAACCGCCCGCACCCGGTGGACGTTTTCGTCACCAATTTGCACGAAGATCGAACCAGAGTTAGAGAGCAGGTCGCGGGCCACGCCGAGGCGGTCACGAAGGTAGGTCAGGTAGGAGTGGATGCCGTCGCGCCAGGTGTCCCGGAAGGCCTTGACCTGCTCTGGTTCGCGGGTGATGTGGGCGGCGTTGCCGTCCCGCACGTCGCGGCTGGTGGTCGACCATTGGAAGTTGGAGTTGAACTTGATGCCGTAGGGCGGGTCAATGTAGATGCACTGCACCTTGCCGCGCAGCCCCTCGCGCTCGGCGAGCGACGCCATCACTTGCAGGCTGTCACCGAGGATCATGCGATTCGACCAGTTGGCGTCGTGTTGGTAGAACTCGGTCTTGGCGTCCTCGGAGGGCAGACCGTTGAAGTCTGCGAACATGTCGGTCTGGTGTTCGTCGGCTCCACCACCGTTACGGGACTGACGTACCAAATCGTCGACCAGAGCCTTCGGGTGAACGCGCTCCTGGATGTACAACGGCGGAACGTTCACAACCAGGTCTGACCAATCCTGCTCGTCCTTGCCCCGCCACACGAGTTGGGGGTCGAGATCTCGGTTGCGCCGCTCGTAGCTGAGCCTGACGGGGTTCTGCTCCTCCTCTCGCATCAGAGGCTGGTGCTCTGCGGACGGCAGATTCCTTCGCCGTGCCTCCTCGTACGTGAAGGTCTCGACAGACCTGGACTGTTTGGCTCGTGCGCGGGGCATGAGAGTCAATCCTCCGCATCAAGCACGTGCGCGTCGCTCCGCGGCCTTGAGAAGCCGCTTGTCAACCGATCTATGTGCTCGTGAAGATCCGGTGATATGTCTTGCCAGAGTGGGTCCAGGATGAATGTGACGCCTTCCCGTCGGGCCAATTTGGCCGCAGGCACAAAGTCGCTGTCACCGGAGACCAGGACAATGACGTTAGCCTGTTTCTTGAGTGTGATCGTCGCGATGTCAAGGCCGATTCGCATATCGACACCCTTCTGGCGCAAATTAAGGAAGAAGTCAGAATCTTGGAGATCGGACACCGTGATATCGCCGTTCAAGAGAGATCCTTGCGGCTTAGGCCTGAGAATCCATGACCTGTCGCGTGGCTTTGTAACCTGGCCCAGCCTCAAGGCTAAGTTTGGTCGCCTGCGAAGCGCGTCGAAGAGGTCATGCCGGAAGATCGCCGCCTTCGACTTGGCGTAGTCGATCGCCCGCTTGCTTATCGGTTCGTGAGCCTTATGTGAGTACGGCCAAGCGTCGTAGTAAAAGCAACGGTATAGAAGCTTGAAGAAATTTGTAGTCGTATGGACTTGATTCAATTGGTCCAAGTGGCTGCGGACCAGTTGTTCAATCGCTCTTGCCACATCTTCAGCGTTTGAAGCATCGACATCGCGCCGGACTCGCGGCAAGCGCTTCAGGAAGTACCCGCCGTCAACAAGGATCGCTACTTTTGCGTTCTCAGTCACCCGGCGCCATCCAAATGAAAAAGCCCCCGGGGATCGGCCTCGCTCGTGATTTCCGGACTATCCGGGAGCTGGGCGTACTGCCAAGGGGCAAATCAAGGTATGAGACTATCACGATCCGGCATGCCCGTCACCTCCATGCGCGGCGCAACCCGTATATCAGGCAAGAACATCAAAGTTCGATGTCGCGCGGGAATTCTCTCGGCCTGGACAGGTCAACTCCCTCCAATGGGGCGGCGGCCAGCAACTCTTTGAAGTCGAGACCTTCATAGCTTGGGCGCCCGGTGGCCTGTTCTTGAGTCGCCATCCGGCTGATCAACTTGTCGAACCCTGCATCCATATCGAAAACGTCCGTGAACTCGGCGAACGCCCAACGCCCATACTGGCGGAGGTTGTTTACGCCGGGAACCCAGTAAGTCTCCATGGTGAGCTTCTTGGCCTTGGCGTCCTCGTTGCGGTACCCCTTGATCTCCACGACAAGGTGAAGGGGGTCGTCTTCCCCGCGTCCGTCATCCACCTGGACGATGAAGTCCGGGATGTAGGTGCGTGGGTTGGAGCCGGAGCGGTACAGCACCTCAAGACCCAGATTGTGGTTCTTCACGTATGCCCTCACCTTTGGATGGGCCTCGGCCACGCGGCAGAATTCTGCCTCCCAGTCGCTGTCCAGGACGATCCAGTTCAGGTGGCACTTGCGAGAGTCCGTCTCCCAGCGGCTGGTCTTGGACGTGCTGAAGTTCACGTGCGCGGTCGAGCCCGTCGGGTTGAATGAATCGAGCAGCGCCTTGACGGGGTACCCGTTCGCGCGGCTGTTGGTGATAGCGGCCGTGATGATCCCGCAGGCCCTGTCTGCCAGGTCCTGGTACATGAGCTGTGCCGGATAGGTCCCGCCTTTGCAGATCAGGTAGCCGTCCACCCATTGTCTGACGATGCCCTTGAGTTTGCCGAAGAGGTGCAGCTTGGGGTCTTCGTTTGAGTCACGCCACTTGGTTTCGAGCAGTCGCTTAGTGAGGTGGTACAGCAGGGATGAGCGCCTGAGATTGCCGGTGTGAACCAAGGTGAGATCTACGCCTTCGCCGATAATGCCCTCGTTCCTGGTCATTGACGGGCCGACCAACTCCGGTGTCAGCGCCAGGTATGAGTCGTCGGAGAATTTCGCCGCAAGCTCTTCTTTCGGCGGATCGGTACGATAGCCTGAGAGCCGGGGGAACCGGATTTCAAGATGGTCCCGGTCTGGCCGAACCGCCTTGACTTGCACTGTTTTGGGGGGCTGCTGAGGCTTTACTACGACCGGCCTTGCCGTGAAATCGAAAGGCACGCCGAGCACGTCGGCATACTCGACTTCGAAGCGGTTCTTGTCATTTAGCTCGTAGGATTGTCGGCGCAATGCGCGGCCAATGACTTGCTCGCAGAGGAGCTGGGTGCCGAAGGCTCTCACGCCGAGAACATGCGTGACGGTATTGGCGTCCCAGCCCTCGGTGAGCATGGACACCGAAACGACGCAGCGAATGGACTGCCCGAGACGGCCCTCTTTGCCGACCGTGTTCATTACCTCCCTGAGAAGGTCCTGGTCGGTGATGTTATCCGCCTCGCGAGCGTCGCCTGTGCGCTTAACCCTCTCCCTCCGGAACCGCTCGATCTCATCGGCGGACATTTTGCGGAAGTTTCTGTCCAGCGCATCGCCGGACTCGATCTGCTCGCTGTCTATCAGGACCGTTCGCGGTACGGGGTACGGGTTGCCGTACTCATCGAAGTTTCGGAATAGGGCGAGGCGCCCCTGCTCCAAGGTCTTGGAGCCGTCTTCGTTCTCACGGTGGAATCCGGAGATGTAGTCGTAGACCAATTTGGACGTGGAGGTGTTGTTGCAGACCACTATGAAGCAGGGCGGGACGGTAATCCCGGCATTGATCCAGGTCTCGTACGTCTTCTTATAGTGTCCGTAGAGCGCTTGAAGGGCGGTCTGGAGCTGCACCGGCAGGCTGAGCGGGTCGAGGGCCCCCTTTGCTTTGCCCCGGCCCCGCTTGGGCATGTCACCGCGGATGGTCTCCCACAGGACCCGGTACTTCGGCATGTCGCCGCCCGGGATGTTGTCGGCCACCGGCACGCGCGGTAGCTTGACGATGCCGCTCTCGATTGCGTCCATGAGCGAATAGTCGCTCGCCGTCCAGGGGAACAGGGTGCCCTCTGCGTAGCCAGAGCCGCGCAGGAAGAAGGGAGTCGCTGACAGATCCAAGACCTGCCTGACGCCGATCTTGCGCTTGACGATTTCCAGCCCTGATATCCACACGCGGGCGGCCTCGCTGTTCTTGTTGGCCTCTTTCTTTTCGTCACCTTTCATGGCGCCTTCGTCGTCCTCTCCCGGCTTGTGGCGGTAGCAGTGGTGTCCCTCGTCGTTCAGCGCCCAGATGTTCTTCATGCCCATGAGGCCGGGCATGACACGCTGGACCATCTGACCCTCGGTCTCCACCGTGTCTAGCTCGGCCCCCCGTCCTTTAAGGAGCGCGCGTCCGCCCTTCGAGAGCGCCGCACGGTCACGACGCCTAAGTGCGTGGTAATTGGTGATGACGATCCTGGCGCGCTCAATGTCTCCGAGCATATCCCTGGGGGCCAACTCTCTACTGGCGTAGTAGCTGTCCGGATCGTTGGGCTGTAACACGCGCAGCCGGTCTTTGATCGTGATACCGGGAGCCACTATAAGGAAACCCCGCGTAAAGCGTCTGCTGTTGGGGCGCCGGACGGCGTTGATGGTCTGCCATGCGATGATCATGGCCATGACGGTGGTCTTGCCGGCGCCGGTGGCGAGTTTCAGGGCCAGGCGCGACAGCTCCGGGTTGGCTTCCTTATTGACGTTGGCAAGTCGGTTGAGGAAGCCTCTTCCGACCTGCCCAAACTTGGGAGCGACCTCGGTCAGCCAGATGACCGTCTCGACCGCCTCCACCTGGCAAAAGAAGGGTCGGATGTCGCTGAAGTCGTGGCGCCGCCAGTGCTGGAGAAGGCGGGCGGTTTCGGGGGTGACGCGCCAGTCGTTGGGATTTCGCAGCTCTCTCCACTGGTCAACGTGGCGGCGGATTTCGTTCAAGTTTGCCGTGATTTCGTACTGCTGCTCCGGCGTGGACAACCCCATGCCCTCGTCAATGACCATTTGCCCCTGCCCCTTTGGCGCCTTGCGTTTCCGGGGCTTCGGGATGGGAGTGATGAAATCGGCACGGCGTCTATGCTCGATGACCTGCTGGGTCGGCTGACCCTGATCGTCGAGCTCCCAGTGGCTAGCCGGGTATTCGTAGGGTGAGTTGAGTATTGGTTGTTCGAAGAACCGATTTACCATGGGTGGCCTCGCAGACTACATTGTCGCGCTCCTCTAGTTTGTCTTATTCCCGAGTAGCCGCGACTGTTGCAGGTCTTCTTAAATGACAGGTCGCCGGCCGCCCGTCCTTCAGTCGGTCTGCCGGGTCGCGGCCGCACCCGACACCGGTCTCGTCACTTCCGCCAGATGAGCATGACTCCGTCCCGCACCGGCAGCAGGACGTTTACGACGGTCGGATCATTCTGAACGACGTCGTTTAACCGGGCGATTGCGAGGCCGGACTCCCCCTCGGGGTTCAGTATCCTGCCACCCCACAGGACGTTATCGACCGCGATCACGCCCATTGGGGCGAGCAGGTCGATGCTGCGCCGGTAGTACTCAGGGTAGGGCTCCTTGTCAGCGTCGATAAAAATCAGATCGAACGGCCCTTCGAGCCGACTCAGGGTTTCGAGGGCCGGCCCCAACCTCAAGTCGATCTTTGCGCCATGGGGCGACCTCGCCCAGAACTCCCGGGCTATGGCGGTCGCCTCGGGGTCGACGTCGCACGTAATGATCCGCCCATCGTTCGGCAACGCTTCGGCCATCATCAATGCGCTATATCCGGTGAATGTGCCGATCTCGAGGACTCTGCGTGCGCCGAGGGCGCTAATAAGGGTCTGTAACAGCCGGCCGACGGTGTTGCCGGACATCATTCCGTGAGAAGTCATCCGCTCGCGGGTGACGGCGGCGAGTTCGGCGAACAGTGGGCCGGGATCGGACGTGTGGTCCGATGCGTACTGTTGAATCGGTTCGGGTGTTATTTCCGGCATGTGAATCGGTGACTCCAAAGGCGCAGTGTTCGAATCGGATGGACAGGTTGAATATACCTGCCCGGTCGCGTCGTACAGGCAGATAAGGGCGCGGCGACTGTCCGGTAATGTCCGATGTCCTGCGACTGCTGCCCTCACCGGCGCTTGCGCGGGTACATTTACACTTGCACAAAGCGATAATGCCCTATGCTGCCCTCGCTGGCAACGCGCGCCAAGATGAGACGACTTCACGTTAAGCATCCGTAAACGTACGGGAATGCCGAGGACTGTGTCGGGCTACGGGGACTCTCCGGATGTCTTCCAACGGTCCGGAAGATAAGACATGAACAAGACGCAGCGGCTACAACAATGGATCGAGACGCACCCGAGCTGGGATGTGGCGTCCTACGGCGAATTCATGCACGTGGGCGCGAATCAAACCCTGTTGAGGGTTGCGCTCGACGGGCTTGAACTAACGCAAGAGACGCGCGCCCTCGACATCGCCTGCGCGATAGGCGGCAACGCCCGGTGGCTGGCGTCTCTCTACCGCTGCGAGGTGTCGGGCATCGACATCAATGAGAGTGAACTGGAGGTGGCGAGGGACCTGGCGGAGATCGAGCGCATCGAGCGGCTGTGCACGTTCATGAACGCGAGGGCGGACGATCTGCCCTTTGCCGACGACCACTTCGACCTGGCGATATCTACGGACGTGTTCGACCCAGTCGAGGTCCGCAGGGTGTTGAAGCCCGGCGGGACGTTCATCATCAGCACATATTGGGACGACCCTCGGGCGACGTTCAGGTCCCTGGCGTCGGACTGGGGACTTGAACTTGAGTCTGGGATCGACGTGACCCCGCTGGCTTTTGCGTTTCATCGCGCCAAGGAAGAGGAAGCGCGGCTCCTTGTTCAGGCCGGAATGTTGCAGGCGAAGGACCTCGTACAGATCATTAACGAGAACATCACCCCTTACGCAGCGCGGGGTGGCAGACACCTGCTCATGCGCCTGAGCAAGAGTGGCTAGCCGCAAGACCCGCGTGCAATGTTTCGCATGGAACGGGAAACGGCCAGAATGGGGGAGACGGGGCGGACCAGGGGAAGACCCGGCAGTTCGCCCTTTTGGGGGCATGCAACAGACCCGTCGTTCGGTTACGGGCATGCCCCGGCGTTCGCCGGTCAGGGTACAATCCCCGGCCGTATTACACCGAACCAACCCCAGCACAGGAAAATGAACCTTGACCGACAAGCCAATAGTCGCCATACCGTCAGACGATCCACCGCAGTGCCAAGGTTCCCCGTGGGTGGTCAAACTCCGTGAACAAGCGGAGGTGCGGCTATTTTCGGATAGGCCGGTCGACTTTGAGGAGCAGATAGAGCGCGTCCGCGGCGCTGCTGCGATCATCAACTCTCGCAGCTACATACAGTGGCCGCGAGAGGCCATTGAGCAGTTGCCGGACCTGGGACACATCACCGTATGCGGCATCGGCACTGACTCGATAGACCTCGTGGCAGCGCGGGAACACGGAGTCCTGGTGTCCAACATCCCCGGCAAGACCGCGCCGGTCGTCGCCGAGCACTCGTTCGCCCTCATGTGGGCCATCGCCAAACGACTGTCCTGGTATCTCGATACGATGCGCGCCGGGCTGTGGACGAAGATGGACGGGGTCTTTCTTGCGGGAAAGACTGTCGGGATTATCGGAACCGGCAACATAGGCGCGGAAATGGCGAGGTTGTGCCGGGCTGTCGGCATGAACGTGATTGCGTGGACGTTCAACCCGTCTAACGAACGAGCGGCCGCGTTGGGCGTCGAGTATGTGGAGTTCACCGAGTTGCTTTCAAGCTCCGACGTGATCAGCGTTCACATTCAACAGACTCCGGATTCATACCACTTGCTAGGAGAGCGGGAATTGGCCCTAATGAAGCCGGGGGCCCTGCTGGTGAACGCGGCCCGCGGCCCGATAATAGACGAGGTGGCGCTGGTTAACGCGCTCAACTCGGGGCACCTTGCCGGCGCGGCGCTCGACGTGTTCGAGGAGGAGCCGCTTCGGGACAACCACCCGCTACTGGATTGCGAGCACGTGATCCTGACGCCGCACATAGCCGACATGACTCCGGAAGGGCTGGATTTGCTCAACCAAGGGGTCGTGGAGAACACACTGGCGTTCCTCAACGGCTCGCCTCAAAACGTCGTCAATCCCTGATCAGGGCCGTTCCCGCTCGCCACCCAACGGGCGCCCAGTCGAGGAGTTTGTCTCAGAAGCGGTCGGGGCTTAGGGCCAAGCGCATCGGCGCCAGTCGAATGCGCTGGAAGATTGAGAGAGCCCCTGCGGGAACAATCGCCCTCGGCACGCAGACGGGCAATTTTACGCCGTTCCTGAATGGAGACCCGTCAGTGTCCCGCGGCAGCGCACTGATTCGGCGTTGCGATTCGTTTGTGAACTCAGGGTCCGGCATCCGGGCCCGCCATATCCGCCGCAGGGCGCTCAGGTTGAAGGCTGTGGCGCGGTAGAGTCCACTCAGCCGCGACGTTGGGTAAGCCGCGCAACAGGAATCTTCGGGCTTGCTGTTGCTCTTTGATGATCCCGAAGACCGGTTCGACCAGCTGTTTTCTCTGTTTATAGGCGCGGTAGAGCCGCATCAGGGTCTGGCCAGCGCGCTTAATACGGGTGAAGCGCAGCAGTTGTCCCTCGGGCAACGGTAGCTGCCGCTCGTCTCGTCGCAGGCGAAACGGTCCTTAGTGATACGGGCTCTCCAGCGCCCGACCCTGCGCCTCCGGCATGACCACCCGTTGGCCTTTTGGGGCGCATTCCTCCAGATTGCTCCCGGAGTGACAGCCCGCATCGGCCAACGTCGTCTCCGCCTTCTCCAGCATCGGCCGGGTCGTCCACCGCGGCAGGCCGCCTCAAGCTTGCGGGTCGAGCGCACGCCGCCCGTGAAGCCGTAAAGCCACACGCTCAACAGCGCCCGGGGTGAGATAGGCCGGCGCTCCCATAGGGTCCCCGCCTGCATCGACCTCAAGCCCGGCCCAACCCTCCCGGTCCAAACCGTCCGGGTACGCGTCCACGAACCTCGCCGGATGGTCGGCGAGGATCAGCTCATCAAGGGTGGGCGGCAACATACATATCTGATCCCGCCCCAATCGGACGCAGCGGCGTCTGGCTCTCCTCGAATGATGGTGTGAAGTCCACAAAGTTTAACGGCCAGCCGATTTCTGAGACAAGCACCTTGTGGGCGCCCCGGGGAGGGGCACGGGACTAAAACCGCCTGTCACGGGTCAACGGAGTGTGCATCTCCACACCGTCGTTCCGAGCGCAGCCGAGGAACCTAAGCCATCCAAACGGCATGCCCCGCCCCTCTGACCCCAGACCCCTCGGCTTCGCTCGGGGTGACATGAGCGGTACTCAGAGGCTGTGAGTTTTTTGGGTTCTGTTGTTGTTAGGCGGCATGTTGGTGGCGGAAAGCGCCATTGGGAAGTTTCACCGGGGCGGGCGCTTGTTGAGGGAGGCAGAATTGCGGGACAGCATTGGCCGCTTTCCGGGCGAATTCACTAGGGAATCCGGATTGACTGGTCCGGAGCTTATCGGCTGTGCCTGCTTAACCCCCGTGTCTGCCTACGCCATGAACGCCTCCCAACGCAGGAGGTTGTGGGCCACGGCGACAAGGAGCATTACGCTGGTGATTTTGGCAAGTCCCCGTACGTTGAATTGGCTCAGAGCCTGTGATTTTATTGCGAAACCTGCGGTTTGTTAGTCTCAATTTAGCTTTGAAAGCAGTCTCAATAAGACGGCTACAGGGGAATTATTCACAGGCTCTCACTCCGTGAAGACGCACCTGGGCGTTCGTCCACTCGGCTACAGACGCCCGCTGCCTGTATATGGCTTTGGCCTCGCCGGTGGCCATCCGTTGACGCCACCTTGCCACGTCCGGCCCGTCCCCGTAGCGGGGATCGTAACGCTCCCGTTCGGGCTTGTTCCGGGGCAACCTCACCGGCGCATACACACTCACCCCACGTTGCTCCAGAGCGGTGATGTCCTCCCGGGTAGCGAAGCCCCCGTCCATCAGGTAGGAGTCAGGGCGCCGGCCCGTCCGCCTGACCAGTTGTTCCTCCATGGGCGCCGCTTGCCCTGCGTCCGTACCCGACGATGTGACCCCTACTCCGACGATGATCCCGTTGGCGCTATCAGTGGCCAGTTCGATATTGCAGGCTGGCCGGAAGCCGCCATCCGGCATCTTCATCACCGTTGCCTGGGGGTCTGTGGTGGATACCCGCGCCTTCGTAACCTTGGGACGCTGAGCCTTCGCCTTGGTGTGCTGTTGGCGTTCCTTCTTCGCTTGTGCCCGGGGCAAGTACGACAGCGCCTCCCGGACCCGTTCCTCCCGCTCTCGCGCCGCACGCTCCCGCGCCGCACGTTCACGCCGCGTCACACCGGAATCGGGACGCTCCCGCTCCTGCGCCAGCCGCTCCACCTGCGCCCGCGCCTCCTCCATGCGCCTCTTCAATCCCTGCGCGCCGCGAAAGGACGCGTCGCCGGCGCTCGCCCTCACCCGCATCCCGTCTTGAGCCACACGCTCCAGCAGGACCGCCCCTGCGGCCATCAGAGAACCTATGATCTGGGTCAAAAGGCCGTCCAGCGCCTCCTGGTGGGCTACCCGGAAGTCAGAGAGCATGTGATAGTTGACAGGTACGTTCCCCCTCATCCAGCGGTAGGCGTCGTGCTCTTCGCACAAACGCGCCAGCCGGCGGGCGCTCCCTATACCGTCAACCGTGGCCAGAAGCCACAACGCCAGCAGCGCTTTGGGGTCTGTCGTTGGGCGGCCTGGCCGGTTCTCCACCGCCTTGACCGGCGCATAAAAAGCCGACAGGTCCAACCTCTCCAAAAAGCTCCATATAACACGGGCCCGATGCTCTTGAGGCAACCGAGATTCCAGGTCCAATACCGCCCACTCAGGCTGATTCCGCACCGGCCGCAGCGCCCGGGCCTCACCCGGACTCGTTGGCGCAGGCGCTCGCTTCTCCTCGATGGCCGGAAGTTCAAACAGCGTCTCTTCACTCATGTGTTCACCTCGCCGATATGGCTGCCCAATATCGTTGTCCAGCAATCAGCCTCTCAATACCATAGGAGCATAAATGATTTATTCACAGGCTCTCAGAGGCTGTGAGTTTTTTGGGTTCTGTTGTTGTTAGGCGGCATGTTGGTGGCGGAAAGCGCCATTGGGAAGTTTCACCGGGGCGGGCGCTTGTTGAGGGAGGCAGAATTGCGGGACAGCATTGGCCGCTTTCCGGGCGAATTCACTAGGGAATCCGGATTGACTGGTCCGGAGCTTATCGGCTGTGCCTGCTTAACCCCCGTGTCTGCCTACGCCATGAACGCCTCCCAACGCAGGAGGTTGTGGGCCACGGCGACAAGGAGCATTACGCTGGTGATTTTGGCAAGTCCCCGTACGTTGAATTGGCTCACTCCGTGAAGACGCACCTGGGCGTTCGTCCACTCGGCTACAGACGCCCGCTGCCTGTATATGGCTTTGGCCTCGCCGGTGGCCATCCGTTGACGCCACCTTGCCACGTCCGGCTCGTCCCCGTAGCGGGGATCGTAACGCTCCCGTTCGGGCTTGTTCCGGGGCAACCTCACCGGCGCATACACACTCACCCCACGTTGCTCCAGAGCGGTGATGTCCTCCCGGGTAGCGAAGCCCCCGTCCATCAGGTAGGAGTCAGGGCGCCGGCCCGTCCGCCTGACCAGTTGTTCCTCCATGGGCGCCGCTTGCCCTGCGTCCGTACCCGACGATGTGACCCCTACTCCGACGATGATCCCGTTGGCGCTATCAGTGGCCAGTTCGATATTGCAGGCTGGCCGGAAGCCGCCATCCGGCATCTTCATCACCGTTGCCTGGGGGTCTGTGGTGGATACCCGCGCCTTCGTAACCTTGGGACGCTGAGCCTTCGCCTTGGTGTGCTGTTGGCGTTCCTTCTTCGCTTGTGCCCGGGGCAAGTACGACAGCGCCTCCCGGACCCGTTCCTCCCGCTCTCGCGCCGCACGCTCCCGCGCCGCACGTTCACGCCGCGTCACACCGGAATCGGGACGCTCCCGCTCCTGCGCCAGCCGCTCCACCTGCGCCCGCGCCTCCTCCATGCGCCTCTTCAATCCCTGCGCGCCGCGAAAGGACGCGGCGCCGGCGCTCGCCCTCACCCGCATCCCGTCTTGAGCCACACGCTCCAGCAGGACCGCCCCTGCGGCCATCAGAGAACCTATGATCTGGGTCAAAAGGCCGTCCAGCGCCTCCTGGTGGGCTACCCGGAAGTCAGAGAGCATGTGATAGTTGACAGGTACGTTCCCCCTCATCCAGCGGTAGGCGTCGTGCTCTTCGCACAAACGCGCCAGCCGGCGGGCGCTCCCTATACCGTCAACCGTGGCCAGAAGCCACAACGCCAGCAGCGCTTTGGGGTCTGTCGTTGGGCGGCCTGGCCGGTTCTCCACCGCCTTGACCGGCGCATAAAAGGCCGACAGGTCCAACCTCTCCAAAAAGCTCCATATAACACGGGCCCGATGCTCTTGAGGCAACCGAGATTCCAGGTCCAATACCGCCCACTCAGGCTGATTCCGCACCGGCCGCAGCGCCCGGGCCTCACCCGGACTCGTTGGCGCAGGCGCTCGCTTCTCCTCGATGGCCGGAAGTTCAAACAGCGTCTCTTCACTCATGTGTTCACCTCGCCGATATGGCTGCCCAATATCGTTGTCCAGCAATCAGCCTCTCAATACCATAGGAGCATAAATGATTTATTCACAGGCTCTCAGGGCGAACGGGCGTGATACGGGCGGCGGCCAGGAGGCATCCGGGGCCCTTCGACAGGCTCAGAGGCTGTGAGTTTTTTGGGTTCTGTTGTTGTTAGGCGGCATGTTGGTGGCGGAAAGCGCCATTGGGAAGTTTCACCGGGGCGGGCGCTTGTTGAGGGAGGCAGAATTGCGGGACAGCATTGGCCGCTTTCCGGGCGAATTCACTAGGGAATCCGGATTGACTGGTCCGGAGCTTATCGGCTGTGCCTGCTTAACCCCCGTGTCTGCCTACGCCATGAACGCCTCCCAACGCAGGAGGTTGTGGGCCACGGCGACAAGGAGCATTACGCTGGTGATTTTGGCAAGTCCCCGTACGTTGAATTGGCTCACTCCGTGAAGACGCGCCTGGGCGTTCGTCCACTCGGCTACAGACGCCCGCTGCCTGTATATGGCTTTGGCCTCGCCGGTGGCCATCCGTTGACGCCACCTTGCCACGTCCGGCCCGTCCCCGTAGCGGGGATCGTAACGCTCCCGTTCGGGCTTGTTCCGGGGCAACCTCACCGGCGCATACACACTCACCCCACGTTGCTCCAGAGCGGTGATGTCCTCCCGGGTAGCGAAGCCCCCGTCCATCAGGTAGGAGTCAGGGCGCCGGCCCGTCCGCCTGACCAGTTGTTCCTCCATGGGCGCCGCTTGCCCTGCGTCCGTACCCGACGATGTGACCCCTACTCCGACGATGATCCCGTTGGCGCTATCAGTGGCCAGTTCGATATTGCAGGCTGGCCGGAAGCCGCCATCCGGCATCTTCATCACCGTTGCCCGGGGGTCTGTGGTGGATACCCGCGCCTTCGTAACCTTGGGACGCTGAGCCTTCGCCTTGGTGTGCTGTTGGCGTTCCTTCTTCGCTTGTGCCCGGGGCAAGTACGACAGCGCCTCCCGGACCCGTTCCTCCCGCTCTCGCGCCGCACGCTCCCGCGCCGCACGTTCACGCCGCGTCACACCGGAATCGGGACGCTCCCGCTCCTGCGCCAGCCGCTCCACCTGCGCCCGCGCCTCCTCCATGCACCTCTTCAATCCCTGCGCGCCGCGAAAGGACGCGGCGCCGGCGCTCGCCCTCACCCGCATCCCGTCTTGAGCCACACGCTCCAGCAGGACCGCCCCTGCGGCCATCAGAGAACCTATGATCTGGGTCAAAAGGCCGTCCAGCGCCTCCTGGTGGGCTACCCGGAAGTCAGAGAGCATGTGATAGTTGACAGGTACGTTCCCCCTCATCCAGCGGTAGGCGTCGTGCTCTTCGCACAAACGCGCCAGCCGGCGGGCGCTCCCTATACCGTCAACCGTGGCCAGAAGCCACAACGCCAGCAGCGCTTTGGGGTCTGTCGTTGGGCGGCCTGGCCGGTTCTCCACCGCCTTGACCGGCGCATAAAAGGCCGACAGGTCCAACCTCTCCAAAAAGCTCCATATAACACGGGCCCGATGCTCTTGAGGCAACCGAGATTCCAGGTCCAATACCGCCCACTCAGGCTGATTCCGCACCGGCCGCAGCGCCCGGGCCTCACCCGGACTCGTTGGCGCAGGCGCTCGCTTCTCCTCGATGGCCGGAAGTTCAAACAGCGTCTCTTCACTCATGTGTTCACCTCGCCGATATGGCTGCCCAATATCGTTGTCCAGCAATCAGCCTCTCAATACCATAGGAGCATAAATGATTTATTCACAGGCTCTCAGGGTGACATAGGGGAATTCCTTCCCCTCGTTTTCGCTCATGCAAAGGCATCCCGCAATCGGTAAGCAACTTATTGGTCATCCTGTCAGCAACTTTATCCATTGCCCCCGGACTGGTGTGTTCGGGCGAGTCCGATCACGTTAATCCGCACCGCCTGCGGCGACGCTCATGTCTCGGTGGCGAGGCGCGGGCTGTTTCGTACGTCGTCGATGCTGGCCGTCTTGCTTATCACCACATCGACGACCGCGGGCCCGCCGCAGTTGAGCGCCTGTTCCAGCGCGCCGGGCAGATCCCGCGGGTCTCCAACTTGTACGCCAAATGCGCCGAATCCTCGGGCGATAGCGCCGTGATCGACATCGCCGAACTCGGATGCCATGGGGCGGTCGCCCTGGTTCATACGGACCATGCCTAGGGCCGAGTCGTTCATGACGACGTATACGACGGGCAGCTTGTACTGAACCGCTGTCTGAATTGCGTGGATCGACATCATGAAGCCGCCGTCGCCGGTAACGCCTACGACCTGCCGGTTCGGGTAGACGAGTTTCAGGGCGAGCGCTGCCGGCATCGCCCAGCCCATGCCGGCCAATCCCCCCGGTGCGAAGAAGGTTTTCGGCGCTTTGGTCTGGAAGTAGTGGCACATCCACACCCGGTTGTTACCGGCGTCGAGGCTAACCACGGCGTCGTCCTCGAGCGAGTCTTGAAGAATCCGCACCAAACGCTGGGGCAGGACCGGGATCTCATCGGAGTGAAGGGCGTCGTCCTCGAAGAAGCCGGCTTTTGCTTTTCGCGCCTGGACAGCCCGGGTCCGCGCTGCTACGTTGATGCTGCTGGCGTATTCGCTCTGTCCTACGGTGGCGGCGAGTTGCCCCAATACCTCGCGTGCGTCCCCGATAAGGGCCACTTCTACGGGGAACGTCCAGCCGGCGTTGCGGGGATCGATGTCGATTTGAACGAGCCTTTGGCGCCGTGGATCGAACACCGTGGGAGATTCCCGCACCGTGTCCTGCGGCGTAAGCCTTGCGCCAACAATCAGCACCACATCCGCCGCTCCGATCGTCTCATTCGCGACGGCCTGACCAAACACTCCGGCCATTCCCACCGACAAGGGGTGGGTCTCGGGGATCGAACTCTTGCCCTTGTAGGAGGTAGCCACCGGCGCGCCGAGAAGTTCGGCCAGTTCCTTCAGATTGGCGTGCGCGTTGGAAAGATGCACGCCGTTGCCTGCCATGATGACCGGGTTCTCCGCGCCGGCGAGCAGGTCCGCCACGCGTTCCACGTCTCGGGCTGGGGCGACGGGCGGCGACATCGTGAGGTAGCCCCTTGTGTCGTGTATGAACGGCGGTTCCTCGACGTCTACCTCTCCATTTATGGATGCGCTTCGCAGCACTACCGCCGTGGGGCCGGGCCGGCCGCTGATGGCGTGCTTGATGGCGAGTTGGGACGCGATCACCGCGTCCTTTGGCGACGCGGCCATGGCGGTGTACTTGGTGGTCGACCGGAATATTCCAAGCAGGTCGGGGCTGCCGTGCTCACCGGCCACCGATTGGTTCTGGGGGTGGAGGGCATTGTCGCCGTCGGACGTGTCGGTCAACACCACCATGGGCGAGCCGCTGGAGAATGCCTCCATCATTCCGAACAGCGCGTTTGACCCCATAAAGGCGCCCTGTCCCATGATGACGGCCGGCCGGCCGGTGGCCCTCCCGTACGCGTCGGCCATGATCGCCGCGCCATGCTCGTGACGAACGAGGATCGCGCGCACCGACTGTCGCTTGTTCCACAGGGAGTTGAAGATTCCCACCGTTCCGCCGCCGGGCAGACCGAATACGAACTCGATCCCTGCCTCCTCCAGCACGTCGGCAATCATGTCTCTGGCTATAGCCATACTATTCCTCCTCGGAATTTAAGTGATGTGCGGCGAGTCAAAACACAGCGATCGGATTTGCAGGAGAGCCCGTACCGTACTTGATGCGCAGGGGGGCGACGCACAACATGAACTGCCAACGGTTGCGCTCCGCACATGCGACGCTCACGCCCTCCAGGTTGCAGTTATCGATGAGCCACAGGCCCATGTGCACGATGCCGATGCGATGTATCGGCTGTTTGAAATTCGGGTACGTGCTCGGTTGAACGTCCTGTATGGCGTCTGAGCCGAGCATGGCGATGCCACGTTCGTGCAGCCATGGAAGGCACGATGCGTGCAGTCCCGGTTTGCCGTCTTCTACAGGTCGCGGGGCAAATTCATTCCGGTATCGGAGCCCACCTGTACGAACCAGCAGCACGTCGCCTTTTTCGACTCGTACGTTCTGTTCGTTCTCGGCGCGTTCGAGCTCCTCGATATAGATAGCCTCGCCTGGCGCCATCCAATCGACGCCCCGAAGTCTGGCGATGTCGAGCAGGACGCAACGGGTAACGATGCCGTCGGCGATCAACTCGATCGAACCGGCGGTCGCGCCCTGCGTGCTGTTCACCACGGTTGAGGGCCGGCCGTTGTACATGCGCCCGCTCATGAAGATATGCGACGGGGCGTCCACGTGCGTGACGGTGTAGCCGTGGTAGGCAAGTCCGATGAAATCGCCCGAACCCTGTTCGTCGGTGGGATCCGAATCAAGCGAGTAGCCTTCGCCGGTCCCGGTCATCAGGTGAATCGGCGTCCGGCTCACGTCGGGCGCAGCGTCCGTTGTGATGGGCCACGCGCACGACACAGTGACGCCGTCCTCCACTAGTCCGGCGGCCTGCTTCCGTTTGGACGGCGTGATCAGGTTTATGGTTCCCAATTCATCATCCGCGCCCCACCGGCCCCAGTTGCTCAGAGAGGCGGCGTACTCCAGGACTTCAGATTCAGAGGGGAGTTTTTTCATTGATCGTAATTGTTCGTAAGACATGGTGTGACGAGTCAGCGTTCGCCAGAGTGGTCCCCGGCGCCTGTCTTGGTCAACCCGGTTCTGGTTGTGTCAACCTCAGAGGCTGTGATTTTATTGCGAAACCTGCGGCTTGTTAGTCTCAATTTAGCTTTGAAAGCAGTCTCAATAAGACGGCTACAGGGGATTTATTCACAGGCTCTCAGCGCTCATCACGGTCAACCCCCGGTGGTCACTATGGTCAACCCCCGCGCCCATCATGGTCAGGCCCTGATCCCATCACGGTCAACCCTGGCGCCAATCATCGTCAACCTCGCGACCGCGGGGTTCACTCATAGACCGCCCCATCGGTCTTGTGCTTCTTAATGTAGTCCCAGTCGATTTCCAGGCCGAGGCCCGGGCCCTCTGGCGGGTCGAAACATCCGTCGGCCCCGACCGCATCAAGGTCCATCGACGGGGCGTTCAGATATACGGGCGGGCGAGCAGGTTCCACCTTGGGGTGAAACAGGCCGGCCTCAAGGAAGTTCATGTTGCGGACGGAGCACATGATGTGCTGATGCGGGGCCATGGCGCCGTGGAGTTCGCAGTCCAGCCCGAACCCCTCGGAGGCATGGCAGATCTTCATCACGCCGGTGATCCCGCCATCGTAGTTGACATCGCCACGCACAAAGTCCGTCCCCTCCGCGACGACGAAATCGACGTGCTGTTCGAGGCCGCGTATGTGTTCGGTCTGTAGCAGGGGTGTCTTGACGAGTTGCCTCAGCTTGCGGTGTGCGAATGCCGAGACGCCCCCGTCCTTGTACGGGTCTTCCCACCAGAAAAATTTGTACTCGTCGCATACCCATCCCAGCCTCAACGCGTCTCCGAACTTTTCTATGGCGCAGAACGGATCGAGCATGAGAAGCATCTTTCCGGCCATACGTTTGCCCACGGCGTGAATGAGATCGATATGTTTTTCGATCGGCGCATCCGACCAACCGTGGATCTTGTAGGCCCGATAACCCAGTTCGTAGCACTGCTCGGCGAAGTCGGCGTAGGCTTCCGGTGAACTGAGCCCGTCCGGGTGGCTGTCTCCCAGCGCGGTGCTGGCGTAGGCGGGGAGCCGCCTGGGGGTGCCACCCAATAGTTCGTACACGGGGACGTCGTAGTACCTGCCGGCGAGGTCCCACAGAGCGCAGTCGACAACGCCGAGTCCCATGCGGGCGTGCTGTCTGAGAGCGTGTTTCGCGTCGTAGTAGATGTCCTCTCGCTGGAGAGGGTTCTTGCCGATGACGTTAGGGATGAACGCGGGAATCCCGGCGTACTCGGTGTTGTTACCGCCGATGTAAGTGCCGCTGACGCCCTCGGCTGTGTCGATGCGCACGCCCTTGGTTCGAGCTTCACGCACGGTTCCAGGGTTGTAGATGCCCGTCGGCACCTTCGGATCGCCGCCCCAATCTCTGGTCGTGTATTCGAATTCGAAGACTTCGACGCGCGTAACGCGGAGTTTGTCGATCATGGGTAACGCCTCACCACCTGGATGTGCGAACTTGCGGAACAGCACTTTCGCCGTAATGTCGAACGATTAGCATCCCCGACCCGGTCTGTCAACGGAACACAACGTTGATTCGACTCTGCGACCCCCAATTGGCGACGATTACAGTGTGCAGGAGTGGAATCAACAACCGTTTACGTTCAAGGACGGAGTCATTCGCCCCCCCGTACTGGCGGTTATGCTAACGGGGCAGGAACTATTGAAACCGTACCAAATTGCCGCGGCGACCATGAAACAGGGTCTGAACACGGCTCTCACTAACCGTGGTACCTGCTCAAGCATTCCCGTTTGGGCGAGTACGTTCCGGCGGGGCTGGCGGGTCCGGGTCGGTGGACACCCGTATCTTCGGCTCATCCGAAGGAGGATCGTCGGGCGGGTCCGGCGAGAGTATTGGATGTGCAGGGGATGGAGTTACCCGAGACGAGGCCGGGCCACTGAAGATTCTGCTCGCCATGTCGCGGACGCGGCGGCTGCGGTTCGCGAGGTAGATTATGCCTATCGCCACCAGTGCCACAGGGCTCAAGATTCCTGCCCAAATGATTACGGTCGTCGCCACCTTGGCAATCGTCGACAGGGTCCGCACCGCCGACTTGACGGTACCGCTGACGTTCCATCCGGCGACGATGAAGCTCTCCGCCTCGGTAACCCGCACGGCGAATGAGTCGGAGCCCGACACAGGTCCAGCGTCGCTCATGGCATTGATGGTCAGGACAGCCTGATATTCCGTAGGACGATAGTCGGAGTAAACGTGGGTGACCTCCACCCGGCCCGCGTTCTCCTCGGGTTTACCTGTTACTGTTGGCGACCCGTCTCCAAATTCCCATTGATACTGGTAGTCCCACAACTCGTCGTGCCGGGTGAACGAGGCGCTGTATTCCACCTCGTTGCCTTCCTGCACCGTCAGGTCGTCGCCAGCGAACACTTCGATAGTGGGCACACGGCTCACAGACACCAGCATGGTGTCGCCGCCCTCGACTATTCCGGCTTCGCCAGTGCCGGTTAGTTCGATGGTCACGATGTAGGGAGAGTCGCCATCGTCGTCGTAGACGTGGTTCACGGTGGCGGTAATGCGTCTTCCGTCCGGCGTCGGGGCGCTGCCGTTCCCCGCAATGGACGACCCGTCTCCAAAGTCCCATACGAACGAGACGTTTTCGATACCCGCTGGCGCCTCAAAGGACGCCCTGAATCGCGCCACCTCACCGACCCGGTACGACGGGTCGGGGCCGGCGTCGACCGTTACTGTCCCGGCGGCGAGGTTCAGACTGACCTCTATCAGCGAGTAGGCCGCGGTCTGACTCAGGAAGTTCAGCCGACCCTGGATTGACTCAATCTGCAGTTGCAGGGCGACAAGCTCGTTCTGCACACGAAGGGCATCTTCTACATTCAATGCGCGGTCAAGGAATGACAATAGTCGTTCCTCGGCCACCCGCAGGCTGGCCAGCCTGGACTCACTGTCGACGTACTCGTCGGTAACGTCCTCGCTGGTCAGCGCGCGGGACTCGACGTCTGTGGCCAGCCATTCAATCTGGGATATTGCTTCGTTCAATAGTGCGGCCGGAACGCGAATCGCAATGGTCCCGCTGTGTTTCGAAGTGCGTTCCGAGTTGACCACCCAACCGCCCAGGTCGCTGGCCACGTCGGTGATGCGGTTGATCGCGTGGGACACGTCCTGCACCACGAGCGACATGCTCGCCGTGTGTACGACGATGCGGCTTTGGGCTAAAGGAGCGGGCTGAGCGTTACCAACACCGCCGTCCGGCGTCGCTGAGGTTTGGGTAACAGTGACCTGTTTCTCGACGACGACCGTCTCAACAACCTTCTGGGTGATAGTGACCGGCTTCTCGACGACAACGGTTTCGACAACCCGCTCTGTGCCTGATTCTCTCCTTACGGGACCGGACACTGACTCCGAATCACCGTCGCCGCATGCAAAGACCGCCGCCAAAATCAGCGCCGCGGCAATCGCAATATTCTTAATGTACGGCTTCACGAGCCGACGACTCCCTGTCTGTCGAAGATTTTGGGAAACCATAACATCAACAGGTCTGACCTGGAGATTTTGCGAAGGTTCTTGACCACTTGGCGTCGATTATCTTGGGGCGTACGCAACACCGGAGTCCGGCGGAGTTATGGAGAGGAAGCAAACACCCCGGACCATAGTTTCCTCGGGATCAGCCCTCGTCTCAGTTTCTCGTCATTGGCACGAAGTCAGGGTACGACCCGATTCCCTACTCCCCTGCGTCCTGATCCATGCGCTTGATCTGCGATGAACTAACGTCGGCATCTGGGCGTGATATCTTGCGGGCGGTATGGGACAGAATCTTTCATACAAACAGTGGATCCGGTTGGGGCGGGACATATTTGTCGCACTTGGCGTTTCGGTGGAGGGCGCGGCGTGGATGGCCGAGGCGCTGACGCGGGCGGAAGCTCGCGGCCACGGGTCCCATGGTCTGATGCGTATACCGCAGTACTACGAGGCGGTGCAGACGGGCGAGGTCCTGCTGGCTGATGAGCCGGTTGTGAAGCGCACCGGTCCATGTACCGCCCTCATAGACGCCAAAATGAACTTCGGTCAGGTGGTGGCGCACCAGGCGATGACCCTGTGCATCGACATGGCCGCCGAGTACGGCATCGCCAGCGTCGGTGTATATAACGGGACGCACATCGGACGCGTCGCCGACTACGCTGAGATGGCGGCGCAACGGGGAATGATCGGGCTCGCGTTTGTGAACGGCCGCAGGGGCGGCGTCGTGGCGCCGTGGGGCGGACGCGATGGACGCCTGGCGCCGAACCCTCTCGCCTTTGCCTGCCCCGGCGGGGAAGAGGGCGTGGTTTCCGTCGACATAACTACATCGGCGTTGCCCGAGGGCAAGATCAGGCTGATGCACCTTCTCGGTCAACAATCCCCGGCCGACGCCCTGATCGACGAATATGGCCAACCCACTGAAGATCCGGGAGTGCTTTATCGGTCGCCGAAAGGGGCTATCTTGCCGATCGGCGGGCAACTCGCCGGCCACAAGGGGTTCGGGCTGCTCGTCATGACCGATGTTCTGGCGGGGATTCTGGCCAGAGCAGGCAACGAGAAACCCGACTGGCCGGGCAATGGAGTCCTGTTCATCACGATTGACATCGAGCGATTCCTACCCACGGGCACTTTTGTGGACGACGTGGATGAATTGTCATCGAGGCTCAAATCGTCGAGACCCCTTCCGGGTTTTGAAGAAGTACTCCTTCCCGGCGAGCGCGGCATGCGAGCCGAACACGTTGCGATGGAATCAGGGATCGAGGTGGACGACTCGATCTGGGGGCAGATCGCGGACACGGCGGCCAGCGTTGGCGTTGAGTTAGAGAACTACCAGGGTTAGTCGACCAGGGCGGACGCGGCGCCCACGATGATCATGGGGCCGCCTGTCATTCTGGCTGATAGGGCGACCTCGGCGCGGCGGCGTCCGCCGTCTGGCGAGTAGCCGGTTATGACCCCTATGCACGTGAACGGCTCGTCGGGGTGGAGGACGTTTATGAATTTCAGGTCCATGCTGCCGCCTTCGAGCCAACCATTGCCGAATCGCGCCGTCATGAGGTCCGACAAATAGGCCATCGTCATTCCTGCGCCGATCACCACTTCGGAGAACCCGAGACCCCGGGCGGCAGAGCGATCGGTGTGATAGTTGGAGTCTTGTGCGTAGAAGCATCGGCACATCTCGGGCGTGATCACGCGGTCTCCCGAACCGATTGACTCGCCGGTGGGTTCCGGATGCCGTGATCCGGGCTTTCGTCGATTCGGGTCGGGCAGTTTCGCCTCTCCGCCGCTTTGGCCAAGAAGGAAGCTGTTGTGGTGGACGCTTTTGGCCGCGACTGTTCCGTCGTCACCGGTAACCAGGTGCTCTGTGGCTACGACGGTTCGTTCCCTGCGTTCATAAACATCTGCGACTTTTGCCTGGACGGTGAACCTCTGGCCCAACTGCAGTTCGCGCCTGAATTGCCACTCCTGCCGAACCCACAACTCCCCGAAACGATTGGCGAAGTGGTTGCCCTCAAATCCGTCTTCCGCGTCGGTCAACGCGATGGGAGGCGCAGACGCTTCTTCGCCCGCCGTCCGGGTTGGCAGCCCCAACGTCGTCGTGTACTTGTCGACGAGATGGTTATCCACCACGAATTCGCGGACTCCAAGCACCTTGCCAGCCCAAATCTGGTCTATTTCCGTAATGTCAGCGGTCAACGTTGGTTTCCGATCGTCCGGTTCCGGGGCGCGGCTGATTGCCAGGCTATTTGGGCCCAGCATGTTGGGGTCAACCTTCGAAGTACTTTCGCGGGTTTTCGATCATGATCTGCCTTATCGTGTCCTGAGTAACGCCATGCTCTTCGAGATAGGGCAGAACATTCCGGCTGATGAACAGGAAGCCGTCGGGATTGTCGCGTCGCCGCATTTTCGCAGTCTCGGGCGAGAGAATGCCGTGAACGACCGTGTGGTCGTGCGAAAGCATGATGCGGTCTGAGCGGCCGGCGTCGATGAGCTCCTTCACCACGCGAGTCCGTTCCTGCCAATCGGGCGTGCTTCGCGAGCCACCCGGGTAACGGTCCAGCCCTAGCCAACAACCCTTGTCGAGGATTCCGAGCAGGTAGTCCAGGTCGGTCGTGTCGTTGCTGTGGCCGACGCACACCCGGGTCAGGTCGACCCCTTCCTGCTCGAATATTGCGATCTGCTGTTCGCCTATCCGTTCCGGCGCCCATGTGTGCGTAAAAATCGGCGCCTGCGTGGCAAGATGCGCCCGGGCTGCGGCCCGGAGGACGACTTCGCCCCTTTCCGTCACCCCGCCCTCGTCGTTGGCGACCTTGATCACTCCGGCCCTGATGTCCGTTCCGTCGATGCCCTGTTCTAACTCCCGTATGTACAGGCTCGCGACGACGTCGGGGCCCATCTGCCAAAACGTCCGGGGGACCTCAAGCCACGTGCCTGTTGCGGCGATGACTTGCATCCCGCTTCTTTGGGCCACGTCTCGGACTAGCTTGATGTCCCTGCCGAGATCGAATGTGGTCAGATCGACAAACGTTGAGACCCCGCCCTGGCGTGTTCTGGAAAGGTTCTCCACCGCAAGTTCGGTGATTGAGTCCAGGTCCACGAGTTCCGGATAAGAAGCCGCCACTCCTGCCGAGCCGGTCATTACGTGCTCATGGCACAAGGTGAAACCCATAGTGGACGTGTCTATGGGTCCAAGCACAGTGTTCACAGAGATCATACGATCCCACCTCGGAAGTGTTGCTGATCGACTCTGATTTAATGGATTGCCGATTGGCGTCGCGGGTGTCAACCAGGAGCGGATCAGGCCAGTCAATCATACTGGATGCCTTGATTTCTGATCGCCCGGAGACGTCACGGAATATCCACGGATCGCGACTCCAGAGTACGAAAACGTCTGAATTATCAATACCGCAGTCCGATTAACGGAACGGCGAGTATTGACCGATTCGGCGCGCGCTGATAGTTTGCAACCTTGGCAAGGTGTCCTTAGTAACGCGATCGCGTAGGTTGCGTTTGGAAGGGCCTGACCGCGGGCGGTCGTAAGTGATCGAGCGGAGGGGAACATGATCAAGCTGGTCTCACGTATAAAAATAGTTGGCGCTCTTCTGGCCGCAGCTGCCGTCGCACTTGCGATAGCGGCCTGTGGAGGTGAAGGCGAGACGATTGTGCAAACGGTAATCGTCGAGAAGCAGCTTCCGGGCCAGACGGTCGTCGAGACGGTAATCGTCGAGAAGCAACTCCCGGGTGAGGTGGTCACCGAGAGAGTTGTCGAGACGGTCGTCGTCGAAAAGATCGTCGAAGGCAAGACCGTGACGGAGATTCAGACCGTCGTGGTCGAGAGGCCCGTGACCGTCACTGAGAAGGTCGTCGAGACCGTCGTGGTGAAAGAACAGGAAGTCATCACGGTGGTAGCCACCGCGACGCCCGGCGCTCCGAGTGGACTGGCCAGGCCTGATCCGGGCACGGTATTGAGGGCGGCCGTTAACGATGTTGGCAGCGCCAACTTCCTCAGCCCCAGGGCGGTTCACCCGAACGACAACCGCAACCACGAGATGTCCGTCTTCGAGACCATGATTATCCAGGAGGGGACGCAGGGTGGCTTGGTCAACGTAAGCATCATCGGCTGGGAGCTTGACGGTCTTGTGTTCAGGGCCAAATTGCACCCGCGCGTGGAATTCCACCAAGGGTGGGGTCCGGCCACGGCCCATGACTGGCAATACAGTTGGGAGCGGACCCAGGAAGAAGGGGCGGTCAACTCCGCTGGCGCGACGATTCGAAATGAATGGGCATCCTGGAAGGCGATCGACGATCTGACCTTTGAGGCCACACTCAGGAAGCCGAACGTCAACTTCCGCCGAGCTCTCATATTCGGCACCTACCTGCACAGCAAGAGCGCTTTGGAACAGATGGGTGACGACTGGGCCGATCAGAACGCTATCGGCACCGGCCCGTACGAACTCAAGGAAATCGTCGCGGACGACAAGATCGTCCTGTCGGCCGTGGCGGGGCACTACCGGGAGACCCCGTGGTACGAGACCGTCGAGATTCTGGAAGTACCCGATGCGAATACGCGGATAGCGCAGATGAGGACTGGAGAGGTCGACCTGATGCCCGTAGGCATCCCGCAGGTCGACCAGGTGTCCGGGGTTCCGGGTGTCAGGATCCAGGGCCTGCCGCAGGTAGGCCGCACGGGGTCTACGATCTTCTTCGGCGGCCAGTACTACGTTGGACCCAGCAGTCCGACGTGGGACACGTCTTACGCAGGTCACCTCGAGACCGTTACGTCCAGGGCCGGCGACGCACTGGCAATCGAACGCGACCTCGACGCGGCGCTCATGAACCCATGGGTCGGCCCGTACTTGACCGACAAGGCCGAAAACGAAAAGGCGATCATGGTCCGGCGAGCCATGACGCACGCCGTCGATAAATGGCTCATCAATGAAGCCATCCTCGGGAACAAGGGTTGCGTTGGCCACATGTACAACATAGATGAGTGTCACCCGCGATGGGACGCAAGCCTGAACTTGGGGTACGCCGTCGAAAAGGCGAAGCAGTTGCTCCAGGACGCCGGTTACGGCGATGGCTTTGAGTTCCCCGTCTGGATACCTGCGGGGTCTGACACTTTCATCGAGGTGTCGGAAGCGATGGTCGAATTCTGGAAGGAAATTGGCCTCACTCCGGTAGTCCAAAAGACCGCGTACACCGCCCGCCGGCCTCTGATCATCTCCCGGAAGATGGACGAGGTCTGGTTCATGTGGCACGGGACCGGTGTACTTCCGTTCCAAGGGGTGTTCCAGTGGGCCGAGTTGAACGGCCGGGGCGTCTGGGGCCAGAACATCGAGTACGACGAGTTGGGGGCGCTGGCCGACCGGATGTCCGTCGCGGTAGGCGATGAAAACCTGCAATGGACGATCCAGCGGGAGTACTGGGACTTCCACCACGCGAACCAACTGACCGGCGGCGGAGTCTACTGGAACAACTTGTGGGCGGTCGGTCCACGGATAGCGGCCTGGGAAGCTCAGTTCGACTCAACCCGCGTGCCAGTACAGTTGGAGCGAGTGATACCGGCCGCGATTCAGTAACGTTGGCGCCTCCGGGCGCCGACCGGATTTCAGCGCAAGCATGTAGCTAAGGAAACAAGTACCGACACGCCTCGGACGCAGATCGTCGAATCCCGTTCTGCGTCCGTTGCGCGTACTGGCGTGCTTGCATGATGTGATTACGGGCCCTTAATCCGATGCGTATGACAACAAGTGAGCATCGACTCGCAGGAACGACATGATCGCCTTTCTGCTAAAGCGCCTCATCATCCTGGTGTTCACTTTCCTTGTCGTTTCGGTAGTTGTGTTTACGTTGACGAGAATGCAGGGTGACCCCAGATACCTGTTTCTCAGCCCCTACGACAGCCTTGGCAACACGGAACTTTGGGAAGAATGGGGCAGGAAGTACGGGCTCGACAAGCCTGTGCCTGTGCAGTACTTGATCTTCCTTGGCAAGATCGCCCGCGGCGATCTCGACCGGTCGTTTCGTGAGCAACGACCGGTGATCGATATGATCGTCGAGAAGATCCCGAACACGTTACAGTTGGGGCTATCGGCTTTCGTCGCCTCTAACCTTCTCGCAATTCCATTGGGCGTGTTGTCAGCCGTCAAGAGGGGGTCCATCTGGGACTACGTTGGGCGCAGCCTTGCGGTGCTCGGGCAGGCGATGCCTCCTTTCTGGCTCGGGGCAATGCTCATCATCGGTTTTTCTGTCCAATTCGAGTGGTTCCCAACCAGCCGTAAGGAAGGCCTGGAACATTTTGTGCTTCCTGTGATAACGCTGGGTTGGTTGTCACTGGCAGGCAACCTCCGGCTTGTCCGGTCCTCAATGCTCGACGTGCTCGACAGCGAGTACGTGAAAATGGCAAGGGCGAAGGGCGTTGCTGGGTGGAAGATCGTCTGGAAGCACGCCTTCAGGAACGCGCTCATTACCCCGATCACACATGCCGGGTTACTGTTTGTAGGCCTGATCACGGGGAGCGTCGTTACGGAAACCGTATTCGCGTGGCCCGGTATCGGCAGACTCGCCACCAATGCAGTGAATGAGAAGGACTATCCGGTCGTTTCCGGAACGATCCTCGTGTTCACCATGGCATACATTGTCATGGCATTACTTTTGGACGTGGTGTACGCGCTCGTCGATCCAAGAATCAAGGCAGGGGTGGTCGTCTGACGTGGAGGCTATAACCGCTTCTTCAACGTCGTCCAGCGGCGTAGTTACGTACGAGTTCACCCGGCTCAGTTGGTATCGGCGATGGTGGAGAAAGATACGGGGTTATCCGGTAGCCGCGGGCATACTCCTCACGATTCTTGTGACGGCTGGCATCTTCGCGCCGCTGATAGCGCCGCACGATCCGCAGAAGGCGGACCTGAGATCGCGTCATGCGCGCCCGATCTGGCAGGAGGGGGGATCGTCCAAGAATATCCTTGGCGCCGACAAACATGGCCGCGACATTCTGAGCCGCGTCATTTATGGCGCCCGGTTCTCTCTAGCCCTCTCAGGCATCGTGATCATGATCTCGACGTTGTGGGGCGTGCCATACGGTATGGTCAGCGGGTTCTTCGCCGGCTTGATCGACGAGATCATGATGCGCATAGTGGATGTGATTTTCGCGCTGCCGCTGATCCTTCTAGGATTGGCGTTTGTGACCGTATACGGCCAACGCCTCGATATTCTCATAGGTCTGTTGGCGTTCTTCAGTTGGCCCGGCACGGCCAGGCAGGTCCGGGCGGAAACGCTGGCTCTCAAAAACCAGGACTATGTCGGCTTTGCCCGGCTTTCGGGGGCGTCGACACCGCGTATACTGTTTCGGCACATACTCCCCGGAGTAGTCAACACGGTACTGGTGTTGAAGACGTTATCGGTCGGCGGCCTGATCCTGACTGAGGCCATCCTCAGTTTCCTAGGCGCGGGCGTGCCTCCGAGCGTGGCCGCATGGGGCCTGATGGTGTCGGACGGCCGTCTGTACCTGAACACGGCTTGGTGGTCGACGTTCTTCCCCGGCGTGGCGATCGTGCTGACGGTCATTGGGTTTAATTTCATGGGCGACTGGCTGCGAGACCATTTCGATCCCCGCCTGAGACAGTCCGCTTGAAACACCTAGCGCTGAATAGTGTATGGGTCCGTCTTCAAGAACTTTCTAAAACTGTAATAGTGACCGGGACAGTTGCCTTCCCGCCGTTACCGTCCCGCACCTCTACCGTAAGACTGTAGATCGAGGCAACGTCGTAGTCCAGCCTCTTCATAAGGAGGATGTCCCCTCGGTAATAATCGATATTGAATTTGCCGGCGGAATTCCCAGAAGTGATGTGATATGTGAGCGTGTCCCCGGAGTCCTGGTCACTGGCCGCCAATTGCAATATTGACGTCCAGGTCGCCGTCGATTCCGGCACGGAGGCGTTGTAGCCGTCGCTCCCGGTCCCAAAGGCAGGCGGCTCATTGACATCCGTTACGGTAATCCCGAGGGTGGTACTTCCTTTGGCCCCGCTACTGTCCTGCGCCTCCACCGTCAATGAGTATGAAGAGGCCGACTCGTAGTCCAGCCCCGCCGCGATCGTTATCGCCCCAGTGCCCGAGTCAATGGCGAACTTCCGTAACTGTTCAGACTTCGGGGGATCTGTTGGTCGGCAGTGTCGCCGATGAGGGCGAATCATACTTGAGCACGGCTGTGTGCGAGCGCTCCACGGGCGTTCGTCCCCTCAACTCTGAACATTTACGAACTTCCCGTCATCGTTCCCGGCAGTGAACGAGTACGATACGGTCTCGTCACTAGCCGCCGAAACCGTTCCGACTGCATTGCCTACGGACGCATCCTCTGTCGCGAGGAAGGTGTAGGAGGCCAATGAGAAAGCAGGGGGACACGCACCAGATTCCGAGTTGCGGTTCTGGATTGCTGGCGTAGGTTCTGGTGTCGACTCAGGCGTGGGTTCGGACGTCGGCAGAGGAGTCGGTGCCGGTGTCGGCGTAGACATTCTTGAACTACCTTAAGAAATCACTAAGATTATAGTTAAGCGTGCTAAAGTTACCTCGGCGTGAGAACACGTTACCTTGTTCATCTTTCGCAAATACGAACCCATAACCGTGAATTGACAACTCACTTAAATCGACCACGGAGAACGCTGGCCAGTTTTCTGTAGACACGCTGAAGTCATTTATATCATATTCTGCTGATATCGTTTTCCAACTCGTGACGACCGATTCACTGTATTCAGGTGACAACATACTGTCATCGTCCAATGACTTTACCCATCTCGTTCCGCCATAACCAACGGTTACACCATCTCGTTTGATCCAAATTACTAAGTCAATATACTCAATGTCACCCACGGCAATACCAATTCCGGCCACATACGCTACGTAGGCTTCCATAGTCAATTTGGTCAACTTGAGATTCTGAATGCCATTAACCTCATTTTCACGTTCCCACGCCAGTTTTATACCCTTAGGGCATACCCCGGTGATTTGTTCTCCCCTAGTCACAGGGTCGCCAAGTAGGATTATGACCGCACAAGAAGGATACTTAGGGATTTGGCCACTAGCAGAGAGGCAATTACTAGAAGGCTCAACAGTTATTTTATGGGAGAATTCGCCCCATGACGCTCCAGACACGCCCGCGTGTATCAAATCATCTCCCCATGCTGCGATGCGAAATTCGTACGTGTAAGTGCATCCAAAATATTGAGGTATTCGAATGAAATTGCCTTGTAGTTCTCTTACTTCAAATTCATGACTGCCGTCACTACTCCAAGTATCATTGGGTATTGAACCGGGAGGGTCATCGGGTTTCTGTCTCCACTCAACCTTATAGCGCTTGATGCCCACGTGTTCAACATCTGGCGAGAAAGTTACTCCTACCGTACCACCGTATAAAACGCCGCGGTCGTCGGTTGGTTTTGTCATCCGAAAGTCGTTTTCATAAGCCGGGGCGGGTGGCGTATTGCAAGAGCGGCTTTTTTGATCACTCTGTTTCCACCCTAGCCAATTAACACCTGCGATGAATAATTCTTGCGTATCGAATTGAGCCAGTGTCAAGGGTGTGGTAGTGCCCCGTACTCGGAAAGCCATAGTGCCACAGAATGCCGGAATTGCGGTTGGCAGAGTTATCCAGTCCCCATGTCTAACGGAGGTTGTAATTTTGTATACGTGTATGGTTTCCCATGTTCTTAGACTGTTTGTTGCTGCCGCGGACCGCTGGACATGGTAATAAGTGACACCTTGTTGGTGCGCCCAGGTTAGGACATAGTGAGGATTGCCCCCAGCCACGTCTACATTATAAGCGGCGGACAAGTTGGTAGGCGGTGTGCAGTGCGCGGGAAGCGGGTATGTATCGCAGTTCGGCGTGGGCGTCGGCGCTGGCGTATTGGTCGGCGTAGGTGGAGACGGGGGCACGGTAGGTGGTGTGCACCCGGCCGGAAGCGGATAGGAGTCGCAGTTCGGCGTGGGCGTCGGCGCTGGCGTATTGGTCGGCGTAGGTGGAGACGGGGGCACGGTAGGTGGTGTGCACCCGGCCGGAAGCGGATAGGAGTCGCAGTTCGGCGTGGGCGTCGGCGCTGGCGTATTGGTCGGCGTAGGTGGAGACGGGGGCACGGTAGGTGGTGTGCACCCGGCCGGAAGCGGATAGGAGTCGCAGTTCGGCGTGGGCGTCGGAGTTGACGTGGGGGGAGTGTAACAGTCCTGCGGATAAATATCGCACCACCAATCATCGTACGCTATGGCAGCATCGTGGGGCTGCACTACGCCCCAGATCATGGCAATAACCGCAGTGATTAGCAATGTCGACAAGATTACGCTTACGAGTCTCTTGGCAAATAGCCTCCTAACGTCTTCGTCTGAAGACAAATAGCGGCGTCCGTAGGAAATGCGGTTGCCTATGGCCAGCACAGGCGGAGCGCACACACGTGCGCATTTGGCAAGCCTTCGTCCCAAGTTCAATTCCCTGAATAGGACCGTTCCGAAGCGTTTGCAGGTAGACCCATGTGGAACGGAATGCACGCGGCGATGTCTCTGGCGGTCCGAAATAGTTCGCCTGCATGGTAGCAGCCGGGAAATACTTGTGCAAAGAGTCCAATTGCCGGTTCATCGCATTGTTGGCGTCCTTCAGTTGGCCCGGCACGGCCCGACAGGTTCGGGCAGAGACGCTGGCGCTGAAAAACCAGGACCATGTCGGCTTTGCCCGGCTTTCGGGAGCTTCCACACCCCGCATACTATTTCGGCACATACTCCCCGGGGTAATCAACACGGTGCTCGTGTTGAAGACGCTGTCGGTCGGCGGCCTGATCCTGACTGAGGCCATCCTGAGTTTCCTGGGCGCGGGCGTGCCTCCGAGCGTAGCCGCATGGGGCCTGATGGTGGCGGAGGGCCGCTTGTATCTGACCACGGCCTGGTGGTCGACGTTCTTCCCGGGGGTGGCGATCGTTCTGACGGTTATCGGGTTTAATTTCCTGGGCGACTGGCTGCGAGACCACTTTGATCCACGCCTGCGACAGTCCGCCTGAACCGCCGGGAGCCAAGGCTAGACCCGGCTATCGGAATCAATCGAAGTAATCGTAACTGCGGCGCCAATTCAGGTACTGTTCCAGCCCCGCCTTCAGCGGATAAGCGTGGGTGTAGCCCAGATCGGCGTACAGCCGGGTAAGGCGAGTGTGGCCGCCGATCACGAAGTTGCGCCGGCCAGTCCAATCCTCACTTCTGTCGATCGTATAAGATGATCCGGGAACCAACTCCTCCAGCGTCCGCAGAATCTCGTCGACGCTGTGCTCCTCTTCCGCGCCGACGTTGTAGATCGGATAGTGCGGCGATTCGGCCAACAGGATTTTCGCGACGGCGGCTGCGACGTCCGACACGTGAGTTGTGTCCATCACAAGGCTGGGGTTCGGCACTTTGATCAAACGGCCCGCAAGAGTTGCCGCCGTCCAGTCATGCAGCGCCGACATGTTGGGCCTGAATTCGGACCGGCGCTCCATCGGACCGTAGGGCCCCGTCACACGCGCCACCCGCACATCAAATCCAAATGTTTCGCCGTAGCGAAGGGCGATCATTTCACCGGTGTATTTGGTGATGGGGTACAGCCGTTGCGGCCTGCCCAGCCACCCTTCTTCTGGCCTGTTGGGGTCCTGTTCCAACACACCGTAGATGGTCCGCGAGCTCATGTAGACCACGCGCAGCGGCAGCAGCGCCTTGGCGAGCTCCATGACGTTTGCGGTGCCCATAACGTTCACGTTCACGATGTCCAGACTATGAGCCTGCTCAATGTCCTGGCGGGGCACGCTGAATACTGCGCAATGAACGATTCGGTCGATCGAATGACTTGAACCAAGATCCTGGAGAAGTCGCAGGTCGCGGATATCGCCGATCACCTGTTCCACTTCGAATGCACGGGCGCCGAGGAATCGAATGTTCATCGCATCCGGCGGACGGATGTCAAAAACGACCACGTCCTGACCGGCGTCGAGCAATACCTTGACGATGTTCGAGCCGATGAACCCGTTGCCGCCGGTTACCAGTACAGCCACTTCAGCTATTCAACCGGTCTGTGAGTGACCAATCCTGCAACATTCCGCCGATCTACGCAGGCCCGCCTGGGCGGCTCTGTTCGGACGTGGTGTGTCATCTTTGGAGTTAATTTCAGTGGGTTGGCCGGACTGATGGGAGCCAATGATTCTATTGAATCCAGGTGCTTAAACACTTCGGACTGCTCCCGACGTTTCGAAGGGGAGCAATTTTTGAGACTAGTAATTAGGCTTGCGACGTCTTTGTCCACATCACTTTGCATTCGCTGTTGAACCTGGTCGTTTCTGTTCCTCCAATGTGTTCGAATCTTGCTCCGAAACGACGGCAACGATCGCTCCCAACACAGGTTGAGTATGTCCGCTTGCGAGGAAACCATTACCTCGATGACCTAAACTCCTCGCTTTTGTAACCTATCGAGCTTTTCTCGCTTGGCCTTGGTTGGTGGGCTGTGGACAATTACCTCAATAATCCGGACAGGGCGGTTTTCGGGGCCTAACAGGGTGTGATCGGGAACGACTCCCCCAACCTGATCCCACTCAGGGTCCGGAATCTTTACCTCCGTAACGCCTTCCAGCAGGTTGCCCGACATCGGCCCACCGGGACGAAGATTGACTCGGATGTCTCGCGAGTCCATTCTCTTAGAGGGTGTCTAAAAACAATTGTCATTCTGTCATTCTGAGCGAAGCCGAAGAATCTACTTTCAACGAGGCGGGCCGGCCCATACGGTTGACCCCGGACCGCCCGGTATTGCTCAGGACGGAGGGACTTATTAGACACCCTCTTAGACTCCTCGCCCGCATAGAGGGGTCGATCACCGTAAAAGCCATGCAATGAGTCCCAGAGGCAGGCGACTGCACGTGCATGCAAGTACGACTCGGGGTGATGCTCGGTCCCCACCTTCCTATTCCAATTCTCATTCATGTTGCCCTCCTCGGCGGTCAGCGCCACAACCGAACAGGCCCGCCTGGGCTAGTAAATGACCTTGTCCGATACTAGCCGGGTGTACGCTGCTTTATCCAGCCCGACGATGTCCCTGAAAACGAACTCGTTGTGCTGGCCCAGGGTGGGGGCGGCGTAGTAGTTGAGGTTGGGCAATCCGCTCAATTTGATGGGGATGCCCGGAGTCTTTCGGGGCCCGACTTCCGGATGGTCGATCTCGACAAAATAGCCGCGCTCAAGCAGTTGCGGATTGGCCACGAGATCGAACACGCTCATCACCGGAGCCGCGGCGACCCCGAATTCCTGCAAGGCGTACATGATGCCGTACGGCGAATCTCTGGCGGTCCACTGGGCGATTAGCGAGTCGAGTTCCTCTTCGTTCTTCTTGCGTGACGCAAGGTCGGCGAATCGAGGGTCGTTGACCCATTCGTTGTGGCCTGCGACTTCGCACATCGCCCGCCATTCGTCGTCATTGGATACGGCGATGGCTACCCACTGATCATGGCCTTGCGCCGGGTATACGGAGTGCGGAGACATTGACGGATCGTGATTGCCCTGCCGGCCGCGCTCCCTGCCGTTCATGAGATAGTCCATGACGGCTTCGGGGATCATGGAGGTGATCACCTCGGCCATCGCCAGGTCTATGTGTTGGCCTTTGCCGGTGCGCCGCCGGTCTCTCAATGCAACCAGCGTCCCGAAGGTTGCGATGATCCCCACGACGAAATCCGGCCAGCTGCCGCCTCCCAGGGCCGGTGGCCCGTCCTCGTAACCGCTGATGTGAGGCAGACCCGCGTAGACCTGAATGTTGGGTCCAAGTCCGCTTACCTTTGATTCGGGACCGAACGCCCCCAAAGTAGAGCAGCTCATGAGAATGGCGCCAGGATTTACTTTACTGAGTGAGTCGTAACCCAGTCCGAGGCGATCTATCACGCCGGCAGAGAAGTTCTCGATCACGACGTCGCACTTGCCAGCGAGTTGCAGAGCCAGTTTCTTGCCCTCATCCGTGGAAAGATTTAGCGTCACGCCGAGCTTGCTGAAGTTGACGCCGTTCCAGATGGATGACCGGTTGATACCCGGGATCCCCTCGGCCCTGGCGTTCGCCGCTTGGCGGTTGTATTCGATCCGCGCGGCCGATTCCACGCGGATCACCTCCGCGCCCATCGCTCCGAGCCATGCGCCGGCATAGGGCGCAGCGTAAAACCACCCGAAGTCGACGACCCGGACACCCGCCAGCGGAAGCTTGCCCGACGAACCGCCGCCGCCTGCATCTGGATTCTGCGACTCATCAGGATCCGGCTGCCGGACGTTATTGAACTCAGCCGAGTCATACTGTCCGAGCGTGGGCGCCGGCATACGGGGTTGGCGGTGGACTCCTGTCAATCGGGTAACAGGTCCGGGGTGCGTGACGGGCCCGGCCAACGGATGGTCCTGCGTGGCAAAGAACTCGCGAGCTGCGTATTGCGGTGAGCCGGTGACCTCCCGCATGGAATTGACCGGAAAACACGGAAGGCGCAAAGGAATAAAGATCTCATACAGCTGTTCGCGGGTGTACTTCATGAACCAGGACGTGATGAGCGCTTCCAGGGCCGTAGCGTTCAATCGCCGCCCGCCTGCGTCGGCGTAGTCGGGACCCTTTAGTTCCGGCGGCGCGCCCGGGGCTTCGGTCAACGTCTGCCACCAGTGTTCCTGGGATAGCGAGATCGACACGTACCCGTCTTTGCACTGAAACATCGGCGACGCCGAGAAGCCGGATTTCTGACGTGTCCGGGCTACCCGGCTAACGTCATATGGGTGGAGAATCAACGATCCGCGAACGATGTTGGCGATCGCCTCCATACTCGAAACGTCGACCAGTTGACCTCTGCCGGTCGAGTCGCGATCGGCTAGGGCAAGCATTACGCCGGTGGCGGCGGCCCATCCGCTCAGGTGCATGGCTTGCTGGCCGGCGAGTTTGAGTGGAGGTTGCGCGTTGGGATCGGTAATCGCGTGGGCGGGGGTCTCGTAGCCGAGGCCGCCTGCGTGCCAGGCGATCAACTCCCCTCCATTGAAATCGCGGTATGGCCCTGTCTGACCGAATGGACTGATCGCTGCCATGACGAGCCGCGTATTCATTGCGGCCAACGCCGGGAATTCGATCTTGTGGTCCCTTAGTTCAGGCGGCCGGAGGTCCGTGACGAATACATCTGACTCACAAACGAGGCCCAGCAACGCGTCGCGGCCGGACGGGAAATCTACGTCCAGTGTGATTCCGCGCTTGTTGACATTCAGACACAAAAACCGGCCGCTCTTTTCCAAGTGCGGCTCGTCGTTGGGGAACGGACCGGCCATGCGCGCAGAATCGCCCTCCGGGGGCTCCACCTTGATCACATCGGCGCCGAGGTCGGCAAGGGCTCTGGAGCAAACCGCTCCGGCCACCCCTTGCGCCCACTCGACCACCCGAAGGTCGGAAAGAGGTTGAATCGCTCCGGCTCCTTTAACTTTGCAGCGCGTCGGCGTGCACAGATTCGCCGCCGTCCGACTCGGTGGATTCCTGGGCGAGCAGCGCCTTGACCATGCGGCGGCGATGGAACTGCGGGCTGCCGAGATAGTGGTATACCGACCTGGACATTTCGGTATGAAGAGTGAGTCCGTACTCAATGGACGTGCCTATGCCGCCATGCGCTTCATGAGCGAAGTTGCAGCCGTGGTAGTACCCCTCGCTGGCCACCGCCTTCGACAGGTGGACGCTTACCGCGGCGTCGCGACCAGTGTCGAGCTTCCACAGGGCCTCGTAGGCTGCCCATCGAGCCGAATCCATCCGGTTACACACCTCGATGATGTGATCCTGGACGCGTTGAAATCGGCCGATGGGGACGCCAAATGCGATTCGCGACCTGCTGTACTGGACCGAGATGTCGAATACGGCCGCGCACGCGCCCGCCTTGTATGCGGACAGCAGCGGGATGGCTCGCAGGATGGCCCGCTCGAGCCCTGCCCAAGTGTTTGAAGAGCCTGTTAGC
Organism: Dehalococcoidia bacterium; assembly: GCA_965224235.1. Taxonomy (GTDB): domain Bacteria; phylum Chloroflexota; class Dehalococcoidia; order Lucifugimonadales; family Lucifugimonadaceae. Next base: position 217,050 of record CBDCYP010000002.1, on the reverse strand, counting down.
CTCGCCTTCGCTGGCACCTCGACGTGGTCGAACTTGACCTCGCCCACGTTGCCCCCGAACCCGGCGATGCCGCGCCTCGACACGCCGCCGGCGTCCGCTTCGACCAGAAAGATTCCGATGTCGTTGCCCTCTGGGCCGGACGCACACCGGGCCACACAGAGAAATCGGGTTGCGGAGAGCGCGTCATGGACGAACAACTTCGTGCCGTTCAGAACGAATTTGTCACCTTGCGGTTCCGCTTGCAAGTTTACCGAGCCCGCGTCCCATCCGTATCCTGCCTCTGTCAACGCGAGGACAACTACCTCTTCGCCGTTTGCTACGCCCGGGAGCAATTCAGCTTTATGGTCTTCGGCGCCGCACTCCTGCAGGACGAGATTACCCAACACGGATGATGAAAAATACGGCCCTGACAAGGGACCCCTGCCGAACTCCTCGCAGATCATCGCGGCATCCGTAAGTGAACCGCCGGACCCGCCGTAACTTTCGGGGATTAACGCGCCGAGGAAGCCAATGTCGGCAGCCTTCCGCCAGATGCCTGCGTCGTGCCCGGTTTCAGTCTTACCCAGTTCCATCAACCGGTCCCGCTGGCACTCCCGCTCCATGAATTCCCGGGCTGTCGCCTTGAGCTGTCTTTGATAGTCGGTGGGTGAAAAGTCCATTGGGTTTTTCTTTCTCGAATGCCAGTCTCCGGCGTAGTGCGGGCGCCTAGCCAGCCGGCGTGACGAGGCCGGTAAGTTTGCCCGGCTGTTCCCGGACCTCTCTGCCTATACCAATTCGTCTCGCCATGATGACCCGCTGAACGTCTTCCGTGGCGCCTGGGTGAAGCGCACAGATGCCACTCCGCTGATCGGCCTCGAAGTGCCCGTTCGACGCGTCGAGTTTGTCGTCGAATGTCAGAGCATATGGGCCGAGAATTTTCAGGATGTTTTCTGAGATAGACAGTCCCGACATCTTGCGTATGAATGACGATTGGGGGCCTTCATAGGAGATTGGCTGTTGGGCCCTGCTCATCCAGTAGTTCCGCATTCCCAAGAGGCGATTGGTTTCTGCGTGTATGAACGTGTCCGCAAGCATGTCCTGCACGTCGGGGTCGTCTCGCAGGGCCCGCCCGCCTACGCGAGCCGACGCAACGTGTTGGATCAGGCGTCGCATCAGCCGATTCGGCCTGATGTTTCCGGACACACCGTGTTCCAGTTCGGCCCAACTGAGGGACACCTCGTATCCGTTGTTTTCGCCGCCTACAAGGCATTCCGCCGGTACCTTCACATTATCGAAGGTGACTAAGTTGCTCACCCCCCCGGTTCCATCTGTCCACAGAAGATTCATGAAACTGCGGCTGATGCCAGGCAAGTTGGCAGGCATGTGAAACCAACCGAGGTTCTTGTAACGCTCGCCCTCGGGATTTGTGCGCACGAGAATCACCCAGTAGTCGACGTCGTAGGCGGTGCCTACAAATGCCTTCTGGCCGTTCATGATGTAGTGGTCGCCGTCGCGAACGGCTGTGGTCTTCAGGCTGTATAGGTCGGAGCCAGCGCCTGGTTCGGTGAACAGTTGCCACCCGACCACCTGGCCGGAGAACATGTCTGGCAGCCATTTCCGTTTTTGCTCTTCTGTGCCCCAGACCATGAGGACTGGACCACCGTAGCGAGATCCCGGGTCGTAGTAGGGCGGATTGGCGAGGTCGCGGTTGTTGAGTTCGTCATCTATAACGAACCCGTGTTCGAGGCTTTGCCCTCCTCCGCGGTATTCTCGGGGCGCAGTCGCCCATAGCCATCGTTTCGCCCCGAGTTTCTTGCCGAATTCCCGGGTCTTCAGAAAATCTTCGTAGGTGACGTCCCGGGGATCCGCATGGGAGGGAAAGTCGGCATCGAGATTCTCATCGAGCCAGTCGCTTACCTCGCGCCTGAACGCCTGGATCTCCGGAGATTCTCTTATTTCAAAGTCCAATGAATTGGCTCCTGTGGTCTATGCATGATTATGTGGCTGGCGCCATACGGCCTGGTTGGGGAGATCAGGATGGTCGGAGAGATATGGTGGCTTGACCGGGGGCTGTCGTCTGTCCCCGGGTGTTTTCGATCCAGATTTCGCAGTCGGCCAGGGATTGGCCGTCCTCCACGTACTTCCTCGTGACCCGTCCCTTGCAGATGACCGACTCCGACGGATAATCCATGCCGCGGTGCTGGCATTGCAGAGACCTGAGCGCGCCGGGGCCGCCGAGCCAATCGGTCATCAATCGTCCGAGGTACGCCGCCTTCAGCGCGCCGTGCAGGATCACGCCCGGCAGTTCGACGCCGAGAGCGAATTCCTTGTCGTAGTGAATCTCGCTAAAGTCGCGGGACGCGCCTGCGTACTTGACAAGATCCTGCGAGGTTGTGTGTTTGATCAACGGTCCGATCTCGGCGCCTTCCGAAACCCCGGCCCAATCAAGCGGCTCAATCGCCGGGGCATCCGAAGTGTCCGTATCCGCCGCCGTCCGTCCATTGCCGGGTTTAGCAGGCCGAACGTCTTCCGTGGATCGTACCGGTTCGTACCGGATCGTTATGCCGGTCAACGTGACTACCGTTTCATCGAACTGATTCACGAAACGGCTGTGTCCGATAATGAAGATCAACTGGCCTGCCGATCCCATGCGCTCGTAAACGTCCGTGATCTTTCGATACTGCGTGATTCGGTCGCCCGGTCGAATGGGCTCGAAGTATCGCCACTGCGATCCGCCGTCGACCTGCACAGCGCCGGGGAGCGGATACTGTCCCTTCCCCCGCAGTCTCAGCGAATTGACAATTAGCCGGGTAAACGTGGGCGGCGCTATCAGTCCTCCGTATTGGGACCTGCGCGCCGCGATTTCGTCGTTCCAGAGCGGATTGCCGTCGCCGATAGCGCGGGCGAAAGCCGTGATGTGCGACTTCTCGACTTCGAAAGTCGCGGGCTCGAACTCGGTGGCGATGACGCGTTCCCGCATCTCGCCGGTCAGAACGTTACTCTGGGTCATGAAACCTCACCGGACGTTCGCGTAATCTTCCGATCCCGGGGGAGAACCACCTTGTGTTATCAGCGCCGAGGAATGGGCGGCAACCGCCCCTTTGCCGATAATACGCCGGGAGCGGGCAATGTGGCGAATAATCGATTCACTAGGCATGAATAACCGGATGAATCCGTCGACAAACGGCCCCATAGTGGGCGTCAAGTAACGGTTCAATACTGTTCTCGTGCCATTACGGGCATCGCAACGGCATGGAATTCGTGCATGGGCAAACGCTTTTTGGCGCATTTCACTTCAAGGCGGATCAGGACGTGAAAATGGTACCCGAACAGACCGCAGCAACTGACATTTTAATCGTCGGGGCAGGAGCGTCGGGCGCGGCCGCGGCGTGGCGGTTGGCCGGCGCAGGGTTCAAGGTGGTCTGCCTCGAACAGGGCGGATGGCACGGGCCGGAGGACTCGGTGACCACCCGCGCCGATTGGGAACTGCAACGCCGGACCACCTGGAACTTCGATCCCAACAAGAGGGCGTTGGACGAAGACTATCCCGTCAATTGCGAAGATTCGGACGTCACCCCGTTCATGTTCAACGCGGTGGGCGGAAGCACGGTCATCTGGACTGCCCACGCGCCGCGGATGCACCCGTCGGACTTCCGTGTGAAGTCGCTGGACGGCGCTGCGGACGACTGGCCGCTGACGTACGACGAGTTGGCGCCATACTACGACCTGAACGACGAGATGGTGGGTTGTTGCGGCATCGCCGGAGACCCTGCCAACCCGCCGCGCCGGCCAAGACCTATGCCGCCCTTGCCATTGGGGCTCGATGGGGAGCGCGTGGCGCGGGCGTTCGACCGGCTTGGCTGGCACTGGTGGCCGGCTGACAGCTACGTCAATACGACGCCCTACGGGAATGGGCGGGAGGCGTGCAACTTCTGCGGGCCCCTCAACCTTGGGTGCGTCCGGATGGCCAAGGCCAGGGCCGACATCACGTACTGGCCCCTCGCTCTCGAACTGGGCGTCGAGTTGCGCACGCGGAGTCGCGTGTACGAGATTACGTCCGGACCCGACGGCCGCGTGACTGGCGCATCGTATTTCGACGACCGCGGCGTAGCTCGCCACCAACCGGCTCGGGCGGTCATCGCGGCGTGTAACGGGGTCGGAACGCCGAGGTTGCTACTGCTGTCGCGATCCGACAGCCACCCGTCCGGTCTGGCCAACCGGAGCGGGCAAGTGGGCAAGAACCTGATGTTTCACGTGATTGCTCACGTCACCGCGGTGTTCGACGAAGACCTGAAGTCGTTTCGGGGTCCTGGCGCGAACATACTGCTGAGTCACGAGTTTTATGAGACGGGCTCGCGACGGGACCACGTGCGCGGCTATCAGTTGCAGATGGTCAGGGGGTCGGGGCCGGTTTCGACAGCTGTTGGCCGCATGATGCCGGCCGTGCCGTGGGGTGAGGGTCACCACGATTCGTTTGGCGCCCGGTTCGGCAAAACGGCGACGTTTGCGGTCACCGCGGAGGATCTGCCCGAGGAGTCAAATACCGTCGATCTGGATCCGGAATTGACCGACGGGTCGGGTATTCCGGCGCCGAGGGTGCGGTACCGAATCGGTAAGAACACCCGACGCATCCTGGACCACGGCATCGACAGCGCGCGGCGTGTGTTCGGCGAGGCTGGCGCGACGGAGGTGACAACGATGCCGCTTGCGCCGGCGGATGGCGTGCACCTGCTCGGCACGGCGCGCATGGGCGACGATTCTGCGACGTCCGTTGTGGACCAGTGGGGACAGGCGCACGACGCCGACAACCTGTTTGTCATAGACGGCAGCGTATTTGTCACATCCGGCGCAGTAAACCCAACGCCGACCATCCAGGCAATAGCCCTCCGGACGGCGGACTACATAGCGAGGGAAAGGCAGGATTTGAGGGGTGGGTGAAATAGGGCCAGGGCCGCAAGACGTTGATGAGTCAGCTGGCCGTCTTGTATGTCAATGAAATACCAACTCGAACAGTTCCGTGCGAAACGATTAGTTGTCGCTGAACGGCTTGAACAGTTCATTGTGGCCCGCGAGCAATTCCGCCTTCACATGGAGGGGTCGGCAAGGACTTACTCTGTTGGCGCCCTCGGGTCAGTTCCCGAACAGTTCTGCGCGCAGCTCGTCTTGGGTTAGGCCCAGATGGGCAGCGACATCAACCGCGATCCCGCTCAATGTACCCACTTTGACCGCGCGATGGCGTGGGACCGTCACACCGCCGGTGGTTAGGGTCAACGTCATGTGGCTGCCTCTTTGCCGAACGATCCGATAACCATTGCGTCGACGCAATAGCGCCGCCAGGTCTTCGCCCGACATGTCGCGAGGCAGCCTCATATCGCCATGGCTTCGTCCTTGACGAAATGCAACCTGACGACCTTCGTCTCATGCTCATCTCCAAAGTGGCACAGCACGGCATCCTTGACCATTGCTTTCAGGTCGGCCCGGTCGTCACCCTGGGTGAAGATGCTGTAGCCCAAGGCCCGAGCGTCGAAACCGCCCTCAACCGCCTCAGTCACCTCGAAAATGATCTCTTTTGGCGCCCTCATCTTTCCTCTCATGCTCACTGCCCGGATTCTTCCATGTCCATGTTCCTGGCAAGCTCTTCAGCTTGCGGTGTAAGAGCCCGGCGATCAATTCACAACTTCACTTCAATTGTGCCGCCGCCTCACGCACGTCCAACTTGCACGCCGCAATGTCCTTGCCGATCACCATGTTGGCGATCTGGCGGGTGCGGCGCTCATTCGCCAACTCGATTTGGCGGCGAATACGCCTATTGCTGCCTGGGCGTCGGTGGTCTTGTTGGGATATTCGATGATGGCTTTCCGTTCAATTGAGGGGGCAAACAAGAAATCAATGATTCAACACTCGCTCCGCGGCAAGCCCCGGCTAAACAGCGGCAACGTAATACTGGCTACGGTTCATTGCGCTAATGACCATTTCGCGCCCATCTGATGCAGCCGGGCGCTAGCATACGTTGACCAGTTGTTCGGAGTCGCATGGACGGGGTCATCTTCACTACGGAGCGTTGGGACCTAAGACCCTAAACGTAGGTGCGGGCGCCAGTGCGTCACAACCATGCGGCGTGGATTGATGCGAGTTCACCGACCTGACCTCGTGCGCAGCCACCAGGGGAGCAGCGAGAGAGCGACTCGATAGCTTGTCCCCTATCAATTCCATTATGCGCGATCAGCGTGTATACAGGGTCCCTTGTCGACCTCGACCCCTCACTCACACGGGCATCTCCCGGTTGGTGTGGGCGCGGCCGGCTTGGGCGGTGTCGAGGCGTTGGCCGGAGATTACGCGGGCCCCTTCGTCGATGACCTGTTTGATGGTGTCGGGTGTGGCCCCTTCAAGGAATCGGACTCCGTTGGCGTCGCAGGCGGCCTTGACCCTTTGGCGAGCTTCGATGATTCTCGGGTCGGTGTATGGACCTGGCAGGCGCGGTATCCGGTACGACATGTGCAGGTCGCCTGGGCCCATCTCAGCAAATCCGATGCCGGGCACCGATAGCATCTGCTCGATGGTGTGGACTCCGCGGGCCGACTCAATCTTGATGCCTAGAAGAAGCTCCCCGTCCGGATTGAGCGGCCACGGGTCTGCGCGGCGAATGTACTCCGCTGCGTCTACGTCCCACACTTGCGCTGCGGTCGGCTCTGAGCCGACTCCCCGCGTTCCCATAGCGAGTCCGCGCCCCTCTCCGATCATGTTGGCAGGGTAACGGCACGATTCTACGAATGCCCTGACTGCGTCGGGGGTTTCGGCCATGCACAGCAGAATGCCGTGGACGCCCCGGGCGAGAATCTGCCGGAACTGCCATGCGTTGTAACGGACCGCCTGCTCGCTGGACCCGTCGACCGGCGGCTCCACGATGACGGGCGGCGTGCGATGGCCGCTGTTGGTCGGCCCGCCGCCGATGAGTCCCTGCATGTATTCGTCGAGGCCGTGCATGTTGAACGATCCATGTTCCATACCGACGTTGATGTAGTCTGCCCAGGTTTTGGCGTCGGCTGCGCCTTGGTCACGCGTGAGCACGTGTCCGGTGTGGCCCCCGACGTAGTAGATGGGCTGGTCCTGTTCCAGCAGTTCAATTGCGCGGTTGATTCGATGTGACATATCTGGTTTTCCCGAAGGTTCTCGTGAATTATGGGGCTAAGAGCCTTTTTCAGAAGTCCTTTGCATATTTTCGTGTCGATCGGCAAGCGACGAGATTCCCCTTTTCAGGGGAATGACGAGATTGTAATACGTCGTAATTCTCTGAATTCCGGCGACAGTCGACATCCTAAGTGGCGTCACTTCGGAGATCCGAGGTATCTGAAACATGCTCCTAAAGGGTACCCGTAAATCACGCTGGAGGAAGGGGTGTTTGGGTAGTGGCGAGGGAATGTGGTACTCGTGCGCTGCCCCGTCACCGCCCGCGGGTACCCGCAAGAGGCGTCGGTGGGGATGTCGATACGATGCGCCGAGTGAGGCAGGCGACCCCACAAGGTACAAATTATCGGATTCGGCGCTGCCAGCTGTCAGTTCTGTCCGACGGATCAGGATGCGCCGGGATTAGTCCTGAGCAGAAAGCACGCGTAATCTGCGTTCGCGCTCTTTTCTGCGGGCATAGATTCCAGTCAAGTAGGTAGTCACGATGCTTCCTATGGTCATCCCGATAACCCCGATACCGAATCCGGTATTGCCAAGATAGGAAACGTACGAACCGGCCGCGATGCCGACGATAGCGACAGCCAATCCAGTCCACAGGCCCCGACTGCTCTGTCCCATCTCATGTTGCAACGCCGCAGCCTCCATGCTGATCCGATGGCGGGCTTGCTCTTCTGCCATCGTCAAGATGCGTTCGGGGCTACCCGGGAGTACTTGCTCGTAGCCTGCCAGCACCTCTGGCGGGGGAATGGGGCCTCTGAAATTCGAGACACCAACGGAAACCCTTCGCTATGCTGGAATCCGGGGTTTTGCGCTGCGCTGGCTGTCGGTTGCGATTACGCCGGTTGCGTGTCAACTAAGAACCACTGAGGTCTAGGTGCATTCCTGCAATGCTTCCAGTTCAGGATGCTCAGCCCTGAATTCAGACATGGCGTGCCTGATGTCCTGACCCACTGCTAGCCAATCGGCTTGCATCGCCAGCGAATCAGCTTGCTCTGGCGTGAGGGAACGACTGAATTCAAACATCCCGCCAAATATGTCAATGCTGCTACCGTAACCTGCCCAGAAATTTGGACTGGCGAACAAGAATGTGGTAGGTGATTCTCCCATTGGATCCCCATCCTCCGTAAGTGGACGAATCGTCACGCTGGCCCTCAACTCTGCCCTATCTGATTCCAATGTGTTGTGAGTTTACCACGCATCTTGCGGCCCCCGTCATTGCCAGTGAGTGCCCTCGCGGGCACCCTCGCGAGTTCTGCGCGGAAAGGGAAAGTGGCGTGGGGGCGATCTGTTTATAAGGGGTTGATACGTACTTCTGATCGGGTGTGGACGCTTTGGATTGCCGACAGGCATATATCGAGTACGCCACGCGCCAGCGCTGCGTCGAGGTCGGGCTGGCGTCCCTCGATGATGGCCGATGCGAAATCGTGGGCGCCGTCGCGGAAGCTGTGGCCCCAATGCGTCTCCATGTCGTCGAATCGGCGGGTCTTGCCGTCACGGTAGAGGATGACAGGGGCTTCGTCCAACAGTTTCCCTGTGCACCTCGTCGACACCAAGATACCTCGCGTGCCGGTGATCTCCATCCAGTCATCCTCGGAGTAATAGTCGGTGGCGATCCTGAGGTCGGGCGCCAGCACGTTCTCCCACGCGCCAAACTTGCCGTCCGCGCTCTCCCACGTGATGAAATAGCACGCCTCGATGTCCGGCGACTCTCCGCCCGCCCCCGTCATGGCGTGTATTCGGGCAACCGGTCCGAAGTAGTATTCGATGAGTGAGGCCACGTGATATCCGTGGTCGAGTATCTGGGGCAGCCCGCCGCCAATCTCTTCGTCGAACCGCCAGGCCCGAGCCTCCGCCGGGACGTCGTATCCGCCGACACCTTCTCCGCGAATCACCTTGTAGCGCATCGATACGAGGTTGCCGATCTCACCCGCGTCGATCATTTCCTTGATGCGTATGTAAGGCTGGTATGAACGAAAGTTCTCGAATACCCGAAATGCGACCTGGGATTCAGCCACCGCCGAAACGATTTGGTCGGCCTCTTCAAGGGTTCTGGTCATGGGCTTCTGAAGGGAAACGTGCTTGCCCGCAGCCAGCGCTTCGAGGGTGACGGGCAAGTGCAGGTCGTGCGGCAGCAGTATCTCGACCGCGTCGAGGTCCGGATCGCTGAGCAGCTCGCGATAGTCCGTGCACCACACCGCCGCTCCGTACTCTTCGGCACGCGCCTGGGCGACATCCGGCCTGAGGTCGGCGATCGACTTTAACCTTGCGTGAGGGTTTTGCTTGTAGCCCAGCGCGTGCATTCTGGATATGCCGCCCGCGCCGATGAATCCCACGTTCAGTTTTTCGTTCATGGTCCGATAGTCCTTATCGTACGACCCAGTCACCCGGCCCCGTCCCTTTAACTGTGGAGACGAAAGGAATTGTTGCACCTGCACTGGGTTGCGGGAAGGTCAAAGTTGTCGCACTGTGGCGGCGAGGCGTTGGTGCGTCGCGGCGAATATCTGTGACCTGCGAAGCCTGGCGACCGTATACTCAAATCAAGGGGGCGCTCCCCCGAAACGATGGCAGTCACCCGGCTACACCCATCCGGTGGCGCCGCGCTGGTTTTCAGAAGATCGCGGCAAGCTCGTTAGGGGCGGCAAAGGTTAGCCCAAGGTGAGCACCACCGGAATCAGTCTGCCACTCCTCCACGGCGCCGCGGGACAGTGGGATGAGGTCGCCATCTACGGCGGTATCGGCCTCATCATCCTGGCCTTGATCGGCCTGTCGTGGCGCGCCAGCCGACGGAGGAAGCGGCGGCGAGACAGAGGCAGCCCAAGAGAAGATGGGTCGGCGAGTGCCGTCGGGCGGCTGGATCCCTAACCTGCGGCGCCCGACGATCTGAGTTCCCTGATTTCCGCCTCGGAGTAACCGGCCTCGGCCAAAACTTCGTCAGTATGTTGGCCGATAGTTGGGGCCGGGCTGTCTAACCGGCCGGGGGTGGCGTACAACTTTGCCGCCAGGCCGATGTGGCGCACTGCACCGGCAGTCGGGTGCTCTATCTCGACGTCCATGTTCCGGGCCTGGACCTGCTCGTTGTTCCACACCTGCTCCATGTCGAGTACGGGTCCGGCCGGTAAGCCGGCGCGATCGAACTTGTCCAGCCAGTGGGCAGTGTCGTGTTCAGCCAGTGTGCCTTCTAGCTCGGCCTCCAGATCGGGAAGATTCGCCATGCGGCCTGCGTTGTCGGTGAACCGGGCGTCCTCAAGCAGGTCGCCGCGACCCATGGCGCGTGCCAGCCGCTCCCAATTCGTGTCGTTGGGCGCACCCACGTTAATGTAGCCGTCCCGCGTCTTCAGGCTTTGGTACGGGGCCGACAACCGGTGAGTGGAACCTAGCGGGCGTGAGACGCGGCCGGTGGTGAAGTAGATTCCCGACTCCCAGACCATGTATGCGAGCGCCGACTCGAGCAGCGACACCTCGAGATACTGGCCTTGCCCAGTCTTCAGCCGATGGATGTAGGCGGCAAGGATGCCGTACACAGCGAACATTCCGGCGTTAAGGTCGGCCATCGGCACGCCGACCTTGACGGGCGGCGAATCGGGCATGCCCGTGATGCTCATCAGGCCGCTCATGCCCTGCGCGATCAGGTCGTAGCCGGCGCGCCGTGAGTATGGACCGGTGCGGCCGAACCCAGAGATCGAGCAGTATATTAACGCCGGGTTGGCCGTAGACATTTCCCCATATCCGAGACCGAGACGGTCCATTGTTCCGGCCCTGTAGTTTTCGATCATGACGTCTGCGTCGCTTGCCAGCCGCCTTGCCGCTTCGAGCCCTGCCTTCTGCTTGAAGTCCAGCACGACGCTGCGCTTGTTGCGGTTCATGGCGAGAAACGCGGCCGACTCGCCACCCACGAACGGCGGTCCCATGTAGCGGGTATCATCGCCCCCGGCGGGCTTCTCGATCTTGATGACGTCGGCGCCCATGTCGGCGAGTAGCATCGTGCAAAACGGCCCTGCCAGGACCTGGCTGCAATCCACGATCTTCATGCCTTCCAGAGCCAGCGGCATCGAGGGGGTGTGTAGAGGCAATACCATGATTGTTTCTTGTGACTGTCGGCCGTTCTGCGTTGGGCCGCGGGCGTTACGGAAATGTTAGAGGATATGCCCCCGAGCGGCACATATGTCTGTGTGTCAGGATAGTCTGCCAGGGCGAGGGCTGAAATCAACTTGAATATGGCCATGCGAGGCCATCACCACAGGAACCGAACCAAAATGGACATGTTTGACCTAACAGGCAGAGTCGCGCTGGTAACCGGCGGCAACGGCGGCATTGGACTCGGAATCGCACAGGGCCTGGCCGACGGGGGCGCGGCAGTGTGCGTCGCAGCACGGAACGAAGAGAAGAACAGGGAAGCAGTTGAAAGCCTGATAAGGACAGGGCATCTAGCGATCACTGTCAATTGCGACGTGAACGACCCGTCGTCGGTGGCGGATGCAGTCGCCGCGACGGTCGACGAATTCGGCGGTTTAGACATTCTCGTCAACAACGCCGGGGCGAACCGGCGGGCGAATGAACCGCAGGAGTTGTCGCTGGAAGATTGGCGATTAGTCGTCGACACCAACCTGACGAGTCTTCACATCGTCAGTGCGGCGGCATTTCCGCACTTGCAGGCGTCGACCGGCGGAAAGGTGATCAATATCGGGTCCATGATGTCAGTGTTTGCAACCGGATACGCGCCGGCATACGCCGCGAGCAAGGGCGGCGTGGTGCAGTACACGAAGAGCCTCGCCGTCGGGTGGGGCCGGTACAACATTCAGGTCAACTGCATCCTTCCGGGCTGGGTTCACACCGACATGACCGCGGCGTTCCTGGAGATGTTCCCCGAACGTCATCAAGTGATAGTAGACCGGACGCCGGCGGGCAGATGGGCCGATCCGTGCGACCTTGCGGGGACGGCGGTCTTCCTGGCGAGCCGGGCGTCGAATTTCGTGACCGGCGCGTCAATACCAGTGGACGGCGGTTACCTGGTCCAGTGATGGCACGCGGCGCGGCAGGATAACTGGTCGGCGGGAATCGCACGTTGCCGGTGGATGATTCGCGTCGGGACATCGCGGCGATGGTCACGCGAAAGCACATGCGGGGGTCTTCCGCCAAGTACGAGCGCGTTACGGCTGCTGTTCGATCCGGCCGTAGTCGTCCTCTACCCTGACGATGTCGTCCTCGCCGAGGTAGTCTCCGATCTGGGTCTCGATGATTTCAAGCGGTTCGATGCGGGAGATGTTCTCGATACGGTGGTTAACCGTCCGCGGCACGCTCATCGACTGGCCGCGACCCAGTGTCGTTTCGACTTCGCCAACGGTGACGCGTGCTGCGCCGCGTGCCACCGCCCATTGTTCGTCGCGGTGGCGATGCCACTGTAGCGACAGGCGTTGTCTGGGGTTCACGGTGATACGCTTGACCTGGAAGCCGGGACCGGATGAGAGGATTTCAAACGCCCCCCAGGGACGAACTTCGCGATAGTTCCCACTTCGCTTACGGGTCGAGCGGCTCTCGAATTGAACTTCTTGTGGTTCCGGCAATAGCCTCGTCCGTGATCTGCGTCGGCCGCTTCCCAGCCGGTACGTCCATTTTAGAGCGGTAATGAGCGAATGACGGCAGCCCCCAATCGGCCGACCGCCGACCCGACATTGGCTAACCTGCTGCTGCCGCCCAACCTCCGGCCTGCTTCCAGTCAGGGCATTACCTGTCAGGCGTTCCGGAATTGGCGTTGGAGTTGGCCGGGTTGGGCGGGACGGGCCAATGTGTGGCGCCAATGACTGTCGATGAAGAAGGCCGCGGTGTTTGCCGCGGCCTTCCCTGGTGGTCGTTTCGTATGGGTCAGTTTCAGTTAGCGCTCTCGGCCATGGCGCCAGTAAGCGTGAATTCCATTGGCTTGGTGCGGCCATCCCAACTCGAGGGTGAACCGGACGAGTCGTACAGGTGGCATGCGACCCAGTGGTTTACCTGGTGCTGCTCTTGAAGTGACGGGAACTGGTTTTCGCACACATCTCCGATCTTCAGGAAGCAGCGAGGATTGAAGCTGCAACCCGAGGGCGGATTTACCGGCGACGGAACCTCGCCGGGGAGGATGATCTCTTCCCGTTGGATGTCGGGGTGCGACGGCAACGCGGCCGAAATCAGGGCCATCGTGTACGGGTGTTGCGGGTCGGTAAACACGGCTTCCGTGTCCCCGATCTCCCTGATCAGACCCAGATACATGACACCCACCTTGTGGCACATGTACCGGACCGTTGCGAGGTTGTGGGCGATCAATAGGTAAGCAAGGCCGTACTGATCTTGCAGGTCGACGAGAAGGTTCATGATCTGCGCACGAATCGAGACGTCGAGCGCCGACACCGGCTCGTCCAGAACGATAACACGCGGGTTGAGCGCGAGAGCTCGTGCGATGCCGATCCGTTGCCTCTGCCCTCCCGAGAATTCGTGGGGATAAAGGTTCGCCTGATACGGGTTCAGTCCAACCTCGGTTAGCAGTTCGGACACCCTCGTCCGAATTTGTTGCCGGGTCATGGTGGTCGCAATTTCGAGCGGCTCAGCGACGATCGACAACACGCGCATTCTGGGGTTGAGCGACGACCAAGGGTCCTGGAACACGGCCTGAATGGACTTGCGGAACTCTTTGCGGCCTTCGCGAGTCAGAGTGTTTACATCATGCCCTTCAAAGTAGATTGTGCCGTCGGTTGGCTTCTCCAGGCCAAGCAGGACCTTTGCCGTAGTGGTCTTGCCACAACCGGACTCACCTACCAGCCCGAAGGTTTGGGCCGGTTCAATGTCGAAGCTGATGCCGTCGATGGCCTTCAGCCACTGCTTTCTGCCTCCCAATCCCAAGAAGCCCCCACCAATCGGAAAGTGCTTCTTAAGATCGCGGACCTGGACGATCGCGTTGCCACTGGCTACGCCGCCCGGAGCGTCCGCGATTACGGTGCGTTCGGTGTCTGTCGATATTGCTCGTTCAGCTGTTGTTGTCATGATGTCGTCACTGGGTTCCAGCAATGGAAATAGTGGTTTTCAGCCGCCTGTTCATACGGCGGATACTCTTCCCTGCACCGATCAAGTGCGTTCGGGCAGCGCGGAGCAAATGGACAACCGGCTGGCAGGTTGTACAGCAGCGGCGGCTGACCGTCGATCTGGCGCAGGCGGCCGGTCTTGACCTCAAGCTTCGGCACCGAGTCGATCAGAGCCTGAGTGTAGGGGTGCTTGGGAGAGTTGAATATCTGCCGGACGTCGCCCGACTCAACAATCCGTCCCGCGTACATGACGCCGACCCTGTCACACATCTTGGCGACAATGCCGAAGTCGTGCGTGATGAAGATGATCGCCACCCCGTCCTCGGCCTGAATTTGCTTCAGAAGCCTCAGATACGCCGCCTGAATCGTTACGTCGAGAGATGTGGTCGGTTCGTCGGCGATGATCACGGCGGGCGTTGAAGATATGCCGATGGCGCCCACAACACGCTGGCGCATGCCACCGGAGAGTTGGTGAGGGTAGTCCTTGGCCCGCTGCTCGGCGGCGGGGATGCGGACGTGCCTGAGAGCCTCGATTATCTTCTCCCAGAGCGGCTTGCCTTTTAGACCCTGGTGGATCGTGATGGCCTCGCCGACCTGATTTTCTATGGTAAATACGGGGTTCAGGGCGGTCATCGGGTCCTGGAGGATCATTGCGATCTCACCGCCCCGAATCTTCGTCATCTCTGACTCGGAGACCTGGAGGATGTCTTTTTTTGTGTAGACCTCCCGGCCTTCGCCTCCACCGTTTTCGCCGCCGACCATCTCCCTCGTGGCGAGGATCACCTCACCGCCGACGATGTGGCCGGGCGGCGATTGCACGAGACGCATGACCGACAGCGCCTGTACCGACTTGCCGGAACCCGACTCGCCTACGATTCCTAACGTCTCGCCCCTGTGGACCTGATAGCTGACGCCGTCAACGGCTTTGACAGTTCCCCAGCGCGTGGTGAAGTAAGTGCGCAGGTCCTTGACCTCAAGCACAACCTCCTCGCGAACGGTGTCCGGCCCAAAACGGTCGAATGTGCTCGTCCTAGCGGTTGCCTGATCGTCAGTGGACGGAGTCATATCCACGTCAGCTTCAGGAGTCCTGGTAGTTTCGTCCATATCGGCTCCTACCGCATCAACTCAATTACGTTTTTCAGTTCAGATCCAAATGCCGCGGGACGCGGACCGGAGATCTACAGGCTGCGCCGTTGATTCGAACCTGCGAAGTGGCGAAACTATAACACAGTTGCCCGCGCAGGCCGTCATTCCCGGGCGCCCGTATCCGGTTTGCTTCTACTCAACGCTCAGGATCCGAGTTCCTTAGAGATCTGACCCAAGGCGCCGTCCAGCGAATCGACGATGAAGTCGACCTCGTCCCGGCTGATCATCAACGGGGGGCATATTGATATGATGTCTCCGGCGCGGAAACTTATCATGTCCCGTTCGTACAGCATCTGCGGCAACTTCTTTGCCAGCCCTGCCGACGCAGGAAAACGTTCCTTGGTTGCCCGGTCCTTAACGAGTTCGACCGCCGCTAGAAGGCCGACGCCGCCTCGGATGTCACCTGTAATGTCGTGTTCCCTCAACCGCTGGAGCTGACTGAACAGGTACTCGCCCATCCGCCTGGAATTCCCGACCAGATCTTCGCGTTCGAAAATCTTGAGGTTTGCCAACGCTGCTGATGCCGAAATGGGATGGCCGCCAAACGTGATCAGGTGGCGGAACGTCTCGGAGTCCGTCCCGACAAAGGAATCAGCGACCTTTTTAGTGGCTATTGCAGCGCCCAGCGGCGCGTAGCCGCTCGTAATCGCTTTGGCGACCGTCGTGATGTCGGGCTGAACGTCCCATTTCATCGGGCCGAACCACTCCCCTAGCCGGCCAAAGCCGGTAATCACTTCATCTGCGATCAGCACAACGTCGTACTGATCGGCGATCTCGCGTAACCGCTGCCAGTATTCTGGCGGCGGTATGTGGATCCCGGCCGCCGCGGACACGGGCTCGGCAATCATGGCGGCCACTGTTTGAGGACCCTGATGCTGAATGACCGTTTCGAACTCATTCGCACACCTGATTGCGACGTCCACAGGATCGCCTTCATAGGGCCGCCTGTACGAGTCCCAATTCGTTACGTGAATTGTGCCCGGCATTGAGGGACCCATCGGATCGGCGGATGGGCTGCCTCCGAGGCTCACGGCCATCGCGGTGGCGCCGTGGTACGAATAGCGACGGGAAATTACCTTGAACGCTCCGCCCTTGCCGTTAATCTGCTGGTACTTCTTGGCCATCTTTACGGCGGTTTCGACGGCCTCTGAGCCGCCCGAAGTGAAGAACGTCCTCGCGCCGCGGTCGGGGTAGAGTTCTGCGATCTTACCGGCAAGCTCTATCTGTGGGATGAGCGCCGAGTTCGCAGGCGGCGATGTTATGGCCTGCATCTGTTCGTATACGGCGTCTGCAATCTCCAGACGGCCGTAGCCCGCGGCCTTGTACCACAGCCCGGACATGGCATCGAGCAAGCGGTTGCCTTCTATGTCGGTAACCCAACATCCCTCGCCTTTTACGAACACCTTCAGGCTACCTCGCCAGTCGTTAATCTGCGCGGCGTGCATGAACAAATGGTCGCCGGCGATCTGCTGTAGCTCTTCGATGTGTTCGCCTGAGTAGGCGGCGGCTGTTGTCATTTGGATCTCCGGGAAAAGCCAGTTCTGGGGCGGATGAGATCACCTTGCCGCAGGGAAAGTGTGGCGCTGCGGTGTGATTCGCTATGCCGTCATTTTAAGCGTGTCACGTTCGGCAGTCCACGGCCAACGCGTTTAACCGCCGACGCGGAGCCGTTTGGGCAGGTTGGCGGTGGCGATGTTGCCATCGTCTTCGCAACTCACCCCCGTCCCGGACTCCGTCTATTCAGGAGGAAAACGGTTTCTGGCCGGCCCGCCATTCGTCTTGAGCGGGGCCAGGGATTATTGAGTTCATCCGGAGAGTTGCGCCGTGCCGTTACAGGCTGCGCCGTAGCGCGACGGGAATCGTGCTCGAACGCGCTGTTCCACTGCTATAATCGACCCGCTATGACACCTGCAGCCAAAATAACTTCGGCGCGTGTGTGCCTCTGTTGTAACCCTTCGAGGAGGCGTGACAACTAGACGCGCTCGCCAGATGGCACGTCACGCCCCTCGCGTCCAACGAGACACGAGGGGTTTTTTGTTGCCATCCCGAATCCTGAACGCATGAAGAAACGGCCGCCTGACCAGGGGAGCAGTACCCAACAATGATCGCAGTAGAAAATCGCATACCGGAATCCGAACTCGCCAGCATCAACCGCCGCATGGAGGATTCCCACCCTTCCGACATTCTCCGGTGGGTCGACGGCCAGTTTGGCGCTGACGCCGCTCAAATGTCGAGCTTTGGGCTTGAAGACGTCGCTCTGTTCGACATGTACTGGCGCGTCAACCCCAAGGCCAGGGTGATGACCCTCGACACGCTCCGGCTCCCAACCGAGACGTACACCCTCTTCGATCAGACGGTTCTGCGGTACAACGTGAAGATCGAGACCTGGTATCCCGACATGGAATCGGTTGCCGAGATGGTTGAGTCGAAGGGATTCAACCTCTTCTATAAGGGTATCGACAACCGGAAACTGTGCTGCAGCATCCGTAAGGTCGTTCCGCTTAACCGGGCGCTCTCCGGGGTCGATGCGTGGGTGACGGGCCTGCGCCGCGATCAGGGCATGGAGCGCGGGCAGATCGACACCGTCGAGTGGGACGATGCGCATTCCAACTACAAGGTCAACCCTCTTGCGAATTGGACTTTCGAACAGGTGGAGGCGTACGTGAAGGAAAACGGCGTTCCTTACAATGAACTGCACGACAAGGGTTACCCAAGCATCGGCTGCGATCCCTGCACACGAGCCGTTAAGCCAGGCGAGGACCTGCGGGCAGGCCGATGGTGGTGGGAGGCCGACCCCGACGCCAAGGAGTGCGGACTTCACGTCATCGCAGCTGCGACCGCAGGCTAGACAGTCGCGGCGAGAATCCCTTCCGGCGCGACAGAATTAAAGAGGCAAGATGATAGATCCCCACGGCGGAAGTCTGGTAAACCGGGTTCTCAACCCCGAAGAGGCCTCAGACCTTGAGGCGCGCGCCGGCGCCATGCGGCGGATCGTGCTCGGCCCGCGCGAATCGTCTGACCTGAGAATGATCTCGATCGGCGCGTTCAGCCCGCTGACAGGATTCCTAAACGGCGATGACTACATGTCGGTGGTGACAGGCAGCCGCCTGACGACCGGCGAACTGTGGACCATTCCGATCACTTTGGCGGTTGCTGCCGATGAGGCGGCAGGCATTCGGCAGGGCGACGAGGTGGCGCTGTACGACACCGATGGCAACCTGCTCGGCGCGCTGACGGCAGAGGACATTTTCCGGTACGACCACAGACTTGAAGCGAGGGAGGTGTTCAGGACCGAGGACGAGGACCACCCCGGAGTCGCCAATCTCTACTCGCAAGGTGAGGTTCTTGTCGGCGGCCCGATAAGCGCCCTTCCCCGACGGCCCCTCGACGTGTATGCAGAGGCCGACAGACCCCCGGCCGTGACCCGGGGCCTTTTCGACTCGAACGGCTGGCGGACCGTGGTCGGATTCCAGACCAGAAACCCGATCCACCGGGCGCACGAATACATCATGAAATGTGCGCTTGAACTTGTGGACGGGCTCATGGTGCACCCACTCACGGGCGAGACCAAGGCCGGAGATACGGACGCCGGCGTCAGGATGCGCTGTTACCGGGAACTGCTGACCCGCTACTACCCGGCGGAGCGCACCTTACTGTCCACATTTCCCGCTTTCATGCGGTACGCCGGCCCGCGCGAGGCAGTATTCCACGCCCTTTGCAGGAAGAATTACGGTTGCACCCACTTTATTGTCGGGCGCGACCACGCAGGAGTCGGCAACTACTACGGCACGTACGACGCCCAGCACATCTTCAGCGAGTTTGACGCCTCGGACCTCGGCATTCAGCCGATGTTTTTCGAGCACTCTTTTCACTGCCAACGGTGTGGGAACATGGCCACATCCAAGACCTGCCCGCATGATTCCGACGCCCACGTATTCCTGAGCGGTACGAAGGTTAGGGAGATGCTCGAAAGGGGCGAAAAGCCGCCAGCGGAGTTCACTCGCCCCGAGGTGGCGGACATCCTAATTGCGGCCGCCCGGGGGTAAGAGACGGTCCGGCGTTGCCCTTATGAAGGCCGGAGTCGGATTCGCGACGCCACGGCGTGGCCCAGCACGGCCTTGTCTTGGCCGACGTTGAGAACCACCACGCCCCTGTAGGGCGCGACCTCCTCAACGACCACTTCCACACCGGGCAGAATGCCGCCGGCCGTAAGGTAGGCCACGAGCTCCTCGTCGTCCTCCGGAATGCGGTCTACAACCATCGGTAGACCGGTCGGCGCATTGTCGAGGGTCACTACTTTGGAAGGCGCGGCGTACCCGGTCCCAGGAATGGGTTGGCCAAATGGATCGGTTGTCGGATTGCCGAGCCGCTCGCGGATGTCTGCCTCTAGGCCGTCCGAAATGGCGTGTTCCAGTCGATGGGCCTCGGAGTTAACGCGGTGAAGTTCGACGCCGAGCAGATCGACAATCATGCACGCCGCCAGCCGGTGCCGGCGAATGATGCGCTCTGCCAGAGTCTTGCCGAGGGCCGTGAGGCCGATGTCCCTCGTTTCCGATATCTGGATCAGCCCTTCACGTTCCATGCGCCTTAGCATCCCCGATACCGATGGCAGGGAGGTCCCGAGGAACTCCGTTGCGGGGACGCGCCTGAGTTGGATGACCAGGTTGGCGTTTGTCACCCGCGACCCTTGCTCCTGCACAAGGTAAATAGAGAGGAGGTAGTTCTCCATCGCCTGGGTCTGGCGAGTCTCGCCGGCCTTGGACCGGCTGCGCCGCCGGCCGGAGCTGGAAGAAGAGGGGGTTTTGATGTTCTCCGCCATTGAGGGAGGCTAGCAATGCCCCCGACGGCCGGTCAAGCCCGGCAAAGCTGAGAGGGACTGCGCCGAATAGATGGGGATCCACGCGCCTTGAGCCGTAGAAGTTGCTTCTCTCCGGGTGGAAAAAGGTCTGGATGACGGACTCGAAGCCGCTTTTCCCGATGCTCTCCAACAAATCGTTTCCGCTCACATTTGCGCCCCAACCCTGAAATACCAATTCGTTTTGATTCCGCCAACCATTTAGATCGTAGTGGCGGGTTTGAAACCCCGCCACTACGACGCGGCGGAAGTGTCTATTTTCGTAACAATGACGTGTGCCAGTCGCTGGTTGAAAGCTCGTGGGGATTGTGTTTATCGTGGTACCGCCCTATCATTCCGCCCCGGTCGATACCACTTTCCACCTCACCATTTAAGATCTTCAAACTGGCCCCAGTCTCATTCCGACCGCGGCTTGGGGGCCTGATTGCTTCGTCACTTGCTGTCCGCGATTACGGGGTTGAACCCCGCGGTGATTGCGGTTTCCGCTGCGGCGCTAGTGGTGGCAACAGGGCTGGCGTCAGGGCATCTGCCTGCGCTAGCCCAAAACTCCGTTCCTCTTGTTGTGTTCGAAGAGGGCGACACCATCGAACGGTTCGTAAAGGAGAACTCCCCGGCTGGTGAATCGGTCGGCCCGCCAGTCGCGGCGACCGGCGGCGGGCAGTTGACGTACAGCCTTTCGGGCGACGATGCGGCTTCATTCACGATAGTCACGGACACCGGCCAGATCCTCGTGGGGCAGGGCGTCTCGCTCGACTATGAGTCCGACAAGAAGTCGTACTCGATCATCGTTACCGCGACCGGCCAGCCGGGGCAGACCGCCAGCGCTAAGGTCACCGTAATTGTCGATCCTTTCAACGAGCCGCCGGAGTTCGATATTCTCAACATTTCGTTTGAGTTATTTAAGATAAAGGAAAACTCACCACCGGGCACGAAAATCGGTGATCCGATCACCGCGACCGACCCTGAAGACGACGACGTTACCTACTCGCTGACCGGAACCAACGCGGGTCTATTCGACGTTGACGCCGACGGTCAGGTCATGACCAAAGCGTCTCTGAACTACGAGGCCGCGAGCACCTACCAGGTCAAGTTCACGGCATCGGATTCCCAATCCAATAGTGCGAGCGTCGACCTGACCATCAAGGTCATGGATGTCGACACCGAAGCGCCGGGCAAACCTGTCAAGCCCATGGTGGGGCCGAACCCCGGCAACGGTCACGAAGCGTTGGCCGTGACGTGGGCGGCGCCTGAAAACGAGGGCCCACCGATATCGAGCTACGTCGTGCAGTATCGGGTCGAGGGCTCGGACACCGAATGGAAGCAGGTGACAATTGACGGAAACGGCGTTGAAACTACGATCTCCGGGCTCGCAGCCGACGCCAAGTACGAGGCGCAAGTGCGCGCAATTAACGAAGAGGGCGAAGGGGAGTGGTCGGGATCAGGGCAGGGCAGTACATTCGCTTCCAGGCCTGTAAACACTCCGCCTGAATTTGACGTCAACGCCACCTCAACACTGTCGGTCTCCGAGAACTCGCAGCCCGGCACAGCAATCGGAGGCCCGTTTACTGCGTCGGATTCTGACGGGCAGGACGTGCTCAACTACTCGCTTGCGGGTACCGATTCCGGCCTGTTTTCCGTCGACGATTTGAGCGGCCAGATCAGTGTTGGACCAGGGATCGCGCTCGACCATGAGTCTCCGTCAGACTCCGGCGGTGACAACGTTTACGATTTGACGGTGCAAGTCACGGACGGCAAGGACGAGCAAGGAGACCCCGACAACTCTGTCGACGACGAGATCGGCGTTACCGTCAGGGTTACCGACGTTAACGAGCCGCCGGAGTTTGTCTCTTCGGCCACTGAACTGGAAACCGACGAGAACATCGCCACGTCTTTGGCGTCATTTGAGGCTACCGACCCAGAGGGACACACCGTGAGCTGGTCACTCGATCCGGCGAGCCCCGACGGCGGCAACTTCAGTCTTTCGGTAACCGGAACACTTATGTTCAAGACGGCCCCCGACTACGAGTCTACGACCGACGTGGACCGTTCCAACGACTACGACATTATCGTCGTTGCAACGGACGACGGCCAGCCGCCCGCATCGTCCCGAGTGTCCCTGACGATCCGGGTGGTGAACATCGACGAGGCGGGGGTAGTGTCGTTGTCCACTTTGGGGCCGCAGATGGGGGTTGCCATAACGGCCAAACTGGCGGACCCGGACGGAGGGGTGACCGGGGCCAGTTGGCAGTGGCTCAGCTATTTGGGCAGTCAGGAGCGGGCGATCGCAGGGGCGACTGATTCGAGCTACACGCCTACCACGGCGGACAGCGGGTCGCGTCTCCAGGCGACGGTCAGCTACACCGATGCCCACGGGTCAGGCAAGTACGCCGTGGGACCGGAATCCCATCCGGTGGGAGACGATTCCAACTCGCCTCCCGTATTCGCCGCGGGCGCCATCGTCGCCAGGCAAGTGGCCGAGAACACTCGGGCAGACAAAAACATCGGCTACCCTGTTACGGCTACCGACCCCGATAACGACTACCTCACCTACTCCCTGTCGGGCACTGGTTCCGACATGTTTGGCATTGTCGATTCGAGCGGTCAAATAAAGACCAGCAGCCCGCTCGACCATGAGAGTCAGCCGGAGTTTCGACTGACAGTTACCGCAACGGATCCGGGAGGTCTGGCGGTCAGCGCTGAGATAATCGTCACGGTAACCGACATCGACACCGAAGCTCCGGGCACACCGGACGCGCCGTCCGTAGCGCCGAACCGTGACGACCCGATAGGGGCGATAGACGTTTCGTGGGCCGTTCCACTAAACACTGGGCCGAAGATAACAGGCTACGTCGTGCGGTACCGTGTCGAGGGATCGGGCGAAGAATCGACGCAGGCGCCGCAGATTGACGGAAACAGGCTGGAGATTACGATTTCAGGGCTCTTAGCCGACACCGAGTATGCGGCGCAGGTGCACGCAGTCAACGCTGAGGGGACGGGGATCTGGTCGAAGGCAGGGTTGGGCAGCACGTTGGCAACCATTCCCGTCAACACGCCGCCCGAGTTCGATGAAGGCCCAATTGCGACGCGGTCGGTCGAGGAGAACGCTCCGGCAGACACCATGATCGGTGACCCGGTCACGGCCACAGACCCCAATAACGACGAACTTGCCTACACGCTTGCGGGCCCTGATTCCCGCCTGTTCCACGTCGATTCGTTGAGCGGTCAGATCAGTATCGGCGCGGGAACCGCTCTCGACCACGAATCTCCGGCACACTCCGGCGGCGACAACGTTTACGAATTGACGGTGCAGGTCACCGACGGCAAGGACGCGGAAGGAATTCCCGACAACCTGATTGACGACGAGATCGGCGTGACCGTCACTGTCACAGACGTTAACGAGCCGCCGGAATTTACCTCTTCGGCAGTTGAACTTGAGATCGAAGAGAACTCCTCTTTCAACACGAATGTCGGCAATCCGATCATAGCCACCGACCCCGAATCAGCCGCGTTGACCTACTCACTGACCGGAGCCGACGCAGATTCGTTCGACGTCGACGCGTCGACCGGTCAGATCAGGATCCTGGCGCCGCTGGATTACGAGGACCAGAACGCATTTGCGTTGATCATGATCGCCACAGACGAGGGCGACCTGATGACTGGCATTGCCGTGACCATCCACGTCATCAACGTAAACGAAGCCCCCATTGGGGCAACGGCGATCGAGGACCGGACCGTGATTGAGTCCGACGGTGTCAATCAGTTCGACGTGTCGGCCCACTTCAACGATCCTGACGCGGATGAGTTGATCTACACGGCAACGTCTTCCGATTCCGAGGTTGCCCGAGTCGGGTTCATAGGCGCCGCGCTGGCCGTCACGCCTGCCGGAATCGGTACTACTACGGTGGAGGTTACTGCGACCGATCCTGCCGGATTGAGCTTCGATCAAAGCTTTACTGTTCAAGTTGTGGCTGCTCAAGGGGGTTCCGGGGGCTTCATCCCGTTCATCCCGTCACCGCCGCAGGAGTCCGGAGACCTCTCCGGCTCTGGAATCGATCAGGTCAATCTGCTCTCGGAGAACCCTGCGGTCGTAAGGCCCGCCGCCGTATTGCTCACCCCTGGCCAGACAGTCATCTTGCAGACGATAGCGTTCAACCTCCTCGGCGACCATCTTCCTGCCAGTGCGGTGGGGGTGGCCTGCACATGGTCAAGTGACGGCGGGGGTTCGTTCACGAACGGTTCGGCAGCCGGCTGCTCGACAACGTTCACGGCCCCGGCTGAAGGGAATGGAACGATCACCGCCAGAGTGACACAGGGGAGAATCGCAACTCACGGCGTCGGCGCCTTTGAAGTCATTGCGCCGCTGGATACGACGCCGGGAGTCGAAGAGGAGGAGGTGCCCGACATACGGTTCCCCGCCAGCGTTGCAGGTTCGATCGTGTCCCAGCCCGGCGATGTTTTGATCACCTCGCCGAAAGGGCTCACGATGGAGATCCCGGCGGGTGCGATAGACGACTACTACCTCGGAGCGTATATCGAGGACTTGGCGTCTTCGGAGGTCGATGTGCCTGAAGACTCCGATTTCATCGTGGGTAGCCACGCCGGCAACTTCGTGTTCACGGACGTGGCCGGCAACCCGATACCGGGCTTCCGCACGAATTTACCGGTACGCATCTGCCTACCGATCACGCGTGAAGACATCGATATGGCCGCAGGCGGAATCGGCGGGATACGCGTGGTGTACCAGACGCAGGACGGTGAGTTCTTCCGCCACCCGCCGGACAACGATGAAGCCAATATGGTCACGTGCGCGAACGTCGATCGATTTTCACTCTACTTTGTAGGCCTCGCCGTACCTTCGCCAATTCCTGAACCGACGCATGCGCCAACAGCAACACCCGGGCCAACCCCAACTCCAACCTTGGTCCCATCACCAGTCACCACCCCAGAGTCGACGCCTGTCTTGTCGGCAATCGCGGACCCCACTCCGGAGGAGACACCCGTTTTGCCGATTACCGGGGACACCACTCCAGGACCGCAAGCGCTTCTACTTATAGCCATTGCGGCGGCCATAGCACTAATAACCGGCCTGACCATCCGCCGGCTCTTCCGGCAACATCGGTCAGCTTGAGGAGCAAGGTAAATTTGCAGGCCTGCCGACTGGCACGTCGTGGTGGCAGACAATCGGGATCGGGGTTGGGTACGCGTTGACCTGTTGAATGGGCGTTGCTAGGCTGAATTACACGGCCGGCGCTCGTCCTCGCAGGCGAGGTAGGCGCCTACGGTCGAATGGGGACGTAGCTCAACTGGGAGAGCGCGGCGTTCGCAATGCCGAGGTTGGGGGTTCGAGCCCCCCCGTCTCCACCACCCCACCGGAAACCATTCGGGCCTCGAACCTCGGCTGCCCTCGTCCGCCGAGCTGTAGCCCTGTGTCGTAGGCGATTGTCCACCGTAATGTTGACCGGGTATTAGAATTCGATCCGACACGGTGGCAAGGCAATATGAGGGTAAGCGGCGAGAATGCCTGAGGAACGCCCCTAGCAATCGGAATACGGACGCCTTGAATTTGCAAGACCGTACAAGAGCATCGAATTGGGAATTTCAAGCGTAAAGGCGGAGACACGTGGCTAAACTCCGCTTCGTCCACATCCGGCAGGTATTGCGACCGGAAAGGCCCGCCATCGTCTACCCCGGCAACCCCCAGGGCAGGCATCCCAATGAAACCGGCCCGCGGGGTGTCTATCTGGTGGAGGTGGACGATTACGAGCCGGCGCGGCTGGAGTTCTGCCCGGTCGACGTCGTCCGGTGGGAGACGCTGGAAGTAAGCATCGCCGAACTGGAAAGCGAGCAGCAACTGCTAAGCGCAATCGACGCCGCGGCCGCGAATTGCGTCGAATCGGCGGGCGGGCGTCCGGTGGTGTTTCGGCTGTCGCTGATCGGGCGGGGACAGTTGCACCGTTTTCTGCGCCGCCCCCGGACGGTCGACGATCTGCGGGAGCAGCTTAACGACCGTCACGCAAACGCCTAACCCTGGCTGTGGTGCGAGCGGATTCAGACTAACATCGCTTCGCCGGTGGACCGCGTGCAGATGGAGCAGCGGGAGGACTTCATCGGCGACCTGGCCCGGCTCGGCGGCGAATTGAGTGAAAGCCCCGACGCATTGGCCGAACTGCGGGAGTCTTTGCGGGAACTGTACGTAAACTCCAACGCCAGCCGGTACCTCCGGGACTATTTACCGACAGACGACGAGCTCCGGGAGTTGCTGGCCGCCGCCGAAGACGAGTGCCTTGCTGCGATGGTGGATGAAGAGGACGAGGCATGAGGCTGGAAGAGCTTCAACTGGAGGGATTCGGCCACTTCCACCAGCGGACAATTGGCCCGATTTCCGGGCCGGTTACCATTTTCTACGGTCCCAACGAAGCGGGCAAGAGCACCCTGCTGGCGTTCATCAGGGCGATTCTGTTTGGGTTCCCTGCCCGATTTAACAGCCATTACCCACCTCTGGCCGGGGGGCGGCATGGTGGGCGGATCATGCTGTCCAACACTGCCGGTCATGCCTATGTCGTGGAGCGATTCGTCGGCAGGGGCCGCGGTCTGAGCGTCACCACAGCCGGCGGGCCTGCGACCGATGCCGACACCGCATTGAGTCAGTTAACCGGTCCAGCCTCCCCCGACTACTTCAAGACCGTTTTTGCGTTCAGCCTCGACGAACTTCAAGAGGCCGCCTCGCTGCAAGGTTCGAGCATTTACAGCGCCGGACAGGGCACCCCCGGATTACCCGCGCTCCGAAAGTCCCTAAGCGATTCCAGAGGCCAAATTTACCGGAGCAGGGGGAGTAATCAGGAAGTGCCCAAGCTTTTGAACATTCTCAATGTCGTCGATGAGCAATTGAGGGCCGTTGAGGGCAACGCCGGTCGTTACGGGGGTTCAACCCCCGCAGGCGGGATATTGACCGGGAACTGGAGGACGCCGACGCAAGTCTTTCGCTGCTTAACGCCCGCAGCGCCGAAATCAGCAATCTGCTCACCGGCTGGAATGACTGGCTGAAGCTGTTCGCCTGTGAAACGCAGCTGCGGGAGATGCCCCTGTTCCAGAAATTCCCGGAAAACCCGGTTCCGCGTTTGGAAGCCCTTGAGGAGCGGGTACGTCAAGTAGAGGCGGATTTAGGGGACGCCGCAGACCAGTTCCAGCAAACCAGGGACGCTGCCACCGCCATCATACCCGATGTAAACCTGCTCAATGACGCGGGCCGAATCGAACACATCCGCCGCGCTCGCAGCAGCTTCGACAACTCCGTCCGCGACTTGCCGCTCCGGCAGGCAGATCTGCATGGGCTGGAAACCGACTTGTCGGAATACTTGCGCGAACTCGGCCACGGTTGGGGCGAAGAGAAACTGGATCGCTTTGACACGTCAATGGTCGTCCGCGATCAAGTAGACCAATGGAGGCAGCGTATAGCCAAAGTCAACGCAAGCGCCGGAGAGGCGCGGTCGCGACTGGAACAGGAACGGTGGACACTGACAACCCGTCGTTTGGAAACGCGGGAGGCCAATGAGAAACTACCTCCGGAACCGCCGCCGGTGGACGCCTCCGCGTTGGTGAAACGGCAGGACGCCCTTCGCGCCTCAAGGGGAAGCTTTGGCGAGTACGAGCGCAAACGTCAGAAACGAGAAACTCTGCGCGGCCAGCTAGATGTACTGGCAGTCAACCGGGAATCGCAGGGACGAGCCTCGGCCCAACCAAAATTGGTGATTCCCGTCCTGTTGGGACTGGCTGGGATCGCGCTCATCATAGCTGGTGTAGTACTTGGGGAAGGCGCACAGCTACTGGGCGTGATTGGCGGCCTTGTGCAGTTAACAATTGCCGCCGCCCTTTGGTTTTCTGGACGGCAGTCCGCTTTCGTCTCCCCGTCACCGCTTGTTTCAGATCTGGATCGACAGGCCACCGCCGCGGACGCTGCTGCAAAGGCGGCTCGCCGATCGCTGCTGGCGTCGGCAGCGGTTCTCGGCCTGGCCGGGCAGCCGAACGTCGCGTCCCTGGACTCGGAAGAAGCGCGCCTGGAATCCGCTCAAAAAAAGTTGAACGTTTGGAATAGCGCTAATGAGCGGGTAAAGGACGCGGAGGGGAAGGTGAAGTCTCAGGAAAAGCGGAAAAAAATCGCCGGCGCCGACAATAGTGCAGCGGAGACATCCGATTTGGAGACGCAACAGAATTGGCGGCAATGGCTTAGGGAACGCAGCTTGGCCGAGACTTTGACCGCTGACACCATGTCCACGTTCCTTGCCCGCGTCGACACGGCCCGGGCCTCGCTGTTGGAGGTCAGCCGGATGCGCGGCCGGATCGCAGCCATCCAAAAAGACATAGCCGAATTCCGCGAACGGGTGGTCCCGCTGGCTGTTAGCCACAGTCTGCCGCTTGACCCTGAAGACCAACGGCAACTCGCTATTACGGCCGACGAACTCATCACGCGTTTGGACGAGGCCCAGACCCTCTTTTCGCAACGGGAACAGGCCAAAGAGCAGGAGGGAAAGGATAGTAAACGACTGAAACGGCAGGAAAAGCGTTTGCAGACGGCGGAGGGGGAGCTGGCCGAATTACTGTCCGCGGCCGGCGCGGATGGCCCAGAAGAGTTTCGCCACAAGGCACATCAGCACGAGAAACGGCTGGAACTGGAACGGAAACGCGACGAACAAATCCGCAGTCTGGAGCGGCTCAGCGGCCCCGGAGACAGATTCGACACCTTCCGCGAGTCGCTGGAGAATTCAGATCCGAACAAATTAAGGGAGGAGTCGGAGCGGTTGTCGGGGCAACATACGGACTTGGAAGGTCAACGAAACGCTCTGCGGGAAGAGCGGGGCGGGATCGACAACGAGTTGAAGCAACTAGCAGGTGAAGAGGAGTCATCGGTCTTGCGCATTCGTCGCGGTTCCCTGCTGGAGCAACTGCGGGGATACACCCGCGAATGGTCTCGCCTCACCGTCGCTCAGTCGCTGCTGGAAAAGACGCGGCAGAAGTTCGAGCAGGAACGCCAGCCCAGCGTTATCCGGCACGCCCAAGCCTTCTTCTCCAGCGTAACCGGCCAGCGGTACACCAGGCTGTACGCGCCCATCGGGGAGCAGACGATTACTGTAGTGCATTCAAACGGCGGTAGCCGACGGCCCGACCAATTGAGCAGGGGTACCCGCGAACAACTCTACCTGGCGCTGAGGTTTGGTCTCATTCGGGAGTTTGGCGAACACGCCGAGCGGCTGCCGGTCGTGGTCGACGAGGCGTTGGTCAACTTCGATCCAGAACGGGCCCGCTCGGCTGCCAAGTCCTTCGCCGAACTGGCGCGAACCAACCAGGCGCTGGTCTTTACCTGCCATACCTCCACTCGCGATATGTTCGCCGAAGTCGCTGGCGCGCAAGTAGTGGATATCAGCCCAAATTCCTCATAAGACCGGCGCGGGACATCCACAACGCAAACACCTGTCGAATACTGCTTCTCCCATTTTGTGAGACCACCATGCCATCGGAAGTCAACAGGGAAGCCGCGTACGCTGCAAAAGGGCGGGGAAAGGGGTTCAACTTGTGGGTGGGAGAGGTCGTTGAGAGAGCCGCCTATGGTGACAACAACGCGTCGCCGACAGCCCGCGAATCGTGAGGTAGCGCGGCTCGGTTGCGTCTCGTTGGTTGTTGCTCCGCGTTACGCCCATCCTGGCAAGCCGATGAAGTTTGATTGTCGCAGTGGACGCCGCGCTGCTGAGGAAAGTGTTTATGAGGTTTCCTCGCTCTGCATTCGATGAGGGGCGGCGAAATTTCATATCATAAGGTAACGCCCCTGTAGCTCAGAGGATAGAGCAGCGGTTTCCTAAACCGCGAGTCGCGAGTTCGATTCTCGCCAGGGGCTCCACGCTCCCCTTTTCATTCACTCGTCGGAGAGCTGAACCCTGCCTCGGTCCGCAGCGCCAGGGTCCGTATGTGGCGACGGACCGCGCTACGGGTACAGTCAGTTCGCCCGTTCGTGTGGGAATCGGGGTTCATGCCCGTTGTTCCGCCACTCGGCACACGGGTTCATCCGCGGGAGCACGACCGGGCGATGTACAAGTGGCGCAACTAAATGGGGCGGCTGTTCCGCCAGCCTAATGCGTGTCGCCGGATCTGCGTTCAACTGAGAAGCTCGACGCGCCCGTCAATGGGTTCTGATCCTGGGTACGCCGTGCCAGAGAGTTGACAGGCCCTCGTCGAGGCGCTCCGGTTCGGGCTCAGCCGACTTCCGGGTGTGCGCTCCATGAGGCGAAGGGTTGGCTGCCCGCTGGCAAAGAGACGTCGGCGACCTGACCTGGCGCCAAGTCAACCGGGGTCGTTGGGCCCAACTCGATTCCGTTCGAGAGGTGGACCTCGACCCTGACCCTGCTCAACGTGCCCGCTGTGGTGTTCACCACTGTGCCCGTGAAGGCGTTGGCGGTCGAGTCATACGACAGAATCAGCCTGGCGCCTGCCCGAATCTGGTCGAAGGTTTCGCCCAACGCGAACTGGGTACCGGACTCTTCGCCGCCCTCGCCGGACTCCGAGCCAGTACCGTGTTCCCCGGACCCTTCACCGCCCTCGCCGCCCTCGCCGCCCTCGCCGCCCTCGCCGTCCTCGCCGCCCTCGCCGCCCTCGCCGCCCTCGCCGCCCTCGCCGCCCTCGCCGCCCTCTGAGCTATTATCGTTCTCGCCCGCCTCCGCGCGGCTACCGTGCTCGGCCGACTCTGAACTACCACTGCGCTCACCCGACTCCGAGCCACTGCGGCATCCGACAAGGGCCAGTACGAGTACGGCGCCGAGCACCGCGATGGTAGTCGATAGACGGCTCATGGATTTCCATTTCTTCTGCCCACTCATGATTCTTATCATCATTCTTATCATCGTCCTCAGTCCGCATATGGACATGCCTATCCTGGGTTACAGCCCGGAAGGCCGCTAACAAGTACCGGGTTGTCGCCAACTCTCATACGGTTCACTGGCCCGACATCCCATTCAGGGAGGGCGAATCTCCAAGCCTAGACGGCGTTCCAATCCATTGGGCGACTCATTCGAGAGTACAGTATTCAGAACCAAAACGAAAATCGAAATCCTGGACGAGGCAGCGGACGACGATCGCGCTGAGCGACTGCCCCCTGCGTCTCAAAGGTTTCCAAAAAAACCTGCGCCCCTTACAAAGCCGAGACCGATATTGTGCACGCGTTTCGCAGGCCAATCAGACGATTGCAAGAGTGGCCCCTCCGCGGGTCTGACTTTGCGGCCCAAATCTACACCCTACATTGACCGTCTCTGCCGCCATGTCCGCCTGCCCTTGCCAGGGCGCGTATTGAAAATTGCGCTTTTTGGGGTATCATCTGATCAGCCTGCGTCCGAGTCCGTGGCCGGATCACCGTCTTGGCATGTGTCGACAGGAATATTCGCTGAGATTACGCGTGAGCGAACCGACTAAAATCCTTCTTGATGAGAGCGAAATACCGAGTCACTGGTATAACGTTCAGGCTGATCTCGAACGGCCGATCGATCCAGCGCTCCACCCCGGCGCCCTTCAACCCGCCGGGCCTGACGACTTTGCGCCGCTCATCAGCCTGATGGCCCATCTGGGCCTCATCGAGCCAAGGGCGTACCACCAAAACGCCGTCTTCGCCGCGGCGGTACAGTTCGCTCAAACGGAGTGCATTATTCCGGCGCCTGAACCGGCGCACGCCATCAAGGCCACGATCGACGAGACGCTGGCATGCAAAGAGTCGGGCGAGGCCAAGACCATACTCTTCCATCTCTGCGGGCATGGCCATTTCGACATGTCGGCCTACGAGAACTACTTCACGAGCGGCATGGTGGACTACGCTTATCCGGAGGAGGAAGTCGCAAGAGCCATGGAGTTTGTACCCGTCATCCAGTGACAGACCTAGACCAGGGCGCCCGGAGGCGCGTCGCTTTGTCGGTCCGATGGAAAGAACAGAGTTCAGCGTGTTGCATTCAGAACTCAATATCGAATCGTACGACTCTGATGAATCAGAGTCGTTGCCTGAGAAACCCGAAGGGTGGTCAATCCCCTATGACCCGGCGTCTGACATAACGAACGCGACTTCAGAACCTGGCCGCAGCGTTCAAAGATTCGCTGCATGGGCTATGGCTGAAACCAACGCACGCACGATCGGCGAGGCGATTTCGTGCGTGATCAACGGTGACATTGAGGTCGAAGAGTGGCGAGAGGTCGCCCATCTTGAACTCCAACAGTTCGCCGAACGTCCGAGGCACCCATATGAAATCGTTGACGGCTGGGTCGATCAACTGCCGGCTCGGGACAGAAGCATCTTTAACTACCGGATCGCCGACATGGACGGCGGACTTACCCTCCAGGAGTTGGCCGACGACTTCGGAATCACTCGCGAGCGTGTCCGCCAACTCGGAAGCCGGTTGCACCGAAAGTTTTCCGGATATGTCGAGACTCCGGAGGGTCTGCCTGTTCGGTGGCGCATACATTCTCTAAGGCGGCGAATCGGTGTTGCCATTCCTGAGTCCCACCTGGAGCAACTACTTACGACAGAAGACGGCGATACCCGGTATGGATCACTGTTGCTGCGATTTGCCGGACCTTACGAAAGCGACAATGAATGGCGGATCTTGGCGACTGAAGTCAGTGGAGATCCAACCTCTTCGATTCGGGACACGGCGGACGAATATGGCCGGATCGATCGCGCCAACGCATCCGAACTGTTGAGCAAATGGGGACTCGAACCTTCCTTGCACGAGGGATGGCTGATGCGTGACGGCTCGATTCGAAGTATTAACGGGCAACTCGTGCGGTGGAAGGGTTCGATATCGGACAGGTTGACGTTCGCTCTTGCCGACATTGGCCGGCCCGCCACGGTCGAGACGTTGATGGCCCATATTCGCGAGGCCCGAACAAGAAACTCGGCGGTGAACGCGCTGTCAGCGGATCCCAGAATCGTACGGGCGAACAGGTTAGAGTGGGCTCTCGCATCCTGGGGACATCCGGTTTACCTGGGCATTGCGCAGTCGATTCGTCAACTTCTTGAGACCCTTGGGCAGCCGATGCGTGTGAAGGAAGTCGTCGATCGCATGAATGCAGATTTCGGCATAGTCGAGGCTTCTACGAGAGCTTATTGCAATGCGGCAATGTTCGTGACCGAAAATGGCCGGATGCGGATACGCAAAGATGGAGAACCGTACTCGTACTCACGCCATACGCAGGGTAACTCACCCGGAGTATTTTCTCTTGGACCCCGCCGGGTTTCACTAGTAATTGAAGTCGACCGAAACGTTCTCAGAGGTAGTGGCAGGAATTTGCCCTCGGCCGTTGGGTACTGGCTGAATGTAACCGTAAGTGATCACCTCATCTTTCAGGGACCTGATAGCAAAACGGTGACGATAACGTTTCCGGAATCCTCCTTTCTGGGCCCGTCTTTGGGTTCGACTCGATCCGCTGCGGAACACGTCGGCGCCAGAATCGGTGACTATATGACCATGATCTTCGACCGTTCAGACATGTCCGTTGAAGTCAGGGCGACGCCGAAAAACCACTTTGAACCAAGTTGGGAATTGGTGGCACGGCTTTCCGGTATCCAACCCGACGCGAAACTTTCGGGTTTGGCGGAGTCTATGGGTTGTGAAGCCCACGAGGTGGTAGAACGGCTTACAAAGAGGAAAGACCACGTCATCCTGAAGGCCCTACCCGCGAACGTCGCGGACGCCGACATGGAAGGCAGCCGATAGCAGTATCACCCCTGGGCGGCCGATATACGTCGTCACTTACCCTACCGTTGGTCAGCCACCCGTTCTGGTCACTGCGGGGAGAGGTGTTTGTTTCAACTAACGTGGTTCGGCAGAACGGCCGCGGGGGAGGCGGCTAGCTTACCCGGTGGAGTTTTCGAAAGATTCGTTCCCGAGAACGTAATTGTTTACGCCCCCGTCGAAGAGGTTGCGTTTGGGTGCTAGGATTGGGCGGATGTTGAGTCAGCAGATTTTTTTCTACCGGCGCGTCTGCCGTGCTTGACGCAAGGTCGTTTTACGACAAGGTCTATGAGGATCCGGGAATCCCGCTGCGCCGCCGCCTAGCTGCCCGCGGCAAGGTCGACAGCGTGGTCCGGCTGGCGAGTCAGGTGCCCCACGAGTCGATCATCGAGATCGGCGCGGGAGATGGCGCGATGCTCGTCGACCTCGCTTCCCGGGGCTTTGGCAAGTCCTATCGCGCCATCGACGTGTCTCAGGCGGCCATCGACAAATTGGCAAGCCGCGACATCCCAGGCCTAGCAAGCGCGTCGACGTTCGACGGCGAGACCGTTCCTTTCGGAGACCGCGACTTCGACCTTGCGATGTTGAACCACGTGGCCGAACACCTTGAAAACCCTCGCCGGATGATTCGCGAGGCGGCGAGGGTGGCGCGAAATGTGGTGCTGCAGGTACCGCTGGAAGACACTCTCTGGCTCGGCTGGAACTTCGTACGCAGCTCTGGCGGTCACGTTAACTTCTACACGCCCCGCTCATTCCGCCATCTCGTTCAGTCGTGCGATCTGACGGTGCTGAAACAGATAACTGTCAACCCGTCACTGGCCGTCCACAAGCACCGGGCCGGAGTCCGCGGCGTCATCATTTTCGCGATAAAGGACGCTATGGCGTTCGCATCGAGCCGAGCGGCAGCAAGGTTTGCGGTATACGAGGCGGCTCTCCTTGCACGGGCCGAAGGCTGAACACGCGCCGGATTCGCCAAAGGATCGCGCCGACTATATTGGCCTCTGCCGTTTTTTGGCGCAGGTAGGTAGGGGACTGTGGTGAACAACTCGACTGACGTAGTGATCGTTGGTGGCGGGGTGATTGGCTGCGCGACCGCCCTGTACCTTGCCCGCCGGGGGGTGAGCGCCTCGGTGGTGGAGATGAACGGGGTTGCCACCGGCGCTAGCGGCAAAGCGGCCGGGATACTGACTCCCTACTCCGGCAGTTGTGATCCGGGCTTGCTCTCCCTGTCTCCGGCTACCCTCGACCTGCATGCGGAGCTGGCCGATTCACTTCATGAAGTTACAGGTATCGACCACGGATACGACAAGCGGCCACATCTGCGCATAGCGTTGGATGAAGAGGATGTCGCGGCGCTGGAGGATTGGAGATCGAAACGACGGGCGGAGGGATTCGAGGCGAGGTGGCTCGGACCTGCCGAGGCGAAATCGCTCACAGATTGGTTGACGGCAGATATCCTCGCCGCGATCGAATGCGATTTCGAACCGACTGTAGACGCGCATGCGTTCACGACGTCGGTGTGGGCCGCTGCGGAGATTGGCGGTGCGCGGTTGGTACAGGGGCGCGTGACCGGATTGTTAGCCGAGAACGGCCGTCGCGCGGCAGGCGTGAAACTCGATGACGGCTCTGTAATACGTGCTGGTCACGTAGTTATCGCCAGCGGACCGTGGGCTGGTGAAGCGGGCGCGTGGCTTGGCTGTCGGGTGCCGGTAAGACCGCAAAAGGGGCAACTGCTTTACCTCGCCCCGGCGAAAGATGGCGAAACGCCCGTTAGCATAGGCGCGATTACGAAAGGCGGGGTAGTCCTCCCAAAGCGTCTGACAGGGACGATCGTCGGGTCGACGAGGGAAGAAGCGGGTTTCGACGTGACGCCCACTCGCGAAGCGCGCGACGAGATCCTGGCAGTTGCGGCCCGCCTCACCGACCGCGTCAACGTTTCGGACATCGTGAGCCACACTGCCTGCCTAAGGCCGATGCCGGAAGACGGAGTGCCGATCGTCGGCGCTGCGCCCGGGTGGGAAGGCGTCTACCTGGCTACAGGTCATTGGTCAGAGGGCATTCACTTCGGCCCGGTGACCGGCAAGTGGATAGCGGACATGATCGTCGACGGGGAGAGCGAGTACGATGTCACAGCGCTCGACCCCGCAAGATTTGCAAGCGCCCCGCAGGGGTAAATGAAGTCAGAGGGTTGGCCGCCGTTTGTCGGTTCATGTGGGTTCGGAAAAAGCTGAGACCGGGTAAGGCCTAAAACGGCCAATCCGCAGGGTGTTTGTCCGGCGGCCGACGGGTCGGCATTCGAGCGCAACCGCATCGCCACCGGGATCGATCACGTTAAAATTGTCAACACGAAATGGTCGCAGAACATTCTGATAAACTTCACGATCCAGCAATCTCAGCTATGAATTCGATGGTTACACAGACCAAAATTACTCAACTTTCGGGTGAAAGTTCCCAGGCCGACTGGTCCGCGCTACTGGCCGAAGTTGTGTCTGCAACCGAAATGCCAGATTCCCTTGAGCAAGGTTTTCGGGAGGCGCTGGGCGCGGTCACGGTCTCTATGCGGGGGGGCTGCATCACAGAGCAACAGGCTAATG
Source organism: Dehalococcoidia bacterium (assembly GCA_965224235.1). Classification (GTDB taxonomy): domain Bacteria; phylum Chloroflexota; class Dehalococcoidia; order Lucifugimonadales; family Lucifugimonadaceae. The sequence goes on along the minus strand of CBDCYP010000002.1, from coordinate 180,488 downwards.
AGTTAGTCGCTCAGCTCTCGGCCATGATGATCTACGCTAAATTCACGGAAATGATAGAGGACTGGGGGTTCAGGGCTCGTCGAGGCCGCAGAGCGGTTCGGTCCACGCCTGGATCGTCGCACCTTTCCCCCACGCGTTCGTTTAAGCCGGCATGGTAGACCCATCTCCACCAGATTCGCCGCGTCGACCAATTGGGCCGGTTAGCCCTGCCAGTGAAGAACACGGCGATGGTCCAGTAAGCCCGGGTCTCGTACCACCAGAGGTTCTGGAAGCAATTCCCAAAGAAGCTCGAGGCAAAGTCGAGCAGTTTATGGGGATGGCTGTGGGTTCCATGAATCCCATAGCACAGAAGATCACCCCTGAACACATTTCCGGGTTAATTGAACTTGTAGGCAAAGATAACGAAAACGAACTGGCGGATCGAAAAGACACGCGCAGGATATATGCGATTGTGGGCATTGTCGTGCTTGGCGCCGTAGTCGGATTTTCCAGCCTGCTAGCTGTAAAGGAGAACAACGATCTCCTCGTCGAAGTGATCAAACTTGGCGGTATAGGTGTCGGAGCGTTTCTCGGCGGTTACGGCATCGGGCGGGTCAGGAAGTGACGAACACTGGATAGCATTCGAACGCGGGCCAAGATCGACTTGGCCCGTTTCGCTTGCCTGGACCAGTTATTTTGGGGCAGGCGGTACCTTGGATTGTCGCATGCGCGGCTTTTCGGGCGAGGCATTCCCCCGCAAGGGTGACCAACTCGGCTGAAAGTTGGCCTTGGATAGACAGCTTTTTGGAAATCGTCCAAGACGTCGTCGGGGCAGATAACCGGGCCGCTTCACGGTCAGGACGGGAATGGTCATCATGAATGATGACAAGGGCAGGTCTTCTGTGAGAATCGGAATCGTCGGCGCCGGCGCGATAGGCGGAAATGTGGGCGGCATGCTCGCGCATGCGGGGTTCGACACGACACTCGTGGACCAATGGCCCGAGCACGTCGAAGAGATAAAGACAAACGGTCTCATTGTCGAACGGCGCGGGGAGGAGTTGCTCACTCATCCCGTCGCGCTCCACATCCACGAACTTCAATTCGAGACGGTCCCATTCGACTGGGTATTCGTCGCCGTCAAGGCGCGTGATACCGAGTGGTCGACGATGTTGATGATGCGGTACCTCGCCGAGGGCGGGACGGTGGTCGACTTCCAGAACGGCATCAACGACGAACGGGTGGCGGCCATCGCAGGAGCTGAACGCACGATGGGAGCGGTCATAACGATCGGCGCAGGGTGCTACGAGCCCGGCAGGGTTGTGCGCACGGACTCCAACCAGCTCGGCTTCAAAGTCGGTGAGTTGGACGGCAGCGACAGTGAGCGGGCGCACAAGCTGGCGTCCATCATGAATCACGTCGAGCACACCGAGGTGACCACCGACCTGATCGGCGAACGCTGGTCAAAGCTGATCATCAACAACATGAACAACGCCATCGCCGGACTGACCGGTCTGGGGGCGGCCGAGGTTCGGACTACTTCTGAGCCGCGGCGGGTGAGCATTCACCTGGGGGCGGAGACGGCGCAGGTGGCGCGGGCGCTTGGCAACAACCTGCAGCCGGTGATGGGTGTAACGGCAGACAGTCTGATCGATGCGATCAACGGGCGCAACGTGGAGGAGACTGAGACCGCGATTATGGAGTCGGCGCGGCAAGTGGCGGGTGGACGGCCGTCGTTTGGCCAGGACGTCTTGAAAGGCCGCAGCACCGAGATCGACGACCTGAATGGTTACGTTTCCCGCAAGGGCAGGGAAGCGGGAGTTTTGACGCCCTTCAACGACCGCATCATCGAAATCGTGCACGAGCTTGGGATCGGCTTCAAGGCCAGACCCGAGAACCTTCAACCGCTGATCGATATGCTGGAAGAGTGAAGCGGGTGCTTTGATGCGCCGGAGCGTCATTCGTAATGGATAATGCCCGTGACTACGATGGACGCAAATTCTTCAGGAACGAACGACAGCAACACGAACGTAATTAGCCAAGGACCCTGTGCGTAGTTGTACTGGATGCGGCCGAACCTATCGGGCCCGCTAACGGCAACCCATTCATGGTCCGGGGTTGGATTGTTACGAAATGCGTCTATCTCTTGATAGAGTACGCGTCTGGTTAACCGGTCAGCGTTCTGAAAGAACGCTCGGGCCTGCAGCCTCAGTCGGACTTCACTACGCATCGAACAGCCGCAGGTCGTCTAATCGCACCCCTGCGGTTTCGAGGGTTAACGACTCAGTTTCGGCTGCCCTGGCTCTTATGAAATCCCCATGTTTCGCCATGAGTGCCCGTTGACGGGCCAATACGGCCGGATCGCGGACGAATTCGAGTCGGTCGCCCTGTTTTGCATTCTTGAACGGCAGGGTCGTTTTTGATTCGGCTGCCAAGTCGCTTGCGGTCATGGCGCCCCATTTTTTGATCGTTACATAGACGAAAACCCAATCGTCCGCCGTCAACGGCAATTCCGGCGCTACTCGGGAATTTACCTTGTAGTTATGGGCAGTATCGCCATCGCGGAAAGGGTTTGGGGTTTGGGCGTACTCGATTACTTTTCGCTCAATCAGGCTATCAAGCGTTTTCACGATGGAATTCGAACTGTCATTCGGGCCGTAATTGTCCCATTTGTAGTCGAACTCGGTGGCGCGGACTCCCGCCTGCCCAAACATCTCGTTGTCCATCATGTACGCGAGTTTTACGATCTTGGTCCTGACCGTCCAGCCTTTAAGCCTGCTCAACAAGGCGAGCAGTATGGACTCATTTCGGTCGAACTCTGTAAACATTGGTCCACCTCACCCGGCAATAGTCGCTGTTGGCCGCTCCCACAATTCAACCCAGCGTTGCCATTCCCCTCAGTGTACAACCTGAGAGGATTTCCAGAAGCTCGGGTGTCACTGGGCCGGTCTATGCGACGAACTTTGCGCCTTTGGGACGTGGCTTACCCCCATGCACCGACGGCTCGGCGCACCACTTGGCGGCCAGGCGGCGTACGCCCATGTAGATGTCCTCATCGAAGCCGAGGAGGTCGCGGATGACGCGGCGGTCCAGCAGGGCGCGGTTGGGGTCGGCGTCGGCCAGGTAGGCGGGCTTCAGCTCTTTGTCGCGGAACTCGTCGAAGATCGACTCTGCCATGATCAGTTGATCGTCACTCAGGGCGCGAAAGTCTAACACGGGCAGTGAATCCGCTGAGCGTATGGCAATGATGCCCCGGCCGCTTTGCTGTCGATTGGCGTGCCACCAGTACGACAACATTCCTAAGGTGGAGTTGCCCCAAACGGCGAAAACACAATCAAATCCGGCATCGTCAAAAACCACGTTTGGCCAAGCACGGCCGCCTATGGTCTCTCTTTTAGTGAATGCCACCGATAACGGCTGGGAATTAAATTGAAAGTCTCGGTTCAGGTGTGCACGGCTTGCGGTTGCCCAAATAACTGCTGCCTTATCTTCCATCCCTTGCCGCACTAATAATTCCGAGTCCGGAATACAAACAATCCGTGTTTCTTTCTTGGCAGCATGATTCCATAGGGACGGGTAAGTGGCTGTAGCCCGATATGCGACTCTAGTGAAAGGTCCCTGAGGGGGTTTGCCTGTGATATCGAGGTCGTACCGTCCCATGGTGCCTAGCTCGTTCACGGTGGCTACTTTCAGGTCGAATGAGATATGAGTAGAAGGAAGGTTTAATTCGGAATGAGACAACGCATAGGCAGTTTGGGCCAGGGAATAATCTGAAGTCCGTACCCCACCCCATACCGCTCCATATGTTTGGTTTGGGGCGGACAATATCTCACCGATGGAGACATCTCCAATCGTTAATGGTGTTCCACCAAATGGTCCATCTTCTATGCGTCTAGTACCACGTGTGCCAATGATGTCTCTTGCAACAGCGTTCGCTTCGGCGAACCCTTTTGGCCGTCGATTCAACGAAACGAATCTGATCCGCTTTGCCGATGATTCGCCGGGTTTCAACTTCCTGGCAATAACCAAACATTCCGCCATACCGGTATCCGATGAGAACGACATATCGAAACCGTTTGCGGCGATACTTATGATTGTGACATCATCAAACGCTTCGCCGATCAATTCCCGACATCGTACCCAAGATGATGCTGCAGAAATCGTGAGTGGCAGAACCAGGGCGATTATGCCTCCCGGTTTTAACTTGCGGTCGGCCAGTGCAACAAAAGCCGATGCCAAACCAGCGTGTCCGTGGTAGCAAGTACCGATCTTGAGCTTGGATAAATGCTTTGCCATCTCACGTTGGTCCCTGTCGTTGCTGTCAAATGCAGCAAACGCAGGCGCGAATGTACCAATGTGAGACCCTTCTTTGGCCGTATTACTAGTAAACGGCGGGTTCATGATCACCAGGTCAAAGCCTTCGTCGGGGAACTCTGCGACTATCTGCTCCGCGGACTCTTCGCCGGTACTGCCTGTGCGCTTGCCCGGGTCGCTGGTGTGAAACAGCGCCATCGTCTGTTCGGTCTGCATCAATTCCAGAGAGCCGATCTTCACAGTTCCGTCTGACTGCCGGCCGTACGGGAGCGTGTACAGGCGGGAATTCCCAAAATCGACCGAGGGTTCGATTCCCGACAGGGTGGCGCCGGTGATGTGGATAGCCGATGGCATCACGTCGCACCCGTACAGGACCTCCTCCAGCATCACCCGGTGCAGGTCCGCCGAGCTGGCCCCGTCTCGTTCGTGGCGGGCTGCAATCTGGTCATACACGGCCGAGAGCAATGCGCCGGTACCGCAGGCGAAATCGGCGACTCGCAGTTTGCCGATCGCTTCGGCATCGGACCAGTCCACGCCGTCCATTCTTGCTACGGCCAGCCGGGCCAACAGCGCGGCTGACGCGGGCAGGGTGTAGAAGGTTGCCAGGTACTTGCGATCGGCAATGAGCCGCTGGAAGATGCGGCCGGTCAGGTCATGGGCATTGTCTACACCGGCTGAGTTAACTGCCTGGGCGGTGTTTCTCAATCGCCTCAGAATCCGGGCGGCATCCGCCGATGGCAGCTGTTCCAGAACGTCCTTTGCGATGGCGAAGATCGCCCAGTAATCGATAGCAAGGATGTCGGTCCACGCGGCCAGCATCTCACCCTGCGGATTGGGGACGCCGTCACCGCACACCAACCCCAGCGGCCTGACGGTCGGATGCATGCCGGCAATCCGCTCGTGAAAGATCATTGCGTTGGCGATGATGGCGCAGGCCATGCGGCGGGTCTGGGGGACGTCGGTCATACCGAGCAGGCGGGCTATGGCGATCGTGATGCCGGAGCGTGTCGTGTTCAGTTCGTCGAGGACCTTCGCGGCCGCGTCGATACCCTCCTGCAAGGTTGTGGCGGCCTCATCCACGGCACGCTGCGGGACGGATACCAGGCGGACGAGGTCGGCCAGATCACCGACGGCGCCATCGAGCCACCCCGACTCGGGGAACCGGGTCACGCCCGCGGACTCCTCAGTGAATACGCACCATGAGATGCGGGATTCGGTCAATGCGGCTCGGAGGTCGTCGGCATCGCCCATGTCGATCGGGTATCTGAGCGCGATGACAGCTTCGATGCGACGGCCGTCCTCGGCTACGTAGAGACCGAGCCTCTCTTTTGCTTCGACCTCGGCGGTGGCCGCGGGCAGGTATTCGGCCTCGATTACAACCGGGGAACGGCCTGGCGCCGTGATCAGGACGTCCGGGCGCAGGCCCGAATGCCCGACGATGGCCTGGGTGTTCTCGGAACGCACGTGACTGCGGGGCAGCATCCCCTGGAGCAGACTGCCCAGTGAGTTGTTTACGGCAGGTTCGGTATGGCGGGCCATTCGTTCAGCAGGCTTCCGTGCTCGCGGCCGACGGGGCGGCTGTTGTTTGCCCTCGCACAGTCAGCCCTCGTCCAGAGGTACGGGTTCAATCGATTCTCACCACAGGACACATGGGGGCGTTGGTAGCCCTCAAAAGGTTACAGCCTGCGGCCAATTTCCCGTATGCGGATGTCACCGGAACCGCGGCCATTCGCCGCCCAGTTCACAAGTTGCGCTGAATCGGAGAACTGGTGACCGCATTGGCCGGAGCTGGCTAGTTGTACTCGATGATGGCGCGGCCTCTTATTTCGCCGGCCTCGAGCGAGTTGCATGCCTCGTTGATGTCGTCGAGGGAGTACCTCGTCGTCACCAACTTGTCGAGAGGGAACTTCCCCTCCGCGTACAGGCGCAGGTACATGCTGAAATCACGGTCGGGGTAGGTCGCGCCCAGACTCGACCTGTAGGTTCTCTGGTGGTAGAAGAAGTCCCCCGGCTCGATTTGCATCTTCTCCGGCCCTGGCATCCCTATCATCACGGCCATTCCGCCGTGGTTGCCTGCGCCCGGCCCACCTCCCCGCGTCGACGGCAAGATCTGCTCGTTGGTTATGCGCAGACCTATGGCGTCGAATGCGAAGTCCGCACCGCCGCCTGTGATCTCAGTGATCGCCTCTATCGGGTCGGTCTTCATGGCGTTTACGGTGTGCGTGGCGCCAAATTCCTTTGCGAACTCCAGCTTCTCGTCACTGATGTCCACGGCGATCAGCGGGTAGGCTTCAAGGATCGAAGCCATAGCGAGGGCCGACATCCCGACGCCACCCACGCCGTAGATGGCAACCGAGTCCTGGGGCCGGACCTTTGCCGTGTGCAGTACCGCGCCAGCGCCGGTCAACACTGCGCATCCGACGATGCAGCTCAAGTCCTTCGGGGAGTCGTCTGGGATCTTCACGGCATAGCCGCCCCATACGAGGGCATCCTCGCCCCACGTGTAGGTAGTGGCGTTGAGCTCCTCTTCGCGATACGTGATGCCTGAGTTCGGCGGCGACCACCTGCCGCTGATAGGCAGGCGCGGAACCCACGTAACGATGGCGAGGTCTCCCTCTGCGACGTGGTCCACATCCCTGCCCGTCTTCACAACGACGCCGGTCCCTTCGTGGCCCAACAGCATCGGCCGCGCCATTCCCGCGTTGTGCATTTGGTGAAGCTGCGAGTGGCAGACGCCACTGGAATACAGCTTTACGAGCACTTGGTCGGCCGCGGGATCGGGGATCTCAATCTCGTCGACTACCAACGGTTGCCCGTGTTCCAGGTGAATGGCTGCTTTGCTCTTCATTGGTTCCTCGCAAATCCTCCGGCAAGCAAGGTCATGCCGGGTTCGAAATGGGGGCTGGCGCGTTCGGAAAGTCTAGCAGTTTGGGGCGACGCTACACGCCCCGCGGCTGGGTAGTCCCATCTGGGCAGTCCCATATAGGTCGCCCGCGAGACGCTTGCACATCCGTCCTTCCTGACCCCGGTCGGATAACCCGCGATCCAAGGCACGCTCGATCAGCTCACCGCCCCATCGGGCGCCAACGAGAGACGCCTCTGCGGGTGGTTGCCCAACACGGCCCCGCTATCCGTCATCCCTGAACCCGATCAGGGACCCCCATCCAAGGCGCGTAATACGCCGAGAGTTCATAATCGCGTCTCGGCGCGCGCCTGTTAGACAACCCAATGCCCTGGAGCAAAAAACATGAACAATTGGCATAGATTCGAAAACCTGACCTGGCCGCAGGTCAACGAGGCGGTCGAACAAGGCCTGATCCCGGTCTTGCCGGTAGGGACGGTCGAGCAGCACGGCCCGCACCTGCCGATAAAGATGGACCTGTGGACAGCCGACTCGGTGGTTGACGAGGCTGCGAGACGGAGGCCCGACCGGCTGCTTGCGATGCCGGTGATCCCATACGGCTACACGACCCACGTGATGGACTTCCCTGGCAGCGTTACAGTTCACCATGAAACGTTTATCCGCTACGTCGTGGACGTTATCAAGAGCGTCGTCTACCACGGATTCAAGAAAGTTATCGTGGTCAACGGCCACGGTTCCAACGTGCCGCCGCTGGACCTGGCGACGCGAAGGGTCATACTCGAAACCGACGCCATCGTGTCACTTACAAGCTGGTGGTCGCTCGTCACGGCGGACCCTGACTTCAATGCCAAGTGGCGGGAGTCGCATTTTCCCGGCGGTTGCGCGCACGCTGGCGAGGCCGAAACATCGCTTGCGCTGCGACTCGATGAGTCAATGGTAAGAAGGGATCTGGTGGAAAGCCATCAGACCTGGAACAACGCGCAGGAATCGAAGTTCGAGTCCGTGGACCTGTTCGGCTTCGGGCCCGTGGCGGTGACGAACTGGACGAGCACGTACACGGAAAAAGGAGTGTGCGGGTCCGCTGAACTGGCGACCCTCGAGAAGGGAGAGCTCCTGTTCGAGGAGGCGGTTACCAAGCTGGCCGAGTGGGGCGACGAGTTCCACGCCCGCCAATACCCCGCCCGCAAGGACCACCACGGAAGACCGCCCACCACGCCGGCGCCGGGGTAGGGTGGGTACACGGGGGAAGGCGGAAGGACGTTTATCTGTGGTACGCGTGGGGGGCCGGTACGGCGTGCTACCTTCCGGACCACTTTTGCCCGGCTAAGCTCGCCGCCAGCGGATGTCGCGCCGCATGGGCCGGATTCAACTCCAACTCGACGGCCGCGTCAGTACGAACCCATCTTTCCTGACAACCCGGTCCGGGAGCTGGCTGTCCCTGAACGCATCTCGGCCTATGGTGAAGGATGTTGTAGCCGCGCTGCGGAGACCGGCCGAATGCCGCCTGGGCGGGAAAGCGATGACCGTCCGCTTGCCCGGGTAACGTTCCCTGACAGATTGTACCGGGCTGGCCAGATCGCCATCGCCGGAGATGATGATGGCCGTGTCGAACACATCGTTCTGGGCATCGCTGAGCACCTCCACCGCAATATTCACGTCGGTCATCTTCTCCTCGTAGGTCTTCCAGGTCGCTCCACATTGGTGACAACTTCTTTTCTTCGCCTGGTAGTACCCATAGTGGATGCAGAGGTCCGGCAGAGTATCGAGAGCCTCCAGGTACGCAATCTGCCGGATCGGCTTATCCGGGTCGCGTGACTCAGGCGAGACCCGGGCAGTAAAGTATCTGACTGCCACCAACCTCTGCCCCGGGCGCAGCAGATTGTCGGACAGGCGGCAGAGGTCGAGCCAGTAGTAACGTTGCCAACCCCTGGCCCTGAGGCCATAGTAGAGATTGAACCCATCGATGTATACAACTACCCTCTGCATGGGATCGATCACGAGAATTGCCCCCCTCCCTTAGAGGGAGGCTCGATTCCAGACCCTCCCGAAAACGCTTGACATCATGTAAGTTGAAGTAGCACAATCGTACTACCACCCCAGTGATCGCATCGCTGGGCCGACGCCCCCCACGCGGGGGCGTCTCTGTTTTTGTGCCAGGTGGCTTCATTATGGCGCCTCAGCCCGTGCCAGCAACTCCGGCAGGCCGTAGTTCGCGCTGGCGCCAACGGACAGCCTTAACCGCGGCCGAGACGATCCCTCTGGGTCAGGACGTACTATCACGCAAGGGCACACTTAAGCGCGGGTACGCGCGCATGTGCCGACCCAAAGCAACAGTCGCGGTTGAGTAGGGAATGTCGTGGAACTGTACCTAATATATGGACTCCCGGGCGTCGGAAAACTGGCCGTTGCCAAAGAGTTGACGCGCCTGAAACCCGGCTACAAGCTGTTTCACATTCATCTGCTCGCAGACATGCTGGAGCCGGTCTTTGGTTTCGATGGTCTGGGCATCACTCGACTGCGCGATCGGATTTGGCCCATGGTGGTCGAACAGACGGTCGCTGACGGACTCCCGGGACTCATCACCACCTTTGTCTTTGGGCGGTCCGTGCCGGAGGACATGGTCCCGAACACCCGAGATCACGTTGTTGAGGCTGGTGGCGTCGTCCGTTTCGTTCAGCTTGTATGCGAAAAGCCAGAACTCGAACGACGCCTGAAGAGCGCCGAGCGGACGCGCTTTCGAAAGATCACCTCAGTTGACGAGTTCAATCGAATTCTTGATTCAGGTCACTTCACGGCGCCCGAAGGACTGGGGGATACGCTGACGCTCGATACGACGCATCTGAGACCAGCGCAGGCGGCCGAGAGGATCTTGCAACACTGGAAGTAAAACCCGCTGGCGGGCAGCAGTCGTAGCCTCTCTGTAGCAGCGTCGCGGACTGATGCCGCGCCTTCATCGTTCCTCGGTCACATCATGAATCCGAAGGGGATCTCCAACTATCGGCGCCTCCCTTTCAGCCTACTGCGTGATAGTTCACGAAATCGAGCTTGTAAGCGTGGTCGTAAAAGCCTGGTTTTTTGATTGACAGTCGTTGCTAGAGAAACTAACTTGGCTCTCTTGGCGCATCGTGCGTTGTCTAGATCCAGGCAGCTTGATTTTTGGATTGTCGGCTCGGGCAATGAGCCATAACGGAGGGTCAGGTCATGGCCAACTATGAGAATCTGAAGAACCGCATGGACAACGGCGAAGTGATCATCCTTGACGGGGCCATCGGAACGGAACTCCAGGCTATGGGCGTACCCATGCACCCGGCCTCGTGGTGCGGCCCCTGCAATTACACGCACCCGGCAACGGTGCGGCAGATGCACGAGCGTTACATCCGGGCTGGGGCCGACATCATAACCACCAATACCTTCAACACCGTGCGGCCTGCTCTGGAGGCGTCCGGCTACGGCGACATGGTAAGGGAGATAAATACGCGGGCCGTCGATGCGGCGCTGGAGGCCAGAGACCGGGCCGGCGGCGAGAGGTCGGTGTACATCGCCGGCTCTATCTCGTGCCGAATGCCTATACGCGACCAAAGGACCGGGGCGTTCTCGGGTGGAACTGGCTACGGTTATGGCGCCAGCCTCTCGACGGAGGAGTTGAGGGCCTACACCGACGAGCAGGCAGAGATTCTGGCCGAATCCGGGGTGGACTTTTTCCTGATCGAGAACATGTGGGCGGACAACGAGTCCAGGATTGTAACCATTGAGTCGGCCAAGGCCACGGGACTGCCGGTGTGGGTGGCATTTACGGCCTCAATGGCGCCTGACGGACAGACGGTCTTGATGAGTATGGGTGACGAACGTCTCTATGGCGGCAGCGTGAGGGTGCCGATGTGGACTTCCAACTGGCGGACGGTCGACCATGATATGACTCTGGTCGAAGGCATCGCCGAGATCGCGCTGCTGAAGCCCGACGTAGTTGGCGTTTTCCACGCCAGGATAGACGTAACCACGGTGGCGCTTCAGGTTATGCTCGACCAATGGACTGGCCCCATTGTCGCCTATCCGGATGCGGGCAGAGACGATTACCTCCAGACCTGGCGGGATAGTGGCGTTGCCAACGAAGAAAGCGCAGAGGAGTTGACGCGGGAAGCCGCCAGCTGGGTCGGAATGGGCGCCCAGGTAATCGGCACATGCTGTGGATTTGGCGTCGACTATATAAGGGCCGTGCGCGGCGCCCTGCCGGACCGGATCTCATCGCCGCGAAAAGTCGCTTAGGATACTTTTGGGCAGAACCCACGTATGCCTGAGCACATATGACGTAGAACGGGCCTCCGGATCGGCATGAGGGACCTCACATGGAATCCAAACCACTGGTGGTTGTAGGGGCGGGGGTATCGGGAACGGCCGCCGCGGTCGAAGCGGCGAAGGCCGGAGCGCAGGTCACGCTCATCGACGAAAACCCCATCGGCATGTCGATGATGGGACTGGACGTACCTCAGTTCTTCGGCCAGCGGATCATGGGCACGCTGCGCGACAAGGCCGCGATGATGGAGAGGGTGGTTGCGGCTAATGAGGATCTGGCGGAGGCGGTAGAAGCCGGCGTCGACGTCCGGCTTGGGACGTGTGTGTGGGGCGCCTTTCGCAATGCCGAAACCAGCAGGCTCCTCGACGGCCCGCAACTCGGCCTGGCCGACCAAGAGCAGTCGTGGGTGATGAAGTACGACCGGCTCATCGTGGCAGCCGGTTCCCGGGATTTGGGCATGTCCTTTGCCGGGTGGAACATGGCGGGGGCTATGGGGGCCAACGGCGCCTACTCCCTGATGAGTCGATATCAGGCTTTGACCTCGCAGCGCATGGTGGTCATGGGCGCCGGCAACCTGGGCCTCGACATCGCCAGGATGGCGCTGGACAGAGGTGTAGAGGTAGCCGCCATCGTGGACGTTTCCTCCTCCGCGAGCGGCGACGAAGCCCTGATGACATGGTTGCAGGGCGAGGGCGTAGAGCTATACACCTCCCACACCGTTAAGGAAGCAACCGGCAGGGCCGACGTTATCGAGTCCGTCGCGGTGGTCGAGATCGACGAGAATAACGAGCCGGTCGCCGGCTCTGAAAAGGTTATCGCCGCCGACACCGTGTGCCTCGCTATCGGCCTGGCGCCCAACGTAGAGCTTCTCAGTCTCCTGGACTGCGACCTTACCTTCAGGTCCGAGCTTGGGGGGTACGTGCCGGACCACGACGACTGGATGCGGACCAGCGTCGAAAACGTGTTCGTCGCGGGCGACGTCGCCGGATTCCACGACGGGATGATTCTGGACCCCGGGATTGCACGGAATCAAGGTCGTCTGGCCGGAGTTGCCGCTGCCGAGTCGCTGGGCGCTATCGACAACGTCGAGGCCCTGGCCCGAAGGTCTGACATCCAGGCCGCGGCCGTCACCGCAATACCGGCCGAGGTACATACGGGCTGGAAGAAATGGCTGCAGTCCCTCGTCAACGCCGGTGGGCCGGATATCTTCGCGTGCCTATGCGAGGAGGTTACGCGTGCTGAGCTCAGCGGCCTGCAACCTCCGCGGTATCTTGAATGGGGATCGGAGCAAATGAGCCGCCGGAGCCTCCGGACCCAGTTGGAGGATGGCCCGGTCAACCCAGAACAGGTCAAGCGCATGACAAGGGCCGGAATGGGCCACTGCCAAGGGCGACTTTGCCGCGAACAGGTGTCTTTACTGCTTGCCGAGGAGTCTGGTACCGACGTCGCCGAAGTACCCTTGATGTCTTACCGTCCACCTGTGCGACCCCTGCCGCTGAAGGTCATGTGGCCCCACGACGAGACGGAGCAGGTGCGCAGGGACTGGGTCAAGTGGTTCAGCCCAACGAGTCAGGCGCTGGGGTAGACGGGGCGGCATAGCCCGGATCATCGGAGTGGCATCATGCCTGTCGACAGTGCAGACGTAGTCGTTATTGGCGGTGGCGTATCGGGCCTGAGTTCGGCCTGGTTCCTGGCCAGGGCGGGCAAGGACGTTGTGGTAGTCGAAAAGGGAACCGTCGGAGGGGAGGCCTCCGGGCGAAACGGCGGGATGATCAGCGAGCGGGTTGACGAGCCGCCGCTGATACCGTTGGGCGTAGAGTCAGTTAGGTTATGGGAGACGCTGGACGATGAGTTGGGCTATCCCACCGAGTTCACACAGCAGGGCAGGCTCCAGGTCGCCGTATCGGAAGAGGAGATGGGCGACCTCTTCCCTGAACTGGACCAGGCGCTTCGCCACGGCGTGAATGTAGACCTGCTCGACCCTTCGGAGATACGGGACATGATTCCCGGGATCTCTGAGAAGATACTCGGGGGGATGTTTTCCCCCAATGCCGGCCACGCCAATCCCCAACGGACGGTCCAGGCATTTGCATGGGCTTTTCAAGACTTGGGGGGCAGGCTTTACCAGAACACCGCCGTCACGGGCATCGAGGTCGTCGGTGGAAGGGTCTCGTCGGTGGAGACGACCGCCGGCGCCATCAAGGCCGAGGTGGTGGTTGGCGCCGCCGGGCCCCAGACAGGGCTGTTGGCGGAGATGGTGGGCATTCACGTTCCCGTGGCGCCGGCAAGGGTAGAGATGCTGGCGACCGCGCCGCTTGCGCCGAGTTTCGACATCGCCCTTGTGGGGAACGGACTATACGGACGCCAGGCCGCGAGGGGCAATCTGCTTTTTGGGGGAGGACCACACGAATGGACCGACGTGGACCTGACCACCGATCCTGACAAGCCCAACACCCCCCTCATCAGGAATATCGCCAGGCGACTCGCGGAACTGCTTCCGGGAGCGGCGGACGTGCCGGTAATCCGAAGCTGGGCCGGTGTGGTGGAGCAGGCCCCCGACTATTTGCCTATCATCGACATCCCGGACCGGCCAGGCAACTATGTGGTTGTCACCGCATCGGCCCATGGATTCGGCATCACGCCCGGCACGGGCAAGGTAGTCAGCGAATTGGTGCTATACGGCGAGTCGAGCGTCGACATAAGCGGCCTTCGGCTGAGCCGATTTGCCGACGTAAAGCCGGGCTGGCGGGAGGAGAGAGGGTGGGTTCGGGCGGCCGATTGAGGGAGTTAGAGTTCCATGATGTCGAAGCCGACGGCGTAGTCACAGCCTGCCAGTTCGCCGATGGCTGCGGCGCCCCAGCGGAGAAAGCCGTCAGGGTCGAATGACTGGGAGAGGTTCCCGATGTAGATGCGGTGCTCCTTGAGTGATTCGATGCCCTTGTCTATGAAGTCGGTGACGTCGACGTAGTGAGTGACCTTGGGGGCGGAGGCGATGAAGATCGTCTTGACGCCGTGCCAGGGCTCGTAACCCTCGGCTAGGAGTTCGGGAAAGATCCAACGGTTGTCGGCGTCCCGGGCGGCGTCGAGTACGGCGACTCCGACGGCGCGGTGGTCCGCCATGTTCAACTTGCCGCTGGACCAAGTGAGTTCGTGGTTGCCGCTGATCAGGACGTCGGGCTTGAATTTTCGGATGGCGCGGGCGATGTCGCGGCGGAGGAGTAGGCCGTACTCGATGACGCCGTCGGCATAATTGAGGAACTCCACGGAGTCGACGCGGACGACGCGTGCGCTGTTTATCTCCTCTTGCATTCGGAGCCTGCCGGTCTCGTCTGGGTGCATGGAGTCGATGCCCGCCTCGCCTTTGGTAACCATGAGATAGCCGACTTCCTTGCCCTGAGAGGTCCAGCGGGCGATGGCGCTGGCGGCGCCGTATTCGAGGTCGTCGGGATGGGCTGCGACGGCCAGGGCGCGGGACCAGTTCTCGGGGAGGGGCAGGAGCTTGGCGGGTTGTTCAGGCATGGTCAAGAGTATCGTATCGTAGTCAATGGAAATGGAGTGCGAACCCATGACCGGATTCGGTGGGGCGCTCCGTTGAATAGGAGAGTTGGCGTGTTCATTTATCTGCTGTCTTGAGTAGGACAGAAACAGACGGTTCCGGCGCCCGCGAGAGACCTGTATATCTCTTCCTGGTTCCAAAAGGCCGGCAGCAATGCGGACAGCACGGGGCATCCCTGGTTCGTACTATCTGCCAAATACGCTCTTTCACATCCCGATGAGGTGATTCCGCCCTACGACCTCACTCTGAATACGATGCTAGTTGCGAGCTTCGCCAATGGGCGAGTAGAGCGTTCACACAATTGGGGCCGTATCTGGACAATGCCGAATCCGTCGTGTTTTTGGCCGGTCGGCGCTCCCGCGAGTTTCTGGCGCCATCTTTGCGAAGTCGCGGTCTGGTTGTCTCCCTCCCGATGGAAGGCCTGAGGATCGGCGAGCAGTTGAGGTGGTCGACCAGGATGCTTCATGGCTGACCGGCTCGGCAACACTGTGCGTTTCTATGAGCGCCTCAGCCGCCTTGCAGATCGGGTCGGCGGCCCCAGGCTCTTACAAAGCTGCCGCGGCGGGATGAACTGGCTCCGGCGCGGGGTATATTTCTTCTATGAGAATGGAGAATCCGGACCAGGTACAGGGGCTGGGCAAAGGGTCGTTCGCATTGGCGCCCATGGTTTGAAGAACGGCTCCCGAAGTACGTTATCGAGGCGGCTCTCTCAACATCGCGGCAGTTCCAGGTCCGGTCTCGGCAACCATAGAGGGTCGATCTTTCGGCTGCTCGTGGGTGTCGCTCTGGCCAATCGGAACAACATATCGTTGCTGGAGTCGTGGTGCGTGGCCGGATCTGCCGGAGAAGCTGCGATGAGGCTAAATGTCGACAGGAACGCAGTCAGGGAAACCGAGGCGGACTTAGAGGCCCTTGTTAGCGAGTATGTCGGTAGGATGCCGTTCTTGTGGCTGAACGTGAATGATGCTCCTGGCCCGAACTCCAGCCGCGGCTTGATCGAACGCAATGCCATAGCGCTCCTGAGCGGTTATAGCCACCCCGCCACCGGCGAGCCGTTGACCGAATGGCTCGGCCGATACATTGATAGGAAGAAGGTTCGCCTCTCCGGCCTTTGGAATAAAAACCACGTGAATGAAACCTACGATCCATCGTTCCTTGACGAGATGGAATCGCGTATTGCCGCGACTCCGCAGTGATCTGTATTGGTTTCGCGATTCTGTGCGGCGCACCGGGTAGATCCCTTCGAAGCCGTACACTCCTCATGACGTCTCGATTCTCTGGCGCCGAATCCCATTTCTATAACGCGCGGCGCCCCATACCAGAGATTGTCGCCGGATGGGTCCTGCATTTCGCAAAGGACCTGGACATTAAAACCGACCCTCGCTGTGACGACCCTGGGGTTAACTCTAGGGTCGTTCACCTGCGGTCGCCTCCGATTTTCGACTGTCAAACCAGCACGACTACGGCCATGCCGAACGTCGACGTGGTGGGAGCGGCTGGTACAACCAGCTAGTGGTCGCTCAGAGTTGCTTCAGTTCTGCGAGGACTGCGGATAGGCGGTCCGTAAGCAGGTCGATGTTCTGCGCCGCAGAGTCATAGTCAACCGACCACGCCGTGACTCCCTTGCTCGACGCGTCTGTCGTGAAGTCGTAGTCGCGGAGGCCATCCGCCCACCGCTGAAGTGCGACGCGCAGTTCTTCCTCTGGCGCCGGGTCGTAGTCAAGTATGGCGATGCCAAAAGTAAAGTCCCTGGTTCGCATCCAGCCCCTCCCGGCCACAGAAGGTATGTAGAGCCAGGCAACGGTGATCGGTTGCAGCCAGCGCGAACTGCGCACGCTAACAGCCCGCGGAAACCATTCGAAGACGGCGCCGGACTTCTGGGCCGTGTCGAGGAGCCGTGCTGCGGCATTCCGCACATGGTCGCCGGTAAATTCCCCCAAGAACGTCTCTCGGTTTAGACTCTGGCCCCTCCTGGCAAAACCCTGAACGGATGCATTCGCGGTCCTGCCGAGGACACGCGAGACGAGTGTCTGTGTCTGGCCGCCCCTGAATTGTTTGATCTCGATTGCAAGGACCTCGATGTTGGGCATCTGTTCGTTCAGGAATTCCACAACACGTTCGAGGGGGTCCGGAATCTCATCGGAAACGAACAGAAGGCGAATGCGCCTGGCGGAGAGGTTAGTGGCCACGTTCTCCCGGAAACCGTCAACGTCCGGCTCGCCATCCGTTCGCAGCAGTCTTCCGAGCGCCTCAACTGGATCGTGGCCCTTGGCGTTGACCGATTCCTCGAAAGTATGGCGTAGCTTGTCCGCAGTCCAGGTTTTCGAGGCGTGCGCCGCATACTCGAGCAGTTGCCCAACTATGGCGCGCCGTATCTCGGGGTTCGATCCTCGCTTTACCTCCGCCAGCGTCGGCACCGCGTCCTGGTCGATTATCAGGTGGTCAATCGCCCAACGAGCACCAGAGTCGGAGGTTTCGGCGATTCCTTTCTCCCGGGCGATGAGAATCCAACGCCTGGGGTCGCCCGGGCGTATCTGCTCCCCGTCGAGCAACTCGGGATATTCGGCAATAATCGCCTGGAGCTCATCCTCACTCGAGAAGGGTTCTTCCTCAAGCGGCTCAATCTCTCCGCCGTCACCCCGAATGTTAATGCGTTCGGCCAGGTCACGACTCTCAGTTTGATTGGCTGTCTGAACCTCAGTGTGAAGGTTCTTGATTCTTCCAGATTGGTACCCCGTACGGGATTCGAACCCGTGATCTCCGGCTTGAAAGGCCGACGTGCTAGGCCGCTGCACCAACGGGGCGGGAATACCAATTCCAGCATAGCAAAGCGCCCGCCGCCCGCTGCGGACATAAATGCCGGTTTTTCGGGTGAAACCTTTTGACCGCCGTCGGCATCCAACCTTTGTTGATGAGGCCGATTTCCCAAGGGGGGTTCGATGAGACAGGCAGATCCGGGTCGGCGGCTTGTCGGAAGGCAAGCGTAGAGAATGTCGGACCACGCAGCGCCAGAGATCGCGAACCGGTCGATGAGAAGAGGGCCCTCCTGGGTCTGACTTCAGGTCTGGCCGCGATCACTTGCTGTGTGTCGCCGATCGTGCTGGTACTGCTCAGTGTGGCGACCGCCATGCGACGAGATTCCCCTTATAGAGGAATGACGAGATTGTCATGCACGGTTATTCTCTGAGTTGCGGCAAAAATCGAAATCCGAACAATCGTGACCGCAGAGGTCCGGGTATTCTGAAACAGGCTCTTGAAACCCGCAGCTATAGGTGGGGGTCGTCCGCAACAATGTCCGTCAATCCGAGCGCGACCGTCTATCGTTCTGGCTAACCGATGTCATTGGTACGAAAATAGACACTGCCATCCCCTTGTCTCGTAGCGGCGGGTTTTAAGAGAGCCTGTTTCACAAGTCCCCACACTGTCTTTCCGGACTTCGCCGGAACGACGGTGTGGAGATGCACATTCCGTTGACCCGTGACAAGAGAAGTTGGTTGTGATCCCGCGCCGCAGGCGCCCAGAAGGAGCTTATCTCCGAAGCGGTCGGGGCTTGGGGTCAAGCGCATCGGCGCCAGTCGAATGCGCTGGAAGATTGAGAGAGCCCCTGCGGGAACTATCGCCCTCAGCACGCAGGCGGGCAATTTTACGCCGTTCCTGAATGGAGACCTGTCTGTGTCCCGCGGCAGCGCACTGATTCGGCGTTGCGATTCGTTTGTGAACTCAGGGTCCGGCATATGATCCCGCCATATCCGCCGCAGGGCGCTCAGGTTGAAGGCTGTGGCGGGCAGAGTCCACTCAACCGCAACGTTGGGTAAGCCGCGCAAAAGGAACCTCCGGGCTTGCTGTTGCTCTTTGATGATCCCGAAGACCGGTTCGACCAGCTGCATTCTCTGTTTATAGGCGCGTTTGGCTTCTTCGGTGGACATCCAGGCCCTGCGGCGCAGAGCTGCGTCGTGCGGGCCTTCTCCAGGGCCCGCCCATGCCGTCTGTCCGTCGTACAGACCCCGAAGGCAGGGCAGGATCTGCAAGACGGGGCCCCTGAGGCGCGGTAGGCCGCATCAGGGTCTGGCCAGTGCGCTTGATACGGGTGAAGCGCAGCAGTTGTCCCTCGGGGCAACGGTAGCTGCCGCTCGTCTCGTCGTAGGCGAAACGGTTCTTGTGATACGGGCTCTCCAGCACCCGACCCTGCGCCTCCGGCATGACCACCTGTTGGCCTCTTCGGCCGCACTCCTCAAGATTGCTACCGGAGTGATAGCCCGCATCGGCCAACGTCGTCTCCGCCCTGACCCCCGCCGTCTCCTCCGCCTTCTCCAGCATCGGCTGGGTCGGCCGCCGTGATCAGCATGCCGGTCTCTTTCCCCTCAGCCGCTGCCTCGATCTGCGCCTTGAGGCCGCAGATCGTTCGTTCCGACCGTTTCAACAGACGGCGCAGGGCTTCATCGTCATAGGTCCGGTCATTTGCCGCGTTGGCCCTTACCTTCGTCCCGTCCACCGCCTGCACGGCCAACTCCACCAGATCCATCGTGACCGCCGCCTGCGCCGTGCGCTTGAACAGATTCCTCATGCCATCCCGGTGGGCGCGGTAGAAACGCCACAACGTGACGTGGTCCGGTCGCCGGCATCCCGTGAGCCGCAAGTACGGTATCCGGTCGCGGCAGGCCGCCCCAAGCTTGCGGGTCGAGCGCACGCCGGTCATGAAGTCCGTGAAGCCGCACGCTCAACAGCGCCCGGGGTGATAGGCCGGCGCTCCCTTAGGGTCCCCGCCTGCATCGACCCCAAGCCCAGTCCAAACCGTCCGGGTACGCGTCCACGAACCTCGCCGGATGGTCGGCGTGGATCAGCTCATCAAGCGCGGGCGGCAACATCCATATCCGATCCCGCCCCATCGGACGCAGGGGCGTCAGTCTCTCCTCGAATGATGGTGTGAAGTCCACAAAGTTTAACGGCCAGCCGATTTCTGAGTCAGGCGCCCCGGGGAGGGGCACTGGACCAGAACCAACTGTCTCCTGTCACGGGTCAGAGATAGATCCCTACTCCAGGGGCTGCGGCTCTCAGCAAAGCGGCGCCGTGTTATCGTTCGACGCCGAAGATACGCTCATAAACAACCTGGAATTCGTCGATACTCACGTCCACTTCTACGACATGCAGCGCCCGGAACTGGCGCACGCCCACTGGCAGCCCGGCGTTCCGCATCCGTCCCTGCGTTGGACCCGAGTTCAGCCAAGGGCGGCAAGGCGCCGTCTGGTCATTACACTCCGTTCATTGCCGTATGCGTAGTTTCAAAACTTTTCATAGCACTCAACATACGCCAGTCATGACCTAATGGCGCACTTCGGTCTTATCGGTCTCACATGCTAGACCCTATCGAGATTGCGGTCTCGGCCCTCGTGCTGGCCGTTGCCGCGTTTACCGTCGGCGCCATCGGGTTCGGCTTCGGCCTTACCACCACTCCGATCCTACTGCTTTACCTCGATCCTCAGACCGTCGTGATAGTGGTCAACGCAGCTGCGATTCTGGCCTTCGGTCTATTGCTGATCGAGACCCGTCAGGAAGTCCGTTATCGTGAGCTAACGCCTATGGCGGTCGCAGGCTTTTTGGGTGGGCCCGTCGGCGTGTACGCCTTAAGCGCACTCAACCCGCACGCTCTTCGCATCGGGATCGCCGTACTCGTCCTGACGCTTACGGTTCTCGTGATCGTAAAGAGAAAGTGGCGTGTTCCGAGGCCTCAGGTCACCGGACCTGTAATCGGTTTCTGCGCCTCCGTAATGGTTACGGGCCTTGCAATCGGAGGGCCTCTCCTCGTGCTCTTCCTGTTGGGACGCGGCATGGATCGACAGGGCGTGCGGGCCTCGATGGCGTTCCTCTTCACTGTCATTTACTGCACCTCTCTCGCAGGCTATGCATTTCAGGGGTTGATAACCACTGATCGCCTTCTGCTGATGGCCGCAACTATCCCCTCGGTGGCCCTCGGATACTGGCTCTCGGTGCGTCTCACCGGACAGATTAACGCGAGAGTGTTTCGTAAAACGGTCGTAGTTGTCATCGCGATAACGAGCGTATTGGTTCTGGCGCGGGAGGTCTTTACACTCTAGTCGGCTCCGAAGAGTGTCATGTCGCCCATTTACGCACGACGGCGGACAGGTCATCAGTGAGGGAATGCGTATGGGGCAAAGCAAGACAAGCCAGCCGTTTCAACCCGATGCACGACAATGGCACTCACGGCAGGATATGCGTCGGCTCCAGGAACACCGCGTTGCCACGGGACCAACTCCTTATTCCTAGTTTCGACGAAGCACCAAGAGCAGTAATTCAATGTTACTTCCGAACTTGGTCCAGTCCGGCCCACCAAACTGGACAAAATTATAACCTTCGTGTTGAGGTTCAGGCTGGCGCTGTGATTGGCGTACCAGCCCTCGCCGGGCCACTCTCCAATCCCATACCAGCTTGAAGACTTTTGAACCGTATGGACGTGCTGTTACAAGGAAGTTTTCGCAGAGAAGCGGTGAAAGAGGCGAAATGTTGCGACTGGTATTGGCCGGCTCTGTCACCGTGCTGACCGTACTGATAGCCGTAGCTTGCGGAGGTGGAGACTCTCCCTACATCAACCGTAGCCCGGGACAGCAGCGGCAGATCTGACCTTACGGAGTACAAGTATGCGGCCTATTGTGGGGAATTAAGCGACATGAACGAAGGATATTAGGATGATCCGAAGACATGGGGTGAGGCGGTGCAGTCGGGCGCCAGGTTTTTAGACGCCCTCAAAGACATGACTCCGCCTAGGGAATTGAAAGGCTAGCACAGCGACTCGATTGCCGCAGTAAAGGCACACATTGACTTCTACCGGAGGCAAGATGCGAGCGAGCTCTATGACGAAAGCCTGCCCCGTCAGGACGATGAGGTCAACGCTGCGATAAACGCCATATTTGCTGTCATAGGCGCTTTGGACCAGGAGACCACCTTACAACTGTACGATGCAGGCTGGCTAACTTAACGTCGAATGCTTAACCATTTCTGAGAACTGGCGCTATCCTAGAAACTCGAGTTTGGATAACTTGGGACAGGTGACAACGTGGCTAACTCCCTCTCCGCAAACTCCAGCCTGAGGTGATTCCATGTCCGTGTGAGATTCGTCGACGCAATCTGTCCGTCTAAATTTGCGCGTTTTCTCGCTGCCTGAGAAGAGGAGACTACCGCCAGAGCGATGGCGGACCTGGATCAGGCCAATGCGACACAGATGTACGTATCCTGCGATCTACCGACTCCGTCCTCAACCGGTCTCGGTCTCAGCCTACATGATTCCAATTTCTTCTACGCTACAATCAAGGTGGCGCATCGGCAACCCTCTCCAAGTCGTCAAAGGACGCGAGTAGGCGATCAACGAATCCCGTGGCAAAGTGCTTGGTGTCCAGCGCCAGCGCGGGCTGCGCTCGCAAGAAGGCTTCGCTCTGGACGCTGCCGTCAACACCGGACAAATCCCGCCACTCGTCCCACTGTTCCTCGCTGGCGGTGATTTCGGGGTAGAACGCAGAATCGATGCTGCCAAGGGTAATGCAGTACTGGGTCTCGGTGACGAACTTCCGCTTATCCCAGAGCATCTTCTGGAAATCCTCGATTTGGGCCAGGAGTTCGATGATTCTACTGCCCACCGCCATGGTCAGACGCATCTGCGGGAACCAGCCTTCGGCCATGTCCTGCCCGGCAACAGCCAGGTTGTCCAGGTTCAGCACCTCGTGCTTCAGGTAGAAGTCCAACTCGCGGTTGAGGAACCCTGCAAGGTCTTAAACTAGGCAATTCCGAAGTTCATAGCTGAGCTCTCTTCACAGGATCTGACATGCGCCGGTCGAGGTCTGTGGCGAGTCCTGCTGGTCCCTTCACCAAGTAAAGACCCCGTTGGTAGAATCCCGCCTCAAGTATCTCGGCTTCAAGCTCTTCCGGCCGATGGGAGAACGCCGTTGTGAAATAACCGAACGCACCCGGATGACCACGGCGCTGTCCCACCTCGAGATCGCGACGCAGTATAGAAACGAAGTTGGGTCATCGATGAAGCCCTTGTTAAGACCGTCCAGCAATGAAGCGAACCGGTTGAACGCCTTGGCGACTAGCCAGCCGCCGGGCTTCAGTACCCTGTGTGCCTCACGCAGTGCTGACAGCCGGTGATCTCTGTCGGTCAGGTGGTAAAGGGGACCCATCAGAAGCACAACATCCGCACTCCCATTGGCGTGATAGCGGGAGCGGGCATCACCCTGGGTCACGCTTTTGCCAAAGGGTGATGGGGTTGCGATTCGGAAGCCTCTCGTGCCTGCTTCACGTGCTTCTCTACGGGGTCGATGAGGTTGACTTCATAGCCATTATCGGCCAGCCAACACGAATACCTACCCGGGCCGCCTCCGACGTCAAGTACCACTCCGGGTGGTGAAGGGAGGAATCGCTGTATTAGCTCCTGCATGCGGGTGAACTCGAGGAGCCCACTGCCCTTCGCTAGCCGATTTGTTTATCAAATCTCTCGTAGTACGAAAGAATCTCAGCGCCGTCCGATGGCTCTCTCGATTCGGGCATTATTATCTTTCCTATCCGTGCAGCCGTTGCAGTCAGACGAGCCACCGGCTCGCCATTCGAGCAATGGCTACATCCTCGCCCGCCCTGGCTCGCACCGCAGGCCGCGACTCAATAGACCGGCGATGTTGCGCTTGTCGTCGGATTGTGGGGCGCTTTGGCCCCTACGAACCGGACTCAAGAGCCAGGTAACGAGACCCCGCAAAGGCAGGTGATTAGATAAGTACCATGTTGGTGTCATCTTTATGGACCTGGCGGATGATACTGGTCTGCAATGTTTCGCCTCCGAAGAGTTCACCTGAAGCCATGTCACCTTCAGGGGCCAATACCCAGTCGTAATAGATGACACCCCTGTCGCCCTTCAACCGGAAATGTTTGGTGTTGTACCTGTAGGTTTGGTTGGAATCCCCAACCGCTTTGATCCGCAGGTTTACCCTTGACCACCTGTGATGTTCTTCAAGGGTGGCAAACAAACAGCCCTCGTCTGCGATGTAGAACAATTCCAGGATCGTTATCTTCAAATCATTGTGCGTGATCGAGTAGCCCGGGGACACAGGATTCGTTCTCTCTTTGCCGTCGGGAACGTAGGAGATATCGGATTCGCTTCCCATTGGACCTCTTTCCGCTTCCAAGACCACGTACTACACAGCGCCCACACTAGCGGGCCACAGAAATAAGACTATCAACACGACGACCACGACCAAGAGTCCCAATAACCCGCCGCAGCCTATAATCGTCCACTTAAACCATTACTCACGATCTACCTCCGCAGAGTCTTGCCTTCCGTCCAAGCCAATGGGCCAAATAACTGCTCAATACTGATGAGACTGTACACAACGCCGATCGAGCGGCAGTCGCAGGCGTTCCATCGCCTCTAGCGGGCGATGTAGGGGATCGTTTGGGGGCCCTGCGGGAGCACGCACAGGGTCGAGCCCGGACCGGAGGCCGCCAGCGCTTGCAGGACGGCCTCGCCGGCGTCTTCAACCGGTTCGAAATGCGCCGCCCTTATCTGCTCAGGGTCAAGGCAACCGGCAACTACGGAGACACTCGCCCTCATCTGTATCTGCGCCTGAATCTGCACCTGCCATTGATCAGGCGTCGAGTAACCGGGTGATTTGATCATTTCAAGCAACTCGCCGGGCGAGCCCCTCTCGGCAAGTATATCGGCGTACGAGCCATGGTCGGGCAGCCCGTCCCGGCACTCGGCGACACAGATTATGCGGCCGCCGGGCTTGACCACTTCCGCCGCGGCGGAAATTCCCTTCACCGACTGATAAAGATTCTGGTCAAGCGGGTAGCCGGAATTCGTCGTTAGCACGATGTCGAACGGCGCTCCAACCGGCTGCATGGCGTCGCGCCTCGCTGCTTCGCATGCCGCGGTGTGCTCAAGTGATAGATTTCCTGCGAACGCGCCCGTAATCTGCTGGTCCCTGTTCAGCGTCACGTCGACGGCAAAATCGACGCCCGTGAGCCGTGCGATCTCCCGCACGTCATCCTGCACCGGGTTGCCGCTCATGACGCCCCACGTAGCCAGAGGATGGCCGATGCGCTTTGCGTCGTGGAGGACCATAACCGTTTCGAGCCCGGCCAGCCCGGGCGCCACCATTTTGGCGCCGCCACTGAATCCGGCGAAGAAGTGGGGCTCCACGAACCCCGTGGTTATCCTGAATTCTGCCTCGACCCACTCACGATTGAGCAACACTGGCACTCCGGTCGACGTGTCTTCCCGCCGGATCAGCGATTCGGTATCACGGGCATCGTGCATCACGACGCGCAACTCGCTTGCGAGGTCGGGGCCGAGCATCGCCTCGACCTCCTCGGCGGTGTTGCCGCGGTGCGTACCGGTGGCGACAAAGACCGTGACGTCCTCCGGCCTGACATCCGGCATCTCTTCCAGAATGGCTCGGAGCATCTGCGGCCGCGGTTGGGCTCGGGTGATGTCGCACACCGAAATGGCCACCGTCGCCCCTTTTGTCACCGCGTCTCGCAACCGCGGGACCCCCACGGGATTCCTCAGCGCGTGCATGAGCGCCGCGTGGGGGTTGGATAACCCTGGCCGAGGCTGCGGTTGAATTACCGTGGTGACGCTGTCCGGCAGATCGACGGACATGCCGCCATCGCCGTAGTCAAGTTTGATCTTCAATCGAATATGCTCATGAATGTATACTTGCTTTTGAGAGATACTGAAACAAGCGAAACACTGAGTTGACCTCGGCTACCATGTCAGTGGAAGAGCGGTTGGGTCGGATCGAGACCAGGCTGGATGGCTTCGATAAGCGGCTTGACGACTTCGCAGATCGGTTCGCGACCAGGGCCGATCTCGCCAATCTTGAAACCCGCCTGATTAAGTGGATGGTCGGTTTGATGGTCGGCTCGATAGTCGCAGCTTCTTCCATTGCAGCGCTGGTTGAAAGGCTTGTCGGCTAGATCGGCATATATTCCCCCTTCAAACAACATCTACGGCCCCTCTCATTCCCATGCTAGCGTTCACCTGATCAGGCAAGCGCGGCTGTCTACCCCAAACACTCACTTCTCCGTCGGCAGCGTTCGCCGGATTGTCACCGCCGCTGAGTCCGCTATCCGTAACGCGCCGGGCTTCCTGATCGAAACCTCTACGGTCTCCACCTTGCTCACAGCAAGACAGATATCGGCGACCCGCGTGGCAAGCGCCTCGATCAACCGGTAAGATGAAGACTCCGCGGCGTCGACCACTGCCTCCGCAAGACTCCGATAGTCCACGGAGTCGGCGATATCGTCACTCTCTCCCGCCGCCGCCAGATCGACGTCCAGAACGATCCCGATCTCAACCGTCTGCGGCGTGCGGCGTTCACTCTCGTCGACACCGATGATGCAGTTCGCCCGCAGGCCTAATATCTTGACTTGGTCAGCCAACTGTCAATTCCCGCTCCGGACTCGGCCTACCGGATGCTGCGGCCGCCGTCCACGTGTACGGTTTCGCCCGTCACGTAGTCGTTCTCTATGAGCCACATCAGGGTATGCGTAACCTCGTTCAGCGTGCCCATGCGCCTGATCGGCCCATAGTCAAATCGGTCCATCTGCGGGTGGGCGCCCCGCGGCGTGTCCACGGGTTGAAGCACGGAGCCCAGGGCGATCTCGTTCACCTGAATTGCCGGCGCCAGGGACTCGGCCAGCGACTCCGTCAACCCGCTGAGCGCGGCTTTGCTGACGCCATAAATAAATCTCTCCCGCCGGACGGTACGTGAATCCCCGATATTAACGATTTTGCCGGTCAATCCATCCGGCAGCGAGTTCGCCATGGCCTTGGCGAGCAGGTACGGAGCGCGGACGTTGACCGCCATGCAACGTTCCCACTCTTCGACCGAAGAGGAGGACAGTTCGCCCTTTTCATATCGGGCCGCATTGTTCGCAAGTATCTGAACAGGACCCATCTGTGCGTCGACCGCCGCGTACAGGCTGTCTACCTCCGCGGCGTCGGTGAAGTCCGCCTGAAACGCCTCGGCGCGGCCTCCGGCCATACTGAGCGCGGCAACGGTTTCAGCTGCTGCTTCGCCGGAGGAGTTGTAATGAACGGCCACGTTCGCCCCTGCCTCCATCAACGCCAGAGCCAGGGCGCGGCCCACTCTATGCCCTGATCCCGTCACGAGGGCTGTCAATCCGTTCGGATTCATGGCTGCCGCCAATTTACCCGGTCAGACGGAGCCGCGATGGCGCACATGTGCCATGAACTCCTCGCGTGTCGAAGAGTTGGTCCGGAAAACCCCCTTGACCGCGCTGGTCACCATTTTGGCCCCCGCCTTGCGCACACCCCTCATCGCCGTGCACAGATGCGTCCCTTCGACAACTACGCCCACTCCCCTTGGGCTGATCAGATCGTCCATAAACGTCGCAATCTGATGAGTCATCCGCTCCTGCACCTGGAGTCTGCGGGCGAACATGTTCACTAACCGAGGGATCTTCGACAGGCCCACGACCTTCTTATAAGGCAGGTATCCCACGTGAGCCTTACCGTAGAACGGCAGGAGGTGGTGTTCGCACAGGCTGTAGAAGTCGATGTCCGCCACAACCACCATCTCGTCGTACTCCACGTCGAACAGCGCGCCGTTAAGCAACTGTCTCGGGTCGATCGTGTAGCCGGAAAGCAGCTCGTCGTACATCCGGGCGACGCGCTGCGGAGTGTCAGCGGTACCGTGGGTGTCGATTTCGTCACCCACCGCCTCCAGGATCGACCTCACACCCTTCGCCACGAGCATCTTTGCCTCTGCCGAAAGGACAAGGCCGTCCTCAATGAGTTTGATTGGTGATTCTTCTGGAATCGCGACCAACTACGTACCCTTAATTGCCGACAACGCGAGCTTGACCGCTGCGGTCACGCCAAAATGAGACGTTTGTAAAACCGTCCGTTGGTGGCCTGCGCAGCATCCGTTGCCCGTCCTGAACTTCTCTCGAAACTGGGTACCGGACTTTCGAGATCCTCCAGAGGTAAACTCAAAAACCCCACCGCGAAGTAATACCAATTCGTTTTGGTTGCGCCACGAACTACCATTCTTGTAGGGGTGGTTTTCAAACTCAGCCTGTCCCCGCCCCGGAACGCCCAACCGATGGTGGCCATGGCCGAATCATGACAACTTGGCATGAGGATGCTGACAATTTTCATGCTCCGTGATCCCCACCTGCCGCTCAAAAAGCGGTCCCCTGCCGTCTACCTGATGACGGAATCCAAATTGGGTTTTCGGCGCCGCGACTCAAGAGAACGTTGCGTGTCGCCTACCAGACCGCATGGTGTCTCTGCCATCGTATACGAGCTGCGATGGAGGATGCATGCCCGGTTCCACTCAATGGCCTCGTGGAGACCGACGAAACATTTGTCGGTGGAAAGGTCAGAGGCAAGGGCTACAAAAGGAACAAGACTGCCGTCGGCGGAGCAGTAGAACGCGGCGGGAAGATCGTGTTCAAGGTCGTGCAGGCCAGAGATCGCCAAACACCTCACAACTTCATCAACGAGGTGACAGCAGATGTAACGGTCGCATACTTCACTGAATATTGGGCGCCATACGACGGGATTGCCAACCAGGGCGCCAGCCACGAGACGGTCAACCACTCCGCCGAAGAACGGGTACGGGGCAACGTTCGCACCTACAGCATCGAGAACGTTTGGAGTCTCCTGAAGCGGTCGATCCTAGGCGCATACCACCACGTCTCCGTCAAGCGCCTTGACGCCTGCCTGGACAAGCTGGAGCTGGAGTGGAGGTTCAATAACCGTGACAACTCCTGGCTATTCCGAGACACGTTGATCCGGCCGCTCGAGGTCGATCATGCCGAGTACAAAGATCTCGTGGCGTAAGCCAGACTCTTAGCGGTTATTGAACTGATCCTAGTCCAAGCCTAGTCGTCGGATCATGCCTCGTACGGTTCCGGTTTTCAAGTCGCGGTGTTGATGATTTGGAATCGTCGCCTTACCAGTGTCGTTGTTTACCCATTTTCTATGTGGGCCTTCTACCCTACGAGGGACCTCTCTACACCCCAGTTCTTTTAGATGTGTAGCTATCTCGCGGTAGTTCATTCAACTATTCACCTCTCAGTAATGTCATGCAGGTACCAATGTTGTCGTTTGCACAGTAACGGTCTTGTCAGGCGCCTCTATGAATATGCCGTCGGGAAGAGGTACCTGCTGATCTTCGTAGAGTTCCAAGGCCGCTATTACTGCATCAGGGACGTTGGACACCGCCTCGTCTAGAGTATCGCCTTCTGTTATCAGACATGGTAAAGACGGGCATGTAATAGTAAAACCACCTTCCGGTTGAGGTTCCGCTTTCACTTCAACCTGTATAATTCTTTTTCTAAGCATTGGATACTCCTGTTTATTCGGCTTCGCTCACAGCAACTGCGAACACAACCGTTAATGCAATCAATTTAAAATCCCGATGACTAACACCACCACCATAAGCGCCAATAGGCATTACGGATTCCCTTCTGGCCTGCCAACTCATGTTACCTGCGTGCGTGCGGACTTGACAAGCCGTCCTTTAGCCCGCAAATACCGAGGGGTCACAGCCGCAAATGGGGCCAGATATACAAGGCACCTCCGCGTAATTGAAAAGGCTCGACCTTGTGCCGTCCTTACCGGTTACGCGTTGAACTCTGCGGCTGTGACAAGGGCCGATCCTGACGGTAAAGAGGGTCCACTGATCAGGATGAAACTTCTAAGGCTCAGCTTCATTCTCGTAGTAACGTTCTTAATAGGCGTTCAGGCCAACAGCAGGGCGCCGGCAACGGATGAAACATTCGCAGCCGCCCAACGCAAAACGCCCTTTGCATTGACGACGACATTCCACAGCGGGAGACTAGCCGAAACGCCGCGAACCGCGACCGGGCGTCCTCCCGCGGTTGCCTCAGGCCGTGGCGGCGCCTCCGGAAATGGCAGGAACGAAGTGGACCTCGGTGTCCTCTTCCAGCGGCTGCATGAGCCCGCGACGCGTGGCCGCGTGGCCACAGACAGCCGACACGCCGGGCTTCAGCCTGCCGTCCTCGACAAGCTGTTCCTTGATGCCGGGAAAGAGCTCTTCGAGGTTGTCGATGAGCTTCCCAAGGGTCGAGCCGTGGACGTCAACTTGATCGACGTCCACGGCATATTTGCGTAGGTTAAACGGAATGAAAACCCGGGCCATGCAACCTCTCCGGCTCTACGATCCGTTTCCACCGGCCATGGCGTCCACGATCTTGCCAGGGTTGATCGGCGCGTTGGCGAATCGTGTGCCGGTGGCATCGGCAACCGCATTGGAAACCGCGCCGAGCGGCGGCGCCAGCGGCACCTCTGCCACGCCGCGAACACCGAACGGGTGCAGTGGGTTCGCCACTTCCACGAGGATCGTGTCGATCATCGGCAAGTCGAGCGACGTAGGCATCCGGTAGTCCAGGAACGAGGAATTGGTCATCACCCCGTCCTCGGTCATGAAGTACTCCTCGTTAAGCGTCCACCCTATGCCTTGTACCGCGCCTCCCTGCAACTGCCCTTCCACGTAAGACGGGTGGACCGCTTTGCCCACGTCCTGAACCGCCGTGTAGCGAACTACGTCGGTCTTGCCTGTCTGGGGATCGACCTCCAGATCACAGATGTGCACGGCAAAGCTGTTGCCGGCCTGCGCAAGGTCTACAGAAGCGGTGGAAGTGACCGGTCCGCCGGTTCCTCCCAACCGTTGGGCAAGATCCTTGAAACCCAAACGCAGTTCCGGATCCGATATCGATCTGAACTCACCGTCCGAAAACTCGACATCTTCAACGTCGATGCCCCAGACCATGGCAGCCCGAATCTTGAGCTTCCCGATCAGTTCAATGGCCGCTTCGTACGCTGCGTATCCGGTGGCGTAGGTAGTGCGGCTGCCGCCGGTTACGCCGGTAAATCCGATGCTGTCCGTGTCGGGGATGCTCGGCCGCACATCGTGTGCGCCGATGCCCAGCACCTCGGCCGCTTGCATGGCTATCGATGCCCTGGTGCCGCCGATGTCGGCCGAACCCTCATTCATGAATACGATTCCGTCGTCGGTAACGGCCAGGTCGCACGTGGACTTGCCGCCCCCATTCATCCAATACCCCGACGCGATGCCCCGGCCGAGCAACTTCCCGTCGGCGCCGGAACCCTCCAGCGGGCTGTTCCAGTGATCGCTGGAACGGGCGGCTTCCAGCGTCTCCACCAACCCGACGCGTGCAAACGCAGGACCGTCCGCCCTGCGAGTCCCCTCCTGCGACGCGTTGTCGAGGCGGAACTGAATCTTGTCCCAACCCATCTTGTCGCAAATCTCGTCGACTACCTGCTCGGCAGCGAATGCAACCTGCGGTGACCCCGGGGCCCTGTATGCAGCCGACTTGGGCTTGTTGAGCACTACGTCTCGTCCGTCGATGCGAACGTCCGGGATGTTGTAACAGGCAAGAATGCAAATCGCGCCAGCGGTGACGGCCGAGCCGGGAAATGCGCCGGCCTCGAAACGGATATCGGCGTCAGCGGCCCTTATTTGGCCTTCGTTGGTCACGCCCATCCGAACCCTAATCTTGCCGCCAGGGGCCGGCCCCGAGCCTTCAAACACGCTGCGCCGGTCCATGATCATCTTCACCGGCCGGTGCGTCTTGCGGGACAGCACCGCGGCCACCGGAGGCAGATACACAACCGTCTTGCCGCCGAAACCGCCGCCGATCTCGACAGGGTTGACCTTGATGCGAGACTCGTCGACCTTCAAAATGCCGGCGGTTTGCGACCTGACGCCGAACGCGCCCTGGGTGCTGGACCAGATCGTGATCCGGTCTTCCTCGTCCCAGAACGCCGTGGCGTTGTGCAGTTCGATATAGCCTTGGTGAACCATGGGCAGGGTGAACGTTCGATCTACCACCAGGTCAGACTCGGCAAGCCCCTGGTCCGGGTCGCCGATCTGGTGCCGGAAGTGTGTGGCAACATTCGTAGAAGAGACCGTCTCGCCCAGGTGGTTGCCCTGCAATTCCGGGATGAGGATCGGGGCGTCCGGCGCCATCGCCTCGTCGACGTTGTTAACGACCGGGAGCAACTCGTACTCGACCCTGATTCGACTTGCCGCCTCCTGCGCCGTGTTGCGGTCGACTGCCGCAACCGCGGCGACCACGTGGCCCTTGTAGAGAACCTTGTCGTCGGCCATGACGTTCTCGGCGTGGCGGCGAACGTTAACCATGCCCTCGCCGGTGTCGATTTCCTTGTCCTCTGCAACCGGCAGATCTGCGTGGGTCATAGTGGCCAGGACGCCTGGCATCGCGTCGGCGGCCGATGTATCGATGCTCAGGATTCGGGCGTGGGCGTGCGGGCTTCTCAGCACCTCACCCCAGATGAGTCCGGGAACCTTGACGTCTCCGCCGTAAACGGCCCTACCCGTGACCTTGTCGTAGCCGTCATGGCGAATCGGGCGTGTTCCAACGACCTTGAGGTCGTGCCTTGGTTCATACGTGGCGACCATCTGTTTTCCCCTGATACGTCTTTGCCCGGTTGAATTCGCAGGCGTCTCGCGAGTTGACCTGAATTGTAAAGGTCAACTCTATCCACACTTTGTTAATCGGTCTATACACAGGAAAACCGGGCAGTCTGCTGATTGCCTGGATTCCTTGAAAGGCGGTACGGTCTTCCGACGAATCAACCCTGATCTTGTTCAAGCGCCTCGACGATATTCCCCGGTTTCATCGGGGTCTCGTAGAGGCGTATTCCAACGGCGTCGTGTATGGCGTTTGCCACCGTCGGCAGCGGAGGCGCTATCGGCACCTCTCCCACGCCGCGAACCCCGAACGGGTGTATCGGATTGGGAACCTCAACGATTACCGTTTCAATGTTTGGCAAATCGAGGGACGTCGGCATGCGGTAGTCAAGGAACGTGGAGTTGGCCATAACGCCCTCGTCCGACATGAAGTACTCCTCGTTCAGGGCCCAACCGATGCCCTGCACCGCTCCGCCCTGCATCTGGCCTTCGACGTATGAGGGGTGTATGGCCTTGCCGGCATCCTGAACCACTGTGTATCGGACCACGTCGGTCTTGCCGGTTTCCGGGTCCACGTCCAGATCCGCAATGTGAACGCCGAACCCGCCGCCAGCATCCTCGAGGTCCACGGAACCGGTCGACGTGACCGGACCGCCCGTGTCGCCAAGTCTGGACGCCAACTCGCGGAAGTGCAGTTTCAACTCAGGGTCCGACGCAGAACTGAAGTAGCCGTTCTCAAACGTTACGCCCGCCACGTCAATACCCCAAATCATGGCGGCGCGCTTTTTCATCTCCTCAGCCAGGTTGTTGGCGGCGACGAACGCTGCGTAGCCGGTTGCGTAACACACCCGGCTGCCACCGGTGACGTCGGTATAGCCGATGGATTCGGTGTCGGCCACTACCGGGCGAATGTCGTGCGCTTCAAGCCCGAGCACTTCGGCCGCCTGCATGGCGATAGACGCCCTGGTACCGCCGATGTCGGTCGAGCCCTCGATAAGGGAAACGGAGCCGTCCTCATTGACGTTCAGGTTAACGGCAGATTTGAGCCCGACGTTGAACCAGTACGCAGACGCTATTCCGCGACCGCGCTTTCGCCCGCTCCCGGGGTCGGTATCGAGCGGAGAGTTCCAGTGGGAAGAATTCTTCGCAGCTTCAAGGGTTTCGATCAGGCCTATGCGCGGGTATATCGGGCCATCTGCGCGCCGAGTGCCTTCCCGGGCAGCGTTGGCAAGCCGGAATTCGATCTTATCCCAGCCTTTGGTCTCGCAAATCTCATCCACCACGCTCTCGATAGCAAGCGCCACCTGCGGCGAGCCCGGCGCTCGATAGGCCGCGGACTTGGGCTTGTTGACGACAACGTCGTAGGAATCGATGCGTGTGTTCGGAATGTCGTAGCAGGCGAAGACGCACTGCTCGGCCGCCCCGACAGCAGACCCCGGGTACGCGCCAGCCTCGAAGTAGATGTCCGTCGTGCCGGCGATGATCTTGCCGGAGTCGTCGACTCCCAGCTTGACCCGCACTTTGCCGCCGGGGGCCGGGCCGGAGCCCTCGAACACGTTTTTGCGCTCCATGATCATCTTGACTGGCCGTCCGGACTTGCGGGAAAGGATGGCGGCTATCGGCTCCAGGTAGACGGGAATCTTGCCGCCGAAGCCGCCGCCGATTTCGAGCGGCGTAACTTTCACGCGGGACTGATCGAGGTTGAGCAGACCCGCGGTCTGCGTGCGCACGGGGAAGGCGCCCTGCGTGCTGGTCCAGATGCGGATGCGGTCATCTTCGTCCCAGAACGCCGTTGCGTTGTGGGGTTCGATGTAACCCTGATGCACCATCTGCAGTTTGAATTCCTGTTCGACCACGAGGGTCGACTCTTCAAAGCCCTTTTCCGGATCGCCGAATTCATGCCGGTTGTGGGCCGCCATGTTGGTGTCGGTGATCTTCTCGCCCAGGTCGTTGCCTTCCAGGTCGGCAAGAAGTACGGGTGCATCTTCAGCCAGCGCGGCATCGACGTTAGTCGCCGACGGCAGGACTTCGTACTCGACCTTGATGCGCTTGATCGCTTCCGCCGCCGTGTTGCGGTCCAAGGCTGCGACTCCTGCCACGACGTGGCCGGCATAGAGCGCCTTGTCGCTTGCGAGAATGTTGTCGCTCGCCCATTTGAAGTTGACGGAGCCCTCACCCAGGTCAACCACGCCACCCTCGATCTGCGGAAGGTCGGCATTGGTGGCCACGGCAAGCACGCCGGGCATGGCCTCAGCTTCAGACGTGTCGATACTCTTTAGCTCGGCGTGCGCGTGAGGGCTCCTCAGCACGTCGCCCCAGATAAGCCCCGGCATCTTGACGTCGGCGCCGTAGATGGCCCTGCCCGTGACCTTGTCATAGCCGTCGTGGCGAATCGGACGGGTTCCAATGACCCGATATTCCTGCCTGGGTTCAAATGTGGCAACCATCGGCTACTCCTCTGGTCATACTGTTTTCCGGACGTCGATGTCCGGGCCTGTCGATCAAGCCTGGGACGCCTTCTCTACTGCGCGAACTATCTTGTCGTAACCGGTGCACCTGCACAGATTCCCGGCCAGCCAGTGACGTATGCGCTCTTCGCTCGGCTCCGGCTCGTTGTCGAGCAGACCCTTGGCCGCTACGAGGAAACCCGGAGTGCAAATCCCGCATTGAAGGGCAGCCTCTTCCAGGAACGCTTGTTGCAGCGGATGCAGGCCGTCAGGCGTCGCCATGCCTTCGATCGTGTCGACCGACTTGCCGTCCACTTCGGCGCCGAGAACGAGGCAGGAGTCGACAATTCGGCCGTCCATGTTGACTGTGCACGCGCCGCAGTTCCCGTCGTTGCAGCCTTCTTTAGTTCCGGTTAAACCCACCACCTCCCTGAGCGTGTCGAGCAGGCTCATGTAGGGGGGAACCAGGAACTCCATGTCCTGGCCGTTGATAGTGGTTTGAACGTGCACACTTCGCACTTGCTTGGTCGTCATATTTGATTCCTTGTGTTCTTTCCCCGATTAAGGGCCGGCTAAAGCGTCGCCCTGGCTCGCTCGACCGCCTTGTTCAGCGTCCGGCGGGTCAGCACGTCTACGAGGTGCCTTCGTTGCTCGATTGTGCCCCTCATGTCATTGATGGGGCTGGCGCTCGCGCGAGCCAGCTTCCCGGCCTGATTGATGGACACTTCGTTTACCGGCATGCCAGCCAACGGATCCGTGTACTTCTGCGATGCCGGTTCGTAGCCGCACAGTATCGGCGTCGGTCCGACCGACACCAGCGCGATACGGCTCGACTCAAAAACCTCACCGGTCGAATCGAGTTGAACGCCTGACGCCACGCCTGCAACGGCGATGTCCATCTCGTTGCGCGGAATGAACCGTTCGTACGCGGCGCCGAATCCGTTTGCCGGCTTCGGGACGCTGATACTCACAAGAAATTCGCCCGACATCAGAACAGTTGTGCCCGGTCCGGTGCAGAAGTCCTCGACTGCGACCACGCGGTCGCCGTTCGATCCGGTGACATTCGCCGTCGCGCCGTGGACTATTAGCGGTCCAACGCCGTCAGCGCTCGGCGCGGCATTGCACAGGTTGCCGCCGAGGCCGGCCCTGGACTGAATCTGGATCCCACCGATCAGTGACGCTGCATCGACGATCCCGGGATACTCAGCAGCGATCCCCGAATCCTCGTACAACTCGCAGCAAGCTACACCAGCGCCGAACTCAAGACCGTTGGAGTCGTGCTTGATCTGCATGAGCTCCGGAATGTTCTTGACATCCACAATGGCGTCCAGTTGATACCTGCCACCCCGGATCTGCACCAAAACGTCGGTGCCTCCGGCAAGCGGGCGGGCCTTGTCTCCGTGCTGGCCCAGAACACTAACCGCCTCGTCGATGCTCGACGGAGCGACATACGTGAAAGGATGCAAAATCCTCTCCTTTCGACGCGCTGCGACTGCCCGCGTGGCCTTCCACACGTCTCCGGCAAACCGCTGGCGCGATAATCTACGGTTGCAATAATTTGCTAAGGGTGCGGTAATTATGCCGAACGGTTCGGATCGCTGCAATAAACAATTGCGCTACTGACGACATCCGGCAGAACGCCAGCGCAACATCCGACGCCAGCGATTCGTCAGTAACATCGGCCATTGTTCAGTCTACAGCGGCGGCGGGTGACGCCTCGGGCGCACGCTTGCCCAACGTTCGCCTGAGCACCGTTGCGCCAACTGTGGCCGTGGCGATCGCGGTGGCGAATCCGCCTACGGTCAGGGCGAACGGCGCGCCGAAGTTCTGTGCAAGACCACCCATCAGCAGGCCTCCCAACGCTGTAGCGCCCCAAGTGAACTGGTGGAGACTCATCACCCTGCCGCGATACTGCTCCTCCACGAGCGTCTGGATCAACGTCGTGTTCATGATTCCGAAAACCACCCTGAGCGACCCCACGACGCCAAGTATCAGCACCGCTATCGCCAGAACGTCGAACCTGGCAAACAATACCAGGCCGAATCCGTAGCTGATGCCAGCCGCCACGAGGAACATGGCCGGACGTACGCGTTTTCCGATCAGCGCAATAATGATGGTTCCCGTCAGCCCGCCGATGCCCCCTGCAAGCAGCAGATTCCCGTAAGTTCTCTCAGCGCCGGAGAACACTTCGTCAGCAAATACCGGCATCAGTGTCTCGAACGAGCCGCCGAAAACACCGGTAAACACACCCAGCCCGAGTATCCCAAGGATCACCGGGCTGCGTCTTACGTACGTCAGTCCGTCTATGAGCCCTGACAACATACCCGACCCGTCGCTTACCACTTTGTGGCCCTCGGGGTTCATGAGCATTAGCGTCAGCACCGTCAACAGATACGAAGCGGCGACGATGAAAAACAGCCCTTCCAGGCCCCATAGGAGAACCAGGGGCGCAAACAGGGCAGGCCCTATGATCGAAGCGGCGCCGAACACTATCGAATACATGGCTATCGCGCCCGCAAGGTGCCTGCGAGGTACGATCGTCGCCACCATCGCCGACCTCGACGGTATGTCGAAAGACATCAACACCCCCGTGCCGGCCGATATGGCGATGACGTGCCACGGCCTGACCACGTCGGTCGCAATCAGTACCGCCGTCAGCAGGGTTACAGCCGCAAACATGAGCCTGGTGAACCGCACGAGGTAGAGACGATTGACCCTGTCGGCAAGCACACCGCCCCACATGGACAGAAACAGCACCGGCCCAAGACTTGCCGTCGCCACCAGGCCGAGCAGCCACTCTGAGTCGGTGAGCGTGCGCATCAACCACAGCCGGCCGTAGACGAGCGTCCACATGCCTATGTTGGAGAACGCGGCGGCCAGCCAGAAGTAGCGGTACTCGCGGTGCCTGAACGCCTCAAAGCTGGTGCCGGACAGGACCGGGATCAATGCCTTAAGGCGGACCAACGACACTATTCGCCGACCGGTTTATGAAAGCCGGAATCACTCGGTCAACGCAATCAGGGAAACATCACCTTGAATCGCTCCTTTGCCGCGCTCATGCCATCTTCCCCATGACGCCGCCGCCCAGGACATGAACGTGAAGGTGGTCGACCATCTGCCCGGCGTTGGCCCCCTGATTGACGACCAGCCGGTAGCCGCCGTCTGCGATCCCGCATTGGCGGGCTACAATCGCCCCTACCCTGAGCAGATGACCTATTAGCGGTTCATGTTCCGCCGTGGTCTCTTCGACAGCCGTTATATGTTCCCGCGGTATCACCAGTACGTGAGTACGGGTAACCGGGCTGATATCCGCAAACGCGTAGGCGACGTCGTCGCCGTAAACCTCGGCGCTTGGCAGGTCGCGAGCCAAAATCCGGCAGAAGATACAGTCCGCACTCATAGTGGTTCTGAGCTTATCAGCCAACCCGGCCGAGGGCTCATCGGCCGGCCGCGGGCGACAGCAACTTTGTGAGTTGACGGGTGTCGCCGTATTCCGACCGCCACCCTATGGCATGACGCGTGAACAGATGCAGGTCATGCTCCCACGTAAAGCCCATAGCCCCGTGACACTGATGGGCCAACGCGCAGATCCCATCGAGCTCGCGGTTAGCGTACAGCTTCGCTTTCAGTGCGGCTGTGTCTCCCGGCGGGCCGTTCGACAACGCCCACGCCCCCTGTCTTGCGAGCAGAAGGATACCGCGCGCCGCGACCGCCATATTCGCGCAGTGGTGCTGAACCGCCTGAAACGCTCCGACCGGCCTACCGAATTGCCGCCGTTGCGAGACGTAGGCAACTGTCATATCGACCACCTGACGCGCCGCGCCCGCCATCTGCAAACTTCGGCCGGCCGCGCCCAGGCTCAGGAGGTAATCGACGGCCTTGCGGCCATTGCCCACGCCGCCGAGCACAGCGTCCTCCGGCAACCTGACTTCCCTCAGTTTCATATGGCTTATGGACGAACCGGACGCGGTTTTCAACGGAACTATTTCCGAATCGCCGATATCCTCTCGGCGCACCACGAACAGCGTGCAGTCATCTTCACCGGCCCCTGTATTCGCGCTCACGAGAAAAATATCGGCGCTATCGGCGTACGGCACAAACCTCTTTTCGCCGCGCAAGACCCATTGGCCATCCTCCACACGGACGGTGGTGTTCACCCTGTCCGACGCCCAGGCCGGCGTCTCCTCGTGGATGGCGGGCGTCACCACTGCGCGGCCTCGGGCAATGGCCGACAACATCTCATGTTTCTGACCGTCGTTCCCGAAACGTTCGATTACCGATGCGCCCAGGAGCGCAGTCTCGAAAAGCGGACCGGGCGCCAGCGCCGCGCCGTACTCCTGCATCAACACTCCAAGTTCGGGGAGAGCAAGGCCGGCGCCGCCATATTTTTCCGGTATCAGCAAGCCGGTCCAGCCGAGTTGTACGACCTCGTTCCAGTACGATTCGTCGTAGCCGGCATCCCCCGAAATAGCGTTGCGTGCAAGACCGAAAGACTCGCGATCAGCCAGGAATTCCCGCGCGCTTGATGCGATCAATACCTGTATTTCAGTCAGACCAAAATCCATCGCTGCCCCAGTCCTTAACGGACTTCCCGCGATTCAAACATCTTCGAATACAACCGCACCGACTCCCGATGCCGTCTCGAGACCACAATCGCTACATCAGTGGGGTCGTCCTCGATGATGATCACGCGGCTAAGATGGTTAGGCATCAGTGAAAATTCAGGTCGTAGGGGCGGGTTTCAAACCCGCCCTTGGCTTCGCCAATTGGCAGGGTTGTCGGCATCCTCAGACCATTTCCTGGGATTGTCCAATATATACGTGCGTACCCTGTCCAATTCACTCTCGCCGCGTATTACGTGGTCGTAGTACCCACGCTGCCATACTGGTGCGCCTGGTGATGCGCGCATTTCATTGATTCTGCGGGCCGAGAAGGTCTTGAATGCACGCACGATTTCAGGCGCGCCGCTCGGTTTCGATACCACAGCCGGGGGCAGGGCGGGTTTGAAACCCGCCCCTACGTCGGTGGGTTCGTCCTCAATGATTATGACGCCGTGGATGTGGTTAGGCATCAATATGAACGCGTCGAGAGAAACGT
The DNA here is from genome assembly GCA_965224235.1 of Dehalococcoidia bacterium. Classification (GTDB taxonomy): domain Bacteria; phylum Chloroflexota; class Dehalococcoidia; order Lucifugimonadales; family Lucifugimonadaceae. The sequence continues at coordinate 140,428 of CBDCYP010000002.1, read as the reverse complement.
TGTCGTAGTGATCAGGCAGTCTTGTCCAGCAATCCTCGACGATTGATCCGAGACGATTTGCCGCCATCTTGTCACCGATGACGCGACCAAACAGAAGAAGGCGATTCTGTGTACACAGTGTGACGAAATATGCGCCCGGCGCCGAGTAGTCGTGGTCCCTCAGTCGTGTGGCTCTGCGCCTCGGTCCGCCCTCCCGCATGATGCTAAAACCGTTACTCCCGCGGCAATCCGAGGCCGCGCTCGGCGATGATGTTTCGCTGGATCTCGTTCGTTCCTGCCAGGATCGGGCCGGACGTGTAGAAAAGCCGGAGCTTTAGCAACGTCCCCCCGAACTCCGCCAGATGCGAGCCCGGCGCCAGAGGACCGTACATCCCCAGCATCTCGATCGCGAAGTCGTGCACCCGCTGATTGACCTCCGTCGCCGCAAGTTTGCTCATTGCCGGTTCTACGGACGGAACCTCGCCCTTCCCCTGCAACCACGCAACCTCGTAGGTCATCAACCTCGCCGCGTCGATCTCAACCCCCAATTCGGTCAGCCGCGCAGACACGACGGGATCGTCAAGTAATCGGCCGCCGCCCGGCGCTTCGGTGGTTGCTGCGTACTCCGTCAGGTCGTCGAGCGTACGCCGGGCCCATGCCGCGTAATCGATGCCCGATCTCTCGAAATTGAGCAACGCCAGGCCGGTACGCCAGCCGTTATTGAGCCCGCCGACGACGTTCTCTCGCGGAACCCTGACCCCATCGAAAATCACCTCGTTGAAGCTGTGGTAACCGGCCATATTGACAATGGGCCTGACGGTCACGCCGGGCGTCTTCATGTCGCAGAGCAAAAGGCTGATGCCACGGTGGCGCGGCGCTTCGGGATCGGTGCGCGCAAGCAGGAACATCCAGTCCGCCCGATGGGCCAGCGTGCTCCATACTTTCGAGCCGGTAATGACGAACTGGTCGCCGTCTTCAACGGCCCTCGTTTTTAAGGACGCCAGATCGGACCCTGCATCAGACTCCGAGTAGCCCTGGCACCACTGGATCATGCCCTTTGCGATTGGCGGCAGGAAACGCTTTTTTTGCGCCTCCGTTCCGTGTCGAATCAGGGTGGGACCGATCATCCGGGTTCCGAAACGATCATTGCCCGGCGCGCGCCGGTACGCAATCTCTTCGGAAAATATCAGAGACGTCATCGGAGATGCGTCAGAACCGCCGTGCTCCGCCGGCCACGCCATCGTCAACCAGCCTCGTTCGGCGAGCGCTCGCCTCACTTCGACGTAGAGCTGCCAATCGCGGTCGCGTGACTCGTCTGCGGGGCCGATCCAGTCATCGGGAAGCACGTCGTCCAGCAACGCGGCCAGATCAGACCGGAATGCCTGTTCTTCGGGAGTAAATACGAAGCGCATCGGGCTATCTGGGGCGACCCGAAAAACCGCGCTCGATCGTTACTGCTGCCCGGCTAAACGCCGACCGACAGGCAGGTAACCGTCTTTACGATGCCGGGCACCTTGTGCATGCCCTCGCTGATCAATACTCCGATGCTCGGCAAGCTGTCCGCCTCGACAATTGCGATGATGTCGAAGGGTCCAGTCACCGTGTCGACTCTCACCATGTTCGTACTGGAACGCAATTGGAGGGCGACGTCATTTGTCTTGCCTACCGACGTTTCGATCAATATGTACGCACGGGTCGTCATCGGGCACCTCACCCCGGCGCGGACAAGTGGTAGCGGGCGTAGTGAAAGACGGGGCCCGCCTACCGGCCGGGGACGAAATGCTAAGTGCCGCGGGAGTACGGTGTCAACGGCGGCGGCGCGCCGCACCCGTCATTCCCTTGCCGCACCCGTCATCCCCTGGCCACTCCCCGTCATTCCCGACCCCGATCGGGAATCTCGACGAGGGCAGCCCGATTTGACGCATTAGAACATGTGTGCTTATATGTAATTTAAGGAGTCGCTGATACGTCGTCCGGCCAGTGCGTTGAAGAGGCCCAACGGCTACGGGGATGCCAGCGACGACTCGTACAGGTAGATTGGATGCCCCATGGCACGAGAATTTCTCGCCCGTTTTTTGTGGATTGACCGTTTCAAAAAGGCCCGGGCGCTGGTTTCGGCCGCAGCGGTCCTGTTGGTCGTTGCCGGTTTGAGCCTCGGCGGCTATGTGGCCTGTCAATCACCCAGCTATGAAGACCCATGTAAAGGAGCAGCGATGCAAAACCCGACAGAAGAATATGCGAGACAGGTGATGGAGGACAACACGCTTCTTTTGTTCCGCCAGCCCAACTTTGATGGGTCGGGCGTCCGATACTTTGAGGGATCGGACGCCCGATACTCTCCCAGCAGGCCCGGGGCAGAGGGGAAGTGGGGCATTCTCATTGAAGTTACCGGGGGGAAAATCGACCAATCTACTCTGCCCGATGAGGATCGCATACCCGATTGTTTGGACGGCGTACCGATTCGATGGGAAGAGGATGTCGAACCTTCTCAGCTTGGCGGAGGTGACGAGTAATGGGAACGCCTGAATCGCGACACGACGAACTCGTTGCAGGACTCAGGATAAAGAGCGGCAGCCGACCAGGGGCCTTCCACGTAGAGACTCCCCGATCCGGGGGAGGAACTCTCACCGGGATAGCGACGGACCTGACGACCCGGCGGAAAGTCCTGGTGACGAATCTGCACGTCATGACGGGACTCACCGAGGCTGGAAACTTCCAGGTTCCCAGCGGAACGGAACAGATGTACCACCCTACAGTCGACCCCGACGGGGCCAATCTCATGGGATCCCGGCTCGACTACTACCGGCTGGGGGCCGTCAACCAGGTAGATATGGCGACCTGCGATCGAGAAGTCGGTGTCCGTGTCGACCAGGTCCTCCACAGTGAGCCGACGCATACCGACAGGAAGATAGTCGCCGGGACCCGAAAACCCCTTTTGGACATGGAATTGGTGATGATGGGCGGGTACGGCGGTGAAGGCGTGGTGACGGTTGAAGCAGTGGGGGTGAACCGGTCACTCGGCGGGAGGAGGTTCACCAACTTGGTCAAGTTGGATTGCGGGGACCGCCCCTTCCAAAACGGAGATTCCGGCGCAGGCTGTTACTTGGACGTTGGTGACGGCAATTACCGCCTAGTCTGCATCGCCATGGGCAAGGGCAACCGGAGCGGCACTATCGGGTGGGCCTTTCCCGCCTCGACGGCCGAGGCCTCAATGAAAATCAGGTTCGGCAATACACCGCCAGTAGCAGAAGCAGGCGACACGCAGATGGCTGACTCGTTCGCGACTGTAACACTGGATGGTTCAGCGAGCAGTGACCCCGATTATGACACCTTGACGTACGCCTGGGAACAGATCCCGGTGGACGGGGGGAGTTCCGTCAATCTGACCGGCGCGAATAAGGCGGTCGCCTCATTCGTCGCTCCGGAAGGTCTTACCGTCCTGAGATTCAAGCTGACCGTCACGGACGAATACGGCGATACCGACGACGACAGGGCAACGGTCGAGGTCTGGGGAGAGTGGACAGACACCGGTGAAACCAGTGGCGACGGTATGACCCGCGAGAAGGAGCAACGGAGAACATCCGCATTCGGAGACGCCGAAACCCGTTGGGTATCAGACCCTGCCACGTATGAGCCTCCGCCCCCGGAGCCGGATCCGGAGCCCGATGTTGAGGACTGGGGACCGTGGGTAGATACCAGCGATACCACTGGCTCCCTCGGTGATCGTATGAGGAAACAGGAGAGATGGTCGATGCTCGGCAACACCCAGACAAGGTGGGTCTCCGATCCCGAACCGGTGACATGGGGAAGCTGGCGCCGTACCGGCCGAACACAGGGCAGCGGAGGAGCGAGGGAGGCCGAAGAGAACCGCCTCAGCAACTACGGCGTGTACGAGACCCGTTGGGTGCCGGATCCTGAGGAAGTTGTAGAGACGTGGGGCGAGTGGTTAGACACGGGAAGAACCCGCTACGTACCGGATATCTTCGAGTGGGAGAAGCGGCAGCAGAGGAATTCCAACCTCGGCAACTCTCAGACGAGGTGGACCTACTCGCATACCGGTCCGTAAGGCTGCTTACGACGGGTACAGGCCCGAGGAGTAACAGCATTACAGAGCGATGGTGGTGCGCTTGACCCCGTTGGATACGATCCGTGCCCGGGCGGCGTGAAGCTGGCGTTTCACGCCCGGCATTCTCCGCGGAGTGACGGTCGAAAACGTCCGGGGGAACTACGGCTGGAAATCGAGGGCGGCCAGAAACGGCTCGGGGCTTTCGAACGGCCCCACCAGAGCCATCACGGTGTTCTCGGGCCGTATCAGCCGCCGCGCCACTCGGGTCAGGTCTTCGATCTGTACGGCGTCGATGTCTTTCACCATTTGGTCCACCGTGCGCACTTCGTTTCGCAGGAGTTCCTGTATCCCAATTGACGAAACTACCGAACGACCGTCTTCCATGCGCAGGAGCAGACGCCCCTTGCAGAGCTCCTTCGCCTGCGTGAATTCGCGTTCGGTGACACCGTCTCGCATGCCGCAGACCACGTCCATGATCACCGGAAGAGCTTCAGCGGCGCGTTTCGGGTCCACCCCCGACTCAACCGAGATGGCCCCGCAGTCGAAATACGCCGAGATGCCGCCGTGAATGTCGTACGCCAGGCCGCGCTTTTCTCGTACCTCCTCGAACAACCGGCTACTCATCGACTCACCGAGGATTACTGAAAACAGCCCCAGGGCGTGGCGGTCATCGTCGAAAATTGAAATGCCCTTTATGCCGATCGCTAGATGCGCCTGTTCGGTCTCCCTTCGCTCGACAACTACGCGCGGCCCGTGCAAATTGTCGACGTACGGGAACAGCGGTAAAATCTCGCCGTCCTGCAGCTCCCCCATCACGGATTCGACCTGATCGACTATCTCCTGATGCTCGATATTGCCGGTAACGGCGATAACCGTGTTGGAGGCGGCGTACTGCGTGTGAAGATATTCCAGCATCGCATCCCGCGAAATCGCCGATACCGACTCGACCGTGCCAGCGACGTCGCGCCCCATCGGCTGATCCGGCCACATCAACTGGTCCTGGATCTCCGACGCCCGCGCCGCCGGCAAGTCGTGAATGGCCCGGATTTCCTCAAACACCACCTGCTTCTCTTTGTCGATGTCCTCATCGCGAAAAAGTGAGTTCTGCGCCATGTCGGCGAGCAGGTCCAACCCGTCGCGATAGTGCGGCCGGGGCATCCGGCACCAGTAGCCGGTCACCTCCCGGTCAGTGAATGCGTTGATCGACCCGCCGACGCCCTCCACAACTTCCGATATCTGGCGCGGTGTCTGTCTGCTGCTCGTGCCCTTGAACAGCATGTGCTCGAACAGGTGGGACGCGCCGGCAAGGTCATCCGTCTCGTAACGCGACCCGGCGCCGAACAGGAAACTCAGGTTGACGGCGTTGGTGTGAGGAAGGGTGCTGGTCAGGACGCGAATCCCGCCCGGCAGTACGGTCCGTTCGTATTTCAATTCAGTGGCCGCCGCATCAACGTTTGCTCTTTCTCCGGATGGGAACTCGCGCATCGTATTCCGGACATACGGTTCCCCATATCGCTCTATATTCTTTAACTCGCCGCTTCGACGGGGCGAGCATCCGAAAAGACTACGGCGCGCCACCGCGCGGGTCAATCGCCCCAGAAACCCCGCAAACGGCGTCCAATCGCAGGCCTATTGCGTATAAGACCGCGTACTTTGATCGCAGAAACGTTCGTGACCTCAACGCTCCTGCATTTAGAATTCCGACAATGACGCTGGCCAGGTTGACAAACCACCTCACCGGATCCCCCGCCCTTTGGCAAAGTGGCCGGCGATACTGGCTAATCCTTTTCGTAATCCTCTCGATAGCCCTTGGGCTGCGCCTGTTCGGCATCAACTGGGATCAGGGGGGGCTGTTTCATCCGGATGAGCGGGCAATCCTCATGCGGGTCAACGACCTTGAATTTCCGGCGCCCTCGGATGTCGGAAACCTTATCGATCCGGAACTAAGCCCTCTCAACCCCGGCTGGTTCAACTACGGGAGCCTGCCGCTTTACGTCCTCAGAACGGTCCAGGCCGCGCTGTCTCCCGCCACCGATCTGGATCTGTTCGATCTGAGATTCCCGGGTCGCGCCATCTCGGCGTTGGCAGACACCGCCACGGTTGCGCTCCTCTTCCTCATCGGCGTCCGCTGGTTCGGCTTTCGAGTCGGCGTAGTAGCTGCCTTGCTCGCCGCGTTCGCGGTCATACATATCCAGTTGAGCCACTTCTTCGCTGTGGACGGTGTGATGACCTTGTTCATCGCCGCCGGTGTGTTCTTCTCCATCCGGGTCGCCCAGTCCGGGCGAAGGATCGACTCACTCCTCGCCGGGCTGATGGTGGGTCTCGGCCTGGCCACAAAGTTCTCCGTCGCGCCAATGGTCCTTACCGTCATCGGCGCGCACCTCATCTACGCCTTCTCCAGGCCCGGAGACGTGTTGGGATTCGGGGGGGAGTCGGTGGAAACGGTGGCTTGGCGCCGTTGGATCGCCGCCAGCGGGCTGGTCATGTCCGGGGCCGCGGCGCTCTTAGCCATGCTGATGACCCAGCCGTACATGCTGCTCGACTCCCAGACCTTCCTGTCGAACGTATCCGAACAGTCCGAGATGGTGCGGCGCATACGTGACTACCCCTACACGCGGCAGTACGTGGAAACGACCCGCTACCTCTACCAGATCACTCAGTTGGCGATTTGGGGACTTGGTCCTGTTGCAGGCGCCGTCGCCTGGCTCGGACTCGGATACGGGCTTGTATCCGCGTGGATCGCAAGGCGAAAAGTTGACCTGGTGATCCTGTCGTGGGTCATTCCGTACCTGCTGATCACCGGGTGGTTCGAGGTCAAGTTCATGCGGTACATGCTGCCGCTAACACCGTTCCTGATCCTCTACGGCGCAAGATTTTTATGGTGGGCCGGCGACGCACTCCGCACGGCCCTGCCGAAGTATAAGTTCATCGCCGTCGTCCCGGCCGTAATCGTAATCGCCGCAACCGCCCACTACGGGCTCGCATTCGCATCCATATATTCCGGCGAACACCCTGCGCAGAAGGTTTCCGACTGGCTCGACGAAAACGCGGTGACGGGCTCGCATGTCCTGCAGGAACACTGGGAGGAAGGGATCCCGCACATACCCGGCCTGTATTTCGACCGGCTCGACCTCTACAACCCCGACTCGCGGGAAAAGTTCGACCAGATCGCCATGCAACTCGCCGAAGCCGAGTACCTCGTGTTGTTCAGCAACCGGCTCTACGGAACGATCCCTAGACTGCCGGAACGCTACCCGGTAACCACCCTCTACTACGAAGCGTTGTTCGACGGCTCGCTCGGGTACGAACTGGCCTACTCGGCTGACAAGACCGCCTCGTTCCTCGGGGTCGCCTACGACGACGATCCGTTCGCCAGGGTAGACTTCTCGGCCGCCGAGTACGAACCCCCGGCCGGCGCGCTCGCCACTTTCAGGTTCGGATGGGCGGACGAGAGCTTTACGGTGTACGACCATCCGAAGAGCTTTGTGTTTGAAAACACGGCGCGGCTGGACCAGGCGGAGATCATCAGCCTCCTCGGATTCGAGACCAGCCTGGCGCCGCCCGATCGCCCAGTCGGGCTGTTGCTCAGCGAAGATGCGGCGAAGGTTCAGCGGGCCGGCGGCACCTGGACCGACGTCGCGTTTCTGCGGGGGTTGCCCAACGCTGCGGCGCCTTTCGTGTGGCTTATTGCGATTCAACTGGTGGCATTGGCCGCAATGCCTCTTGCGTACGTGGTGTTCAGGCCGTTGCCGGACCGGGGTTACCTGCTGGCAAAGCCCCTCGGCCTGTTGCTGGTCGCCACCATCGCGTGGCTGCTGGCGAGCTATGGCTTGATGGGTTTCAGTTTCGGTTCGGTGATCGTCGCCCTGCTGGCCACAACCGGACTGTCGACGTTGGCCTGGTGGCGTTACGGGGGTGAGATCGCCGGGTACGTGAAACAACGTTGGCGCATGGCGCTCGGCCTCGAAGCGTTGTTCCTCATCGCATTCCTGGCGTTCCTGGCCGTGAGGATAGCCAATCCCGATCTGTGGCACCCCTGGCGAGGCGGCGAAAAGCCCATGGACTTCGCATACCTCAACGCCGTTGCGCGTTCGACGACGATGCCTCCTTACGACCCGTGGTTCGCCGGCGGCTTTCTAAACTACTACTACTACGGCCAATTCATTGTCGCGACGATGCTCCGCCTCACCGGAATAGTCCCTCACGTGGCCTACAACATTGCCGTGCCGATGCTGTTCGCCATGACAGCCGGCGCGGCGTTCTCCGTGGTCTACAACCTGGCCGCCTTGACTCTCAGATCGAGAGGCGTTCCCCTCGGTTCGATGAGGTCACCGATCTACGCCGGTCTCGCGGCCGCCGTGCTCACAGCCGTCGCCGGAAACATCGACGGCCTGATCCAGCTTGGTGAGAAGTTCAGAGCGGCGGTTATCGATCGGATACCTGCGCCCGGTTTCGACTATTGGCAAAGTTCACGAATGATGGCCCCCGATTCGCCCGGCCACGAGATAACCGAATTCCCGTTCTTTACGTTCCTGTACGCCGACCTTCACGCCCACCTCATCGCCATACCGTTCACCATAATGGCTCTGGGCCTGGGGATCGCTGTGCTCGCCAGGTCCGGCGTGCGCAGGCCGAAAGTTGAGACGTGGGGAGCGTTGGCGTTGCTGGGGTTGGTGATAGGCGCGCTGCGGATCATCAACGCATGGGACTTCCCGACCGCGCTGTTTTTGGCCGGCATCTTTGTGCTTGGCGGCGAGTTGATGGGGCCGGCGGCGGGGGTCTCGAACCGTATCGGAGCAGGTCTGGCGAAATGGGTATTCGTCGCCGCCGTCGGTTACCTCATCTTCCTGCCTTTCCATCAGAACTTCGAGCTGTTCAACAACGGGCTGGGTCTGAGCGAGACTCGCACACCCTTCTGGCGCTACCTCGTCATACACAGCATTTTCCTGTTCATATTGCTCACGTGGTTCACCCATCACTGGCGGGGAGGAATGCTAGCGAACCGGCGAGGTCTCAAAGCCGTTCTGGAACGCCGCGGGTCGGCGTGGATAGGCCTGCAGGTGATCGCGGCGCTGGCTGCGAGCGGACTCCTGGCCTCGATATTGGCCGGATACGCGACGGCGGCCATCACGATCGGTGCGGCCCTGGTCCTCGGCGCAGTTGGCCTGATCACCGCGCTCAGTTTCAGGCCCGAAAGCCGCTACGTCTTCGCGGCCATGGCCATAGCCGCGGTCGCGCTGCTACTCGGCGGCGGAGTAGAACTCATCACCGTCGAGGGCGACATCGGCCGAATGAATACGGTGTTCAAGTTCTATCTACAGGCATGGGTCCTGTTCGCCCTCTCGTCGGCCTACTTCGTGTGGGCGCTGACCGAGGCTGGCTACTTCTCGCTCAGGAAATTGACGGTCGGCAGAACCGTCTGGCTCGCCGTATTCGCCGTGCTGGCCATCGGCATTCTCATCTACCCGGTCCTCGGCACGAGGGCGAGGATCGTCAACCGATTCGATACGATCGGCCCCGGCATCGACGGCATGGCGTACATGGACGATGCGGCGTTCGTCGACGAATCGGGCGCCGTCGAACTGGGCAACGAGCGGCCGGCCATCAGACACATGCAGACAGCGGTCGAGGGCTCCCCTGTCATCATCGAGGGCCTGACCGACCTCTACCGCTGGGGGAACCGCTTCTCGGTCTACACCGGCCTGCCGTCGGTCGTCGGCTGGGACTGGCACCAACGCCAGCAACGCGTCGGATACGCCTACGCCGTGACAGAGCGCAGGGACAAGGTGGACCGCTTCTACCGGACAATCAACGAGAACACCGCACTCAAAATACTCGACGAGTTCGGCGTCCGCTACGTTATCCTCGGCCAACTCGAACGCAACCTTTACCCCGAAATCAGCCTTGCAAAGTTTGGGCGAATGAAAGAACAAGGTCTGACCACGTTCTACGAGGACGAATGGACCACGATCTACGAGTACAAGCCCCTTGATCCCGACGAGTCTGCAACGGGCGATTCATAGGCCGGACCCGCGTCAATCGCCGCCCGGCCTGCCGAAGGCACCCGTTCGACGACCCGCAAATCACGCCCGGCCAAAATGCGATTAGCCCAACTCGACCACCCTCTTGGGAACCGGATATCCGTAGTCGGCGGCGGCGGCAAGTCCTCGTTGGGCAGGGCGTTGGACGCGAAAAAGGGCCTGCCGGTAATAGAACTCGACGCGATCTATTGGCTGCCCGGCTGGAAAGTGCGGCCATCCTGCGAGACTGCCCTGATTGTGGGAACCACCATCGAGTCAATGCCCGCCGGGTGGATATGTGATGGAAACTACCTCAGCGTTATCGGCGGACTCGCAGTGGGGCAGGCCGACACAGTTATCTGGGTCAATATGCCGTGGCGCGTAGTATTATGGCGAGTCGTCCTGCGTTCCATCAGGCGCGCCATGGACAAACGCCGTATCTGCGGCGACAACTACGAAGAGTGGTCCAAATTGTTCGGGCCCGATGCGCTGTGGCTTTGGCATCTCAAAAACCCCTCAATGCAACGCAGGCGGGGCGAGAATTTGGCCAAATTGGTTAGGGACAACACGCCGGTCATTCGGATAGATTCGCCCTTGGAACTGGACCGCTTCTACGAGGTTCACGAGCTCGAACGAACCGGCTAATCGCCGCTTCCGACGTCCGGAACGATGAGCCCGTAGTCGTTGTCGTGCCGCCGGTACACCACGTTGTACGTCCCCGTTTCGTTATTCAGAAACAGGAAGAAGTTGTGGCCCAGCAAGTCCATTCGTCCCGCAGCCTCTTCGACGTCCATGGGAAGCACCTCGTGGCGTTTCGTGCGAACCAGCACGCCGTCCCGGAGCTCGACCACGTTGTCCGTGTCGGCCGTATGATCTGTCATTTGCCCGGCGATGTCCGACTCGAACCTCGTAGCAGAACGCCTGCGGTTAAAGAACCTGGTCTTGTAGCGCCGGATTCTGCGGTCTATTTTGTTTTCGACCAGGTCAATGGCTGCGTACGGCGACGACCCTCGCTCCTCACCCCGGATGATGCCCCTGCGCAGGCGGACGGTAACCTCAGCGACGTACCGGTCCTCTTCGCGTCTGGTATTTTCTTTCCTGATCAGGAGGTTGACCGGCAGAGACTCGCGGAATCTCCGGTCGAGTTTCGACAGACGCTTCTCCGCGTACATTCTGATCGCGTCGGTCAACGTGGTGTGGTGAGTGGTAATTTTTAGTTCCATCAGCTCTGTCTGCCGTCCTCGGCCGGATCGATTTGCGCCTGATCCAATCAGGACTTTCCGCGAATTATACGGCCGCCGACAGGCTTGAATGAGGAAAACATGCAGTTGGCATCCACCCTGGAATCCGCCTTGCGGCACGTTACGGACCTGGTTTTCCCCCAGACCTGCGTCCACTGCAACACAGAAGGGCGGTTGCTCTGCGACACGTGCCTCCACGATGCAGAAAGGATCGGCGGCGGCGCGTGCCGGACGTGCGGGATGCAAATCGAACAGGACAATCGATGCGGGAAATGCGCCGCATCGCCGCCAGCCCTCGCAAGACTCACCGGCGTATTCCATTTCGAAGGGGCGATCAAGGACGCAGTTCACGCCCTCAAATATCGTGACCTGCGGGCCATCGCTCCCCTCCTCGGCGCAGAATTGGCCGAGGCCGCGCACGGGCGGCACAAGAACATCGACGTGGTCGTGCCCGTGCCGTTGCACCACCGCAGACTGCGGTCCCGCGGCTACAACCAGGCCGAACTCATCGCCCGGCCCGTGGCGGCGCGCCTCGGCGCCCACCTGTCGACGAACCTGCTTACCAGGGTCACCGACAACCCTCCGCAAGCGCAGGCCAAAAACGAGGCGGCCAGATCGGCAGGCGTTCGCAACGCATTTACCGCATCGAACGAAGTGGACGGCAAACGAGTCTTGCTGATCGACGACGTCGCCACGACGTGCAGCACTCTGGGCGCATGTGCCATAGCCCTGTCCCGGGCCGGCGCCAAGAGCGTCAGGGCGGCTGTACTGGCGAGGGAACTATGAGCTTGCCACAACCCGCACAACCGCACATCATTCGAGCCGTTTTCTTCGATCTCTACGGCACGTTGGCCACGTTCCATCCTCCCCGTGAAGTTATCCAGGCAAATGCCGCCGCCGAGTTTGGCATGGCGCTTACAGCGGAGGGCGTCGACAGGGGATACCACCTCGCGGACCAGTTCATGTCGCGCCAAAATGCGACCGCGCCGGTTCGAAACATGAACGCTTCCAGGCAGGTCCGGTTCTTCGCGCAGTTCGAACAGTTGGTGCTCGAGGGCGCCGGTCATTCCGTCGATTTGGAAACCTCAGCCGCAGTCTGGAAAAAGGTCCGCTCCCAGAGATACGGGCTAGTCTTGTTCGATGACGTCATCCCGGCCATGGGCCGCATAAGGAATTCAGGCCTGCTTACCGGATTGATCTCGAACGTCAGCTCCACCGGAAGCGCGTTGGTCGACTCCATGGGACTTTCCGGCCATATCGATTTTGCAATCACGTCGGGCGACGCCGGCGCAGAAAAACCTCATCCCGCCATATTCCATGCCGCGCTGTCGAAGGCTGGCGTCCGTCCGGCAGAAGCCGTCCACGTAGGCGACCAAATCGAATCGGACGTAGAGGGCGCGCGCTCAGCCGGAATCTGGCCCATATTGATGGACCGTTTCAGCGGTCACACCGCGTATACGGCCCACCCCCGGGTAACCTGCATGGCAGAATTTGAACAGTTACTCACCGCAATGCGCTCCGTGTAGCCTGACGGCATTGCCCGCACACGCCGCCGCGCTCATGCGTATCATTCAGACCGATCCGGGGACCACCTACCGCCCGGAAGCCCACAGGAGCCAAAAATGAAGATCGAAAAGGTTGAATCGCTACTCCTAGGCAGTAATCATATCGTGCGCATCCACACCGATAACGGGATCAGTGGGGTTGGCCAGTCCGCCTGCTGGGGCTACCCCGAGGCCACGGAGCGCATCGTCCATGCCTTCGCCGATCATCTCGTCGGGCAGGACCCGCTTCGCATCGAACACCACTGGCAGTACCTCTACCGCATGGCCCCGTTTCGGGGATCGGCCGTATCGGGCGCCCTGAGCGCGGTCGACATAGCGCTTTGGGACATCAAGGGCAAACACTACGACGCTCCGGCGTGGCAGTTGCTCGGCGGGTTGTGCCGGGACCGCATACGCCTGCACCTCCTGATGGGAGGAGGCGGCCCCGACGACGTGCGCGCCAAGGCCAGAGAGGCCGCGGAGGAGGGGTTCACCGCGGTGAAGATCGACCCCATCCCTGACGGGTTCCAGGACATGACCCTGGCCCGCATGATAAGCGCTACCCGGGATCAGGTGGCCGCGTTGAGGGAAGGCGCGGGCATGGATGTCGACATCATCCTCGAAATGCACCGGAAGCTGACCCCGACGACCGCCATACCCGTAGCGGAGGCCGTGGCGGAGTTCCACCCGCTGTTCTACGAGGACCCCGTCCAGATCGACAGCATCGTCTCGCAGGCCGAAGTGGCGAAGCGCATCTCGATCCCCGTCGCCAACGGAGAGCGGATGCACAATATCTGGGAGTTCAGGGAACTGTTGGTGGCCGGCGGCAGCCAGTACGTGCGTCCGGACCTCGGACTCGGCGGAGGCCTGACGCAGTGCAAGAAGATCGCTGCCCTCGCAGAGTCCTACCACGCCGCCATCGTCACACATAACTTCCTCGGCCCGATCCTCACGGCCGCCGCAGTACAGCTAGACGCCTCAATCCCCAACTTCATCGTGCAGGAGTACTCGAAAACCGACGAAGGCGAACACAATCGCGTCTTCCGAACTGCCCTGAAGAGGGAGGGCGGGTACATTCCCGTCCCCGACGCGCCTGGCATCGGAGTCGAGCTTGACGACGACCTCGTGGCCAGTACGCCGTTCGAGCCCCGTAACCTCACCGGCATACCGCTCAGGAACGACGGCTCGGTCGCCTACGCCGTCTAATATCAATTCGTTTTAGCCAAGCCACGAATAACGTACCGGTAGGGGTGGGTTTGAAACACACCCTGTCCCTGCCCTGGAACACCCACCCCCGGCAATGCATATGGCCTGATCAAAACGAATTGGTATAACCAGCCAGCGCGAGCCGCCTTAACCGAAGAAACGCCATGACAAATTCGTTAAAGACAGTACCCGGCCAGGACGTGACCAAAGTCGCCGTGATCGGCGCAGGCCTGATGGGCCACGGCATCGCCCTCGAATTCGCATCCGCGGGCATCGACGTAGCTATCAACGACCGAAACGCGGAACTTCTCCAGTCCGCCATGGCACGCGCCAGGTCGGGCCTCGAACTCTTGGCCGAGGCGGAGCGCATGGGCCCCGGCGACGTCGAACGCGCCATATTGCGAATCACCCCCGTGCCGGAGATCGAGGACGCCGCCGCAAACGCAGACGTCGTTATCGAAGCGGTTTTCGAGGACCTGCAACTCAAGCAGGACATTTTCCGGAGGCTCGACAAGGCGGCGCCGGAGCGGACCGTCCTGCTGAGTAACACGTCAACCTTCTTGCCGAGCGCACTCGCCGCCAGCACCAGCCGGCCCGACCGGGTGGCCGTAGCGCACTACTTCAATCCGCCGCACCTGCTACCGATAGTGGAACTGGTCAGGGGACAGGAGACATCGGAACAGACAATAGAAACCGCCCGGGATTTGCTCTTGCGGGTGGGCAAGCGACCGGCTCTGGTCAACCGGGAAATACTGGGGTTCATCGGCAATCGCCTGCAAGCGGCGTTGTTCAGGGAAGCCCTCGCCTTGGTGGCGCAGGGGGTCGCGTCGGCTGAGGACGTGGACGCAGTGGTCAAGTACGGGTTCGGCCGGCGGATGTCGGTTGCCGGTCCATTCGAGGTGTGGGAGCAGATCGGCTGGGACCTTGTCGCCACCATCAATAGCGAACTGTTCCCCGACATTGATCGCAGCACGACAGTCCCAAAAATTCTCAGCGACATGGTTGCCAGGGGCGAACTCGGCACGAAAACCGGCAAAGGCTTCTACGACTGGACCCCCGAATCGGCCGAGGCCCTCCGCCTCCGGATCAGCCGCGCCCTCCTCAAAATGACAACCCCCGAATAGTCCCAACCCTCACCCCCAACACACCGCGGCCATCCACCCGTCACCCCCGACCCCGATCGGGGATCCACGTAGGGCACGGGCCAACGCGATCCCCCAACCCGTCCCACACACGCGCAAAATCATCCAACATTCCCGTTCCCAAATACACCAGCAGGGGGGCGTCTCTTGTGGGTGCTCTGGGGAGGTGCGGGGCAACGCGCAAACGACGCGAGCCCGGCTATTCCGCCGAAAACCGTATTCCGAATGATCGAGATTTCGGGAGTCTCATCTTCATCAGAAGCGCTAAACGTAGATGTTCCTCATCTGCCACGCATCCAAAGACCGCAGCTCGGCGGCGCTGTCCTGGGCGGGCAGGGAGACGCCCATACTGTCCCGGCGGTTGGGAAAGAACCGTGCCGCAACGGACTGCTTCCCGTTTCGCGAACACATCTACCACTCTGTGGTCGACGAATACCCGAAGCTGAAGCGGTTCGTCCGGTTCGAGGCGGATCGGCGCCGTCTCTGGAACGCGGAGTCGAGATGTGGCCCGAGTTGAAGCGACCCCTTCCAAGGTCCTTCGCAGCCTGCTACTCCTCTTGGAAGATCTCGTCGCCGCGCTGGAGGCGGACGGCGATATTGAAGGTCTGATTCACGGCTCTGGGCGTCGGGTAGTGAGCAGCCAGGAACCTGGCCGCGCCGACCAGCACGTGCCGGGCCGCGTCGGTTCCCCGGCGCTCCTCGTATTGCTTCACCGCAGCGTCGACGATCTGGAAGTGGTGGAAGGTCGAGTCCTCCCTCAGCATGGCGTGGGCGAGCGCGGAGAGGAGGCCGTCCGGGCGCGGAGAGGCCGCGATGTAGTCGGTCACGAGGCGCGCCGCCTGTTCGACCTGCTGCTGCGAGTCCATCGCCTCCAGGAGCCTCGCGCCCAGGTCGTCCGAGGACTGTGCGCCGTCCGGTTCGGGCATGCTCTGGGCGGGCATGTTCAGGAAGCGGTCGAGGTAGATGCTGATCGCCGTATCGAACACGGCGCGGAGGAGCTCGACCGACGGTGCGCGCTTCAGCGCCTGGTGCAGCGCGTTTGCGGCGGTGAGAGTGTTGTGGACGGTATCCCAGTCCCCGAACTCGTTGGAGGTGTGGAAGCGGGCCATCCTGAGGAAAGCAGCGTAGGCGACCGCGCCGCCCAGCTGTTCGGAAGTTGCGCCGGACCGGACCGCCTGCTGCAGCCCTCCGAGCGTCGCTGCCGGATCATCCGCGAGTATCGTATCGACGAGAGGCCGCTCTCCGTCCCACTCTCCACGCGAACCGGCTCCCTGCCGCCAAAGCTCCGGGAGGGCGCCGCGGGCCTCCCAAACCATCGAGGAGAGGTCGATGGGGTTTCGCCAGGAATTGAGTTCCTCGCTGCGGCGCGCCGTGGCGATGCCGTGTACGAGGCTGGTGAGCACCTGGCCCGCGTGCTCCCAGCCGATGTGGTCGAGCAGCTCGAACGACTTGTTACAGAAGTCGAGGACATGGCCGGCGTCCAGATAGATCCGGTCCGTGGCCGCGGCGAAGACCATGTCGGCTATCTCGCGGGAGGATATGCCGAGGTCGACCGCTGTGCGGAGACACCGCTCGGCGCCCTCATCGTCACGGACCTCAATGAAGCTGCGGAACCATCCCTTGAAGACCTCGGGTCGGGTCTCTCCTGTCGGCAGAGGATCGACCAGGAAGCGGGGAGGCCTTCCGGCGCACTCGGCGGCCACCTGTCTGATGCCCTGGTAAAGGGCGAGAGGTCGGTCTTGGGGGTAGAGATGAGGGAGGATGTTGGCCGAGCAGGTCATCATCGTCAGGGCTGGTCCCCAGCCGAGGTCCGAGTAGGTGGTCCCGAACCTGGCGCCGATAGTCAACGGCGTCCGGTAGCCGGCGGGGGACGAGTTGAGTCCGAGGACGGACTTGGCGATCACCAGCCGGATGTTGTGCTCCATACCGTCTTCAAGGCGGCGCGACCACCTCTCTACGGCTTCGGCCTCGGGCGGGCTGGGGTCAACCCACACGCGGCCTTCGGTCACCGTGACCGGGAAGGCCCTCACGTCGTCGGCAAAAGGGTCGAAGGCGCCGCCGCTGGAGAGGTCGAACCTGGCGTGGTGCCAGTGGCAGGTGAGGATTCCGTTGCTGACGGTGCCTCTATCGAGCGGAAAACCCATGTGGGGACACCGGTTGTCGACCGCGGCGAAGTGGTCGCCGAGGGGGAAGACGGCGATGGCGTGTCCGCGTCCGGTGACGACCGTGCATCCCCGGGCCCGCACCTCTTCGACTGTCCCGGCGCTGAGCAGGCGTTCGGTGGTCGTGGTCATTGGATGCCTCCCGATGGATTGAGGTCGGCGGGTTTCTCCTATCAGGATATCACCGACCATCGAGGCGTCCCTGAACTCAGGCTTTCGCGGGAATGACGTGACGGTAAGGGGTTGGGATCCGATCGACGCGAATACGACATAGATCGCGGTTCCCGCGTCCCCTCCCCAACGGTCACCCACGACACACGCGCCTACGGCCGGGGATTCAGATTCCCGCGTTCGGAGACCTTTGCGTAACCTCGCCACATGTCATTCCGAGCGCAGCCGAGGAACCTATGCCATCCAGACGGCATGCCCCGCCCCTCTGACCCCAGACCCCAGACCCCTCGGCTTCGCTCGGGGTGACATGAGCGGTACTCAGAGGCTGTGAGTTTTTTGGGTTCTGTTGTTGTTAGGCGGCATGTTGGTGGCGGAAGGCGCCATTGGGAAGTTTCACCGGGGCGGGCGCTTGTTGAGGGAGGCAGAATTGCGGGACAGCATTGGCCGCTTTCCGGGCGAATTCACTAGGGAATCCGGATTGACTGGTCCGGAGCTTATCGGCTGTGCCTGCTTAACCCCCGTGTCTGCCTACGCCATGAACGCCTCCCAACGCAGGAGGTTGTGGGCCACGGCGACAAGGAGCATTACGCTGGTGATTTTGGCAAGTCCCCGTACGTTGAATTGGCTCACTCCGTGAAGACGCACCTGGGCGTTCGTCCACTCGGCTACAGACGCCCGCTGCCTGTATATGGCTTTGGCCTCGCCGGTGGCCATCCGTTGACGCCACCTTGCCACGTCCGGCCCGTCCCCGTAGCGGGGATCGTAACGCTCCCGTTCGGGCTTGTTCCGGGGCAACCTCACCGGCGCATACACACTCACCCCACGTTGCTCCAGAGCGGTGATGTCCTCCCGGGTAGCGAAGCCCCCGTCCATCAGGTAGGAGTCAGGGCGCCGGCCCGTCCGCCTGACCAGTTGTTCCTCCATGGGCGCCGCTTGCCCTGCGTCCGTACCCGACGATGTGACCCCTACTCCGACGATGATCCCGTTGGCGCTATCAGTGGCCAGTTCGATATTGCAGGCTGGCCGGAAGCCGCCATCCGGCATCTTCATCACCGTTGCCTGGGGGTCTGTGGTGGATACCCGCGCCTTCGTAACCTTGGGACGCTGAGCCTTCGCCTTGGTGTGCTGTTGGCGTTCCTTCTTCGCTTGTGCCCGGGGCAAGTACGACAGCGCCTCCCGGACCCGTTCCTCCCGCTCTCGCGCCGCACGCTCCCGCGCCGCACGTTCACGCCGCGTCACACCGGAATCGGGACGCTCCCGCTCCTGCGCCAGCCGCTCCACCTGCGCCCGCGCCTCCTCCATGCACCTCTTCAATCCCTGCGCGCCGCGAAAGGACGCGGCGCCGGCGCTCGCCCTCACCCGCATCCCGTCTTGAGCCACACGCTCCAGCAGGACCGCCCCTGCGGCCATCAGAGAACCTATGATCTGGGTCAAAAGGCCGTCCAGCGCCTCCTGGTGGGCTACCCGGAAGTCAGAGAGCATGTGATAGTTGACAGGTACGTTCCCCCTCATCCAGCGGTAGGCGTCGTGCTCTTCGCACAAACGCGCCAGCCGGCGGGCGCTCCCTATACCGTCAACCGTGGCCAGAAGCCACAACGCCAGCAGCGCTTTGGGGTCTGTCGTTGGGCGGCCTGGCCGGTTCTCCACCGCCTTGACCGGCGCATAAAAGGCCGACAGGTCCAACCTCTCCAAAAAGCTCCATATAACACGGGCCCGATGCTCTTGAGGCAACCGAGATTCCAGGTCCAATACCGCCCACTCAGGCTGATTCCGCACCGGCCGCAGCGCCCGGGCCTCACCCGGACTCGTTGGCGCAGGCGCTCGCTTCTCCTCGATGGCCGGAAGTTCAAACAGCGTCTCTTCACTCATGTGTTCACCTCGCCGATATGGCTGCCCAATATCGTTGTCCAGCAATCAGCCTCTCAATACCATAGGAGCATAAATGATTTATTCACAGGCTCTCAGGGTGACAGGGAGTGAAGAATCACTGGTTGAGGAGCTAGTTACGCAAAGGACTCGGGAAACGGGGAAGAACCGGAAACGACGGGTTTTTATGCGGAAATAACGCGGGGGAAGCCGCCCCAACCGGGCTCAATCGGCAGGGCAGGGCGCCTTGGCAATCTCGATGAATTCCCGGATCTTCTGGCGGTCCTTCACCCCGTCGGTCTCCACACCGGACGATACGTCTACGCCCCATGGTCGCAACATTTGAATCGCCGACGGCACGTTGTCCGGTGTCAGCCCTCCCGCAAGCAGCACACCATCCCTGTCGGCCACGCCCTCGGCCACGGACCAGTCGAACGTCATCCCCGACCCGCCGGGCGTCGCCTCGTCGTAGCGGTCGAGAACCACCATTCGCTCGGCATCCAGATGAACCTGGACCGCGGCTTCCAGCGTGGCCGCGGACATGTCCTCAGTGACCCTCACCTGTCTCAGAATCGGTCGCCACATACTGCGCATGTACGTCTCGTCCTCGTCGCCGCAAAGCTGGACGTAGTCGAGGACTACGCGCTTCGAGACCGCGTTTACCCAGGCGGCAGGTTGGTTGCGAAACAGGCCGACGATCTTAGTCCGGTACTTTTTGCGGCCGGCCCGAAGTCGATACCCGGAAACCACGGCCGCCCCTTCCATCACCTTCAACTGGCGCCGGACGCCCTCGACGAAATTCAGGCCTATGAAATCGGCGCCAGACTTCGCCGCTGCCAGCGCGGTGTCT
This sequence comes from Dehalococcoidia bacterium, assembly GCA_965224235.1. Classification (GTDB taxonomy): domain Bacteria; phylum Chloroflexota; class Dehalococcoidia; order Lucifugimonadales; family Lucifugimonadaceae. Next base: position 120,181 of record CBDCYP010000002.1, on the reverse strand, counting down.
GCATGTCGCAGGCCGCAAATCTTCACCATCGGAACGCGACTACTCATGTTGCGCCTGCCTGCGACATAGTTCGCACCAGCGACGCGGCGTCCCCACCAGCGCGCATCAGCGATTCTCCAACCAACACAGCATCCGCCCCGGCCCGCCCCATGCGCGCTACGTCGGCGGCGTCCTTTATGCCGCTTTCCGCAACCTTGATCCTGTCATTTCCGATGCACGGCGCTACCCGTTCGAACACGTCCAGCGACGTTTCGAGCGTCCGAAGATTTCGATTGTTCACGCCGACTATGCCGGGATTCACCAATAGCGCGAGTTCAATTTCGTGCTCGTCGAACACTTCGACCAGCACGTCCATACCTGCGGACTCGCACAGCCCGAACAGATCGCGGTATAGCGCCGCGTCAAGGATCGACACGATAAGTAGAACAGCATCCGCCCCGGCCGCGCGGGCCTCCCACACCTGGTACTCGTCGAACACAAAATCTTTCAGCAGTACCGGAACAGCGTTACGTGCGGCAACGGTCTTCGCCGCTGCGAGATCGTGAATCGTCCCCCGAAAGTGGTCGAACTCGGTAAGGACCGAAATGGCAGCCGCGCCCGCTGAGCAGTACTCTCCGGCGCGCAGGGCAGGATCCATGTCGGGGTCGAGTTCGCCCGCCGCCGGCGCCCTGCGTTTCATCTCCGAAATGACCGCGACTTCCGGGGCGCTACTTATTGCGTCTGCCAGCGAGATCGGCGGCGGCGCATCTTCCGCCAGTTCCCGCAACCTCGCTACCGGCATCTCCCGCCGGGCCTGCTCGACGCGCAGCCGCCTAGACTCGACGATGCGGTCGAGGATACCCATGGCAGTTGTTGGCTCGTTACGAGACACGGCTACCTGTTGCTGACCTCGATCAGTTTTTGCAACCGCGTTCTTGCTGCGCCGGAATCGATCGACTCCCTAGCCATCTCCGCGCCATCCTGGAAGCTGTTGGCCTTGCCCGACGCCACAAGCGCGGCCGCAGCGTTCATAACGACCACGTTGCGCGTTGAACGCGCGGGACCGGGCGGCGCGTTATGCCCTCCGCCCCTGGAGTCCAGAATATCCACAATGATCTTGGCGCTCCCAGCAGTGTTCCGGACAATCAGGTGATCGCGGCTGCCCTCCGGCAACCCAAAGTCCGCTGGCCGCGTCCGGCGCCTTTTCATCGCGTCCGGCGTGACCTGATACAACAGCGTCTGCCCTTCGACGTCGATCTCATCGGCGCCCGAATCGGCGTGCGCCACCATGGCGTACTCGGCGCCCAGAATCGACAGCGCTTTCGCAACCTTCTCGGCCGCCTCTGCGTCGTATATGCCTATCACCTGGCGGGATGCGCCGGCCGGATTAGTGAGCGGCCCAAGCAGGTTGAACACGGTACGAATGCCCAGTTGCGGCCTGAGCGGACCGGCGAACTTCATGGCGGGGTGAAACTCCTGTGCAAACATGAAGCCGATCCCCGCCTCCCGGATGCAGCGCATTACGCCTTCGGGTCCGAGATCAATCTTTACACCCAACTCGTCGAGCACGTCGGCGCTGCCCGTTGTGCCGGACATGGCGCGGTTGCCGTGCTTGGCCACCGGAACGCCCGCGCCCGCAACTACGAAAGAGGCCGCCGTGGAGACGTTGAACCACCCTTTCGCGTCGCCGCCTGTTCCGCAGGTGTCTACGACCCCGGCTCCTGGATCGACGTGCAGGGACACCTCGCGCATAGCCGTCGCCATGCCGGCGATCTCCTCCGGCGTCTCTCCCTTCATCCGCAGCGCGGTGACAAAGGAACCGAACTGGGCCGGCGTCACCTCAGCGGCCATGATCTGACGCATGACGCTTGCCGCATCATCAACGGAAAGGTCTTCACCCTCCGCAGCCGTCTGTATTCCCTGTTGAATATTCATACGCAACTCTCTCGTTGCCCGCCGCCCCCGAACCGGTCCGTTCGGAGCGAAGTCTACATGTCGAGGAAGTTTTGAAGTATCTGCTTGCCCGGCGCCGTGAGTATCGACTCCGGATGAAACTGCACCCCTTCGACCTGCATCGACTCGTGTCTGACGCCCATGATCACGCCCGACTCCGACCTGGCCGTCACCTTTAGTTCGTCCGGCAGGCTGTCCTGCATTATCGCGAGGGAGTGGTACCGGATCGCCTCGAACGGATTCGACACGCCGGTAAACAAGCCATCGTCGTCGTGTTCGATCATCGAAGTCTTGCCGTGCTTTATCTCGCCAGCGCCCTCGACCCGCGCCCCAAACGCGGCGCCTATGCACTGATGCCCAAGGCAAACGCCCAACAACGGCCTTTTGCCGGCGAATCTGCGAATGACCTCAACCGAAACTCCGGCGTTCTCCGGCCGCGACGGACCGGGCGAAACCACCACGCGATCAGGGTCCATCGCCTCTATCTCGTCGATCGTGGCGCTGTCGTTCCTCACGACCTCAACCTCGGCGCCCAGTTCGCATAGGTACTGGTACAGGTTGAACGTGAAGCTATCGTAGTTGTCTATCAGCAAAACCATTGAGTGAGCTTTCTCCCTGGGTCCGGGGCGCGGTCAAGCGCCCCTGCGCAACGGGCTCAGCCGGCGCAGGCTCTGTCACGATATCAACGAACACCGGCGATCTCCTCAGCGTGATCTATAGCGCGCATCAGCGCTCCGATCTTGTCCAGCGACTCCTGATATTCACCCGCGGGTGTCGAATCGGCTACGACGCCGCCGCCGGCCTGCATATGCGCCACGCCATTCTTCAGGACAATCGTGCGTATGCATATCGCCGTATCCATGTTCCCTGTGTAGCTGAAGTAACCCACGGCGCCCGAGTAGAGGCCCCGCTTGTCGTTCTCCAGGTCGGCGATCATCTCCATCGCGCGGACCTTCGGCGCGCCCGACACTGTGCCGGCAGGGAACCCGGCGCGCAGGGCGTCGAAGGCGTTGTACTCGGGTCGCAGGCGGCCGGTAACGTGCGAAACAAGGTGCATCACGTGGGAGTAGCGCTCTATGTCAAGTTGCTGCGTTACCTTGACCGTGCCCGGTATGGCGACCCGCCCAACGTCATTGCGGCCCAGGTCGAGCAGCATCACGTGCTCGGCTCGTTCCTTTTCGTCGCTCGCCAACTCGCGGGCCAACTCCTCGTCCTCTTCAGGCGTGGCACCCCGAGGCCTCGTGCCGGCTATGGGATGAACGGCGATGTCGCCGTCGATCACCTGCACCAGCAATTCCGGCGATGCTCCAACCACCTGAAACTCGCCCAGGTCCAGATAGAACATGTAGGGTGACGGGTTCACCGCACGCAACGATCTGTACAGGTCGAACGGCGGCACACCGGTGCGGCGCATCAGTCGTTGCGACAACACCACTTGTATGAGTTCGCCGTCGTATATACCGCGACGCGCTACTTGAATCATCTCCTCGTAGTCCTCGCGGATCATGTTCGAGTACAGGGATCTGTCCATATCCGTGCCCACCGAGTAGTCCAGACCGGCATCGCCCGTGACGCCCTCCGACTCCGGCGCGCTGCGGTGGGCCTGCGGCGGCAGCGGCGATTCGAGGCGGCTGGTCATCTCCTCGATGATCTCGGTAGCTCGCCGGTAAGCGGCGTCCGGATCGCCATCGACCCGAGCATGCGCAACGACCGCGATCGTTTGCTTCACGTGATCGAATATGAGGAGCGCTTCGGTCAGCATAAAGACCGATTCGGGCACACCGACTCCCGGGCCTTTTAATGGCGGGACCTTTGGCTCGAAATACTGAATGGCTTCGTAGCTGACGTACCCGACCGCTCCCCCGTGAAATCGCGGAAGGCCTTGCACTGCGGCGCACCTGACGTCGGCCATGCGCGACTGCAACAACGCCAACGGATCGACGTCGCCATCCCGCTCGCCCTGCCCTGTTACGAGAACCTCCGACGGCTCCGTGCCGATGAAGCTGTAGCGCGCTACGTGTTCTCCACCCTCGACCGACTCCAACAGATACGAGTACGACCCGCGGGCGGTCTTGAGATATGCGGAAACAGGCGTTTCCAGGTCAGCGGTAATCTCCCGATAGACGGGAATCAGGTTTGCCTCTTTGGCAAGTGACCTGAAGGTCTCCGGGTCCGGTGTGAATTTCATTTGAGTTCCCCTTGGTTTCATAGCGCGGCGAAGTAACGATCGTCTAACTGCGTCGCCACCGGAACTCGTTGTTGGCAGCCATGTAAAAGGGCGCAGTCTCCTCGAATGGCGACTCTGCCCGGCTGTGTGATCGATTGTTCATTTCCATTTCGTCGTATATGTGGAGATTCGCATCGCGTCCCTGACCATAACCATCGTCTCAGCCGCGATGGTCCTCGCCTGCCCCACGCCGGACATCAGGGCGTCTTCTACCAGCCCGATGCGTTGCTTGTAGTACTCCCTGCGTTCCCTGATCGGATCGAGGAAGTCGTTGATCGCCACCGCCAGCGCCCTCTTCACCTCGACGTCGCCCACCTTGCCGGCGCGGTACCGTTCCTTGAACTCGTCGACCTGCGCAGTGTTCGGGTTGAACGCGTCGTGATACTCGAACACCGGGTTCCCCTCGACGCGCCCGGGGATGTCGGCCCGTATGCGGTTCGGGTCCGTGAACATGCCGCGCACCCTGGCGTTCACCGTCTGCTCGTCGTCGGACAGCATGATGACGTTACCCTGGCTCTTGCTCATCTTGCCCGCTCCGTCCGTGCCGGTGAGGCGTCCGACCTCGCCGATCAGCGTTTCCGGCTCCGGAAAGACTTGGTTAAACAGACGATTGAACTTGCGCGCAACCTCCCGCGTCATTTCGATGTGCGGCGCCTGATCGTCGCCCACCGGGACCAGGTGGGCCCGCGGCAACAGGATGTCCGCAACCTGGCTCATGGGGTAGTTGTAGAAACCCACTGTGCGCCGTTCGACCGGCAGATCGGCCAGTTCCGCCTTGAGCGTCGGATTGCGTTCGAGCATGCCCAGTTGCGTGATGAAGCTGAGCAGCATGCTCAACTCTGCGTGCTCCGGCACGTAGCTCTGGATCACGAACGACGACTTCTCAGGCGTGAGCCCGACCGCAAGAAAGTCGAGGGCAACGTCGATGACCGACCCGCGAATCAGGTCGATCTCGTGGAAGTGGTCCCCCAACGCCTGGTAGTCGGCGATCAGGAAGTAGCACTCGTACTCGTCCTGCAGCCGGACCCAGTTCTTCAGGGCGCCGACGTAGTGGCCCAGGTGAAGGGCGCCTGTGGGACGTATCCCCGTGAGTATGCGCTTCCGCGCCGCCGGCTTGGCGCCGCCAGCTGATGTGTTGCCGGTATGTTCGTAGGACATGGTCATTTGGCATATTTTGGCGGCACAAAAAAACCTCGCTCCCTTGCAGGGGCGAGGTAATCGCGGTGCCACCCTGATTATTCCGGCACGCCGGAATATCTCTTGTGCGGGTTCCGCACGCAAACTGCGTACGTACTCCGGGCCGTGATAACGGGGGCCAAACCGGCTCAGACTATATGCCGCCGCTGGAGCGGACGGCCTTCGTCCTGCAGCTCCCGGGTCCATTCGCTTCCAGTCGTGGAACCGGGCTCACACCTGCCCCGGCTCTCTCAATCCCGTACTGGACGCTACTAATCCCGTTCGCAGCCATTGCGAATTTCGTAGACGCAACCGAGTATATGCAGGACAAGGGTCATTGGTCAACGGTCCAGGCTGCCCATACGCGCCGCATTCAATAATACCGGTCGGCCTTAGCGTCCCGTCCGTCTCATTCACAGGAGCAACTCCTGGAGCCAACCGGGTGGGCACAGGTACCCGTTAGCATCTTGAAACCGTACTTTGGGGCGTCTCTCGCGGGCGCCGATGGGGTGGAGCGCGGGTATCCACCAAGGTCTGGATTCAGGTTTCGGCAAATAGTGTGGCTGGCATCGTATTCCACTCTCGTCGTTCTCGCGATCGGAGACCATTGAATAACCGTCATTCCCGCCACCTCAGATACAAGGGGCGGGGATTCACGATTAAACAACGGGTCGAATCTTGCGGCTATGCCTTCAGACGAACAATTTCGCAAAGGTCTCCGAACGCGGGGAATCCAATCCGCGACCGTTTGGTGCGAAACCAATCGGGATCTTTGTGAGACAGGCCCCTTGTGGGTACCCTGCCCATCAGGTCCCAGTTGACTCATGGTGTTACCGCCCCCGTGATGCCGCGCCCGGGCCCTCACTAACGTGTCACCCATCAACGTCGATTCGTTCACAAACCGAGTATCTGCTTCTTTTTGGGGTCGAACTCGGCCTGCGTGAGTATCCCGTCTTGGAATAGCTTCGCCCACTTCGCCAATTCGTCCACGGCGGACATTATCGGCGTCGAGGACGGCTGAGGGCCTTCAGAGCAGGGAGCTTCAACGTGAAATCGAACGCTGTCTGCAAACGAGTTGGCAGAATCCTTCGGGTTAACGTCCTCAATGCGCCACCTCGATGTCCCCAACCCAGTTATCTGTACACCGCCAAAGAACATGCCGGCGCTGTGCGTTATCCCCTCAATGCTCCGATACGGCATCTCAGAGACTTCCCGACGCCGAAAACCCCCTTGTCGAGGAAGATCACCCGCTTGTTGGTTGCAACAGCAACGCCATTGTGTTGCCGACCCGGTTTGTATCTTGTTCCGCTCGATGCATACCTCCGACGAGGGCGAGAATGTCCTCATCAGAATCGAGGATGTCGTAAAGCATTTGCCGCTCGCCGCCGTGCATCTTTTTCCCGCCGGACCATTTAGGCATAACGGCGTACCACTGGGCGTCGACTCTTTTCTGGCTCTCGGATCGCTACACTGGCGTTGTCTTTCGATGCGTTGTGCACCCGAACCTGCCGCCGGGCCGATGGCGCATTACAGCCGGGCCTCCTAGCGGAAAACTGATATCCCGGAACGTTTGACCCGCGATGATGAGCCAAACCGGCCCGTTTACGCGTAACCTTCGCCGCAAGGACACCGCGGCATACGAAGCCCGTAATCGCAAATTATACCAACTTACGCACATCCTTCGCCGCACAGATGCGCCTGAACATTGAACCCGCAATCACAAGTCAAACAGGCCTATTTGCGCATATCCTTCGAAGCAAGCACACCGCGGCATGCGAAGCCCGTGGTCGCAGATCAATTCGGCCTAAAATTGCGTAACTTTCGCCGCAACAAAAAAGAGGTCAGTCGATGACTGGTCAACAGACCGCGCCGTACGGAACATGGCATTCTCCCATCACGCCGCAAATGGTCACGGAGGCCGGTGTCCGGCTCGGCGAGGTGAAGGTCGACGGTCCTGACGTCTACTGGCTCGAAGGGCGGCCTGCCGAAAGCGGCAGAAACGTTATCGTGCGATTGGCCGGGTCGAAAGTCGCGTCAGGCCCGGTAGACGTGACTCCACAGGGTTACAACGTACGCAACCGCGTTCACGAGTACGGCGGCGCAGCGTACGAGGTCAAACACGGAGTCGTCTACTTCTCGAACTTCGCCGATCAGCGAATATACCGGCAAAACTTCGGCGAGCAACCAGTCGCCGTTACGCCCGATCCCGATATCCCCGCAGGCGGCCGGTTCGCCGATGGCCGGCTCACCCCCGACGGCAGGTTCCTGGTGTGCGTGAGGGAACGCCACGTCGAGGCCCGTGAGGCTGCGAACGAAATCGTCGCAGTACATGTCGACACCGGCGAGCAGACAGCGCTGGCCAGCGGGCACGACTTCTACTCGTTTCCCCGCCTTTCACCCGACGGAACCCGGCTCGCATATACGGCTTGGGACCACCCCAACATGCCATGGGACGAAGCCGAACTTTGGGTCGCCGCGCTCAGCCCCGACGGCGTGTCCAGCGAAGCCGTTCAAGTTGCTGGCGAAAGTGGAGAAAGCGTCTTCCAACCGGAGTGGTCGCCCGACGGAATCCTGCACTTCGTGTCGGACAGGACAGGATGGTGGAACCTTTACGCGCTTGAGGAAGGGGCTGCTGATCCGGTCTTTCCCGGCAACGCAGAGTCCGGCGAACCGCAGTGGGTATTCGGGATGTCGACCTATGCCTTTCTGCCGGACGGCAGCATCGCCCTGATTGTTGGCGGTGAGGCCGGGCGACGCCTGATGATCATCGACAGGAGCCGCCGAGCCCGCGAAATCGACTTGCCGTACACATCGATAGGCGGCATTGCCGCCATGGGAAACCAGGTGCTCATTACCGCCGCGAGCCCGTCCGAACCTGCCGCCATCATGAGGGTCGACACAGACACCGGCGACACGGAGGTAATCAGGAAAAGTTCGGAACTCAAGATCGACTCCGGCCTCGTCTCCCGTCCGCGCAGCGTCACGTTCCCAACCGGCGACGGCGAAGTGGCCCACGCCTACTACTACCCACCGGTGAACCCGGCGTTCAAGGCGCCCGCCTCAGAAAAGCCGCCGCTCATTGTCCTGAGCCACGGCGGCCCCACCAGCTCCGCATCTGCGTCTTTCAGCCTCGACATCCAGTTCTGGACGAGCCGCGGCTTTGCCGTCTCGGATGTCAACTACCGCGGTTCGACAGGCTACGGCCGCGCCTACCGCGACGCGCTGAAGGGGCGATGGGGGGTTGTCGACACCGAGGACTGCATCAACGCCGCCCGCCACCTGGTCGGCGAAGGGCTCGCAGATGAGAGCAGGTCGATCATCAAGGGTGGCAGCGCTGGCGGCTACACGACTCTGTGCGCGCTCGTGTTTCATGACTTCTTCGCAGCCGGCGCAAGCTACTACGGCGTCGCGGACGCCGAGACGCTCGCTACCGACACCCACAAGTTCGAGTCGAGGTACCTTGATGGGCTGATCGGGCCATACCCGGAGGCGCGTGACCTGTACCGCCAGCGTTCCCCCATCGACTATGTAGACCAGTTGTCCTGCCCCGTAATCATCTTCCAGGGTCTAGAAGATGAAATCGTGCCGCCATCTCAGGCGGAGGCGATGGTCGAAGCACTAAAAGCGAAAGGCGTGCCTTACGCCTATCTCCCTTTCCCGGGCGAGCAGCACGGTTTCAGAATCGCCGCAAACATACGCCGCACTCTGGAAGCGGAGCTGTACTTCTACGGCAAGATATTCGGATTCGAACCCGCCGACGAGGCCGAACCGATCGTTATCGAGGGCCTGCCCGGCTGAATTCTCCCGGACGTCACACGCCGGAGCGGCCGGCATTGCGGGCCCGGTCAGGCGCGGCGAAATCGTTCGCAAACCGGATGCGGCTCTCGACTGACGGATGGGAGTGAAACAGGAATTCGACTATCGGGTTGGACCGGCGGCGGGACAGATTTTGGCTCGCCAGCTTGGCCATAGCAGACGCAAACTCGTCCGTCATTCCTGTGGTCGTTAGCGCAAATTCATCGGCCGAACGCTCCTGCCGCCTCGAGTACGCGTTCGCCAGCGGCATCGCCGCGAGGGAAACGACGGCAGTGATCAAAATCAGCAGCGGTATGTTGGCGAAGTCCGAGATCGACCGGTAGCCAAGCGACGTTGACCACCATCCCAACCCCAGGTGCACCAAGTACAACGCCCCGAATGCGATGGCCGACCTGAGCAGTAGCGCGCGCCATATGTCCCCGTGAACGTGGTGCGCCAGTTCATGCGCCATTACCACCTCGATCTCATCTTCCGTGTATTCGTCGATCAGCGTATCGGCCAGCAGGATGCGTCGCGTTCGGCCCCAGCCTGCCAGCGCGGCGTTCGCTCTGCGGGTCTTCTCGCCGAGCTTCCACACGTACACCTCGCGGACCTGCGCCCCTATCCTGGCCGACAACACCATCAGCCGGCGCCGCAACTCTCCATCTTCCAGCGGCTCAAACTTGAAGAACAAGCGGAACAGAAGTACCGGCGCAAGGCCCGCCAACACCACGGCAAATAGAGAGAAACCGGCGGCCGCGATCAGCCACCAGGTGTCAGGAAACGCCCGCAAGGCCGAATACACGGCCTCCACCGCGGCAAGGATCAGGACCGCTTGAAGTACCTCAGCCTTGGCGTGATCGAACAGCCAGGTCCTGAATCCGGCGCGCGACAGGCCGAACTTGCGCTCGAGCCAGTAGCCTGAGTAGTAGTCGAGCGGAAACCCGACTACTTCGAGTACAGCCCCCGCGATGAGCAGGTATATCGCAATCGCGGCGGCGGGCGACGCGGACCAACCTTCAGCAAGATCGCGAAGCGCCTCCGTTCCATCGAACAGGATGAACAACGCCGGCGCCGACACGCTGAGCGCGATTCCAGCGGCCGTCGCAAGCAGTTTGAGCCGTTCAAGACGGGCGGCCAACTGTTCCTGATCCGCTTCAGGGACCGTCGCATCCGAGGCCGGGGTATCGGCAGCGTTCACAACGTCTCTACCCCAACACCAGGCGTCTCAGCTGCTCCGACACTTTGCCCAATCGTTTCACTTCCCGCCGCATATTGCGCAGCCAGACAGTTGGCGTGAACCTCGTCGCCGCAATCCTCAGACCTAGGGAATCTCTGAACAAGTGGCCGATGCGCTTGGCAGAGCGGAGGTTCCCCCCTCCTGAATCCTCCCCCTGTGGGGGAGGAGGCCAGAACCCTTCGACAAGCTCAGGGCGAACGGATTGGAACACGGAGTTGTTCAGAGGTTCCCTAGGTCCGGCCTGGCCAGTCGTCTCCCAGTTCGTCAAACCGGCGATGCAACTCCGCCACCACGCCGGGATCGATTGGCAACGCTTCGTTCACCATCTTCACGTTCGCTGCCAGGTGATCGGGATTCTTGGTGCCGGCGATTACCACGTCCACTTGCGGATGAGCCAGCGTAAACCCGAACGACGTGAGCATCGGATCCTCCGGCTCGCCCGCTATCTCGCCCGCCTCCGCGACCTTCGCGGCCCGGTCATAGTAGGCGTGCGCATAAGGGCGCAAGTCCTCACGCGCACGGCCCGTTCTGATGGCAAGCCATATGCTGTTCGCCACCGGCCGTTTCACGATGATCCCAAGGCCCGCGCCGTCTGCTTTCTCAAGGAGACCCGTTGTGCGCGGACTCTGATCGACCAGATTGAAGCTCGTCTGCAGAGTGTCGAACAACCCGCTGTCGACCGCCCAGTGGGCGGCATCGTTATCCCCGCTGTATCCAATGAAACGGGTCTTGCCTGCGTCGCGAGCGTCCTGCAACGCGCGAATGACTTCACCCTTCTCCAGCACGTCGATACCGCACGTGTGAAGCTGCACAAGATCGACGTGGTCAGTGCGCATGCGCACCAAACTCCGATCGATGCTGTCGGAGACGGTGGTGTAGGTCCACGGTTCACCGTCGTAACCGCCCGTCACATGGCCAGCCTTGGTCGCAAGCACATACTCGGAACGCCTCGACGACACAGAACGGCCGAGTAGTTCTTCGCTGATGTTGTAACAAGCGCTCGTGTCGAGGAAATTCACCCCGCTGTCCAGGGCGCGGTTGATCAGGGACACGACGATGTCCACATCATCAAGCTCGAGCTCGTTGCCGATCTCGGCAAGACCCACTCCCAAGCGGCTCACTTGAAGGCCTGTATCGCCGAATGCCACTTTATCCATGCCGTCGCTCCTCGCTTGTCATAACTCCCACCTGAAAGCAGTAGCTTACAAAATCCCTCCCCCCAATAGCGTGCCTCAGCGGAGCTTAGTCAGTCTGAGCGCCCACTATGTCATTCTGGGCGGAGCCGAAGATTCTGACGTCTGCCATTCAGCTATCACCGCCCTTTTGACCCTTGATCCTTCGGATTCGCTCAGGCTGACATGGAAGGCCATCAAGGTGTCACGGGGGATTTCCTTTCCGTCATGTTGGTTCACTCAAAGGCAACCGGCGAGTACGGTGGATTTTTGAGACGGGCGCCCCCGGCAAGGGCCGCCGCAACCAAACAAGGCGCCCGCGTGCCGCCGCGCAACTCCAAGCGCGTTAAGCTCGCCATCGCGGCGAGCTTAACGAGGGTTCACTCATCCCGATACGTACGACGACGGGTAAGTGGATGGTGGATGCAGATGCGACTAGGACTTCCCGATCTTGAACATCTTGGTTCCGCAGATCGGGCACACGCCCTGGGTCGCAGGACGGCCGTTCTTCATGGTGATCTGAGTCGGGTTGTCCATATCCCGCTTTGCCTTGCACTTCATGCAGAATGCTTCCATCGGCTTAACGCTCCCGTTTGGCTATTTGTCTTCCGAGGCTGCCAACATGGCTACCGGCTGCCCCGCTTCTGGATTGACAGTACTACAAGCGGACTGATCTTGCCTGTAGTTTGGGGACGCGTGGCGGGCGTGTCCGGGGAATACGAAGACAACGTTCAGGTCAGGTATTTACGGTTTTGCCCGTTCTGATACGCCAAATGGACGGTTTGGAATTAAAATAGCGGCATGGCGAGTCGTGTTAGCGTCGAATCCGCTTGACGCTCGCAATTTTGCAAATCCCCTGCAAAATTCGCGTAAACGCGGCCGGCCGGCCGCAATTTCCCAAGTCGATACAAACTCGGCGACACGCTCCCCCACCCATCGGATCGAGTGGCCAAAGGTTATAATTGCAGGCCGTTCACCCCACACTGACGACGCCACGCCGGGCAGATCCCTACTTCATGACGGATTCCGTAAACGACCGAAGCGCCACCACGCTACAGACCATCGCCAGCCTCCGGACGGAGGCCGAAAGGGGCCTGACGGCGGCCGGCGATACGGATCATGCGGTCGAAGCGTGGCGAGTCAAGTACCTTGGCCGAAGGGGCGCGCTCACCGCGGCGCTCCGCAGTCTCGGCACGCTGCCGGACGGTGACCGGAGATCGGTGGGCGCCGCGGCGAACCACGCCAAATCCCATCTTGAAGGGCTGTTGGAGGAACGGCGCGCGGCCACAACCGCGCGGGCGCATGCGGACGGCATCGACGTCACCCTCCCCGGCAGACGCCCTATGCGCGGCCGCCTGCACCCGTCGACACAGACCATTCGAGAGATACTCGCTGCATTCAACGCCATGGGCTTTCAGACTGTCGAAGGGCCGCAGGTCGAATGGGAACGCTACAACTTCGACATGCTAAACATCCCGCCCGACCATCCGGCCCGCGACTCGCACGACACCATCTGGATCGATTCGCCCAGCAACAAAGACGGAACGCTGCTCAGAACCCAGACATCGCCTATGCAGGTGAGAGCGCTTGAGAATTCGAAACCGCCCGTACGGGTCGTCGTCCCCGGCCTCTGCTACCGGTACGAGGCCACGGACGCCACTCACGAGTGGCAGTTCCACCAGATCGAAGGGCTCGCCGTCGACAAACACATCTCGTTTTCAGAACTCAAAGGCACGCTCTACGAATTCGCCAAACGAATCTTTGGTCCCGAACGCAAAGTACGCTTCCGCTGCGACTTCTTCCCGTTCGTCGAACCGGGCGTCGAGATGGCAATCGACTGTTTCAAGTGCGGCGGCGATGGGTGCAGGCTGTGCAAACGAACCGGATGGATCGAGATCATGGGCGCAGGAATGGTGCACCCTGCCGTATTGCGCAAAGCGGGCCACGACCCCGAGGTATATAGGGGCTTCGCATTCGGTATGGGGCCGGAACGCATCGCCATGCTCCGCCACGGAATCGACGACATACGCCACTTCTTCGCAAATGACCTGCGCTTTCTGACCCAGTTTTGAACAACCCGCGTTAACCGCCGTTCAAATGAGTCTACTCCGGCTCATCCTGCGCGACCGCACACAGCTGACCAAGTCAAATGAGAATCCCGCTTTCATGGCTCCGCAAATACGTGGACATCGACCTGCCACCTGAAGAGTTGGCCCATCGGCTCTCAATGGCCGGTACCGAGGTCGAAAAAATCGAACGCATCGGCGATTGGGATGATGTTGTGGTCGGCCACGTCAGGAATGTATCGCAGCACCCCGACGCAGACAGGCTTTCAATCGTCACCGTTGACCACGGAGCGGGCACGTCCGAGGTCGTTTGCGGCGCCCCCAACGTTGCGGCCGGCCAAAAGATCGCCTTCGCCTCAGTGGGCGCACGCTTGATCGACGGCTACTCCGGCGAGCCCTCCCGACTGAAACGGGCCAAAATCCGCGGGGTTGTCTCCGAGGGTATGGTGTGCTCCGAAAAAGAGCTCGGCCTCGGCGACGACCACGAAGGGATTCTCGTTCTCGACCCCGACACCGAGATCGGCGCGCCCCTCGGCGACGTCATCGGCGATACCATCCTGGAACTTGAACTGACGCCGAATCGCCCCGACTGTCTCGGCATCGTCGGAGTCGCCCGGGAGGCGTCGGCGTCCACCGGCGCCGAATTGCGCCAACCCAGCGCCGATTACCCGACAGGCGACTACGATGCCGGCTCTCTCGCCCGCGTCGTGATACAAGACCCTGACCTGTGTCCCCGTTACACCGCATCCATCATCCGCGGCGTGAAGATCGGTCCGTCGCCCAAATGGCTCGCAGACGCCCTCGCGAGTATCGGCGAACGGCCCATCAACAACGTGGTCGACGCAACGAACTACGCGATGTTCGAACTTGGCCAGCCGCTCCACGCGTTCGACTACGACCGAGTAGCCGATCGCACCGTCGTGGTGCGGCGGGCACGCGATGGGGAGCTCCTGACCACGCTCGACGACGTGGAACGCAAGCTGACCGATGACATGCTGGTGATCGCCGACCCAGAACGGGCGATCGGCCTCGCAGGTGTGATGGGCGGCGCAAACACCGAGATCGACGACTCGACCGTAAACGTCCTTCTGGAGTCAGCCACGTTCGACGGCGCCAACAACCGCCGCACATCTCGCGCCCTCGGATTGCAAAACCAGGCCACGCTGCGATTTGAAAAAGGACTGCGCGCCGGCCTCTCAGAAGTCGCCCTCCGCCGGACGACGCGGCTCATCCTCGCGGTGGCTGGAGGCGAGGCGGCCAATGGAATCATCGACGAGTGGCCAGCCAAAGGCACGGAAACTGACCGGGTCTTCCTGTCCAACGACAAACTGCTGGCCGTTCTCGGCAGTAATCCGGGGTCGAAACTGGTCGAGTCGACCCTTACATCCCTGGGATTCGGCGTAACGGCAAAAAATGAAGGATGGGACGTGGCCGTCCCGTACTGGCGGCCGGACGTTTCGATACCCGAGGACCTTTGCGAGGAGGTTGCTCGGACGATCGGCTACGACAAACTGCCGCTCAGCATGAATGCCGGCAGCCTGGCGCCGTGGGCGCCTGTACCCGCGCTGGAACTGCGCGACCGTGTCCAAGATATACTGGCCGACACGGGGCTGCACCAGATAATCACCTACTCCGCAACCACCGCCGAAGGCGAATCGCGGCTAATTCTCCCGCGCTCCACGGCCGACCTGGTACGCGTCCAAAACCCTGTCTCCGCCGAATACTCCGCCCTCCGCACGACATTGCGGGAGGGAGTGCTGCGGACAACGGCGAACAACCTCCGTACCTGGCGGGGACCGATTTCCATCTACGAATCAGGGTTGGTGTTCCGCGGCCATGGCGAAGGTCTTCCTGAAGAACGCCCAATGGTGGTAGGCGCTCTCACCGGCCCAAGACATGAACCGCACTGGGACAGCGCCAACGCTCCACTCGACTACTACGACGCACGGGGCGCAGTGGAGGAGGTGCTCGACCAACTTGGAATCGCCGCCGAAATTGTTCCGGGTAGCGACCCGACTATGGCAGAGGGCAGGACCGCTGAAGTGAGAGTGGCCGGCTACAACGAAGTGCGAATCGGAGTCATCGGCGAAGTCGATCCATCCGTACTCGCCAGATTCGAAATCGACACCGGCCCCGTCGCCCTGTTCGAACTTGACCTCACAGCAATCGAGTCGGTGGTCACAGCCAACGCGCGCTGCAAAGCCTACAACCCGTGGGCCCGCTTCCCGGAATCGGCGCGTGACATGGCCATCGTGATCGATGAAGCCGTGGCTGCCAGTGACGTGCTCGCCATCGCAATGCGACACAAACTCGTCACGATCACGACCGTGATCGACATCTACCGGGGCCGGGGGTTGCCGTCCGGCAAGAAGTCCCTCACCTTTCGGCTAACCATGCAGTCGCCGAGCAGAACACTGACGTCCGGTCAGGTAGACAGGGTTGAAAACGCGATCCTGCGATCCCTAGCGAAAGAACTCGGGGCGGAGCAGCGGCGTTAGCGGACACGCAGACAATCACACCGATGGCCACTCACACTCATAGCCAAACTCACGAGTTGCGCCCCCACCGGCATCACTACGACACGGAGATGTTGAGCGTCGAGGAAGCTCTGGAGCAAATCCTGTCGCACATCGCGAGGCTGGAACCCGTCGACACCCCCCTCCTCGAATCTCGAGGTCGCGTGCTAGACGAGGACCTCGTAGCGCGTTTCGACATCCCGCCACTCGCAAACTCCGCCATGGACGGGTACGCTGTTCGCTCGGCAGACGTAGCGTCCGCCTCCGACACCCGACCCGCCGTGCTGCCCGTCGCAGGCGCGGTGGCCGCAGGGGAGTTGCCCGACCGGCCAGTACCGCCCGGCGGCGCAATCCGCATCATGACCGGCGCGCCCATCCCCGACGAGGCCGACGCCGTCGTCCCGTTCGAGGACACCGACGAATCGGAACGCAGACGGGACGGCAAACCTCTGGACACGATCGCAGTCAGGATCGAGGCGCTCGCCGGTGACAACGTTCGCCCTGCCGGAGAGGACATCGAGGCCGGAGAGGTAGTGTTAATGCGCGGCACGGTCATGCGACCGGCCGAAATCGGCGTGGCAGCTTCCCTCGGCCGAAACTCCGTGCTCACCACCAGGCGTCCGTCCGTTGCCATCATCTCCACCGGAGACGAACTCATTTCGCCGGGGGCGCCACACCAACCGGGCAAGATCTACAACTCCAACGCCTTCAGCATCGCAGCGATGGTGGAGCACTACGGCGGCATCCCCCGGATCATGGGGGTCGCAAGAGACACCGTCGAATCCCTGAACGAAATCCTCGACGCCTCGATCGACTCCGACATGATCGTCACATCGGCCGGCGTTTCCAAAGGCGACTACGACGTCGTGAAAGACGTCCTCGCACAACGAGGCGCGATAACCCTGTGGTCGGTCCGGATGAGGCCAGCGAAGCCCCTCGCGTTCGGAACCCTCGACGGACCGAAGGGCCGCAAAGTGCCCCACCTCGGCCTGCCGGGCAACCCGGTGAGCGCCATGGTCGCATTCGAACAGTTCGGCCGGCCGGCCCTGCACGTCATGCTGGGTATTCCCTTGTCGCCCAAACCAACCGTCGAGGCGGTCCTGGACGATCCCGTTCATAACCACGACGGCCGGCGCGTCTACGCCCGCGTGGTGGTCTACAAAACCGAAAGTGGCGGCTACAGGGCTCACACCACCGGAAACCAGAGCTCCGGTGTGCTTACGTCAATGGCCGCGGCAAACGGTTTGGCCATCTGCCCTGACGACGTTCCGGCCATACCGGCGGGACAAAAAGTCACCGTCGAGATGATAGATTGGCCCAATACAGTATTTTGAATCGACACGGTTAACCGGTTACGAGAGATGGTGCAAAGCTGATGGTCAAATTGGCCCCTTCGGGCATTCAGGACGGCAACGATGTCAACGCGGCCGATCCGGACCCCGCGTATTTCATAGACGTATCGACATTTGAACGGTCTGGCAAGTCATTCTCCTACGCCATGAAGAGCCGGCTTTGCGCGACCTGCCCTGCGTGCGAGGCCATCGCAGGCGACGGTCCGACGGTGTCAAAAACGCCCTCTGAGTTGATGAAGCACATTGCCCAAAACTGCTCGCGGCAGCCGGAATATCTGCTGTCGTCTACGCCAATCACAGAGGCCGTATTCCGGCTTATGCTGGCCAACTCCAACCGGCCCATGAAACTGAGCAAGATACAGTCCGATCTCAGCAGCGCGTGGGCCAGCGTCATCTATCTCAAAAACCTCTCCGACATCGTCGTCAAAAGAATGCTCGACCAACCCAACGAGTACTACATAACCCGCTCCAAAAAGTAACCCCGTAGTTCGCCGTCACCTGCGTGGGCAATGCTCAAAGCCCGTGTAGCGAATCCACTTTGCTTGAGTCGTAGCGGCCATCATCCGTAGTCCGCGCCTCCGGCTACACCCGTCTTCCCCTGGGCTGGCCAAATCGGTCTTGTCCCACATCGACCACGCCCGTCCGGCGGCCACCGGACGTCACTCGTCTTCCCCGACCCCAATCGTTCACGGGAGCGGGTCACCGCGTTTACACCACCCAAGCGCTATGTAATCTAAGGAATCTCTGAACAAGTGGCCGATGCGCTTGGCAGAGCGGAGGTTCCCCCCTCCTGAATCCTCCCCCTGTGGGGGAGGAGGCCAGAACCCTTCGACAAGCTCAGGGCGAACGGATTGGAACACGGAGTTGTTCAGAGGTTCCCTAATATCCACGTCCCACCTTCACGAAGATACAAGGGACGTTTCTCGTCGGCGCCGGTTTGGGTGAAGCGCATCCGGGCTGATACGAAAGCTTATCGCCCCCGAATCAGGGAAGATTCGTGATCCCCTGTTGCAAAAGGGAGAGGGAATTCGGCCCCCTGATGGCTACTTGGCCTGCCGTTGGAATATATCGGCCCTACGTCTGCGTCGCGTAGCGGCTTAGCCGGCAGGTTTCGCGTCTCAACGCGCAATGATAAGTATCATGGCGAATATCGTCGCAAAACCGGCATCTCGCGGCCGTAAGTTGGTGTATGGTTTTGGGAGTTTTCAGGACTGCCGAGGCAGATCCACTTTTTGGAGGTGTTAGCCATGAGGATGATGCACGTGTTCAAACGGAGATTGCCGTTGGCGATCCCAGCCGCGCTGGCGGCGATCGTGCTGGCGGTCGCGGCGTGCGGCGGAGATGACGCGGAGGTCGCTACCACTGCGCCGAAACCGGCGGCCACTGCCACGACGGCTCCGGCGCAGCCCACGGCGGCACAACCTACCGCCACAACGGCGCCCCCCGCGCCGTCAGGTCCGTCGGGCAATGTGACGATAGCATCGACCATCAGCCCTCTGATCCAGAATCAACGAAGGGATATCTCAGCGGTCGGAGGGATTGGCCGGTCGCTATCCGTGTGGGAGACGATAGTGCGAGCGCCGTTCGTAGCCCCGCCGCAGCCTCCGCCACAGGACCACACGGGCTACAGCCCCACCGACTTGGGCATCGCTTCAAGTTGGACGATCGCGTCCGACTTCACGAGCATCACGTTCGATATTCGTCCGGACATTCCCTGGCACAGCAACGGGGGTGACTGGGGGAACGTGACGGCCGATGACGTCGCATGGAGCTTCAACGAGGCGTTTGCGCCCGACTCGGTCAACAACGGCGCCGAAGAGATCGGGGCCGAAATGAAGCTGGGGTTCGATGTTCTGGGCCCTTTGCAGGTCAAGCAGAACATCACCCCCGGCGGTTTCGATCCGACTTGGGCGTGGCTGCAAGGCAACGCCAGCTTCGCCGGCATCGTCATCACCAACAAGGCGGCGTTTGAGCAACTGGGCGCCGAAAAGTACGCCGAGACGCCGATAGGGACCGGCAAGTACCGGGTCCTGGAGTGGATCGGCAGCGAGAAGATCGAAACCGAGGCCGTGGACGGTCACTGGACCGGCATAGTCCCCTACGTCAAGAACATCACTGTTGTCGACATGCCGGACGCCTCGACAAGAGAGGCCGCATTGCGCGCCGGTGAGATCGACGCGGGCACGTTGCCGCCCCAGGTAATAAACGATGTCGTGGATAGTATCGGCGGCTTCGTACAGGAGATTGGGATTGCCCGCCCGCAGGGTTTCCAGATGGCGGGCAACTACTGGGGCCAGGCCTGTGTCGACTGTGAAGGCGGCGTCATGGAGCGGCCGGGATTCGATGAAGGCGTGGAAAAAGGGTTCCCCTGGATCGGCGATCCGGAAGACGCAGAGTCGATGGAAAGCGCCAGAAAGGTCCGATGGGCGATGGCGATGGCCATCGATCGCGAGTCGGTCATCAAGAACGTTCTCGAAGGGCTCGGCCGGGTGATCTACGCGTGGCAGAACATCTTGCCGGACCACCCCGACCACAAGGACGCATGGAACATCCCGTTTGACCCGGAAATGGCCAAGCAGTACATGACCGAAGCGGGATATGCGGACGGGTTCGACTACGAGATCTGGGTACCCGGCGACTTTGCCGTTGGAACCGTTTCAGCGGCCGTGGCTGTTGCCGAAATGTGGCGCCAGCACCTGGGCATTAACGCCACCATCGACCGGACCAACTACGGCGTCAGAAGGCCGCAAACCGTGGAAAAGACCATTAACGTGCCGTTCACGCACGGGATCAACTGGATACCCGGCGCGACCTCTGCTCGTTACATCTGTCCGCAGCCTGGCCACATCGTCGGCTTCACTATGGCTGACGATCTCTGCGCTCTCGGTCTGTCGAATGCTACGGAGCAATCGCTGTCGCAGCGGATAGCGAACAACATCGAGGTGCAGGATTATCTCTCGCACTGGATGCTCTTCATCCCGATGTACCAGGCGCCCGCTGTTCTTTACGCCGTTGGGCCTCGTATAGCCTCGTATGAGCCTTACAACCAGCAGGACGTATTCTTCAACCGGGTCGAGTCGATCCAATTGAAGTAAAGTCGTACCGACAGCGGTATTAATTCAGTACGATATGCTGGCCGGGGAGAGGGTCCGAAAGGGCCCGCTCCCGGGTCGGCGCCACATGTGAGGTTTGGCCCCCGGGCCGCGCCTTTCTTTTGGAGACCTGATGGCCCGTTTCCTGGCCCTTCGCACCGTCTACATGATTCTGGTGATGATCGGCATCTCCATTCTGGTGTTCGCGCTGTCCAGGATGTCCGGCGATCCCCGCTACCTGTACATGACGCCCGGCACGAGATGGTCGGCAGAGGTGTGGGAAGCGCGCGGCAAACAGCTGGGTCTGGACAAACCCCTGGTGATCCAGTACCTGTTGTGGGCTGGCGGGGCCGTACGGGGCGATTTCGGCGAATCCATTTGGCACAAACGCAATTCGCTGAAGGTGATCCGCGAAAGGGCCCCTGCGACCATCCAGCTCTCTGCAATTAGCTATGTGCTTGCCATCACTATCGGCACGAGCCTCGGCGTCGCGTCGGCTGTGACGAGGGGAAGCATGGTGGATCTGGTTGTCAGGTCGTTCGCGCTGATTGGCCAGGCCGCTCCACCGTTCTGGATCGCCCTGGTGCTGATCTATATATTCGCGGTGATCCTGGGCTGGCTTCCCACGTCCCGCAGGGGCGACTGGACCCACTTTGTATTGCCCGTGACCACTCTGGCGTGGCTCGCGTCGGCGGGCATAACGCGCATTACGCGTTCGGCCTTGCTGGAGGTACTCGACAGTGAGTACGTCAAGTTGGCCAGGGCGAAAGGTGTTGGCCAGACGAAGGTCATCTTCAAACACGCGCTCAAGAACGCATTGGTTGCGCCGTTAACCGTTGCCGCGATCTTGTTCGCCTCGTTCATTACCGGCACTGTTGTTGTAGAGACGGTATTCGCCTGGCCGGGATTGGGAAGACTGGCCGTCGAGGCGACGCTCCAAAACGACTTCCCGCTGGTCACCGGCCTGACGGTGATATTTGCCGCGGTTTTCCTGCTCTCCAGCCTGACCGCCGACCTCCTCTATGCGTACATCGACCCCAGGATTCGAATCTACTAACCGGAGCCGGGCCGCCGCCGGACTTGACAGCGCCTTGCTGTCTTTGTTGCTGGTGCGCGCCTGGCGGATTATTCGCCGTTATCCGGTAATCCCGGTCGTAGTTGTGATTCTTATGGCTGTGCTTGCGATCTTCGCCCCCCTTATCTCTCCCAAGCATCAGTTGGAGTCCGACCTCGCCGAGGTCAAGACACCCCCGGCATGGGTGGACGGCGGCAAGATGGAGTATTTTCTTGGCGCCGACCACATCGGCCGGGACATACTGAGCCGCGTAATTCACGGCTCCCGCATATCCCTTATGGTGGCGGGAATCGTGTTGAGCGCCGGCGCCATTACCGGCACCATCCTCGGTATCCTCGCTGGCCTGTCCGGCGGCTTCTGGGATGAGTTCATCATGCGGCTCGTCGATCTGACCTATGCCGTGCCTTTCTTGTTGGTCGCGCTCGTCACTGCAGTCGTATTTGGACCCAGCCTCGGCCTGGTCCTGATTCTCCTTTCGATATTTAGCTGGCCGGGATTTGCGCGTCAGACCCGGGGCCTGACGCTGCAACTCAAGACGACAGACTACGTGGCGATGGCTCGCATCGCGGGCAGTTCTACTGTGCGCATCTCCTATAGGCACATTCTCCCCGGTGTGCTCAACATCGTGATGGTGTTGGCGACGCTGCAGGTTGGCGGACTGATACTTACCGAATCGGTGCTCAGTTTCCTTGGAATCGGAATACCTGCGCCTCAGCCGGCCTGGGGTTCCATGGTGGCCGACGGCCGGGAATTCATAGGGACGGCATGGTGGATATCGGTCATGCCGGGATTTGCGATCTTTTTGACCGTATTCGCGTTCAATTTTCTCGGGGACTGGCTCAGAGACTATTTCGATCCCCGGTTGAGACAACTTTAGTTCGACTGTTTGACGCAGGCCGTGTTCGTCCGCGTCTCGATACACCGCGTAGTAGCCTGCCACAACACCGCGTAGTGGCGTCTCTTGTGGGCGCCAACCGGGCGGGGCCACGGCAAAGGAGGCCAATCGACATGGCAAGGAGTTGGGATCGATCTGAAGGCGTGCAGGCCCGGATTGCACGCGACGTCGACATCCGGTACGGAAATGGTCTGCTGAAGGCCGAGAGCGCCGGATGGCCGCGCTACGTAGCCGTTTCCACACCCACCGCCTGGAGGGTTGCCCAGCCGTACCTCACCCAGCCGCCGGCGGGAGTCGGCATCGTTGACTACCTCGACTGGGGCCATCTGGAGGACACGGCCGCCAGCCTGCCCAACGATGCGGAGTTGGTCGTGGGCATCGGTGGAGGAGTGCCACTTGACGCCTCCAAGTACGTCGCTCTCAGGAAGGAGCTGCCACTCATCCTCGTGCCTTCCATTGTGTCGACAGGGGCCATAATCCACGGCATGTTTGCCAAGTGGGAGGGACGCCTGATTATCGGCGGCACCGAGATGCCGTTTTGCGATTGCGAACATGTCCTTGTCGACTATGACTACGTGTTGCAGGCGCCGGAGTACCTGAACACCGCGGGGCTTGGCGACGTTCTCTGCGGGTTTTCCGGCATCGCCGAGTGGCGTTACAACTTCGCTCGCGGGACGGCCCCACCGGTCGATGAGGAGGCCGTGGAGCACTCCTTGTCCCACCACCGCGACTTGGCGGACGGCTTTCCCCGGACCCTGGATTCGGATGGGAATCTCACGACGGAAAGCATCAGATTCATCACGCAGGCGGTGCAGGACCGGGATGATCGGAACCTCCAGAACCCCAATGCGCCCGGCGCAGACCATGCGCTCATGATCGTCTTCGAGCTTGTTGCCGACCGGCGTCTTGTCCACGGGGAGCTGACGGCTCTCGGCGCTGTAATTGTGGCGTGGGCAACCGGACAGCAGGAAGAGTTGATCGAAAGGCTCGAGCGATGCAAGGTGCGTTTCAGGCCTACCGACATCGGTTTGACCCGTGATGAGTTTCGTCAGATCCTTGAGGACGCAGTCCCTTACCTGAAAGAGCGCGGCGTGGACACGGTTATCGTCAAGGAGCCAGTAGTTGGTGAGCGCTTCGATGCCCTCTGGCACTACCTCGAAGGAGACCGCGCGTCGTCCTCAGGCGTATAAACAACACCGCGTAAGGGCACTTCCCGGAGCCTGTTTCATAAGTCGCACCGCTTGACCCGTACTATGCAGGACGGTCAGTGTTCCCGCGAAATGAGACCATTGCATAACTGATCGTGTGAAGGCATAGCCGCAAGATTCGACACGTTGTTCAATCGTGAATCCCCGCCCCGGGATTCCGGCTCGGAGGCCGGAATGGCGGTTTGATGGGCTCTCACCCCGGCCCTCTCCCGCGGGAAAGGGGGTTACGCGCAGGTCCCCGATTGGGGTCGGGGATGACGAGTGTGGAGATTGTTGGCCTTCTCGCACACAGGCTCGGGTAGCCAATCCCCGCCTCTGGGTTATGGCCTTCGCCGGAACGACGGAGGTGTTGGGTTCCGGCTTTTGCCGGGGACGATGGTTTGCGGGGCGCGTTGAAGCAACCCCGGTGGTGTTCCGGGGTTGCTTCGGTTGACAGTGTCTCTGTGGACGTAACCGTGACCGGCTGAAGCCGAGAGGCGGTTTGTTTGGAAGGAGGTTTTCCTCTGTTGTCTTCTTCCGGACCGTGTGACAAGCGCACGGTATGGCGGTAACTACCCGCCAGTTGCAGACGGCCGTAAGGCCGCATGAGAAGACGATATTTTCGGCTCTTCACCCGCGCCCCGGTTGAATTGGGCGCGTTCGGGCAATGAAACAGACGCGTTGCTTCCGGTTTTCGGCTTGTTCTCCGAGGCGAACTCCGGTCGCATCCCTGAGTCACACTCACGTGCGACCTTTAACGGGCCCCGGGCCACCAAGGCCAGGGTTGGCCGCCACGCCTACGTAGGCGGCATGTCAAAGTCGTTCCCTTCCCCTATCGGCTGCGCAGCCGGGGGCATGGGAATCCGTGTTTCACCCGCGCCCTCCTTCCAAAGGCGGGCGCTTCCTTTCTCAGTTGCAACGGGCTTTAACACGAGGTGAGGATTACCTCGACGCTGGCCAGAGTTGTCCCCCGTTGCATTCCGATGGGGTTGGTTGGCATGGACGTCGTGCATCGACACGACTTATGTTGATATTAGAACGTGTGTTCTAGTTTGTAAATGAGGGTTTGGCACATGTCGTTTGGTTTGGGATTGAGGGGGGATGACCACCCGGACCCCTCCCCAGGGCGCCCACACACCGACGCCCCCACGTCGTGTGCTTTGGGAACGGGATGTCGGATGTCGATGCGTGTGGACGGTGTCCGCTCGGGGCCCGGCACTTTCCCAGGGCGCCCGCACACCGACGCCTCTACAATGGATTTACAGGTCCCTCCGCCGAGTCACACACAGGTCGCGCCGGGGGTAAGAGCGTGTTTCAGAAGTCCTTCGCACATTTTCGTGTCGAACGCCATGCGACGAGATTCCCGTTTTCACCGGAATGACGAGATTGGAATACGTCGTTATTCTCTGAGTTACGGCGAAAATCGGAGTCCAAACAATCGTGACCCCAGAGGTCCGAGGATTCTGAAACAGGCTCGTAAAGGCTTCCCGTCTCCCCCTAAATGAGAATATCGAACGTCCCGGGACCGTCAGGCGGGTTTGACCAATCGAGTTTGACCGACTCGACGACGGCCCCGAACGGCCCTTCTTTGAGCAGCGCTGCCAACGCCTCCAACGCGGCTCGGCTCCCCGCCGCGGCCACCTTGACCCTCCCGTCCGGCATGTTACGAACGTATCCGGAAAGTCCCAGGCGGCGGGCGTTTTTTGCTACGAAGTACCTGTAGCCGACACCCTGCACGCTGCCAGCGACTGTGCCGGTAAATCCGAACGTCTCCGGGAGGTCAGTCGTCATTCGAACCCTCGGGGCGACGCCTTCTTCTTCGGCGCCGGGATCGACGCTCCGACCGCGACTTCCGTTCCTCGCTCTCGAACCACTTGAAGAACAGCACCGTCATCGTCAGGAGATATACAAAGTTGCCGGGCACCCACATGATCAATCCGCCAATTCGCTGGTCGCTCAGCGGATCGAGCCCCCACACCTCGTTCGATCCGTCGTACACGTCGTAGATCGAGCTGCCCGCCAGCGTTACCAGGGCCGCCAGAACCGCCGACGGCGTCACGACGAGAAGCAGGTAGATCAGCCGCTGCGGGTAGCCAAGCGGCGACCTCACCGGCGCCGGACCGATGATCGGCCACCAAAACAACATCGCTCCCAGGAAGAACGACATGTGCTCAGCCAGGTGGATGAGTTCATTCCGCACCGCGGCGTCGTAGATGTCCGGTATGTGCCATATCCACAGCGCGCCGACGAACAACACAATGGCCACGCGGGGCTGCGTGGCAAACGACACGACGCGCCTCGCCATGCCCGTCACCGCGAACTCCGCGCCGACACCCTGCCTCAAGAACCGGGGCATCGACCACATAAAAGCCGGCATCACCCCCGCCATGAGGAGCAACGGAGCGGCCGCCAGCGCCAGCGTCAGGTGTTGCAACATATGCACCAGAAACAGGTAGTCGGCGTATGTGTCGAACGGGCCGAATAACGCCAGCGCCAGGAGAAAGAATGCGGCGTACGCCATCGAAACACGCCGGAGATCGACCGACCTCCCTCCGGCCCGCGACCTGAGCCTCGCCAGCCCCACCGAATATGCGGCAGTCGACAATGCGAGCAGGACCAGAAACGGCGAGGTCAGATCCCACGCCGTAACGAAGTCAAGGAATGTGTCGGTTGTGTCCATCAATCACACGGCCGGATGAAGCGTGCCGGGCGCGCCCGCGCCAGTCCCCGAAACGTTCAAAGTAATCCCCATTCGGCCGCGCTGCAGGTTATGTCGGGCGCAATCCGGCCGGGAAGTGCGGGCGCTGTCGGCTGGATCAGCCGTTGAGTTTGAAGAAAAGCGCCAGAATCGCCAGGAACACGGCCACGCCGATCGTGAAACCGGCGCCGAATATCCAGGTGAATAGCTTGTTGTCAAACCGCAGGTGCATGAAGAACGCCACAACCATGACGAACTTGAACAACGATAGGATGAGCAACACCGGAACGAACCACGGTCCGAGCGTTTCGAAGGTGAATATCCACACCTCGGCCAGCGTGACGATCGCCAGAATCACTCCGACCCACGCGTAGAACCACGGTGTGGCGTGGCGGTCGCCTGAGGTCATCGCGGTGAGCATCCGCTTGATGCGCGCCGGCGTCTCTCCCAGCGGCCCTTCGTACGGCGGACTCGGCAACTGCGACCCCGTCTTAGGCAGGATCCACCAGTCGTTGGCGCCGTGGTAAAAAACCGAGTTCCAGATACGCGTGATGATGCCCATGACTCGCTTCGTCTAGCCGTGCCCTGGAAGTTCGAACGGCATGCTACCCGGCGGCATGCCGTCGGTGGCCGATATCAGGTACACGACGGTAAAGATAACGATCCAAACGATGTCGACAAAGTGCCAGTACAGCCCGGCCATTTCAAGGTCGAGCGCCTGGTGGCTCGACTCGTCCCCCTGGCCGGCAGTCGACAGTACTCTGATCCCTCCGAATACGCCCACTATGCTCAGCAACAGCAGCAGCATCGACGGCCAGCCGGTTAGTGTCGTGATGACCGCCAGGGAACTGTCCGCGCCCGTGAAGATCCCGCTCAACGTCGACAACATGAACGCATAAAAGCCAGCGACCGCGAGCACGAGGCCCCACCGTTCTTTGGGCGAGGGCGAAAACACGAGGGCCATGAGTAACAGCCATATCACACCCAGCGTAACGTGTGTCCCGTGCAGCCCGGTCAGTACGAAGAACGTGGTGCCGAACAGGTTCGTCTGCGGCGTCAGCCCCAGATGCACGAACTCGTTGAATTCGAACACCTGAAAGCCCAGGAAAACCGAACCCAGGGCGGCGGTGGCGAGAATCCACAAGCGGCCGACCGTCTTCTTGTTGCGCCGTATCCCGTCCAGCGCCAGCACCATCGCCAGTGAGCTCATGAGAAGCACGAACGTGCTGACCGAGGTGACCGGTATGTCCATCACCTGGTTGGGGTAAGGCCCTTCAAGGCTCCGGTTGCGGTAGACGAGGTAGGTAGCGATAAACGCGCCGAAGAACATCACGTCGGATGCCAGGAAAGTCCACATGAGGAGCTTCCTGTTATTCAGCCCGGTAGACGTGTCTTCCAGCGGCTCTTCATGTGCGACGTGTGTCGCTTCAGTCACGTTGTTTCTGTCCCGTTCTGTTCGTCTGACGAATACTTGGCGCTCAGTCGTTAACCGGCTCGAACGACCAGCCCAGAATGCCCCAGGCAATCAGTCCGCCGCCGATGCCGATGACCCAGTACTCGGTGAACATCCCCGCCATAGCCAGAGTGATGCCCGCCGCAAGGACCAACGGGTAGTAGGACATGTCCGGCAAATGGATGCCGTGGCCGTCTTCCTCGCGGCCGTGTTGGCCGTAGCCGCCGGCGTGGCCGCCAGCATCGTCAGCGTCAGCGGTCACGTGCCTGTCGTCATCTTCGGCCGCGTCGAAATCGTCGTCGAACTGCGCCCCCTCAGGCACGCCCCTCGGCCCGTGGTGGCCTTCGTACTCGGCGACTAACTCCGGGTGTTTCCTGAACCAGAAGTCGTCGCGGTGTTCGACCTCCGGAATCTCGGCAAAGTTGTAATGCGGCGGAGGGGACGGAATCGACCACTCAAGCGTGCGTGCGTCCCAGGGGTCGCCTCCGGCCCGATCGTTCCGGCGCCAACTTAAAAACACGTTGATCACCCATACGAGGACGCTGAACGCGATCAGGAACCCGCCGATGGACGCCGCCATATTAGAGCCGTCCCACCCTTGATTGGCGGGATACGTATAGACACGGCGCGGCATGCCGTCCATGCCGAGCCAGTGCATCGGGAAGAACGTCAGGTTGAAGCCAATCAGCATCAGCCAGAAATTGAGTTTTCCTAACCCTTCGCTCAATTTCCAGCCGAACATCTTCGGCCACCACATGTAGATGCCGCCGAAGATGCCGAGTATCGCTCCGCCAAACAGGACATAGTGGAAGTGGGCCACAACGAAGTAGGTGTCCTGTTGCTGCGCATCGGATGGGGCGGATGAGTGCATTATCCCGCTTAGACCGCCGACCGTGAACATGGCGATGAAGCCCAGCGCAAATAGCATCGGCGTGGTAAGTCGAAGCGACCCGCCCCACGTCGTCGCAAGCCAGTTCAAGACCTTTACGCCTGTGGGAATGGCGATCGCCATCGTCGATACGGCAAATGCCGAGTTGGCCGCCGGGCCAAGGCCGACCGTGAACATGTGATGGCTCCAGACGAACCAGCCCATGAACGCAATGACGATGCCCGCAAAGACGACAAACGGGTACCCGAACAACGGCTTGCGTGAGAAGACCGGCAGGATCTCCGACACGATCCCCATGGCCGGAAGGATCAATATGTACACCTCGGGATGGCCGAACAGCCAAAACATGTGCTGCCACAGAACCGGGTCGCCGCCGTTGACGGGGTTATAGAAGTTCGTGCTGAACAGGCGGTCGGCCTGCAGTTGGATGCCCGCAACGGCAAGGACAGGCAGGGCCAGCACGATCAGCACCGACGTGATCATCGTCATCCACGTGAACACTGGCATCCTGAACATCGACATGCCCGGCGCACGCAAGTTGATTATCGTCACGATGAAGTTAAGCCCGGCGGCGATCGACGCCACCCCCAGAACGCCCAGACTGATCACCCAGAACGTCATACCATTTGACGGGTTGTACAGCGTTCCTGAGTTGGGCGCATACCCGAACCAGCCGCCGTTCGGAGCGTCGCCCACAAGCCAGCTGGCGTTGAGCAGGAGGCTCCCGAACAGGAATAGCCAGTAACTGAAGGCGTTTAGCCTCGGAAATGCGACGTCGCGAGCGCCTATCTGCAGGGGGACCAGCCAGTTGAAGAACGCTGCGCTAAGCGGCATCACGACAAGGAACACCATCAACGTGCCGTGCATCGTGAACAGCTGGTTGAAGACCTCCGGAGACACAAGTCCCGATTCCGGTCGAGCCAGTTGGAGGCGCATGATCAGCGCCTCAGTCCCGCCGATCAATAACCAGAAGATAGAGGTGAAAAAATACAGGGTCCCGATGCGCTTGTGATCGACAGTGCCGATCCAGCTCCAGATGCCGGTGTCGCTTTTCGGCCGCGGGACGATCCTCGGAAGTGTAAGCGCTCCTGTTGTCACTTTTTCTCCCCAGTTCTCCGAATGGCTTTCATGGTTGTTCGCACGTTCATAGTCAAAGCTTACCGCGCCGAACCTATTCGAGCGTCTTCAAGTATTCGATCAGGTCCGCGATGTCACCGTCCGTCAACGACGGGAAGTTGAGCATCACGCCGGCGGTGTATCCCTCCGAGGCAAAAGCGGCAGGATCGCGAATCGATTGATACAGGTAGTCGTCCGCCGAAAGGCCCTCCACCCTCGTAGCGGCCCGTTCGGCCACGCCGCCGAGTCCGGGGCCCACGAGCTTACTGTCGCCCAACGAGTGGCACCCTGAACAGCCATTCGCCGCAAACAGGGCTTCGCCCCGCTCTGCGTTAGGCTCGCCGCTTGAAGATGGAGGAATCGCCTCCGCCAGCCCGCCCTCGCCCGGTTCGAGCGATAACAGGTACGCAACGAGATTGTTCAACTCTTCGTCCGTTAGGTCGACGTGATTGTTCCTGGTCTTGTAGACCGCCGCGTTCACCTGCATCCGGGTGCCCTGCTTGATCGAGGCGGGGTTTCGGATCCAGGTCCGCAGGTTTTCCTCCGAAAACGGAACCACGCCAGCGGCCAACGTGCTGCGCATGGCGAGGTGCGTCAGGTTAGGGCCGGAGACAATCGGAGATTCGGATTCCTGCTCCACCAACGTATCCCAGCGTAGGTCTTGCGCCGCGATCTCGTCGCCGTACGCACCGATCCGGTAGGAATCGACCGAGTGGCACATGCTGCAATTGGCGAGGAACGTAGTCTTGCCTGAGGCCGCGGGGCTTTCGGGTTCGGGGGCGTCGGGCGGTGTTCGCATCGACGTGACCCATTCCTTGAACTCATCCTCCGGCGACGCGACCACACGGAAACGCATGTGGGTGTGGGCCACACCGCAAAACTCAGCGCACTGCCCATAGAACATGCCAGGGCGCTCCGCAAGAAACCAGAAGTGGTTGTCGTTAAGCGGGACCATGTCGAGCTTGCCCGCCAGTTTGGGAATCCAGAAACTGTGGATTACGTCTTGAGACCGCAGCGTCACGACTATCGGCCGGTCGGTCGGGATATGCAACTCGTTTGCGGTCACTATCTCCAGGCTCGGATACCGGAACTCGAACCACCATTGGTGTCCGATGGCCTCGATCTCCAGCGCCTCGCCCCGGTCCAGCGGCGGCGTGGCGTGTTCGTAGATCGCTTTGACCGTCGGCACGGCGATTGCCAGCAGGACGAACGCAGGAAGAATCGTCCATGTCACCTCAAGGCGGGTGTTGCCGTGAACCTGAGTCGGTATTTTGTCATTGCGCCGCATCCGGAATCGGAATACCGAGTAGATGAGCGCTCCCTCTACGAGGATGAAAATGGCGACAGCAACCCAGAAGACCAAGTAGAACAGGTCTGCCTGTCGAGCGGCGACAGGGCCTGCAGGGTCGAACGTGGACTGATCATGAGAAGGCGTACAGGCAGCCAGAATTGCTATGGCAGCAAGGAGGATTAAGGGGAATAGCGCTGCGCCCCGTCTTCCGGTCGCACTACGAATAAGGGACATCAAAGCTGACTGTGAGTCCGTCCGGGAAAGCGTCGGGACAGGGGTCCTTTCGCCTCGGCTTTTGTCGGCCCAACCAGCGCCTGTAGCGTCGATTGTGCTATTTATAACAAACGCGCTGAGCATAGCATTGCCCATTATGCCGCGCAACGGCCCTGGCTGCCTGTTACAGCCAACCGAATCGCCCGGCTTGCACCGTTTGGCCCATGGGAGAGTGACGTGAAAACACTGCTCATCGCAACCCGAAACTCCGGAAAGATCAGGGAGTACCGCAAACTGTTTGCTGATTTGCCGTTCAATCTTGTCGGCCTTAACGATTTCGACATCCGCCTCGACGTGCCCGAAACGGGTTCGACGTTCGAGGAGAACGCCCAAATTAAAGCTACCACTTACTGTCGCCTTGCCGGGGCCCTCACACTCGCAGACGACTCCGGCCTGGAGGTGGACGCGCTCTCCGGAGCGCCGGGCGTGCTGTCGGCACGGTACGGCGGCCCCGACTTCGATGACGCTGGCAGGCTGTCGCTGCTGCTTTCCAACATGGCAGACGTCCCAGGATGGCAACGAACAGCCCGGTTTCGCGCCGCGCTCGCCCTCGCCACCCCGCCGGACGCTGACATACTTGAAACTACCGAGGGAATAGTCGAGGGCGCCATTTGCCACCAGCCGATCGGCAACGGCGGATTTGGATACGATCCGGTCTTCTGGCTACCTGCAAAGGCCGTGACCATGGCCCAGCTGACGGTGGCGGAGAAGAACGTATTGAGCCACCGCGCCAAGGCGGCAATGGCGATGTTGAGGTTCCTCGCGACGCCCGCGTAATCAATATTGATTGCTGCGGATAGCATGGTTGCGGATAGGCAGCGGGGTTAGACTCATTCACAACGGGTCTCGGCACAACGGGTCTCGGCACAACGGGTTTCGGGCAGCGCCGGGCAAAGTCGAAATTACATGAACACCACTCCCACATTGCCGCGGCTGTCTCCAGGCGCGTCCATGGAGGACCGGTTTGGCAGACGTCTTCGAGACATCCGGGTCTCTGTGACCGACCGTTGCAATTTCCGCTGCCCGTACTGCATGCCCGCCGAGGTGTACGGAGAACGCTACGAGTTCCTGCCGCGCCCGGAAATCCTCACCTTTGAAGAGATCGAACGGCTCGCAAGACTCTTTGGGTCGCTCGGCGCAACCAAACTGCGAATAACGGGCGGCGAGCCGCTCGTAAGGGCCAAACTGCCCAACCTCATCGAACGCCTGGCAGCGATCGACATGGTCGAAGACCTGACACTTACGACGAACGCGTACCTGCTGGCGAAGATGGCGCAGCCACTTAAGGACGCCGGCCTCCAGCGCATCACGGTGAGCCTCGACAGCCTCGACCCCGATACGTTCAGTAAGCTGGCCGGCCGGCCGTACGGACCTGAACGCGTGCTCGAAGGAATCGACGCCGCCGAACGAGCCGGACTGAGCCCGATAAAGATCAACTGCGTCGTGCAGCGCGGCGTGAACGAAGACGATGTCGTCAACCTCGCCCGTCACTTCAGGGGTACCGGCCACATCGTGCGATTCATCGAGTTTATGGATGTCGGCAACCGCAACGGCTGGAACCTCAACCAGGTGGTGACGGCCAGCGCAATCATCGACCGGATAGACGCCGAATTCCCGCTCGAACCCATCCCGTCGAACTATCCGGGTGAAGTAGCGACCCGATACCGCTACGCAGACGGCGCCGGTGAGATCGGCGTCATCGCCTCCGTGTCGATGCCGTTCTGCGGCGACTGCACGCGGGGGCGTCTCTCGACGGACGGCAGGTTCGTTACGTGCTTGTTCGCATCAGGCGGCAAGGACCTCAAGACGCCGTTACGGGGCGGAGCCACCGACGATGAACTGTTACGAATCATCACTGGAGTGTGGGAGCGCCGCGCCGACCGGTATTCCGAGGAACGCGCCGCCAACACCGACTTCGACGGAAACGTATCGATCTCACGCAAAAAAATAGAAATGTTCCAAATAGGCGGCTAACCCACCCCACCCCAAACCGGACACCTTTCCGATTCGATCCATGGGGCTTCTCTTTTAGGCGCCGCTACATGGCCGTGAGGATTCTCGCCCTCCCCGACTACGATCGGGGAACCACAGGGCTGTTTGGGTCCCCGTTTTCGCAGACCTCCATGAAACCATCTGCCTCGTCATCTCTCCGAACCGATACCTGTGCAAGACCCTCGTGGGGGAGTCTCTTGGGGGGCGCCCGATGGGTTAGGTGGTAAATCGGGGGCAGCCCCTGGGACGGCCAAGAGGTGCGTTGCAACCCCCTTAGGCCACCGCAGCATGTCCGCGCAACCCGCGCGTCTGGGTCCCCCAACAACCTCGCCACATCCCTGCCACCTCGACGTTAGAAGGTTAGGATGGGGTCAACACAGGCCAACCCCACCCCACGTAAAAGGAGGGCGCTTGACTACATCAACCGACAAGTTCGAAATCTACACAGACGGGGCGTGTATAGGTAATCCGGGGCCCGGGGGATGGGGCGCCGTTGTCCTCCACGGCGCCATGCAGCAACATCTCGCCGGCGGCGAACCCAAAACCACCAACAACCGTATGGAGATCACGGCTGCCATCCGAGGTGTCGACGCTGCCCCGCCAGGTTCCGACGTCACCGTGTGGTCCGACAGCGAATACGTCATCAAGACCATGACCCGCGGCTGGAAACGCAAAGTCAACACCGATCTCTGGGACCAACTCGACGAAGCCGTCTCCAAGCGAAAGGTCTCGTGGGAATGGGTGCGCGGCCACTCCGGCCACCCCTTCAATGAATTGGCCGACAAGCTGGCTAGTGATGAGGCTCGCGCAATTCGCAGCTCAGGGGGCCGAAAGGCCGGCAACCGCGGTGGCGCCACGCGGAGCAAAGCGAGCCCCAAGCTGTCCCACGTCGACAACACAGGTAAGGCCCGCATGGTCGACGTCGGCGCAAAGCCCGATACGGAACGAGTCGCCGAGGCCCGGGGCAGCGTAACGATGAGGGCCGAGACGCTGCGGCTGGTCGAGGAAGGCGGATTCGACAAGGGTGACGTCCTTGGGGTGGCCCGGATCGCCGGCGTCATGGCAGCCAAGCAAACATCTAACCTCATTCCGCTCTGCCACGCTCTGCCGCTAACTCAGGTGAACGTCGAAATCTCGCCACTCGCAGACGGCAGCGGCCTCGAAATCGCATCCACTGCCCGAACCCGCGCGAAAACCGGAGTCGAAATGGAGGCCCTCACAGCGGTGTCCATCGCAGCCCTAACCATCTACGACATGTGCAAATCGGCAGACCGCGCCATGGTCATCGGCAACGTCCGGCTCACGCACAAGTCCGGCGGCAAAAGCGGCGACGGCCGCGGCCCCTGACCTGATGCTGGCCGAACGCGTTCCGTGTCGAGCCTGGCAACTGGTGAGACTTTGTGATAGAGCCGCGATGAACCCAACTACGTTCCACCGTCATACTCGCGAAAGCGGGCGTCTACGGGCATGTGAGGGGCGTTCGTCTCATCGACTCTGAACAGTTGCCGCGCCCGTGCGTGGTGATTGACCGGCCTCCGTAGCGTGGCTACCATTCGGTTTAGCTGCCTGGCGCGCTGCCGGGCCTGTGGCGATGTAGCTCAGTGGTTAGAGCGGGCGCTTCATAAGCGCTAGGTCGGAGGTTCAAGTCCCCCCATCGCCACCAACACCCTTTCGGGCGGTTAGCTCAGCCGGTTAGAGCGCATGCTTCACACGCATGAGGCCGGAGGTTCGAGTCCTCCACCGCCCACCAACCGGGGTGAAAGGTAGCACCGAGCCGTTCAGGGCCATGTCCTCGGCGTTCCTGCCGGGTGCGAGGCTGTCTTCCGGCATAGGGATGGTGTAGCGCATGAGGGCGTCGCCGGGCATGACGACGATCTCCTTGACGAAGGTTTCGATGAAGGCCCTGCGCTCGGTCAGCTCGCTCTCCTTCAGGAACTCGCTCATGTCCTGGGCGTAGGCCGCGATGGTCTCCACGTCGTCCAGGTCAGCCCTGCGCTGCGCGAGGATGGCCCTGACCTCGGCCGCCAAGTCCTCTAGGCGCTCCTGGCGGTCCCGGTGCTCCCTGATGCGGGCTGATGCATCGGTCATCTCGACATTATCGGCGGTCTCGATGAAGTGCCAGATGCGGCCCAGCTTTCGCTTCACGTCCTCAAGCTCATCCTCAATGGTCTCCAGCTTCGTCCGCTGCTCTTGGGCCACGCCGTCCATCTGCTCGTCGACCACCTTGACCAGAGCGCGGATATTGCCGTCGGTAAGGACGTTGGAGCGAATCTTGCCTACGACCATCTCCTCGAAGCGGCGGGCGTTGAGCCTGGGAGTCTTGCAGGCATCCTTTCCGCGCTTCATGATCGACTGGCAGACGTAGTAGGAGAACTGGCCGCTCTTGGCGTCCTGTCCGCTCAGCGCCCTTTTGCAGGCCTTGCACTTGACCAGTCCGCTGAGTAGGTAGGAGCTTGCGACTCGCCGGGGGTGGGCGATCTTGGGTGCGCGGGAGCGCATCAGGCTGTTGACCCGGCGGAAGCGGGTCTTGGAGACGATGGCGGGGAACGCCTCTTCAATGCGCACCGGCTCTGCCTTGTCCTTAGACTTGGCGCCCCAGATCAGCGTGCCCGTGTAGACCTCGTTCTTGAGGATGAAGTGGACGGTGTTCTTGGACCAGAGCTTGCCTGCGGGGCTGGCGACACCCTCGTCGTTGAGGGTCTCAGCGATGGGCAGCATCCCCTTTCCGGCCTGTGCCATGTCGAAGATGCGCTCGACCACGGGAGACGTGTCCGGGTCAAGTACCAGTGTGGGCCTCTTCTTGGGCCCATCCTGCACCATGACCCTGTTGTATCCGTAGGGCTTCCTGCTGCCGATCCAAAAGCCGCGAGAGGCAGCCTCCCGCATCCCCCTCAGGACCTCCTGGGCGAGATTCTCGCTGTAGAACTCGTCCACGCTCTCGATGATTCCCTCAAGCAGCTTGCCGGTGGGGGTGTCGTCGGCTTGCTCGGTGATTGAGACGACTCGGACGCCCTTGCGCCGGAGCAAAGACTTGAAGGCGACGGCGTGCTCGCGCTTGCGGGTGAAGCGGGAGAATTTCCAGACCAAAATCTCCCTGAACGGAGCGTTGGTCTTGGTGGCCGCGTCGATCATCTTGCGGAACTCCGGCCTGTCGGCGATGCGCCCGCTCTCGGCCTCGTCCACGTACTCGCGGGCGACGAGGTACCCGTTCTTGCGTGCATAGTCCCTGAGCGCCCGCATCTGGGCGGCGACGGAAAGGTCCACGTCCTGCCTGTCGCTGGATACTCTGGCGTAGAGGGCCACGGGCGTGTAGTCGGTCAGTTGGTCCATGGGTGTGTCCTCCTTGCTCACTCCTGATCGTTCCGGCGGGCATCGGCCCGTTGGCGGCGCTCTTGCCGCAGCCACGCCCGCTCCTGCATGTACAGGCGGATGGCCTCGCGGAGGAACTCGCTCATGGTGCGGCCCTCCTCCTTCAACACCTGCTGCACCTGCTCGGCCATTTCCGGCGGCATGGAAAAGGTGATGGCCTTTCGGGTCGTGGGCATTCTCTCTTTTTGCCTCCCTAAGTATGACACAGTCATACCCTTATCATGAACGAAACGGCCTGCGGCTGTCAAGCTCTTCTGGCGTAGGGTGGGGTAGGCTGTTGGCGAGGCCTTGGTCGAGGCTCTGCGGAGAGGCCAACTGGTGCGACGTGGGAGGACGTACAGAGGGCCGGGGATGGGTCCCAGCAAGGGAGACTTCCGGGTGGATTCCCTATTGAGCGGGGCTTCCAGTGATGGCTTCGGCCATCCTTGGCGCATTGGGGCAGGTCAAAGCCAATCAGATGGGCGGGCCGTCAAGCGCCATCTCCTCGGCGTTCCTGCCGGGCATCAGGCCATCGACGGGCATTGGGATGGTGTAGCGCAGCAGGGCGCTTCCGGGCATCACGACGATCTCCTTCACGAAGGTCTCGATGAATGCCCTGCGTTCGGTCGTCTGGCTCTCGCTCAGGAACTCACTCATGTCCTGGGCTTGAGCTGCAATGGTCTCTGCGTCGTCCAGGACGGCCCTGCGCTGAGACAGGATGGCCTTCGCATCGGCCGCTGCGTCCTCAAGGCGCTCGCGCCGCTCCTGGTGCTCCCTGATGCGGTCTGAGGCGTCGGACAGCTGGATGTCGGATGTCTCGATTGCGTGCCAGACGCGGCCCAGCGCCCGCTTCGCGTCTTCAAGCTCCTTCTCGATGGTCTCCAGTCTCTTGCGTTGCTCGCTCGCTACGCGGTCGATCTGCTCGTCCACGACCTTCACGAGATCGCGGACGTTGCCCTCGGTGAGCACGTTGAAACGAATCCTATCTACGACCATCTCCTCGAAGCGGCGGGCATTGAGCCTGGGAGTCTCGCAGGCATCCTTTCCGCGCTTCATGATCGACTGGCAGACGTAGTAGGAGAACTGGCCGCTCTTGGCGTCCTGGCCGCTGAGCGCCCCGTTGCAGGCCTTGCACTTGACCAGCCCGCTGAGCAGATAGGAGCTTGCGACTCGCCGTGGGTGGGCGACCCTGGGCGCGCGGGAGCGCATCAGACCGTTGACGCGGCGGAACTGGGTCTTGGAGACAATGGCGGGGAACGCCTCTTCAATGCGCACCGGCTCGGCGCTGTCCTTGGCCCTAGCGCCCCAGACCAGCGTGCCCGTGTAGACCTCATTACTGAGGATGAAGTTGACGCCTCTCTTGGACCAGAGCCTTCCCGTGGGACTGGCGACACCCTCGTCGTTGAGGGTCTTGGCGATGGGCAGCATCCCTTTTCCGGCCTCGGCCATCTCGAACATGCGCTTGACGACACGGGCCGCATCCTCGTTGGGTTCCAGGGTGGGGCGTTTCTTGGGCCCATCCTGCACCATGACCCTGTTGTATCCGTAGGGCGTCCTGCTGGCGACCCAAAAGCCGCGCGAGGCGGCCTCGCGCATCCCTCTGGTGACCTCCTGGGCGAGATTTTCGCTGTAGAACTCGTCCACGCTCTCTATGATGGCCTCCAGGAGCTTTCCCGTCGGGGAGTCGTCGGCGTGCTCGGTGATGGAGACTACCCTGATGCCCCTGCGCCTGAGCATGGACTTGAAGGCGACGGCGTGCTCGCGCTTTCTGGTGAAGCGAGAGAACTTCCAGACCAGAATCTCCCTGAAAGGAGCGTTGGGCGTTTTGGCCTCGTCGATCATCTTGCCGAACTCCGGCCTGTCGGCGATGCGTCCACTCTCGGCCTCGTCCACGTATTCGCGGGTGACGACGTTGTCGTTTTTCCGGGCGTAGTCCCTGAGGGCTCGCAGCTGTGCGGCAATGGAAAGATCCACGTCCTGCCTGTCGCTGGACACCCTGGCGTAGAGCGCCGCCGGCGTGGTGGCCTGGCGCTCGCTCATCCGTCAGCCTCCATGTGTCTGTCCTGTCCGGGGAGTGGTCGGCCGTCCTCCTCGCGGCCGGACGGCGCGTCGTCGGACGCCGACTCCTGCCGCCTCATGTGGGCGCGGACGGCGACCTCTGCCAGGATGCGGAACCCCTTGAGGACCGTCTCGCGCTGCTTGGGCGTGTAGGACGGCATCAGGTCGGCCAGAGAGTCGTCAGGGGCGTCCCCGGCGAGCCTCTCTCGTCTCTTGTGCCTGTTATGTCCGGTGGTATCTTTCATGTTGCGTAGTCGCAGCGGCGTCTGGTGGGCCGCTGGCCTCTCATTACGGGTTTGCGGCTGGGCCGCCGGCGCCGACGGAACGGGCGAGCGCCGGCGGCATCCAGCCGTCTCAGGCCCCGCCGTGCCGCCGTTGCGCCTGCGCCCGGCGGGGCCGCTTGTCTAGCTGTGCTCCTTGAAGAAGCTCATCTGGAAGCTCTCGGTGACGAGGATCGCCATGCCTCCGGGCATCCGAGCCGCGAAGCGGAAGAGGGCGTGCATGGCCCAGCCGCGGGGCTCCACCCCGTTGCGCCAGCGGTGGACCAGCTTGGGGTCCACGCCGATGGCCCTGGCGAAGGCGGCCCACGTGAGGCCGCTGACCTCGTGCAGCCGTTCGAGGCGCTTGGGGAAGTCCTCCGCCAGCACGGCGGCCTGGAGGGCCAGGTCCTGTTCCTCGTCGTAGATCTGTTCCGTGATCCCGTCGAAACGGGACGAATCGTTATGGTTCGTCATCTCTATCCTCCATAGTGAAAAGTTGGTCGAAGTCGTCGAAACCCAGGGCCCTGAGCATCCGGCGGCGAATGCGACCGGAGGGTGTGCGCCCCGCGTTGACCAGCATCGAGATGTAGCCGGGGCTGACCCCGACCTCCCTGGCGAGCCAGTTCTGGGAGCGGTTCAGCAACGTGAGCCGTTCCCATAGGGCCGCCGTGTTGAGCCGGACAACGGTCCGTCCTCCACGCCTCCGGGGGCCTTTCTTCTTGTTGTGGTCGTCTTGCGAACGCATGGCTCTCAGCCTTCCTTTGGGGAAGGGAGCGCGAGCCGTCGCGCCGCTTCCCCGATGTCAGTCGTTGGTCACTGCGGCGGCATGGCCTGGGGGGACTGCCAGTCGTCCGGGGCGCGCCATGCGCGTCCCAGCGGCCCCAGCTGCTCGATGGCGGCCTTGTGGGAGACCCACAGGGGCACGGCCACGCCCCTGGCCTGCATCTCGTCCCGCGCCAGGCGCAGGAAGTGGGTCTGGACGATCTCGTCGTCGAAGACGATGAGGACGGAGGGCCGCGTGCCGTGGTCGTCGGTGGGCCGGTGAGAGGAGAAGTAGCGCAGATAGGGGGCGAGGCGCTCCGACATGGTCGAGGGCCGCACGGCCCTCCGCTCCCACTCCAGCAGGAAGGGCCACGTGGTCTCGCCCTTTCTGAGGACGCCGAAGGCGTCGGGGTTGACCGAGCGCATCCCGTCGCCGTGCTTGAAGTGGCGTGAGGCCCTGCGGGGCGGGTCGACCTGGGAGACCTCCCACTCAAGGAGGCCCGCCTGCACGGTCATGGCTGCAAGGAAGGAGTGGACGGCTGCGGTGTGCTCGACGTTCCTGAGCAGCTGTCGGCTCCTCGCGCCCGTCACGTTGTCCCAGACGAACGGGGTGCCGGGGAACAGTGGAGCGGCGCTCCACCGCTTCTTCGCGACGGCCACGGACGTCCGATCCCTGCGGGCCAGGAGGGCCAGGGCCCGGTCGGTGAGGGCCATGCGCCCGCTCCCGGCGATGGGCCGGGTGACGAGGCGGAACCCTTCGAGGGGGGTCACCAGCTGGGAGGCCCTGGGGACCGAGACGCCCAACATTCCGGCCAGGTCCGTCAGGGTGATCCAGGGCCAGTCGGATATGAGGTCGAGGGCGCGCTTCTCGGCGGGCTTGAGGGTGGCGGGCAGCAGATAGTCGGGGACCTTCCACCCCGGACCCTCGACGGAGAGGTCGGCTGGGACCGAGACCATCCGGGGCTCGTCCTCCTCGGGAAGGAGGCTT
The DNA here is from genome assembly GCA_965224235.1 of Dehalococcoidia bacterium. Lineage (GTDB taxonomy): Bacteria > Chloroflexota > Dehalococcoidia > Lucifugimonadales > Lucifugimonadaceae. The sequence goes on along the minus strand of CBDCYP010000002.1, from coordinate 79,328 downwards.
CCCTTCTCTATCCGGTCGAGGACCGAGCGCAGCTCGACGGAGGCGTTGACCGCGGGCGGGCTCCACACCGGGTCGTCCGGCGACGCCGCGGCCGCCTCGCGCTCGAGGGCGAGATAGAAGGGAACGGGGGCGCCGGCCAGCGTCCTGCGGACGTGCCTGAGCCGCACGTCGTCGGCCATCAGCACGAGCACGGCTCCGGGGAGCGGCCCCTGGCGCAGCCTCCACATCCGGTTGGAAAAGCCGGTCCTGTCGGCGGTGAGCCCCTGCCTGACGATGCCGACGGTGCGGCCGCCGGGAAGCTCGACGGCGGCGTCCAGGGTCGAGGCCCTGTACCACCGGAAGCTGATGGGGTATGCGACGCCGGAGACGGCGGCCGCCAGGCGGTAGATCGCGGCGAGGGCGTCGAGCCGTCCCATCAGGTTGCGCCGCCACTCGGCGGATACGGGGCGGTCGCGGACGAGCTCGTCCAGGGTGGTCTCCTCCTCCTCGGCGAGCCGCCCCAGCCCCGCGGCGGTGAGGTGGAACCTCTGGGTCGATGAGGGAAAGAGGGCGGTGGCGTGGGGTACTGCGGCGCAGAAGCCGCCGGAGTCCAGCCTGTCGACGGCCTCGTGGACCGCGGCCTTCGACCAGCCTGTGACGGCCACCATCTCCGTCCGGTCGAGGAAGGGCATTCCCGCCAGGGCTCTGAGGGTCTGGGCTTCACATCCCTCGGCTCTCATTGCTCGGCCTCCCCTTCTTCCGTCGTGTTCGCGTTCTTTGAGGCCGTGGCCTTCTCCTTCCCGTCCGTCTCCTCGCCGTCCGTCTCCAGGTCGGCTGCGCGGTCCTTGAAGTCCCGGACCTTCTTCTGGGCGGCTGCCCCGGCGTCCTCCAGGTCCTGGGCCGTCAGGGTGTATGCGGAGGCCGTGCTGCGGATTTGCGCGGCGACGGCGGGGTCTCCCTCCTCCGGCTTTCTGACCATCATCGAGAAGGCGGGCATCCGCTCGATGCCCACGGTGGCGCGGACGTAGCAGTGGTGGACCGGCAGCGACGTGATGTCGTCCTCGGTCACCCGCTCCTTGCCCAGCTCCCACACCAGCTGCCTTGCGTCGTTCCCGGCCACCTGGAAGACGGCCAGGCATCCGACGTTGGCGAGCAGGGTGTCCCGCATGGTGCGGGAGAGGTCGTCGAGCTTCGCGAGGCTCTGGGTTGCGAGCACAAACGACGCCCCGTACTTGCCCAGCTCCGAGAGCATCGACTCGTAGTCCACGCCGGGCATCGACTGCATCTCGTCCACGACCACCAGCGCGCCGCGCCGCTGGCTGAGTGAGACGCTCTCCTGCTCCCGTATCACCGAATCGACCAGGTTGAGGAGGGACGCGCCCACCAGGGCGGACACGTCCCTCCCGACGGCTCCCTGGGCGGTGGACACCAGCAGGATGCCGCCGTTGAGGATGGTGTCGCGCAGGTCGATGGTGGAGCGGCGCTGGCCGAGGATGGCCCGCGCCCGCTTGGAGGATGCGTAGTAGGAGAGGCGGGTCTGCACGGGGGCGAGGGCCTCGGCGCGGTACTGCTGGTGCCAGCTTCCGAAGTCCCTGGCCCACCATTCAAGCAGGTAGGGGTCCTCGATCCTCTTGAGCACGCCGTCCCGGAACTTCCTGTCGGAGAGGAGCTTCAGCCCGTCGAGGATGGTGTGCTGGCTGCCCTCGTCCGTCTCGGGGTGCTCGTTGGCCTCGTGAAGCGTCTTGACGGTCTGTTCGAGGATGGACTGCATCCTCGGCCCCCACTGCTCCCAGAGGCCCTTGGCCACGCGCACCACCGAGTCGGCGGTGCGGTCGCGGTCGGCGAAGATGCGGGTGTCGAGAAGGTTGATGCCGGGCGCCCTCCGCTGGTCGGCCAGGTCGATGAGCCGCACCCGGTCGATGAGGGACTCCGGCACATGTTCGAGCAGCCCTGCCACCAGGTCCGCGTGGGGGTCGACGACGACGATGGCGTCGTTGTCCCTGCCTTCGGCCTTCTCCCGCATCTTGTGCGTGACAAGATGGTGCATGAGGGTGGACTTGCCCATGCGGGTGCGCGCCACGTAGAGGTGGTGCCGCCTGAGCAGGTCGTCGGGGAAGCGGATGGGACGTGGCTTGCCAGCCGTGGTGTCCCCCACCAGCGCGCCGCCCCTGACACCCTTGGCGAACGGCAGGAGCGCCCTCGCGCCGGACCGCTCCACCAGGGGCGTCTCGTCTCCGGCGCCGGGCGGGTGCCACAGGCAGGCGATCTCGCGGACTCCCAAGACGCTGCGCCCGCCGAACAGGCCGGGGCCTGGCGGGTGCAGCACCTCCGGGTCCGGCGCGGTTGGCCGGACTTTGCCGACCTTGAAGCGCGCCCCGGCGGGGTTGTCGAAATGGCGGTAGGCGGCGGCCACCGGCCCCAGGAGCTCGCCGGCGCGCTGGGGTCTCGTCCCGGCGGGCAGTATGGCCGTGATCTGAAGCTCGGCGTCGAAGGCGATGCGTGACACCTTCTCCCTGATGAGCAGGGGGTCTTCGACGCGGGACCGGGCCTTCTTCCAGCGGTGCCATGCCCAGCCGCCGACCGCCAGCCCCAGGGCCGTGCCTATCCCCAGCAGCGCCGCCTTCCATATCTCGCCGTCCTGCACCCACAGGTAGCCCTTCAGGGCTGCCAGCGCGCCCAGGCCGAGGACGGCCATCGTGATGCCGTCCATCTGCAGAGGTTTGGTCTGGAAGGTGTAGGCGGGCTCCCGCGGCTCCATGCCGGGCCGCTTGTGGGCCTTGTCCAGGTGGGCCTGCGACCAGTCGGGGCCGAGGGAGCGCAGCATCAGCCTCGCCACCACGCGCTCACCCTTGTTGATGTTGGAGAGGGCGCCCATCAGGGCGATGAGGGGGTCGGAGCCGGGGTCGAGCAGGTCGTCGTCCCTGAAGGTCCTCAGGGGCACGTACTCGGGGGCGTCGGCCCGCAGGGTCATGCTCCACGCCTGCTCGCCGTCGCCCATGCGCAGGGGATCGTGGTCCGGGTCCAGCTTCTGGATGCGGGCCTGGGGGTAGTGGGCGGAGAGCTGGCCGCGCACCACCTCGTCGTCGAGGCAGCGGGCCAAGAGGGTGACGCCGTCCATGTCTCCCGCCAGCTCCAGGGAGAAGGGCTCCGGCACCGCGATGGAGCCGAGCATGTTCTCCACGCCCAGCAGCGTGCGCTCCCCGGCGCGGGGCGGCGTCACCGTCAGCAGGACGGGCTTCTTCTCGGTGTCGTTTCCAAACAGGATTTCCTTCGGGTTCAGCTTCATGGTGTTATTCCTTTCTCTAATGGCGTCCGGGCGTCCACTCGATGACCGCCGTCTCCTCCGGGGTGGCCTCGATGCGGACGGGGAAGCGGTTGCCCTTCGACAGCAGCAGGCCGTCTCCACGCGGGCACGACAGCAGCCAGCGCTGGAGGTCCTGGGGCAGGTCGAAGGCGTCGCCGACCGTGCTTATGGCCGCCGCGTCCTGCTGGAGCAGGAGCTTGAAGGCGGCGTTCTGGAGGAGGGCGCGACCGGAGTGGCCGGTGATGGTGCGGGAGGTGTCCTCGCTCAATAGGTCCTGGACGTCCTGGGTGATGAACTGCAACCCCAGCCGGTGCTTGCGAGCGCGCTTCGCCATGCTGACCATGAATGCGGCCCCCTCGGGGTGCTGCATGATCGACCACACCTCGTCCACCACGAGAAGCCTCGGCTTGGGGTCCTGGGCGGCGGCGGCCCACACCGTCTCGGTGCAGACCATCGCGGCGGCGGGGCGAAGCTCCGGCTCCAGCAGCCGCAGGTCAAAAACGGTGACCAGGGCCTCGTTGCCCAGCAGGTCGTCGCCCTCGTCGGAGAGGAGGTGGCGGAGGCTGCCGGTGGCGAAGGGCCGCAGCAGTCTTGCGAGGCCGGGGTCTCCCGCCTCGTCCTCTTGCAGATATGAATAGAAATCGCGGAAGCCGGTGCGCTCGCGGGGCTTGGCGTAGTAGCCCGCCAGGGCGTGGTCGAGGGAGGCGCGGCGCTCCGCTCCCAGGCTCTCTCCCACCATGACCTCGATGAGGCGTCTCAGGCTGCCGATGCGCTGGAGCATCTCCTCGGAGTCGCCCCGCTCGATGACGAAGGGGTTCATCCCTTCGCCCGGCACTCCGGGGGACAGCACTCGCCCTCCCGCTGCGCGGGCCATGTCCGCGTACTCGCCCTCGGGGTCGATCACGTAGGCGGTGATGCCCCTGGTCAAACCCCTGAGCACGCCGAGCTTTGTTGCGAAACTCTTGCCGCTGCCTGACCTTGCGAGGACGGCGGTGTTGGCGTTCAGGTGCGTGCCGTCCCAGGGGTCGTAGACCACCGGGGAGCAGGCCCGCATGTCGATGCCGTAGAGGGTGCCGCTGCGGGTGTCCAGGTCGGGGGGCGAGAAGGGGAAGAGCCGGGCGATGCTGGAGGTGTCGAGGCTGCGCCACTCGGCCACGGCGTTCAGGCCCAGGGGGAGGGTGGACAGAAGGCCCTCGCGCTGGCGAAAGGCCAGGTTGTCCAGCTTGCCCAGCGTGGCTCCGAAGTGGGCCTTGGCCCGCTGGGTCATCTCCCTCAGCGACGCCTCGTTCCTGGCATGGAGGGTGACCGACAGGGAGGCGTGGAAGAGCCGCTCCCTGCCCCGCTGCACCTCGTCCCTCAGCCTGGTGATGTCCTCCAGGGCGATCTCCGCCTCGGGGGACATGGTGCGTCCCCGCTTGAAGGACAGGGACTGGGCCGACTCGAAGCGCACCTTCTGCCACTCCAGCGTTCTGGCCGCCTGCTCCGCCGGTATGGGTCCTATGTGGACGGACAGGTCCATCGGCGCTCCGGCTGCCATCAGGCCCTGGAGGAAGCCGGGGGCCAGCGACCGGGGCCACTTGCCCAGGTGGAGCGAGCGAACGAGGGTCCCGCCTATGCGCATGTCGCGGCGGCCTATCGCCACCTCGACGGGGGCGTCCTCGTCGAACTCTGCGGGTGAGCCGCCCAGGGCGGCCGATACGAAGAACATCCGAAGCTGGCGGCCCTTCAGGGCGTGGACGGAGAGCCCGGCCCTGGAGAGCAGGCCCCGCAGGTCGTCGACGCGGGCGAACTCGCACACGGCGTAGAAGCGCCGGTCGAGGATGCCGTCCCTCGTCTCAAGGTCGGTGAGCAGGCGCCCCAGGGACTCGGCGGCCGCCTTGGTCTGCGGGGGCAGGTTGCCCGGCTGGGCCTCTTGCAGCTTCTCCCGCATCCGTTCCAATCTAGGCGGGTGCTGCCTGATGAGCAGCTGGGCCGGGAAGTCCAGGGCGTTGAGCGCCCCGGCGAAGGCCCCGAGCTTCGGCTCGTCTATCTCAAGGCCCATCACCTCGCAGACGCCGATCTTCACCCCGTCAAGGCGCACCGGCCCGTCGTCGTCCAGATGGGACAGCATGAAGAACAGCGGCGGCTCCGGCGGGAGCTTGGGCGCGGTCTCTTTGGCTGCGCCGGACGCCGGCTCCGTGGGGAGTCCGCCCTCCGGCATCTCCTGCGGAGCGGCGGACTCGCTTGGCGGCGTCTCTCTTCCGCGTCTCGTGATTCGTTCAATCAGTTTCTTCAATTCGCTCGGTTCCTTTTCTCTAGGGGGTTGGGAAGTCCACCAGGCCGTTCCTCAGCAGCGCGGCCACGCCCTTGGCCGACAGGACCAGGACGAGGCCCACCACCGCCATGACGACGGCGGTCTTGGCCCTGCCCCCGCCGCGCTCCTCGCCGCCCTCGGCCATCAGGACGAAGCCCGCCCAGACGATGGAGAAGAGACAGAGGCCGGTGGCGGCGTAGGCCATGCCGGTAAGCACGCGGTCGAACTGGCGGAGCATCTCCTGCTCCTCCGCCGGGGCCGCGCCGGCGGTCGCCAGCGCAACCCCGGCCAGCAGCGTTGCCGAAATCGCCCGCCTCACCAGGGCCACTCCCAGCCCATGTCCTCGAACCAGTCGCGGAGGCCGTCTGCGGGCTCCTGCTCGGCGGGCGGGTCGACCGGCTCGGGCTCAGGCAGGACCAGGGCCTTGAAGGGGTCGTCCGATCCCACGGCGGATGCCAGAGCCATCGTTTCGGCCCTGGTCCCGGCGATGGGCTGCCGCTCCACCGTCTCGGCCTTGATGTGCTCCGGGTGGACGACGGCCACCGTCACCTCCCTGGCGATGGTGGCGCTGGGGACGTAGGCGTAGGCCGTAGCGGTGGCGGACGACGTCGTGGCGGCGGATGAATCGCCGCCGTCGTCGCAGGTGACCGTCACCGTCTCACTGTCGTAGTCGCTGTCCCCCGGGCGGAAGAGGTGCACGGTCCTGGTGACCTCTTCGACCCGCTCCGGGTGGTGGGTGAGCTGCGTCAGCGGGGGCATCGGGATGCGAAGGCTCGCCTCAAGGCTCACGTCCACGCTCACGTCGTGAATCGCCTCGCCGGCGGGCACCGCGAGCCTGAAGCGGGTCTCGCCGTCGGGGACGAAGGTCACGCTTGCACTCGACGCGCCGGTGGCTGCCGAGACCGTCCCCGTGACGGCCGTCACCTCGGCGTCCATCAGCGCCGTCTCGGTGACGCTGGCGTGTCCGGCCACCGTCTGAAGCTCGATAGGCTCCAAGACGACGGCGGCGCAATCGGACTCGACGACGCCGCTGACCGCTCCGGGCGTCCAGCCCAGGGAGGTCATGCGCAGGTCGCACAACTCCCCCTCCACGACCGGCAGGGGATAGGGAAGCTGCGCTTCCTCGAAGGTCAGCGCCCCGGCCTGTCCCAGGGAGTCCTCCCACGACACGGTGAAGGACGGCGCCGGGCCGTGGAGGGGGAGCGAGTAGTCGATGCGCTCCCCCTCAGCCAGGGACGCCGCCCCCCAGAAGCGCAGCCAGTTCCCCTGCGGACCGCCGAAGGCCCGCACCCGTATGTCCAGGGCGGTGGCGGCCCGGAGGGTAACGGCGGCCCGGTCGCCGGAGACGGTCAGTCCCTCGACGAATATCCGCCGTCCCTCCACCGGCTCGGCGACCTCGAAGTCGATCTCGTCCCGCCAGGGCTCGTGGCCGTCGGCAAGGGCCGCCTGGGGGACGGTCATGACCGCCGCCGCCAGGACGGCCACGACCGCAAGGGCAAACATGCCTCTTCTAGGCTTCCGGTTCCGGCTCTGAAGCGTCTCGGCCCGGTGGTCGGGACGCCGGCCGCTGCCCGCGTCCTTCCCCCTGCGCTTGCCGAACCAGCGCATCCGTCCGTTGCGGCGTTCCTTGTTCTTGCGGGTCTTCCTGTTCTTGCGCAGCCTTCCCAGCCCGCGCCCGGCGCGTTTCGCCATAAGGCTCAGCGGGCCGGGGCCGCTCCTGACCGGCTGCGCCGGCGCGGGCGGCTCGGTTCGCACCAGCTGGGACGCGGACCCAACGTAGAGCCGCGCCCCCAGCCGATACTTGAGCAGGTCGGCGGCCACCAACGGCAGCCGCCTGCCCCCCACCTTCCCAACGATCATGGCGATCCCCGCCAGGGCCAGGACGGCGGCGAGGGCCATGCGCACCTCGGACGGGCCTACCGGGGCGTAGCGGTATGCGCCGTAGGAGATGGCGCACACCGCCATCACCGCCACGACCTGCGGGAAGGTGAACCCCAGCAGCACCCGGTCCTCGGCCTGCACGTGGGTCGGGACTTCGTGTTCTCTCATGTTTCTCTCCTCCCTTCTCACGCCCGCCTATTCGCTCTCGGGCTTGGGCAGGGCGTCTTCGATGTCCACGCCGGGGTCAACGACGGCGTTCATCACCAGCTCCACGACGCCGTAGGCGACCAGGGCCAGCACGATGCCCGCCAGTGCGGTCATCATTGCGCTCTTGCCGCGCTCCATCTGGTGGGGCGCTCCCGACGCCGTCAGGTACAGGTACGCGCCGTAGATGAAGAAGCCGACGCCCACCGCTCCCACGACGCCCAGCAGGATTCCCACCAGGTTCGAGATAGTCTGTGTAAGGTCTTCCATTCCTTTCGCTCCTCTCTTGCGCCGGACGGCTCTCTGCCGCCCGGCGTTCAGCTCTTGGTCTACTCGCCTCGGTTGCTCCCGTTAGCTGCACATTGCTTCGCCTCCGTCGTGGTGTTCGCCTGACGCGGGTCTCTTCCGCGCCGTTGCGTCGTTGTCGTGTGTTCGGCTACTCGCCGCTGCTCCGGGGCTCGCCGCCGCCGTCTCCGCCTGCCGATGGGGTGGCCATTGAGGCCGCGGAGCTGAGGCCGCTGGCTGCTGCCGACACGCCCGCGCTGGCCGCAATCGCTCCCACCGCCATGCCTCCCGGCCCTCCCGCGGCCCCGCTCATCAGCCCGATGGTCCGGGCCGAGCGCATCAGCGACGACGGAAGATTCATGCCGAAATAGAGCATCGAGAGCCAGGAGTCGAAGGTCCCGGAGTTGCCGAGCATCGAGGGCACCCGGGTCGCCATGTAGACGAAGGCCAGGGACATCAGGAGCTTCCAGATGAGGTCCTGCACCGGCTCGAAGGCGGCTATCGACGCGAACTCGTTGAGGAAGCCCAAACCCAGGGCCAAGGCAATCAACTGGATGGCCTGCTGGAACACCGTCGTCATGAACAGGCGCAGCCAGTGGCGTCCCCAGCCCGCCGTGTGCGGCAGAATCCACAGCCCCAACGCGATGGGCGCCAGGGCGAGAAGGATGTCGATGAGGGCCAGGCGCAGCACCATCTGCACGATGACGTAGAGCACGAAGAAGCCGTAGACCAGGTAGAGCAGGGCCAGCAGCTGCGCCATGCCCACGCTCCCGGCTTGGACGGCTGTGAGGAAGGTGTCGAGGGGAGCCCTGAGCAGGTCTCCGGGGGTGACGTTGAGGGAGACGGCGATGAATCCTGACACGGCGTCGGCCACGTCGAGGACCAGGGCGCACCACCACAGGGACGATGCGGCGGCCACCAGGCCGAGCACGAGCCGGGGGACCATCTCTCGCCATCCCGTCTGGGAGCGGCCAAGGTGCTCGGACACGATGAAGCTGAGGCCCATCCAGCCAAGGATCACCATCAGCGCGCCGGAGGTGATGGCCCAGACGACCATCCACGCCTGCTGGACCAGGTGGTGGGCGTAGGTCAGGTCGGGAGGGGTGCCGGTGAGGATGTCGCTCATGCGCTACCGACCCCCGCAGTTGTCGGCGTCCTCGCCGGACGCCCGCTCCACCACGCCGCAGAGGGTCCCGTGGACCCCCTCGACCACCCAGCCGGCGAAGGCCCTCGCCCACCGCGCCGGGTTGAGGGCGGACAGGATCTTGTCCCAGATGCGCCCCGGCTGGTGGATCGGGACGACGGCGTAGAAGTCGCCTCTCAGCCCGTCCTCGGATTGGGCCAGCATGACCAGCAGGTAGGCCCGGTCGAGGTCGAGGTCGGGTTGCTCGTCCAGGGCGGGGTACTCCCACGAGTACTCCCAGCCGTCGCTTCTCTCCTTCTCGCCGCCGCTGACCCGGTACATGGCGCTTATCCAGTCGCCGGTGTCGGCGTCGCGGACGGCGTAGTGGAGCGCCGCGATCTGCCGGTCGAATACGGGCCTTGCGACGAACTCGCCGCCGCCCTTGCGCTCAACGAAATCCCGGCCGGCGTTGACGAGGACGATGCCCCCGCCGAAGGGCTCCTGGGCCAGGGCGATGCCGCTGGACGGAATCGCCACCAGCGCCGCCAAGACGAGCGCAATTGCCAAGGGGAAAATCCGCCTGAATGACCGGGGTTTCGATCTGTGCGCCAACTCGTTCACCTCTCTTCCGTTCGCCGCGATTCATCGGATCGCGGCACTCGCAGAAGAGTTTGAACAAACGAAATGACGATGGAAACTGCCCAAAAGGGACGACAAAAATGTCGCCCCTTTTGAGGTTCTAGGCAAAAGACTCCCTCCCGTGCAGTATGGGGGCTGTACAAGAAAACGAAGTTGGTGGCGAAGTTGGCTGTGAGGTCACGGCAAAGCTGAAACAGGAACAAATGGGGCCGGAATTGCGCAGAAGTTGTGAACACTTGGACTTAAGTCCCCAGGTCGGCCTCTCTCCGCAAAAAGGGGCGCAGCGGGGCCGCAAGAGAGAAGGGCGGAAACGGGTCGGAATCCCGCATTTCCCCCTACAGGTGGTCCACATGTCGCAGCCCGTGAAGAGCCGGGCCTTGTTCGTGGGCGAAACCGGGGACTGAGGCCGGCGCAAAGAGGAGGACTCATGGAACCGAAGAAGGACGTGGTCGAGAAGGGCAGGAGCGTGCGGGACATGCACCACCTGCGGCTCATGTCGTTGTTGCAGGAGCTGGAGCGCGACAACGGACGGAAGAAGGCGGCCGAGATGCTGGGGGTGGACCGCAGGACTCTGGACGCCAGCCTCGACGAGGGTGTGCTGACGCGGCGCATCCGGGGGGCGCTGGAGAAGGCGCTCCAGTCGGGGGTGGGCTCCGCCGCCGCCGAGCAGCGGGGCCGCAACGACCAGCTGGCGGACCGCCTGGAGGACTTGGAGGGCGGCTTCGAGGAGCTTGGCAAGGAGATACGGGAGAACAACAGGGCCAGCGAGGACAGAGACAGGGCCATTCGTGAGGAGATGGCGCAGGGGTTTCGCCAGCGGGAGCGGGAACAGGCGGAGCGGAGGACGGCGGGGGACGCCGGGGACGAGGCGAAAGCGAACGGCGCCGGCCCTCAGCCCAGGCGAAGGGCGACGCTGCGGCGGGAGTACCCCGACCTCGTGACGTTGGAGCCCGCCGAGGACGACGAGGAGGTGTTCGGGGAGGTCTGGCCCCTGATCGTCGACTGGCGGGAGCTGAAGGCGGTTCATCCCGACGAGGGAAAGAGCCTGTCCTGGCTGCGCACCGAGGAGCGGTTCCTGGCGTTGGAGCTGACGCTGCTGGAGGAGCACGGGCTGACGCTTCCCCCGGCGACGTTTCCGCTGCGGGGCTTCGACCGGAACGGGCAGGTCAACTGGCGGAAGACAGCGCTCTCCGACACGCGGAGAGCGCTGAGAAAGCGTGAGCTTCTGCACTCACTGACCTTCGGAGTTTTGTGGAAATAACCCGGCGGGTTACCGCTCCGGCTTCCAGTGAACTTCAGTGAAGTTTTGTGAACGATGTTGGCGTGGACTGCCCGAAAGCCTTCACATCGGGTCTTTGGTGGGGTAATAATGGTGGCACTGTTTGGCTTTCAACCAAGGTTTCCGACCATAGAAACCTGGGGGCGCGATCCCTGTTGCCCGGGTCCGACCTGACGGATGATTCGCTCTCTGGAAGGTCTCCCACGAGGGAATTGCTGCCGCTGCGGATTTGACGTAGCTCTCCGCAAGCAGCACGGGTCGAAACGACGAAGTTTGACGTAGGTCCTTCGTCCTCGGTCCACGTCCGTCGGTTGGAGTTTGACGTAAGTCCTTCTCCCGTCGGGCACCCGTCCGGTGGTTGGAGTTGATCGCTTCTCCCGCTGGACTTTGAGGATGGAGCGCCTTCTGCGCCTCGTCCTCGCCCAGTCGGTCGGAGTGCGTCTTTCGCCCCGGCCGGTTCAACATGCCTGCGGCACGGCTGACACACAGCTAGGGCCGCAGCTTCGACACGCGCCGGTCTGCGACTGAGAAGCAGGCTGGCCGCTTCACGTCTCGCAGCTTTCGCAAACTCGGACGGTATCCACCCTGGGCCGAGCTGCGTCTTCTTTCACCCCGCTCCGTCTTCCGCGTTCGGCATTCGACCGCGGGCGGAGTGCGTCTTCGGAACAGAGTCACGGGTTCAACGGCAACGGCATACCAATCAGCAAGGAGGTAACGCATATGGCGACTACGGATCGGACACACACCGGAGAGGAGATGCGATGAGTAACGAGCTGTACCTAGCCACCACGGTTGATGGAATCGAGATCGAGGTTGAAGTGTACGAGGGGCAACGAACGGTCGTCGTGCCAGGGCGAGGTAGCTTCACTCTGCCGAGTCGAAGCCGCGCCCTCCTGTTCGTCAACGACGGACTGGCCGTCGACCCCATCCTGCCAATCGTCCGGCATCTGCTCGGCTTCGCGCCTGATACGAAGTTCTACTGGGAGATACGCGCTCACGGGAGGCGCGCCCAGACTGCACATCGTCTCGGACACGTCATCACGGTTCGCCGGGCACAGGCATGGCGTTGGCATTCACACACACCATCGGAGAAGGAGGAACGGACATGGCGGAACAGTACACGGGCCCGAGCGCGATGCGGATAGCGAATCTGCTGCCGCACCGGGTCAGCTTCGAGCGGGGCTGGTTCTGGACGACGACGGCGGTCTGTCACGGCGGCAAGTCGGACGGGCTGGCGTTCCGGCAGCGACCGGACGGCAACGGCATCGAGGTCAAGTGCCACACCGGGGGCTGCTCGGCCGGCGTGGTGATAACCGAGATGGAGGTCTTGATCGGGCTGCCCATCTGGACGGCCTACACGCAGGTGAATGACACCGCGGTCCAGGCCCCTGAGAAGCAGCCGTGGTGGAAGCGCAAGCGGGTCGTCGTGGCCGGGGCGGTCGTCCTGGTCGTCGCGGCGCCGCTGATAACCGGCGACGTGGAGCTCTTCTTCCTGAACCTCGTCGGTCTGGGCATCGGGGCGCTGCTGCTCCGGCGGTTCATGCCCCGGCGTCCGGTAGGGAGGGTCCGTCGCCGCTGACGACGGGGCCTCCGGCTCCCTCATACCCATCCCAACTCAACGCAAAGGGCCGTCTCCCATCCGGGGGCGGCCCTTCTTCTATACCCGCAAGCGGGCGCAATCGGCAAGGCAACACAAGCACAGGCACTTAGGAGGTGCACGATGACAACGGCAACACTGGCAACTGGAACTCGTTCGCTGGACACGGTGGACAGGCCCCGGCGCAGCCTCGAAGAGCTGGTCGACCAGCTCATGGCGGCGATGGGATTCAAGGAGCAGGAGCCGGAGACGGCGGAGACGGGCGCGGTGCGCTCGATCCACGAGGCGAGGCGGCTCAGGCAGGCTGGAGACGTGGACGGCGCGCTGGCGGTCCTCGCCGGCGTGGACGCGGAGAAGACGGAGAAGAAGGAGGCTCGGTGGGCCTTCTCCGAGTGGACGCAGCTGGTGAAGCGGCGGTTCGGCGGCCGCGACGCCCTGGTCTACAGCCAGGGCACGGGACGGGCCGCCGCGCTGGCGCCCCATAGCGACGGCGGATCGCTGGAGGTCGTGGCGGTCCTGGGAATGCGCTGGCGGCCCGGCAAGGTGGTTTCGCGGCGCAGCCTCCGGGGCCTGCGTCCCCTGACCGGAGGTGCGTGATGGTCACGGTCAACGTGGACATCCCCGCGCTGAAGGCCCGGCACCCGCTGGGCGACACGGTGGAGGCCGCGGGGGTGCGGCTGCGCGGTCGTGGAAGGGTCCGCCAGGGCGTGTGCCCCTTCCACGACGAGGCGGAGGGCAGCTTCACGGTGTACGCCGACTCGGAGCGGTTCTACTGCTTCGGGTGCGGCCTCGGCGGCGACGTGCTGGACTTCATCCAGCGGGCCGAGGGCCTGTCGCTGCCGGAGGCCATCGCGCGGCTGGACGGCAGCCCAGGGCTTGCGCCGCGGTCCGCCACTCGTCCAGCCGGAACGCGGCGTCCCCCGTCCGCCGCGCTGCCTCCCCGCGACCCCGCCCTGCTGACGGCGGCGGCGCGCTTCTACGCCGGGCGGCTCCGGCGTTCTTCAGAAGCGCGGGAGTACCTGGCCTCGCGGGGCGTCGGCCCGGTCGCCGCAGCCCGCCTCGGTCTCGGCTATGCGCCGGGCGGCGGGCTGCGGCTGGGCCTGGAGTCCCTCGGCTTCTCCGAGAAGCGCATCCGGGACTCCGGGCTGTTCATGGAGCGGGGAGCGGAGCGGTTCGCCGGGATGGTCGTCGTACCCGACGCCTCCGGCGGCCTCGTCCGCTGGCTCGTGGGCCGGGCCATAGACCCCGACCGGACGCCCCGCTTCCAGGCTCCGCCCGGCCCCAAGCCGGTGCTCGGCCTCGGGCGTCTCGGCCCCGCGCCGCCCTGGGCGGTCGTTGCCGAAGGCGTCTTCGACTGGCTCACCCTTACCGGGTGGGGCATCCCATCCTGCGCCGCTCTCGGAACCCAGGGCGTTGAGCGAGTCGCCTCCGCCCTCCGGGGCTGCCCCCGCGTTTTCCTCGCCTTCGACGGCGACACCGCGGGCCTAGAGGCCACCGACCGGCTTCTGACCCTGCTCGGACGCAGGGCCGCCGTCGTCGCCCTTCCCCAGGGCGTCGGCGACGTGGGCGAGCTTGCGGCCCTCCCCCACGGACGGACCGCCTTCCTCCGCCTGCTCTCGCTGGCGGGACGCTCCGCCCGCTAGCGGCTCCCCGCCGCTCCCCAGCAGGCTCCCTCGCCCGCCTTTCCCCACTCTCACCTACCCAGGAGGTCCTATGCCCGATTTGCGACGGACTTCGCCCGCACACGGACTCCCGTGAGGGATTCCGCATCGGTCATTCGCTACAGGAACGACACCACAAGAAGGAGATTGAGATGTTCAACAAGAACGGAAGCAACAACGGAAACGGGAGCGCGAACGGCGTCCACAAGGACACCGCGGTCGTCGCCCGGAACGGCAACGGGCACAAGCCCGACGCCGCCATCCCCATCGAGCACGAGCTGCTCTGGGACGGGCTCTCGCCCGCCGTCACGCAGGCGCTCGGACAGCCCCTCGACCCGGCGCTGGCCTCCCAGCGCAAGGGCCGCGCCGGGCGCAGCTACGACTACCTCGAAGGCCACATCGTCATCGCCCAGGCCAATCGGATATTCGGCTACGGCGGCTGGGGCTACGAGCTGGTCGAGAACGTCACCCTGCGCCGGATCGAGACTGTCAATCCCCAGACGGGCGAGGTGAAGGTGGAACAGGGCTACAGCGCCCCGGTGCGGGTCACCGTGGCGGGCGCGCTGCCTCGCACCGACATCGGCGTCCACCCGGTGGCGGAGGACACCTTCGACGGCCACGACACGGCGATAAAAGGGGCCGTGACCGACGGTCTGAAGCGGGCATTCAGGGGCTTCGGGGTGCAGTTCGGCAACGCGTTCTACGGCGACCAGCCGCAGGTCGGCAACTCGCCGCAACCGCAGCGCGTTCCCGCTCAGACCAACAGCAACTCCGGTCAGGCACAGGCCAGCCGCCCCACGCGGCAGGCCCAGGGCAGGGGCCGCAGCGAGTCCCAGATTGAAAAGCTGCGGAAGCGGCTCATCGAGATCGCCGCCGAGCAGGGCCTGGACGAGGACCAGGTGCGGTCCGCCGTGGTGGACCGGACGGGCAAGAGCATCGACGACCTGGACGGCACCGAGCTCGGGCCGCTGGTGGAAGCCGCCGCCAACAAGCTCCGGCAGATGCAGCAGGCCCAGAGCCTGCCCCGTACGTGATACGGGGCCGCCTAGTCTGCCGGTCAATCGGGTTCGGTATCGAGAGCGGGGCCGTCTCCTTCGGGGGGCTGCCCCGCTCCTTCATTACAGGACTAGGAGGCTACGAGCCATGACAACGACTGAGACCTTGGTAAGCACACCCTGGGGCTGGACACATGACGTGGTGGAGCTGGCCGAGGGCGTCTGGCGAGTCTGGACGCCCAGCCACGGCGGGCTGAAGCTCAGCCGCGAGCGGTGGGCCGCAATCCCCGCCTGCGTCCGATCCGCCATGTTCACGCCCACCTTCGCCGAGGAGGACTGCGAGGAGCCCATCGTCAGGACGCTCTTGGGACTCGGCGACGACCGCGAGAGGGAGATGGCGCTGAAGGTCGCGGGCTACTTCGACCGCTACGCCCCGGCCCTCCCGCACCTCCGTGACTGCCCGCCGGGAATCCACTACCACGCCGTCGCCTACCGGGGCGGCTTCGGGACGGACCCGTTCGGGCGGTTCGACACCCGCATCGAGGCCGAGTCCTTCGTGGGCGACGCCGAGATGGTGCGGGCCTACGGGAAGCTGAAGGCCGTCGAGTGCAGCCGGACGCTCCCGCTCTGCCGGGCGGAAGGGGGCAGGCCATGACCGCGACGACACGACCCAGGCCCCGCAGCCTTCCCAGCACGACGACCAAGCTCCAGACGGAGATGGGGAACCTCTACGTCACCGTCTCGACGGACGAGGACGGCGAGCCCTTCGAGGTCTTCGGCTGGCTGGGGAAGGGAGGCAGCTTCCAGCACGGCGTCACCGAGCTGGCCTGCCGGTTGATCTCACTGCACCTGCGGCGCGGCACGTCCCTGGAGGAGATCATCGACCAGTGCCAGGGGATAGCCGAGATGCAGCCGTTCTTCAACACGATGCCGGACGGCAAGAGCGTTGCGGTGCTCGGACTCGGCGACGGGATAGCGCACATCCTCAAGGCCCACCTGCGGGCCAGGGAGGAGCGGGAGGCGGAGACGGCGCAAGAGGCGGCGATTGAGATGAAAGCGGCCGCATGAACGGCCAGGACCACGGTATCGAGGCGGGGCTGTCTCCTTCGGGGGCGGCCCCGCTTCTCACTTACAGGAAGGAGGCGACGACGATGGTAACGACGATTGACGAGCGGGCGGAGGTCTTCTCCCGTCCTGCGGCGCGGTTCGACGACGACGGCAACATGGAGGTGCGGGCATCGTCAGCCCTGGGCTGCCGCCGCTCCCTCTGGTACGCCGCAACCAACTACGAGCCCACGAACCCCCCCAGCGAGGAGTCGCTGACGGCGATGGAGGCGGGCAACGCCCTTGAGCCGGTGGTGGTGCGGGCGATGGAGCGGGCGGGCTGGAAGGTCGATGCCGCCGACCCCCAGGACCCGCAGCAGGTGGCGGTGCGCATCGGCCCCAATCTGCTGGTCACGGGCCACCCGGACGGCACGGTGCGGATGCCGGTGGAGGGGGGCGAGGCGGCTGCGCCGCAGCTGTTCCTCTTCGAGGGAGAGACGCACGGTCCCGCCTACGGCGACCCGATGGTCGTCGAGATCAAGACGCGGGGACCGGAGGCGTTCAAGCGCTGGCAGACGCTGGGAGCCGAGCGCAGCCATCCGGCGTCGGTGGCCCAGGCCGCCTTCTACTCGCTCGGCGAGTTCGGCGACCTGCGGGACGCGGTAATCGCCACGATGGACACGGGGGCTCGCACCTGGGACTGGGAGCGGATCCCAGCCCACCGGCTGGAGCGGGCCTTGCGGGACGCCAGCGAGTGGCTCGGTGAGCTTGCCGCTCACCACGTCCGTAGCGGGCCTGACCCCGACGCGCTGCCGGGTCGGGATTTTTCGTCCACCAGCTGGCAGTGCAGGTCCTGCCCGTTCCTGGCGGTCTGCCTGCCGGGAATGGCGGAAGCGAGCGAAGAGACGGAGATAGAGGACAAGGAGGTGAGCGACGAAGAGGCACGGGACGCGGTGGCGGCCTACGCAGAGGCTCAGGAGTCCATCAAGGAGCCCGAAAAGGCCAAGCGCGCCGCGCTGGACACCCTGAAGGCGTGGATGCGCCGGCAGGGCGACTCGAAAGCGACGGTGGGGGGCCGGACGGTCACCCTCGTCAGCTCCACCAGGTACTCGGTGAACCACCGCAGGCTGAACGAGGCCCTCGACCCGGAGGTCCGGGCCGAGATCGTCACCGAGAGTGCGCCAAGAAGCGCCTAGATTGAAAGTTTCCGATGTGGAACCCGGCCAGGAGTGGGCCGGTGGCTAGGGAAGCAGGCACAGGGGCGAACCGTGTCTGAAGCCTTCCCGACAATGTGGTGGCGGCCACCCTACTGCACCGCGCGCTGCTAGCCAGAGTGTCGTTACGGCTACGCAAGAAACTGCTGTTTGAAGCGTCGCACGATTGACCACCCGCTCACGGTAGGGCGAGGGTGGAGTCTTCGGAACCCCTGTCTTCTCAGTGCAGGGACAGTCCTTCAAGGGCAAGGATGCCGTACTCCCTCTGACCGGCACCCTCCGATGACGAGCACGGCAAGGAGCCGTGCCAGGCGTACAGGCAGGGCCTACGACGACACGCAGACGCAATCTAGGTGAACTTGGGAACCACGTTCGGCTCCCCGGCAACGGGGTAGGCCAGCCTGCGGCCAATGCCGGATGTGGGGCAGAGCCCTCGTAGTAGTCCGAGGTCGGGAAAGCCGACCACATGGCGAAGGAGGGCAATTAGACGAGTGCAGAACACAAGCGAACTAAGCCAGAGGAGGGATGTATGAACCCGACAAAGATGGCAGAAAAGCAAAGGTTCTTGGCAACGACGGCCAGTGAGCATCCAGACCACAGGTTCACCAACCTGTACGACCTGTTGCACTGGGACTACTGGATGCACATATCGGCTGAAAGGGTACTGGCGCGACCGGGTAGCCAGACCGACGGCGTGGACAGCGTAACGCGGGCTGCGTTCAAGGAGGACTACGAGCGTCAGATGACGACGCTCATCGACCAACTGAAGCGCAAAACGTACAAGCCGCTACCCGTCAGGCGAGTCTATATACCCAAGCACGATGGCAAACAGCGCCCGTTGGGCATCCCCGCCCTGCGGGATCGCATCGTGCAGGAAGCACTTCGGGCCATCCTCGACCCGATTTATGAGTCGGATTTCCACCCGCACTCCTACGGCTTCCGTAAAGGTCGTCGCACCATGGATGCAATCGCAGTCCTCATGACCTTGTCCAACAGCAGCGTGAAACACTACTACGTGATTGAAGGCGACCTCCAAAGCTACTTCGATACCGTCCATCATCGGACGCTGATGAAGCTGCTGCGGAAGCGGTTGAAGGACAGGGCGCTACTGGACTTGATCTGGAAGTTCCTGAAAGCGGGCGTGCTGGAAGGGGGCCTCTTCGCGCGCACCGAATCCGGTGTGCCACAGGGAGGGGTAATCTCCCCGCTGCTATCCAACGTCTACCTCAACGAGTTTGACCAGTGGGCGGCGGCGCAGTGGGACCTCGACCGATATACCCGCGAACGGAGAAGGCAGGCAGGTCTCGGCAACTACAAGATGGTGCGCTACGCGGATGACTTTGTGGTCGTCAGCAATGGCCCCATCGCCGAGGTCAAGGCCACCAAGCAGGCCATACAGCAGTTTCTGGAGAACAAACTCCACCTGACGCTATCGGAAGAAAAGACGGTCATCACCCACGTCAACGACGGCTTCGACTTCCTGGGTTTCCATATCCAGCGCAAGCGCGTCAATGGCCGGTGGGCCTTGCATCTTCGACCGACTGCCAAGGCCATGGAGCGAGTGACACGGAAGCTCAAAGACCTGACTTCCAGGAATTGGACGTGGATGGATGAGTACACCCGGTTGAAGACCCTGAACGCTATCGTGCGGGGCTGGGCCGAATACTACCGGTACACCAGCTTCGTACGGGACATCGGAGAGATTACCAACTTCGCCTGGTTCCGCTACTTTCACTGGTTGCGGAAGAAGCACAAGGGAAGCCACAAGGGGCAGCTCATCCGAAGCAAATCCGAGAGGCTTCATGGCAGGATCCGCTGGTACGCAGAGGTGCACGAAGGTGATAACTCGCTGGAAGTGTACCAATGGCTCCCCACTCCAACGGAGCTTGTCCGCTATCGCTACCGGCAGAAGGGCAAAGCGGGCTTCCCGCATCCCTACCTGTCCGGCCACGCAACGGCGGCGAATGACCATCCAAAGGGAGAAACCGGCCCAGACGAGCGTATCTACACGGCGACTATTGGGGCTGGCAGCAGCAATCGCAGCGAGCCTCTCGAACTAGCCGAACGGAAACTCCAGGCCAAGTTGCGCGACGGAATGAAATGCCAACAGTGTGGCGCTCGGAGTCCTCTCCAAGTCCACCACACCAAAGGCATGAAGTCTCACGCGCTCAGTAACCTGGTCACGCTCTGCCGGCCGTGCCATAAGGCCGTAAGCCAACCAAGCCAATAACGAACCGTCTAATGGAGAGCCGGGTGCCGCGAAAGTGGCACGCCCGGTTCGGTAGGAGGGATGGCGCAAACCAGCCGGAGCAATCCGGTCATCGGCGGCGCTGTCCCTACCTAATGCGAGTCGGAGTACGTGCGGGTGAACACCTAGACGCTTCCCCTGTTGGGAGCGCAGGACGGGGCCGTCTTCCCCGTATCGGGGAGTCGGCCCCGCTCTCATTCAAGACGGGCGCGGCAAGACCGCGCCACTACTCACACAAGGAGAATCACATGTCACGCACCATCAACAAAGTCGAGCTTCTGGGCAGGGTTGGGACCGACCCCGAGATGCGCTACACGCCGAATGGCACCGCCGTCACCAAGCTGCGGCTGGCGACCGACCGGCCCCGCTCCAACGGGGAGACGGAGACGGACTGGCACGACGTGACGTGCTGGGCCGGGCTCGCCGAGGCCGTGAACCAGTACGTGGGCAAGGGCCAGCGCATCTACCTCTCCGGCCGCATTGTCCAGAACAGCTGGGAGGGTGACGACGGCCAGCGCCGCCACCGCACCGAGATACACGCCTCCGAGGTCGTCTTCCTCGACTCCCACAACGGCAACGGCAACGGCGACGCCGCGGACATCGAGCAGCCGGTCGGCGCCTCTCCCTTCTAGCCGGTCGACCCACAACCGCATGGCGACGCCTTTTCAGAGGCGCACCACGGGGCCGCTTCCCACTACAGGGGGCGGCCCCGCTGTCTGTCCTAACCGATAGCGAAGGAGGCCGACATGACCAGGAAGAAGACTTTCACCAAGGACGCTGTTCTGCTGAACGCGCTCCGCATCAACCTGAGCCTGCTGGGGGAGTTGGCGGTCCGCTACGACGTGGCGACGAGGCCGGAAGGCCCGGAGGACCCGCCCTCCATCGGCTGCCCCGAAGACGTGCGGAAGCTGCTGGGGCCGGAGATGTCCGGCCTCGCCCAGGAGCAGCTCCGGGTGCTGCTGCTCAACACCAGGAACCAGGTGGTGGGCCAGCGGGTCGTCTACCAGGGCAACGTGAACTCCTCGATGATCCGCCCTGCGGAAGTGCTGCGCCCCGCCGTCATGGAGGCCGTTCCCAGCATCATCGTCTGCCATAACCACCCCAGCCAGGACCCGACGCCCAGCCCGGAGGACGCCGCCATCACCAGGGAGCTGGCACAGGCGGGCAAGCTCCTGGGCATCGAGCTGCTGGACCACGTGGTCATCGGCGGGGAGCGGTCCGTCAGCCTCAAGGAACGGGGCCTCATGTCCTGACGGCCCACGCCGTCCGGCTCTCACGCGGGGGACATGCTCCCCAGCGCGTCGCTCCCAACCCACACGCAAGGAGGTCGCAATGCTCGCGACTCACACCATCGACCCCGAAGACCTGTTCACGATAAGCGCAGGCGGCTTCAACGCCACCGCCGACGCCTTCGCCCGCGACGACCGGACGGACGGCCTCTGGTTCGTCTCGATGGTCGGCTCCCAGACGGCGTTGAAGGCGATCTGGGCGTCGCTGCTCAAGCAGCCCCCGGACGTCGCCCACATCATCAGGGGCGCCGACGGCATGGCGCTCCACGGCGGCTACCAGCGCTGCATCATCCCGTACGAGACCATCGGCACCTGGACGACCAAGATCGCCCGCCTGCCGGCGAGCGGCGGCTGGCACGCGCTCGTCTATACGAAGACCGCGGAGTTTGGCTACGAGAAGGACTCCTTCCTCCTGCTGGCGCAGTCGGAGGAGGAGGCCCCGGCTCTCCATCACCGGTTCCTCGACAAGCGCAGCCCGCTCCCCCTCCACGGCTCCTGGGCGGGCTGGCTCTGGCAGCGGGGCATCGAGGAAGAGGAGATAGTCCCCCTGCAATCGGTGGGCGTCTCCGCCTACCGGTGCTCTCCCAAGGCCCAGAAGCTGCGGGACGACCTGTCCGACGCCGTTGCGTCGGGCAGGCTGACTCTGCCCAGGGAGGCGTCCGATGGATAGGACGCTGAAGCGGGCCAAGCGCAACAACAAGCGGCGCGGACAGCGCAACCACGGGGCATGGCAGCGGTTCTCCCCCGACGGGAAGACCTGCCGCTACTGCGAGCACGACGGTGCGCCGCGTAACGCGGCATAGGATACCCGACTCAATCGGGAAGGACTCGGAGGAAGTTCTTGGGCCAACCGACCCACCTCGAAGCGAAAGCCTAGGGGGAAAACAGCATGTCGGTAAAGCGGCTACGGCCTGAAAGCGTTGTAAGGCCGGTTCCGCAAGGCCCGCGCGATACGGTGAAAGCTTGATTGCCTGAACCCCAGTTCCCAGATGGTGTTATTGCCGCCCGCCGGTAGAACGCTTGTAACCCGGCGCCACTCATTGCACTGGCCGGTCGTCGTGACCGGTGCACCTCCGGTGAGTGGGCGATGACCGATGCGGTCATTCAAGGGAATGAACGGGGCCCCTACAGTCGTGCTCGGACGTCCTATGTCAAACGGAACGCGGGATGGCCTACGGGGGGAGACCCCTATGGTCACGGAGCCCTCGTAGTAGTCCGAACCGGGGAAAGCCCGGCACATGGCGAAGGAGGGCAGGTGGTTTAGACGGAATACGACAGGGAGGTACTCAGGATGAGACCAGCCGAAACTGTACTGAACGTCATACGCGAACGCGGAGAACGAGGATTGCCGCTGGAGAACATCTATCGGCTGCTGTACAACCGGGAACTCTACCTGCGGGCCTACGGTCGTCTCTACTCAAACCAGGGAGCGATGACCAAGGGAACCACCGCAGAGACCGTGGACGGTATGTCACTGGCGAAAATCGACCGCATCATCGACGAGCTTCGTTACGAGCGGTTCCCGATGGACGCCGGTGCGACGGGTGAACATTCCCAAGCCTAACGGCAAGACCCGCGCCTTGGGCATACCGACGTGGACGGACAAGCTGCTGCAAGAGGTCATCCGGATGATTCTGGAAGCCTACTACGAGCCGCAGTTCTCCGACCGCTCCCACGGCTTCCGGCCCGACCGGGGGTGCCACACCGCTTTGGGCGAGGTGGTCACTCACTGGACCGGTGTCCGCTGGTTCGTCGAGGGAGACATCAAGGGGTGCTTCGACAACATCGACCATGAGGTCATGCTGTCGGTGCTCGGAGAAAAGCTTCACGACAACCGTTTCTTGCGCCTGCTCAAGTACCTACTGAAGGCAGGCTACATGGAGGATTGGCACTATGGCCGCACCCTGAGCGGTACGCCGCAAGGCGGCGTGGTCAGCCCAATCCTCGCCAACGTCTACCTAGACCGGTTGGACAGATTCGTCGAGACGGTGCTGATTCCAGCACATACCCGTGGCACAGCCCGAAGAGTCAACCGTCCGTGGAATGCGTTGAAGGGCCGAATGGCGTACCAGAAGGAAAAGGGGAACTACACGCTGGCGGCGCAACTGCGCAAGCAGATGCAACAACTCCCGTCAGTCGATCCTCACGACCCTGGATTCCGCAGGCTCCGATACGTTCGCTACGCAGACGACTTCGTGTTGGGCTTCAGCGGGCCAAAAGCCGACGCCGAGCAGATAAAGGAGTCCCTGAAGACGTTCCTGCGCGACACACTCAAGCTGGAGCTATCCAGGGAAAAGACACTCATAACCCATGCCACCAGCCAGGCGGCCAAGTTCCTCGGCTATGAACTCGTGAACCAGCAGGTCAACGACAAGCTCGACCATACTGGTCGGCGCAGCGTCAATGGTCGTATCGGCTTACGAGTTCCCGCAAAAGTCATCGAGCAACACTGCCAAGCCTACATGAGCAACGGCAAACCGGCACACCGCAGCGTGCTGATACACGATGAGGACTATTCCATCGTGAGCAGGTATCAATCGGAGTTCCGGGGCGTCGTTCAGTACTACCTGCTGGCCCAAAACGTCTCCCACTTCGGGAAATTGCAATGGGTCATGGGACAGTCGCTGACCAAAACCCTTGCGAGCAAGCACAAAACCACGACCCGGAAGGTGTTCCGGCGCTACCGGAGCACCGCACTAACCGAGCACAGCGAACGGGCCTGCCTCAAGGTCGAAGTCCAGCGGGGCAATGGGAAACGCCCACTGGTGGCACAGTTCGGTGGCATACCCCTGAAGCGGAAGAGGCAGGCCGTCCTCGTAGACCAACAGCCTCAACGGTACGGGTTCCAACGCAACGAGCTGATTCAACGGCTCCTAGCGGACGAATGCGAGTTGTGCGGGTCAACGGTGAACGTCGAAGTTCACCACATCCGTGCGCTCCGCGACCTGAACGTGAAAGGCCAAGGCGAAAAGCCCAAGTGGGTACAAATCATGGCGGCGCGGCGGCGCAAGACCCTCGTGGTCTGCCGTCCCTGCCACCTGAACGCCCACGGCGGCAATTGGAATCCGCAAAAGCAGACATAGACCACTGGAGAGCCGGATGCGGTGAAAGCCGCACGTCCGGTTCGGAGGGGGGCCGACGGAAAAGTGCTCCACACGGAGTAACTCGCCGGCGGCCTACCCTACGCTCGCAGCACCTGTGCCGGTCGGGGCAGCCGCACTTCTTCCGGCCCGCGACGGAGGCGGAGCGGCGGGACCCCTCGGTCATGCTCTACCGCCACACACTGCCGGACGGCGGCTCGATGCTGGTGCGGCGGATGACCGTCGCCAACCACGCCGAGCTTGTCACCGCCTTCTGCACGGCCTGCGCCGAGAGCATCGGGACGCACCAGGTCCTGTGCTACCAGCGCAACGTGGCTATTGGCGAGGTGGTCGGCATCGACACTCGCCACAAGGACCTGGCAATCGCCGCCTGACGCGGCGCACGACACCAGACATGAAAGGAGAGACGACATGAGACTCGCTGCACAAGCCAAAGGGGGCTACTACCCGACTCCCGACCGGGTGGTGGACCTGCTCGCCGAGCTGATTCACACCCCCACCGGCTCCTACCACCGGGGCCGGGAGACCCTCCGCATCCTCGACCCCTGCTGCGGGGCCGGGGACGCGCTGGAGAGGCTGGCCGAGGGCCTGGACAGGCCCAACGCCCCCGTATCGCGTACGGGGCAGGCTCTGTCCATCGAGACCTACGGCGTGGAGCTGCACCGGGACAGGGCCGAGGAGGCCGAGAAGCGGCTCCACCGCACCCTCGCGGCGGACCTGTTCGCCACGTCCATAGCGAACGGGGCCTTCGGCCTGCTGCTGCTCAATCCGCCGTATGACTTTGATTCCGAAGACAAGCGGACGGAGCACGCCTTCCTGACGCAGACCACGCGCTACCTGGCCGAGAGCGGCCTGCTGGTCTTCATCGTGCCACGGCAGCGCCTCGCGGTCTCGGCCCGGTATCTCTCCACCCACTACGGGCGGATGAGGTGCTGGGCCTTTCCCGACCCGGAGCGGGAGGTCTTCGACCAGGTGGTGCTCTTCGGCTACCGGAAGGCCGACCCCGTTCCCGACGCTCCCGCCGAGAGCATGGTGCTGGAGTGGTCGCTGGGAGAGCCGGAGCCCCTGCGCTCCCAGCGCAACTCCTACTCCTACCCGGAGTACACCCCCGCCACGACGCCGAGCGGCGACGTCCTGTTCACCACCCGCACCGTCGATCCCGCCGCGGCTGCTGCCGAGGCGCGGCGGTCGGGACTGTGGACCAACACGGACATCACCGACACCCTCTGGCCCGCGAAGGACAGCCGCACCCGGCCGCTCATGCCCCTCAGACGGGGGCACATGGCGATGCTGGTGGCGGCCGGGTTCCTCGACAACCTGGTGCTCGAAGCCGACGACAGGCGCATCCTGGTCAAGGGCCGCACCTCGAAGGACATGGTGCTGGTGGAGGACGCCCCGGAGAAGGAGGTCCACCGCGAGAAGCTGACGACTACCGTGGTGGCCCTCGACCTCGACGACGGACGGATCGAGGACATCGCCGCCTAGCTCGGACGGCTCACCCCGAGCCGCGCAACGAGGCCCCGTTGGTTCATTCGACCTGCGGGGCCTTCGCTCTATCGGAACGACTCAGAAGACCCCTCTTATCAAGGAAAGGAAGGTCGAAAGATGCAGACCACCATGCCCCTCGAAGCCTGCTGCCGGTGCGGGCAGCCCATCGCCCCCGGCGAACCGGCCATGCAGACCGCCTCGGTGGACATCGACGACTACGGCAGGGCCGTGTCCTCGCCGGTGAAGACATACCACCTGACGGGACGCTGCTACGACGACGCAAAAGCTGCCGAGACCGCCCGCAGGGAGGCCCTGAAAGCCGCATAGACGGCTCGCACCGAGCCGCACTCACGAGGCCCGCCGACTGCGCGGGTTCGCACGTTCAAGCAACCGCCTGGGGACGTTTCCGGGGACCCGCGACACGCAAACGTCCCCACCGGGGGCGTGGTGCGTCTGGGTTCCCGGCGTCGTCCTCCGGCCCACCACGGAATAGGAGGACGACTGACATGAACCTCGGAGGTTTCATCGACAAGTTCAAGGACGCCATAGCGCGAAGGGTGGTGGAGTCCTACCCGCCCCTCTACCGCCCCTCGGAGAACGGCGGCACGATCCCCCGCCTGCTCCGCAAGCCCCTGGGGGCGCAGACCGACGCCATCAGGGGCGCGGCCCTCTCCCTCAAGGCCCACCGGGGCACCACGGTCGTCGGAGAGATGGGAACCGGCAAGACCTTCATCGGCGCGGCGGCGGCATACATGGCGGGCTTCGAGAGGATTCTCGTCATCTGCCCGCCCCACCTGGTGCCCAAGTGGAAGCGGGAGATCGAACAGACGGTGCCCTTCGTCCGCGCCGCCATCGTCGAGTCCATCACCGACCTGGAGCGGCTCCGCCTCTCCGTCGGCTCCGGCCCCCTGTTCGCGGTGATGAGCCGGGAGAAGGCCAAGCTGTCCTACCGCTGGATGCCCGCCGTGATACAGCGGTGGG
The DNA here is from genome assembly GCA_965224235.1 of Dehalococcoidia bacterium. Lineage (GTDB taxonomy): Bacteria > Chloroflexota > Dehalococcoidia > Lucifugimonadales > Lucifugimonadaceae. Next base: position 52,723 of record CBDCYP010000002.1, on the reverse strand, counting down.
CCGTCTCGAAGGGAAGGCTCCTGCGGGACGAGGAGACGGGGGAGCCCTTCCGGGTCCCCTGCTGCCCCGACTGCACCGCGCAGGTGGTGGACAAGGACGGCGTGCCGCTGACGTTCGCCGACCTGAACCGCCGCAAGCACACCTGCGCCGGCTGCGACGCCCCGCTGTGGCAGGCGGACAAGTCCGGTCCGGCCCGCTACCCGCTGGCCGACTACATCAAGCACCGGATGAAGGGCTTCTTCGACCTGCTGATCGGCGACGAGGTCCACGAGTTCAAGGGGCGCGGCTCTGCCCAGGGCATCGCCGCCGGCATCCTCGCCGACGTGTGCGGCAAGTCCCTCAGCCTGACCGGCACGCTGCTCGGCGGGTACTCCTCGACCATCTTCCACCTGCTCTATCGGTTCTCGCCGGAGATCAGGACGGAGTTCGGGCGCTCCGACGAGCGCCGCTGGATACAGCGGTACGGCTTCGAGGAGGTCACCGTCGGCAAGCCCGACGACGACGCCGTGGAGGACGGGCGCAACAGCCGCCGCCGCAGCTACCGCAAGGTCACCAGGGAGAGGCCGGGACTCGTTCCCAGCGCCCTGTTCCACATCATCGGGAACACGGTGTTCCTCAGACTGGCGGACGTTGCCTCCGGCCTGCCGGACTACGAGGAGAAGATCCTCGTGTCCTCGATGGACTCGGAGGAGGACGCCACCGGCTACTCCCAGCGCAGCGCCTACAAGCACGTGTTCGAGGAGCTGAAGAAAGAGCTGGCGGCCGCCCTCAAGAGCGGCTCCAAGCGGCTGCTGGCGACCTACCTCCAGACGCTCCTGGCCTACCCGGACGGCTGCACCAGGGGGGAGACGGTCTTCGACCCCCGGACCGGGGACGTCATAGTGCAGGTGCCGCCCCTGTCCGAGGAGAAGCTCTACCCGAAGGAGAAGGCGCTCATCGACCTGGTGGCCGCCGAGCGGCTGGAGGGAAGGCGGGTGCTGGTCTACGTCACCCACACGGGGACCAGGGACATCACCGGGCGGATGGACGACATCCTCACCCGGCACGGGTTCAAGGTGGCGGTGATGAAGGCCGACGCGGTGGCCCCGAACCGGAGGGAGGCGTGGGTGGCCGACAAGGTGAAGGAGGGCATCGACGTCCTCATCTGCCACCCGCGGCTGGTGCAGACCGGCCTCGACCTGATCGACTTCCCGACCATCGTCTGGGACGAGACCGATTACTCGGTCTACGTCGTCCGGCAGGCGTCGCGGCGGTCGTGGCGCATCGGGCAGACCCGTCCGGTGAAGGTGGTGTTCATGTCCTACCGGAACACCCTCCAGGCCGACGCGCTGAAACTGGTGGCGAAGAAGATGCAGAGCTCCCTGGCCGTCGAGGGGGAGCTGCCGGAGGACGGGCTGGCCGCATACGGAGACGACGGGGACGACATGATGATGGCGCTGGCCCGCAGGATCGTCAGCGGCGACGAGGAGGACGAGGCCGAGACGATGGAGGAGGTGTTCGCCCAGGCCAGGAACGCCGAGAGCGAGGCCGAGGAGCTGCTGGTGGACGACGGCTGGAAGGTCGTCGAAGTCGAGCCGGAGACGGTCTCGGTCAACGGGAATGGTAAGCACGCCAACGGCAACGGCCACCACGCCGACGGTATCGGGCCGACGGTGGAGCTTGTCCCGGCCAACGGCCACGCCAACGGCAACGGGCACACGCCCGCCCCGGTCAACGGGAACGGGACCAACGGCCACCACGAGGACGAGTCCCCGGAGGCGCAGCAGTCGCTGTTCTCCTGGGCGGAGTTCATGGCCGAGGAGCCGGTCAAGCCGAAGGGCCGCAAGACTCAGGCCCCGTCACTGTCCCTGTTTGAGTGGGCGGTGGAACAGGAGCGGGAGGAAGAGCCGGTCGGCGCAGGACGCTAGACCGCAAGGCACGGGAGAGGTCGTCGCCAGTGGAGCGGCGGCCTCCCCGCAAATGGCAACGCAACAAGACAGAGCAATCACAAAGGAGAAGAACGATGGCACGCGTGTTTGTCTACGACGACAGAGAGTTTCCCGACCCCGACCCCCAGATGAGCGTCGACCAGGTGAAGGCAACCCTCTCCGACTTCTACGGGGAGATCGCCAACGCCTCGGTGAAGGAGACCAAGCGGGGCGACGACACCATCTACGAGTTCCAGCGGCGGGTGGGCACCAAGGGCGCCCACGCAAGGAGCTAGAGGAGGGAGTCCGATGGACAACCGGATATTCACCGGTCTGCTGGCGGCGACGCCGCCGGCGGGCCTCAGCATCATCGAGCTCACGGCGGAGCTCACACGGCCGGACGGCTCACTCGACCTGGACGCGGCCGCCTCCCGGCAGAAGGACGTGGAGATGGCCTGCACCCAGGCGCAGGACTACGCCGCATCGACGGGGCGGCTGTTGGAGGCGCTGCGATGGCAACTGCGGCCCCGGCGCAACTGAGCGGCCTGGCGAACCTGCTCCTGCGGCGTCCGCCGTCGCTGCGGGAGCTGGTGACGCTCGTTGGCTACGCCGACGACTACGCATGGTTCGTGGGGCTGGTGCGCCGCCTCTTCCCCCAGGAGGCGGAGGCGGCGCTGGCGGCCCCCGACGTACGCGGGAGGGTGGAGCGCTTCGCCAATCTCTTCGGAGAGCGCCACTTCCCCCTCTACGCGCCGTTCATCGAGTTCTGGACGGAGGAGGAGGGGGAACAGCCTCCGTGGTCCTGGCTGAGGCAGGGCATCCCCTTCGACCTGATGGGCTTCGGCTACGACGGCCTCCACGAGATGTGGGACGGCTACCGCGAGGGACTCTCGGCCATGGCCCTCCTGGTCAAGCCCGCCAACGCCTACTACGACGGACCCGACGGGATACGGGTGGCCTGGCTGGAGTCGGCCGCCGAACGCATCCCGCAAGAAACATTGGAGAGGATCCCCCAGGGCGGCATACCCCTGGACGACCTCACCGACGCGCTGAAGGAGACCCGTTTCGAGGGGGCGGCGCAAGCCTGCTCCTGGGTCCTTGCCGAGACCGGCAACTTCTTCCTCGACCACACCTACGAGGATGGCAATTACGACGGCTTCTCCGACCCCTGGGAGGACGAGGTGATCGAGGCGGGCACGGAGGAGTGGCGCAAAGCCAGCGCCCTCATGGACGCGGTGACGCGGCTGGCCGACTGGCTGGAGGAGGACCTGCCCGCCCGCTTCGGCAAGATGCTGGACTTCATCCTGGAGCGTCTCCCCAAACAAGAACAGGAGGTAAACGATGACTGATGCAGTCGATACGACCCAATGGTCCCTGCCGGGGCCGGCGGACATGGCAAGGGACGAGCTCCAGATGCAGCTGGAAGTGTACAAGGAGACCATCCTGCTGCGGGGCTTCGAGAGCGACTCAAACTGGGTGAGGACCGTCTCGGCGGACGCCATCGCCAACGTGTTCACCCAGCACCTGGGCTTCTCCTCGGGGTTGCTACCCCAAGAGGCCCTCTGGTGGAACCAGGGCGAGACCGGGCAGGTGGTGGCCCTCTGGCGGCCGCCCCAAGTCTGGCCGGTGGCCCTGCAACGGGAGGCGTTCAAGCCCCCCGCCCGGCTCCGGCTTCCCATGCCGGGGCTGGTCTTCGTCTGCTCGCCGGGGCGCCCGCCCTGGGTCTACGCCGCAACGGAGCGGCCCACCGACGCCGAGCAGCAGCTCTTCCGGGCCCCCGCCTTCAACGTCTTCAGAGACGGGAGGGTCTGCCCCGGAAGCCACAGGTTCCCCGAGGAGGTGGACCTGATACCGGAAGGCTTCTTCCAGTCCTTCTTCTCCCTTACCGGAGACATCCGGGACCGCTCGAAGAAGCACCCCGACAACCTGCAAGCGCTATGGGAGGAGCTCGATGGAACAACTGTATACCCGACTGAGGACCTGGTTCCCCAGTGCACGGTGGGCCAGGCGATGGCGGTCTCCGAGGGGAGACGTGGCTACCGGTAGCGGGGCGGCGGGGCCGGTGGGCTACCTGGTGAACCACCCCGGCGGCCTCGCCGGAGTCCAGGGCATCGGATACGACTACGTGCTCGGATCGGGCGGCGTCTACGTCCAGTCCGAGAGCGCCCACCTGACGGCGCGGGTCATTGTCGCATCCTGCGAGGTGCGGGGCCTGGCTCCCGTCGCCGAGAAGGTGGAGCTTGCCCACGGTCCCATCCCGTCCCGGCTCTTCGAGCTTGGCCTGCGCTGGTTCCAGGACGACCCCGGCACCGAGCGGTTCTTCGCAGTCCGATGGGACGGGCGCGCCTACCGGCTGGTGGTTCCCGAACAGGAAGGGACGGCTTCGTCCCTCACCTACACGCCCCCTGCGGGCGTGGTCGCCGAGTTCCACTCCCACGGAAGCTCCCGCGCCTTCTTCTCGAAGACCGACGACGGCGACGAGCAGGGCTTCCGCATCTACGGCGTCGTGGGACGCCTCGACAGCGACCGGCCCGAGCTGAGCCTGCGGGTCGGCGTCTACGGCCACTTCGCCCCGGTGGAGTGGCCGCAGGTGTTCGACGGCCCAGTTCCGGGCGTCCGGCTGACGGGCGAAGAGCCGGATTCAAACGAGGCAAGAGAAAAGGAGGTGACTGAGAAATGCCCTACAACCTGGACAACGAGTTCCTGCTGGACAACCCCTGGATAACCGTGGTCGGCTGCGGCGGGACCGGCGGCTTCGTCGCCGAAGGCCTGTGCAGACTCTTCCAGGGACGGGAGGCCACCATCGTCCTGGTCGACCACGACCGGGTGGAGCCCCACAACCTGCTGCGCCAAAATTTCTACCCGGAGGATGTCGGTCGATTCAAGAGTCAGGCCCTCGCGGACCGGCTGGCAAAAGCGTTCCGGCGTCCCGTCGGCTACTCGGTGTACGCCTTCCGGGAAGAGGACTCCCGCTCGGATGGGGGCCGCTACCCCGGCCTTCCCCACTACGGGAACAGCCTCATCATCGGCTGCGCCGACAACGCCGCAGCTCGCAGGGCGATGGCGGAGTCCCTGCCGGGAGACCCGCGCCGGTGGCTCATCGACGCGGGCAACGACACCAACTGGGGGCAGGTACTTATACGACGTCGCCGACCGGGACTTTGGGGACGAACAAGCCTTCGTCGACCAGACCTGCTACCTGCTCCCCGCGCCTACGGTGCAGCGGCCCGACCTGCTGACCGCCGTGTCGACCACGCCTCCCGACGTGGACTGCGCGGCGGCCCTCGACCTCACAGACCAGGACCCGACCATCAACCAGATGATGGCGTCGCTGGCGCTACAGGTGGTCCGCCGCATGGCGGCGGGAACCTGCCCCTTCATGGGCCTCTACCTGGACATGGAGCAGGGAACGGTCACCCCCACGTATGCCACCCCGGAGACGGTGGCGCGGGTGGTGCGGTCTGGCTCCGAGCCGGGGATAGCGTCCTAGTGACCAACGCTCAACAGACGCATTCAAAGACGGAAATAAGGAGAAAACCATGCCTAACGAAAAGGGAACCACGACGATCTGGCAGGACGCCCACAGCGGGCTCCGCAGGCACAAGCTGATGACGAAGGAGCTCGCCGACACCATCCCGCCCCTGTACGCCAATGACGGCGCGGACGACCCCGACGCCGTGGTCGCCAGGGTGAAGCTCTTCTCGCCCTACAACGGCTGGCGCTGGTACGTCACCGAGTGGGACGCTGAGATCGGAACGTGCTTCGGCCTCGTCGAAGGGTTTGAAGTCGAACTGGGCTACTTCGACCTGACGGAACTCTCGGAAGTAACCGTGTTCGGCGGCGTCCCCGCCGTGGAGCGGGACCTGTACTGGGAGCCGCAGACCCTCGGCGAGATCAGGAGACAGTCGAGGCTCTCAGCCTGAGCAAGGGCCAGAGAAGAAACAACGAAAGGAGCAACCATGCCAGACGAAGTTGGAACGGAAGCAACCCGCTCGGACGCCCCGAGCACCGACGACAGTCTCTTCGGCGATGCGGCGGACGACGCGGCTGCCGCCGTTGACCTGAAGGAAGACTCCAAGGGTGAGACGACACAGGACGGCCAGGGCTCCGATGACGCCGGGGAGCAGGCCGCGGGAGACGAGACCGAAGCCGCTGAGGACCTGAAGGTCGTCGTGTCCATCAAGGGAGGCAGGGCCACCATCGGCGTGCAACAGCCCTCGTCGGACCCGCACATCGAGTCCTTCGACGACGCTGACCTGTCCGGTCTGACCCAGGAGGCCCTTGCGGTGGTCGAACGGGCGAGGGCTAGGTGGGAGGACGAACCCAAGCATCCGGCACATGAAAGGCCCGCTCCCCCGGCCAGACGCCGGACCCGGCGCTCACAAGGGGCGGCGCAGGCCGGGGCCGCCGAGGGAGAGACGGAGCAGCAGCAACCCGAGACGCTGAGGCTGTTCTAGGGGCCGCGTTCAAGGCCGAGGAGCTGGTCGGCGCGGGACGCTGACCGCAGGAACGGGGGAGGTCGTCGCAACGGCGGCGGCTTCCCCCCGCACGGCTATGTATGTGGCCCTTTTCGCGTTTCGGGTGGTCTGCCTCACCGTATGTGCTGCCCTTTTTGCGTTTCAGGCCCCGCAGGTTTCAGGCCGCTTCCCCGGCGCGCCGCCTCAGTCGGTGAACAGATGGCCGAGCCCCAGGTCGTCGGCCAGGTCCTGTAGCGCCTTCAGATGCCGATAGTTGGGCCGCACTCCCCGCTTCCACCAGCGCCGTATGGTGATGGGGGAGATGCCGAGACGACGGGCGATCTCCGCCCAGGTCAGGCCGGAGGCGTGCTGGAACCACTCCAGGCGCTGGGGGAAGTGGTCTGGGGTGGCGTGGGGTTTTCTCCTGTACTGTATGGGCTGCCTCGGCATGGCGGGCCTGTCCTCCACGCAGGGCGCTTGGAGACCTCTCCTTATGAGGCGGGATTGTCACCCTGCTTCTACGTCCGGTACCGGAGTGCGGCCCCGCCCGGACATCCATGTGTGCGGCCTCTTTTGCGTTATAATACCAATTGATCGTAACTAGGCCGGAAAGCGGCTAGAGATGTTCCAATTGGTTCATCCATGCTGAGTCTACCAGACAGGTGGAGGGCATGAGATGATCGGACGACCGCTTCGAATAGATTGGCGGGCAGAGGATAGTCCGGAGGCGCTGAAGTCAGCCTACCATGGGGAACAGGATACCACCCTGCGGACTCGGCTACACGGACTGTGGCTGGTGCGTTCGGGGTGGCAACTCGGTGAGGCGGCTAGGGCGGTAGGGGTTCATCAGCGCACGGTCCAGCAGTGGGTGGGCTGGTATAGAGAGGGCGGTATGGGGGAAGTGAGTGCCCACAAGATGGGGGGGAGAGGTCAACCCCGGTTTCTGAGCGCGGAGCAAGAGCGGGAGTTGACCGAGGAGGTGTCGACCGGACGTTTCAGGACGGCGGGAGAGATCAGGGACTGGATAGAGTCTGAGTACGGTGTGAGTTACAAACCGGGCAGCGTCTACAGCCTGCTGTCCCGGTTGGGATGTTCACCGAAGGTTCCGAGGGGCCGCCATGAGAAAGCGGATCTGGCAGCACAGGAGTCGTGGAAAAAGGGGGCCTCGCAGACAGCCTTACCAGAGTGGGGGTGACATCAGAGACGGCCTTTGGCTTTGCCGACGAGATGCGAGTGGGTCTGAGGGGGATGGTTCGCAGAGTATGGGGGCGTCGTGGAGTGAAGGTGGTGCAGAGGGTGCAGATGGTGTACCGGTGGACGTACCTGTTCCTGGTAGTGGACGTTCGGAGGGGCAGGCTACAGTGGAGTTGGATCGACTCAATGAAGTCCGAGTCGATAGCAGCAGCGGTCAATGGCCTGAAGCATCACTCGGACATCGCAGCGCTGGTGTGGGATGGAGCTCGCGGTCACCGCGCCGGGCTGGTCGAGGGTGTAGGACTGCCGACGATAGTCCAGCCGCCCTACAGTCCAGAGCTCAATCCTGCTGAGCGTGTGTTCCAGGAGGTCCGTCGCTGGGTGGAGGGGAGGGTGTACGAGAGTGTGGAAGAGAAGATGGAGGCGGTTGATTCCTACCTGCGTGAGTTGGAGTATGATCCTGGTCGCGTACGCTCGTTAACAGCGTGGAACTGGATCAAACACTCAACGCGAAGTCTTCCAGCACACTATGCGGCCTCATTAGCCTGAAATGGTATAAGGGGGGCGGCGCATCTTCTCCCAGCGCCGCCCTCCTTGTCGCGTCTCAGCTAGGAACAGCTGATGGCCTTGCCTATGTCGGCGTCGGCCAGGGTGTAGCTTGAGTCCGTCGCGCCGGATATGTCCGCGCCGCCGGGGCCGGCGCTGCCGGGGTGAAGCCCCGGACCCAGTCGGACATCTCGCTCACTTCCCCGTGCTCGTTGATGGCCTTGATCTTGTACACGTACTCCTTTTCCGGCTCGACTGTGTCGTCGGTGTAGGTGGTTTCCGCCGAGCCGGTGCCCCCCGGTGGATGTCCGTCCCGCCGGCCATCCACCGGGAGGTGAAGACGGCATTCTCCATGCCCTCGTCATCGGCGATGCCCGAGGTGTCCACGGTCAGCTCCTCACCCACCCGGACTGTGCCGGTGATGGTCGGTTGCCCGGTGGCCGGACCCCTTGGCTAGGGTGCTGCTGCCACCACGTCCGTCACCATACTGGTCAGCGTCTCCTCGTTGCCCGCATCGTCGGTAAAGCTGACCCGCACCAGGATGGACAGGCCCCTGTCGGCGGCCACCGGTGTGTAGCTGGCCGCAGTGGCCCCGTGAATGTCCACATCCGCACCTCCGTCGGTGACAACCCACTGGTAACTGTAGGAAGCGTTAGTCAGACCGTCAGCGTCCCCAATGCCCGATGTGTCCACCCTCAGCGTCTCCCCCACCTGCGGCATGCCGCTGATGGTCGGCCCTCCCGTGGCCGGGCTGTTCTCGGGTTCGTCAGGCTGCGCGGGAGTTATTCTGACAGCGTTCGACCTCTTGCTGAGCCCGGCGGCGTTGATCGCCTGTACCCGGTAGACGTGCTTGACGCCGGCCGAAACGTTAGCGTCGGTGTAGGTCGTTGCCGCGCTGCCCGTGTCCTCCACGTACACCAGTAGCGTATTCTCCCCTTCCGTGGGCCGCCGCCGTAGAATCTGGTAGCCGGTAACCGAGTCATCGTCGGGGGCCTCCCAACTGAGGGTCACCGTGCCATCCGCATTGGCGACGCCCTTCAGTTTGGGTGGTTGCCCCGGCGGCTCTGTCGGCCCTCCGGATGCAACCTCGCCGGTGGCGGCGCTGGTCAGCGTTGTCTCGTTCTCCGCGTCGTCGGTGACGGTGACCCTCACCTTGATGGTCTGGCCCTCGTCGCCGGCCACCAGGGTGTAGGTGGCATCCGTCGCGCCGGAGATGTCGACGTCGTCAGCCAACCACTGGTAAGCAAACGTGGCGCCGCTCAGACCATCGGCGTCAGCGATGCCGGTGGTGCCTGCCGTCAGCTGCTCGCCCACCTGGGGCGTGCCGCTGATGGTGGGCAGGCCGGTGGCCGGACTATCGGGCTGGGGCGCTGCCGCCACCGCCTCCGTGGCGGCGCTGGTCAGCGTTGTCTCGTTCTCCGCGTCGTCGGTGACGGTGACCCTCACCTTGATGGTCTTGCCCTCGTCGCCGGCCACCAGGGTGTAGGTGGCATCCGTCGCACCGGAGATGTCGACGTCGTCAGCCAACCACTGGTAAGCAAACGTGGCGCCGCTCAGACCGTCGGCGTCGGCGATGCCGGTGGTGCCTGCCGTCAGCACCTCGCCCACCTGGGGCGTGCCGCTGATGGTGGGCAGGCCGGTGGCCGGACTATCGGGCTGGGGCGCTGCCGCCACCGCCTCCGTGGCGGCGCTGGTCAGCGTTGTCTCGTTCTCCGCGTCGTCGGTGACGGTGACCCTCACCTTGATGGTCTTGCCCTCGTCGCCGGCCACCAGGGTGTAGGTGGCATCCGTCGCACCGGAGATGTCGACGTCGTCAGCCAACCACTGGTAAGCAAACGTGGCGCCGCTCAGACCATCGGCGTCAGCGATGCCGGTGGTGCCTGCCGTCAGCTGCTCGCCCACCTGGGGCGTGCCGCTGATGGTGGGCAGGCCGGTGGCCGGACTATCGGGCTGGGGCGCTGCCGCCACCGCCTCCGTGGCGGCGCTGGTCAGCGTTGTCTCGTTCTCCGCGTCGTCGGTGACGGTGACCCTCACCTTGATGGTCTTGCCCTCGTCGCCGGCCACCAGGGTGTAGGTGGCATCCGTCGCACCGGAGATGTCGACGTCGTCAGCCAACCACTGGTAAGCAAACGTGGCGCCGCTCAGACCGTCGGCGTCGGCGATGCCGGTGGTGCCTGCCGTCAGCACCTCGCCCACCTGGGGCGTGCCGCTGATGGTGGGCAGGCCGGTGGCCGGACTATCGGGCTGGGGCGCTGCCGCCACCGCCTCCGTGGCGGCGCTGGTCAGCGTTGTCTCGTTCTCTGCGTCGTCGGTGACGGTGACCCTCACCTTGATGGTCTTGCCCTCGTCGCCGGCCACCAGGGTGTAGGTGGCATCCGTCGCACCGGAGATGTCGACGTCGTCAGCCAACCACTGGTAAGCAAACGTGGCGCCGCTCAGACCGTCGGCGTCGGCGATGCCGGTGGTGCCTGCCGTCAGCACCTCGCCCACCTGGGGCGTGCCGCTGATGGTGGGCAGGCCGGTGGCCGGACTGTCGGGCTGGGGCGCTGCCGCCACCGCCTCCGTGGCGGCGCTGGTCAGCGTTGTCTCGTTCTCTGCGTCGTCGGTGACGGTGACCCGCACCTTGATGGTCCGGCCCTCGTCGTCGGCCACCAGGGTGTAGGTGGCATCCGTCGCACCGGAGATGTCGACGTCGTCAGCCAACCACTGGTAAGCAAACGTGGCGCCGCTCAGACCGTCGGCGTCGGCGATGCCGGTGGTGCCTGCCGTCAGCACCTCACCCACCTGGGGCGTGCCGCTGATGGTCGGTTCCCCGGTGGCCGGACTGTCGGGCTGGGGCGCTGCCGCCACCGCCTCCGTGGCGGCGCTGGTCAGCGTTGTCTCGTTCTCTGCGTCGTCGGTGACGGTGACCCGCACCTTGATGGTCCGGCCCTCGTCGTCGGCCACCAGGGTGTAGGTGGCATCCGTCGCACCGGAGATGTCGACGTCGTCAGCCAACCACTGGTAAGCAAACGTGGCGCCGCTCAGACCGTCGGCGTCGGCGATGCCGGTGGTGCCTGCCGTCAGCACCTCACCCACCTGGGGCGTGCCGCTGATGGTCGGTTCCCCGGTGGCCGGACTGTCGGGCTGGGGCGCTGCCGCCACCGCCTCCGTGGCGGCGCTGGTCAGCGTTGTCTCGTTCTCTGCGTCGTCGGTGACGGTGACCCGCACCTTGATGGTCCGGCCCTCGTCGTCGGCCACCAGGGTGTAGGTGGCATCCGTCGCACCGGAGATGTCGACGTCGTCAGCCAACCACTGGTAAGCAAACGTGGCGCCGCTCAGACCGTCGGCGTCGGCGATGCCGGTGGTGCCTGCCGTCAGCACCTCACCCACCTGGGGCGTGCCGCTGATGGTCGGTTCCCCGGTGGCCGGACTGTCGGGCTGGGGCGCTGCCGCCACCGCCTCCGTGGCGGCGCTGGTCAGCGTTGTCTCGTTCTCTGCGTCGTCGGTGACGGTGACCCGCACCTTGATGGTCCGGCCCTCGTCGTCGGCCACCAGGGTGTAGGTGGCATCCGTCGCACCGGAGATGTCGACGTCGTCAGCCAACCACTGGTAAGCAAACGTGGCGCCGCTCAGACCGTCGGCGTCGGCGATGCCGGTGGTGCCTGCCGTCAGCACCTCACCCACCTGGGCCGTGCCGCTGATGGTCGGTTGCCCGGTTGCGGGCGTGTTGGAAGCCCCCTGCTGCTGGACAGCAAAGCCAACCTCATCCGTGGCCGTGCTGGTCAACGTTGTCTCGTTCCCAAGATCGTCGGTGACGATCACCCGCACCTTGATGGTCTTGCCCGCGTCGTCGGCCACCAGGGTGTAGGTGGCATCCGTCGCGCCGGAGATGTCCGTATCGGTGGTTCCGTCGTTGGCAACCCACTGGTAGCTGTAGGTGGAGGTGGTCAGACCATCATCGTCGGCGATGCCCGAGGTGCTCGCCGTCAGCGTCTCGCCCACCCTGGCCGTCCCGCTGATGGTCGGTTGCCCTGTGGCCGCACTGTCGGGCTGGGCCGCTGCCTCCACTGCGTTCGTAGCCTCGCTGGTCAGCGTTGTCTCGTTCCCCGCGTCGTCGATGATGGTGACCCGCACCTTGATGGTCTGACCCTCGTCGCCGGCCAACAGGGTGTAGGTCGAGCCGGTGGCCCCGCCGATTTCGGCGTCGTCGGACAGCCACTGGTAGCTGTAAGTCGCGTTGGTCAACCCGTCACCGTCGGCGATGCCCGAGATGTCCACCGTCAGCTGCTCGCCCACCTGGGCCGTCCCGCTGATGGTTGGCTCCCCGGTGGCCGGACTGTCGGGCTGGGGCGCTGCCTCCACCGCGTCCGTAGCAGCGCTGGTCCGGGTCTCGGAGTACCCTCTCCTATCGGTGAAGGCCACCTTCACCTTGATGGTCCGGCCCACGTCGGCGGCCAACAGGGTGTAGCCGGAGTCCGTTGCCCCTGCGATGTCGGTGTCGGTGTCGGTGGTTCCGTCATTGGACGTCCACTGGTACTGGAACTGCACCCGGTCCAGCCCGTTCCTGTCCTCGATGCCCGTCGCGTCGGCCCAGAGGCTCTCGCCGGCCTGCGCCGTGCCATGGACGACCGGCGCTCCGCTGGCCGGCTTATTGTCCGGCATGGCCTTCCGGCCCTTCTTGAACTGGCTGGTCGAGCTCAGGGCCAGCGTCGCGGACCAATCCGAGACGCCGTGCCCGTTGGCCGCCCGTACCTGGAACCAGAGGGTCGCCTCCGGGTCCAGCCCGCTGATGATGGCTCCCGCTCCGTAGAACGCGACCTCAACGCCGTCGGCAGGCAGGTCGATCCATTGACCGCCCCGTCCCAACTGCACGTCGTAGGAGTCGGCCCCGGGCACATCGTTCCACTCCAGGTCGACGCCCCCGATGAAGACGGCGGTTCCCGCCAGCTGGTCCGGAACGCCCGGAGGGCTGTCGGCCGTCGGACCGGGCACCACGAGGGCGGGGCCGGCGGTCAGCGACCGCCCGTCCGCCGTGCACAGCGCTCCCGGGTCGGTGCAGGGCCGATCCAGCGGCGCCAGGATTGGCACTGGACCCGGCCCGGCCGGCTCCACCGTCAGCTCCCACAGGTCGCTGCGGTCATTCACCTTGGCGGCACCGGTCACCGTGCCGCCGCTGACCAGCAGCGCATGATCGCGCATGTCCTCGGGGGTTATTTCCACATCATCGCTGAAGGCGATCCGCAGCTTGAACCCGTTCTCCCCGTCATGCGCCTCCGGCGCCAGGGTGAAAGTTGCCGTGAGGGGGTCCTCCTCCGTCGCTCTCGCTGCGCTGCGGGTATAGGGCCGGTCGGGCAGGCGGTAGGCGTCGATCTCGCCCCCCCGGTTGGTGACCCAGATGGTCCCGCCGTGGGCCCAGATGTCGCCTGGCCACATGCTGTAGGTTCGGATCCGGATGTCGAACTCCGCGGCGCGGTTGCCGGTGTGCAGGTCGTAGGCCCGGAGCCAACCGGCGGCGGTGGCCACCCACATCGTCGTGCCGTCGGACCAGAGGCCGTGGCCGTATTTGTGACCGTCGTAGCCGGGCGCGAGGGTCGTCTGGCCGTTGCTCAGGTTGACGATATGCATGCCCGAAGGCGGCCCGTTGTACCACAGATTTGACGCGCTCCCCCAGATGCCCCTGATCGTATTTGCGAAGATCTGTATGTCTTTATTGGGGAGGCGATGGGATCGCGAGTCCAATGTCCTGATCGTTGTATTGGAGTAGCCGTCGGCATCATAACCGGTCACGTTCTCGACATTGCAACCGTCACGAACCGGATAACTCATGAACCTCGTGTACGCATTGAGCCGGCCTTGCTCGTCGTTCGAGACCCAGATGGCATCGTCGTTTCCCCACATCACGGTCAGCGCCTGGTTTCCCAAGCCGCCGACACGGCTGCGGCTGAAGTGGCAATTGTAGTTGAACCGATAGTGAGTCGAGCCCGTGCCGGCAGGGTCAAGATGCTCGATCCGCCCCTGCTTCAGTGCCGACAGCTTGAGCGGGTGGATGCCGAAGTGGCTGGGGTCGACAACCCAGATGGTGTCGTCGTCGGGGTCGCCCCAGAGCCCGCTCGGCCGCCACACATGGCCTTCGGCCACCACGTCCAGATACTTTTCCACCAATGGAACATCATCAGTACCATCATCAGGAGCATCTTCATCAACGCCAAGGCCCAGAAATACAGTGATCTTCTCTTCGGGCAGCAACTTCTCGCCAAACGGCAATGCGTGGGATCCCGCCGGCACCGAGACTGTGCGGATGTGGCGGTCGGGGGCGTCTAGGTCATCCACATTCACGATCACGCTGGGAATCGTAATGTCGTCAAACAGGTCGTCCGAGCTCGTGGCCTCATGGGTCAGCCTGAACGATTCGTTGGTCGTGTTCGCATCCGAGCTCGTCGACACGAGCACCCACTGGAGTTGTCGCCAGTTCGACGGGGTGAAGGTCAGGGTGGCCGGACTCAGAAGCACATTCACGCCCGCATCCCGGGTGACCGTCACCGTCACATCTGATGCCGGTTGTCTGCTGAGCACCACCGTGTAGTAGGCTCCGCTACCTTCCGTCAGGGACAGAACCTTCGTCGACAGCAACACCTCCCCCGGTAGACCGGCCCGAGTCACCGTCAACGTGTAGGTTTCCTCCGCAATGCCGTCCTCCGCCGTCATCTCGACCTTGATCACCTTCGACGCGCCCTCCGCCAGGCCGACCTGGAGGCCGGACCGGCTTGTGTCCAAGTCAGTGAGCACGTTGTTGTCCCCGTCCCGGTATCTGATTGACGCGCCCGCGTCGTTCTTGGTCGGTATCACCGTGATCCGCGAAACCGGGAACCCCACCGACGCGCTGTAATCCAGATGACCGGGGGAGAAGCCCGGGTCCAGCGTGATGGCGCTGCCGTTGCTCGCGTCCTCCAGCGCCAGGTCGCTCAGCGTGGCGTCGGTCGATGCGGCGCGGACAGTGCCGCTCACAGTCACATTAAGAATGTTGCTGGTAGCTTCGAGCCAGTTAGAGGATGGTGAGGTTTTGAATAAACGTGAGTCCCCTATTGTCCAGCCGTAGGCGCTGGTCTCGGTGGTCAGAGTCTTGCCCCGGACCCGGGCCCTATTTCCCCCGACTCCCTCGTTTACGGTTATCCAGTAAGTCGTGTTCCGGGCGAGTGTTCTGTCATTCGGCACCGCAAACGTGTTGCTGGTATCGGACACCAGGGGCGACGGGTTGGTGAGAGTCTCCAGCAGATCGCCCGGCTCGTCGCTGCTGTTGCTCTCCTTAAGCCCGAATCCACCGAGGGAGGGCGTTTGGTTAGCATCCTGAAGTGGCCAGAGGGTGCTCCTCTGAATCTGGGATAATGGTTTTGTAACAGCAAAACAGTCCCAGAGAAGGAGCACCCAATAGATGCTACCACGCAACCACCCCGACCGTATCCGTATCGTCTTTGACGATCACCGCCTGGTGGCCAATGCCGGTCTGCTCCTGCCGGCCACCCTCGCCCGGCATCTGGGCCTGCGGGAACTCGTTGACCATCACCTTGACCTGGGCGGCGCGCCGGGGCGGGCCAACACCGGAGACAAGCTGATGACCCTGGTGGCCTCAGCCATGGCCGGCGGCGACTGCATCGACGACGCCGATGTGTTGCGCACCGGGGGGACGGCCTGCACCCTGGGCGGCACGGTCAAGGCGCCATCCACCCTGGGCACCTTCCTGCGCAGCTTCCGGTGGGGCCACGTCCGCCAGCTGGACCGGGTGAGCCGGGAGCTGCTGGCCCGGGCCTGGGCCGCTGGGGCCGGACCCGGCGACGCGCCGTTCACCATCGACCTCGATTCCACCATCTGCGAGACCTACGGACTGGCCAAGGAGGGCGCCCGCCACCACGGCTATACCGGCAAGCGGGGCTACCACCCGCTGGCCATCGCCGCCGGCACCGGAGACGTGCTGATGTCCCGGCTGCGCGAGGGCCGGGCCAACACCGCCCGCGGCGCCGCCCACTTCCTGCGGGAGACGGTGGGACGGGTGCGCTACGCCGGGGCCAACGGACGACTCACGCTACGGGCCGACAGCGGGTTCTACATTCATGGCGTGGTATCCGTCTGCCGCAAGATGGATGTCCGCTTCTCCATCACCATCCGCCAGCACAAGAGCCTGCGCAATCTCATCGAGGCGATACCCGAGGATGCCTGGACTCCCATTCCCTACTGGATGGACGGCGCCGCCGATGTGGCCGAGACCACTTGCACTCCCTTCCAGAGTGAACCTGACGCCGCACCGGTGCGGCTCATCGTCCGGCGTGTGAAGCCCACGCCCGGTTCCCAGCTGGCCCTCTTCGCCTCCTACAGCTATCACGGCTTCATCACCGACCGGGACGGGGAGATGCTCGAACTGGAGGCCGACCATCGCCGCCACGCCGAGATCGAGAATGCCATCCGAGACCTCAAGCACGGTGTGGGGTTGAACCATCTCCCCTCGGGCCGCTTCGCCGCCAACGCCGCCTGGCTGGCGGTACAGGTGATGGCCCACAACCTCGCCCGCTGGACAGCGCGCATCGGTCTGGGCGAGCAGGTGGTGACCACCAAGACCCTCCGGCGGCGGTTCTTCTCCCTGGCCGGACGGATCACCCGGTCGGCGCGCCGCCTCACACTGCATCTGCCACAGCGCTGGCCTTGGGAAGCCCAGTTCGATCATGCCCTGGCCCGATTGCGCGCCCTGCCACTCCCTGCCTGACGGCGGCGGCGGCAACCGGCCGCCATCCGGCCAACCGAACGTCCCCGCGAACTCGCGCCAGTCCGGTCTGCGAGTGCCTCTTGCTGCTGCGTCCTCTCCCCGCTATCTCGCCCTGACCAACATTCGCAGACGGTCACAAAGTCTCCCCGCGGCAACTGAAGACAGACACCGGCCCCCCTCTACCCCAAATCGTGCCCGGACCATCACCCTCCCTTGCCCCTATCGCCCGTTCCGCTGCTGCATAGTCATCCCTTCGGTGGATTTGGGTTAAGCCTTACCACCATGTTACGGCCAGCGGCAGTCGCTAGACGTAGCGTAACCGTGGATATGGAGTAGCCGGCTGCAGCGGGACCAGTCGTAAAACTTTGAGCATTAATCTCGCTCTGGAACTGCGGGTTAGTCCCCGCAGCAGTATTGTGGACCAACGTGACCGTGGCCGTCTGCGCCTGCAGGGACGGGGCCAGCAGCGCCACCAGGGTCGCCAGCAGCGCCACCGCCAGGCCCAGCCCGGCGAGCAGGCGGACGCGCCTACTTACCCCGCGCCAGGAACGTCTGTGCGGCATACTGCCGCCGCTTCCGGCGTCTGTCCCTCTGCCGACAACCAACCGGTTGGATGCTCTACCGTTGCCACTAATCATGGTTCAATACTCCTTGCTTGAAAAAGGTCGCCTGACTGAAACGCTCAATGGGTTCTCACAACCGGACCTGATGCCCACCGTCTATTTGCCACCTGGAATTGACCCCGGACCTGTCCTTCCCCGTTGTTGACAATCGACCCCCGGTCCTGGGGCTAAGGGGTCGTATAGATGACGGTTTCAAGTCAAAATCACCTAGTGCCGACGGCAGCCCATCCTGGTTGCCGGACAGTACATAAAGTTAAACTGTGTATAAATGTATTTATACACGCTTTGTCTTTCAGGGCTTGGATCGCAGGCGGGACTGAAGCGTCCTTTTCTATCGCCTCCTTCCGAAAGCGGGGCGAAAATAGCCTTACCCCGAAACCAGCATCATCGGCTAGTAGAGTCTCGCTATAGAGTCAAGGAACTGTTCGGGCGTTTCGCCTTTCATGGAGCTGAGGGGCCTGACCTCGTTGTTGCCATGACTCTCTCCGAGATTGTGACAATTCAAACTGAGACTCTAGCGCGGTCGTCGCACCGGCGGCAAGGGCCGCCGGTGCGTTCGCCGTCTCTATTCCATCTACTGGCTACTGGCCTGTCGAATGCCAAGCGAACCTCTCCCACCAAATGGGCAGTCGTCCACATTTTACTAAACTGACTGTGAGAGGTCTGTGAGGTTCCACGCTTTTCGAGCCGAATCTGTTGTGAGCTTTCCCTGGGCCAGCTATAATTTTGGGGGCTGGCCGGGCGCGTTCTCGCATCCCGCATCCGGCGCGGCGACAACGGGCCGCTCACGGTGGTCGGCAGCCCGGTTCGAGGAGGGAGATGGAACAGGCAGACGATCAGGCGCGGGAGATAGCGGAGCTGCGAGACCGGCTGTCCCGGCTGAGCCAGGCCAGTCTGCGCATCAACGAGAGCCTCGACTTTGACACGGTGCTCCAGGGGGTGCTGGACAGCGCCTGCTCGCTGACCGGGGCGCGCTACGGCGTCATCACCCTGCTGGATGAGTCCGGGCAGATAGAGGACTTCGTGACCTCCGGGCTGACCCCGGAAGAGCACCGGCGGTTAACAGAGCTGCCCGAAGGGATGATGTTCTTCGAGTACCTCAGCCGGATTACCGAGCCGCTGAGACTCAGTGACTTCCACAGCTACACCAGGGCGCTGGGCCTTCCCGAGTTCCGCCCGCCGATGGCGGTCAGCCCCGTTCTGACCTTCCTGGCCGCGCCCATCCGCCACCTGGGGGAGTGCGTCGGAGCCTTCTACGTGGGCGCGAAGGACGTGGAGTTCACCCCCGAAGACGAGGAGACCCTGGTGATGTTCGCCTCCCAGGCGGCGCTGGTCATCGCCAACGCCCGCAGGCACCGGGACGAGCGGCGGGCCAGGGCCGACCTGGAGACCCTGATCGACACCTCGCCGGTGGGCGTCCTGGTGTTCGACGCGAAGACGGGCGGACTGACGTCGGTCAACCGGGAGGCCAGGAGGATCGTCAGCGGCCTGCACATGCCTGACGGCTCTGCGGAGCAGCTCCTCGACATGCTGACCTTCCGGCGGGCCGACGGGCGGGAGGTCTCCCTGGAAGAGTTCCCCCCTGGCCCAGGCGCTGAGCACGGGCGAGACGGTGCGTGCCGAGGAGATCGCCATCGAGGCCCCCGACGGCGGGAGCGTCACCACCCTGGTCAACGCCACGCCCATACGCTCGCAGGAGGGCGAGGTCGTTTCAGTGGTCGTCACCGTACAGGACATGACGCCGCTGGAGGAGATGGAGCGGCTGCGGGCCGAGTTCCTGGGCATGGTGAGCCACGAGCTGCGCACGCCGCTGACCTCCATCAAAGGCTCAGCCGCCACGCTGACGGAGGCGGCGTCCGACCTGGACCCCGCTGAGATGCTCCAGTTCTTCCGCATCATCGGCGAGCAGGCCGACTACATGCGCGACCTGATCGGCGACCTGCTCGACGTGGCGCGCATCGAGACGGGCGAGCTGTCGGTGGCCCCGGCGCCTGCGGAGGTGGCGACCCTGGTGGACGAGGCCAGGAGCAGGTTCCAGAGCGGCGGGGGCAGGAACAACCTCCGCATCGATCTCTCGCCGGAGCTGCCGCTGGTCATGGCGGATGGGCGCCGCATCATCCAGGTGCTGAACAACCTGCTCTCCAACGCGGACCGGCACGCCCGCGAGGCGTCCCCCATCAGGGTGTCCGCCGTGCGGGAGGGCTACCACGTGGCTGTCTCCGTCACGGACGAGGGCAGAGGGATAGCCGCCGAGCGGCTGCCGCACCTGTTTCGGAAGTTCTCCCGCATCGACGGCGAAGACCGGAGACGGGACATCGCGGGGTCGGGCCTGGGTCTCGCCATCTGCAAGGGGATAGTGGAGGCCCACGGGGGCCGGATATGGGCCGAGAGCGACGGGCCGGGCCGGGGGGCGCGGTTCACCTTCACTATTCCGGTGGCCGGGGATGCCGCAGCCGGCGTCCCCCGGCTCTCCGCCCACTGGGAGCGGGCGGAGCGGGAGCGGACACGTATTCTCGCGGTGGACGACGACCCGCAGACGCTCAGGCACGTCCGGGACGCCCTCGCCAGGGCGGACTACGCGCCGATTGTGACCGGCGACCCGCAGGAGGCGACGAGCCTCGTGCAGGCGAACGACCCCCACCTGGTGCTACTGGACCTGATGCTGCCGGGGACCGACGGCATCGAGCTGATGGGGGACATCCTGGATATGGCGGACGTGCCGGTCATCTTCCTGTCCGCCTACGGCCAGGAGGAGATCATCGCCAGGGCCTTCGAGATGGGCGCCGACGACTACGTGGTCAAGCCCTTCTCGCCGACGGAGCTTGTGGCGAGGATCAAGGCGGCCCTGCGCAAGCGGGAAGCGCCCGAATGGGCCGAGCCGTCGGAACCCTACGTGTTTGGAGAGCTGACCATCGACTACGCCGAGCGTCGCGTGACGCTGGCCGGGCGTCCCGTGCATCTGACCGCCATCGAGTACGGGCTGCTCTTCGAGCTATCGGCCAACGCCGGTCGCGTGATGACCTACGACCGGCTGCTGCAACGGGTCTGGGGCCTGCGGGGCTCCGGCGACTCGCGGCGGGTGCGCACCGCCGCCAAGCAGCTCCGCCGAAAGCTGGGCGACAACGCCAACAACCCCACCTACATCCTCAACGAGCCCCGCGTCGGTTACCGCATGGCGAAGGGGGAGGCGAGGGAAAGGGGGACATCATAGCCCCGTACGAGTACGCCCTTGCGTTGACGGCGCTAAACGACCCACCTTGCTTTGAATGGAGGGCAGCATGGCCGAGCAATTCACATCAGCCGATTGGCAACTAATCAGGGCTCGACTGGATGAAGACCCACAGCGGTACGGCCTTCCGAGACGGGAGTACGGCTCGGTGCTCCTGGGGTCCTTCAACATACGAAAGTTGGGAGCGGCCCGGAGCCGCAGCCCCGACACCTGGGAGTTCCTGGCTGCTGTCTGCCGCAGCTTCGACCTGATCGCCTTTCAGGAGATTATGGACGACCTCAGCGGACTGCGGCGGTTGATGTCCCTGCTCGGGTCGGAATTCAGCATGGTGGTCTCAGACCTGACCGGCGTGTTTCCCGGTGAGCCTGGATTGGCTCGCCAACATCCTCCGTCAGGTGAGAGAGCACCTCTTCTTGCTTTCGTGATGGTGTATCCATAATATGTCAGCGGCGAACAGTGCCCTTCGATAAATTGGATAGAGTCCGAACCCATCAGAGGTTGTTGAGGGTAAGCTACGACTCCAAGGGGTCATCATGAACAGGGCCACACGAATCCCGGTTGCCGAGATCGTATTCGACAACTCCAATCCAAGGATCAAGCACTACTTGGAAATGTATACCGTGCTGAACGAAGAGCACATGTTGTTGGCTCTCGGCGCTGGCGCTGAGGACGAGGGTGGTACCACCGCCTTGGGTTCGTATGCACGATTGAAACATTCGATACGGGCCTCTGGTGGCATCATACAATCCATCATCGTCAAACAGCTCGGAGATGGGCGCTTTCTCTGCGTTGAGGGCAATACTAGGGTTGCAATTTACCGACAGCTCAGGAACGAAGACAAGGCCTCAGGACAGAGCGGTGAAACGTGGGAGCATATTCCTGCATTGGTCAGTGACCAGATGGAAGAAGAGGAAGCCCACAAAATCCGCCTGCAAGTCCACCTCGTCGGCAACCGTCCGTGGGACGCCTATTCCAAGGCCAAGTATCTCCATGAATTGGTAGAGGAATACAAGATGCCCATGGCCGCATTGGTCAGCTATTGTGGCGGTTCCAAGAGTGACGTTCTGCAATCCGTCAATGCATACGTTGATATGGAGACTCACTACAGGCCAATGATTGGTGATGTTGATGGGGCTTTCGACCCGTCCCGGTTCAGTGCCTTTGTGGAGCTCCAGAAGCCCGGAATCAAGCAAGCCCTTTTTCAAGCGGGGTTCAGCGAAAGTGACTTTAGCCGGTGGGTCGATGAGAGAAAGCTGTTTCCCTTGAATTCTGTCCGTAGGTTGCCCCAGATTCTGGACAATCCCGAGGCCAGGCGGGTCTTCCTGCGAGAGGGGGCCCGGACAGCGATCAACACCCTGGACGCCCCGGACCTAGACACCAGATTGCGCGAGTCCAATATTCCCCAGCTGGCCAAGGCGTTACAGGAGAAGATAGGCCTGCTCTCGTATGACGATGCCGAAAGAGTCAGGAGTCAGCCGGAATCTGAGGAACACCTGGACTTAAAGGATCTTTTGATTTCTGTCGGTGAGCTTTTGGATATCCAGATGACGTCCAGCAACTGATGTAGGAATTGAGATGCCTGAAAGCTCCCATCATCAAGGGCTAGTATCAAGGGCGGCCAGGGCGGTGCGCGCAGCGTTATGTGGGCATGGTCGGTTCACGTGCTTTGTCGACGGGCCACCAGCCTCCGCCGGCGTGCCGCCAGTGATTGATGGGTATCGCCCCGATGTGTATGCCGCTAACAAGCAAATCGTCGTAGTTGGAGAGGCCAAACCTCCGTGGGACGTCGAGACGAGAAGAAGCGAGCACCAACTCGGCGCCTTCCTGCACTACGTTGAGCAGCAGCCGTGCAGACACATGGTATTGGCGGTCCATTGGACTAGCTCCGCCACAGCCAAATCGGTCTTAAGGAGCATCGCCTACGATTGGCCAGCAGTAAGTGGTCGAGTGCACATTCTTGATGGCCGGTACATCCTATCTTTGCCGGCGAAGCAAGAGTCTCATGCTACGTTCAACTGAAAGAGTGCCTTTTGATGCCCACCACAAGGCACTGCCATTCCAGGCAGAGGCTGTTTTGGCGACTCGAGACCTACCATACGCTGCGCTTTTCCATGAGCAGGGTCTGGGGAAGACCAAAATGGCGTTGGACTTGGCTCTTCACTGGCTTACTTCCCGCAGCGTGGATTCGGTGATGGTCGTAACCAAGAAGGCTTTAATTCCGAATTGGGAGCGAGAGACCAGATTTCACACCAACCTGCGTCCCGTTGTGCTCAGCCAGGATCGTCGCTCGAACTTTTTTGCCTTTAACCGTCCAGGGAGGCTTTACCTAGCTCACTATGAAGTAATGCACAGTGAGCGTGGTCGGCTGGTCCTGTTCGCCAAGGCTCGCCGTCTCGGTGTGATTCTTGATGAATCTCAACGGATAAAGAATCCTAATTCGAGAGCAGCAGTGGCACTACATTCGTTGGGACCACTTCTAGCCCGACGTGTGATCATGACTGGCACTCCGGTAGCTAATCGACCGTACGACATCTGGTCTCAGGTTTATTTTCTCGATGGTGGGGAGTCGCTAGGGAGTTCATTTCCATCTTTCAAGTCCGATACCGATTTTAGGAACGAACTCGGCGAGGATTCAGATGCTACCACCGCGTTTGGGCGTCGGCTTGGCGCAATCCACGACAGGATACGTCATTTCGCAATAAGAGAAACAAAGGCCAGCGCAGAGATCAGCCTGCCCGGTAAAATAATCCGAAATACGCCCGTGTATCTGGAGTCAAGTCAGTCCATTCTTTACGAAAAGTACCGACGGGACTTGGCGGCCGAGGTCTTGGTGGATGGCCTGAAGACTGTGGATGACGCGGAAGAAATCCTCAAGCGTCTCTTGCGTCTGGTGCAGGTGGCTTCGAACCCCAACTTAGTTGACCACAGCTATGAAGGAACCCCAGGAAAATTCTGTGTGCTGGACTCCATAGTGCGTACGATGGACCCCATTGGCCCCAAGACCATTATCTGGACTGGCTTCACAGAGAACGTCAGGAGGATCGCCGAGCGCTACCCGGAGATGCGTCCCGCCCGGGTTCACGGTCGTCTATCCATCGCGGACAGGACCCGCGACCTTGACCGATTCATGGAAGATCCGAAGTGCCGGCTCCTCGTCGCTACTCCTGGGGCGGCCAAAGAAGGCCTAACACTGACCGTTGCCAACCACGCGCTCTTCTTCGACCGGACCTTCAGTTTGGACGACTATCTCCAGGCTCAAGATCGCATTCACCGCATATCTCAGACAAACGAATGCCTTGTTGAAAACCTTGTTGCCGTTGGCACGATTGACGAATGGATCGGAGAACTCCTTTCGGCCAAGGAACTAGCTGCTGCGCTGGTTCAAGGAGACATTACGGATAGCGAGTACCAGGATCAAGCCACTTACGCTTTCCACCAAGCGTTACATCAGGTCCTAAACCCGTCGGAGGAGTAGAATATGAGGAAGGTGTTCAAGCTTCGGAAGAAGGAAGTCCCTTACGCGGAGATTCAGGCTCCCGTGGAACGGCTGGCTTTCTATCCAGAGAATCCCCGCATCTATTCCCAGTTTGCAGGGTCTGGGGACCGGACCCAGGAGAATATTCAAGCGAAGCTAGAGTCCATGGACCATGTTCGAGAACTCCGCTCTCAAATCGACAGGGATGGCCAGGTCAACGAGCCCTTGTTCTGCATAACAATATCGGCAGAGTCCGAATGGCATGGACAGTACGACTACCAGGTACTGGAGGGGAATAGCCGACTAGCTGCGTTGCGGATGAATAAAAAGGGCTCATTGCCGCCCTCGCACGTTGCCTGCAATGTCTTCGACTTTTCGGGATACAGCGAGCTGGAAACCGAGAGTTTCATTTTTTCTCTGTTGGGCCAGTTCCACATCAACGGCAAGACGAACTGGCGCAGCTACGAGAACGGAGCGTACATTTACCGGCGGTTCAAGAACCATGGGGTGCAAGTAGAAGACATAGCAAAGGAGATTGCGCTGTCGGCCTCCAAGGTGCGTCAGATGGTCAACGCCTTCCAGATGATGATAGATGCCAAGGACGACAATACGTCCAGATGGAGCTACTACGAGGCGTATGCCTCCAGCACCAAGCTCAGGAACCAAAGAGAGAATGTCCCGGAGTTCCATGAGCGGACCGTTTCGCTCATCAAAGCCGACAAGTTTCCCCGCGCACAGGATATGAGGGATAAGCTTCCGGACATCATGCGCAACAAGAGAGCTAGAAAAGTATTCTTCGACGAGGGCGAACCCGAGCCCTTCGAAGAGGCTCTCGCAGTTGCGGACATCAGCGGAGATACAGACGCTGCCTTTAAGCGGCTACAGAGATTTCGCAACGACCTCGCAACCAGCCAGACGAAAGGCCAAATCACCAAGCTATTACGGAGCGACAGTTCAAAGGGCCGGACCGAGTACGAGTTAAATCAGATCGTAAAGTCTGCTAGCCAACTATTGAGTCGGGTGAAAAAATGAACCCCCGAAGCATTTTGCTGGTCGAGCCCGGCTATCCCAACAAGTATCCTCCGCTTGGGCTAATGAAACTTGCAGCTTATCACGGTCCACGTGGTCGGGGAGACAATGTCACGTTCGTCAAGGGTGAGAATCTTGACGTGCTGCGCCGCGCGTGGGACCGAGTCTACGTGACGACGCTTTTTACCTTTGAGTGGAAGCGCACAGCCGCAGCTATCGACTTCGCCATTCAGGCAGCGGGCTATCAGCCGGAACGAGTGTTTGTTGGTGGTATAGCAGCTTCCCTTATGCACGAGTCGTTTTTGAGTGAGCCGAGTTGGGCAGGGGTTCGCTTCATCAAGGGCTTACTTGATGGCCCCCCTTCCTCGGCTCTTCAACTGTCGTCGGATGCCTACGACTTCGGTGCCGACGACCTCACTGGCAGTCCGATTGAGGAGTGGGTGCCAGACTACGACATCTTGGACCAAATCGAGTACAAGTATCCTGTCCAAGATGCATATTTCGGCTACGCATCGCGGGGATGTATCAGGAAATGCTCGTTCTGCGGCGTACCTGCCTTGGAGGGTGCCCAACGGGAGATGCCGCCTCTGGTGAAACTTGTGGAGGGCGTGAATGAGACTCACGGGGTTAAGAAAGACCTCGTGCTGATGGACAACAACATTACTGCGTCCGCCCGCTACAAGGAAGTGATCGCTGAAATCCGCGACCTAGGCTTTACACCCGGTGCCACACTTGCTCGTGACGGAAGGAGGCCAGTCAAGCGGAGAGTAGATTTCAATCAGGGCGTCGACGCACGTATTCTTGCGAAGTCAGACATGTTCCTTCGGGAAATGGCCACAATCTGCATCAGTCCGTTGAGGATTGCCTTCGATCACATTGGTGTTCGAAAGGTCTATGAAAAGTCGGTTCGTATGGCGGCGGATAACCAGATTACCTCTCTGTCCAACTACATGCTGTACAACTTTATGGATAACCCAACTGACCTCTACCAGAGGATGCGACTCAATATCAGTCTCAACGAAGAGTTGGGAGTCCGTATTTGGTCATTCCCGATGCGATATCAGCCGGTGACGTTGAAAGATCGCTCGCACGTCGGCAAGAAATGGAATAGATACTATCTTCGGTCCTTCCAGATCATGCTTCAAGCGACACGAGGGGTTGTCAGTGGCAATCCATCTTTCTTTCTGCGGGCCTACGGTGAGAACTCAGAAGAATTCGAAAGGTTACTTGGCTTGCCACACTCCTTTATCTTTCACCGCGAGTATTTTGAAAACGGTGATGGCGCGCCACAGAGGGAGGAATATGAGGCGTTGCGGGGACGCCTTTCGAAGAGGCAGAACGCGGAGCTGGTAGACCTTCTCACAATGAATCCTCAATCGGGGGAACTTGGCACGAGGCATTTCCTGCGGATGGCGAATGATCGTGCAATTGATCCAGCCATTCGAAATCTGATGCACTTCCACTCACTCGGTACCAATGATGAATCGAAGGCACTGAGTCATCGACTCCTAGAGATGCTACCGAGAGTCGACCTAGCACAGGACTATCCTGAAGAGGATGAGATTGTCGAGGATGCCGGTCTGTTCGATCATGAGTATGCAGTGAAGGCTGCAGGAGCTGGGAGCGAGGGGACGACGGGATGACGGGATTGCCTCAAACATCAGGACCGTCTCCAGTGATCGGGCCAGGGATATTTGGCCTCGTAACAGTTGGCATGTACGACAACCCGTTGGCGATTTATCGCGAATACATTCAGAATTCCGCAGATGCGATTGCCACTATGGCAGCTTCAGAAGAGGGCAAGGTGGAGATTACGATCGATCCATCTGAATGCCGAGTAAAGATTTGGGATAACGGCCCTGGCCTGTCGTATGACGATTCGTTGCAGCAACTGGTACCGATAGGTCGCAGCAAGAAACAGATGGGGAGTGATAGAGGGTTTAGAGGAATTGGGCGCTTGGCCGGTCTTGCCTTTGCTGAGACCGTCACATTTACGACGCGCGCTCGGCGAGATGAGCTGGTAACTCGTGTCACTTGGAATAGCAGCCGTCTGCCTAGCAGTGCGGCCGCAGTGGGAGAGATCGATGACGTAGTTCGGGATTGCGTCGATGTCGAGACTCTCCCCGGACCAGGACATCCCGACCATTTCTTTGAAGTGGAGATGAGTGGCGTTGCCCGGCACGCCGCAGGGCGGCTGCTGAATCGAGACGCTGTTCGAAGCTATGTGAGCGAGGTCTGTCCGGTTCCGATATCGACGGCTTTCCCCTACTCTCAAAGGATCGAGGGATTGTTCAAATCTTACGAACCACCGATGTCACTGCACATCGCCTTGGATGGAGACCCTGAGCCAGTGAGACGGCCATATGGGAAAACCATCCCGTTGTCCGCGAGTAGAGAAGACTGCTTTACGGAGTTCGAGGAAATCCACATCCCAAGCGTCGACCGCACTGGGGACGCGGCTGTGGGATGGATTGCCCATTCCTCCTATTTGGGGGCGATCCCTAAAGGGACCCAAATTCGAGGCATGCGAGCTCGAGTTGGCAATATTCAAATCGGTGATGAGACCGTGTTCGACAGTCTATACTCTGAAGAGCGTTTCAACCGATGGTGCGTGGGTGAGCTCCACATCCTTGACTATCGAATCGTCCCCAACGCCCGACGTGACCATTTCGAACCAGGCCCTCATCTCAGGAATCTTGAGAACCAGCTACTTCCTACTCTTCGGAGGATTGGTGTCAAGTGCAGAGCGGCATCGACAGCCCGGAATCGCACGCGGAAGGTACTCTCCACTTTGAGCGAAATCGAGGAAACTCATGATCTGGCAAAGTCGGGCTATCTTACTGCCGACGACGCGACGGCCCTAGTAAGACAGGCACTACAGCAGATTGCATCGCTGCGCAAGGGCATACTTTCGGTGAAGCTCGGCACGGAAAGTATCGACAGGCTAGACAATGTGGAGACGAGCCTGAACAACTTCAAGAATGGAGCCAAGCCATGGCAATTCGCCCGCATGCCTCCCTCCGACATAGATGCCTATCAGAGAATGTTTCAAGTACTTGCAAATGCTTCTCCATCACCACGTACTGCAAAGGACCTGATGTCAGCTATCCTGGCGCAAACCTCTAGTCCTGGGACCTCTGGGTTAGGAGGTGTTCAATGACTAATAAGCCAATTGAAGCCGAAATCAATGCAGCGGCTCGCATTATCGGAGACATAAGCACTGGCATATACCGTAGTCCTGCGAACGCCTTAAAGGAGCTGGTCAGTAACTCCTTTGACGCCGGGGCCACAGAAGTGCTGATAAACACTGACCACCCGGCCTTTTCTACAGTGAGTTGCTTCGACAACGGCCCCGGTATTTCGGCTGCAGAGCTTCAAACGATATTTCGCTACCTTGGTGGTAGTAACAAGCGAGTAAGGGGAGAAACTGGCCCTTTCCAGAGGCCGGTGATTGGAACAATCGGAATCGGTATACTGGCCATGTCACAGATATCGAAACGTTTCGTCATCATCTCGTCCCAGAAGGGAACCCCTTTCCGAATCGAGGCCGAAGTCGACATTGAGGAATTCGAATCCGTTGAGGCTGCTAGAACCAATCTTGGGTCCGGTACCATCGGCCGTTACAAGATATATCACATTCCAGAACTGTCAGATGAACACTATACGATCGTCGCCACGCCAGCTGGCTCGGCAATGCTCAGGAAGCACCTGGGTAGCGGCCAGTCGGTTCGCGAGCAGTTTGTTCGTCGAGAGTTTGGATCTGACGATTTCCGCGAATTCGTCAACCGATTAAGCAATGAGAAGCAACGTCCTACTTTGAACGCATATGACATGTTTCTCTGGGAGCTCGCTTCTTTGTGCCCAGTACCGTACTTTGAAGACGGACCAGTCCGGGGATGGGATGGCTGGGATCACATCAAACGGCGATTAGAAAACTTCAAGTTCAAAGTCATCGTAGATGGGTACGACCTGCGAAAGCCCATACTACTTCCCACAGCTGAAGACCTATCAAATGGAGACGAAGATTTCAAAGTCTACCCATTCGCTCATGACGCTGAAGAGGAAATGGGTCTTAAGTTTCAAGGCTATATGTTTCATCAAAGAAGGCAAATTGTACCTTCGGAGCTGCAAGGCGTTTTGCTGAGGGTGAGAAATGTCGGCATTACCGGGTACGAAAGCGATATGTTGAACTACCCACGCAATGTGGGTCCCATGAGGGCCGCCATGACTGGAGAGATCTACGTAGACAAGGGTCTGGAAGAGGCTCTCAACATTGACCGCAATAGTTTCAACGAAACCCACGAGCACTTTATACGTGTCCGGGATTTCTTATTCGAGCATTTGGGGCTTCCTCAGAAGAAAGGCATCACGACCGACATACGTAAACGCTCCCGTGCTCGTCAAGAAGTCTTGCAACAGGACAGGACAAGGGAAGATCTGGAACGTCTTAGCCGACGAATGAATCGGTCTGTCGCCGGGGAGTGGCATCTCGAGCTAGACGCAGATATGGATAGCCCCCTGAGTCTTGAGGTTCAAGATAACCTCATCAAGGTGAATGTATTTCATGACACGGTACCAAGAACAAGGGCGGCGAAGCAGGAGTTCTTCAGAGTGTGTCTCATAGCCAGACTGGCCGAATCGTTAGGCCCCCCTGTCAAAGGACAGGACCCCTTTGTAGGATGGCTGCGAAGGCTATAGAACTATGAATGGCATTGACCGTGAAGCAGTAGACAGACAACGTCGTGATGTCGATGTTCTGATGGCGACAGCCAAAAAACACTACGTGCGGAAAGAGGTATGGCTACCTATAGCTAGAGAAAGGCAACAGCAGCTCAATAGACCAATCAAGTACTTTACTCTTACAACAGCTGATTTGTTTGATGTAAGACTCCTTGAACGTGACGGACTTATTGAAAGGACACAGCGTGGGTATCCCGGGGTTGGGTTTTGCGAAAGGGATGACAAGACATATTCGGACATAGTTAGAGCACTTCGGTGGTGTCGATTGTCTTACAAGGGTTCATTCGAGGAGATGGTTCTTGAACATTTACACTCTACGGACGATTTCGGCTTTGACGTAGTAAACCTAGACTTTACTTGGGTACCTTTCCCGGACCAACAGTCGCCGCTCAGCGGCACTTGGGGAGCGGTGAAAAGGCTGCTTGAAGTGCAACGAAAGAAAGGTGTAAGCTTTGATCTGTTCTTGACCTTCAGAGGTAGTCGCGAAGGAACAGACGGTGAGTCGATAATGAAGGTTGCTGAACTTCTTGGCCAAAACCTGAAAGCGGGCCGCGGGGCGAAGGAGTTTGTCGGACGCATAGGCCACCTTGAACCAGACCGACTCTTGTCTGAAGACTATGTGACATTTCTAGCTATCGGGTTGCCGAAACTTTTGATAGGAGAGGCCATAGAGGCAGACTTTCGGCTAAGTCGGACGGATGTTTACTGTTATCCTAGAGGAGACAATGGCACAACCTATGAGATAGTGAAGTTTGTTTTTGGCTTGGAGATACCAGCAAGCGCTGGGGCTGCATTTGCCACATTGCCTGGGCCCGTGGCGCATTATGATGCCAAGGTAGCTGAAGTATTCGCAAGACCGATAGTGGATGTCGGAGATGTCGTAGACGCGGACCCTGATTTGCGTAACTCTCTTGAAGTAGATCTGGAGAGGTTAAAGGCTCTTGGGTGAGTGACAAGGACTGTATGCAGTCCAGGTCAGCGGCGATTCAAATGGGCACCCATCCGGCGAAAGCTCTGGCGCAAGTTCGCTGAGGTCGCGAACAGTCTCGCAGAATTATTCGCCTGTCCCCGGGGCAGCATGACTTGGAACAAGGCGGAATCGCAGGAATGGCAGAGCGTGCGAGTTCCGATAAGGGGTTATCTCTGGTCTCTGGGCTAGCGTGAGTTTTGGCTTCGAGGCCCCTCACGGGCCCAGCCTCATCTCGAAGACGGTTCTGTCTATCGTCACAATAGACCCACCCGAAGAGGCTCGAACTCCCCGTGAGGGTGGCGGTCCCGAGGATCACAGAGTTCCCAACCACATCTCGAAGACGGTACCACCTTCTATCCACTTAGGCCCACCTGGAAAGGTCCGGATCGGTACCCAGGCCCGCCGCTTCCAAAGATGCGGTTCCTATGACGCTTGCCGGGATCGAGCGGACTCTCGTGCAAGGGGGCAATTAATGGCCCGGAGCCGGATGGGTCGCCCCCTTTGAGCAAGATTCTCAAGCTATACCCACGAAAGGGCCGCCAATTGGCTTTCGCTTTCGGCTTGCGAGACAGACTGCTCAAAACCCTTCACCCGACCGCGCGGATTGCGCTGTCGTGTTTGATGGCCGTCGCCGTGATTACGGCATGTGACAACGGAGATATACCTGCTCCGACTCAGGAGCCAACAGCAACCCCGACGCGGGAACCGACGCCCACGCCAATTCAGACCGCCCGTCCCGGCGCGGCAGGGCTGGACGACCCTCTATTTCCCGGGCTGGGCAACGGTGGTTATGACGTTTCCCGCTACACGGTAACCCTCAACGTCGACGTGGACGCCAACGAGATCTCGGGCCGGACTCAAATCGAAGCCGAGGCAACACAGGACCTCTCCTCTTTCAATCTGGACTTTCGAGGCTTAACGGTTACGCAGGTTGCCGTTGATGGCCGCCCAGCGGACCACTCTCGCGCCGGATACGAGCTGACAATCGAGCCCCGTGCGCCTGTCCCCGCAGGAACGACCTTCAAAGCCACGGTCTCTTACGAGGGACAGCCTTCGACCAGCTCCGTGCCTGGAACAAGCCTCCTGACCGGCTGGATAAACTACGGGACCGGGATAATCGCGTACGGCGAACCCTGGGGGACGTCGCACTGGCTCCCGGTCAATGAGCATCCATCCGATAAAGCCCTGTACACCTTCATCATCACGGTGCCCGAGCCCTATGAAGCGGCCTCGAACGGTGAATTGACCAGTACGACCGATCACGGGGAGACTGTGACGTACGTATGGGAGAGCGTCCATGAGATGGCCAGCTATCTGGCGTTCCTGGCGGTCGCACAGTTTGATGTCGTCGCAAGTGAAAGTCCTGGAGGGATTACCGTCGTTGACTCGGTTGAAGCGTCGATAGACGAATCAGCAAGGGGTAGTCTGGATAGTGTCCCTTTGATAGTCGATTTCTTCAGTGAATTGTTCGGGCCGTATCCATTCGATTCCACCGGCTCCGTCGTCATTGACGAGGCGATTCCGCCGCTGGAAACCCAGCCACGGCCCGTCTACGGGATACGGACACTGGAGACTTTTGGCGACAGGTTGATAGCCCACGAGTTGGCGCACCAGTGGTTTGGGAACCTGCTTACTCCCGCGTCGTGGCAGGACTTGTGGCTGAGCGAGGGGTTCGCCACCTACGCTGAGTGGCTGTGGTTGGACCACAAGTCCGGCGGCTGTTTCGAGGAGTTCTGGGAGATGGTCTGGCGACCTGCCTATGGGCCGCCGGCGAATCCCGACCCCGGCTCCCTTTTCAGCGGCAGCGTGTATGCGAGAGGCGCAATGGCCCTCCACGCACTGCGCATTGAAATCGGCGACGAGGCGTTTTTCAAGACTCTGCGTGAGTATATTTCCCGCCATGCCGGGGGTAACGTGACCACGGAGGACTTTGTGGTCGTGGCTCAGGAGATTGCGGGCAGGGAACTGGACGACCTTTTCGATTCCTGGCTCTTCGGTGAGATCACTCCTCTTCCGCCGGGAATGAACAGCGGCCTGGGAAATCAGCCAACTCCTTCTCCAGGTCGGGCTATTGGGGAGGGGTGTCTACACGGACATCGGTAACAGCCCCACGGTCCAACTATATCTTCACCACGCCGCTCGTCAGCTACCGGATGCCAGATGGAGGGAGGCGGGAATAAGGCGGAGGCATGATTGTAAGGGACGGAGGGCAGGGTGCCGGCGGAACCTTTCTTGAGTTGCTTTGTCCCGGCCCACCACAATTGCCGGAGAGGGCCTTGGGGGGCCTCACAGTTCC
The DNA here is from genome assembly GCA_965224235.1 of Dehalococcoidia bacterium. Lineage (GTDB taxonomy): Bacteria > Chloroflexota > Dehalococcoidia > Lucifugimonadales > Lucifugimonadaceae. The sequence goes on along the minus strand of CBDCYP010000002.1, from coordinate 19,523 downwards.
CCCAGCCACATCTCGAAGACGGTGCCGCCTACCGTCCAGCCAAGAGCCAACATGGCGCTCCTTCCGTACCTCCTCCCCATACGCGTCACACTACGGGAATCGAGAGACCTTGGTGCGTCGAAAGCCTGCCGAGCCACATCTCGAAGATGGTGGTATCTACCGTAAGCGGTGGTGGGCCTATTTTGACGATAGACAGAACCGTCTTCGAACTACGGCTGGGCGCTCTCTAGGGCTATTTAGGACGATGCACAGAACCTCTGAGGCCGATTTGTGCGCTAGAGGACACCGAGCCGGGTTCCAATGCGCCCTACCACGCTCTCCGTCAGACCCGCTGTTTATGCTGCAGGTCAATCCTGCCGACATGATCAAAGGGTTGATCTGGAATAGCCCGGTAGACGTCAAGCACCTCGTCCGCAAGGTCAAACCGTTTAGTCAGGATGTCTATTGCGGCTTGAGCAATTAGGGAAGCGCACGCTGCGACTGCGGTGGGTGGTGCGTTGTTGACTGGCGCCGAGCATCCCAGTTGAGGGGTCGCAAGTTCCTCGATGTCGTCTCCGGGAGGAATAGTTGGATAGCGCGTCAGGTCCCCCCGCTCGTTGATCGGTGTATCGCCAGGCAACGCCTGACGCTGCACGCGGCCAATGGAGCCGCCTCGATACAGCGCTCCTGAGACAAGGGGTTTCTCCATGTCCTTTGTGACCATAGCTAACGATAGAGCCAGAGCCCCACTGCCCGTAGTGTCTATGACGATGTCAGCCTCTCCTATACGCTCCCGCAATTGGGCAGGCATGCGAGTGGACTCCTGGATTCCATTGACCTCGGTCCAGGGCGCATGGCCCTTGACCACGGCACTGACCGCCTCCACCTTGGACGCGCCCACTTGGTCGTGGCCAGCCACGTGTCTCACCACGTTGCCAGGCAAGAGGACGTCGGGGTCGATGACGTCCAGGAACCTCACACCGCTTTCGGCGAGAAGGGTCGCGGTGTGCCCACCCAAGGCTCCTGCTCCGAACACTACGGCCCTTCGGGTCTGTAGGACCGATGCGTCAGGCCCCGCCCGCATAATCAGGCTGTGGTCATCGTTTGGCCCTGGTCGCATCGCGATTGCCTCCACTTGTTCTCCTGTTCCCTTACACGCCATAACCAAGAGGTCTGTTCGACCGTGCCGTTCCCAACAGAAGAGGATGAGATCAACTCCTCCGCTGGGAACGAGGGCTTCGGGTCTTCGCCTTTCGTCCAGCGCCCTCTTCAGACCTCTGCGCTGGGGTCTCGGTAATTTGAGCGAGACTTCGCCAAGTTCCCGGGGCGGTGGCGCAGCCAGCGGACCCACGTGAAACCACATTCCACGCAACTGAATCGGCGACTGCCTAAGCCTCTGTCCAATATCCACCCTTAGAGGGTCCCGATTGACAACGCCATTGAACTCGCCCCAACTGCCCTCGCCTACGCCTATGGCTGCCAGGTCGAACGTTGCCACGAGCCCATACTTGTTCCGAAAGTTCAGGAAGGCGTCTTGCTCAAGGTGATCGTCCTCCCACCCATGCTTCGCCTTCTCGCACCATTCTTCGATTCTCGAAAACAGCCCCTCGACGGTGGTCCAATCGTGGCTGAAATCGCCGTCTTGCCACATGCACACGAGGCCATCGAGGGTTGAATGGTTGGTGTTCAGGCCGTGTACGAAGACGGCCGGCGGCTGGAAGGGCCAACCCGGTGCGATGACGACATCCATCGTCTGCGCATCGGTCAGGGACCCAAATGCTGGGTGAATCGGCCCTCTCCATGTGGGAAGGCTGGAGCCTTCTAACAATCGGAAGCCGACGGAGTCCAGCGCCACGGTGAACTCCGCGAGCGATTCTGGATGGAAGTGATCGTCCGTGACCACGGCTATCCCATCCTGCGGGCCTCTTGCGGACGCTGGACGACCGGTATGCCACCGGCAGGGGCCACATAGCTGGCCACCTTACTGCCAGACTGCCCGGATGATTGCTTTCCGCCCCCACCGCCGCCTTTCGAGCCTTTGCCGAAGTCTTCACCGAACAGATCTTGCCACGACTTGATGGCTTCTTCGCTCGAAGACTCCTCCAGCGCCTTCCTGGCCGTTCGCGCATGGGAGTTGACCCTGGTTCTGAAGTTGGAGTACCTGTTCTGGTCCCAGTGGCGGTTGAAGTTCTCCGTCGACAGCACGGGATTCTTGATCTCCGGCATGTTGGGGTGTTGCTGTAGGTAGTCGTCCATCCGCGACAGCACCGTCACCAATGTGTCGGAGACCGTGCCGACCGCCTCTGTCCCCTCATCCGATGGTCTGATGGTGTTGCCAGCCAGGGTCGTCAGCAGGATCGACTTGGCCGTGTAGTTGTTCTTGTGATCCCTCAGGTACTTCAGCAGCCTGACCACTCTCTTCAGGTTGCCGCCCGTTATCCGGTTCTGCTCGTTGAACCAGTCGCGGTAGCCCGTGCCGTCAGTCTCTTCCAGCTCGTTGTCAATGCGATTGCAGACGTGGTGCTTGCCATCCTCGGTCACGCGCGGGACCACGTCGAGGTGGAAATCTCCGGCATAGTCGACGGTCACGCAACGAGTCTTTAGCCTGAGCTTGTCGGCGTAGTTCTTGTTCTGCTGCAACGTCCTGCGGGTCTCAAGGATGTAGTCTTTGGGCTCCCATTTGGGGTTGGGGTTCATCACGATCTGGATGTCGGCGTCGTATTCGTCGTCATCGTCCACAGGCTTGATGAGGGTGCCGAGAGCGTAAGAACCCTGCCGCTCCATCTTTTGGTAGCCGGTCAGATTGTCCTTAAGATAGCTGTTGACAGCTCGGACTCTGTCATTCAGCACGTCGAGGCGGCTCTGGTTGAGGTTGACCTCATCCTTGAGAAAGTCCTTGAAATCCTGATTGTTCTTGGTCATCTTCAACTCCTCCAGTTGTGCTATTTCGTAGTCAGCGCCGGGCCCGGCCCATCACGGAATCGTTGGGCTTGTCGGTGTCTCGTTACTCTGGTTCCCTCAGGTTCTTCGCAATCTCGTCGCTGCGGAGGGCAAAGGCCCTGGTGGCCATAGCCTTGAGATTGGCCAGATGCTCGATATCATCCAGACCCCAGGCCTTGATCTCAGGGTCCATCCGCAGGAACCGGTCCGTCAGCAACAGCTTGGCCATATTCGCCGAAGCGTCGGACTGCAGCCTGAGGACATACGAGACCAACTTCTCGCGACCCCAGCCGGTGAAGAGGCCCCATAGTCTGTTCTCGGCATAGACATTGACGGAGTGGCCGGTGCCGATGGACAGGATGCGCAGCTGTTCAACCGACCGCCCGAACTTAGCAACGGCCTCCGTCAGCGCTATGATCGACGGATTGTTGGCCCACAGGCCACCGTCTGCCAGATGGAAGTCACCGACCGCCACCGGGTCAAAGTAGGTGGGAGCGGCGCACGACGCCAGGATGGCATCGGACAAGGCGACATCTGCGTCTCTGACATAGGGTTGTCCGAGGTCCTTCAGGTATCGAGACTTGAAGACATGAACACCGCCGGTTGATATGTCGGAACTCGTAATCATCAGAGGCGTAGCGATCTCCCCGAGGGTTAGGTCGGGAACGTAGCTTCGGACCACATGCTCAAGAGACACCCTTGAGTATTTGCTCCGAATATGGAACGAGCCCAACCGTCTCTTCTTGAAGATACCTGGGGATTCCTTCTCAAATAGCTCGACTACCTTCGACATGGGTATTCCCGTAGCGGCGGCTCCCGCGATGATCGAACCGGTGCTCGTGCCAGCTATCAAATCGAAGTGCTCCTTTACAGGCACGCCGGTCTCCTGTTCGATACAAGCAAGGACCTGAGCTGAGTAGACTCCCCTCGTGCCTCCTCCGTCCAGGGCCAAGATGTAGAATTCGTCGTTTTGGTCCATAGGATTCAGTACCTGTCCACGCTCGGGTGTCCACATCACGGCAGCCGCTCGTGGGGACTAAGTGAGGCACCAGACTCCCGTATAGCGATGATCGCCGCACCATCCGTGTCGTCGGCCAGCTGTTGTGCAATGCCGTGTTCGTAGGTGGTCACCAAGAGTTGCCGGGGAGAGCCTCCACGGGTAGCTGTTGCCAAGGTCGCTGCCACGGCGTGACGCAGTTGCGGGTCGAGATGTTCAAGGGGTTCGTCGAACCACGCGAAGGGAAGAGAGGTCGTAGTGGCCATGACGATCAGGTGGGTTACGATTCTGGCCCATGTCCGTTCCCCACCGCTAAGGGTGTCCCATCCCAGTTCCACATCGCCACGAAGTCGAGTAATCGACCCGTCCGGCCTGAAGGTCAGGCCGTTATTGGTGAACAGGTGCTTCCAGCGTCCTCGCACCTCTCTTGCCAGCGGTTCGATGCGAGATTGAATGACATGCTCCGCTGCCTCACGCAAGACATTTGCCCCGGCAAGTGCAGCGGCTTCACGTCGATACGCCAGCCGGAGATTCCCGTCCTCCTGCCGGATCTGGTCATCTGAGGCGATCTGTGCCCTTAGTGACTCGAGTCGAACCTGTACTCCGCCAAGTCTTTGATTGTGTTCGTCAAGAGCAGCGCTTGCCTGCTGGTACGAGGCGTCCGCAGCGGCTCTGGTAGGGATACTGTCGACTTCGGTGTCGACGATGGGTCGCTGTAGTGCCTCAAGTCGGGAGAGCAGCCGAGACGACGCCTGTGCGTGCATCTGCCTCGCCCCACGACCCTCGTCAAGGAGTCGCACCTTCTCCTGGGCGTCCTCCCACTGGGTCGTATGGGCGGATATCGCCGAGGCGCGTTGATGCGAAGGAAGTGGCTGCATGCAGGTCGGGCAGACGGCGTCGTCTCTATCGAGCAACCTGACTGCCTGTTCGGCGGCGGAGATGACAGAACGTGCCGTGACGGCACCATCAGTCATTTCGGCAATTGCACGTTCCGTGTCTTGCAATTCCGTACGCAATTCGAAGCTGACCGATTCCCTGCTGTCAGGGGCGACCGGTCGTCCAAGCAGGTCCTCAATTGCTGCCACTAGATCGGATCGCTGCTGTGCATACTGTTCCATTTGAGCCGCAAGCGCGAGGTGGCGTTCGACCAATGATCGCTGAGCGGCAGCAGCGTCGCGCACTTGCTCAAGTTCGGCACCTCGTTGCCGGAGATGTGTGGTCTCCACTTCCAATTCGGCGATCTCACTCTCCAGCGCGGTGCGATTCTCCATCTGTTGTTTGGTCGTTGACCGGAACGCCGCCCGGTCCTTCGCGGCTTCCTTGGCCACCGATTGTGCAGTCTCGACCGCGTTGAGAAGGTGTGCAATGCCGAAAGCATGATGGAGGTGACCCTCGATATCGAGATGGTCCCTGGCTGCAAGATGGCCTCCACCCAGCATCATCGACAGACGACCAGCTACAGGGAGTTCTATTCCAAAGGCCTGTTCCATCAGGCTCAATGCCGCGTTTTCGGTTAGTTGTGCGCCATGCACTTCGTACCTTGCCGTAGGTGCACCCCGCCGCTTTGCGGTCCGGCTGATACTAAGGCGCCGTCCGTCAGGAAGGTCGAAGTCGACCTTGACTTCCGCGCTTCCCGCACCGGCTCGTATGCAGTCCGCGGGGTTCACGCTACTGTGCTGACCGAACACACCCCAGGCGAGACCGTACACTAGGGACGTCTTCCCCACCCCATTGGGGGCGACGACGAAGGTCGTGCCGGGGTCGAGCCGAAGGTCGAGTTCCTCGAAAGATCGCCAGTTGCAGAGTCGGAGTCGATGAATCATGCTGCCATCACCACGAGTTCGTCTATGCGGGACTTGTAGTCTTCCTCGGACAGTTGTCCAAGTTGAGCCTCTTGGACAAGGTCAACCAGTCGTTCCGCCTCCAGGTCACCGAAGTCTCTCCAAGTTTCCTGTTTGGCCTGTATCCTAGCTCGGGCCCCGGCAGTGGACACTTCGCCTACCACCTTTCTCGCTAGGAGGTGAGGATCCAGGGCCGCATCAGGAGCGGCCGGGGATTCGATGAGGTCAGCGCCCAGGGGCTGGAACTCGGGAATCAAGCCCCGGAGCCAGACTTCGCATGCCGTTCCGGAGTCAGCCACTGAACGACGCAGGCGAGGCGCCCGCATCTCCCCCGATGGCGTTTCAATGGCTCCTCGTACGTCGCCTCGGTCCACCATCACAGCGAGGGGGCTTCGCCCTGTGGTGGTGTAGAGCACCGCGTGAGTCTCAGGGAAGGCGCCGAACACCTTGGCAATATCCTCGGCCCTCCTAGTGAGGGCGTCCTCTAGATTCTCTGAGGTCGTTTCCGGTACGACACGGATACGCATACCCCGGGCCTGGATCACCCAGATCGACGCCAATCCCAAGGCATCCGAAGCAGGGTCGGCTGTGACCACGGCTCTGTGATCAACCGTGAAGCGCAGGTGGTCCTGGATCACCTCGCCGAGTTCACCAGATTGACCGGCGTTATAAGAACGCCACGCGAGCAGTTGCTCGATAGGCGGCCTGGACGCATAGGGGTCCACCCCCCGTGCTGCACTGATCGATCTGATGAAGGACTCAGCCGCTAGGCGCTGTTCTTCTGACAGGTCTTCGAGCGCAGGCGGCTCGTCGCGGGCGTTCTCCAGATAGTCTAGGTAGAGGTCTATAAACCTGCTGAAATCGTCACGCTCGCTATTCATCAGCTTCTCCATTCTGTCAATTGTCCAACTGTTATGGGTGGCTTGAAGGGATAGTCAGGATGGCCTACGAGAGTAAGGAGAGAGGCCTTGTAAATTTGGCCGATCCGCTGGCTGGTCAAGCCAAGCTGTTCGCCGACCTCTCTCCGGGTGTGGTCATCAAAGTGAATCGCAAAGAATATCCGTTGTTGCCGGTCGTCAAGAAGCTCTCGGGCGAGGTCGCGCAATTTGAGAGTGGCCTCTAGCTCAAGGTGCCCGAGGTACTCGGCCTCCGGGTCGCCCCATTCGCTAGGTGTTTCGTCGAAGATCGATGGCTCCGTCTCACCGTCCGGCCCTTCCCTTTCGACGTCGCCCGAAACAAGGTTCAGTTGGCCCCGATGGTCAGTCCCGCGCAAGCCCTTCCCGAAGACCCTCAATGCGCCGACTGCCTTGTTCCTGGCGATCCTGACTGCCAGTCCCTCCCATGTGCCCTTGAGACTTTTGGGTGGATACTGAAGGAGCTCAATCAGAGCCTCCGAGAGCACGTCCTCCGCACTGACCCCAGTCCCATACAGAACCCACTCTGAATCCCCGGTGGACGGTTCCGCCTCTACCCTTGGGCGACGGTCGAGGGTTCCTCCACGGGAACAGAGTTCTTTGAATCTTGGCGTACATGACGTCAAGGATTCGATCGAGGCGCTCCCTGTTCGCCTGGAGCGGGTGCTCAGGGTCGAAGGCTTGTGAGTTCAACAGCATGTCATCTTCATTGTCGCAAATGGAATCGGAAGTGAAAATCAGTGCTCGGGGTTTCACCGGAGCGGGCAATCACGACAAATGGAGTATCCCACCTCTAACAGGCTGCGGAAAAATGATTTTGTGAGATAGGATACGTCACACTGGAATGGAGGTGGTCGTCCCATGAGAGGAAGACAGGACCCTCAGGCAACGATGTTGGCGTTCGTGGACCTGGAGGAGCGAGTTCCAAGGGACCATCCTCTTCGGACCATCAAAGCGGTGGCGGACGAGGCCTTGGAGCGCCTTTCGCCGGAGTTCGACCGGATGTACTCGAAGGTGGGCCGAGCGTCGGTGCCGCCTGAGCGGCTGCTGAAGGCATCGTTGCTGATCTCCCTCTACTCTGTGCGCAGCGAGAGAGCATTCTGCGAGGAGCTCGAATACAACCTCCTGTTCCGCTGGTTCCTGGACATGGACCTGATGGAGCGCAGCTTCGACCCGACGGTGTTCACGAAGAACCGGCGTCGTCTGCTGGAGCACAGGATAGGCCAGGCTTTGTTCGACGAGGTGGTGGTGGAGGCAGACCGGAAGGGACTGCTGTCGGATGAGCACTTCAGTGTGGATGGGACGCTGATAGAGGCTGCTGCGAGCATCAAGAGCTTCAGGCGGCGAGAAGAGGAAGATCATCGGTCCGACGACGATCCCGGCAACCCATCGGTGGACTTTCATGGAGAGCGGCTGCGGAACGAGACTCACGAGAGCAGGACGGACTCTGAGGCGCGGTTGATGCGCAAAGGCAAAGGGAAGGAGGCCAAGCTGGCGTTCATGGGGCACGCGCTGATGGAGAACCGCAACGGGCTGCTGATGGACTTTGTGGTCAGTAGCGCGACAGGCACGGCGGAGCGTGACGCTGTACCCATACTGCTGGACGATGCGTGGGAGCGTGGCTTCCGTCCCAGGACGCTGGGAGGTGACAAGGGCTACGACACGCGGCAGTGTGTGAAGGATACGCGTGATCGTGGAGTGACGCCGCACGTGGCACAGCGAGTTCACTCTGCGATAGATGGTCGAACGACACGGCATCCAGGCTATGGGGTGAGCCAGAAGATTCGCAAGCGAGTGGAGGAAGTCTTCGGGTGGATGAAGACGGTGGGCGGGTTCCGTCGCACTCGGTATCGTGGTGTTGATCGGACTGGGCTGGCGGGGTACTTCGTAGCTACAGCCTACAACCTCGTGCGGATGGCGAAGCTGTTGTGGCCCCGGCAGACTCGGGCCATTCAGTCGGTGTGATCTGCCCGGGTCGCAGTGCGTCCAAAATGATCTGACGGGCCTGCGAGCCCTGCGAATCACCTCCTAAGCCGTCCATAGGGGCTCCAAACCCACCCTCCGTGTCATGAAAACGCCGTCACTGTTCACTCAACCAGCTACTTCGAACTGCCAGAACCTATTCTTCCGCAGCCTGCTAAACCCGAATCCACCGAAGGAGGGCGTCGGGTCAGTGTCCTGAAGCGGCAAGAGGGTGCTCCTGTGAATCTGGGATAATGGTTTTGAAACAGCAAAGCCGACCCCAGAACAAGGAGCACCCGATAGATGCTAGCACGCAACCATCCCGACCGCATCCGTATCGCCTTCGACGACCACCGCCTGGTGGCCAATGCTGGGCTGCTCCTCCCGGTGACCCTAGCCCAGCACCTGGGCCTGCGTGAAGTCGTCGACAGCCACGTCGACCTGGGAGACGCGCCGGGGCGAGCGAACCCAGGAGACAAGATGCTGACCCTGGTGGCCTCGGCGCTGGCTGGGGGCGACTTCATTGACGACGCCGACGTGTTGCGTACCGGCGGGACAGCTGGCGCCATCGGCTGCGTAGTCAAGGCGCCATCCACCCTGGGAACTTTCCTGCGCAGCTTCCGGTGGGGCCACGTCCGCCAGTTGGATCGGGTGAGCCGGGAGTTGCTGTCCCGGGCCTGGGCCGCTGGTGCGGGACCCGGCGAAGGGCCGTTGACCATCGACTTGGACTCCACCATGTGCGAGACCTACGGACTGGCCAAGGAGGGGGCGCGTCACCATGGTTACACTGGCCAGCGGGGCTATCACCCGCTGCTGGCCATCGCCGCCGGCACCGGCGACGTGCTGATGTCTCGGCTGCGCGAGGGCCGCGCCAACACCGTTCGGGGCGCCGCCCACTTCCTGCGGGAGACCGTGGGCCGGGTGCGCCATGCTGGGGCTACAGGACAACTCACGGTGCGGGCCGACAGCGGCTTCTATGCCCACGCCCTGGTCGTCGTCTGCCGCAAGATGGATGTCCGCTTCTCCATCACCATCCGCCAACACGCCCGCCTCAGGGAGTTGATTGAGGCGATTCCCGAGGAGGACTGGACGCCCGTCCCCTACTGGATGGACGGCGGCGCCGACGTGGCCGAGACCACCTACACTCCCTTCCAGGGTGAGCCCGAAGCCGCCCCAGTGCGGCTCATCGTCCGGCGGGTGAAGCCCACGCCCGGTTCCCAACTGGCCCTCTTCGCCAGCTACAGCTATCACGGCTTCATCACCGACCGGGACGGGGAAACCCTGGAACTGGAGGCCGACCATCGCCGCCACGCCGAGATTGAGAATGCTATCCGAGACCTCAAGCACGGCGTCGGCCTCAACCATCTCCCCTCGGGCCGCTTCCCCGCCAACGGCGCATGGCTGGCCGTCCAGGTGCTGGCCCATAACCTGGACCGCTGGACCGCGCGCATCGGTCTGGACGAGGGGGTGGTGACCACCAAGACCCTCCGGCGGCGCTTCTTCTCCCTGGCCGGACGGCTCACCCGCTCGGCCCGCCGCCTCACTTTGCATCTGCCACAGGGCTGGCCTTGGGAAACCCAGTTCACTCGCGCGCTGGCTCGATTGCGAGCCCTGCCATTGCCTGCCTGACGGCACCGACGGCGCCTGACACGTCCACCAGACTACCCAACCGACCCACAGAGTCGCACCGGCCCGGTCCGCGATTGTCTTCCCCTGCATGCTGTCCCGCCGACACCGCCCCAGCGCCGCTGCCCAGGACCGCCATCGGCGCCCCCAACGACAACCAAAGGCCGCCACCGGCCCCATTTATCGGAATCGAGCGCGGACCGTCGCGTCCCACGACCCTCACCCCTTGTTCCAACCCCAAGGCCGCTCCGCATCGGTGGATTCGGGCTAAAGGAGCAACCGATGACCAAGCCTTCGAACTTCGAACCCAGCCGGCGCCGCATCCCGTTCACTATCGACGGACAGCCCTTCACGACCGACGACCTCAGCCAGCGCGCTTCGGAACTCTTGCGCCTGGCCGGCCTGGACCCAGCTATCTTTGACCTGGGAGAGCTGGAGGGTAAGGAGCGCCCCCAGACGAAGCGCTTCGTCGATGATGAGATCGTCAATATCGTCAAGGACGCTCGTTTCATTTCGATCCGCCAGAGCGCTCCGGTCGCCTAATGCAGGCGGGCGCCGAAAGGTTCATACAAGACATGGCCAGGCTCGGCTTCGAGGCGATACTCGAGGCTGACTTGGTCATCTACAGGGTGGTGGCTGTCGACGGCGCGTACGTTGGTAGGTCAGTCGAGACAGGTGTCAGTGTTGGCGAACTCCAGCCGTGGCCCCAAGTGCCACCTCACTGGCTTCATTTTCCTGACACTCTCAGGTTCTCCCAAACCAACTGCCAACCTTCTCCGAAGTCTGGATGGCTGATGCACAGCCGGCAGATAACAGGGTGGAGCGACGCTCCCCCTTGCGTCGCGTGGGTCAGCCATGTACGTGCGGTCCTTAGCAAGGCGGTTGCCTGATGCCTGAGACGTCAGTAGCAATGACCGCGACGACCGAGGAGACACTCGTCCGTCGCCTTGTTCGCGACGATGGCCAGGAGGACCTCTGTCTTGCCACCTACCGTCCGTCCTCGGGCCTCTCCCGCTCCAGCGCCTTAGTCCGGGCGGTCGTCCCGCCTGGGTGTGGGGACCGGCTCGTCCACGGGAATGCAACCGTTACAGCCGACTACATCCTGCGGGCGGCGGAAGTAGCCCAGGAAGATCAATGCGGCCTGGTTCTACTACACAGCCACCCTGGAGCCAGTCGATGGCAGCCAATGAGCGGGCCGGACCGTGAGTGCGAGGCCAGCTACGCCAACCTCGTCCGTGAAATCACGGGGCTCCCCCTGGTAGGCATGACCCTCGCCACAGGGAATTGCACATGGTCCGCACGTCACTGGAACATCGGCGTCGGCCGAGCGGTCGACTGCACTCACTCCACGAACGTTCGGATCATCGGCGACAGGTTAGCGGTGTCGTGAAACGACGCTGTCCAACCCCCGCCACGACCCAGAGACAGCCAGACCAGGACGGTGAGCGCCTGGGGTGAACGGGCCCAAGCCGACCTTGTACGAAGAAGAGTCCTGGTAGTAGGTGCCGGTAGCGTCGGCCTCGATGTTCTGGTACGGCTTGCGGCATCCGGGCTGCGTTACCTGACCGTGATGGACTATGACTTGGTCGAAACCCACAACCTGGACCGCCTCATCGGTGCTGCATGTCGCGACGTTCGCCTGAGGAGACCCAAAATCTATGTTGCCCTCCGGGAGGCCATGGAGGCAGCCACCGCGGACAGTTGCAGTATCGAGGTTTCTGACCAATCAATTTGCGAGCCGGACGGGCTACGGATCGCGCTCGACCACGACCTAATCTTCTCATGTGTTGACCGGCCCTGGCCGCGAGCCGTGCTTAACTCTCTGGCCTACTCGGATCTCATTCCCGTAATAGACGGTGGGATTGCCATCGATACGTTCGATGGCGGAGAGATGCGCAACGCTACGTGGCGCTCTCATATCGTCAGGCCCGGTAGGCCGTGCATGAGTTGCAACCGTCAGCTAGACCTCGGGCTTGTGGCGCTCGATCGGCAGGGGCTCCTCGATGATCCAACCTACATCCAGCGCGCAGGGGAAAGCGTCATGCCGGTCAATCCCAACGTGGCGCCGCTCTCGGTGAACGTCGCTGCGAGCATTCTTGCCCAGTATGTCAGCTTCGGCGTGGCCCCCGCCGGCTTCGGTGATCCCGGGCCACTCCAGTACGCGCTCAGTATCCACCATCTCGAACACCGCGATGACGCCGCGAAACCGCACTGTGCCACTGAAGCCGCCGCGGGCGTAGGCGACCATCGTGTCTCACTCACGGGCCTCCATGAAGACGCGGAAAGGAAACGCCGACTCTCAAAATCGGTGGGAGCGAGCACTCGCATGCTCCGATTGATCGATGATCGAGTTCTGTCGATAACCAAGTGGCTAAACCGACTCGGAGATTGACCCCGAAGCTACAGCTATCAAGACTACGAGAAGCCATACAGAACTACGTCCCAAACCGAATGAAGAGAGGACAGCGTCCTCAAGCTGCTTTGCTGGAGCCTTAGATGTAATGAGGTACAACACGCTGAACGATATCCGGGCAATCCCACTGGTAGCGAAGTGCCTTGTCGTCCTCAGGCTGGTTGGGGCAGCCATCAGCTGGCTATTCCTTTGGGGCCTAACTACTGTCGTAGCTGAGCTAGTCATCGTAGAGGCGGTGTCACTGGGGCCTCGATTCGGGACGATGACGACGGTTGTGGCGCCACTCGTCGCGCTCCCCATCGCAACTCGCTTATGGCTGATCAAGCCCCGTTGTGCCAGTCGGTCCGACGATTGGATGAAGCGCCACCCCCGCAAGACAGCCCTAATTCTCACAGTCGCCACATTGCTGCTAGTGGGAGGGGCCGTGAGCCCCAGGATCATCGAGCACCGCTCGCGAGGAGGAGACGCTGAGGCTGCCCTCCAGTCATTCTTTCCGACCTTTGGGGCGGGTGTTGATCCCGCGAAGGTGGAACGGACGTTGGCCGAGTTCGAAAGAACTCGTAGCCACCTCGCCGACAAGTGGCAAATGCCGGATAGCAGCCCGCCCATTTCACTGTATCTCTTTCGCGACATTAGAGAATACAAGGTGCATATGGCAACTATCGGCCGTGAGTGGTCTGGCGGTTTTGCAAGCTGCCAAGATGACGGTGTGATCATCGGAGTCCCCCTTGAAGATGCGTCGAACGTGTTTGAAGAATCACCCGCATCTCGAACTCGCTTACATGAAATGGTCCACGCCACCTGGTGCCAGAGCTTGGGACGAAGCTCCTATAGTTCAATTCCGCGGTGGTTTCACGAAGGGATGGCTCAGTGGTTCGCCAATGAAGGTTGGCGTCAGTTTCCGGAGAGGGCCAAGAATCGGTGGTCGGTATGGATAGGTCGTGGTGTCAATGATCAAGAGCTAGGTACCGGTAGATCGAGAAATAATCAGGACCTATAGACCACTTAATCAGTGAGGGGGACCACCCCGGACACCTGATTGGCGACCATAGCTGCAACCTTGATGTAAGGAGCGGCGATGGCGTACAGGGAGGTGTCTAGAGTGGAGATAGCAGAAGTGGTACGCCGCTGGCAGTCCGGTGCGAGTCAGCGGCAGATAGCTAGCGGCACGGGACTGTCGAGGAAGACAGTCCGTAGATACATCAGGGCGGGGGTGGAGGCGGGCCTGACACGAGACGGCCCGGTTCCGAGTGAAGATCAGTTGACCCGCCTGGTGGGGCTGACCCTGTGCAGCCCTCGGAAGGTGGAGACGCCGACCGAGGATGTCCTTGTCCCCTGGGCGGACCAGGTCTACGAGTGGCTCACCGCCGACCGTCTGCAGGTGACCCGCATCCATGAGCTGCTTGCGGGCCGAGGCTGCCGGGTCTCGTACACGTCGTTGGGGCGGTTCATCCGTCGGCGGGGTTGGCAGAGACGAAGCGCCACGACGGTGCGGATGGAGGAGAGCGCACCAGGCGAGGTGGCGGAGATGGACTTCGGTCGTCTGGGCCTGATAGAGGACCCGGAGACCGGTCGCCGCCGTGCGGTCTGGGCGCTGATCATCGTCCTGACCTACTCGCGGCACAGCTTCGTCTGGCCGACGTTCAGCCAGAAGCTCGTGGACGTGATCGAGGGGTTGGAGGCTGCTTGGGCCTTCTTCGAGGGCGTTCCCAAGTACCTGGTGATCGACAACTTCCCCGCAGCAGTGGCGGGTGTCGATCCGCTCCATCCCCGTCTCACGCGCGGCTTCCTGGAGTACTCCCAGCACCGGGGCTTCATCTCAGACCCGGCGCGGGTGCGCCATCCCCGGGACAAGCCGCGCGTGGAGCGTGGGGTGCCCTACGTGCGGGAGCGGTTCTTCAAGGGCGGGGAGTTCACCGGCCTCTCGGACATGAGGTCTGCTGCTAGGCGGTGGTGCCTGGAGGTGGCCGGACAGAGGGTCCACGGCACCACCCGCAAGCAGCCCCTGACCGTCTTCCGGGATGAGGAGCGCCACACGCTCGGAGAGTGGGACGCAGAGCCCTACGAGATGACCGATTGGCGCACGGCCAAGGTGCATCCCGACCATCACATAGCCTGCCAGTACGCCCTCTACTCGGTGCCCTCTGCGACATGCCCACCCGGGCAGAAGGTGGAGGTGCGGCTCGGCAGCAAACTGGTGCGCATCTACCACCGGGGAAGGCTGATCAAGGTACACCCGCGCCAGGATCGCGGCGGCAGGTCCACCGACCCCGACGACTACCCGGCAGAGCTGAGCGCCTACACCCTCAGAGCGCCGGAGCAAATCAAGCGCAGCGCGGCGTCACAGGGACCGGCCGTCGCGGCCTATGCCGAGCGTCTCTTCGACGGCCCGCTACCCTGGGCCAAGCTCAGGCAGGGACACAAGCTCATACGGCTGGGAGAACGCTACTCCCCTGAGCGTCTCGATGCCGCATGCCGGAGGGCTCTCTCCGTAGACCTGATCGACGTGCGCCGTCTCGAGCGCATACTCGTCGAGGCCCTGGAGCAGGAGACCACGCAGCCGGAGCCTCCACCGATGCCCCCAGGTCGATTCGCCAGGCCGGGCGCCGTCTTCGCTCGTGCCAACGGCCGCACCGCTCAATCAGCACAAGGAGAACGCTCATGACCACCACGACTGAACTCACCCCGCTGCTCAAGCGCCTCAAGCTCGGCGCCGTGCTCAACACCCTGCCGGAGAGAGTCGCTCTCGCACGCAGGGATCAGATCGACTACGCATCCTTCCTGCAGATCATACTGACCGATGAGATCAACCGCAGAGACCACAGGCGGCTCGAACTCCGCCTCCAGAGGGCCGGCTTCGAGCAGACCTGCCGCCTCGAAGACTTCGACTGGTCCGCATCCATCACACTCGACCGACGACTCCTGGACGCCGCCTTCTCCCTCCAGTTCCTGGACCGCAACGAGCACGTCCTGCTCGTCGGACCGGTCGGCGTGGGCAAGAGCTTCATCGCTCAGGCCCTCGGATATGCTGCCGTCAGAGCCGGGCACTCCGTCCGCTTCGTACATGCCGACGACTTCTTCAGGGCCATGGCTCAGGCCAGGGTGGACCACTCCACGGACAAGACCTTCCGCTCCTTCATCGCCCCGGACCTGCTCATCCTCGACGACCTCGGTCTCCACAGGATGACCCAACAGCAGTCCATAGACCTCTACGAGCTGGTCATCGCCAGGCATCGTACCGCCAGCTTCGTCATCACCTCCAACAGGGCTGTCGACGAGTGGCTCGGACTCTTCGACGACCCCATCCTCGGCAACAGCGCCCTCGACCGGCTCGCCAACGCCAGCTACCAGATCGTCATCGAGGGCCAGAGCTACCGGGAGCGGTTGTCGCCCCACAGGGCTCTGCTGGACGGACTGGATGCAAAGGAGGTGGTTGACCCTCAAACCGCAGGGTGATAATAGTCCGCATACCACGGTGTCCAGGGGCCGTCACCCACCTGACGAGGTGGTATATAGGTCGTGATCACGATGGTATATAGGTCCTGATCATCGACACGTGGAAGCCTGCTGTCAACCACAGAGTTCTGTGGTTACAGATCTGGAGGTAGTCGTGCTGATATACGACGCCTATACAGTACTTCATGGGAGTTCATCCGATCACTCGAAGCGGGTTATGGGATTCAGAGTCTCAACGAGGTGGTGGACGATGGCAGATTCGGGAAGAGCTTTAACGACAGCCTGCTTGACCGCTTTGGGGGTCCATGCGGCGAATTGTACGCGGCGTGGTCTCAAAGCCTGTAACAGGAAAGATCCTAAGTCAAGAACGGTCGACCATTTTTGGTGGACCTGAGGATACTCGAACCCTCCGGTGGGATTGCGGGAGTGATGCTCACAGGCCCCCGAGCCACAGTTCGAAGACGGTTCTGTCTACCGTGAAGAAAGGCCCACCAACCGGGGTGAAAGGTAGCACCGAGCCGTTCAGGGCCATGTCCTCGGCGTTCCTGCCGGGTGCGAGGCTGTCTTCCGGCGTAGGTATGGAGTAGACGATGGCAGCCCTGCCGAGTTTGACCTCGACCTGCTTGACGAAGGAGCGGAACTTAGTGGAATTTCGAGCGATACATTAACCAATCCGGACAAGCGACGAGCGTGTTCCACATGGGGATTGACCGCAACGCTCAGTACGCTTAACGGGTGCGCAGCGAGTGTTCGGGGAGTCAGGTTAGCGGATGGACATCGCGGGCGCAGGTCGGTGTTTACGTGGCCGGTCAGTCGGCCGGGGGCCTCCGGCGCGCACGGGGTCGCCCAATCGGAGAGACAGCCCGCCTGGGCAAGGAGATATACGAGCGGGACATCCTGCCTCAGGTCGAAGCCGGCCACTTCGGGGAGTACGTCGCCATAGACGTTGAGACGGGGGACTGGGCCGTCGCCGGCAGTGAGAGCGCCGCGTTGGAGCGTCTGCGGGCGCAGCGCCCGGAGGCCGTCGATGTCTTGATGGAGCGCGTCGGGTACCGGGCGCTATACAGCTTTGGCGGTGGGTCACTGCGGAGGGCCGAGTGATCGAGGGGGTGGTGAATGCTGCCTATGAGGCAGTCGTGACACTTCGCTTGCAGGGCCCTGGGGGCCGAACCCGGGACATCGAGGCGGTGGTGGACACCGGCTACAGCGGCTTCTTGACCTTGCCGACTGCGTTGGTGGCGGAGCTCGGGTTGCCTTTTGCTTACAGAAGCCGGGCATTTCTGGCCAACGACACTGAGGTGGAGTTCGAGGTTTACTACGCCGCCGTGCTCTGGGCTGCTACCCCACCCTTGTCCAATTGCCCAACATCACCCCCAACGCTGTAGCATAAACGTAGTAGCAGAACGCCCTTGAAGGGAGAGTGCTAGTGACGCACGCAAAGACACCGGCGCACACGTCCGGCCTTGGAGCGGCCGGACGCCCGCTCCGTCCTGGGGCCGAGACGACCCGCCTCGGCAAGGAGATATACGAGCGGGACATCCTGCCTCAGGTAGAAGCCGGCCACTTCGGGGAGTACGTCGCTATCGACGTTGAGACGGGGAACTGGGCCATCGCCGGCACCACCCGCGGCGCGATAGAGCGTCTGCGGGCGCAGCGCCCGGAGGCCGTCGATGTCTTGATGGAGCGCGTCGGGTACCGGGCGCTGCGCAGCTTCGGGGGCGGGTCTCTGCGGAGGACCGAGTGATCGAAGGGGCGGTGAATGCTGCCTATGAGGCAGTCGTTGCTCTTCGCTTGCAGGGCCCTGGGGGCCGAACCCGGGACATCGAGGCCGTGGTGGACACCGGCTACAGCGGCTTCTTGACCTTGCCGACTGCGTTGGTGGCGGAGCTAGGGTTGCCTTTTGCTTACAGAAGCCGGGCATTTCTGGCCAACGACACTGAGGTGGAGTTCGAGGTTTACTACGGCGCCGTGCTCTGGGACGGCCAACCGAGAGACATCGAGGCCGACGCAACGGGCAGCACTCCCCTCGTCGGGATGCTGCTGCTCGACAGGCACAACCTGAACATCGACGTTGAGGATGGTGGCCGCGTCGTCATCCAGGCCAGGGCATAGCCGAGTGATAGAGGGTGTGGGGAACGACGCCTACGAGGCCATCCAGACGGCATGCCCGGCCCCTCTTACCGAGGCCCCTCGGCTTCGCTCGGGGTGACATGAGCGGTACCGGGATAGGTTGTATAGCATGATGCGAGCGTATCGAGACCCCTCGGCTACGAGTTGTCGGCGGACATCACCTTCGACACGGACGGTAGCGGGACGGTGGACAGCAGCGACGCCAATTTCCAACTGGACGTCGCTATAGGTGAGTATGTTAGGGAATCTCTGAACAAGTGGCCGATGCGCTTGGCAGAGCGGAGGTTCCCCCCTCCTGAATCCTCCCCTTGTGGGGGAGGAGGCCAGAACCCTTCGACAAGCTCAGGGCGAACGGATTGGAACACGGAGTTGTTCAGAGGTTCCTTAGCCTTTTTTGTTGGCGGAAACCGACGCAAAATGGTAGAGTACTCTACTCGTTGTAGAGTAGCGCCCTGGAAACACAGCGCAAGCAAAGGGAATGATGAATTTGGGCGTTTTCAACTGGCCCGTCCGGCTTGACAGCATGGACGGCCAACGGTCGATGGAGATAGAGGCGATGGTGGATACCGGGGCCAGCTACACCGTCGTGCCCGCCAACTTGCTGCGGGACTTGGGAGTGTCGCCCATCGACAAGATCAGCCTCGTGTTGGCCGACGGTCGTCCCGTGGAGTACGGCATCGGGCGCGCTATGGCCACCATCGACGGACGCACTGAGGCCACCCTGGTGGTCTTCGGAAATGACGGCGCCCGCGCCCTGTTGGGGGCCTACACGCTGGAAGGACTCCGGCTGGCGGTGGACCCGGCCCATGTCAGGCTGGTCCCGGCCACCACCGCCTGGGCGTAGAGCGAAGTCCGCCATTGTTACCAATGAGCCGGTCAAGCCGAAGGGCTTGTGCCCCGTACCGGATACGGGGGCCGCAACCGCAAGCCCCGGGCCGCCACCCCTCTCCATGTTTGAGTGGGCGCTCAGCGTGGAGCAGAAGCGGAAGAAGGAGCCGGCCGGCGCGGGGCGCCAGGAAAAGGGGGAGGTTATCGCTGCCAGTGTGCGGCGGCCTCCCCCGATTCCATGTATGCGGGCCTTTGAGGCTATTTCTGTGTATGTCCTATAATTCCGACAATAGGATTCTCCCGGAAGGAGCAGACGGAAGGAGCAGATCATGGAAGTCAAGAAGAAGAGACTCACCCTGGACCTGGAGCCAACCTTTCAACGCAGGCTGAAGGTGGTCGCCGCCCTGAAGGGAGTGACCATGCGCCACTACTGCTAT
>CBDCYP010000001.1:0-1143247 GCA_965224235.1 Dehalococcoidia bacterium | reverse complement strand
GCGGGACTTGGGAGTGTCGCCCATCGACAAGATCAGCCTCGTGTTGGCCGACGGTCGTCCCGTGGAGTACGACATGGGGGAAGCTCGGGCCACCATCGACGGCAGGAGCATCCCCACCCTGGTGGTCTTCGGAAATGACGGCGCCCGCGCTCTGCTCGGCGCTTACACGCTGGAAGGACTCCGGCTGGCGGTGGACCCTGCCCATGTCAGGCTGGTCCCGGCCACCACCGCCTGGGCGTAGAGTGAAGTTCGCCATTATTACCAATGAGAGCGCCGCAACAATGAAACTCGCCCAGTTCATGGCCAAATCTGCCGTTGGCGCGACGCTGCGCCGACGGCGTTTATCAACCCCCCCCCTTGTTGGCCAAGGTCGAATCTCTGCCTTCCGTAGATCAACTCTGAACAGTTACCGCTGCTGCGAGATGTTGACATCTGCCGGAGAATCAAGTTAGATTCGCAGGCCGTTTGATTTTGACATTGAGGGCGCCGCAAACAATGAAACCTGACTTGGCGAAATCTGCCGTTAGCGCGACGCTGCGCCGACGGCGTTTGTCTACCCCCCCCCCCCCCCCCCCCCCCCCCCCGATTTTTGTGGGCTGGCGGGTTGATGAGCGCGGTGGCGGGCGTCGTCGCCCGGTTCGGACTCATTGCGCTGCCGGCCTTGGCGCTGGGAGCGCTGCTCCTCTCCTCGGCTAGTCCCGTCTGGGCGCAGGCCGTCGACTACGACCTCGACGACGACAACCTCATCGAGGTTTCCACGCTGGACGAGCTGAACGCCGTCGGGTACGACCTGGATGGCAACGGCGTGGCGGACGACGTAAGCGACCAGGGCGATTATGACATAGGCTTCCCCAACGCCGCCGCGGACATGGGCTGCGCCGCCACCTGCATCGGCTACGAGCTGTCGGCGGACTTGGACTTCGACACCCACGGCAACGACGGGACGGTGGACGGCAGCGACGACTACCCCAACTGGGGTCCCATCGGCGACGACCTCAGCGCAAGCGCACGGTACAACGCCGTCTTCGAGGGCAACGGCCGCGCCATCTCCAAGATGAGGATACGGTCCACCGGTGGCGCCGCCGGGCTCTTCGGCGCCACCGGTGGCAACGCGGTCATCCGCAACCTGGCGATGGTGGACGTGGACGTCGACCGCGCCGACGAGGAGGATATCAACGATTTCGGAGCGATAGCCGGGATCAACCGCGGTCGCATCGAACGCAGCTCCTCCACCGGCGCCGTCAAGGGACTCAGAAAGGTGGGAGGGCTGGCAGGCCGCAACTTTGGGACCGTCATCAACAGCTACTCCACCGTCACGGTCACCGGCGCCGTAGAGGTGGGAGGGCTGGTGGGGTATAACGAGGGTTCTGCATCGGCAATCACCAGCAGCTTCTACGCTGGGAATCTATTGAACCCACAGCTGCATTATGTACAAATCGCCTTAGGCATAAGGCTGGTGAATGATGTCAACGCAATCGACGCGGGTGGAGTGGCGGGCAAGAACGATGGTACGATCACGGCCAGCTACTTTGACAAGGATATCGGATTTTCCACCTCAGACAGCACGGCCCAGACCACCGTCCAGTTGCAGACGCCCACCGGCGCCACGGGCATCTACTCCACCTGGGACGCCAACATCTGGGACTTCGGCACGAGCAGCGAGTACCCGTCCCTGAAGCCGCCTGCGCCGGTGGTGGACTACGACGACGACAACGACGGGCTGATCGAGGTCGTAGACCTGGACCAGCTGAACGCCATCCGCTGGGACCTGGACGGCAACGGCGCCCCGGATGCGGCCAACGCCAACGACTATGCGCTGGCCTTCCCCAACGCCGCAACGGGCATGGGCTGCCCCATCACCGCCGCCGATGCCGACGACAACGACTGCACGGGCTACGAGCTGGACGCGGACCTGGACTTCAACACGGACACGGGCAGCGACTCCGGCGGCGCTGCGGTGATCGACGCCGACGACGATTACTACAACGGCGGCGACGGCTGGGAGCCGCTGGGCGACAGCGGGGCGGAGCCGCTCATGACCACCTTTGAGGGCAACAACCACACGATCAGCAACCTGTTCATCAACCGGACGGGCAGCAGCGACAACTACATCGGGCTGTTCGGCCAGCTGGGCGGCGCGACGGTGACGCGCGTCCACCTGGTTGGCGCGAAGGTGACGGGCAACAACGACGTTGGCGCGCTGGTGGGGCACATCACGCTGGGCACGGTGAGCCACAGCTCCTCGAGCGGGACGGTCTCCGGCGTGGGCAAGGTTGGCGGCCTGGTGGGGGCCATCAACAGCAACGGAGGGGGGGTCGAGTACAGCCGCTCCGGCGCCGTCGTTACGGCCACTGGCACGCAGGTGGGTGGCTTGATTGGGTTCAGCGCGGGCCAGGTGCGGGTCAGTTACGCCACCGGCGCTGTCACTGGCAGTAATTTCGTCGGTGGGCTGGTGGGCAACCATACCGCGGCTATCTTTGCCAGCTATGCCACGGGCGCCTTCAGTTCCAACAGAACATCTGGCGGACTGGTGGGCTGGCAGGGAAGTGCCATCGCCGCCAGCTACGCCACGGGCGCCGCCGTCGGCAGAGTTGCCAGTGCAGGGGGACTGATAGGTGTGGGGGGGGGGGGGGAGCTCTATGACGAACAGCTACTGGGACGTCGACACCTCTGGCATCCCCAACGACAACGACGCCCACACCGGCGTGGGCAAGACCACCGTTCAGTTGCAGTCGCCCACGCAGACCGACGGCTACGCGGGCATCTACGCCAACTGGAACATCGACGTGGACGCCGACAGCAATGTCGACGATCCGTGGGACTTCGGCACGGCCAGCGAGTACCCGGCGCTGAAAGCGGACTCGGACGGCGACGGCAGGGCCACGGCCTACGAGTTCGGGCGGCAGGGCCGCTCCGCGCCGTTGGTGGACTACGACGACGACAACGACGGGCTGATCGAGGTCGTAGACCTGGACCAGCTGAACGCGATGCGCTGGGACCTGGACGGCGACGGCGCCCCAGATGTGGCCAACGCCAACGACTACGCGCTGGCCTTCCCCAATCCCGCAACGGGCATGGGCTGTCCCATCACCGCCACCGACGCCGACGACAACGACTGCACGGGCTACGAGCTGGACGCGAACCTGGACTTCAACACGGACACGGGCAGCGACTCCGGCGGCGCTGCGGTGATCGACGCCGCCGACGATTATTACAACAGCGGCTCGGGCTGGGTACCCATCGGGGATGATTCTTCGGGGAGGAACACCTGGTACAACGCCAACTTCGAGGGCAATGGCCACACCATCTCCAACCTCTTCATCAGCCGGGCTCACCGGTGGGTGGGGCTTTTCGGCATCTCCTCCGAGGCCGGCTTCTTCCGCAACGTGGGACTGGTGGACGTGAACGTAACCGGCTGGGGCTACACCGGCGCGCTGGTTGGCCATGCCTACGGCACTGTAGATGCCGCCTACTCCACCGGCACAGTTGTCAGCAACAAGCTTACTAAAGTGGGCGGGCTGATAGGTTACGTGGATGAGAATGGTTCAATCCAGAGGAGCTACTCCACCGCCAGCGTCACCGGAGTTGGCACTCGTTTAGGCGGGCTGGTGGGCGCCAACCGGGGGCCAATTCGGGCCAGCTACGCCACCGGCGCGGTAGCCGGCAGCTCCAGAAGTAGCAACTACATTGGCGGGCTGGTGGGCGAGTCCGAGGGCGACATCACCGCCAGCTACGCCACCGGCGCGGTAACCGGGGTCGGCAGCGATAAAGGCGGGCTGATAGGCAGACTCGACAGGGGCACAATCACCAACAGCTACTGGGACGTCACCAGCAGCGGCATCGCCGACGACAGCGACGCCACCACCGGCGTGGGCAAGACCACCCTCCAGTTGCAGTCGCCCGCGCAGACCAACGGCTACTCGGGCATCTACGCCAACTGGGACATCGACGTGGACAACGCCGATGCCGATGGCGACACCACGACCGAGACCGACGACCCGTGGGACTTCGGGACGCCCAGCCAGTACCCGGCGCTGAAGGTGGAGTGGGACGGCGACGGCACGCCCACGGCCTACGAGTTCGGCAGGCAGGGCCGCTCCGCGCCGGTGGATTACGACGTGGACGGCAACAACCTCATCGAGGTTTCCACGCCGGCCCAGTTGCACGCCATCCGGCACGACCTGGATGGCAACGGGGACTCCACCCACGCCGACTACACCGGCGCCTTCCTCAACGCCGCTTCGGGCATGGGCTGCGCCGCCACCTGCCTGGGGTACGAGCTGATGGCGGACCTGGACTTCGACGAGAACGGCGACAGCCAGATGACCGAGGTCGGCGACCCGACGTACTGGAACGGTGGCGACGGCTGGGAGCCCATCGGGGATGATAGCCTCAGGGACGGCTCCACCGGGTACGCCGCCGTCTTCGAGGGCAACGGCCACACGATCTCCTACCTGTTCATCAGCCGGAGCTCCGCGGATGACGTGGGGCTGTTCGGCGCCACCGGGTCCTCCAGCGTCGTCCGCAACTTAGGACTGGAGGACGCCAGGGTAACCGGGGCCGCCCACGTCGGCGCGCTGATCGGCGTTGCTAACGGCGATATGGACACCGTTTACTCCACGGGAAGCGTTACCGGCGCGGTGGGCGGGGAGTATGCGGGCGGGCTGGCCGGCTTCCAGACGGGGACAACCCAGAGGAGCTACTCCACAGCCAGCGTCATCGCCGCGTACGACTATGTAGGCGGGCTGATAGGCCACACCAGCGGGACAATCAAGGCTAGCTACGCCACCGGGGCCGTAAGGGGCGGTGATAACGTTGGCGGGCTGGTTGGCGCTTCGAGCGCGGACATCACCGCCAGCTACGCCTTCGGCGTGGTAACCGGAAGCAACAACACCGGCGGGCTGGTGGGAACGCGGACCGGCGGGACGATAACGGACAGCTACTGGGACGTCACCACCACCGGCATCGCCGACGACAGCAACGCGGCGACCGGCGTGGGCAAGCCCACCTCCGACCTGAAGTCGCCCACGGAGTCTGACGGCTACGCGGGCATCTATGTCAACTGGAACCTGAACCTGGACAGCACGGCCGGCGGCGACGACCCGTGGGACTTCGGGACGGCGAGCGAGTACCCGGCGTTGAAGGCGGACTTCAACCGGGACAGCTCCAGATCAGCCGCGGACGGCGACTTCGGCTCCCAAGTGCGCTCGGCGGCGGGCAACGACCCGCCGACCTTCAACGCCGGGTACAACGCGTCGCCCAACATTGCGGAGGGCGAAACGGCGGTGGGGACCTATGCCGCCACCGACCCGGAGGGCGACCAGCTGACCTACGCGGTGACCGGCACGGACGCAGGCGACTTCGCCATCTCCAGCGCGGGGGCGCTGACCCTGAGTAGCGCGGCGAACCACGAGACGAAGGAGAGCTACAGCGTCAACGTAACGGTGCATGACGGCAAGAACGCCGCCGGCGGCGCCGACATCACGGTGGACCTCACGTTGGCGATCTCGGTCACCGTTGACGACACGCTCGAGCCGCCAACGGTCCCCACCAGCTTGGGGGTCGTTCCTGCGGCCAACGGGCTGACGGTCACCTGGACGGCGCCGGTGATGCCATCCACCAAGCCGGCCCTTGATGGCTACGACGTGCAGCACAGCCTGCGCACCAGCGCCGCCGGCGACCCCCCTACGTGGGGCGCCTGGGTGGCTTTCGACCACGTCGGGACCGGGACCACCGCCACGATAACCGGCCTCGTCGCCGGGTCGACCTACCAGGTGCAGGTGATGGCCAAGAACAACGAGGGCAGCAGCCCCTGGACGGCGGGGGTCAACGGCGTGCCGGCGGCGCCGGTGGACTACGACCTCGACGGCGACGGCCTGATCGAGGTGGACAGCCTGACGAAGCTGAACGCGATCCGCTGGGACCTGGACGGCGACGGCGCCCCGGCTTCGGCCAGCGCCAGCAGCTACGCCGCCGTCTTCCCCTACCCGGAGGCGGGCATGGGCTGTCCCATCACCAACGCCGACGGCGATGACAACGATTGCACCGGCTACGAGCTGACGTCGGACCTGGACTTCGACCAGAACAACGACAAGCGGATCACCAGCGCGGACGCCGCCTGGTGGAACAGCGGCGCGGGCTGGGCGCCCATCGGCAACTGGGACGCCCCTTTCAACGCCACCTTTGACGGCGGCGGCCACACCGTCTCCCACATGTACATCAGAGTAGGCGGGGGAGACGTCGGCCTGTTCGGCAGCACCGACACGGCCGCGGTCATCCGCAACCTGGGCATGGTGAGCCCGAGCATCGACCGCACCGGGTCATTGGCGCTCGACTCCGCCGCTGCGGTGGCGGGGAGCAACCGGGGCGCGATCGACCGCGTCTTCGTCACGGGCGGCAGCATCTGGGCCTACGCGAAGATAGGCGGTGTGGCGGGCCACAACCGGGGAACGGTCAGCAATAGCTACTCCCGCATGACGGTCACCGGCAACACCCAGGTCGGCGGCCTGGTGGGGTGGAACGAGACCGCTTCGGGAATCATCACCAACAGCTACGCCGCCGGGGGAGTGGCCACCCACGGAGAGGCCGGAACGCGCGGCGCCACTACAACGACAGAGGCCGCCGCGGACTTTGGCGGACTGGTGGGCAAGAATAACAACAGCGCCACGGTCACGGCCGGCTACTGGGACACCGAGGCCAGCGGGCAGGCCGCCAGCGCCGCCGGCGCCGCCCAGACCACGGCGGGACTGCAATCGCCCACCGGCGCGACGGGCATCTACTCGGCATGGGGTACCGTCAAGTGGGACTTCGGCACGGCCAGCCAGTACCCGGCGCTGAAGTACGACACCAACGGCGTCGGCGGGGCGACCTGGCAGGAGTTCGGCGGCCAGGTGCGCATAGCGCCGGTGGACTACGACACGGACAACGACGGCCTGATCGAGGTGGACAGCCTGGCGAAGCTGAACGCCATCCGCTACGACCTGAACGGCAACGGCGGCGTGACCCCCGCCGACAAGGCCAACTACGATACCGCCTTTCCCAACGCGCAGGGCAGCATGGGCTGCCTCAACGCCGCCTGCATCGGCTACGAGCTGACGGACGACCTGGACTTCGACCAGAACAACGACAACGCTATCACCTCCGCCGACGTCGCCTGGTGGAACAGCGGCGCCGGCTGGGCGCCAATCGGCGATTGGGCCAACCCCTTCAACGCCACCTTTGACGGCAGAGGCCACACCATCTCCAATCTGTACATCAGAATCGGCGGGGGAGACGTGGGCCTGTTCGGCAGCACGGACACGTCCTCGATCATCCGCAACCTGGGCATGGTGAACCCCAGCATCGACCGCACCGGGGCATTGACGCTCGACTCCGCCGCTGCGGTGGCGGGGAGCAACCGGGGCGCTATCCAGCGCGTCTTCGTCAGCGGGGGCAGCATCTGGGCCTTCTCGAAGACAGGAGGCTTGGTGGGCCACAACCGGGGGGCGATCAGCGACAGCTACTCCCGCATGGCGGTCACCGGCAACACGGAGGTTGGCGGTTTGGTGGGATGGAACGAGAACGCATCGGGGACCATCACCAACAGCTACGCCATGGGCAGGGTAGCCACCCATGGACTAACCGGAACGCCCCCAGGAGGCGGTTCACGTCAAAATCCCATCGCGGATGTTGGCGGTCTGGTGGGCAAGAACGACGGGGGCGCCACGGTCACGGCCGGCTACTGGGACACCGAGGCCAGCAGGCAGGCCACCAGCGCCGGGGGCGCCGGCGCCGTGGGCCAGACCACGGCGGGGCTGCAATCGCCCACCAGCGCGGCCGGCATCTACTCGACCTGGGCCGCCGCCACCTGGGACTTCGGCACGTCCAGCGAGTACCCGGCGTTGAAGTACGACACCGACGGCGTCGGCGGGGCGACGTGGCAGGAGTTCGGCAGCCAGGCGCGCGCGGCCCCGCCGCCACCGACGGACTACGACCTCGACGACGACGGGCTGATCGAGGTGGACAGCCTGGCGAAGCTGAACGCCATCCGCTACGACCTGGACGGCAACGGCGCGGTGACCGCTGCCAACCAGGCCTCCTTTGACCACGCCTTCCCCAACGCGGCGGCCAGCATGGGCTGCGCCGGCAACGCCTGCACCGGCTACGAGCTGACGGACGACCTAGACTTCGACACCGACGACGACGGCGACGTGGACAGCAGCGACGACTATCCCTCGTGGGGGGCCATCGGCGCCTGGGCCACCCCGTTCACCGCCACCTTCGACGGCGGCGGCCACACCATCTCCAATATGAAGATCCGGGCCGCTATTGGCGACCAGGGGCTGTTCGGCAGCGTCAATAGTCCCGGGGTCCTTCGCAACGTGGCCGTGTTGAACGTGGACATCGACCGCACAGGGGCGCCCACTTTCAACTCCATAGGGGGATTGTTGGGGAGCAACCGCGGCGCGGTGGAGGGCTCCTACGCCACCGGCGCAGTTACGGGATTCGAGAACGTGGGCGGTCTGGTGGGCGACAACAGAGGCGCTGTGACCAACAGCTACTCCAGCGTGACCGTCACCGGCAACAAAGCGGTGGGCGGGCTGGTGGGGTTCAACCGGAACAGCGCGGCCAGCATCACCAACAGCTACGCCGTGGGGGCCGTATCCGCGGTGGCTATGCTGGCCAGCGGCGGAAACTCGGTCGCCAGGACCAAGGGCGGACTGGTGGGGGAGGCTACTGCGGACGCCACGGTGACCGCCGGCTACTGGGACGCCACAACCAGCGGGCAGGCCGCCAGCGCCGGGGGCGCCGGGGCCGTCAGCCAGACGACGGCGGGGCTGCAATCGCCCACCAGCGCGGCCGGCATCTATTCGACCTGGGCAGCGGCCGTCTGGGACTTCGGCACGGGCAGCCAGTACCCGGCGTTGAAGTACGACACCGATGGCGTCGGCGGGGCGACGGCCTACGAGTTCGGGCGGCAGGGCCGCTCCGCGCCGGTGGGCAACAACTCGCCGACTTTCAGCGACGCCGCCCTGTCGGCCTCCATAGGCGAGAACGTTCAGGCCGGCCGCAACGTCGGCAACCTGATGACCGCCAACGACGGTGATGGCGACACCCTCGTTTATTCGCTAACCGGCGCCGATGGCGTTTACTTCGCCATTGACCCAAGCACCGCCCAGATCAAGAGCAAGTTCGTGCTGGATTACGAAAGCAAGAGCAGCTACGTCTTCCAGGTTAAGGCCGTTGATCCCAGCGGCGGCGAAGCAACCATGGAGGTAACCGTCAACGTTAGCGACGAGAGTGAGGGGGCGACTGACTCGGTGGACTACGACATCGACAGCGACGGGCTGATCGAAGTGGACAGCCTGGACCAGCTGGACGCGATGCGCCACGACCTGGACGGGGACGGGGTGTCGACCAACGCCGCCTACTTCAGCAGCAACGCCTTCACCACTCCGGCTGCGGGCATGGGCTGTCCCGTGGCGGACCACGACAGCGACGCGGGCACGCCCGACCAGCCGACGTGCACGGGCTACGAGCTGACGTCGAACCTGGACTTCAACACGGACAAGACCGGGAGCTCCGCCGCAGTGGTCGACAGTAGTGACGCCTACTGGAACACCGGTTCGGGCTGGGTGCCCATCGGCGTCAACACCAGCGCATCCACCAAGTACAACGCCGTCTTCGATGGCGCCGGCCACACGATCTCCAACCTGTTCATCTCCCGGAGCCGCACCAACGATATCGGGCTGTTCGGCGCCACGGGTACAGGGAGCAGCGTCCGCGGCGTGGGGCTGCTGGACGTGGACGTGACCGGCCAATCATACGTGGGAGCGTTGGTGGGCCATGTCTACGGCGAGGTGGAGTCCGCCTACTCCACCGGCAGCGTAAGCGGCGACAATTCGGTGGTGGGCGGCCTGGCGGGATACTCCAACGGCACGATCATGGGGAGCTACTCCGCTGCCTCCGTCACCGGCAAGGGCAATTGGACCGGGGGACTGGTGGGCAACAATGCCAACAAGATCATCGCCAGCTATGCGACGGGCAGCGTTAACGCCATGGGCCACGTGGGCGGGCTGGCCGGCATCCTGGGCGCGAGTGCGAGTTCCGTCGCCTACAGCTACGCGACGGGGGCCGTCACCGCCTCCGTCAGCGACGCCGGGGGACTGGTGGGAAGCGCGGACGGCGGGGCGTCGGTGACGCACAGCTACTGGGACACGCAGACCAGTACGCAGGCGTCCAGCGCCGGGGGCGTGGGCAAGACGACCGACGATCTGCAGAGGCCGACAGACTACACGGGCATCTACCTCCCCTGGTGGGTGGACATAGACGACGCCGACGGGGACGGCAAGGCGGCCACGGGCCGGGACGCCGTGTGGGACTTCGGGACGAGCAGCCAGTACCCGGCCCTGCTGAGGGACCTGGGCAGCGGCCGGTACTCGCACCCCGGCGAGATGGGCCTGCAGGGGCGCGACAACAGTCCCGCCAGCTTCGGGATACCCTCCTGGATGTCCAAGACGTTCACGCTGTACACGGTTCCTGGCGCCGCCGCGGGGACCGCCATCCTGCCCCGCCTCACCTACGCGTCCGACCACAACGGCGACCCGCTCACCTACACCCTCACGGGCACGGACGCGGCCTCCTTCGAGCTGGCCGTCGAGGAGGGCTTCCCGACGCTGAAGCACAAGAGCGGCGTCGTCCTCACGGTCCGGGACTACACGGTGGAGGTCAACGTCTCCGACGGCAAGAACGCCGCCGGCGGGGCCGACGCCTCGGTGGACGACACCCTCACGGTGACGGTTACCGTGGGCCACTACGTGAACTACGACAGCGACGGGGACGGGCTGATCGAGATCGACAGCCTGGTGAAGCTGAACGCCATGCGCTGGGACACCACAGGCAACGGCATACCGGACGACCCGACGAACGGCGCGGCGGGCTACGCGGCGGGCTTCCCCAACATCTTCCCGTTGGGGTGCATGGCTGAAACGTGCCGCGGCTACGAGCTGACGGCGAACCTGAACTTCGACTCGAACAGCGACGGAACCGTGGACGTCAGCGACCACGCCGGGGCCTACTGGAACGACGGCGCGGGCTGGGAGCCCATCGGGCCGCAGAGCGAGGCGATCACGATGGAGGAGTTCAAGGGCAACGGCCACGTCATCCGCAACCTGTTCATCAACCGGGGCGCGGAGGACTTTATCGGACTGTTCGGCTTCGTCGGCCCGAACGTGGACCTCTTGGGCGTGGGGCTGGAGAACCCGAACGTGACGGGCAGGCGCCAGACGGGCGCCCTGGCTGGGCGCCTCGAGGGCAGGATGACGTATGCCTTCGTCGAGGGGGGCTCGGTGGAAGGCAGCAGCTACGTCGGCGGCCTGGTCGGGTGGTTGACGGCCCCTCCCGACGCCACCCCCAGCGAGCCAAAGACGCGGATCGCCGCGAGCTACGCGTCGGCGAGCGTCCGGGCTAGAGGGGACCTGGTCGGCGGCCTGGTGGGCGTCGCGAATAATGGCGCCGTGATCGTCGCCAGCTACGCCGCGGGAACCGCGACCTGCAAGTGCCCGGGCGTGAGCGGCCTGGTGGGCGTCGCGCACGACACCGTGATCGTCGCCAGCTACTCCCTCAGCGGAGTGGACAGCGGCGGGGACCGCGGGGGGCTGGTGGCGAACTCGGAATCGGACAACACGGTGACCGACAGCTACTGGAACACCCTCACCAGCGGCAAGCGCGACACCGGCGCGGCCAACGTGGGCCAGGGCAAGACCACCGCCGAGCTGCGGACGCCCACGGACTACGCCGGCATCTACGCCAACTGGGACGTGGACCTGGACAACGGCGACGATGACGACGACTTCCAGACCGGCGTGGACAAGCCCTGGGACTTCGGCACGGCGAGCGAGTACCCGGTTCTCAAGGTGGACTTCAATAGCGACGGGGCCGCCACCATCAATGAGTTTGGCCGGCAGCGGCGCGCCGCCGCCGCCAACCGGGCGCCGGTCTTCACCGAGGGCGCGAGCGCGGCCCGGCGGGTGAAGACCGCCACCGCCACCGGCACGGACTTCGGCGCGCCCGTCGCCGCCCGGGACCCCGACGGCGACACCCTGGTCTACGCCCTGGGCGGAACGGACGCGGCCCACTTCGCCATCGACAGCAGTTCCGGCCAGCTCTCGACCGACGGCGCCCTGGATATGAGCGCCAAGAACAGCTACACGGTGACCGTCTCCGTGCACGACGGCCTGAACGCCGGCGGCAATGCCGACACGACCGTTGACGCCACCATCACGGTGACCATCAACGTGGCGCCCCTCAACAGCCCGCCGGTCTTCGACTACGGCGCCACCCATGACATCACCGCGGTGGAGAACCGCGCCAGCCTCGGCCTCATCCCCGCCACGGACCCGGACGGGGACACCCTCACCTACGCCATAGACGCCACGACCGGCGACCATGGGGACTTCGAGATGGACGGCAGCACCCTCCAGTTCAAGACCGCGCCGGACTTCGAGGCGCAGGCCTCCTACACGGTGGTCGTCACAGTGCGGGACAGCAAGAACGCCGCCGGCGTCGCCGACAGCGCGGTGGACGCCAGGATCACCGTCACCGTCACGGTGCTCGACGAGGACGAGCCGCCGGGTCCGGTCACGGGCCTGATGGCCTTCGGCAAAGACACGGCCATAGACGTGGAGTGGACCGCGCCGGACATGGCGGGCAAGCCGCCCGTGACCGGTTACACCGTTCAGAGCCAGCAGTGGGTCGTCACCAACAGCGTTGGAGCGTGGGGGGCCTGGCAGGACCACGTCCACGCCGGCGTCGCGGTCACCGCCACCATCACCGGTCTCACCAACGGCGATACCTACATGGTGGGGGTGCGCGCCACCAACGCCGAGGGGGCCAGCGTCTGGAGGCAGGCGGTGATGGCGACGCCCACTCCGCCAACCGACTACGACGCGGACAACGACGGCCTCATCGACGCAGGCGACCGCCACGCCCTGTACGCCATCCGCTGGGACCTGAACGGCGACGGCGCGGCGGACCTGAACGCCGACCGCGGCATGTACGCCCACTACTACCCCAACCCCGTCGCCGGCATGGGCTGCCCCAGCGGCGGCTGCACCGGCTATGAGCTCACCGGCGACATAGACCTCTCGCACCTCAAGGATCCCTGGAGGCCCATGGGCGACGCCAGCGCCAAGTTCAGCGCGACCTTCGACGGGAAGGGGCACACCATCTCCGGCCTGCGGATAGTCCGGCCATCGGAAACGCACAACGGCCTCTTCGGCGCCTCCTCCTCCGCCAGCGTCATCCGCAACGTGGGACTGCTGAGCGTGGACGTTGCCGGGGGCGGCTACACCGGCGCGCTGGCCGGACTGGCCGAGGGCACGGTGGAGAGCGTCTACGTCACCGGCGCCGTCTCCGGGGCAGGCAACGCGGGCGGGCTGGTGGGCGCGCTGGCCGCCGGGGGCAGCATCGCGCGCAGTTACGCCGCGGCCGCCGTCACCGGCACGGGCGACGACGTGGGCGGGCTGGCAGGCTCCACCGCGGGCGGCGGCTCGGTCAAGGCGTCCTACGCCACCGGCGCCGTCTCCGGGGCCAACAACGTGGGCGGGCTGATCGGCAACAACGGCGTGACCGTCACGGCCGCCTACTCGACCGGCAGCGGCGGCCGGCTGGTGGGCGCCAACACGGGCACGATCACCCACAGCTACTGGGACATGGCCACCTCGGGGCAGGCCGACGACAGCGACGCCGCCACCGGCGTGGGCAAGACCACGTTGGCCCTCAAGGCGCCCACGCAGTCTGACGGCTACGCGGGCATCTACGCCAACTGGAACCTCGACCTGGACGGGGACGCCAGCACTGACGACGATCCGTGGGACTTCGGCACGGCGAGCGAGTACCCGGCGCTGAAGGTGGAGTGGGACGGCGACGGCACACCCACGGCCTACGAGTTCGGGCGGCAGGGCCGCTCGGTGCCGGTGGCCAACACCGCGCCGGTGTTCACCGAGGGCGCGAGCGCCTCCCGCAGCGTGCCGGAGAACACCGCCGCAACCACCAACATCGGGGCGGCCCTGACGGCCACGGATGCGGACAGCGACACGCTGACCTACGCCATCGCCAACCCCGGCGTGAGCCCCGGCAGCCACTTCGACATCGACTCGACCAACGGTCAGTTGAAGGTCAAGGACGCCCTGGACTTCGAGACGACGCCCAGCTACTCGATCACGGTGACCGTTTCCGATGGGAACGGCGGGTCGGCCACCATCGCCGTGACGATCACCGTCACCAACGTGAACGAGGCCCCGACATTCACCGCCGGGGCCGGTCCGCTAGACCGCGGCGTGGCGGAGAACGCGGGGGCCGACGCCAACGTGGGCGGTGTCGTCGCGGCCACGGACGAGGACTCCGGGGACTCGGTCACCTTATCGCTGAGCGGCACGGGCGCGAACCTCTTCAGCATCGACTCCACCGGGCAGATCAAGGCTAAAGCCTCGCTGGACCACGAGACGACGGACTCCTATGCGATCACCGTCACCGCCACCGACACCAGCGGCGCGACGGACACGATCCTGGTGAACATCGAAGTCACGGACGTGAACGAGCCGCCAACGGTTCCCACCAGCTTGGGGGTCGTTCCTGCGGCCAACGGGCTGACGGTCACCTGGACGGCGCCGGTGATGCCATCCACCAAGCCGGCCCTTGATGGCTACGACGTGCAGCACAGCCTGCGCACCAGCGCCGCCGGCGACCCCCCTACGTGGGGCGCCTGGGTGGCTTTCGACCACGTCGGGACCGGGACCACCGCCACGATAACCGGCCTCGTCGCCGGGTCGACCTACCAGGTGCAGGTGATGGCCAAGAACAACGAGGGCAGCAGCCCCTGGACGGCGGGGGTCAACGGCGTGCCGGCGGCGGCGGTCGATTACGACCTCGACGACAACGGCCTGATCGAGGTGGACAGCCTGACGAAGCTGAACGCGATGCGTTGGGACCTGGACGGCAACGGGGACTCCACTCACGCCGACTACACCGGCGCCTTCCCCTACCCGGAGGCGGGCATGGGCTGTCCCATCACCAACGCCGACGGCGATGACAACGACTGCACAGGCTACGAGCTGACGGATGACCTGACCTTCGACTCGGACGCCGACGGCGACGTGGACATCGACGACCATTCCGGCGACTGGTGGAACACCGGCGACGGCTGGACGCCTCTGGGCAATACCAACACCGCTACCTTCAGCTCGGTCTTCGAAGGCAACGGGAAGACCATCTCCCGCCTCTTCATCAACCGGGCCTCGGATGAGCAGGGGCTGTTCGGCGCCATCAGCGCCGACGGCGAGGTCCACAACCTGGGGCTCCCGAACGTCAACGTCACGGGCAGTAACTTCGTGGGCGGGCTGGCGGGCCTCATGGATGGCGAGGTGACGTCCAGCTACGTCACGGGCAGCGTCACGGGCAGCGACAGCGTGGGCGGGCTGGCGGGACGCGCGGGCGGAGGGTCATCGGTAACGACGAGCTACTCCACAGCCGGCGTAACCGGCGCGGCTATTAGCGCCGGCGGGCTGATCGGCTACAGCTACGCTACCGTTACGGCCAGCTACGCCACGGGCAGCGTTGTGGGGCGCGACAACGTCGGCGGGCTGGTGGGCGCCAACGCCGCCGGCAGCTCGGGCGACGGCTCGATCATTGCCAGCTACGCCACGGGCGCGGTCACCTCCAGCGCCAGCCCCGCCGGCCCGCACCTGGGCGGCCTGGCGGGGGACAGCAACAGCACGATCACCAACAGCTACTGGGACGTCACCACCACCGGCATCGCCGATGACAACGACGCGACAACCGGCGTCGGCAAGACTACGTCCGACCTCAAGACGCCCACCGCCTACGGCAGCGGGCAGGCCATCTACGCCAACTGGAACGTGGATGTGGACGGCGACAGCAATGCCGACGACCCGTGGGACTTCGGCACGCCCAACCAGTACCCTGCCCTGAAGGTGGAGTGGGACGGCGACGGCACGCCCAGCGCCTACGAGTTCGGACGCCAGGGCCGCTCCGCGCCGGCGGCCGGCGTGGACTACGACACGGACGACGACGGCCTGATCGAGGTGCGGACCCTGGCGCAGCTGAACGCGATGCGTTGGGACCTGGACGCCGCCGGCGCCCCGGCTACGGCCAACGCCAACGACTACGCGCTGGCCTTCGCCGGCGCGGTGGCGGGCATGGGCTGTCCCGACACCGACGGCGATGCCGCGACGCCCAACTGCGCCGGCTACGAGTTGGAGGCGGCTCTGGACTTCGACGAGAACGGCGATAGCCAGATGACCGAGGTCGGCGACCCCACCTACTGGAACGGGGGGTTGGGCTGGGACCCGATCGGCGGTAACGGGGCCTCCTTCATGGGAGTCTTCGAGGGCAACGGCCACACGATCTCCAACCTGTTCATCGCCCGGCCCACTGAGGACTTTGTGGGGCTGTTCGGGAACATCAAAGGCACGATCCGCAGAGTGGGGCTGGAGGATGTCCAGGCGCATGGCCGGGACAAGGTCGGCGCGCTGGTGGGGCTCAATGAGGGCCGGGTCTACTGGAGCTACGTGATCGGCATCCAGGCGCCGGGCAAAGTGCAGGGCAGGGACAGGGTCGGCGGGTTGGTGGGGGAGAACGGCTGGAGGGGCGGCAGCAGCTCCAGGCACGGCGTCATCGGGGGCAGCTACTCCACCGTCAGCGTCACCGGCAACGAAGAGGTCGGCGGCCTGACCGGTTACAATAACGAGAGTAGCACCGTGACCGCCTCCTACGCCGCGTGGGGCTCTGTCACCGGCGTCGAAAAGGTCGGCGGGCTGGTCGGCGCCGCCTACAAGGGCCGCATCGCGGCCAGCTACGCCGCTGCCCAGATACACCCCGGCAAGAGGCATCACCCCCTCCGGGGCTACAGAGAGAGCAGTGCAGCCTCTACGCCGATTGAGGTCAGCTACGGCGACCAAACCGTCTTCGGCAGAGTCGTCACCAATTTTGGCAAGACCACATCCGAGCTGAAAACGCCGGCGCAGGCCGACGGCTACGCGGGCATCTACGAATTATGGAATGTCGACGTGGACGGCGACAGCAACATCGACGACCCGTGGGACTTTGGGACGTCCACCGAGTACCCGGCCTTGAAGGTGGACTTCAATGGAGACGGCGCCGCCACCGTGGACGAGTTCGGCAGCCAGGGCCGTTTGCCGACGCTCCAGCTCTCCAACGACAATCCGACCTTCGACGACGGACAGTCCACGACGCGGACGATCGCTGAGAACACGCTTGCGGGGGCGGTTGTGGGCGCTCCCGTGTCAGCGACGGACCCGGACAACGACGGGCTGACCTATAGGTTGGCGGGGACCGACGGCGCCAATTTCACAATAGACGAGACCACCGGGCAGATCAGGGTCAGGACCGTCCTCGACTACGAGACCACGACGAGCTACACCGTCATCGTCGAGGTGGCCGACGGCGCGGACGATAAGGGTATCCAGGACAGCTATTTGGATGCAGGCGTGGATGACACCATCACCGTAACCATCACCGTCGTCAACGACGCCGCCGAGACGGGGTCGGGGTCGGTGGACTACGACACGGACGGAAACGGGCTGATCGAGGTCGACAACCTGGCGAAATTGAACGCGATGCGCTGGGACATGAACGGCGACGGCGGCTTCACGCACTCCGATTACCTGACTGCGTTCCCCACCCCGGCGGAAGGCATGGGTTGCCCCGCCGTTGACCACGACCTGGACGGCGGGTCCGCCGGCGCCGCTGCGCGCGTCGCCGCCGGCGGCGCGGACGGGTCCTACACGGCCCCCCAGTTCACGTGCAAAGGCTACGAGCTGACGGATGACCTGACCTTCGACCAGAACTCCGACAGCGCCATCACCTCCGCCGACGCCGCCTATTGGGACGGAGGGAAGGGCTGGGAGCCCATCGGCAACGACGCCAAAGAGGACGACGCCCAGCGGTACAACGCTGTGTTCGAAGGCGGCGGCCACAGCATATCCCGCCTGTTCATCAACCGTCCGGGCAGCGCGCCTTCCAGCCAGCCAGTCGTCCCGCCGTTCGGCCCGCCGGTCGAACAGGCGCCCAGCCAACCGGCTGGCGATTACGTAGGGCTGTTCGGGGCCATAGGGCCGCACGCCTCTATTCGAAACGTGGCGCTCCTGGACGTGGACGTAACCGGCAGGAAGTCTGTGGGCGCGCTGGCGGGGACGGCCTACGGCATAACCGAAAGGGTCTACGCCACGGGCAGCGTCAGCGGGTCGAAGGCCGGTGGACTGGCGGGCGAGCTCGGGGGGTACGTCTCGACTAGCTACTCCAATGTCGCCGTATCCGGCTCCGGCAACTACGCGGGGGGGCTCGTTGGCCTCGCCCAACACGCCGCCGTCATCAAGGCAAGCTACGCCCGGGGAGCAGTGGCTGGGGGCAGCCATGACTTCGTCGGCGCACTGGTGGGCAACAACGACGGCAGCATCACGGCGAGCTACGCTGTAGGGCTCGTATCCGGCAGTGGCGCCGATCGCGGGGGACTCGTGGGCGCCAACACTGGCACGATCACGGACAGCTACTGGGACGTCACCACCACCGGCATCGCCGACGACTCCGACGTCGCCACCGGCGCGGGCAAGACCACCTTAGAGTTGCAGACGCCCACCGCCTACGGCTCGGGCTCGGACATCTACGCCAACTGGAACCTCAACCTGGACGGGGACGCCAGCACCGACGACGACCCGTGGGACTTCGGCACGGCCAGCGAGTACCCGGTTCTCAAGGTGGACTTCAACAACGACGATACGCCCACGTCCGCCGAGTTCGGCGCTCAGCCCCGCTCGGCCCTACCCCCTGCCCCGGTGGCCAACGAAGCGCCGGTGTTCACCGCCGGGGCCGGTCCGATAGACCGCACCGTGCCGGAGAACACGCCGGCAGGGACCGCCATCGGGGCGGCCCTGACGGCCACGGATGCGGACAGCGACACGCTGACCTACGCCATCGACAACCCCGGCGTGAGCCCCGGCAGCCACTTCGACATCGACTCGACCAACGGTCAGTTGAAGGTCAAGGACGCCTTGGACTACGAGAGCGGGACCACCAGCTACTCAATCACGGTGACCGTCTCCGACGGGAACGGCGGGACGGACAGCATCGACGTGACGATCACCGTCACCAACGTTAACGAGGCCCCGACATTCACCGCCGGGGCCGGCCCGCTCGACCGCAGCGTGGCGGAGAACGCGGTCGCGAACGCCAATGTGGGCGGTGTCGTCGCGGCCACGGACGAGGACTCCGGGGACTCGGTCACCTTATCGCTGAGCGGCGCGAACTCGGGCCGCTTCAGCATCGACTCCACCGGGCAGATCAAGGCCGTCGTCTCGCTGGACTACGAGGACGAGGATTCCTACGCGATTACCGTCACGGCCACCGACACCAGCGGCGCGACGGACACGATCCTGGTGAACATCGAAGTCACGGACGTGAACGAGCCGCCAACGGTTCCCACCAGCTTGAGGGTCGTTCCTGCGGCCAACGGGCTGGTGGTGACCTGGACGGCGCCTGCCGAGACGGACAGGCCGGCCATCAGCGGCTACGACGTGGAGCACAGCATCCGCACCGCCGCCGCCGTCGGCTCGACGCCGGCAACCTGGGGGGCCTGGGTGGACGCCGGCCACGCCGGGACCGGGGCCGCCCACGATATAACCGGCCTCACCGCCAGTGAGACCTACCGGGTGCGGGTGAAGGCCAAGAACGCCGAGGGCGCCGGCGACTGGGCGGCGGCCGTCAACGGCGTGCCGGCGGTGGCGGTCGATTACGACACGGACGGCGACAACCTGATCGAAGTTTCCAACTTAGCCCAGTTGAACGCCATCCGGCACGACCTGGACGGCAACGGGGACTCCACTCACGCCGACTACACCGGCGCCTTCCCCTACCCGGAGGCGGGCATGGGCTGCGCCGCCACCTGCCTCGGCTACGAGTTGACGGACGACCTGGACTTCGACACCGACAAGACCGGGAGCTCCGCCGCAGTGGTCGACAGTAGTGACGCCTACTGGAACGGGGGGGCGGGCTGGGCGCCCATCGGGGGTGCATTCGCCGCCATCTTCAACGGCAACGGACACGTCATCAAAAACCTGTTCATCAACCGGCCTGGCGGGGCGGGTTTGTTTGCCACGGTTGAGAGCCTGCGGACCATCGGCAATCTGGGGCTAGAGAACGTGAACGTCACCGGCGGGGATAACGTTGGCGCGTTGGCGAGTATCTTCTATTCGGCTACTGCGGAGCGAGTGTACGCTACCGGAAGCGTCACCGGCCGGGTGAGTACGGGCGGGCTGGTCGGATACGCGGGCTACAGCTTGACCCTACTCAATACCCCCACGCTGCGCAACAGCTACTCGAGCGTCGCCGTTACCGGAACGAATCAGGTGGGCGGTTTAGTTGGCTATGTCAACGAAAGGCTCAACCTCACCAACAGCTACTTTGCCGGGACCATATCAGGGACCGGCGCCGAAGTCGGTAGTTTGGTCGGGCGGGCTTTGAGTGTTACGGCGACCCGGAGTTACTGGGACGGCGACCGGGCCAGCGGCGTTGGCGCCCGGCCGGCCGGCGCGAGCAAGACCACCAGCGCACTACAGACGCCCACCGGCGCCACCGGCATCTACTCCGGTTGGAGCGCGGCCATCTGGGACTTCGGCACGGCCAGCGAGTATCCGGCGCTGAAGTACGACACCGACGGCGT
Source organism: Dehalococcoidia bacterium (assembly GCA_965224235.1). GTDB lineage: Bacteria > Chloroflexota > Dehalococcoidia > Lucifugimonadales > Lucifugimonadaceae. The sequence continues at coordinate 1,122,513 of CBDCYP010000001.1, read as the reverse complement.
CGGCGGGGCGACCTGGCAGGAGTTCGGCGGGCAGGGCCGCTCCGCGCCGCCGGTCACGGTGGACTACGACAGCGACGACGACGGGCTGATCGAGGTGTCCAGCATCGCCCAGCTGCACGCCACCCGCTGGGACCCGGACGGCGACGGCGACCCGATCGCGGCCAACGCGGACGACTACGCGCTGGCCTTCCCCACTCCCGCAACCGGCATGGGCTGCGTCCTCACCGACCACGACACCGACGCGGCCACGCCTGACCAGCCGACATGCACGGGCTACGAGCTGACGGCGGACCTGGACTTTGACGAGGACGGCGACGGCATCATCACCGCCGCCGACGCCGCCTACTGGAACGAGGGGCTGGGCTGGGATCCGCTCGGCGTAGACACTAATGCCAAACGGTTCAACGCCACGTTCGACGGCAAGGGCCACCGGATCTCCAACCTGTACATCAACCGCCCGGCGCAATACAACGTAGGGCTGTGGACAGCCGTGGGCCCCGACGGCGTCGTTCGCAATCTGGGCGTGGAGCGGGCGTCCGTGACGGGCGCTGTACAGGTTGGGACGATCGCGGGCAACCTCGACGGCACGCTGGAGATGGTGTACGCCACCGGGTCCGTGAGAGCCGCGCGCTCCGCCACCGGACCGGAAAAAGGGAACTCCGCCGGCGGTTTGATAGGCGCCTTCTTCACTGGCGACGGCGCCATTCAGGACAGCTACGCCAACGTCGCGGTGACCGCCGACGTCACACGCGCGGGCGGCTTGGTCGGCTTCGGTATGAGCGGTTGGGATATCTTGCGCAGCTACGCCCGGGGCCGTGTTTCGAGCCCAGGCCTAACCGGCGGCGTCATAGCGGAAGCACTGCTCAGATTCAGCGGAACCACTGCGGACAACTACTGGGACACCGAGGCCTCGGGCCAAGCCGTCGCAGACGAGGACTCGAGCGTCACGCCCCTCTCGACGGGCAAGACGACCGCGGAGTTGCAGGCGCCCGTGGACACGACCTCCGATATGGACGGCACAACCGCCGGCGTCCAGAACATCTACGCCAACTGGGACGCGGCCAAGTGGGACTTCGGCACGAACAGCCAGTACCCGGCGCTGAAGTTCGACACCGACAAGAGCGGCGGCGCGACGTCGGCCGAGTTCGGGAGTCAATCGCGGGCGGCGTTGACCACCGCTCCGACCTTCGCGGACGGCGCCAGCAAGACGCTGACCGTGCCGGAGAACACGCGCGCGGGCGTTGCCATCAGCGGCTCGCCTACGGCCACGGACGCCGACGCGGGGGACTGGCTCACCTACGCGCTGGAGGGCGCGGACGCCGCGCATTTCGTCATCCATCGCGCCACGGGCCAGATCTCGACCAAGACCGTGCTGGACTACGAGACGGACACCCAGAAGCAGGTGAGAGTCGTCGCTACGGACGGCACGGGCCGGACGGCCGGCATCGACGTGAACATAGACGTCACCAACGTCAACGAGGGGGCGACTGACTCGGTGGACTACGACACGGACGACGACGGGCTGATCGAAGTGAACAGCCTGGAGAAGCTGGACGCGATACGCTGGGACCTGGACGGGGACGGGGTGTCCGCCGATGCGGGCTACCTCGCCGTCTTCACCACGCCGGCGGAGGGGCTGGGCTGCCCCAACGCCGTTTGCAGCGGCTACGAGCTCGATACGGACCTGACCTTCGACAGCAACAGCGACGGGACCGTGGACGCGAGCGACCATTCCGGCGACTGGTGGGACTCCGGAGCGGGCTGGGCGCCCATCGGCACGGACACGAACGGCGAGCGGTACACCGCCGCCTTCGACGGCAACGGCCACATCATCTCCCACCTCTTCATCTCCCGGGCCGCTTCCGGTGTCGGGCTGTTTAGCGCCCTTGGCATGGACGGCGCGGTCGAGAACGTGGGCCTCGAGAACGTGAACGTAACCGGCGACAGCACCGTTGGCGCGTTGGCCGGCGTCGCCCGAGGGGTTTCGGTGAAGGCCGTTTACTCCACGGGCAGCGTCACCGGCGACAACACGGTCGGTGGGCTGATCGGCTTCTTTCCGGACTCCACCCTGGAGAGGAGCTACTCCACCGCCACCGTAACCGGCACGGCCCGCGCGGTGGGCGGGCTGATTGGGGCCGCTAGTAGCTTGGTGGGCGGTGGGTCCACCGTGGTCCGGGCCAGCTACTCCACGGGCGCCGTATCGGGCAGCAGCAACGTAGGCGGGCTGATCGGCATGGCGCAACTCAGTCGTTTCGGGTCCAACCTCCTCGTAGCCAGCTACGCCACGGGGGCCGTATCGGGCAGCCGCGACGTAGGCGGACTGGTAGGCATCCAAAGCGACCTCACGGTCACCGACAGCTACTGGGACGTCACCACGACCGGCATCGCCGACGACAGCGACGCCGCCACCGGCGTGGGCAAGACCACGTCCGATCTGCAAACGCCGGAGGACTACGGCTCCGGCTCGGACATCTACGCCAACTGGAACCTCAACCTGGACGGGGACGGCAGCACCGACGACGACCCGTGGGACTTCGGCACGGACAGCGAGTACCCGGCCCTGAAGGTGGAGTGGGACGGCGACGGGACGCCCAGCGCCTACGAGTTCGGGCGCCAGGGCCGCTCCGCGCCGAACCAGCCGCCGGCCTTCGACCCCGCTACCCTTACGCTCAACATAGCGGAGAACACCGCCGCCGGCGTCAACATCGGCAACCCGGTGCTCGCCACAGACCCTGATAGCGATCCCCTCCACTATGGTGTAATCGGTGATGAAATCGTCTACTTCACCTTCGACGCGGACACCAACCAGATCAAGACTAAGTTCGTATTGGACTACGAGAGCAAGACCAGCTACTCCTTCTCAATAATCGCCGATGATGGCAGCGGCGGCGCCCCGGCACTCGTCGAGGTAACCATCAACGTCACCAACGTCGTCGAGGTGGCGCCTGACTCGGTGGACTACGACAGCAACGACGACGGGCTGATCGAGGTGGACAGCCTGAGCAAGCTGGACGCGATGCGCTACGACCCGGACGGGGACGGCGTCTCCTCCGACGCGGGCTACCTCGCCGCCTTCACCACCCCGGCGGCGGGCATGGGCTGTCCCGTGACGGACCACGACGGCGACTCGAACACGCCCGACGAGCCAACGTGCACCGGCTACGAGCTGACATCGAACCTGACCTTCGACGAGAACGGCGATAGCCAGATGACCGAGGTCGGCGACCCCACCTACTGGGACGGCGGGGCGGGCTGGACGCCCATCGGGGACCATCCTAACGGCGACGGCACAGATGGGTACGGAGCCGTGTTCGAGGGCAACGGCAACGCCATATCCAAACTGTTCATCAACCAGCCGACAGTCAGTAGGGTGGGCCTGTTCGGGACCGTGGGCGAGACGGGGGTCATCCGCAACCTGGCCCTGGTCAATGCCAACGTTACCGGGATGGGAGGGGGTGTGGGGACGGTGGCCGGCTATTTGTGGGGAACGGTGAAGCGTAGCTACGCCACCGGTAGCGTCCACTCTGTAAGGGGGACAGTAGGGGGATTGGTCGGGGTGGCTAAATCGACCAGCCGAATCAGCCAGAGTTACGCCGCCGTCAACACCTCCGCCACTTTGAGCACGGGGGCACCTAACAGTGGAGGCGGTGCGGTTGGCGGGCTGGTTGGTCAAGCGGAGGGAAGAGTGGAAGCCAGCTACGCTACCGGCAGCGTCGACGGCGGGCAGTACGTGGGCGGGCTCGCGGGCCGGTTCTTAGCTGGATCAGTGGAGGCCAGCTACTCCACAGGCCGGGTGCAAGGCACCAGCCGCGTGGGCGGGCTGGTGGGGGGGATGGTTGCTGCGGACGCAACGGTGACCGCCAGCTACTGGGACGTCACCACCAGCGGCATCGCCGACGACAGCGACGCCGCCACCGGCGTGGGCAAGACCACGTCGGACCTCCAGTCGCCCACGCAGACCGACGGCTATGCGGGCATCTACGTCAACTGGAATCTTAACCTGGACGGCACGGCCGGCGGCGACGACCCGTGGGACTTCGGGACGAGCAGCCAGTACCCGGTTCTCAAGGTGGACTTCAACAACGACAACACGCGCACGTCCGCCGAGTTCGGCGCACAGCGCGGCGCGGCCAACAGGCCGCCAACGTTCGGCGTTGTCGGGCCGTTCACGCCTGATGAGAACCAGACGGCGGTGGGGACGATTCCGGTGGCGACGGACCCGGAGGGCGACTCGCTGACCTACGAGATGATGTCGGGCGCAGGCGACGGCGACCACGCCCTGTTCACCTTCGTCCCGGGCACGAGGGTTCTCACCTTCAAGGCCGCCCCGAACTACGAGTCTCCTCCGTCGGCGAAGACGACCTACACGGTCAAGATCCGAGTGCGGGACAGCTTGAACGCCGGGGGCACGGCGGACACTGGGTGGGACAACACCGTCACGGTGACGATCAACCTGCAGAACGTGAACGAAGCGCCGGCGTTCGGGGTTGTCGGGCCGTACACGCCTGATGAGAACCAGACGGCGGTGGGGACGATTCCGGTGGCGACGGACCCGGAGGGCGACTCGCTGACCTACGAGATGATGTCGGGCGCAGGCGACGGCGACCACGCCCTCTTCACCTTCGTCCCGGGCACGAGGGTTCTCACCTTCAAGGCTGCCCCGAACTACGAGGCGACTCCGACGAAGACGACGTACACGGTCAAGATCCGGGTGCGGGACAGCTTGAACGCCGGGGGCACGGCGGACACTGGGTGGGACGACACCGTCACGGTGACGATCAACCTGCAGAACGTGAACGAAGCGCCGGCGTTCGGGGTTGTCGGGCCGTACACGCCTGATGAGAACCAGACGGCGGTGGGGACGATTCCGGTGGCGACGGACCCGGAGGGCGACTCGCTGACCTACGAGATGATGTCGGGCGCAGGCGACGGCGACCACGCCCTCTTCACCTTCGTCCCGGGCACGAGGGTTCTCACCTTCAAGGCTGCCCCGAACTACGAGGCGACTCCGACGAAGACGACGTACACGGTCAAGATCCGGGTGCGGGACAGCTTGAACGCCGGGGGCACGGCGGACACTGGGTGGGACGACACCGTCACGGTGACGATCAACCTGCAGAACGTGAACGAAGCGCCGGCGTTCGGGGTTGTCGGGCCGTACACGCCTGATGAGAACCAGACGGCGGTGGGGACGATTCCGGTGGCGACGGACCCGGAGGGCGACTCGCTGACCTACGAGATGATGTCGGGCGCAGGCGACGGCGACCACGCCCTGTTCACCTTCGTCCCGGGCACGAGGGTTCTCACCTTCAAGGCCGCCCCGAACTACGATGCGACTCCGACGAAGATAACCTACACGGTCAAGATCCGGGTGAAGGACGGCAAGAACGCCGCGGGCGTGGGGGACGCTGGGGACACGGCCTGGGACAACACGGTCACGGTGACGATCAACCTGCAGAACGTGATCGAGCCGCCGGACGCCCCCACGAACGTCGTGGCCGTTGGGATAGCCAACGGGCTGCGGGTCACCTGGACGGCGCCGGTCATAACGGTAGAGCCGGCCGTCGACGGCTACGACGTGGAGTACAGCCTGCGCACCAGCGCCGACGGCGTTGACCCCGCTACGTGGGGCGCCCCCACCACAAGCGTTGCCGGGGTCGTCACGACCCACGACATACTCACCCTCACCCCGGGCTCGACCTACCGGGTGCGGGTGCGGGCCGAGAACGACGATGACAAGGGCGACTGGTCGTCGTACGTCAACGGCGTGCCCAACGATCCGCCCCTCATCAACGCGGTCCCGTCCTTCGACGATGGCGCGGACACGACGCGCAGCGTGCCGGAGAACACCGCAGCCGGGACCGCCATCGGCAATCCCATCGCGGCCACGGACGCGGACGCCGCGGACACGCTGGTCTACGCCATCGACGCCACCACCGGCGACCACGCTCACTTCGACATCGACACGGGCACGGGGCAGCTGAAGGTCAAGGGCGCCCTGGACTACGAGAGCGGGACGACCAGCTACTCGATCACGGTGACCGTCTCCGACGGCAATGGAGGCACGGACAGCATCGCCGTGACCATCAGCGTCACCAACGTTAACGAGCAGCCGGAGTTCATGTCGCCCGCCTACACCGACTCGACCGGAACTGTGGTGCCAGCGGCGCCCACCATCGCCCAGACGATGATCCCGGATGAGAACCAGACGGCGGTGGGGACGATTCCGGTGGCGACGGACCCGGAGGGCGACTCGCTGACCTACGAGATGATGTCGGGCGCAGGCGACGGCGACCACGCCCTCTTCACCTTCGTCCCGGGCACGAGGGTTCTCACCTTCAAGGCTGCCCCGAACTACGAGGCGACTCCGACGAAGACGACGTACACGGTCAAGATCCGGGTGCGGGACAGCTTGAACGCCGGGGGCACGGCGGACACTGGGTGGGACGACACCGTCACGGTGACGATCAACCTGCAGAACGTGAACGAAGCGCCGGCGTTCGGGGTTGTCGGGCCGTACACGCCTGATGAGAACCAGACGGCGGTGGGGACGATTCCGGTGGCGACGGACCCGGAGGGCGACTCGCTGACCTACGAGATGATGTCGGGCGCAGGCGACGGCGACCACGCCCTCTTCACCTTCGTCCCGGGCACGAGGGTTCTCACCTTCAAGGCTGCCCCGAACTACGAGGCGACTCCGACGAAGACGACGTACACGGTCAAGATCCGGGTGCGGGACAGCTTGAACGCCGGGGGCACGGCGGACACTGGGTGGGACGACACCGTCACGGTGACGATCAACCTGCAGAACGTGAACGAAGCGCCGGCGTTCGGGGTTGTCGGGCCGTACACGCCTGATGAGAACCAGACGGCGGTGGGGACGATTCCGGTGGCGACGGACCCGGAGGGCGACTCGCTGACCTACGAGATGATGTCGGGCGCAGGCGACGGCGACCACGCCCTGTTCACCTTCGTCCCGGGCACGAGGGTTCTCACCTTCAAGGCCGCCCCGAACTACGATGCGACTCCGACGAAGATAACCTACACGGTCAAGATCCGGGTGAAGGACGGCAAGAACGCCGCGGGCGTGGGGGACGCTGGGGACACGGCCTGGGACAACACGGTCACGGTGACGATCAACCTGCAGAACGTGATCGAGCCGCCGGACGCCCCCACGAACGTCGTGGCCGTTGGGATAGCCAACGGGCTGCGGGTCACCTGGACGGCGCCGGTCATAACGGTAGAGCCGGCCGTCGACGGCTACGACGTGGAGTACAGCCTGCGCACCAGCGCCGACGGCGTTGACCCCGCTACGTGGGGCGCCCCCACCACAAGCGTTGCCGGGGTCGTCACGACCCACGACATACTCACCCTCACCCCGGGCTCGACCTACCGGGTGCGGGTGCGGGCCGAGAACGACGATGACAAGGGCGACTGGTCGTCGTACGTCAACGGCGTGCCCAACGATCCGCCCCTCATCAACGCGGTCCCGTCCTTCGACGATGGCGCGGACACGACGCGCAGCGTGCCGGAGAACACCGCAGCCGGGACCGCCATCGGCAATCCCATCGCGGCCACGGACGCGGACGCCGCGGACACGCTGGTCTACGCCATCGACGCCACCACCGGCGACCACGCTCACTTCGACATCGACACGGGCACGGGGCAGCTGAAGGTCAAGGGCGCCCTGGACTACGAGAGCGGGACGACCAGCTACTCGATCACGGTGACCGTCTCCGACGGCAATGGAGGCACGGACAGCATCGCCGTGACCATCAGCGTCACCAACGTTAACGAGCAGCCGGAGTTCATGTCGCCCGCCTACACCGACTCGACCGGAACTGTGGTGCCAGCGGCGCCCACCATCGCCCAGACGATGATCCCGGACGAGGAACAGACGGCGGCGGGGACCGTCGTCGCTGCGGTGGACCCGGAGGGCGACGCGCTGACCTACGAGATGATGTCGGGCGCAGGCGACGGCGACCACGCCCTGTTCACTTTCGTCCCGGGCACGAGGGTTCTCACCTTCAAGGCCGCCCCGAACTACGAGGCGACTCCGTCGAAGACGACCTACACGGTCAAGATCCGGGTGAAGGACGGCAAGAACGCCGCTGACGGGGCGGACGCTACGTGGGACACCACGGTGACGGTGACCATCAACCTTCAGGACTTGAACGAGCCGCCAACGTTCGGCGTTGTCGGGCCGTTCACGCCTGATGAGAACCAGACGGCGGTGGGGACGATTCCGGTGGCGACGGACCCGGAGGGCGACGCGCTGACCTACGAGATGATGTCGGGCGCAGGCGACGGCGACCACGCCCTGTTCACCTTCGTCCCGGGCACGAGGGTTCTCATCTTCAAGGCCGCCCCGAACTACGAGTCTCCTCCGTCGGCGAAGACGACCTACACGGTCAAGATCCGGGTGAAGGACGGCAAGAACGCCGCTGACGGGGCGGACGCTACGTGGGACACCACGGTGACGGTGACCATCAACCTTCAGGACTTGAACGAGCCGCCAACGTTCGGCGTTGTCGGGCCGTTCACGCCTGATGAGAACCAGACGGCGGTGGGGACGATTCCGGTGGCGACGGACCCGGAGGGCGACGCGCTGACCTACGAGATGATGTCGGGCGCAGGCGACGGCGACCACGCCCTGTTCACCTTCGTCCCGGGCACGAGGGTTCTCACCTTCAAGGCCGCCCCGAACTACGATGCGACTCCGACGAAGATAACCTACACGGTCAAGATCCGGGTGAAGGACGGCAAGAACGCCGCGGGCGTGGGGGACGCTGGGGACACGGCCTGGGACAACACGGTCACGGTGACGATCAACCTGCAGAACGTGATCGAGCCGCCGGACGCCCCCACGAACGTCGTGGCCGTTGGGATAGCCAACGGGCTGCGGGTCACCTGGACGGCGCCGGTCATAACGGTAGAGCCGGCCGTCGACGGCTACGACGTGGAGTACAGCCTGCGCACCAGCGCCGACGGCGTTGACCCCGCTACGTGGGGCGCCCCCACCACAAGCGTTGCCGGGGTCGTCACGACCCACGACATACTCACCCTCACCCCGGGCTCGACCTACCGGGTGCGGGTGCGGGCCGAGAACGACGATGACAAGGGCGACTGGTCGTCGTACGTCAACGGCGTGCCCAACGATCCGCCCCTCATCAACGCGGTCCCGTCCTTCGACGATGGCGCGGACACGACGCGCAGCGTGCCGGAGAACACCGCAGCCGGGACCGCCATCGGCAATCCCATCGCGGCCACGGACGCGGACGCCGCGGACACGCTGGTCTACGCCATCGACGCCACCACCGGCGACCACGCCCAGTTCGCCATTGATTCGGCAACCGGTCAGCTGAAGGTCAAGGGCGCCCTGGACTACGAGAGCGGGACGACCAGCTACTCGATCACGGTGACCGTCTCCGACGGGAACGGCGGGACGGACAGCATCGCCGTGACGATCACCGTCACCAACGTTAACGAGCAGCCAGCCTTCCCCGCCGGCGCCCAGACGCTCACTCCGAACGAGAACCAGACTGCGGCGGGGACCGTCACGGCCGCCACCGACCCGGAGGGCGACACGCTGACCTACCGGATGCTCCCCGACACCGGCGACGACGACTCCTTCAACTTCAACGCGGGCACGAGGACGCTGACCTTCAAGACTGCCCCGGACTTTGAGGCGAAGGACTCCTACACGGTCAGCATCCAGGTTAAGGACAGCAAGAACCCCGCGGGCAGGGCGTCCCTGACCTGGGACGACACGGTCGTGGTGACCGTCGAAGTCCAGGACGTGAGCGAGCGGCCGTCGGCGCCCACCGGTCTCGGGGTCCTCGCGGCGGCCAACGGGCTGCGGGTCACCTGGACGGCGCCGGACATGACGGGCAAGCCGCCCGTCACCGGCTACAAGCTGCACTACAGCCGGCGCGATTTCGCCGCGGGCCCCGGCCAGTGGGGTAACTGGGTGAACCACGCCCACGCGGGGACCGGGACCTCGGCCAAGATAACCGGCCTCACCGCCGGCGACACCTACCGGGCGCAGGCGCTGGCCAGCAACGCCGACGGCGACGGCGCCTGGACGTCGCCCGACACCGGCGTGCCCACCGCGCCGCCCGTCAGCAATGCCGCCCCTGTCTTCACCGACGGCGCCAACACGACGCGCAGCGTGACGGAGAACACCGTAGCCGGGACCGCCATCGGGCTGCCCCTGACGGCCACGGACGCGGACAAGGACGTCCTGAGCTACGAGCTGGAGGCCACCGGCGACCACGCCCATTTCGCCATCGACAGCGCCTCCGGCCAGCTGAAGACCAAGGGCGCCCTGGACTACGAGGACAAGAGCTCCTACTCGGTCGCCGTGTCCGTGAGCGACGGCAATGGCGGGACGGACAGCATCGACGTGACCATCTCGGTCGGCGACGAGAACGAGCCTCCGGCCTTCCCCGCGGGCGCCCAGACGCTCACCCCGGACGAGAACCAGACCGCGGCGGGGACCGTCACGGCGGCCATCGACCCGGAGGGCGACACGCTGACCTTCCGGATGCTCACCAGCGCCGGCGACCACGCCGCCTTCAACTTCGACGCGGGAACGAGGGCGCTGACCTTCAAGACTGCCCCGGACTTCGAGGCGAAGGACTCCTACACGGTCAGCATCCAGGTGAAGGACAGCAAGAACCCGGCGGGCATGCCGTCCCTGACCTGGGACGACACGGTCGTGGTGACCGTCGACGTCCAGGACGTGGACGAGCCGCCGGTCGACCCCTCGGGCTTCGGGGTCGCGGGGATAGTCAACGGACTGCGGGTCTCCTGGACCAAGGCGGACGCCACGGGCAAGCCGCCCGTCGGCTTCGAGGTTATGTACCAGCAGCGGACCAGTACAGGCCCCGATACGTGGGGCCCCATGACCACACGCGCTGTCGGGGACGTCACAACCTACGACATAACCGGCCTCACCGCCGGTGAGACCTACCAGGTGTTCGTGCAGGCCAGGAACGCCGAGGGCTTCACCGCGCCGTCATTGCCGATCCAGGGCGTGCCCACTGCGCCGCCCGCCAACAATGCGGCCCCGGTCTTCACCGACGGCGGCAGCGCTTCGCGCAGCGTGGCGGAGAACACCGCAGCCGGGACCAACATCGGGTTGCCCATAGCAGCCATCGACGGGGACGGGGACACGCTCGTCTACGCCATCGAGGACCCCACCGCGGGCGCCGGCGCCCACTTCGGCATCGACTCGGGGACCGGCCAGCTGAAGACCAGGGGCGCCCTGGACTACGAGAGCGGGACGACCAGCTACTCGATTAGGGTGACCGTTTCCGACGGCAGGGGCGGGACGGACAGCATCGACGTGACGATTAACGTCGGCGACGTGAATGAGAAGCCGTCCTTCGACGCCGGGGCCAGCACGAGCTTCACGGTGACGGAGAACGGCGGCACGGCGGTGGGGACCGTGGGCGCCGCCGATCCGGAGGGCGACACGCTGACCTACGCGCTGGACACGACCTCCACCGACCACGCCCTGTTCAACCTCGATACCGGCACGGGGGAGCTGACCCTGAAGTCCGCAGCGGACTTCGAGGACAAGCCGCTCTACAGCGTCAGCGTGACCGTGCATGACGGCAAGAACGCCGCCGGCGGCGCCGACGTCACGGTGGACGCCACCATCGCGATCACCGTCAACGTCAACGACGTGGCCGAGCCGCCGGCCGCCCCCGCCAACCTGCAGGTCTTCCCGGCGGCCAACGGGTTGCGGGTCTCGTGGACGGCGCCGGACATGACGGGCAAGCCGCCCCTCAGCGGTTACGACGTGGAGCACAGCCTGCGGACCAGCGCCGCCGGCGCCAGCCCCGTTACGTGGGGCGCCTGGGTGGATATCAACTACGCCGGGACCGGGACCTCAGCCGCGATAGCCGGTCTCACCGCCGGCGAGACCTACCGGGCGCAGGTGCGGGCCATCAACGCCGAGGGCGACGGCGCATGGACGGCGCCCGTGACCGGCGTGCCCAACACGCCGTCCACCACCAACGTGGCCCCGTCCTTCGACGAGGGCGCCAGCGCTTCGCGCAGGGTGGCGGAGAACACGCCGGCGGGCAGGAACATCGGGTCGGCAGTGGGGGCCACCGATCATGACAACGACGTCCTGAGCTACGAGCTGGAGGCCACCGGCGACCACGGCCACTTCGCCATTGACAGCTCCTCCGGCCAGCTGAAGACCAAGGGCGCCCTGGACTACGAGAGCAAGAGCTCCTACGCCGTCACCGTGATCGTGCGGGATGGCAACGGCGGGACGGACAGCATCCCCGTGACCATCCGCGTCGACGACGTCGTGAACGAGCCGCCGGCGGTGGTCCCGTCGGCCAACCGCGCGCCGTCCTTCGACGAGGGCGCGAGCGCGGGCCGCAGCGTGGCGGAGAACACGCCGGCTGGCAGGAACATAGGCCTGCCGCTGGCGGCCACGGACCCCGACAGCGACCCGCTGACCTACGCGCTGGGCGGAACGGACTCCGGCCACTTCGCCCTCTCCGGCAACCAGCTCCAGACCAGCGGAGCGCTGGACTACGAGAGCAATAACCGCTACACCGTCGTCGTCACCGTCTCCGACGGGAACGGCGGGACGGACAGCATCGACGTGACCATCACCGTCACCAACGTGGACGACACGCCGGTGGTTGTGGCCCTGTCGCCGGGCGCCCCCTGGAACCTCGTGGTGACCCCGGGGTACTCCCGCCTGGGGCTCACCTGGAACATGCCGGACATGACGGGCAAGCCGCCCATCACCCACTTTGAGGTGCAGTACAAGTGGAGCATCGACAAATACTGGGGTGATTTCCCCCACGACAGCACGGTCAGTAGGGTCACGATTGACTTCCTCGGCGGAGGCCTCTCCTATGACGTGCGGGTGCGGGCCGTCAACTCCGCTGGGTACAGCGGCTGGGTGTCGGTGCTCGGCATCATCGTTGACCCAACTACGCCCCCGCGCACAGCAGCGGCGAACCGCGCGCCGTCCTTCACCGAGGGCGCCAGCACGGGCCGGAGCGTGGCGGAGAACACGGCGGCGGGCAGGAACATCGGCCTGCCCCTGGCGGCCACGGACCCCGACGGCGACTCACTGACCTACGCGCTGGGCGGAACGGACTCCGGCCACTTCGCCCTCTCCGGCAACCGGCTGCGCACCAGCGGGGCCCTGGACTACGAGGGGGTCAAGAGTTCCTACTCGGTCACCGTGACCGTGAGCGACGGCCGCGGCGGGACGGACAGCATCGCCGTGACCATCACCGTCACCAACGTGGACGAGGCGCCGGCCAACCGTGCGCCGTCCTTCGACGAGGGCGCGAGCGCGGGCCGCAGCGTGGCGGAGAACACTCCGGCCGGGACCGACATCGGCCTGCCCCTGACGGCCACGGACCCCGACAGCGACTCGCTGACCTACGCGCTGGGCGGAACGGACTCCGGCCACTTCGCCCTCTCCGGCAACCGGCTGCGCACCAGCGGGGCGCTGGACTACGAGGGGGTCAAGAACTCCTACTCGGTGATCGTGACCGTGAGCGACGGCCGGGGCGGGACGGACACCATCGACGTGACCATCACCGTCACCAACGTGGACGAGCCGCCGGCGGTGGTCCCGTCGGCCAACCGCGCGCCGTCCTTCGACGAGGGCGCGAGCGCGGGCCGCAGCGTGGCGGAGAACACGCCGGCCGGGACCGACATCGGCCTGCCCCTGGCGGCCACGGACCCCGACAGCGACCCGCTGACCTACGCGCTGGGCGGAACGGACTCCGGCCACTTCGCCCTCGCCGGCAACCAGCTCCAGACCAGCGGAGCGCTGGACTACGAGAGCAATAACCGCTACACCGTCGTCGTCACCGTCTCCGACGGGAACGGCGGGACGGACAGCATCCCCGTGACCATCACCGTCACCAACGTGGACGAGGCGCCGGTGGTCACGCCGACGCCGGTGGAGCCCACCGGGACCGTGCGCTTCGACAAGGTGGGCGTCGCCAGGCGGACGGTGGACGCCTTCGCTCCCGTCGGCACGGCCGTGGGCGCCCCGGTCACGGCGACCGTCTCCGCCGGCATGTCAGGGCCCTTCTATAGTGTCTACACTCAGTCATCGCCTTTCACCGTGGACCGGCTGACCGGTCAACTGAGGACTGCCAGGAAGCTGGGGCCCGCGGACGAGTACACCATCCAACTGCTCGCTACGGACGGAAAGGGCAAGCTCGACGTTATCGCGGTCATCATCACGGTAACCGGAGGCCGCGCCAACAGGGACCCGGTCTTCCGGGAAGGCGCGTCGGCGACCCGCAACGTGGGGGCGGGGGCCTCGCGGGGCGTCCGCGTGGGCAGGCCCGTCACGGCTACCGACCCGGATGGCGACGCCCTCTACTACATGCTCAGTGGAGCGGACTCCAGCCACTTCAGCATCAACAGCGGGAGCGGCCAGATCAAAGTGGGTAGGCCCCTGACCAGAAGCTCCTATTCGTTCGAGGTAGGCGTGGGCGATCTCAGAGGCGGAGTGGACGTCCTCGACATCACCATCACCGTCGTGGACAAGGCGCCGGTGGTTGCGCCCACACCGGCGCCAAACCGCGCGCCGGCCTTTGACGAGGGCGCGAGCGCGGGCCGCAGCGTGGCGGAGAACACGCCGGCGGGCAGGAACATCGGCCTGCCCCTGACGGCCACGGACCTGGACAGCGACCCTCTGACCTACGCGCTGAGCGGAACGGACTCCGGCCACTTCGCCCTCTCCGGCAACCGGCTGCGCACCAGCGGGGCGCTGGACTACGAGGGGGTCAAGAACTCCTACTCGGTCACCGTGACCGTGAGCGACGGCCGGGGCGGGACGGATATCATCGACGTGACCATCACCGTCACCAACGTGGACGAGGCGCCGGTGGTGGCCCCGCCGCCGGCCAACCGCGCGCCTTCCTTCGACGAGGGCGCGAGCGCGGGCCGCAGCGTGGCGGAGAACACGCTGGCGGGCAGGAATATCGGCCTGCCCCTGACGGCCACCGACCCCGACAGCGACCCGCTGACCTACGCGCTGGGCGGAACGGACTCCGGCCACTTCACCCTCTCCGGCAACCGGCTCCAGACCAGCGGAGCGCTGGACTACGAGGGGGTCAAGAACTCCTACTCGGTCACCGTGACCGTGAGCGACGGCCGGGGCGGGACGGATATCATCGACGTGACTATTACCGTCACCAACGTGGACGAGGCGCCGGTGGTGGTCCCGCCGCCGGGCGCGCCCACGAACTTCAAGCTGACCCCGGGGTACTCCAGCCTGCGGCTCTCCTGGAACGCGCCGGACATGGCGGGCAAGCCGCCCATCATCCGCTATGAGGTGCAGTACAAGTTGAGCATCGACGAATACTGGGTCAATTTCCGCCCCCAAAGCGGCGGGGTCGGGGCGGTCACGATTGACTTCATCGCCCACCTCTCCTACGACGTGCGGGTGCGGGCCGTCAACTCCGCGGGGTACAGCGACTGGGTGTCGGCGAGCGGCACGCCCAGGTAGCGGGGCCGCGAAAAAGTCGAACGTTGGGGGCAGGCGCTCCGTCCCCTTCCTTGGGCAACCCGGCGGGGCAGGGCGCCTGGTGGAACGTTGGGGAAGCTGTCACAGCGATGGGCTCCCTCGCGGCCGGGTTCGTTCGAGAAGGCCAACTGCCTATCCACCGCAGGCAATAGATCGCTCTGTCCTTGGCGATATGCCTACTGTGGTGTGCAGTTTTGGCTGATCGCGGTACTCCAGACGGAAACGTTCATCCAAGTTCCGTTTGCTTCAATCACGCTTACAACCAATTCTCCACCGATAGGTCAGGAATTCGCTGGAAATGCCGAACGTTTCCCGTGACTACTGTCAGGCCGCGGGACAGCGCGATCGCCCCAATTCTGAGGTCTGCCTCACCAAGGGGTGTCCCCCGGCGCTCCATCCCCGCCCTCTTGTAGCCGAAGGGGGCCTTGGAGCGGAGGAAGAAGCCCCGTGACGCCGTCTCACGCATCCCCCTCGTGACCTCCTGGGCCAAATTCTCCGAGTAGAACTCGTCCGCATCTTCATTCACCATATTGCTTCTCCTTTCGTTCTCATACACACCAATGCCCAGAGGGATGAATTGGGCCTCGCCTCGGCCCTCGAAGGACGGCGGCGAGGCGCATCAGGTCAACGCGTGTTCGTAACAATATGTCACCGTCTCTATCTGATGAATCGAAGAGAGGCGCTAGCTAGCCATCAGAATCGGCCATCCATTCGTATCTTAGCTTGAGGGTGGTAAGTTGGTTATAGCCGATATGCTTCTCCTTCTGTAGTCTTCCAACCACTATGCAAGGGGCTATCCCTATAGACTGCGCAAACTGCTCGACTGAGTCTGGCGTAAAGTAGCCCTCATCACAGAATTTACTCCACTTCTGCGGTGGAACGAGGAAGTCCTTTGCGAAACAGTCGGCCTCTGCTTCAATCCCCGCGATGTCGTGGTCTGAGTCGAGACCGTCTATGACTATCCGGCGCTGCGTTCGATGCTTGAGTAGGTGGCCTGCCTCGTGGAAGAAGGTGAACCAGAAGATGTCGGCCCACTTATTCGTGATGCTCATCTGGATCAACGCCTTGTGGTCGGTTAACCAACGAGTAGCGCCATTGGCGCCGCTCTTAGGGAGTTCCCGCACCAGGCGAAACACTACCCCCGCTTCCGCACAGAGAGCCGACATCGGTGGCATAAACTCGCCAGGCGCCTGCGATGTCATTCCCCTGATTTGGAGGAGCGCCTTGGTGAAAGCTTCCTCGTCGTAGTCGGCCGTAAACACGTCTTGAGCATCGAGCTCTCCCTTCCGAAGCCAGACGGCCAATGCCCCGATAGAGACTTTGGGCTGGGCGGCTTCGGTAATTCGGAAACCCACAGCCTTCTGAAACGCCTGGGGCTCTGCTACAGCCACCCCCAGAAAGCTCATGAGCGCCTTCAGCCTACTCGACCCATCCGGCCCAGCTTGTATCCAGCCTCTCTTAAGCATCTCCCCAACGGGGTAGTCGTCCAGCCAATGCACATTGTCCGCGAGCATGTCCTGTTCCCGTCTCCGTGCCAGTGTCATCCGATAATCGGTTTCGAGGCTGGCCCAGAAATGCGCATCTATACCGAGCACCTTCCCCAATCCGATTGCAGTTTCCGGCGTGATGGACTTCTTTGCCCTGATGATCTCGTTGATGGCCTGCGGGGGCCTGCCAAGTCTTGCCGCCAGTTCCTTCTGTGTCATCCCACGGGCCGTTAGCTCCTCCTCCAGAATTTCGCCTGGGGGGATTGGCAGGTCTGAATATGCACGAGGACTGCTAGTCGTCATAATGGTTGCTGACCTCCTTTACAATCACATGTTGCTCCGTGTCGCCCTTCGTCACTATGAGGCGCCACTTACCTGTCAGATAAATGGACAATTCCCCTCGCTTTGACCCCTTGAGGGGATGCAGCCGCATCGACCGTATGTTGTAGGCCTCATGAAAGCCCTTGACTGCATAGAGTTCGTTTATACGGGTGATATACTTCCGAGCAACGTCCGTACTCCACTGCCGGGCTGCTCTGGCCGACTCTTGATAGTTTCGCCGAAGCTGGTTGGTCCTGAAGATCACTTCCAATGTTCACCCTATGGGTGAATATATATATGGCGCGTGTGAGTTTGTCAATGATAGGTGGTCCGCTCCAGTCCGCTCCACAAGAGCGTGCGCCAAGACCTTGCGGCGAACCGGATCGTCAGGCGGAGGTCTTCAAGATTGCAGCAGGCCGGTTACACGAACGCGCAGGCAGGTTCCAGGACGTCCGGACTGCGCCATGCCTTGCCGAGCGGCCCCACCTTCTCCAGCGCTTCGCGAGAGGAGACCCACAGAGGCAGCTTGACCCTAGTCCTCGCATCTCCCTTCCTAGCAACGCCGAGGAAGTTGGCCTCTGCCAGCAGGAGGCATCCGGGGACCTTCGACTGGCTTTGGGCGAACGGACTTTTCTGGTTCAGCCCCAGCGGCGCAGGTACACCCCTTCGACAGGCTCAGGGCGAACGGGAGTGATACGGGCGGCGGCCAGGGAGGCATCCGGGGCCTTTCGACTGGCTTTGGGCGAACGGACTTTTCTGGTTCAGCCCCAGCGGCGCAGAGACACCCCTTCGACAGGCTCAGGGCGAACGGGAGTGATACGGGCGGCGACCAGGAGGCATCCGGGGCCCTTCGACTGGCTTTGGGCGAACGGACTTTTCTGGTTCAGCCCCAGCGGCGCAGGTACACGCCTTCGACAGGCTCAGGGCGAACGGGAGTGATACGGGAGTGATACGGGCGTGATACGGGCGTGATACGGGCGGCGGCCAGGAGGCATCCGGGGCCTTTCGACTGGCTTTGGGCGAACGGACTTTTCTGGTTCAGCCCCAGCGGCGCAGAGACACCCCTTCGACTGGCTCAGGGCGAACGGGAGTGATACGGGCGGCGGCCAGGAGGCATCAGGGGCCTTTCGACTGGCTTTGGGCGAACGGACTTTTCTGGTTCAGCCCCAGCGGCGCAGGTACACCCCTTCGACTGGCTCAGGGCGAACGGGAGTGATACGGGCGGCGGCCAGGAGGCATCCGGGGCCCTTCGACTGGCTTTGGGCGAACGGACTTTTCTGGTTCAGCCCCAGCGGCGCAGGTACACCCCTTCGACAGGCTCAGAGCCTGTGATTTTATTGCGAAACCTGCGGTTTGTTAGTCTCAATTTAGCTTTGAAAGCAGTCTCAATAAGACGGCTACAGGGGAATTATTCACAGGCTCTCAGGGCGAACGGGCGTGATACGGGCGTGATACGGGCGGCGGCCAGGAGGCATCCGGGGACCTTCGACTGGCTTTGGGCGAACGGACTTTTCTGGTTCAGCCCCAGCGGCGCAGGGACACCCCTTCGACAGGCTCAGGGCGAACGGGCGTGATACGGGCGTGATACGGGAGTGATACGGGCGGCGGCCAGGGAGGCATCCGGGGCCCTTCGACTGGCTTTGGGCGAACGGACTTTTCTGGTTCAGCCCCAGCGGCGCAGGTACACCCCTTCGACAGGCTCAGGGCGAACGGGAGTGATACGGGCGTGATACGGGCGTGATACGGGCGGCGGCCAGGAGGCATCCGGGGCCCTTCGACTGGCTTTGGGCGAACGGACTTTTCTGGTTCAGCCCCAGCGGCGCAGGTACACCCCTTCGACTGGCTCAGGGCGAACGGGAGTGATACGGGCGTGATACGGGAGTGATACGGGAGTGATACGGGCGTGATACGGGCGTGATACGGGCGTGATACGGGCGTGATACGGGCGGCGGCCAGGAGGCATCCCTGCGCGCCACGTACTCGATGTGAGTCCGCAGGCTGTGCGTGCTCCTTGCCAGATCAGACTTCCGAGATAGGCTGGTATCCGGGCTTTTTTGTTGCCCATTTTTTGATGGGCATTGACACGGAACGGCTTTCCATCCGCTTACCTGCGCGCGCTGAGAGCGCCGTCATTGACCATATACAATCACCGCGCGCAACACGGCGCTTATTCTCTCAGAGGGTGTCTAATAAGTCCCTCCGTCCTGAGCAATACCGGGCGGTCCGGGGTCAACTGTATGGGCCGGCCCGCCTCGTTGAAAGTAGATTCTTCGGCTTTGCTCAGAATGACAGAATAAAGTAGATTCTTCGGCTTTACTCAGAATGACGGAATTCGGGGCGCCGGACGAGATGGTCCGGCGTCAGACACCCATGAGGATGGCGTAACCCACCAGCCTACTCGCCGGAACACTCCAACGGTTTGGAGCGGATAGTAGAGGCGAGCCGGAGACTTCCGGAAAAACGATGACAAGTCCGGTTTCGATGTGCTAATAATTACACGCAATGGAGACTGACCGGAGGCAGGTACAGCAGAGGCTGGAGAGGGATGAGTGGTATCCGGACCGGCATGGTTCGAGCCACGATATCTACAGGCATCCGCAGATCAAGGGCATTATCACGTTGCCCCGCCACCGGGTACTCTCAATCGGCGTGGCCCGCACCATTGCGAAGAAGGCGGGCTGGATAGAATAGGAGGAAACCGTGATTCGATATCCGGCGCTGATAGAAGGTGGCGATGGAGCCTTCGGCGTGGTATTCCCGGACATCCCCGGCGTTGGCGCAATGGGGAACACAGTGGACGAAGCGCTTCTGAACGCTGAGGCCGCGCTTCGGGACTATGCGACGGAGACCGAGAGGGACGGCGAAGATCTCGTGTGTCCCAGTCCCTTTCAATCGATCGAGACGCCAACTGGGAATCAACTGGTCTCTATACCGCTGATCCGGCCTTCAGGCAAGAGTGTCCGTGCCGGACTGACTCTGGAAGAGGATGTTGCGGAGTTCAGCCCCAGCGGCGCAGGTACACCCCTTCGACAGGCTCAGAGGCTGTGAGTTTTTTGGGTTCTGTTGTTGTTAGGCGGCATGTTGGTGGCGGAAGGCGCCATTGGGAAGTTTCACCGGGGCGGGCGCTTGTTGAGGGAGGCAGAATTGCGGGACAGCATTGGCCGCTTTCCGGGCGAATTCACTGGGGAATCCGGATTGACTGGTCCGGAGCTTATCGGCTGTGCCTGCTTAACCCCCGTGTCTGCCTACGCCATGAACGCCTCCCAACGCAGGAGGTTGTGGGCCACGGCGACAAGGAGCATTACGCTGGTGATTTTGGCAAGTCCCCGTACGTTGAATTGGCTCACTCCGTGAAGACGCACCTGGGCGTTCGTCCACTCGGCTACAGACGCCCGCTGCCTGTATATGGCTTTGGCCTCGCCGGTGGCCATCCGTTGACGCCACCTTGCCACGTCCGGCCCGTCCCCGTAGCGGGGATCGTAACGCTCCCGTTCGGGCTTGTTCCGGGGCAACCTCACCGGCGCATACACACTCACCCCACGTTGCTCCAGAGCGGTGATGTCCTCCCGGGTAGCGAAGCCCCCGTCCATCAGGTAGGAGTCAGGGCGCCGGCCCGTCCGCCTGACCAGTTGTTCCTCCATGGGCGCCGCTTGCCCTGCGTCCGTACCCGACGATGTGACCCCTACTCCGACGATGATCCCGTTGGCGCTATCAGTGGCCAGTTCGATATTGCAGGCTGGCCGGAAGCCGCCATCCGGCATCTTCATCACCGTTGCCTGGGGGTCTGTGGTGGATACCCGCGCCTTCGTAACCTTGGGACGCTGAGCCTTCGCCTTGGTGTGCTGTTGGCGTTCCTTCTTCGCTTGTGCCCGGGGCAAGTACGACAGCGCCTCCCGGACCCGTTCCTCCCGCTCTCGCGCCGCACGCTCCCGCGCCGCACGTTCACGCCGCGTCACACCGGAATCGGGACGCTCCCGCTCCTGCGCCAGCCGCTCCACCTGCGCCCGCGCCTCCTCCATGCGCCTCTTCAATCCCTGCGCGCCGCGAAAGGACGCGGCGCCGGCGCTCGCCCTCACCCGCATCCCGTCTTGAGCCACACGCTCCAGCAGGACCGCCCCTGCGGCCATCAGAGAACCTATGATCTGGGTCAAAAGGCCGTCCAGCGCCTCCTGGTGGGCTACCCGGAAGTCAGAGAGCATGTGATAGTTGACAGGTACGTTCCCCCTCATCCAGCGGTAGGCGTCGTGCTCTTCGCACAAACGCGCCAGCCGGCGGGCGCTCCCTATACCGTCAACCGTGGCCAGAAGCCACAACGCCAGCAGCGCTTTGGGGTCTGTCGTTGGGCGGCCTGGCCGGTTCTCCACCGCCTTGACCGGCGCATAAAAGGCCGACAGGTCCAACCTCTCCAAAAAGCTCCATATAACACGGGCCCGATGCTCTTGAGGCAACCGAGATTCCAGGTCCAATACCGCCCACTCAGGCTGATTCCGCACCGGCCGCAGCACCCGGGCCTCACCCGGACTCGTTGGCGCAGGCGCTCGCTTCTCCTCGATGGCCGGAAGTTCAAACAGCGTCTCTTCACTCATGTGTTCACCTCGCCGATATGGCTGCCCAATATCGTTGTCCAGCAATCAGCCTCTCAATACCATAGGAGCATAAATGATTTATTCACAGGCTCTCAGGGCGAACGGGAGTGATACGGGCGTGATACGGGCGGCGGCCAGGGAGGCATCCGGGGCCCTTCGACTGGCTCAGGGCGAACGGACTTTTCTGGTTCAGCCCCAGCGGCGCAGGGGCACCCCTTCGACAGGCTCAGGGCGAACGGGAGTGATACGGGCGTGATACGGGCGTGATACGGGCGGCGGCCAGGAGGCATCCGGGGACCTTCGACAGGCTCAGGGCGAACGGGAGTGATACGGGCGGCGGCCAGGAGGCATCCCTGCGCGCCACGTACTCGATGTGAGTCCGCAGGCTGTGCGTTCTCCTTGCCAGATCAGACTTCCGAGATAGGCTGGTATCCGGGCTTTTTTGTTGCCCATTTTTTGATGGGCATTGACACGGAACGGCTTTCCCATCCGCTTACCTGCGCGCGCTGAGAGCGCCGTCATTAACCATACCTTCGACTGGCTCAGGGCGAACGGGCGTGATACGGGCGGCGGCCAGGAGGCATCCGGGGCCCTTCGACAGGCTCAGGGCGAACGGGAGTGATGGCACCTGGATATCCCAAGCCCGATGTCGCTGTCTTTGCTGACAGAGGAAGCGAAGAGATGACGATTCCAGCCCGTCCTGCCGCGGAGACGGCGCGCCTCGGCGACGAGATATACCAGAGAGAGATCCGGGCACAGGTCGAAGATCGTTTACCTTTGGCCAAGGTCGAATCTCTGCCTTCCGTAACCCGATGTCGCTGTCTTTGCTGACAGAGGAAGCGAAGAGGTGACGATTCCAGCCCGTCCTGCCGAGGAGACGGCGCGCCTCGGCGACGAGATTTACCAGAGAGAGATCCGGCCACAGGTCGAAGACCGTTTACTGTTGGCCAAGGTCGAATCTCTGCCTTCCGTAGATCAATTCTGAACAGTTACCGCTGCTGCGAGATGTTGACATCTGGCGGAGAATCAAGTTAGAGTCACAGGTCGTTTGATTTTGACTTTGAGGGTGCCGCAAACAATGAAACCCGACCCTAGCCAAATCTGCCGTTGGCGCGACGCCGCGTCGGCGGCGTTATCTACCCCCCCCCCCCCCCCCCCCCCCCCCGATTATGCGGACAGGCGGGCAGGTGAGCGTGATGGCGGGCAGCCTCACCCGGTTCGGACTCATCGGGCTGCTGGCCTTGGCGCTGGGAGCGCTGCTCCTCTTCTCGGCTAGTCCCGTCTGGGCGCAGGCGGTCGACTACGACCTCGACGACAACAACCTCATCGAGGTTTCCAACCTTGCGCAGCTAAACGCCATCCGGTGGGACCTGGACGGTAATGGCGCCTCTACCAACGCGGGCTACGCGCTGGCCTTCCTCACTCCCGCTGCGAGCATGGGCTGCGCCGCCACCTGCACCGGCTACGAGCTGACGACGGACCTGGATTTCGACACCGACAGCAGCGGGGCGGTGGACAGCAGCGATACCTACGCCTCATGGAGCCCTATTGGCACGTCTGCCAGCCCCTTCGTGGCCACCTTCGACGGCGGCGGGCACACGATCTTGAAGATGACGATCAGAGCCAGCGGGAGCAACGTGGGCCTGTTTGGCAGTACCAGTACTGCCGCGATCATTCGCAACCTCGCGCTGTTGGCGGTTGACATCGACCGAGCTACCGGACGGCCCCGGACCGATGCGGTCGGAGCGATCGTCGGGTTCAACCGAGGCCGGATCGAGCGCAGCTACGCCACGGGCTCGGCGCAGGGGGTCGAGCGGGTGGGTGGGCTGGCGGGCGACAACCAGGGAACGATCGCCAATTCCTACGCCAACGTAACCGCTGGCGGCAGCCGGTATGTTGGCGGCTTGGCGGGTCGCAACCATGGTTCTGTGGCCAGCATCACCAACAGCTACAGCATAGGATCGCAAAGTGCGAAGTCAATGACGTATTCCACGGGCCGCGGTGGCTTCGATTCAGGCATAGTCGGGAGCGAAGGCGGGATAGTGGGCGCGAATACCGGGTCCGCTACAGTCAGCGCCAGCTACTGGAATTCTCAGACCTCATCCTCACCCTGGAGTTATGCCGGCATATTTCCCGATAACTTCAAGAAGACCACCGCCCAGCTGCAATCGCCCACCGGCGCCACCGGCATCTACTCCGGTTGGAGCGCCGCCATCTGGGACTTCGGGACGGCCAGCCAGTACCCGGCATTGTTGTACGACACCGACGGCGACGGCACGCCCAGCGCCTACGAGTTTGGAGGGCAGGGCCGCTCCCTGCCGACGGACTATGACGACGACGACAACGGCCTGATCGAGGTCGATAGCCTGGTCAAGCTGAACGCCATCCGGTGGGACCTGGACGGTAATGGCGCCTCTACCAACGCGGGCTACGCGCTGGCCTTCCCCACTCCCGCAACGGGCATGGGCTGCCCCGTCACCGCCACCGATGCCGATGACAACGACTGCCTGGGCTACGAGCTGACGGCGGACCTGGACTTCAACACGGACACCACCGGGAGCTCCGCCGCAGTGGTCGACAGCAGTGACGACTACTGGAACGGCGGGTTGGGCTGGAGCCCTATCGCCAGCGAGAGCGCCCCGTACATGGCCGTCTTCGACGGGGGCCGGCACACCATCGCCAACCTGTTTATCAACCGCCCCACGTCGAACATGGTGAACACCCGTGATGCCAACAAGTCGAACTATGTGGGGCTGTTCGCCAGCCTGATGTCGCCGGGAGAGGTCCGCCACCTGCGTCTGACCGGCGTCTCGGTGACGGGGCGCGGCAACGTGGGCGCGGTGGTGGGCCACATCACCCAGGGCACGGTGAGCAATGTTTCCTCGACCGGCGCGGTAACCGCCGTGGGCAGCAGCGGGGGAGACGGCGAGAAGGCCGGCGGCCTGGTGGGGAGCACCGGATCTGCCTCGGCGCTGATCGAGTACAGCTACTCGACGGCCACGGTGACGGCGGGGGATGACTACGCCGGCGGGTTGATTGGTGAAAGCAAGGGCGAAATCCTGGCCTCCTACGCCACTGGCGCGGCAACCGCCACCGGCAACTACGCCGGCGGCCTGGCGGGCTCGGCCGACTACAACAGCTCTATCATCGTCAGCTACGCCACCGGCGCGGCCAGCGGCGCCGACTACGTGGGCGGTCTGGTCGGACGGGCTAACGGCGATATCGCCTACAGCTACTCCCGAGGCGCCGCTTCGTCCACCTCCAGCCCCGTCGGAACCAACGTGGGCGGCCTGGTGGGAAGCCAGGTGGGGACCATCAACGCCAGCTATTGGGACGTCACCACCAGCGGCATCGCCGACGACAGCGACGCCGCCACCGGCGAGGGCATGACCACGTCCGACCTCCAGACGCCGCAGGCCTACGGCAGCGGCGCCGCCATCTACTCTGCCTGGAACGTGGACGTGGACAACGCCGACGGCGACAGCACGACCACCACCGGCGCCGACGACCCGTGGGACTTTGGCACGGCCAGCCAGTATCCGGCGCTGAAGGCAGACTTCAACGGCGACGGCGTCAAATCAGCCGCGGACGGCGACTTCGGCCGTCAGCCCCGCTCCGCGCCGGTGGTCAACAACTCGCCGGCTTTCAGCGACGCCGCCCTGTCGGCCTCCATAGACGAGAACGTCCATGCCGGCCGCAACGTCGGCAACCTGATGACCGCCAACGACCGTGATGGCGACACCCTCGTTTATTCGCTAACCGGCGCCGATGGCGTTTACTTCGCCATTGACCCAAGCAGCGCCCAGATCAAGAGCAAGTTCGTGCTGGACTACGAAAGCAAGAGCAGCTACGTCTTCCAGGTTAAGGCCGTTGATCCCAGCGGCGGCGAAGCAACCATGGAGGTAACCGTCAACGTTAGCGACGAGAGTGAGGGGGCGACTGACTCGGTGGACTACGACATCGACAGCGACGGGCTGATCGAAGTGGACAGCCTGGACCAGCTGGACGCGATGCGCCACGACCTGGACGGGGACGGGGTGTCGACCAACGCCGCCTACTTCAGCAGCAACGCCTTCACCACTCCGGCTGCGGGCATGGGCTGTCCCGTCGCGGACCACGACAGCGACGCGGGCACGCCCGACCAGCCGACGTGCACGGGCTACGAGCTGACGGCGGACCTGGACTTCAACACGGACAAGACCGGGAGCTCCGCCGCAGTGGTCGACAGTAGTGACGCCTACTGGGACGGGGGCGCCGGCTGGGCTCCCATCGGCTCCGACTCCAGCGCATCCACCCAGTACAGTGCGACCTTCGACGGCGACGGCCACACCATCTCCAACCTGTTCATCAGCCGGAGCTCCACGGATGACGTGGGGCTGTTCGGCGCCGCCTCCGCAACCAGCGCCGTCCGCAACGTGGGGCTGGTGGACGTGGCTGTAACCGGCAGCGATTACACCGGCGCACTGATTGGCACTGCTTACGGCGCTGTGGATTCCGTCTACTCCACTGGCAGCGTCACCGGCGCGGGCGATGTGGGCGGGCTGATGGGGTACATGAACAGTGGTGGGACAATGCAGAGGAGCTACTCCACGGCCAGCGTCACCGGCTCGGGCGATGATATAGGCGGGTTGGTGGGCAACAACATCGGCACTCTGACGGCAAGCTACGCCACCGGCGCGGTTACCGGTGTGGACTACGTTGGCGGGCTGGTGGGCGCCAACAGCCGAGCCCTAAACTCTAGCGACTCCGGCTCGATCATCGCCAGCTACGCCACAGGAGAGGTAAGCGGGACCGGCAGCGACGTCGGCGGGCTAGTGGGCGTCAACGCGGGCACCATCACCAACAGCTACTGGGACGTCACCACCTCGACTCAGGCCGACGACAACAACGCCGCCACCGGCGTGGGCAAGACCACCAGCCAGTTGCAGTCGCCCACGCAGACCAACGGCTACGCGGGCATTTACGCCAACTGGAACCTGAACCTGGACAGCACGGCCGGCGGCGACGACCCGTGGGACTTCGGGACGGCGAGCGAGTACCCGGCGCTGAAGGTGGAGTGGGACGGCGACGGCACGCCCACGGCCTACGAGTTCGGGCGGCAGGGCCGCTCGGCGCCGGTGGTCAACAACTCGCCGGCTTTCAGCGACGCCGCCCTGTCGGCCTCCATAGACGAGAACGTCCATGCCGGCCGCAACGTCGGCAACCTGATGACCGCCAACGACGGTGATGGCGACACCCTCGTTTATTCGCTAACCGGCGCCGATGGCGTTTACTTCGCCATTGACCCAAGCACCGCCCAGATCAAGAGCAAGTTCGTGCTGGATTACGAAAGCAAGAGCAGCTACGTCTTCCAGGTTAAGGCCGTTGATCCCAGCGGCGGCGAAGCAACCATGGAGGTAACCGTCAACGTTAGCGACGAGAGTGAGGGGGCGACTGACTCGGTGGACTACGACATCGACAGCGACGGGCTGATCGAAGTGGACAGCCTGGACCAGCTGGACGCGATGCGCCACGACCTGGACGGGGACGGGGTGTCGACCAACGCCGCCTACTTCAGCAGCAACGCCTTCACCACTCCGGCTGCGGGCATGGGCTGTCCCGTCGCGGACCACGACAGCGACGCGGGCACGCCCGACCAGCCGACGTGCACGGGCTACGAGCTGACGGCGGACCTGGACTTCAACACGGACAAGACCGGGAGCTCCGCCGCAGTGGTCGACAGTAGTGACGCCTACTGGGACGGGGGCGCCGGCTGGGCTCCCATCGGCTCCGACTCCAGCGCATCCACCCAGTACAGTGCGACCTTCGACGGCGACGGCCACACCATCTCCAACCTGTTCATCAGCCGGAACTCCACGAATCACGTGGGGCTGTTCGGCACCACCTCTGCCACCAGCGCCGTCCGCAACGTAGGGCTGGAGAGCGCCAACGTAACCGGCCAAAACTACACCGGCGCGCTGATCGGCAGCGTTTATGGCACGTTGTTGGATGCCTCCTACTCCACCGGCAGCGTTGCTGGCAACGATAATGTGGGCGGACTGGTGGGCCACTCCAGTGGCGCCAGTGGCGCCACTGGTATAATCCAGAGGTCCTATTCCACTGCCGGCGTCACCGGCTCGGGTCAGCTCATAGGCGGGCTGGCGGGCTCATTCGGTGGCGCAATCAAGGCCAGCTACGCCACCGGGGCGGTAACCGGGGCCGACTACGTTGGCGGGCTGGTTGGCAGCTTCAGCGGGAGCATCACCGCCAGCTACTTCACTGGCTCGGCAACCGGGACCGGCGGCAATGTGGGCGGGCTGATGGGCTTAAACTCCTTTGGGGTTGGGACGATAACGGACAGCTACTGGAACGTCACCACCTCCGGCATCGCCGACGACAGCAACGCCGCCACCGGCGAGGGCAAGACCACCAGCCAGTTGCAGTCGCCCACGCAGACCAACGGCTACGCGGGCATTTACGCCAACTGGAATCTGAACCTGGACAGCACGGCCGGCGGCGACGACCCGTGGGACTTCGGGACGGCGAGCGAGTACCCGGCGCTGAAGGTGGAGTGGGACGGCGACGGCACGCCCAGCGCCTATGAGTTCGGGCGGCAGGGCCGCGCGGCGCCGGCGGTGGCCGTCGACTACGACAGCGACGACAACGGCCTGATCGAGGTGTCTGACCTGGCCCAGTTGAACGCGATGCGGTGGGACCTGAACGGCGACGGCGCGTCTACGGATGCGGGGTACGCGACGGCTTTCCCCAACCCGGAAACCGGCATGGGCTGCCCCATCACCGCCGCCGACGCCGACGACAACGACTGCCTCGGCTATGAGCTGACGGCGGACCTGGACTTCGACACCAACGGCAGCGGCACGGCCAACCTCGGTGATACTTACTGGAACGGCGGCTCGGGCTGGGAACCGATTGGAACCAGCGCCAGCCGCTTCAACACCGTGTTCGACGGCCGGGGCTACACCATCTCCAACCTGTTCATCAGCCGGGGGGCCACCGACTACGTGGGGCTGTTCGGGGCCGCCGGGGCGTGGATCCGGGCGCGCAACGTGGGACTGGAGGACGCCGCCGTCACCGGCCAGGACAACGTCGGCATATTGCTTGGCGAGACCAACGGCGAGGTGGAGTTCACCTATACCACCGGCAGCGTTGTCGGCAGGGTCCGGGTCGGCGGGCTGGTGGGGAACTCCGGCAGAACCGGCAGCATTGAGACCAGCTATTCCACGGCCTCTGTAACCGGCACGGGCAACTATTCCGGCGGACTGATTGGCCAAAGCAACGGCGCGGTCAAGGCCAGCTATGCCACCGGCGCTGTGGGCGGCGTCCGGGCCGGCGGGCTGGTGGGCCGAAACTACTACTACGGAGCCATCACCGCCAGCTACGCCCGGGGGGCGGTTACCGGCTCCACCGTGGCGAGGGGGTTGGTCGCCTCCAATCCCATCCTATTTGGTCTACCTGGCCAACCCGACGACAGCGGCACGGTCACCGACAGCTACTGGGACGTCACCACCAGCGGCATCGCCGATGACAATGACGCCGCCACCGGCGTAGGCAGGACCACCAACGACCTGGCGACGCCCGAGCAGTCCGACGGCTATGCGGGCATCTATGCCAACTGGAATCTGAACCTGGACAGCACGGCCGGCGGCGACGACCCGTGGGACTTTGGCACGGCCAGCCAGTACCCGGCGCTGAAGGCAGACTTCAACCGCGACAGCGTCAAATCAGCCGCGGACGGCGACTTCGGCAGACAGCCCCGCGCGGCGCCGGTAGTGGCGGTGGACTATGACCTGGACGACAACAACCTCATCGAGGTTTCCACGCTGGCCCAGCTAAACGCCATCCGGCACGACCTGGACGGCAACGGGGACTCCACCCACGCCGACTACACCGGCGCCTTCCTCAACGCCGCCTCGGGCATGGGCTGCGCAGCCACCTGCCTGGGCTACGAGCTGACGGCGGACCTGGACTTCAACACGGACAAGACCGGGAGCTCCGCCGCAGTGGTCGACAGTAGTGACGCCTACTGGAACGGCGGCGACGGCTGGGCGCCCATCGGCTCCGACTCCAGCGCAGCCACCCGGTACAACGCCGTCTTTGACGGCGACGGCCACACCATCTCCAACCTGTTCATCAGCCGGAGCTCCACGGGTGACTTGGGGCTGTTCGGCTCCTCCTCCGCCACCAGCGCCATCCGCAACGTAGGGCTGGAGAGCGCCAACGTAACCGGCCAAAACTACACCGGCGCGCTGATCGGCAGCGCTTTCGGCGCGGTGGATTTCGCCTACTCCACTGGCAGCGTTACTGCCAGCAACAGTTATGTGGGCGGGCTGGTGGGTTACTTCGAGGGTGAAATCCAGAGGAGCTACTCCACCGCCAGCGTTACTGGCCTGGACTATGTGGGCGGGCTGGTGGGCAACGCCACCGGTACTACGGTAATCAAGGCCGGCTACGCTACCGGGGCAGTAAGCGGTCGGATCGGAGTTGGCGGGCTGGTTGGCAGTTCCGACGGTGACATCACCGCCGGCTACTCCACCGGCGCAGTAACCGGGACCGGCAGCAATGTGGGCGGGCTGGTGGGCCTACGCGGCGGGGGGACGATCACCAACAGCTACTGGAACACCGATACCAGCAGTCAGACGACCAGCTCCGGCGGCGTAGGCAAGACCACCAACGACCTGGCGACGCCCGAGCAGTCCGACGGCTACGCGGGCATCTACGCCAACTGGAATCTCAACCTGGACAGCACGGCCGGCGGCGACGACCCGTGGGACTTTGGGACGGCCAGCCAGTACCCGGCGCTGAAGGCGGACTTCAACGACGACGGCGTCAAATCAGCCGTGGACGGCGACTTCGGCCGTCAGCCCCGCGCGGCGCCGGTGGTCACTGTGGACTATGACACGGACAACGACGGCCTCATCGAGGTGGACAGCCTGGATAAGCTGAACGCCATCCGCTGGGACCTGAACGGCGACGGGGCGTCTACGAATGCGGGCTACGCGACGGCTTTCCCCAACCCGGCGGCCAGCATGGGCTGCGCCAGCAACACCTGCACGGGCTACGAGTTGACGGCGGACCTGGACTTCGACCAGAGCAACGACAACGCTATCACCAGCGCCGACGCCGCCTGGTGGAACGGCGGCGCCGGCTGGGCGCCCATCGGCAATTGGGCCAACCCCTTCAACGCGATCTTCGACGGCGGGGGCCACGCCATCTCCCACCTGTACATCAGAAGAAGCGGGTCAAACGTTGGCCTGTTCGGCAGCGCCGGCACGGCCGCGGTCATCCGCAACGTGGGGCTGGAAAACGTGGACATCGACCGCTCAACAGGAGACCCCGTCTTCAGCTCCATCGCGGGGTTGGTGGGGAGCAACCGGGGCGCGGTGGCGCTCTCCTACTCCACCGGCGCAGTTAAGGGACACGAGAACGTGGGCGGGCTGGTGGGCGACAACAGAGGCGCTGTAACCAACAGCTATTCCAGCGTGACAGTCACCGGCAACAAGGCGGTGGGCGGACTGGCGGGGTTCAACCGGAGCAGCTCGGCCAGCATCACCAACAGCTACGCCAGAGGGGCCGTATCCGTGGTGAGTATGCAGGCGGGCCCCGCCTGGAACGCGGCCAGGACCAAGGGCGGGCTGGTGGGCGAGACTACTTCGGACGCCACGGTCACCGCCAGCTACTGGGACACGCAGACCAGCAGCCAGGCCGCCAGCGCCGGCGGTACGGGCCAGACCACCAGCGGGCTGCAATCACCCACCGGCGCCGCGGGCATCTACGGGGCCTGGGCAGCGGCTATCTGGGACTTCGGCACGGCCAGCGAGTACCCGGCGCTGAAGTACGACACCAACGAGAACGGGTTGGCGACCTGGCAGGAGTTCGGGCGGCAGGCGCGGTCGGCGCCGGCGCAGCTGATGGACTACGACCGGGACGACGACGGGCTGATCGACGTGGATAGCCTGGCGAAGTTGCACGCCGTCCGCTGGGACCTGGACGGCAACGGGGCGTCAACGAATGCGGGGTACGCGCTGGCCTTCCCCAATCCCGAAACGGGCATGGGCTGCCCCGTCACCACTACCGACGCCGACGACAACGACTGCACGGGCTATGAGCTGACGGCGGACCTGGACTTCGACACCCACGGCAACGACGATACCGTGACCGCCGCCGACGCCGCCTACTGGAACGGCGGCGCCGGCTGGGCCCCCATCGGTTCCTCGAGCGCCCCATTCGCCGCCACCTTCGACGGCGCCGGCCACGCCATCGCCAACCTGTTCATCAACCGGGGGTCCACCGACTACATCGGGCTGTTCCGTGTTGTCGGCGACGGAGGCCGAATTCGCAACCTGGGGCTGGAGCGGGTGAACATAACGGGCCGAGACTTTATCGGGGCGGTGGCCGGGGAGACGTCCGCCTTCAGCGGCGTTGAGGCCGTCTATGTCACCGGCGCGGTCTCGGGGCGGGATTTGATCGGCGGGCTGATCGGGGAACATCATCCAAACGCCTCGCTGCGCAACACCTACAGCGCCGCCAGGGTGACGGGGAGCAGCTACGTGGGCGGGCTGCTTGGCTATGTGTCCAGCAGCAATGCCACTGTCTATTACAGCTATGCCCGCGGCGTTGTTACCGGCCGGAATTCGGGCGGACTGCTTTACCCCTCCGCTGACCAATACGGAATCAACGGACAGCAGACCTACTGGGACACGCAGACCACCGGCCAGGCCACCAGCAACGGCGGTACGGGCCAGAGCACCAGCAACCTGAAGACGCCCACCGGCGCCAGCGGCATCTACTCGAACTGGCCAACCGCCACCTGGGACTTCGGGACGGCCATCCAGTACCCGGCGCTGAAGTACGACACCGATGGCGACGGGGCGGCGAGTTGGCAGGAGTTCGGACGGCAGCCCCGCTCGGCGGCCAACGCCGCGCCGACCTTCGACGCCGCCGACACAACGCCCACCGTGGCGGAGGGCGCGAGGCTGGTGGGGAGCTACCCCGCCTCCGACCCGGAC
The DNA here is from genome assembly GCA_965224235.1 of Dehalococcoidia bacterium. GTDB lineage: Bacteria > Chloroflexota > Dehalococcoidia > Lucifugimonadales > Lucifugimonadaceae. The sequence goes on along the minus strand of CBDCYP010000001.1, from coordinate 1,089,575 downwards.
GGCGACGCGCTGACCTACGGGAAGAGCGGCGCGGACGCAACCGCCTTCGACATCTCCGGCGCAGGGGCGCTGAGCCTCGATAGCGCGGCGGACGACGAGAGGAAGTCCAGCTACAGGGTCACGCTGCTCGTGCGGGACAGCAAGGACGCCGACGGCCACCCCGATGCGGCCTGGGACGACTCCATAGATCTCATCGTCGGCGTCGACGACGACACGTCCGAGTCGCCGGGAGCGCCGGCGGGGCTGACGGCGAATCCGATTGCCGAGGGGCTGCGGGTCACCTGGATCGCGCCGGTCAGGACGGACCAGCCGCCCGTAACCGGCTACGGCGTGGAGTACAAGCTGAGCACGGCCACAGCATGGACCTCGCACTCCCACTCCGACACCAGGACCGACACCCAGATAACCGGCCTGACCGCCGGCGCCACCTACAACGTGCGGGTGCGCGCCCTCAGCCACGAGAACCCAAGCGGCTGGACGTCCGCCAACGGCGTGCCGGCGGCGGCGTGGCAGAGGGTGGACTACGACACCGACGACGACGGGCTGATCGAGATTAACTACCTGGACCAGCTGAACGCCATGCGCTGGGACGCGGACGGCGACGGCGCCGGTGGCGGCTCCGACTATGACGCCGCCTTCCCCGACGCGGCCCCCGGCATGGGCTGCCCCAGCGGCTGCACGGGCTACGAGCTGGAGGCGGACCTGAACTTCGACACCAACGGCGGCAGCGGCGCCGACTCCGGCGATGACTACTGGAACGGCGGCAGGGGCTGGGCGCCCTTCCAGTACTACGGGATTTTCGAGGGGAATCGGCACACCATCTCCAACCTGTACGTCGACCGGCCAAACCAGGACTACGTGGGGCTGTTTTCCACCGCCGGCATCCGCGAGGGCGGGGTCGAGTACGGCGAAGTCCGCAACCTGGGGCTGGAAAACGTGGACGTAACCGGCCGGGAGTACGCGGGGGGCCTGGCGGGCCGGGCCTACGGCTCGGCGCGCCGTGTCTACACCACCGGCGAGGTGAACGGAGAACATTACGTGGGCGGGCTGGTGGGAGAAGCCCGCAGCCTGATTAGCGAGACCTACTCCAAGGCCGACGTGTCCGGCGACGGTTGGGAGAGCAGCAACGTCGGAGGGCTGGTGGGATACCTGCGACTGGGGACGGTCAAGGCCAGCTACGCCACCGGCCGCGTGTCGGGTATGAACTGGGTCGGCGGGCTGGTGGGCCATAACTCCAGCTCGGACGACGGGGGCATCATCGCCAGCTACGCCACCGGCAACCTGGGCTTCGGCGGGCTAGAAGACACGGGTTCGATCCCGGGGCGGTGGGTAGACGGCTTCAGTTCCAGATACTATCTCCCCTACACGCCTACCTGGGTGGGCGGACTGGTGGGCGACAGCAGCGGGCCGATTGTGGCCAGCTACTCCACCGGCGGTCACCCGATCAGCCTGGCCGGATTCCAGCCCGGGGAGCGCAAGGACCGCTCCCGGCGGGACCTCGCCTACATGATGGAGGTCCACTGGAAAGTTGGCGGACTGATCGGCAAGAGCTACGGCGGCCAGGAATACGACAGCTACTGGGATATCCTCACCTCCCGGCATCGGCCCGGGGACGACAAGTGGGTCTACGGCGAGGGCAAGACCACCGAGGAGCTGCAATGGGTCACCGACTATACGGGCATCTACGCCAACTGGGACGTGGACCTGGACGGGGACGGATTCGGCGACGACCCGTGGGACTTCGGGTCCAGCGGCCATTACCCGACGCTGAAGGTGGACTGGGACGGCGACGGCACGGCGACATCCTACGAGTTCGGGGGCCAGGGCCGAATGGCGAACGATCACGTCCCCTCTGTAGCTGTAGGCGGCACGGGTGTGTTCGAGGTCACGGTACCGGAGAACACCCCGTCCGGCGCTCCCATATTCGGCGTCACGTTGCCCCTGGCGCCCGCGGACGCCAGCTCATACAACCTGTTCGTCGACGCTCAGTGGCCCGATGGGGAAAGCTTCAACATCGACGCCACTACCGGCCAACTCTCTGCCATGGACGCGCTGGACTACGAGAGCAGGGACACCTACCGGATCGGCATAACAGCCGTTGCCACCGATGGCGCCAGGCCCTCGACCGGGATAATCATCCGGGTAACCGACGTTGCGGAGCCGCCGGGCGCCCCCACGGGCGTGACCATTGTCCCCCTCAAGGGAAGCCTGGAGGTCTCCTGGACCGCTCCCGACATGACGGGCAAGCCGCCGTTGCGCATCTACGAGGTAACGTACTATCACGACGGCGATAAGGCGAAGATCACCGGGGCGGGTACTACAACCTACACCATGACCCATCTGACGCCCCTGATCACGTACGCGGTGCAGGTGCGGGCGCGCAACGTCGACGGCTGGGGGCCGGACAGCGCGGTGGTCCTCGGGACCCCCTATTGGTTTGCGCCATCGGCGGCGGCGACCGGAGCGGAGCCGGGGACGCGACTGTTCCGGCGGTCGGCGGCGCCTCCGGGACAGCCGGCCAACCTCCGGGCGACGCCCCAGGCGGACGGCTCGGCGCTGGTGACCTGGGACGCGCCGTCCGAGGCCGGGGACGATGCCTTCTATCGGGTGCGGCGCCGGGTGGACGCCGACGACGGCAGCTACACCGTCATCGCCCGGCGGGTCGAGGCTGCCGGCAGCGACGGGGTGGTGGCGCACCGGGACGAGGGGAACGGACGGGAAGCCGGGCAACGCTACCTCTACTCGGTGCGGGCCTTCGACGGGGATGGGAAAGCGCTTGGCCGGTGGACTGCAGGGGTGCGGGACAACCGTCCCCCGGCCTTCGCCGGAGACAGCGCGTCAGCCTTCCAGGTGGCGGAGAACACGGCGGCGGGGGCGGACATCGGCAGCCCGGTGACGGCCACTGACCCGGACGACGGGGACACGCTGACCTACCTGCTGGACGGCGCCGATGCCGGCCACTTCGCCATCGACGCCGACAGCGGCCGGTTGCAGACCAGCGGGGCGTTGGACTACGAGTCCCAGGACTCCTACACGGTGACGGTAATCGCCGCCGACGGCGCGGGGCTGTGGGTCGGCCTGGACGTAACCATCACGGTAACCGACGTGAAGGAGGCCCCGGCCTTCGCCAGCAGCGCGCTAGAGGTCAGCGTGGCGGAGAACACCGCCGCCGGTACGGACATCGGCGACCCGGTGACGGCCACCGACTCCGACGGGGACAGCCTGACCTACACCCTGGGCAGCGCTGCCGACGATGGCCACTTCGTCATAGACAGCGACACCGGGCAGTTGTCGACCAAGGGCGCGCTGGACTATGAGGGCACCAGTTCCTACGCGGTAACGGTGACCGCCACCGACGGCGGAGGGCTGTCCGCCAGCATCGCCGTGACCATCAAAGTTGACGACGTGGCGGATACGACGCCGGGTCAGCCGGACGCGCCGGAGATTAGCAAGGTGAAGCAGAGGTCCTTCCGCGTCACCTGGACGGCGCCGGCGGCGGGTTCTTCCGCTATTACCGGCTACGGCATCCAGTACAAGTTGAGCTCGGAGGCAGATTCCGCCTACGCCGACGCTAAGCCGACGAAGAGAGGGACCGTAACCGGCTACAACGTGGTGAACCGCAGGGGGCAATCCATAGTCAAGGGCACGTCCTACGATGTGCGGGTGCGGGCGAGGAGCGCCGAGGGGTGGGGCGAGTGGTCGGAGGCGGCCACTGTCGTCACCGCGAGCCCCGACCCGCCGCCCAACAACCCGCCGGTCTTCGCCGCCAGCACGGCAGAGGTCAGCGTGGCGGAGAACACGGCGGCGGGGGCGGACATCGGCAGCCCGGTGACAGCCACGGACCCGGACGACGGGGACAGCCTGACCTACACCCTGGGTACGACGGCGGACGACGGCAACTTCGTCATAGACAGCGGCACAGGGCAGTTGTCGACCAACGGCGCGCTGGACTACGAGGCCAAGGACTCCTACGCGGTAACGGTCACCGCCACCGACGGCGGCGGGCTTTCCGCCAGCATCGCCGTGACCATCAAGGTTGACGACGTGGCGGACACACCGCCGGGCCAGCCGGACGCGCCGGAGATCATCAACATCAAGGAGACCTCCTTCCGCGTCACCTGGACGGCGGCGGCGGCGGGTTCCTCCGCCATTACCGGCTACGGCATCCAGTACAAAGTGACCTCGGAGGCAGATTCCGCCTACGCCGACGCTAAGCCGACGCCCACCGGGACCGTCACCGGCTACAACCTTGTGGACCGGAACGGACAGAGCATCACCGCCGGAACGTCCTACGATGTGCGGGTGCGGGCAAGGAACGCCGAGGGGTGGGGCGAGTGGTCGGATGCGGCCATCGCGGTCACCGCCAGCCCTGCTCCAGTCGTCGTGGCCACCCCCACCCCCGCCCCGCCGCCCAGCTCCGCTCCGGCCAGCGGGGATGAGGCGGAAGCCGATGACAGCGCGCAGGAGGAGTCGGCAGATGCGGCTGGTTCCTACCAGGCTACGGCGTACTTCGCCCAGGGCCGGGTCTGGATAAAGTGGGATGACGTCGATGGGGCCAAGCGCTATACGGTGCAGAAGAACGGCCTGCTGACCCCTGGGTGGTACATCTCAACGTCTTTCTTCGACGGCGACGTGGAGGAGAACACACGGTACGAATACCGGATCACCGCCTACGACGGCGATGACAACGTACTGGTGGTGATGACGGCGGCGACGGGGGAGTAGGCGGGAGACCGGCGCGCACGTCAATGTCCAGGCGGCGTTGCAAGCCGACGGCTCGGCGCTGCTGACCTGGGACGCGCTGGCAGAGGCCGATGATGATGGCTTCTACCGGGCGCCCCGCCGGGTGTAGGGCGCCGATGACGATGGCTCCGAGTACCGGGACGATGGCGGCAGATCAAAAATTGACTTTACCTGGCCTCTCTCGGAGGGTGTCTAAAAAGGTACCGGTGGACCGGACTGTAAACGTTTGTCGTCGTTAGTTGACCGAAGAATCTACTATCTGCCAGGCAGGGTGAACCGCCCCCAGACCCTTCGACTTCGCTCAGGGTGACAGTGGGAGTTATTGGACACCCTCTCAGAGAGCGCTACAGCTTAACAACCAAGTTCAAAGACGGTACTGCCTACCGTCCAACTCATGCCCACCAACGACCACGCGTCGTTCACGATGTCCGTGCCTGCGTGCTCACCTTCAAGGCCGCTGCCGGCGGCGAGGCTGCGAAGTGGCCCGAGTCCTTGCCGTCCAGGGTGTAGGTCAGGCTGTCCCGGCCGTCCGGGTTCGTGGGCGAGCTTGCGATGTCCGTGCCGGCGTGCTCACCTTCAAGGCCGCTGCCGGCGTCGAGGCTGCGAAGTGGCCCGAGTCCTTGCCGTCCAGGGTGTAGGTCAGGCTGTCCCGGCCGTCCGGGTTCGTGGGCGAGCTTGCGATGTCCGTGCCTGCGTGCTCACCTTCAAGGCCGCTGCCAACTTCGAGGCTGCGAAGTGGCCCGAGTCCTTGCCGTCCAGGGTGTAGGTCAGGCTGTCCCGGCCGTCCGGGTTCGTGGGCGAGCTTGCGATGTCCGTGCCTGCGTGCTCACCTTCAAGGCCGCTGCCGGCGTCGATGGCGAAGTGGCCCGAGTCCGTCCCCCCAAGGTGCAGGTCAGGCTGTCCCGGCCGTCCGGGTTCGTGGGCGAGCTTGCGATGTCCGTGCCGGCGGCGGTGTTCTCCGCCACGCTGACTGCTGCGCTGGTGGAGGCGAAGGTCGGCGGCTAGTTGGATGGCGCCGCGCCGGCGGTGACCACGCTGGCCGCTTCAGACCAGGGACCCCACGCTTCGACGTTCTTCGCCCGCACCCGCACGTCATAGGACGTTCCGGCGGTGATGCTCTGTCCGTTCCGGTCCACCAGGTTGTAGCCGGTGACGGTCCCCCTCTTCGTCGGTTTAGCGTCGGCGTAGGCGGAATCTTCCTCCGAGGTCAGTTTGAATTGGATGCCGTAGCCGGTAATGGCGGAAGAACCCGCCGCCGGCGCCGTCCAGGTGATACGGAAGGAAGTCTCCTCAACGTTGATTATCTCCGGCGTGTCCGGTTGGCCCGGCGGCGTGTCCGGCACGTCCGTTACCGTGATGATAACGTCGATACTGGCGGACAGCCCGCCGCCGTCGGTGGCGGTCACCGTTACCGCGTAGGAGTCCTTGGACTCGTAGTCCAGCGCGCCGCTGGTCTGCAACTGGCCGGTGTCGGCGTCGATGGCGAAGTGGCCCGAGTCCTTGCCGTCCAGGGTGTAGATCAAGATGTCTTCGGCGTCCGGGTTCGTGGCCGTGGGCGATTTGGCGATGTACGTGCCCGCCGCCGTGTTCTCCGCCACGCTGACTGCTGCGCTGGTGGAGGCGAAGGTCGGCGCCGTGTTCTCCGCCTGTGCTTCCTGAGGGGAGTTGCCGGGGGCGGCGGCCGGAATGGACACGCCGACGTCATCCGTCCACTCGCCCAGTGGCTCTCCGTATCCATCGAGGGCCCGCACCGAGTAGAAGTAGCTTTGCCCGGCTTCCAGGCTGTCTTCGTCCAGGTACTCGGCGGCTCCATCGCCATCGCCATCCTCTACTCGGCCGACGACGGCATACTCGCTGTTGGGTGCATCGGCGCGCCGGCGCACCGAGTAGGAGGCAGCTTCGCCAGCCTCGGTGGGCGTATCCCAACTCACCAGTACCGAGCCGCCGGACTGAAGCTCCGCCTGGAGGTTGGCCGGCGGATTGTGTACGGGTTCTGCGGCTGCCGACCGCCTGGCAATACGCGCCGACCGCACTTGGCTGCCGAACTCGGCCACCGTCGCCTCACCGTCGCCGTCCCAGTCTGCCTTCAGCGCTGGGTACTCCGAGCTGTCGCCCAGGTCCCAGGACATAGGGTTGTCACCCCGACCGAGCGATTCAGTGGCGTCATCCCAATTCTGGTACATGCCGGCGAAAGTTGTGGGTGTCTGTAGTTCGAGAGCGGATTTCCCCACGCCGCCCTGCCCCCCCGAACCGCTGGTGTTCAGGCCGCTGGCGGCAGTGTCCCAATAGCCATCGTGGACCATGGGGGTAAAGCTCAGGGTTTGGGTAGGATCATTGGGGTCCGAGTATGATTGGATTTGGCCATTGCCGATCAGACCGCCGATCATGATGGGGCCCCTGCCTACTCCGGTCACCGCGCCAGTGGAATAGCTGTTCCAAATCTTCCATCGGTTGCGTCCCACCAGCCCGCCGGCGACTTGGCCCTGTACATCGCCAGTGGCGTAGGTGTTTTTGATGTGGCCCCGGTTTCCGCCCGTCAGCCCTCCGGCGCTATTCGCCCATACGTCGCCGGTGGCATAGCTGGTCAAGATGTAACCTCCACGATAATTATCACCCACCAGCCCGCCGGCGTAATTCCACGCCCTTACGTCGGCGGAGGAATAGCTGTCTTCCACCCGGCCGGCCAGGTTGTTCAAACCGACCAGTCCGCCGGCGGAGATAGGTCCCGCGGACACGCTGCCGGTTGAATAGCAGGCAATGATTTTGCCGCCGGCGTTGTGTCCGACCAGCCCGCCGGTCGCTCCGCCTCCACCCGTTACGCTGACGTTAATCAGGCCGAGTCTGCGGATTATCGCATTATGGTAGTTATGAACATCCATGGCTGTAAGATCGTGAATCTGGCCAATATGGGCGAACAGCCCGACTTCGTGCTCTCCCATTTGGCCACCGGCGGCGGTTCGGTGGATGAACAGGTTGGAGATGGTGTGCCCGTTGCCTTCCAGCGGCGCGGTAAACGGGTTGGCGCCGGAAGCGATGGGTTCCCACCCTTTGCCGCCGTTCCAGTAGGCGTCGGCAGAGTTGGCGTCCCCGCTGCCGTCGGTGTCGAAGTCCAGGTTCTCGGTCAACTCGTAGCCCGTGCAGTTGGGCGTAGCGGCATCCCCATCAGTATCGGGGCAGCCCATGCCCGGCATCGCGTTGGGGAAGGCAGTGTCATGGCTGGGCTGGTCGGCGCTGTTGTCCACCGCCCCGTCTCCGTTCAGGTCCCACCGGATGGCGTTCAACCGCGCCAGATTCGCCAACTCAATAAGGCCGTCGTCGTCAATGTCGTAGTCCACCATATCCGACGCTTGTCTGACGCCCCTTACCCTGACGGTCACGTCTATCGTGTCGTCTAATGTGTCGTCGTCGTCGCCGTTGGCGTCTTTGCCGTCGCTTACGCTCACCACAATCCTGTAGGAGTCCGTGGTTCCGTCGTCCGGCGCCGACCTCCTGGTCCTCCTGGTGGGGAGGTCTACAACGCCATTGGTCTTGAGCTGCCCCGTCCTGGCGACGATGAGGAAGTGCGCGGCGTCGTCTCCGTCGATGGTGTAGGTCAGGTCATCACCATCCGGGTCGATGGCGGCGATGGGGTTGCCGATGGCCGTGGCCGGGGCCGTGTTCTCCGCCACATCCAGCGTCTTGGCCGAATCGGCGAAGCTCGGCGGCTCGTTCACGTCGTTCACGTTGATCGTCACCTCGATGTCAGCCGAGAGGCCGCTGGGGTCCTCAGCCGTCACCTTCACCGCGTAGCTATCCTTGTTTTCGTGGTTCAGCGCCCCACTGGTCTTCAGCTGCCCGCTGCTGGCGACGATGGCGAAGTGGCCCGAGTCCGACCCGGCCAGCGAGTACTCCAGCGTGTCCCCGTCCGGGTCGGTGGCGGTCACCGGACTGTCGAAGGCCGTGGTCGGCGCCGTGTTCTCGTCTACCTTCAGGGTCACACCTGAGCCGGTATAGAATGGCGCCTCGTTCACACCGGTCACGTTGATGGTCACCGCGATGGTGTCTGTGAGGCCGCTGGGGTCCTCAGCCGTCACCGTCACCGAGTAGGAACTCTTGCTCTCGTGGTCCAGGTCCCCCTTCGTCTTCAGCTGGCCGCTGCCGGAGTCGATGGCGAAGTTGGCGTCGTCCACCCCGCTGCCCAGCGAGTATTCCAGCGTGTCCCCGTCCGGGTCGGTGGCCGTCAGCGGCTTGCCGATGTTGGTGCCCGGCGCCGTGTTCTCATCGACGCTGAAGGTCTTGGACGAGTCGGTGTACACCGGCGCCCGGTTGCCCGGCGACGGCACGAGGGGCACGCCGTTTTCCGGCCCGGCCCACTGGCCGTCGCCCTCGGCGTTGACCCCTCTCACCCGCACCTGGTAGGTCGCCTCCGGCGTCAGCCCGGTGATGCCGGCGCTGGTGGACGTGTCGCCGTGGGACGCGTCGGTCCAGTCGCCCCACACCTCGGTGAGGGCGCCGTCGGCGCTTGTGCGCAGGCGATGCTCCACGTCGTAGCCGGTCAGCGGCGGCTTGCCCGTCATCACCGGGGCCGTCCAGGTGACGTTCAGCCCGTTGGCCGTGGACGTCACCTCCAGATCGGTGGGCGCGTCGGGCGGCTCGTCCACGTCGGTGACGTTGACGGTGAGGATGATCGAGTCGTCCCACACGGTGTCGGCGTCGCCGTTGGCGGCCTTCTTGTCCCGCACCTGGATGACGATGGTGAAGCTGTTCTTGGCGGCCTCGAAGTCGGGGGCCGCCTTGAAGGTCAGGACGCCTGCGTCGGTCATGGTGAACAACGCGTGGTCGTTGGAGACCGCGGGATCGGTGAAGGTCGCCGCGGTGTCCAGCCGGTAGGTCAGGTCGTCACCGTCCGGGTCGGTGACGTCCGGCGCGGCCACCGCGGTCTGGTTCTCCGCCGCGTTCACCGAGGCCGTTTGCCCGTCATCGAAGGACGGCGCCTCGTTCAGGTCCGTCACGTTGATGGTGAGGATGATGGAGTCGTCCCAGTGGGTGTCGCCGTCGCCGTTCACGTCCTTGCTGTCCCGCACCTGGATGACGAGGGTGTAGGTGTTCTTGGCGGCCTCGAAGTCGGGGGCGGCGTTGAAGGTCAGGACGCCTGCGTCGGTCATGGTGAACAACGCGTGGTCGTTGGAGACCGCGGGATCGGTGAAGGTCGCCGCGGTGTCCAGCCGGTAGCTGAGCGTGTCCTTCTCGGGGTCGGTGACGTCCGGCGTGGCCACCGCGGTCTGGTTCTCCGCCGCGTTCACCGACGCGGTCAGCCCGTCGTCGAAGCTCGGCGCCTCGTTGACGTTGGTGACGTTTATGGTGATGGTGATGGAGTCGTCCCAGTGGGTGTCGCCGTCGCCGTTCACGTCCTTGCTGTCCCGCACCTCAATGACCAGGGTGTAGGTGTTCTTCGCCGCCTCGAAGTCGGGGGCCGCCTTGAAGGTCAGGACGCCGGCGTCGGTCATGGTGAACAACGCGTGGTCGTTTGTGGCCGGAGCGGATACCGACGCGGTCGTGTTCAGCCGGTAGGTCAGGTCGTCCCCGTCCAGGTCGGTGACGTCCGGCGTGGCCACCGCCGTCTGGTTCTCCGCCGCGTTCACCGCCGCGGTCAGCCCGTCGTCGAAGGTCGGGGCCCGGTTGGGGTGGCCCGGCACGCCGTTTTCGGGCTCGGCCCACTGGCCGTCTCCCTCGGCGTTGACGCCCCTCACCCGCACCTGGTAGGTGGCCTCCGGGGTGAGGCCGGTGATGCCGGCGCTGGTCGACGTGTCGGCGTGGGACGCGTCGGTCCAGCTGCCCCAGGTCACGTCCGCGGCGTCGGCCCCGTCGGCGCTGGTGCGCAGGCGATGCTCCACGTCGTAGCCCGTCAGCGGCGGCTTGCCCGTCATCACAGGGGCCGTCCAGGTCACCGTGAGCCCGTTGGCCGTCGACTTCACCGCGAGGTTCCCGGGGACGTCGGGCGGCTCGGCCGCGTCGGTGACGTTGACGGTGAGGGTGATGGAGTCGTCCCACACGGTGTCGGCGTCGCCGTTGGCGGCCTTCTTGTCCCGCACCTGGATGACGATGGTGAAGCTGTTCTTCGCCGCCTCGAAGTCGGGGGCGGCGTCGAAGGTCAGGACGCCTGCGTCGGTCATGGTGAACAACGCGTGGTCGTTGGAGACCGCGGGATCGGTGAAGGTCGCGGCCGTGTCCAGCCGGTAGGTCAGGTCGTCCCCGTCCGGGTCGGTGACGTCCGGCGCGGCCACCGCCGTCTGGTTCTCCGCCGCGTTCACCGAGGCCGTTTGCCCGTCGTCGAAGCTCGGCGCCTCGTTCAGGTCGTTCACCTCTATGGTCACCGCGATGGTGTCTGTGAGCGTCCCGTCGCTGGCGGTGACGACCACCGAGTAGGAGTCCTTGTTCTCGTGGTTCAGCGCCCCCTTGGTCTTGAGCTGGCCGCTTCCGGCCGCGATGGCGAAGTGGGCCGAGTCGGTTCCGCCCAGCGAATAGGTCAGGGAGTCGCCGTCGAGATCGGTGGCCGTCGGCGAGTCGTCGATGTCGGCGCCCGGCGCCGTGTTCTCGTCCACGTATAGGGTCACGCCGTCGCCGAAGGTCGGGGCCCGGTTGGGGTGCCCCGGCACGCCGTTTTCCGGCCCGGCCCACTGGCCGTCTCCCTCGGCGTTGACGCCCCGCGCCCGCACCTGGTAGGTGGCGTCCGGCGTCAGCCCCGTGATGCCGGCGCTGGTGGACGTGTCGCCGTGGGACGCGTCGGTCCAGTCGCCCCACACCTCGGTGAGGGCGCCGTCGGCGCTGGTGCGCAGGCGATGCTCCACGTCGTAGCCCGTCAGCGGCGGCTTGCCCGTCATCACCGGGGCCGTCCAGGTCACGTTCAGCCCGTTGGCCGTCGACTTCACCGCGAGGTTCTCGGGCGCGTCGGGCGGCTCGGCCGCGTCGGTGACGTTGACGGTGAGGGTGATGGAGTCGTCCCACACGGTGTCGGCGTCGCCGTTGGCGGCCTTCTTGTCCCGCACCTGGATGACGAGGGTGTAGGTGTTCTTGGCGGCCTCGAAGTCGGGGGCGGCGTTGAAGGTCAGGACGCCTGCGTCGGTCATGGTGAAGGACGCGTGGTCGTTTGTGGCCGGAGCGGATACCGACGCGGTCGTATTCAGCCGGTAGGTGAGGGTGTCCTTCTCGGGGTCGGTGACGTCCGGCGCGGCCACCGCCGTCTGGTTCTCCGCCGCGTTCACCGAGGCGGTTAGCCCGTCGTCGAAGCTCGGCGCCTCGTTCAGATCGTTCACCTCTATTGTCACCGCGATGGTGTCTGTGAGCGTCCCGTCGCTGGCGGTGACGACCACCGAGTAGGAGTCCTCGTTCTCGTGGTCCAGGGCCCCCTTGGTCTTGAGCTGGCCGCTTCCGGCCGCGATGGCGAAGTGGGCCGAGTCGGTCCCGCCGAGGGAGTAGGTCAGGGAGTCGCCGTCGAGGTCGGTCGCGGTCGGCGAGTCGTCTATGTCGGCGCCCGGCGCCGTGTTCTCGTCCACGTAGAGGGTTACGCTGTCGCTCAGGAAAGCCGGCGCCCGGTTGGGGTGGCCCGGCACGCCGTTTTCCGGCCCGGCCCACTGGCCGTCGCCCTCGGCGTTGACCCCTCTCACCCGCACCTGGTAGGTCGCCTCCGGCGTCAGCCCGGTGATGCCGGCGCTGGTGGACGTGTCGCCGTGGGACGCGTCGGTCCAGTCGCCCCACACCTCGGTGAGGGCGCCGTCGGCGCTGGTGCGCAGGCGATGCTCCACGTCGTAGCCCGTCAGCGGCGGCTTGCCCGTCATCACCGGGGCCGTCCAGGTGACGTTCAGCCCGTTGGCCGTCGACTTCACCGCGAGGTCCCCGGGCGCGTCGGGAGGCTCGGCCGCGTCGGTGACGTTGACGGTGAGTGTTATGGAGTCGTCCCAGTGGGTGTCCGCCTTGCCCCCGCCGTCCTTGCTGTCCCTTACCTCAATCACGATGGTGAAGCTGTTCTTGGCGGCCTCGAAGTCGGGGGCCGCCTTGAAGGTCAGGACGCCTGCGTCGGTCATGGTGAACAACGCGTGGTCGTTGGAGACCGCGGGATCGGTGAAGGTCGCCGCGGTGTCCAGCCGGTAGCTGAGCGTGTCCTTCTCGGGGTCGGTGACGTCCGGCGTGGCCACCGCGGTCTGGTTCTCCGCCGCGTTCACCGAGGCCGTCTGCCCGGCGTCGAAGCTCGGCGCCTCGTTCAGGTCCGTCACGTTGATGGTGAGGATGATGGAGTCGTCCCAGTCGGTGTCGCCGTCGCCGTTCACGTCCTTGCTGTCCCGCACCTCAATGACCAGGGTGTAGGTGTTCTTCGCCGCCTCGAAGTCGGGGGCGGCGTTGAAGGTCAGGACGCCTGCGTCGGTCATGGTGAACAACGCGTGGTCGTTTGTGGCCGGAGCGGATACCGACGCGGTTGTGTTCAGCCGGTAGGTCAGGTCGTCCCCGTCCGGGTCGGTGACGTCCGGCGTGGCCACCGCCGTCTGGTTCTCCGCCGCGTTCACCGACGCGGTCAGCCCGTCGTCGAAGGTCGGCGCCCGGTTGGGGTGGCCCGGCACGCCGTTTTCGGGCCCGGCCCACTGGCCGTTCCCCTCGTCGTTGACGCCCCGCACCCGCACCTGGTAGGTGGCCTCCGGGGTGAGGCCGGTGATGCCGGCGCTGGTGGAGGTGTCGCCGTGGGACGCGTCGGTCCAGTCGCCCCACACCTCGGTGAGGGCGCCGTCGGCGCTGGTGCGCAGGCGATGCTCCACGTCGTAGCCCGTCAGCGGCGGCTTGCCCGTCATCACCGGCGCCGTCCAGGTCACGTTCAGCCCGTTGGCCGTCGACTTCACCGCGAGGTTCTCGGGGGCGTCGGGCGGCTCGGCCGCGTCGGTGACGTTGACGGTGAGGGTGATGGAGTCGTCCCAGAGGGTGTCGCCCGTACCGGCCGCGTCCTTGCTGTCCCGCACCTGGATGACGAGGGTGTAGGTGTTCCTGGCGGCCTCGAAGTCGGGGGCCGCCTTGAAGGTCAGGATGCCTGCGTCGGTCATGGTGAACAACGCGTGGTCGTTTGTGGCCGGAGCGGATACCGACGCGGTCGTATTCAGCCGGTAGGTCAGGTCGTCCCCGTCCAGGTCGGTGACGTCCGGCGTGGCCACCGCCGTCTGGTTCTCCGCCGCGTTCACCGACGCGGTTAGCCCGTCGTCGAAGGACGGCTTCTCGTTGACGTTGGTGACGTTTATGGTGATGGTGATGGAGTCGTCCACCGCGTCGTCGGGCTCCCCGGCGGGGTTCTTGCCGTCGGTGACGGTGACCACCACGATGTAGGAGGCGTCGGCCTCATGGTTCAGCGCGCCCCTGGTTATGAGCTGGCCGCTTCCGGCGACGATGGTGAAGTGAGTATGATCGTCCGGGCCGGCGTCGGCGTGGCTGCTGGCCTCCAGGGCGTAGGTCAGGGAGGCCCCGTCGTCCGGGTCCGTGGCCGTGACGGGATCGCCAACGTCCTGGCCGGAGGCGGTGTTCTCCGGCACGTCCCGGTCGTCCACGGTAATGGACGCCGGCGGCACCTTTGTCCCGTCCTGATCCGTGTAGGCCTCCGACAGGAACTCCGGCGCCTCGTTCAGATCGTTCACCTCTATGGTCACCGCGATGGTGTCTGTGAGCGTCCCGTCGCTGGCGGTGACGATCACCGAGTAGGAGTCCTCGTTCTCGTGGTCCAGGGCCCCCTTCGTCTTGAGCTGGCCGCTTCCGGCCGCGATGGCGAAGTGGGCCGAGTCGGTTCCGCCGAGGGAGTAGGTCAGGGAGTCGCCGTCGAGGTCGGTCGCGGTCGGCGAGTCGTCGATGTCGGCGCCCGGCGCCGTGTTCTCGTCCACGTATAGGGTCACGCCGTCGCCGAAGGTCGGGGCCCGGTTGGGGTGGCCCTGCACGCCGTTTTCGGGCCCGGCCCACTGGCCGTCGCCCTCGGCGTTGACCCCTCTCACCCGCACCTGGTAGGTCGCCTCCGGCGTCAGCCCGGTGATGCCGGCGCTGGTGGACGTGTCGCCGTGGGACGCGTCGGTCCAGTCGCTCCACACCTCGGTGAGGGCGCCGTCGGCGCTGGTGCGCAGGCGATGCTCCACGTCGTAGCCCGTCAGCGGCGGCTTGCCCGTCATCACCGGCGCCGTCCAGGTCACCGTAAGCCCGTTGGCCGTCGACTTCACCGCGAGGTTCTCGGGGGCGTCGGGCGGCTCGGCCGCGTCGGTGACGTTGACGGTGAGGGTTATGGAGTCGTCCCAGAGGGTGTCGCCCGTACCGGCCGCGTCCTTGCTGTCCCGCACCTGGATGACGAGGGTGAAGCTGTTCCTGGCGGCCTCGAAGTCGGGGGCCGCCTTGAAGGTCAGGACGCCTGCGTCGGTCATGGTGAACAACGCGTGGTCGTTTGTGGCCGGAGCGGATACCGACGCGGTTGTGTTCAGCCGGTAGGTCAGGTCGTCCCCGTCCGGGTCGGTGACGTCCGGCGTGGCCACCGCCGTCTGGTTCTCCGCCGCGTTCACCGACGCGGTCAGCCCGTCGTCGAAGGTCGGGGCCTCGTTGACGTTGGTGACGTTTATGGTGATGGTGATGGAGTCGTCCACCGCGTCGTCGGGCTCCCCGGCGGGGTTCTTGCCGTCGGTGACGGTGACCACCACGATGTAGGAGGCGTCGCTCTCGTGGTTCAGCGCCCCGCTGGTCTGCAGCTGGCCGCTGGAGGCCACGATGGCGAAGTGGGTATGATCGTCCGGGCCGGCGTCCGCGTGGCTGCTGGCCTCCAGGGCGTAGGTCAGGGAGGCCGCGTCGTCCGGGTCCGTGGCCGTGACGGGATCGCCAACGTCCTGGCCGGAGGCGGTGTTCTCCGGCACGTCCCGGTCGTCCACGGTAATGGACGCCGGCGGCACCTTTGTCCCGTCCTGATCCGTGTAGGCCTCCGACAGGAACTCCGGCGCCTCGTTCAGGTCGTTGACCTCTATCGTCACAGCGATGGTGTCTGTGAGGCCGCTGGGGTCCTCCGCTGTGACGATCACCGAGTAGGAGTCCTTGTTCTCGTGGTTCAGCGCGCCCTTGGTCTTGAGCTGGCCGCTTCCGGCCGTGATGGCGAAGTGGGCCGAATCGGTCCCGCCCAGCGAATAGGTCAGGGAGTCGCCGTCGAGATCGGTGGCCGTCGGCGAGTCGTCTATGTCGGCGCCCGGCGCCGTGTTCTCGTCCACGTCGAGGGTTACGCCGTCGCCGAAGGTCGGCGCCCGGTTGGGGTGGCCCGGCACGCCGTTTTCGGGCCCGGCCCACTGGCCGTCTCCCTCGTCGTTGACGCCCCGCGCCCGCACCTGGTAGGTGGCGTCCGGGGTGAGCCCCGTGATGCCGGCGCTGGTGGACGTGTCGCCGTGGGACGCGTCGGTCCAGTCGCCCCACACCTCGGTGAGGGCGCCGTCGGCGCTGGTGCGCAGGCGATGCTCCACGTCGTAGCCGGTCAGCGGCGGCTTGCCCGTCATCACCGGCGCCGTCCAGGTCACCGTAAGCCCGTTGGCCGTCGACTTCACCGCGAGGTTCTCGGGGGCGTCGGGAGGCTCGGCCGCGTCGGTGACGTTGACGGTGAGTGTTATGGAGTCGTCCCACACGGTGTCGGCGTCGCCGTTGGCGGCCTTCTTGTCCCGCACCTGGATGACGATGGTGAAGCTGTTCTTCGCCGCCTCGAAGTCGGGGGCGGCGTTGAAGGTCAGGACGCCTGCGTCGGTCATGGTGAACAACGCGTGGTCGTTTGTGGCCGGAGCGGATACCGACGCGGTCGTATTCAGCCGGTAGGTGAGGGTGTCCCCGTCCGGGTCGGTGACGTCCGGCGTGGCCACCGCCGTCTGGTTCTCCGCCGCGTTCACCGACGCGGTCCGCCCGTCGTCGAAGCTCGGCGCCTCGTTCAGGTCCGTCACGTTGATGGTGATGGTGATGGAGTCGTCCACCGCGTCGTCGGCCTTCCCGTCCCCGTCCTTGCCGTCGGTGACGGTGACCACCACGATGTAGGAGGCGTCGCTCTCGTGGTTCAGCGCGCCCCTGGTTATGAGCTGGCCGCTTCCGGCGACGATGGTGAAGTGGGTATGATCGTCCGGGCCGGCGTCCGCGTGGCTGCTGGCCTCCAGGGCGTAGGTCAGGGAGGCCCCGTCGTCCGGGTCCGTGGCCGTGACGGGATCGCCAACGTCCTGGCCGGAGGCGGTGTTCTCCGGCACGTCCCGGTCGTCCACGGTAATGGACGCCGGCGGCACCTTTGTCCCGTCCTGATCCGTGTAGGCCTCCGACAGGAACTCCGGCGCCTCGTTCAGGTCGTTGACCTCTATCGTCACAGCGATGGTGTCTGTGAGGCCGCTGGGGTCCTCCGCTGTGACGATCACCGAGTAGGAGTCCTCGTTCTCGTGGTTCAGCGCCCCCCTGGTCTTCAGCTGGCCGCTTCCGGCCGTGATGGCGAAGTGGGCCGAATCGGTCCCGCCCAGCGAATAGGTCAGGGAGTCGCCGTCGAGATCGGTGGCCGTCGGCGAGTCGTCTATGTCGGCGCCCGCTGCCGTGTTCTCGTCCACGTATAGGGTCACGCCGTCGCCGAAGGTCGGCGCCCGGTTGGGGTAGCCCGGCACGCCGTTTTCGGGCCCGGCCCACTGGCCGTCGCCCTCGGCGTTGACCCCTCTCACCCGCACCTGGTAGGTCGCCTCCGGCGTCAGCCCCGTGATGCCGGCGCTGGTCGACGTGTCGCCGTGGGACGCGTCGGTCCAGTCGCCCCACACCTCGGTGAGGGCGCCGTCGGCGCTGGTGCGCAGGCGATGCTCCACGTCGTAGCCGGTCAGCGGCGGCTTGCCCGTCATCACCGGGGCCGTCCAGGTGACGTTCAGCCCGTTGGCCGTCGACTTCACCGCGAGGTTCCCGGGGGCGTCGGGAGGCTCGGCCGCGTCGGTGACGTTGACGGTGAGGGTTATGGAGTCGTCCCAGTGGGTGTCGGCGTCGCCGTTGGCGGCCTTCTTGTCCCGCACCTGGATGACGAGGGTGTAGGTGTTCTTGGCCGCCTCGAAGTCGGGGGCCGCCTTGAAGGTCAGGACGCCTGCGTCGGTCATGGTGAACAACGCGTGGTCGTTGGAGACCGCGGGATCGCTCAAGGTCGCCGCGGTGTCCAGCCGGTAGGTCAGGTCGTCCCCGTCCGGGTCGGTGACGTCCGGCGTGGCCACCGCCGTCTGGTTCTCCGCCGCGTTCACCGAGGCCGTCTGCCCGTCGTCGAAGGTCGGCGGCTCGTTCAGGTCGTTGACCTCTATGGTCACCGCGATGGTGTCTGTGAGCGTCCCGTCGCTGGCGGTGACGACCACCGAGTAGGACGACGTGCCCTCGTAGTTCAGCGCCCCCTTGGTCTTGAGCTGGCCGCTTCCGGCCGCGATGGCGAAGTGGGCCGAGTCGGTCCCGCCCAGCGAATAGGTCAGGGAGTCGCCGTCGAGATCGGTGGCGGTCGGCGAGTCGTCTATATCCGCGCCTGAGGCCGTGTTCTCGTCCACGTAGAGGGTCACGCTGTCGCCGAAGGTCGGCGCCCGGTTGGGGTGGCCCGGCACGCCGTTTTCGGGCTCGGCCCACTGGCCGTCCCCCTCGGCGTTGACGCCCCGCGCCCGCACCTGGTAGGTGGCCTCCGGCGTGAGGCCCGTGATGCCGGCGCTGGTGGACGTGTCGGCGTGGGACGCGTCGGTCCAGCTGCCCCAGGTCACGTCCGCGGCGTCGGCCCCGTCGGCGCTGGTGCGCAGGCGATGCTCCACGTCGTAGCCCGTCAGCGGCGGCTTGCCCGTCATCACAGGGGCCGTCCAGGTCACCGTGAGCCCGTTGGCCGTCGACTTCACCGCGAGGTTCCCGGGGGCGTCGGGCGGCTCGGCCGCGTCGGTGACGTTGACGGTGAGTGTTATGGAGTCGTCCCACACGGTGTCGGCGTCGCCGTTGGCGGCCTTCTTGTCCCGCACCTGGATGACGATGGTGAAGCTGTTCTTCGCCGCCTCGAAGTCGGGGGCGGCGTCGAAGGTCAGGACGCCTGCGTCGGTCATGGTGAACAACGCGTGGTCGTTTGTGGCCGGAGCGGATACCGACGCGGTCGTATTCAGCCGGTAGGTCAGGTCGTCCCCGTCCGGGTCGGTGACGTCCGGCGCGGCCACCGCCGTCTGGTTCTCCGCCGCGTTCACCGACGCGGTTAGCCCGTCGTCGAAGCTCGGCTTCTCGTTGACGTTGGTGACGTTTATGGTGATGGTGATGGAGTCGTCCACCGCGTCGTCGGGCTCCCCGGCGGGGTTCTTGCCGTCGGTGACGGTGACCACCACGATGTAGGAGGCGTCGGCCTCATGGTTCAGCGCGCCCCTGGTTATGAGCTGGCCGCTTCCGGCGACGATGGTGAAGTGGGTATGATCGTTGGGGCCGGCGTCCGCGTGGCTGCTGGCCTCCAGGGCGTAGGTCAGGGAGGCCCCGTCGTCCGGGTCCGTGGCCGTGACCGGATCCCCGACGTCCTGGCCGGAGGCGGTGTTCTCCGGCACGTCCCGGTCGTCCACGGTAATGGACGCCGGCGGCACCTTTGTCCCGTCCTGATCCGTGTAGGCCTCCGACAGGAACTCCGGCTTCTCGTTCAGATCGTTGACCTCTATGGTCACCGCGATGGTGTCTGTGAGCGTCCCGTCGCTGGCGGTCACCACCACCGAGTAGGAGTCCTCGTTCTCGTGGTCCAGGGCCCCCCTGGTCTTCAGCTGGCCGCTTCCGGCCGCGATGGCGAAGTGGGCCGAGTCGGTCCCGCCGAGGGAGTAGGTCAGGGAGTCGCCGTCGAGGTCGGTCGCGGTCGGCGAGTCGTCTATGTCGGCGCCCGGCGCCGTGTTCTCGTCCACGTAGAGGGTTACGCCGTCGCCGAAGGTCGGGGCCCGGTTGGGGTGGCCCGGCACGCCGTTTTCCGGCCCGGCCCACTGGCCGTCTCCCTCGGCGTTGACGCCCCGCGCCCGCACCTGGTAGGTGGCCTCCGGGGTGAGGCCGGTGATGCCGGCGCTGGTCGACGTGTCGGCGTGGGACGCGTCGGTCCAGCTGCCCCAGGTCACGTCTGCGGCGTCGGCCCCGTCGGCGCTGGTGCGCAGGCGATGCTCCACGTCGTAGCCCGTCAGCGGCGGCTTGCCCGTCATCACCGGCGCCGTCCAGGTCACCGTGAGCCCGTTGGCCGTCGACTTCACCGCGAGGTCCCCGGGCGCGTCGGGCGGCTCGTCCATGTCGGTGACGTTGACCGTGAGGATGATCGAGTCGTCCCACACGGTGTCGGCGTCGCCGTTGGCGGCCTTCTTGTCCCTCACCTCGATGACGACGGTGTAGGTGTTCTTGGCAGCCTCGAAGTCGGGGGCCGCCTTGAAGGTCAGGACGCCTGCGTCGGTCATGGTGAACAACGCGTGGTCGTTTGTGGCCGGAGCGGATACCGACGCGGCCGTGTCCAGCCTGTAGCTGAGCGTGTCCTTCTCGGGGTCGGTGACGTCCGGCGTGGCCACCGCCGTCTGGTTCTCCGCCGCGTTCACCGAGGCCGTTTGCCCGGCGTCGAAGGACGGCGCCTCGTTGACGTTGGTGACGTTTATGGTGATGGTGATGGAGTCGTCCCAGTGGGTGTCGCCGTCGCCGTTCACGTCCTTGCTGTCCCGCACCTCAATGACCAGGGTGTAGGTGTTCTTCGCCGCCTCGAAGTCGGGGGCCGCCTTGAAGGTCAGGACGCCGGCGTCGGTCATGGTGAACAACGCGTGGTCGTTTGTGGCCGGAGCGGATACCGACGCGGTCGTGTTCAGCCGGTAGGTCAGGTCGTCCCCGTCCAGGTCGGTGACGTCCGGCGTGGCCACCGCCGTCTGGTTCTCCGCCGCGTTCACCGCCGCGGTTAGCCCGTCGTCGAAGCTCGGGGCCCGGTTGGGGTGGCCCGGCACGCCGTTTTCGGGCTCGGCCCACTGGCCGTCCCCCTCGGCGTTGACGCCCCGCGCCCGCACCTGGTAGGTGGCCTCCGGCGTGAGGCCCGTGATGCCGGCGCTGGTGGACGTGTCGGCGTGGGACGCGTCGGTCCAGCTGCCCCAGACCGCGGTGAGGGCGGCGGCGGCGCTGGTGCGCAGGCGATGCTCCACGTCGTAGCCCGTCAGCGGCGGCTTGCCCGTCATCACAGGGGCCGTCCAGGTGACGTTCAGGCCGTTGGCCGTCGACTTCACCTCCAGATCGGTGGGCGCGTCGGGCGGCTCGTCCACGTCGGTGACGTTGACGGTGAGGATGATCGAGTCGTCCCACACGGTGTCGGCGTCGCCGTTGGCGGCCTTCTTGTCCCTCACCTCGATGACGACGGTGTAGGTGTTCTTGACCGCCTCGAAGTCGGGGGCCGCCTTGAAGGTCAGGACGCCTGCGTCGGTCATGGTGAACAACGCTTGGTCGTTGGAGACCGCGGGATCGGTGAAGGTCGCGGCGGTGTCCAGCCTGTAGCTGAGCGTGTCCTTCTCGGGGTCGGTGACGTCCGGCGTGGCCACCGCCGTCTGGTTCTCCGCCGCGTTCACCGAGGCCGTTTGCCCGTCGTCGAAGCTCGGCTTCTCGTTGACGTTGGTGACGTTTATGGTGATGGTGATGGAGTCGTCCACCGCGTCGTCGGGCTCCCCGGCGGGGTTCTTGCCGTCGGTGACGGTGACCACCACGATGTAGGAGGCGTCGGCCTCATGGTTCAGCGCGCCCCTGGTTATGAGCTGGCCGCTTCCGGCGACGATGGTGAAGTGGGTATGATCGTTGGGGCCGGCGTCGGCGTGGCTGCTGGCCTCCAGGGCGTAGGTCAGGGAGGCCCCGTCGTCCGGGTCCGTGGCCGTGACGGGATCGCCAACGTCCTGGCCGGAGGCGGTGTTCTCCGGCACGTCCCGGTCGTCCACGGTAATGGACGCCGGCGGCACCTTTGTCCCGTCCTGATCCGTGTAGGCCTCCGACAGGAACTCCGGCTTCTCGTTCAGGTCGTTGACCTCTATGGTCACCGCGATGGTGTCTGTGAGCGTCCCGTCGCTGGCGGTGACGACCACCGAGTAGGACGACGTGCCCTCGTAGTTCAGCGCCCCCTTGGTCTTGAGCTGGCCGCTTCCGGCCGCGATGGCGAAGTGGGCCGAATCGGTCCCGCCGAGGGTGTAGGTCAGGGAGTCGCCGTCGAGATCGGTGGCCGTCGGCGAGTCGTCTATGTCGGCGCCCGCTGCCGTGTTCTCGTCCACGTATAGGGTCACGCCGTCGCCGAAGGTCGGCGCCCGGTTGGGGTGGCCCGGCACGCCGTTTTCGGGCTCGGCCCACTGGCCGTCCCCCTCGGCGTTGACGCCCCGCGCCCGCACCTGGTAGGTGGCGTCCGGGGTGAGGCCGGTGATGCCGGCGCTGGTCGACGTGTCGGCGTGGGACGCGTCGGTCCAGTCGCCCCAGACTGCGGTGAGGGCGGCGGCGGCGCTGGTGCGCAGGCGATGCTCCACGTCGTAGCCCGTCAGCGGCGGCTTGCCCGTCATCACCGGCGCCGTCCAGGTCACCGTGAGCCCGTTGGCCGTCGACTTCACCGCGAGGTCCCCGGGCGCGTCGGGCGGCTCGGCCGCGTCGGTGACGTTGACGGTGAGGGTTATGGAGTCGTCCCAGAGGGTGTCGCCCGTACCGGCCGCGTCCTTGCTGTCCCTCACCTGGATGACGAGGGTGTAGGTGTTCCTGGCGGCCTCGAAGTCGGGGGCCGCCTTGAAGGTCAGGACGCCTGCGTCGGTCATGGTGAACAACGCGTGGTCGTTTGTGGCCGGAGCGGATACCGACGCGGTCGTATTCAGCCGGTAGGTGAGGTCGTCCCCGTCCGGGTCGGTGACGTCCGGCGCGGCCACCGCCGTCTGGTTCTCCGCCGCGTTCACCGACGCGGTTAGCCCGTCGTCGAAGGACGGCGCCTCGTTCAGGTCCGTCACGTTGATGGTGAGGATGATGGAGTCGTCCCACACGGTGTC
This sequence comes from Dehalococcoidia bacterium, assembly GCA_965224235.1. Classification (GTDB taxonomy): domain Bacteria; phylum Chloroflexota; class Dehalococcoidia; order Lucifugimonadales; family Lucifugimonadaceae. The sequence goes on along the minus strand of CBDCYP010000001.1, from coordinate 1,066,836 downwards.
GCCCGTACCGGCCGCGTCCTTGCTGTCCCGCACCTCGACGACCAGGGTGTACTTGTTGTCGCCGGCCTCAAAGTCCGGGGCCGCCTTGAAGGTCAGGACGCCTGCGCCGGTCATGGTGAAGGACGCGTGGTCGTTGGAGACCGCGGGATCGGTGAAGGTCGCGGCCGTGTCCAGCCGGTAGGTGAGGGTGTCCTTCTCGGGGTCGGTGACGTCCGGCGCGGCCACCGCCGTCTGGTTCTCCGCCGCGTTCACCGACGCGGTTAGCCCGTCGTCGAAGGACGGCTTCTCGTTGACGTTGGTGACGTTTATGGTGATGGTGATGGAGTCGTCCACCGCGTCGTCGGGCTCCCCGGCGGGGTTCTTGCCGTCGGTGACGGTGACCACCACGATGTAGGAGGCGTCGGCCTCATGGTTCAGCGCGCCCCTGGTTATGAGCTGGCCGCTTCCGGCGACGATGGTGAAGTGGGTATGATCGTCCGGGCCGGCGTCCGCGTGGCTGCTGGCCTCCAGGGCGTAGGTCAGGGAGGCCCCGTCGTCCGGGTCCGTGGCCGTGACGGGATCGCCAACGTCCTGGCCGGAGGCGGTGTTCTCCGGCACGTCCCGGTCGTCCACGGTAATGGACGCCGGCGGCACCTTTGTCCCGTCCTGATCCGTGTAGGCCTCCGACAGGAACTCCGGCGCCTCGTTCAGGTCGTTGACCTCTATGGTCACCGCGATGGTGTCTGTGAGCGTCCCGTCGCTGGCGGTGACGACCACCGAGTAGGAGTCCTTGTTCTCGTGGTTCAGGGCCCCCTTGGTCTTGAGCTGGCCGCTTCCGGCCGCGATGGCGAAGTGGGCCGAGTCGGTTCCGCCCAGCGAATAGGTCAGGGAGTCGCCGTCGAGATCGGTGGCCGTCGGCGAGTCGTCGATGTCGGCGCCTGCGACCGTGTTCTCGTCCACGTCGAGGGTTACGCTGTCGCTCAGGAAAGCCGGCGCCCGGTTGGGGTGGCCCGGCACGCCGTTTTCGGGCCCGGCCCACTGGCCGTCTCCCTCGGCGTTGACGCCCCGCGCCCGCACCTGGTAGGTCGCCTCCGGCGTCAGCCCCGTGATGCCGGCGCTGGTGGATGTGTCGGTGTGGGACGCGTCGGTCCAGTCGCCCCAGACCGCGGTGAGGGCGGCGGCGGCGCTTGTGCGCAGGCGATGCTCCACGTCGTAGCCGGTCAGCGGCGGCTTGCCCGTCATCACCGGCGCCGTCCAGGTGACGTTCAGCCCGTTGGCCGTCGACTTCACCGCCAGGTCCCCGGGGGCGTCGGGCGGCTCGTCCACGTCGGTGACGTTGACGGTGAGGGTGATGGAGTCGTCCCAGTGGGTGTCCGCCTTGCCCGCGCCGTCCTTGCTGTCCCGCACCTCGATCACCAGGGTGTAGGTGTTCTTGGCGGCCTCGAAGTCGGGGGCCGCGTTGAAGGTCAGGACGCCTGCGTCGGTCATGGTGAACAACGCGTGGTCGTTTGTGGCCGGAGCGGATACCGACGCGGTTGTGTTCAGCCGGTAGGTCAGGTCGTCCCCGTCCGGGTCGGTGACGTCCGGCGCGGCCACCGCCTTCTGGTTCTCCGCCGCGTTCACCGACGCGGTTAGCCCGTCATCGAAGCTTGGCGCCCGGTTGGGGTGGCCCGGCACGCCGTTTTCGGGCTCGGCCCACTGGCCGTCCCCCTCGTCGTTGACGCCCCGCGCCCGCACCTGGTAGGTGGCGTCCGGCGTCAGCCCGGTGATGCCGGCGCTGGTGGACGTGTCGGCGTGGGACGCGTCGGTCCAGTCGCCCCAGACTGCGGTGAGGGCGGCGGCGGCGCTGGTGCGCAGGCGATGCTCCACGTCGTAGCCCGTCAGCGGCGGCTTGCCCGTCATCACCGGGGCCGTCCAGGTGACGTTCAGCCCGTTGGCCGTCGACTTCACCGCGAGGTTCTCGGGGGCGTCGGGAGGCTCGTCCGCGTCGGTGACGTTGACGGTGAGGGTTATGGAGTCGTCCCACACGGTGTCGGCGTCGCCGTTGGCGGCCTTCTTGTCCCGCACCTGAATGACGACGGTGTAGGTGTTCTTGGCGGCCTCGAAGTCGGGGGCCGCCTTGAAGGTCAGGACGCCTGCGTCGGTCATGGTGAACAACGCGTGGTCGTTGGAGACCGCGGGATCGCTGAAGGTCGCCGCGGTGTCCAGCCTGTAGCTGAGGGTGTCCTTTTCGGGGTCGGTGACGTCCGGCGCGGCCACCGCCGTCTGGTTCTCCGCCGCGTTCACCGAGGCCGTTTGCCCGTCATCGAAGGACGGCTTCTCGTTGACGTTGGTGACGTTTATGGTGATGGTGATGGAGTCGTCCACCGCGTCGTCGGCCTTCCCGTCCCCGTCCTTGCCGTCGGTGACGGTGACCACCACGATGTAGGAGGCGTCGGCCTCATGGTTCAGCGCGCCCCTGGTTATGAGCTGGCCGCTTCCGGCGACGATGGTGAAGTGAGTATGATCGTCCGGGCCGGCGTCCGCGTGGCTGCTGGCCTCCAGGGCGTAGGTCAGGGAGGCCCCGTCGTCCGGGTCCGTGGCCGTGACGGGATCGCCAACGTCCTGGCCGGAGGCGGTGTTCTCCGGCACGTCCCGGTCGTCCACGGTAATGGACGCCGGCGGCACCTTTGTCCCGTCCTGATCCGTGTAGGCCTCCGACAGGAACTCCGGCTTCTCGTTCAGGTCGTTGACCTCTATGGTCACCGCGATGGTGTCTGTGAGCGTCCCGTCGCTGGCGGTGACGACCACCGAGTAGGAGTCCTCGTTCTCGTGGTCCAGGTCCCCCTTGGTCTTCAGCTGGCCGCTTCCGGCCGCGATGGCGAAGTGGGCCGAGTCGGTTCCGCCCAGCGAATAGGTCAGGGAGTCGCCGTCGAGATCGGTGGCCGTCGGCGAGTCGTCGATGTCGGCGCCCGACGCCGTGTTCTCGTCCACGTCGAGGGTTACGCTGTCGCTCAGGAAAGCCGGCGCCCGGTTGGGGTGGCCCGGCACGCCGTTTTCGGGCTCGGCCCACTGGCCGTCTCCCTCGTCGTTGACGCCCCGCGCCCGCACCTGGTAGGTGGCCTCCGGGGTGAGGCCGGTGATGCCGGCGCTGGTGGAGGTGTCGGCGTGGGACGCGTCGGTCCAGCTGCCCCAGGTCACGTCCGCGGCGTCGGCCCCGTCGGCGCTGGTGCGCAGGCGATGCTCCACGTCGTAGCCCGTCAGCGGCGGCTTGCCCGTCATCACCGGCGCCGTCCAGGTGACGTTCAGCCCGTTGGCCGTCGACTTCACCGCCAGGTCCCCGGGGGCGTCGGGCGGCTCGTCCACGTCGGTGACGTTGACGGTGAGGGTTATGGAGTCGTCCCAGTGGGTGTCCGCCTTGCCCGCGCCGTCCTTGCTGTCCCGCACCTCGACGACCAGGGTGTAGGTGTTCTTCGCCGCCTCGAAGTCGGGGGCCGCCTTGAAGGTGAGCGAGCCTGCGTCGGTCATGGTGAAGGAGCCGTGGTCGTTGGAGACCGCGGGATCGGTGAAGGTCGCGGTCGTATTCAGCCGGTAGGTGAGGGTGTCCTTCTCGGGGTCGGTGACGTCCGGCGCGGCCACCGCCGTCTGGTTCTCCGCCGCGTTCACCGACGCGGTTAGCCCGTCGTCGAAGGACGGCTTCTCGTTGACGTTGGTGACGTTTATGGTGATGGTGATGGAGTCGTCCACCGCGTCGTCGGCCTTCCCGTCCCCGTCCTTGCCGTCGGTGACGGTGACCACCACGATGTAGGAGGCGTCGCTCTCGTGGTTCAGCGCGCCCCTGGTTATGAGCTGGCCGCTTCCGGCGACGATGGTGAAGTGGGTATGATCGTTGGGGCCGGCGTCGGCGTGGTTGCTGGCCCCCAGGGCGTAGGTCAAGGAGGCCGCGTCGTCCGGGTCCGTGGCCGTGACGGGATCGCCAACGTCCTGGCCGGAGGCGGTGTTCTCCGGCACGTCCCGGTCGTCCACGGTAATGGACGCCGGCGGCACCTTTGTCCCGTCCTGATCCGTGTAGGCCTCCGACAGGAACTCCGGCTTCTCGTTCAGATCGTTCACCTCTATCGTCACAGCGATGGTGTCTGTGAGGCCGCTGGGGTCCTCCGCTGTGACGATCACCGAGTAGGAGTCCTCGTTCTCGTGGTCCAGGGCCCCCTTGGTCTTCAGCTGGCCGCTTCCGGCCGCGATGGCGAAGTGGGCCGAGTCGGTCCCGCCGAGCGAATAGGTCAGGGAGTCGCCGTCGAGATCGGTGGCGGTCGGCGAGTCGTCTATGTCGGCGCCCGGCGCCGTGTTCTCGTCCACGTCGAGGGTTACGCTGTCGCTCAGGAAAGCCGGCGCCCGGTTGGGGTGGCCCGGCACGCCGTTTTCCGGCCCGGCCCAATCGCCGTCTCCCTCGGCGTTGACGCCCCGCGCCCGCACCTGGTAGGTGGCGTCCGGCGTCAGCCCGGTGATGCCGGCGCTGGTGGACGTGTCGCCGTGGGACGCGTCGGTCCAGTCGCCCCACACCTCGGTGAGGGCGGCGGCGGCGCTGGTGCGCAGGCGATGCTCCACGTCGTAGCCCGTCAGCGGCGGCTTGCCCGTCATCACCGGCGCCGTCCAGGTCACCGTGAGCCCGTTGGCCGTCGACTTCACCGCGAGGTCCCCGGGCGCGTCGGGCGGCTCGGCCATGTCGGTGACGTTGACGGTGAGGGTGATGGAGTCGTCCCAGCCGGTGTCGTCCTTGCCTGCGCCGTCCTTGCTGTCCCGCACCTCGATCACCAGGGTGTAGGTGTTCCTGGCGGCCTCGAAGTCGGGGGCCGCGTTGAAGGTCAGGACGCCTGCGTCGGTCATGGTGAACAACGCGTGGTCGTTTGTGGCCGGAGCGGATACCGACGCGGTTGTGTTCAACCGGTAGGTCAGGTCGTCCCCGTCCGGGTCGGTGACGTCCGGCGTGGCCACCGCCGTCTGGTTCTCCGCCGCGTTCACCGAGGCCGTTTGCCCGTCGTCGAAGCTCGGCGCCTCGTTCACGTCCGTCACGTTGATTGTGAGGATGATGGAGTCGTCCCAGTGGGTGTCGCCGTCGCCGTTCACGTCCTTGCTGTCCCGCACCTCAATGACCAGGGTGTAGGTGTTCTTCGCCGCCTCGAAGTCGGGGGCCGCCTTGAAGGTCAGGACGCCGGCGTCGGTCATGGTGAACAACGCGTGGTCGTTTGTGGCCGGAGCGGATACCGACGCGGTCGTGTTCAGCCGGTAGGTCAGGTCGTCCCCGTCCAGGTCGGTGACGTCCGGCGTGGCCACCGCCGTCTGGTTCTCCGCCGCGTTCACCGCCGCGGTCAGCCCGTCGTCGAAGGTCGGGGCCCGGTTGGGGTGGCCCGGCACGCCGTTTTCGGGCTCGGCCCACTGGCCGTCTCCCTCGGCGTTGACGCCCCTCACCCGCACCTGGTAGGTGGCCTCCGGGGTGAGGCCGGTGATGCCGGCGCTGGTCGACGTGTCGCCGTGGGACGCGTCGGTCCAGTCGCCCCACACCTCGGTGAGGGCGCCGTCGGCGCTGGTGCGCAGGCGATGCTCCACGTCGTAGCCCGTCAGCGGCGGCTTGCCCGTCATCACAGGGGCCGTCCAGGTCACCGTGAGCCCGTTGGCCGTCGACTTCACCGCGAGGTTCCCGGGGGCGTCGGGCGGCTCGGCCGCGTCGGTGACGTTGACGGTGAGTGTTATGGAGTCGTCCCAGTGGGTGTCCGCCTTGCCCCCGCCGTCCTTGCTGTCCCGCACCTCGATCACGAGGGTGTAGGTGTTCTTGGCAGCCTCGAAGTCGGGGGCGGCGTTGAAGGTCAGGACGCCTGCGTCGGTCATGGTGAACAACGCGTGGTCGTTTGTGGCCGGAGCGGATACCGACGCGGCCGTGTCCAGCCTGTAGCTGAGCGTGTCCTTCTCGGGGTCGGTGACGTCCGGCGTGGCCACCGCCGTCTGGTTCTCCGCCGCGTTCACCGAGGCCGTTTGCCCGGCGTCGAAGGACGGCTTCTCGTTGACGTTGGTGACGTTTATGGTGATGGTGATGGAGTCGTCCCAGTGGGTGTCGCCGTCGCCGTTCACGTCCTTGCTGTCCCTCACCTGGATGACGACGGTGTAGGTGTTCTTGACCGCCTCGAAGTCGGGGGCCGCCTTGAAGGTCAGGACGCCTGCGTCGGTCATGGTGAACAACGCGTGGTCGTTGGAGACCGCGGGATCGGTGAAGGTCGCGGCGGTGTCCAGCCTGTAGCTGAGCGTGTCCTTCTCGGGGTCGGTGACGTCCGGCGTGGCCACCGCCGTCTGGTTCTCCGCCGCGTTCACCGACGCGGTCAGCCCGTCGTCGAAGGTCGGCGCCTCGTTCAGGTCCGTCACGTTGATGGTGATGGTGATGGAGTCGTCCACCGCGTCGTCGGCCTTCCCGTCCCCGTCCTTGCCGTCGGTGACGGTGACCACCACGATGTAGGAGGCGTCGCTCTCGTGGTTCAGCGCGCCCCTGGTTATGAGCTGGCCGCTTCCGGCGACGATGGTGAAGTGGGTATGATCGTTGGGGCCGGCGTCCGCGTGGCTGCTGGCCTCCAGGGCGTAGGTCAGGGAGGCCCCGTCGTCCGGGTCCGTGGCCGTGACGGGATCGCCAACGTCCTGGCCGGAGGCGGTGTTCTCCGGCACGTCCCGGTCGTCCACGGTAATGGACGCCGGCGGCACCTTTGTCCCGTCCTGATCCGTGTAGGCCTCCGACAGGAACTCCGGCTTCTCGTTCAGGTCGTTGACCTCTATGGTCACCGCGATGGTGTCTGTGAGCGTCCCGTCGCTGGCGGTGACGACCACCGAGTAGGACGACGTGCCCTCGTAGTTCAGCGCGCCCTTGGTCTTGAGCTGGCCGCTTCCGGCCGTGATGGCGAAGTGGGCCGAATCGGTTCCGCCCAGCGAATAGGTCAGGGAGTCGCCGTCGAGATCGGTGGCGGTCGGCGAGTCGTCTATGTCGGCGCCCGGCGCCGTGTTCTCGTCCACGTCGAGGGTTACGCCGTCGCCGAAGGTCGGGGCCCGGTTGGGGTGGCCCGGCACGCCGTTTTCGGGCTCGGCCCACTGGCCGTTCCCCTCGTCGTTGACGCCCCGCACCCTTACCTGGTAGGTCGCCTCCGGCGTCAGCCCGATGATGCCGGCGCTGGTGGACGTGTCGCCGTGGGACGCGTCGGTCCAGTCCCCCCAGACCGCGGTGAGGGCGGCGGCGGCGCTGGTGCGCAGGCGATGCTCCACGTCGTAGCCCGTCAGCGGCGGCTTGCCCGTCATCACCGGGGCCGTCCAGGTCACGTTCAGCCCGTTGGCCGTCGACTTCACCGCGAGGTTCCCGGGCGCGTCGGGCGGCTCGGCCACGTCGGTGACGTTGACGGTGAGTGTTATGGAGTCGTCCCAGTGGGTGTCCGCCTTGCCCCCGCCGTCCTTGCTGTCCCTTACCTCAATGACCAGGGTGAAGCTGTTCTTGGCAGCCTCGAAGTCGGGGGCCGCCTTGAAGGTCAGGACGCCTGCGTCGGTCATGGTGAACAACGCGTGGTCGTTTGTGGCCGGAGCGGATACCGACGCGGCCGTGTCCAGCCTGTAGCTGAGCGTGTCCTTCTCGGGGTCGGTGACGTCCGGCGTGGCCACCGCCGTCTGGTTCTCCGCCGCGTTCACCGAGGCCGTTTGCCCGGCGTCGAAGGACGGCGCCTCGTTCAGGTCGTTCACCTCTATGGTCACCGCGATGGTGTCTGTGAGCGTCCCGTCGCTGGCGGTGACGACCACCGAGTAGGACGACGTGCCCTCGTGGTTCAGCGCCCCCTTGGTCTTGAGCTGGCCGCTTCCGGCCGCGATGGCGAAGTGGGCCGAGTCGGTTCCGCCCAGCGAGTAGGTCAGGGAGTCGCCGTCGAGGTCGGTGGCCGTCGGCGAGTCGTCTATGTCGGCGCCCGCTGCCGTGTTCTCGTCCACGTATAGGGTCACGCCGTCGCCGAAGGTCGGCGCCCGGTTGGGGTGGCCCGGCACGCCGTTTTCGGGCCCGGCCCACTGGCCGTCTCCCTCGGCGTTGACGCCCCTCACCCGCACCTGGTAGGTGGCGTCCGGGGTGAGGCCGGTGATGCCGGCGCTGGTGGACGTGTCGCCGTGGGACGCGTCGGTCCAGTCGCTCCACACCTCGGTGAGGGCGCCGTCGGCGCTGGTGCGCAGGCGATGCTCCACGTCGTAGCCCGTCAGCGGCGGCTTGCCCGTCATCACCGGCGCCGTCCAGGTCACGTTCAGCCCGTTGGCCGTCGACTTCACCGCGAGGTTCTCGGGGGCGTCGGGCGGCTCGGCCGCGTCGGTGACGTTGACGGTGAGGGTGATGGAGTCGTCCCAGAGGGTGTCGCCCGTACCGGCCGCGTCCTTGCTGTCCCGCACCTGGATGACGAGGGTGTAGGTGTTCTTGGCGGCCTCGAAGTCGGGGGCGGCCTTGAAGGTCAGGACGCCGGCGTCGGTCATGGTGAACAACGCGTGGTCGTTTGTGGCCGGAGCGGATACCGACGCGGTCGTATTCAGCCGGTAGGTGAGGGTGTCCTTCTCGGGGTCGGTGACGTCCGGCGCGGCCACCGCCGTCTGGTTCTCCGCCGCGTTCACCGACGCGGTTAGCCCGTCGTCGAAGGACGGCTTCTCGTTCAGGTCCGTCACGTTGATGGTGAGGATGATGGAGTCGTCCCACACGGTGTCGTCCTTACCGGCCGCGTCCTTGCTGTCCCGCACCTGGATGACCAGGGTGTAGGTGTTCTTGGCCGCCTCGAAGTCGGGGGCCGCCTTGAAGGTCAGGACGCCTGCGTCGGTCATGGTGAACAACGCGTGGTCGTTTGTGGCCGGAGCGGATACCGACGCGGCCGTGTCCAGCCTGTAGCTGAGCGTGTCCTTCTCGGGGTCGGTGACGTCCGGCGTGGCCACCGCCGTCTGGTTCTCCGCCGCGTTCACCGAGGCCGTTTGCCCGTCGTCGAAGCTCGGCGCCTCGTTCAGGTCCGTCACGTTGATGGTGAGGATGATGGAGTCGTCCCAGTCCGTGTCGGCGTCGCCGTTGGCGGCCTTGCTGTCCCGCACCTGGATGACGAGGGTGTAGGTGTTCTTGGCGGCCTCGAAGTCGGGGGCCGCCTTGAAGGTCAGGACGCCGGCGTCGGTCATGGTGAAGGAGCCGTGGTCGTTGGAGACCGCGGGATCGCTGAAGGTCGCCGCGGTGTCCAGCCTGTAGCTGAGCGTGTCCTTCTCGGGGTCGGTGACGTCCGGCGCGGCCACCGCCGTCTGGTTCTCCGCCGCGTTCACCGCCGCGGTTAGCCCGTCGTCGAAGGACGGCTTCTCGTTGACGTTGGTGACGTTTATGGTGATGGTGATGGAGTCGTCCACCGCGTCGTCGGGCTCCCCGGCGGGGTTCTTGCCGTCGGTGACGGTGACCACCAGGATGTAGGAGGCGTCGGCCTCATGGTTCAGCGCGCCCCTGGTTATGAGCTGGCCGCTTCCGGCGACGATGGTGAAGTGAGTATGATCGTCCGGGCCGGCGTCGGCGTGGCTGCTGGCCTCCAGGGCGTAGGTCAGGGAGGCCCCGTCGTCCGGGTCCGTGGCCGTGACGGGATCGCCAACGTCCTGGCCGGAGGCGGTGTTCTCCGGCACGTCCCGGTCGTCCACGGTAATGGACGCCGGCGGCACCTTTGTCCCGTCCTGATCCGTGTAGGCCTCCGACAGGAACTCCGGCGCCTCGTTCACGTCGCCCACGTTGATGGTCACCGCGATGGTGTCTGTGAGCGTCCCGTCGCTGGCGGTGACGACCACCGAGTAGGAGTCCTTGTTCTCGTGGTTCAGCGCCCCCTTGGTCTTGAGCTGGCCGGTGGAGGACACGATGGCGAAGTGGCCCGAGTCGGTTCCGCCGAGGGAGTAGGTCAGGGAGTCGCCGTCAAGGTCGGTGGCCGCCGGCGAGTCGTCTATGTCGGCGCCCGACGCCGTGTTCTCGTCCACGTCGAGCGTCACGCTGTCGCCTGGGAAGGTCGGGGCCCGGTTGGGGTGGCCCGGCACGCCGTTTTCGGGCTCGGCCCACTGGCCGTCTCCCTCGGCGTTGACGCCCCTCACCCGCACCTGGTAGGTGGCCTCCGGGGTGAGGCCGGTGATGCCGGCGCTGGTGGAGGTGTCGCCGTGGGACGCGTCGATCCAGTCGCCCCAGACCGCGGTGAGGGCGGCGTCGGCGCTGGTGCGCAGGCGATGCTCCACGTCGTAGCCCGTCAGCGGCGGCTTGCCCGTCATCACCGGCGCCGTCCAGGTCACGTTCAGCCCGTTGGCCGTCGACTTCACCGCGAGGTTCTCGGGGGCGTCGGGCGGCTCGGCCGCGTCGGTGACGTTGACGGTGAGGGTGATGGAGTCGTCCCAGAGGGTGTCGCCCGTACCGGCCGCGTCCTTGCTGTCCCGCACCTCGATCACGAGGGTGTAGGTGTTCTTGGCGGCCTCGAAGTCGGGGGCCGCCTTGAAGGTGAGGACGCCTGCGTCGGTCATGGTGAACAACGCGTGGTCGTTGGAGACCGCGGGATCGGTGAAGGTCGCGGCGGTGTCCAGGCTGTAGCTGAGCGTGTCCTTCTCGGGGTCGGTGACGTCCGGCGTGGCCACCGCCGTCTGGTTCTCCGCCGCGTTCACCGACGCGGTCAGCCCGTCGTCGAAGGTCGGGGCCTCGTTGACGTTGGTGACGTTTATGGTGATGGTGATGGAGTCGTCCACCGCGTCGTCGGGCTCCCCGGCGGGGTTCTTGCCGTCGGTGACGGTGACCACCACGATGTAGGAGGCGTCGCTCTCGTGGTTCAGCGCCCCGCTGGTCTGCAGCTGGCCGCTGGAGGCCACGATGGCGAAGTGGGTATGATCGTCCGGGCCGGCGTCCGCGTGGCTGCTGGCCTCCAGGGCGTAGGTCAGGGAGGCCCCGTCGTCCGGGTCCGTGGCCGTGACGGGATCGCCAACGTCCTGGCCGGAGGCGGTGTTCTCCGGCACGTCCCGGTCGTCCACGGTAATGGACGCCGGCGGCACCTTTGTCCCGTCCTGATCCGTGTAGGCCTCCGACAGGAACTCCGGCGCCTCGTTCAGGTCGTTGACCTCTATGGTCACCGCGATGGTGTCTGTGAGCGTCCCGTCGCTGGCGGTCACCACCACCGAGTAGGAGTCCTCGTTCTCGTGGTCCAGGGCCCCCTTGGTCTTGAGCTGGCCGCTTCCGGCCGCGATGGCGAAGTGGGCCGAGTCGGTCCCGCCCAGCGAATAGGTCAGGGAGTCGCCGTCGAGATCGGTGGCCGTCGGCGAGTCGTCTATGTCGGCGCCCGCTGCCGTGTTCTCGTCCACGTATAGGGTCACGCTGTCGCCGAAGGTCGGGGCCCGGTTGGGGTGGCCCGGCACGCCGTTTTCGGGCTCGGCCCACTGGCCGTCTCCCTCGTCGTTGACGCCCCGCGCCCGCACCTGGTAGGTGGCGTCCGGCGTGAGGCCGGTGATGCCGGCGCTGGTCGACGTGTCGGCGTGGGACGCGTCGGTCCAGCTGCCCCAGGTCACGTCCGCGGCGTCGGCCCCGTCGGCGCTGGTGCGCAGGCGATGCTCCACGTCGTAGCCCGTCAGCGGCGGCTTGCCCGTCATCACCGGCGCCGTCCAGGTCACATTCAGCCCGTTGGCCGTCGACTTCACCGCGAGGTTCTCGGGGGCGTCGGGCGGCTCGGCCACGTCGGTGACGTTGACCGTGAGGGTGATGGAGTCGTCCCAGTGGGTGTCCGCCTTGCCTGCGCCGTCCTTGCTGTCCCTTACCTCAATGACCAGGGTGAAGCTGTTCCTGGCGGCCTCGAAGTCGGGGGCCGCCTTGAAGGTCAGGACGCCTGCGTCGGTCATGGTGAACAACGCGTGGTCGTTTGTGGCCGGAGCGGATACCGACGCGGTCGTATTCAGCCGGTAGGTCAGGTCGTCGCCGTCCGGGTCGGTGACGTCCGGCGTGGCCACCGCCGTCTGGTTCTCCGCCGCGTTCACCGACGCGGTCAGCCCGTCGTCGAAAGTCGGCTTCTCGTTGACGTTGGTGACGTTTATGGTGATGGTGATGGAGTCGTCCACCGCGTCGTCGGGCTCCCCGGCGGGGTTCTTGCCGTCGGTGACGGTGACCACCACGATGTAGGAGGCGTCGGCCTCATGGTTCAGCGCGCCCCTGGTTATGAGCTGGCCGCTTCCGGCGACGATGGTGAAGTGGGTATGATCGTCCGGGCCGGCGTCGGCGTGGCTGCTGGCCTCCAGGGCGTAGGTCAGGGAGGCCCCGTCGTCCGGGTCCGTGGCCGTGACCGGATCCCCGACGTCCTGGCCGGAGGCGGTGTTCTCCGGCACGTCCCGGTCGTCCACGGTAATGGACGCCGGCGGCACCTTTGTCCCGTCCTGATCCGTGTAGGCCTCCGACAGGAACTCCGGCTTCTCGTTCAGGTCGTTGACGTTGATCGTCACCGCGATGGTGTCTGTGAGCGTCCCGTCGCTGGCGGTGACGACCACCGAGTAGGAGTCCTCGTTCTCGTGGTCCAGGGCCCCCTTGGTCTTCAGCTGGCCGCTTCCGGCCGTGATGGCGAAGTGGGCCGAGTCGGTCCCGCCGAGGGAGTAGGTCAGGGAGTCGCCGTCGAGGTCGGTGGCCGCCGGCGAGTCGTCTATGTCGGCGCCCGGCACCGTGTTCTCGTCCACGTAGAGGGTCACGCTGTCGCCGAAGGTCGGGGCCCGGTTGGGGTGGCCCGGCACGCCGTTTTCGGGCTCGGCCCACTGGCCGTCCCCCTCGGCGTTGACGCCCCGCGCCCGCACCTGGTAGGTGGCGTCCGGCGTGAGGCCGGTGATGCCGGCGCTGGTGGACGTGTCGGCGTGGGACGCGTCGGTCCAGTCGCCCCAGACTGCGGTGAGGGCGGCGGCGGCGCTGGTGCGCAGGCGATGCTCCACGTCGTAGCCCGTCAGCGGCGGCTTGCCCGTCATCACCGGGGCCGTCCAGGTGACGTTCAGCCCGTTGGCCGTCGACTTCACCGCGAGGTTCCCGGGGGCGTCGGGCGGCTCGGCCGCGTCGGTGACGTTGACGGTGAGGGTGATGGAGTCGTCCCAGTGGGTGTCGGCGTCGCCGTTGGCGGCCTTCTTGTCCCGCACCTGGATGACGATGGTGAAGCTGTTCTTGGCGGCCTCGAAGTCGGGGGCGGCGTTGAAGGTCAGGACGCCTGCGTCGGTCATGGTGAACAACGCGTGGTCGTTGGAGACCGCGGGATCGGTGAAGGTCGCCGCGGTGTCCAGCCTGTAGCTGAGGGTGTCCTTCTCGGGGTCGGTGACGTCCGGCGCGGCCACCGCCGTCTGGTTCTCCGCCGCGTTCACCGAGGCCGTCTGCCCGGCGTCGAAGCTCGGCGCCTCGTTCAGGTCGTTCACCTCTATGGTCACCGCGATGGTGTCTGTGAGCGTCCCGTCGCTGGCGGTCACCACCACCGAGTAGGAGTCCTCGTTCTCGTGGTCCAGGGCCCCCTTGGTCTTGAGCTGGCCGCTTCCGGCCGCGATGGCGAAGTGGGCCGAGTCGGTCCCGCCCAGCGAATAGGTCAGGGAGTCGCCGTCGAGATCGGTGGCGGTCGGCGAGTCGTCTATGTCGGCGCCCGCTGCCGTGTTCTCGTCCACGTATAGGGTCACGCCGTCGCCGAAGGTCGGGGCCCGGTTGGGCTGCCCCGGCACGCCGTTTTCGGGCTCGGCCCACTGGCCGTCTCCCTCGGCGTTGACGCCCCTCACCCGCACCTGGTAGGTGGCCTCCGGGGTGAGGCCGGTGATGCCGGCGCTGGTCGACGTGTCGCCGTGGGACGCGTCGGTCCAGTCGCCCCACACCTCGGTGAGGGCGGCGGCGGCGCTGGTGCGCAGGCGATGCTCCACGTCGTAGCCCGTCAGCGGCGGCTTGCCCGTCATCACCGGCGCCGTCCAGGTCACGGTGAGCCCGTTGGCCGTCGACTTCACCGCGAGGTTCCCGGGGGCGTCGGGCGGCTCGGCCGCGTCGGTGACGTTGACGGTGAGTGTTATGGAGTCGTCCCAGTGGGTGTCCGCCTTGCCCCCGCCGTCCTTGCTGTCCCTTACCTCAATGACGATGGTGAAGCTGTTCTTGGCGGCCTCGAAGTCGGGGGCGGCGTTGAAGGTCAGGACGCCTGCGTCGGTCATGGTGAACAACGCGTGGTCGTTTGTGGCCGGAGCGGATACCGACGCGGTCGTATTCAGCCGGTAGGTGAGGGTGTCCTTCTCGGGGTCGGTGACGTCCGGCGTGGCCACCGCCGTCTGGTTCTCCGCCGCGTTCACCGACGCGGTCAGCCCGTCGTCGAAGGTCGGCTTCTCGTTGACGTTGGTGACGTTTATGGTGATGGTGATGGAGTCGTCCACCGCGTCGTCGGGCTCCCCGGCGGGGTTCTTGCCGTCGGTGACGGTGACCACCACGATGTAGGAGGCGTCGGCCTCATGGTTCAGCGCGCCCCTGGTTATGAGCTGGCCGCTTCCGGCGACGATGGTGAAGTGGGTATGATCGTCCGGGCCGGCGTCCGCGTGGCTGCTGGCCTCCAGGGCGTAGGTCAGGGAGGCCCCGTCGTCCGGGTCCGTGGCCGTGACGGGATCGCCAACGTCCTGGCCGGAGGCGGTGTTCTCCGGCACGTCCCGGTCGTCCACGGTAATGGACGCCGGCGGCACCTTTGTCCCGTCCTGATCCGTGTAGGCCTCCGACAGGAACTCCGGCGCCTCGTTCAGGTCGTTGACGTTGATGGTCACCGCGATGGTGTCGGTGAGGCCGCTGGGGTCCTCCGCGGTGACGACCACCGAGTAGGAGTCCTTGTTCTCGTGGTTCAGCGCGCCCTTGGTCTTGAGCTGGCCGCTTCCGGCCGCGATGGCGAAGTGGGCCGAGTCGGTTCCGCCCAGCGAATAGGTCAGGGAGTCGCCGTCGAGATCGGTGGCCGTCGGCGAGTCGTCGATGTCGGCGCCCGCTGCCGTGTTCTCGTCCACGTATAGGGTCACGCCGTCGCCGAAGGTCGGGGCCCGGTTGGGGTGGCCCGGCACGCCGTTTTCGGGCCCGGCCCACTGGCCGTCTCCCTCGGCGTTGACGCCCCGCACCCTCACCTGGTAGGTCGCCTCCGGCGTCAGCCCCGTGATGCCGGCGCTGGTGGACGTGTCGCCGTGGGACGCGTCGGTCCAGTCGCCCCACACCTCGGTGAGGGCGCCGTCGGCGCTGGTGCGCAGGCGATGCTCCACGTCGTAGCCGGTCAGCGGCGGCTTGCCCGTCATCACCGGCGCCGTCCAGGTCACCGTAAGCCCGTTGGCCGTCGACTTCACCGCGAGGTTCCCGGGGGCGTCGGGCGGCTCGGCCGCGTCGGTGACGTTGACGGTGAGGGTGATGGAGTCGTCCCAGAGGGTGTCGCCCGTACCGGCCGCGTCCTTGCTGTCCCGCACCTGGATGACGAGGGTGTAGGTGTTCTTGGCGGCCTCGAAGTCGGGGGCGGCGTTGAAGGTCAGGACGCCTGCGTCGGTCATGGTGAACAACGCGTGGTCGTTTGTGGCCGGAGCGGATACCGACGCGGTTGTGTTCAGCCGGTAGGTGAGGGTGTCCTTCTCGGGGTCGGTGACGTCCGGCGTGGCCACCGCCGTCTGGTTCTCCGCCGCGTTCACCGACGCGGTTAGCCCGTCGTCGAAGGACGGCGCCTCGTTGACGTTGGTGACGTTTATGGTGATGGTGATGGAGTCGTCCACCGCGTCGTCGGGCTCCCCGGCGGGGTTCTTGCCGTCGGTGACGGTGACCACCACGATGTAGGAGGCGTCGGCCTCATGGTTCAGCGCGCCCCTGGTTATGAGCTGGCCGCTTCCGGCGACGATGGTGAAGTGGGTATGATCGTCCGGGCCGGCGTCCGCGTGGCTGCTGGCCTCCAGGGCGTAGGTCAGGGAGGCCCCGTCGTCCGGGTCCGTGGCCGTGACGGGATCGCCAACGTCCTGGCCGGAGGCGGTGTTCTCCGGCACGTCCCGGTCGTCCACGGTAATGGACGCCGGCGGCACCTTTGTCCCGTCCTGATCCGTGTAGGCCTCCGACAGGAACTCCGGCTTCTCGTTCAGGTCGTTGACCTCTATGGTCACCGCGATGGTGTCTGTGAGCGTCCCGTCGCTGGCGGTGACGACCACCGAGTAGGACGACGTGCCCTCGTAGTTCAGCGCCCCCTTGGTCTTGAGCTGGCCGCTTCCGGCCGCGATGGCGAAGTGGGCCGAATCGGTCCCGCCGAGGGTGTAGGTCAGGGAGTCGCCGTCGAGATCGGTGGCGGTCGGCGAGTCGTCTATATCCGCGCCTGAGGCCGTGTTCTCGTCCACGTAGAGGGTCACGCTGTCGCCGAAGGTCGGCGCCCGGTTGGGGTGGCCCGGCACGCCGTTTTCGGGCTCGGCCCACTGGCCGTCCCCCTCGGCGTTGACGCCCCGCGCCCGCACCTGGTAGGTGGCGTCCGGGGTGAGGCCGGTGATGCCGGCGCTGGTGGACGTGTCGGCGTGGGACGCGTCGGTCCAGCTGCCCCAGACCGCGGTGAGGGCGGCGGCGGCGCTGGTGCGCAGGCGATGCTCCACGTCGTAGCCCGTCAGCGGCGGCTTGCCCGTCATCACAGGGGCCGTCCAGGTGACGTTCAGCCCGTTGGCCGTCGACTTCACCGCGAGGTCCCCGGGGGCGTCGGGAGGCTCGGCCACGTCGGTGACGTTGACGGTGAGGGTTATGGAGTCGTCCCACACGGTGTCGTCCTTACCGGCCGCGTCCTTGCTGTCCCGCACCTCGATCACGAGGGTGTAGGTGTTCTTGGCAGCCTCGAAGTCGGGGGCGGCGTTGAAGGTCAGGACGCCTGCGTCGGTCATGGTGAACAACGCGTGGTCGTTTGTGGCCGGAGCGGATACCGACGCGGCCGTGTCCAGCCTGTAGCTGAGCGTGTCCTTCTCGGGGTCGGTGACGTCCGGCGTGGCCACCGCCGTCTGGTTCTCCGCCGCGTTCACCGACGCGGTCAGCCCGTCGTCGAAGGACGGCTTCTCGTTGACGTTGGTGACGTTTATGGTGATGGTGATGGAGTCGTCCACCGCGTCGTCGGGCTCCCCGGCGGGGTTCTTGCCGTCGGTGACGGTGACCACCACGATGTAGGAGGCGTCGGCCTCATGGTTCAGCGCGCCCCTGGTTATGAGCTGGCCGCTTCCGGCGACGATGGTGAAGTGGGTATGATCGTTGGGGCCGGCGTCCGCGTGGCTGCTGGCCTCCAGGGCGTAGGTCAGGGAGGCCCCGTCGTCCGGGTCCGTGGCCGTGACGGGATCGCCAACGTCCTGGCCGGAGGCGGTGTTCTCCGGCACGTCCCGGTCGTCCACGGTAATGGACGCCGGCGGCACCTTTGTCCCGTCCTGATCCGTGTAGGCCTCCGACAGGAACTCCGGCTTCTCGTTCAGGTCGTTGACCTCTATGGTCACCGCGATGGTGTCTGTGAGCGTCCCGTCGCTGGCGGTGACGACCACCGAGTAGGACGACGTGCCCTCGTAGTTCAGCGCGCCCTTGGTCTTGAGCTGGCCGCTTCCGGCCGCGATGGCGAAGTGGGCCGAGTCGGTCCCGCCCAGCGAATAGGTCAGGGAGTCGCCGTCGAGATCGGTGGCCGTCGGCGAGTCGTCTATGTCGGCGCCCGATGCCGTGTTCTCGTCCACGTATAGGGTCACGCTGTCGCCGAAGGTCGGCGCCCGGTTGGGATGGCCCGGCACGCCGTTTTCGGGCCCGGCCCACTGGCCGTTCCCCTCGTCGTTGACGCCCCGCACCCGCACCTGGTAGGTGGCGTCCGGCGTCAGCCCCGTGATGCCGGCGCTGGTGGATGTGTCGGTGTGGGACGCGTCGGTCCAGTCGCCCCAGACCGCGGTGAGGGCGTCGTCGGCGCTGGTGCGCAGGCGATGCTCCACGTCGTAGCCCGTCAGCGCCGGCTTGCCCGTCATCACCGGCGCCGTCCAGGTCACATTCAGCCCGTTGGCCGTCGACTTCACCGCCAGGTCCCCGGGGGCGTCGGGAGGCTCGGCCGCGTCGGTGACGTTGACGGTGAGGGTTATGGAGTCGTCCCAGTGGGTGTCGCCGTCGCCGTTCACGTCCTTGCTGTCCCTCACCTCGACGACCAGGGTGTAGGTGTTGTCGCCGGCCTCGAAGTCGGGGGCCGCCTTGAAGGTCAGCGAGCCTGTGTCGGTCATGGTGAAGGAGCCGTGGTCGTTGGAGACCGCGGGATCGGTGAAGGTCGCCGCGGTGTTCAGCCGGTAGGTCAGGTCGTCCCCGTCCGGGTCGGTGACGTCCGGCGCGGCCACCGCCGTCTGGTTCTCCGCCGCGTTCACCGAGGCCGTTTGCCCGTCGTCGAAGCTCGGCGCCTCGTTGACGTTGGTGACGTTTATGGTGATGGTGATGGAGTCGTCCACCGCGTCGTCGGGCTCCCCGGCGGGGTTCTTGCCGTCGGTGACGGTGACCACCACGATGTAGGAGGCGTCGCTCTCGTGGTTCAGCGCCCCGCTGGTCTGCAGCTGGCCGCTGAAGGCCACGATGGTGAAGTGGGTATGATCGTCCGGGCCGGCGTCGGCGTGGCTGCTGGCCCCCAGGGCGTAGGTCAGGGAGGCCCCGTCGTCCGGGTCCGTGGCCGTGACGGGATCGCCAACGTCCTGGCCGGAGGCGGTGTTCTCCGGCACGTCCCGGTCGTCCACGGTAATGGACGCCGGCGGCACCTTTGTCCCGTCCTGATCCGTGTAGGCCTCCGACAGGAACTCCGGCTTCTCGTTCAGGTCGTTCACCTCTATTGTCACCGCGATGGTGTCTGTGAGCGTCCCGTCGCTGGCGGTGACGACCACCGAGTAGGAGTCCTCGTTCTCGTGGTCCAGGTCCCCCTTGGTCTTGAGCTGGCCGCTTCCGGCCGCGATGGCGAAGTGGGCCGAGTCGGTCCCGCCGAGGGAGTAGGTCAGGGAGTCGCCGTCGAGGTCGGTCGCGGTCGGCGAGTCGTCTATGTCGGCGCCCGGCGCCGTGTTCTCGTCCACGTCGAGGGTTACGCTGTCGCTCAGGAAAGCCGGCGCCCGGTTGGGGTGGCCCGGCACGCCGTTTTCCGGCCCGGCCCAATCGCCGTCTCCCTCGGCGTTGACGCCCCGCACCCTTACCTGGTAGGTGGCGTCCGGCGTCAGCCCGGTGATGCCGGCGCTGGTGGACGTGTCGCCGTGGGACGCGTCGGTCCAGTCGCCCCAGACCGCGGTGAGGGCGGCGTCGGCGCTGGTGCGCAGGCGATGCTCCACGTCGTAGCCCGTCAGCGGCGGCTTGCCCGTCATCACCGGCGCCGTCCAGGTGACGTTCAGCCCGTTGGCCGTCGACTTCACCGCGAGGTTCTCGGGGGCGTCGGGCGGCTCGGCCGCGTCGGTGACGTTGACGGTGAGGGTGATGGAGTCGTCCCAGAGGGTGTCGCCCGTACCGGCCGCGTCCTTGCTGTCCCGCACCTGGATGACGAGGGTGTAGGTGTTCTTGACCGCCTCGAAGTCGGGGGCGGCGTTGAAGGTCAGGACGCCTGCGTCGGTCATGGTGAACAACGCGTGGTCGTTTGTGGCCGGAGCGGATACCGACGCGGTTGTGTTCAACCGGTAGGTCAGGTCGTCCCCGTCCGGGTCGGTGACGTCCGGCGTGGCCACCGCCGTCTGGTTCTCCGCCGCGTTCACCGACGCGGTTAGCCCGTCGTCGAAGGACGGCGCCTCGTTCAGGTCCGTCACGTTGATGGTGAGGATGATGGAGTCGTCCCAGTGGGTGTCGCCGTCGCCGTTCACGTCCTTGCTGTCCCGCACCTCGATCACGAGGGTGTAGGTGTTCTTGGCGGCCTCGAAGTCGGGGGCGGCGTTGAAGGTCAGGACGCCTGCGTCGGTCATGGTGAACAACGCGTGGTCGTTTGTGGCCGGAGCGGATACCGACGCGGTCGTATTCAGCCGGTAGCTGAGGGTGTCCTTCTCGGGGTCGGTGACGTCCGGCGTGGCCACCGCCGTCTGGTTCTCCGCCGCGTTCACCGACGCGGTCAGCCCGTCGTCGAAGCTCGGGGCCCGGTTGGGGTGGCCCGGCACGCCGTTTTCGGGCTCGGCCCACTGGCCGTCTCCCTCGGCGTTGACGCCCCTCACCCGCACCTGGTAGGTGGCCTCCGGGGTGAGGCCGGTGATGCCGGCGCTGGTCGACGTGTCGGCGTGGGACGCGTCGGTCCAGCTGCCCCAGACCGCGGTGAGAGCCTCGGCGGCGCTGGTGCGCAGGCGATGCTCCACATCGTAGCCCGTCAGCGGTGGCTTGCCCGTCATCACCGGGGCCGTCCAGGTGACGTTCAGCCCGTTGGCCGTCGACTTCACCGCGAGGTTCCCGGGGGCGTCGGGCGGCTCGGCCGCGTCGGTGACGTTGATGGTGAGGATGATGGAGTCGTCCCACACGGTGTCGGCGTCGCCGTTGGCGGCCTTCTTGTCCCTCACCTGAATGACGACGGTGAAGCTGTTCTTGGCGGCCTCGAAGTCGGGGGCCGCCTTGAAGGTCAGGACGCCTGCGTCGGTCATGGTGAACAACGCGTGGTCGTTTGTGGCCGGAGCGGATACCGACGCGGTCGTATTCAGCCGGTAGGTGAGGTCGTCCCCGTCCGGGTCGGTGACGTCCGGCGTGGCCACCGCGGTCTGGTTCTCCGCCGCGTTCACCGAGGCCGTTTGCCCGTCGTCGAAGGTCGGCGCCTCGTTCAGGTCCGTCACGTTGATGGTGAGGATGATGGAGTCGTCCACCGCGTCGTCGGGCTCCCCGGCGGGGTTCTTGCCGTCGGTGACGGTGACCACCAGGATGTAGGAGGCGTCGGCCTCATGGTTCAGCGCGCCCCTGGTTATGAGCTGGCCGCTTCCGGCGACGATGGTGAAGTGGGTATGATCGTTGGGGCCGGCGTCGGCGTGGCTGCTGGCCCCCAGGGCGTAGGTCAGGGAGGCCCCGTCGTCCGGGTCCGTGGCGGTGACGGGATCGCCAACGTCCTGGCCGGAGGCGGTGTTCTCCGGCACGTCCCGGTCGTCCACGGTAATGGACGCCGGCGGCACCTTTGTCCCGTCCTGATCCGTGTAGGCCTCCGACAGGAACTCCGGCGCCTCGTTCAGGTCGTTGACCTCTATGGTCACCGCGATGGTGTCTGTGAGCGTCCCGTCGCTGGCGGTGACGACCACCGAGTAGGAGTCCTTGTTCTCGTGGTCCAGGGCCCCCCTGGTCTTGAGCTGGCCGCTTCCGGCCGCGATGGCGAAGTGGGCCGAGTCGGTCCCGCCCAGCGAGTAGGTCAGGGAGTCGCCGTCGAGATCGGTGGCCGTCGGCGAGTCGTCTATGTCGGCGCCCGCTGCCGTGTTCTCGTCCACGTATAGGGTCACGCCGTCGCCGAAGGTCGGCGCCCGGTTGGGGTGGCCCGGCACGCCGTTTTCGGGCTCGGCCCACTGGCCGTCCCCCTCGTCGTTGACGCCCCGCGCCCGCACCTGGTAGGTGGCGTCCGGCGTGAGCCCGGTGATGCCGGCGCTGGTGGACGTGTCGCCGTGGGACGCGTCGGTCCAGTCGCCCCACACCTCGGTGAGGGCGCCGTCGGCGCTGGTGCGCAGGCGATGCTCCACGTCGTAGCCCGTCAGCGGCGGCTTGCCCGTCATCACCGGGGCCGTCCAGGTCACCGTGAGCCCGTTGGCCGTCGACTTCACCGCGAGGTTCCCGGGGGCGTCGGGCGGCTCGGCCGCGTCGGTGACGTTGACGGTGAGGATGATGGAGTCGTCCCACACGGTGTCGGCGTCGCCGTTCACGTCCTTGCTGTCCCGCACCTCGATCACGAGGGTGTAGGTGTTCTTCGCCGCCTCGAAGTCGGGGGCGGCGTTGAAGGTCAGGACGCCTGCGTCGGTCATGGTGAAGGAGCCGTGGTCGTTGGAGACCGCGGGATCGGTGAAGGTCGCGGCCGTGTCCAGCCTGTAGCTGAGCGTGTCCTTCTCGGGGTCGGTGACGTCCGGCGCGGCCACCGCCGTCTGGTTCTCCGCCGCGTTCACCGACGCGGTCAGCCCGTCGTCGAAGCTCGGGGCCTCGTTGACGTTGGTGACGTTTATGGTGATGGTGATGGAGTCGTCCACCGCGTCGTCGGCCTTCCCGTCCCCGTCCTTGCCGTCGGTGACGGTGACCACCACGATGTAGGAGGCGTCGCTCTCGTGGTTCAGCGCGCCCCTGGTTATGAGCTGGCCGCTTCCGGCGACGATGGTGAAGTGGGTATGATCGTCCGGGCCGGCGTCCGCGTGGCTGCTGGCCTCCAGGGCGTAGGTCAGGGAGGCCCCGTCGTCCGGGTCCGTGGCCGTGACGGGATCGCCAACGTCCTGGCCGGAGGCGGTGTTCTCCGGCACGTCCCGGTCGTCCACGGTAATGGACGCCGGCGGCACCTTTGTCCCGTCCTGATCCGTGTAGGCCTCCGACAGGAACTCCGGCGCCTCGTTCAGGTCGTTGACCTCTATCGTCACAGCGATGGTGTCTGTGAGGCCGCTGGGGTCCTCCGCTGTGACGATCACCGAGTAGGAGTCCTCGTTCTCGTGGTTCAGCGCCCCCCTGGTCTTCAGCTGGCCGCTTCCGGCCGTGATGGCGAAGTGGGCCGAATCGGTCCCGCCCAGCGAATAGGTCAGGGAGTCGCCGTCGAGATCGGTGGCCGTCGGCGAGTCGTCTATGTCGGCGCCCGCTGCCGTGTTCTCGTCCACGTATAGGGTCACGCCGTCGCCGAAGGTCGGCGCCCGGTTGGGGTGGCCCGGCACGCCGTTTTCGGGCCCGGCCCACTGGCCGTCTCCCTCGGCGTTGACGCCCCTCACCCGCACCTGGTAGGTGGCGTCCGGGGTGAGGCCGGTGATGCCGGCGCTGGTCGACGTGTCGGCGTGGGACGCGTCGGTCCAGCTGCCCCAGACCGCGGTGAGAGCCTCGGCGGCGCTGGTGCGCAGGCGATGCTCCACGTCGTAGCCCGTCAGCGGTGGCTTGCCCGTCATCACCGGGGCCGTCCAGGTGACGTTCAGCCCGTTGGCCGTCGACTTCACCGCGAGGTTCCCGGGGGCGTCGGGCGGCTCGGCCGCGTCGGTGACGTTGATGGTGAGGGTGATGGAGTCGTCCCACACGGTGTCGGCGTCGCCGTTGGCGGCCTTCTTGTCCCGCACCTGGATGACGATGGTGAAGCTGTTCTTCGCCGCCTCGAAGTCGGGGGCGGCGTTGAAGGTCAGGACGCCTGCGTCGGTCATGGTGAACAACGCGTGGTCGTTTGTGGCCGGAGCGGATACCGACGCGGTCGTATTCAGCCGGTAGGTGAGCGTGTCCTTCTCGGGGTCGGTGACGTCCGGCGTGGCCACCGCGGTCTGGTTCTCCGCCGCGTTCACCGAGGCCGTCAGCCCGTCGTCGAAGGACGGCTTCTCGTTGACGTTGGTGACGTTTATGGTGATGGTGATGGAGTCGTCCACCGCGTCGTCGGGCTCCCCGGCGGGGTTCTTGCCGTCGGTGACGGTGACCACCAGGATGTAGGAGGCGTCGGCCTCATGGTTCAGCGCGCCCCTGGTTATGAGCTGGCCGCTTCCGGCGACGATGGTGAAGTGGGTATGATCGTCCGGGCCGGCGTCGGCGTGGCTGCTGGCCTCCAGGGCGTAGGTCAGGGAGGCCCCGTCGTCCGGGTCCGTGGCCGTGACGGGATCGCCAACGTCCTGGCCGGAGGCGGTGTTCTCCGGCACGTCCCGGTCGTCCACGGTAATGGACGCCGGCGGCACCTTTGTCCCGTCCTGATCCGTGTAGGCCTCCGACAGGAACTCCGGCTTCTCGTTCAGGTCGTTGACGTTGATCGTCACCGCGATGGTGTCTGTGAGCGTCCCGTCGCTGGCGGTGACGACCACCGAGTAGGAGTCCTCGTTCTCGTGGTCCAGGGCCCCCTTGGTCTTCAGCTGGCCGCTTCCGGCCGTGATGGCGAAGTGGGCCGAGTCGGTCCCGCCGAGGGAGTAGGTCAGGGAGTCGCCGTCGAGGTCGGTGGCCGCCGGCGAGTCGTCTATGTCGGCGCCCGGCGCCGTGTTCTCGTCCACGTAGAGGGTCACGCTGTCGCCGAAGGTCGGGGCCCGGTTGGGGTGGCCCGGCACGCCGTTTTCGGGCTCGGCCCACTGGCCGTCCCCCTCGGCGTTGACGCCCCGCGCCCGCACCTGGTAGGTGGCGTCCGGCGTGAGGCCGGTGATGCCGGCGCTGGTGGACGTGTCGGCGTGGGACGCGTCGGTCCAGCTGCCCCAGGTCACGTCCGCGGCGTCGGCCCCGTCGGCGCTGGTGCGCAGTCGATGCTCCACGTCGTAGCCGGTCAGCGGCGGCTTGCCCGTCATCACCGGCGCCGTCCAGGTGACGTTCAGCCCGTTGGCCGTCGACTTCACCGCGAGGTCCACGGGGGCGTCGGGAGGCTCGGCCGCGTCGGTGACGTTGACGGTGAGGGTTATGGAGTCGTCCCAGTGGGTGTCCGCCTTGCCCCCGCCGTCCTTGCTGTCCCTTACCTCAATGACGATGGTGAAGCTGTTCTTGGCGGCCTCGAAGTCGGGGGCCGCCTTGAAGGTCAGGACGCCTGCGTCGGTCATGGTGAACAACGCGTGGTCGTTTGTGGCCGGAGCGGATACCGACGCGGTCGTATTCAGCCGGTAGGTGAGGGTGTCCTTCTCGGGGTCGGTGACGTCCGGCGTGGCCACCGCCGTCTGGTTCTCCGCCGCGTTCACCGACGCGGTCAGCCCGTCGTCGAAGGTCGGCTTCTCGTTGACGTTGGTGACGTTTATGGTGATGGTGATGGAGTCGTCCACCGCGTCGTCGGGCTCCCCGGCGGGGTTCTTGCCGTCGGTGACGGTGACCACCACGATGTAGGAGGCGTCGGCCTCATGGTTCAGCGCGCCCCTGGTTATGAGCTGGCCGCTTCCGGCGACGATGGTGAAGTGGGTATGATCGTCCGGGCCGGCGTCGGCGTGGCTGCTGGCCTCCAGGGCGTAGGTCAGGGAGGCCCCGTCGTCCGGGTCCGTGGCCGTGACGGGATCGCCAACGTCCTGGCCGGAGGCGGTGTTC
Organism: Dehalococcoidia bacterium; assembly: GCA_965224235.1. Classification (GTDB taxonomy): domain Bacteria; phylum Chloroflexota; class Dehalococcoidia; order Lucifugimonadales; family Lucifugimonadaceae. Next base: position 1,041,746 of record CBDCYP010000001.1, on the reverse strand, counting down.
TCCGGCACGTCCCGGTCGTCCACGGTAATGGACGCCGGCGGCACCTTTGTCCCGTCCTGATCCGTGTAGGCCTCCGACAGGAACTCCGGCGCCTCGTTCAGGTCGTTCACCTCTATGGTCACCGCGATGGTGTCTGTGAGGCCGCTGGGGTCCTCCGCTGTGACGATCACCGAGTAGGAGTCCTCGTTCTCGTGGTTCAGCGCCCCCCTGGTCTTCAGCTGGCCGCTTCCGGCCGCGATGGCGAAGTGGGCCGAGTCGGTCCCGCCGAGGGAGTAGGTCAGGGAGTCGCCGTCGAGATCGGTGGCGGTCGGCGAGTCGTCTATGTCGGCGCCCGATGCCGTGTTCTCGTCCACGTAGAGGGTTACGCCGTCGCCGAAGGTCGGGGCCCGGTTGGGGTGGCCCGGCACGCCGTTTTCGGGCCCGGCCCACTGGCCGTCTCCCTCGTCGTTGACGCCCCGCGCCCGCACCTGGTAGGTGGCCTCCGGCGTGAGGCCGGTGATGCCGGCGCTGGTGGACGTGTCGCCGTGGGACGCGTCGGTCCAGCTGCCCCAGGTCACGTCCGCGGCGTCGGCCCCGTCGGCGCTGGTGCGCAGGCGATGCTCCACGTCGTAGCCCGTCAGCGGCGGCTTGCCCGTCATCACCGGGGCCGTCCAGGTCACGTTCAGCCCGTTGGCCGTCGACTTCACCGCGAGGTCCCCGGGGGCGTCGGGAGGCTCGGCCACGTCGGTGACGTTGACGGTGAGGGTTATGGAGTCGTCCCACACGGTGTCGGCGTCGCCGTTGGCGGCCTTCTTGTCCCGCACCTGGATGACGATGGTGAAGCTGTTCTTGGCGGCCTCGAAGTCGGGGGCCGACTTGAAGGTCAGGACGCCTGCGTCGGTCATGGTGAACAACGCGTGGTCGTTTGTGGCCGGAGCGGATACCGACGCGGTTGTGTTCAGCCGGTAGGTCAGGTCGTCCCCGTCCGGGTCGGTGACGTCCGGCGTGGCCACCGCCGTCTGGTTCTCCGCCGCGTTCACCGACGCGGTCAGCCCGTCGTCGAAGCTCGGCTTCTCGTTGACGTTGGTGACGTTTATGGTGATGGTGATGGAGTCGTCCACCGCGTCGTCGGGCTCCCCGGCGGGGTTCTTGCCGTCGGTGACGGTGACCACCACGATGTAGGAGGCGTCGGCCTCATGGTTCAGCGCGCCCCTGGTTATGAGCTGGCCGCTTCCGGCGACGATGGTGAAGTGGGTATGATCGTTGGGGCCGGCGTCGGCGTGGCTGCTGGCCTCCAGGGCGTAGGTCAGGGAGGCCCCGTCGTCCGGGTCCGTGGCCGTGACGGGATCGCCAACGTCCTGGCCGGAGGCGGTGTTCTCCGGCACGTCCCGGTCGTCCACGGTAATGGACGCCGGCGGCACCTTTGTCCCGTCCTGATCCGTGTAGGCCTCCGACAGGAACTCCGGCTTCTCGTTCAGGTCGCCCACGTTGATGGTCACCGCGATGGTGTCGTCTATGCTGGCGTCGGCCAGGCGGGCGGTGCTCTTGCCGTCGCTCACCGTCACCCTCACGGCGTAGGAGCTCTTGGTCTCGTAGTCCAGGACGGCCTTCGTCGTCAGTTGGCCGGTCTTGGAATCGATGGAAAAGTCCTGGTGGTCGCCGGTGGTGGTGTCCAAGGCGTAGGTCAGGGTGTCGCTCTCCGGGTCGGTGGCGCTGATGGGTTTGCCGACGGGGGCTCCGGCGTCGAGACCTTCCTTCACTTGGCGGGTGGCGGTCGGGCGATCGTCGAAGGAAGGCGCACCGGTGGGGCGCTGGTTTCCGAACTCCTCCCAAGTGGAGAAGTCGTCGTTGTTGAAGTCCGCAAACAGCACCGGATACTCGTAGGGAGTTCCGAAATCCCACGGGTCCTCGAAGGTGGGCTCACCGTCGAGGACCCGGCGGACATGCCAACTGCTGTAGATGCCCTCACTCCAGGTGGGGATTCGCATCTCGTTTGTGGTCTTGCCGTCCCCGCCGGCGCTCGCGGTCTGGCCGGAGGTTTCGGTATTCCAGTAGCTTTGGCTGATCTTTAGAGAGGCGCTGTTGCCTTCTTCGATGCCCACCAGCCCGCCGGCGTCGGCGTTGGCCCCCCCGGTGGCGGTCACCGCGCCGGTGGCGTAGGTGGACGTGATGCGCACCAGCTTGCCGTCGACGCTGACGTTCTTGCCCACCAGCCCGCCGGCAGCGGTGGGCGCCGTCACCGCGCCGGTGGCGTAGCTGAAGGCTATCTCGAGTTTGTTCACGCCAACGAGACCCCCGGCTATTCCCAGGGCCCCGGTGGCGGTGACGCCGGCCTGGGAGTAGGTTGTCTCAATTTGGCCCTCGTTGCGGCCCACCAGCCCGCCAACGATGCTGTCGCCGGTGACGGACCCGGTGACGTAGCTCTGGTAGATACACTCCTCACCCCGTTCATTCCGCTCACACTTATTGCTGAGGCCCACCAGCCCGCCAACGACTTCGCCGGCGCCAGTTACAGAGCCGGACACGTAGTTGCGTCGCAGACGCCCGCCGCTGCTGCCGGCCAGCCCGCCGACGTACCAGTCACCGGTCACGTTGACCTTATCCAGCCCCAGGTGCCGTACAGCGCCTTTGCCTAATTGGCCGAACAGTCCGACGTAGCTCTCATCCGGGCGGTTGATAAACAGGTTGGAGATGGTGTAGCGATTGCCCTCGAAGGCGCCGGAGTACGGCACGATGCTATACACACTCGCATTGTTTACTCTTACAACCTGGAGCACTTTCTGGATGGGTTCCCAGCCCTTGCCGTCGTTCCAATAGGCATCGCCGGAACCGGGGCCGCCGCTGCCGTCGGTGTCGAAATCCAGGTCCTTCATCAGTTCGTAGCCGATGCAGCCGCTGTCCCGGGGGTTGGCGCCCAGAACTAAGCGCTGGGTTGGGCAGCCCATGTTGAAGGCGGGCTTGGGGAAGGCGGCGAAATAATCGGCGGCGTCGGTGTGCGCCGGCATACCGGTGTACTTCGCCTCTCCCCAAGCCAGGTCCCATCGAATGGCGTTAAGCTGGGCCAACGTGGTTACGTCGATGAGGCCGTCGCCGTCCTTGTCGTAGTCCACCGTCGCCCCGGCGCCTTCGTCCACGTTGGTCACGTTGATGGTCACCGTACTGTCGCTGGTTTCGTCGTCGATGTCGGTGGCCGTGACCACCACGGTGTAGGAGTTCTTGGTCTCATAGTCCAGCGTAAACTTGGTCGTCAGTTGGCCGCTTGTTTCATCGATGTCGAAGAGGTCCGCGTCCGCTCCGCTCAGTGTGTAGGTCAGAGGGAATTGTTCCGGGTCGGCGGCCGTGACGGGAAGGCCGATGTTGGCGCCGAACCCGCTGTTCTCGGCCACGCTGCGGGTGACTCCGGAGCCTTCATCAAAGACGGGCGGCAGGAAGGTGCGCTGTACGCCGAACTCCTCCCAGCTTGCTTTGCCGTCGTTGTTAAAGTCCACCTTCAGCGCCGGGTAATGGTGGCTGGCGCCGAAGTCCCACGGGTCGTCCGGGCCGGTGGCGTCGCTGTTGTCGCCGTCGGCGTTGTCCCAGTCCAGGTTCCAGCTCGCGTAGATGTCCGGCCCGCTGCCGTAAGTGGTGGGGGAGCGCAGCTCGGTGGTGGTCTTGCCGTCGCCGCCGGCGCTCGCGGTCTGCCCGGTGGTTTCGGTGTCCCAGTAGCTGTAGTGGATATGTCCGATATTTTCAGCGTCTACCGCGCTTACCAGGCCACCGACGTCGGCGTCGGCTCCCCCGGTGGCGGTCACGGCGCCGGTGGCGTAGCTGGCTTTGACGGAAGCGGTAGGAGCGAGGTTGCCTCCGTAAAAAAGATTTCCCATCAGCCCGCCGGCCTTGACCTGCGCGGTTACCGTGCCGGTGGCGTAGCTGGCTACTATAGGGCCGCGATTGCGGCCAACGAGTCCGCCAGTCCTTCCCCCCGACCCGGAACTGGTCACGTCGGCTTGAGAGTAGCTGGCAGTGATGGAGCCGGTGTTCCAACCCACCATCCCGCCGGCGGAATTGACGGCAGTTACGGAGCCGGTGACGTAGCTGGTTTCGATAGAGCCGTTCTGGTTGTAACCGGCCAACATACCGGCGGGACCGTTGGCGCTGCTGACGGAGCCGGTGACGTAGCTGCGCCGCACCGAAGCGTTGCCATTGCTGTCAATGCCTCCGGCCAGCCCCCCGACGTTGTTTCTTCCGGTTACCTTTACCTTGTCCAGGCCGAGATTGCGGACCTCGCCACTGATGAGACCGAACAAGCCTTGGTCGTCTTCCGCAGGGCGGTTGATGAACAGGTTGGATATGACTTTGCGATGGCCCTCGAAGACGCCGGTGTAGGCGTTCGCGTCGCTGCCGATAGACTGCCAGCCCTTGCCGCCGTCCCAGTAGGCGTCGCCGGCGCTGGGGCCGCTGATGTCGTCGGTGTCGAAGTCCAGGTTGTCCGACAGCTCGTAGCCAATGCAGCCGCTGCTGGGGCAGCCCATGCGCGGGTCGGCGCCGGGCAGCGGAGCGCGGGGGAAGGCGTCGTCGTAGTCTGCCGCGTTGGCGGCATCGGGGTCACCGTCGGCGTCCAGGTCCCAGCGGACGGCGTTCAACTGGGACAGGTTGGATATTTCGATAAGGCCGTCGTCGTCCTGGTCGTAGTCCAGGCGCGATTTATGCACCGTGCCCCGGACCGGCCGGTTCCAGTTCCCGTAGCCCTCACCGTTCCAGGCCCGCATCCGCACCTCGTAAACGCTGCCCGGCACAACGTTGCCCTGCACAACGCGGCCCTCCGCTAAATCGAATTGCCGGTCATCCGGCCCGGCGCCGCCGTTGTACCACGGCCCCCAGCTCTCCGGGCCGGTTCCGGTGCGGCGGCGATACTGCAAGTGATAACCGAGTATCTCAACGTCTCTGGGCAGCGAAGTGTAGAAATTCCGTAGTTCCGCGTTGATGCTCTGTATATCCGGCGGCTCCCATTCGATGGACAGATTGCCGACGTGGCCGGTTACCCTGAAGTTGGTGACCGGCGGTGGGATCAGCTTGCGCTGGTCGCCAATGTCAAAATCCTTCCCCCCGGAGGTCAAGACGCGGCTGTTGCCAAACTCCTGCCACGTGGCGCGGCGGTCCCCGTTGAGGTCCGCCTTCAGTACCGGGTAATGCGCCGAGTGGCCGAAGTCCCAGGTTGAATCAGGCCACTTACCTGGAGCATAGATGTTCTGCACGCCGGCGGTGTCCGGGTCGAAGTCATCAACGGTATTGGTGGGCAGCCGCAACTCATAGCCGTGCTTGCCGAAGGCATCGGGGCTGGCGGCATTGTTGGGGACATCCAGACTCCAAAAGCTGTCAATAACCACCTGGGGGCCATTTGGATGCAACTGGCCCACCAGCCCGCCGATGTGCTCGGCCACGATGCCGTCTTTCACCTTGACCGGACCGATGGCGTAGGCACGGTTTATGCCGATAAAGGTTCCGGCAGTCGAGTCCTTCCGCACCGCGGCCCCGGCCAACCCTCCCGCTTTGCCGGGTTGCACCGCGTTGCCGGCGCTGTCGGTGTACCCCTGCCCGTCCACCGTCACCACGCCGGTGGAGTAGCTGTCTTCGATTATCACCCTTGACGGATCCAGGGCGCCGGCCAGTCCGCCCAACTGCTCCACTCCCGACACGGCGGCGGTGGAGTAGCTCGTATGGATCTTACTGCGCAAGGCGACGTAACCGGCCAGTCCGCCGACCATGGACCGGCCCCGCACTGATGACCGGTCATCAGCGCCCGGCCGGTCGGACACAAAGACGTTGTTGACGATAGATTCGCCGCTCATCTGTCCCACCACAACGCCCACCCGGTCTTGTCCGGTTATCCGGGCGCCGACGACTCCCAGGTTCCTGATTTCGGCGCCGGCTATCGCTCCGAACAGCCCCTGTACGTCGTTCCCGGGATAGTTGATGCGCAGGTTGGCGATGGTGTGGCCGTTGCCCTCGAAGATGGCCGAGAACCTGCGGTCCCCCCCCCATTCGGGCTGGTTGAGGTGGGTGCCGAGGGGGGACCAGTTCGATAAGTCAGCCTCGCCCTCGTCCCTGTCCACCTTACCGTTTCCGTTGGTATCGAAGTCGGCGAGGTTGACCTTGCCATCTTTGTTGACGTCGAAATCCAGGTCCTTGATCAACTCGTAGCCTTTGCAGCCACTGTCGGGGCAGCCCATTCCCGGCATGGAGTTGTGAAAGACGACTTGCGTGTAGCGGCGTTCATCTGCCCCAGTGGGGAAGGTCACGCCGTCGCCGGTGGGGTTGTTGTTAATCGCGGCCAGTTGGACCAGGTTAACGATTTCGATCAGGCCGTCATCGTCGGCGTCGTAGTCATTCGTCTCCGCATAGCGCGGCTGGGAGCCGAACTCCTCCACCGTCGCCGTGCGGTCATTGTTGAAGTCCACCTTCAGTACCGGATACTGGAACTTCGTGCCGAAGTCCCACGGATCGTCCCCGCCGCCGGAACCGTCCAGGTCCAAGTTCCAGTCGGCGTAGATGCCGGTGTAGCGGGTGGGTGTTTGCAGGTCCGTGGTGGTCTTGCCGTCGCCGCCGTCGCTGAGTCCCTGGCCGCTGGTGGCGGTGTCCCAGTAGCTGTCGCTGACCGTGCCGCCTTTGCGCTTGTGGCCCACCAGTCCTCGAGCGTGAGAGTTGCTGGTTGGCACTGAGCCGGTGGCGTAACTGGCTTTCACCGTTCCGCTCATTTGGCCCACCAAGCCGCCAGCGTAGCCGTAGCCGGTTACGCTGCCCTTGGCATAGCTGGCTTCCACCGTTCCATTCAACACGCCGACCAGGCCGCCAGCGTAGCCGGAGGCGTCTACATCGCTGGTGGCGTAGCTGGCGCTGACCCGGCCCGCGGTCTCCACAAGGCCCGCCAGCCCGCCCACGGCATCGGCGCCGCGAACGCTGCCGGTGGCGTAGCTGGCTTTCACCTCACCGTGTAGTATTCCTGCCAACGAGCCCACAACGTCATGACCCGTTATCTGTGCGTGTTCCAGTCCCACGTTACGGATGCGGCCGTCCGCACCAACGATGTGGAACAGCCCTACGCTGTTGACGGCCGTCCGGTCGATGAACAGGTTGGAAATGGTATGGCCGTTGCCTTCGAAGACGGCATTGTACGCCGCAGCCACCATGCCGATGGGCATCCAGCCCTTGCCTCCGCCCCAGTAGGCGTCGCCGGAGCTGGGGCCGCTGACGTTGTCGGTGTCGAAGTCCAGGTTGGCCTTCAGCTCATAGCCGGCGCAGGTAGCGGGGCAGCCCATGTTCTCGTTCGCGTCCGGGAAGGCGGCCCGGTAGCGGGCACCGCCCGCGACGCCGTCGCCGTTCAGGTCCCAGCGCAGGGCGTTCAACTGGACCAGGCTGGAAACTTCAATCAGGTTGTCGTTGTCTGTGTCGTAGTCAATCGGCTGCAAGCCCCGTATTTGGTGGCCGAACTCCTCCACCGTCGCCCTGTTGTCCCCGTTTCGGTCTGCCTTCAATACCGGGTACTGGTCGGCCCTGCCGAAGTCCCACGGGTCATCCCCGTCGGGCGAGCCGCGCAGGTCCAGGTTCCAGTGGGCGTAGATGCCCTTGTATCGGGTGGGCCTTTGCAGCTCGGTGGTGGTCTTGCCGACGCCCGCCGCGCTGGATGTCCGGCCACTGGTGACGGTGTCCCAGTAGATGTTGCTGGCCGCGCTGTCGCCTTCGAGGCCCACCAGCCCGCCAACGTTGGGCCGGCCGCTTCGCACCTCGCCGGTGGAGTAGCTGGCTTCCACCGTTCCTCTCATTGCGCCCACCAAGCCGCCGGCCGCACTTGCGTTGACTACGTTGCCCCGGGCATAGCTGGCTTCCACCCGTCCCTCCAACCCACCCACCAAGCCGCCAAAGCCCGCACCGGCGCCGCTGGTGTCGCGTACCTCGCTGGCGGCGTAGCTGGCGCTGACCAAGCCAGCGGTATCCACATAGCCCACCAGCCCGCCGACGATCGATTGTCCGGCAACCGTGCCGGTGGCGTAGCTGGCTTCCACCCGGCCTCGGAGATCTCCCACCAACGCGCCCACGCGCGCACCACTGATTACCCTCACACGCTCCAGCCCCACGTTGCGGATGCGGCCGGCCGGCCCAACATCGCGGAACAACCCTGCTTTCCCGGTCGGCCGGTTGATGAACAGGTGGGAAATGGTATGACCGTTGCCTTCGAAGACGGCGTTGTACGGCACGCCAAGGTAGTTGCCGATGGGCAGCCAGCCGGCGCCTAACCCCCAGTAAGCGGCGTCGGCAGAGGTGATGGCGCGGTCGCCGTTTTCGTCGAAGTCCAGGCTGGCCGTCAGCTCATAGCCCAGGCAGGTATCGGGGCAGCCCATGCCCGGGGCCGGGGTCGGGAAGCCGGCTTCGAACTTCGCCATGCTGGCGGAGATGCCGTTCCCGTTCAGGTCGTAGCGGATGGCGTCCAGTTGCGCCAGGCTGGAAACCTCGATCAGGTTGTCGTCGTCTTCGTCGTAGTCGATCACCGACACATACCGTTTCTGGCGTCCGAACTCCTCCACCGTGGCCGTGCCGTCCCGGTTCAGGTCTGCCTTCAATGCCGGGTACTGCCTGGCCGTGCCGAAGTCCCACGGGTCGTCCCCGCCGCCGGCGCCGTCCAGGTTCAGGTTCCAGTCGGTGTAGATGCCGGTGTAGCCGGTGGGACTTTGCAGCCCGGTGGCGCCCACGGCGGAGCCGGCGGCGCTGGATGACCGGAGGCTGGTGGCAGAGTCCCAGTAGCTGTCGCTGGCCGAGCTGCTGTGCGCCAAGCCTATTAGCCCCCCGACAGAATCCCCGCTGCTTCGCACCGCGGCGGTGGCGTAGCTGGCTTCCACACTTGCCGACGCCCCCCTTCCATCCATCTCGCCCACCAAGCCGCCGGTGGTATCGGCGCCGGCTATGTTGCCCCTGGCATAGCTGGCTTGCACCCTTCCTTCCAGAAAGCCCACCAAGCCGCCAATCTTGTGGCCAATACCGGCGCCGATTACGACGCTGTCGGCGTAGCTGCGTTTGACATGGCCCAATTCAGTCACACTGCCCACCAGCCCGCCAACTGCACTCAGGCCGCGAACCCTGCCGGTGGCGTAGCTGGCGCTGACCTCGCCCGTGGTAATCACCTGGCCCACCAACCCGCCGACTCTCGTTTCTCCGTACACGACGCCGGTGACGTAGCTGGCTTTCACTGCCCCGCGGAGTACTCCTGCCAGCCCGCCCACATCGTTATGACCGGTTACTTTCACACGCTCCAGCCCCACGTTGCGTACGCTGCCGCCCGCCCCTGAGTTACCGGCCCCCCCGAACAGCCCTACCGCATCGGTGGCTGGCCGGTCGATGAACAGGTTGGAGATGGTATGCCCGTTGCCTTCAAAGACAGCGGTGTACGGCAATTTGGCCGTGCCGATGGGGAGCCAGCCCGCGCCGTTGTTCCAGTAGGCGGTGTCGGCAGCGGTAATGCGGCCGTCGCCGTTTTGGTCGAAGTCCAGGTCCGCAGTCAGCTCATAGCCGACGCAGGTATCGGGGCAGCCCATTTGGGCGTTGATCCCGCGCCCCCGCGGGAAGGCCTTCAGGTAGTCTGGCCCACCGGCCCCTAGCCTGACGCCGCCGGTCAGGTCCCAGCGGATGGCGTTCAGCTTGGCCAGGCTGTCGATGTCAAGCAGGTTGTCGTTGTCTTTGTCGTAATCGCCGGCGGCCCCCGCGGCTGGCGGAGTGGGCGCGCCGTTGACCGGAGTCGTATAGGCGCCGGCGCCGTCGGCGTTCCAGGCGCGCACCCGCACGTTATAGGTCGCGCCGGCGGTCAGGCCCGTGATAGCGGCCGTGGTCGTCGTGTCGGCGTGGGAATAATGCGAGGTCCAGCTTGAGACGGAGCTCTGCCGGTATTGCAGGTCGTAGCGGGTAATGGGGAGCGGCGTTGCGCCCGCCGGCGCCGCTGGCGCAGTCCAGGAGACCGTCAGCCCGTTGGACGCCGCCACCGCCTTCAGCCCGCCGGGCGCTCCCGGCGGTTCCTTCAGGTCGCCGACGTTTATGGTGACCGTGATGCTGTCCGACAGCCCGCTGGGGTCCTCGGCGGTGACGGTGACCGAGTAGGATCTGTCGGATTCGTAGTCCAGCGCCCCCTTGGTCTTCAACTGCCCGCTGGCGGCGTCGATGGCGAAGTGGGCGTCGTCCGTCGTAGCGCCCAGGGAGTAGCTCAGCGTGTCCCCCTCCGGGTCCACGGCGGTCAGCGGACTGCCGATGTCCGTGCCGGGGGCGGTGTTCTCCGCCACCCTCAGCGTCTTGCGGGAGTCGGCGTAGGCCGGCGCCAGGTTGGGCGCCCCGGTCACGCTGCTGATCGGCCCGTACCAGCCGCTGCTCCCCTCGCCGTTGAGCGCGCGCACCTGCACCCGGTAGGTTGCGCGGGGGGTCAGGCTGCGGATGATGGCTCGGGTTCCGGCGCCGCTGTGGGTGTGAGACTGCCAGTCGCCCCAGTCCTCGGGGTTGGCGGCGGTGAGCAGCGCGTACTCCACCTCGTAGCCGGTCACCGCCGGTGTGCCGGCGATGGCCGCCGGCGCATTCCAGGAGACATCCAGCCCGCTCGCCACCGCCGCCAGCTGGAGCCCCGTGGGACTCCCCGGCGGTTCGTCCGCGTCGTCCACGTTGACCACCACCCGGATTTCAGTGTCCCAGAGGGTATCCGCTTCGCCGAGGGGGTCCTTGCTGTCCCGCACCTGCACGGCGAAGCGGTAGATGCTCCTGGCCTCGTGGTCCGCCGGGGAGGTGAGAGTGAGGACGCCGGTGCGGCTATCGATGGCGAAGGCGTCGCCGACACCTGAGTTGTCCACTCGATAGGTTAGCGGGTCGTTCTCGGGGTCCGTGGCCGTCAACGTCCCCACCGCCGTGCCGCTGTTCTCCACCACCGAGAACGCGATGGTGAGCACGCCGCGGCTGATGGTCCCGCCATTGAAGGTGGGCCCCTGGTTTGTGGGTAACACCCCCGCCGTTCGGGGCTGCCGCCCGAACTCCTCCACCGTCGCCTTGCCGTCCTTGTTGAAGTCCACCTTCAACGCTGGGTACTCGCTGGTCGTGCCGAAGTCCCACGGGTCGTCGGGGTTGGTGGCGAGGTTGTCATCGCTGTCCGCGTTATCCAGGTCCAGGTTCCAGTTGGCGTAGATGCCAATGTAGCCGGCGGGGCTTTGCAGCTCGGTGATGGTCTTGCCGACGCCGCCGTCGCTGGTGGTATGGCCGGTGGTGGTGACGTCCCAGTAGCTGCTGCTGCTGATAGTGTCGCTGTCGGCGATGCCCGCCAGCCCGCCCACGTCGTATCCCGAGCCGATTACTATGCCGGTGGCGTAGCTGGCGATGACGGGACTGTAGTTTTCGCCCACCAACCCGCCCACCCAGTTCGAGCCGGTCACGGCACCGGCGGCGTAGCTGGCGGTGATGGGCCCGCGGTTGTGCCCGACCAGCCCGCCCACAGTGTCTCCTGTGCCGGTCATCTCGGCGGTGGAGTAGCTTGCGATGATGGGCCCCCAGTTTTCCCCCGCCAGCCCGCCGACTCCCTTTTCTCCACTGACGCTGCCGGTGGAGTAGCTGAACTTCACGCTGCCCTTGGTGTTGCCCGCCAAGGCGCCCACGTATTTGGCGCCGATTACATTTGCGTCTTCCAGCCCCAGGTTTCGGACAGCGCCGCCGTCGTCGATGAAGCCGAAAAGCCCGACAAAATCCCTGTTGCTTCGGCTGATGAACAGGTTTGAGATGGTGTTGCCGTTGCCTTCGAAGACGGCGCTGTAACCCCTGGAGTCCTTACCGATGGGATTCCAGCCCTTGCCTCCGTCCCAGTAATCGTCCTTGTCGTCAATCACGATGCCGTCGGGGGTATCGCCGGTGGTGTCGGTGTTGAAGTCCAGGTCCGCCATCAACTCGTAGCCAGTGCAGTGGGGCTGGTTGGGCGTGGTGGAGTCATCGTCGTGGTCTCCCCAGGGGCAGCCCATGCCCGTCGCCGATTTGCTGAACTCTGCGGTGTAGTCCCCGTTGCTGGAGGGGACGCCGTCGCCGTTCAGGTCCCAGCGGATGGCGTTCAGCTGCGCCAGGCTGTAGATCTCAATCAGGCCGTCACCGTCTTTGTCGTAGTCCACCGGGGCCGAGCGGGTTTGACGTCCGAACTCGTCCGCTGAGGCCGTCTTGTCATTGTCGAAGTCCACCTTCAGCGTCGGGTACTGCCGTTTCGTGCCGAAGTACCACGGGTCGTCCCCGCCGCCGGCGCCGTCCAGGTCCAGGTTCCAGGCGCTGTAGATGCCGTCGTAGCCGGTGGGCAGCCCCAACTCCTCACTCGACTTGCCGTCGCTGTCGGCGCTGCCCGAGCTCGATAACTGGCCCGATTCGACGTTGTCCCAGTAGCTGGCGGTGACCGAGCCCGGTCCTCTGCCCACCAGCCCGCCGGCATTGCTTTGGCCGGATACGGCGCCCCTGGCGTAGCTGGCGGTGATGGCCCCGGCGCTCCTGCCGGCCAGCCCGCCGGCCGCGGTGGGAGCGGATACCGGCCCGGCGGCATAGCTCGCCTGCACCGTTCCCTGGCGGCTGATTTCCCCCACCAGTCCTCCCGCCGTGCCCGTCGTAGCAGCCACTTTGGAGGTGGAGTAGCTCGTCTTGATTGGCGCCTGGGAGGAGCCGACCAGTCCGCCAATGGAGGAAGCTCCCGAAACCCGGCCGGTGGCGTAGCTGGCGGTGATGGCCCCGGAGCTTCCTCCGTTGGCGGCCAGGGCAAGACCCACCAGGCCGCCCGCGGAAGCAGCCGAAGCAGTTACCCGGGCAGTGGAGTAGCTCGTCTTGATTGGCGCCTGGGAGGAGCCGACCAGTCCGCCGACTAAATTATCCCCCTTGACGTGGCCGGTGGAATAGCTGGATTCCACCGGGCCGCCGGAGTAGCCCGCCAACGCCCCCACTTGACGCTTACCTTTTACCGATGCGCCTTCCAGCCCCACGTTGCGGATGGCGGCGTCCCGCCCGGTGACGCCGAACAGCCCGATGGCGCTGCCGGTCGGCCGGTCGATGTACAGGTTGGAGATAGTATGTTTGTTGCCCTCGAAGACGGTGTTGAAGTTCAACGCGACATTGGATACGTCCTCCCCGATGGGGTCCCAGCCCTTGCCTCCGTTCCAGTAATCGTCCTTGTCGTCAATCACGATGCCGTCGGGGGTATCGCCGGTGGTGTCGGTATTGAAGTCCAGGTCTGCCAGCAACTCGTACCCGGCGCAGGTATCGGGGCAGCCCATGCCCGCCGGGTGGCCGAGGAAGGCGGCGTGGTAGGCCGGGTCGGTGGGGGCGCGGCCATCCCCGTCCAGGTCCCAGCGCATGGCGTTCAGTTGTTTCAGGTTGGAAACATCGATCAGCCCGTCATCATCGCTGTCGTAATCCACCGGCGCCGCGCGGCCCTGGCTGCCGAACTCCTCCACCGTCGCCCTGCCGTCGCCGTTGAAATCCGCCTTCAATGCCGGGTACTGGACCACATTGCCGAAGTCCCATAAGGGTCGCTTCCAGTTGGCGTAGATGCCTGTGTAGCCGATGGGCGTCTGCAACTCCGCGGTGGTCTTGCCGACGCCGCCGTCGCTGGTTGCCAAGCCGGAGCTCTCGGTGTCCCAGTAGCTGTTGGTGACCACCGCCTTAACGTGAAATCCGATCAACCCGCCTGCCTGAATGTCAGCGGCATGGAGCTGTATAGTGGCAGAAACGCTGCCAGTGGAGTAGCTGCCGATGACGCTTACGTCCAGGCTACCCCCGACCAGCCCGCCGACCACGTTGCCGCCGGACACCGCTCCGGTGGCGTAGCTGGCCTTGATGACGCCGTTTCGGCTGTGGCCCAGCAGTCCTCCTGCCTGGTAGCCCGTGGCCGTTACGCCGGCGTTGGAGTAACTCGTCTCGATGGTACCGGTAGTACTGCTATCTTCCCGATCCGAATAACCCACCAGCCCGCCCACGTGGGAGTTGGCTGCAACACTGCCAGTGGAGTAGCTGGATCGCACCCAACCACCGACCTGTCCCGCCATCGCGCCCACATAATTTTGACCGTTTACGTTTACGCTCTCCAGTCCTACGTTGCGGATGTAGCCGTTGCGGCCGATGTAGGCGAACAGCCCGACGTAATCGCTGCTCGGCCGGTTGATAAACAGGTGAGAGATGGTACGGCCATTGCCTTGGAAGTCGATGTTGTACTTGTTACTTGATGAGCCGATGGGTTCCCAGCCGCTGCCGCCGTTCCACCAGGCAGCGTCGGCGCCGGTAATCTTCCCGTCGCGGTTTTCGTCGAAGTAGAGATCGGCCGTCAGCTCATAGCCGGCGCACGGGTTATAGAGGCTACAGCCCATCCTGGGCACCGGATTATAGAAGGCGCTGGTGTAGCGGGCGTCGCTGGAAGCGCCGTTGCCGTGCGGGTCCCAGCGCAGGGCGTTCAGTTGGACCAGATTGGAAACCTCTATCAGGCCGTCATTATCCTTGTCGTAGTCCACCTTCGGCGCGCTGTGCGTCTGCGTGCCGAACTCCTCCGTCGTTGCTGTGCCGTCGTTGTTGAAGTCCACCTTCAACGCCGGGTACTCGCTGGTCGTGCCGAAGCTCCAGGGGTCGTCACCGCCGCCGCCGCCGTCCAGGTCCAGGTTCCAGTTGGTGTAGATGCCGTTGTATTCGCTGGGACTTTGCAGTTCGGCGGTGGTCTTCCCGACGCCGCGGGAACTGGTTGGCTGCGCGGAGGCCCCGGTGTCCCAGTAGCTGTCCGTGGCCGTCCCGCTGCCACCTCCGATCAACCCGCCCAGGCGCTTGCCGGTAGGCCGGGCGGTGGAAGAAACGCGGCCTGTGGAGTAGCTGCCGACGACGCTGCCAGCGACATATCCGGCCAACCCGCCAACATAGTCTGGGCCGCGAACGCTGCCGGTGGAGTAGCTGGCCTTGATGTCGCCCCCCTGTACCCGGCCCACCAGTCCGCCCACGAACAAAGCCGAAGCGCCGGCTACTCCGGCTACTCGGGCGTTGGAGTAACTCGTTTCGATGTCGCCCAGGTGAATTAATCCCACCAGCCCGCCCACGTCGACTGCGCCGGCAACACTGCCGGTCGAGTAGCTGGTTGCCACCTTGCCGTTGACCCAGCCGGCCAGCGCGCCCACGCGGTTCTTACCGCGTACACTCACCCGCTCCAGCCCTACCTTGCGGATGACGCCACTTTCACCGAGGTAGCCGAACAGCCCGATGTGGTCGGAGTCCGCCCGGCTGATGAACAGGTTGGTGATGGTATGGCCGTTGCCTTCGAAGACGGCGCTGTAGCGGTGCCTGGAGGTCGAATCGTCGCCGATGGGCGCCCAGCCGTCGCCGCTGTTCCAGAAGGCGGCGTGGTAGTCGTGCTCATCCGCGTCCCCGTCGCCGTCTTCGTCGAAGTTGAGGTTGGCCGTCAGCTCATAGCCGGCGCAACTGTCGTTGAGACAGCCCATGTTGGGCATCGGGATGCGGAAGGCAGCGGCATAGTCGGCGGTGTTGGCGGCGGTGGCGGAGTTGTCGGCGGTTCCGTTGCCGTCCAGGTCCCAGCGAATGGCATTCAGCTTAGCGAGGCTGTCCACCTCGATCAGGCCGTCGTTGTCGATGTCGTAGTCCTTCGACGGCGCGGAGCGTACCTGGTCGCCGAACTCGGCCGCCGTGGGGGCGCCGTTATTGTCGAAGTCCGCTTTCAGGGCCGGATACTGGCCTGGCGTACCGAAGTCCCACAGTTCGTCCCCGCCATTGGCGCCGTCCAGGTCCAGGTTCCAGTCGACGTAGATGCCGCTGTAGCCGGTGGGCGCATACAGCTCGGCGCTGGTGTGGCCGACGCCCCCGGAACTGGCCGTCTGGCCGGAGGCGCGCGTGTCCCAGTAGCTGTCGGTAACCGTGTTGTTGTTCGATCCAGTCAGCCCTCCCACATTCTGACCCTTGGGGATGGCGACGGAAGCAACCCAGCCGGTGGAGTAGCTGGCGACAATTTCGCTTTGTCCCAAGGCAGATCCGACCAGCCCGCCGATACTGCTTGCGGCGGTTGCCGTGCCGGTGGCGTAGCTGGCCTTGATGACGCCACTGTTCAAGCCGGCCAGCCCGCCGGCATTCTGGGCCAAGGCGAATACGTCGGCGTTGGAGTAACTCGCCGCGACGTTGCCTTCGTTCTGGCCCACCAACCCGCCCACGGCTTCGGCGCCGTCAACGCTGCCGGTGGAGTAGCTGGTCGCCACGTTGCCTTTGGTCTGTCCCGCCAGCGCGCCCACAAACTGATTGCCTCTTACGTCTACGCCCTCCAGCCCCAGGTTGCGTATGACGCCGAGTTCACCGAGGTAGCCGAACAGCCCAATGTCGTCATCGCTCGCCCGGTCGATGAACAGGTGGGAAATGGTATGTCCACCGCCTTCGAAGACGGCGTCATACGGGAACGCGGCGGAGCCGATGGGCGCCCAGCCCCTGCCGCCGTCCCACCAGGCGGCATCGGCATCGGTAATCACCCTGTCGGAGTTCTCGTCGAAGTCCAAGTCGGCGGCAAGCTCATAGCCGACGCATTTGTCGTTCCCGCAGCCCATATTGGCCACCGGGGTGGGGAAGGCGCGATTGTAGCTCCAGTAGTTGGCCCGGCTTTCGGAGGCCGCCGAGCCGTTCCCGTCCAGGTCCCAGCGGATGGCGTTCAGCTTGACGAGGCTGTCCACCTCGATCAGGCCGTCATCGTCGTCGTCGTAATCGGCAGCCGGGTCCGGGCGGCCCTGGCCGCCGAACTCGTAGGCCGTGGCCACGCCGTCGTTGTTGAAGTCCACCTTCAGGGCTGGGTACTGGCTGGCCGTCCCGAAGTCCCACGGGTCGTCCTGGCCGGTGCTGTCACTGTCATCGCCATCTTTGTTGTCGATGTCCAGGTTCCAAGTGGCGTAGATGCCGGTGTAGCCGGTGGGCGACTGCAATTCAGCGGTGCGCTTGCCCCCACTGCCCATGTTCGCGGGCATTGGTCTGTCCATGGGGTAATACCCGCTCGTCTCCATGTCCCAGTAGCTGTCGGTGTCCGCGCTTTTCTTCAGCCCAGCGCCGGTAGTGTAGCTGGCCCTAATGACCGGGGCCCCGGCAACCAACCCGCCGAAATCGTTGGATTTCGCGGTTACCGTCCCGGTGGCATAGCTGGCCCGGATCTCGCCGGTAGAGTCCCCCGTCTTTCTTCCTTCAGAGTCCGTCCTTGTCAGCCCGCCCAAAGTGGCCAACCCCACCAGCCCGCCCCCTCTCCCCGCCGATGTATCCCGGACGGTAACGTTGGCGGTTGAGTAGCTCGTCGAGATACGGCTGGTGGTGTATCCCACCAGCCCGCCCACCCAAGTGGATCCGCTCACGCTGCCGGTGGAGTAGCAAGCTTCCACCGTACCGCTATCGACCCACCCCCTTATTACGTTGACATCCGACCCGTATTGTTCGCCCGTCAGCGCGCCCACATTGGAGCCGCCGGTTATATTGACGTCTTCCAGCCCGACGTTGCGGATGGCGCTCTTCTTCCCGATAACGCCGAACAGCCCGATATTTTTACCCCTCCCCCGTTTGATGTACAGGTTGGAAATGACGTGGCCGTTTCCTTCGAAAGTGGCCTCGTACCGGTTCGTTTCGGGTATCGGTAAGCCCTTGTCGCCGATTATATTTACGCCGCTGCCAATGGGTGTCCAGCCCCGGCCTTCGTCCCAGTAAGCGCCGTCGTGGTCATCGGCGTTCACAACCCCGCCGCCGTCTTCGTCGAAGTCCAGGTCCGCCGTCAACTCATAGCCGGCGCAGGCGTTGGGGCAGACCGTGGCCGCCGACGGGAAGGCGGCTTCGTAGCTGACCTGGTTGGCGGCTTGGTCAGCCCCGGCGTCAACCGTCCCGTTCCCATCCAGGTCCCAGCGCATGGTGTTGAGCTGGGCCAGGCTGGAGATCTCGATCAGGTTGTCGTTGTCGGAATCGTAATCAATGGTAGAGGGGGAGGTGGAGGGGGACTGGGCCGCGGAGGGAGCCGAGGAAAACAGGAAAAGCGCTGCGACCAAGGCCAGCAGCGCAATAAGGCCAAGCCGTGCGGAGACGCCCGAGGACGCGTTCATCACCCCACCTGTGCCTGCCCGCCAAAATGGGGGGGGGGGGGGGGTAGATGGCAACGCCGCCACATGTGGTGCGCCACTGGCAGCTTAGCTATAAGCTGGGTGAGTTTCATTGTCACTCACCCATTTTGTCCAAGATCTGACAGCCCTCTCTTTTACCCTGTACCTCCGACATATACCACATAATAGTGGGCATGCTTAACCGTCCCACAGGCGGTGTGAGAAGAGAAAAGCGGAGGACCCTGGTAAGGTTTTGGTATCAAAACACACTTGGACCAAAAACTCCACCTTATCCAGATTAAAATTCAGGGTCGTGTCCCGTCAAGTGGTGTAAGAGGGTGTCTAATAAGTCCCTCCGTCCTGAGCAATACCGGGCGGTCCGGGGTCAACTGTATGGGCCGGCCCGCCTCGTTGAAAGTAGATTCTTCGGCTTCGCTCAGAGGCTGTGAGTTTTTTGGGTTCTGTTGTTGTTAGGCGGCATGTTGGTGGCGGAAAGCGCCATTGGGAAGTTTCACCGGGGCGGGCGCTTGTTGAGGGAGGCAGAATTGCGGGACAGCATTGGCCGCTTTCCGGGCGAATTCACTGGGGAATCCGGATTGACTGGTCCGGAGCTTATCGGCTGTGCCTGCTTAACCCCCGTGTCTGCCTACGCCATGAACGCCTCCCAACGCAGGAGGTTGTGGGCCACGGCGACAAGGAGCATTACGCTGGTGATTTTGGCAAGTCCCCGTACGTTGAATTGGCTCACTCCGTGAAGACGCACCTGGGCGTTCGTCCACTCGGCTACAGACGCCCGCTGCCTGTATATGGCTTTGGCCTCGCCGGTGGCCATCCGTTGACGCCACCTTGCCACGTCCGGCCCGTCCCCGTAGCGGGGATCGTAACGCTCCCGTTCGGGCTTGTTCCGGGGCAACCTCACCGGCGCATACACACTCACCCCACGTTGCTCCAGAGCGGTGATGTCCTCCCGGGTAGCGAAGCCCCCGTCCATCAGGTAGGAGTCAGGGCGCCGGCCCGTCCGCCTGACCAGTTGTTCCTCCATGGGCGCCGCTTGCCCTGCGTCCGTACCCGACGATGTGACCCCTACTCCGACGATGATCCCGTTGGCGCTATCAGTGGCCAGTTCGATATTGCAGGCTGGCCGGAAGCCGCCATCCGGCATCTTCATCACCGTTGCCCGGGGGTCTGTGGTGGATACCCGCGCCTTCGTAACCTTGGGACGCTGAGCCTTCGCCTTGGTGTGCTGTTGGCGTTCCTTCTTCGCTTGTGCCCGGGGCAAGTACGACAGCGCCTCCCGGACCCGTTCCTCCCGCTCTCGCGCCGCACGCTCCCGCGCCGCACGTTCACGCCGCGTCACACCGGAATCGGGACGCTCCCGCTCCTGCGCCAGCCGCTCCACCTGCGCCCGCGCCTCCTCCATGCACCTCTTCAATCCCTGCGCGCCGCGAAAGGACGCGGCGCCGGCGCTCGCCCTCACCCGCATCCCGTCTTGAGCCACACGCTCCAGCAGGACCGCCCGCGGCCATCAGAGAACCTATGATCTGGGTCAAAAGGCCGTCCAGCGCCTCCTGGTGGGCTACCCGGAAGTCAGAGAGCATGTGATAGTTGACAGGTACGTTCCCCCTCATCCAGCGGTAGGCGTCGTGCTCTTCGCACAAACGCGCCAGCCGGCGGGCGCTCCCTATACCGTCAACCGTGGCCAGAAGCCACAACGCCAGCAGCGCTTTGGGGTCTGTCGTTGGGCGGCCTGGCCGGTTCTCCACCGCCTTGACCGGCGCATAAAAGGCCGACAGGTCCAACCTCTCCAAAAAGCTCCATATAACACGGGCCCGATGCTCTTGAGGCAACCGAGATTCCAGGTCCAATACCGCCCACTCAGGCTGATTCCGCACCGGCCGCAGCACCCGGGCCTCACCCGGACTCGTTGGCGCAGGCGCTCGCTTCTCCTCGATGGCCGGAAGTTCAAACAGCGTCTCTTCACTCATGTGTTCACCTCGCCGATATGGCTGCCCAATATCGTTGTCCAGCAATCAGCCTCTCAATACCATAGGAGCATAAATGATTTATTCACAGGCTCTCAGAATGACAGAATGACAATTGTTTTTAGACACCCTCTAAGAGCGTCACCCTCGCCGGTTGATCAGGCTGCCCCTGCGGGCAGCATCATTTAGGTCTCCATGCGGCGCTGATCGCCGACGTCGACGGCAATAGCGGGCAGATAGCGGCGGGCGACCTGCCATTCGTCGAGCATGCTCATCATGCGGCTGTGTTGCGCGTGGACCTCCTCCGGCGAGGGCTGCTGGTAGATCGTCCGGACCATGGTCGCCACCCAGGGCTGAGCGCGGCGGGGGACTTTGGAGAGCAGGTTGGTCATGAAGTGGGTGCGGCAGCGCTGCCACCATGCGCCAGCGAAGACCGTGGCGATGGCGTCCTTCAGCCCCTGATGAGCGTCGGAGGTTACCAACTAGACCACACTGAGGCCTAGCGCCGTCAGTGAACGCAGGAACGCCAGCCAGAACGCGCCGTCCTCACTCGTCCCCACGTCGATGCCGAGCACTTCGCGCTTGCCCTCGAGGTTGACCCCGGTCGCCGCCACGACGCTGACGTTGACGGTCCGTCCGTCTTCGCGGACCTTCTGGGTCAGCGGCGTCCAGCCACAGGTAGGGGTAGGGTCCGCCGTCCAACGGCCGCCCAAGGAACGACTCGACGACGCCGTCGAGCTCCTGGCAGATGCGGGAGACCTGGCTCTTGGAGATGCCCTCGCAGCCGAGGGCCTGCAGGTCTTCGACGCGGCGGGTGGAGACGCCCTCCACGTAGTGTTGCACGACGGCGAGCAAGGCGCGCTCGCTGCGTCGCCGCGGTTCGAGCAGAGAGGGGAAGTAGCTGCCCTCCCGCACCTTTGGGATTCTCAGATCCAGCGTGCCCACCCGGGTGCCCCACGGTCGATCGCGGTACCCGTTCCGGTGGGTGAGCAGTTCCGGGCTGCGCTCGCCCAGGCCCGCGCCGGTCTTACTTGTCACTTCGGCCTCCATCACCGCCTGCGCAAACATCCGCAGCCCCTCCCGCAAGAAGCCGATGTCGGTGTCATACGCCTCCTTGCGCAGCAGCTCCAGCACGTCCATCCTGTCCTTGGCCATCGCGTTCACCTCCTTCATTTTTGCGTTGATGAGGGTGACGCCGTGGCCTTAGTCTTGCCAGGCCCCGCTGTCTCTTACACCACCTCCCGGGACACTGCTCTACTCCTGCCAGGGAATAGCGCGCCTCCCGCCGCCTCGTTGGCGCGCTGAGGTGTAAACCATGTCCCCGAACAGGTGTATACAGGGGTATAAGGATGTCCCCGGTCTACACAGTGGGGGAGGAGGCCCGTAAAAGTGTTACCTATGTCTCCGGTCTAACTGTTACCCATGTGCCCGGTCGTTCAGTATCATGACTGCCGACAAACCCAGCCGACGCCTTCGTAGAACCACCCACCACCGAAACGAGACGCTACGATGCGTTGTCGTCTCCCTAATGCTCTCGTCGTCCTGATCGCTGCGCTGGTCATGGCGGTTGGCTGCTCGACCCAGCCGACCGCTACGCGGCCGGTCGCGCATACGCCCACGCCTACGCCCACGACCGTCGACGAGCTCAGGAGGAACGCCGACGAGTTCGAGTACGCCATTGGAGAACCGGGCGGCACGTTGATGTTCGCGACCATCTCCGAGCCGCTCACCTTCAACCTGGCCATCGCGAACGACGCTTCCTCGTCGGGTGTCTTGGGGTATCTCTTCGAGGGCCTGACCGAGACGTCGTGGCTAACCGACCAGGTGGAGCCGGCGCTGGCGGAGTCCTGGGAGCGCTCGGGCGACGGGCTGACGTGGACGTTCCACCTTCGCAGGGATGTGACGTGGCACGATGGGGAGCCCTTCACTGCCGGCGACGTGGACTTCACCTTCAACCGCATCACGTACAACCACGATATCCCGGCCAGCAGCCGCCCATCGTTCCATTTCCGCCACCTGGACGAGAACGGCGAGTGGCAAGAGTCGCCGATGACCGTCACGGCGCTGGATGACTATACGGTCGAGTGCGTCCTCCCCGTGCCGTTCGCTCCGTTCCTCCGTTCCATGGGCGACGCGATATACCCGAGGCACATCCTCGAGAAGCACGTGGACGACGGGACGTTCGCGTCGACGTGGGGCATAAATACGGATCCGGCGGAGATCATCGGCACCGGCCCCTTCACCATCGGCAGCTACGAGCCCGGCGAGCGTGTGGTCATGCGGCGGAATCCGGACTACTGGCTCGAGGACGACGCGGGCAACAGCCTGCCATACCTCGACGAGGTCGTTCACGTCATAGTCCCGGACCTGGAGACGAAGCTCGCCAAGTTCCTGGCGGGCGAGTCGGATTCCCACGGGGCGCTGGGGGAGGAGTTCGCGGGGCTCGAACCGCAGCAGGAAGAAGGCAACTTCACGATATACAGGCGCGGCCCCGCTTTCGGGACGACATTCCTCGGCTTCAACATGAACCCCGACAGGAACCCGGACACCGGGGAACCCTACGTACCGCCTGAGAAGCTTGCGTGGTTCCGCGACAAACAGTTCCGTCAAGCCGTCGCGTATGCCGTCGACAAGGAGACGATCATCAGGCATGTGCAGCATGGCCTCGGCTACCCGCAGTGGTCCTCGATAAGCCCGGCCGCGGGCGACTTCCATAACCCCAACGTCCGACGGTACGAGTACAACCTGCGCACCGCGAATCGGTTCCTCGACCGCTTGGGATGGGTCGACACGGACGGGGACGGGACGCGGGAAGACGGCGAGGGCAACGAGATCGAGTTCTCGCTGGTGACGAACACGGGAAACACCGTTCGCGAAAGGGTCGCCTCGATAGTCCGTCAAGGCATGACGGACATCGGCCTCGGCGTGGACTACCGGGTCGCCGAGTTCGGCGATCTCGTCTCACAGCTCACCGCCACGTACGATTGGGAGACGATGGTCATCGGCTTCACGGGCGGACCGGACCCCTACAGCGGAATCGGCTTCTGGCACAGTGGCGAGGGCCTGCACTTGTGGCACCCGAACCAGCCGCAGCCGGAGACGGAGTGGGAAGCCGAAATCGACGACCTGTACATCAAGGGGAGCCAGGAGCTGGACCATGACGACCGCGTGGCGTACTACCACCGCGCTCAGGAGGTCGCAGCCGAGAACGCGCCGGTCATCTACACGACGCTCTCCGAGCGGTTGAACGCAGTCCGCAACGTCTTCGGCAACCTCACGCCCACCCTCTATGGACTCTGGGACATCCGGTACCTCTACCGGACCGACCGCTAACCCGCGGCTAGCGCCGTTGCACGGTGGAGGCAGGGAAGGCGTCCGCCGCCAGCTGGCGTACGGCGAGGAACTGGGCAGGGTCGAACTCGAGCGCGATGGCTCCGTCGTGCACGAGGCGTTCGGGCGCGCCGCGGAGCAGCCTGCGGACGAGGTTTATCGTGAGCTCTTCGCTGCACTGGTTGCATAACGCCTTGGCTTCCAGGCTTCCTCCCAGGTTCTTGGTCACGAGTTGCTCGATGATTGCTACCGCTTCGTCATGCGGGGTGCGACTTGATGACTTTCGCGACATCAAGACACCTCCTTGGCGAGCTCATCAGCGAACGAAGCCGGCCGGATACAGTCCGGTGTCATCCTTCTCCCAAGAACGACAGGAAGCGGGGAGCGTTGAGGATTCTTGCGCCCTGATGCTCTTCAAGGGGCAACAGATGTCGGCGGTCGCCAGTCACCAGGTAGTCGGTGGAAAACTCCACAGCGCACTCCAGGATGCGGTTGTCCGCGTGGCCACCCTCGATCATCTCCGGGAGCCTGCGGGGTTCAACGACGGTTGAGGCATCCCTCATCGCCCTGAGAGCCTGGGACGTGCGTTCCTCGGTCCAATCGAACTTGCGCCCAAGAACCCCGGCAACCTCGTCCAGGATGAATGCGGATAGGCACAACTCGAACCGTCCTCTGAGAGCCAGTTCAAGCACCGTTCGCTCATTGCCAGGGAAGTTCAGACCGGAGACTATGACGTTGGTATCCAGGACGACTCTCATCTACGGGAGGAACTGACCTCGGCCCGGTACTCTTCCACCAGACCGGCCACGTCCTCGGGGCCGATGCCCTTCTCCCTGGCCCTCTCCTCTCCGTACTGGAGCAGCTGTCTCCACTCGCACTCCTCGATGTAGCGGAGCACCGCTTCTCGAAGGAACTCGCTCCTGGACCGTCCCTGCTGCTTCATCACCTCGTCCACCCGGTCAGCCATCTCCGGCGGCAAGGAGAAGGTGATGGTCTTGGTCGTTCGCGGCATGTTCATCCTCTTTGTTATCGAGTCTTACCGGGATATTGGGCCATGGGCTGGGCTCCTGTCAACTGTCTCCTGCACTGACACGGACCCGCGCACAGGCCCTCCTCACAGAGCACGGGATTCACGGGCCAGTCGGGGTGCTCCACCGGTGTACAGGAGAACGCGTGGGGCGGCAAGTTGCGGAATGGGCGGGTCCGTAGCTGAACCGGGGGGTAAATCGCCCCTTTCCGGGACAGAAACAGTGAACACTTTGAGTTAAGTCCGCAGTTCGGTCTGAAAGGCTGAAACTCAATGGATGGTGGGGGCGCGACACGGCGGAAAAGTAGTGGGTGGGTTGGAAAACACGGCGCAAAGGGCGATGGATGTGCCGGTGCAGCACGTGGCGGTTCCGAGGCTGTCGAAGGCGCTCCCGGCCCCTACCTCAACACAAACCACCACACGAGAACGCTGGCGACCAGCAGCACGAGCGGCACGATGGCGGTCAAGCGGAGCGCGATGACCACTTCCTTCGTCTCCTTGTGCGCGACGGTCTCCTTCCGGTACGCCTCCTCCAGCTCCGCATACGCTTGCCTGCCGGCGGAGGCGGACTCCCTGGCTTCGTCCCGCTCCCGCTCCAACTCGGACGCTCTGAGCTTCAACTCGGATGAGCTTCGCTCCAACTCCCGCACGGTCCGCTCAAGCTCATGCTCTCTGGCGATGGTCCGGCGCAGCAGCTCATCGTCGCTCAAATATTCCGGCCCGTGCATCCGGACGTAGACCCGGCGGCCTTCCCGGCGGACCTCAATCTCCCCCTCCGGGTCATCCTGTCGAGGGTCGAGAGAGATACCTCCAGTTCCTCCGCCGCATCCACATTCGTCACCCATCGGATGAGCTCATCCATTGCTGCTTCCTCCCTATACAGGCTGACACGTCAGCGGTTGCAAAGTGCAAACAAGGTGTCTTTTGGAGAGACCACTTATTTTAGAATGGAATCCCATTTTTGACTCTGACACGTCAGGCGATGCGTCAACTCCGTTTCGTAGCTAAAACAGGGGTGATCTGGGCATCGGCGGACCCTGAAAATCGTCCCATCGACGCAACTATGCAGCCCCCAACCAGCATGGAGGGCGGATAGCGATGCGTCAGCGCTATCTACGTGTCACCCCCTACAGGACGTATCCGGTGGTAGAGGGAGTTCCATCGGTAGGCCCGCAGGCCGGACAGCGCCAGTCGGGGGGACTTCGGCTCCCACAGGGGACGCCAGGACTCTCCAAGTATCCCCGTGCGCGACAGAACGGGGATGCACGACACGAGGATGGGCAGCGACATGGTGGCCAACTGGGACGCCGTGCGCACATAGGTGTCCTCGACCTCCTCGGTGTCCACGACGAACAGTGTGGTGGGGAATGGCGGCTGGACGTCCTTATGCTCGGGTGACCAGTAGTAGCTCATGTAGGGGTTCAGGCGCGTAATGACGCCCCTGAGGTGGCGGGCGCGAAGCTCGTGCTCAAGGTAGAACGGCACGTGAAGGCCGCCGGCGATCAGGCGCCCCACTGCGTCGGGGGCCATAGCCGCATCCCCACAGTTGTAGGCCCGGTCGGACCTGGCGGTGGGAGCGGACCACTGGAGTTCGCTCGACGAATCATCCCTGGCCTCGGCCTCCAGCTTCGATAGGAACCACGTGATTCCGTCGGCGTGTCTGGTCTGCCGCGCCCACGTCTCGATGCGGTGGCCCACGTGCCGTCTCCGGCCCTTTTTGTCGGTGGTGAGGGCCGTGCTCCAGATGCCCCGCGTGGTCGACAGCTCTGCGCGGTCCCTGTGGGTGATGTAGCGGATGCCCTCGGCGGACAACGTGTAGCGAACGTCGCCGCGTTTGCCGTGACGCTCGATGAGGCCCCAGGTCTTCACGAGGTTGTGCCGCTTTCTTCCACAGACTCTCTTACCGGCATCATAGCCACGAGGCCCCCCTTTTCGGTCGTCTTGACCGATTGGCTGTCTATGATCGCCGCACTGGGAGACACGTCTCTGCCATCAGCAACACGCACCTGGTCACGCGGGGCCGCATGGACCCGCTCCAAGCTCCCATCCCGTCGCCACGTGCGGAAGTAGTGGAACGTGGTACGCCATGGGGGCAGATCGTGGGGGAGCATCCGCCACGCGCACCCGGTGCGCAGCACATAGCGGATAGCGTTGACTACCTCCCGTCGGGAGTACTTGATTGGCCGGCCTCCAGGTTTGGGAGGGGGCAACAGTGGTTCCAGCAGTTGCCATTCCCGGTCGCTTAGGTCGCTGGGATATGATTCGCGCTTCATGATTCATGACTCTAAGCGCCTGACCAACGTCGCCTCTACGCGAACTCTGTACCCTTTTTAGACACCCTCTAAGCTATAGCCTGCATTCTTCAGCGTCGCGCAGGCTTGCCGAATCTCGGCGTCCGAGGGTTCCGCGCCGTCCACCCGCGCGACAACGTCTTTAACTGTCTCCAAGCCAGCTTCACCCGGCGGGCCAGCTTCACCCGGCAAGCCGACTTCACCCGGCGGGCCAGGTGCGCCCCGCGGGCCAGCTTCACCCGGCGGGCCAGCTTCACCCGGCGGGCCTGCTTCACCCCGCAAGCCGACTTCACCCGGCGGGCCAGCTTCACCCCGCAAGCCAGCCTCACCCGGCGGGCCAGCTTCACCCCGCAAACCGACTTCACCCGGCGGGCCAGGTGCGCCCTGCGGGCCCGCTTCTCCCCGCTGGCCCGCGCACCCCGCCAGGGCCAGGGCCGCCAGCCCTACGCCAAACAATCCGATAACGCACTTCTTCATTCCGCGCCACCCGCACAGGCCGCGGCTTCGGCCCGCCATCCCCTGACCTACCCAGCCGCTCAAGTTCGTTGGCCGCCAGCCGCCAGACCTCCCATTGCGACGAAGTCGCGGCTACGGATACATTTTTTATCCGGCCGTATGTCCTGAATTGGCATTGCGCCCCTTCTCGATTGACCGGATGCACTATACCGTACCCCTAGGCGTCATCAACAATGCGTGATAACAAGTTGTTTTGTCACGCAAAGGGGAGTCCGCCGATGCAGGTAACGACACTCGCAACCCAACCCGCCGAAGCCTTGGCGCACCTTGCCGACGGCGTCCGGCAAGCGATACGCGATAGCCCGAGTCCGCACACAAGCCGCGCCTACGCGGGCTAGTGGCAGGCGTGGGAGTCATGGGCCGAAACCCACGGGCTGCACGCCTTGCCGGCCCAACCCCACGACGTCGCGGCCTACCTGGTTCAACGGGCTGAAGGCGGGTTGACGTTGGCCAGCGTACGCGCGGCGTCATCGGCCATAGCAGCCGCCCATCGCGCCGCCGGTGAAGCCAACCCCTGCCAAGCCGAAGGCGTACGGCCGACTGGGCAAGGGAACGACTCAAATGAGCTGCCTACGCAGGCGTGGCGGCTGGGCGGTTCGGGGCCCGTAAAGGTTGCACGTGAGTGTGACCCGGGGATGAGACCAGTGGTCGCCGTTAAAAAAACCGGAAGCAATCGCGTCTGTTTCATTGCCCGAACGCGCCCAATTCAACCGGGGTACGGGCGAAGAGCCAAAATATCGTCTTCTCATGCGGCCTTACGGCCGTCCGTACTGGCGGGGTAGTTGCCGCCATACCGTGCGCCTGTCACACGGTATGGAGAAGACAGAGGAAAAACCTCCTTCCTGATAATCCGCCTCTCGGCTTCAGCTGGGCACGGTTACGACTACAGAGACATTGTCGACCGAGGCAACCCCGGTGGTGTTCCGGCGTTGCTTCAACGCGCCGCAATTCACCCCCAACCACACATCCGTCGTCCCCGGCGAAGAGAGACGGCCCCACGCCTGGTTGCGCGCTGGGCGGGTTACATGCGGCGCCGTGTATATGCCAACACCCTGTCGCCCTTCCCTACACCGGCGGTACCACCGATTCGGGCACGTCCCCCCTTGCGGCTCGGGCAGCGTTTTGTACGCCGAATTTGGTTGAGTCGATTGTCGATTCGATGGCCATACTTGCCAGGTGCGGTGTAATGACAACGTTGTCGAGGTCGAGCAACGGATTGTCGGGCGGCGTAGGCTCCACCTCCGTCACGTCGAGACCGGCCGCTTTTATCACCCCCGCCCTTAGCGCCCGAGTCAATGCCTCCTCGTCGACTACCGGCCCGCGGCAGGTGTTTATCAGGACCGAGGTTGGCTTCATCATGCCGAATTCGCGGTCGGATATGAGGTAGCGTGTCGTCGACTCCAGCGGGGTGTGAAGCGAGACTATGTCCGAGGTCTTGAGAAGTTCCTCGAACGAGACGCGCGTCGCCCCGGCCTCCTCCTCGTACTCCGCCGGAAAGTGGAACGAGTCGTGGTAGACGATCTCACACTCCCACCCGGCCAGCCTTTTTGCGACACGCGATCCGATTTTGCCCAGCCCGACTATCCCCACCCGCTTGCCGACCAGCGTGTGGTGGTCGTTCAAGTCGCCCCGGGCGCCGTCCGACCAGCGCCGCGCCTTCACGCCCTCAAACTGCCGGTCGAGCCTCCGGTATACCGAGAACATCAATGCGATGGCGTGCTCGGCCACGGCTGGAGCGTTGCCGCCGCCGTTGTTCGAAACGGTAATGCCAAACTCTGCAAGGGCCACCTTGTCCAGCCAATCCGTGCCGGCGCTCGTCACCTGAATGTGGCGCAGGTTGGGGAGACGCCGGAACTGGTCCGTCGTCATCGTCCGGGTCGAAGGAATGATCGCCGCGGCTTCGCTGCATTTCCTCACGATCTCATCCGGCTCTTTTGCCGAGTCGATAAAGATGAATTCGACATCTTCTTCAAGGCCGGCTGCTTGCGAGAAGTGAATAACCCTGTCGCTGTTCGCCGCTTCCGGCATCACAACGGCTACCTTATGACTCGCCAATTCGTCCTCCTGTCGCGGTAATTCGAATATGGGCCCATGAGCGGCAGGATTATACTTTGAAGGTTGCCTGCAAATGTTTCGTCCTCAGTCCACGGCGTCGCCATCGTTTCAGGCGGCGGCCTCTTACTTAAATAAACGATCTGCCCACGAATCGCGACTCCATGTCTGTGCCCGACCGAATCACCATCATAGTTCCCGCTACAACCGCCAACATGGGCCCCGGTTTCGATTCCATAGGAATGGCGCTCAACCTGTGGAACACCGTGACAGTAACCCCGGGAAGCGACGGCGTGTCGATCGAGGGGGAGGGGGAGGACGAACTGCCGCGTGATGAATCGAACGCTGTGGTGGCCGGAATCCACTCGGCCTTTCACGCCGTGGGCGAGAGCGCCCCGGCATTCGCAACCCGATGCAAAAACCGTATCCCGCTGAGCCGCGGCCTGGGAAGCAGTTCCGCTGCGATAGTCGCCGGACTTCTGGCCGGTCTGGTCATGGCCGGGCGCACCCGCGACCAGCGCCTTCTGTTCGATCTGGCCGCCGACATCGAAGGCCACCCGGACAATGCCGCCGCAGCCATATACGGAGGGTGCTGCATCAGCGTCAGAGGTAGCCAGGGCTGGGTCGTCGATCAGACGCCGCTGCCCGATGACCTGAACGCAGTGGCGTTTATTCCGGACGTGAGCATGAACACCTCGGAGGCGAGGGCGGTACTCCCCAGCCAGGTCAGCCGCGAAGACGCCGTCTTCAATCTGGGCAGGTCCGCTATGTTAGTGAACGCACTCGCAACGGGCCGGCTGGGACTGCTCCGACACGCCACCGAGGACCGGCTCCATCAGCCGCAGCGAGGCAAAATCTTCCCCGCAATGAAAAATATCATCCGCGCCGCGTTGGACGGCGGCGCACACGGCGCATTCCTCTCCGGCGCCGGCCCGACCGTGATTGCGCTCACCACGGGCCGAGAGGTCACCGTGCTATACGAGATGAGCGAAGCGGCCCGAAAGTCGAGCGCGCCCGGCCGCGCCGTGGTGTTACGCCCCTCAGCCATCGGCGCACACGTAGTAGAGCAATGAGCCCCAACCCCGTAATTGTGCAGAAATTCGGCGGAAGCTCGCTCTCCGAATCGGACCTTATCCGCAACGTCGCAACCCGCATTTGCGAACAACGTGCGGCGGGCGTCGACCTCGTCGTGGTGGTATCCGCGATGGGAGATGCGACGGACGAACTGATCCGACTGGCACACGACGTTGCAGGCGAAGTCAGACCCCCGCCGCCACGCGAGCTGGATACGCTCATGTCGACCGGCGAACTCGTGAGCGCCACCTTGATGGCCATCGCAATACAGTCGATGGACTACGACGTCGTAAGCCTGTCGGGGATTCAGGCCGGAATTAAGACCGAGGCGACACACGGTTCGGCCCGCATCTCGGCGATCGATCCGGCCAGACTCCGACGGGAACTCGACGCCGGCAGAATAATAATCGTCGCAGGGTTTCAGGGCGTCACTGAGTTGGGTGACGTCACGACGCTCGGCCGCGGCGGTTCGGACACCACCGCCGTAGCCCTCGCAGCTGCGCTGGGCGCCGAACGATGCGAGATATACACCGACGTCGACGGTATCTACACGTCAGACCCGCGTCTTGTGCCCGAGGCTCGGAAGTTGGCCGAGATCGGCTATGAAGAGATGCTGGAGATGGCCATGCTGGGCGCGAAAATGAACCCGCGCTCCATCGAGTTGGCCGCTATGTACAGAGTACCGGTGCTGGTCGCCTCGTCTTTCGTCGACGCGCCGGGAACACTGATCCACGGAGGTGAACCGACATTGGAAGTCCGCAAGGCCATCACCGGAGTCCCCAGTGAACGCAACATCGCAAAGATCACCGTTAGAGGTGTGATGGACCGGCCGGGAGTGGCATCGGCCTTGTTCAAGCCGTTAGCAGACGCCGGAATCAGCGTCGACGTGATTGTGCAGAACGCCAGCGCCGAAGGCCTGACCGACATGTCCTTCACTGTGCGACGCGGCGACCTTCAGCGAGCGTTGGAGATAACCCGCGGGCAGAGCGCGTTCGAGTCCTCGGAAGTGATCGCAGACCCTGACCTCGCCAAGGTGAGCATCGTCGGCACCGGCATGCAGAACGCCCCCGGCTTCGCCGCGCGCATGTTCGACGCGCTCTCTTCGGCCGGCGTGAACATCGAACTGATCACCACGTCGGA
The DNA here is from genome assembly GCA_965224235.1 of Dehalococcoidia bacterium. Classification (GTDB taxonomy): domain Bacteria; phylum Chloroflexota; class Dehalococcoidia; order Lucifugimonadales; family Lucifugimonadaceae. The sequence continues at coordinate 1,010,254 of CBDCYP010000001.1, read as the reverse complement.
GATTCGGATCACCTGCATCATTCGGGCGGAACATGTTCAGACCGCGGCGCAGGCCCTGCACCGTGCCTTTGAACTCGATAAGCCCGGGGACTGACGAGACCCTGTTCCCCACCGGCGCACCAAATTGACGAACCCTGACCTGTCAGTCGTAGTTCCGGCTTACAACGAAGCGGCGGGAATCGACACCACCATCACTCTCCTGCTCGACTACCTTGCGACCAGCCCGCGGGACTGGGAACTGCTTGTCGTCAACGATGGCAGCGAGGACCGGACCGCCGAATTCGTTTCGGCGAGGTCCGAACAAGAGCCCCGTATTCGGCTGATCGACGCGCCCCATCGCGGCAAGGGCGCTGCCGTGCGAAGAGGGATGTTGGAGGCACGGGGCAGGTTCCGCTTTCTCTGCGACGCCGACCTGTCGATGCCGCCCGAACAGATCGAACGCTTCTTCGACGGGACCGACGGGAATCCTCGCTTTGACGTGGCCGCGGGTTCGAGAGAAGCTCCCGGGGCGAGACGCATCGGGGAGCCATGGCGCAGACACTTTATCGGTAGGGTGTTCAATTGGGTCGTGCGCTTCTTCGCAGTCAGGGGAATTCAGGACACGCAGTGCGGGTTCAAGCTCTTCAGCGAAGGCGCCGCGAACAAAATTTTCAGGCTGCAAAAACTCGACGGGTGGGCGTTCGACGTGGAGTTGCTGTTCCTGGCGAAGAAGGCCGGGTTTCGCGTCGGTGAGATAGCGATAGACTGGCGCTACGATCAGGATAGCCGCGTCGACCTGGTGCTCGGCGGAATGGCGTTCATCGACATCCTGAGGATTCGCCTGAAAGACCTGCGGGGTGGCTACAACGACGCGGAAAATACTGATCAATGACCACGGAACTGACCGACAATTCGCTCCGGAAGCTGCTCGCCGAAGCCCGTACGATCGCAGTGGCCGGCATATCCCCGCGGCCCAACAGGCCAAGTCACCTAGTGGCGGAGTATCTGAGGGACGTTGGATACCGCATATATCCTGTCAACCCGATGATCGAGTCATGGAACGGCATTGCGGCCTACAAAACAATCTCTGACATCCCTGAATTCGTTGACATAGTCGACATATTCAGACGACCCCTTCAGGTCGGACCCGTTGTCGAGGACGCAATCGCGGCGGGGGCGCGTGCCGTGTGGATGCAACTAGGCGTCGTCAACGGGAAGGCGGCGGAAAAGGCGCGGCGAGCTGGCCTCGACGTGGTCATGGACCGCTGCATATTGGTAGAACACCGCCGCCTGATCGACCCCTGAACCCACACCCGCTCCCGAGCCGGTCAGGATAACCGGCCAACCCTGTATATCCGCCAATCCGAGGTCAAAGAGACTCCTCTTGTCGGCAGCCACACATACCGCCAACAACAACCATCCAAAGGTCGTCATCGTTGTCCCCACTTACAACGAAATCGACAACCTGCCGGTCCTGTTCGACCGCCTCTCTGAACTCGGCATCCCCGAATTGCTGCTCCTCGTGGTCGACGACAACTCGCCGGACGGGACCGGCGAACTGGCTGACCGGCTCGCGGCTGAAAATCCCGGCCGGGTAGAAGTACTCCACAGGGCCGTCAAGAGCGGCTTGGGCAAGGCATACGTCGACGGGCTTGGACGCGCGCTCGAACTCGGCGCCGACCTGATAGTGCAGATGGACGCCGACCTTTCACACCCTCCGGCGTGCGTTCCTGAAATGCTGACGCGCCTTCACGGCATCGACGTGGTCACCGCCTCCCGATACGCGCCCGGTGGTGGCGTAGACCCCGACTGGTCGCTTGGCCGGAAACTCATTAGCAGGCTCGGCAGCCTGGGCATCCGGTTCGTGTTGGGTCTGCGGGTCAGGGACGCTACATCAGGATTCAAGGCATATCGGCGACGCGCCCTAGAAACGATCGGTCTCGACTCGCTCAAGCTTGCGGGCTTCGGGTTTCAGTCCGAAGTGGCATATCGCTGCGAAAATGCCGGTCTGCGCGTCACCGAATACCCCTACGTCTTCATGGAGCGAGGCAAGGGCAAATCAAAGATGTCGCTCGGCATCGTCATCGAGGCATTCGCCCGTCTAACCTGGCTACGCCTGCGCGGCTGAATAGGCAACCGCGCATAGGTCCTGTTTCATAACTCCACCCCCTTTAGCCGTGCCGAAGATAATTCGTCTTCCTCGGCCCCGATCGGGGAACCAAGGGCGGATACGGGGAAGCTTGCCAACGAATTTTTACCCGATTCCCTTGCTCTACCCGGTGGGCGCCCACACACCGCGCCCTTGTGTTTCGATCAAAGAGACCTTTGCGTAACCTCGGCACATGACATTCTGAGCCCAACCGAGGAACCTAAGCCATCCAGACGGCATGCCCCGCCCCTCTTACCCAGACCCCTCGGCTTCGCTCAGAGGCTGTGAGTTTTTTGGGTTCTGTTGTTGTTAGGCGGCATGTTGGTGGCGGAAAGCGCCATTGGGAAGTTTCACCGGGGCGGGCGCTTGTTGAGGGAGGCAGAATTGCGGGACAGCATTGGCCGCTTTCCGGGCGAATTCACTAGGGAATCCGGATTGACTGGTCCGGAGCTTATCGGCTGTGCCTGCTTAACCCCCGTGTCTGCCTACGCCATGAACGCCTCCCAACGCAGGAGGTTGTGGGCCACGGCGACAAGGAGCATTACGCTGGTGATTTTGGCAAGTCCCCGTACGTTGAATTGGCTCACTCCGTGAAGACGCACCTGGGCGTTCGTCCACTCGGCTACAGACGCCCGCTGCCTGTATATGGCTTTGGCCTCGCCGGTGGCCATCCGTTGACGCCACCTTGCCACGTCCGGCCCGTCCCCGTAGCGGGGATCGTAACGCTCCCGTTCGGGCTTGTTCCGGGGCAACCTCACCGGCGCATACACACTCACCCCACGTTGCTCCAGAGCGGTGATGTCCTCCCGGGTAGCGAAGCCCCCGTCCATCAGGTAGGAGTCAGGGCGCCGGCCCGTCCGCCTGACCAGTTGTTCCTCCATGGGCGCCGCTTGCCCTGCGTCCGTACCCGACGATGTGACCCCTACTCCGACGATGATCCCGTTGGCGCTATCAGTGGCCAGTTCGATATTGCAGGCTGGCCGGAAGCCGCCATCCGGCATCTTCATCACCGTTGCCTGGGGGTCTGTGGTGGATACCCGCGCCTTCGTAACCTTGGGACGCTGAGCCTTCGCCTTGGTGTGCTGTTGTCGTTCCTTCTTCGCTTGTGCCCGGGGCAAGTACGACAGCGCCTCCCGGACCCGTTCCTCCCGCTCTCGCGCCGCACGCTCCCGCGCCGCACGTTCACGCCGCGTCACACCGGAATCGGGACGCTCCCGCTCCTGCGCCAGCCGCTCCACCTGCGCCCGCGCCTCCTCCATGCGCCTCTTCAATCCCTGCGCGCCGCGAAAGGACGCGGCGCCGGCGCTCGCCCTCACCCGCATCCCGTCTTGAGCCACACGCTCCAGCAGGACCGCCCCTGCGGCCATCAGAGAACCTATGATCTGGGTCAAAAGGCCGTCCAGCGCCTCCTGGTGGGCTACCCGGAAGTCAGAGAGCATGTGATAGTTGACAGGTACGTTCCCCCTCATCCAGCGGTAGGCGTCGTGCTCTTCGCACAAACGCGCCAGCCGGCGGGCGCTCCCTATACCGTCAACCGTGGCCAGAAGCCACAACGCCAGCAGCGCTTTGGGGTCTGTCGTTGGGCGGCCTGGCCGGTTCTCCACCGCCTTGACCGGCGCATAAAAGGCCGACAGGTCCAACCTCTCCAAAAAGCTCCATATAACACGGGCCCGATGCTCTTGAGGCAACCGAGATTCCAGGTCCAATACCGCCCACTCAGGCTGATTCCGCACCGGCCGCAGCGCCCGGGCCTCACCCGGACTCGTTGGCGCAGGCGCTCGCTTCTCCTCGATGGCCGGAAGTTCAAACAGCGTCTCTTCACTCATGTGTTCACCTCGCCGATATGGCTGCCCAATATCGTTGTCCAGCAATCAGCCTCTCAATACCATAGGAGCATAAATGATTTATTCACAGGCTCTCAGGGCGACATGGGGGCGTTCAGGATGACAAGGTGTGAGGAATCACTGGTCGGGGAGCTAGTTATGCAAAGGTCTCCTGTCACGGCTCAGCGGCGCCACACCCGCGAGCGCCGCAACCGCTCTCCTGTCGAGGGATCCCAGCTCCGGCAGCCCCGCCGGCAGGGCAAAGATGGCTACGGGTCCGATGCCGGGCACGCTCTTCAGAAGCATCTCTCGGTCGCGCCACAGCGGACTCTCCCGCATGCGGCGTTCCAGGTCATCGTCGACCTCCTCCAACTGGCGATCGGGGAAAGCGATCACCCGTCGATGCGGACCGCCGGACGACGGGCCCCTCGAGTTACCGGGCCTCGGCAGAGACGAGGAGCTGGGCTTCGACTCCGCTGACCTCCCCGAAGTGGGCTATAACCGCGGCGTCGATGCGGTCGGTCTTCGCGAGTATGCCCTCGGAGCGCACAAAGTCCCGGACCTGGCGGGGGTTGACGACGGCAACGGGGACGCCCGCGACACCGAACGCCACTGCGAGGGGGGGTCTCATGAGCATGTTTCAGAAACCTCGGATCTCCGAAGGGACTATTTTTATATTTCGAATGTCGTCGGAACTCAGAGAATAACGACGTACTACAATCTCGTTATTCCCTAACAAGGGAAATAACGTCGCATGACGGTCGACACGAATACACGCAAAGGACCTTTGAAACACCCTCCTCATACCCGCCCGAGGCCTCCATGACGACGATCTGAGGCGCGAGGGCGCTCAGCTGGACGAGACCGTCTACCGCCTCCCGGTCCAGGTTGACTCGCCGCGCAGCGCCGTTGGGGGGGCACCGCGGCGTCCACCCATTCCTTCGAAACAACCATCCCTACGAACACTGGCGAGTCAGCAACCGTCGTTTTCTCCTTTGGCCCATCCTTGCAGATACGGGTTCTGTGACCCAGGCAACTGTTAGGGCCCTAAGATCAGACAGGCGGGGCGACCACGCTACGCAACAACCGTCTCGGGGACCAAGGGGCGTACGGTCTGCCCCGCCACCTTCACCAACATACAAGGGGTCGGGCCCAAGCCCCGTGGACAACCGCGAGAGTTGCCACACGGGGCTTGGCAGATTGCCAAAGAGTGGGGGGGCTATTGCCCGGTTGGGGTGGCAGCGGCGGCCGTGGCCTCGGCGGCAGTGGCGGTGGCCTCTGAGATAAGCGCTTCGGTGGTTGCGGTCGCCTCCGGGGGGGTGATCACGTCGAAGAGTTCGACGTCGAAAATGAGCACCGAGTTTGGCGGAATCGCGGGCAGGGCGCCGACCGGACCGTAGCCGAGTTCCGACGGCACTTCGATCCTGCGACGGCCCCCGACTTTCATCGTACTGATCCCCTCTTGCCACCCTCGAATTACCCGGTCGAGCCGCAGCAACGAGGTGTTACCCCTCAGGTGGGACGAATCGAAAAGGCATCCGTCTAACATCCACCCGCTATAGTCCACCTCGACCAAGGATTCGAGGCTGGCCTGCTCGCCGGTACCTTCCACATAGTCGTGGTATTTCAGCCCCGACGGAGTGGTCTGCCATGCGAGCAGTTCATTCCCCACGAACTGCGGAGCTTCCGCAGGGTAGGAGTCGTTCGCGCACACGCTGGCCGGCACGGTGGGTCGAATAACCTTCAACTCCACGTCGGCGGACGGGTTGGCCCCCCCGCCGCGGCACGCGGCGAGAGTGAGGACAATCAGGGTGACGCCGACAATGATCAGGCGCCAGGACCGGCTCATTCCCAAGTCTCAGTTTCTCCTATCGGCCGGTCTTGGCGAGGAAGTTCGCCGCGCCGGTCTGTATCCATGATCCCACATTGACGAGCATGAACTTCACGCCGGCTTCAAGGTACTTCTCTACGTTGTCGTCGGTCGCAAGAGAACCTGCGTTTCGCCCTGCCTTCTGAATACGGGCCAATGTGTCGTCGATGACGCTCTGCACGTCGGGATGCTCGAAGTCGCCTATGTAGCCCATGGTGGATGCCAGGTCTGACGGCGCAACGAAGAACACGTCTATGTTGTCCACCTCGAGTATCTCATCGAGGTTTTGTACGGCGATTATGTCTTCAATCAATACGACAAGAAGGGTCTGATCGTTTGCAACCTGGAAGTAGTCCGGGACCGCGTATCCCTGCCGGCTCGTGAACATGCCGCGATTGCCTATCGGCGCGAACTTGGCAGCGTCGACGAACCGCTCCGCCTCGGCGCGCGTGTTGACGTGCGGCATCACGAGACCCTGTGCACCCCTGTCGAGAGTGCGGTATACGACGCCGGGCTCGTTCATATTGATGCGCACGACCGACGTAAGACCCCAAATGTCGCAGGCTCGCGTGTAGTCACCGATGTCTTTGAAGTCGACGTTGCCGTGTTCACCCTCGAGCCAGATGGCGTCGAATCCGTTCGGGCCGAATTGATCGATTCCGTCGGCGTCGTAAAAGCCGCCCACTGCGAACGACCTCTCGCCTTTTGCGATCCGCTGTTTAACTCTGTTTGGCCTGATCTCCATTGAACTCTCCTGTTTTGGCTGACGTCTTTCGCGGCTCGTAATAGCCGCGGCACACTGGGGCGATTTGGCCCCGTCTCCACTCAGACTCCAATTTGGCTAACGACTCTCACGGTCACACTGGTTGAGATAGTCGCGATGATTCGGCCCTTGCGCCATGCGGACTCCAATTGCAGAACCGTTATCCGAATGGGAATTCTAACGCGCCCAGCGCCTGCCCGGTTTGTTTTTGTTTCACGCCGCCGCCAAGCGCTCCCGTCCTAACCTTAACCCCGTCAGGCTGGCGGGAAATCGCAATTCCGCGACCACTACCGGCCGCGAGAGTCACCAGCCAAAGACGCCACGTAACCGGGGCCCCTGCCCGGTTCCCATGCGTGCTCGCGTGCGACTTCCTCGTTCAGGTCGACGCCCCACCCCGGCTTCGACGGCACCATCGTGTGGCCGTTGTCGAACACCATCGGCCCTCCTGTGAGGTCGTCCTTCCAGGGCACGTCGTCGATGTCGATTTCCATGATGTGCACGTTTGGGGTGCATGCGCAGAGGTTTAACGCTATGTTCGAGGCGAGGTGCGAGTAGTAGTTGTGGGGCGCCACGTTTAGTTCGAAGCTCTCTGCCATGGCGGCGACTCGGCGCGACTCGGCGAACCCGTTCCACGGAATATCCACCATGACGATGTCCATCGACCCCGCCTCAAAGTACGGCCGGTAGCCCCGCATGCCGAACAGGTTTTCGCCAGACATGATCGGCATCGAAGCGTTGGCGCGGATGCGCCCCAACGCCACCGGCTCGTACATATCCACCTCGACCCACATCATGTTGAACGGCTCAAGGACACGGCAGATTCTATCAACCGCCTCCGGCTTGAAATTGAAGTTCAGGTCGAGCGCTATCCCGATGTCGTCTCCGGTTCCGGCTCTGAACGCTGCGATCTGCTTTTCAAGGTGCCGCAGCACCTCCTCTGACACGGTCTGGTCGGTTGGCCCGGGCCCAAATCCGCCGAAGTGTATGCCGGCCCCAACGCCCGGCAGGAGTATATTCGTCTTCAGCGCGGTGAAGCCCCTGTCCTTGACCTCCCGGCCCAGAGCGGTTACCGACTCCATCGACCCGAACGGCGGCGCCCCGATGATTTCATGAGAGCGCGCCCGCGAGGAGCCGCAATGCGACCAGTAGACCCGCTGTCGTTCCCGCAGCGGCCCGCCAAACAATTCATAGACCGGCACGTTGAGGGCCTTGGCTTTCACGTCCCACATGGCTAGTTCTATCCCCGCAATCGCCTTGGAGGCGATGCCGCCGATACTCTGCCTTGCCATCCGATACATGTCGTGGTAGTTCGACTCGATATGCCGTGCGTCGCGGCCTTTGAGTATCGTCTCGAACTCACCGATAGTCGCCGCCACGCCGAACGGGTTGCGGCCGTCGGAGCACTCCCCATAACCGGTCAAGCCCTCGTCGGTGCGCAGCGCCACAAACGTCCAAGGCCGCCAGCCCGCGTCGACGATGAACGTGTCAATTGCCGTGATCTTCATACTCTTATCCCCTGCCTTGTCGAAAGCGGTGGCGCAGTCCCTCGTTTTTGGTTCCCAGACAACGTGTGAACTACTGCCGGGCGCCCGTCGCCCCCCATCCTAACCTTCCCCCATAGGGGAGGAATGGGTCTGGGCCGCACTCAGGACCTCGCCTGGCGCCCGAAACAGCCCTACCACTTCGCCGCGGCAAGTGTATCGCCCGTTCAATCTGCTACGCTGCGCATCCACTCAATCAGACGAAGTAATGTACAAGTGACCAACAGACCTGAGATAACCATCATAGGCTGCGGCACTCCCACGCCGACGCCCGACCGCTTTGGCTCGTCCTACGTGATCGAGATCGGCGGCGAGAAGCTCCTGTTCGATTGCGGACCCGCCACGACCCACAAGCTGGTGAAGGCCGGTATTTCGCCCACCGAGATCGACACCGTGTTCTTCACTCATCACCACTTCGACCACGACGCCGACTTCCCCGCGTTCATTTTGACGAGATGGGACCAGAATGTGCCGGTCGACCGCCTCTTGAGCGTTTACGGACCGCCGCCAACCACGAGATTCACCAACGGCATCATCGACGAGGAGACCGGCCTGTTCGCACACGATTGGCTGGCGAGGGTCCACCATCCGGGCAGCCAGGTGACGTATCGGGACCGGGGCGGCGTCCTGCCGCGCCACAAACCGATGGTCGAACCGCACGATATGGACCCTGGCCCGATCAAGCAGGGCCAGACGTGGCAGGTGACGGGAGCGGTCGCAGAGCACGTGCAGCCCTACCTCGATTCACTTGCGTACCGCATCGACACCGACGATGGGTCCATCGTCGTTACGGGCGATACCCGCCCGTGCGATTCGATCACCGATCTCGCACGGGGCGCAGACGTCTTGATGATGATGTGCTGGGAGTCGGACGAGGCAGTGCGGGGCACGGATCACGCCACGGCGACGACGTCGATAGCGGGGGCAGCCGAGACGGCGGCCGAGGCGGGGGTACGGCAACTCGTGATGGTCCACGTGGGGGCAAGGCTCACACAGGCTCACATGCACGGGCAGCGGGAAGTGGAGGCGCGCACGCTGTGGAACGGCAAACTGGTGTGGGGCGACGAGCTGATGAAAGTCCCCTGGCCCGACTAAACACAAGTTTGGGAGCGGGTTAGCCCAATCGAACCCCGCATATAGACGCCCGATGATGGTTCACGGCGCGGATGCTTACCACCAAATCCCCGTAGTGATCCCATTGTTGGGAGTCGACGTTTCCCGGAATCGCGGCCTGCCCCTTTTTGCCGGCAGCGGCGCTACTGGAGAACGTTGAACGGATGTTTCCGCCGCGCCTACCCCCAAACCCGCAGGGGCGCCCCTTGGAGCCTGTCTTAGAAGTGGGCTGGCCGTTAAACTTTGCGTACGTCACACGGTTATTCGAGGAGAGACAGATGCCACTGCGGCCGATGGGGCGGGAACAGATATGGATGTTGCCGCCCACCCTGGATGAGTTGATCCCCGCCGACCATCCGGCGAGGTTCGTGGACGTGTACCTGGACGGGTTGGACCGGGATGGCTGGGCCGGGCTTGGGGTCGATACAGACGGTGACCCTATGGGAACGCCGGCCTACCACCCCCGGGCGCTATTGAGCGTGTGGCTTTACGGCTTCATGACCGGCGTGCGCTCGACCCGCAAGCTGGAGACGGCCTGCCGCGACCAGATACCGTACCTGTGGCTCACGGGATGGCAGCGTCCGGACCACAACACCCTTTGGCGGTTCTACAAGAACCACCGCCAGGCCATGAGGAATCTGTTCAAGCACACGGTGCGCACGGCGTTCAGGATGGAGCTGGTGGACTTGGCGGTGCAGGCGGTGGACGGGACGAAGGTGAGGGCCAACGCGGCAAATGACCGTACCTATGATGACGAAGCCCTGCGCCGTCTGTTGAAACGGTCGGAACGAACGATCTGCGACCTCGAGGCGCAGAACGAGGCCGGGGAGGACGCCGCGCCGGCGAATCTACCGCAGGAACTGGCCGGCAAGGAAGCGTTGCGAGAGCGGATGCTGCGGGCGAAGGAGACGCTTGAGGACAGCGACCATCTCAAGCAAATCAACCTGACCGATCAGGACGCCGTGATGATGAAGACGCGTCAGGGCGTCACGCTGGCCTACAACTCACAGGTGGTGGTCTGTCCGGTAACGTCTGAGGGGAAAGAGAGCGGCATGCTGATCACGGCGGCCGACGTGACGGACGACCCGGTCGACCAGTCGCAACTGGGTCCGATGCTGGAGAAGGCGGAGGAGACGTCAGGGGTCAGGGCGGAGACGACGTTGGCCGATGCGGGCTATCACTCCGGTAGCAATCTGGAGGAATGCGCCCGGAAAGGCCAACGGGTGGTCATGCCGGAGGCGCAGGGGCGGGCGCTGGAGAGCCTGTATCACAAGGACCGTTTCACCTACGACGAGGCGAGCGACCGCTACCGTTGCCCCAAGGGACAGTGGCTGCGCTTCACCCGTATGAAGCGCACTCGCCAGACCATGATGCGACTCTACCGCGCCTCGGGCGCCGTGTGCCGGGCCTGCCCGGCCTTCGGGGTCTGTACTACGGACCGACGGCATGGACGCGCACTGGAAATAGGCCCGCACGACGCTGCGCTTCTCCGCCACCGGGCCTGGATGTCCACCGAAGAAGCCAAACGGGCCTATAGGCAGAGAAAGCAACTGGTCGAACCGGTCTTCGGGATCATCAAAGAGCAACAGCAAGCCCGGAGATTCCTGTTGCGCGGCTTAGCCAACGTTGCGGCTGAGTGGATCCTTCTAGCCACGGCATTCAACCTGCGCACCCTATGGCGGATATGGCGGGCCCAGGCGCCGGACCCTGGGTTCACATACGAAGCGCAACACCGGATCAGGCCGCTGCCACGTTACATTGACAGATCTCCACTCAGAAACGGCACAAAATTGCCCGCCTGCGTGCAGAGGGCGATCAATCCCACGGCGGCGCTTTCAATCTTCCAGCGCGTTCGACTGGCGCCAATGCGCCTGATCCTAAGCCCCGCCCACTTCTGAGACAGGCTCCTTGTGGGCGCCGGCCGGGGCGGAGTGCGCCGAGATCGACGGGAGTGAACCGTCCCTCCATATGCCTACCCCCTGCTCCGCTGGCGCATAGCGGTACGACGGGTTAAAGTTCGCCGGAAATGCAAGAGACCGGCGCGCAACGCTTCATGGAACGGTTCCTGCCCTCGCTTAGGTTCAGGGATTACCGATATCTGTGGATGAGCACCCTGTCGGCGAGCGCCGCGGCATGGGCGCTCATCGTGGCCCGGGGCTGGCTTGTCTACGATCTCTCCGGCTCGTCGGCGTGGGTCGGGGTGACGACCTTCGCGGCGATGATCCCGTTGTTTCTCGTGCCGCCGGTCGCGGGGTTCCTCGCCGACAAGTTTGAGCGTCGGCGGCTTCTCGGCTACGTCTTCGCGGTGCAGCTTGCCCACAACGCAGTCCTCGCCGCCCTGGCCCTCTCCGGAGTCATCGAGCCCTGGCATCTTGTAGCGCTGGCCTTTTTCAACGGCAGCGCCCGCGCCGCCCAGATGCCAATATCCCACTCCCTGCTGCCCAATCTCGTGCCAAAAAAACACCTCCTGAACGCCGTAGCGTTGGGATCGGCGACAATCCACGGATCGCGCCTCCTGGGGGCGGGGGCTGTCGCACTGCTGCTTGCGAACGAGGCAGCCGGTCCGGCCTTCGCAATGTGCACCCTCTTCTATGCGGCGGCATGGATCTTCAGCAACCGCATCCAGTCGGCTTCGACGGGGCAGATACAACCGGGACAGAGCGCTGTGCGGAACTTCACCGCGGGCATACGATACGTCTTCGGACACCAGTTCGTGCGGCCGCTGGTGATCATCATCTTCCTGCATTGTTCCTTGACGATGTCATTCGAGTCCGTGCTTCCCGTGCTCTCCGACGAGCAATTCGGCGCCAAGGGCGGCTTCAGCTATCTGGTGATGGCGGTCGGCGCCGGGGCGCTCGTTGGCGTGCTTGGGCTCGCAGGCCTCGCCAATGCGTCGGTGCGAGGACGTTGGCTCCTCGTCGTCGGCGTCGTGAGCGGCATCAGTCCCCTGGGTCTCGTGTTCTCGACCAGCCTGGCGCCGGCGTTGGCAGGGGCGGCTTTCATGGGCGCGTCCCAGTCCGCGTTCATGGCTCTAACCGCCTCCTTCCTCCAGGCGATCATTCCCGATGAGATCCGGGGCCGGGCGATGAGCGTCTACCTGGTCAGCATCGGCGGTGTCATGGCTGTGTTTAACCTGATCAACGGGACCCTGGCCGATATCGTCGGCGCGCCGACGCTGCTCGCCATATCGGGTCTCACTTTCGTTGGCGCCATATTAGTCAGTATTGGCCACCTGCCGTTGCGACGGCTCTTCACCCACGGCGAAGTCGCGGCTTCCGCGCCTGCGCCTGCGTAGGGGTGCGTTGGACGGCGCCGTGATATCGTTCGACGTGGGAGACGCGCTCATGGACAATCTGGAATTCGTCGATACTCACGTCCACTTCTACGACCTGCGGCACCCGGAACTGGTGTACCACCACTGGCAGCCCGGCGTTCCTCATCCGACCCTGGGGTGGCAATTGCAGAAGCTCGCCGAGAGGAACTATATCGCCGAGGACTATATCGCCGAGACCCGGAACGCGAACGTCGTCAAGGCAGTACACGTGCAGGCCGCCATCGGCAGCCCGGACCCGGTAACGGAGACCGAGTGGCTGCAGGAGGCAGCGGACCGTACGGGGTTTCCCCATGGGATCGTCGCGCACGCCGACCTGCGCGATCCCGGCATAGAGAGAGTCCTGGAGCGTCACTGCGAGACCCCCAACATGCGGGGCATTCGCGACTTCTCCTACGGCGACTACCTGGTCGAGCCGGACTACCACCGGGGCTTCGCCCTTCTGGAGAAGTTCAATCTGGTGTCGAGCATGCCGGTCGAATGGCAGGACATGGAGAATCTCCGGGCCCTGGCAAACAAGTTTCCTAACAACATGATCGTTGTCGATCACACCGGCTCTCCCGTAGAGCGCACGGATGAGTACTTCGAGAAGTGGAAGAACTGCGTAGCCGTCGCGGCCACTTGCGACAACATCCGCTGGAAGATCTCCGGCCTCGGCATGGGCGACAACAACTGGACGGCAGAAAGCATCAGGCGGTACGTGCTCACGTCAATCGAGACGTTCGGCGTGGACCGCTGCTTCTTCGCCACCAACTGGCCGGTGGACTGGCTATGGAGCGCCTACGACGAAGTCGTGGACGCCTACACGGAAATTATCTCGGGCTTCAGCCGGGACGAGCAGACCGCGCTCTTCTCTAAGAACGCCGAGCAGTTGTATCGCATCTGAAGGGGTAGCCGGTCGTGAGTTGTGACTCTTCAGATCCTGAACTCGCCGTTACTCAGGGGACTGATCGCACATCCCAGTCGACGGCGTTGCCGCACATCCAGAGTTGGCGATAGCTGAGGAATACCACGGAACTCACTCAATACGCAATAGACTCCGCAAGCTCCAATAACCGCGGGCGGAACTTGGAGGTGGCTGTGGGTGACGGTTCCGAACCTTGCCGGTCAGCAGCCAGGTAGGGGATTGCGATCTATAGCTGGCTTCGCAGTTCGCACTTGCGAAGCAAGTGGGCATCATTGGGACGGTGAAGGAATAATTGATGGGTCCGGCCAGTCCAACTTATCGAGGCTATCCTGGGGAACCATGCCATGAGCTTCGAATGCCGCCTGAAGCCGTTCGTCAAGCCACGAGAGACCTTCAGCTGAAAGCTCGACAGCGGCCTGTTGCCGATATGCACATCGAGGATTGATATTACCTTTACCGCGGGCGGCATCGCATTTTGTGGAAGCAAATGAATCGGTTTTAAGCGTATCCATCAACTCGTTAAGCGAAACGCCGTTCGCCAGCGTCCCGTGAACGAATTCCGCATGATGGACGCGGATATATCGCGCCCCCTTTCCCTTCCATGGCCGCCTTTCGATATCGGCCAGTGTCGCATCGTCCCTTTCTTTCTTGTATACCATTCCAGTGGCTCGACCAAAGACACGGATGTCATCTGGGGCACGGGTAAATCGGCCCATAAAGATAACTGCGTCGTCCTTTACGCCTTTCGGCCGCCTGGCGGCGGGATAGCAGGCGGCCAATGGCAGCCCCCTCCTTCAATCTCCTCCGTGGTGGAAACCGACAGCGGGTCACGATCGTCGCCCCCCATCAAGAAATTTCACGAAAGGCTGGGAGGCATCGGCGATGACAGTCGGTATCTGCGCTTGTGGCGGTTCGGCAACACCGGCATCGACACCAATGTCGCCTAGACCAATGGTTTCAATTGGATGTCCACCACCCAACCAATTATCCGTGACGGTCTTGTCCCAAACGTCGGTTTGATCACGAAGGAGATTGTCGCCGGCACGTTTCCATAGACAATCGAAATAGGTGAGGCACTTTGCGACGATCGCCGCATCCACGGCAACCATGCCGAACTTATGGTTCCGGTTAAGGGCAGCCTCGGTGAGATTGCACGAGGTGATTATCGCCCGACTTTCGCCGAATAGGTACAGCTTGGCATGAAGGTTGCGCACACCGCGAACGCTGGCGTCGGCATCAAGGAGCCTTTGCAGGGCAGCAACATCGCTGACCCAATTTGCGAATTCGGCGAGACTAAACCGCGTGATGACCTGAACGTTGCCTGGCTGATGCGACAGTAATCTCTCAACGGCCCCCACTTATATGAATGGGCAGATGATCCGAAGTTCGCTGGCGTCGACACGAATGGCTTCATCGAATTCCTGGTCCCACCCACCGTCAACCAACCGTATGGTCATGCTGTCTCCGATCTCTCTTTGCCCGGTGCCGCAGGCTTGGGATCATGGACCTCAACTTGAGTCCGCCTATACTGACTTCGCATTAGTCGCAGGGACGCCCAGCAGTTTTTGGACGGCGGTCTCTACTGGTTGTGGGCATGCGTGCCGTTCTGCGGCTTGCCCTCATCGGAGAGTGCGCCTCGACGCCTGAATTCCGCCACTACGGAGTTGAGAACCGCGTGGGCTTCTGACTCAGCGCGCATTGCGTCCGCATCGGTGGGCTCCGGCCAATCGCCGGGATACCTCGTTTCCACGGCCCACTCAGTCAGCTCGGCCAAGTCAGCGTGCGTAGTCCGGACAGACCAACTGTCAGGTAGGTGGTTGCGCAGGGCATCCAGGTCGTGAGTAAACGGGAAATCGACCTACTCCAGCACCAGCGCCTTCTCCGCTGCTTGCTGGAAGATCCAGCAGACGTGACGTTGGGCAGTCGGAGTACCCGTTCTTTGACGCGAGGCGACATCAAGGTCCTCTTCGGAGAACCGCAGTCAGCGACGGGCCTCGTGCAAGACGGGATCAGGATCGTTCATATACGACCGTCCCTTCCCGAAGCGCGGCATGGAGTACCGTTCCCATCACATGGCCCCGACTCGCAATCTCATCAGGCGTGGCTACCACGATGTCCTTGCTGACCGGTAGGTCGCCCAGCGACCGGCGTATTTCAATAGCGGCCCGGCGTTTGTCCGGCACATGACTCATCACAACAAGCAGGTCTACGTCACTCCCCTCGTTGGCATCATCCCTTGACTGGGAGCCGAAGAGCACGACTTGAGAAGGTTGGAACCGTCCAACGATACGGTCCACCATGACAGAAATGACCGCTTCAGAGTTCATCGTGTGCTCCCTTAACGACTACAACCCGGTGTGGGACCGCCCAACAGCCGTTTCACGACCTTCTCCGCCGCCTGCCCCTCCGGCGATTCCCTTAGCCACTTACGAAGTTCACGTCGGGCGATGGTGACCGTCACTTTGTCGCGCTCATCACGCAGACGGGCAAGCCGCCTCGCCGCTCCAACCGCCGCTTTCTCGCCTGCATCCGATATTTCGACGTGTAGGTCGTCGTCCGGATCGAATTCCGGAATCGGCAGCTTCCACAGGTGTTTCTGCAAATGGCGGGCGCCGAACTGACCCTTCGGCATCAGCGGGGTCACCGCCTGATGCAAAGAACCACTATTGATGATTGCGAGGAGGTAATTGGCCTCATCCATGTCCTTGCAAGCGACCCAAAACAGCGTGTAGTCAACTATGTCGCCGTCTTTGTGGAGAACCGCCGCTGTCGGCCTGCCTGACCCGTTGTACACCACACGGACCGGCCTGCTGCCCCGTTCGTGTTGCCAGTGCAGTTGCGACGACAATTTTCTCATATAGTTCAACTGATCCAGCAGGCTTAACCTGTTGGCGGCTGCCTTATTCCCGTCCCAAAGGTCTATGACGGCCCGCCAGCGTTCGCGCATCCGCCACTCCAAATCTTCTAACCGGACACCACCGGGCCCATTCTTATCCGCCGGCAGTTCGACAGCGCCGCGTTTTAGGGGCAGGACAGCCTTCAGTGGAGCAAGGGTGGCGTACGGAACCAGAGTTTCACCCAAATGCACATCGAATAGGTGGCGGGACTCGATGGTCTGGCCTGTGATGGCGGTGAGGTCGAGATCCCTCCACGGCGCCTTGTCCTGCGAGCCGCGACGCGGATTAACCGTGACGGTTTGCCCCGCTCGAATGATGGCCGGGTTCTCGATCTCTTCCACGAAGAACAGGCAGCGAGGAATGATTGTTGCTCCGTTTCGGGCGTGACCGGCATATGGCGATACCGCTTTTGCCGAAGTGTCGGTGATCGGAACAGGATCACGTTGATTCTCGTCGGGCGCGCCCGCGTTGCCCGTCCATCGCTCCACCGTTCCTTCGAGAGGCCGCGCCAGATCTACCGGACCACAACGTTGTGAGAAGATGACCGACGCCGGGATCGGGAAGAACGTGTTCGGTTCCAGGCCTTCAAGGTCCCAGGCGGTCTTGTACGTGAAATCCACCGACAGTACGATTCCGCTGCGAATGGCCTTCCATCTGCCGGTACGCCACTTGGAGTACTGGCCAGCCTGAAGAGCGCTGTGGGGCATCACCATGCCGATCACCCCACCGTCTTTCAAGTACAGGTCAGCGCTGCGTGCGAAGAATAGGCCGGCGACGTCCTGATGGGTGGCGTAATGGCCACCGGCCCAAATGCCGTACAGGTCCCTGCTCTGTTGCTTCAACTGATCGCGCAGGTCACTGACTGTCTGGTTGTAGTTAAGCCAGGGCGGGTTGCCGATGATCACGTCGACTTTGCTGCGGGATAGCGCCACGGGGCGCACCATATTGCGGGTGTAGTAGGCCCAGATATGGTCGCGGCCCTCCTTGTGTAGCCGCTGCAGCGTTCTAATGGTCTCCGCGAGAGTGTGCCGCTCCCCGTCATCGACTATGTAGTTGTCGTCGAGGGCTAGTTGGGGGTCCTGCCCGCTATCTATGAATTCGGCGACGTTGCCCATGAATGAATCGAATTCCTCGGCGCGGTCGACTAGGCTGATGGGGAAAACCAGCTCGGTGTTCTTTTCGTCCCCGATCTGAATCGTGACCTCGTTCTCAGCGAACATGTCGCCTGATCGGAAACGCAACTGCAACGAATCGCCGAGGTAGACCGGTATGGGAATTGAGTCCGGTACGTCGGCGTCTGCGATCACGCGACGTGCGGCAAGGACCCACGCCGCACGCGCCAGGTGGACGGCCACAGGATGTATGTCGATGCCGGTAACGGAGACGCGAAGCCTGTTGAGAATCTCCCGTGGATGGAGATCGGTTTCACTGGCGGCGGTTAGGTAGCGGTCGACAGCTTCGGCCACGAACGCGCCGGAACCGCAGGCAGGATCGAGCACGCGCTGATTTAGCGGGTCGGTGACCAACTCCCGAACCATGATCCGTGCAAGCCAGTCGGGCGTGTAGTACTCGCCGAGTTGCCTGCGCTCAGCAGGCGGGATGACGGTTTCGTAGAGGATTGCGGCCGCGTCGGACGGCGCCGAGTCCCAATCGAACCGGGCTACGCGTCTGGCGACGGTCTTCAGCAAGGGCGTGCCGCCGACCTCGTTCGGCCAGGCGAAGAAGTCCGATTCAACTACGCCCTGAATGCCCGTGGCGCTTCGAAATTGCCCCCCTGTCAGCAGGTCGAACGGGTTGGTTTCCGCCAGTCTCCTGATGTCGATACCGAACGAAGCCTGCACGACCATCCCTATGACGGCCGTCAGGTAGGTGTGACGAACGAAGAGGTCCTCCATCTGCTTCGGGTCGTGGGCAATCTCACCGAGGGCGGTTCGAAGGAGGTCGTGCCACAGTTGACGCTTGACCTTGATAGTCGGGCTGTCGGCGAATTTCCCGTAGAGGGTTTTCAAATGCGCAATATCCCGTTCGTAAGACGGACTGTTCGGGCCAAAATGCGCCGCGATGCTTTGTCTGTCGGGTCTAACGTCTTCCAGAGAGACCAGCGCCGTGTCGCGTAGCCATTCGAATAGGGGTACCCACTTGCTGGGCTCGTTGAAAGTGAAGCCGTATGGGGCGTTGGTCTTGACCGGACCGGCGCCGGGCCAGCGGAGTAACCAATACTTGCCATCGGTGAGTATGCCTGTGCGAACGGCTCCACCAATTTTCTGCGACGCCTCCAGATAGTCGTCGAGTTGGCGGACGTGGTCGGGATCGGGCGAAAATCCCGGCGCCATGCCGATTCTGCGTTTGACCTCAACGAAAGTGTCGAGAGCGGTCAAATCGACAGCACAGCGGGAACCCTCAGAAGGTGGATCCTCCTCTTTGATCTCTTCGGGCTTTGCCAGATTGGTGGCCACAAGGAAATCACGCACCGCGGTCGTTATGTTCGCCTCAGGTTCGTAGTCCTCGTGCCGTCTCAGGATTTCGGCGGCCGCATTAGTGGCGGCTGGGTCGTCTGGTTTCAGTTGGCTTGGCATGACGAATTGGCGGGAACGGCTGTCCGGCGGTCGCGCCGCGTGTTGCGGGTCCGTTGACAGTCAGGATACAGGCCAGCCAACGAATTGCACGGGATGTAAGTCCGGTCAGAATGGGATGTCGCCCTCATATTCCGCGCCCGCCAGGCAGGGGTAACTTGCCTGCGCCGACTTTCCTAAGGCGACCGGGAATTTGGCGGTCCCTCGTACACCCGCGAGGCCCAGACGTAGCGGACTGCGTCGTCGAGGGCTGTTCGGCCGGGGCGATGGACGGGGATTTGCCAGGGCGTGGTTCTTTTTGCGAGGTCCGACAGGTAGGGGCAGCGGTTAAGGAATCGGGTCAACACCTGCCGGTCGCCGCCCAACGCAAGCCAGTCGATGACACCGGGCGACTGAGCGAAACGGGTCTGGGCCACATTGCACGCCTCGTCGAAGAACTCGCGAATCCACTTCTCCCGGTTGCGCTTGAACCTGCTCGCCGACTGCCCACCGGCACGATGTTTGCCCCGCACGTATCGCGACCCGCTCTTTGTGACCAAAAGGGCCCCTTCGCGTGCCACGCCAATGGCGTAGTAGCCAAGCCGGAGCAAGATTACGCCGACTGTGGCCGGTTTGGCGATGTGGGCTCTCAGGGCCGACAGGTCGTCATGTTCCGACGACGCGGAAATCGGGAACGGCGGAGCGACGGCGGCCTGGAGTTGCGACACGTCGCCACACTCGATAAGTGCAAGTCCGGCAGGCGATTCCCGTGCAGGGCGCGGCAGCCACTCCCACCCGTCGGTGTATCCGCCCGGCGTCACCATTTTCAGGGAGATGGGGCGTTTCGACTCTTCCAGATTGTCTAAATATCTGGACAGTCGCGCCCTGTCGAGGACTCGCGGCTCGTGGTCGGGCTGCTCAGTACTGGCCATACGGCGATCACCGGTCAGGGGGCCCAGCGCGTCCCTCTTGCGAACACGGTCGAGTAGTCGAGCACTCCACCGATGCCAGGCTCCCCGTTCAACTCAAAATGACCGTCGACTACCCGCTCCCGCGGCTCCAAAACCTCTGCCCGCCAATCGACTTCATTCACGGCGTGTTCCATCGGCAGGGCGTTTCCAAAGGCCGCTGTGGCGTGAGCGCTTGTTGCCAGCGACACGGGCCCTGACGGACAGTGCAGCGAAACCGACCCGGGGTTGCTCGCCTTCAGTTCGCAGCCGATCAGGAACGCCTCGACCGGGCCGCCGCAGTGCACGACGTCCGGCATGACGATGTCCAGTGCGCCGGATTCGATCAGCGACCTGAACAGGCTGATTCCGTATCCGTGCTCGGCCCCGGCAAACGGCAGGTCGACGTTCTCCCTGATGCGCAAAAGATCTTCGGTGAACCGAATCGGGTCGACCGGTTCCTCGAACCAATCGATGCCGATGCTGCCCAGTTCGTCGCCAAGCTCGATGGCCGACTCGATGTCGAATCGGCTGTGGCAATCGATGAACAGCCTCACTTCATCGCCTATGGTCTGCCGCACCATCCTGACACGCTCCAGCCCTGCGTCTGCCTCGGGCGGCAACCCCGTTGTTTCGAACGGCGACCGGCACTCGTCGAACGGGGCGCACTTCACAGTGCGAAATCCGGCGTCAATAGCGGTGGCGGCTGCGGTTGCAAAAGCGTCCGGCGAGCGGTCGACGGGGCCGTGGTCGTCCGGGAGCATCGACCGGTTGATGTTGGCGTATAGCTCGACCTTGTCCGGAACTTCACCGGCAAGGCCGCCCTCCATGCGGAGGTAATCGACAAGCGGCAACTGGGCGCGGCGCGCCAGCGCATCGGCAACTGCCGCCCGCAACGAGCTGACGGCCGACGCGGCGGCGGGATCCGAAGCCAGATCGGCTTCGCCGAGCCGGAGGTGGTCGAGAATTGCGCGGTCGGAGTCGAGCGGCTCACCCCTCAACCGGCTCGCCAATCTGGCCGCAACGCCGAGAACGTCTCTGCCGTCTGCGTTGGCGACGATCTCGGCGATGCCGAATCCGCCGTGGCCGTCCTGAATCTCGAGGACGTGCCACGCTGTTGGCCCCCTTACGTTAATTTTGCTGTAGTGGAGCCCGGTGGGCCGGAACCATAGGTCGCGCAAGTGTGGCTACCCCTCATGCCGACGCGGCCGGCGGAACTGTGCGTACTCGTCGGATTGGGCAAACCGGCTAAGCGATATACGTTCGCCGCCGAGTTCGTGTGATGCGTTGGCTGCGAGCACAGCGCACAGGGAGTTCAGGCCGGATCGGAACGAGGATTGCACTAGCTCGGGTCGGCCGCGGGTGATCGACTCGACGAACCGGCTGGCCAATTCGAGGGTGTTGTGAAACTGCATTGGGTCGGCGTGCGGCCCAGTTGCGAGCACACGCCGGTGGGGTTCGCCGGAGTGCCTTTCACCGAGCCTCGTCGTCGGACCCTCGCCTCCATACACGACCAGGTCATCTTCGAACTTGATCATTGCGTGGGTGGTCAAAATGTAGTCGTATCGCTCTGGGTGGAACACGCCGGCCGGCTTCGTAAGAATCAGGTTTCCCACGCCGCCGCCTGACAGACCGAACGAGACGGAATAGGCGATAGGGTTGTCACCCTCGACGGCGTGCAGGTCATCCGGCCGTTCTGTGTAAGCCGCCTGTACCCACTCGATCTCGTCGCCGGTCCAAAAGCGGATGAGGTCGGTCTGGTGAATGCCGGCCTCCACGACGGACGTGCCGGACCAATTCCGGTCTCCGGTCCAGACACGGTGGGCCGGCCCGCCCCGCAGTTCGGCGTGGGTGTGCTTTCGCCCGTGGCCTTCGATGCCCCCGGCGTTGACCAGCGTGACGGAGGCGGTCCACTTGTCCGACAGAAACTTGCTGATCGCGATGTACCAGGGATCGTAGCGCATCTGGAAACCCACGGTGGCCGGCACGCCGGCGTCGTCGATAGCGTCTGCCATTTCAGCCACCTCGTCGTAAAACAGCGACTGAGGCTTCTCGACGAACGCGGCGATGTCTCGCTGCGCCGCACGGACTACCTCGCCACGGTGCTGATTCGGCGGAACGGCGAACCATATGGCGTCGACCTCTGCCTTCTCGATGAGCTCGTCCGCGTCCGTGTAGCGACCGACTCCGGCCTCCGAAAACGAGGGGGCGAAGCTGGTTATTTTTTCGAAGTCGAGGTTTTCGGGGAACGGGTCGGCCAGCGCGGTGAGATTGACGACCTCTTCACGCTGCAACTGCGCCAGCGCCTCTACATGTTGCAGCCCGCGCTGCCCCACACCGACGACTCCGATTTTTAATGGTCCTGCCATTTGCGTTCCGCCACCTTGAATAACGGTCTTGTCCAACAGACAGCAAGTTTATATCCCGCGCGGGTCGGGGGACGTACGCGAACGCACCTCAACCCAGGAACAAGGTAGAAGCAGGCCGTTCTTCTCGTTTAATGAGACCTTTGCGTGACTAGCTCCCCAACCAGTGATTCCTCACTCCATGTCACCCTGAGAGCCTGTGAATAAATCATTTATGCTCCTATGGTATTGAGAGGCTGATTGCTGGACAACGATATTGGGCAGCCATATCGGCGAGGTGAACACATGAGTGAAGAGACGCTGTTTGAACTTCCGGCCATCGAGGAGAAGCGAGCGCCTGCGCCAACGAGTCCGGGTGAGGCCCGGGTGCTGCGGCCGGTGCGGAATCAGCCTGAGTGGGCGGTATTGGACCTGGAATCTCGGTTGCCTCAAGAGCATCGGGCCCGTGTTATATGGAGCTTTTTGGAGAGGTTGGACCTGTCGGCCTTTTATGCGCCGGTCAAGGCGGTGGAGAACCGGCCAGGCCGCCCAACGACAGACCCCAAAGCGCTGCTGGCGTTGTGGCTTCTGGCCACGGTTGACGGTATAGGGAGCGCCCGCCGGCTGGCGCGTTTGTGCGAAGAGCACGACGCCTACCGCTGGATGAGGGGGAACGTACCTGTCAACTATCACATGCTCTCTGACTTCCGGGTAGCCCACCAGGAGGCGCTGGACGGCCTTTTGACCCAGATCATAGGTTCTCTGATGGCCGCAGGGGCGGTCCTGCTGGAGCGTGTGGCTCAAGACGGGATGCGGGTGAGGGCGAGCGCCGGCGCCGCGTCCTTTCGCGGCGCGCAGGGATTGAAGAGGCGCATGGAGGAGGCGCGGGCGCAGGTGGAGCGGCTGGCGCAGGAGCGGGAGCGTCCCGATTCCGGTGTGACGCGGCGTGAACGTGCGGCGCGGGAGCGTGCGGCGCGAGAGCGGGAGGAACGGGTCCGGGAGGCGCTGTCGTACTTGCCCCGGGCACAAGCGAAGAAGGAACGCCAACAGCACACCAAGGCGAAGGCTCAGCGTCCCAAGGTTACGAAGGCGCGGGTATCCACCACAGACCCCCGGGCAACGGTGATGAAGATGCCGGATGGCGGCTTCCGGCCAGCCTGCAATATCGAACTGGCCACTGATAGCGCCAACGGGATCATCGTCGGGTACGGACGCAGGGCAAGCGGCGCCCATGGAGGAACAACTGGTCAGGCGGACGGGCCGGCGCCCTGACTCCTACCTGATGGACGGGGGCTTCGCTACCCGGGAGGACATCACCGCTCTGGAGCAACGTGGGGTGAGTGTGTATGCGCCGGTGAGGTTGCCCCGGAACAAGCCCGAACGGGAGCGTTACGATCCCCGCTACGGGGACGGGCCGGACGTGGCAAGGTGGCGTCAACGGATGGCCACCGGCGAGGCCAAAGCCATATACAGGCAGCGGGCGTCTGTAGCCGAGTGGACGAACGCCCAGGTGCGTCTTCACGGAGTGAGCCAATTCAACGTACGGGGACTTGCCAAAATCACCAGCGTAATGCTCCTTGTCGCCGTGGCCCACAACCTCCTGCGTTGGGAGGCGTTCATGGCGTAGGCAGACACGGGGGTTAAGCAGGCACAGCCGATAAGCTCCGGACCAGTCAATCCGGATTCCCTAGTGAATTCGCCCGGAAAGCGGCCAATGCTGTCCCGCAATTCTGCCTCCCTCAACAAGCGCCCGCCCCGGTGAAACTTCCCAATGGCGCCTTCCGCCACCAACATGCCGCCTAACAACAACAGAACCCAAAAAACTCACAGCCTCTGAGCGAAGCCGAAGGGCTGGGTAAGAGGTGCGGGGAATGCCGTCTGGATGGCTTGGGTCCTTCGCAACATACAAATGACATGTGTAGAGGTTACGCAAAGGTCTCTGACAGCGGGAAGTTCCGGGGCACACGCGGCGGCTGGGGAGGCCGCGCCAAAGTGCGCGCTGCGCCGTACATGCCCACCCTGGCGGCCGTCCGCTGGAACCCCGCACTGAGGGAGTACTACGAACGGGTGTCGGGGGCGGGGAGCCCAGGAAGGTGGCTCTGACGGCGTACATGCGCAAGCTACTGACCATCATCAATGCCATGCTCAGGCACGGCGCCAAATGGGAGGCAGAACACGCTCGAAACGCTTGACTATCAACACAGTTGCTACGCGGTTAACCAATCGCCACGTGGATAGGAGGTCAGTCAAAAGCCTATCTCCGGACTCGGGAGGATTAGGATTGTTGCGAAATGTTGGTGTGAGGCCAACCGCTAGCGCTATCCGAGATAAACCATGCAGACACACATTGTGAAAAGTTCACTCCGGCCCGATTGCCATCCCGTTCCGGCAGGGTCGACGTAGTGATCCAACCCGCCAAACTGCTCGGCTGGATCGCAGAGGCTGTCGGGACCGGCCTTGGGTCCGGCTTGGCGCCGATCGCCCCCGCCACATTAGCGAGCGCGGTGGCCGTAGCTGCGTACTGGGCGTTCCCGTTCGGCGGCGACTCACTCTGGTTCTTCATTCTCATTGCCGCCGCCACTTTCGTTGGAGTCTGGTCGGCCGGGGTCGTCGAGACGCGAGCCGGAGACAAGGACCCCGGGCGGGTGGTTTCGGACGAATTTGTCGGGATGTGGGCGGCGTGCCTCTTTCTGCCAAAAACCTGGATCTGGCTGCTGGCCGCGTTCTTGCTGTTCCGGGCGCTCGACATATTCAAGCCGTTGGGGATTCGCCGGTTCGAGAAGATACCGGGCGGCACGGGCATCGTCGCGGACGATCTCGCAGCCGGACTGCTGGCTGCCAGCGCGCTGAACGCCGTTCGACTGATCTGGTTCAGCTGACGAACGGGTTCCCATGCCTACGCGGCCCACTGGCGATGTCGTCGACATCCCCACCCCACGCAGGCGCAAAATCGTCCAACGTTCCTGTTCCCAATTGCACCATGCAAGGGTGTCTCATGTGGGCACCCCGGGGAGGTGTGGGGCAGCGCGAACACAACAATAAACGTGGGTCATTGTTGTGGCGCCTTCCGCCCAAACAGTTCAAACCACGGCTTGACTTCTATAGGAGCATCAGGCTCCAAGAGACGCCCCTGCACTGCGCCCACGGGGCGATGCCGACGCGATTCCCGAAGCCCCGGTGGGTCCCCGATCGGGGTCGGGGACGACGGGTGTGGATCAGTGAAGACTAATGATCGGGGGCGCGTTGAAGCAACGCCGGAACACCACCGGGGTTGCCTCGATCGACAATGTCTCTGTAGTCGTAACCGTGCCCAGCTGAAGCCGAGAGGCGGTTTCTTATAGGAAGGAGGTTTTTCCTCTGTCTTCTCCGGACCGTGTGGCAGGCGCACGGTATGGCGGCAACTACCCCGCCAGTACGGACGGCCGTAAGGCCGCATGAGAAGACGATATTTTGGCTCTTCGCCCGTACCCCGGTTGAATCGGGTACGTTTGGGCAATGAAACAGACGCGATTGCTTCCGGTATTTTAACGGCGACCTCCGGTCGCATCCCTGGGTCACACTCACGTGCAACCTTTACGGGCCCCGAGCCGCCCAGGTCAGGGTTAGCCGCCACTCCTACGTAGGCAGCTCATTTGAGTCGTTCCCTTGCCCAGTCGGCCTTTGGCCCGGGGGTTGGAAATCCATATTTCACTCGCTCCCTCCTTCTAGGTCGGACCCGTTCTTTCTCAGTCGCAACGGGGCTTTAACACAAGGTGAGGACTACCTTGATACCAGTTGGAGTTGTCCCCCGTTACTGTCCGATAGGTTTGGTTAGCATGGACATCGTGTATCGACACGACTTAGGTTGATATTTGAACAGGCGTTCGGGTCTGTAAACAGGGGTTTGTCACGGATGTTTGTGAGAGGTGGGGCAGGTCGTGGAGATCTCCGATCGGGGCCGGAGATGACCGGTGTGTGGTCGGGTTGCGGCCTTCGCCGGAACGACGGTTAGGAGATGCACACTCCCGTTGGGAGAGGGGGTTTAGCAGGGGTCTGCCGCGGCGGAACCTGCTTTGTGAAACGTGATCGTTTGGCTGAATCCGTCGTTGGGGAGGGTGCGGCTACTTCGTACGCGTAACAACGAGGAACGAATATGGCGTATGTTTGGCGGGATTGTTGTCTATCACGACGGCCTGA
Source organism: Dehalococcoidia bacterium (assembly GCA_965224235.1). Taxonomy (GTDB): domain Bacteria; phylum Chloroflexota; class Dehalococcoidia; order Lucifugimonadales; family Lucifugimonadaceae. Next base: position 983,861 of record CBDCYP010000001.1, on the reverse strand, counting down.
ATGCAAGGAGAATAAAATGGGGAAGCTGGATGGCAAAGTCGCAATTGTGACCGGAGCGGCCCACGGTATCGGGCGGGCCACAGCTCGCCGATTCGGTCAGGAGGGAGCGACTGTCGTTATTGCGGATATCGATCGGGAACTCGGCCTTGAGACCACAGGGGCCCTTATTAAAGAGAGACTTGCGGCAGAATTCCTTGAGACCGACGTGGCGAATGAGGAGAGTATCAAGCGCGCTATCGACACGACGGCAGAGCGCCATGGACGTATCGACATCCTGGTCAACAACGCTTATTGGTCGGCGTTTGGCAAGGTGACGGAGCTGTCCAAGGCCGACTGGGACCGTTCCATCGCGACCAGCCTTACCGCCGTGTTCCTTGGGAGCAAGTACGCAATTCCCTACATGCGGCGGCAGGGCGCGGGCTGGATCGTCAACGTCGGGTCGATATTCGGCCTGGTCGGCGGCCGCAACAGGGCGGCGTATTGCAGCACAAAGGGCGCGGTGGTGAATCTCACCCGGAATATGGCGCTCGATTACATCGGCGACAACATTCGTGTCAACTGCATCTGCCCAGGTGGCGTTAATACGCGGCCGGACGTCGAGGACAAGCCGGACTCCCCAATTTGGCAGGCCCGGAAGTATCCCGAGACGCTCAGCCGTGAGCAACGTTCGCTCATGCACCCGGTTGGCCGCCACGGGGCGCCAGAGGAGATAGCGGACTCCATCATGTGGTTGGCGGACCCTACGAACAAGTTCACGGTTGGCGCCGCCCTGGTGGTAGACGGAGGTCTTACCGCACAGTCGCTGATTTGATACAGGGTTCGCGCGGGCTGGCAAAACACGTACACAGACGACGGACGGGGTCGGCGCGAGTTCGACACCCGTAGAGCCGTAAGTCGACATAATCCGGCCAGGTTTTCGCGCCGGCGATGTCACCCGGTTACTTAACAAGGGTGCGCGTATTGTTTCGAAAACATCACGCCGTCACCATGGCGGGCGGTGTAATTCGACGCGCGATGTGACGATGGTCACGATCTACTTACGTGCTCTTCGTTGACACTAGTGAGATTGCGTTATAGTGTTGCCTTGCGCCTCGCCAAAATATTGGCGGGGCTTTACTGGTATGCCGTCTTTGCGAGTCGTCGAGCATAAGTACGTTTTCGCTAATCGCGTGCTATTCGTATAGGTAGAGGACAAGCCCACAATGAACAGTCGTACAAAGGCCAGAAATCGCTTACTACTGGGGGTGATTGCGCTCGCCCTCGGCCTCGTGGCCCTCGTAGCATGCGGCGGCGAAACGGTTGTCGAGACCGTGATCGTCGAGAAAGAGAAGACGGTTGTCGAGACTGTGATCGTCGAGAAAGAGAAGTCAGTTGTCGAGACCGTCATTGTCGAGAAGACGGTGGTGGAGGTCGCCACGACCGCACCGGCCCCGACGATACCGCCGGCACAACGTGTCAAGCGCGTGATAGTCGGCCACGATGAGCCCTACGCGCTTATCGACCACATAAATCCCTACGTGGGCAGCAGAGGCGGCGATCTTGCCGGAGGGAGCCTTTACGACAGATTAAACGATCTGGACGACACGCTTTCACCCGTCGCCAGGTTGGGAACAGGATGGAGTGTCAGCAGCGACGGTACGGCGTGGACCTACGATCTCCGCCAGGGAGTTAAATTCAAGAACGGGCAGGACTTCTCGTCGGCCGACGTTCTCTACAGTTGGCGGCGGCTGCTCGATCCGGAAACCGCGTACTTCAGGTCTGCGACCGTCCCGGGCATGAGCATCGACGGACTGGAAGCGGTGGATGATTACACTTTCAGGTTCAACCTCGAAACGCCGAACTTCCTGTTGCCGATGCAGATCTCGAACACCATTACGCTAATCATTCCTGACGGCGCGACCGATGAAGACCTTGCGACGGCCGACATGGGGACGGGTCCCTATATCTTCGACAACTTCGTCCCGAACTCCGAGGTGTGGGTATGGAGCAAGAATTCTGACTATTGGGAGGAGATAAAGACCGAGGAGATTGAGCTTCAGAGCATCCCGGACGAAACTGCAAGAATTGCCGCTATAAAGACCGGCGAGGTCGACCTGATCACGTCGATCGGCGGAGCGGTACGTGTCAGCCAGGCCGGCGCATTGGATGCGGACCCCAACGTGAACCTCCTTGTGGGAGTGCCGGCGGTTGGTCTGACGATGCGGATGCGAGTGGACCTGGAGCCGTTTACCGACGTCCGATTGCGGCAGGCGATGAAGCTTATTCTGGATCGGGAATTCCTGTCGGGCACCGTGCTTCAAAACTTCGCTCTGCCCGGAAACGACACGCCGATCCCGCTGTCATGGCCCTCTTCGTGGACCTCCGACCCGCCCAAGCAGGACATCGATAAGGCAAAAGAGCTACTGGCCGAGCTCGGATACGACGAGGACAATCCGCTTGAAGTCGAGCTATTCGCAGGCGACGTCCATCCCGGCGCCATGGAGATGGTGCAGGCCTACCAGGAGATGGCTGGCGCAGCCGGTGTCAAGGTGAACATCCTGGTAGCGCCCAAAGATCAGTACTGGAATTTCTCTGCCGACAAGCCCTTCGCGATCTCGGCCTGGGGGGTGCGGATACCAGGACTTATCTACAACCTGGTGTTCAAGTGCGCCGGTCCGTGGGGAGACACGAATTGGTGTAACGAGGAGTTTGATGAGCTAGTCGAGACGGCGGAGGCGACGGCGGATGCCGACGAGCGGGATACGCTCTACAGAAAGGCCGGCGCCATCCTCTCTGAAGAGAGCAGCACGATGTTCCCGGTGTTTACGCTCGCAGTCGACGCCATCCGGATCGATTGCCAGGGCTTTGAACCCCCGTTCCCGTTCTACGAGAGGGACTTCGAAAACCTTGAATGCCAGAGGTAGTAGTTGAGAGCACGCGCCATTGGGGCGCAACTCCCGATGGGTAGTCGATAACTAACCCGGCCCACCCCGGTCTCTAAAATATGAGGCCACCTGAAGGGGTGGGCCGTTGGCTTGAAGTAATCTGAAGCGCGTGTTGCGGATCGTTACTATGAAAACAGGTTGCAACGCCCCTCCATCCAGGCTTTCTGAGAATACGGGAATCCACGTTCCCCAACCCCTGGATTCCGGCTCGGGGGCCGGAATGACGATAAGGAGGGACCACCTTAACGCAAGGCCTTGTTGCATGAATGGCGCCGCGACTGCCAACCGCAGGCTTAGATTCCTCGGCTTCGCTCGGAATGACATTGGGGCGCCCAGGATGACATTGGGGCGTCCAGGATGACATTGGGGCGCCCGGAATGACATCTTGGACGGCTGGGTTGCAAGGTTTTGGCGTGAACAGGGCCTGGCCGAACCCTGAACGACCGGGGTGGTGGCCCGCACCCCTAGGTTCCGGCCTTCGCCGGAACGACGGATCGGTTTGCGCCATCGGCGTCAACCCGTCTGAAGAATCTCCGGCATATTCAATTTGCGGAACCCCGAATGGGGCTCTCAGGACATAGTTGAATAGCGATGACCCAAGTCCTGAAGCTGATCGGCTTCCGCATAGTCACCGGATCGTTCGTTCTCCTGATCGTGTCGATCGTGATTTTCGGCGCGGTTGAACTTGCGCCCGGCGACCCCGCGTCTCGAGTGCTGGGCAAGGAAGCGTCGGAGCTACAACTGCGGGTCTGGAGGGAGAAATTCGGTCTGAATGTTCCAGTCGTGGAGCGTTATATCAAATGGCTAGGTGGTGTCGCGACCGGGGACCTGGGTCCGATGATGCGCCTTTCACAGCAGCCGATAGGCGAGGTCTTGCCCAGCAGGATGATGAACTCTCTATGGCTCACAACCTCGGCGCTGCTCATATACGTGCCGCTGACATTGTCTGTCGCTATTTTGAGCACGCTGTTCCGGTACCGGTTCCCGGACCATGCTCTGTCGCTGTTTACGCTCTTCATGCTTTCGCTGCCCGTGTTCGTGGTTGGTCCCGCCGTACTGGTACTTATCGTCCTGACACTCGATCTGCTGCCGGCGGTGCAGTTCCTCGAGCGCGCCGAAACGCCGTTCGACTATTTCAAAATCCTGATCATGCCGGCATCCGTTCTCGCAATAGGCATGTCCGCCCACGCCATTCGAATGTTGCGCGACAACCTGATCGAGGTCCTTGATTCCGACTATGTTCAAATGGCTAATTTCAGGGGAATGCCGACTCATCGGGTGGTGTTCTTCCACGCGCTGCCGAACGCAGTATTGCCCGTCCTGAACATCACGGCCCTGGAGATTTCGTTCTTGTTGGGCGGCTCGCTCATCGTTGAGCTCGTGTTTTCTTATCCGGGATTGGGCAGGCTTCTGTTCGACGCTATCGCGCTGAGCGATGGGCCAATGATCGAGATCACCGTGCTGATAGCGGCAAGCGCATACATAACCGCCAATATGCTTTCGGACATTGTGGCGATATTGCTGGTACCGCGTTTGAGGACCACGTGAGTCAGGCCAAGGTTATTCATGACACAGAGTAGGGTCATCAGTCAGGCGAATATCGTTAACGGCGCGTCGAGGCTCGCGTCGTTTACGCTTTGGTTATTGAACGGCATTGGTCCCCGGGTCAGGCGGGCGCTTGAACTTCCTCCCCTGTTGCTTGTTGGCGGCGCTATTCTGCTGGTGTATGTCGCGATGGCCATCAGCGGGAGTTGGTGGGCGCCGTACCCGGAGACCACGCTGGGAACGGGCGCCCCTTTCGAGGGGATGAGCGCAAGCCATTGGTTCGGAACGGACGGTCTCGGACGGGACATATTCAGCCGCACCGTCATCGCGACGCGAATCGAACTTATCCTTGCGGCGCTGGGCACCCTGGTCGGATTCGCAATAGGAGGATCGCTTGGTCTGGCCGCGGCTTTGATCGGCGGAAAATTCGACGAGATCGTCATGCGCCTGGGAGAAGGGATGATCAGCATCCCCACGCTGATCATGGCGATACTCTTGGTCGTTCTGCTCGGACCAAGCAACACTGGCAGCACGATCTTTATCGTCCTGGTCATTGGGGTCGTGTTTTCACCGATCATCGCCCGAATGGCCCGCGCAACCGCTTTGGAGTTAAAGACGCGTGATTTCGTGGCGATCGCCATGCTGCGGGGCGAGACCACCATGTCGGTGGTGTTCCGGGAATTGCTTCCGAACGCCACGGGAACCCTGTTGGTGGAGGCCGGTGTGCGAATGGCGGCCGCTCCGCTGCTTATCGGGGGACTTGGGTTCCTGGGTATCGGGGTCAGTCCTCCGGCCGCGGAGTGGGGGACGATGATCACAGAGAACCGGTCCGCTCTCTTGTCTCATCCGGTGACCGTGCTGGGCCCCGCGTTCGTGCTGGCCGGCCTCGTCATTGGCGCCAACTTCTTTACTGACGGATTGGCTCGCGTGCTTGGTAGAACCGCCGATTTTGGAGGCAGTAGATGATGCCCGCCGCGGTTCATGACGATCCGGCCCGGAGGACGTCGGCGGCGTCCGACCGGAACGATGACACCACTCCACTCGTCACGGTGGAAGGGCTGTCGATCGAGTACTTCCAGGGCCGAGAGTGGACAGGCGCCGTCAACGACGTTTCGTTTTCCGTGAACCCCGGCGAGGTGTACGGCATCGTCGGAGAGTCGGGCTGTGGCAAGACGACTGTATTGCGGTCGATCATGGGCTTCCGCCATCCGGCGAGCCGCGTGCGGCAAGGCAGGATCACTTACAGAGGACAGGACATCCTCGAGATGTCCACAGGCGAACTACGCGGGCTGCGGGGCCGTCATATCGCGTACGTGCCCCAGAACCCCGGAACGTCACTGACACCGAGCATGCGGGTTGGCAATCTGCTGGTCGAAAGTCTGATGGTTCACCGCATCACCGCCACCCGCCGCGAGGCGCTGGAACGGACCATCGACCTATTCGAAAGGGTGGGTCTGCCCGAACCGGACAAGACGGCGCTCAAGTTTCCGCACCAACTGAGCGGGGGCCAACAACAGCGCGTTGTAATCGCCATGGCTCTGGCCTGCAACCCCGACCTGCTTCTACTGGATGAGCCGACCACCGGCCTCGACGTGACGACCCAGTCGCGGATCCTGCGCTTACTGGTTGAGTTGCGGGCCGAGTTCGGAATAACGATGGTGTACGTGACCCACAATCTTGCGGTGGTCGCCGCGATATGCGATCGGATTGGCGTCATGTACGCCGGCGATCTTGTGGAAGACGGCCCTACCCGCCAGGTCTTCAATCACCCGCGTCACCCGTACACCCACGGCCTGATAGCGTCGATTCCGCGGTTGAGCGGAGGCGACCAAAAGCTAACCGCAGCGCTGCGCGGGATGCTTGTGCGAGAGCAGTTGCCGCCCGGAGGTTGCAAATTCGCTCCAAGGTGCGACTTCGCCCAAGAGCGGTGCCGGACCGACCCCCAGGTATTGGAACGCGTTGACGACCAACACCGAGTCGCTTGTTGGAGGTCGAAGGATCTGCAATTTTCGGCCAGCGGTTCCGGCGCTCCGGACGCCGTGACAGAATCCGACGCCGCCAAGTCTCTTACGGGGCCGAATGACCGCCGACGGGGCCAGACCGTCGTAAAAGATCTCGACTGCGCGTACGTATGGGAGCGGGGTCGGTTTCTAATTGGGCGGCGGCCGGTACCGGTCGTACGGGGCGTGTCGTTTGACATCTCACCCGGAGAAACTGTGGGTCTCGTCGGCGAATCAGGGAGCGGGAAATCGACGATCGCAAAGGCGATTTCCGGACTGCTGGCTCCCACCAATGGCGACATACTCCTGGATGACGAGTTGTTGCAGCGGTCTTTGAAACGCCGGCCTCGTAGCGCCCTTCGCCGCATCCAGCTCATCATGCAAAACCCGGACGCTTCTCTGAATCCGAGACAGCGCGTCGAGTCCATAGTTGGCCGACCGTTGAAATTGTTCTTCGGCCTGTCCCAGAGCGAGTTGCGGGCAAGGGTCCTGGAACTCCTTGAGGACGTGCATCTCGACCAGACGTATCTGCGCAGATTCCCCGGCGAGATGAGCGGGGGCGAACGCCAGAGGATCGCCATCGCCCGCGCCCTGGCGGCAGAACCGGACCTGTTGCTGTGCGACGAAATCGTGTCGGCGCTTGACGTGTCTGTTCAGGCCGGGGTGCTTGAGTTGTTGCAGGGCCTCCAGGAAGAGCGCGGAATTGCGTTCCTGTTTATCTCGCACGATCTGGCAGTCGTTCGGTCGGTCTCTGACCGCGTAGCCGTCCTCTATGGCGGAGAGGTGATGGAGTTCGGAGTAACCGCGGAGATCTACCGTCCGCCGTACCACCCTTACACCCATGTGCTTCTCTCCGCCGTTCTGGACATAGACCCCGGCAAGCCTATAGCGGAAGTTCGGGGCGGTATAGAAGAAGAGGTCGATTCAGATCGCCAACCAGCCTGCGCGTTCGCCCGTACATGCCCGTGGAAAGTCGGAATGATTTGCGATGACGTAGAGCCGCCGCACAGGCAGGTCAGCGAAACCCATTACGTTCGTTGCCACATCCCGCTAGAAGAACTACTCGACCTCGAGACGGTGGCCAGCCTCCCGACCGGAAGCGGTGATCAGGGGACAGGTTAGATCGGCGTATGACAGTTATTGGATGATTCGAAATGAACGCTCACATCGCGGGCCCAGCAGCAGGAATTTCTCAGAGGGTGTCTAAAAACAATTGTCATTCTGAGCAAAGCCGAAGAATCTACTTTCAACGAGGCGGGCCGGCCCATACGGTTGACCCCGGACCGCCCGGTATTGCTCAGGACGGAGGGACTTATTAGACACCCTCTCAGACTCGGAGGACGACATGAAGATTCTATTGATAACGGGCGGATTTCACCCCTACCACCTAACGACGCCGGTCATCACCAAATGCCTGAGGACCGCTGGGCACACCGTCCGTGTAACGAGATCAGCCCGGGAGCTTGCTGAGCCGTCTTTGTCCGGATATGACGGAATTGTCCTCAATACCTGGCGGCGAAACCAATTTGTCGAAGAGATTGAATCGCTGCGTCTTTCTTATCCGGGGGGCGACCCGAACAATGATCTGAGCGATTCTCAAAGAACAGGCCTGAAGTCGTTTGTGGATAGTGGCGGCGGGCTCATCTCGCTCCATATCTCGGCCGATTCATGCCCCGACTGGACTGAGATGAAAAAACTGACCGGGGGCGGCTGGGTATCGGGTGTCAGCACGCATGGCCACTTCGGTCAATTTACGGTGAACATCTGGGACCGCGATCACCCGGTAACCAGTGGCATGGACGATTTCGAGACCCACGATGAGCTGTACTGCGACATGGACCTGCAGCCCGGGATCGACATTTTCTTGGGAGCGTCGTACGAAGGCGCCGACAGGCCGTTGGGTTGGTCGAGCGGATACGGCGCGGGAAAGGTCGTCAACCTGGCATTGGGTCACTCGGGCGTCTCGGTCGGCATGCTGCTCGACGGACATGCCACGACCTGCCTTTGTCCGCCCCGGCGGCCGGGGCCGTTCCAGCAACTTTTGCTTAACGCAGTGGATTACGTGACGGGGTGATTCGGTGCCCGTTCAATTCGCATCGGCGGGTTTCAAACCGGCCTGCGGTCTGGGCTTGGCCTTCTACGGTAAACGGTAAAAGGATAAGGGATTGCCTGTGCGGCAGGATTATGCCGAATCGCTGTGATACCGCCGTAAATGCGTGATTGGCGCCGAGGTAGAACCCCTCGAAGCGCCTCCCGCTTACCCTGGACAGTCTCCTGTGCAATATTCTCCAAGTAGAAATCCTCGATGCCTTCGAGATTGGCCTCCAGAAGCTTGCAGGTGGGAAAGTCGTCGGCGTGCTCTGTAATGGAGGTGACCTTTACGCCCTTATCCCTGAGCATTGACTTGAAGGCGTCAGCGGGCTCGCGCTTTCCGGTGAAACGGGAGAAACTTCTAGGGAATCTCTGAACAAGTGGCCGATGCGCTTGGCAGAGCGGAGGTTCCCCCCTCCTGAATCCTCCCCCTGTGGGGGAGGAGGCCAGAACCCTTCGACAAGCTCAGGGCGAACGGATTGGAACACGGAGTTGTTCAGAGGTTCCCTAGACAAAGATGACCTGAAAGGAGGCGTCAGGTTGCCTGCCCTCCTGGATCATCCTGCGGAATTCGGGGCGGTCGGCGATGCATCCGTTGTCAGCTTCGTCGACATACTCGCTGGCTCGGGAGTAGACGTTGGACTTGGCGTATTCCTTGAGCGCTCTCATCCGGGTTGCGACGGAGAGGTCCACGTCCTGTTAGTTGCTGGACACCCTCGCGTAGAATGCCGCGGGGGTGCAGGCGTCTCTTATCTTCGAGTTCATTCGTGCTTCCTAACTGTTGCGTCTTTCCCGCTCCGCTTCCAGTTGTTCGTACCGAACCTCCCCGGGTTGGACCGGATGACGGTTACTTGGAGCCTGGCGCCTGTGCGAGACGCGGATCGAAGGTTGCCTTGAAGATGGAAGGAGATCAATCATCCAGGCCCTGGTCTTTTCCAGCTTTTCCGGAGGATCGTCAATGGACCCGTCTCTCCTGACGCCTATCGTGGAGAAAGCGTAGTTGTCATACCTGAGCCATTGCCATTCCGGGTCGGGACCGGCGTCGACACTTCGCTCAATCTGCGCCTGGTCGACCTTCAACTCGTCGAAAATATAGTTTGGTCAACTCGGTTTTTTCCATTCGAATATGGAAAGTTGCCCAGGCGCTGTTGTCTCGGTAGAAAGACACCGAGTAACCCATATCCGGGTTGACTCGGGAGGGGAAGAGCCGGCCGGCCTGGTCAAAGTAATTGACGGCCTTATCGGCGAAGTCATCTCCAAGCAGCCTGGTTACCAGTGGTTGGAAGAAGTCGGAGCGCCGCCGAAGGTCCAGGGGTTTCTCCCATGACGGCCGCGTAATCTCCTTGGTCCAGCCGCCGGGGTATACCACCAGTCGGAACCTCGGTTCAGGGCGCTCGCTACTAGCATCCTTGATGACCTCGACCTTTACGCCGAAGAATCATATTCTCTCGTTCGTCCATTCGTTGGGCCGATGCAGAGCTTGGGCATGCTCGTTGCCGAACTCTGGTGCGACCCATATTGCGATGTGCGCGCCGCAGCCGGTCGCATAGATGAGGAGCTGGCCGAGATGGATGAGGTCGGTCTCTTCCAATTGGTTTTCGATGGCTACTATCACGCCCTCGCCGGTTTCTCTCGCCAGAATATCGAGAAAGTACGAGCCCACCGGCACTTCCGTCTGGACCGGTTCCAGATTCATCCCCACTGCATCCCCCATCAGGTGGAGGTCCTTGGCAAGCCAAGGGGTGAAGTTGAGCGCCTCATGCTTCCATATACAACGGACGTCCAATTGCTCTATCGCGTCTTTTGGCGTGGGCTTGGCGGGTTCTCCCTCTCGCATCCTGGTGTCCCTGGTTTGAATTAAGGAGTCGCGGCGGTCGCGGTACAGCAGAGCCCGGTTCAGCACATCGTCGTCTGCTTCCAGGTCCATGTCGATGCAGTCCGTCATAGTCCAGTTCTTGTTGTCGCCCAGAAAAAGGTACTTCCGCTTCTGGCCGAAAAACAGGCGCTCTACGCCCTCTCCCCGCGCGAAACGCGCACAGAACGCGGCTAGCAGATCTTCCCGGCTGTCCTTCTTGATCACGACATACTCGTGTGGCCACGTATCCCTGTACGCAACCGCCTCGCGCCAAGGGGCGCGGCCTATAAGCGCCATGATGTCATGAGCAAATGGCTCCAATGTCGTACCTCCTTGGCATTCAATCGTCTTCTACCCAACACCTCGTCCAGGTTGGCGTCTCGGAGCGGGTTTGAAGAGCGTGTTTCAGAAACCTCGGATCTCCGAAGCGACTATTTTTCAGATTTCGATTGTCGCAGTAACTCAGAGAACGACGACGTATAACAATCTCGTTATTCCCATGAAAAGGGGAATACGTCGCATGGCGGTCGATACGAACATACGCAAAGGACCTTTGAAACAGGCTCTTGAAACCCGCCGCTACGGCATGGTAATCGCGGCGTAGTCAAATCGTCATTCTCTGTCCGGCGTGGGCGTCTCATGGTCGGAGCGCTTACAGGAAAACTACTCCGCGAAGGAATTCATGCCGTGAGCATGGAGGCTGTCGGCCATTGACGCCATCTCGGTTGTCATCGTAAGCCGTTTGCGCCATTCAGACGGTATTGCTTCAGCTCCGTAGTGCGCTCCGGCGATCTGTCCGTAGATTGCGCCAGTCGTATCGGCGCCGTCTCCGAGGTTGAAGGCCAGGAGGGCGCCCTCACGAAAGTCACCGGATCGGTGGAAGGCCCAAAGCGCCTCCTTCAGTGAGTCGACAACGTACCCCGTTCCTCTGATATCGGGGGGTTCCCGATGCTTGAACGACCCGTCGGCGATAGCCACGACATTCTCCGCCAGCGGGCTACTCTCCTAAAGTTAAAGTCCTTCGACCGGGCAGCAGGGGCATGACGCGAGGAGCGTCTCTTTATCGACCTCCTGCAACGCGCCAACCAGCAGGCCGGAGAAGTAGCGGCAAGCGTCTACCGCTTCTTCAGCCCCGTGGGTGGTCCTCGAACTCCCCGCGCTCCATTCGATTGCCTCGGCGGCATCGCCGGCAAAATACTTGGGCGCCGGAGCGAGCCGCATCAGGGAACCGTTCCCGGCAGAATACGGGTCGGAGGACCCGGAGTAGGGGTCACCGGTCTTGAAATGCGACAACGCGTCTGCGACGGTGTTCCCGATATCAAAGCATGTCCCGTGGAGGAAAGGTAGCCTTCCTCCCACCAACGCACGTAGCGTCGCATCTGGTCCCTGGCATCAAACCCGCCTCTTTCGATCAGGCTCGCGGCCAGGCACAACGCCATGGACGTGGCGTCCGTCCACTCGCCGGGCTTCAATCTGAACGGCCCGCCGCCGACATGTCGTCGATTGGACTGAAAGTACCGGGCGTCTTGAACTCAAGTGTGGTTGCCAGCGCGTCGCCTGCGGCCAGTCCCGGCAGACAGCAGTGGAAACGGTCCAGGGTTGTTATTCACTCATGCGGTCGCGTCTCTTTGCGCTGGCTCAGCCCAGTTGCGGAAATAGTCACGTTGTTCTTTGTTCTTTGGTTTCGGGTGGAATGGGTTGCATGTGGATCTTTTCTACACCTTGCCACCACTCTGCGATCTGTCGAAGAGCTGCGTCTCCTGTATGTCCATGAAGAGCCAAACAGCAACCAACTACAGTGCCGGTCAGGCCTACTCCGCCTCAGCAGTGGACATAGACGGTCTTGCCGCTGTTCAAGGGGTCGTCGATGGCGTCATGGATCATGACCATCTGCTCAGGGCAGAGCGGGACGCTTATGTCGACGATCGGATGCCGCTCCCACCCAACCGTCAGGCCATGGCGAAGGGCTTTCCCCCTGCGGGATCTCGAAGTAGGGGACCAGCTCTTCCGGCTCCGTCAGGTCGATGAATTGGTCGATCCCCGCGTAGAGCAAGTGTTTCAGTTTTGTCGCAGCTCCGGCGGGGTCCATTGAGCCGGGATACTCCCCGGCGGCGAAGCGGCCCGGCATCAGCCAATAGCTATTGGCTGATGATCGGTGTCGGCTGTCTGATGCGCACATGTTCAACGGCGTCCCCTTGTGGGGATGAGTCTACTGTGCGTCCATGCTTTGCCGTTGTGTTCAGACAGGGCGACCGGCGCATCGGGCCGACGGGCGACGGCGACATCCGACCGCCGCTCATTGCACCGGGGGAGCGAAGGCGGAATGCCACCAAAACGATCGCCCGCCGAGAGACTAGTTGCCCCTCACTTCGCTCATTAGCGCCAGCATGTTCTCCGACGGGTCGTTGAAGAACGACATCCAAATTTCGTGGTCGGGCATTCGAGCGATCAGGTGTGGCTCGTCGATGAAATCTACGCCGCGGTCGATCAGCGTCGACCTGGTTGCCTCGATGTCGTCGACCTTGAAGTAGAGTATTGATCCCGGCCGGTCGAATTCTGCCCGTTCGGGCATGGTCAGCATCAGCCGGACGCCTCCGCGGTCGAAGAACGCCATCGTCCCGGCGCTGAACAGGAATTTCATCCTGAGCGCGCCACGATAAAACTCGATGGAGCGATCGACGTCGTGAATTCGGAACGCCACCTGCCCGAGCTGGGCGAGGCCGAATTCGGCCTCTGTGCTCTCTCCGGCTGATTTCTTTCTCACGAAGCGTTCCCCTTCAGCGATTACTACATGGGTAAAGCACTTCTGTTATTCCCCGATCCGACGGCAATAACACCCGTCGCGTTTAAGCCGCCTATGGCAACAATACCCGTTGCATTTACGCCACCTATAGCGACCAGACCAATCGCGTTTACGCCTCCCACTGCAACAAGACCAATTGAGTTTGTGACGCCGAACATAACGAGTCCAATCGCGTTAAGGACGCTGACCGCAACCATGCCAATTGCGTTTAGGCCGCCTGCCGCAACAAGACCGATCGCGTTAATGCGGCCAGCCGCAACGATGCCAATAGCGTTATTGCCGATACTGGTTCCGTCCATCATTTCACCTCATTTAATGTCATGCTAACGGTGCTTGTGAGACATCGCAAATGAACGGCGCCCAAGCTGGAACCTCACCACAGCAGGTGGTCTCACCGCGGGGTTCGGTGTGTCAATGCGCGCCCAAAAAAAGGGCTGTGGTGATGGCCAATCACCCTGCGATATGCAAGCAGGACACTCGCTTCGTGCGACGAGCAGTCTGTACTCTCGAAGCCCTACACATCGCGATGCTAGCATTGGCCTTGGAGCGCTTCCTGAGGGCAGGTCGACAGGCTCACGTTGAAGTTCATCGGAAGGAATGACTGCTGTGGCAACCCCGATACGGGCAGTCCTATTCGACCTTGATGGGACGATTCTGGATCGCCTGAGCAGTCTGCGGGCCTATCTGTATAACCAGGTCGAGCGGCTACCGGATCTGCTCGGTCAAGTCCCGTTTGTCGAATACCTGGACAGGTTGATCGAGCTGGATTCCCGCGGGCATGGAGATAAATACCAGGTGTTCAGGCGCATCGAGCGCGATTTTGCGATGACTTCGGGAACCTGGCAACGGCTATTAGACGACTGGGAGACTTACTTTCCACACGTTTGCGTCCCCTTTCCGAAAGCGCACCAGCCCCAGCAGCATCCCCATAGTGGTCGTCTTCCCCGAACCGTTCGGGCCAAGAAGCCCGTAGACATGGCCCCGTCGCACCTCCAACGACAGCCCGTCCACGGCTACGATCTTGCCGTATCGCTTCGTCAGCCCATCTGTCCGGATAACGAAATCGCTAACCTGTCCATCCTTTCGCACACCGCGCCAAGGTCTTGAAGTTGCAATATGCTGACGGCCGCCGATCCTGCCCGGTAGTTTGGGCGAAGCCCCCTAAACCGGGCGCCGATGCAGGAGGCAGCGCGAAATCGCACTATCGAATGGCCAAGGTCTACGATCTGACCTGCCTCATTCGTACCACCCGGTTTGTCAGGCGCGCAAGAACCGGGACAGGGCCACGAAGATAACCCGGGCGGCGCTACGATCTTCGCCGAAGCGGCAGTGGTAATATGTCCTGGCCGGAAGACCGTACGGAAGGCGAAGAATCACATTCCTTTCCGTGAACGGTAGAAAGAATCAGCGACGTTGACGACCTCCATTAGCGCCCAGCGAGTAGCCATCGGCTTGGCACTTATTGTCGCGGGTAGCCTGTTCCTTGTTGACCACCTCGTCGGACTCCCCTTCAGTATATGGGTATGGTGGCCGGTAATTCTCATCGTTGTCGGAGCTTCAAACTTCCTGGTGAACCCCCGTTCCTGGGTGGTGAGCAGAGGACTCATAGTCGCCGGCGTGATACTCCTCCTTGGAACGCTTAGCGTCCTGGACGTCAGCATCGGGATACTGTGGCCTGTACTCCTGCTCATCCTTGGCGCAGTCATACTCTTCGGCGGCGGAAGAAGACTCTCGCGGCGCTCCCGCCCGCAGAACGCCGCCGCCGCGGCCGGAACATCTGACCTCAACATATCCGCTTTCTTCGCGGGCGGTGAACAACGCACCAGCGACCAGAGTTTACGAAGCGGACAGGTTTCGGCCATCTTCGGCAGCGCTGAGGTGGACCTGCGCGGCGCGACCGTTGCCGGAGATGAAGCCACCATAGAGGCAACAGCTTTGTTTGGCAGCCTGAGGCTCCGTGTCCCGGACGACTGGGCAGTCGACGTCCAGACCACTAATCTATTCGGAAGCTTTGAAACCAAACGCGCTCAACCCTCCGACCCCAAAGCCAGGCTGACGATCCTCGCCTCCTCCACATTCGGCTCAATAGAAATCGCGTCCTGACAGACCGCCTTCGCGGAGGTGAAGGGAAGCGCGTACGGCGCCAGAGGAATGTGCGTGTTTCATCCGTTTGGAATCGTGCGTGCCGGGGGAATTCCGCGTTCGACATTGTCGCCCGGCTGCCCGGCAATCATGCAGAGGGCGACTCTGCACAATGGCAGGTCATGCCGGGAGCTTGAGGAGTTGGCGCAGCCGTCCACTGAAGGGTCGGGCTCGTAATGGCGCCCCTGTGACCAAACGGGTTGATCCACGAAACGCCGGGTTCGATACGCAACTATTCGCCTGGAAAGAGCGTCAGCACGATGGTAGCCGTGCTGTAATCGTCGTCCGTATTCGCGCTTATTGCCATTACGCCGATCCCATCCATCAGCGCATAGTACACATCCCCGTTTTCATTAGACAGATCATCGGCGTCCAGCATTGTCATGATTCGATGAATGTCAATATAAAACAAGGATTGCCGATTGTCAGGAAGGTAACCCACTGCGCGTGAGTATTCACCGTCAGCGGAGAGTGGCGCCCCGTCGCCCTTCAGAAGGGCGACGGTGGTAGCCAACGATTTCTTTGTGGTCCCGATAGTCAAACGACCGTCATGGATCACGTAACCTGGCGAGAGACCGATCTCGTCGAGACTATAGACACGGGCAGGTCCATCTGCGCCCATGTCGACCTCATCAACGGCCTGAGCCGTGAGCCATTGGGCAAGGCTGTCCAAAGTCGCTCTCAACGCCTCTTCGTCACCGGGTCGATACGACAATATAGACACCCCGTCAATCGGGATGGCGTCGGAATCCCCGGAAATCATCGAATCGAATTCCACGTCGTGAACTGCCACTATGAGGTCGCCGTCGAGATAGTCGAAAAGATCCTCTTCCAAGTGCACTCCGATCAGCCGGTCTACGGCCCACAATCCCGCGTCCAAAGCGTCTGCGAGCGTGGAGTCTGAACCAAGCTCCGGCATATCGTCCGTCATTATTGGTTCGTCGCCCGAGCCGAAAAGTCCGACAAGGCCGAGAACGGCCAGATTGGCCTCAACGGACAGGCTATCCCAGTCCGGTATCAGGTCAGCCACCGGGCAGGCGCTCAGGGCGTCTCGCCAGTTGTCCATATTTGGGTCGAACGACGTAGAGAGGAACCCCAAAGCGCCCTCCGGAAGGGCCTCTCCCGCGTCCGCAACGCTGGACGACGCAGGTAACAGGGCATTTCCTCCACTGGCCGACACCAGGTCGAATACCAGGCCGCGGTCCACCCATGCGGCAGATCCCGCCAACCATTCAGGCGAACTAAAAAGGGCCTCACCGCAGGAATCCAGCGATGTGCCTACGAGCGGGATTCCCAAGCCGAAAAAGCCGTCGTCGGCTCCAAAGACACCGGCCATCCGCTCATAGTCGACGTAAACCGAGGCGAATCGGCGCTCGGGCAGCGCGGCCCGAGCGGCAACGAACTGTTCATCTTCGGCCAGCGTGGTACGGCTATCTTTACCTTCGACCCGTTCAAGAACGTCTTCCATCGTCCTCGCGTTAGTGGCGAATACCAGCAGGTCCGGAGTCAGAGAATAGGCAAGGTGATTATCCTCATCCGCCCAGACGTCAAAGTCATTGATCGTTTCTATGTCAAATCTCGCGCCAATCCCGTCTTCCTGGCTATCCATCCAATCTGCCAGGAAGTCGGCGGCCCCATCCATGTCGCGCACATCAATGGTCAAGGCCGCGTCCACCTCGCCATCTTCTGTGTCGATGTCCATGATAGCCACTGAGACCTCTGCGCCGATCCAGGGCAGTATGTCGTCTTCAATATCAAGTTCTAACTCGTCGTTCACCGCATCCTCGAAGTCTCTTATCAGATTACGAATTGCTCTCATGTCATTGATTCGGTTCCAGATGTCCAGCATGTTATCGCGCTGCCCCATGGACGGGTTCAACGTGAGCCAGGCGTAAACCAGAACGTCGTCCGGATAGTATCGGGCGGAGTTCTCGGACTCCCCGGACACCAAGGAAACGAAGGGGACAGTTACGAGGCCGGTATAGCCTGCGACGCCGGCTCCGAACAGCAAGACGGCGATAACTACAACTACAACTATGAATTTCCTGAACACAGAGCGCCTCCGGCAACAAACCGACAATTCCTCCAGAGCCTCTTACATTATACATCCGATACGCTAACCGGATTTGGCTGACGCTCAAATGTTTGATCGACCTGGGTTGCCGCTCTCGCCCAATGCGCGGGAATCCTCCACGATCCGACTTCACCGGCGCCTCCGATCCGCCGTCTTCCCGAATTCCGAATCGGGGAACCACAGGGCGCGGGTTCCCGTTACTCATCATGCGACGAATCCGCTCCTATGGCGCCGGCCGACGCCCACGTGGAGACCACCCAGGCCCGGGGTTTCGCGACCCCTTGGCCGACCGGCTCAACTTGCCAAGCGGTCTCTTCGGGAGGCAATTGCCTCCACGACGGCCTTCCGCCATTGCCGCTGATGGCTTACGGTGGCGCCCTCCATGCCGTCATTCCCGCGCGGGCGGGGACTCCGGAGAGGCCGCCGTGCCGGGTCTATGCCCGCGCGCGCCGCTGGGCTAGGCGGGGGCGACCTCGTTAAGCCGGCCGGTGGCGCAGTCGTACACGAAGCCGCGAACCTGGTCCTTCACGGGGATGAACGGGTTGGCCCGGATGCGGGAAATGGACTGCCGCACATCCTGGTCCAGGTCTCCGAACGCCTCCAACGCGAACGCTGGCCGAAGGCCGGTATCGGCCTCGATGGCATCTTTGACGTCGTCGTCGCGGAAGGTCAGCATGCCGCAGTCCGTGTGGTGGATTAGCACTATCTCGCTGGTGCCCAGCAGGCGCTGCGAAATCACGAGCGAGCGTATCGCGTCTTCGCTGATCACTCCGCCCGCGTTGCGTATCACGTGCGCGTCGCCTTCGTCGAGACCTAACAACTTGTGGGTATCGAGACGCGCGTCCATGCAGGCCACAACGGCCAGGCCGCGCGCAGGAGGCATGGGTAGGCTGCCCTTGTCAAAGCTCTCCGCGTAGCGAGCGTTACTTTCCAATACTTCATCGGTCCTCGTCATTGGGGCCTCCTTTTGGGGCTCAGAATTGAATCATCCGGGTCGATGTTATCCGCCATTGTCGCATTTTCTGCCGAACACCGAATGAAATCCCTCGTGCAGTAAACCTTCTTCGGTATCACTATGGCCTTGCGAAGGCCACACGAGGTGATGAAAGTGGGGCGCCGTCTCGCGGCCGCCGGGCAAGCGGGTTTGAAACCAGATCCTGCGACACGACACGGCGCCAGTGTCTATTTTCCGAGGAATGGCATGGTAGCAATATACTGATAGGGGCCGGGGGGTATACGCGTGCCATGCCGGCGTGCGGGGTACTACCGTGGCTGGACTGGCGCCGGTACTGTATGAAGCCGCGGACTTGACAGGGAGATGCGGCGCCGATTGAACGATGACGGTCACTGCGACGCACTAGCGACGAACGTCCACGTCGCGTTTCTGCGCGGCGTGAACGTGGGCGGTTGGAACAAGCTGCCAATGAAGGACCTGGCCTCGATGTTCCGGGCCGCAGGTTGCGGTGACGTGCGGACCTATATCCAGAGCGGCAACGTCGTGTTCCAGGCGGACTCCGAACTGGCGAGCCGGGCGCCCTCTCTCATCACCGAGTCGATCGCGGACCGGTTCGGATACACGATTACTGTGATTCAACGCTCGGCCACGGAGTTGCTCGGAGCGGTGCGGGCCAATCCATTCGCTCATGCCGACGCGGAGATCGGCCAGCTTCACGCGGTTTTCCTCGCCTGTGCGCCTTCCCCCGCTCTGGTGGACGGCCTCGACCCTGACCGCTCGCCGGGCGACAGCTTTACGGTTGTCGACCGCGAGATATTCCTTCATTGCCCCCGGGGGCTGTCGCGTACCAAGTTCACGAACAACTGGTTCGATTCGAGGCTCCGGACCATCAGCACGATGCGCAACTGGCGGACAACACTTAATCTGCTGGAACTCGCCACCGGTTGACGCGAGGCGAACCGCACTGCGCGGCGAGATGCGGAACCGAGCCGCCGCCCGGCTACTCGCCGGTAATGTTGTCCCTTAACCAGGGCGCGTAGCTGATCCCTACGAACAGCGCTTCGGGAGAGAGCAGCCTCGGCGTGGTCTGGCCCCACTCCTCCGCTCTCGCGCCCTGAACGATTTCGAGGCCTCTTTCGCGAAGCTCGTCGACCGCCTCCGCCACGTCGTCAACCTCCAGTTCGATTGTTGCCTGCGGCCGCGGACTGTGCGCGGGCCATACGGATGATCCGAACGTACTCTTGGCCGCGTCCTGGAGCGTCCACAACCCAAAGTGATTCAGCCCGGGAAGCTCAACCTCCGTGTAGTTGCCCTCCGGGTCCGGAATCGACAACGGCAGCGCGAGCATCTCCCCCCAGAATCGGCGCCCCTCCTCGGCGGAGTCGACGATCGGCGAAAAGCACGCAACGAATCTAACGTTCATGTTCACTCTCTACGTGTGAACTGCCGCGGGTATTCGAAGTCGATCCTCAGTTAAAACTGTCAGTGTGGGACTGACCCGACGGACCTTGGGCCGTGGCCGGGCAGGGCACTCTTTCCATGCCGCCCACAGCAAGTCGGCTGGCGCCCGCGATGTAAGCAAGGGCCCTCATTGGACCTTGTTGGTCGGGGGTGACCTGGGCGAGGTCGAGTGTGATCGTAGTATCAGTGACCAATATATTCCGAGTGTTTACCGCATCGTGTTCGTAGTTGCGCCTGACCGGAGGCTGAAGGAATCAGACCCCGCGAATAGTCGGAGTCAGTGGGGAACTACGGCTAGCGGGAGGCTCGGGCGCGGCTGCGTTGGACCCGATAGCGTTCGTCCGGGCTCAGGACACGTTTGCGCATACGGATGCTCTTGGGGGTGACCTCGACGAGCTCGTCCACGTTGATGAAGCCCAGGGCCTCTTCGAGGCTGAACTTCACTGCGGGCGCAAGGCGCACGACGATATCCTGGGCCGCGGAACGCATATTGGACATTTTGCGCTCCTTGCAAACGTTCAGGTCCATGTCACCCTCGCGGTTGTGGCGTCCAACGATCATGCCCTGGTAGACGGGCGTTTGAGGCTCGACGAACGTCTCTCCGCGCTCCTGGGCGTTCTGGAGGCCGTATATGACGGCGACGCCCTTCCCTGCGGACACGACGGCGCCTGAGCGGGCGTTCTTCACCGCGCCGGTCATCGGCTCCATTCCGATGAACTCGGTGTTCATCTGGCCGTTGCCGCGCGCGGCTCGCAGGAAGAAGCTCCGGAAGCCGATCAGGCCGCGGGTCGGAAGCCGGAACTGGAGTCGCACGTTGCCGGAGCCGTCGCTCTGCATGTCAACCATCTGCGCGAGGCGCGACGATAAGTACTCGGTGACTGGGCCGATGTAGTCGTCGCGCGTTTCGAGGAAGAGCAGTTCGTAGGGCTCGTGCATCTTCCCGTCGATGCGCCTGGTGACGGCCTCAGGGCGCGACACCTGAAACTCGATGCCATCGCGGCGCATCTTCTCTATCAGGACGGAGAGGTGAAGCTCGCCGCGCCCGCTCACGAGAAACTCGTCCGCGCTGCCTGTGCGCTCCACGCGGAGCGCCACGTTCGTCTGTAGCTCGCGCTGGAGCCTTTCCCACAGCATGCGGGATGTAGCGTACTGGCCCTCCCTGCCTGAGAACGGGGACGTGTTGACACCGAAGGTCATGCGCACAGTAGGTTCTTCGACCTTCATGCGTTCAAGGGGGTCAGGCGCGGCGGGCGACGCCACGGTGTCGCCGATACGGACGTCGCGCAAGCCGGACAGCGCAACAATCTCGCCGGCGGAAGCCGATTCGATCTCGTGGCGCGCAAGGTCACGGAACGTGAATAGACGTTCCACCCGGTAGGCAAGGGTGTTGCTATCGCGGCCGATCAGCACGACCTGCTCGCCTTTCGTGATGCGTCCTCGCGACACCCTGCCGACCGCGATCTGGCCGAGGTAGTTGTCGTAGTCCAGCGCGGCCACGAGCAGCTGCAGGGGTGCGTCGGGGTCGGCGACCGGAGGCGGCACACGGTCGACGATGGCTTCGAACAGGGGCGCCATGTCCATTGGGGCGTCCGCTTCCCCGGTCAGCGCATATTGGTTACGGGCGGACGTGTAGAGCACCGGGAAGTCGAGTTGGTCGGGGTCCGTTACCAGTTCGAGGAAGAGGTCTTGCACCGCCGACAGCGCGGCGGCGGCGTCCGCGGTGGGACGGTCGATCTTGTTGATGACGAGGATCGGCCGCAGCCCCTGCTGGAGCGCGATGCGCAGGACGTAGCGGGTCTGGGGCATGGGGCCCTCGACAGCGTCGACGACCAGCAAGCAGCCGTCGGCCATGTTCACGACGCGCTCGACCTCGCCGCTGAAATCGGCGTGGCCCGGCGTGTCGATGATGTTGACCATCACGTCGCGGTACTTGATCCCGGTGTTCTTGGCCAGGATGGTGATGCCGCGCTCTCGTTCCTGCGGGTCCGAGTCCATGATCAGATCAGTCATCTGCTGATTGGGGCGGAAGACATGGCTGTAACGCAGCATCGCGTCTACGAGGCTCGTCTTACCGTGGTCGACGTGCGCGACGATGGCGATGTTGCGGAGGTGGGTCTGGGATGCTTCAGTCATATGCCGTCCGTTGCACTACATGGGTCGGCGCCCGCCAAGGCGGACGCCACTCTTCCAAGTATGAGTGCAACGGGCTTCGGTATGGGGTTCCCCAGTACCCAAAAGGATACGCCGCACGGCGGCAACCTACGCAGGCATTTGCGCTGTTACCGTTCCGTCGGGAATGACTTTCATTGAATCCGTTAGATGCGTGGCGCGGACAGGAGATAGTCGGCGATCTTCTGAACGGTTTGCCAATCCTGGATCGTGGGCTCAAACCTCTGGTCCACCTGCAAGGTCCACCCCTGGAATTCATCTGAATAGCTTCTGATCTTGATGTTGCCGATCCTGGTTGCCAGATTCTTCGCCGTCTCATCGTAGGAAAGACGACTGACCAGTCCGGTCGAATGATCGTTGCCTTTCCAGGTCACTCCGACCACTTTGCCGAACAGTGGAAACGTCTTTTTTCTAACGGTCTTGATCTCGATCATCCGGCTGCTGGATATCGGCCTCTCGTCCGGTATGCAAAGGTTGATCCACCACATGGGCGGGCTATCTTTGGACCGATCTTTTTTGATGATGTTTATCCACCTGACAGGACCTTCAGGCAGATCGATGACCCCAAGAGAGCGATTCCACCACGCGTTGTGAACCTTTTCTTCGGCGCGCTTGCGCTCGGCCATTTCCGCCTGAACGCCCAAGGAGTTCAGGGCGTGCGTCAGGTTGTCTCTGGTTTTGTCGCGGAGTTTTTCTTTCATGGGTTGTCGTGGGTCTCCTGGTGGCGACTTTGGGCAACGGTCGGCAATGCGACTCTGGATGGCGGGTCTGGTATCAGACCGACCCGGCGTGCGGTGGCGCGGTGAGCGCTCAGGTTCGTACTACAGTACACGGAGGCCGGACATGCCGGGTATGGGGGGTTGGTGTGGAGGGCTGCGTTTGAGTTGGGCGTTGGCTTTGGCGTAGTCCCTGAGCGCCCGTAGCAGGGCGGCCGGCGATGCCTCCATTCAGGCGGCTGTGACTTCGACCTTGAGGCTGCGACCCACCGCTCGGAGCGCCTTTTGCACCTGGCTCATGTGAGAGCGGTGGTCCGGGTTGGTCAGCTTGCGCACGGCGGACTCGCTAACGTCCAACCTGTCCTGTCGGCAAGCTCCACCTTGGTGATGCGCTGCGCCCTCATGGCGGAGTACAGAGCGAGTTTGGCGGCGGCGACGGTCGGTACCGGCGCCGGCGCCTGGCCGTCAGCCGCCTCGCTGGGAGCAGGGATGTCCCACTTCTCGTGGACGTATCCGGCGAGGCCAGTAGCAAGGGCGTCTTCCGCCATTGCCAGGGCCTCGTCACGGTCGCTTCCGCCGGTGATGGCCTCCGGCACGTCGGGGAAGCTGGCAACCAGTCCTCCATTTTCATCGGGGCTCAGTTGACATGGGTATGCGTAGATCATGACTGAGAACTCCCTTCGGTCGATATTCAACTGGCGCAACATGGCGGCCAATATGCCCTACGACAGTTGGCCTCGTCGCACCGTAGTGAACCGGGCGCCGACATACACTCTGCCGTGAGTTGGGTCGTAGCGGAAGGGTTGACCTGTCTTCCGAGCGTAGTCCCTGGCTCGCCTGACGAACTCATGGCTGGTCATCGACTGATTATCCCACCTTAGTATGCGAAATCACAATTCCAATTGAGCATAGGAGTGATGAGTCTCTCAGGTTGTGAGTCACTAGCTGAAATCAATGTGAATGGGGAGCCTGCCACATCGCAACAAGCAAGCCGATTCCGGAACTCCTTTCACCGCTCCAAGACAACCATAGCTTTGGAAGGGCGGGTTGCTGGGCGGAACCGCTTTCGAGATGGCCGGGCTTTCTTTGCCCTGGCCGGGCCGATCAGGGAAGGGGGTGAAATAGCAGCCCCATTTTGCGTTCGCGCCGTTTTCTTCCAAATCATGCCGCTAATCTGCTATCGCGCCGGGCTAGCCCACGGTTTCCACCACCGACGCGGTCTACCCAGACGCTGTCCGAGGAACTTTTCCAGACCGGCCAGGTGCAGGGCCGTCCGGCTACCGCTGCTGGCGTCTTCGTCGATCAGAGTGGAAGGTACATCCTCCCAGTCAAAGCCCCGCCGGCCAAAGGCGTCTCGTTGCTCCCAGACGACGACCCTGCCCCCGTCGATCATCCATCCGTTAGCGGCTTCTCCCTCGTTCTTCGCTCGGGTCGATTCGCGGAGCAGGCTGACGATGCGGGCCTTGACGCGGTCGTACCGTTTCTCTGCGTAGCTTAGCCAGGATATTTCCCGGCACCAGGTGGGCGGCGCCTCCCCGGTGGCCTGCGTGATGATGCGGCTTAGCGCCCCGGACGAAAGGGCTAGCCAGTCCTCTGGCAGCCGTTCTTCGTCGATGCTGTCCATGACCTCTGCGAGGTAACGCCTGTACAGGTGTCCGGTCAGACTTCGGCGGATCTGCTGCACCTTGCCCTGCAACTGTTGGCGCAACCCTTCGTTGTGGGAGGGCAAGGCCGTCGTCGTGTATATCATCAGGCTGCGCTTGACCACCTCGTCGGGGAAGGACTGAGGCTCCGCGTTCATGGACAGCATGAACCCCGGGTATTCGGCGGCGCCCGGCTGCAGTTCGTCCTTGATCATGTCTCTGCCGTGATTGTTGAACGCTCGCCGCCCGATGTCGTCAAACACAACGGGGAATCGCTTGTAGCCACTCTGCAATCCGCGCAGTTGGGCGGTTGTGAAGCTGCGCTTGGTCACGGTGTGGGCGTAGCCGATCATAGAGGTCATCAGCGTGTCTACGAGGCTGGTCTTGCCACAGTTGGATTTGCCGAACACTATGGCGAAAGTGGGGTAGCGAATGACGTCGGTGTCTTGCAACAACGCCAGGGAGCGCAGGTCGCACAGGAAGGGCGAGAAGTAAAGCCACGACGCCAAAGTGAAGTAGTCGCGCTGGAGGCCGGGAACATTGCCTTCAAACGCCCCCTCGTAGTTCTTGAAGTAGTCGACCAGCAGACCGGCGTCCGTCGATACCGACCTTTCATCCCAGTCGAGCGGGAACTGCTCGCCGGACAACACAGCCGTGCGGTTCGTTCTGTCTATCGTTAGGTATCGGTTGTCTGCTTCTTCCGCTGATTTCACCAGGCGGATGCGACTTATCTCCCTCTTGATCTCTGGCGTAATCCGCTGCACGCCATTCCGAATTGCGGGCATCGCCCCGGACAGCCGGGGCGCCAGTACCGAGGCGACCTTTTCGATGCGTTCAATCTGGGCTGGCGTCGTCGCCTCCGTTGGCGACGGCCCTTCGATTACCAAGGTGCCCGATATATCGGACATGATCGGCGTCTCGGGGATCTCAATCTCTGCGTTGGTTATTCTGTCTGGCGGAAGCTGCATCTCATCCGACGCTGAGTCCCTTATCTCCTGGAACATCCTGCTGTAGTGGTCCCATGCGGCTTCGTCATCATCGAAGAGCACGAGTGTTTCGGACTGTTTTCCGGAGAAGGCCTGCTCCGATAGGTTGGCGGACCCGATTATTACCCTTTTGCGTCCGTCCGCGGCGGACAGGAGGTAGAGTTTGGCATGAGCCACGGACTTTTTCAGGACGCGGAAATGGGCCTTCCCGGCGTGCACACTTTCGAGAATGCGCAGGTGTCGATTGTCCTTCAGCCCCATGATTGCGGCGCGAGTATCGCCGACCACCACCTTCTGGAAGGCGAGGACGACCTTTATGTCCCGCAATGTGGCTTCGCACCCGAACACACACTCAAAGACGCTGAACGAGAAATGGTCCAGCATCCTGACAATCGCCTTGACGCTGGCGGAGTAGGTCAGGACCTGCAGCTGGTCGTAGCCGTTAAATAGTTCCCAATCGAACTTCCGCTGGCTTACAAACCGGGCGTCCACAACCCGGAGTCCCGTGCCGTCATCCAACCCGAGAGAGGGCTGATTTTCGGACGTTCCGTCGGACTGCCCAAATAGTGGGTTCATCTCAACTAATTCCTGCGGGTGTCTGATGATGTTTCCATCAAAATGCTGGCAGTGCTTTTTGTACCAGGAAACCAACTCGAAACCCAGCGCGGTGGTTCCCCGTTTCGCTTTAATACGGCGGATCTGCGGATCTAAGGAGGCCATGATACAAACTTTTGGGCTTCCGCTGGCAGCGTACCGGAAAGTGACTCCAGCCGCGGGCTGCGTGGCAGGGTCACGCCGATAGACGCGCTACCGGCGTGGGGAACCGATACGGCCAAGCCTTACATCTATATTGAAGCGTTTGTTGATGTAATGCGGACGATTATCATCGCACGGCGAACACTGTTTACTTTGACTAAGAAACTGTCTTAAAACTACACCCGGAGTAATCAAATGCGTCTCTCGCGCTCTTTAGATTCCCGCTTTCGGAGACCCTTGCGTAACCTCGACACATGTCATTTTGAGCACAGCGAAGAATTTAAGCCATGCAGACGACATGCCTCGCCCCTCTTACCCAGACCCCTCGGCTTAGCTCGGGGTGACATGAGTGGTACTCAGGGTGAAATGGGGGCGCACAAGGTGACATGGAGTGGGGAATCACTGGCTGGGGAGCTAGCAATGCAACGGTCTCTTTTTGTGGGAATGACGGAGTTTTGGAGCATGACGGGAGTTTGGAGTATGACGAAATTCTGAGATAGTTTCTGTGGTCGTAGTAAAAGAGTGAACATGTGCGTTCCTCTCTACATCATGAATACACGAGCGCGCATCAACAAAGTCGAAACAATGGCCGTTTAGATTAGCGGGATGTTGTTGCCGGTTTCACCCCGGCCAGCCGCATTGACTTTTGCACCCCATTAAGGTCACATTGCAGTCTTTCGGCTCCGCCGTGACAGCCATTGGATTGAAAGAGAGCAACTGTCATGTCGTCTTTGCTTTTCGTTGAAGCTTTCGGGCAGTTGTTACGGGGAGCGAACCTGGAAGGCATTGTGTCAGAGGATGAGGAGGACCTCTTTAGCGTTTTCAGAGCGCGTGCTGAATTGACGGGTTGGACCACCATGTCGGCTGGTCGCCGCCGGCCGCTCTGGAACATGAACGAGGCTGAACTGACCGCCGGGATTGACGCATCTCGGATCGGATGTGTGCAGGTCGGCCTGGAAGAGAGCTTGCAGCCGGACGTTATTGTCCTGTTGACAGATGGGGCCAGCAATCGCGGGGTGAGCCCGGTGGTCGCCGCCCGCGCTGCCCGCGACCGGGGAGTCCGGGTGTACACGATCGGCTTTGGCACAGCAGAGCCAACGATACTTAAGGAACCTCTGAACAACTCCGTGTTCCAATCCGTTCGCCCTGAGCTTGTCGAAGGGTTCTGGCCTCCTCCCCCAAAGGGGGAGGATTCAGGAGGGGGGAACCTCCGCTCTGCCAAGCGCATCGGCCACTTGTTCAGAGATTCCTTAGGTGTACTACTGAACAACTGGGAAGAGACGAGATCGACAGACGCATCGGGCAGGGCGGTTTCGGGACCTTCTCGCGAGGCGGGTTTGGATTCAGCAATTTCCTGATGCTGGACGAGCGGACCCTCAGTCGCGTCGCCGAGATCACTGACGGCGAGTACTACCTGGCCGAGAGCGTGGACGAGCTTCTTGAAGTCTTCTCCACGATACCCGTGCAGCTTGAGAAAAAGAAGAAGCGGGTGGAGATATCGGCCGTGCTGACCGCCATCAGCGCCCTCTTTGCACTCTCTTTGCGCTCTCCGCCGTCGGACTCGGGCTACGATGGAGCCCACTGCCCTGAGTCTGTCCGGTAGGGCGGAAAGAGTTTGGTCCTACGAGTCTCCAGGGGCGGCCCTGCCGAAGTTTGGCGGATGGTTTTAAGGAGGGGACGTAGAGCATCCGGGATACACCGAACGTGTACTTGTCGTTGACATGTGCCGAGTCGTATCATTAGGATTTCGAACGTCGTTTGGGCAGAGCTGACGACGCTGATACCCGCGGGGGAGTTGCTGCATGACACGGCTCAATGACGAACAACTGGAGCATTTCCACCAAGAGGGTTACGTCGTCGTCGAAGACGTGATCGACCCGGAGGAAGTGCTGGGACCGCTGGAGGCCGAGTACGGGACGGTGCTGGACGACCTTACCCGGGAGTTGCACGACCAGGGAGTTATCGGATCGACATACGCCGGGATGGAATTCGGCGAGCGTCTGACCAGGGTCTACCAGGAAAGCGGCAAGGTTCACTCCCAGTACTTTGACTTCTCGCTTCCACAGAAGAACATCACCTACGACACTCCGATGTGGCACGGGCCGGCGGTGTTTGACGTCTTGACCTCGTCGCCGCTATTGGACGCGGTCGAGTCGATCATCGGGCCGGAGATATACTCGAATCCGACGCAGCACGTGCGGCTCAAGCCGCCAGAAGCGCTCACGCCAGTCAATCCTGAGACGGGTGGTGTCCAGTTGGGCGCGACCCCGTGGCACCAGGACAGCGGAGTCGTTACGATGGAGGCGGACGACTCGGAGATACTGACCGTCTGGTTTCCGGTATGGGATGCCGACGAGGAGGCCGGATGCCTCCACTTAGTGCCGCGAAGCCACTCAGAGGGGTTGTACCAACACTGCCCGGGAGGTGCGGCAACCTCCCCGCCCGGGCTGCTGCACATACCTGAAGAGCTGTTCCGGATTGGGCACGCCCTTCCGATGCCGATGCGGCGAGGTAGCGTGCTGTTTATGCATCGGCTGACCTGCCACGGCTCGCTCCCGAACAGGGGCGACCGGATCAGGTGGAGTATGGATCTCCGCTACAACCCGATCGGCCAGCATACGGGGAGAGCGGCCTTTCCTGGATTCGTGGCTCGGAGCAGGGAGCGCCCGGAGATGGAGCTTCGCGACGCGGAGGTGTGGGCACAGGAATGGAGAGACACACGCGAGCGTCTCGCCAGGGAGAACGACCCGGCTTACAACCGCTGGCCGTCCGACGACCCGGCTTGCGCGTAGTTTCTTCAGTCCAACGTTGAGTCTGTCGTCCGCTATTGCCGGGCCCACCACCAGAGGGTCTCCGGTAACCAGCAAGACAAGCCAGGGGAACGCAATCAGGTCGAACTGATCGCCAATCGCCGACAGCGCGCCAGCTCCCCAGAGCAGGCGAAAGTTGCGCATACGGAGTAGTTGCCAGGGAGACTCTTTCCGCTGCGCCCCAGACCAGGCGCCGCTGTTTAATCCGCTCGTTCACTTAGCGGAGCGCGCCTTGCCGCGTGAGGCGGCGAGAGTGACCGGCGGCGCTATACCTCCGTGCATTAGTACAGCTTGCCGACGCGCCCGGTGGCGGCAATCCCTATCGGTTTGGCGGCGCCTCGTCGCGATGGGCGCTAGTTAGAAAAGTCCAGGGACTTCATCTTCTCCAGAGTCGCTCGGATGTCACTCTGATCACCGTCAGCTACTCGCTGACCTCGTCGGCCGCCCCTCCGTAAGCCAGTTTCAGATGAACGCGCGGCACGTCTGACATCGTAAGTTAACCTCATAGATCAAAGGCGTATTACCCGTGCGGACAGACTAACGAGGAGCATTCGCACGCGGGACACTGTTCCACATGATGTTGCCGCGGCGCTCCAGGCATCCATGAAACTCACGATCATCGTTCCCGCCTTCAACGAGGAGGCCTACCTCGCGGCGACTCTGAATTCGATCCAGACTGCCGCGGCGCGCCTGCGTGCTCGCTCCGAAGTCGACACTGACGTGATCGTCGTCGACAACAATAGTAACGATGGGACGGCTGCCGTCGCTCGCGGCAAGGGAGCGACGGAGGTACACGAGTCGGCGCAGGGGGTTGCGCGCGCTCGAAACACAGGGGCGCGTCATGCTGAGGGGGACGTGCTTGTCTTCGTCGACGCGGACGTGATCGTGCCGCCCAAGCTGCTAGACGCAATCCACGCGGCGATGGACGACCCGAATTGCGTCGGAGGCGCTGTGGATTTGGCGGCGGACAGCAAAACCATCCGACGCCAACTGCTCCGCATCGCAGGTGCTGATATCTCGACGACTCTTCTATGAAATCGTCGTCCAAAGGACTGTTCCTGTGAACGAGATCAGAATTCTGTTGATTCGCCGACAGAGCTGACCTGAGCGCTCCTCGCAGTCGCGAATCCCCGGCAAATCGTCAGCCGGACTGGGCCGCGCGACAGGCCGTTGGACCCGGAAGGGGATGGCTGCCGAAGTTTTCCGCGGCAAGTTGGGTTGACTTTCCCCAAACTCGGATACGTTATAAACTCCCGGCCAGTATAAGGAGGGTCTCGTGATTCCACCCCAATTTGAGTATTTTGCCCCGGAAACGCTGGATGAGGCGATTTCCTTACTTGAGGATCACGGTCCCGAAGCCTCGGCGCTAGCCGGGGGCCAAAGCCTGATCCCGCTGATGAAGCTACAGCTGGCCTTCCCCGCATACGTTGTAGATATCAACCGGATAGCCGGTTTGGCTGACATCAACGAAGACGACTGCTGCCTTCGCATTGGGAGCCTCACGCGGGAGTCGGACCTGGACGGCTCGGAAGTCGTCCAGACCAAGTATCCAATCCTCCACGACACAACTTCCGTTATCGCCGACCCATTGGTGCGCAACATGGCTACCGTTGGCGGCAATCTGGCGCACGGGGATCCGGCCAACGATCATCCCGCTACGATGCTGGCTCTTGGGGCACTGGTGGCTGCCGTAGGGTCCGCCGGAGAGCGGGTAATACCGGTATCCGACTTTTTTGAAGGACCTCTTGTCACTGCCCTCAATCAGGGGGAAATCCTCACCGAAATCAGAATTCCTATACCCCCGCAGGGCAGCGGCGGCGCATACCTCAAGCTCGAGCGAAAGGTGGGCGATTACGCTACCGCTGGTGTAGCCGTCGTGATCACCCTGGCCGATGGAGTGTGCCAGCAAGCGGGTATCGGCCTTACCAACGCCGGCCCGATACCCGTCAAGGCCAGCTCTGCCGAGTCCTTCCTGGTGGGCAAAAAGCCGGATGACGAAACCATTCGCGAGGCCGCGCGACTGGCGTCTGAGGAGGCTCAGCCGTCCGCGGACCTGCGAGGTTCCGAGGAATACAAGCGTGATATGGTGCGAGTGCTAGCTGGTCGAGCCCTCCGCCTGGCATTAGAGCGAGTCAGCTAGTGGCGCGCACAGCCTCGCCCGCCCCTGGAGATCGAACATGACCACAGTTCAGATCAAGGTAACAGTCAACGGAGAAGAACAGACCGCGGAAGTGGAACCCAGACTCCTGCTGGTCCACTTCATTCGCGAGACACTGGGTCTTACCGGAACTCACATCGGTTGTGATACGACGCACTGCGGCGCATGCACCATCACTATGGATGGGAGGCCCGTCAAGTCGTGCACCATTTTTGCCGTCCAGGCCAATGGCCGAGCGGTGAGCACCGTGGAGGGCCTGGAACAGGATGGAGCGCTCCACCCCATCCAGGAGGCCTTTACCGAAGAACACGGTTTGCAATGCGGCTTCTGTACTCCCGGGATGATGATGACCGGCGCGGCGTTTCTGCAAGACAATTCCGATCCATCCGATGATGAGATTCGGAAGGCCATTTCAGGCAACCTGTGCCGTTGTACGGGGTACGTAAACATCGTCAAAGCCTACCAATCTGCTGCTGGAAAGCTACGTGAGAGGAGTGCGTAATGACTATGCGAACACCGCCCGAAATCGGCGGTATGGGACACTCGGTCCCCCGTAAGGAGGACGCACGTTTCATCCGGGGCAAGGGCAACTACGTCGACGACGTCAAACTTCCCGGGATGCTCCACCTGGACATCGTGCGCAGCCCGGTGGCGCATGCACGGATCACCAACATAAACACCGAGAAAGCTCTGGCTATCCCGGGGGTCTTGGCAGTCATAACCGGAAAGGACCTGGAACAGTACAACCTGGCCTGGATGCCCACCTTGATGGGCGATACCCAGATGGTCCTGCCGGTCGATACCGTCATGTTTGACGGGCAAGAGGTGGCGGCCGTGCTGGCCACCGACCGTTACACCGCCGCCGACGGCGTCAACGCGGTGGAGGTGGAGTACGATCCTTTGCCGGCCGTGGTCAATCCCATCAAGGCCCTGGAGCCGGACGCAACCATTGTCAGGGAAGACAAAGAGGACAAGAGCAACCACATTTGGCACTGGGAGGCCGGCGACCGGAACAGTACCGACCAGGCATTCCACGAGAGCGACATCACTGTCAAAGAAGACATCTATATACCGCGTATCCACGTCTCCTCCATTGAGACTTGCGGCTGTGTGGCCCAGTGGGATTCGGTAGCAGAAAAACTGACCGTGTGGATGACTACCCAGGCTCCTCACGCCATCAGGACCGTCCTGGCCCTGGTGGCCGGGCACCTGGGACTGGCGGAGCACAAGATCCGGGTCATATCTCCGGATATTGGCGGCGGCTTCGGCGGCAAGGTGCCGGTCTACCCCGGCTACGTCTTGGCCATTGCCGCTTCCTTCCTCACCGGCGCTCCCGTGAAGTGGGTCGAGGACCGCATGGAGAACCTCATAGCCGACTCCTTCGCCCGGGACTACCACATATCCGCCGAAGTTGCTGCCCGCAATGACGGGACGATGGAAGCCCTGCGGATCAAAACCGTGGCCGATCACGGCTATACCGACGCGGCGGCGAACCCATCCAAGTTCCCGGCCGGCCTGTTCAGTATCTGCACGGGCTCCTACGACTTCAAAGACGCCTTCATCGAGGTAGACGGCGTTTACACCAACAAGCCTCCCGGTGGAATCGCCTACCGCTGCTCCTTCCGCGTCACCGAAGCGGTGTACGCAGTGGAGCGAATGGCGGACATCGTGGCCCACGAACTAGGGATCGACCCGGCCGAGTTTCGCATGAAGAATTTCATCAAGCCGGACGCCTTCCCTTATAGATCGGTGTTGGGTTGGGACTACGACAGCGGCGACTATCACGGCGCGCTTGAAAAGGCCATGGACATCATCGGTTACGAAGACCTGCGTCGCGAGCAGGCCGAGAAGCGGGAGCAGGGAGAGCTGATGGGTATCGGCATTTCCAGCTTCACTGAGATCGTGGGCGCCGGGCCGTCACGTCACTTCGACATCCTGGGCATCAAGATGTTCGACAGCGCCGACATTCGAATACACCCAACCGGCAAGGCAATGGCCCGGTTCGGCACTCGCTCACAGGGACAGGGGCACGAGACCACCTACGCCCAGATAATCGCCGAGGAACTGGGTATCCCCGTAGGTGACATTGCCGTGGAAGAGGGGGACACGGATACGGCCCCTTACGGACTGGGGACGTATGCCAGCCGCAGCACTCCCACCGCCGGCGCAGCGGCGGCTGTCGCAGCCCGGAAGATTCGAGCCAAAGCCAAAGCGATCGCCAGCTACCTGCTCGACGTCGCCGAGGATGATCTGGAGTGGGAGCCGGGCAAATTCTTTGTGCGCAACGCTCCGTCTCAGGTCAAGACCATTCAGGAAATCGCTTTCGCCGCTTACACCGACCACCCGCCGGGCATGGAGGCCGGGCTGGAGGCCCACTCTTCATACGACCCTCCCAACCTTACCTACCCCTTTGGCAGCTACATCTGCGTCGTGGACATCGATAAGGGGACTGGCGAGGTCAAGGTCCGCCGCTTTGTGGCTGTAGACGACTGCGGGAACATCATTAACCCGATGATTGTCGAAGGACAGGTCCACGGCGGTTTGACGATGGGTCTGGCGCCAGCCCTCTACGAGGAGATCGTCTACGACGAGAACGGCCAGAACCTCACCAGCACCTTCATGGACTATCTGGTGCCAACCGCTGTCGAGACACCATTGTGGGAGACCGACAAGACCTGTACCCCGTCTCCGCATCATCCTCTCGGCGCCAAGGGCATCGGTGAGTCGGCCACTGTGGGCGCTCCGCCTGCCATCGCAAACGCTGTTGTGGATGCCTTATGGCATCTGGGCGTTCGCAATATCGACATCCCGATTACCCCGGACAAGGTGTGGAAGATCCTGCGGGAAAACGGGGTGACCGAGTAGCGGTGGGTCTACGGCGGGCATAGTGAGTCGCCCATCGCGGGAAGTCTTCTGAGCCGGCGAGCAGGCCGTCAATCAAAACGGCCTGCGATCGCCAGCCGGACCAGGTAGCCCAAAATGTTCGATGACTTGTTGGAACAAGCCACGGTTCTAAAGGAACGCGGCAAGCCGTTCGTTCTTGCGACCGTTGTAGCCTGTAAGCCGCCCACGTCGGCAAAACCGGGGGCCAAGGCCATCGTCCAGCCAGACGGAAGCTTCAATGGCTGGGTCGGCGGCAGTTGCGCTCAGCCATTGGTTACCCGGGAATCGCTCAAGGCGTTGCAGGACGGTCAGAGCCGGCTGGTCCTTTTGGCGCCCAATCCGGAAGACGTAGACGTTGGGCTGGAAGGGACCGTGCTCATTCCCATGACGTGCCGGAGTGAAGGAACCTTGGCTATCTACCTGGAGCCTTGCTTGCCCAAGCCCGAACTGGTGGTGATCGGTCAGTCGCCCATGGCCCGCAGCCTGGTTGTGCTGGGCGACAGCCTTGGGTTTCGGGTTACCGCATGCGACCCGTCTGCCACCGCAGAGTTGTTCCCGAACGCCGACACCCTGGTTCAAGAGCTGGAAGCCGTAAGGGCAATAATTGGACTCCGCAGCTATGTGGTAGTCGCCACGGCGGGGCACTACGACGAGGAGGCTCTGGAAGAGGTACTTGGCAGTCAAGCCAGTTATGTAGGACTGGTTGCCAGCCCGCGAAGAGGACGGACGGTCATCGACTATCTCCTGGGCAAGGGTGTTTCTCCCGAGGCGCTGCAAATAGTCAAGTATCCGGCAGGCGTGGATATAGGGGCTGAGACGCCGGAAGAGATCGCGCTAAGTATTTTGACCGAGATCGTCCAGCGGATGCGTGCCGGTAGCAAAGAGGTTTCGCTGGCGCACGCGGTTCAGGCCACCGACCTCGAGTCCATAGATCCCATCTGCAATATGACGGTCAAAGTGGCCGGGTCCCGGTACCTCACCGACTACAACGAGAGTACCTTCCACTTCTGCTCTCTTGGGTGCAAGGAAAAGTTCGAGCAGGCGCCCGCCGGCTACTCGCTTAAACCGGCCACGTAGACGTTTTACCGGGTGTCCAATAAGGACGTTACCGATTACGGGACGCCTCTAGCCAGGATTTGCGTCGCCCGTTCGAAAGCGTCTGCCTCGACACAGCCACCACTCACCGAACCGGATATGCGCCCACTGCGTGTTAAACCCACGCGCGCGTCGGCGGACGCCCACGAGTAGCCCGTGTCAAAAGGCTGGCGTTTCCGCGCCTTCCCCCGGCATTCCAGCGAACATTCAGGCGAAAATGGGTCTGAAATGAAATTGTAAATAAGCCTTAGATCAATATCATATTAAGATCAATAATGCGAAACGAGCGCGAAATGAACCAGAAATGAATCGTAAATGACCACAGCCCGCGCTAGCCATTACTTCGTCCCCAGGCAGTGGCTGCGCTACGACAGCGCGGCTATCGCCAACCTGCTGGTCGAAGCCAAGACCGCCGCTGGCGTTCTGAACCGGCTGCCGTACCTGCCGCAATGGATTGAACAGGCCCACGAGGAGCAACTACGGTTGGAGGCAGTCGGCACCTCGCGCATCGAGGGCGCCGAGTTCACCCAGCGTGAACAGGACGAAGCCCTCGCCCCCGACGCTCCAGCGCGGACCGGACTCACCCATTCCCAACGGCAATTGCGGGCCGCCAATACCACCTACCGTTGGCTGCGTGCCCTGCCGGCCAACCAGCCGGTTACCGCCGAGTTGATCCTGGACATCCACCGGCGTATTGTCACAGGCTGCGACGATGACCATTGCGAGCCGGGCGCACTGCGGCGCGCCGGATCGAACGTTACCTTTGGCAGGCCAGCCTGCCGGGGCGCGGAAGGGGGCGTCGAAGTCGCCGACGCTTTCGGCGCCCTTGGCCTGGCCATCGACGGAGAGTTCCGGGGGCAAGACCGCATCATCCAGGCAATGGCGGCTCACTACCATATCGGCGCCATGCACCCTTTCGACGATGGCAACGGGCGCACCGCACGCGGACTCGAGGCGTTCATGCTGCGACGGGCAGGCGTCAATAACATGGTCATGGTCAGCCTGTCCAACTACTACTACGAGCATCAGCAGGAGTACCTGGCAGCGTTGTACGACTCCCGCGTGAGCGAGCACAACCTCACGCCGTTCTTAACGTTTGCCTTGCCGGCGATCGCGGAGCGGTGCAACGCGCTCGCGGAACAGATCATTACCCACAGCAAGCGGCTGCTCTACCGTGAGTTCGCTCATTCACTGTTCAGCCGGCTGCGCAGTCCCCGACGCCGGGCACTGGCAGACAGGCAGCTTCAGCTTATGGAGATCCTGTTGAATACCGGGTCCCTGAATGCGTTCGATCTGGCCAATCGGGCCTCGACGCATTACTCAAGTCTCAAGTTTCCCGAACGCGCCCTCATTCGGGACCTGAACGAACTGATCCGGCTCTCCGCCGTGTCGCTTAACGACGGTAACGTCGCCGTCGACCTGGACTGGCCGCGAAAATTTTCGGAGTCTGATTTGCTGGAGGGGTATGAACGAATGCCGTCAGCGGCATCCGCCAGTCATCCAGCTATGCCAGAACTATCGCGACTACTGGGCCGACGACCCTGAAGAGCGCCCACGCGGCCGCCTGGTCACCCACGGCTCGGCCTTCATCGGGACCATGCTCTCCTCTCAGGCACGGTCGTACTGTACGGCCAACACTTCGGCCAAAATGGCCAGCGCAAGCTCGGCGGGGGTGCGGGATCCTATGTCCAGGCCGATGGGAGACCGAATACGGGCCAGATCGGCATCGCTGAAGCCCTGTTGTCTTAGTTGTCGCACTCGACCCTGATGGGTGCGCCGACTGCCCTGCGCTCCAATATAGCGGGCCGGGGAGTGCAGGGCAGAAGCCAATGCGGGGACGTCGAATTTCGGGTCGTGGGTCAGAACTACCAAAGAGGAGTAACTGTCCAATGAGACCTGCGCCAGCGCTTCCTCCGGCCAGGCATGGATTATCCGTTCGGCATCCGGGAAACGTTCCGGTGTCGCCAGCGCGCTGCGTGCGTCGATGACAGTAACCTGATAGCCGACTTCAGTGGCCAGGCGGCATAGGGAGATGGCGGTGTGGGTAGCCCCGACAATCAAGAGGTTGGCCGAGGGCCGAAACACCTCGAGAAATACCTGCGCCTGCTCCCCTTGCCAGGGCAGGGTGACTACTTTTGCCCCCCCCATTCGCAGAAGTTGGTCGCTCTCTTCGACTATGTCGCTGTCAAGAGAAGGGTCTATCGAACCGACAGACGGGCCATTGATTACCCTGGTTAGCTTGCGGCCAATCAGGGGCGAAGGGGCAAGGCCGACGGCGTAGACAACTTCCTGCTGGCGCTCGACGGACCGGCGCAGGGTATCCCACTCATTGTCTGGCACGAAGGGCTCTATCAAGACATCGATCGAGCCGCCGCAGCTCAGCCCCACTTCGAACGCCATTTCGTCGGCTATACCGTAGTTCACGACCTCCGGATTGCGACTATCCAGGATTTGCATCGCCCGTTCGAAGACATCGGCCTCGACACAGCCGCCACTCACCGAACCGGACATGCGTCCGCTGCGAGTCACGCACAAGCGCGCGCCGGGAGGTCTGGGGGCTGCACGTCGCACCTGTACCAGGGTCGCCAAGGCGATCTCTTCGCCCTGGCTTTGCCACAGGTCCAGATCAGGAAGGATGTCCTTCACTCCACGCCGTCTCCTCCGCTACTGTTCCGGGAATCGAGACGAAATCGCAGCCGGACAAATTTGCTGGCGTCTCCCTGCATAATCTCAGGTTCGGTCCCGTTGAACTCGCGCATTGCCCTACGCATCACGGGCCAACCCCTGCCCCGCTGTTCCATGAACCCCAGTCCGAGCATGAAGTTTGCCATGAGTTCGTTCCGCGACCGGGGAAGCCCTCCGGCCCGGACGCTCTCGGCGCTCATGTGATTCGGCAGACCACCTGGGCTGGTGACGTCGACATGCCGCGCGAAAACCTCAAGTAACACCTTCGATCCGGTGATTGCGTAGTCCCTGTGCACAACTGCGTTTACCAGTGACTCACGAAGCGCCTGCATTGGCAGCAGGGGACGATCTTCCCTGATCAGCCCACCGTACGACTCGAACCGTCCGAGACTGGCGAACCAGCCAATAGCTCGTCGTACTTGTTCGTCCAAACGTCCTGCGGCTTCTGCCACTTGCAGCACATCCGACGCCCGGTCATCGCCTCCGTAGGCGACGCACTCCACTCGGAAATTATGTGTCTGCGGGTAGCTTTGCGGCACTTTGCCGAATGCCAGCACGCCGTAGAGAGTCGGATGCAACGCGGCTCCCAACTCCGCTACAACGCCGCGATTACGGAGGTCGTCATCATCATTGGGTTGGGGTTCGTCCTCAATGTCGAGTCCGATCTCCTGAAGATAGGAGCGGAAGATCTGGAGATCGATATGAGCCGTCGTCGCAGCCTGTATCGTGCGCTCCTCGGTAAAGATGTAGCCAAAAGCGTTATAGAGCTCCTGAAGTTCGATCGGCGACGGCTCCACGCTGCTTCGTTCGCGGCGTACCCACACTCGACCGTCGTACCGTAGCGGCTCGAATCCGCGCTGGCGGGGAATCTCTAGCCAGTGTACCCAGCCGTTCGGATCCTCATGCCGCCCAGCGCTAGCGCTAACCGGTGAACTGCAACCGGTTTGTAGAAATGATGTCAGTCTCTCCTGAACGCGCTCCGGATCCTCCTTCACGCCCACTATTTCCTGTGCATTGCTAATTCCGAGGACAACGACGCCTCCCGTAGTGTTTGCGAAGGCGCAAACCGCCTTGCCGACCGCGGACAAGTCAAGTCCGCGTTTGAATTCTGTTTTCTCGCTCTCCCCCGCTCCGACGCGATTAAGGACGTCCAGCCATTCCATTTTCGCCATTCTAAAACCCGTACTTCAGTCGGCGCAGGCGAAACGCCTCGTCACCGCCGTCAACAGTCTGGACGATGGCATCCCGAATGGCAGGGTCCTCGATGGCCCCTGAACGTGCGACATGGCCTCGGTCGGCCGTCGCCTCCAATTGAATCACCTGGTCGGCGTCACCGTTGACGACGATGTTCGCGTTGTGTGTCGCTACGATTATCTGTCTGCGTCCCTTGAGCCGTTTGAGCGCCGGAAGCATCGTCTCGAACAGGAACCGGTTGTCCAATTCGTCCTCGGGTTGATCGATTACCAATGGACGTTCGTCATTCGTTTCCAACAGCAGAGATAGCAACAGGTTCACGCGCTGCCCACCGGAGAGTTCCTTCAGCGGACGGTGACTGCCGTCAGACATCTTGAATTCGAGCACGTATTGATCATTGCAACGAATAGCCGCCAACTCGCGCTGCCGTAACGGGGTTACCTGCACGAGGAAGGTATCCTGTACTGCCTCACTCATCCCGACATCTCCCAAATGACCGGATACCAGTTTTTCGAGCAACTCATCGGGTGAGGGCTGTTGTCCATAGGTCAAGTCATTCCACCATCGCGTAATACCTCTCTGACTCAACTCCTTTAGAAAACGATCCAGAGGCTCTTTGCGGCCATTATTTATTCTGCGAGCCACTATCCGTCCGTCAAACTGTAAGTTGACCGTTTCGATCACACGGTCGTACGCGGCTCGCTGTTGATTGACAAGTTCCCGACGTTCAGAGCGCAGCGCATCGAATGACCGATCGGCGGCGGCCAGTTTGCCCCGTACCTGATCGAGATTAGCCTGATAGCTTCTCAGGAGCGACGCTTGAACGTTCAACGCCTGAAGTTGACTGATTCTCGCGCCATCGAGTCCATGATCTGCAAGCTTCCGATCGACCTGTACGCGGACAGTACGCTCATGAACTTCCAACGCATCCGCAATAGACTGCATTACTGCGTTCGTAGAGCCCAAATCGTCTTTCGCAGACCTCAGCAAGGCGCGGATACCCTCCCACAGCGCGCGCAAGTCGGTCTCGGCCCGGCTCACTCCCGAAACTCGGAGCACACCCGCAAGATCATCGTCGATCTCGGGGAGGTCGATCGTTGTTGCGGAATTCAGGAGACGATCTAAGTCGCTCGCCAATTCCGTCGCGGCCTTTGCAGAACCACGCCAGCGGCGCAGGGCGCTGGACACGCGGTTCAGGTTCTCTACACCGGCATCCGAAAATGCGGCAAGCTCCGCGGCCGCATTTTGACTGCGTTGGAATGCCTGCTCGGCGTCTGCGAGGTCCGCGCTGATCTTCGCAAGGCGAACTGCGGCGCGCCCCAACTCGTTGTCGGACTCCGCCAACCGTTTTTCGCGCGCCTTGATAGCCCGCGTCTTGGACTCTACCAGCCTGGCAAGAATATCCTCGACCGCGTCGGGATTCTGTGTCAACCGCTGCAGTTCGGTTTGGGTATAGAACACCGCGGGCCACTGCTCGTGCAATGCTGCCGTGGTATCCCTGCCGGGGCATTCGAGACATACCTTGGGAGAACCACCGAGAAAGCGGTCCTTGCCACGGGCTTCGACTTGATCCTTGACACTGACTTCTTGGGGCAACGCTGCTCCAACATGCACTCTGAGGCCGTCGAGGAAGGTGCTCTTGCCCGTCATGCTGCCGCCT
Source organism: Dehalococcoidia bacterium (assembly GCA_965224235.1). GTDB lineage: Bacteria > Chloroflexota > Dehalococcoidia > Lucifugimonadales > Lucifugimonadaceae. Next base: position 943,256 of record CBDCYP010000001.1, on the reverse strand, counting down.
ATGACACAAGTAAGATCAGGACTGAGATCAAAACGGGTGTCTGGCTCGCCTCCACCGCTGGCGCCAAAGAAGGAGGCCTTGCCTGAGACCGTAACGGACTTGAGCCAAGGGCGCTTGTTCATGGTTACGTCCGGCGGATTCGGAATCTCGGACAGTCCGCCGTTCGCACACCGTTCGTACCCGATGCGCACCCGCGAGTCGCTGGCAATGAAGGCTTGCCGCAGCGCCTCTATCCTTGGGCTGGCGAGCTTGAGCCAAGTGTGGCGCTTCCCCATATCGTCCACCGAGTAGGCGTCGCTGCCGTGAAAAAAGGCCTGCCGGCGTTCGGCCATTCCATCGGCCAACTGCGGATGTTTACTCAGCACATCTTTGGGCAGTTTCTCGTCACCGAGTTCAAGCCCTGCAATTTCGTCGTGAGGAAAGCTGTCCAATACTTGAGCCCTCTGCGTCTCCAGCAGGCCCCTCTCCTCGTCTATGTGAGGCGCGAGCGCGATGTAGTTCCATAGGAAGCCGCCATTTTGGGTCTTTGGACATTCCCGTCTGTGAAACTCTCGAAGGTCGTGGAACGCCTCCTCCGCACTCTTGTTGGACATCTTAAGCTGGTTGCCGGGTTTGTCAGGCCAAGGCGCCACACCGCCCATGATGAGATCGAACGCTTTGAGATAGTTGGCACGGCCGATCTCCGGGTCGAACATGAACAGCAGATGTAACCCGTTCTTGCCGTCTTTGAGCGACGGCTCAAAGCCAGGAAAAACGGCGTAGACCTTTTCCCGGAACGGGACGGCGTCGTCGTCGACGCCGCTGTTCCACTCCTCCACGATCCGCCAGACGGCGCTGGTCTCTTCGGAGGTTCCGACGCGGGGTGAGTGGGGGGTAACGCCAAGGGCCTGCACGCCTTGGGCCGCCGCACTCTGGAGGAATCTCCGTGCATAAGCGGAAATCGTCTCTGCCGATTCCATTGGACCGGTAACGCCAAGTGGCATTTTCGCCCTGCGTCCCCGATGGTCGTCCATCGCGTGGGTATGCAGGTCGGCCTTGAACCACCGCGCGCCCGGAACCTGGCTGTGCCAGTTGTTAGCTGCTTGTCGCGCGAAAGTCACCGCTTAAACTCCGTGCCGACAATGCTACCAACTGCGATGTTCGAGACCCAGTATGACACAAAGCCATTACAAACCCGAGCGCCATGGATTGTTGGCGCACCGTCCGAAAGCGGGTGGCTGGCGCGTATTCGGCAGGGCCTTTCTGCCTCCAGAGTCATCAATGCCTTTGGGGTGCGCAGATCGATGGTTCATCGGATCGAATCTGTATTGGCCTTCCTATTTTATCGCAGGGGTCGTCGGCCTGCGGGTATGAGGCAGGTTCGCTAATGTCCTGATTGATAAGAGCGTTCACATTATCTTTTGACTCTATCGAGTATGAGGTCGGCGCCGGCAGTCCACACGTACGGCTTCCGGTTCTCAGCTCGATCACGTACTGTGCCGGTTACTCCCGCTTTGTCGTTAATTGCCCAACCGTTCCTTCGAATCCTGGACGATCCAGCGGATAGCGCTGCGGAGCTCGTGCCGCAGGTTGGAAGCGTGTGTTAGCCAGATCATGTGCGGTGCGTCAGCGTTCTCGATGGATCGTCCCCGGGGCATCGGCGACTCCGACTGTTCGGTCGGCCAGTTGAGGCGGATGTCCTTCCTGCCTCATTACAATTCTGTCGACGAACTACCTAAACATCTACAGGAATGACGGATCGGGTGTGGCTTGGGAAGTCCCTATAGAACGATGGAGGCCAGCCCTCCCGCCAACGCCGCTATGGGAACCACCAGCCAGGGCGGCCATTTCCAGAATGCCAACAGGCCAAACGCGGCCAGGCCCAGCGCAAGATCCGAAGGGGTCTGTATGGCGGTCGTCCAGATCGGGTCGTATAACGCCGCCGCCAGTAGACCAACGACCGCTGCGTTGACCCCGGTCAACGCAGCCCGAAAGTTTGCGCTGGACCTCAGGCGATCCCAGAAGGGCAGCACGCCGATCAGCAGGAGGGACGACGGCAGGAAGATCGCTGCCAGGGCGAAAAGCCCAACCGTCCATTCGCCTGGCGGCTCGCCCATGACCGTCCCGAGATACGCGGAGAAGGTAAACAGCGGCCCTGGTATCGCCTGCGCCGCGCCGTACCCGGCGATGAACTCTTCGTTGGTCACCCACCCCGGTGTCACAACCTCGGACTGGAGCAGCGGCAACACCACGTGCCCGCCCCCGAACACCATCGAGCCGCCGCGGTAGAACCCGTCGAAGACCTCCAGCCATTCGTTTTGCCATGCCTGCCTGAAGAGCGGCAGCCCCAGGAGCAGGATGAAAAACAGACACAGGCCGGCAATGGCCAAATAGCGGCTGAACGGCATCGGCGCAGTTGCGGGACTCGCAGCGCCGGCCTCCCGGCGAAGCAGAAACCATCCGACAAGCCCGGACGCGACGATAAGAACGACGTACCCAGCCGGGTTCTGCCAGAGAAGAAGCACGATGGCGGTCGCGATGGCGATCGTCACTCTCCGGCGGTCGGGCGCCAGAGTTTTGGCCATTTCCCAAACCGCTAGTGCCACCACGGGAACAGCGACTATCTTGAGTCCGCGCAACCAGTCGCCGCTCACCAACTCGCCGTACTCGCCCACGCCGTAGGCGAACAGTATGAGTATTGCCGCCGACGGCAATGTGAAACCCAGCCATGCCGCAAAGCCGCCAAGCAGTCCGGCGCGAGAAATTCCCACGGCGATGCCCACCTGGCTGCTGGTCGGCCCGGGCAGGAATTGGCACAGTGCGACGAGGTCGGCGTATGTGCGCTCGTCGAGCCACTTGCGGGATTCGACGTACTCCTGACGGAAGTAGCCCAGATGTGCGACCGGCCCTCCAAAGGAGGTCAGGCCCAGTCTGAGCGCGACGAGCAGTATTTCGAACGATCTGGCGAGTATTCTCTGCGAACCGGGTTTCACGAATCTCTCAACCACCCACGTACGCCGTTGGACGGTACCACCGGAGGACGCTCAAGCGGCGCGGCGGGTCTCGCGCGGTTGCGCCAGGGACACGGACGTATTTCCATACCATGCAGTACCCGAAAGGGTTGAAGGGAGAGTTTACCTGCATGGGGACCCTGAAGCAGTCGGCCAAATTAGTGGGGCCTTCATTCCAGCTTCTGAGGGGTCTTGGGTTAGTTACTCGGGAGTTGCCGCCGTACCACCTTTGGATGATGGAGTCCTGCTCTTTCCGGTGTTTTCTCGGCAACGTTCCGCTTATGATGACGAGGCAAGCCGCCGGCAATCAGGCGAAAGGAGCGAACCATGGCCGATTACATACCGTCGCCCGCAGCCTGGGTGCGTGACCAGGTGGAACTTTATGAGGGCAGCGGGGGCAAAGAGGGGACAACCCTGCGCGAGACCGGGTTGCCGGTCATCATCGTAACGAACCGGGGGAACCGGACGGGCGCAATCCGCAAGACGCCGCTCATGCGGGTGCTGGACGGGAATAACTACGTGCTGGTGGGCTCAAAGGGCGGCGCGCCGAGAAACCCGGTGTGGGTGCATAACCTTCGAACGGACGCCAACGTGGAAATTCAGGATGAGACCGCGGTGTACAACATGCGGGTCCGCGAGGTTGAAGGTGGGGAGGAACGGGCGCGGTTGTGGGACCTGGCGGTGGCGGCGTTCCCACCCTACGAGGAGTATCAGAACCGGACGGCACGCACAATTCCGGTGTTCGTTGCGGAGCCGGCATAGTGGGGGCATGTTGCCAGGGTGGGGGATGGATCGAACCGCGGCTTAGCCGTGAGCGGATTGCGTCGCCTGCCCATCCGTTCCCGCCGCAGATGGGGTGAAGCGAAGCGCCGTTGGCCGGAGCTGTTTGCCGAGGCGGTGGATATCGATGCCAGGATGCGGGGCGGGCAGGCGGATGGGTCCGGGAACGAGTGCGCGGGACACTGTGGCGTGCGAGGGCGCCCTGAAATGGCCTTCCAGTTGCACCGGTTCGCCGAGACCCTCTCCGGGCCGGACGCGGTGAGGCCCGCCAAGTCCAGCCCGACGGTCGAGCTCTACTACCGGCTCTACCCGGACCTGCAGGGAAGGAACCGCTACGTCTGCCTCGTGGTGAAGAGAGAGAGCAGCTAATCCTTCATCCTCACCGCCTATCTCGACCGGAGAATCAAAGGAGAGAGACCATGACGAGCAGAAAGGTGATTGTCTCGTACGACCACGAAGGGGACATGCTTGAGGTGCTGTGGGCGTTCAGGGAAGGCTACTTCACCCCCACCGACGACGAGCGCATCCTCAAGCGCCTGGACGACGACGGCGAGGTTATCGGCTTTCTTATCCACGAGATGAGCACGCTCAAGGAGCCGAGCCCCGTCGAGTTCGAGCTTGCGTCCGAGGCCCCGGCCGATGATGTCGCCAACGTCACGGTGCGGGAGGCGGCTATCCGCTTGGGCGTGTCGGAACGGAGGGTGCGTAAGCTGGCCCGCGACGGCCGGGTGCGGGGAGCGATAAAGGCGGGAGCGGAGTGGCTGATTCCGACGCCGGTTGAATTGATACCGGGTAGGCGGGGGCCTGTGGGTGTAGCGGGGCGATCTGATGCCACACAGGGTTAGGCATAGGCCTGCCACGGTAGAGCTGTTCGACTTTCAGGTCTACCTTGGATCGGTGTCCTGGCACGGTCGCCCGTCTGACGTGCTGGCGCTGGAATCGGACAGCGTTCCTCTGCTGGGCATGACCCTTCTCTGGGGCAGCCGAGTTTGTATGGATGCCTTGAATGACGGAGAGGCTACGATTGAGAAGCTGCCACCCGCACGGTGATTAGCGCCTCGGCCAAACCCGTGTTCAGGCTCTGGGCTGCCGGTCATCATTGTAACGAACCGGGGGAACCGGACGGGCGGAATACGCAATACGCCGCTCATGCGGATGAAGGGTGAAACGATGAGTTGCTGAGATTGGCGTTACTGCCCAGGGTCTCTCATTATCCCAGGGCGTGCCACGTTTCGGCGCCGGTACGCTCACCGAACCGGCGAGTTGCAAAAGGTCCGGGCTGCGCGCGATCATCGCGCTCTGGCCCTCGACCCTGAAGAGGACTTCGTCGCCCTCCCTTATAGAGAGCGCCTCACGTGCCGCACGAGGAATCGTGATTTGGCCTCTCGAACTTACACGGGCGGAAACGTCCATGTGCCCCTCCTTACTATTTGAGTAAAGGAAAGTAAGGATACTCCAGCAACGGCTATTCCCGCCGCGGATCATCATTGAAGCGACGATCGCCGAACTTTACGCTGGGAATCGTTTGGGGAACGGGCGCCGCTCGTCGTATCCCGAAACGGTCAACGAGGCGTCCCGCGTGGAGACCTTCGCGAAATAAAGCGTGGGGAGGCATAGCCGCAAGATTCGACACGTTGTTCAATGGTGAATCCCCGCCTCTGGGTTCCGGCTCGGAGGCCGGAATGACGGTTACGCATACGTCTCCCGTGTAGGAGAGGCCCGGCGGAGGCTAGACTGGCCGGTGGGTGTCAGCCGGTCCTGCAATTTGCGCCGACACGAGCTGAGAGTAAATCCCGCCGCGCGACAGGAGTTGCTCGTGTGTGCCTTGCTCGACGACCTGTCCCTTATCGAGGACCAGTATGTTGTCCACGTCGCGAATCGTCGACAGTCTGTGCGCTATCACGACGGTTGTTCTGCCCGCCATGAGCCGATCGAGGGCGTCTCGGACGGTCGCCTCGCTGATGGCGTCCAGGTGCGACGTGGCCTCGTCCAGGATCAGGATCGGAGCGTTCTTGAGAATAGCGCGGGCAATCGCGACCCTCTGCCTCTGGCCGCCCGAAAGCTGCATGCCCCTCTCTCCAACCCGAGTGTCGTAACCGTCAGGGAACGACTCGATGAACTCCCGGGCGTTGGCCTGGCTGGCGGCCTCTTCCACCTCCGAGTCGGTGGCGTCCTGCCTCCCGAGTCGAATGTTTTCGCGGACCGTATCGTTGAACAGATACGTATCCTGCGCGACGAGCGCCATACGGCCGCGTACGTCGTCGAGCCGAAACTCGTCCAGTCTGTTGCCTTGCACCATAATGTCGCCCTGGTCCGGGTCCCAGAAGCGCATCATGAGATAGGCGATGGTAGTTTTGCCGGCGCCCGAGCGGCCCACGATGGCCACGGTCTGCCCCGACCTTATCCCGAACGACACATCAGCAAGCGCCTGAGGATCGCCTTCCGAGTAGGCAAAGGCCACGTCCTGAAACTCAATTGAGGGCGTCGCAGAGAGCCTCCCGTCAGCGCCTTCCGTCACGCCCGGGCCGTCTCGCACCGGAACCGATTCGTCGTGAATTGCGAGTATGCGCCGTGAAGAGGCCAGCGTTTCCATCATCTGTTTCATAGTGCGGGCCAACTCCATCACCGGGCTGAACGAAGCCAGAGCGAGCACACTTACGAGCGGCAGCCGGGTCCGGTCCATCTGGCCCTCGAGTACCAGCCAGACACCTGTCGCCAGGACCGCGAGGCTTCCCAGCCCCATCATGGCTTCCATGAAGCCGATCTGGAACGCCTGAGACTTCTGGAACCTGACCAGGTGGCTGGCATAGGCCCAACCCTTCTTGCTTAGCTCATCGTTCCGGTCGGCCCCGCGTCCGAATGCGGAGATCTCCCGCATCCCCTGAATACTGTCGACCATGTAGGCGTGAATGTCCCCCATGCGGCCGCGGATCTCGATGCCGAGACGCTCGATGCGTGTGTTGGCGAAGAACGGGCTGACGGCCACTGCCACCAGGAATGGCGCCAGCGCTACGGCGATCGGCCATGATATGACGGCCAGCGCTACGAGAAGTCCGCCCGGTATCAGGACTGCGACGATCATCGGCGAAATCGCGTGGGCAAAAAAGAACTCGACCGTCTCGACATCGCCCCCGACAACGCTGACGATGTCGCCCGAGCGACGCCGGACCATGTACGCAGGCGCCAGCGGCTCCATCTTCTCGTAGAGGTCTATTCGCATTCTCGCCATCAGCCTGTACGCCATGTCGTGCGCCTGCCACGTCTCCAGGAAGAAGAGGAGTGACGAAAGGGGAGCGAAGACGCACATGAGAATCAGCGGGATCGTCAAGGGTTCGTCGCGGAATACTGCGCCGACCAGGAGCGCGCTGAGCGCACCCAGGACGATGACCGAGCCGTGATGGAGCATACCCAAGGCGAGTGTGCCCAGGAACTGAAATCTAACCGGCCGAACCAGCCCGAACAGCCGCAACCAGACTGTAAGGGACCGAATGTCGACCTCTTCGCGATCCGTCGAGGCACGGGACTGCGGCGGATGATGGCGCCCGTGACCAGTGGACAGATGCGAAAGATCTGGCGCATGGGCCGCAGAGACGTCGGTCCGCGCTATTTCCGCAGCGCTGGGAACAGCCTCGCCGACGCCCATATGGGTCTGCTGACGCATCAGGCCGGCATACGTCCCATCGGCGGCGATCAATTCAGTGTGAGTCCCGATCTCCACAGCCTGACCTTCGTCCAGAACCAGGATGCGATCGGCGTTGATGATGCTCGAAAGACGGTGAGCAATGACCAGCGTCGTTCTGTTCTCCATCAGTCGGTCGAGCGCGCCCTGTATGACGGACTCGTTCTCGGCATCCACGCTGGAAAGCGCCTCATCCAGCAGGAGAATCGGGGCATCTTTTAACAACGCCCTTGCAATCGCCAATCGCTGCCGTTGACCTCCCGACAGCCGGACCGCCCGCTCACCGACCACTGTGTCGTAGCCGTGCGGCAGGTGCAAGATGAATTCGTGGGCGTTCGCAGCGCGGGCGGCCTCCTCCAATTCCCGCGGGGTAGCGCCCGGTTTTCCGAAACGCAGATTGTCAGCGACCGTCCCGTGGAACAGGTACGTATCTTGCGTGACGACCGATATGTTGTCCCTGATTGCGCTGACGGGGAGTTCGCGGAGGTCGTGGCCGCCGAGTTTGATCGATCCAGCCTGGGGATCGTAGAACCTGTACATAAGCCAGACCAGGGTCGACTTTCCTGCCCCGCTCGCGCCCACCACCCCGAGGGTCTCGCCTTTACGCAGCCTGAACGACACATCATGGAGCGCCGGCCTCTGTCCGCCGTCGTACCCGAACGTGACCCCTTCAAACGAGACTTCCGGTCTGATTTGAGGCGCCGGTCGATCTGCGGCCGGTTCCGGATCGAGAACCTGGACCTGCTCGTCGATAATTCCAAACACGCTCTGCGAGGAAGAGAGCACGGCCATCCCCTGGTGGTAGAGGTTGGTCAGTTCTCGCATGGGCCTGAACACTTCAGCGCCCAGCATCAGCACGATCAGCAGCGGGCGCAGCTCCATTTCCCCGTTGCTGACGCGAACCGCGCCGACTGCCAGAGCGACTGCGGCGCCCGTCGCCATGAAGAAGATGGATGCTCCGCTTGTCACTCCATTGGCAGCGACGACGCCCATCGTGCTCCGGTAGAGGTGATGAGCGCGCTGTGCCAGGTCCCTGCCCCTGTTTTTGCTCTGCCCGAACGCTTTCAGAGTTGCGAGACCCTGAACGCTGTCCAGAAAATCCGAACCCAATTCGCCATAAGACTTGCGACGTCTGTAGCTGCTTTCTCGATTCCAACGGTGGAACATGGCAGGTACCGCGAGCGTGAGAATGGCGAACGCGAGGAAGATGAGCGCAATATAGATATCGAGCGTTGCCATGAACGCGAATATGGCGATTGGAGCGATCGCGGACACGATGATCTGAGAAAGGTACTGTCCGAAGAACGTCTCGAGGCGCTCGACGCCTTCCACCAGCGTGAGAACCACGTCACCGGTCCTGTTTCGATCGAAGTACCCCGGGCCGAGTTTCAACGCGTGTCCGTAGACCTCGTGACGCAGCCTGATCTTGACGATATTCGCCGTATGGTGGCTCGCCGCGTTCTGCCAGAATTGAAACAGACTGCGCACTATGATCAGCGCCGCGATGGTCGACAGCGGCAACGCGAGCGTCGAGAAGCTCGCCTGCCCGGCCAGGACCCTGTAAATCACGACGCCTGAGACGGCCAACCGGGCGACTCCGGCGCCCACTGCTATCAAGCCCAGTGCGGCCGCGAAAAGTATCCGGAGTCTCACACCGCGGGTCAGACCGAAAAGACGCCAGTCAAAATACATCGTTAAACCCCAGACTTCACCGCATCCGATGCGGCTGCCGACATCCTAGAGGATGGCCCGCCAACGGGTCGAGGTACCTCGGTGCGGGTCTGCTTTGCATGGCTGGCGGAGTGATTCCAACTCCCGGAAAGCGTTCGACGTCCCGCAGCTTCCCTATGATCTCCAGTCCGTAGCGTGTACCAAAGTACGGGGACGAGTCGCGGTAATTGGGCAGCATTCTGTCTTTCGCAAGGATAGTGCGAGACGCCGCGCAATTCTCTGGAAAGCGCGTTTTCGAGAACGTCGGAGGCTACGACGAGAAGGCGTCGACCGGCATTGCGATTTTATCAAGTCGGCTGGCCAGTTCCGGCGCCCTTCGATGAAGATCTGGCGTCTCATGTAGTGCAATACCCAAGGTCATTGAGTCTTGAATGAGGCCTGCCGCAACCTCCACTGCCAATTCCTCCCATCAAATCCCGTCGGTGTAGAGCATTGGACACTCCGAAAGGCATACGGCGAGGCGCCCCAGGACGAAGAGTCAACAGCTGAGAGTTGGTCGCCAGAAGCTGGCGCAGAATTTTATGCGGGAGCGGCGAGACCCTCACTCAATATTGCCTCTTTCCTGTCCAACTAACGGGATCCACCTCAAAGGGTGTCTAAGAAGGCGCCGTTGGACCGGACTGTAAACGTTTTTCATCGTCAGTGGAACGAAACATCAAATGTCTGCCAAGCTGGGTGAACCGCCCCTCGACCCCAGACCCTTCGACTTCGCTCAGGGTGACAGGTGGGCGCTCAGAGGCCGTGAATGAATCCCCCGGAGTCGTCTTATTGAGACCGTTTGCGAAGTTAAATTGAGACTGAAAGCCGCGGGTTTCGCCATAAATTCACAGCCTCTCAGGGTGACACTGGGACTTGTTAGATACCCTCTCAGACGACGTAACGTGAAGGAAGGAGAAACCATCCTTGGCCCTTGAACTGGATGCCCTTCGCCGAACGGCTCTTATTCTGGTTATTGCCGGACTGCTGTGGAACCTGGTAGAAGCCGGGGTTTCTTTGTGGGCAGGCGTTCATGCCGGGAGTGTGGCCCTCCTTGCTTTCGGTCTGGACAGCATCGTCGAGCTTTTCGCCGGCGGGGTCCTGGTGTGGCGGTTGCGGGGAGAGTGGGAGGGATTGGAGGAAGAGGCCGCGGAGAGAACGGCACAGAGACTACTGGGGCTCAGCTTCTTTCTGCTGGCGGCGTACATTGCCATTCATTCAGGGGCTAATCTGCTGGGGTGGCTGCCTGAGGCACAGCCGAGCCTTGTAGGTGTTGGGATTGTGGTTGCAAGCGCTGTTGTGATGAGCGGCCTTTACGTTGGCAAGATGCGCATCGCCACCCGGATGCAATCCCGGTCGTTGAGAGCGGAGGCTATGGAAACCCTGTTGTGCGACATTCAGGACCTGACCATCCTGATAGGCCTGGGGTTCAACGCTTTGCTTTCATGGTGGTGGGCTGACCCTGTGTCAGCCTTGCTCTTGATTCCCTGGTTCGTCAAGGAGGGCATGGAGAACTTTTCAGGTCATCACGAAGAGCATGAACACCATGCGCCCAAGGTCTGCTTTTGCCGCGGTTGTTTCTACGGCGTGCGCAGGTGTCGAGCGGTGTGTTGCGAAGCGTAGGCGGGCCTGAACGTCTACTGCTCCATGTTGATGACGATGTTGTCCGGACCGCGGGCGAGAAATTGTTCCGACGGCACGTCGTAGGGGTTTTCCTCAATGTGCCACAGGTGGGCCGGTACGAAGAGGTAGTCACCCGGTCCTGCCTCTACCCATTCTTTGAAGTCCTCCCCGTAGTAGACGCGGACGTGGCCCGATATCACGTACGCGGCGGTCTCAGCCTCCCCGTGCTGGTGGGGGGGACCCATGTGATTGGGAGCTGAGGTGACGGTACCGAACCAGATCTTGCTGGCGCCGACCGTAGCGCTGTCGATAGCCGGGCGACGCTCCAAACCGGGAGTCTGTGCCGTGGTGCTTGCCGGCCGGGTGCCGTGGACTACCCTGGGGACTTTAAGCTCTGTCTTCGTTGCCAAAGTTTGGCCTCCTCAATTGCGTGCCCCGGCCGTTTTACGACAGTCGGCCCCATTTGGCAGGACCGACCAATGCGAGGGGCGCATAAGCCCGCTTTGTCGATAAGTCTACAACCACTCGTCGCGCCAACCGGCACAACGTGCCGGGTCAGGCTCGTCGGCGCCGTGATCAGGCGTTTTGGGTTGGCGACATATGGTCTTCCGTCTCAACGGTCGAACCAATCCACTACTAGGGAACCTCTGAACAAGCCGCTGATGCGCTTGGCAGAGCGGAGGTTCCCCCCTCCTGAATCCTCCCACCGTGGGGGAGGAGGCCAGAACCCTTCGACAAGCTCAGGGCGAACGGATTGGAACCCGGAGTTGTTCAGAGGTTTCCTAGAACTCTGGGAGGATAGCCTGCTTGCCCAGTTGGGGCCAGGCGGCGGGCGCTGCGGCCTTCTCAAGCCGCTCCTCGATGGGGAGACTCTCATCCCAGTAGTACGCGATAATGCGCATGCCGTTGGTCCCTTCAGACTCGTCAGATGAGAGCCACACCGCCGGCGCTTGCATCACCTCCGGTCGCATGAGACGCGCCCGATTGTGCTCAATGTCCTCGGGAATGATATTCGTGTCGGTCATCCCGCCGGGGATGAGGACGTTGGCCGTAACTCCGGCGCCTTCCAATTCCCGGGCCATGAGGGCGACCAGGGCCTCATGGCCAGCCTTGGACGGTCCGTAGGGACACATCCCCTCCCGATACATAGCGTCGACGCTGGTCGTGACGCTTATTATCCGTCCCCACTTCTGGGCGAGCATGTGGCCCGCGACTGACCGGGCCATGTAGAACGCTCCGCTGCAATTGACGGCCACTATCTTGTTCCACGTGTCGGGTGAGATGTCCCAGAAGTTGGGCTGATTGCCGGCGCCGAGGTCCGAAAGGTTGATTGTCCCCGCGTTGTTGATCAGGACGTGGAGGTCTCCGAGCCCGGCTATTGTCTTGCGGACCGCATCCTCTGCGCTCTCAGGGTCCGAGACGTCGCAGACCATGGGGACAACGCAGTCACCCCCACCGACCGCTCGGACTTCGTTGGCGGTCTGCTCCAGCCAGTCTTCGTCAATGTCCAGCATGGCGACCCGGGCCCCGGCCCGCACTAAAGCGAGCGTCATGGCGCGGCCCAGACCGATGGGGCTGGCGGCGCCGGTCACGATCGCGACTTTTCCTATTAGCGGCTTGTCTTGCATCTCGACGTTCCCAATTAATGCGCTTGTACCCGGGCCTGATTTGCCGTGAGCGACGATCTGCATTTGCCGTGAGCGACGATCTGCATCAAGCATCTTAAAGGCCTTAGCCGGAATCGACGTTAACCAGTCAACGAGAGCAGAACTCGGTCTGCTCCTGCCCAATCTCGCGTCCTGGCCGCCAACTTCGCATACACGCCAACAGCGCGCTATCCGTTAGCGCCCTGGAACTCATACTTCGAACTCCGACCTCCAGCATCAGGACGATCAGCAACGGGCGCAACTCCATGTCGCCGTTGCTGAGCCTCTGGCTCATGCTTCCCGCAGGCCAAACCAATTGCCATTCAAGTCCTCGAATATGGCGAACATTCCCCACGGCATCGCTCTTGGTTCTTGCGTAAACACAACCCCGCGGGAAGACATCTCTGTCACAGGCGCTCTGTATGGCGGCACACTCGAACACGATAGAGGGTTTCCGCTCAGCCCAGTCCTCCATCATCGATTTTGGGTAGATCACCAGGCAGGACTCTGCGTCACTTGGCCCAACCTCCAGCCAATCGCCCGATGGTCCCATGGGCATTCTTTTCTTCTGTTCGAAGCCCACCTGCTCGGTCCAAAACCGCAGAGCAGACTGTTGGTCGTCGACATAGACAGCGACAGTAGCGATATTTTTGATCATTGAGAACCTCCTTTGGGACACCTGGTATCGGAGACTCGCAGGCTCAAAATGGGCTGGACAGGGCCGGTCGAGCGACGACAGCCAGACCCGAAAAGACCTCCTACCCATCGGGACATCGTCCCTGCGCGATGCGCAGGATTTGCGGCTACTCCCGGGGCAGGCGGGTATTCACAGCCATTGGACCAATCGATTTGCTTCGTACGCGTGGGCGGTATGTACGAGCCCGTACCTGTCGGGGGTTGCCAATCGTTGCCTCGTCTTCCGGCCTCCTGAATTTGAACTCCTGAGGCTACCATTTGCGGGCGAGCAGGTGGCCCGCGACTGACCGAGCCATGTAGTATGCTCCGCTGTAGTTGACGGCCACTGTCTTGTTCCACGCCTCGTGTGTGATGGGTTCCGGCTTTTCTCGTGGCAGAGGTTGCGGAGACGCTGGCTGCCACAACTCTGTCGGTGATTCCCGCGCCTCAGAGCTTGTCCGCCACATCGACGCCCGCCTCGGCAACGCTCACGTGGGACGCGCCCGGACAGCCTCCATGAGCGAACCTGCCGCAGACCGCACGCAGTCGCATAGGAAGGGGCATATTCGAATGAGGTATCCGATGAGCAGCCACATCAGCAAATCTGTACGATCACGGTGGTATGTGCCATCTATTATCGCCTTGGCGATGACCGCGTTCACCATTGCCGCTCTGGCGATCTACGCGGTTCCTTCCGCCCATGCCGCTCCGCCTCCCGGCGACTGTTGGGGCGGCGCGCTGTCTGACGACCCCCTTCACTGTCACGTTCTTGAGGAGGCTCAGAGAGACGGAATCATCGAGGTGGAGGCGGTCTACGAGGGGGGCGGCGTGCTCTACGTCTACCTGGCGCAGAGCGATCGGGTCTTCATGCAGAGCGATCGGGTCTTCATGCAGGGCGTTGAGTGGACTGCAGTGAGAGACGAGGTCTACCTGTACATAAAGGAGCAGGCTGAGAAAGAGGCCAACAGGACCGGCAAGTATGAATGCGTGCTCGACATCGGTGGTTGTTCAGCAGGGACACTGGGTAATCACGGACTGCTTCACTCCTACATCCTCCCGCCGCTGAAGGAGCACGAAGACATCATGCTGCGGCAGGGGGGAGTCGACGCGGTACGCTCTGAGCCCGGATGGGCGGCGTTTCGCCAACTGTGGCCAGCGGCTTCTGCTGGAGCCGCTGGCACGGGCGGCGCTGCCGGAGCGGGTGGGCCCGCTGGGTCGGGTGGTTTCGACTTCTCAGACGTCGACTTGGTGAACTTACCTGAGATTGATTGCGCACACCCGCATAGCAGGAAGGGACGGGGGGTCTGCACGAAAAGAGCATTTTTCCGTGCACTTAACATTGAACAAACAAGCCCTCTGTTTGGCATTGCCGGTTGGAATTCAATCCGGGGTGGCAAAACGTATATCCAATTGAAGGCGACATCTTACGACGATCCCAGGATCCAGGGGGCGAGAGAGGAATTGTCGTGGATATATAGCAAACTGAACGACGACAACATGGCATTGATACCGGTGAAGTATGACTACGAGGAGCTCTGGCGCTGGAGCATGATGCTGGACCGCGTGGCGTCTTCGGGGGGCAACGCCGTCGGGATAACGGGTTCATGGGTCGGTACGAATCTTGGACCTCATATGCCAGGGGATACTGTGGTGTACCCACTGGACGACCTGAAGGAGGCGCCATACGATTACGACTTGGGAGCGTCATACAAGGATATGGCCTCAATCCGGGAGACTGTACTGGTGGAGGTGTTGGATGCGCGACGGGCTGTGAAGGCGCTGCCAGAGTTGTTGCGGCAGTTGAGCATCCCTGCCGACGCGGTAGGGGTGATCTTGCAACGAAACAGGACTCCACCCGGAACTGTGTCGTTTGGTAGTGGAGTTATTCTAGGCGGTCCATTCAAGCCTGCCGATCATCCCTGGGAACGGCTCGCCGACTCCTCGGATGACGCAGAGTGGGAGGAAGTCTCGAACTGGATGCTGGCAGGCGCTAGCGCCGGGCTCCTGCTGTTGCTTGCCACTCTCGGCTCCGTGATCTTCATAGGAGTTCGCCGTCTAGCCAGGCGACGTACCTGAAGAATCAGCGCAGGGCCGCCGCATCCTACAGAGTTACGGCCGAAGAGGCGGGCAATCCGCGACTGCTGCTCATTCGACCGCATCCAAGTCCACTGCCCACGAGTACCGCAACTTTCCGTTGCTATTGTGTCGTACCCATGAAGGTTCTCGATTTTGCGCAGTGTGGCGGCGCGTGCGGGACCGGCACACGGGTTTGTTACCTGAGCCCCAAGCCAATATTCTGGCAGGCAGCCTTTCTTGGATCGGAGACATGTACGTGGCAAAAGAGACATACTCAGGCGTCCGGGCGATGGCGGTGAGTGGGGACGGCATCAGATTTGTGAAGAACATCATGGCGCCCACCCGTGACGGTACCAAGCTCGCGATGGACATTCACGTGCTGGCCGGAAAAGGCCCGCGGCCCGTGGTCCTCACCTACATCCCGTACCGCAAGGACGACCGGAAGCCGATGCCAGGGATGCAACACCACGCCGGTCTGTCGATGTTCAGCCTGAACTCCGTCATGGCCGTTACTCCTCCGGTACCGACTTGAATCCCTCAAGGAAAGCGGGGCCGAACCCCTCCATATAGTCGTTATCCACTCGCGCCTGGGGGAGGATCTAGTTGGTCAAGATAAAGTATGGCTTTCCTTTGGAGCGCCCCAGTTCTGTATCCATCCTTGAATCCCTTGACGTACTGAAGTCGCCGATCAGTGGTGATCGGCCTTTCCGCCGTCGCCATCGCATTGTTCCTTCGTTCCTAAGCCGTTGTTTTTAGGTATGCCACGGCGACAGCTACCAAGCCAGTCATGAAGAGGCCTAGTTGGACAGCGACCTTGTAGATGTCCGCCTTCGTAGCTACGTGTTCGTAGCCGCCCTCTAGGCGGGCCACACGTTCGTCTAGGGTGCTCATTGCATGTTCCTTCCTGGCTGCCGGTTACCCGCAAGCATATCACTTGGCCCCATATGCCCCAGCAGGTAGCGACCGTACCGTCGCAGCAGTTTCAAATAGCCATCAGATGCGTTGAGTCGAGTCTCGGCCTGGGATCAAGGGGCTACGCGCCCCCTTGTCGGCTCACGCAGGCTGACGACGCTGCTGTGGCCAGCGCCGACATGACCGTCAAAATGGAGTCCCGGCTCGAAGCGTGGGCAAACAACCGAAATCCGTCAGACACCACGGCCATTGGCCAGCATCTCAGGACCATCACCCGCACCGACAGCGTGATCAACGTGGACACTTCCGCCAACGTCCGCAGTACTCGGGACGCCATTCACGTCTCCATAGACCTGGACGTTCGCATCAAACGGCTGCCGCATCACCAACGCCGTTGGGTCGAGTCGTTCAAAAGGGAACTACTTTGATCGGCGGAAGCTCGCTCAGTCTGTTGTTCGCAACGTGGTTATTCTCGCGGAAACACCTCTGACCCTCCGTCTTGGCCCTAACGCTGCATCAGACTGAAGCGCCGACCACTGTAGTTTGGCCGTTCCTCTGTCCGAGCCCTACTCCCTGACATGCAAGACAGTTGTTTGCGCTTCAGGCCGCCCCGCCAGGTATGCAGGCCTTTTTTGTTGCCCGGAGTTGTTTCAGCCCTGCAGAGCATGTTTCAGAATTCCTTTGCACATTTTCATGTCGAACTCCTTGCGACGAGATTCCCCTTTTCAGGGGAGTGACGAGATTGTAATACGTCGTCATTCTCTGAGCGTCGACGAACTTCGGTCTCCGATGAATTGTCACTTCGGAGATCCGAGGTTTCTGAAACACGCTCCTGCAGCTCGCCCCGGACGTAGTTGGATCACTCGCTCGGACCGGCGGCGTTGATGGCCTTCACACGGTTTCCGCGGGAGACGCCGGCAGGTCCGCGACCTCTTCGGCCGCGCCGAAGCCGCTGGCCAGGGCGCCGTTTACCGAGGGCGCCCGCATGTAGTCGCCCGCCAGGAAGCGGTTCTGGACGTCCCGGCTGAGCCGGCGGCGGATGTCCGCTACCGCGGTGAACATGCCGGGCGGTCCCATACAAACCGCCTCTTCCCAGCGGTACACGCGAGTGAACAGCCCCTCGTCGTCGGTGGGGAGAGCGGAACCGGGAGGTGGGTTTCGGCGCGTCGGCAAACATCCGGCGCTTGATCTCCTCGTCGTCCATAGGGATCACCTCCTTCTTCCTTCTTCCTTCGCGCGCGTACGCGGCCAACGAGCAGATCGAGCGCGCTCTTGATCTGCGGCGCGCATGAGGGCAGGACGACGTATTCGCTCGCGAGTTCGTGGGCGAACACTGCGATGCCGGAGAACCAAAGGGCCTGGTACTGGCCACCCTGCGAGAGTCGAGGTCAGACCCGGACCTAAAGGCAACGGTCCTCGACGCCGTCGCAGGTTGGTAGCGGGAGGGTTGCTACGGCTTAAACTCAAGAATCCGATTGTCTTCAAGCCTGACTCCTCACCTACTCCATCGAAACGAATTCAGAGTTGGTGGTGCGGATTGTGATTGTGTGCTACGCTGTAGGTGACTCCATAATCAAAAATCAAACGCGACCCCGATCAGCTTCCGATTTATTCCCAAGCTACTTAGTCTCAGGATCGAATGTGACGCTTGCTACGATGAGGAGATTTCAGTACACAGGGAGTGATACGTGAACATTTATGTGGGCAACCTATCGTTCGACGAGACGGACGAAACTTTGGAGGCCGCGTTCGCCAGTCATGGCGAGGTGCAGTCTGCCAGGGTCGTAACCGACCGTGATTCGGGCCGGCCTCGTGGTTTCGGCTTCGTTGAGATGCCGAAGCAACAAGAAGCCGAGGCTGCGATCGCAGCCCTGAACGGCGCCGAGCGAGGTGGCAGGACGTTGACGGTCAACGAGTCCAGGCCGCGCGAGGGCGGTCGTGGCGGCAGTCGCGGCGGTCGTGATGGCGGCGGCGGCCGTAGTGGCGGCGGTGGTGGATACGGCGGGGGTTCCCGCTGGTAGGCTAAACCGGAACGACTCAGAACTATCGCATGGCCCGTCCAGGCAGAAGCGGACGGCGGGACACGCGATAGTCCGAGTCGTTTTTGACGGTACGGCCAATTGAACTCAGACTTGCCGGTCTCTGCCAGCGCTCTGGTGGGACCACGATTATGAGTCGTTCTGATCCGCTGGATGCGCTCGGAAGTATCAGCATCGTTCTGCCTTGTCTCGACCCAGGCAACGCACGAGCCGTCGCTGGATCAGACACACTCCTCGTTCGACCTCGGACAATCCCAACGCTCGTCGCCGGCTCATCATTTTGAGCGTGTTCCCTTCGCCAACATAAACCAGTCCCCCTCTTCCATTGCGCCCTTGTCAGCCCTGGGTCGTCCCGAGTGCTGGAGGACCCACACGCTGATCCAGATGCCGCCGATCAGGATGACGAAGATTCCGCCGAGGAAGACACGGCTGAACGCCCTACAGAGGATGTCGTAGAAGGCTTTGCCTCCCTTGAAGAGGAAGGTCCATCCGATGATCGCGCCCACCGCGGCGGATGCCATAAAAAGTCCCACGCGGAGGGTGCGCCAAAACTGGACGCCTCGCTGGAACCCGCGCACCAGGGTCCAAGAGATGATGACCGCTAGGGGGAATCCGAGGACGAACAACACGAAGGCCGCCAGTTCGAAGGCCCCTCGGCCTGAAGAATCCCATTCGAACATAGAATTGTCTTCCGTCCCCGTTGTGTGGTGCGTTTGGACTGGTACCCGCATTCCCTGCATGTGCCCGCCCATTTAGGTTATGAGAGAATCGGCGCGCCCCCGGAGTTCGGGGGCACGCCTGTTTGGGTTTCTACCTGGCCTCCCTTATCAGGGTGTGGGTGGCCTCTCGTCGCCTTCTTCCTTGTCCGGGGTGTCGGTCCCGGTGCGTAATGTAGCGGATGCCCTCGTCTGACAGCGTGTAGCGAACGTCGCCGCGTTTGCCGTGACGCTCGATGAGGCCCCAGGTGTACACGAGGTCGTGCATCATCTGGCTGACCCGTCCCTCGGATACGCCTTGACTGACCGTGGCGCGGTGTTTGCCGCCCGCAGATGGTGTCGCCTGACCAATAGCGCAGTGCGAATGAGCACGACAAAGCATCCACAGATGAGGCGTCACAGGGGAAGCGTGTGCAGCCTCCCGAAGGCGCTGGCGACGCTGCTGCGCATCCGACATTGCCTTGGACACCAAGCCCCAGAAGTCCGTGGAGTGGTTCCGATGGATCACCTGCGCAAGTTCGTGAGTCGACGTCGGTGATCAAAGCTGCCGGCCCATAGGGTCGGGCAATCAAGATCAGGCGTTGGATCGCCAGAGCCCGGACTCCGGAATAGCCGTCTTCCGCAGGTGCTCGTGCCAATAGATTGGAGTATCACACTATTCCAGTAGCCGTCCTGCCTTAGGCGCTATCGTCGAGACTTCCAGAAATGGTAGCAATCCCTGGTCAAATCATAAGCCTTATTGGTTCGATATTACCCCCTTGATAATTGCTTCTACAATCGTCCTAACTGTGCCGATTGTGAGAACAAGGTCATTCTTGCGGGCTGTCTCCTTCACCTCGGTCCAGACGGAATCGCTTCTAATACTGTTTAAGAACTCGTGACCTTCCCATGTCAGATGTCTGGGTATAATCGCATATGGTCGTACGAGACCACCAAGGTCAGAGGCGTTCATCATTCCCGCATCTCTTAACATCATGCAATGATAACCGATTTGGTCTTCCGTAAATCCGTCTACCATAGGAAGTTCGAGTCCGGCGCCTGCTAGGGAACCTCTGAACAACTCCGTGTTCCAATCCGTTCGCCCTGAGCTTGTCGAAGGGTTCTGGCCTCCTCCCCCACAGGGGGAGGATTCAGGAGGAGGGAACCTCCGCTCTGCCAAGCGCATCAGCAACGTGTTCCAATCCGTTCGCCCTGAGCTTGTCGAAGGGTTCTGGCCTTCTCCCCCACCGGGGGGGAGGATTAAGGAGGGGGGAACCTCCGCTCTGCCAAGCGCATCAGCAACGTGTTCCAATCCGTTCGCCCTGAGCTTGTCGAAGGGTTCTGGCCTTCTCCCCCACCGGGGGGGAGGATTCAGGAGGGGGGAACCTCCGCTCTGCCAAGCGCATCAGCAACGTGTTCCAATCCGTTCGCCCTGAGCTTGTCGAAGGGTCTTTGTAACAGATTCAGGCGCAACCAGTGGGCTTGTTCAGACCATCCCTAGGTCTTTCGATTCAGTCCAGAGCAGTATTTGACGCACCAAATCCATATTGCGCGATGCTGTATTCTCCATTGCGTTCCTTTCCTACTGCGCAGTGTTTTCACAGGCAGTGATAGAATACTAGAATATAAGCATAATCTCCCTATTCCCCTCCCGCAAACCCCGGTTGTCAGCAAATACCCAGCCCCAACAGAACCCTCGCCCCACCTTCACCGCTGCGCCTTCCGGGGACGCCTGCACCGACTTCCGCAACTCTCGGCGAACGATGGATACGCTGAGCTTGCCGCTCCGCTTTCACGGAGTTCCGTCATTTCCCACCGCCCCGGCCGCGCTCGCCTCCGAGATATCCGCATGCAGTTCTTTGCCCCCGGTCGAACTCAGGTATAGACAGCTACCAGCACTGCAAGCTTGTGTCACAGTCAATCTTGTGGTAGGCGAAAGGGTTGCCCACCAAGTGCATGACATATGACCGGGCCAGGTCATGCCGTAACGACACCAACTTCAAGCATACGTCCACGGACGTGACAGGAACAATGCCGAAGCTATTGATAGGCGTACCGGAACACGGTATAATTATTCTATGATCAGGTCGTTTCGCCATCGAGGACTTCGGCGACTTTATGAGCGAGATGACCCCAGCAGAATGGGCGCCGACCAACTGGATCGGATTACTCTCGCCCTGGCAGACCTCGATGCCGCTGGCACGCCGAGCGACGTTGATTTGCCGGGGTACAGACTGCACCCCCTCAGGGGCGACCGGAAAGGATTGTGGAGCATTTCGATTTCGGGCAACTGGCGGATCACCTTCCGATTTGAAGATGGCGACGTGTACGACGTCGATCTGGTCGACTATCACTAGTGAGAGGGGCGAGACCATGGCTATGAAGAATCCACCCCATCCGGGCCAAGGCATCAGGGAAAACTGCCTGGAGCCCCTTGGCCTGAGTGTCACCGTGGCGGCAGAGGTTCTGGGCGTTGCCCGTCACACCCTTTCGCGGGTGTTGAACGGACACGCCGCGATCTCGCCCGACATGGCCATTCGCCTTGAGAAGGCTGGATGGTCCAGCGCGGATTTCTGGCTGCGCCGGCAGACTGTCTACAACCTGGCGCAAGCGCGCAAGGGCGAAGACCTGATACGGGTCGAACGCTACCAGCCGCAGCCCACAGCCGGGGAGCATCAGTGGCGACGAGGGACATGGACGACTTCGAGGGGTGCGGGATAGATGTGATCAACCCATGGCTGGCTGGATGAGGACGATCATGAGGGAACTGTGACAAGCCAAAACACAACGAGCGTCCTTCGCGTATATCTGCGATCGGTAGCGGACACACGCTCCACCGGCCACGCTACCGAGCACAGCTACCGGCCTGCCCTTAAGGTGCTCATCGAGACCCTCGGTGGAAAGGACGTTGGGGCACTCAACGAGCCTTCCCACGTGGAGTACGGCGCTCCAGACTTCATTGTGGAACGCGGCGGGGCGCCAATAGGTCATGTCGAGTGCAAGGATGTGGGCATCAACCTCGACCACGCAGAGAATAGCGAGCAGCTTGGACGCTACCGCGGCGGCCTTCCGAACCTGATTCTGACCGACTACCTGGAGTTTCGCTGGTACGCCGATGGCACCCTGCGCGAGTTGGCGCGGTTCGGGCGCCTGGATGGACGTGGCGGAATCACGTTCGACAGAACCGGTGCAAAGCAGGCCACGACTCTGCTGGACGCGTTCTTCACTGCCACAACTCCGTCCATTGACAACCCTCGGGACCTTGCCGAGCGGATGGCGGTAAAGGCCCGGCTCTTGCGTGATGGTATAAACCTCATAATCGAACAGGAGGGCGTAACCGGACCACTCCACGATCTACTGAAAGCATACCGTGAAGTTCTGATCAGCGATCTGTCTCCCACCGACTTTGCCGATTTGCAGGCGCAGACAGCGGCCTATGGGCTGTTCGCCGCGCGTTGCCGCCATGAACCGGGTGCCGGGCCGTTCACGCGTCAATCCGCCGTCTTCGCTGAAACGACGCCGTTCTTGCGGGACGTCTTCGGTCGAGTCGCCGGGCCGGGCATCGACCCGCGCATAGCGTGGATCGTGGACGACTTGGCCCGGCTGCTAGACCGGACAGACATGGGCGCGATACTTGCCGATTTCGGCAGCCGGACTCACGCGGAAGACCCTGTGGTGCACTTCTACGAGGACTTTCTGGCCGCTTACGATCCCCGGCTGCGGGAGATGCGTGGCGTTTACTACACGCCCGAACCAGTCGTTTCCTACATTGTACGTAGCGTGGACCGCCTGCTACGGGACCGATTCGACCTCGCCGACGGCCTCGCTGATACAGCCAAGGTCAAGCTTGACATGCCCAGTGACAGGCAGGAAGAGGCCCCGCGAGTGCTCATTCTCGATCCGGCGGCAGGCACCGGCACTTTTCTACGGGAAGTGGTGACAACTATTCGGGCAACCATCGAGGGCAAGGGGCTCGCTGGCGCTTGGCCGGACTACGTGCGAGATCATCTCCTGCCGCGACTGTTCGGCTTTGAGTTGCTGATGGCCCCCTATGCCATATGCCATCTGAAGCTCGCCCTCGAAATCTCCGGCTCGGAAACCGGCTTCGTGATGCCCTACGGAGATCGTCTGAACGTCTTCCTCACCAACACGTTGGAGGAGGCCCACGAAGCCACATCCGGCCAGCTTGTCCTATTGGCCCACGAACTCGCCCGTGAGGCTGCCAGCGCGGACGCAGTGAAGCGCGACAAACCGGTCATGGTCGTCTTGGGGAACCCGCCCTACTCCGGACACTCAGCCAACAAGGGTCAATGGATAAGAGACCTGCTCCGAGGGAAGGACGGCGTAGACGCAACAGGCAGCTACTTTGAAGTCGATGGAGGGCCGCTGGGCGAACGGAATCCGAAATGGCTGAACGACGACTACGTGAAATTCATCCGCTACGCTCACCGGCGCATCGAACGCACTGGCGAGGGAGTGTTGGGGTTTGTTACCAACCATAGCTACCTAGACAACCCGACCTTCCGAGGAATGCGCAAGAGTCTGCTGGACACCTTCGACGAGATCTACCTGCTGGACCTGCACGGAAACTCCAAGAAGAAAGAACGGACGCCCGAAGGCGGTAAGGATGAGAACGTCTTCGACATCCAGCAGGGTGTGGCCATAGGTATCTTCGTCAAGTGGGGGAGCGAAACCAGCGGTACCGCTCGGGTGTTTCACGCGGACCTGTGGGGGCAACGGGAAGGTGGGGCAGAGGGCGGCAAGTACGGGTGGCTGGTCGCCAACGACATGGAAACGACTCCATGGATGGAGCTCACTCCGAAACCACCCCGCTATCTGTTCATCCCCAGAGACGAGACGCTTGCCGAGGAGTATGAGGCGGGATGGGGAGTGCCGGAGATATTCCCCGTCAACTCGGTGGGCATAGTGACTGCCCGGGACAAGTTGGCCATTCAATATACAGCCGATGAGATGCGGCGGACAGCATCGACGTTTGCCGAGCTTTCAGAGGAAGAAGCGAGAATCCGCTACGACTTGGGGAGAGATGTCCGAGATTGGAAGGTGGGATGGGCACAGGCAGATGTCCGGTCGCACCCGGACACGGATACACATATAGCACCCGTCTTGTACCGGCCCTTTGACGAACGTTTCACCTACTATACTGGGCATTCTCGAGGCTTCGTCTGTATGCCCCGGCCAGAAGTCATGCGCCACATGGTGGCCGGGCCAAATGTGGGGCTTTCTACTACAAGAGGGACCGAGATTCTTGGTGAATGGGAGCACGTATTTGTATCCAAGTCCATCATCCAGCATCACACGGTATCTTTGAAAGAGGTTAACTATCTCTTCCCCCTCTATACTTATCCCACCTTGGGGCAAAAGAATGTCGGCTTGGCCCGGGAGCCGAATCTTGGCAAAGAGTTCGTCGAGGCTATTGGTTCGTCCCTCGGACTAGAGTTCAATCCTGACGGTTCTGGCGACCACCAGAAATCTTTCGGCCCGGAGAACGTGTTCCATTACATCTACGCCGTGCTGCATAGCCCGGAATACCGCCGCCGCTACGCGGACTTCCTGAAGTCGGACTTCCCGCGGGTTCCGCTCACCAGCGACCGTACTATGTTCTCTACTCTGGTAGAACTCGGCAGGCGACTTACGTCGCTGCACCTGATGGAGTCCGATGGAGATGGCGGCCCAGCCTTCCCTCAAATGGGAACAAACAGCGTGGACAGGGTACGGTACGTGCCGCCAGCCAACGGCGTTCCGGGCCGGGTGCTCATCAACCGTGACCAGTACTTCGAAGGCGTCACGACCCAGACGTGGGAATTCACCATCGGCGGCTACCGTCCGGCAGAGAAGTGGCTGAAGGACCGCAGACGCCGAATCCTCTCATACGATAACATTACCCACTACCGTCGCATCTGCGCCGTACTCGCCGAGACGCCCCGTGTGATGGCCCACATCGACCAGGCAATCGAATCCCATGGGGGCTGGCCGCTGATCTGAAAGGGACAGCTTTGAGAACTACACAAGATTCCATCATTATCCTATGGCAAAGGGATGAACTTGAGTTCGGTACCATCGCTCCCGTCACTTCATCCTTCCTTGACCCTCTCAAATTCTATTTTAGGCAATTCGGTACCACATGAAGGAAACGTGACCTGAAACTTGCGAAAGTACACGACAGAAGGAATATGAGCTATAAGAACGTTACTCAAAGAAATATTAGGGTTTGGTGGATGCTATGAAGCACCGATACCACGTTCTATTCCTAAGCGCATCTCTTGTCATTGCATGTATTTTTGTAGTCCTCACCTCGTTTAGGAATCCGACTACTATTGAGGCCGCGCTGTTCCAGTTGCTAATTCTAATCTCTGGTCTCCTCGGTTCCTACATCTTCGGTAAGAATGCGGCGCGGGCTGCGGCAATTGACGTGATAAAGCCGCACGCGAGGGCAGCCTTCAGGCGACTCACCCATCTGTACAACAGTTTATATCGTCTATCCGAGAGGATTGAAGAATTGAAAGAGGAAAAACCCGACCACCGATTGGACTTGATCCAGGCCCTTATCCACGAGCAGATTGGAACGGGACAGGATGCTATCGAGGATTGGCGGGATATAGTTCCAGAGGAGGTCGAGCAAATTGAAGGGAGGAATGCCGGACATGACAAATCCTTCTAAACCTATCAGAGGCAAGGTCGCTCGTGTCCTAAACTCCCGTGAAGTGGCTCTCAATAAGGGGTTGGTCGATGGTATTGAAATTGGGATGATCTTCAAAATCCTTAGCCATAAAGGTTCTGAAATCATAGATCCAGACACCAACGAACTGCTAGGCTCCGTCGAGTCGGAAAAGTCCAGGGTCAAAATTACAGTTGTGCAGGATCGAGTCTCTGTAGCGTCTACCTATCGCACCCGCAAGATCAATGTCGGCGGAAGTGGACCGAGGTTCCTCACCCCTAGATTATTTGAACCACCTAAATGGGAAACTCGTGTCGAGACTCTCAAAACAGATGAGGCTCCCAGAGAGGAATTGGAGGAAGAGGACTCATACGTGCAGGTGGGCGATCCGGCCGTGCAGTATCTCGAAGTCAGCTGAACTGACGGGTCCAGCCAAGGATTAGGTGAACCCGAATGACCAGCATCGTAATTACGAAGCAGCGGCACATGAACACCTACTCGTAAATTGACTTAGCTGAGCCGCATGGACACTCCTACACCACCAGCCTGAACCTCAGCCTGAAAGTTCTCGATTGTTATCCAGTCATGGTGGGCGGTGGAGGACTCGAACCTCCGACCTCAGCGATGTCAACGCTGCGCTCTAACCAGCTGAGCTAACCGCCCTCGATGGGTGTTGGGCCGGCATCAAGCCGACCCCCGCGATTCCACTATGGCCGTGCATTGCGGGCCGCGGTGATCCCATTATGGCCTTGCTTTGCAAACGGCGGCAATTCATCTCCGAAACCGGCCCGAAGCCCGGTGGGGTTTTCGCCTGATGATGCTCCGGCCCGCCAGGTCGAAAGGCAACTACGCGGCAGAAGTTGCAGCCATGCCCTGTAGAGCGTCGTCGGCCACGCGCCTCCCCGTCATTCCCATCCTCGCATCCACCGGCATGAGACCCCTGCTGACCCTCATCCTGGCGAGGCGCGAGCGGATTTACGGCCGCTTCTGCGTGTTTCAGAACGGTCCGGGACGAGATTCCAGCCCCCGGTTCTTTAGGGAACCGTCTGTTTGTTACATTGCGCCGCCGAGATGCCCCACCAGCGCAATTCCATGAGCTTATGCTCCTTCAGAGCCGTTCTTGTCTGTTGGTTCTGCGGCGGGAGGTTCCGGTGAGTGTTCCATGGCCGCCGCACCGTCACCGCTTGTCGAACCAAGCAATGCGTCGGCGGCGAGTCGTGCTTCCGTATCGCCAAAATCGGCAGATGACGGTTTGTTCTGTCCGATCAGCGCTGAGGCGGCGGCCCTGGGCACACCCCGATCGGCGCTGGCGGTGTCGAAGCTCACAGGTATGCGTGAGCCGTTGCCACCGCGGGCTTGCAGTCTGCCGCCGTCGACCCCCGCTCCAACCAGATCCGCTCCGCCGATTGCGGCGAGAGCCTCTTCGAACGTGGCAGGCGCTTGCGTGAAGCCGGTCAGTTGCCCGACAGCCCGATCTCCCAGCTCATCGATGCCGAGTTTTTCGCGGCCTTCGCTCGATGTGTCGAGACGGGCAGGGATGAGGCGTCCGATGATCACGTTTTCTTTCAGACCCATGAGCCTGTCGACGCTTCCATTCACGGCGGCCCCGGTCAGGACTTTGGCGGTCTCCTGGAATGACGCAGCCGCAAGGAAGCTATCCGTGTTGAGCGATGCCCGGGTGACGCCCAGGAGCACAGAGATGGCGGTAGCAGGTTCGCCGCCACCGGCCAGAGCAGCGTTGTTCACCCGTTCGTATTCGTGCCGGTGGACCAGATCGCCTGGGAGGAGCTCCGTGTCGCCGGGCGCCTCGACCCGCACCTTACGCATCATCTGGCGGATGATCGTCTCGATGTGCTTGTCGTGGATCGCCACGCCCTGTGAGCGGTAGACCGCTTGCACTTCGTTGACCATGTAACGTTGCACTGCGGCCTGGCCCTCGATGCGGAGCATTTCTTGCGGGTTCTTCGGTCCTGATGTCAACGCTTGCCCCGGCATTACCTCCTGCCCGTCGTCGACCAAGATGGCCGAGGCAGCGGGGATAAGGTACTCACGCTCATCTTCTTCGGTCCACGTTATGGTGACCCGGCGTCGCGCCACCTTTACGATTCCGGCGACCGGGGCGAAGATCTCATCGGGATGCGCCAAAACGATGTCTTGCTTTAAGGCCTTGGCCTGAACGGTCTTCTTGACCCCGACAATTGACTGCCCGGCGTCGACCCAGTCTCCGGTCTTGACGAGCTGTTTGTGCGTTGGCGGGATGTCCAGATATTCCAGGAACTCTTCCGTGCTGACGATCTTTATTACCCGTCCTTCGGGGAGTTCCACAAGTTCGGCTTTGCCGGCGATCTCGGAGAGTATTGCCTGCCCGCGGGGCGCTCGCGCCTCGAACAACTCGATCACCCTCGGCAGGCCGTGGGTGATGTCGGCCGCGCTCGCGATACCGCCGGTGTGGAACGTCCGCATCGTCAGTTGCGTTCCGGGCTCACCGATTGACTGCGCGGCGATGATGCCCACGGCCTCTCCGTTCAGGGCGTTTTCCCCGGTGGCGAGGGTCAATCCGTAGCACTTCTGGCACAGGCCGCGAGGCGCTTCGCAGGTGATGGGCGACCTGATCCATATGCTGGACAGGCCGGCTTCCTCGATGGCCTCGGCGATCTTTGCGTCAATCGGCTGGCCGATATCGGCGATGACCTCGCCGGTGGTTGTGTTCACTATCGGTTCGGAAGGGAACCGGCTCAAAATGCTGTGCTCGACCGTGGTGTCGAGTTTGTCCTTCGGCATGTCCACTTCGAGGCCGCCCCTGGTGCCGCAGTCAACCATGAGGATGATCACGTCCTGAGCGACGTCGGCCAGACGCCGGGTCAGATAGCCGGAGTCTGCCGTCCGCAATGCCGTGTCGGCCAGCCCCTTGCGGGCGCCGTGAGTGGAGATGAAGTACTCCATAACGGACAAGCCCTCGGCAAAGCTCGAACGAATGGGCAACTCGATGATCCGGCCCTTCGGGTCAGACATCAGGCCCCGCATGCCGGCCATCTGCTTGATCTGGGCCAGGTTACCTTTTGCGCCCGAGTCCGCCATGGCGAAGATACCGCCGTAGTGGGGCAGCATTTCTTCCACCGCGACGGTCATCTTGTCCGAAACGCCGGTCCAGATGTCGATGGCCGCGTGATAGCGCTCGTCGGCCGTGATAAGGCCGGCGAGGTATTGGTCTTCCAGCTTGGCGATCTTGGAGTCGGCGGCTGAGAGCAACGACTGCTTTTGAGGCGGTGTTATGACGTCATTGATTGCGATCGTCGTGCCGGAACGGGTGGCGTATTGGAACCCCAGGTCTTTGATGCTGTCCAGCACCTGCGCGGTGCGTTCGTGTCCGAAGCGTGCAAAACTTTCGCTTACTACGTCCTTGACATCGCTTCGGACCACGGCCGCATTCATGAACGGGAGCTCATCGGGCAGGGCCTGATTAAAGACGATCCTCCCGACAGTAGTTTCGAGCCATCCGCTGTCAGCGGAACCGTCTTTTACCTTTACAGGCTCCCTGAGACCGACAATCCCTATATCGTGCGCGAGGCGCGCGTCGTCAAAATCGGTGAACCTCGATGCTTCGAATCCATCGGACATGCCGTCCATGCCTGTCAGGTAGTACACGCCGAGGACCATGTCGAGCGTTGGCGCGACGATGGGGTCGCCGGAGCTCGGGGCCAGCATGTTGAACGTGCTGAGCATGATTCGCTGGGCTTCGAGGACCGCTTCGCGTGACAAGGGCACGTGTACGGCCATCTGGTCGCCATCGAAGTCAGCGTTGAACGCAGTGCACACCAAGGGGTGGATCTGGATTGCGCTGCCTTCTACGAGGACGGGCTGGAACGCCTGAATGCCGAGGCGGTGCAGGGTAGGGGCGCGGTTGAGGAGCACGGGGTGGTTCTGGATCACCTCTTCCAGGATGTCCCAGATTTCGGGCCGTGCGCGCTCCGCCATGCGTTTTGCGCTCTTGATATTGTGTGCGTAGCCCTTCACTACGAGGGCGTTCATGACGAACGGCTTGAACAGTTCGAGCGCCATGCGCCTGGGAAGGCCGCACTCGTGCATCTTGAGCTCCGGCCCTGCGATGATCACCGAACGGCCGCTGTAGTCGACTCGCTTGCCAAGCAGGTTCTGCCGGAATCTGCCTTGCTTGCCGCGCAGCAGATCGGTGAGGGACTTCAGTTTGTGATTGTGGCTTCCCTGTATGGCGCGGCCCCGGCGGCCGTTGTCGATAAGGGCGTCGACGGCCTCTTGCAGCATCCGTTTTTCGTTTCGAACGATGATGTCGGGCGCCTGCAGTTCAATCAGGTGCTTCAGCCGGTTGTTGCGGTTGATGACCCGACGGTAGAGGTCGTTCAGGTCGCTTGTCGCGAAACGTCCGCCATCAAGCTGGACCATGGGGTGAAGTTCCGGCGGCAGGACCGGCAGCATGGTGAGGATCATCCACTCCTGCTTGTTGCCGCTCTTGCGGAATGCTTCCACCACCTGTAGCCGTTTGATGGCCTTTTTCCGCCTTTGGCCCGAGGTGTTTTTTACCTGGTCGGCAAGATTGTCTCTCAAGTCATTGAGCGAGACCTTTTTGAGAACGTCCAGCACCGCCTCGGCGCCCATACTGGCGCGAAAGGCTTCTCCGAACTGGTCTCGCAGTTCCCGATAGCGGGCCTCGGTGAGAAGATCCATCGCCGTTATAGCGTCCAGTTCGGCTATCTTGCCGTCGATAGCGCTCTCGACCTCTGCAATCTGTTCTTCCTTTTTACGTCGGAACTCGGCGAGGGTGTTTTGCCTTACCGCCTCGGCATCTTCAACCTCGGCATTGCCTTCGTCCGCGATCTCACCGGAAGCTTCGGGTTCCGCGGTGGCGGACTCCGACTCGTCGAATCGAGGGCCGTCTTCCATTTCCTGGTTAAGGCGCTTTATCTCACCGTCACGATAATTTATGAGGCCTTCGCGCGCCTGGGTTCGCGCATCTTCGTCGACCTCGGTCACGATGTACTGGGCGAAGTAGAGGATCCGTTCCAGGTTACGGGGTGAGAGGTCCAGCAGCAGCCCGAGACGGGACGGCGTGCCCTTCGAGAACCAGATGTGGGCTATCGGGGCTGCAAGCTTGATGTGCCCCATCCGCTCGCGTCGTACCTTTGAACGTGCCACTTCGACGCCGCAGCGATCGCAAATTACGCCCTTGTAGCGGATTTTCTTGTACTTCCCGCAGTAGCACTCCCAGTCCTTTGTAGGTCCGAAGATGCGTTCGCAGAACAGGCCGTCTTTCTCTGGCCTGAGCGTGCGGTAGTTGATGGTCTCGGGCTTGGTCACTTCGCCGTAAGACCACGCTCTTATCTGCTCCGGCGATGCCAGAGAGATTCGTATTGCGTTGAAGTCTGTGCCAGATTGCTGCATTCGGCTCGTAGTCCCCTAGCTGTGCCCGTAAGGGCAAGGCGTCCACGTCTCTTTAAGGGATCCGGTAAAGGTGCTCCCACCGGACCTTTGGCCATTGGTGTTCGTTCTCCTCCAAAGCGGAGTTATTACAACTCAAACACGTGTGCGACCGAATGGCCGCGCAAGACTGCTAGTTGTTCTCCAGGTCGGCATCGTTTTCTTCGTCCGGATTTTCAATTCCTGTGGCGGCCGGGGCCTGTAGAGACTCTTCATTTGGCTCGTCATCACTGCGTTTGTCAGCATCGCCATCGCCAAGTGTCGTTATTTCGTCGTCGTCATCCTCCATGTCGTCGTCGAAGGTGAGCGATCCGGCGAGGTCGAAGTCGAGAGCCAACGAGTCTGAAGAGTCGTCCCAATTGACGGAGGCTGTAAGGGCTGCGGCGGCCAACGCGGCGTCTTCGTCGCCCGGCAACGTGGCGTACTGGCCCATATCCTGGTTGAGCAGTTCGATGGAGAGCCCAAGTCCCTGCAACTCCTTCATGAGCACGTGGAACGACTCCGGCACGCCGGGCTGAATCACCTCTTCGCCTTTGACGATCGCCTCGTAGGTCTTGACCCTTCCGACAACGTCATCCGACTTGATGGTCAACATTTCCTGCAGGGTGTATGCGGCTGAGTAAGCCTCCAGCGCCCACACCTCCATCTCGCCGAACCTCTGACCTCCGAACTGAGCCTTCCCTCCGAGGGGTTGCTGAGTGATGAGGGAGTAGGGCCCGGTCGACCTCGCGTGGATCTTGTCCTCCACGAGGTGGATCAGCTTCAGCATGTAGATATTGCCGACTGCGACTGGTTGATCGAACGGGATTCCCGTGCGCCCGTCATAAAGTATCGTCTTGCCGAAGATGGGCGCGGAGAGTTGCCTGTCCCCGGCCTGTCGAATGGCCTCAGCGAAGAGATCAGCCGGCCTGAGTTCGCTGACGTCGCAGCCGGCGTATTCCTCGAGCCATATTCGGAGGCATGCGTCTCTGGCCTGCCCGCGTTTCGTGGCTGCGTCGGTCCAAAGCTTGCTCCGCTCGTAGCCGCGTTCCGAAAGCCACTTATCGACAGTCGCCCAATCGATGATCGGGCGGTCCAGGTCTTTACGGTCTACGGCGCCTGACTCCTCGACGAACCACGCCCTTGCGAGCTGGTCTTCTATGACCGTGTCTTTCGCTCCGTCGAACACGGGCGTCCTTGCGTGGAAGCCGAGCCTTTCTGCGGCCCAGCCGAGGTGTGTTTCGAGCACCTGACCGAGATTCATCCGGGACGGTACGCCGATGGGGTTCAGGATAATGTCCAGCGGCCGGCCATCCGGCAGGAACGGCAGATCTTCCTGGGGCAGTATCTTGGCGATGACGCCCTTGTTGCCGTGGCGGCCTGCCATCTTGTCGCCCTCGGTGATCTTGCGGGTCTGCGCCACCCATACGCGCACCATGGTGATGACGCCGGGCGGCAGTTCGTCTCCCTGCTCTTTAATGAGCACGCGCACGTCTATGACTTTGCCGTGCTGGCCGTGCGGCACCCTGAGCGAGGTGTCCTTCACGTCCCTGGCTTTTTCTCCGAATATCGCCCGGAGCAGCTTCTCCTCGGCGGTCAGTTCCGTCTCGCCCTTTGGCGTGATCTTGCCCACGAGAATGTCGCCCGGGTCCACCCATGCGCCGATGCGAATGATGCCCATTTCGTCCAGGTCGCTGAGGCTTTCCTCACCTACGTTCGGTATGTCGCGCGTGACCTCTTCCGGCCCCAGCTTTGTCTCTCGCGCCTCGACCTCGTGCTTTTCGATGTGGATCGAGGTGAATCGATCGTCCTTCGCCAGCGCTTCGCTGATGATGATGGCGTCCTCGTAGTTGTAGCCTTCCCAGCTCATGAAGCCGACCAGGAGATTCTGCCCGAGCGCCAGTTGGCCGTTTTCGGTAGAAGAACTGTCGGCTAGCGCGTCGCCTTTTTTAACGACGTCACCCTTGCGCACGATTGGGTGCTGATTGATGCAGGTGCCCTGGTTGGACCGTACGAACTTGATCAAAGGGAACTCGTGGACATCGCCTCTGTTGTCCATGACGCGCACACTGGAACCGGTGGCGGCCACCACGATGCCGTTGACGGTGGAGTTAACTACCTGGCCGCTGTCTCTCGCGACGCGCCCCTCCATGCCGGTCCCCACGAGCGGCGCTTGAGGGCGCACCAACGGCACGGCCTGGCGCTGCATGTTCGAGCCCATGAGGGCGCGGTTGGCGTCGTCGTGTTCGAGGAACGGGATCAGGGCGGTCGAGACGCTGGCGATCTGCATCGGAGACACGTCCATGAATTCAACTGAGGCGGCCGGTTCGTAGGAGAATTTCTCTCCCTGACGCACCTCCACGAGAGAAGCGCTGATCTGGCTCTTCGCGTCCATCGGCGTCGTCGCCTGGCCTATCATGTGCAACTCTTCATCGTCGGCTGACAGATAAACGATGTCCTGAGGGTCTGTCGAGACGTATGGCTGCACCTGGACTTTTCGTTTCCTGAGTTTGTTGACCTTTTCGGCTACTCGGCGCGTAATCGTCTTGCCCGCCCGGGCCACGACCACTCTACCTTTGCCGATAACGTCCTCCCTGGGCGTCCGCCCCACCACGTCAGCGTCATTGGAGTTAATCTCGTTCAGCACGCGGCGGTACGGGGTTTCGATGAATCCGAACGCGTTAATACGCGCATACGTGGATAGGGAGCCAAGCAGGCCGATGTTCGGTCCTTCAGGCGTCTCGATGGGGCAGATGCGGCCATAGTGGGAGTGGTGAACGTCCCTCACGTCAAAGCCTGCGCGTTCTCGTGACAGGCCTCCGGGGCCGAGCGCTGACAACCTTCGCTTGTGCGTAAGCTCCGCCAACGGGTTGGTCTGGTCCATGAACTGCGAAAGTTGCGAACCGCCGAAAAACTCGCGCACGGCAGCCACGACGGGGCGGATGTTGATCAGCGCCGCGGGAGTGGTCGTAGTGGGGTCCATCTGGGTGGTCATGCGTTCCTTGACCACTCGCTCCATTCGCAGGAGGCCGACGCGCATCTGGTTCTGAATAAGTTCGCCCACGGCGCGGACGCGGCGATTGCCGAGGTGGTCGATGTCGTCCGGCCTGGCTTCCCCGTTGTTGATCTTGATCATCCGGCGCATCATGTTCACGATGTCTTCTTTCGTGAGTGTGCGAATTTCGTTCGGTATTTCGAGGCCCAGCCGGCGGTTCAGCTTGTAACGTCCCACGCGTCCCAGGTCATACTTACGGGCGTTGAAGAAGAGGTTTTCCAGAAGCGCCGTGGCGTTCTCGATGCTGGGCGGCTCGCCCGGCCGCAATCGCCGGTAGAACTCCAGCAGCGCCTCGGGCTTGTTAGTGACCGCGGTGTCGCGTGCCAGCGTCGCGTCTATGTACTGATGCGATGGATCGGTGTCTACTTCGCTGAAAAGGGAGCGGATCTCTTCGTCGCTCTCCATTCCGAGCGCGCGCAGGAGCGTGGTGATGGGCGCCTTGCGCTTGCGGTCCACCTTGACGGAGAGAAGGTCCCGGTTTGAGGTTTCAAGCTCAACCCATGCACCGCGGTAGGGGATCAGTTTGCCCATGCTCAGGGCACGACCGGACGCAGGGTCGATGACGGTGGTGAAGTAGGCGCCGGGCGAGCGTACCAACTGGGATACGACGACCCGCTCGGCTCCGTTGATGACGAAGGTCCCGTTGGGTGTCATCATCGGAACGTCGCCAAAGAACAGGGTCTGTTCCTTGACCTCGCCGGTGGATTTGATCACCAACTGGACGGTGACGTATAACGGGGCGGAAAAAGTGATCTCCCGTTTGCGGCATTCGCGCTCCGAGTACTTGGGATCGCGAATCTCGTGGTCAAGGAAGTGCAGTTCGAAGCGACCGCCGTTGAAGTCCTCGATCGGGGTAATCTCTTTGAGCAGATCCACCAGGCCGCTGGTCTTGAACCAATCGAACGAGTTGAGTTGGATGTCAACCAGATTCGGTACGTTTACCGTGCTCCGGATCGAGTTGAAATCCTTTGGGGCAAACGCGCTGTTGGGAAGGCGAGGATCGGCGACTACCATATTCGCTCCTGTGGAGGTGTGGGGAATTGAGACGCGCGAAACCGTTGCTGTATGTCTCGCACAGGAGAAATACAGCAACGGTTAATGGTCAGAAAATGGGAACCAAGTCTCTGTCAGCAGAACCAGACACACTGCGACAGAATCAATATTAAGGCAATGCGAGACGGGCGTCAACCGTTTTTGTCACGGTGGCGACGGTCAGGAACGGGCACGCGAAGGTTAGAGAGCATCTTTCCCCCGGAAAATGCGTCGGAGGATGGCGCAGGCGGATCGTAGCCGGAGACGCGACGGTAGAAGCCTGTAGGCGTAAAATGGAGTATCGTTCCCGCTATTGCAGGGGTGAAATGCGCCGACAGGCGCCGCGGCCGACAGCGGAGTATCCACGGCGTTCGCCGCCGATACTCGCCGTAGCTCCGGACGTGTTGCTGCCTTATGACATTCGTAAAGGCTAATTCGGCTCTGACATCTACTGCCGCGGGCGGAGGGCAGTTGCGGGTCACGCTGCGCGTTAAGGGTATGTCTTGCGGCTCCTGCGTCGCCCACGTTGGAGATGCGCTGCGGGGCGTGGACGGTGTGACGGAAGCGCACGTTAACCTCGCTACCGAGACCGCCGACGTTCATTTGAGAATGGGATTGGCGACGGTAGCCGATCTTGAGGAGGCGGTGTCCGCCGCAGGGTACTCAGCGACCGAGAAACAGCCCGGCACAGCCGCAACGGCGGAAGACGAGGCCCGCCGCGACCGCGATCTGCGTGACTTGCGCGTCCGGACGATCGCAAGCCTTGTCGCGGCTGCCGTTCTGATGGCCGCCATGCAGTACCGCTCTATCCCTGTATTCGAGGACGTGTCACCCACGTTCGCGAACGTTGCTTTCCTGGCGCTTGCCGCGCCGATTCAGTTCTGGGCCGGCGCGCAGTTTTACCGGTCGGCGTGGTCCGCGGCCAGGCGCGGCACGTCGAACATGGGCACGCTGGTGGCGATCGGTACCACCACGGCCTTCATGTACAGCCTGGCAGTTACCGCGTTTCGTCCATTCTTCGAGGGGTCGATGCTGTTCTCCGGAGAGGCGGGCGGGATACCCGGACACGCCACCGGTACGTATTTCGATGTGTCGGCGGCGATCATTGGGCTTGTGCTTCTCGGCCGTTTCCTTGAGGCCAGGGCAAAAGGGCGCACGTCCGAGGCCATCCAATCGCTTGTGGGCCTCCAACCAGGGACAGCCCACGTGATCCGTCCCGGCGGCGTTGCTGACATCGCCATTGAGGACGTCGTGCCCGGCGATATGGTCTCGGTGAGACCTGGGGAGCGCATTCCGGTCGACGGTACGGTCACAAACGGAGCCTCCGCCATCGACGAGTCGATGTTGACTGGAGAGAGCGCGCCGGTCGGCAAGACGGTTGGCGATGCGGTTTACGCCGGTACGGTCAACGGCAACAGCGCTTTTGAGTTCGAGGCTACCCGCGTCGGCGCCGACACAGCTCTTGGCGAGATCGTTCGCATGGTCCAAATGGCCCAGTCATCGCGCGCTCCCGTCGAAAAGGTCGTGGATTTAGTAACTGCCCGTTTCGTGCCGGCAGTGCTGGCGGCCGCAGTACTGACACTCGTCCTGTGGTCGTTTCTCGCTCCTGAGCCGCGGTTCGTCAACGCACTGCTAATGACCGTTGCAGTGCTGGTCATCGCCTGCCCCTGCGCGCTCGGCCTCGCAACTCCGACGGCGGTGATAGTAGGCATGGGAAGAGGCGCACGCAGAGGCATCCTCATCAAGGACGCCGCCGCGCTCGAAATCGCGCACCGGATCGACACGGTGGTGTTCGACAAGACGGGAACCCTGACGCGGGGCACGCCGCGGGTCATTGCCGTGCGGCCGTTTGACATGTCCGAACACGATCTTCTGCAACTTGCCGCATCGGTCGAGGGCCCGTCCGAGCACCCGCTGGGGGCCGCCGTGCGAAACGCCGCCCGGGATCGCGACATACCGGTATTGCCCGTAGAACGATTCGAGGCGCTGCCGGGAAGAGCGGCAAAGGGCGAAGTGGACGGACACGACGTGATCGTGGGCAATCTCGCCGCCGTAGCTCCAGACCCGCGTATTGCGTACGAGGCCGCCGCGCTGGCGTCAACCGGATGCACCGTCCTGGCTGTTGCTCGTGACGGAGTAGCGGCCGGAGTGATCGGAGTCAAAGACGAGATCCGTCCGCAATCACCGGAAGCTGTGCGGCGGCTGAGGGCCATGGGCGTCCGAACCTTGTTGCTCACCGGCGACAACAGGGCCACCGCCGATGAGATAGCCCGGCAGGCCGGAATCGACGAGGTGATCGCCGAAGTAACTCCACCCGAAAAGGCAGGCCGTATCGCCAGCTTGAAGGACGAGGGTTCGGTCGTCGCAATGGTGGGCGACGGAATCAACGACGCGCCTGCGCTCGCCACTGCGGACGTTGGCATCGCCATCGGCAGCGGGACGGATGTCGCAATGGATGCCGCCGAGGTGGTACTCACGTCGAGTGATCCGAGAGGTGTTGCCGATGCCGTTTCGCTCAGCAAGGCGACAATGCGGACGATACGCCAAAATCTGTTTTGGGCGTTTATTTACAACGTGTTGCTGATCCCGATCGCCGCGGGCATCCTATATCCGGTCTTTCTTGGCGGCACGGTACCCGGGTTTTTGCAGCCGGTTTTGGGCGAGCACGGCTTCCTCAACCCAATCGTAGCCGCCGCCGCAATGGCCATCAGCTCGCTCAGCGTCGTTACCAACTCGCTCAGGCTGGGCCGTATCCCCGGTTCGAATAAGAGCCTGGCCGGTCCGACAGAGCCCGGTATATTGGCGTCTCAATCTCCGGCCGTTGACGGTTAATTTCGAGCTGCCGTAATTCGCGGGCGTCAGCCGTGTGCGCTCGCTCGCCGCAGGGTGCGAGGGCGTACAATCTGCGATGACGAACTCGTCGCGAATCGACATTCAGCGCAGGCAACGGAAGCAATGGAAACAGAACCAGGTGACGGCACGACAACCGTCTACTCTCACCCCGAATGCGGCTACTGCACGCTGCTAACTGAGGACTTTGACGCTAAAGGCGTCGAGTACCACGAGATCGACCTGAGCAAGCAGCCCGAGCTCTGGCCCGAGGTCGAGCGGCTGACTGGCGGTGACCGCATCACGCCGGTGACCGTGATGGCAGACGGAGAGGTTCAGGTAGGGTACAACGGCATCGGCTGCAACTTCTCGTAGGCAGCGCAACGGGCGGGCTTGTAGAGCGATACCCGGGAGGAACTCCAATGGTCACGGAAATAGGCGAAAAGATAATCGACGTGGCGCTCACGTCGCTAGACGGCGATGAGGTGAGCCTCAGCGGCTACCTCGGGACCCGCCTGATCTTATTCTGCTGGGCATCGTGGTGAGCTTGCAGAGAGCAGTTGCCAGTCTGGCAGCAACACTACGCAGAATTAAAAGCGTTCGGGGCCGACTTGCTGTCGGTTGCGGTTGATCTGCAAGGGCCTGAACGGCCCCGGCGCTACCACGATGGGGCAGGGGCCGAATTTGTAACAGTGGTCGATGAGCAAAACGTCCTCGCCGGATTGTTCGGATATCGGGCAATACCGAACGGGTTTTTCATTGATGAAACGGGAGTGCTGCGGTACAGGCACGTCAGCGGATTCGACATCGCGAAGCCGGGTACGGTTGAGGATGTGCTTGCCTTTGCGGCCGATGGCAAGATTCCGACGACGGGTAACATCGGACTAGCCTCGGAATTCGACTATTTCGAGCGCGGTCTCGAGCGCTATCATGCGGGGGACCTGGAGGAGGCGAAACAGATCTGGCTGGAAGGCGCCGGCGCCGAGCCCGACAACTGGAACCTCCGCAAACAACTCTGGGCGATCGAACACCCCGAGAAGTTCTATGATGGCCGGGTGGACTACGGGTGGCAGCGTGAGCAGTTGGCGCTAAGCCGGTAGGCTGCCATCGGGCGGCTGAGGCCCCAAGTTCGATTTGACGAGAAGTCTGTTCGGGCCTTAGATTGGAAGTAGTCGTTTCCGCAAGTTGAATTGCGGAGATAGTCACGGCCCCGTGGTGTAGCGGCCTAACACGCCGCCCTGTCAAGGCGGAGATCGGCAGTTCGAATCTGCTCGGGGTCGCCATACTTAATGACGGCTGGCGCCGCTGCACAGCGGCGTCGGGCGCCGATTTCCTGTTCGTCTCCTTGGTGGCGCCATCGCCTGGCCGACCGCCTGCGCCCCAACATGCGCGCGCCGTGAAACAACATCGCGGACACCGGCCATCACCCGTCCTCCCCGACCCAGGTCGGGAAACCATTGGGGGAGCGTGGGTCAAGTCGAAGCCGGTTGAGATTTGATCCAATATCCTCGCTTCAGGATCTACCCACCCAAGCCAGACAGGGTTGCGTGCGGAAGACGTTCATATTTGCGGGATCGCAGCCTCCGGAGGTTTCATGACGGCGGATAGACGACTCAAAATCAATCGTAAGAACTGGAACGAGCGCACTCCGGTCCATGCGGCGTCCGACTTCTACAACGTGGAGGGATTCAAGGGGGGCCGGATAACGCTGAGGGACCTCGAACGACGTGAGGTCGGTGATGTGTCCGGCAAGACACTTCTCCATCTCCAGTGCCACTTCGGCATGGACACCATGTCCTGGTTCCGTCTGGGCGCCAAGCCGACTGGCGTTGACTTCTCCGATGCCGCAATCGATCTGGCCCGGTCACTAAACGACGATCTGGGGCTGAATGCGCGGTTCATCTGCTCGAATATCTATGATCTACCGGGCGTTCTCGACGAGCAGTTCGACATCGTGTTCACCTCGTACGGCGTCTTGTGCTGGCTGCCTGACATCAACAGTTGGGCCAAAGTAGTCAGCAACCATCTCAAGCCGGGCGGGGTGTTTTATATTGTGGAATTCCACCCGTTCACAGACGCGTTCGAAGAGTCGGAGTCGGGGGATATGCGGCCGGCGTATGGATACTTCCATCACGAGTTTTTCTTCGGGGGTGACGGGCCGAGCTACGCCGGATCGGAGCTGATCACAGGTCCCAACTACGAGTGGGCGCACAGCCTCGGCGAAATCGTCACCGCACTGATAGATTCAGGTCTCAGGATCGAATTCCTCCACGAGTTTCCATTTACCGGCTACCGGGCCCACCCCTCAATGGAGCAGGACGGCGACGGGTGGTGGAGGTTCCCGAAGCACAATGACTCGTTTCCCCAGATGTTCTCCATCAGGGCGAGCGGGTAAGCCGTTTTAACCGCGCCTCTCCGAGAAACTAGTTCGGGGGCGTCTCTTGCCGGCGGCGCCATGCGTGCAACCAGGTGTACGGCCCCCCCCAAAAAAAAGGGACCCGGATGGCCGGGTCCCTCTCTTTGAGGGTGTCTAAAAACAATTGTCATTCTGAGCGAAGCCGAAGAATCTACTTTCAACGAGGCGGGCCGGCCCATACAGTTGACCCCGGACCGCCCGGTATTGCTCAGGACGGAGGGACTTATTAGACACCCTCTTACTGGTTCTGTATCTAGGGAACCTCTGAACAACTCCGTGTTCCAATCCGTTCGCCCTGAGCTTGTCGAAGGGTTCTGGCCTCCTCCCCCACAGGGGGAGGAGGCCAGGAGGGGGGAACCTCCGCTCTGCCAAGCGCATCGGCCACTTGTTCAGAGATTCCCTAGCTTTTACGCTTGCGGCCTGTTGCCGGTGTTGGCGCTGCGTCGTAGTACGAGCAGGCCGGATGCCAGTATTGCCGCCGCTACGAGCGCAACGAGGAACAGCGCCCCGGGTCCGGGAGTCGAGTCACCCGTGATCGGGAGCGCGGGCGTCGGGGTTGGGGTCGGTGCCGGCGTTGGCGTTGGCGGAACCGACGTTGGGGTCGGTGTTGCCGGAACCGGCGTTGGGGTCGGTGTTGCCGGAACCGGCGTTGGCGTCGGTGTTGCCGGAACCGGTGTTGGCGTCGGCGACGGGTCCGGATCGGAGTTGAGCGCTACAAAGAAGAGGTTCGGGAAACCTGACGCGTTTACGCAGGTGATCGAATTGACCGGGTCGTTGTCCGGCGGGTAGTGCAAGTACCCGTCGTCGGCTGCGTGCGCGATGTGTATCCCGTCGATTCCGCCCCAGACCGTGTCGATGTCATCCTGCGTGACCGGCATGCAGATCCGGACCGCCCTGTCCGTGCGGAAGTCGGCCATCGGGGCGCCATCGGCGTCTGTGAACACGATGTTCGCGGCGGCGCTTCCGACGGTGAAGAGAACGCCGTCCGGAAGTTCGACGTCAGCTTCCTGGATGTA
Source organism: Dehalococcoidia bacterium (assembly GCA_965224235.1). GTDB lineage: Bacteria > Chloroflexota > Dehalococcoidia > Lucifugimonadales > Lucifugimonadaceae. The sequence continues at coordinate 901,980 of CBDCYP010000001.1, read as the reverse complement.
GACGCCTGCGTAGATGCCGTTAATGGCGCCTCGCGGCACCTCGACAGTGATTCCGTTGGACGAGGTGACCGATGCTCCACCGCTTGGTGAGACCACCGCGCCATTGGCGCCGTCAGGGATTGAAATCACGGGCGCAGGACCGGGCGGGTCTTCGATGACCGCTTCCGGTTTGACCGGTGTGACAATTACGTCAAATTCGGCGCTGCCGGTGGCAGTGAGGCTCCCACCAATAGACGCCTGAGACACGGTCAGGGTGATCGTTCCGGCGCCGGAACTGGGAGCAGTGAATTTACCGTCCGCATTCCCCGTGAACGAACCCCCGGCGGACGACGACCAACTGTATGTCACGCCCGGCGCGAGGGATGGCAATGCTCCGCCGGCCTCACTGAGCGCTGCGGCTTCCAGAATTACGTCCTGGCCTGGGGTCAGCGACACGCTGGCGGGTGAGATCGTGATGTCGCCTTCGGACAACTGGTTGCCCGCGGCCGGTACGGTGAACGTGGCGGCGCCGGTCGCCGTCACGGCGCCCGACGTTACCGTCACGCTCACGGAGATGTCTCCGCTTGCCCCGTCATTGACCGTTAACGTGGTCTGTCTGGCATCGGCAGCGCTGAACGAGGCGCTATCCGAGGACCAACTGTATTCAGAGGAATCATATTCTGTGGCGCTCAGCGCCACACTCTGGCCAGGGAAGATGACACCGCTGCCGGGGGTGACGCTAACCGCAGAGTCCGCCGCCAAAGGCGGAGGCGCTGTCTGGGCAAAGGCGGCCTGTGCGACGAGGAGCAGTGCGGCAAGTGCGAGCAACACCGCCACAACCGCCTTTGGCCGACGGGCGCTGCCGGGAACTCTTGTTATCCACCGGTGCGAACCCATGCTGTCACTCCTGCTCGACGACGACTTGTCAGCGCCGTCGTCTGGTACTTGCTGATGGCGGGCGAAAATTTTCATTTACTCACTCGAAGTTCTGTCATCGGATGAAGTTCCGGCAGTGTGTAGCGTTTTCCTGTTCAGGGCGTACCCGGCAAACGATGTCCGATCGCTATGTTGCGCCCTCGGGGATTTTACATCAGCCGGGACTATCCACAACCCGGACACGCGCGGTCACGCGCTCCGCCCGCGGATATCCGTATTTTGATCACCCGTAACGGTGCGGTCAAGGCGTACCAACTACCGCAATGCCCCTAGATTAAACGCATTGGGAGCGGTTGCCAAGTTAAACCGGCAGCGTGTTTTACCCTCAGTTGGTGAATCTGCCGCACTGTGTGCCCCGCAATCCGCGAATTGATGATTCTATCCCCGGCAAATGAGGGGGAGAAAGGGTATTGAGGGCGGACAAAAGGCGGTCGACGCGGCTCCTCCTTAGAGCCCGTAATCCCGATCCCGGACTTCCCCACAAGGGAAAGAGGATGAGAGCTATCCTGCCACCACCCGGCTGGCCACAGCGCCGATCAGTCCAACCAACTGCGCGCCCAGCAAGAAAATGACCCATCGCAGGTCGCGCTCGATCTGTTCCAGCCTGTGTTGGTGATCGTTTTCGACTATCGCTCTTAGCGATTCGACCGCTCGCGCCAGTCTGGCGATTTCGGGTGTCGTGCGTTTTCGCGCCGCCGATATGAACTTAGTCGCAGGGGACTCGCCTCGATTGGGTGATTCGATATTTCGGAATGGGTTATGCAACCTGGCCACCTTGGTGTCCGCCGACGAATGCGCGGACGCATATACGAGATGCTCGGCCTGAAATCTTCAGGCGTCTGTTGCTACTACTGTGAGTTCTACGCTCAGCAGAGAGGCGCCGTTGAAATTGCGTCGGACCGGTTCGCCCGCCGCCACCGTTACGCATCCCGGCTGCGCATCGAGCGCCGCCTTAACGCTGTGGGCGCCATTGGCTTCGAGGAACGGGTGCAGGGACTTCTCAGCCTCTCCGGAAGACCAGCCCGAAACCGCCAATAGAATCTGAAGCGTGAAGGTGCGGTCGGCGTAACTCGCCGCCGCAACGCGAACGGAAGCTGCGGGAAACTCGTTGATAGCCTCCGGTACGTGGTCGTACACGGTCAGATCCGTTATGCGGTTCAGCGCGGCGACGATGCCTTCCCGGATCGATAGGAGGCTCATAACCCGGCGCGTCCCACGGGCAGGCGGCGCAACGGCGACAACATAGCCTCGACGCCCGGATCACGTCCGCCCGCCATACGCGACGCTCCCGAGCCGTTCATTACGTAAGGCGTATCTTTTCGCTTCCACAACTGTGCGGCCGATACAAGTGTTGCTTCGACTACCTCGGGCGGGTACCGGTGCACGTAGATGTCCGTACCGTCGAGATGCGCCACCGCCGCGGTGCCGTTGACGCCTCTGACCACCGTCAGGTTGTGGCCGTCGACGGCGCGAACGAATATCTGCTCCGATTCGATTTGCAAGGTCTGACCGGCGGCTACCGGGCCTCTGTCGGTCACCGGGATGATGTCTGAAAAAGCGGTTATCACCCCATCGAAGTTGACCGGGGAATGCAGATCGACGACATCCGCCCTGTAGCCCCACAGCCCTTCGATCTGAGCCGCAATCCTGCCGATGGTGAACATCGGGCGCGGCCCTGACGGATCGGCCCTGACGAGGTAGTACGGCCTTCCCGACGGTGAAGCGGGGTCAGCGTTCAGCGGATAGAGGATGTAGTCGTCAGGGGTACGGGCAACCTCGTAGATCCTGTCCCGATCGGCGTCTTCTCTCAGGCTCGAAACACTGATGAGGTCCGGCACGATAAAGCCGTCCGGGTCGGCCACGTCAAAACTGCGAACTGCGCGTACGGTGTAAAACCGCCGGTTGCAGTACGCGTCGATGTCCCGGCTAACGGCATGCAAGGCCATCCACAGCGCCGGATCATTGGCGTTGCCGGCGATGCCGAGTCGGGACTTCATCTCAGAGAGTTCGCCGTATGTGTTGAAAACGCCGCGGGGCGCCACGATGTTGTTCATGGGTTTAGTAGAAACCTTTCCGGCGTTGCGCCGGCGCGCTGATGAGCTGTAGAAATGGAAACAGTCGAGTTGGACGGCAATGCCCCGTTCGGGTCTGCCGGAAATAGGGTTAGATCGGTATGGTTCCGGGCAAGTCCCTGCGGTACGACCCCACCGCCCGAAGCCGGCCTGACGCTGCGACTCCCGCGTAATCCACGCGGTCCCCGGCGTTGTCGGCGTGCACGAAGAGGAGACGCAGGTCCATCGCATTACCGAACTGCAACGTCACCTCATCGCCGGGTGACAGGCAGTAGCAGTTGTCTGCCGCTACCCCCGCGTCGCCGATATAGACAGGTCCGGCGTTGTCCTGTCTCGCCTTGAGGCTAAGGGCGCGTACGGCTATGGCCGTCGATGCGACGGCAACCGGTGTTGCCGCCATGGAGGCGGTTACTGTGCCGATTGGCAGACTCATATGCCGGATGCCTTTCTTACCCATTCACGCGAGGTCCAATCGACATCGTGATGCAGAGGCGCAACGGCGCACACCACGTCGACCCCGTCACCGTCGGCGTTGGCAACGACGAATACATCGAATAGGTCGATCTTCGGGTCCCCTCGCAGCCCGAGAGTCCTGCCTGGCGCGAGACCGGGGTCGCCGCGGGTTACGGATGCGTCGCCCACGTGAACGAGTCCCGCATTGCCCGGTTTGGCCCGCACCATGGCGCATCGCACGGGTAGAGAGGAAGGGCGGAGCCGCACGGCCCCGCCCGCCTTTCCCGTCGTCAGGGCGAACGTGCAGACGTCCGCCGCCCCCTTGCGGCCTCTGCCGTTACGTGTATTCAACAACAGCAACGAGTTCGGCATCAGTGAGATCTACAGGAGACCCCGCTTCGGTTATCTGAAGTTCCAGAACATCTCCGTCGTCGAGCACCCGGTTCTGGTCCGGCGACAACTCGAACACCTCGTCTCCGGTTATCGCCTCGCCGCCCGATGTCCGCGTCCGCCGCGGTGACGACAGCAGGGACTCAGACTGGGTCAGGTTGCGGATCTGTAGTGAGTAGTAATTGGTGTCGCTGGCCTGCACCGCTGTGTCTGACAATAGGGATACCTGATCGATCCTGCAGTCGTAGGGCGCGACGAACAGATACCGCTGATCGGTACCATTCCACCCGTCGAGGTGGACGATGCTTGTCTTCTTGAGGGCCCGCTCGGCTATCTCTGCAATCGGGTCGGATATCGACTTGTTGTCTGCCATTTCGTTTTCCTTAAAAGTTGGGACCGGAATAGTTGGGACCGGTCGGGTCCATGAATCTGTCTGTGCCCCGGGGGCAAGCGTCTGGGCGATCTCGCCCCGCGGAGGTTCTCAGTTCGGTAGATTTCGGGTCTGCAGGGGCCCTAAAAAGAACCGGGCGAACGTGTGTTCGTAGTACATAGTGCGGAAGGGGCGCACCCCTGCGGAACCCCGGTCCTCCCCCGGCTGATCCCCGCAGTGCGCCGCCTCTCACTACGCGCCTATGTAACTCCGGTGACGTTGTATTGAAGCGCCGTGTGAGTGGCGCTCGACCGCTTCCCTGTCCTCTCGGCAAACGCCAGGCGCAGGCTGACGACCATCACGTTTTGCCGCTTCTGAAGCACTCGCTCCGTCTCGATCGACAGTTCCCGCCTGAAACCGACCCGCCATTGAGACGTGTTGACCGCCAGTATTCGGCCAGCGGTGTTCTGCGAGTTGTCCGACTTCACCTTGCCGGTCGCCGAGGCGAGCCTCATCTGCTCGGATACGATCAGCGGGTGGCCGTAAACCACGGCTAGTTGCCCCGTCAGGATCGTGGCGGCCGGTCCGAGCTTGTCGACCGTCTCAACCTCGTCGAGGGCCAGACTCGTCAAGAAAGTGTTCGGGTCGGTGATGAACACCGACTCGTTGCTGCGAACTCCGTACTTGCCGAGTAGTTTCAGCAGCTTGTTGTAGGCGCTCGATGTCACCGCCCCGTCCAGGTTGATGGCCTGCGACGTGTTGTCGACCAGCGGCAGGTGCAACAGGCCGTCGAAACCGACCAGCCATTGGGCCATGCCGGGGGTGTTTCTTCCGATCAGGCCGCCGTCCGAATTGATGCCGTTCGAAATGGTGTTGTCGCCGTTGAGCAATACGTCGTCGATCACCTCAGCCGAGTTTCGCACGAGCGTGCGGCGAACCTCCGGCAGCATGGCGATCACCGCGTCCTCCTCAAGAGTGAGCGACCAGGGGACCTCTGCCACCAATTCCCGTGCCGTGAGGGTCTGCTTGCCGGTGGGGACGTCGGTCGACCTGACCGACACGTTTTCTTCGCCCGGGTACCAGTTGACGTCGCCGAGTTGCAGAGGCACGTCGAAAGGGTTGGTGGGCATACTGATCCTGCTGAACAGGGAAGCGATCATGGTTTCAAGGTGTACGTCCTGCCAGAGCCGCGACGCCTGTGCCGTGTGGGTCAGCTCGTCGCCCGCCCCGGCGGTCAGACTGTCCATAGCGGCCCGGAGGTGGACCGTCCAGTCTTCGACGCCCGGACCACCGCCCTGCGCCCGGGCGGCGCGCAGCAGGCTCCGCCCGATCACAAGGTCGAGCGAGTCGCACCCGGCGTAAGGGCCAGAGGCGACTCGGTTATCTTCATCCTCGACCTGTGAGGTCAGTGCGCGCCGGCGCAGCTCTTTGCCCGTGTCCGCCAACCCGTTGATCGCATTGGTCAGCCTTGTCTGTTCATCGGCGGCCGGTTTCATGCGTTCCTTTACGAACGCAGAAATGCCCGCCAACTCCTCTTTCACTGTTTCCAATTCCTGTGTCGTCATTCGATTTGCATCTCCATCCCGTTGCGTTTCGGTATTCGCTAAGTTATTTCGTTGCCGTCTCGCCCCTGACTGCGGCGCGTTTGCCGCACTTGGCTCGATCCCAGTTGTCCGAGTTCATTCCAAAGGCCGGTCAACTCTCTGAAGATTTCCAGCGCCGCTGCGGAATGTTCGACATGCGACATGGCCGGAGGGATTGCGAGGGTCTGAGGGTGCAGGGGTACAGGCGCGGCGCTGATTTCGAGCAACTCCTGGCGCCTGAATACCGTGCCGCGACGGCCGCCAGCCGCCCTGCGGGACTCCGTCTCGAGCGCCCGAAAACCAACCGAGACGCCATTCATGAATCCGGTCAGGTACAGGTGTTTGATCTCCTGTGCGAACGGGGTTTCGGCGAACTCGATGGTCGCAATGAGAGATTCGCCCTCGACCCGCGTCGAGACGCTCCGGGCTATTGGTGGCAGGCAGTGTTGATGTGCCCACAGCACGACAGGGTTGCGCAGATACGATTCGAGTTCCCAGCCGCGTGCGATGATCAGGTCGCCGGCGCGGTCCTCTGACTCCAGGGAGGCGGTTATTGAGAGCAATTCACCGCTTCGGCCGGAAACGGCAGCAGCGGTGACGCTACCCAGTGCCGTTTCTGATCGTTCAACCTCTACCGGCAGCCACCCCAAATGGGTTTCCGGACCGGTCCTTATGAATGTCGAGTCGATGGGATAGGCCAATGAAAGACTCACTCCGTGATTCAGCTGGCGGCGCCTGGCCGGCAGGAAAACAAAAAGACCCGGATAGGCGGAATTCGCTTGCCGCCGCAATCCGGGTCAGTCCCAGGTCCGCCGCGCTAAACGGCGGCGGTTCGTTATTCAGAACAGATGTTCTAACTACTGAGTTTGGGACATGATTCCCTATCCGTCAAGGCGCCGGTGTCCGCGTCATCCCTAACCCCAATCAGGGAACCACCAGGCACGCGCGAAATCCGGATCAGGGTGTAGCCATGGAAACCAGAGGTTCGCTATTGGCGGAAAACGTCGTCCGCACGACTGTCCCTGTCGCGTGTTGAATCACCAAGGAAGGTCCGCCTGATCGTCCGGCTCAATTCCCGGTGCACGCGTATCGCTGCCAGTGCGGTCAGGAGAATCGGCACAACCACGATGGCGATCGACACCGGAGGAGCAAGGCTGCCGATCGACATTAGTTCAAACAACAGCGGCATTGTCCACACCGCCAACACAATGATGGCGGCGGCGAGCAGGGAGTGCTGTATCAGTCTGGCGAACGCAAGCCGGCGGGAACGATCGGGCAGTACCGACCGCCATATCGCCATTTGACTAGTCAGATCCTCTGTCAGTTGTGTCAGGGCCCGCCACACCATGATGCCCGGTGGGATCGAAAGCGTGATTACCACGCCCCCAATGATCAGGCCGATTACGCTCTCGCTCAATTCCAGCGGATTTGCGATCGAAGATGTGAAGTGCACGGCGCCGGTACCTACGGCAAGCAGTATCGCTATCACACCGAGGTTGACCAGTACTCTGCGCAACATCCGCCGGACAGCTATAGCCCCATCGCTTCGGACCGCGGTGGTTTGCCTGAGAGCGATCAGAGCGCCTGAGAGCGCCGCCTCGTATTGAAGCAACCAAGCCGGCGATATTCGTTCGAGGAACCTGGTTATCGCCGGCGCAGAACGATAAAGAAACGGATACAGGAATGAGGTGGCGACGGTAGTCAGCGTGATCACGGGGTAGAGGATCGGCCCAACAACCCCGTGCTCGGCCCCAACCTTGGCCATGGCGAGCGAAAATTCGCCCGACTGAGTGGTCGCAGTGCCGACCGACACCGACGTCTGCCCTCCGTGACCGGTGAGAAATGCGCCAGCGGTTGTGGCGATCAACTTTCCGAATACGACAACTGCCGTGACGACAATTGCCGGCATCAGGTATTTGCCCAACTCGGCGAAGTTGGCCAGCATCCCTATCGATACGAAGAAGATCGCCGCCAACAGATCGCGCACAGGCGACGTTACACGGGTGATTCTGGAGGCGTGCAGCGTATCGCCGAGAACCGTACCCATAAGAAAAGCCCCGGCGGCCGCGGAGAGACCCATTTCGTCGGCAATTAGAGCAAGGCCGAAGCAGAGTCCCAGACTGCCGAGCAACAGCATCTCGGTCGATTTGAATCTGACCAAAATCGAGGTAATCCGGTGGGCGAATAGGCGGCCCAAAACCAGAGACGCAACGACGAACAAGACAAGCTTCCCGACAATCCCCAACACGTCCGCCGGGCTCGATGCGCCGGTGGTCGCTATGCCCGTAAGGGCGCTTAAGAGCACCACGGCGGCAAAGTCCTCGACCACGAGTATCCCCACAACCAACTGACCCCTGATCGATTTTAGTTCGGCTGTGTCGCTGAGCATCTTGATGATTACCGCCGAACTGGAAATCGACACCGCGGCGCCGAGGAACAACGCCTCATTGGCGCTCCAGCCCAGCAATTTCCCTATCTGATAGCCGATCACGACCATCAGACTGATCTCAATGGCGCCTATCAAAACTACCCGCAGCCCTACGCGCCGGATTCGGTCCCAACCAAGCTCAAGCCCCAATGCGAAGAGCAGGACGACGAGGCCAACGTCTGCCAAAAGCCGGATCGACTCAATGTTTCCGACCGGCGAGACGGGAAGGGTGTAGGGACCGATCAGCACACCTGTCAACAGGTAGCCGAGGATCGGAGGCTGATTGAGCCTGCGGAAGAGAATCAACGCCACTGCGGCAGCGACGGTGATAAGGGCAAAATCCTGGAGTAAAGTTGGTGATGATTCCACTTCAAGAATACTAACCTGAGCGGCGCACAGGAATCACGCAAAAGCCGAACCGACGTTCTGGGAAACACCCCGGCGCGGACTAACCTCGACGGCCCGAAGGGGGCGCCCGCGGCACGAGCCGAGGTTGCCTGGAACGCCCTTCATGCCGGCTCACCCCATCGGCTCAAGGTTGCGGCGGGCGCGTGCCTCATCGACTGAGATAATCCCGGCCGACACTAGCTTGACCTCCCTGTCCACACGATCGTTTTCGCTCTCCTTCAGCGCCTCAATGTCACCGAGATCGAATTCGACGCGCCGTTGGCCCGGGAAACTCTCGAATAACGGGGTTACGGTGCAATTGATCGCCTCTTCGATGAGCCGTAACTCGGGAACAATCGTGTTCCGCCACAGATACCGCTCGAGGGTCTCGACGTTGGATAACGTGGCGTCTTCCAGTTGTCCGAGGAACACCTTCGGCACCCCGAAGGCGCGGGCCACCTCCTCCACCGACCACCGGAGCGCCTGAGTGAACTCCATGTCCTTGTGCGAAATGCCAAGGCGTTTTGCGTCCATTCCTCTTGACAGCAATACGGGACGATGGGCCCTGCCCGAGCCGCCAAAGCGGTTCTCCCACCGCGCGTAGAACTCCGACACCTCGTCTTCTGTCGGAGTCTCTTCTGTCGTAATTGCCAGATCGGAAGGCATGGCGGAGTTCCGGAAGAAGCTGCGGTTGAATCTCAACGCCTCCTCGCCCATGTCCAACGCGAGCCGCGCCGGAGACAGGGAGGACATGCCGCCGAACTCGTCGGCCGGGTTGATGTGCCTGAACCACACGATCTCCTGCGGCAGATACGCCGCCCGTTCGCCGCCGTGCTCGTACACAAACCCCCTCACGTATCGATTCTTGTCGGGGAGTATGCGCATGTGGTCTGGCCGCAGCGGCCAGAGTTCCGACACGTTTCCGGCCGCATCGTGTTCGATGCCCCAAAACGCCGACCCCCACAGCGCCAGATAGGTCTCGGTCGCCCGCAGCAACTGGCCCTGCGTCCACACCTCGTTCGGCCGGTCGAGAAGTCTCATCATCGGATCGTCGGCCCCGGCCTCGCGGTAGTCTCCCCCGTGCGCTGACCCCGATTCGCGGATCAACACCCGTATTCCCGGCCGCGCCACGGCATCGGACCGCACCTTCACCGCAGCATGAACGGAGGCGGACTTCTCGTAGTACCTGGCGTGACGCGTCTGCGGCCAGTCCGGAGCAATCCCGAACTCGGCGTCGAACCGGTCGACGACTACGCGCGTCGAACGGCTCGCCCGTTCAACTCTTCGCAGCCTGCCGAGTTGCAGCGCTTTGATAGCGCTCCGTTTAACCGCATCTCCAACGACATTGATTACGCTCAATTCATGACCTCCGGTCGAAAGTTCTGATTGCTCAGGTCAGCCCCGATCCCGGGGCGTCTGCTATTCATCGCCGCCTGCATGCCAAGGAGTGACCGCGCCGGGCGGCGCCACGCCCGGTTTCAGGCCCACATCTTGAATCCGCGCCTGGGGGAGTGCGCGAACGCCAACATCAGGGCGTCGGCCATGTCGGGGCTTGGCAGACCCCGGCCCCGCAGGTCGTCCTTGTCCTCCAGCCTGGTCTGCCCGCTGCTGGTGAACGAATACCTGATGGACGCCAACTCGCTGATCAACTTCTGGTCGCCGGGTATTCGGATTCGCCCCTGTTGAAACCGTTCCCGCAAACCGTCGTACAATTCCGCTTTCAGGTTGGCGAAATGCTCCGGATTGGTCGCACGATGCGCCACGTTTACGCCAGTGACGCCAGGTACCCCGAGCTCCTTAAGCCTGTCGACTACGCCCGCTCCAACGCCGATAACGTCGATCCGCACGTGGACCGGCGAATATCGGCCCACGCAGGCATTGACCAGGCCAGCGGTCTCCATGGTGTCTTTTTTCGCGTATGAGGCGATGTCGATCACCCGGTCCCCGCGCCGCACGCATAAGACCGTCCGGTCGCTGCCGAAGCGCGCCACGTCGACGCCCACCTCCACCTGTTCGTCGTCCTCGTTATCGGAAGCAGACGCCGGGTCTTTGCCCTCCACCGCGCTTTCGATGATCTTCAGGGAGATCAGCGTGTCTTCCGACTCGGACGGGAAGTCGCCGAGGACCCGTATCTGGTACATGGGGCTCTCTTCTCCCCAATTGATCCTTGCGTCCTCCACCCACTTCGGAGTGACGAGGTTCGGCATTTCAACCTTGCCGGCCACCAGGTTAGGAGTGTCGAGCGCCGATATATGGATCGTCTGCCAAAGGCTCCGCCGCCGGTGGAACGCCTCGTAGAAGTAGCCGGACAAGGCGGTCGGATTGCCAAGCAGCAGCATCCTTGCGTGCTCCGACGTCATCGATCCCTCGATGGCCTCGAATATCCCCTCGCGCACGCCGGACGCCTCGTCTACCACAAAGAGGATGTGCCCTTCGTGAAAACCCTGAAAGCGCTCCGGCGTGTTCGTTGAGAGACCCAGTGCGTAGTGCTTGTCGCCCAGCTCCAGAGAAGTCCTGAGCAGCTTGCCCTGGATGAGATGCTCGCTTCCGTGGTAGACGCGCCTGATCTCGCGCCACAGCACATCGCGGACCTGGTGCTCCGTCGGCGCGGTCGTGATCGCCAGGGCGTCGGGGAAGCACATGAGCCACCACAAAACCGCGTGGGCCGCAATGTACGTCTTGCCCGATCCGTTGCACGAGCGCACGGCCACGCGGGGGTTGTCCCGCACGGCCTCCAATATCTCGGCCTGTTTCTTCCACGGATCGGCGCCGAGTTCGTGCTTCGCGAACCCGACCGGGTCGGTCGGCCATTGGTTCCGGCGTTCTTGCGTTATTCCGCCATTTTTCGCTATTCGAGTGCGGCTATCCTCCCGGGCTCGCCCTGAAATCACGCCGTCAGCTGGCAACCCGTGGGCTGAATATGTGGCCGCACGGCCTGCACCGGTAGCAAGTGTGAGCTTCTGGATCCGCCTTTTCGAGCCGCAGCGCGGTCGATGCGCCGCAGCGCGGGCAGCGCTGTTGTGTCAATGCGTCCGGATTGCCCAGGATGGAATTTGCCAATGAACTGACATTCCCTGAACCGATTTCGGCATCTGTGGCCATGTGCGACTCCAATCAAGAATCAAGCTGAGTAGTTGTGTACTAGAACACTTGTTCTTATTATGTGCCCCTTACGCCTGAACGGTCAACTCCGCCGAGGCACTCGCCCGACGCCCGGGATGCAGATATTCTCTTGACCATTGGTTGCACGAAAGGTAACGGGCGATGAGCAACGGGGATTCACAACGGCCGGAGGTCAAGTTCGACTGGTTCATTCCTATCGACGGCGACGGAGAGCACATCGGGACACTGCGAGCGGAGCGGCCTCCGGCGTTCGAGTACCTGCGCGAGGTCGTGTCTACCGCCGAGGCGGAGGGCTACTACTCGCAACTTATACCTACGAGGTTCGCCAACGGCCTCTTCGACGAACAGGCGCCCCTGGCAGAGACGTGGACCACCGCAACGGCGTTGGCCGCTGTCACGTCGGACATTCGCTTTCTCGTGGCGGTCAGACCGGGGTTCATCGCGCCGGGCCTGTTCGCACAGATGGCGGCGACGCTAGACAACATCACCGGCGGCCGATTAGACATCAACGTGGTCCCGGGCGGGATACAGGGCGATTTCGAACGGTTGGGCGTCGAGACCGATCACGGGCAACGCTACGAACTTGCCGCCGAATTCATCGAGGCGTGTAAACGGCTGTGGTCCGCCGATGGCCCGATTACGTACAACGGGAAGGTGGTGAACCTCAACGGAGCAATGGTTTCGCCGGGCCCGCTTGGGGCCGGACCGCGGTGGTATGTCGGAGGAGCGTCGCCCGCGGCCCTCGACCTGGCAGGCCGCCTCGGCGATGTCCTGCTGATGTGGATTCAACCCATCGAAGCGACGGCCAAACTGATGGACCGTGCCCGGACAGCGTTTGGGACGCACGGCCGCCGGGCCAAATTCGGGCTGCGTACACACCTGATCGTCAGGGACACCGAGGGGGAGGCATGGGACGCGGCCCAGGAGTTATTGTCGCGGGCAGAGACGTCGGTCAGGGATCAACGCAGCGCTCAGACGCAGGGCGGGGCAATGGTTGGAGCGGCCATACAGGCGCGCAAGTACGAGCAGCATCGCGTGGGCGAACGTCTGTGGAACGGGATTTCGACCGTGCGGGTAAATTGCGGTACCGCCATCGTCGGCACGCCGGAACAGGCGTCGGCGGAACTCCTCCGCTACTGGCGGCTCGGTATCGATGAGTTCATCCTGTCCGGATACCCGCACGTAGAGGAGTCCCGGCGCGTCGCCCGACAAGTCATCCCACACCTGAAGGAACTGATCGCAGCAGAGTCGATGGCGTGAGACTGTCGCCCACTTTGCGAATCCGGTGGCCGCCGTAACAATCGCCGCCCCCGCTTCCACAGCCGCACATTGAAACGCCCGTGCCCGAACCAGACCTAAGGAACCTCTGAACAACTCCGTGTTCCAATCCGTTCGCCCTGAGCTTGTCGAAGGGTTCTGGCCTCCTCCCCCACAGGGGGAGGATTCAGGAGGGGGGAACCTCCGCTCTGCCAAGCGCATCGGCCACTTGTTCAGAGATTCCCTAACATCCGACACCGGGAAGCCATCCGTCTTCCTGGCAAACGTCGGCGCCAATTCTTCGCACCGCTTTTTGAGCCCGATTTTCGACGACGGCGCCTTTGAGTTCATAACCATCCCGGAAGAACCGTTACAGGCGGGTTCTTATTCGGTTCGCTACCGCGATCTTCGAAGTCATTACGACCCGAAAGAGTCACTGAGCCGGTGGATCCCCGATCGCCTTCTCGACCAGGCCACGCACTTCGACCCTGAGTTCGGCACGAACACCTACGGGGACAATTGCGAATGGGCGCCAAGAGCGTTTGGGTTGAAGGACGTCCGGTCCGGCGACCTCATATTTTTCCTCGTGCGACTGGCCCGTTGGAGCGGAGGCGAATTCACCGGAGAGTCCGGCTTTTTCCTGATCGGTTTCGTCGAGGTGGAGTCGATCTTCCGCGCGCCGGCCAAACCCGCAGGGGCCGCCTCCCCCGCCCGCTATACCGCCAACGCGCACGTCAGGCGCGCAATAAATGACGGCCGGTATTGGGACGGGTTCTGGGTGTTTGCCGGCTCAGACAGTTCGACACGCTTTCCCCGTGCCGTGCCGGTCGACCGCGTGTTCGCCGACTGTGTATTGCGCACTGCGTCCGGCCAACCGTACATCTGGCCTCCGAATCGCTCCGAACTTCAGGTGATCGGTTCGTACACACGCACATGCCGGCGCATTATCGACCCGCGGGACCCATCTGGCGCGGCCAGAATAGCCGCCCTGAAACAGGCAGTAGAACAAGTCAACCCCGGGACCATCGACAAGCTGCTCTGACCTGACGGACACCCTGTGGTAGATTTGGCCGTGCGCCATCTAAGAGGGTGTCTAAAAACAATTGTCATTCTGAGCGAAGCCGAAGAATCTACTTCCAACGAGGCGGGCCGGCCCATACAGTTGACCCCGGACCGCCCGGTATTGCTCAGGACGGAGGGACTTATTAGACACCCTCTAAGCGATGAGCGAGCAGAGTACGTCGCCACCTAATGTAACGGAGACGCGAGATTGCAAGCATGGGAGTTAAGATATGGCAAATAAACGACAAAGGGAGACCGCTTGGGACAAGGCAAGACCTGTTCCGGGAAAGAACCCGAATCTCCACCGGAGAGACAAGCTAGGCAACGAGATATATAAGCCTGCCTACGGTAAGCAAGGACCGAAGAGTTGGGAAGTTGACCACTCAAACCCCAAGTCGAAGGGTGGAACTGACTCACCTCGGAATCTGCAAGCCATGCAGACCAAAGCCAACCGTAAAAAAGGCAACAAGTACCCGTAATAATAAGCCAAACGGTTTCTAGGGAACCTCTGAACAACTCCGTGTTCCAATCCGTTCGCCCTGAGCTTGTCGAAGGGTTCTGGCCTCCTCCCCCACAGGGGGAGGAGGCCAGGAGGGGGGAACCTCCGCTCTGCCAAGCGCATCGGCCACTTGTTCAGAGATTCCCTAGTTCCGCGTGGTTGGTCGCGGCGTGCTGTCAACCACACTGGACGCCGGGTGGCCTTTTCTGAACACGTACCCAACGCCGCGTCAAACCTCGACACGGCGTGGATGGCCAAGTCATCCTGCTCTGGAGCGGAGTTTTTCACCGAAATCGGCTTGGTCCGAGAGGCGATCGAACCGTTGGGCTGGGAAAGCGTGTTTGGGTAGAGGGGTCTTATCTGGAGGACCGCAGTTCCGCTACGATCCGGCTGACTGCTGCCGAAACGTTCTCGTGTTCCCAGACGCGGACGACTTTCCAGGATCGAGAGGCGAGGCTCTTGCTATCGCGCTGGTCTCTTGTCGCCGTACGCCGCAGTTTTGGCAACCAGTAATCACGGTTTGAGGCGGGAACTCGGCAATGTTCGACGCAGCCATGCCAGAAACAGCCGTCAATAAAAACAGCCACCCGTTTTGGGCCGAAGACTATGTCCGGCCTCACTTTTCGATCTCCGCACTCAATCGTCTTGCTCACTCTGTAGCGATAGCCAAGGGAGTGTAGGGCCCTTCTGATCTTCAGTTCAGGTCCAGTGTTGACGCTGCGGTTACCCTTCATCGCCTTTGTCGTATGGGCTGAAGTGGCTTCAGGCGGAGCTGGCACAATCAAGGGAGATCCAGTCATCGGCGTAATCAATCGAATCAAGTACGACGTTTACAGGCACTCTTGGAACATGCCGATTGATTCGGAATTGTCTCGCGGAGCCCGGTTTATGACAGATGACCGTGAACTGACTTCCATGGGGCTGCCATGTGAACTGATGCGTTTTATCTGCTGCGTTTCGGCCTTCAAGGTTGCCTTGTCTGTTGAGGTACCACTGGAAGTCTCCGGGGTTGAAACGCGTCAATTCCTCCTCAAAGATTACGAACTCCTTTACCTCCACATTCCTCACCAACACGGCCCTGCGTAGGTCGTCGTATTCATCCATTGCTTCGTCGACCCGCGCGTTCCAGACCGAGATAACCGCGTCGCCGGTCTTCTGCACGTCAGCCCGCGGATCCGAAATACCTACTGAGTAGTCCGGTGAGTTCCTTCCGGATATTAGACGAACGCGAAGGCAATCAAACGGCTGTTTGTGTTGGAGTGTCTTGACGGACCACGCGCAGCCATTCACCACGACATCTGCCACGCCGAGCGGGCTGGATCGATGCTCACCACTAATGGCTTCAGCAAATATCGTCCCAAAGTCGTCGCCGCTGATATCGCCTTGCCCGATCGCGAGCCGATGGACGATTTGTCGACCTATTGCCCGAATGACTCTGTCGGGTATCTGGCCGAACGGATATGGGCCGGTTCGCCTAGGCGCAGACCCTCGCAGTCGAGGATGTTTGAATGACATCCAGCACACCTTTGATCGCCGCTTCGACCATTGGCGCCGGTACGGCGTTGCCCACTTGTTTACGGGTTTGGGAATCGTTGCACACGATCATAAACTCATCAGGGAATCCTTGCAGCCTTAGCATCTCCCGCGGGGTCAAGCGCCGTTCCCCATCGACCAACAAGTAGTTGTATGAGGCCCCTGCCCTGAGGGCGCACGCCCAAGGGTGACTTGAGATATTGCCCGCCTTGTTTTCATGCCAGATCGCAGGCTTGACGTCCGATTGGTGGGCAGCTTGTCGCTTAAGTCTTATCCGCTCGGACGCGTAGTGCTTGGGGTGAGGTTTCGGTTCCAGAATCTCTGAAAGAGGTTTCATTGGGACCGGCTCAGTTGGCCATGGGAACCGGTCGAATGTTTCCAGTGTGGCTACGATTATTGTGCGTTCCCGCTTCTGCGGGAGGCCGAAGTCCAGAGCGTTGAGGACTCGATAATCAGCGGAATATCCGAGCTCGGAAAGGTCTTTCAAAATCTGCCTGATCACGGTTCCGCGCGAGACGGTTGTCAGCTGCTTCACATTTTCGAGAACGACTCCACGCGGTCGCTTGCCCTTGATGATCCGGACAATTTCATACCATAACGTCCCGCGCGGGTCTGAGAATGCGCGCCTGTTCCCAATTATCGAGAACGGCTGACAGGGGAACCCGGCGAACAGGATTTCATGGTCAGGTATGTCGTTTACGCCAATGGCCGTGATGTCTCCAGCCGGGTCCAGGCCAAAGTTGGCACGATACGTCGCTCGGGCATTCTCATCGATGTCGCACGCGAAAACTGGGTCCAGCCCCAGGTTTGTCCCCGCGACATGAAATCCTCCGATCCCGCAAAAAAGATCCACAAACCCGAGCGACTGTTCATGGTTTGGTTGTTGTTTGCGCGGCGGATTAAGAATCGCCTGGAGCAATGGCAAGGCTCCAAAGCCCTGTCCTCGAGTCCCGTACAAGGCCCCGTGCTCATGAAGCGGCAAACCGCGGCGTATCATGGTTTCGTTGATTCGGCGACGTAGATGCCACGCAGATTTTTGAGTTATGTCAAGTCGCGCGGCCATCTGGACACTCGATACACCCCGAGACTCTGAGCCGAGCAGGTTTATCGCCAACAACCATTTTCTTAAAGGCAGTCTGCTCTCTTCAAGGACGCTGCCTGTACGAACACTGAAGTACTTACGGCAGGAGCGGCGCCGGTGCGACATGGGGACCGAGTTGACGATGGAGGAAACACTCGCTGAACGACAGCGGGGACATACAGGTTTGCTGCCCCATCGGCTTTCTTCAAAAAGCCTGACAGCCGTTTCCTCCGTCACTTCGTCGCTCGAAATCCCGTTGAAACCCGGGGAGGTCACTTCAGTCATCGGCGTGGGTCTTTATCTCCGGCATCTTCTGGGAAACAACCCGAATTGTCACGGGAGTCGAAGTACCGATGGCCTCTAAAATCCTTCGTCTGGCGTGAACCCGCCCCGAAACGCTGATTCGGCGGCTTTCGATCAAAGTACCGTTGATTTCGACGGTAAAAATCCTCAACATCAAGGATCTCGGGCAACTCGCGGTCTTGAGTGACGTATACGTGGCCCCGATTCAATTCGTGCACGGTGAGCAAGCGAGTTATCCCCTTGGGGAACCTGCGCACTCCTTGACGTTTGTCCATCACACTTACATCCAGCCACAACTGCGTTGGTTGGTCACGAGCCAGTGATCCCATCCGCGGCTAGTCAAGTATATAGGTATCGTGTCCAACGATATAATCGCTGTCACTAGACACACCAATCGAATTCGCGCTTGGAGTTCACGAAAACCGCGCCGGATCAACGGCCATTTCGTTGCTTGGCGGCGATGAGGACACGCTGATGAAAGTTCTGATTACCGGTTCTAGTGGCAATATAGGCTCGAAGCTGGTGAGGTTGCTTGGTGACGATTTCGAGTTGGACGGCCTCGACCGGGTTCCGCCGCGCCCCGGGCTGGAGTTACCGGCGGTGGTGGCGGACGTCCACGAGCTTGATGACCTGCGCGGCGTGCTGTCCGGACATGATGCCGTGGTCCATCTGGCGGGCAACCCGGCCGTCGAAACCCCGTGGCCCGACGTACTCCGCAATAACATCACCCTGACGCGAAACGTTTTCGAGGCGTGCAGGTTGGAGGGCGTGCGTCGCGTCGTGTTTGCTAGGGAACCTCTGAACAACTCCGTGTTCCAATCCGTTCGCCCTGAGCTTGTCGAAGGGTTCTGGCCTCCTCCCCCATAGGGGGAGGATTCAGGAGGGGGGAACCTCCGCTCTGCCAAGCGCATCGGCCACTTGTTCAGAGATTCCCTAGTTCTAACCACGCGGTTGGTCTGTTCGAGAACGATGAGCCGTATGTGCGGATTCGCGCCGGCGATTACCGAGGTCTGGAGCCCGGCGGGTTTACGCGCGTCGACCACACTGTACCGATTCGACCGGACAGCGACTACGGGGCAAGCAAGGCATTCGGGGAGGCACTCGGGCGCTCGTACTCGGAGCGGTTCGGGCTGGAGATCGCCTGCCTGCGGATCGGGTCATTTACGGAGGAGAACGACCCGACGGCCAATATCAGGATGCGAGCCACGTGGTGCAGCCACCGCGACCTGGCCCAACTCATCCGCTTGTGCCTCACGTCGGCTGACCTGAAGTTCGACATCCTCTACGGCGTGTCCGGCAACGCCTGGCGATTCTGGGACACGTCTCACGCCGCCTCGGTACTCGGGTATCGGCCCGACGACAACGCTGAGGACTATTACGGCGGGTAAGACCCGTGATTGCACGATCGGAGGGGTGGGCGGCATCGGCAAGATATAAACCGCGGCGATTATGCTCCGCTCCGACGGGCGCCCGCAAGAGACGCCCCTTGTATTATGGTGAAGGTGGCGGGTGCCCTTCGGGTGGGGACCGGGCGGCATCCCAAGGCAAGGCCGGAGGCGGGATTGAAGAACCTGTTTCAGAAGTCCCCTCTCCCGCTCGCGGGAGAGGCCGCATGTCGTTCCGGTGAATGCCGCAGCCCGGAGGGCGAGGGGCCTCACACAAATCCGTGCCAAACCCTCATTTACAAACCAGAACGCACGTTCTAATATCAACATAAGTCGTGTCGATGAACGACGTCCATGCCAACCAACCCCATCGGAATGCAACGGGGGACAACTCTGGCCAGCGTCGGGGTAAACCTCACCTCGTGTTAAAGCCCGTTGCAACTGAGAAAGGAAGCGTCCGCCTTTGGAAGGAGGGCGCGGGTGAAACACGGATTCCCACGCCCCCGGCTGCGCAGCCGATTGGGGAAGGGAACGACTTTGACATGCCGCCTACGTAGGCGTGGCGGCCAACCCTGGCCTTGGTGGCCCGGGGCCCGTTAAAGGTCGCACGTGAGTGTGACTCAGGGATGCGACCGGAGTTCGCCTCGGAGAACAAGCCGAAAACCGGAAGCAACGCGTCTGTTTCATTGCCCGAACGCGCCCAATTCAACCGGGGCGCGGGTGAAGAGCCGAAAATATCGTCTTCTCATGCGGCCTTACGGCCGTCTGTAACTGGCGGGTAGTTACCGCCATACCGTGCGCTTGTCACACGGTCCGGAAGAAGACAACAGAGGAAAAACTCCTTCCAAACAAACCGCCTCTCGGCTTCAGCCGGTCACGGTTACGTCCACAGAGACACTGTCAACCGAAGCAACCCCGGAACACCACCGGGGTTGCTTCAACGCGCCAAAATCCCCCCTCACCCCCCCCCCCCGACCACCATCGCGGACCCGCACCCACTAGTACCACCGTTGCCGCCGCCCGGCGGTGCCCCCACCCCCGGCCACTATCGCGGACCCGCACCCACCAAACCGTCTTCCCCGAACCCGATCGGGGACCCCTGCGAAAACCGGAACCCGCCATCTCCGTCGTCCAGTGAGGCCGCAGTGTGAATTCGCAAACCCTTGGAATCTGCGCGACGGTTCCGGTCAAAAACCTTGTCAACATCACCTCACTCCATGTCACCCTGAGTACCGCTCATGTCACCCCGAGCGAAGCCGAGGGGTCTGGGTAAGAGGGGCGGGGCATGCCGTCTGGATGGCTTAGGTTCCTCGGCTGCGCTCAAAAAGAGACCTTTGCGTAACTGGCTCCCCAACCAGTGATTCCTCACTCCATGTCGCCCCAAGCACCGCTCATGTCACCCCGAGCGAAGCCGAGGGGTCTGGGTAAGAGGGACGGGGCATGCCGTCTGGATGGCTTAGGTTCCTCGGCTGCGCTCAAAAGGAAACCTTTGCGTAACTAGCCCCCCAACCGGTGATTCCTCACTCCATGTCACCCCGAGCACCGCTCATGTCACCCTGAGTACCGTTCATGTCACCCCGAGCACCGCTCATGTCACCCCGAGCGAAGCCGAGGGGTCTGGGTAAGAGGGGCCTGGCATGCCGTCTGGATGGCTCAGGTTCCTCGGCTGCGCTCAAAATGACATGTGTCGAGGTTGCGCAAAGGTCTCTGAAAACGGGAATCTCGTCGCATGGCGGTCGACGCGAAAATACGCAAAGGACCTTTGAAACAGGCTCTTCAAACCCGCAACTACGACATTGCACGGCGGCAGTGTCTATTCGGCCAGGGCGATTGACGCTGCTTCGACGGTCGCTTCGATGTCCGCCGCGGTGTGGGTGAGCCCGACGAACCATGCCTCGAACGGGGAGGGCGGTGGATAAACCCCCTGCTCGATCATCTTGTGGAAGAACGCGGCAAATGCCTTGCCGTCAGATGCGGCAGCCTCCGCCATGTTGTTGACCGGCCCCTGGGTAAAGAAAACCGTTGCCATGCCGCAAACCGAGTTGATTGTTACCGGCGTGTCGGTATTTGCGAATGCGTCCTTAAAGCCGAGTACGAGCCGCGACGTGGAGTCCGCCAGCCTCTCGTAGGTCTCCGGCTTTCGGAGTTCCTCCAGCGCGGCTATGCCCGCCGCCATCGCTACGGGGTTGCCCGAAAGCGTTCCGGCCTGGTACATCGACCCCAATGGAGCGACGTTCCGCATAATCTCTTCGTTCGCGCCGTACGCTCCCACCGGAAATCCGCCACCGATGATCTTGCCGAGGCACGTGATGTCGGGAGCAACCCCGTACATCGTCTGCGCGCCGCCCGGGTGGACGCGGAAGCCGGTTATGACCTCGTCGAAGATCAGAAGGGCTCCGTCTTTGATAGTCAGTTCCCGTATTCCTTCGAGAAAACCCGGCGCGGGCTCGACCACGCCCATGTTTCCGGCCACGGGCTCGACGATCACCGCCGCGATCTCTCCGCGGTTCCCGGCGAAAAGCGATCGAACGGCGTCCAGAGCGTTGTACGGTGCGACGAGGGTGCTCGCCGCGTAATCGGGATGGACCCCGGCGGAAGTTGCTATGCCGTGCGACGCAACTCCGGATCCGGCTTCGACAAGCAGGGCGTCGTCGTGACCGTGGTAGCCGCCCTCAAACTTGAGGATTTTGGACCGGCCGGTGTGGGCCCGCGCCAGCCTCAGGGCCGACATTGCCGCCTCGGTTCCGGAATTGACGAAACGGACCATTTCGACCGACGGGAGCGCTTCGGTGACCAGTTCCGCCATGCGCAATTCGGCCTCCGTCGGAGCGCCAAAACTCGTCCCTTCGCCGGCCGCCTGTCGCGCCGCCTCTACCACTCGGGGGTGGGCGTGGCCGAGGATCATTGGGCCCCATGAGCCGACGTAATCGATCAACTCGTTGCCATCGACGTCCCATATTCGGGACCCTTGCGCCTTCGAAATGAACAGCGGTTGCCCGCCGACCGCCGTCCAGGCTCTGGCAGGCGAGTTGACTCCGCCGGGGATCAGGCGTGACGCCCGGGCGTACAGCGAGGATGACCTTGTGGTGTCCATGATTTGTTACCTGTCAAGGGACGAGACAAGGCTGCCGCGGCGGGACGCCCGTCAGTCCGGCGCCTCCTCCGGGTACAGCGAGAATACCTGCAAAACCGCCTCGGCCGCTTCCGTGTGGTCCGCCGTTCGCAAAAAGGCGATAGGGTCGGCCAACAAGCGGCGGACGAGCGCCCGTGTCATCGCATCCACCGCCTCGACCTGTTCAGCCGACAGATCCGGCCGCCTCTTGACGACCCTTGCAAGTTCCTCTTGACGCATCTGCTCCGCCCGCGCGCCGAGATGCCGCACAACCGGCTCGGCCGCCGGGCTCACCTGTCTTTCGACGAACCTGGCGAGTTCCCGGTCGACCATCTCCTCCGCCTCGTCGATTGCGGTGGCTCTTTCTACCCTGTGTTCGTTGGCTATCGTGTGGAGTTGGTCGAGAGTGTGGATTGTCACGCCATCCAGGTCCGCCGCTTCCGGCGCAACGTCTCGCGGCATGCCGAGGTCGAGGAAACACAAGGGACGGCCGCGGCGCGCTTCGACGGCCTTCTTCAGACTGTCGGCATCGATAATCGGTTCGGTCGCGGCCGTGCATGCGACCACAACGTCGGCCGTCGCCAGCGCGTCGAATCGTTCCTCGAACGCCACCGAACGGCCGCCGAGTTCGGCGGCCAACTCGGCGGCGCGGTGGGCCCGTCGGCTGGTCACCGTAAATCTGCGCACGCCGTTGCGCCGAAGGGCGCGGGCGGTCATCGTCCCCGTCTCGCCGGCGCCGACCAACAGCGCCGATTGGCCTGACAGTTCGCCGAGGGTTCGTTCGAGCAACTGCACGCCTATCGACGGAATTCCGATGCGGCCATTTCCGACGCCGGTCGCCTGCCTGATGCGACGTCCCGTACGAAGCGCCGTGTGGAATAGACGCGACAGCCGAGGCGCCAACCCCCCGCCGGCCTCACCGGCGGCCCGCAGCGCGCTCCTGACCTGACCCGCGATCTGTGCCTCTCCGGTCGCCATCGAGTCGAGCCCGGATGCGACCCTGAAGAGATGCCGTGCCGCGTCCACGCCCGTCGCGCTGTATATGTGGCGCTGGAAATCCGGCAACGGCGTGCCGTCGCGACTCGCGATCCCGCCCAGGAGTTCGATCAGCCGTGCGGGAGATTCAGTCGAGTCGGACCAGCCGTATATCTCCGTCCGGTTGCAGGTCGATAGAATGACTCCGCCGCCTGCGTGTACGGCGAGCCTTTCGAGCCAGGCGGAAAGTTCCTCCGCGCCGGGCGCTACCCGTTCCAGCACCTCAAGCGGAGACCGCCGGTAACTGAGTCCGGCGAGCAAGTACGTCATTAAGACTCCAGAAAAATACTTCGTTGCGACCTAAATTATCACGTAGCGAGGTTATGCGCCCAAAGCGCATCCCGCGCACATCCGCCTGGATTCCCGCGTTCGCGAGAATGTCGGAGTTTTTGCGCTGGTATGACGGTGGGACGTCGACCACCGCCCGCCATCCCCGACCCCGGCCATCACTCATCATCCCGTCTCCAACCACCGCGCGTCATCTCCGGTACGGCCCCCTACCATCATCCCCGGCCCAGATCGGGGAACCACCGGGTGTAAGTTCCTGTTTCCGCGCTATCCATATTGGCCGGGTACAGACGGCGCCCTCACACCAGACCCCCACATCCGTCATCACACAACATCCCAGAGAGGTGGTTGCCCATATGGCGGGTGCGGGCAGCAACGCGTCTAAAATGCGGTCTACCAATTTGGCAAGTTAAGGAACCTCTGAACAACTCCGTGTTCCAATCCGTTCGCCCTGAGCTTGTCGAAGGGTTCTGGCCTTCTCCCCCACGGGGGGGGAGGATTAAGGAGGGGGGAACCTCCGCTCTGCCAAGCGCATCAGCAACGTGTTCCAATCCGTTCGCCCTGAGCTTGTCGAAGGGTCTTTGTAACAGATTCAGGCGCAACCAGTGGGCTTGTTCAGACCATCCTTAACCGAGGCCTCTTACATGAGTCACTGGGTGTATGAAAACGATCCCGCGAACAAGGCGAAGGTTCACACGGATTCATGCGGATTCTGCAACTATGGCGATGGGGTACGTGGAAGTAGCCTCGACAATGGCCGATGGCACGGTCCGTACGATTCCGTTGAGGACGCATTCGCCAAAGCCCGGGCCACAGGACGCTCCGACGTTCGAGGATGCAAATTCTGTGCGCCCGACGGGCAATACTAGCGCGAATCCACGATCCCACACCCCCGATTCTCCCCGCTCCAAAATGCCACATCTCACCCGGCGCCGGTGCTAACATTTCGCCGCGGGTTGCAGCGGAACCGGCTTCCACTCCCCCAACGGCCCACTTGCGCGCCGCTCCGGTAAGCAACGAATTGAACTGGCGAATGCGATGAATGTCACACCTCCCGACGAGCGCGGCTACGCGGATTCCAGCGTTCTCATGACCACCGACTGGCTTGAAGAGCGCCTCGACGACCCCGCCGTACGCATCGTCGACACGGACCTCCCCGACCAATACGACCGTGCGCACATTCCCGGAGCGGTACCGGTCGTCGACCACTACTACAAAACGTCGATGGAGGACCGCACTCATATACAGGGCCCCGATCAGTTCGCCGCCACGATGTCGTCTCTGGGCGTCAGTGACGATACGCTGGTAGTCGCTTACGACTCATCGGGGTGTCTTTACGGTTTCAGGCTTGCGTGGTCACTTCATTACTACGGCCACACGAATGTCAAAGTGCTCGATGGCGGATTCCCCAAATGGTTCGCAGAAAACCGCCCCATGTCGAGGGAGATGCATTCGTACCCGCCCACCACGTTTTCGCCTCGCCCGCATCCCGAGATCATGGCCACCCGCCAGGGAGTCCTTGAGGCCATATACGATCCGGATGTAGTGTTGCTTGACGTTCGTTCGGATGAAGAGTGGACAGGCGAGAACAAGCGGGGGACGAAGCGCGGCGGCCGGATCCCGGGAGCGGTACATCTTGAGTGGGCCAACCTTCTGACGAAGGGTGACGTGCCCGTCCTGCTGCCGGCGGATGAACTACGCAGCATACTGGCAGACCACGGAATAACGCCTGACAAGAACGTCATTACTTACTGACAGGGCGGCATCCGTGCGGCGCACGTGTACTGGGCCCTAAAAATCCTCGGCTACCCAAACGTCAGGGACTACGACGCCTCGTGGCGCGAGTGGGGAGACGATCTGAGTTGCCCGATCGAGAACGGCGCGTGAGGTTCGTTCTCAGTTCCGCCGGTGAATCAGCGACGCAGCTGTGGCGGTATCACTTGGCAACGTCTGATCTGATCTTTCAGACCGTTAGCAAAACTGGAATCTATCCATGCCCGCAACTTTGCCGCCGCGCCCGCCGCGAAGAGCCGTTTCCAGCTACACGTTAGCCGCCGTAGCTGCCCTGTTGGTCATGCTTTTGGCGGCGGCCTGCGGAAGGGACGGCGGCGCCGGCTCCACCGTAACTCCCTCGGCGACAGACGAGAAGGCCTCCAAGACCCCGACAATCGTCGAGAAGCCAACACCTGCGCCGTCACCTACCGTGGATGAGGAGAAACTCCCTTACGCGGGAGTGGAAGTGGTTGGGATCGAGGAGTGGGTCAACTCCGAGCCGGTAACCATCGGAGGATTCGTCGATGACAACAAAGTGGTGTTGATCGATTTCTGGACCTACACGTGCGTCAACTGCATTCGTACCTTCCCTTTCCTCAGAGACTGGAACGAAAAATACTCCGACAGAGGCCTCAAGATCATCGGAATCCACGCGCCTGAGTTTGAATTCGAAAAGATCAGGTCGAATGTCGAACGCGAAGTGGAAGAAAACGGTCTCGACTGGCCCCACGCGCTCGACAACGAAATGTCCACGTGGAGCGCGTTCGGCAACCGGTACTGGCCCGCCAAGTACTTGATCGGGGCTGATGGCGAACTCCGCTTCAGCCACTTCGGTGAAGGCGAGTACGTCGAGACGGAGGATGAGATTCGGGATGCGCTGACCGAGGCCGGGTACGACGTGTCCGACATTCCGTTGGGCCAGGTTGAAAATCAGGATCGGGACGGGACGGCCACCCGCGTTACCCGCGAACTGTACGGAGGCTTCCAGCGGAACTACTCCCCATCCGGCCTCTACGCCGCGCAAGAAGAATACTATGCACGGACCAACGCCGACATTCAGTATGTGGATACGTATGCAGGTACAGACCAATACCCTTCCAACCAGTGGGTGGTCAACGGCCTGTGGAGGAATGAGTCCGAGGCGATTGTTCACGCCCGCGAGTCGGAGGGCCTTGAGGACTACATAGCCCTGCGTATGGAGGCTGTGAGCGCGAACGTGGTGATCGATCCGCAGGGGCCGGAGCCGTTCGACGTGTTCGTGCAGCTGGATGACGATTGGCTAACGGAGGATCAGGCTGGCGACGACATTCAATTCGATGATCAGGGCCGAAGCTTCTTGCACGTGACCGAAGGGCGCATGTACAGAGCGATTGAGGCGCCCAGCTACGATCAGTACATTCTCAAGTTGAGTTCAGAGTCCAGCAACTTCGCCATTTTCGCGTTCACGTTCGGGATCTACTCAGACGGCTTTTGATGCCAATGCGTCACTTTGTTAACAATCGAGTCACGGCAGCGGGGATTGCCGCGATGCTACTGTCAACGCTCATCTACGCATGCGGCGGCGGCGACGCAACAGTGCCTGAGTCGACCAAGGCCGCGCCTCCGCCGACAGTCGCACCGGGCGAGGTGGTTTCGGAACTGCCCGAACCCCCGCGCAATTGGACCGTGGTCAGCGAAGACATTGGGGCAGAACTCGCCACGCCGGATCTTGCGCCAGGCGATAGGCGGTGGGCTGTAGTTCTGTTCGACGACTCGGGCACGCTGAAGTTTCCGATCTTGCGTGTAGGGTCGTACTTCTATCCGGACGGCGTCGAGGGGAGCGCGCCAAGGACGGGCCCGATTCAGGAAGTCACGGCGCGTCACCATGCCTTCCCGTTGGGCGCTCGTGGAATATACGTTGCGCAGTTGGAGTTCGACCGCGTGGGCGACTGGTCTGTCGAGGCGGCCGTCCCGTCGCCCGACGGTAAACCGAGGTTGGTCGAAGTCCGATTCCCGGTTTTCGAGCACACGGCGTCAGTGGACCTCGGACAGCGGCCGCCAGCCAGTATGAACAGGACGATCGACGAGGTGGAGTCGATCGCCGAATTGACCACCGGTTCACAGCACGATCCTGAGCTTTACTCAACCACAGTATCCGAAGCTTTGGGCGAAGGCCGTCCGTTCGTGGTAGTGTTCGCCAGCCCTGCGTTTTGCACAAACGCCGTGTGCGGACCGCAGGTGGAGGTCGCATCGACCCTCCGTGAAAAGTACGGGGACCAGGCGGAGTTCATTCACGTGGACCTTTACGACAACCCGCACGAAATCAAGGGCGATCTCTCCCTCGCAGTGGTTTCGCCTCTTCTGGAAGAGTGGGGTCTCGTATCGCAGGAGTGGACATTCGTGATGGACGCCGCCGGCTCAGTTGCCGCCCGGTTCGAGAACTTCGTCCCCGAGGCGGAACTCGAAGAGGCCCTGCAGACCATCTTGTCGTCATCCTGACGGTCCGGCGACCCGGCCGAAGTTGCCGGTTTCGGCTATATCCGGAGTTTCCCGCATCGCTACTACTACCACAACATTTGCGACTTCACGGTGGCATTCTCAGATATCGTGGAACTGCTTCTTCCGAGTTGCGATGCCGCTTGTATGCGATCGCCGCAAAAACCCCAAATCCGGGTCGCCTTATGCGTACATACCCGGGCCGGAGCATTGCTTTTTGGCCGTTTCGGATAAACTCGTCTTGATGAGGAACTAACGTGGCCCCCATCGCCATGAATCGCAGGCTATGTATTCATTGCCGGGTGTGAGCGCCAACGACGGCGAACCGCGTGTTATCGCTGCGGACCTTGATCTGGGCCGCGTACTGGTCCCGCTTGACGGCTTCCCCGCAGCCGAGTTTGCGTTGTCTTACGCCAGTGTGTTCGCCCGTAATTTCGGTTCGAACCTGCTGCTATTCCACGTACTGCCGCCCGCGCACCCGGTCCATCAGGTTCGCGGCGCGCCAGTCAGGTACCCATACGCCCTCCGCGACCGCGGCGCAATCCTCGCCAACTCTTACCTTCAGGAAATCGCCTCCAGACTCGATCCGTTAGGGGCAACCGCTCAGTGGAGCGTTGCGACCGGTAATGCAGCCCAGTTGATCAGCATGCGCGCTGTCGTCGGCGGCTTCGGGCTGATCGTCCTCGCCGTCAATCCGCAAGGCCCGGCTCGCAGAAAGCCCAAGTCGACACCGGCGGTTGAGTTGTGGAAACGGACGGCTGTTCCTGTGCTACTCGTCAATGCCCGGCGCTTGTCGATGACCGTCCCTCCTCCGGAACAGCCGGAGCGGATACTTGTGCCGCTCAATCCGCGGGATCAGGGCCGCGAGGCGCTGGACATGGCTGAAGCTATCGCCTCCAGGTCAGGCGCCCCGGTGACCATCGTTTGCTCGCGCCCGTCGCACGGCGAAACGCCGAGGCATATCGAGGCACAGGCCGGACGAATGCTGGACCTGGGAATCGACGCAGACCTCCACGTCTCTCCACAGTCCATCCTTGCCACGCTGGACCGGCTTCAGGATGAAAATCCCGGTTCCTGGATAGTGATCAGGTCGAAGATGGGGTCAGGATTCTCAAGGCCGTTCAAGAGCGGCATTACCGACAAGGTCGTCCGGTACGCCCGCGCTCCGGTCCTTGCGATTCCGTCGGAGAGCATCGCCCTAAAACGCGCCGACAAACTCCGCGCTCTGAATCCCGAGGTATTGGGGTTAAGAACGACCAGATGATTGGTCGTGCGCCGATGCCTGATTGCGCCGTTCGGCGGCTCGAAATGCGTAGCTGACCAAAGCGCCCACGGTAACGCCGAACCACGCGTAGGGCACGATGGCCGCGGCGAAGGCAATGAGCAAATTCTTGTTTGCGCCAAGAACGGAGCCACCGTCCAGGAAAACAAGGACCAGGCCTATTACCGCCGCGGGTATTGCCATCATCCCCGCGACCAACAGCCCAAACCATATGATCCGTCCTTCGTCGGCTCGCGCTATACCACCGCCTATGAAGCCGCCGATGAACGGGCTTAGGGGGACGGCTACGAAGTGCACGATGGGGACAGGAATCGACACCAGCATGATCCCGAATGCGATGAGCGCGCCTTTCAGCATGGTTGAGTTCCTGACTACGGATTACTACGTTGGGTCCGGGGATGGCGGCGCCCGCGGGCGGCCCTCATCCCGGCCTCCAACGAAATTGGGGGGATTGTTTTGACCGACCCAACGTTACGCCAGGGTCTTAAAATGTACCGGCAAAGTGATATCTTACCCGCCATGGGAACGCCACCCGCCTGAACCGGCGCCCGTGTTTACCTTTCGACGAAAATATGTCTTCAGATACGAACAACCACATGGCCGACGTGCTCATTATTGGCGCAGGCGCTTCTGGCGGCGCGTCGGCGTGGCGCCTGGCCCAGGATGGCTTCGACGTCGTCTGCCTCGAACAGGGGCGATGGCAACGGCCGGAAGACTACCCGACGACTCGTAACGACTGGGAACTGAAGGCCCGCACTACTTGGAACATAGACCCTAATTTTCGCGGTCTGCCGGAAGACTACCCGGTCAACGATCGGGAGTCGGATATATCTCCGCTTATGTTCAACGCTGTGGGCGGGAGCACAATCCACTGGACCGCCCACACGCCGCGATTTCACCCATCGGACTTCAGGGTCAAGTCCCTCGATGGAGTAGCGGACGACTGGCCACTGACGTACGAAGCGCTCGAACCGTGGTACGACCTGAACGACCGCATGATGGGCTGCTCCGGCATATCCGGAGACCCTGCCAACCCGCCCCGTTCCGAGCGGCCGATGCCGCCGCTGCCCCTCGGCCCCGACGGCGAGGCGCTCGCCAAGGCGTTCGATTCCCTCGGCTGGCACTGGTGGCCATCCGACAACTACATCAACTCGACCCCATACAACGGGCGCTCGGCGTGCAATAACTGCGGCCCCAACACGTACGGATGTGCGGTGCGCGCCAAGGCATCCTCGGACGTGACGTACCTTCCGATCGCGCGGGACATGGGCGTCGAGATCAGGACGAACAGCCGGGTAACGGAGATAACCACGGGATCGGACGGGCGTGTCACTGGAGCCAACTATATCGACGCGAATGGCGATCGCGTCCACCAGCCATCGCGATCGGTCATCATGGCCGCAAACGGCATCGGGACGCCGCGCCTGCTCCTGCTTTCGAAGTCGGACCGCCACCCGGACGGCCTCGCGAACTCGACAGGCCTCGTAGGCAAGAATCTGATGTTTCACCCCTACTCCGTTGTGACCGGATTCTTGCCGGACAACGTCGAAAGCTTTCGGGGGCCGTTGGGGAACATAATCCTGAGCCAGGAGTTCTACGAGACCGACCCCAGGCGAGATTTTGTTCGCGGCTACACGTACCAGATAGTCCGCAGCACAGGACCGGGGCTCACGGCCCTTGGGCTGTTTGCGCCGCCGGTGAGTTGGGGCGAGTCCCATCATGACGAATTCGCAATGCGATTCGGCAAAGGTGTCAGCCTCGCAGTCATCTCAGAAGACCTTCCCGAACTGCACAACCGTGTGACACTCGACAAGTCGCTGACCGACTCCGATGGCATTCCCGCACCGCGCGTTCAGTACAAGACCGGTTCGAATACCCGAAAGCTGCTCGACCACGGCATCCGCAACGGCGTGCGGCTTCTCGAAAAGGCTCGCGCCAACGGGATAGAAGTCACCTCGCTGTTGAAAGCCTGCGGGTGGCACCTGATGGGCACGGCGAAGATGGGCGACGATCCGGCCGCGTCGGTGGTCGATAAGTGGGGTACGGCCCACGACGCCGATAACTTGTTCATAGTCGACGGCAGCGTGTTCGTGACCGCCGCCGCTGTGAATCCCACGCCCACGATTCAGGCGCTGGCGCTCCGCACCGCCGACTACATATGCAAGGACCGAGGCGATCTGAAGGGGTGAGCGCGACCCCCGGCTCACCCCCCCCAGACGCAATCACATACCACCCAGACATTACAACGATTAAACAGACATGACACAGAACCTGAATATAAGCGACTCGGACCGCGTTACCCTTGGGGAGGTGATGGATCGGCTGATCCCGGGTGTGGACGACCTGCCGGCCGCGGGGCAGATGGGCCTTGGGGCTGAGGTGGAGCGAATGGCCAGGGACGTGTCGCGCTTCGCCAAGGGGTTGGAGTCCGTCCTGGGGGCATTATCGGCAGACCCGTCGTCGCGCGCTGCAGGTGGGTTCAGGGGGCTCAATCCTGAGGACCAGGACAACGCCATTCGTGCGATCGAAAAGAACATTCCGACCGAGTTTGGAACGTTCCTCGAAATCGTCTATTTGGCGTACTACTCCAAGCCCGCTGTTCACCGGCGGATCGGGTGGGTCGGCCGGCCCCCGCAGCCCGAGGGGTTCGACCTGCCGCCGTTCGACGAGACGATTCTGGAAACGATCAGGAAGCGCGAACCCTTCTGGCGTCGGACTGACGAATAGGACCTGTCCACACTAGGAAACCTCTGAACAACTCCGGGTTCCAATCCGTTCGCCCTGAGCTTGTCGAAGGGTTCTGGCCTCCTCCCCCACGGTGGGAGGATTCAGGAGGGGGGAACCTCCGCTCTGCCAAGCGCATCAGCGGCTTGTTCAGAGGTTCCCTAGATCGTTCGTATTCCCTTCCCCCACTACTGTCATTTTGAGCGAAGCCGAATAATCTAGCGTCTGCCAGACGACAAGGCCCACCCCTTTGACTCTGACCCTTCGACTTCGCTCAGCGTGACATGTGGGGCGCTCAAGGGCGGCACAGGCGCTCTGACATCAGACCAACTCGAACGGGATCTCGAACTCCCCGCAAATTCCGCGGAACCAGTCGATCACCTCGGGGTGCAGCGGGATGCCGGTCTTGAGGCGTTCGATCTCCGTTTCACTCTCAATCATTCCTGCGTATACCACCCGGTCTTCGCCCGGCATCGGCTTCGTCTCCCTCAGAATACGCAGCATCGAGTCCATCGAGTCTTTGAACTCATCGGCCGGGCCGAAAGCGTCGATACTGTATGCTGCCAAAAAGTGCCCGCGGCGGGTAAGAGTAAGGTCGGCAAATCCGGGCGCAAACGACAACTGGCCGCACAGTATTTCGACCACCGTGCTAAGGCCGTAACCCTTGTGGGATCCCATCTCGCGGGTGCCTCCGACCGGCAGTTGCATGCGCATCGTCTGCGCGGCAAACTGCTTCACGAACTGGCCGCCTTCCATGTCCGGGATGCCGTCCTCGTTGGCGACCCAGCCGGCCTGCATCGGCTGGCCCAGGCGGACCGCCAGTCCCACCTTGTTGCCCGCAATAGCCGTCATCGCAGCGTCGAACAGGAACATCGGCTCGCGGCGGGCCGGCGCCGCAACGGCTATTGGGTTGGTCCCGATCCTGGGCTCCGCGCCGAACGTAGGAACCATCGACCGCCCTCCGGCTGTCATGCACCATCCGATCATGTCCTCCTCGGCGGCCATTGCGGCGTGGTATCCCGCGGCGCCGAGATGGCCGGAGTTCCGAATCGTCACCACTCCGGTACCGTACTCCCTCGCTTTGTCGATGGCGATCCGCATCGCCTTTGGGGCGATCATCAGCCCGAGCCCGGCGTCCCCGTCCATAACCGCGGTGGTTGCCGTCTCCCTCACGATGCGCGGGTTCGGCGCCGGGTTGGTCATGCCTGCTCCGTACGTCTGCACGTAGTTGCGCAGCATGTTCGAAACCCCGTGAGTGTCGACGCCTTTCAGGTCGGCGAACATAAGCACATCTGCGCCGAGAGCGGCCTCGGTTTCGGGCACCCCGCACTTCATGAAGATCGACTCGGTAGCGGACCGGAGCTTCGTCGGCTCGACTCGGATCGCGATGTCATCCGGGACCTGGAAATGCTTAAGCAATATTACGGTTCCTTTCCTGGAGAAGCCGATCGCGACGATCTGAATTCCCCATGTCGCCGCTTGAACATAGCAGTGACCGGCGGCCGGAATTCTAGCACCGGCGCTCCCCGGATACAGGGGGAAAGCAAACGACTTCCAGCGTGCCATATTCGGCCAGACTGCATCACCCGGCCTCCACCGTCCTCGGCAAGGAACTCCCCGCGCCCTTTTTGCAGACGTAAAGTTGAACCCGCTGGTTCCCGTCGAACGCGAACGGGCCGAGCCTGTAGAATCGAAACCCGCCGCCATCCTTCGAAAAGTCGCTCTGCTCGCCCTCAATCACCCATTTTTGAGCCGACGATTGCGACATCCTGTGGGCATGCAGGCGAATTGGCCGCCGAACCACGGCTTCTCTTGGGAGAAGGATCCGGCGATCTGACGGGAGGGCCCCTCAATGAGTCAACATCTGAATACAGACCAGCTGAGTACAGGGTTGCAGCACGTTTTACGATCTCCGGCCAATAACGGCATCGTGCAAAAGATCGTTCGGCGCCCCGACGTGGAGCGGCGTGAGACCCTCCAGCAAGGCGAGCTCGATGTGACCGCTGGTCTTGTCGGAGATAACTGGAAGACCCGGGGCAGCTCAAGTACAGCGGACGGCGCGGCGGAATCGGCTGCGCAGCTCACGATCATCAACTCTCGCCTTCTCGAGTTGATAGCTCAGTCCGATCAGAGGTGGGAGCTGTCGGGTGATCAGCTCATCGTCGATCTGGACATAAGCGTTGACAACCTTCCGCCAGGCACGCGGCTGTCCGCAGGCTCGGCCGTGATAGAGGTATCGAAGAAGCCGCACACAGGTTGCGCCAAGTTCGCACAGCGTTTCGGCAAAGACGCGTTGCGGTTCATCAGCACTCCTCGCGGAAGGGCGTTGAGGCTCCGCGGCGTATACACACATGTCGTCCAGTCGGGATGGATTCGCGTGGGAGACGCCATAGCCAAACTCCCCGCGTAAATAACGGACTGACAGGTTGCCCTCGCTTTGGGGAGAGGGAGTGACACGCCCCGGTTCGGCGGGAACCGGGCGAGATGGGCCCGCGCCACCCCAGCGCCAGACAGGTTAAGACGGCTGCGGCCCAATGGGTAGTGCGGAGGTCTCGTCGTGCCTGCCCCCGGTTGGTGTTGGGATTTGCGGGGGCAGGCGTGGTGCGAACTAGTCGATGGTTACGACTGCGCCGGCTGCTTCCAGCCTGGTCTTGGCGTCTTCGGCCTCTTCTTTGGCAACCGCTTCCTTCACCGCCGTGGGGGCGGACTCGACCAGCTGTTTGGCTTCCTTAAGTCCGAGCGGCGTAAGTTCCCGCACTACCTTGATTACGGCGATCTTCTTGGCGCCGAACTCCTTGAGCGTCACGTTGAATTCGGTCTGCTCTTCTTCGACTGCCGCCGCGCCGTTGGCGCCTGGCGCCATTGCGACCGCAGCAACGGGCGCCGCAGCGCTCACGCCGAACTCGTCTTCAAGCTGTTTCACGAGGTCGGAGAGGTCGAGGACGGACATGCCCTTGATCGCTTCGAGGATTTCTGCCTTGGTGGTCATTTCTAAAGCTCCTTTTTCCGGTAATTTGCCGGATTCGATAAGTGAACAAGTGTCCCTAGGCGGTGGCTGCCGCTTCGGGTTCAGGTTCGCCAATTTGCTCTGCACGGCGTTGCAGCACCGTCACCAGCCCCCTTATGGTTCCGGCGAGGACGTTAACGAGCCCCGCCACCGGCGAGTTCATCTGCGCGAACAGTGTGGCGAGAAGCTGTTCTCTGCTTGGCAGGTTGGCCAGTTCGTCGACCCGATCCGAGCTCAGCGCTACGCCGCCCAACATGCCGCCGGTCATATTGATTTCGAGGCGGTTGACGGCTGCGTACGTGACCACGGATTTGGCCGCAGCTGCCGGGTCGCCCTGAGTTGTAAGAAATCCGATAGGGCCGTCGATGACTTCTTTGAGTTGTGGCTTTCCGGCATTATCTGCCGCGATGCGCGCCAGAGTGTTTTTCGCGATCCGAAAGTTGCCGTCACTCTCGTTGATGGCGGCTCTCAGGCCGTTCATCTGAGTCACGTTGAAGCCAACGTATTCGGCCGCGACGATGAGTTCGGAACTCGAGAACAATTCTGTGAGTTCCTTGACCGTTTGTATGCTCTTTTCGCTTGGCATCTGCCCTCCCTGGTCAGCGGACGCCGGGGCCAACAAAAAAACCCCGGTCCCAAAGCGCCGGGGTAGAACGCGCGCCACAATGGCGCTGGTTCTGACCTCGGCAGGCGATTTTGAAATTACCCTGGGCGTTCCGCCCGGACCTGATGTCTACAGCCTTTGTATTCGATTGCTTTTCTAGTTTAGTCCTGGTTTGCCAAAGCTTCCAGGCTTCCCAGATCCATTCTGATGCCGGGCCCCATGGTTGTCGTCACGGTGGCGGTTGTAACGAACTGGCCCTTTACCCCGCTTGGCTTCCCATTCGCAACGGTTCTATAGACGCTGGCGAGGTTTTCCATAAGTTGATCGTCGCTAAACGATACCTTACCGATCCGTGTGTGGATGTTGGCGGTCCGGTCGAGACGCACCTCGGCACGTCCCTTCTTTGCAGATTCGATCGCCTTCGGTATGTCCGGCGCTTGAACCACTGTGCCCGTGCGGGGATTGGGCATCAGGCCTTTCCGGCCGAGGTAGCGGCCGAGCCGGCCGATCTTTCTCATCTGGTCGGGCGTAGCGATCGACACGTCGAAGGCGCTCCATCCTCCCTCGATGCGTTTGATGGTCTCATCGTCGGCAACGAAATCCGCACCGGCCTGTTCGGCGGTACGTGCGCCGTCGCCTTCGGCGAACACCATCACGCGAACCTGCTTGCCTGTGCCGTGCGGCAATTCGGCGATCTCCCGCATCTGCTGGTCTGCGTGCCGCGGGTCGGCGCTGGTCGAGATATGCAGTTCCACAGACTCATCGAACTTCGCGAACGAAATTTCTTTGGCCAGTTTCACGGCATCGCTTACCGGCGTCGGCCGGGTGTTGTCTACCTTGACCCTGGCCTCTGAGTATTTCTTGCCCCTCTTCATTTTTTTCTGTTCCTGAAGCTAGTGTCTATGCCGCACTGCCATCCAACGTGGCGAAAGGCGGCCTATGAATATCGGCAGGGCAGAGCGCTGGCGGGTTGGGACGCCGGGTCTTCCCTGTGGGTCAGTCTTTGACAACAACACCCATGCTACGCGCCGTTCCCTCGATGATCTTCATCGCGGCATCGATGTCCGTAGCGTTCAGGTCAACCATTTTGGTCTGGGCGATCTCCTTGACCTGGTTGCGCGTGACCGATCCGGCCACCAACAATCCGGGCGTTGCGGACGCCTTTTCGAGTCCTGCCGCTTTGCGGAGCAGGTCCGACGCCGGTGGGCTCTTCGTCTCGAACGAAAATGACCGGTCGGCGTACACGGTCACGTCGACGGGGATGATATTGCCTACGTGCCTGGACGTCCGTTCGTTGTATTCCTTGACGAACTGCATGATGTTGGCGCCGTGCTGGCCCAATGCGGGACCCACCGGCGGGGCCGGACTGGCGCCGCCCGCGGGGAGTTGCAGCTTTAGTACTGTCAGAACCTTCTTGGCCAAGTGATTTTTTCCTGCGTTCTTTCGAAAACGTCATTCGCCCAACGGAGGCAGCATGTTGCGTGCCGCCCGGGCGGTGTCATTGCGAGTGGCCGAGTGGCGTTGTGCTAAGCTTTTTCCACTTGTAGGAAGTCGAGTTCGACCGGAGTTTCCCGTCCGAAGAACGATACGAGCACCTGCATCTTGCCGCGCTCTTCGTTCACATCGTTGACGGTTCCCATGAAGTCAGCGAATGGACCGTCTTTGATCCGCACCGGGTCCCCTCTATCGAAACCGATACGTACCCGCGGCGTGTTGGACTCCATCCGCCGCATAATGCGGTCTACTTCCGCTTGTTCGAGCGGGATCGGCTTCGGGCGTTTCTCCGTCTCGTCTTCCGCAGAGATGAAACTTGTAACGCCGGGAGTGTTTCTCACGACGTACCAACTCTCATCGTCCATTTCCATGTTCACGATGAGGTAGCCGGCGTACATCTTTTTCTGCACCGTCCGGCGTTGGCCGTCACGGATCTCAACCTCTTCTTCAGTGGGGACAACGACCCGGTAGATCTTGTCCTTGACGTCCATGGTCTCGATCCGCTGTTCGAGGTTGTTTTTTACGCGATCTTCCTGTCCCGAGTAGGTATGCACGATATACCAGCGGCCAGCGTCAATCGATTCGATCTGGCTTTCGCCTGTGCTTTGGGTAGTCATCGAACTAGGTCCCGGCGAATAGCTGTAGCAGCCGGTTGAAGCCCGTGTCGACGGTAGCGAGGATGGCCCCGACTACCGCGGATACTACGATCACCAACTGCGTGAGCCGGAGCGTCTCCTGGCGCGTAGGCCAGTGCACCCTTCGTAGTTCGGAGATGATATCCCCAATAAAGCCGCCGATTGTGCCGCCCCTGGAACCGGTGCCTACCGACTGAATGCGTGGGGCCGTTCTGCCTGTGTTGCGCATCGCAGCAATACCTACCTGATTTCCCTGTGAGGCAGTCGTGACCGACAGCGTTTACAGAACTTGGTGAATTGGATTCGTTCAGGGTCGTTGCGCCGGTTCTTTTCGGTGTGGTAGTTGCGCGATCTGCACTCCGTGCACTGGAGCGTTACCAGAATTCTGGCGCCTGTCTTTCGTGCCATCGCTTCTTTGCCGTCTTGTCTTCCGGGGCCGTAGTTCGGGAGTCAGGCCGATTCGGCCCGGCTCGTCGTGGAGTTTACGCCGCAACCTCGATTATTACACCCGATCCAACGGTTCGCCCGCCCTCCCGAATGGCGAATCGCAGATTCGTTTCGAGGGCAACCGGGTACATCAGTTCAATGTCCATTTCGGTGTTGTCGCCCGGCATCACCATTTCGACGCCTTCCGCGAGTCTGATCTCGCCGGTGACGTCGGTGGTGCGGATGTAGAATTGCGGCTTGTAGCCGCTGAAAAAGGGCGTATGCCGGCCGCCTTCGTCCTTGGTCAGTACGTACACTTGCGCCTTCGCCTTGGTGAATGGTGTGATCGAGCCAGGTCTTGCGAGCACTGCCCCTCGGGATATGTCGTCCCGCTCCACACCCCGCAACAACGCGCCTACCGCGTCTCCGGGCAGGCCTTCAGTGAGTGTCTTCTTGAACATCTCGACGCCCGTGACGACTGTGCGCTCGGTCTTGCCGAAACCCACTATCTCCACGCCGTCGCCTACCGCCACCTGGCCGCGTTCGATTCGGCCGGTCACCACGGTACCGCGGCCCTTGATTCCGAACACGTCCTCCACTGGCATGAGGAACGGCAGGTTTATCGCCCGCTCTGGGATGGGGATATATTCATCGACCAATTCCATCAACTCGATCACCTGCTTGACGGCGGGATGATCCTGATCGCCCGCGTTCTCCATCGCCTCGAGCGCGCTGACGCGAACGACCGGGATATCGTCTCCCGGAAAGTTGTAGAGGCTGAGCAGTTCACGAATTTCGAGTTCGACCAGCTCAAGGAGTTCCTCGTCATCCATCATGTCGACCTTGTTCAGGGCGACCACGATGCGAGGAACGTTCACCTGGCGCGCGAGCAGGATGTGCTCCCGCGTCTGCGGCATGGGGCCGTCTGGCGCGCTTACAACGAGGATCGCCCCGTCCATCTGCGCGGCTCCGGTGATCATATTCTTGATGTAGTCGGCGTGGCCCGGGCAGTCGACGTGGGCGTAGTGACGGTTCTCTGTCTCATACTCCACGTGAGTGATGGCGATCGTGACGCCGCGTTCCCGTTCCTCGGGGGCGTTGTCGATCTCATCGAAGCTTTTGACTTCGACGTCCTGTCCGGCGGTCTTCATATTGGCGAGCACATTTGAGATCGCTGCGGTGAGGGTCGTCTTGCCGTGATCAACGTGACCGATTGTTCCCACGTTTACGTGGGGCTTTGTGCGGTCAAAAACCTGTTTTGCCATTCTCTCCGGGGCCTCCGATTCTCGCATTCCTGATTGGCGGAATGTGTTATTCCAGTTATTGTATCGCCGACGCGGTTCGCCGGTCACCATTTTAAGTGTTTGGAGCCCACACCCAGACTTGAACTGGGGACCTCGTTCTTACCAAGAACGCGCTCTACCGCTGAGCTATGTGGGCCCTCGCTAAGCCTCATCAGTATGGGCGTTCCGTGGTGCAGGGGGCAGGATTCGAACCTGCGTAGCCGATACGGCGGCAGATTTACAGTCTGCTGGTTTTAACCACTCACCCACCCCTGCCCAATCCTGAATAGTAGCATAGCGTATCGGGCCGTTGCAGTTCAAAATACGAATGTCGTAGCGCCAATAGCCGCCCATAGTTCGGTCGGCGTGGAGCCCCAGGGGGGATTCGAACCCACCGACCTGGCGATTACAAATCGCCTGCGCTACCACTGCGCCACTGGGGCAAATGCAGCCCCGGCCCCGTTCCGCTGAAGCACGGCGCCTGTCTCGATAGTAGTCACCGGTTCGACGGCGAGTCAACAATTTCTGGGACTCCGGGAGGTGTCTCGGCGGACCTGACATCCTGACCGAATGGCTTATTCTTCCCATCGGAAGCGCCTTCGGTCGTCGACGCAGGCGCACTTCGATGGTCTGGCCGCCCTTACCGTTCGCCGCGTGTCGCCTCTTCCCGGCGTATCCGGTCCATGACATCGGCCAATCCGAGGCCGCGCTCAGCCGCTATCCGTCGACAGTCTTCGTACTCTGGCGCAACCTGAATGACCTTCCCGTCTTTTTTTTTGAGCTTGACTGTTACGCGGCCGAGGGACGAGTCGAACTCCACCAATTCACGTTCCGCTTCGTAACGCTCGACCGGCCGCCGCCTCACGCCGAACGTCGAAGTTTCTTGGAAGAGCATGTCGGCGGCCCTGTCAACGATGGCATCCTGAAGGAGGGCCGACAGCAACACGCCCGGGCGGTTTTTCTTCATCTGGATCGGCGTGAACCAGACATCCTTTGCGCCCAACTTGAGCAGTCGTTCCTGCACGTGCCCGAACAGCTCGCCGGGCATATCGTCGATGTTCGTTTCGAGCAGAGTCAGGCCCGTCGCCACGGGGTTCGAAGCCGGGGAGCCCGCGGCCTCCTCGCCGAGCCAAAGCCCGGCGACGTTTGCATGCGTCGCAGGGTTTCGTTGGCCGGCGCCATATCCGCTGCGCCTCACGATCATAGACAAGGGGGAGAAGTCTGCGAGGGCTGAAACTATGGCCGCGCCTGTAGGCGTCACTGTCTCGCCTATCAGGGCTGTCGCTCCACCCGCACGCACGGGAGCGCCTGCCGATCGGAAAATGGCCATCGTCGCGGGCGATACCGCCGCCATCGGCCCATGCTCAGACTTTGCGGGGCCGGAGCCGGCTGGGAATGGCGACGCGTGCAGCCTGTCGACCCCAAGCAGTTCGAGGCCTACAACGGCCCCGACGACGTCGACCAAAGTGTCCACTGTCGCCAGTTCGTGGAGGCGCCCCGGCTTGCCGCCATGCGCGGCGGTCTCGGCGTTTTCGAGTGAGTCAAAGATACGCTTGGCCGTCTGCTTTACAGTGTCGGACAGCCCGGACTGGTCGATCGATGAGGTGAAGTCTCCGAAATTGCGGGGCTTGCGGCCATCGGCGTCGAGATTGACGTGAAGCAGAGTTGCGTCGAGGGCGCCGCGCCTTACCCGTTCGGCCGCCAGGTCGTAGCCGCGGTCTGGCAGCTTTGCCAGTCCGGAACGCAGATCGTCGAGGTTAAGGCCGGCGTCGAGCATGGCGCCAAGGAAAATGTCCCCGCTCACGCCCCCGATCATGTCGAGATAGGCGACGGTATTGCCCGCCATGGGTATGCAGGCCTCCGGTTCAGATCGCAGCTGAGGGCGCGCCAGCGGTTTTTGATCGGCCCAGGATCGCGGAATTGAGACTGCCGGAACGGAACCCTTTCGGGTCGATCTTTACGTTGGTGTAGCCGGCTGAGCGAACCGCGTCTATCACGCGTTCGGCGAGGCCGTCGGACTCAAGATTGGCCATTTCAGCCGGGGCGATCTCGACGCGGGCCGATTCACCGTAGTGTCGCACGCGCAGTTCTCTTAGTCCCAGGCCCTTCAGGGCGCGTTCCGCCCGGCCGATTCGTGAGAGTGATTCCACGGTTACCCGCGTTCCATAGGGTATGCGCGAAGAGAGACACGGCTGGGCTGGCTTGTCCCACGTGGGCAGGCCGCGCGCCCTGGACAGCGCCCGTATATCGTCCTTTGTCATATCG
This sequence comes from Dehalococcoidia bacterium, assembly GCA_965224235.1. Classification (GTDB taxonomy): domain Bacteria; phylum Chloroflexota; class Dehalococcoidia; order Lucifugimonadales; family Lucifugimonadaceae. Next base: position 860,736 of record CBDCYP010000001.1, on the reverse strand, counting down.
GTTTCGACGAGGGGGGAAACCACCCTGTAACTCCTCGCGGCTTCCAGGCCGGGCCGGTAGTCGCCGAGGTCGTCGGCGTTGGCGCCGTTGGCTATAGCGGGGTTGCCCATGGTGGCGGCGAGGGCGCTCAATTGCGTGTATAGCTCCGTTTTGCAGAAGAAACAGCGACGCGGGCCGTTTTCTGCGTAGCCGGGTTCTTCTAGTTCGCCGGTTGCGATCACCTCGTGCCGCCACCCTCGCGCCGCGGCCAAGGCTATGGCGGCTTCGAGTTCATCCGGCGCAACACTCGCCGATGCGGCCGTGACTGCAAGCGATCGCTCCCCGAGAACATCGTGGGCGACGTCAGCGAGGAAGGCTGAATCGACGCCTCCGGAATAAGCGACGATCACGGAACCGAGGCGGCGCAGCACGGCGACCAACTCGTCTTGTTTGCGGCCGAGTCCGTCAGAGGAAACGGGCCATTCGGGTGATGCCGACGCGATGTCCGGAGTGACTATATTCCTGTGTTGGACCATTTCGCTCACAGAATTGCGCCGGAGCGCCATCTTGCCTGCCGATCGGGGAATTACCCCTTCTACGGCGCCAAGTGTACTACCGGCGAGGCGGTAAGTTGAGGATTTGTCGTGACGTTTGCGCGTTCTCGCTATGTGCCAATCTTTTGGAATGTCCGACAGGTTAGGGGAGTGGGAAGTTGCGTCTTGTTGGGGTCGGGTCGTGCTCGAGGGTTGCGCCGCCGGATTGCCCCAACCCTGATATTCCCCCGCAATATCTGATTGAGGGGGAGGAGATTGGCGCAGGGCTAGCTGGCGGTGGCCTCTTTTATTCTGCTGGCGGAGTTCGGAGTGGTGATCGACACCACGCCGTCCTCGTCAATGTGGACTTCAACCACGTCGCCCGGCTTGAATTTGCCGCGCAGCAAGTCTTCGGACAACTGATCTTCCAATTTGTCCTGAATGAGTCTACGCAGCGGCCGCGCGCCGAATTTCGGATCGAATCCGTGGTCCGAGATCCATTCCCTGCCGGCGTCGGTTACCTGTAATACGAGGCCCTTTTCGAGGACCTTGACCTGCAACTCTTGCAGCATCAGGTCCACGATCTCGAGGATTTGCTCTCTGTTCAGGGCGTGGAACACGACCGTGGAGTCGATCCGGTTCAGGAACTCAGGACGGAAGTGGCGTTTCACTTCGTCCAGCACCTTGTCTCTCATCCGCTCGTAGTCCCGCTCGGACGATTCGTCCGCAGCAGTTCCGGAAAATCCCAGGAAGCTGTCGCGCCGGATCAGGTCCGACCCGAGGTTGGACGTCATGATAATCAGCGTGTTCTTGAAGTCCACCTTGCGGCCCTTCGAGTCGGTCAGTTGGCCGTCTTCGAAGATCTGCAGCAGGATGTTAAAGACGTCTTCGTGCGCTTTTTCAATCTCATCAAGCAGTATGGCTGTGTAAGAGTGTCGTCTTACAGCCTCCGTGAGTTGCCCGCCCTCATCGAACCCGATGTAGCCGGGCGGCGCGCCTACCAACCTCGAAACCGAGTGGCGCTCCATGTATTCGGACATGTCGAGCCGAATCATGTTGTCTTCAGAACCGAAGAGGAATTCGGCAAGTTTCTTTACGACGTGAGTCTTGCCAACACCGGTCGGACCGAGGAATAGGAACGCGCCGATCGGGCGTCTCGGGTCCTTGATCCCCGCTCTCGCCCTGCGGACAGCGCGGGCAATCATGTTTACAGCTTCATTTTGGCCCACCACCTGGCTGTGGAGGGTTTCCTCCATGCGCAGAAGCCGCTCGCTCTCCTCGACGTCGAGCCTCTTGACGGGTATGCGCGTCCACATACTGACCACTTCAGCGATGTCATCAGGAGTTACCTGAATCCCCTGAGCGGGCTTCGCCTGTTTCCACTCCCGGCTGAGTTCCTCGACCACGGTCACTTGCTTGAGCTCCTTGTCGCGGAGTTGTGCGGCAACCTCGTATTTCTGGTCGGCGATGGCCTGGTCCTTTTCCGACCTGACTCTATCGAGTTCTTTGGTGGCCGTTCTGAGGGGTTGCGGGGTCATGGTGTTCTTGATGCGCACCCTCGATGCCGCTTCGTCGATCAGATCGATAGCCTTGTCCGGCATCTGGCGGTCAGCTATGTATCGTTCGGCCAGTTGGGCTGCGGCTTCGAGGGCCTCATCGGAAATGGCGAGGTCGTGGTGTTCCTCGTAGCGGTCTTTAACGCCGCGCAGGATCGCTACCGTGTCCGTCACGTCGGGCGGGTCTACGTATACGGGCTGGAAGCGGCGTTCCAGGGCGGGGTCTCGTTCTACGTACTTGCGGTAGTCGTCGGACGTGGTGGCCCCAACCACCTGTAACTCGCCGCGTGCGAGGGACGGCTTGAGGATATTTGCGGCGTCCACGGCGCCCTCGGCGGCGCCTGCGCCGACCATTGTGTGCATTTCGTCGATGAACAGCACGCAGTTGCCTGCGGACTTGAGCTCCGCGATGACCTTCTTGAGGCGTTCCTCGAACTCACCGCGGTATTTCGTTCCTGCAACCAACGCGCCCATGTCGAGCGTCACAACCCGTTTGCCGGAAAGGTTTTCGGGCACGTCGCCTTCAATCACTGACTGTGCCAGCTTTTCGACGATGGCCGTCTTGCCAACGCCCGGCTCGCCGATAAGCACTGGGTTGTTCTTGGTCCTTCTGCTGAGGATCTGTACTACGCGCTCAAGTTCGGTGTCCCGGCCAATTACGGGGTCGAGATTATGGTCGCGGGCGAGTTGAGTGAGGTCCGCGCCGAGTTCGTCGAGCGTCGGTGTGCGAGTACCTTGCCGCCCCTGGGAACTGGACTGACTTGCACTTTGCGAAAGGATGCGGTTGGTCTCGGCCCTGACCTTGTCAAGCGACACGCCGAGGCTCTCTAGCACGCCGGCGGCCACGCCTTCTCCCTCGCGCATCAGGCCGATGAGCAGGTGCTCGGTGCCGATGTAATGGTGGCCGAGGCGGCGCGCTTCGTCGACCGCCAATTCAATGACTTTCTTGGCCCGCGGGGTTAGTCCGATCTCTCCTGGCGTAGGCCGTTCGCCCCTGCCGATGATGAATTCAACGGCGGAGCGGACCTTGACGAGTTCAACGCTAAGGTTGGCGAGAACCTTCGCCGCCACACCTTCGGTCTCCCGAACCAGCCCAAGCAGGATGTGTTCGGTGCCGATGTAGTTGTGGTTAAAGCGCTGCGCCTCTTCCTGAGCCAATGACAGGACCCTGCGAGCTCTTTCTGAGAATTTTTCGAACCTGCTGGGCATATTCAGCCTTCTTAAAGCGGCACCGCTGCCGTGTTAGCTATCCCTGACCGATCAGTAAGATCATGTGGGACTTCCGAAAATGTCGTCGAAATTTTCGCGAGTTCCACCTTGGCTTAACGAAGACATGGACATTTGGTCCAACCCATGAACCTGTTTAAGCGACAAACCCAACCTTCGTCTTTCCGGCTCAATGCGGATGATACGCAAATCAAACTCATCGCCTTCGGATACAACGTCTCTCGGATGTTTGATGACGTGCTGGCTCAGTTCTGAGATGTGTATCAAACCCTCGATTCCCCCGTCTATGCGGGCGAACGCGCCAAAGTTTGCGAGTTTTGTAACCTTACCCTTTACCACTTGCCCGACTTGGAATTTCGACCCCACTTCATCCCAGGGCTCCGGCTGCAAGCGCCTCAGACTCAAGGCGATTTTAAGGTTCTCCCTGTCCACCTTGAGCACAAAAACGTCCAATTCCTGCCCAACGTGTACCACGTCTTCGGGGGAATTGACCTGTTCCCATGAAAGCTCGGATATGTGAATCAGGCCGTCTGCTCCGCCCAGGTCTACGAATGCGCCAAAGTTAGAGATTCCGGCTACCCTGCCCCGTCGTATCTCGTTCTCCGACAACTCCTGGACAAGCCGCATCTTCTGAATTTGCTTCCATGCTTGCAGCGCGGCCCTTTCTGAGAAGATCGCCCGGTTCCGGCGCCGGTTGAGTTCAATGATCTTGAACTCAACCTCCATGCCGATAAAGCCTTCCTTCGGCGGTTCGCCCCCTGGCACGTAAAGTTCCCGCGCCGGACCAACCAACTGCGAAAGGGGAATGAAGCCCTGAACACCCTCGGCCTCGACCACGGCCCCGCCGCGGTTTGACCCCACAATTCGGCCGTGCACGGTTTCGTTGGCTTCCATGGCCTTCTCGAGAGTTCGCCAACCTTGTTCACCACGGGCCCGGTCTATGGAAAGAATGGAGGAGCCGTCCGGCCCTTCCGGATTTATTACGTAGACGATGATCTCGTCCCCGGGGCCCATCTTTTCAAGGGTTTCCGGGTCTAACGACCTCATTTCCTTGCCCGGCACAAAACCTTCGGATTTGTACCCGATGGTTACGAGGATTCCCTCACCACTTTGGCTCATCACCTTGCCGTCGATGATTTCACCTCGGCGCAGCGCTTTCGCAGGAACAAACTCTTCAAGCAGGCCGGCCATTGTCTCGTCGCCCTGCGCGGCCACCTCGGCTTTGGGTTCGGCCGGCTGGTCTGCTGGTGTTTCAGTGTTGGAAGTCAATACGTTTCTCTTAATGTAAAAACCAATACGTTGGGCCCATTATATGCCGACGCGGATTGCAGTGTATTCCACTTGTCCAACGGTATTCGGAATTTGGGTGAGATTCGGCCCGATTGACACGCGCCCGACAGGCGCGGCAACCGCCGAACCGTTTAGTTGGCGAGTTGCCGCAAGCGAGGGTCGAACCTGTCCCTGAACCAGTCTCCGAGGAAATTGAATGCCAGTACGGTCAGGAAAATCGCCAACCCCGGGAACAGTGCGACCCACCACGCGGTGTCGAGGTAGTCTCGCCCGTCTGAAACCATGACCCCCCAGGCCGGTGTGGGCGCCGGAATGCCAACGCCAAGGAAACTCAAGATCGATTCGGTCAATATGAGGGACCCCACCTGCAACGTGGACACCACAATTATCGTATTAAACACGCCGGGCAGGATGTGCTTGGAGAGGATGAGTATCGGGCCCGCGCCAGCCACCTTGGCGAGAGCAATGTAGTCCAGCGTGCGGAGCGAAAGTGTCTCGGCGCGCACCTGCCGGGCAAACCCGCCCCAACTGAACATGATGAGCAGCATGATGATGACGGTGAGACTCTGACCGAGCACGATGAGAACCGTTAGCGCCACGAGGATGAATGGAATGGCGAGTGACAGGTCGACGATTCGCATCAGCAATTCGTCGACTTGCCCGGCAAAGTAGCCGGAGATCAGCCCGATTACGGCCCCGCCGAGGGCGCCGAACAGTAATACGATCCCCGCCACCTGAAGGGATATGCGAGCGCCGTAGATGATGCGGGTCAAGATGTCCCTACCCAGCGGATCGGTGCCCAACGGGTACTTCAGAGTCCCGCCTGCGAGCCATGAGGGGGGTGTGTTTGTGGCTCGAAGGTCTCCGTATTCCTGGTTGTGTGTGGTTAGCAGAGGTGCAAATACGGCGCAAACTATCAGGACTACCAGAATGGCCGCAGGGAAGACCGGCCAGCGGCGAGAAAAGCGCCACGACCCGGCAAATATGCCAGGGCGTTGTGCGCCATTTTTTAACAAACCGAAATCATTGACGACAGTCATGGATTAGTAGTACCGGATTCGCGGGTCGAGGTAGGCGTAGGCGACGTCCACTATGAAGTTCATTCCGACGTAGACCACAGTGAACAGCATCACCACGCCGGTCATTACCGGAAAGTCGTTGGCGAACACCGACTGTACGGCCAGCCTGCCCAGACCTGGCCAGGCAAACACCGTCTCAGTCACAACGGCGCCGGTGATCAACCCGGCGAGAAGCAGGCCGGCGTAGGTCAGGGGCGCCAGCATGGCGTTACGCAATGCGTGCTTCCAGATGATTCGTTGCGAGTTAACACCTTTGGAACGGGCAAATTTCACGAACTCCGAGTCGAGTACCTCAAGCATCGAAGATCTCATCAGGCGCAGGAATCCGGACGCGGCGAGCCAGCCAAGGGTGACCGACGGCAGAATGAAGTGACCGATGCCTCCCCGGCCGAACGTTGGCAGCCAATCGAGCCGCACGGAAAAAATCAGGATGAGCATGATGCCGAGCCAGAATGGAGGGAGCGCCTGGCCGAATAGCGCAAATGTTCGGCCCACGTAGTCAAAAGCCGAGCCGCGGCTGACGGCCGATAAGACGCCTAACGGGACCCCGACGATAAACGCAAAGACGAACGCTCCGGCGGTGAGTTGCAGGGTGCCGGGGATGCGGGTGAGGATCACGTCCAGCGAATTGGTGCGGTGCGCCAGAGACTGCCCGAAATCGCCGCGGGCGGCGTTACCGACCCATATCCCGTACTGGACAATCAGAGGCCGGTCGAGGCCGAGTTTTTCTCCCCAGGCGTCCCACTGTTCCTTGCTCGTGTACTCGTCCAGAAGGACAAGGCGCGGATCGCCGGTGGCGCGGGACAGACCAAAAACAAGGGCAGTCGCAGCGAACACTACGACCACCATGTAAATGGACCGCCTGATCACGAAATTCCTCAACGGCGCTGCATTCCTTGAACGGCTGGCTGAATCATGAGAATACTGGCTACCCGAGGACTGGTGGGAAACCACACAAGTGTTGCCGGACCGGCGCTTTGCCGGCCGCGGACCGCGATCACCGCCCGATCAATCTTCGCCCGGGACGCATGCCCGGGGGACTCAGTCCCACCCGGCGCACGCTGGCGCGCCAGGTGGGACATGCGGTCGCAATTACTGTTGCAGGACCACGGTTTCGGGGGAGTTGAATCCACCGAAGTGCGGGGTCCACTCAACCACCTCGGGCCGGACCGTCCAGAACAGGACGCGCTGGACTATCGGCGCTACGAGGCGTGCGTGCGACACCCACTTCTGAACGTCTGCGTTGTTCTGGATTAACTGGCTTTCGCTGATTATCTCGCGGTTGTCGTACCACGGCTGCGCAACGTCGTTGGGCAGTTCGATGCCGTAGTTGAATCCTGCCGATGGCACCATTGAGTGGAACTTCGACGCGTAGAGGAAGCCGTATGACTCCGACTGCATCAGCCACGGGTTGTCCATCGACCGGTCCACGAGCCGCGCCCGATTGGCGGCGTACGCGAGGTTCGAGATTTTGACGTCGCAACCGAGCTCTGTCCACATCTGTGCCACGACGTTGCCCACGTCCGGAGTTATCAGGGCGGGCAAGTCAGGAGCGATCTGCAAGGTCATCGGGAAGCAGTCAGAGACGCCGGCTTCGGTCAGCAACTCTTTCGCGCGGGCGGTGTCGAAGGGGATGAACCAGTCATCTTGCCAGCCGGGGTCTCCGGGCAGGAATCCGGCGTTCGTGTACGTCGGGTATCCGAGGCCGTCGAGAGCGACGTCATTGACGAGGTCGCGGTCGATAGCCATTGAGAGCGCCCATCGCACCTTGCGGGCATCTTCGTACTGCGAGGGATTTCGCGGGTCGCCGATCCAGGGATGATCCCTATCAGGCTTGAAACCGTCTCTGGGGAAGACCTGTTCACCGGAGTCGGGCCATACCTGGGCGTAGTAGTTACCGCTGAAGATGACCGATTGGCCAGTTCCACGGTCTGTTTGCACGGTGAATGAGCCCGGGACAGAGTCGAGTGTCGGCTTAATGAACTTCAGCGAGGGCCGGATGATGTGCACTTCGCCGGTCTCAAATGCCGCACGCTGCGTCGACTCTTCAGGGAGTTCTACGTAGCGAACCGTGTCGATTCTCGGTCCACCGCGCCAGTGGTCCCTGACCGCGTCGGCGACCAACTCTTCGCCGCCCGCCCAGGAGCGAACCTGAAACGGACCGGTGGCGATCATGGATGTGACCGAGGCTTCCCGACCGTTATCGTCGAAGAACTTCTTGCTAACGAGGGGCACGTGGTTGCCGCTGGTCTGGGCCTGGGCTTCCCACCAGTTGGGGTCGATCACGTCCATAAGGTGAAGCACGACGGTGTTCTTGTCTATGACTTCCCACCGATCCATGTATCGCTTGAGTTCGCCTGCTCGGCCGAAGTTGCTGTCGTCCGCTATGGCGTCGTTGAAACTGAACGCCACGTCCTCTGCGGTCAGCTCACCCCAACCGTCATGAAACATCACGCCTTCACGGATGGTGAATGTAATGGTCTGGCTCGGTATGTCGTACAGCCACGCAGTTGCGATTCCCTGTGAGCTCTCAACGCCCAGTTCAGGAGGCTCTGCGTACGTGAACCTGACCAGGCTCTCGAACACGCCGGAAGAGGCGTTGAACACGGCGGATGAGAACGCCGACTCGGATGGCAGGAATATCGGTGGGTCGACTTTGGTCATACCCACTACCAATGTGCCGCCGCCCTTTGGCGCCATCATGCCGTCGTCGGGCGTTCCGGGCATGGCGGTAACTGCCGGCATGGCGGTTGCCGGAGGTCTTGCGGCTTGTGCCGGCATCGCGGTGGCGGCTGGCATCGCGGTGGCGGCTGGCATCGCGGTGGCGCCGGGTATGGCGGCTTCCGGCGCCTTTGGAGCGCTTACCTGCGCGGCATCGCCGCCGCCGCAGGCAATCGCCAACGCAACAAGCCCCGCGACCAGAATGGCCACAAAGCCTGCGCTTCTATTGATCATTAACACGTCAATACCTCCTGGGTGATGAATGCACGTGGTTAGTTTACCCAAAATATCAGTAATCGATGCGCCCCTGATTCCCGAAACCGTACAGGTCGTTGTAGTAGGCCTGACCGTACTGGCCGTGGATCGGAGGCTGTCCCTTTTCCCACTCCCTGCCATTGCCAAACGCTCCGATCACCTTGTCGACTTCCGGGAATGGTTCTTCCTGGCCGCCGGTTCCGGTGCTCACGACCGACACCACCTCGGGCGCCGACATGAGCAGGGGAGGGGCGGTCCCGTCTTCATTGTCTTCCTCTTGGGTTAGGAGCACAGTGGGAATTCCGGCCCGCTCGCACGCGCGCACACCCAATATAGTTTCGACAAAGCGCTGGCCGCGGATGTCCGTGGTCAACACCGCGCCTTTTGCCCCAAGGCTCTTCGCCAGGTGGGCGAGGCGGTCGGCCATCAGGTCCTTTTCGGTCTGCAAAGTCCAGTTAGTACGCTGGATGATTACCCCGATGTAGTTGCAGTTCGCGCCGTGATTCCGAGCCATTTTCAGGGCCACCGGGTTGTTGGTCATTGCCCATGTGCTGCCGGAGTGGCCGGAGTGATAAACGGCGCCGTCGAACAGTTCGGTGGGACTGAGTAGCCACGGCGCCGATAGTCGGGTCTGGCCGTAGATGGAAGTTCCCAGGACGGATCGCGCGCCGCAGAACCACTCGTCGGAAGCCAGGTTGAAAATACTCACCACGCCGTCTTTGCCGGCCGCGGGCGAAGTATCGAACTTCTCTACGTCGGTGGGTTGCGCGTCGAGAGTGGTCTCGGCAAGGCGGTCGGCTATCTTCAGCGTGGCCCGGCCGAGAGCTGAATGCCAGTCATCGCCGGTCAGCCCGTCTCGGGTCTCCATCTCGACGCAAACGTTATGGAGCGAGCCGTAGGGCCTGTCGCCGCCGGGCCCGGACATGTCGATAAACGAGCCAGGGGGGCGAAGTGGCGGCCACGTACGCTCCTCGGTCGTCAGGCCGGACGGATCGGCGCACTGAACAACCGCGGCGCCGGCCAACCTATTGGTTCGGCCCTCGCCGACCTGATCGGCGGACCTGCCAAATACGGCGGGGTAAGCAATACCGGGGCCGTCAACCTTGATCGCCGGTTCGACAATGTCCCGCCAGTTGACGATGCGGACTGGGTCACCTGGCGATGCCAGGTGGACGCTCGCCCGTTCGATGTCCTGGTCTTCGAGCGCCAGGGACTCGAGTTCTTCGCGATCAACTTTAAGGACGCCGTCCCGCAGTTCGGTGCGCCCTCCGAAAACCAGATCGATTACCGGAAACCCGGCCCGTTCATACCGCATGGGCTGGGATCTCGGCGACCACTTCGTCATCGGGCGGGACGAAACGAGTCGGTTGGTTTACCTCGGTCTGCAGCGCCTCAAGGGCCGTCTCGACAATGCGCCGGCCAAGACGCCTGTCCAACTCCGGCGTCAGCCGGGGATCGCCGCAAACATGCTCCACGCGCACGCCTGTGATTACGCGGGATGCGCCGACGGAGAGCGGTATTACAGGCAGGGCCGTCATTACAGCTACCGGGATGCCCTCTCGTTCGATCTCTTTTGCCATCGTTGCGCCGCAACGATTACAACTGCCTCAGGTGGCCACAAGGAGCACGCCGTCTATGCCCGCCTGCTTTAACTCCAGGCCGATCTCTGCGCCCATGCGCCGTGCCGTCGTGACGGGGGTCCCATTGCCTGTGGTCGAAAGGAAGTTGGGGTAGACGCCGGCAATAATGCCCTCCTTTTCGATCTCGCGCACTATGGGAAGGGGCAGGACATAGCTGGGGTCTATGGTGTTCAGGTGCACGGTGCTGAAGCCCATGTGCACAGATTCCCAGTCTTCGGTGCTAAGACTGTCGAGCCCGTCGATCGAGTAACTGAAAAAGCCGCGTGCGCGTCCGCCAACCTGGTTGTCGGGGTTGCCCTTTGGTACGAGTCCTCCGCTTGTGACCAAAGCGATGTTGGCAGTGGACATGTCGTTGATCGGGGGAGCGGGCGAGACGGTCTCGTAGCCGGGCACCTGGACCTCCGACACGTAGTTCTCGCCATTCACCCTCGCCATCATCATGCTGAAAGCGCGGTCGGCGCCACTCTGCTCGTGCATCGTCTCTTTGCGATAACCGCGGGGTATGTAGCCCTCTTCCAAGGCAGGACCGAGCTCTTCTCCGGCAGCCAAGCGAATGCCTAGACTCGCCATGTCGCGGATGGCGGGTTGCATGCCTGACGCCTCTGCGCCTGTGGGGACGGCAGTGATCTGCAGCCGATGGGTCAGCACGCCGGTGTTTTCGGGGTGCATGCCGGTAATGGACGGAATGCCCCTGGCAGATGCTTCAATGCACACGAGGGCGCAGCCCAGTCCGTAACGGCCTGCGTCAAACGCGGGACCGGTGACAACCAGGTCAGGCTTGTAGCGGTCGAAATAGCCCCCGATCGCTTCTATGGCTGTCTGTTCGTTTTCGACGATGTAGTTATCGCCGCACACGACGGTGGCGACGACGGACCCCCCACCTGCGGCCTGAAGCGTCGACTGCAGCAGGCGCCCAGGCCCGATTGGGCCGTCGTGTACTTCAGGAGGCACGTTGGCATGCTCTTCGCCGCCGATGCCTCCGAAAAACTGGTTCAGATAGTGGAGTACGCGGATGTTGTTAGTCATGTGAATTGCCTGTGATTCGTAACTACGATATGTGGGCGACCAAGTCTCGAGGCTTCCGTATCTCAACCCATATCTATCTCAACCCATCGAAAACGGTCGATGTCCGGTACCCCTACGGGACCTGATCCGCGCGTGCCTTTCCCACCTGACCGAACACGTTTGTTCGACCTCATGGTGAAAAGACGCGTCCGCGCCCCGGATGATAGTGGATTAAGGCAGTAGTGAACAACGGGGAAAGAGGGATTCTGCCAGCCGGAAATCCGGACGGCCCATCCCTCTACGAGGGGGCTTCCGCGACGCCGTCCTCTCGGTGGATCGCCTGTGAGTCAAAGCGTTCCCGCAGCCATGCCCCCAGGAAGTTCAGGCACAACACCGTCAGGATGAGGACCGATCCGGCAAGCAAAGTCCACCAAATTGAGGCCAACGAGTACGACGTGCGATCAATTGGGCCTCCCCATCCATTTGCCAAACCCCCGGCTGCGTCAATGATCGCGCCCAGCATCACCACTGGACCGGCGCTTAGCGCCGCGACTATCAGAATCCCGGTAACAAGGTGGCGTTTAAAGACTCCTTCTCCCCCACTGGCCATTCGGGCGTCTGTCCGGACTCGGTGAAAAACCATGCCGGAGATAATTACAGCGAACAGCCACGCAAAGTACGTTAAAACCAGGATGTAAAACGAAGGGTAGAAATACAGCAAAGAATTAAAAGGCGTATAGGCCCAGACTTGAACTCCGACAAGTCCCAGAAGGAGAATCGGGAAAGCAGTGCAAAGGTCAAAAAACCAAACCAGCAACCGATCGATCACACCGCCGAAACGATTCGACGTTAAGGCTGCTACGACGCCAACAGTTGCCGCAGCAATCAAGGCCAATGCCAACGTCGCCAGGGCATCTCTTATGTTGAGGAATATTGTAAGCAACCAGTCTGGGCCGGTGGTATTACCTCCATAAGAAACTATGAAAGGGACGCATACTGACAAAAGTACGATCAACCCTAATATGGTCAGAGCAATCATCGGACGCCGTCCGAACAGCGGCCACTCTTTAGAGGGCACAGGTCGCATACTCGAAACCAATGCGCTATCCGTTACGGCGGCGTCTTACGCACCTCTGCGAACCTGCGGGTCGACGAATGCCCGGGCGACATCCATCAGGAGCATCGCGACCACGTACGCCATCGTAAGTATCATAAAAGCGCTCGCGGCCAGTGGTAAATCGTCCAAAAGCGTAAAACCGAAGATAAAATTGGACAGTCCTCGCATATCAAAGATCAGTTCGGTGAAGATTACAGCCGCAAGAAGAACGGGCAAGTAGAAGCGGGAGGACCTGAGCAAATTCAACAGCATGTGCCAGACCACATTTCTCGAACAGTTAGCGCCCCGGCTCGTGCCGGTGGTCAGATTTTCGGGCGTGTGATCAGGTTTGGCGGCATCTGTTCGCACGGCATCGAACAGTCTCACAACCACATAGGCCATGATCATACCCAAAGCGGCGGATGGCAGCAGGTAACTCCAGGAACCATTCCCAGTGACAGGGAACAATAATGAGTTCGGGAAGATAATATGCGCCAGCAAAATACCGGGTATGAACGGCGGAATTGCCGGGACTATGACCCTGGCCCAAGGCCCTGCGTGTTCAAATTCTGGTGTTCGTTCCCCAATATAGATCATGGCCAGTATTGCTGCTGCTGATAAAATAACTGCGAACGCAAGGCCGCCTGCAAGTAGACGGAGTGTCTCAGTCGCGTGTTCCAATGCTATGCTTCGGGCGGATGTCCTTCGCACCAGGGAGACTCCAAAGTCGAACCTCATCGAATCGGCGATCCAGTCCACGTATTGCGCTATCATCGGACGGTTCAACCCCAATTCTTCGCCCCGGGCCTCCCACTTCTCCGCAGTAGTATATTCATCCGCCCAAATAATTCGCGGGTCGTTCTGGCGACTTGAAAAAATAGCAACGACGACATGACCAGCAGAATGGCCAATGCGATTGAGAATCTCTTTAGCAAATAGCGCGTCATGATCGAAGTTCAAGAAGCCGCCTTGGCCTTGAGGCATATCCGCCTGAGTGCGGAGGCGAGAATGTGGGCGAAATTGCGGCGTGGTCCGAGGTTAGCATAGTACGCAGTCTCCGCTTGCCCGGCCCAACAAAAAAGGCCGGATCGTTCCGGCCTCTTTGTTAAATTAAGCCCCCTGGCGGTGACCTATTTTCCCACACCCTCGCAAGTGCAGTATCGTTGGCGCTATGGCGTTTCACTTCCGTGTTCGGGATGGGAACGGGTGGTTCCACCATGCTCCAACCACCAAGAGACTATGAAATAAACCCGCCTTGGCGCCGGCCTTGAATTGACCGGCCCGAGGCGAAGTGATTTTATGGTCGCGGGGGTAGGATTCGAACCTACGACCTTCGGGTTATGAGCCCGACGAGCTGCCACTGCTCCACCCCGCAAAGGTTGTGACATCCGTGCGACTTTGCTGCCGCCTCCCGCCGGGGGTTAGTAACCCGCAGGGGGATTGCGCCGTTGCAAGAGTTGCTTCGGACGACACGTTTCGATTCCGCAATTTCCGAGTCCACGTAGTGGTTCCTCAATATAGGCCAAGCCCTCGGCCGATTAGTACCGCTTAGCTCAGGACGTTACCGCCCTTACACATGCGGCCTATCTAACCGGTAGTCTCCCGGAGGCCTTACTCCACCCGAAGGTGGATGGGACACATCATCTTGGAGTGGGCTTCGCGCTTATATGCTTTCAGCGCTTATCCCTTCCCGATGTAGCTACCCGGCAATGCGACTGGCGTCACAACCGGCACACCATTGATCAGTCCACTCCGGTCCTCTCGTACTAGGAGCAGATCTCCTCAAGTGTCCTACGCCCACGGCGGATAGAGACCGAGCTGTCTCACGACGCTCTGAACCCAGCTCGCGTGCCGCTTTAACGGGCGGACAGCCCGACCCTTGGGACCGCCTTCAGCCCCAGGATGCGACGAGCCGACATCGAGGTGCCAAACCTCGCCGTCGATGTGAACTCTTGGGCGAGATAAGCCTGTTATCCCCGGGGTAGCTTTTATCCGTTAAGCCACGGCCCTTCCACTCGGTACCGTGGGATCACTTTGCCCGACTTTCGTCCCTGCTCGACTTGTAGGTCTCGCAGTCAAGCCACCTTATGCCAATGCACTCTACAGCTGATTTCCATCCAGCCTGAGGTGACCTTTGGGCGCCTCCGTTACTCTTTGGGAGGCGACCGCCCCAGTCAAACTGCCCACCAGACACTGTTCCCCGGTTGCGCCGGGGTTAGATCAAAAACTAAGAAAGGGCGGTATTTCAAGGGCGACTCCGCCCAGGCTGGCGCCCAGGCTTCAACGTCTCCCGCCTATCCTACACAGTTTTAATTTCGAACCAATGCCAAGTTGCAGTAAAGCTCCACGGGGTCTTTTTGTCCTGCCGCGGGTAACCCGCATCTTCACGGGTCCTGCAATTTCACCGAGTCCGTCGTTGAGACAGTGCTCAAGTCGTGACGCCATTCGTGCGGGTCGGAACTTACCCGACAAGGGACTTCGCTACCTTAGGACCGTTATAGTTACGGCCGCCGTTCACCGGGGCTTCGGTTTGGAGCTTGCACTCCGCCCCTTAACCTACCGGCACTGGGCAGGCGTCAGCCCGTATACATCAGCTTTCGCTTTAGCACGGACCTGTGTTTTTGGTAAACAGTCGCTTGAGCCTGTTATCTGCGGCCTCAGGGGCTTTGGGCGCGTAGCTTTAATACCCTTGAGGCACCCCTTCTCCCTAAGTTACGGGGTTAATTTGCCGAGTTCCTTAACGACGGTTCTCTCGAACGCCTTGGGGCGCTTACCCCTGTCTACCAGTGTCGGTTTACGGTACGGACACTCTGGCTCCTCAATGGCGAGGCTTTTCTTGGCGGCTAGGGATCAGCACCGTTCCCTGTGGAGTACCACAAGGTCCGCCCGCCCCTCAGCTCGAACACCCCGGTTATTTTAACCTCCGGAGCTCACATACGGGCAGTCACACACCATATCCAATAGGCATGCGGCGCTTACCAATCCGCGTCCCCTCGCTATCTCAAACGGGTGCCAGTGCGGGGCTGGAATCTTGACCAGCTGTCCATCGGCTTCGCCTTTCGGCTATACCTTAGGCCCGCCTAACCCTACGTCGATCAGCGTAGCGTAGGAAACCTTAGACTTTCGGCGTTCTGGATTCTCACCAGAATTGACGCTACTTATGCCGACATTCTCACTTCCCAGCGCTCCACCAGACCTTACGATCCAACTTCTGCGCCCTGGGAACGCTCCCCTACCTCCCAGACCGTATTACGGTCCGGAATCGCGGCTTCGGTGACATGCTTTAGCCCCGTTTATTTTCGGTGCGGGGTTCCTTGACCAGTGAGCTATTACGCACTCTTTCAAGGATGGCTGCTTCTAAGCCAACCTCCTGGCTGTCTCTGCAACCCCACTCCCTTTCACACTTAGCATGTACTTTGGGACCTTAGACGGCGATCTGGGCTGTTTCCCTTTCGACAATGGAGCTTATCCTTCACTGTCTCACTCCCGGGATGCCCTTTACGGTATTCGGAGTTTGGTTGGGGTTGGTAAGCTCACGCCCCCTTACCCATCCAGTGCTCTACCTCCGTAAAGTAACTCCCGAGGCTGCACCTAAATGCATTTCGGGGAGAACCAGCTATCTCCGTGTTCGTTTGGCATTTTACCCCTACCCACAGCTCATCCCATGAATTTGTAACTTCAACGGGTTCGGCCTTTCATCCCCTGTTACAAGGACTTCAGCCTGGCCATAGGTAGCTCACACGGTTTCGGGTCTACTCCGCGCAACTTGCTCGCCCTGTTCAGACTCGCTTTCGCTTCGGCTCCAGCGCAAAACGCCTTAACCTTGCTACGCAAAGTAACTCGTCGGCTCATTCTTCAATAGGCACGCAGTCATACGCATTGAACGCACTCCTGCGGTTTGTAGGCACATGGTTTCAGTTCTCTTTCACCCCCCTCTCGGGGTGCTTTTCACCTTTCCCTCACGGTACTAGTACACTATCGGTCGCCAAGAGTATTTAGCCTTGGAGGGTGGTCCCCCCAGGTTCCCACAGGATTTCACGTGTCCCGTGGTACTCAGGTACACAGACGGGAGTCACAAACCTTTCGCCTAAGGGGCTGTCACCCTCTGCGGCCAGCCTTTCCAGGACTGTTCGACTAGATTCGTGATTTCTTACTCCCTGGAAGATCTGGGGACCTTCCAACTGCGCCCTACAACACCACCGGGGCTCAGGCCCCAGCCGTTAGGCTCCGGCGGTTTGGGCTATTCCCCTTTCGTTCGCCACTACTAAGGGAATCTCGGTTGATTTCTACTCCTCGGGGTACTTAGATGTTTCAGTTCCCCCACTTACCTCGCGTACCTCACAGCACGCGTGCCCGCCATAAGGCGGACGGGTTCCCCCATTCGGGAATCCCCGGCTATGCTTGCTAGCCAGCTAACCGAGGCTTATCGCAGACTTGCCACGCCCTTCATCGGCTCTTAGCGCCAAGGCATCCCCCATGCGCCCTTAGTAGCTTGGCCCATATTAAGGAACCAACTACATAGACTCGGAAAATGCGGAATCGATCTTCAGTTGTTAAGGTACGGAACGCTGCGGAGCAGGATCTGCCACACACAGCAGGCCCCAACAGAATCGGGGCAGACCAACAATATTAACCGCTCAGGTCAGGCTGGTCAAGAATCGACGACCTCGCCCGACGCCGACTTTTTTGCGACAGGGCAGGACCGGCTCCTTTCTGCGGACTCGCCGGGGGAGGTTCGTCCGCGCGGCCGTGACTGCGGTGTCATGACGACTGCCGCGCCTTGCGTGATATGCGAGAGTCGATTGCTTGGGTCGGGCGTATGCCGCGCTGATGGGATTGCGCCGCGCCTGCAGATGTGGCGGCCGTTTTCGGGAGCGCCGATGGCTTGGACGCTTGAGAGTAACTTCACGCCGTTGTTGACCCGCCGCAGGTGTGGGTGGGCAAATGGGCCAGCCTCATTCTTCCCCGTAGCGTTCGTGAGTAAGCAACCTGCGCCGCGCCCATACGGGGCTTTTACCTGAACCTGTTGTGCCTTGATGCCGTCGACAGGGCAGGGGCTCAGCGGCGAAGCGGACGACCTGTCGCGGACCAACGGTCTCGGCCTGACGGATGTGGAGAAAATGAGCGCCGCCGCGGCCATGGTCCGGATGGGTGCGCTGATATAATCCACGCTCTGGAATTGATTTCAGGACGGCCCGGGGCTTGACCGCTCCGGGCCGATACGCGCGCCAGTTCCATATCCCATGCCCGCATACGCAATCATAGGCGCCCAATGGGGCGATGAAGGAAAAGGGAAGATCATTGACTTCCTGGCCGAGGGCGCGTCGGTCGTTGCGCGGTACTCAGGCGGAAACAACGCCGGGCACACCGTTATAAACCAGTTCGGCACGTTCAAGTTTCACCTCGTCCCGTCCGGCATTTGCTGGCCGCACACCATGAACGTCATCGGAAACGGCGTGGTTGTCGATCCTGATGTTCTGATCGAAGAGATCGAGATGGCGCGTAGCGCCGGCCTGCCGGGCAATCTGGGGATCAGCGACCGCGCCCACGTGATCATGCCGTACCACGTCACGCTGGACAAACTGGAAGAGGAACGGCGAGGCGAAAGCGCTATCGGCACTACCGGCAGGGGTGTAGGACCGGCGTACGTGGACAAGGTGGGCCGGGCGGGGTTGCGGATGGGTGAACTGATGGATCCGGAGGACCTGCTTATGCGGTTGCCGGACATCGTCGCCCACAAGAGCGAGATCATCACAAAAATCTACGGTGGAGAGCCCATCGACCTAGAAGAGGTTTTCGAAAAGACTAAACGATGGGCGTCCGCCCTTGCGCCGTACGTGTGCCGGACCGAGGACATCATCGGAGACTCGCTTGCGGACGGCGAAAACGTCATCATGGAAGGCGCCCAGGGGTCGCTGCTCGACCTGGACCATGGCACCTACCCATACGTGACGTCGTCCAACCCCACCGTAGGTGGCACGCTGACGGGGACTGGCATTGGCCCGCGCAGTTTTGGCGGTGTGGCCGGCGTGTTCAAGGCGTACTGCACGCGCGTCGGGAGCGGGCCATTTCCAACCGAACTCGACGACGCAACGGGTGAGGAGATTCGCGAAAAGGCCGGAGAGTACGGCGCGACGACCGGCCGCCCCAGACGTTGCGGGTGGTTCGACGCAGTAGCTGGCCGTTACTCGGTGCGGGTCAATGGTTTCGACTCGATGATAATTACTCGGCTCGACATACTCGACGGCTTCGAATCCATAAATGTATGCGTGGCGTATGAGCTGGACGGCAAGGAATTGAACCGGTTTCCAGTTGACGCAGTGTTGCTCGACAGGTGCAGACCGATATACGAAGAGGTTCACGGATGGACCGGCTCGACAAGCGGCCTTACAGACGCGGCCGACCTGCCGGAGGGAGCGCGGGTCTTCGTTCGCAGGCTGGAAGAGCTACTGGGTATCCCGGCGAGCATAATTTCGACCGGCCCGAGGCGCGAGGAAGCAATAATGCTCCGCCCGTTTTTTGACGGCGCGTCCGCGTGATATCCGGACAAAACAGGTTGCGCCAAGCGTCTGCCTGATCAGGGTGGCGCAACCCATAATCACACATCCCCGGCCAGCCATCGGCGCGCTGCCGGGCAACGCAGGCGCGACTTTAAAGTTGGACGGGGCGATTTTCCACTAAGGCCTCACGGAACCCGGCCGAACTGCCCAGGCTAAGTCTTGCTGACCGGGAGATCTACTTCGTAGCGGTCCATCACCGGGTCGAAGCGTGACCTGAAATCGGCGTCAGGTTCGGTCATTGGGAGTCGTGGCATGCCGGCGTCGAATCCAGCGCGGTTCACGGCGTACTTGATCGGTATCGGGTTAGTGACCCAAAACAGGGCGTTGAATATCGGCAGCATCCTACGATGCTCCTTCGCGGCGCTTTCGATGTCACCTTCGAGAACGAGGCCCATCATTCGTTTTATCTGCAGACCCATGATGTTGGAGGCGACGCTAACCACGCCATACCCACCGGTACACATGATCGAAAACGTCTCGTTGTCATTGCCGCTCCACACTTGGAAACCATCCGGCGCTCCGTCGATCACGTAGGCGATCTGATCGGGCATGCTCGACGCTTCCTTGACGCCGATGATGTTTTCGAATTCCGCGAGCCTCAGGGTGGTGGAGGCTTCCATGTTCAGGGACGTGCGACTCGGAACGTTGTACAGGATCCCGGGTATGGTTACGCTCTCGGCGATGGCCTTGAAGTGGCGGAAAAGGCCTTCTTGCGGCGGCTTGTTATATGCGGGGACGGTTAACAGGAGCACGTCAACACCGACCTTCTCGGCCTCTTTCGACATTTCGATTGAGTTGCGGGTGTTGTTGTCGGTGGTGCCTGCGACTACCGAACCCCGTTGGCCGATCTCCTCTTTGACCTCGGCGAACAGTCGCAGCCGCTCATCATCGTTCATCGACGGCGCTTCACCGGTGGTCCCACCGATTACGAGACCGTCGCTTCCGGAATCGAGTAGTCCCTTGGCCAAGGCCCGCG
The DNA here is from genome assembly GCA_965224235.1 of Dehalococcoidia bacterium. GTDB lineage: Bacteria > Chloroflexota > Dehalococcoidia > Lucifugimonadales > Lucifugimonadaceae. Next base: position 840,819 of record CBDCYP010000001.1, on the reverse strand, counting down.
CCCCGGGATAATTCACCTCTCCGTCCTCGGTAAACGGAGTCACCATTGCTGTTAGCAACCGGCCAGGATCAGCCATTACGATCATTCCCCCCAGGCGCGCCGGCGACAGCTAGAGTCGCCGCGTTCAGGCAGTCCCGTCTTATCGCTTCGTCCAGAATTTGCAGAGCGTTCAATGCCGCGCCTTTTCGCAAGTTGTCGCACGCAAGCCAGAGAGCAATGCCCCGCGGGTGCGACATATCTTCCCTTATTCGGCCCACGAAAACCTCATCGCGACCTTCTGCGTGATGTGGCATAGGGTAGACGCTCTTGCCGGGGTCGTCCACGACCAACAGGCCGGGAAAGCCTTGCATGGCCTCGCGCGCTTCACAGGCAGATAGCGGCCTGTCGAACTCGATATGCGCCGCCTCGCTGTGCGAAACCTGCACCGGAACCCGGACGCAAGTGGCGGACATGGGCAAGTCCGGCATGTGCAGGATCTTGCGCGACTCGTTGACCATTTTTCGCTCTTCGACCGTGTATCCGTCGTCGAGGAAGTCATCAACCTGTGGCAATACGCTGAACGCGATGCGGTGGGGATACACCTGCCGTTCGAACGGTTGCCCGTCCAGCATCGCCCTGGACTGGCCGGTGAGTTCGGCCTGCGCTGCTGCGCCGGTGCCTGAGACCGACTGGTACGTGGCAACAGTCACCCTCTCGATGGCGGCTACGCTGTCTAGCGCCTTTAGCGCCATCACCAACGGCGTAGTCGTGCAATTCGGGATCGAAATAATTCCCCTGTGCCACGCAACGTCCTCACCGTTCACTTCAGGGACTACGAGGGGGACCCAAGGTTCCATGCGAAATGCGCTGCCGTCGTCGATCACGATAGCGCCTCGCTTCACCGCCTCCGGAGCAAGTCTTCTGCTCGCCTCGGATGAGGCGGAGATGAAGGCCGCGTCGAGGCCTTCGAAGGAATCCGGTGTGGCTTTGACGACCGTCAACTCTCCGCCGGCGTAGGGCAACCGCCTGCCCGCCGACCGTTCGGATGCCATGGCGACGAGTCGCCCTGCCGGATGCGAGCGGTCTTCAAGCAGTTTCAACGCCACTTGTCCGACCGCGCCTGTGGCGCCAACGACGGCTATTGTTAGATCGCTTGAGTCCATTATTTCGTTATCCGCGAGTTCGGCGCGTCGTTCAGATGGTGTGAGTATGGAATAAGGATAATCCACACTTCTCAGGATTCGCGGGAACCGAAAGGCAATATCCGGAACGCGAACCGGGGCTAGTCGGTCAGGCCGAGAACTTTGTCTAACCCGACGACCATACTGTCCAATGTCATGACGTGTCTTATGGCCGTGATAACTCCGGGCATGAACGAGCCGCGGTCGATCGAGTCGTGAATCAACGTCAGGGTCTGCCCCTGGGCGCCAAACACAACCTCGTGGCGGGCCACTCGCCCTTGCATGCGGGCGCTGTGGAGGTTGATGCCTTGGTGCAAGCCACCTCTCACACCGGCCAACGTCTCCTTCTCTGTGTCGGAGGACGTGAACGGGTCGCCCTTGCCTCGCGCCATCGATTCGGCAATTGACAATGCGGTCCCGGATGGGGCGTCTACCTTGGCCTCATGGTGGCTTTCGATCAGGTCTGCGTACTCAAAGTATCGAGCTGCAATGCCGGCGAGATGCCCGAGGAGGACAGCTCCGAGAGCGAAATTCGACGCAGAAATAACGCCGACGTGTCGTTCCTCGGAAAGAATTCTGGCCTGTTCGATGTCGTCGGCCGACAGACCGGTCGAGCCGGAGACGACGCGCACACCTTTTTCGATTGCTATGCGAATAGCCTCGGCCGCAGCTTCACCGTTAGTGAAATCGACGACCACGTCGGCTTCAACGGAGTTGAGCAGTTCTCCGAGGTTGTTGGTCACCGGGACCGCGCCGGATCCATCCGGAACAGGAATTGACGCTCCGGCGCCAGCCCGCAGGTCGGCCCCGCCCGTTGGAGACATGCCAAGCTCGCCGGCAACCGCGCTGAGAACCGTGGAACCCATACGGCCCATGATGCCATTAACGGCTACTTTGATTTCTACCACTGAGTTGTCCTCCCGCCGAACACCTGTGAATGAATGTGTCCGGCGGGAGCATGGTATCGCTTAGCGGTCGTCTGAGGACCTGTCACGGCGCGGGTAACCGCCACCGCCGCCAACTCGACGTCGGGGATGTGAGTCTCCCTGCTGTCGGAAGTCACCGTCGCCGCCGGAGCGTCTTTCGCGCCGGAAGTCACCGTCGCCGCCGGAGCGTCTTTCGCGCCGGAAGTCGCCGTCACCGCCGGGGCGTCTTTCGCGCCGGAAGTCGCCGTCGCCGCCGGAGCGTCTTTCGCGCCGGAAGTCGCCGTCGCCGCCGGGGCGTCTTTCGCGCCGGAAGTCGCCGTCACCGCCGGGGCGTCTTTCGCGCCGGAAGTCACCGCCGCCGTCACGTCGCTCGCGTCCGCCGCCGCCGTCGCCGTCGCCGTCTCTGCGGTCGCGTCCGCCGCCGCCTCGTCTGTCGCCCCGGAAGTCGCCGCCGCGTCCGCCCCCGGCCCTGTCGGACCCGCCGCGTCGGTCGCGTGGGCTGCCGAACTCGGGCTTGATGCCTTTGGATTGTTCGATGACCGCGCGGGCCGAGAGATCGACTCTACCCATGTGGTCGATGTTTATGACCATGACCTCGAGTTCATCGCCGATCTTGACTACCGACTCCACGTCGGGGACACGGTGATCGGAAAGTTCACTGATGTGTACCAGGCCGTCTTTGCCGGGAAGAATCTGCACGAACGCCCCAAACGGCATAAGGCGCACAGCCTTGCCCTTGTAAGTGGCGCCTACTTCAACTTCCCGTGTAAGTAGGTCGATCTGTTCTTTCGTCTTGTCGGCGTTAATCTGGTCAGGCGACCCGATAATGACTGTACCGTCGTCCGAAACATCGATCGTTACACCGAACTCTTCGATCATGCCGCGAATCACGCTGCCTCCGGGGCCAATGATGGCGCCGATCTTGTCCGTCGGGACCTTGAAGGTCACCATCCTCGGCGCAAACTCGCTGAGTTCTTCCCGCGGCTGGTCGATGATCTCGTTCAGGTGATCGAGGATCTTCAGCCTGGCCGTCCGGGCCTGTTCGAGAGCCTGTTCCATGATTTTGAAGTCAATGCCCTTGACCTTGATGTCCATCTGCAGGGCCGTAACTCCCTCGGCCGTGCCAGCGACCTTGAAGTCCATGTCGCCAGTGTGGTCTTCGGCGCCCTGTATGTCGGTCAGGACAGCATGGTTGCCGTCTTCACCTGTGATAAGTCCCATGGCGATTCCGGCCACTGGCGCGGTAATCGGCACTCCAGCGTCCATCAGAGAGAGCGTACCGCCGCACACGCTGGCCATGGATGTCGACCCATTGGAACTGACGATGTCTGAAACGACCCTGATGGTGTAGGGAAATTCGTCCTGCGAGGGAAGTACCGGCGCAAGCGCTCGTCCGGCAAGAGCGCCGTGACCGACTTCTCGCCGTCCGGTAAAACCGAACCGTCCGGTTTCTCCTGTCGAGTAGGGTGGGAAATTGTAGTGGTGTATGAAATAGCTTTCCGTTTCGGGACTCAGCGAGTCGATGCGCTGGCGTTCACCGAGCGATGCGAGGGTTACCGCGCTGACAACCTGTGTTTCGCCACGCGCAAAAATGGCGGATCCATGCACACGGGGGAGATATCCCACCTCTGAAGACAGCGGCCGGATCTCATCCAGGGTGCGGCCGTCGGGGCGACGCCCTTCACTGAGAACGGCTTCGCGGACGGCCTCTTTCTCAAGGTCCCACAGACTGGTCTGGACGTGGCCCGAGTCATGGTCACCGGACAGAGCTTCAAGAACCTCGTCCATCACAGCGTCGACCGCTGCCTGTCGGCTCGCCCTGTCTCCGGACCCGGCCATCGCATCTTTAATGCGTTCGCCCACGCGCTCGCGCACGGCAGCTTGCGCCGCCTGCAGTTCTGGCGCCGGCTCTGGCGCCGGCAGTTTGGTTTTGCCGACCTTCGCCTGCATTTCCCTGATCTGCTCGACGATTGCCCCGTTGACTTCCTGCGCAAGTTGCAGGGCGTCCAGCAGCACGGATTCGGACACAAAGTTGGCGCCGGCTTCGACCATCATGATGGCGTCTCCGGTACCGGCAACCGTTAGGTCGAGCTGGCTCTTTTCAAGGTCCTGGTAGGTTGGATTGACGACCAGTTCCCCGTCCAGCAAGCCGATTACGCATGCGCCGATGGGATCGTCGAACGGTACGTCCGAAATGGCCAGCGCGGCGGACGCGCCGATGATGCCGATCGGTGAATACGGGTGGACCATGTCAGATGCCATGACCGAAACGATGATCTGCACCTCGTTGTGGTAATTCTTGGGGAACAGGGGCCGGAGGGGCCGGTCTATCAGTCGCCCGTTTAGTATGGCCTCTGTATTGGGTCGTCCTTCCCTCTTGAAAAAGCCGCCCGGCAATTTACCTGCCGCGTACGCTTTTTCTGCCACGTCGATGGTGAGGGGGAGGAAGTCGATGCCCGTTCGGGGCTTCTTGCTTGCCGTGGCGGTGACCAGTAAAAAGGTGTCTCCGTAACGGGCAGTGACGGCGCCACCCGCCAAACCGGCAATCCTGCCCGTTTCCAACTCGAGCACGCGCCCGCCCAGTTCCATTTCAAACTTCGAAATCATGATGTTTTCTGTCTCCAAAAATATCGCGCACACCCCCAGTGTGGGGCGGCTACTTGAAAAAAAAGAACGCTCCGGGAACGGGGCGTTCTTGCTTACCTGCGGAGGCCAAGCCTGCTTATCAGTGTGCGGTACCGGTTAACGTCTTCCCGGCTCAGGTAGTTGAGGAGCCGGCGGCGCTTGCCCACGAGTTTGAGCAAACCTCGGCGGCCGGCTTGGTCGTGGTTGTGCCGGCGGAAGTGCTCAGTCAGTTCGTTGATTCGGGCGGTAAGAACGGCAATCTGAACTTCAGGTGACCCTGTGTCAGTTGGGTGGGTTCGGTTCTCCTCAATTACGGCGGCGCGTGTGGACTGGTCCAAGGTGTTCGGAAATCTCCGTATCAATCTATGACTGGTGCGTTCAAAGGGCTTTTTTACCCCGCGCGGCCTTACTGTTTAACGCCTTCATTCGTCTTTCGTCACCTAGAAGGATACCACGCGAACAGGCTTGGGGCAGTTCGCCTTAGATGGCGCGGCGGCGGCGGACTTTCGGGGCGGGCGCCGGACCGGTTTTGAGAGTCCGCGTAACTTGCATACGACGCGCAGTCGAGTTGGTCAAAAGGTGTTGAACTTGCCCAAAGAACACGGCAACTATCCTTGACATTGCCGAAATGCGAAGAATATGATGGGTGCCGTAGCCCCTCTTGCAGGGTGCTCAGCGCGCGCTGTATTAACACCAAAATTTATCCAGGTCCTAACCAGGCTGAGCGCGTATTTCTCGGGCAATTGAAGGCCTGCGGGGAACTGAAGGACGATACGGAGGACGAGGCCAAATGAATGGTCTGTTCCAGACAAGGTTCGCTACCTTCTTCCTGATAATTTCGACCACTCTACTGGTGGCCGTTATCGCATGTACCGGAGCACAGGGACCCCTTGGGGAGCCAGGTTTGCCTGGAGCGGCAGGACTGCCAGGAGCGCCCGGCGAATCGGGTGACCCTGGAGTCCCCGGAGCGCCGGGTAATCCCGGAGCCCCCGGTGAGCCCGGTGAGCCCGGAGCCCCTGGACCCGCGGGTTCACAGGGCCCAGCCGGCCTCCCCGGCCCTCCCGGTGTTCCGGGTGTCGACGGCGGCAATGGCGTTGACGGCAAGAACACGTCTCTCCTGATAATGGACGCGTCTAGTGGTCAAGTTGGGCTCATTGAACTGGTTGACGATGGAGCCCCAGGTGGTTCTTCGAACGCCCTTGTGCTCGGCGCAGGTTTCATCGCTGGTGAGATGGTCACACTCCGTGTACGCATCCCGACCGCAGGCACATACCTACCGACAATCATTGAGTGGGATCGTGGCTTGCCGAACGGGACTACCTACCCGGTGGAAGTGGGTCAGGCAAATGGGGCTGGCGCGATACACGCCACAATTGGCCTCAATGTGCTGGACGTACCGGACAACCCCGGCGTTTATCCGTTCGCCTGGTACAACACAGGCCCGCTCCAGCTAGAGGCCAGAGGGGACAGAGGTTCCATCCTGTTCGCCCCCTTCGTGATGGTGGACAAGAACCCCGACTAGCGCTTTAACGACCTCAGAGAACGGCGAAAATTCAGAAGCGCTCCGGGACCTCCGGGGTGCTTCTCTTTTTCAATAAGGTCGCGCTCTGGGAGGCTTCCGGATCGGGCAGACTGACCTTCCCCAACCTGGGCGGGAAGGGATAATTCCCTCGGATCCCACCCCGTAGGTTCCCCATAAGGGTTCCGTCTCAAAATCCACCTGCTTGGCAAGCGCTACCCAACACCCGGCCTCCCCGACGCCGATCGGGGACCGACAGGCCGGAGTGAGTTCCCCCGACCCTGCCCGTCGTCAGTAATCCGAGACCCTGCGAGCATTCGTCTTCTCCGACGCAGATCGGGGACCCATGGGGCGGTTGGGTTACCTTTTTCACAGTAATTACAGGGTTCTACACTGGTATGAAGCGGGGATCCGGCTTTGTGAGACAGACTCCATCATGCGCCCCTCATTTGCCCGGCTGAACGTCGGGCGCTATACCCCAACATCTGAGCGACGTGCCCGTGAGCCCATCTGGGCGATCGCACTACACGGTCTGAGCCGGGCTGAGCGCTCACACAGGCGCCTAGGCGGGGTCGGAAGATGGCGGAGCTCGATGGTGGTTTCCCACTCAGTTCCCATCTCGACCCTGCCTGATCAAGGGGGCAGGGATATCTGCACTGGTCACATACATTGGGCGCAAACAGCAGGCGCCCTTGCGCGTACCCGGAGAACGATCTAGGAAACCTCTGAACAACTCCGGGTTCCAATCCGTTCGCCCTGAGCTTGTCGAAGGGTTCTGGCCTCCTCCCCCACGGTGGGAGGAGGCCAGGAGGGGGGAACCTCCGCTCTGCCAAGCGCATCAGCGGCTTGTTCAGAGGTTCCCTAGCACCCAATTCCGCATTAGTCGCGGTGAGGCGCCCACATACGTACCCGGGTTAACGTCGCCCATGGGATTTTGTGGGAAATGAGAAATCGAGGGAGACTAGCCAGACAGGCTTACGCGCACACGGTGAATCCGGCGACCAATAGTCGACTGAACCGTAATTACCAGGCCGTCTACCTGAACAGTGTCACCGTTCGACGGCATTTTCCCCAACTCCCGGTAGACGAGCCCGCCCACGGTGTCGAATCCTTCCGCCTCAATTCGCGTGCCCAATTTTTCGTTAAGCAGTTCGATCGAGGCGCGGGCATCCACCAGCGACTCGGAATCGCTGATTCGCTGTAGTTCCGGCTCTTCGACGTCGAACTCGTCAACCAAATCGCCAACGATCTCCTCTATCAGGTCTGTCACCGTCACCAGGCCGGACACACCGCCGTACTCATCGACAACGATTGCGATACTGGTCCGGCGCTCCTGAAATTCCTGTAGCAGGCGTTCAAGGTTCTGGGACTCCGGCACGAACATTGCCGGACGAGCCAGGTTCTGTACGAGCCCCGAATTGCCGTCTTTGTCACTCCGTGCGCGGAGCAGATCTCGCGCATATATGACGCCCGTTACGTTGTCGATCGAAACTTCGTAGACGGGGATCTTGCTATACCCGCCGACGGCCATCAACTCGGTAATTGCTTCGGGGTCGGAGTTAACTGCCGCGGCGATCATATCGACGCGAGGCCGCATAATCTCCCGTACCTTGACCGTGTCCATTCGAAGGACGCCGCGGATCATGCGCAGTTCTTCCTGGCCCTCCGGTATCCGCGCCGTTTCGAGCCGGTCGAGGCTCTCCCGGAAGGCGGCGCTGACCTCCTCATCGCTCGCCTCAACGCCCGTTTTGTGTCCAGCTACTACCGACGTCATTCGGGAGACCCCGGAGAGGGACGCGCCGAACCTCAGCGCAAATGCGACGGGGGAAATGACTGGCCGAAGGCCGTCTCGGAATCGGTTGCCGACTGTCGAGGACAACACCGCCGTCGCCACCCCGACGCCCAAGCTAGCCCCGCTTCCTGCGATGATTGCATCGGTCTTTACCGGAGTTCCCTCCAACGCCACGGAAAACGCGGCGGCGCCTGCCAGCAGGCCCCCAACGCGGAGAGTGTTCGCCAGGCCGCGGGCGCCTGCGTCCAGTTGTGGGAGGTACTCAGTGTCATCGGAGCCGTTGTTGGCGCGGCCGAGCCCGGCCAATCCGCCGCCTGCCGGGCCAAACACGGTCGTCGCCAGATTTATCAGCAGGCCGGCGAACGCGCTCAGGCCCACGATGGCCCAGGGCAGCCACGCCTCGGAGGTCATCGTTCACCCCCGGGCGCGGCGTCCGTATCATCCGGATCCGCCCCGGCGCTGGTACTGCATCCTGCATCTTCGAGATTCGTCATTGGAGTCACATCTCTCCTGTGGGTGACTTTCGGTCTATCTTGCGGGCCGGAACGCCGACTACCAACTCGCCGGCCGGTACGTCATTTATCACTACGGCCCCTGCGCCGGTGCGCGCGCCGCTGCCAATGTCTACCGGCGCAACGAGCATGGAGCCTGATCCAATGAAAGCCCCGTCCCTGACTATGGTCTTATGCTTGTTCGTGCCGTCGTAGTTGCATGTCACTGCGCCGGCGCCGACATTTGCGTCTCGCCCCACCTCCGCATCGCCCACGTAGCTGAAGTGGCCGATGTGTGCGCCGGTTCGGACGACACTATTTTTGATCTCTACGAAGTTACCAACGTATACCCCGTCTGCGAGTTTCGCGCCGGTGCGAAGCCGGCTCAAGGGACCCACCGACGTCCTCGCGCCGATGCTGGCGCCTTCGCAGTGAGAACTGATCACTGTCGCCCCGTCTGCGACTTCACAGTCCTTGAGCACGGTGGCGGGACCAATTTGACAATCTCTTCCGATTCGGGTGTTACCCAGGATGTGAGTACCTGGATAGATGACGCTGTCGGGGCTCGGTACAGCGTCGATGTCTATGTACGTAGTTGCCGGGTCTTTGAGCGTAACGCCTGCCCGCATCCAGCGGGTTCTGATGCGGTCCCTCATTAGCCCTTCGACAACAGCCAACTGGCTGCGGTCGTTCACTCCCAGCGCCTCGGTGGGATCCTCCACCTCAACGGCGGCGGCTGATCCCTCCCGAGCAGCCACTTCCAAGAGGTCAGTAAGATGCTTTTCGCCACTGTTTGAGAGTTGCACTCTTTCCAGAGAGTCCCACAACCATTCCGACGCAAAGCAGTACCAACTGGTGTTGACCTCTTCGATGGCGAGGGTTTCACCGTCGGCGGCCTCTTCCTCAATGATGGCGACCGGGTCACCCGAAGAACTCCTGCGAATTCTACCCATCCCATTGGGGGAGTCCACTCGGGCTGTCAGAACGGTCACGAGCGCGCCGCTGTTGTCGTGTTCCGCTAGCAGGCGTCTTACGGAAGAAGATCTTACGAGCGGCATGTCGGCCGCGCAGACGAGAACGGATGCAGAATTTTCGCACATCTCTTTCGCTGAAATCAGGGCGTCGGCCGTGCCAAGCGGTTCGGGCTGCGCGGCGATTCTTGCGCCGCTTCCGGCGGCGGACGCCAACAGCGGAGACTCAGCCGTCACTGGGTCGGCCACTACAACAAGCTGATTGACACCGGCGTTTCTAATGGCAGCGGCAACGTGGCTGAGCATCGGCGCCCCGCACACTTCGTGCAGCGTTTTTGGAATGCTGGACTTCATTCTGGCGCCCTTGCCGGCTGCCAGGATGACACCCCTAAAGGCGTTTGTCATTCTGCGGACCCGTCCCCCTTCGAACGCGGATCGAAGAACGATGCGCCTGAATCCCGAGCGGACAATAAAGGACGTGTACGTGGTCCAAAGATGTGGAGCACGTACGGTGTCATGGGTTTTGGGCCGGTACGAATGAGATTTTCAGCGCGTGGCGAACAAGACAATGCTAAGTATGGCATTTCGAAAGTGTCAACCCTGTCAATAAGGGGAATCGGTGGAGCGGGCCGAATTGAAAGTGACGGGCATCCCCATTCTCGCGGGTGGGGTCACCTGGACCTTTGATACAATTTTCTGGCTTGGAGAGGTGGCTGAGTGGTTGAAAGCGCCGGTCTCGAAAACCGGTATACCCGGTTCGGGTATCGCGGGTTCGAATCCCGCCCTCTCCGCCAGGCGGTGCGACTCGCGTCGGCGGCAATATCTGCTCCGGGCGTCGTGCGCTTGGTTCGTGGGAGAGGTGCCGGAGCGGCCGAACGGGCGCGCCTGGAAAGCGCGTGTTCCGGGGAACCGGAACCGCGGGTTCGAATCCCGCCCTCTCCGCCACATCGGCCAATGAGCCGATCCCTGTTCACTGAGTCGTCCCCATTTGGACCGGCTTAAATTATGCAGGCCCCGGTGCGTCAGCAACAGCGGATAACTTTGTGGGGGGCTTGGCGCTGGAAGAATGGTTGGACGAATCCCCGGAGCGCGTCCAGCTATTCGCGGCTTATCAGCCTATTCGTACCAGCCTTAGCCGAAGAGGAGCCCGTCGTGAATGACGGCCCACGAGCGCTTCGATTCGACTTCGCCGGAATCAGGGTTTGTATAGGTGTAGTCGATCCACGCGCCATCCGCCGTGGCCCCATCCATGGTCGCTATTCCGACGGGAGACCCTTCCGGCCCCACAATGTCGACGAATGGTTGGCCGACGAGGTTTGGAATCACCGATGTGGGCGATCGTTGGGCCGTCGTCCTCGGCGACGAATATGTGCCACTGCCCATCGACGCTATCACTGTCGTTGTAGAACGCGACGGCCTCCTCTAGCCCATCGGCGTTTTAGCGGTCGATGGCTTGCCGTACGAAGGCCTGGGTATACGCGGCCGGATCTGACTTCGGGGGGAGCGTCGGCTGGGGAGAAGCTTCGGAGTCGCCGTCACCACAGGCGGTAAACGCAGGCGTTGCAATGACCACGATGCCAACAAATGAAACAATCTGCCACTGTGCTCGATTCATGCTGCCCGCATTTCGAATCACCGACTAGGAATGCCAGCATTTTGTCGACTGAGCATCGCGCCTGATAGTTGGATTTCGGATGGGCGATCAGGCGAGACTTAGCGAATTTGCTTGAACTTGACGTGGCCGTCATGCGGGGCAACAAGGTTGTGCCGAACATCGAATTGATGGACAGATACTCGGCGCCGTCACCATCGTGAGAGCCCGGGTTTGGCTCAGAGAACCGTTGGCGGAGGTATGACGCCAACGCGGGCTTTCGGCCTTGATGTCTGTAAGGTAGTCTGTGCCGGGCTCAGCTGTCGAGCCATGTTTTCGCTTCAGGTATTCCAATTTGCCATCTCCATCTACGGTAGACGATCTCAAATACTGGGTCGCATTTCACCGGATATCCGGACTGGGTCCGGCGCGGTTTGCCAAGCTGGAGTCTTTTTTTGGGAATCTTGAAGATGCCTGGAAATCGAATCCGGCCCAACTTTCCGCAGCCGGGCTCGACGCCCGCACCGCCGCGGGAGTTCAGTCCGGCCGACCTCGTATCGATCCGGATGGGGAATTGGAGGAGCTATATCAGGCCGGTGTCAGAGCGATTCACTTGCGATCTGACGAATACCCTCACCAGCTGCGCGAAATCTTCGCCCCACCAAGTGTTATCTACATCAGAGGCCATCTTGCGCCGGAAGACGAACGCGGCGTAGCGGTCGTCGGAACCCGGCGGGCGTCGCCCTACGGACGCGAGATGGCCCGGAGACTGGCAGGGAATTTGGCAGCCTCAGGGGCTACGATATTCAGCGGGTTGGCTCGGGGTATCGACGGCATCTCGCACGAGGCGGCCCTCGATGCTGGTGGGCGTACAGTCGCGGTGGTGGGCGGCGGTCTCGACCGCATATACCCTCCCGAGCATGCAAAGCTTGCTTCTCGCATCTGCGAACAGGGAGCATTAATCTCGGAATATCCGCTGGGCAAGCTGCCTCAGGCCCAATACTTTCCGCGCAGGAACAGGGTGATCAGCGGACTGGCGCTCGGCGTTCTTGTTATAGAAGCAGGGATGAAATCAGGCGCCATGCTTACGGTAAGGTGGGCGCTGGAACAGGACCGCGAGGTGTTTGCGGTGCCGGGGCCGGTCATCTCTGAGAATAGCGCAGGCACAAACTGGCTTATCCAGCAGGGCGCCAAACTCGTGGTTGACCACCACGATGTCCTTGACGAGTTGAACATTGCGGGTATTGGTCAGCAATTGGAGTTGCCCAGGTCGCAACCGGGATCTTCCGGACTTTCGGCCAGAGAAACTCCGGATTCGCCCGGCGAATCCATTTCCGTGCCCGGAATGTCTGCTAATAATGAAACAACGCAAAACCGGATATTGGCCGCGCTTTGCGATCTTGGGGGGCAAGCTCACGTTGATGACCTCATACGTGCCGTAGACTCGCCACCCGCAGATGTAATGGCAAGTCTCACGATGCTCGAACTGGAACAAAAGGTTCGACAATCGGGGGCCATGCAGTTTGTTCTGGGATCGGACGATGCCAGGAAACAATTGAGGGATCGGCTGAAAATTGGCAAAAGCTAAGAACAAAGACCTTGTGATCGTTGAGTCGCCTGCGAAGGCGCGGACGGTCGCTCGTTTTCTGGGTGACAAATACGTCGTGAAGGCTTCGATGGGGCACGTACGCGATCTGCCAAGAAAAACGATGGGCGTCGACATCGAAAAAGATTTTGAACCGACGTACGAACAGGTGCGGGGCCGAGAGTCGGTCATTCGGGAAATAAAGAAGGCGGCCAAGGGAGCGGAGTCGGTGTATCTGGCAACGGACCCCGACCGTGAGGGCGAAGCGATCTCGTGGCACATGGTCGAGGCAGTGGGGCTCCGGCAGGATTCCTCCTCGCTGAAACGGGTTGTGTTCCACGAAATAACCAAGCCGGCCATCGACGAAGCGTTCAACGACCCGCGCCAGATCGATATGCAGCTGGTCAACGCCCAGCAGGCCAGGAGAATCCTGGACCGCATCGTCGGATACAAACTCAGCCCGGTCTTGTGGAGCAAGATCCGAAGAGGTCTCTCGGCGGGGCGTGTTCAGTCGGTGGCTCTGCGGCTAATAGTCGACCGCGAGCGTGAGATTCAGGCTTTCAAACCTGTCGAGTACTGGTCCATCAGCGTCGATTTGTCCGGCAAGGGCGGAGCGCCTACGGCATCGTTTAGGGCGAGTTTGCAGAGAATAGCGGGTGAGAAGGGCAAAGCCCAGGTACCGAACGGGGAAAAGGCGAGCGCCATAACGGCAGACCTCCAGGTTGCGGCCTACCGCGTCAGTCAGGTAAAGACCCGCGAGATCCGGCAGAAGCCGCAGCCGCCCTTCACGACCAGCACCATGCAGCAAGAGGCGGCCAGACGGCTCGGACTCGGCGCACAACGGACGATGCGGATCGCGCAGGAGCTGTACGAGGGAATCCAGGTAGGTGAGGAAGACCCCGTGGGTCTCATCACGTACATGAGGACCGACTCGGTAAACCTGGCGGCGAGCGCGCTTGCTGAAACGAATAAGTTCATTAAAGGAAAATACGGCCCCGAGTTCGCCGACAAGCCGCGGACCTACAAAACCAGTGCCCGTTCGGCACAGGAAGCCCACGAAGCGATCAGACCGACTTCAGCGTACCGCACGCCCGCAGACTTGAAAAAGTACGTGAGCCGGGATCAGCTTCGGCTATACGACCTCATCTGGAAACGGATGGTGGCCAGCCAGATGAAAGACGCGATCCTGGACTCGACAACCGTGGAGATCCAGGCCGTGGCGAGTAACGGCAAGGAATACACCGTTCGGGCTGCGGGCAGGGTAATGAAGTTCGAGGGGTTCCGCATTGTCTATGTCGAAGCCCGCGACGATGAAGAAGAAAACGACGAGAAGAGACTTCCGAAACTATCCAATGATCAGGAACTTTCGCTGATCAAGGTCAACTCCGAGCAAAAGTTCACAAAACCGCCCCCTCGTTTTTCAGAGGCGATGCTCATACGGACTTTGGAGGAACAGGGCATCGGGCGGCCTAGCACTTACGCGTCGATAGTGGGCACAATCGAGCAAAGGGAGTACGTGAGCCGCGAGAGTCGAAGATTCAAACCCACGCCGCTTGGCGCCGCCGTCTCCGACCTGCTCACTGAAAACTTCCCGGACATAATGGATCCAGGATTTACCGCCGGCATGGAGGAGCGGCTGGACCAGATCGCCGAGGGCCGCGTCGAATGGGTTCCGATGCTCGGCGAATTTTATGAACCATTCGATAAACAGGTAGAACACGCGAGAGAGCACGCAGCTCGAGTAGACCGATCGAAGCTGGTGGAAGAAAGCGACGAGGTCTGCGAAAAGTGCGAACGGCCAATGGTCATAAGAAGCGGTCGCTACGGCAAATTCTTGTCGTGCAGCGGCTTCCCGGAGTGCCGGAATTCGCGCCCAATCCGCGTTGGCACCGGAATCACGTGCCCGAAATGCGGCAAAGGCGAACTGCTGGAGAAACGGAACAGCAAGAGCCGTACGTTCTACGGATGCGCGACGTACCCGGACTGCGATTTCCTAACCGGACGACGGCCTCTGAAGGAGAGTTGCCCGGAGTGCGGGGGCCTGCTCACCCTATCCGGACGAAACACGGCGAGCTGCGTGGACTGCAAGTTCAGAGGACCTCCGCCGGAGCCGGTTCAGGCCGATCAGGTCCCAGAAATGGCCGAGGTCTAACCCGGCCACGAGCCGTCACACGCAGGGTCGGTCCGGCCACCCTGCGTTCGTTGTCCGCGGCCAAGTGCCCAGGTCGGCGTTTTGATTAGCGAGACCGGCGGGCAAATACCCGTTCCCGGGCTTGAGCACGCCCTGAAAGGCACTCCCTGGTCCGGCGTGGTAGCCAAATATGCCGACCATTTACGCGCAATGCGGCAAATGTCCCCGTATACGGTCCGGAACTATCTGAGCGATCTTGTTCCATTCTTCACGTATCTGGACAAACGGGGAGTCCGTGAACTCGACAGTCCGGGGCGCAGGCTATTGCGCGGTTATCTGGCATGGTTGATCGAGATCGGCTACGAGCGGCCCAGCGTTTCCCGCAAACTGACCGCCCTGCGTCAGTTCTACCGTTACTTGAAAGAGACAAGCGTCGCGAAGTCGGACCAGGTTGAAAATGTGTCGGCGCCGCGGTTGGACAGGCGACTTCCGGGGACCGCATCGCTGGAGCAGGTCGAATTATTGCTCAGCGAACCGGACACAAAATCCGCTGCCGGTATGAGAGATAAAGCGCTTCTGGAGGCCCTCTACGCATCCGGGCTTCGGGTATCCGAGGCGCACGGCGCGGACCTGGGAGACCTCAATCTGGCCGCGCGTGAGATCAGGGTTATCGGCAAGGGCTCAAAGCAGCGAGTGGCGTTGCTTGGCGCTCCATCCGCGCGGTGGCTCAAACACTACCTGGAGCATGGGCGGCCAACGATGTCAAAGCGGCGCAGTGACGCTGCGTTGTTCCTCAACAAGTACGGTGGCAGACTATCCGTGCGGGGCATTCAGATGATGGTCAAGAAGTACGCACTGCAGGCGGGGCTGGACCCTGACTTCCACACGCACACACTTCGCCACAGCTTCGCTACGCACTTGCTAGATGGCGGCGCCGACCTGCGCGTGGTCCAGGAATTGCTCGGCCATGCCAGTCCGGCCACGACGCAGATCTACACCCATGTATCGGCGGAAAGCGCGCGGAGGGTGTATCTTGCTGCTCACCCGCGGGCTGGCAAGGCGGGCAGGTTGGGCGCTGACAGTCCTGCGAGATAAGCTGAGACAATTGGTGAATTGCCCGAGTTCCTCTGCCGATACACTGAATTCGCAACGCCCGGGCTGGAAAAATGTTGCATAACGCCGCGCCCGCGTCGGCACAATAACGCGGGTCGGTTTAATGAGGCAGGACGATGAAGATCGCTGACGCACACCACCATCTGTGGGACCTGGAGAACAATCGTTATCCGTGGTTGCAGGAGCCGGTAGAGCACTTCGCCGGCGACTATTCGGACATCCGCCGCACCTACTTGATCGGTGATCTTCAACACGACGCGTCGGAGTTTGAACTCTCGAAATCGGTCCATCTGCAAGCTGAATACGACCATTCCGATCCGGTAGGGGAGACGGCGTGGTTGCAGTCGGTGCACGATGACCCTGCGTCCGAGGGTCTGCCGAGCGCCGCCGTGGCGTACGCCGATTTTGAAGCCGGCGACATCGAAGAGGTCCTGGCCCGCCACTGCGAATATTCCGTAATGCGCGGAATCAGGTACATGCTCAACTACGGCGACGAGCCGCGGATGCGGTTCGCCCCCAGAGACGGCTTGACGCGGGACCCCAAATGGCTTTCCGGATACCGCCAACTGGCAAAGTTCGGTCTGTCGTTCGATTGCCAGGTCTGGCCCTGGCAGCTTCGGGACGCGGCAAGGCTGGCCGGTGACAACCCGGAAATTCCGGTGATCCTGAATCACACCGGCATGCCTATCAACCGCGACCCGGCCGGAATGAGCGAGTGGCGCGAGGGCCTTAAGGCCCTCGCCGCGAACGGGAACGCGTCGGCGAAGATCTCCGGACTTGGGATGCTGGACCGCCAGTGGGACGCGGACCGCATCAAGCCATTCGTGCTCGACACTATCGAGGCGTTCGGAACCGACAGGTGTATGTTCGCCAGCAACTACCCAGTCGACAGGCTGTTCGGGACGTTCAGCAAGATCTGGCGGGCGTTTGACGAGACGACCCGGGATTTTACACCTGACGAACGCTCCAATCTGTTTCACGATAACGCGGTGCGTATCTACAGGTTGTAGGCTAGTAGCCGCAAATTGATGCGCGCAGACCGGACTAGACACATTGACCAAATACGTCGTAATTAACGGACCGAATCTCAACAATCTGGGGCGACGGGACCCATCCCAATACGGTTCGACCACTCTCGCGGATATAGAGCGCCGGGTCGGGGATCGCTCCCGCGAGCTGGGCGTCGAAGTGCTGTTTTTTCAGTCGAATCACGAAGGCGCAATGGTCGATTTCATTCAAGAGAATTCGGCTGGATCATCGGGTTTCATCATCAACGCCGGCGCGTTGACGCAGGTCGGGTACTCAATTCTGGATGCATTGCTGGATGCCTCACGGCCCGTTGTTGAGGTGCACATCTCCAATATCCATGGCCGCGAGGAGTTCCGGCGCCACTCGGTGATCGCGCCATATGCTGTCGGCCAGATTGCCGGCCTCGGGTGGCGGGGATATGTCTACGCCCTGGAATTCCTGGTTGCCGAGTCGAATGGCTGAGCGAACGAATTGGCGCAAGGGTCCGGGATCGGTGACGATATGATCGAGCAACGGCTAGATAACCTGCGCGCGGCGATCGAGGAAAGGCCCATCGACGCGCTGCTCATCTCAGATTCCGACAACCGGCGCTATCTTTCGGGTTTCGTCGGAACGGCCGGGTATCTGTTCATCACGAGAAACAGCGCCGTTATTGCCACCGATTTCCGATACACGGAGCAGGCGGCTCAGCAGGCCCCCGACTATCGGGTAGACCGGATCTCCGACCAGTTGGACTGGCTGCCGAGCCTTTGCGCCGAGTTCGACGTGAAGAAGCTTGGATTCGAGGCGGATGACATTACGGTGTCGCAGTTCGAGCGATTCAGGCATGCGTTCGGGGACAAGGACTTAGAGACAGGTCTAGAACCGACCGCCGACCTGACCCTCGATCTGAGAGCGGTCAAGGACGAACGCGAACTCGAATTGCTCTCCAGGGCTATCCAGATTGGCGACGAGGCGTTTGACGAGGTTTCCGCCGAGATCGCACCGGGCATGAGCGAGATCGAGGTGGCGGAGCGTATAGAACGGGCGGTCAAAAGTCGCGGCGCCGAGTCGATTTCGTTCGACACAATCGTCGCGGCCGGGTCCAACGCCGCTCGTCCACACCACCGGGCGAGCGAAACGGCGATTCGCGAGGGCGAAACCGTCGTGATCGACATGGGCGCGCGCTATCAGGGTTACTGTAGCGACTTGACCCGCACAATTGTGCTCGGCGGGGCCGATGACAAGACCAAACGGATTTACGACATCGTCCTGAGCGCCCAGCTCGCTGCCATAGAACTGGTCGAAGCCGGCATGACCGGCAGTGACACCGATCTGGTTGCGCGCAAGGTGATTCAGGAGGCCGGCCACGGCGATGACTTTGGCCATAGCCTGGGGCACGGCGTGGGTCTGGAGGTGCACGAGAACCCCCGAGTGGGGCCAAACAGCAAGGGTGAACTGAAAGATGGCATGGTGTTCACCATCGAGCCGGGCATCTATCTGCAAGGCTGGGGCGGTGTGAGAATTGAAGACGTCGTGGTATTGGAACAGGGAAAGGCCCGAGTCCTGAGCAAGGCGCGAAAACGGTTGCCCTGACCCCAAATAACCCCAATTTGAAAATGATCGATCACTCCGCCTGGCGATGTGATCGAAGGCCAGCAACGAGGAGCAACCCTACCGATGACGATTTCATCGAGCGAAATTAGACGGAATATGACCATCATTCTGGACGGGGAGTTGTATTCCATTTTGGACTGGCAACACCGGCAGGCGCCAAAGGCGCCGCCGACCCTTACGATGAGGCTGCGCCAGATCAGGACCGGAAACGTTTATGAGCGCAAGGTGCCAGGCAACCAGAAACTGAGCGTTGCGCAGACCGAACGCCGGATGTCCCAGTACCTTTATAGGGACGGCGATCTGTTTTACTTCATGGACAACGAGACATACGAACAGTTCACAGTTACAGATGAACTGCTCGGCGACTACCTTCAATACCTCATGGAGGGGGACTCGATCGAGGTCCTGATTTTTGAGAACAACCCGGTGCAGGTGGAGTTGCCGGCCGCGGTGAACCTCACTATCGAGCGCACCGATCCGGGATTAAAGGGCGATACGCAGAGCGGAGCGACCAAGCCCGCCACTACATCGACCGGCCTGACGCTGCAGGTGCCGCTGTTCATCAACGCCGGCGATTCCGTCAAAGTCGATATACGGAATGGCGGTTATCTTGAGCGCGTCGGTTAAGGTAGTAGGCAGTTCACCCCGCGCTGGCGTTCAGTACGGATCCTCAGACCCATAGCCTTCTTCGTACAACTTGGAGGGCCACCGGTCTGCCAGCCCATCTGATCCCGAAGCGACCTTAGCGCGTACTACCGAGTCAGCCATGGCGCCTACAGACCTCTCAACCCGCGCCAACGAATGGGGTGAGTCCGTTTACACGGTGTCCGAGGTTTCCGGACACCTCAAGGATTACCTGGAATCAAACCCGGTGTTTGCAGACCTGACGGTCATTGGCGAAGTAGCGAACCATCGGAACCCCGGCTCAGGCCACCACTACTTCTCGCTCCGGGACGAGCGGGCGTCGCTGAACTGCGTGATGTTTCGCTCCGGCCGCGGCGGCCGGCACCTTCAAGACGGCGCGCAGGCGGTGATTCGCGGGCGAATCTCGATGTACGTAGCGCGAGGCGACATGCAGCTTTACGCCGAGTCTGTCCGTCCGGCTGGGCAGGGAGCATTGCAGCAGGCATTCGAGGAGCTCAAGGCCCGGCTTGGCGCCGAGGGGCTGTTTGACCCCGGCCGGAAACGGCCGCTGCCAGAGTTCCCCGGGCGGATCGCAGTTATCACGTCGCCAACCGGCGCTGTCATCCAGGACATTCTCAACGTTCTCTCCCGTCGTTACCCTCTTGTCGAAGTGGTCGTTATCCCTTCGGCAGTTCAGGGGGAGCGCGCCGCTCCCGAGTTGGTCGGGGCGTTCGAAACTCTGGACTCCGAATCGGACATAGATCTCGTTATATTGGCCAGGGGCGGCGGCTCGCTTGAGGATCTGTGGCCATTTAATGAGGAGCAAGTGGCTCGGGTAATCTTCGCCAGCCGCATCCCGGTGGTCAGCGCGGTGGGTCACGAAACCGATGTGACGATCGCCGATTTCGTGGCCGACGTGCGAGCGCCCACGCCGTCAGCCGCGGCGGAATTGGCCACCCCCGACGTGATGGATCTCGCTGTGCGGCTCGCCGGCGCAGCCTATTCGATGGAGTCGAGGATGGTGCGGATGTTGGGTGATGCGCGGACGGCCCTTGACCAGGATATCGATCGGCTGGGGATGCGTGTCCCAGATACCAAGACGCCGAGGCAACAAATTGACGTAATGTTGAGGTCCGCCGGATTGGCCGTCCGAAGAGTTCTGGAGGCAAAGAGGGCATACCTTCACACGCTGGACGTCCAACTCGCCGCCCTCGGCCCCGCGAAGATCCTGGGGCGCGGCTACGCCATGGTCCGATCAGCGAACGGCTCGGTCCTGACCGGCGTCGAGGGCATCGATGCCGGAGATCTGATGTCGATTACTTTCAGGGACGGCGAGGTGGACGCCGAGGCGAAGTTTATCAGACGAAATTCGTAAAGTGCTGAAATGACAGCGTACAGCGGCGCGATGTGGTCTGGAATTACAATGTCGCTTCAGGAGATAGAAACCCGGATATGACGAAAATCACACGAGGTGGAGATGGTGGCTCCAAGAGTCGTTCGAGAACCTTTGAAACGTCGCTGCGGGAGCTGGAAAGCGCGGTTCGCAGGCTGGAAGAGGGCAATCTGACACTGGATGAGGCGACCAAACTGTTCGAGTCAGGTATGCGCCTGGCTTCCCGTTGCAACGAACTGCTGACTTCCGCCGAGTTGAAGATCACACACCTTCAGTCAAGGTTTTCGGATCAGATGGCCCTTGTTCCGGACGAGAATGACATGTACGCCGAAGATGCGCCGTCGGGATCGTGACGAGGCATTCCTTGGCGCGAGAGTGCAATAAACGACTCTGAATGATCGCGTCGGGAAGAATCGGCGAGAATGGCGTTGACTAGACTACCGCGCGCGCCGCTCAATCTGGGATGGTTTTCGACAGGCCGTGGTCAAGGTTCGCTTGGACTGCTCACAGCTACGCTCAATGCGATTCAAGACGGCCGGCTCCTCGCGTCGATAGATTTCGTGTTCTGCAACAGGGAACGAGGTCAGGCGGCAGGCTCCGATCGCTTCATGGACTTTGTGGAATCTCAAAATATTCCCCTGGTCGCTCTATCGTCCCGCCGCTTTCGCAAGGAGCACAAAAATCGCCCCTGGTCCGTGTTGAGGGAGTCCTTCGACCTGGCCGCCGCCGACCTTCTGCCGGATCACAACCCCGACCTTTCGGTCAACGCCGGATACATGTTGATCGCTCCGGCGCTGTGCCGTGCATTCAGGATGATCAACGTTCACCCGGCTCTACCGAACGGCCCCACAGGTATGTGGCAGAACGTGATTTGGGACCTGATTGGACAGCGGGCGGACCGCACCGGCGCGATGGTCCACGTGGTGACGGAGGAAGTGGACGGGGGACCCGTGCTGTCGTATTGCTCCTACCCCATCAGGGGTCCGCAATTCGATTCCCTTTGGGCGGCGATAGTGGGCCTTGAATTGAGCGATGTCAGGAGGGAACAGGGTGAGGATCTACCGTTATTCCGCGCCGTGCGGCAGGTGGGGCTTCTCAGGGAACGGGCGCTACTCGTGGAGACGTTGTGCGCGGTGGCGGATGGCCTGTTAGATCCGGAAGTGGCTTCGGGCGGAGGGCGCGATCCGGCCGATCTTACGGAATCGGTAGAGCGCGCTGTGGGGCTGGTCGACGGGGCTTAAAGACGAATCGGTGGGGCTCTCTGTTTAACCTGGTTCCATTTAGCCCCTGCCGTGAATCAGGCCGCCGTACGGTCGGCCGGCAGGAGGTCGTTCAACTGTTTGCCTGACTCGTCTGTGAGAAGAGGCCAACGGCCATCGGTAATCGTCTCGGGCAAAATTATGCACTTGGCCACGTTCTTGAGCGACGGTATCTCGTACATAACGTCGATGAGCGTATCTTCGACGATTGCCCGCAATCCTCGTGCTCCGGCCTTGCGCTGCTTTGAGAGTCTGGCCGTAGCTTCCAACGCCTCGCAGGTGAATTCCAATTCCACACCGTCGAATGAGAAGAGCGCCTCGTACTGTTTGACCAGTGCGTTTCGGGGCTCTGTAAGCACGCTGATCAGCTCATCATGCGTCAGGTCGGTCAGACCCACCACCAACGGAATTCTCCCGACGAACTCGGGAATGAAGCCGTAGGAGATCAGGTCAGTCGGCTCGATAGCCGTTGAGCCGAGCGTTGCTGAGTCACCCGATCCCGGTGACAGCGCGGGGGAACCGAATCCCATCGTCGAACGGTCCTTCAGTATCCGGCTTTGCAGCGCCTCTTCAAGGCCATCGAAGGTGCCGCCAAGTATGAACAGTATGTTCGAGGTATCTATCTGAATAAACTCCTGGTGCGGGTGTTTTCGACCACCCTGTGGCGGCACGTTGACCTTGGAGCCTTCAAGAATCTTCAGGAGGGCTTGCTGCACGCCCTCGCCCGACACGTCCCGTGTAATCGACGGGTTGGCCGCTTTGCGGGCGATCTTGTCGATCTCGTCTATATAAATGATTCCCTGCTCGGCGCGCGCCATGTCAAAATGTGCGTCCTGGATGATGCGGAGCAGAATGTTTTCGACGTCCTCGCCCACGTAACCGGCCTCGGTCAGCGAAGTGGCATCGGTGATTGCGAACGGCACGTCGAGGATCTTCGCCAACGTGTGCGCCAGATGGGTCTTGCCGGACCCGGTAGGTCCGACAAGCAGGATGTTCGTTTTCTGCAACTCAATGTCGGAGTTTTCCGCTCCGAGCCACACGCGTTTGTAGTGGTTGTAAACGCCGACGCTTATGACCCGTTTGGCGCGCTGTTGCCCGATCACGTAGTCGTTCAATAGCTCAAAGATTTCGCGGGGCGTCGCCGGTTTGGCTGGAACGGAGGCCTCGGGTTTCTGGCCGGATAGGATCCGCTGGCAGCGGTCGATACACTCGTTACAGATGAATATTTTGGACGGACCGGCTATCAGCCTCCGGACCTCATCTTGTCGCTTGTTGCAAAACGAGCAGGCATACTGCTCGGAATCGTTGCCGCCCTCGCGTGTGGATGAGGTGGTCATGTCTTATCCGATATCGGAATAGGCCGCTGCGGCACTAACGCGCAGACCGGCGGTTTAACTGGATTGGGAAGAGCCATTCGCCGATTCCGGATTGGCGCGCAATACCTCGTCGATCAGGCCGTATTCCACGGCTTGCTCGGCCGTCAGGTAGTAGTCCCTGTCGGTATCCCTTGCAACGCGTTCGTAGGGCTGTCCGGTCTTGTCTGCGATCAGTTGTCTCAGCTTGTCTTGCAGCCTCAGTATCTCCCTTGCCGCAATCTCCATATCAGATGCCTGGCCCTGCACGCCGCCTAGCGGCTGATGCATGTGTATTGTGGAGTTTGGGAGGGCGAATCGCTTGCCTTTCTCCCCGGACATGAGGAGAACGGTTCCCATGCTGGCGCACTGTCCGACGCAGATGGTCGACACGTCGCACGGGATGTGCTCCATCGTGTCCATTATCGCGAATCCTGATGTGACCACGCCGCCGGGCGAGTTCAGGTAGAGGCTGATGTCTTTTTCGGGGTCTTCTCTGGCGAGGTACAGAAGCTGAGCCACAATGAGATTGGCCACCTGGTCAGTTATCGGCGTGCCGAGGAAGATAATTCGCTCCTTTAGGAGCAGCGAGTAAATATCGAACGCGCGCTCGCCCCTGGCGCCCTGTTCGATCACCATGGGGATTATGTTTTCCGGCTGCATCGCCATGTGTTGTTCCTTTTCCTTGCTCACCGTCCCGGTTGGATCCGGAACAGTCGGGCAAATTGGCTAAGTTGCGACCACCGTGTCACCGGCGGCGTCGGGTGGGTGACCGGCTCGCGCACCGGGGCTTGAGGGTGTCCACAGCTGGCTCTTTTCCTCGAGGGCAAGTTCCACGGCCCTGTCAATCGCAGCTCTGCGCCTGAGCATCCGCCTTACGGCGCCCCTCGTTTCGTCAGAATCCAGATCGGCGGTTTCCTGCCCATTTTGGCGGATACGTTCGATCTCTTCCGAAACTTCCCCGTCCGTAACTTCGATGTTTTCGGCAATTGCAAGTTCTTCGAATACCAACGAGCGTTTCAGCCGTGTTTCGGCGGTCGATCGTGCGTTTGAAATATAGTCGTCGCTGGTCTGTCCAAGGCTGTGGATGTAGTTTTGGAGGTTGAGATTGTGTCTGGCCAGCATTTCCTGCTGTTCACTTAGCATGTGCTCCGTCTCGTGCTCGACCAGCAGCGGGGCCATCTTGATGTCTGCGCCTTCCACAAGAGCGTCGGCCACTTTATCTTCAAGCGATTGCCTGAGTTCATCCTCAGCGTTCTTTTGAAAACCATCCCTGATGTGAGCGCGAAAGTCATCCAGCGTTTCGATGTCCCCATCGAAACGCTTCGCAAGTTCATCGTCAAGCGGGGGCCGGTTCGGCTCCTCTAACCTCGACAGGTCGACCGCAAATACGGCGGTCTTGCCAGCGAATTCCGATTCCCGATAGTCTTCTGGAACCGGCAATTCGAAATGCCTGGACTCTCCCGGATTCAGGCCGACCAAGGCTTCCGAGAACCTTGGCAATATTCGATCATTCTCGGGGTTAACCGGGATACGCGTATTCTCTAAACTGACCAGCGGCAGACCGTCCACGTTGCCCTCGACCGTGACCGTAGCCATGTCTCCGACCTCGACGGCACGTTCGACCGGATCATAAGTCGTCTGCATATCCCGAATGCGCTCAATATGGCGATCCACCTGGCTATCGGGGACCGGCTCAGGTTTGTCATCGAACGTGATTGAGGTGTAATCGCCCAGTTTTACTTCAGGGCGAAGGGCGATAGTAGCGTCCAGCTTTACGCTGGGTTCGCGCTCGACAATCGATATTCGGGGCGTGGCGGCCGGTTCGATGTTCTGTTCTCTGACCGCATCGCTGACCACAGCGGGGACGAGCCCCTCAAGGGCCTCGTCCAGCATGTAATCGCGGCCGACGAATCGTTCGACGATTGCCCGCGGGGCTTTTCCGCGACGAAAACCGGGGATGTTAGTTCGTTGGACCAGCCGCTGAAAAGCGCGGTTCATGTAGTCGTCCAGCCGGTCCTTGTCGACCTCGATGTGAAGGATGGCCTGCCGGTCTGGCGTTTCCTCACGAGTGATTTTCAATAACTGCTCCTACGGATCGGATTGCCAGAAATTGCGGCGGGACTATGCTGCGACAACCTTCATATTGTATCGCGCAGTCCCGGAAAGGGACGCGTCAATTCTAATCGGTGGCTGCGCGAGGCTCGGCCAACGGCCCTTAAAGGGCGGGCCGAATGTGGAGTTCGGCGAGTTGTTCCTCGGATACGGGACCGGGCGCGTCGAAGAGTGGATCGACCGCAGTCTGGGTCTTTGGGAAGGCGATCACCTCCCTGATCGAATCTTCGCCTGCGAGGACTGCGATCAGCCTGTCCAGGCCAAGGCCCATGCCGCCGTGCGGGGGCGCGCCGTACTCGAACGCCTTGAGCAAATGGCCGAAGCGCACATCGACCTCTTCCTTGCTGTACCCGATGACGTTGAATACGCGTTCCTGAACGCTCCGGTCATGTATTCGAATGCTCCCGCTGCCCAATTCCGAGCCGTTGCAGACGAGGTCGAAAAGCTGGCCGTGGACTCTTCCGGGGTCTGTCTCGAGATAGTCTTCGTGACCAGGCTGTGGGGCGGAGAATACGTGATGTTCAGGCGCCCAACTCTGAAGTTCATCGTCGAATTCGAACAGGGGAAAGTCGGTAATAAACAAGTATCTGAATTCGTCCGGATCAGTTAAACGCAGACGCCGGCCCATTTCGTTCCTCAGGTTGCTCAGGGCCGCATTCACCGTTTTTGCCGCGCCTGCCACGATCAGAATCAGATCTCCGGCGCCGGCGCCGGTCAGGCGGGCAATCTCCGACATCACGTCAAGTGAAACATGTGACTTTACTGGCGAACGGACGTCATCCAGGGTCAGATTCCCAG
Organism: Dehalococcoidia bacterium; assembly: GCA_965224235.1. Taxonomy (GTDB): domain Bacteria; phylum Chloroflexota; class Dehalococcoidia; order Lucifugimonadales; family Lucifugimonadaceae. The sequence continues at coordinate 814,749 of CBDCYP010000001.1, read as the reverse complement.
GATTGGCGCTGTCAGCCAGCGCGACCGTTATCAGGCCTTGCGCTCCGCTGCTCCGGGCATTGCCGATCAGTTCATCCGTCTGTCTGCGGGTGTACCCGGCACACCCCGGCACAGCGAAACCGCGAACGGCGCCACCGGATGCCGCCACCGATTCGAAAAGCCGTAACCCGCTGTGGGCTACCGCGTCCGTCAGCGTGGCCAATTCCAGACCAAAACGAATGTCCGGCTTGTCAGTACCGAACCGGTCGATGGCCTCCCGGTGTGGGATACGCGGGAACGGAGCCTCGACGCGTGCGCCGGGCCGCATCTCGGTCGTAATGCGGCGATACAGGCCGTCGACAAGACCAAGTACGTCTTCCTGGTGAACGAAGCTCATTTCGAAGTCGAGTTGCGTGTGTTCAGGCTGCCTGTCCGCTCGCAGGTCCTCGTCACGGAAACATCGGGCAATCTGGAAGTAGCGCTCGACCCCGGACACCATGAGGAGTTGTTTTAGCTGCTGCGGCGACTGCGGGAGGGCGTAGAACTGGCCGGGATGTACCCGGCTTGGCACCACGTAGTCCCGGGCTCCCTCCGGTGTGCTCTTGATGAGTATCGGCGTTTCGACGTGGACGAACCCTTTTCCCCCAAGGTGTTCCCAGATGATGCGAGTGGTTTCGTGGCGCAGCCGCAGCATTTCCTGCATCCTGGGCCGTCGCAGGTCAATGTACCGGTAGGTCAGACGAAGAAGTTCGTCCACGTTAGCGTTGTCGTCGACTTCAAAAGGCGGTGTCTTTGCCGGGCCAAGCACCCGCAGTTCAGAGGCCGCCAACTCGACATCGCCGGTCGGGATATTCGGGTTTTCGGCGCCTGGCAACCGGCGCTTGACGATTCCGGTGGCTTGTACGACCCACTCTGAGCGCAGATCACCGGCGAGCTCGTGGGCTTCGGGCGAAACCTCTGGGTTGAAGACCACCTGGAGGACGCCGGAGCGGTCCCGAAGGTCGATGAATATCAACGAGCCGTGGTCCCGCCTTCGGTGCACCCACCCGGCGACCTGTATTTCGCCGCCTTCGTCTTCCCTGCGGGGCGCGCCGCAATCCCTGTTTTTGTACATACTTTGCCTTCTACCCCGGAAAATGCGGCGAATCCACCGGCCATGGCGCCAGGCAATCCGATCTTTCGAGGTTATGTAATGGTTTCGAGAGGGGGAGGGGTACTCCCAGCTGAATCATCCGACGTGGACCGGACACGGCCCTGGATTAATCGGACTTGTCGGGGCGGAAACGGGTTGAAAGCCCGGTCAACGTCGTCGAGCGGGCTGACACCCCGGAGCGCGAAGGCTCAGTCAGTTCATACTGGTATTCCGGCAGACCTCTTCACAACGGCGAGGTTCACGAACGTCTCAGTGCGGCGGACGCCGCCGATGGTGCCCACCTGGTCCCGCAGGAATCGCCCCAATGTTTCGGCGTTTGGCAACGTCGCCCACGCGAAGACGTCGTAGGTTCCGGTCGTAACGGCCACCCACCGGGTTGCAGTCAGTTTGGAAATCTCGTTGGCGACGGCATCAATCTTGTCTGGATCGACCTGCACGCCTATCAGCGCTTCGGATTCGTAACCCAGTTTTCGGGGGTCCGGCAGGGCTACGACATTGATAATCTTTTCGTTGATAAGGCGCTTGAGTCGACGTCGGACAGTGCCTTCGCTGACGCCCACGTCCCGTGCGATGTGAGCGTTGGGCGCCCTGCCGGATTGCCCTAGGATATTGATAATTTTGCGGTCGAGATCGTCCATGGTTCCCCGTTCTTTAGTCGCGTTGGCCAGGAATTCGCGGTAAAACTACCCGGGTTGACCGTTTAGAGGCAGTCACTGCTGGTCGTAGGCGACGATTAAGGTTTTTGATACGGCGGCGGAATTCGCAGAACATGAATCGTTAAGCCACCCTTATTCGAAATAATACATACCAAATCGGAGAGTCGAAAGCCCAATTCGTACGAAATGCGATATCGGCGCCGAAAAATTGGCCCAGCCCAGGTCGTTTGCCAGCGTGGGCCCGTCATCAAGTAGAATTATCTCTGGCGAATCAATTACAGCGTCCAGCGGGGAACGACGCGCCGATTTCCCGCGCCGGGAGGGTTTGATGGTCATTGAGAATCAGCAAATTGTGGCATTCACTGAGGCTGCCACGACCAAGCTGTCAGAGGTCCTTAAAGAGCAAGATGCCGAAGGATCGTATTTGCGTATCGCGGTCACCCAAAACCCTGCCGGGGGCGTGGAGTACGTGTTCGGGCTCGAAGAAGATGCTGGCGAAGAAGATAGAACCGTTGAGTCTGGTGGAGTTCGAGCGTTGATCGATGAAGACAGCGCGCCGCTGCTTGATGGGTCGAGCATCGACTACGTAGAGGGGTTCCAGCGTTCAGGGTTCGTTATCTCGAATCCGAACTTTGCTGGCGGTTGTGCTTGCGGTGGGGGCGGTTGCGGCTGCTCAGGTGGTTAACAGTTAATACGGCTCGTACGGGTCGCCGAACACTGCACGGGGTGGCGCCGGTTACGTATAATCCGCCGTCGGATTCAGACTTGATTGTTTCGCGCGCCTGATGCTGGCAGCGTTAGGAGAGGTCGCCGGATGACTTACATCATCGCAAAAGATTGCGTAGACGTGATGGACGGAGCATGCGTCGATGTATGCCCAGTCGACTGCATCTACTCAAAGCCGGGTGACCGGCAACTGTTCATCAGTCCGGACGAGTGCATTGACTGCGCGGCGTGCGAACCTGTTTGCCCCGTAAACGCCATCTTCCCTGAAGATCAGGTACCGGACGATCAGCAAGAATTCATCCCGCTCAACTACGACTACGACTACGACAGTTCCGAGCCCGGCCTGAACACCTGAGGCAGGGCGGTTGTAGCCAGTTCCCGGGGGCGGATTGTTCCACCCTTCCCGGCCTTGTCCCGCTGAATGCGGTGAGTGCGTTGCCGTCTCGATTTGCCGGACCGGACATTCGGCGCCCCATGATTGAGTTGCGCCAGGGTCTCTTCCAACGCGGAAGGGATATATTCGTTTGAAGAATCGTTCCTGATTGCCCCACAGGGTGCGGGAATGATGTACACTTTACGTAAGACGTACAATGATACAGGGATTCAAGGATCGGTCGACCAGGCGGTTTTACGAAGGCCAGTTGGTCCGAGCGTTCCAGGGATTTGCCAATCAGGCGACGCGTCGGCTAACGGTGTTGGACTCAGCTTCAACACTGCAAGACCTTGGGGGTTTACCTAGTAATCGGTTGGAATCGCTCTCCGGCGTTCGGTCAGGGCAGCGCAGCATACGGATCAATCGCCAGTGGCGCATCTGTTTTCGCTGGAGCCACGATGGACCGTACGACGTGGAGATCGTGGATTACCACCGGTGAGGAGTTTGAGATGAGTGTGAAAAACGGAATGCGGCCGGTACACCCGGGTGAGATATTGGGCGAAGAGCTTGAGGAGTTTGGCATGTCTGCCAATGCGCTGGCTGGCGCCTTGGGGGTTCCCGCGAACCGGATTACGACGATCCTGAAGGGCCAACGCGGGGTAACCGCTGATACGGCTCTGCGCCTATCTCGCTACTTCGGTACTACACCGCAACTCTGGCTGAACCTTCAGAAGACGTTTGAGTTGCGGGTGGCGGAGATCGAGTCTGCAATGGATATCGCGAAGCGAGTTCGGCCTCGCGATACCGCGCAGATTGCAAGCGGCCATGTCAGCCTGCAAGTCGCCGAGGACAAGAGTCCCTATTGACCCGCGTCGCGAAGGGAAGGGGCACTGTTCCGCCGCTCAATGAGCAGTGCGCATGGCCGCTCCTTCGAAGAGTTAAGCAAGGTTCGCCAACTCGGATGAGACGCGAGGCGTATTCAACTACGCGTTTCCATTTACTTATGGGCGTAACGTCCGCCGGCGGCTAAGGGCAGCACGCCGAGGGCAACTGACTTAGCGTCGCCGGTTAGAGGGCAAACGCGTCAGGGATGCCCTCTCAGGGCTCCGACGCGTTAGGCCATGCGGAGGAATACAGGTGCAGGAAAAATCCAGGGAGTCAGGTGAACGGGTCCGGCGTGAGATCGAGGAGATACTTGCGAAGGACGAAGTCAAAGAGCCTTTGGCGGTCGCCGCTCCGAAGATGGCACGCCCGGTTTCACAGATCGGCCGTATCGGAATCACATCCGGTCATCTCGTTGTGCTGGGGATGGTCACCCTCATCGCGGCGGGATTTCTTGGGCGGCCTCTGACGCTGCCGTTCGCTCTTCTTGGAGCGGGGCTCTTTGCCGCAGGGTATTGGATGTCAGTAAGGGGCGGGCGAAAGGCCAAGCCGCGGGTTCGCAAGGGCGAACAGCCTGCGACATGGTGGCGCGGCCAAGAGACCGAACCCTCGCGGGACAGCGGCAACGTGGTCGACTTTCGGGAACACCGGCCCAGTCTGCTACAGAGGTGGTTCAAGCGCGGCGACCGTTAGGCCCGCCATACATCGGCGGCGGCGACATTCACCCTCGCCCTGAACTTCCTCCGAAAAGGGGGAAGAAGTTTTTACCGCTCCCATTGTTAGGGATCTGGTTTTAGCCGATCTGTGGGTTGGGAGGCGCGTTCCTAGACGGCGCACTCGCCCTCCCCGCGCTCCAACTTGTACAGGACCGTCTTGCCCCAGTCCATGTAGCTGTCGATGTTTTCCCTGTCGAGAGGTCCGACCTCCTCTTTGTAGGGTCGGAACATCTGTTCAAAGGGCGCAGTGCCCACGCGTTGCACGAAACTGGCGAACGGCTCGTCAGCGTTCCGATTCTCGCGGTAGTAGTCGAGAACCGAAGTGAGAGCACGCGGCGCGAACCGGGCGGGCACCCGCGCTTTGACGCGCTGGCCCACTAGAACATCGCCATCATCGTATTTACCGCCTAGGAACAACTCGTACGCCGGCACCTGGCCGCCCTTTCCCTTCATCACGGCGCCGTGGAAGCCGATATCGGCGATGTGGTGCTGGCCGCATGAGTTGGGGCAACCACTGGCCTTGATGTGGATTTTCCTGATCTGCTGATCGTCTGTGTCGAGCTTGTCAATGACCTCGCCCAAAGCCTTGTTGAGCCCCATCGATGAGGTGATTCCGAGTTTGCAGGAATCGGTTCCCGGACAGGTAACGATGTCGCGGATAGTTTCACGGCCCGCCGCGGCCATGTCCAGATCCCTGAGCTTCAGATAGACGTCGTAGAGCGCCTCGTCGCGAACCCATCTGAATATCAGGTTTTGCTGCTGGTCGATGCGCGCCCGTCCGCCCGCGAAGCCTCTTGCGATGTCGCCTAACGGGGACCACTGTTCGGCGTAGATGTCGCCCCGCTCCACTCGTACGTAGACGAGGTTAAAGCCGGTCTGGCGTTGCGGGCTCGTGTTCTCTCGCTTCCAAAGGGCGTACGAATCGTCGTCCGCCGGTTCGGGTGTGCAGCTCGCCGCCGGTCCGGGCGCATCGGTTTCCTCTTCTTCGACGAAGAGGAGGACGTCCAGATCGACACTCTTCTTTGCCCACTCGCCTTCGAGTTCGAGCTCAACCAATCGCCGGAACTCTTCAATCCCTTCTCTTGCAATCAGGAACTTGATGCGAGCCTTCATGAGGCTTTTGCGCTCTTCGGTCGACCTGTTGAAAATCCTGAGGCACGCTTCCGAGACCTTCAGGAACTCGTCCACCGGGACAAATTCGTAGAGCGTGTCGGCCATCCGTGGCATGATCGACAGTCCGCCGCCGACCACCATCTTGAAACCTCTTTGGCCGTCCCTGACGCGGGCTATGAAACCGACGTCGTGAATAGCCGTAATCGATACGTCGTTCTCTGATCCCGAGAACGCGGTCTTCACCTTGCGCGGCATGTTTTGGGTAGTGGCGTGCCGCAGAAAGTACCGGGCGTACGCCCCGGCGTAAGGAGTCACGTCGAAAACCTCATCACTTGCAACGCCGGCCTCTGGAGGGGCCACGACGTTGCGAACCGTGTTGCCGCAAGCCTCGCGAGTGGTCAGGCCCACGTCGCCCAGTGCCCGCAGGACCTCCGGTGTTTCCGGCAACGGCACGTGGTGGAACTGGACATTTTCCCGGGTGGTCAGATGCCCTTTTTTCAAAGGCGCAAAGCGGTCCGAAATCTGCCCCATTACGTCCATCTGGTCTGCGGTCAGGCCGCCAAATGGGACCTTTATCCGGATCATTTGGCTTTCTGGTTGTCTTTGCCCGTAGATACCCTGGCGCAGCCTGAAACGGGTGAACTCAGTGTTGTCCCACTCGCCGGCTCGGAAGCGCTGGACTTCCTCTTCAAAGGTTTCGATCTCTTCTGGCAGGATGGGCAGTACGCGTCTCCCTGCTGGATTCGGAGTCCATTTTTCTCCGGCCGTGGTTCGATTGGCTGTTGTGGTCAATCCTGTCTCCCTGCCTGCCTGCCTGTGTAGTCTGACGTCACAGTCTGGCATGCGCCCAAATGCTGACCGGATTTCCGGTCGAAATACAACTTATGCCCGTTAACAGTTCGGCCCCACGCCGCTTTCTGGTGTGGGGCCGAAATTGTCGCGATGTGTCAAAACCGTGCCCTACGGTCCACAACATGAACAGTATTTGCCCATAGGTCGCATCATGCGAAGTTTACCAATGCTGCAGAGATAGCGTCAAAGTGATGTAATTTCGCAGTTCGGGTTGCGCCCGGCTGCCTGTGAACCGCACCATATCAGGGTAATTCAACGGCATTGAAGCAACAAGGTGGTCTAAATGGGCGGCGACAATTCTCTAAACGGAATCCATTTCATGCTTCCGACACCATTCTCAGAGGATGGACGTTTGGATGTAAAACCCTTTGCCCGGCTCCTCGGCGCGGCTCAGGTTGCGGGGTGCCGAGGGGTTGTGTGCCTGGGGGTAATGGGGGAGGCGCATCGGTTGACCGACGCAGAAAGATCGCAAGTTCTTGAATCGGTTGTTGCGGTTTCCGGCAATCTTACGGTCACAGTCGGGATCAGCGCCGACAGCGAGCAGGTGGTCGCAGAACGGTCACACGAGGCTGAACGGGCAGGGGCAACCGCTGTGATGGCGTCGCCGGCGAGGATGGCGAAACCCAATCCTGAGTCCACATTCAGCTACTACGCTCAGATTCAGGAGTCTACCGCTATTCCTATCGTGGTCCAGGATCTCCCTGAACAGACCGGCGTGCATATGGACCCAGCGTTCATTGCGAGGCTCAACCGCGAGCTTCCCGGGGCGAAATACCTCAAACTCGAAGACCCGCCAACGCCGCCCAAGATAACCCGGGTTCTGGCCCTGACCGGAGACCGCATGGGCATATTCGGCGGTATGGGAGGTGGTTTCCTGCTTGAAGAACTCCAGCGGGGGGCTGTCGGGACGATGACGGGTTTCGCATATCCCGAAGTGCTCGCGGCTATACATCGCCGCCATGCCGCCGGTGACGTGGATGGCGCCCGCAGCATCTTTTACCGTTGGCTGCCGCTGATTCGATACGAGAACCAGCAGGGCATTGGCCTGTCCATCAGAAAGCACATTCTTGCGAAACGGGGTTTCCTCGATGTACCTGCGGTGCGCAGACCCGCGCCCGCCCTCGATGAAGCGACGCGCACAGAATTGGACGATGTCCTCGGAGCGCTCGATCTAGATGTGTCCAATCTGTAATAACGACGGCTCATGCCCGTCAACAACATCCCTTGGGGGGAATAATGCAGCCATTACCAATCGACCCTGCCGTCCGGCCTTCGGTCCCTCAATACGACGTTGACCTGACCGAAGGCGTGAAGGTTGCCGCCAGAGACGGCGTCTTGCTGTCGACCGACGTGTATCTGCCAGCGCGCGCCGGGAAGCCCCTGCCGGGTCCCCTGCCTACGCTCCTCCAACGGACTCCGTACAACAAGACCGAAGTCGAGTTGTCTTCGGGGGATGCGCATTGGTTCGCCGAACGAGGATACGCGGTCGTGGTTCAGGACTGCCGCGGATGTTTCGAATCCGAAGGGGAAGTAGATTTTCTGTTTCCCGAGGCGGAGGACGGATTCGACACGATGCAGTGGATGAAGGAACAACCCTGGTCAACCGGCCGAGTCGGGACATGGGGTTGTTCGTGGGCGAGTTGGACACAGACGGCGTTGGCTGCCTTGGGTCCGGACAATCTGGCCGCGATGATCCCGAACATGAGCGGATCGAACGCTCACGAAAGTTCGGTGCGTCAGGGCGGAGCGTTGGAGCTTCGTTTTCTCGCGTGGGCGTTTTGGCATTCAGCGTCGAACAGCCAGAAACATCTAAATGAGAAGGATTTCGTCACCCCTGCGCTAAATCTCGGCGCGCCGACGTTCGGCGAGTGGCTAACGCGAATGCCGATTCGCAAAGGCCAAACACAACTCGCCATCGTGCCGCCATACGAAAAATGGGCTCTGGAACTACTCAGACACTCCGACTACGACGAGTACTGGAAGCATCCGAGTGTCAACCCAAGGGAGCACTACGACAGCATCCCGGATGTGCCGATTCTCCTGGTTGGCGGGTGGTACGACTCTTACGCCCGCGCCTCGGTCGAGAACTTCAAGGACCTGACGGCGAAGAAGACTGGCCCGGTACGGCTGTTGATGGGTCCGTGGACGCACGGTACAACGACTACGGAGTTGGACTACGCGGGCGACATTGAATTTGGCGCGCAGGCGGCGCTCGACAGCTTCAGAGCAGTTCATTTGAAGTGGTTCGACCGCTGGATGAAAGGTGTGGATACCTCCATCGATGAAGATGCCCCTCTGAGGATATTCGTGATGGGTGGGGGTTCGGGGCGCCGCACTCCCGGAGGACGCATGATGCACGGCGGCAAGTGGCGCTCCGAGAGGGAATGGCCGCTTGCGCGCACGCGCTTTACCGAATACTTCCTGCGCGAAGGTGGATCGCTTGACTCTTCCCCGCCACAGACGGCCGAATCGAGCGCCACTTACCGCTTCGACCCCGGCAACCCCGTGCCGTCGATTGGCGGCAGCGTATCCTCGCTTCGAGAGCTTGCGCCAATGCCCGCCGGATTCTCCGACCCGTCCCTGGTACCACGAGGGCAACGGCAGCACGACATTATGGTCGCTGGGGGATTTGACCAAACTGAACGGCCCGATGTGTTCGGCTGCAGCCCGCCTTACCTGCCGCTCGGGTCTCGTCCCGATGTGCTCGTGTTCCAGACGGACCCACTGGATGAGGCAGTCGAAGTCACTGGCCCGATCGAGGTCAAACTGTGGGTAGCCACGGATGCGCTCGACACGGACTTCACGGCCAAGCTCATCGACGTTTACCCTCCGACCTATTGGTACCCGTTCGGCTATCACCTCAATTTGACCGACTCGATCATGAGGCTTCGCTACAGGAACGGATTCGAGCGCGCTGAGTTCGTCGAACCCGGTGAACCCGTACAGGTGACGATCACGTTGTACCCGACGAGCAATGTGTTTGCACAAGGCCATCGGATCAGGCTCGACATATCGAGTTCAAACCACCCGCGTTTCGACGTAAATCCCAACACCGGGGAGCCGATAGGCCTGGACCGCAGGCGCGCGGCGGCAAACAACACCGTATTTCACGATCATGATCGGGCGTCAAAAGTCGTTTTGCCCGTGATACCGGCCGTGTCGGAGGGTTAGCGGCGGCGCTCAATATGGCGGCGCGACGGTACAATACGGCGATGACGAACCAGGACATATCGGGATGACATCCGCCCAGGCAAGTTCAATCTTCTGTTCCCACTGCGGTACCCGGAACAAGCCGGACGCCTATATTTGCGACAGGTGTGGGGAGCGCATCTATCGGCCGAATAGCGATCATCCGCCGCCATTGGGCCTTGCGGCGTGCGGCAAGTGCAACGCGCCAAACGAGGCCCACGCCTTCTACTGCGTGGACTGCGGCCACTCCATGGAATCGGCGGTCAGAATCTCACCGGACGGTGTAGCGTCGTCGAGCCGGGTCACAGAAAAGCCGCAGCCGCGGAGCCGAGTCACAAGTCCGCCTGGGCCGCGGCGCCGAACGCCTGAGCCGCGGGCCAACGTTGGTAGTCAAGAATCGATCCGGCCTGCGGAGGGGTTGCCGAATGCGACGAGTCCGATTGCCGAGAATGGTTCTGGGATTCGCGGGGCCGAACTGCCGAAATCTCTGAGGGGTTTCAATTGGGGCGCATTCCTCATGGGCCCAATCTGGAGCCTGTTCAACCAGGTGTGGATCGGTCTGATTGGATTCATCAGCGTTTTCCCGCAGATACCGATCGGGATCAGACTTCTCATCACGTTGGCGCTCGCTTTATACCTTGGATTCAAAGGGAACGAACTTGCGTGGCGAAGCAAGAAGTGGACTAGTACCGCGCACTTTGCAAACGCGCAAAAGACCTGGCTAATTGTGGGTCTCGCAGCTACGGCAATGTCGGCCATCTTGTTAATTATTGTGCTTCAGGGCTCGCCCGGCGAAACGATTCCATAAATTCGGATTCCAACGCCCCGCCAAGGCGCGGGGTTATTTGGCCGGTTGTCAGCAGAGCGTTGGGGTTAATTTGGATGATGGCGCGGGAGTCGGGGTAGCCGATTGAGCCAACCCGTCCCCTATGAGGCTGGCGGATATCGACACCATGGCCAAAACAATGCCGGGCCAGATGATCAGCCACGGCGCGGAGAACGCGTAGGTCTGCGCCTCGCCGCCGAGCAACGCGCCCAGAGAGGCGCTGCCGCCCGGCCCGGCGCCCAGAAAACTGAGCGAAGCCTCGGCCAAAACGGCCCCTCCGACCTGCGTCGACACCACTACGGCCCATGGACCAAACGCGTTGGGCGCCAAGTGACTCGATATGATGTGCCGCGTCGACGCCCCTGAAGCCCATGCTGCCTCTACGAATCCCGCTTCCCTGAGAGTGAGCGCCGACGATCTGGCCACTCGCACGATGAGAGGCGTGAACGCGACAGACAGCGCAATGATGACACCCGTACGCGTCGGGCCGGTCGCTGCGATCACCGCCAGCGCAAGTACGAGCAGGGGCAGGGCCATCAGGGAGTCGATCAGGCGTTGAAGTAGCAGATCAGGCCATCCTCGCCAGAATCCAGACGCCAGGCCGAGAATACCGCCCGCGATTCCCGATATCGCAGCAGCGGTTACCCCGACCATCAGCGATCCTCGAAGGCCTTTGGCGACGCGCGTCAGTACATCCCGCCCGAGCTGGTCGGCCCCCATCGGATGCGACCACGACGGGCCGGTCAAACTGTTTTCGAGGTCGCCTCGCCCACCGTCTTCGCTCGCGAGTGGACCCAATATCAGCAGTAACAGTAGCGCCAGCATCAACATCAGGCCGGCCCTCGCGGAGTTTGATGCGGCAATGCGAAATGCCATGCTGGTGGCCGTCATGCCGCGAGCCTCACCCTCGGGTCGAGGCGCGAGTACGCAAAGTCCACGGCGAGGTTGGCTACTACGGCGAATATCCCGAATAGAAGCGCCAAAAACTGGACCAGCGGATAGTCGCGAGAGAGAACGCCGTCTGTCAGCAATCTGCCGAGCCCGGGCAGGCCGAAGACCTGTTCAATCACGACCGAACCGCTCAGTAGAAACACGGTCTGCGCGCCCAGCACGGTCAGGCCCGGCAGGGCGGAAGCGCGAAATGCGTGGCCCCATAAAACTCCCGATCGGCTCAGACCTTTGGCTCGCGCAGTCCTGACAAAGTCGCTTTCCAGAATCTCGGCGGTTGCTGTCCGAACGACCCTGAAGATCAGCGCTCCGGGTCGAACCGCCATTACCGCGGCCGCAGGAACCATGCGTACTAGGTTGCCGATGGAATCCTCCCAGATCGGCCTGTAACCGGCGGCAACGAACAGGTCGGCCCATATAGCCAACGCCAACACGACGATCAGACCGAGCCAAAACGTCGGGGCCGAAAGTCCGGCATGGGCCGCGGCGCGTGCTGCCAGGTCAAATCGTCCGCCTATCGCACCGGCGGCCGTGACGCCGGTCACGGCGCCTGTCACCCCCGCCAACACTAACGACAGCAACGATAGCTCGATGGTCACGGCGATTCGCGGAGTCACCTCTTCGCTTACCGGGACTCCGCTAACGAGTGACTTTCCGGCGTCGAGGCGGGCCAGGCCCGCCATCCATGCGAAGTACTGGACAGGGTAGCTGCGGTCCAACCCGAGGGCGGCGCGCCGGTCTTCCATCTGTTGGGCGCTGAGGCTCCCCTCGCCAGGGGATCTGGCCATAGCGGCGAGGACGGCATCGCCCGGAGCGATTCGGAGCAGAACGAACGCGATCAGGCTGACCCCCCAAATAGTGATGGCGGAGATGGCCGCCCGCCGCACCAGATAACGGGTCAATTCATCGAACGGGTTGGCTCGCTCACTCGATCCATACCCGCTCTAGGCGTCTGCCCTGGTACAAGCTCGGGCCTCCGGGTTCCAATCCGTGGACGTTCGTCCACACCGGCTCACGTCTCGAACTCCACTGGAACCAGATCTTGGCGTTCTCCAGCCATATCTTTCGCTGGATATCGTCGAGGAGCGCCTTTCGTTCCCCGGAGTCAAGGAGACGGCTCTGCTGTTCGATCATTCGGTCGAGTTCGGGGTCGCACAGGCCCGGAAAGTTCTCGCTGCCGCCGCACGAGTAGTGATCGGTGAGAATCGGGTCGGGATCGTCCAACGAGAATGAGTGACTGTGGCCGATGATTGTGAATTCGCCGGTCCTGATGATGCGTTGGTAATCGACCGGCTCAACGGGAGTCACTTCCGACTTGATGCCAACCAGGCTGAGTTGCCCCGCTGCGAAGTCGGCGAGCGTCTGAAAGAACGGGTTGGCCTGCGTCAACATGGGTGCTTCAAGTCCGTCTGGGTATCCGGCCTGTCCAAGCAGAGTCCGCGCTTCGGCTCGTTCCACCTCCTTGTCGCCATAGCCCGCCAACGTCATCACCTCGCTTTGATCGAGTCCCCACGGCCCGCCCGGCGGCAAGATAGCGCCCGCGTACCCTGGCCCCAGTGCGAGGTCTGCGTCCGGTCTGGAAAGCGCCAAGTTCACTGCTCGCCTCACCCGCGGATCGTCGAATGGCGGCTCGTTAAGGTTTAGCTGAACTGTGTTGCCTCCGGCAGAGGGCGACCTGAACACATTGATTTCACCGGCGAAGTCCCGTTCCAGAACCTGCGCCTCCGGTTCCGTGATGATTGCTATTGCGTCGATCTCGTGGGTGCGCAGGGCGGCCATGCGTACGGCCGGCTCCGGAATGACAAGAAACCGCACCTCGTTCAACTTCGGCAAGTCCGGTTCGTAGTAGCCGGTATTTTTCAGCAGGCTGTACGCGGAACCCCTCGTCACTGAGCCGGCCGTGAAGGGACCGGTTCCGACTACGCTCGAAAATTGCGCCATGGACGGTGGATCGAGGAGTTCGGTCTCGGCCCGGGGATAGACCGATACGTAGACACTCGACAGATTAGGCAAAAACGAAGCGGCAGGAAAGTCGAGTGTTATTGCGAGCGTCGACTGGTCCGGGGTGGTTAACTGTGAAACGGAGCCTACGTATCTCGCAATGACGCCACCGCGCCCGATAGTCATCCCGGCCGGCGGGTCGATGATCCTGTCGAGGCTGAATTTCAAGTCGTCGGAGGTGAGCGCCCTACCGTTGTGCCACTTGATATCCGGCCTGACGGTGAAGGTCCACTCGCTACCGTCGTCAGAGGTTTCCCAACTTATCGCCAGGTCGGGCACGATGACCGAATGGTCCTGCGCCGAACCCTTGACGATTTGCGACAGCAGTGGGTTGCAGGGGTGAACGGACTGGTAACTCGTAGCCTGTGACATGGGGAGGTCGCAACTCGTGGGGTCCCGCGCCTGGGCGATCCGCAGTACCCCATTGGTGCGCTCGACGGGCGTTTCGTCCGCCGGACCGTATGCCGATGAGTCGGCCGTTGCAACAGCGGTTGCCGCCTCAGTAGCCGTCGGAGCAGCTTGGGGCGATTCGTCCGCCCCGCTGCACGCCATGGCTACGAGCGCCGCAAGCGACAACAGGCAAACTATCGGGATGCGCAGGCTGGCGCGGGTAAGTGGCATAGGCGCTCTTCGACTTGACCGGTCTCTGTCGTAAAAAGTGGGTCACGGCTTTAGGTGGCCTTGCCGGTCCCGACGATTCAGGTAATGACTCTGGCCGACTCCCCCCAGCGGATCGTGTACTTTTCTACGAGCGTTTGAAATTGCCGCCGGTAGTTCTCGGTCTGAATCGGGAGGGTGTTCATGATGATTGCGTCTTCAGTGCCGGAGTAGTATCGCCTTTTCACCCCGATGTCCTGAAAACCGTACTTGCGGTACAGGGATATGGCGGCATCGTTGGATGCCCTGACCTCCAGAGAGACGATGCGCGAATTTCGCCGGAGGGCCCGGTCGAGGCAGGCGATCAACAGCAACTCCCCAACTCCCCGCCGTCTTTCGTCCGGTCTGCTGGCGATGATCACCACGTGGGCCTCGTCGAGGACGAACCACATTCCTGCGAACCCGCCCACGTATTTTGAGTTCCGTTGGCCGCCCAGAACGGACGGTCTTTGAGTAGTCAACCAGAAGACGAATTCCCTGACCCAGCTAAATGGACCGCTGGAGTACGCTTTATTGCCTGACGGATGCTTGCCCCATCTGGTGTTACGCCGTTCTTCGCTGGTCCAGGCCCTTTCCGCCACGAAGTACGTCGCGTTGTCCCGCTGTAACTCCCGCCGGAACCTCGTGGGGTGTTCAAGGTTGGGGAATGCCTTGCGCTCCACCTTTGCCAACACGTGAGCGTCGTGCGGGTCGGCCGTGCGGACTCCGTAAGGGTTAATCGACTGCCCGGCATCCGCGTCCGTCATCGGTTTTGCCCCGGTGATGGGGGTTGACTGGGACCTTTTAAGTTCCGGATCTGAAACTGAGCGCACGTTACAATTCGTCGCATGAATGGCTGATTGCACCGGTATATTAGCAATCGGCATATTCACGCGCCGGACCGCGTCGGGCCAATGCGCGTGCGTTTCCCACAGGTTTGGCCTTGCCGGCAAGGCCAAAAGGGACGTAAAACGTAACGGGAACACGCTGCATCGGGGACACAGCGGCGCGAAACTGTTCCTTGCATTCCTAAAGTACCACGCGAGATTTAATCACGGCGGCCACACAATCAATTCGAGTTGGGCGCGGGGCGGGTGAACCACGTCCCCGTCCCGAGGCCCCTGACCGTCGGCCGAACGCCGCGGTAGTTCTGCGAATCGTCCGTCTGGCGGCCAAACACCGTTCGCGGCTCGGGATCGCGTTTGCCGCCGCCGCCACAGCGGCCGTGTTCCAGCTCTGGATTCCCCAACTATTGGGGCAGTCGGTCGACCGTGCCCTCACGCTGCTTACGGACCCCCTCACGGATGTCGGCGAGGCCCGGTCGCAGCTAATCGCCACGGGGGTCTTGCTGGTCGTGGCAGGCGGGCTCCGCGGCGGCTTCTCGATGTTCTACACGTACCTTGGCGAGTCGATTGGTCAACGCATGGCGTACCGGCTGCGGATGGCTTACTACGAACAGCTTCAGCGTCTCAGTTTCAGCTACCACGATCGCGTGCATGTCGGCGACATTCTGGCCCGCGGCATCCTGGACCTCGAGGGTGTGCGCATGTTCGTGAACACTGCAATGCTGAGGACCGTGTACCTGTTGATCCTCATCGGCGCCGGCGCCTACCTGATGATCTCTACCAACTGGCAACTGGGGCTCATCAGTCTCAGTTTCGTCCCGATCGTGGCGTGGAGAGCATCGGTCGCGAGAATGAAGTTGCGCCGGATGTGGATGAAGCGGCAGGAGAAGATGGGAGAACTCACCACGGTCATGGAGGAGAACCTGGGGGGCACGCGAGTCGTCAGGGCCTTCGCGGCCGAAGACTACGAAATGGCCAAGTTCGACGTGAAGTCAAACGAGGCGCTGGCGCTCTCGAATGCCACTATCGGCGTCTGGGTCCGCAACTCCACGTTCATAACGTTCGCGTTTCTAACGGTGTGGGCGCTAATCGTGTGGGTCGGCGGACTCAACGTCATCGACGGAACGATGACCGTGGGCGAGTTGGTCATGTTCCTTGCGTACATGGGCATGTTGCAGATGCCTGTGCGCCAATTGGGCATGATGGTCAACGGGTATGCGCGGGCCACTACGTCAGGGGCCCGGCTTTTCGAGGTGCTGGACCTTGTGCCCGAGATCCGGGACAAGCCGGACGCCAAAGACCTGAACATCAGCGATGGCGCCGTCAAGTTCACCGACGTCCATTTCAGCTACAACGACGAGCCGGTACTCAGGGGCATCTCGTTCGAGGCCCGGCCTGGCCACACCATAGGCATCGTAGGCCCGCCTGGCAGCGGCAAATCGACCATCGCTCATCTCATTCCCAGGTTCTACGACTGCACTGCAGGCGCGATTACGGTCGATGGGCAGGACGTTCGGGACGTTACGCTCGACTCCCTTCGGCACGCCGTGGGCGTCGTGGAGCAAGACACGTTCATGTTTTCGACGACCGTCTATGAGAACGTGGCGTACGGGGAGCCTTACGGCAGAAGGGCGGACGTAGAGAACGCCACCGACCTTGCGCAGCTTCACAAGTACGTGTCGACCCTGCCGCTCGGATACGAGACACTGGTGGGCGAGCGCGGCGTAACGCTTTCGGGCGGGCAACGGCAACGGCTGTCCATCGCCCGCAGCATCATGCTCCGGCCGTCCGTGATTATTTTCGACGACTCGACTGCGGCGATCGACGCGGCGACGGAGCAGCGGATCAGGGCTGCGTTGGCTGACGTGACGCGGGACCGCTCGGTGATCATCATTTCCCACCGCCTGAGTTCCCTTATGCACGCCGACGAGATTCTGTTCATTGAGGAAGGCCTCGTAGCGGAGCGCGGTAGCCACGAAGAGTTGATCACCAAGGGCGGCAAGTACCAGGAACTTTACGAGCTACAGATTCGGCCGGAGATGGACCTGGACCGGAGTAGCGAACAGTTGGACGAATCCACTGGGGAGTCGCCGTCATGAGGGGTGGAGGCGGAGGCATGGGCCGAGGCATGTCGATGGGCAGCCAGTCATCGGTGCGGCCGGGGCAGACCGCCGAGCAGATCTTCGGAGACGCGTTTAACGGGCAGGTTGTCAAGCGATTCATCACTTTTGTGTATCCCTACCGCAAACTGATTGCCATGACCATGGTGGCCGTTCTGATCTTTAGCGCGACGACCCTCGCCTTTCCGCTGCTCGTCAAATACGCTATCGATCGGGGTCTTCAGGGCGCTGGGGACAAAGAGCTGTTGGGGGTTGCGGTGGCCGCGTTGTTCGGAGCGGTGTTGCTGAACTACCTCAGCAATTTCCTGCAGGAGATCATCGTGGTTCGCCTGTCCATGCGCGTGCTGTTCGACTTGCGCCGGTCCATGTACCTGCACCTTCAGCGGGTCTCAATGTCGTTCATGGACAAGACGGAGGTCGGCCGGCTGATGGCGCGTCTGCAAGGTGATGTCGCGGCTCTTCAGGAGTTCCTCGAGACTGCGGTATTCGCCGTCGGAGACATGCTTACGCTAATCGGGATCATCTGCGTTCTTCTGATCCTCGACCCGATGCTGGGGGGCCTGACCCTGATAGTCATACCGGCTCTGTTCCTCGTACGCATCGTCTGGCTGCCCCGTGCGAAGCGCGCTTTTTTGCGGGCGCGGGAATTGTTGTCGGAGGTCAATGGCGCGCTGAACGAAAACATCAATGGCGTCAAGATCGTCCAGGGCATGGTACGGGAACGCATCAACTTCGAAATGTTCGACGAGAAGGCGGCAGAAGCCCTGAAGAGCCAGCAACGCGCCGCGCTATTCGGACAGTCTCTGCTACCTGTGGTCGATACGCTGACCGGTGCGGCCATGGCCATTGTGGTGATTGTCGGAGGGAGTCTTGTGCTCGACAGCGCGCTCGAGGTCGGGGTGATGGTGGCGTTCATGCTCTACGTGCAGAGATTCTTCGACCCGATCCGCTCGCTGACCATGCACTACACCACCATGCAGCGGGCTATGGCTTCCGGCCAACGGATTTTCGAGGTGCTCGACGTGCCCGTCGACATACGGGACAAGGGCGACGCCATCGATCTCAAGGATACCGACGGTGCAATTGAGTTCAGAAACGTCACCTTTGGCTACTTTCCCGATCAACCGGTACTTAACAACGTGAGCTTTCGCGTCGAGCCAGGCGAAACTGTCGCCCTCGTCGGGCCGACCGGTTCGGGGAAAACGTCGACAACGGCGCTTATTCACCGCTTCTACGAGACCTGGGAAGGACAGGTGATGGTGGGGGGTCACGACGTTCGGGACGTGACTCAGGAGTCCCTCGGCCGACAGGTGTCGATGGTGTTACAGGACCCCTATCTGTTCACCGGCTCCGTCTACGACAATATCAGGTATCGGAAACTGGAGGCCACCAGAGAGGACATCGTCGCCGCCGCGCGGGCGGTTGGCGCGCACGAGTTCATCATGCGCCTGCCCGACGGCTACGAAACCATGCTGGAGCAGCGCGGCGGCAACCTTTCGATCGGTCAGAGGCAGCTGGTCAGTTTCGCCAGGGCGATCGTCGCCGATTCCAAAATTCTTGTGCTTGACGAAGCTACGGCCAACATCGACAGCTACACCGAGATGCTGATTCAACAGGCGCTCGCAAGGCTTCTCGAAGGACAGACCGGGGTGGTAATCGCCCATCGTCTGGCCACCATAAGGAACGCCGACCGGATCATCGTGTTACAGGATGGGCGCATAATCGAGACCGGCACGCACGGCGATTTGTTGGAACACGGCGGACTCTACGCGCGGCTTTATTCACTCAACTACGCTTCGTTCGACGACATGCCGGACGAATTGATTTTGGAGGTCACACAGGCGTACCGAACGACGACCTGATCTTCTGCCAGGCGCATTGCCCTTGGCTGTGACCTGCGGACTGGATGGTGTGCGCTGCCTCTTGAGAGGCCTGGAGCAGGCCTCTTCCTTGTGTTAAAGCGCCCTGTTTTGTCGGTACGTGCGGTGTTAGGCTGAGGCCATCGACCTCCGCACATTTCAACGTGAACCGGGATTATGCTCCCAGTCAAGGAAAGACAGCAGCCGGCCGGTCACGACGACGTTCGCCGAAACGTGAGAGACAGGGTGTTGTGGCTCGCCTGCGCAATGGTGCATTGGGCCAATAATGTCCGATCCAGCCCGGACGGCATGAAGGTCGGAGGCCACCAGAGCGCATCCGCCTCGTCCGTCGCCCTGCTGACCGCCCTGTATTTCGAGACGCTCAACGCGTCCGACAGGGTCGCCATCAAACCGCACGCCTCCCCCGTTTTTCACGCCATACAGTACCTCCTCGGCAACTTGCCCGAAAGTTTTCTGGCCCGCTTCAGGGCTTTTGGCGGCCTGCAGGCATACCCCAGCCGGACCAAAGACCCGGACGACGTGGACTACTCTACCGGGGCAGTCGGAATGGGCCCTGCCGCAGTCGCCTTTGGGGCATTGACCCGCGAGTACCTGGCGTCACACGAGCTAACACCCACTTCCGGCCGTTTTTTTGCACACATCGGCGATGGCGAACTGGACGAAGGGTGCGTGTGGGAGTCTGCCGACGAGCCTTTGGTCGAGGAACTGAACCGGTGCATCTGGATCATCGACCTCAACCGGCAGAGTCTTGACCGGGTGATTCCCGGAATACGGATTCAACGATTCCGTCGGATGTTCGAGGCGAACGGCTGGACCGTGATCACAGCAAAGTACGGGGACCGGTTGACCGAGTTGATGGAACGTCCCGGCGGAGAGGCGCTCCGCAGCCGCATAGACGACATGAGCAACGAGGAGTATCAGGGGATGCTCCGTATTCCTGACGAAGAGGTGCGCGGAAGGCTCCTCGACGGTTCGGGACGCCTCCGACATGACCTGAAAACACTCATGGACGACGTGCCGGACGCCGAGTTGGCGAGCCGCATCGTAAACCTCGGCGGCCACGACGTCGGGACGCTGGTGAGGTGCTATAGAGAGGCGTCGGCCACGGATTCACCGGCAGTGGTCTTTGCATACACCATCAAAGGCTGGGGCCTGCCCACAGCCGGTGACCCACGCAATCACTCGGCGCTTCTGAGCGGGGCCGAGTATGAAGCGCTCGCGGACCGCTGCCGAGTTTCAGTCGAGGAACCGTGGGCGAAATTCCCCGCAGGATCGTTGGAAAACGACTACGTCATGGCGGCGGCCGAGCGGCTGAAGCGTCCCATCCTGGAAAGGGAGAGACCAATTGAGTTCAACGAAACCGAACTATCGGTGCCCGGTACGGCGTCGACCCAGGACGCGTTCGGCCGAATACTGGTGGAACTGGACAGGACCTCTCCAGAGTCGGCTAAACGAGTGGTCACTGTTTCACCCGACGTAGCGACCTCGACCAATCTGGCCAGTTGGATAAACCGCTGCGGTGTCTGGTCGCACGATCAGGCTCCGGACTACCTGGGATTTCAGGATCGAATCCTGAAATGGCTTTACGGCCCGTCCGGCCGCCATATCGAACTCGGCATTTCGGAAAACAACTTGTTCCTGCTATTGGGCCAACTTGGGCTGTCCGAGGAGCTGTCCGGCAAACGGCTTATTCCAATAGGGACTGTGTACGACCCGTTCATTAACAGGGGTCTGGATGCATTCATCTACGGCGTTTACCAAGGTTCGCGGTTCATTGCCGTGGCCACTCCATCCGGCATCTCCCTGAGTAGCGAGGGTGGTGCGCACCAGGGCATTCTGACCCCGGGCTTCGGCATCGGCGTGCCGGGCACGACCTATTACGAGCCGGCCTTTGCGCGGGATCTGGAGTGGATTCTGCTGGAGGCGGTGCGGAACATCGGCAGGGGAGAGGGCGAGTCGGTTATTTTGCGGTTAAGCACCAAGCTCGTAGATCAATCGTTGTTCGGCGCAGACGGCGATGAATACGATCCGCTCGAACGCAGGCGGCAGGCCCTTGAGGGGTGTTACCGCCTGCGCGCCGCCGATCCCGCCACAGGCGAAACCGCCCACATCTTCGCGGTCGGCGCAATGGTCCCAGTTGCGCTGGAAGCCGCCGACCGCCTGGGTTCGGAGGGCATAGACGCAAACGTATTCGTCATCACCAGCCCCGACCTGCTTTACCGCCGTTTCAGGGATGCCGCCATCGGCAGCGTCTATGGCGGTGAATCTACGCAGCCCGAACCCACCGGCCTGCTGGATTGGGGTGAAATTGGCCGTCCGATCGTGACAGTGATCGACGGGCACTCGCAGGTTTTGAGCTTCCTTGGCGGCCCGTTTCAGGGCCGGTCGATTCACCTCGGAGTCGATGCGTTCGGGCAATCCGGCACCATCCCGGAGCTCTACCGGCACTACGGAATTGACTCGGAAGGCATTTTCAACGCCGCCTTGTCCCTTTTCGATTAGGCGCGGCCCGCGCTTCCGTCCGTTTTGTCCGTTTTAGAGTAGGCGGGGCTGGCCTCGTCCGGCGTCGAGTTGGTGCGGCGCACCGGCGTGATCCATGCCCGGCCCGGTGGCTTTCCTTCCGCCGGGTGTACGGACTATGAATCCGATCTTCAGCAGGAAAGGCTCTACGACGTCTGTGAGCGTCTGCTTTTCTTCATTGATTGTGGCGGCGAGCGCCTCGATTCCGGCCGGTCCACCGCTGTAGTTATGCGCCAGGGTCCTCAGGTATAACCGATCGAGCCGATCGAGCCCCAATCCATCGACCCCTTCGAGTTCCAGCGCATCGCGGGCGACGGTCAACGTGACCCCTCCGCCGGTTTGGACTTCAGCGAAATCTCTTACTCGCCTGAGTAGCCGGTTTGCGATCCGGGGCGTGCCGCGCGCCCGTCTGGCGATCTCGGACGCAGCATCGGGTTCGAGGTCAATGCGAAGGATGCCGGCAGAACGCGTTACGACCATGGCCAGTTCAGTTTCGGAGTAGTAGTCGAGGTGGTAGGCGAGGCCGAATCGCTCCCGCAGCGGCGCGCTCAACATGCCGGCCCGCGTGGTCGATCCGACTAGAGTGAATCGATCGACCGGCAGGCTGATCGTCTTGGCGAACGCGCCGGATCCTGTCACGAAATCGATTCGATAGTCTTCCATCGCTGAGTAGAGGTACTCCTCGACTGCCGACGAAAGGCGGTGGATTTCGTCAATGAAGATTACGTCGCCCTCGTTGAGATTGGACAGCAGGCCGACGACATCGGCGGGCCGCTCCAACGCGGGCCCCGACGTGTGTGACAGGACGCTGTCCAGTTCTTTCGCGATGATGTGAGCCAAGGTCGTCTTGCCAAGGCCCGGCGGGCCGTGAAACAGTACGTGATCCAGGGCCTCGCCTCGTAATTTTGCCGCCCGCACCGCGATGTTGAGGGCCTCCACGACCCTCCTCTGACCGACGTACTCGTCAAAGTTCCGGGGCCGCAGGTCGCTCCCCATACGCTCCACTGCGGGTTTTCCGGGGGCTTTCGGCGCGTCGCCGGGCGCGTCAGACAATCGGTTCGTGCCGTCCGTTCTTTTTACGATGGTCTCTTTCGCCATGACCGATTCAGTTCAATCGCTTCGATGCAGCCCGGGTATGAGGCCAACCTCTGGTGCCCGTCTCAAAAAGCTGGCTACTCCGCTTAAAACCCCGTCGTCCCCGTGAAAAGAGACTTTTGCGTACTAGCTCCACAATGTGTCATCCCGAACGTAGCGAAACAGAGTGAGGA
Source organism: Dehalococcoidia bacterium (assembly GCA_965224235.1). Lineage (GTDB taxonomy): Bacteria > Chloroflexota > Dehalococcoidia > Lucifugimonadales > Lucifugimonadaceae. The sequence continues at coordinate 792,066 of CBDCYP010000001.1, read as the reverse complement.
ATGACATGCGTTGAGGTTATCCAAAGGTCTCCGAAAACGGGAAACCAAACCGCCCCGGGGTTCCCCGATCGGGGTCGGGATGTCGGATAGGTTGCGGGTCGGAGAAGACGGTTGATGCGTTGTTCAAGTCGGACAGGATGGAGTTATGAGACAGGTTCATTAGGGATTGCGCCCCCGGCCGGACCTTCCCCGGTCGAAGTCGAAGGACAGTTCGTATTCCCCCGAGCCTCGCGGTTTTCATGTCGAACTCGCTTCCTGTTGCCGTGCGGCCTGTCCCCTGAAAACTTCCCTGACCAGTTCCTGCACCTCGTCCGCCATTTCCGGACGCCTGTTTATCGCGTCCGCAACGCTGTCGCGCGCTTCGATGGGCCGATAGCCGAGGCCGACCAGCAGGTCTATCGCCTCAACTCGCGGGTCAGTGACCACGGCCGCCGACCGCGAATCCGTAATCCCATCGTCTCGCAACATTGCGGTCGCCGTAACTTTTCCGCGCAATGTAGCGATCATTTTCTGGGCGGCCCGCGCGCCGACGCCGGGAAGCTGCGTTAGGACCGCGGTGTCCTCTGATTCGATTGCGCGGGCGATCACCGACACGGGAAAGACGAGCGCGGCCGCGGCTCTAACCGGCCCGATCCCCTCGACCTGCACCAGCTGTTCGAAAAACTCGCGTTCTTCGGGGCGTCTGAACCCGACAAGCAACGGCTTCGGCTGCCGGTCGGTGACGTGATAGTAGATTTCCAACTCGACCTGATCGCCCACTTCCAGCCCTTCATTTGCGAGCGACTGCTGGACGAAAACAGGCAGGGTGACCTCATACCCGACGCCCCCGCAGACTACGACGGCGCGGGCCGGATCGCGATTCAGGGTCCTAATGAGTCCATTGAGATAGGTGATCATGGTTTCGTACGTCCGCAGTTTTTTGCCGACTTGACGCCTCGACCCTGCCGAGCCGGCTCAGGCCTTTTTGGCCGCTGCTATTTTCCGCCGGCCGTGTCCTGTGCCGCTTCCCGCCGCCGATATTGCGGTTACTGCCTTGCTGCCAGCCATAATTGCGTGGCAAATCGCTATCGCAAAGGCGTCGGCCACATGTTCATTGCGGGCCGCGTCCGGCTCTTCGAGGTGTGCGGCTACTGCCCGCTTAATCTGGTCTTTGCCGGCACGGCCGGAACCGGTCACGACGTTCTTTGCCATCGTCGGCTGATAGTGAAACACCGGAATGCCCGCCTCCGCCGCGGCCATGCACACAACGCCGCGGGCGTGGCCCATCACTATGGCGGTCTTGAGATTGACGTAGCGAGAGTGTAGGTCCTCTACCGCCATCGCATCGGGTTTGTTGGCCTTGATCACGTCCCGAATATCCTGGTAGATCGTGAGCAGGCGCTCCTCAAGCGGAGAGGCGGTGGCGGTGGTTACCACTCCGCCCTCGACGGCCGAGTAGGCCCCGCGTAAGGTGTCGATCACGCCGTATCCGGTGTTACGCAATCCGGGATCGATGCCGAGCACGCGCACGTTGCCACTCCCGCGCCGTCGCCATTGGGTCTATTCGTCCGTAGCGGCGCTATGGGGTGATTCTACGGAGTTCCCATCATGGGCGCGACCCGCACGTCATGGTCTGAAGGGCCGATCGCCCTCAGCCCTTCGATGCGAGAATGCTCTACGATGTTGATGAGACTCGAAACTTACGGAGGTCTTACTTGCAAATCCGTCAACTCATGCAGTCGGATTCAGAAATGGTCCGCGAACTGGACAGGCGCATCCTGGGCGCCGACCGGTCGCAAACGTGGGCAACATACCTTGAGAGATTCCTTGCGGTGAGCGATCTGGACGTGCTTCCGCACCCGCCGTGGGGCTGTTATGTGGCAGAACAGGATGGCGAAATAGTCGGCTTTCTGATCGCAGAAAAGCAGTCGTCCGGCTACGGGTTGCCGCCCGGGGCCCGCATCGTTGCCTTGACGGTGATCCCGGAGATGCGCCGCCGCGGTGTGGGCCGAAAACTTATAAACGTTCTGTCAGAGTTCTGCCGGTCTCAGGGCATTGAGCGGATCTATTCGATCCTGAAGGCCGAGGACGCCCGCGACGCAGCGTTCCTAATTTCATGCGACTTTGATACGTCCTCCGTAAGGGTGTTTTCCAGAAAGACCTGAATCGGCTGCAAGCGGAATGGAAACCGTCGACCGTCGCCGGCCAGTCGTTTGGACGTCTAAGCGTTCGGAGCCGACAGCCGCGAGATGGTCATTGTCTGGCCCTTTGGAGGTATCGTAATGTGAGTTCGGTCAGTCATTTTCACAGTGCGGCAAAATCAATGAAGCCTCTTTACTCAGAACAGCAAAACCTCCTTCTCGGCGCGGTCTCGGAGTTTGCCAAGGACGAGTTGGCGCCGCACGCGTCAAACGTAGACGAATCGGGAGAATTCCCCTTCAGCCAGTTCGCAGGGCTGACCGGCCTCGGCGTTACCGGACTGACGCTAGACGAAGCGTATGGCGGAGCGGGCGGCGGCTACAGGGACATGATGGTTGTGGCTGAAGAAGTCGCCGCGGCGTGCGGATCGACGAGCACGGTTTTCATCACCCATGTATCCCTTGGCGCCCAGCCGATCAATCAGGTGGGCAATGACGCCCAAAAGCGGCGTTGGATCCCCGACCTGGCCTCAGGGAAACTGGTGGCTGCGTTCGCCCTCACCGAACCCCAGTCCGGCAGCGACGCCCTTGGACTTGTAACAACTGCCATCCCCGACGGAGACGACTTCATCTTGAATGGCAGCAAGGTGTTTTGTACCAACGGCGCCGTTGCCGACGTCTTCGTTGTCTTTGCGAATCAGGACCGTTCGGCCGGATACCGCGGGATCAACGCCATAGTGGTGGAGAAGGGCACACCGGGGTTTACTGCCAATCCACAGCATGGAAACATGGGGATGCGAGGGTCGGGCACAGCCGAGCTCGTCTTCGAGAACTGCCGGGTTCCGAGGGCCAATTTGCTCGGCGAAGAGGGTTCAGGCTATCGGACCGCGCTTGCGATCCTCAATTCGAGCCGCATCATGATTGCGGCCCAGTGTGTCGGACTTGGACGAAGCGCGCTGGAAGCGGCGATCGAATATGCACAGCATCGGGAGTCGTTTGGCCGGTCGATCGCGTCCCGTCAGGCCATACAGTTCATGCTTGCCGACATGGCGACCGAACTGGACGCGGCGCGGCTGCTCACTTTTCGTGCTGCCAGCCTTTACGACGCCGGGATGCCGCACGGCGCAGAGGCATCAATGGCCAAGCTGTTCGCGTCAGAGGCCGCGGGGCGCATCGCATCCAAGGCGTTGCAGATTCACGGCGGCGCCGGATACTTCCGGCCGAGCATAGTCGAACGGATCTACCGTGATCAGCGGGTTACGGAAATCTATGAAGGAACGTCGGAGATTCAGCGAATCGTGATCTCGCGGGCGCTGTTGGGAAAATCCTCAGATTGACCGTGTCCAGGGGCTTTACGACTTTCCCGGGCTGTTTACTCGCGGCCCCCGCGGGCCGTTCCAGATGTTTCCGAGGGGTTACGATGCTGTGCTGAGGAGTTTGTGAATATTGACACATTCGACAGTCGAGAATAGTATTTCGCTCTGTGCCCAAATGGGTACGAGCGCGTTTGTTGGTCGATTTCGGCACGATGATATTCAATGTATATGGACTGATGATGGGTCCAACGGGCGCCACTCGGTACACTGATCTGGATGGTGAGTTCCTGGAAACCGAGTATGGAGATTTTTGGGATATCAGCGGCCAGGCGCAGTTGCTTAACACCGGCAAGACCATCTTGGCTACCGCGGAAGTCAGTGGATACACGACAGTAAGTTGCGCACGTTGTCTCGACCCTGCCCATATTGAACTCTGGGCCACGATCGAGCAGGAGTATTTCCCGGCAAACGCCGCCCAAATGGACACAGGTCTGTTCGCGCTTGAACCTGAAGAACAGGCCTTTCGCATCGATGAACGGAACTTTGTCGACCTTGGAGAAGCGGTCAGGCAATCGCTTACAAGTACAATGCCCATGGCGCCGTTGTGCCGTGAAGACTGCGAAGGACTTTGCCCCCGTTGTTCGGCCCGACTCAATTCCGAAGTATGCAACTGCGAAGAAACGACTGAAAACTCACAGTGGAGCGCTCTTGCAGAAATCGCCCTCGAATCGAGGGCCCCTGCCGGTTGATCCGCCCACATTCGGCAACCAGAGACCACCGAAACTATGCCCCCACTACCAAAGAAAAAACATTCCCGCGCCCGAAAGGGTGGAAGGGCAGCACACCACGGCTTGACGCGCGTGACCCTCTCTAAATGTTCGGCCTGCGGCGCCACGCGGCTGCCTCACCGGGCATGCGGCGAATGCGGATTTTACAACGGCCGCTATACGGCGGCCGACCAGGGCGGCGACGGCGCTGCTGCTGAGGCGGAGACCGGGCAATGAGCTCCACCGGTGATTTAGGTCTCAGGGAGTGTTTCTGAGAATGCCAGTCCCAAGCGGTAATAAAATTGCGTACCTGTTTCCCGGTCAAGGGGCGCAGGCGGTGGGCATGGGCAAGAAACTCTACTCCGCCTCCGCCGCGGCGAGAGAGGTGTTCAAAGAGGCCGACGATGCTCTCGGCATGAAGCTGAGTTCGACCATGTTTGAAGGCCCCGCCGAGGTCCTGATCCACACTGAAAACGCACAACCGGCTATTGCCGCGGTGTCGTTGGCAACCTGGAAGGCCCTTGAGGAGGTATCGGGTAGGCCCCAGGTACCCGATATGGTGGCCGGCCACAGCCTGGGCGAGTATACGGCGTTGGCCGTCGCCGGGGTGCTTGGGATCTCCGACGTGATCCGTCTCGTGGCCCAGCGCGGCCGATTCATGCAGGGTGCGTGTGACGATCGACCTGGCGGCATGACGGCGATCATCGGGATAGACGAGGTTACGGCCGAAGAGATTTGCCGCGAGACCGGCGCCTACACGTCCAATATCAACAGTCCCGAACAGATCATTATCAGCGGCACTCACATGGAGTTGGCCAGAGCCATCGACCTAGCAGCGGCAAGAGGCGCCCGCAAGGCAATCCCTCTCTCGGTCGCCGGCGCTTTTCATTCCGGCCTCATGGCGCCTGCCCAGCACGAACTTAATGAGTTGATCGAATCTCTTGAGTTCAACGAGCCAGGTATCCCGATCGTCGGCAACGTCGAAGCGAAAGCGCTGAATACCGCTGCGGACGTAAAGGCAGAGCTGCGTCTTCAACTAATGTCTTGCGTGCAGTGGAACCGTACGATGCGCTTCATGCTCGGCAGCGGTATCGAACATTACGTCGAACTCGGTCCGGGACGGGTATTGGGCGGCCTTATGAAACGGATGGACCGTACTGTTTCGGTAACGAGCATTGGAGACTACGCGGGCGCATGCGCCTACGCGGCGGCTTGACCGCACCTTCCGTAAACCGACGTTGACGGCGCCAGATCTGACGCCTGCCGCCGCGATTTCTTCTTCGGAAGCCGGCGCAACCAACCCTGACGACCTGCAGGACCGTCTTACCGATCTGGTCGACGGGGAAGCCGTAAGTGAAATCTCACCCTCCCTGCCTGTCGGCCGGCGTAGGGCGAGGGCGTTGGCCGTGCAGGCGCTGTACGAGACCGATCTGAACGGCCGCCCGGCGCAAGCTGCCCTGATACGTCTGGCCAAAGAGCAAGGATTGAGCAAACGCCTGCTGGAGTTCGCCGCATGTCTTGTCGAACGGGTTGAGCCGGATCGTCTTTATCTCGACAGGCACATCAGCGAGAGGGCGGGCGAATTTCCCACCGGGCAGATCGCGGCCATAGACCGCAGCGTGCTGCGGGTGGCTATGGCGGAGATTGAGGCATTTCCCGACCTTCCCGTAGCGGTAGTCATAAACGAGGCGGTCGAGATCGCCGGTTTGTTTGGCTCAGAATCGTCCGGGAAATTCGTTAACGGTGTCCTTGGCGCTCTGCTACGATAACTGGACTGCGTTGTTCAGTTTCAGATCAAACACGTAGTCACGAATTGACCGATGTTGGGCCCGGAGAGGCCGAAACAAGGAAATCGCGGAGGTAGAGCCACATGGCCACCGTGTTCGAACGGGTGCGCGACATCACAGCAGACAAACTGAGTGTGGACGCGGACGAGATAAACGCCGAGTCATCATTTACTGAAGACCTTAACGCCGACTCACTGGACGTCGTTGAACTGATCATGGCGATTGAGGAAGAATTCGGAACCGACGAGCAGCCTCTGGAGATCTCCGACGAGGAAGCTGAGAACATCAGGACGGTTACCGACGCCGTCACGTATCTTCAGGAACGCGGTATAAGCAGCTAGACCTTTGCCATCGCCCCTGGGCATAACGGCGAACTCGCGAATAACACAGCACGCGAACGGTCGACTGCTGTCGCCCGGTCTGTCTAAAATATTCTCCTTGTGCAGGAAAATTGGCACGGGCGTACGGCGACGTTGTGACATAACCCCCGGGCATTGAGGCCCGGCCGGGCGTATGTGGTAACTTGGGGACCTATTTAGTCTCCCCTTTCGCGGTATTGATCCGTTTACGCAAATGCCCGAGTCTGCCGGCCCGCAATCCTGGAATTCCCTCGAGTCCGTCTCCAATGACGTACTTGCTTGCACGCTTTGCCGGCTGGCCGAAGCAAGGACGAAGGCCGTTCCCGGCGAAGGCTCATCCGATGCGGCCGTGATGTTCATCGGCGAGGGGCCGGGATTCAATGAAGACCAGCAGGGCCGGCCATTTGTCGGAAGGGCGGGCAAGTTGCTCGATGACCTCCTTGGGTCCGTGCCGATGAGGCGGGAAGACGTATTCATCACAAATGTCGTCAAGTGCCGCCCGCCGGACAACAGGGACCCACTACCGGACGAGGTGGATGCGTGCAGCGGCTATTTGAAAGCCCAGATCGAGTTAATCAACCCGCGGGTAATTGCTACCCTTGGGAGACACTCACTGTTGCGCTTCGTTCCGAATGCCCGAATTTCGCGTGACCACGGCACGATAATGCGTTGGCAAGGCCGAGTCATTTACCCCCTGTATCACCCGGCTGCCGCGCTAAGATCGACGCAGGTGATGCAAGCCACTGTCGAGGACTTCAAGCGGATCCCCGAAGCGATTCTCGCAGCTCTTACGCCCGTGGAGCCACCAGCGCCGGACGTCGGCTCGGGGCAACAGGTGAAGCGAGATGCGGAGAAGCGAGATACTGCGGATCAGTCGCCTGGCGCCGAGGTCTCTCCGGACATCGAAGATCCGGGCGATCGGCAACAGTTGAGCATGTTTTGACCGCCGCAATCCCCCTGCACAGGGCCGTCGACGGCCATCAAACTCGTAATCGGAGGCATTTTCTGCCAAATACATACATAACGCTCCCAAACCCATGGCGTTAAAAGTCGGAACACAGCCAACTCTGAAGGTGTTGCCGCTCGGCGGCCTGGGGGAGATCGGCAAGAACATGATGGTCCTGGAGGTTGGCGAGGACATAGTCGTCATCGACGCCGGCGTCCTCTTTCCGGAATTCGACATGCCGGGCGTCGAGGTCGTTATCCCCAACCTCGACTACCTGTCGGAGAACGCCGACAGGGTCCGGGCCATCCTGATCACGCACGGGCACGAGGACCACATCGGCGCGGTGCCGTACTTGGTCGATCAGGTTTCCGCGCCTGTCTACGCGCCGCCAATGGCCGTTGAACTGCTGCGCAAAAAACTGCGCGAATCCCGCCGACTTGAAGGAACGGAGCTGCGCATCGCCAGGCCCGGTCAAACTGTTCGGGCGGGTGAGCTCACCGCGGAGTGGTTTCCTGTCTGCCACAGCATCCCCGACGCCCACGGCATAGCGGTGCACACGCCTTTGGGCACCGTGATTCACACCGGTGATTTCAAGATCGATCACGATCCGGTAATCGGCGATCCAACCGATTTCACCGACCTGGCGCGTATTGCGGAGGACGGGGTTTTCCTGCTTCTCTCCGACTCGACCTACGCGGAAGAGGAGGGCTACTCGGGCTCGGACCGCGTTGCGGCCGAAGGACTGTTCAAAGTGATCGCAGAGGCTGAAGGCCGCGTATTCGTCGCCAGTTTCGCCTCGCAAATCGCCCGCGTGCAGATAGCGGCAGACGCAGCGCGGGCCTACGGCCGGAAACTGGTGGTACTCGGCCGCAGCATGATCAACAACATCCGTATAGCCAGGGACCTCGGCCATCTCGATATCCCCCAGGATTTAATGGTGAAACCTGCGGAAGCGGCAAGCCTGCCGGACCGCAAGGTCCTGTATATGACCACGGGCAGCCAGGGCGAACCCACTTCGGTCCTGGTCAGGATGTCACGCGGGGATCATCGGGACGTGGAAGTGCGGGGGGGAGACACAATCGTCATTTCGGCGAACGCGATACCCGGTAACGAGGTGTCCGTGAATGAGTCGATAGACGACCTGGTCAGACTGGGCGCCCGGGTCATCACGAATCGGCGGCGAGTGACTCACGTACAGGGGCACGCGCGCCGCGAGGAACTTCGGACGATGATCAACCTCACTCAGCCCCGCTACTTTGTTCCTGTGCACGGCGAATACCGGATGCTCAAGGCCCACGCCGAACTGGCCATGAATCACGGCGTGCCGGCAGAGAACGTGTTTGTCCTCACGGATGGCGATCATCTCGAGATTTCCGCAAATGGAGGCGAAGTCATCGATCGCCTGCCGGCAGGACACGTATTTGTCCACGGACTCGGGATGTGGGACGAATCCGGCAACGTCGTTGTCGAAAGACGCTCTCTGGCCCGCGACGGAATCGTGGTCATCTCTCTGGCGCGCGGGCGCAACGGTCGAGTAAAAGGCGAACCAAAATTCGTCTCAGCCGGATTCGTTCACTCCGATCAATCCGACGTGCTTTTCAAAGACACCAAAGACGCGCTTTCTCCCATCCTTGACCGGGCGAGAAACGAATCAATACAGTGGAATCAGATTGAACATCAACTGAGGGTGGTGGCCGGCCAGTTTCTGGGGAAACGCACCCGGCGGCGCCCGCTCATCGTTCTGGTACCCGTAGACGTCTAGCGCAGTTCGTTTCGGGGTTCGGGACGACTCGTCCAAAATACCCGCTTGCGCCTAATTTCGCCGTCAGGCCGGCTTGATGGGCCGACTGGCCCCATCCTAAGTGGTTATCTGGTGAAATCTAAACTAAAAAACACCACTGGCGCGTTATTCAGGTTGCTCCTGACCCAGGGTGGCAGGTTCCTTGCTGTTGTTGTCGCGACGGGACTGGTGGTCGCATTTGTTGTTCGAGATCAGTTCATCGGTTGGCTGGGTTGGAGCGCAGTACCACTTCTGGGCTGGCTTGCAGTGGTCCTTTATCTTGCAAATGGACGACCGAGACTGATCGTGAGTTGGTACCGCGCTCTGGCGGCAAGTCTCCTGGGCGCCGCGGCGGCCTCGGCCGCACTCGGCATCACGGCCAAACCGGGAGCGTTCTACGCTGACGAGTCTCTCGGCGGGCGTGTGGGCGAACTGTTGGCGCGATGGCCCTCGGAGTGGGACTCCTACGGGGTCACCACCGGCCAGTATGCCTTCGCCGGGTTGCGGGTTGCGGTTCTCGTTTTATTGGCCGGGGCGGTCATCTCACCTCGCGGCGCGCTCGTGGCAAGCCGAGGGGTGTGGATCGGCGCCGGATATGCCGCTTCGGCGTTGATAGCGTCGGCGGCGTGGACGGCGGCCAGATTCGCCGAGTGGCGTGAGGCACGGGCTGCCCGGCAGCAGGAAAAGAGAGAGGCCGTTCCTGTCGCGATTGACGATATGAAGATCGCCGGCGCCGAACTGATCGACGATTCGGTCGAACTGACGACCGATCCGAGTATTGCCTCTAACATCAATGGTTTTGGCGAAGTCGACTTGCCGGATCTCGTGGAAGCAAGTGAGGTGGTCGGGTTAGAAGAGGTGGACGGGCTGCCTGATGGGCCTGTGCGAAAGGCCCCATCACGCGATGCGGCTGCCCTGGGAATTCCTCCGTTTCCCTGGAAGCTTCCTCCCCTTTCGATGCTTAAGTCCGCTTCAGGCGGAGGTGTTTCCAGGTCCGAACTGACCGCGACGGGTGAACTGATCGTAGAAGCGCTTCGGCAACACGCAATCAGTGTTTCGGTAGATCAGGTTCGCGTCGGGCCTACCGTGACGATGTATGGCCTGAAGCCCGGTTGGAAGGGCGGCAAGGGTGAGACAGAGGGCACACAGCGGGTCAGGGTCGATACGATCCTTAATCGAGAGAAAGACCTTGCTCTTGCGTTGGCTTCTCCGAACCTCCGATTCGAAGCCCCGGTTCCGGGCGAATCGGTAGTCGGCATCGAGGTGCCGAACACTAATCCCGCGCCGGTCACGGTCAAGTCAGTAATGGACGTCGACCTGTACAAGTCTGCCCAGGCAAAAATGGGGCTGCCCGTGCCCCTTGGACTCGACTCAGGGGGTCAACCGGCCATCGCAGACTTGACCCGTATGCCGCACCTCCTCGTCGCCGGAGCGACCGGATCGGGCAAAAGCGTGTGTATCAACGCCCTGGTCGTAGGGCTTCTGATGAATCGCACTCCAGAGCAGGTGCGGATGGTAATGATCGACCCCAAGCGGGTTGAGCTCACGCCGTATGCGGGGATACCCCACCTCTACACCGAGCCCGTTGTAGAGCCGGAGCGGGCGCTGGTGATTCTGCGCTCTCTCGTACAGGAGATGATGGAGCGTTTTCGGCTGTTGGAGTCGGCTGGTGTCAGGAACATAGCCACGTTCAACGCCAAGTCCGCCATAAAGATGCCGTATCTGCTGATCCTGGTCGACGAACTGGCGGACCTTATGCTCACCGGCGCCAACGACGTGGAGCGGCTGCTCGTGCGCCTTGCGCAGCTTGGCCGGGCGACGGGAGTACACCTGGTCGTGGCTACTCAGCGGCCGTCCGTGGATGTCGTGACCGGGCTGATAAAGGCTAACTTCCCAAGCCGAATCAGCTTCTCCGTAATGTCGCAGATCGATTCCCGCACAATTCTGGACAGCCCGGGCGCAGAGAAACTGTTAGGCAAAGGCGACATGCTGTTCCTGCCGGTGGATCGGGCAAGGCCGCTCAGAATACAGGGAGCGTTCCTCGGCGACGACGAAGTAGAGTCCGTGGTCGAATACTGGCGAAACGTAGATTGTCCGGAAATGCCAATGCTCGAGGTCAACTTCGATGAGGAGCAAGGTTCGAACGACGTGGCGCCCAGCGGCGGCGACTCCCTTTTTGACAACGCCGTGTCGTTGGCGAAGACGCAACGCACGTTGTCCACCTCGTTGTTGCAGCGTAGACTGCGGATCGGCTACCCGCGGGCGGCTCGACTGATGGATGAGCTGGAAGACGAAGGCGTGGTGGGTCCGGGCGAGGCTGGCAAGCCCCGGAAGGTCTTGTAGCCAATCCGGTTCTCACTCGGCCACAAGTGGCCGCAAAATCCCGTCCCGAGCGGCTGATTCGGCCACAAGAAACGGGCGTCGAGAGTCCCGGGCGAATTGCCGATGCGGCAAAATTTGCGCGCTTGTGCGGATTCCAGGCGCAGGAATATGTGCCAGACTTGAATCGTGTACTTGCTCGGGCACGACTACAAGAACGGAAGGGCCGCCGAATGAGCAACGTCACGCCGCTTTTTCCGGAAGAGCGGCTTGAACAGGAACTGACAGAACACCCGGCCCTCGATCTTGAACGGCCCAGGCCGAACTGCTTGGCGTGCGGCGCCGGACTGAGCCAGTCCCGCCTCTACCGTCGACTGCGCGTATGCCCAAGGTGTAAGTTCCACTACAACATCTCGGCACGGCGGAGAATCGCCATGCTCGCTGACGAAGGAACGTTCAGGGAGACGAGCCAGTGGATCCAATCTCTTGACCCGCTGGAATTCTCACCCAGAATCTCCTATCGGGTGAGGCTGCTCCAGGATCAGACCCGCACCGGACTCTCCGAGGCCGCAGTCACGGGCGTCTGTTACATCGGTGGCACGCACGCGGTGGTAATCGTCCTTGATTTCGGGTTCTTTGGCGGCAGCATGGGCCTGGTGGTCGGCGAGAAGGTGGCCTTGGCCCTTGAACTCGCCGCCCGAAGGAAGTTGCCGGCCGTAGCCGTCATTACCAGCGGAGGCGCACGGATTCAAGAGGGCGTGCTTTCGCTGATGCAGATGGCGAAGACGGTGGTGGCGCTCAACTCTCTTCACAGCAAGGGCATGCCATTGATCGCAGTCTTGGGCAATCCATGCACCGGTCAGGTGCTCGCCAGTTTCGCCTCCCTCGCCGACGTAATATTCGCAGAGCCGGGCGCACACGTGGGATTTGCGCCGTTCCGTGCGGAGCAGGGTGCGGAAGGACGCAAACGCGCCGAGGACGACTACACGGCCGAGTTCCTCCAGGCCCACGGCCACGTAGACCGGGTAGTCGGTCGGCAGCGCCTTAAGCACGAGGTCGCGTCCATTCTGGACATCATAACCCCCGAGTTCAAATTGGCGACGTCCCGGCGTACGCAGCCGGTCGAGACCCGCGTTGCGCCGCTCGAGCCGTGGGAGATGGTAAAAATTGCGCGGCGACCCGACCGGCCAAAGGCGCGTGACTACATCGACCGGGTTTTCGCAAACTTCATCGAACTGCATGGCGACCGCCTGCGCGGAGACGATCCTGCGATCGTCGTCGGGCTCGCAAGGCTGGCTGGAGAATCAGTGGTAATAATAGGGCAACAGAAACAGGCTGGCCCTGCCAAGTTGGACGGCGCCCATGGATCGGAAACCGAGGGCCGGATAACCAGCGAGGGATTCCGTAAGGCGATTCGCGCCATAAAACTGGCCCAACGATTCACCCTGCCCGTGATCACCCTTGTGGACACTCCGGGTCCCAGACTCGGACTCGACTCAGAGCGACAGGGAATAGCGGGCGCAATAGCCGGAACGATCGACGCCATGTCCAACGCGGAAGTTCCTACTATCTCCGTGCTGATAGGAGAGGGAGGTAGCGAGGCAGCGTTGGCCCTCGGCGTCGCCGACATCGTTCTGATGCAGCAGAACGCCATCTACACCCCCATCGCTCCGGAAGAGGGCGCCGAGACCGAGTTGAGCGACGCCGCCCGTGCAGAAGAACTGGCCAAAGCGCTGAAACTCACCTCTACCGACTGCCTGAATATGGGCATCGTGGACCTCATAGTGCCTGAACCGGCCGACGGCTCACCGGACGAGGCTGCCCGGCTGCTCAAGCGGAGCCTGATGCGGGCGCTCATAGAACTGCGGGACAAGAGGCGGCGCACGCTCGTGCGGAGGCGGCAGAAGAAGTACCGCAGCGTGGGCGAATACGGGAGCCGATTCCAGTCTGCCGTGCGCCGAGAGTTACGCGTCTGGCAGGCGGCTCTGGCGGCCGGTGTAAGCGCCCTGCGTGGAGACGACAGCGAATTCCGCGACGCTGACGGACCGGGCTAAAGGACGAATCGTTCGATGGCCCCGGCCAGACCGTCGTCTGCGAGGCTTCCTGCAACGAACGCGGCACATCGTTTGACCTCTTCCGGCGCGTTCCCCATGGCTACGGGCAGGCCCACCATTTTGAACATCGATAAGTCGTTGAGGCCGTCGCCGACTGCCATCAGCTCCCGTGGATCAATCCGCTGGGTACTGGCAAATTGCCGTACTCCGTGGGCCTTATCGATGCCGGCGAGCACGAAATTCACGTACCAGAAGGCGCCATCGGGGCTGGTAGAGAGTTCCGTAGTGGTCTCGTCCGACGCCAACTTGCTTGCGATGGATCTGGCTAACCTTTCATCGCCGGCGTGGGCAGCGATGATGGTGACGGCCCATTCCTTGAAGCCGTCGTTGGTTCTCACCATTCGGCCATTTTCTACCGCGTAGAAACTCAGGCCTTCGGCGCAGATCGAATCGATTAATCCTCGGGCCACAGGTTCGGGCAACGGACTGTGTCGCAGGGAACGGCCGGTCAACGGATCGACGAGGCGTGCGCCGTTGTCGCAGACCTGCGGCAGCTGGAGCCCGAGCATCCGCGCGAAGTGGGAAACCTCGTCGGGTTCCCGGCCCGAGGCGATGGCCACGGGGATTCGTTTTGCGGCCCGCTTCACCGCTCTCGTGACGACAGGGGAGCACCGGTCGTTACTGTCGATCAAGGTGCCGTCGAGATCGATCAGCAGACCGGATGGCTTTAACACGAATGCCGCTGATTCAGTCCTGGATCACCACAGGACTCAGTGGATTGCCGCCATTGAGTACAAGCAGCGCGTTGCCGTACGAGAATTCGATGGCCCGGTCGACGCGTTCCTCAGTCGAACCCGCGATGTGAGGCGTGACTACTACGTTTTCCATTTTCAGCAGGGGGTTGTCCCCAGGGGTTGGCTCAACCTCCGTCACGTCAAGCCCTGCGGACCGTATCTCACCTTCGTTTAGCGCTTCGATCAGCGCCTCTTCATCATGCACGGGGCCCCGGCAGGTATTGATAAAAACCGCATGCGGTTGCATCAAGTTGAACTCACGGGCGCTGAACATCCCGCGGGTCGCCGAGTTCAGAGGCATGTGCACGGTGACGATGTCGGACCGCTCCAACAGTTCGTCGAATGGCACGCGGGCGACCTCAAGCTCTCGTTCGGTTTCGGGCGGTAGGGCCCGAACGTCGTGATACAGAGTCGTGGTCTCAAAACCCCGCAGACGCCGGGCCACGAGAGAGCCGATGTGGCCGATTCCGACGATGCCTACGGTCTTGTGCGTGAGCTCAAAAAGTTGCCCGAACCGGCCGGTCTTTGCCGCGGCCTGCCACCTGCCATCACGCGCGCCCTCAATGGACTGCGAGACGCGTCTGTAGATAGCCAGGATGAGCGTGATGGTGTGTTCCGCGACCGAATTGGCGATGGCGGCGGAGTTGTTGCAGACTTCGATGCCTCTCTCTCGCAAGCCTATAACGTCGATGCGATCGAATCCCGCGCTCAGGATCTGCAGCGTCTTAAGACGAGGCATGAAGCGCAGGATTTCCTCGTCGATACCGCCGACTCCCACGATGAGGAATTCGCAATCGGCCAGTTGCCGGCCGCGGGTAACATCGCCGTAAGCGGGATCGACAAAGTTGACGTCGAGGTCAGGTGGGACCAACTCCCGCGCCCGTACGGTGCGGGGGTCCACGGTTGGCCCCCAATAAATGACCCTGCTGCCCATTGTTAAGCTCCAGTATCGGTCTGGCGCGCCCGACGATTTTCCGTAACGGCGTATTCTCACACCGGCGGGTCGCCGCCCATGCGGTAATCATGCCACGCCCAAATGCCGCAAGTGAATCGAAATCGACGCGCCGTTGGCCCCAATCTACGTTACGCTAGTAATGAAACCCTCTGGTTAACGCTAGGGTACGGGGGCTCGGGAAATCGGGCTGAGAGGGCGCTTGAATTTGCGCCGACCCCACCACCTGAGCGCACACATTACGGCGCGGCGACTCCCTCTTTATCGATCGCGAAACTGGAGATACCGCTATGAATGATGATTTGGTAATCGCAGGCGTAACTTTCAAGTCCCGCCTGATCACGGGCACAGGCAAACACCGCTCGAAACAGGACCTTATCGACTCCGTCCGGCGCTCAGGCACGGAGATGATCACCGTTGCGATTCGCCGGCTCAATCTCGACGACCCGAATCAGGAGACATTGCTCGACCACCTCGACTGGGACCGCTACCGGATACTCCCCAACACGGCCGGATCGAAGACGGCCGATGAGGCGGTATTCACGGCGCGTCTGGCCCGTGAGGTAACGGGTTCTAACTGGATCAAGGTAGAGGTGATCCCGGATGCCCAGTACTTGTTGCCCGATCCTATCGGCACGTATGAGGCGTGCAAGCGTCTGATCGCCGAGGGGTTTGTGGCGCTGCCATACATCCATGCCGATCCGGTGCTGGCCAAGCGCCTCGAAGACATCGGGTGCGCCACGGTTATGCCGCTCGGGTCGCCGATCGGCTCAGGCCGGGGAGTTCTGACCGCCGAAGAGATTCAGATAATCATCGAGCAGTCAAGCGTGCCGGTTGTAGTGGACGCCGGGCTGGGCGTACCGTCAGATGCGGCCAGCGTCATGGAGATGGGAGCGGACTGTGTGTTGGTGAATACGGCGATCGCACAAGCGGAAGACCCTGGGGCCATGGGTGAGGCGTTCAAGCTGGGTGTCGAGGCGGGCAGGATGGCGTACTTGGCCGGTCGCATCCCCATGAGCGAACAGGCCTCCCCAAGTAGTCCAACCGCCGGCGTTGCGGTGGCCGCGGGGCTGAGCGGCTGACGGAATCCCAACGGGCTTAAGTAGCATGGGCCGGATTGGGCAAGTGTCGCCCGCGTTGGTTCCGGACCGTGTCCTGTGCCTTGTCGCCGGGCCGGGTCCGCACATCGCGCCGGCGCAATTGGCTAGCGTCATCGACGCGGCAATAGAAGGCGGCGTCAACATGGTCCAGTTGCGCGACCATGTGTCGATCGGCTGCGCGAGAGTTGACCTGGCAATGGCTGTTCGGGATGTCACGAGGGGCCGGGCGATTTTCGTTGTGAACGGAGACCCCGAGTCGGCGGCGCAGACCGGCGCCGACGGGGTACACCTCCCCGAGTCGGCGATGCCTGTCTCGCGGGCACGGCGAATCGCGGGGACCGGACTTCTCACAGGCCGATCGGTGCACAGCGCTGCCGCGGCGGAGTCGGCCGCGGCGGAAGGTGCAGACTATCTGATGGCGGGCACCGTGTACCCCTCTTCGTCCCACCCCGGCGGAGAGGCAAGCGGGACCGGCATCATCCGGAACATCGTCGCGGTGGTGGACCTGCCCGTCATTGGCATAGGCGGCATCGATGCGTCGAACGCGGCTTGGGTGATGCGCGCGGGCGCGGTGGGTGTGGCCTGCATTAGCGCGATACTTGCAACCAAAGACCCGCGTCTTGCGGCGGCTGCCATCACAGATGCCATGGATCGGCGCGGGCTGGACGATGACACCCAATGATCTCGGTAACAATTAACGGCAAGCCCTACGAACTCGACGGCCCGACTCGTCTTGTCGATTATCTCGACGATCGGGGTCTATCCAACCGCTCCCTCGCTGTGGCGATCAACGGCGACGTGTTGCCGCGGGGTCAATTTGGCGATGCGACGATCGGACACGGTGACCGGGTAGAGATAGTCCGGCCCGTGGGCGGGGGCTAGCGCCCGTCGGTCCGACGCTCTGCGCCGGCCGGATAAGCCCGGTCCTACGCCTACAAGGCCGGACCTGAGCCAGACGACCGCGAGCCGAGTCCCTGAGCGGACCGTTTAGGGAAGTATCACGCGGGTAATACAATCCGCCGTACCCGCCTGACATCGGGCTGCGTGCCGGAGGACATCATTTGAGCGACCCAAAAATCCGCGACATCCGGACGATACTTACTCAGCCGGACAACAACGCCCTCGCCGTCGTCAAGGTCGAAACTACCGAGCCGGGTCTGTACGGCCTCGGCTGCGCGACGTACGACCGGCAACCGTTCACGGTCAAGTCCGCGGTGGACGACTATCTGCGTCCGTTTCTCATTGGCCGCAGCGTCTTCGATATAGAAGACATATGGCAGTCTGCCAACGTCAGTTCGTACTGGCGCAACGGCACGATTCTGGGAGACGCTCTCAGCGGGGTCGATCAGGCCCTGTGGGACATCAAGGGCAAGATGGGGAACATGCCTGTGTACGATCTGCTGGGCGGCCGCGCCAGAGAAGCGGCCGCAGTCTACGTGCACCCCAGCGGGCGAGACAACGAAGCTGTCGAGGATCAGGTGCGCGCCTATATTGAGCAGGGTTTCCACTACCTGAGGGTTCAGGTCGAAACGCCGGGATACCATACCTATGGCGCGCGCAGCGGCCTCGACGTGGACGGGCGTACCGGAACGATGGGCGGGCCGCGGGCCGTGACGTCATGGTCCGGCGGAATCTTCGGGCCGAAGCCCTATATTAAGTCTGCCCTCGGCCTGTTCGATCACCTCCGCAGCAAGGTCGGTTGGGATTTCGAGATGCTGCACGACGTCCACGAACGCATCCCGGCGATCGACGGAGTGTGGCTCGCCAAAGAGGTGGAGCAGTACCGCCTCTTCTTCCTGGAAGACCTGTTCACCCCCGAGGATCAGGACTACTTCCGGCATGTGCGCCAGATCTGTACGACTCCCATCGCCATGGGGGAGCTTTGGTCGAACCCGCACGAGATCATCCCGATGGTCAAAGAGCGCCTGATCGATTTCATCCGGATTCACGTCTCGCGGGTGGGAGGCTTTACACCGTGCCGCAAGTACGCTGCGTTAAGCGAGATGTTCGGCGTTCGCACCGTGTGGCACGGGCCGGGAGGCACTTCCCCCGTCGGGCACGCAGCCAACCTGATGCTGGAGTTGAACACGTGGAACTTCGGCGTCCACGAGTGGGCGGTGTTTCCCGAACGGACCCGCGAGGTATTCCCCGGCTGCCCCGAAGTACGGGAGGGTCATATGTGGCCTAACGGCAAGCCCGGACTTGGCGTCGATATCGACGAGAAGTTGGCAGCGAGTTATCCGATACCGGAGCGGGACATGTTCAGGGAACTCGTTCGCAGCGCCGACGGCGCGATTGTCCGGCCTTGAGTCCCTGAGCGGCAGCATCGACGACGACCGGCGACACATACCCGGACGAGGAGATTCACATGAATAACGTCACGATCAGAGACATAAGAGTCATCCTGACCGAACCGGACGGCATCCGCCTCGTGATCGTCAAGGTGGAAACAAGCGAACCGGGCCTTTACGGGGTCGGCTGCGCCACGTTCACCCAGCGGCCGCTGCCGGTGAAGGTCGCGGTGGAGAATTATCTGCGCCCGTTTCTGATCGGTCGGAACGTGAGCGACATCGAGGACATCTGGCAATCGAGTTACGTCAGTTCGTATTGGCGCAACGGCGGCATTCTCAACAATGCGCTGAGCGGAGTCGATCAGGCTCTGTGGGACATCAAGGGCAAGATGGCCGGCATGCCGGTGTATGACCTCCTGGGAGGGAGGGCGCGTGAGGCCGCCGCAGTCTATGTCCACGCAAGCGGAAGAGAGTCGGTAGAGGTAGCGGACAAAGTGAGCTCCTTCCTGGATCAGGGATTCCACCACGTCCGCGTTCAGGTCGACACGCCCGGCTACGCGACGTACGGCACAAAAGGCTTGCTTCCATCAACCGAAACTGCCCCGGGGACCGGCGGCGGTCCTCGCCCCGTTGCCACCTGGACAAAGGAACTGTCGCCCGACAAGAAATACGCGCACCCGCCCGGCATATTTGAGCCGAAGCCGTACATGAACAGCGCCCTGGGGCTGTTCGACCGCGTTCGTTCACAGTGCGGCTGGGATTTCGAGATGCTCCACGATGTCCACGAGCGCATCCCGGCGATCGGCGGCGTTTGGTTCGCCAAAGAGGTCGAGCAGTACCGCCTGTTCTTCCTCGAAGACCTGTTTTCGCCGGAGGACCAAGACTACTTCCGGCTGGTCCGTCAGTTATGCGCAACGCCGTTGGCGATGGGCGAACTGTGGAACAACCCGCACGAGGTGATTCCCATGGTCAAGGACCGGCTGATCGACTTCATACGAATCCACGTTTCGCAGATGGGCGGGATCACGCCGTGCCGCAAGTTGGCCGCGATGGCGGAGATGTTCGGGGTGCGAACGGCGTGGCATGGGCCGGGGGATACGTCTCCAGTCGGCCACGCCGCAAACCTGATGATGGACCTGAACTGCTGGAACTTCGGAGTGCAGGAATACGCCGTTTTCGGCGAGCTCACGAAAGAGGTCTTCCCCGGCTGCCCCGAGGTCCGGGACGGTCACATGTGGTCAAACGGCAAGCCTGGCCTGGGCATCGACATCGACGAGGAACTTGCGGCGAAGTTTCCGCATAGCGAATGGGAGTTCGGGGGCGCGTGGAACGAGATCCGACGCGCCGACGGAGGCATCGTGAGGCCATGAGCCGCTTCGCCATGACGTTGCGTCGTTGCCCGCTTCGGAAATCCGGACCGCCGCGCCGCGCTTCACTCGTCTTCTGCTCATGAAGATCGCACTAACCCGCGCAGAGGCGCGCCGCGTTGCCCTCGCCGCCCAGGGATTCGCAGGGAAGCGGTTGTCGGGGCGTGTTAAGCTCGCGTTCCGATCAGTGCCGCGACTGCGTCGGGTTTGGAATCGCCCAAACATTCTCCTTATTGGAGGGAATTGTGATGACTATTGAACGCGAGGAGGTTACAGGAATCGAGGCCTTTTTTGTCCCCGGTGGAACGCGGACCGCGGCACCTCGACCGGACGATATTTGCCAATTGGCAACCCTTCGAGAGCTTGAAGACGGCTGGTATGACGATGAGTCCATTGCTCCATCTCGCTCCGCCTATTCAGTGGCTTACCAAGTGCTGAGCGTAATTGCTCCCACCGACTGCCCGTCTCCTTTCGCGGCGCCGCTGGTTGACGGCGGGATTGAATTGTCTTGGGGAACCCGTGGCACAGATCGTCTCCTTGCGCGCGTAGACGTTTGCGGTGAAATCCGATTGGTGCGAGCCGTGAGAGCTGCGACCGGTGAATTGGAGGCCGAGGAGGGGGCAGCCGGATGCGGGAATGAGGTCGTTGATCGTCTGGTCGGACTAAGATTCGATAGTTAACGGTCAACGCACCCCAAGAATGTCACGGACTGCGAGGATCGACTTTCAAGCCGATGACGGGTTATTGCGCGCCGTGCATCCGAGATGGATCGAACCGAATGGGTCAATCGTTCCCGGTGCCTTCCAAAACAATTCGCGCCCTGTGAAGACAAACCGGATGTCTGTCGCGGCAGAGCAGTTAGCGACCCCCAAACAGGTACTCGCAAAATTCCCAAAGTGGTCCGAAACAGGATGCGTGGTGCGAGTCACAGTTGCGACCTGTTGGAGCTTGAACCAGGCGGTTGAGCATACGCCGGACGAGTCTTTTGAAGCTCACTCGGATGTCGTCGGTGAAAAGGATGAGATGACTCGAATACAGTTTGCCGAAAAATGTGAACGTCTAGGGAACCTCTGAACAACTCCGCGTTCCAATCCGTTCGCCCTGAGCTTGTCGAAGGGTTCTGGCCTCCTCCCCCATAGGGGGAGGATTCAGGAGGGGGGAACCTCCGCTCTGCCAAGCGCATCGGCCACTTGTTCAGAGTGTCCCTAGACCTCTAGACACTTGGTCCGGTCCTGCAGGAATACGCCGTTTTCGGCGAGCTCACGAAAGAGGTATTCCCCGGCTGCCCCGAGGTCCGGGACGGTCACATGTGGTCAAACGGCAAGCCTGGCCTGGGCATCGACATCGACGAGGAACTTGCGGCGAAGTTTCCGCATGGCGAATGGGAGTTCGGGGGCGCGTGGAACGAGATTCGGCGCGCCGACGGAGGCATCGTGAGGCCATGAGCCGCTTCGCCATGACGTTGGGTCGTTGCCCGCTTCGGAAATCCGGACCGCCGCGCCGCGCTTCATTCGTCTTCTGCTCATGAAGATCGCACTAACCCGCGCAGAGGCGCGCCGCGTTGCCCTCGCCGCCCAGGGATTCGCCGTCAACCGGCCGTCGGGACGTGTCGACGCCCGGCACTACGACCGCCTGCTCAAGCACGTAAAGCTGCTGCAACTCGACTCGGTGAACGTGGCAGTGCGTACGCACTACATGCCGGCGTTCTCGCGGCTCGGACCCTATCCCCGTGAGCGCCTGGACGACTTCGCCTATAGCAAATCGAGGCTCTTCGAGGGCTGGGGCCACATGGCATCGCTCATGCCGATGGTCCACTACCCGTTGCTTCGGCACCGTATGGATACTGCGCGGCCCTGGCCGCAGTTGCAATGCCTGATCGACGAGCATCGGGACTACATCGAGTCAGTGCGGCAACAGGTGGCCGCACGCGGCCCTTTGACCGTGTCTGACCTTGACGAGGCAGGCCAGCGAAACGGCCCGTGGTGGGGGCTGAGCAGGGGCAAGGTGGCCCTGGAGTGGCTGTTTCACACCGGCTCACTCGCGGCGAGCAGACGCGGGAACTTCACCCGGGTCTACGACTTGGCCGAAAGAGTGATTCCGACCAAGTTCCTGCAAATGCCCCCAATGTCACGGGAAGACGCCCAACGCGAGATGCTCATACTCGGCGCCGAGGCCCTCGGGATCGGGACGCTGGCCGACCTGGCCGACTACTACCGGATCAAGGTTCCCGAAGCACGGCCCCGGGTGCGGGAAATAGTCGAAGAGGGCCTACTTAACGAAGCCAGCGTCGAGGGTTGGCCTCCGCGTGCGTACATGCACAGGGACGCCCGGCTGCCGCGTCGGGCCGGCGCAACGGCCATCATTAGCCCGTTCGACTCCCTGGTCTGGTTTCGGGACCGGACAGAGCGGCTCTTCGAATTCTTATATCGCATCGAAATATACGTGCCGAAGTCCAAGAGACGGTACGGCTACTACGTCTACCCGTTTCTTCACGCCGGTGAACTCGTCGCGCGGGTCGATCTGAAGGCAGACCGTGGCGCCGGCGTCTTGCTGGTTCAGGCCGCGTACCTTGAGAAAGGCCGCGACGCTGGCGACGTATCGGCGGCCTTGGCGCGGGAATTGGAGTCGATGGCGGAGTGGCTCGGTCTGCGGCATACGGCAGTAGAGCCGCGCGGCAATTTGGCGGGGGCGCTGAAGAATGCGGCGGAATAGGGCGCCAGCCTTGCGCGCCGGGCTGACGATTGGCCTAAAATCCGCTCAATCCGTACGCACAGGTACAGCGGGGTGATTCCAATGCAAGAGCTGATCCAATACGTTAACGGCGAGTTTGTGCCGACCTCTGAGGCGAAGATCTCGGTGTTGGACCGCGCCCTTTCGGTCGGCGATGCGGTTTTCGACACAGAGCGGACGTTCGCGGGCAAGGTGTTCCGGCTGAGGGAACACCTGGAGCGGCTGTACAAGGCCCTTCACATGGTGCGGATCGATCCGGGCATGTCGATAGATGAACTGCAGTCGATCACGGAAGAGTTGGCGCGCCGCAACGACAGGATGCGTCAACCGAACGGCGATTATTGGGTAACGCAGATGATCTCGCGCGGGTCGGGGACATCTCTGCTGGAGCCGGAGCGGGCGACCGTGGTGGTCAAGATGACGCCGATCGTTTTCGCTTCGTACGCCAAGTTGTACGACACGGGCGCGCACGTCGTCTTCCCAACTACGCGTAGAGACCCGCCGCAGGCCCTCGACGCCAGATTGAAGACGATAAGCCGCATGAATCTGGTGATGGCCGAGATCGAGGCGAAGCAGATCGATCCGGCCGCCTACGCTGTGCTTCTGGATGTCGATGGAAACCTGTCGGAGAACACCGGCGGCAACTTTTTCGTGGTGACCGACGGAGTGATTCGGACGGCCCCGGCGCGAAACGTTCTGGCGGGAATCAGCCGCCAAACCGTGCTGGAACTGGCGCGTGACCTCGATATTCCGACGGCGGAGGAGACCCTCACGCCGTATGACGCCTACAACGCCGACGAGGCGTTTCTGACGACCACGAGCTACTGCGCGTTGCCGGTGGGCAAGATCAATGGCAACCCGTTGCGGGCCGACACACCCGGACCGGTAACGAAGCAGATTTTGGCGGTGTGGTCGGAGAGGGCAGGGATGGACATCGTGGATCAGGCGATGAGCCACCTGACTTAAGCGGACCGTGATTCAATCAGGCTCGGCGGAATCCCCGAACAACCGGACAAGGCGCTCGTGGTTCTCGGGCGGCAACGCAGGTTTTTCGAGCGCCCGCGCGTTGGCCTCCAGGTGTTCGATGTTCGACGTGCCCGTGATCACCGTCGATACCGCCGGGTGGCATGCGCCGAACTTGTAACCGGCGGAAATGACCGAATCGACGTCGCCGCCCACCAGCCAGTCGAACGGTCGGTCGTCCGGCAGGTCGTCGGGCGCGATCAAGCCCTCTTCCTTCCACCGGGCGACGACCTCACGTGAGCGTTGCGGACGTGTCAGTGACAGCCGCACGGCCGCCATGTTGAGTACGCCCACTCCATGTTCGATGGCCAGTGGGAACACCTCTTTGGCCGCCCATTGATTCAGGAAGCCGTACTTGAGCATGATCGTGTCCCAAAGCCCGGGATCGCTGCGCAGCGCGAGGACTGCGGTTTCGTGCCGCGGCTCGGCCTTCAACGGGAACGTCACGCCGATGAATCGCAGCTTCCCCTGCTCTTGCAGCGCCTTCAGAATAGGGTAGTAGCGGTCCACCACGGCCCTGTACGTCGTCAGGCTCACCCCGTGGAACTGCATGATGTCTATGTAGTCGGTGCGCAGCCGCTTGAGGCTACGTTCGAACGATGCGGCCAGCCCGGTGAAAGTGTCCTCGTCGTAGGCGCGCCCACCACCTGGGGGACCCCACTTGGTGGCGATGAGGTACGAATCGCGGGGCGCGCCTTGCACGGCGTCGCCCAGCCATTCCTCGGACTTTCCGTAACCCTCTGCGGTATCTATGAGATTCACACCGAGGTCCAACGCCCGGCGAATCAGGCGGCGGCGGCCCGAACGGTCGATCCCGGTGCGCGCGCCGAACCCGCTCGGCCCGCCCGTGCCGTAGCTGAGGAACGATACTTTCTGGCCCGTTCGGCCCAGGATCCGGTAGATCATCGTCTGTCCTTAGATATTGCGGCTGCCGGCCGCCCGGTATTGGCGCGGCCGTTGACCTTGCGCCCCGTCCAGGTGCGCCAGTGAGCAGACAGTATCGCGTGATTGACCCCGGCTTTGCTCTATCGACCCAGACCGGACGTAACATGTCCCCAGCAACTGAAGAGGGGCGAGCAACGCGACCACGGAGATACGAGGAGCGGCAAAGTGAAAATTCAGGACATCGAAACCTTCATAGTGCATCCACCGCAGACCAAGAACTGGGTGTTCGTGAAGATCACCGCCGACAACGGCATCGTCGGTTGGGGCGAGGCGTATACGCAACTCGACCGCGACACCGCGATCACGGCGCATATCGACGAGATGAAGCGTTACCTGATCGGCCGCGACCCGATGCAGATCGGCCACTTCCGGCATTGGGCCTACGAGGACATGTTCCTCAAGCGCGGCTCGATGGACGTCTACAGCGCAGTGAGCGGGTTGGAGATCGCCATGTGGGACATCACCGGCAAGGCCCTCGACCAACCGGTGTACGCCCTGCTGGGCGGCGCCGTTCGGCCGGCGCTGAGGGTTTACGGCGGCGGAGCGGTGGGAGATACACCGGAGGAATGCGCAAAAAGCGCGCAGAAGTCGGTGAAGCTGGGGTACGACGCCCTCAAGTTCGACCCGTTCCCCGGGCCGTGGCGTTCGTTTGTGGACCACGCCGACCTCGAACTGGCGGCCGCCAAGGTCGGAGCGGTGCGAGACGAGGTCGGACCGCGTGTCGAGATCCTCATCGAAGTTCACCGGCGTCTTTCACCCATCCAGGCGATCATGGTCGGCCGCATGATTGAGAAGTACCGGCCCTACTGGTTCGAGGAGCCGTGTCCGCCGGAGAACATCCGGGGCATCGCCGAGGTCAAGAACGCGCTCAACATTCCGGTAACGATCGGCGAGGCGATCTATGGGCGGCGCGGCTTTGTAGAAGTGTTCGAGCGCCGGGCGGCCGACTACCTGAACCCCGACATCTCGAATACGGGCGGGATACTGGAGATCGTGCAGATCGCCGCCATGGCCGAGGCCTACGACATGGGCGTTTCGCCCCACGGCGCCAATAGCGCGGCAATCTCTTTCGCGGCGGGCGTGCAGGCCTCCGCCGTCATGCCCAACTTCCTGATGTACGAGTACCCCCACGGCCTGCAAGACGTGTGCAACAAGCTGATGGTCAAGCCGCTAGTGCCGGACCAGGGCTACTTGGAGTTGCCCACTGAGCCGGGGATCGGCATCGAAATCGACGAGGCGGCGCTAAAGGAGTACGCATACGACCGACACGCGCCCCGGCCCCTCAGGACCGTAGAAGACGAGCGGGATTTTCACACAGCGGGCGTCTCGCCGCCGCGGGGGGATTAGCCAGGCCGGCGGATGCGAATCCCTTTTTGTAGGCTTAACGTTTTCGGCTGGTTGCCAGGCCTGTCCAGATGGTGTCGACGGTCTCTTCCATCCGCTTTCTTGACATGGGGGCGCCCATAATGTGCCCCGCTATTATCGAGCCGGACAATGCGTTAACCGTGACCTCCAGATCGACGTCGGCCCGTATCTTCCCGCGGTCCACACCTCGTTGGAGAACCATGATTGTGTCGTCCCTGCGGGCGCGCATGATGCTTTTGCGGAATAAACGAACAGCTCGGGATCAACACGCTACTGTAGTTCGATACCCAAAACCCCCACCCGGCATGCGCCCACAAGAGACGTCTCTTCCCGATCTACAAGAGAACGAGGTTGTTGTGTGAAGTCGCGAGTGGGTGTGATGTTCGCGCGTCGCACAACGGCGCCCACCAGAGACGCCACTACATGGTCGTTTGCATTCGGGGGTAACGGGGTGGTTTCGAGACGCGGACGTAGCGCGAGCGATGCCGGCGTCGCCCTTGTTGGCAACCATTTCCAGCGGCGTCTCTCGGGGGCGCCGGCTGGGGTGGGGTAAGGGATCCGCGCCCCGTGCCGTGCGGGCCTGGCCCCGGCTGCACGGACAAGAAGGGTGGTCTACGATTACAGAAGCATCAATTAGCGGATAATCGGGAAACTGAGATGCATTAAGGGTCCTGAATAAGATCCTTCCTTCTCGCTCCGGGTGCCCTTTGAGCCCGAAGACTGCGAATGTGGGAAATTGCGGTCCACTGTCCGATGACCCTCTTAAAGACACAACAACAACGTGACTCGCTCGCTGATGCCTTGGGGGATACCCCGGAGACGGCTATCCCGGCTCACCTCTTGCGGCGAGATCTTGCAGACGCGTATGTGACAGGCACGGCTCCGCGATTCGACGGTGTGATCGTCAGCGCGCATACTCTGCCGCAGGAGCCCTGGTGCTTCGGGATTGACCCTTCGGCTATATGGGACTTGCTGCGCCCGCTCAATGACTGGCGAAAGCAGCGATTGTCACCGAACGTATCCGCCGGCCTGGCTCGCCCGCTGGCCGCGCTGATCGAAGGAGGCGTCGGGGTTCCAGTCTGCTTCTATGGTGACGTGTATCACACGTTCACCGGCCGGGTTGCCGAAACTGTCGTTCCCGGAGTTCGACGGTTGGACCTCAACGACGTGGATCTTCTGTCTGCATACTTTGGCAGCCCACGCGGCGCAGGCTTCGCAACGTTCGAGGAACTGCTGACGGATGGCGCGGCGGCCGGTTCTGTGGTCGATGGCAGGCTCGTTGGCATCGCCCACACCAGCGCTGTAACAGAAAGATATGCCGACATCGGAGTGTCCACCGGCGAGGCATCCCGCAATAGAGGGTTTGCTACATCGGCCGGGTCCATCGTTGCTGGTCGAGTCCTTGAGATGGGGCTGATACCCGTTTGGAGCGCTGGAGAGGACAACGCGGCGTCCCTGCGCGTGGCCGCAAAGATAGGTGTTACTGAAGTCTCAAGGCGAATCTACCTCAACGTAGACAAGTGCGAGTAGGGCGCCGGCCGGGGTGGGGCATAGTCAAACAGGCAGGCCACTCCCGTGAATCACTGCTACTGGGCCGACAATGCAATATGTGTAGAGTCAATCCCTTGTGGTCGCCTCCGGGGGCGTGCGGGGATTGGGGTGTTGCGTGACGCCGCGAACGGGATTGCCGTCCGGCAATTCGGGTTGGTTACAACGGAGCGACGATTTCCACGAGGCGGTCGGCGACGATTTCCTCTTCGCCGTCTTGCAGGCACACCATGGCGAGGTTGACCTCGTCGCCGTAGTGGCCCGTTCCGACGTGTATCGGCGGGTCGCCGTCGAGCAGGCGATTGCGAACCTCCGCCGGTGAGGGTCCGCTCCACCCAGGTTCGAAGTAGATCACCGGCTGCGGGCCGTGCCGGTCGGGCCCCGACTCTTCGATGACGACGCGGAGTCCCCCGACATGCTCAAGCCGGTCGTGAATGTGGCGGGCCTTGTCCATCCATTCCCCGTAGAGGGCGTCCTCTCCCGTTTCGATGATGAGTTCGAGCGCGGTGACCATACCCACGATCGACTCCTTGGATGCTTTCATTCCCCGTGCGACTCCGGCGCGGGGCGCGTCAAGGTTGAGCGCGTTGACGTAGGCAGCCTCCATAAGGTCGCCGCGGCCGGCAAGCAGGCCGGCGTTCTGGGGCCCACCGATGCCCTTGCCGCCGGAGAAGAACACAAGGTCGGCGCCTTCCTGAATAAAACGGGTGAGGTTGGCCAACGGTGGGACCTCGGCGGCGGCGTCCACGACAACCGGCACGTTGCGGGCGTGGGCAACCTCGCACATTTCACTTACCGGCAGGCCGCGTTTCAATAGCGGCTGGAATACGGCCGCCACGGCGCAGGTGCGATCGGTGATCGCAGCGTCGAGCTGGTAGGCCGCGCCGGCGCCCGGCACGCCCCATTCGACGATCTGCGCCCCCGGCAACTCGAACGACATGTCGTAGCGGTTGCGCTCTCCCCAGAAGACCGCCACCTCGTTCTTCATGCCCGTCGAGTCGGGTAGTTGCTCCGCTTTGGCCCGGTCGACGCCAGTCATACAGGCTGCGGCGGCGATGGTCCCGGCCGCAGACGCGCCCGCCGTGACCATGCCCGATTCGGCGCCGCATGCACGCGCCACCACTTCGCCGGCGGCCCGGTTGAGTTCGAACATATCGACGAAGCACGTCCCCGCCTCGTTCATGGCGCTCAGGACTTCGGGCCGCATGAGGCTGCCGCCGAGCGCCGTCACCCAGCTTTGGGCGTTGATTACCGGCCTTACGCCCAGCCTGGCATACGGTTCGGGGGTTCGGATAGGCAGCGGCATTGCGGTAGCGCCCCTGTCACTCGGAAGTGAGGATGGCGTGCAGGCGGTCGGCGATGATCTTCTCTTCGCCAGGCCGCACGTTGACCATCACCACGTTTAATTCGTCCCCGTAGCCGCCCGAGCCGATGTTTATCGGCGGGTCCCCCTCGGCGAGGCGCCCGCGTATTTCGTCCGCAGGTGGACCGGTCCATTCGGGTTCGAGATACACCACCGGCTGCGGACCTTGCCGGTTCTCGTTTTCCTCTATTACCACCCGAAGGCCGGGGATTCCTCTGACCTTGTCGACGACGTGCTCGCCCTGCCGCCGCCAGCCGGCCCACACCGACTCGTGATCGGAGTCGAGGAACAGCTCGATCGCCGTGACCAGGCCGACGATCGTCTCCTTCGACACCTTTGCCGGACGTGCAATTCCGACGCGCGGCGCGCCTGCGGGCAGGTAGTTCAGGAACGCCGCTTCGATCAGGTCGGCGCGGCCAGCCAGCAGACCGGAGTTTTGCGGGCCGCAAATGCCCTTGCCGCCCGAGAAGGTGACCATGTCTGCGCCGGCCCTGATCGGCATGGTCAGGTTGTCTGCCGGCGGCACCTCCGCCGAAGAGTCGACGAGCACGGGCGCGCCGCATGCGTGGGCGATCTCTATGGTCTCTTCGAGGGAAAGCGGGCGGGGAAGGAACGGCGCAAGCGTGTAGACCACGCCCGCCGTCGCCTCTCCGATTGCCGCCTCGAGCTGATATGCGGTGACCGACCGCGGCATCCCGATCTCCACGAGCTTGCCGCCGGGGATCTCGAACGTCCGGTCGTACGCATTTCGCTGCGACTTGAAGATGACGATTTCGTTCTTCATGCCGGTCGTGTCGGGGAGGCGGTCGACCTTGGACTTGTCGGTCCCCGTGATGGCCGCAGCCGCCATGAGCAGGTTTCCGGCCGCCGCGCCCGCGACGACCATGCCCGCCTCCGCGCCGCACGCGCGCGCCACGACCTTGCCGCCGGCAGCCATCAACTCGTCCATGTTGACGAAGTGCTGCCCCGCCTCTTCCATGGCCGCAAATACTTCCGGCCTCATGATCGATCCGCCGAGGGCGGTGACCCAACTGCGGGCGTTGATCACCTTTGTGACGCCGAGCCGGTCGTATATGTCTGGTCCGTTCATCTTTTTTCCTCCGTATGTCGCGGAAATTGGGAAGTCCAACTCTACGCGTCCGGCCAGCCTGTAGTCCATAAACCGGCCCGGCCCCGAATATCCCGGCAATTGGCGAGGCAGGCGCTCCGCGGGGTTGTAGTACTCCTCGGCGGAACTGCGGAGCAAAGAGAATCGCCGACGCAGTTCGATCGTTCAGGACTGCGTCCGTCAACCAACGTGTTGCTCCCTGTTTTCCCCATAAGACCGGCGCGGGTCTTCGACGGCCCGCAAGGCGGGTTCGAATACGGCGCGGTTGGATAGTCGCATCATTGTAGGCGCAGGCCACAACGGGCTTGTCGCCGCATTTTATCTTGCACGGGCCGGGATCGACGTGACCGTGCTGGAACGCGCCAAACGGTTTGGCGGCGGGGCGGTTACCGACGAACTGTTCCCCGGCTATCGAATTGGCGCCTGTGCGTACATATGCCACATGCTGCGGCGCCGTGTCATTGACGACGTGGAACTGCCCGCCGCGGCCTGCATATCTATCCGCTCGACCCGGCGGCCCTGATCGTGTATCCCGACGGCGACAGCATGAGATATTGGCATGATCACGAGCGGAGCGATGACGAGATAGCGCGCATCTCCCCCGCGACCGCGGCGCCTGGCCGAAGTGGATGGAGTTCTGGGAGGACGCGGCGCGCCTGTTCCAAAGGTACTTTCTGTCGGAGCCGCCGGCGTTCGAGGATATTACGAGGGACGTGGCCGGCACAAAGTAAGAGGCCGTCTGGGACCGGCTGTTGAATGTCCCAGTCCGGGTGCCGGCCGAAGAGTATTTTGAAGATCCACGGCTCGCGGCGGCGGCTGTCGGCTCGGGCGACTACGGGGCAATATCGGAACCGGAGCGCGCGCGGACGCAGACCTATTTCAAGATGAGTCTGTTGACGCCCGACGATGACCTTGGGATCGTCCGCGGCGGGATGGGCGGCGTGACGCAGGCGATGGCTAAAGCCGCGCAGGAGGCGGGGGCCGAGATACGAACGGGCGCGACTGTGAGCCAAATTATGGGAATTATATACTTGACTCCACTAGTCGGAACTGCGATAATGACTTGTAGGAGTTAGACATGAACGACGGAATCACCATAAGCGCCTTCCAATTCTTCGAGATATTCCCCGACAAGGAACAAGCCCGTATCTACTTGGAAAAGCAGCGATGGAACAGCAACGTAGTATGCCCGCAATGCGACCCCGGTGACAAGATCACTGCACGTAAGGGAAACCGGCTTGGTTACTATCGCTGCCGGACGTGTAAAGAGGAATTCACCGTCCGCACAGGAACGATCTTCGAGCGGTCGCACGTACCCCTCAACAAGTGGCTTTACGCCATTTACCTACTCGTAACGGCCCGCAAGGGCATATCGTCCTTGCAACTGTCAAAAGAACTGAGCGTGACTCAGTCGACGGCCTGGTTCATGCTGGGGAGGCTCAGGGAAGCATGCAGTGGTGATTTGGGGAAACTCAGTGGCATCGTCGAGGTAGACGAGACTTTTATGGGAGGTAAGTCCAAGAACATGCACAAGTCAAAGCGGCTGAATGCAGGTCGCGGCACAGTCGGCAAAACTCCCGTGGTAGGCGCAAGGCAACGCGACGGCAAGGTCAAGGCCAAGCCTGTGACCGGAACGGACTCCGTAAGCCTTCAGGGGTTCGTCGCAGATACCGTGGAACCCGGTTCGACGGTCTACACAGACGATCACCCCGCTTACCGGGGCATGACTGATATGGAACACCAAGCGGTTAAGCACAGTCTCGGCGAGTACGTACAAGGTCCGATCCACACAAATAGCGTCGAAAGTGTTTGGGCTGTACTTAAGCGCAGCGTCTACGGAACATGGCATCATGTCTCCGAGTAGCATTTGGCCCGCTACGTGGGCGAAGCCGCTTTCCGGCTGAATGAGGGTAACTGCAAGGTCCATACGCTGGTTCGTATGGACTCATTCGTCCGCCAAGCCTTCCGGCACAGAATCACCTACAAGGAGTTGACGGCATGAACGAGACACCGAAGGAACTTGACGCTGCCGTAAAGGTGATCCTCGACTACAAACCGCCATGGAAGGACGTCAAAGACACCCACAATCCGGGTCGGCGGCCATCCCCTGCCCCGACCAGTGCAGCTCGGCGTCTAGATGCGCAGCAGGACGGTCACCACCAGGCCCGCGTTGGAGACGGCGATTAGCACGCCTATCCCCAGCACGGAGAGAAACAGTCGGTCAATGCGCCCGTCAACCCGTTGACCCAGCCCGTTCAGCTGTTCGCCCAGCCGGTCAACCCGTTGGCCCAACTCGCGAATGTCGGCCCGCAAGTCGGGTATCGCCTGCCCGTACTCCGACACCCGGCCTTCCTCTAGGGTTGCGATCCGTTCCGTAGCCATATGCTTCTTCTCCTTACTGGCAACCAGTGCAGCATGCCTTCCTACAGCATCGCAACTGTGGTCGTCCCCCACTCATCGACCCGTACGACTGCTCGCTTCTCCCCACCCAGAAGAGCAAGTCCACCCCAAACAACGCCCCACATTCCAAGGGTCAAAAGAGTAAGAATGAGATGAACCGTATGGTTGAGTGGCCTTCCTTTAACGATAATGACTTGATACTCGATACTCGCCTTGCGTCTCGCCTCTCCAGCCTTGGGCGACCATGTTCACAACTTGGTTAGCCAGGGCCTGTCTTCTGTCTTCGGGCATCTTTCGTTCTGCGCTTATACTTATAATGGAACCCCCTTGCGGCAAGAGTTTGGGCTGCTCTACCAAAGCCGCCGCCACCCCATCCTGTGCCACAAGGAGGCACGAAGGCCTGACTCACGACACAGGATGACATACGCTTTGGTAGAGCATACAATACTAGCGGATGCGCAATGGGTTGTCAAGCGCACAAGCGCATTGGTGGAATTAAGTGTATAATTCCCCAATTTATCGTCAGCGACGGACGCGCTGCCGGTGTACGGCTGGAATCGGGCGAAGAGACAAAGGCGGCGATTGTCGTCTCGAATGCCGACCCCAAGTCCACGTTTACGCGGCTGATCGACGAACGTTCCCTGCCAAATGGGTTCCAGGGATTCAGTGATGCGGTTCAGGGACTTTCAACCCTCTCGGCATCCCTGAAGCTGCACGCCACCTTCAGGCAATTGCCCTATTTTCCAGGTACGTGCGTCCCGGCGACACCGAAACCTTGATCGCCATGGTCCGCATCATACCGTCGCGCGACTACATCGAATCGAGTTGGCGCGACGCGATGAACGGGATTCCGACGCGCTACCCGCTGACGCGGCTGCAGATACCGACCGTGTTCGATCCGACCCTCGCCCCTCCGGGCAAGCACGTCATGTCCGTTTGGGTGACGTACGAGCCGGCATACCCCCGCACCGGCTCGTGGGCAGATATCAGGCGGGATGTTGGCAACGCCATCCTCGACCAAATGGAGAAATATTTGCCCGACATCCGCGATTGCATCGAACAGTGGGACGTGTTCACTCCGTCGGACATCGGCGAACGGGTCGGTATGACCGATGGCAACATCCGCCACCTCGACCTGTTGCCGCGCCAGATGTTCGCAAACCGCTCGCTGACCGGGTGCGCCCCGTACCGGACCCCGGCGCCGGGGCTGTACGTATGCGGGGCCGGAACGCACCCTGGCGGGGAGGTGTCAGGCGTGCCCTGCTATAACGCCGCCCACGCCGTTATCAGGGACAAGGGCTGACGACTGCCCAGGTTTCCATCACGTGCATGCCGGGATAACATTCGCTCGCGCGCCGGGACGAGATCAGCGGTGAGCGCGAGTTGATTCAGGAGAAAAACGAATTGAAGATCACGAAAGTTGAACCGATCTTTCTTGACAGGTACCTGCTGGTAGAGATCGAGACGGACGCAGGCATTACCGGCCTGGGTGAATCGGGCGCGTGGGGCTACCTCGAATCGTCCGCCGTCGCAATCGAGAAATACGCCCGCTACCTCGTCGGGAAGGACCCCCTCCGGATCGAGCACCACTGGCAGTTCATGTACCGCTCATCCCACTTCCGCGGCTCGGCCATTATGGGCGCTATCAGCGCGATCGACATCGCGCTCTGGGATATAGCCGGCAAGCACTTCGACGTCCCCGTGCATCAATTGCTCGGCGGCAAGGTCAGGGACAAGGCGCGTGTCTACTACCACGTGTTCGGAAACACGCGCGAGAAGCTCGTCAGCGGCGTCAAGGCCGCAAAGGAATTGGGTTTCACTGCCGTGGGGCACCTGACGCCGTTTCTGGACGAGTCACACGACCTGCCGTACTTCAAGACCCACGTGGCGAAGATCGAAGACGCCATCGACACAGTGGCCGACTACCGTGCGGCGGTGGGCCGCGACGTCGATCTGTGCATCGAGATACACAGGCGGCTCACGCCAACCGAAGCGGTCCAGCTCGGCCTGGGCATCGAGGAGTTCCACCCCTATTTCTTCGAAGACCCCGTAACGCCGGACAACATCGATGAGATGGCGTACGTGGCCGACAAGATAAACATACCGATAGCCACCGGTGAGCGGTTCACATCGCTCTGGGACTTCGAGATGGCGCTCAGCAGGAACGCGGTCCAGTACGTCCGGCCTGACGTGTGCATCGTGGGCGGCATCTCTGCAACGAAGAAGATCGCCGCAGCCGCAGAGGCCCGACACGTGGGGGTCGTGCCGCACAACCCGCTCAGTCCGGTCAGCACTGCGGCCTGCTTGCAGATTGCCGCCTCCGTGCCGAACTTCGCACTGCAGGAGTACCCGACGGGCGAGGACGTGCCGCCGAAGAGCGACATGATCACCGGCGCTCCGGCGCACGATGGCAACGGCTACCTGATTATCTCCGACGAGCCGGGAATCGGTGTCGAGCTAAAGCCCGACGCGCGAGAGAAGGTTCCCTTCACTCCCCGCGAGATCAATACCAGGCTGCACGCCGACGGATCGGTCATAGACCAGTAAACAGCTTTTTGTTTGACGCTTGCGAGATCGGAGTCAGGCTGCACGTCGTACCGAATCGGCACGCGCCGGTAAGCGGGCGCGCGTGACGGCGCGTGGATGAATCGAGCCGAAGGTGCGGCGTGCAGACGCTGCCTCCCGGCGGTTCAACGCGACACCGTCCAGCATCCGTCTTCCCCGACCCCGGTCGGGGAACCACCGGGGCGCGGCTTCCCGCCTACGGAGACCTTTGCGTGCGTAACGCCGCTAATTCGCCTTAGATCCCTTTGCCGCCGGATTGGGTCTCCACCGGCCGGGGACCATACGGATTTCTCATTCAGCGGGAACGTGTTCTCTGGCCAGCTGCGCTGGCGACGGCCTGTGAGATTGCGCGGTTGTAACCGGTGAGGTAGGCGACGTAGATCTTGTGCTGCGGATCGTCGCCTACAAGGTTCACGGCGTTGGGGTGATCGTAGTCGAGCGCCCCCTTGTAGCCGACCTCATCAAGCGCCTGGGCGACCGCGAACATGTCCATGTCGCCCTCGTCCGGGGCGACCTCGTCGTATACCCCGCCGTCGGGGATCGTGCCGACGACGTTGCGGAAGTGCACGTGGAAAAGTCGGTCTTGCCGACCGTACTTTATTATTCCCGCCAGCACGTCCTCGCCGGACTCGTAGCGAGTGCCGACGCAGTAGGTCAGACCGTTGTTGGGCGACGGTAGTTCGTCGAACAGGCGGTCGAAATCGGCGAAGTTGTAGAGGATCTGCGGAACGCCGTGCACCGACGGGACCGGAGGGTCCACGCCGTGGGTCGCCACCAGCACGCCGGATGCCTCGGCGACGGGAAGGACCTGCCGGTAGACGTTGAGCGTGCCCTCCCATAGCTGGTCGCGGCTCGGCGCGTCCGGCCGGTTCGGGCGGTCGAGCGCGGTTTTCAAGTCCTGCCGCAGGTGAGTCGATCCGCCCCGGCCTTCCGGCCACGAGATCGTGTCGTCCCAGCTGACCACCTGCCGGGAGTGGAAGACCTGAATGCCCAGGACTGGAACGTCGAACTCCCCGAGGATTGCGGTGTTTGCCGCGAGGTCGTCGATCTCCTCCTGGCCGCCAGGCTGACACAGGAAT
This sequence comes from Dehalococcoidia bacterium, assembly GCA_965224235.1. Taxonomy (GTDB): domain Bacteria; phylum Chloroflexota; class Dehalococcoidia; order Lucifugimonadales; family Lucifugimonadaceae. The sequence continues at coordinate 755,991 of CBDCYP010000001.1, read as the reverse complement.
GCGTTTCGCAGATCGTCGTGGGTGACCTGGCAACGCTCCATCCGCAGCCCCGCCCTTTCGAGAAGTCCGAGGGTCCTCGACACGTCGTCGCGGCTCAATCGGCGGCCGTTCGTCCCGTAGCCGGCGGACGCGTCGATCGTCGTGTCCACGAAGTCGATGCCGATCTGCTTTAGCAGCTTGAGGTCTTCCGGCCGGTCAAGCCAATCGGGGCTGATACGGGCGGCTATTCGAAGCATGGTCGCTCCGTTTCGCGGCGCGTTCGCCGCTCGGGGTTGTTACTTGAAACCGGTATACGAAACTGGTGAATACCCGGTGAACTTTTTCGGGTCATGCGAGCGCTCGTTCGAACACGTAGCGGCCGGCGTCGCGATTCTCGCGGAACTCGAAGCCGTCGAAGTCGCCGTTGTAGCCGACTATCGGGATGTCCCGCTCGTGACTGGAACCGTGAGACCGCAGGCCGTCGGGAATCGAGACCTCGGCCGCGTCCCCGAACACGACTTCGGGAGAGGCGGTTGCCACGATATCGCCGATCGCGTCGGGCCTGAGATCGAAACGGGTCGCTGCCGCCTCTCTGGTCATGGCATCGTCGACGCCAGGAGTGTCGCGGAGGACCGCAATGGCTTCGCCGACGTTTGCCGGATCGAGGTAGATGTACATGCACCCGCCGAGGTTCGAGTGGTGCAAGACGTAGCGGTCCTTGATGATCGCGACCGGGTTGGACTCGATGCCCCGCGCAGACAGGATCGCTTTCAGATCGACCATCTCGGTCTTGGCGTTCATCCCGTGGTCGGCCGTGACCAGGATCGCCGCGTCGGGGTGGCTGGCGGCGAGACGGCCTATAGCGTCGTCGAGGATGGCCATGTGCCGGATGGCCTCCGGATGGTCGGGCGGGTTCATGTGCATCGCAAAGTCCGTGGTCGTGAGATAGGCGATGTCGACGGGCCGTTGTTTCATGATGAAGTTGCCGACGTCGATCACCCAGCCGTTCACTTCGAGCGAGTAGACCTCCGGCGCGGGGCCAACGGCGGCCGTGATCCACTCGGGCGCTCGCTCGGAGGAGATCGACATCGTGGCGTCGACGCCGACGAGCGTACGTAGCTTGTCTTTGGCTGTGACCACGATCGACGTCATTCCGAGTTCGCCGGCGCGCCGGAACATCGTCCGGGAGAGGATGTTGTCGGCCGACTCAAGGTAGAAACCTTCGCCCGTCTCCCTGACCCACCGGTAGTTCGAGCAGATACCGTGCGCTGAGGGATAGCTGGCGGTGACGATCGAGACGTTATTCACGTTGGTGACGGACGGCATCATCGACCGGCCCGTGGTCATGAAGCCCTTGCGTCCGATTTCCCGCAGGTTGGGCATCCCGGCCGCCTCAAGGTACTCGGGGTCGAACCCGTCGATGCAGATGATGATGATCGGCCTGGACATGTGGTTTCCTTCTTTGGCCTTCTTCGGTGCCGCTGCCGGCTGGCTGGATTGTACTCAAGGGGCCGGCGCGTGGGATGTTAGGGGGCGTTAACGTCTCCTGCGCGCCGTTTATTCGACCGGCGGGCGCGGCGGCGGTACTGTCCAGCCCGTACACTGCTACGAAGCGCCCGGCGGCGACTGCGGGCGCACAATGCGAGCCGCAGTGGGACCGTCGATTCCAATCCTGCGGCCGAATTCAAACGGTAACGGGCCCTCGTCGGCCGTGGAAGGCCGGGGTTCAACAGGGAGATGCGATGCCAGCGATAACGGGGGTAGAGTTCAGGCGATTCTCGGCTAATCACCACAATGCAAGCCGTAATTGGCTGATGGTGAAACTGAACACCGATCAGCCCGGACTGACCGGCCTCGGCGACGCCAGCCCCATGCAGAACGACGAAGAGGTGATGTCGGTCATCCAGGAAATGACAGAACGTTACCTCGTGGGAAACGATCCACTCGACTCGGGCGTGCTGCACAACGTGCTGTACATGGACCAGCAGGCGCGCGGCGGACGTATCGCGACGACTGCGTTGTCCGGAATCGACATGGCGCTCTGGGACCTCAAGGGCAAGATCCTGAGCCAACCAGTCTACCGGCTGCTCGGCGGCGCGCATCGTACGAAAATCAGGGTGTACGCCAACGGCTGGTATACGAACCCCGGCACGCCCGGGCAGAACGCCGACGAGGCGAGGGCCGTGGCGGACATGGGATACACGGCGCTCAAATTCGACCCGTTCGGCCAGACGAACTACTACACGATCTCCCTCAAGGAGGGCCGGCTTGCGCAGGACCGTGTGGCCGCCGTTCGAAACGCGGTCGGCCCGGAGATCGACATTCTCGTCGAGGCGCACGCCAAGTTCAATGTCGCAACTGCGATTCAACTCGGCAAGCGGATGGAGGAGTACCTCCCGCTATTCTATGAGGAGCCGGTTTCGCCGGAGAACGTGCACGAGATGGCGGAGGTGAGAGACCGCGTCGACATCCCGATAGCCACGGGCGAGCGGTTGTACACGATATTTCCGTTCAACCAGTTGCTAAAGGCCAGGGCGGTCGACGTTCTGCAGCCGGACATCGCAAACGCGGGCGGCATCACGGAGCTCAGGAAGATCGCCACTCTTGCCGAGGCCGAACACGCGATGATGGCGCCGCACAACGTCTGCTCCCCTGTTGGCGCGATGGCAGAGATGCACCTCGACGCGGCGGTGTGGAACTTTCTGATTCAGGAATATCACGCAGAGTTTTACGACCCGCACTACTTCGACGTGACAGACGGTTTCCCGAGGCAGAAGGACGGCTACGTTGAGTTGTCGGACGCGCCGGGACTTGGCCTGGAATTCGTGGAAAACGAAATAGCGATGCGCCCTCCGATGAAACGAACCACCTCTGCCGGAGGATCGACCCGCGGGATTTAGGCTGCGGACGGGCTAGTGACCGCATCTGCGAGTCCAACCAAGGGTACTGGCCAGGAAGGTTAAACTTCCCGGGAGATATCCTTTGATCGACATTCTTCAGCCGAATCTGGTCTGCTATTCCGATACGCGGAAGGCGCATGTAAGGTCCGTAAACCTGAACAGGTTGATCAGGAAGTCAGCCAAAACCCGGCCTGAGATTCCGACACGCGTCCAGGGCAAGTAAAGTCTTCAATACTGAACAGGTTGGTCAGGAAGCCAGCCAAAACCTGGCCCGGGATTCCGACACGGGTCCAGGGCAAGTAAAGTCTTCAATACTGAACACGGTGGCTAGCAAGTCAGCCAAAAAAGAGGTCAGCCAAAACCTGGCCCGGGATTCAGAAACGCGGGAAAGTCAAGAAAAGTAATTAAGACCGAACACACTGGCGAGGAGGTCAGCAAGAGAAATGATTGAAAATTCCATAATGCAGAGAAATCGGGAGGGCAAGAAGGCTGTGGCGTTTGGCCTGATATTCCCCTCGATGCAACTTATCGAGATCGCCGCTCAGTGCGGGTTCGACTCCATCAACGTCGACGGAGAGCACGGCCACTTCACCCCCGAGTCGGTGGACGAGATCTGCCGTGTCGCCAACGGGTACGGGATGTCGGTCACGGCGAGAGTGCCGAACATTAGCTCAGACACCATAAATTTGTTCCTCGATCGCGGGGTTCAGGGCATCGTCGGGCCGCACATCGATAATGTAGAGCAGGCCAAAATGTTGGCGGACGCCTGCCTGTTTCCACCGGCCGGGCAACGATCGTGGGGCGGCGGCCGCGGTACCGAATTCGGGGACGACGAGAAAATCACCGCCATGGGCGGCAAACTAAGTTTCTCAAACTGGTCCAACGCAAACATGCTGGTGTTCGGCCAGATCGAGTCTAAGACTGGCTGGGAAAACCTCGAAGAGATTCTCACCGTTCCCGGACTGACCGGGGTCACAGCCGGCCCCAACGACTTCACCGCTTCGCTCGGCCACCCCGGCGAGCCGGACCATCCGGAATCGTTGGCGGCGTGGCAGGACGTAGTCAGCAAGACCCGCGCTTCGGGCAAACATCTGGCTTCCGATTTCTCAGTAACCCTCGGCGTCGGGGACCTGATGTTCGAAAACGCGAGGGCGTTCGTGAACTCCAATCGCAACCACCCGTTCGGCAGCTAGTCAACGATGACTGTCGCAATCGGTGGGCCTCAAGGCGAACGCGCAGCGGCCGGCGAACGACGCGCCACGCGTATGCCGCAGCTTGTTCGCGAGGATTCGGCGCACTACTGCGTAGACGGGCGTAACAATCGAGTTGCGGGAAACACCGTCTGTGTGACCGGTTCGGGAGTCGGCCGGTTACTTCCGGGTTCTGCCGCCGACCCGGGCCCGACCCTGCGCATGCGAATCGCCGAACGCTCCGTTGGCAAACGGAGCGATTTTGTCGTTGCGGCGGATGGCAGTAGTACGAATTCGGCCCGCGGCAACGCCCGGAAGTCGCCGCGAGGCATTCCGGAGAAGACCCTCCAGGACGCGTGGCGGCGGTCAGCAGGACGGGACATCTCGCTGAAGGCCAGCGACGGACGTTGGTATCGAGTTGTCTATGCCGGCAGACGGGGCGGCAGCTACGGCCCCGATTTTGTGCACGCGGTCCTTATGAGGGACGACGGGGCCAGGATAACGGGCGACGTAGAGATTCACGTGAGGCGAAACGGTTGGCGAGCGCATGGGCACGACAAGGACCCGCGCTACAACGGCGTGACGTTCCACGCGTTCCTGGAAAACGCGGGCGAGACGGCAACGGTGTCGTCGGACAGTCGCGAAGTGCGGGAACTGCGGCTGGGACCGCTGCTTGGTGGAAATCCACTCAGGAAGGGCTGTTCTAAACCGACTTCGAATCCCGACCTACCGGTTGTCGAGCCACTACCGTTGCCGCTCGATCTGACCACCGCCGGCGAGGAGCGTTTCGCGGCCAGGGTCAGCGGGGCGGAGTTGTCGATGAGTCACGAGGGCGTGGACCAAACGCTGTATGCCGCCGTGATGGAGTGCATGGGCTTTCCACGGAACAAGCGGCAGTTCAGGGAGTTGGCACGCAGGCTGCCGTGGGACTCATTAACTTCGTGGTCGCCTGCAGGGGACGTCTCTCGAATCGAGGACCTGCTGCTTTGGGCGGGCGGAATTGCAAACAAGCCCGCAGCCGCCGGCGGGCTGAACGGGCCGGCCCCGGCCTGGACGCGGCCGGCCGGAAGGCCGGACAACGCGCCGGAACGCCGGATCAGGGGAGCGGCCCGGTTGGTGGCGCGATGGTGCGAAGGCGGCGGCCCTGCCCGTGCGGTGACCGCGGTCGTGGTTGGGTCCACCAGTCCCCGCGAGGTCATTCGCGCCTTCGAGGCGCCGGGAGAAGGCGGCAGGCGTTCCCTGATCGGGAGCGGGCGGGCCGCAGAGATCGCCGTGAACGCTGTACTCCCGGGGCTTTGCGCGATGGCGCGACTGCGGGGCGACCGTACACTTGAGTCGGTCGCGGTCGACCTGTACCGGAGATTTCCCGCACTTCCGGAAAATTCCATCACCCGCGAGGCTAAGTTGATATTCGCCCTGGGGCCGGACAAACTGGGCTCGGCATATGGCGCCAGGGAACAGCAGGGCTTGATGTACCTGTATCGATCGATGACCACACCCAAAGATATGACGCGGCAGTTGTCCCTCGGCGCGGCGCGTTTGCAGTCGAATCGGTGAGGCGTTGCGGCCCGCGGCAGGACCTGGGTATTGGCTGTTAAATCGCAAAACGCCGGCATTTCGGAGGAAGAGGCGCCGGCAGGAGAGAGCGGTCCGCTGGCGCTGCTGCCGTGCGAAAAATGGATAACTGAAACCGCCGGAACGGGCGGCGCACGGTTCATTCTTACGGATCAGCGGGTGCTCTACGCAGGCGGCAGCGAGGACCAGACCATCTCCGAGACGGCCCGCATTGCTGACGTGGGCGCAGCAAAGCTCGAACGCAGGTCGAGGGACAGACGCAGCGCCGTCTGGGGCGTCATAGGCCTCATCGCGGCGGTCGGCGTCTGGCAGGTGACCCGGAACGAATCTGTCGGAGCGATCGCCGCCGTAGTCGTGTCCGTCCTCTCGATTGCGCTTCTGGCCGACTACTGGTTCAGGCGGCAGGGGATAATGCTGACGTTTCAGACGCCGGGCGGCCCCATCGGAGGCCAGGTGGACAGCGCGGACGCCGGCGCGGCGGAGGTGTTTGCGGCGAGGTTTGAACAACAGCGCGCCGAGTTGGCCCGGCGCGCCGGGCCCGGCGCGCCGTCCCGGCAGTTCGGGGCAATCCGGCATCCCCTGCTCTAGGCCTGCGCGGGATCGTTCAGGCGGCGAGCCGCATCCCGGGAATCACGTCGAGGTCCCAGCGTGACGTATTGCCGCGTTCCAGTTCCACGAGCCCAGCCATGGCGATCATTGCGCCGTTGTCCGTGCACAGGGCCACCGGAGGCACGGCCACGTGCACGTCCGATGCGCGGGACAAGGTTTCCCTAAGCGCTGTGTTGGCGGCGACACCGCCGGCCAGCACCACCTCTCCGCACCCGAATCTTGCGGATGCGTCGACTGTCTTTTTGACCAGTACGTCCACTACCGAATCCTGAAACTCCCTTGCCAGAGCGGCTACCTTTTCCCAGGGAGGCCCCCCGTCCGGAGGCGGATAGATCCCTTCCTGCCGCGCCCTGCGGATCACGGCCGTCTTGAGTCCGCTGAAGCTGAAGTCGTCGGTACCTCTCAGCCACGCGCGGGGAAGCGGTTCAGTCCTTCCCCCGTCTCTGGCCGCGCGCTGAATCTCAGGGCCGCCGGGGTACCGCAGGCCCAGCACCCTGGCTACCTTGTCGAACGCCTCCCCCGCGGCGTCATCGCGGGTCTCGCCGGCCATCCTGAAGCGCCCCCGTTCGTCCATCAGCACGAGTTCCGTGTGGCCCCCGGACACGATGAGGCACATGCGCGGGGTAACCGGACCGTGCTCCGGCGCGGGTAGTCGACTATCGTCCACGGCGGCCCCCGCGCCGCTATCGATCCATGCCGAGTAGACGTGGCCGGCCAGGTGGTTCACACCGATCAGGGGCACTCCCAGCGAGGCCGCAAGGCCTTTGGCGACGTTTACGCCGACGATCAGCGCTCCGGCAAGTCCGGGCCCGTTTGTAACGGCGATAGCGTCGATGTCTTCCCACCCGGTCCCCGCCTCGTCGAGCGCCTTGCGGAGAACGCCCTTTATCGACAGCAGGTGCTGTCTCGACGCAACCTCCGGGACCACCCCGCCGAAGCGTGCGTGCAGTTCAGACTGAGACGCCACGACGTTCGCCAGCAGCCGGCCGTCCCTGTCCACCATTCCGGCCGCCGTCTCGTCGCAGGACGTCTCTATCCCAAGTATTGTTTTTTTGGCTCTTTTTGCTGACATGTAATCGGCTGGCCTCCCGGGCGCAAGCGCTATTCGGCTGACGTAACTGTTCAGACTCTACGAGTTGAATCTTGTGGGTCTCCCGAAAAAGTCATTCCGAACGAAGCGTTAGCGGAGTGAGGAATCAAAGGCCTGCCTTTTGGGGGCCGTCCATTACCCGACCGTCCGGCGTCGGTACAAGTTTTTTGGATTCCTCACTGCGTTCGGAATCGCTATGGCCTTGCGAAGGCCAGGCCAGGTGATGAAAGTGGGGCGCCGTCGCGCGGCCGCGGGAAAGTCGGGATTGAGTCCCCCACTACAATACGACACGGCGGCAGCGTCTATTTTCATATCAAAGGCAACAGGAGAGGGTGATTCCCGCATTTCTCAGCAAGCATAAACAGTTACCGGCAAACTTGTGAATCGGCGTTTTGGCTGACGCGATGGGCGTGATAGTTTGCCGGTTGGCGTGCTTGTCGCAAGAGCTCCCCGGCCGGCCTGTGTTTCGGGTTTTTTGCTGGTTTTTTGTTCCGGTTGACGCGTTTTGACCTGCATGCTGACCGGAGAATTCAAACCAGCGACGGAAGTAAGCCGATAGACTAGATTACTCCGGGTACCGAACCCGGCAGCGTATCCTTACGACTCATTCAATCGTAAGAGGGAAGAGGTAGAAGTTGGAATCGCACGACCTTCCATTGTGCCAGTCTTGTTCGACAGGAGTACTGGTACCACTTTCAGACTTTGGCGGCCAGGGGGCGGCCGTGCACTACAAGGCATGGGTTTGCACCGTTCCCGACTGCGGATTCAACATCAAGATCCGCAATGGAGAGATCCACCTCAACGAGCCGATCATCCAGGGGGCGAGTCCGAGGTACCACTAAACGGGACAGGCAGCCGGAACGTTGGACCTGGTCTCTCAGGGCCGGCCGATTGAGCCCGGAGCGCGGCCAAAAGGCGCATAGTTCACCGGCGGAAGAGCCGATCAGACATTCGTCGTATGAACGATATCGCGGAGATGCGCCGAACGCCCAGGATCCGTCCGGCTTGGCCGAAGACGATCTCGATAACCCTGATCGTCGTCGGTCTGGTCTTGTTCGCGCTGGTCGCCTACTACCTGTACTCCGGCGCACGGTCCGGTTCAGACGCTGAACGTTTTCAGGTAAAAGCCGCCCCGTCTGCGCTGCCGGAACTGCTCGGGCAGAACGCGCCGGTGGCCGCCGTGAGGGAATCGACGCTTCAACCTGACGCAGAGGAGCGATCGGAAACCGCTGAGAGCCGTCCGGATAATACCGGGTTGTCCGGCGCCGGCCCTGCGGGGGTTGATGCGCCGGTAGTGGACGTGCTCGATCTCGCCTCGATCTATCCGGCCAACCTGACCAATCCGAAGTACTGGGTCGAGCCGTACTGGGCTGGCGCCGCGCCGTTCGGCGGGCCGAGCATTCCCGATGGGTTCGAGCCGGTGTCGTCGCGCGACCGGAACGTGGCTCAAACCGCGGGCAGCAACGCGGTCCGAATTCAGATCCCTGCGGTGGGCCTGGATTCGAGCGTCGCGGAACTAGGCCTCGTAAACATCGGGGACCAGATCTCGTACGAGACTCCGGACAACACAGTCGGACACATACCGGAGACGGCAAGCCCCGGCCAGATGGCGCAGGGATGGTACTTCGGGCACCTGCGGAGCGTCCTGCAGGGCGAAGGCAACGTGTTTCGGCGCTTGCCGGATATAGCCGACCTCATTCGCCAGGACCCCGTCGACGTGGTGCTCGTGACAGAGGACGCACAGTACCTGTACCGGGTAATCGCAACTGAACAGCTCCACCAGGACGACCTGACGATCACCGACTCGCCGAACTCCCGGATTATTCTGGTCACGTGCTGGCCTCCGAATGTCTACAACCTGCGGATTCTGGTCCATGCCGAGTTAATCGCGGTCAAACGCACCTGAGCCGCGACGTATATTCATTCCCGTAGCCTGGCTGCCGAAGCAATAGGACCGTACCCTTGGCGGCGCGTAGTTTTTTTGATGCGGCCACGCGGTGTTGAATATCCTCAAAACCGGCCCGCTACAGGTTGGGTGATTCCGGGACGGCCTGTCGATGCAGACGGATCTGACCGAACCGCGTGCGGAAACCGGCGGCAGTGGGACCACGCTGTCAGCACGGGACAGTTGGATGGCGTGGCTGCTGGCTGCGTCGCTGATCGGCGCAATCCTGCAAATAACGTTAGGCGGCATCGTAAGGGTGACGGAGTCGGGGGATGGCTGCCCCGATTGGCCACTCTGCTACGGGCGGCTGGCGCCTCCTATCGAAAAGCACGCGCTGATTGAGTGGTCGCATCGGACCGTGGGCGCGCTGGTCGGACTGGCGTTGTCGGCAGCAGCGGTCAGGGCGTGGACCAAAACCGGAAGCGACAGGCGCGCGACTATGCTCACGACTGCGTCGCTTGCGCTTATTGCAGTTGTCGGAGTGATCGGAGGCGCGGTGGTACTGAGCGATCTGCGCCCGTCCCTTCGCACGATTCATCTCACGATGGCCGAATCGACGATCCTGGTCCTCGGATTCGCCTTGGTCGCGGCCGCGCGGCCGGGGGCTCGACTCGCCGGCCGCGGGAGGCGCGCGGATGACAGATTCTCGACGCGACTCGTTGCCTGGGCGGCCGTCGCGGCGATGGCGGCCATTCTGACCGGGTCCTACGCTGTGTGGCGCGGCGCGGGCGTAGTGTGCCCGTCGTGGCCGTTGTGCGGAGGTGCGCTGGTCCCGCAGTCGGAACTGGCGTGGATAAAAATGACCCACCGGCTCGTGTCGCTGGCGACTGCGGTCACCGTCGTTTTCGCATCGTTCAAGGCATGGCGGGAGTGCGGCGCCGACAGTCTCGCAAGGTGGGGCGCAGCGGCCGCGATCGGTCTGATTCTGGCACAGACCATCGTCGGCGCCGCGAACCCCTGGACGAGGTTTGACGAGTGGGCGAGGGCGCTCCATCTCTGCATTGGCACGTTGTTATGGACTGATCTGATACTGGTAATTGCGTTGGTTGAAAGGTCCGGCTTGCGGCAGGCGCGACCGGTATAACCGGGGCCGCGCACCGCGAGGATATCGCTGCCGGAATCTGCGGGGGATTGCGCCTCGTCGACCGGGCCGCGCATCGCACGGCGGTGGATTTGCCGTTACTCTTATGCCCATCCGGCGCTGTGGCTCGCGCTGACGAAGTTCGGCGGCGGAATCGGTTAACCGATGGAGCATATAATGGGCTGGGTCCGCAGGATTGCGCTACTAAGCGCCGTCGCCGCCGGCGCATATGTGGCCGTTTCGGCGGGGATGGCCGCGGGCATGACCCGAGCGGTGAGGATCAGGCCGGAGGATGACCCTTCGACCGTTGGCCTCGCGTTCAGCGACGTCTCTTTCAGGAGCCGGGATGGCGAACTGGAACTGGCCGGCTGGCTGGTACATCCCCAAGGCGAGCGAGGGGCTCTGGATCCTGCCCTGTCCCGCTGGATCGTCATGATCCACGGCTTCGGCTCGAACAGGGCCAACCCGGCCGCGGGAGGTCTGGGACTGGCGAGGGACTTGTCGGACCGGGGTTTCGGGCTGCTTATGTTCGACCTGCGCGGATGCGGGGATTCGGGCGGCGACTCGGGTTCGGTCGGCTTCTACGAGCGTCTGGATCTGCTGGGCGCGCTCGATTTTCTCGTCGCGTGCGGCGTGGACAGAGGCAGGGTCGGCGTGCACGGTTCTTCGCTGGGCGCTGCCATCGCTCTCATGACCTGCTCCAACCCCGGCGCCGCGGCGGCGGTGGTGGCGGACAGTTCATTCGCAGACTTGACCGTCAGGGTTCGCGAGAGCCTTGCGGGATCGAGGAAACCCCTGTACTTGTTTACGCCGGGGATGGAACTCATGGCGAGGTTGATGTTCGGACTGGACATTCAGGAAGTCTCGCCAGCCAGAATGGTTGCGGCGACCGACACTCCGGTCTTCATCGTGCACGGTGAGAAAGACGAAATGGTGCCGGTTCGCCACGCTCGAATTCTGGGCCGGGCGATCGGCGCAGACGCGGAGTCGCCGGTCAGCGGCCGCGGGGTGTGGATAGTCCCGGGAGCGGGGCACGTGCAGGGTTACCGAACGAGGCGCGGGGAGTACGTGAACAGAGTGGCCGGGTTCTTCGACCGGCATCTTGCCGCCTGAACCCGCCGGCCAGATGTTGCCATCAGGCCCCGGCGGCCGACTTTGCCGCCTGGACCACTACCGTGAAGGCTGACGGTTCCCTGACAGCCAGTTCCGAAAGCGACTTGCGGTCCAGGTCCACGTTGGCCAATTTCAGACCGTGGATCAACTGGCTGTACGTCATGCCGTTTTCACGGGCGGCGGCGTTGATGCGAATGATCGCGAGGGACCTGTTCTCGCGCTTCTTCAACTTGCGGCCGATCGTCGAGTAGGCCATCGCGTGAAGCAGCGACTCCCTGGCGAGGCGATAACGTCTGTTTCTCGATCCGCGATGGCCGCGCACCGCCTTCAGCACACGCTTGTGCCGCCGTCTTGTGTGTGGTCCGCTAGTTACCCTGGCCAATTTTCTCTCCCGCGAGCTATGCGGTCAGTTGATGTGCGGCTCGCTTGCCTGGATCGATTCCGCAGCCGGAACCGGACGATATCCGGGGGTCGACTGCGGGCGAGCGCGTGTTCCGTCTCGATAACCTGTTGTCTAATTGTGCCTCAGCCTTGCGGCGAAAGGTCGTGCCAGGGCGCGAACCTAGCGCCTGGCGCCCGAAATCGCATGCTTGATGCTCCGGGACATCGTCGCGGAGTCAAGGCCCACCTTGCGCGCGAACAGGCGCTTTACCCGCTTGGCCTTATTTCGGCGGAAGTGACTCTTCGGGCCCTTCGTTCGCAGCAGCTTGCCGCCGGCGCTAAGGTGAAATCGGCGCTTTGCGCCTTTGTGAGTCTTCATCTTTGGCATAACGTCAGTTTTTGATCCCGTCTCCGCTATACGCTGTTCTACCCGCCGCCGCCGCGCCGGCCGTCGGCGCCTGACCGGGGCTGCCTGCAGGCGCGAGTATGATGGCTATGGAGCGCGCCTCCCTGGTGGGTGGTCGCTCGAGCCTCGCCTCGGACGCGACGCCTTCGGCGACTCGTCTGAGGACCTTCATGGCAACTTCGGGGTGTGTGTTCTCTCGTCCTCTTAAAAGGACCGCCACGCGCACCTTGGCGCCTTCTGCCAGCAGTCCCTTAACCGTTCTGATCTTTGACTGAATGTCGTTGTCAGAGATACGCGGGCGCATCCTGACCTCGCGTTGCTGGTTTGTTCCTTTTGAGGCCTTCCGGGCCTCTTTGGCCTTCTTGGCCTGAATGAACTTGAAGCGGCCATAATCAAGCAGCCTGCAAACCGGCGGCGATTGGTTCGGAGCTACCTCGACCAAGTCGAGTCCCTCCTCATCTGCCAGCCTAATGGCGTCTTGTATGGGCATCACGGTCGAACTGCTGGAATCCTCGCCCCTGATTACTCGTACGATGGGGGCTCGTATGCGGCGGTTGACCCGGTAGTCTCTTGCTATGCTTTCGGCTCCTGTGGAGAGTCGCTCTTGCAAACGCCGCTGAGCGGTCGGGTGTAAGGGCTTTTTTCGGGACCTTCGCCCGGTGTTGGGATTATATAGTAACGAGCAATGCGCGACCGATGGCAACGTCGGGGGTTTTCCGCATTTTCAGCGCAGCAAGACTCGAATTACCCGGTTCCGGACGTTCGGGAGCGTGAACTGCCCCTGTGGTACGATTGGGAGACCCGGCGATTAACACCTCCTTCAGATCTACGCTAGGCCACTTGAGGCTGGCGAGTCAGGTGAAGCCGAGAGCTCCACACCCTTCCGGATCCTAGAGTTTCAGGTAATGCCATGACCCACCGTTGCACTCGTAACGGTATTGTCTATTTACTGATCGTGGTGGCAGTCGTCACGGTCTTCCTCCTGTTTTTTAACCAGCCCCTTGGCGGCCCGCAGGAGATCGAGATCACCGAAGTGATCTCTCTGGCGCGCAGCAACGCCAGTTCCGAGCGAATTCGCATAGAGGTGCGCGGCGACTCGCTGACCGTTACTGACGGAGCCAGGGTATTCAGTTCACGCAAGGAACAGGGGTCGAGCCTCGTTCAGATCATGAACGACGCCGGAGTCGACCCCGGCGCCTATTCGGTCGAAGTCAAGGGATCGAGCGGGCTGAGCAGCTTGTTTGGAGCGCTCATCAGCTTCCTGCCGCTGATCCTGTTCGGCGGGGTGCTGCTGTTCATGATGCGGCAGGCGCAGGGCAGCAACAACCAGACCATGAACTTCGGCCGCAGCAGGGCCCGTATGTTCGTCGGAACCAAAGCCACCGTGACGTTCTTTGATGTCGCGGGCGTTCCTGAAGCGAAGCAGGAATTGGAAGAGGTCGTAGAGTTCCTCAAGTATCCGGAGCGATTCCAGGCCCTCGGCGCCCGCATACCGAGCGGCGTGCTGCTCGTCGGTCCTCCAGGCACGGGCAAAACGCTCCTGGCGAGGGCGGTGGCAGGCGAAGCCGGTGTGCCGTTCTTCTCAATAAGCGGCTCGGAGTTCGTTGAAATGTTCGTGGGCGTGGGCGCATCGCGTGTGCGCGACCTGTTCGAACAGGCCAAACGCCACTCGCCCTGCATAGTCTTCGTTGACGAGATCGACGCCGTGGGCAGGCACCGGGGCGCGGGTCTCGGCGGCGGTCACGACGAGCGGGAACAGACCCTTAACCAGATCCTCGTGGAGATGGACGGGTTCGACACTGCGACGAATGTCATAGTTATCGCTGCCACGAACAGGCCGGACATCCTCGACCCGGCGCTTCTCAGGCCCGGCCGTTTCGACCGGCGCGTCATACTGGACAACCCCGATATTCGCGGCCGTACGGCGATACTCGACGTACACGCCAAAGGCAAGCCGCTCGAGAAATCGGTCGACCTGGCGTCCATCGCCAAGCAGACGCCGGGTTTTTCCGGCGCCGATCTAGCCAACCTCATCAACGAGGGGGCCCTGCTCGCCGCCCGGCGGAACAAGAAATCGATCGAACTGGACGACCTCACCGAAGCCATCGACCGCGTAATTGCCGGCCCGGCCCGGAAGAGCCGCGTGATCAGCGATCGCGAACGGGAGCTTACCGCCTATCACGAGGCCGGCCACGCTCTGGTCGCCTATCACATGCCGGGCGCCGACATGGTCTGGAAGATATCGATCGTGTCCCGCGGGCAGATGGGCGGTTACACGCGCTACCTTCCCGAGGAAGACCGCTATTTGCAGACGTTGACTCAGTTCCTGGCCATGATCGCAACCGCCATGGGCGGCAGACAGGCAGAAGTGATCAAGTTCGGCGAAGTAACCACCGGCGCCAGCAACGACATTGAGGTGGCGACCCGCATGGCCCGCCAGATGGTTACCCGTTACGGCATGAGCGACAAGCTGGGATTGCGTTCATTCGGAAGGCGGCAGGAAGCGATATTCCTCGGCCGTGAAATCTCCGAGGAGCGCGACTACAGCATTCGTACCGAGAACCTGATCGACAGCGAGGTCAGCAGGCTGCTCGATGAAGGCCGCGAAAAGGCGAACCAGATATTGAGCGACCACACGGAGCAACTCGACGGGCTGGCGCAGTTCCTCCTTGAGTTCGAGACCATTGACGGGGACCAATTAAAGGTGTTGCTTGAGGGTGGAGACCCGCTTTCGATCAGGCCTGCCCGGCCCGAACCGGTCGAACCCCCTGGCGCCGAAAACGCTGCCGGTGAAGAACGGACAGCGGCGCCGGCGGCAGATCCGGAACCGCAAGCGATCTGAAAACCCGCCTGTTCGGCCGACAAACTCGCCTGCTCAGTACGATGATCTGCCGGTCAAAGCCATCAAGCCGCGGTCGGCGCGTCCGAATCCGCCGCGAAAGGAACGTGGAACTGCCATGTCGATAGTTTATGAAGGCGCCAGCTGGAAGATCGAACGGTTCATTTCAGGCTTCTCGAACAACGCCTACCTGATCACGGACCGCGAAAACCGGTCCAGCATCATCATCGATACGCCGGACAAGCCGCACAAGTTGATTACGGCCGCGCGCCAGACGACCGTCAGATGCGTGCTCATCACGCACAACCACTGGGATCACCTTCAGGGGTTTGATGACGTCCTGAATATCTTTCGCGTGCCCGTCGGCATTGGGGAACAGGACGCTCCGGCGATTGCGGGCAAGACGATCGGCGGGAAGCTCGACGTGTCTGACCGCAGCATCGTCGAAGCTTGCGGGATTTCGCTCTCCGCGATCGCCACGCCGGGTCATACCGATGGCTCCACGTGTTACCTTTTGGCCGATCCTGACGGTACTGCCCACGTGTTCACCGGAGACACGCTTTTTCCGGGCGGACCGGGAAAGTCGAGGAGCCCTGCGGCCCTCACCCTGATAGTGGATTCGATCACGTCGAATCTCTACCCGTTGGATGACGAAACGGTTGTGCTGCCCGGCCACGGTGACTTCACCACGATAGGACGATCGAAGGCCGAGTACATGGACTTCGCGTCGAAAGACCACCCCCGCGACCTCTTTGGCGACGTCTCGTGGTCGGGGTCCTGAACACCCGAACCTACCCGTCGAATGCTCCGGGCGCCGTGGAATCCTCGTGACGTAGTTTTCGCGGCGCTGCTCAGCGCCGCGGCGATCACTGTCGCATTGTTGGCCCTGTTTGCAGTTGCGAACCCCTCCGGCGCGGACGATTCGCCCCTGCCCTTCGAGGGCCGGCAACTATTGGGCGTGCCGTCGTCAATCGTGCTCTTCGCGTTGCTTGAAGGCATGTTTCTGATAGCGGCGCTCACCTTTTCGATCGTGAAGTACGGCGCCGGTCTGGGGTCCCTGGGATTCACCCGGCCGCAAGGGAATGTTCCGTACCTCTTCGCCGTCGGCGCCTGGATTGCCGGTCTCGCCGGGGTTCTCGTCTGGACCTACGTGGTCGACCTGCTGAACGCGTCGTTCCTGATCCCGCCCGAAACTGCCCGTAGTCTGCTCGACGAGGCCGACGGTTCGATCATTATTGCTTTCGTCCTGGTTGGGGTCTGGGGCCCCATCACCGAGGAGATATTCTTTCGCGGGTTTGCGATGCCCGGGCTTGCGAATCGGTACAGCATGGCGGCCGCGGTTATGCTGAGTTCGGCCCTCTTTGCGCTGGCGCATCTGAATATTGCGTCACTCGTGCCCACCTTCATATTGGGGCTGGCTCTGGCGTGGGTGTACCTTAGGACGCGATCGATCTGGCCTTGCATCTTCATGCACGGCCTCCACAACACGGCAGCGTTGATTCTGGCCAAGGTGACTTGAATTGAGAACGACCGCAGGCGGGACAAAGAATTGAACGAGCCGATCCGAAAGGCATTCGACGCCGCGCGGCAGGCGGGGCGCATCGCGCTTGTGCCGTTCGTGACCGCCGGTCATCCCCGGCCCGACCTTACTCCGGCCATCGTGAAGGCGGTCGCCGACGCCGGCGCCGACGTGATCGAGTTAGGAGTCCCGTTCAGCGATCCCTTGGCCGAGGGGCCGACGATTCAAAAATCCAGCCACGATGCGTTGATGGCAGGCGCTACGGTACAGTCGTCGATTGAAGCCGTTCAGACCGCCCGCGCGCTGGGGGTCAATGTCCCCCTCGTCTTTATGGGTTACTACAACCCTGTGTTGTCCCTTGGCATCGAACGGTATTGCCGCATGTCGGCATCGGCCGGAGTGAACGGGCTGATCGTTGCGGACCTGCCCGCCGAGGAGGCCGGACCGCTGACCGATGCGGCCGCGGCCGCCGGGGTGAGCGTTATTCCCTTAATCGCGCTCACCTCTACCGAGCAGCGCGTGGAGGCGGCCTGCAGCCGCGCCGGTGGATTTGTCTACTGCGTGTCTGTACTCGGCGTGACCGGCGCCCGCGCCGAGATGTCGACCAGGGTGCGCGATCTTGTCGGGATGGTGAGGCGCCACACCGATCTTCCTGTAGCGGTGGGATTCGGCATATCCACATCGGAACACGTGGAGGAGGTCGCGTCCTACGCTGACGGCGCCGTGGTTGGCAGCGCGCTCATCAACGCAATAAATGCGGGCCCGCCGGAATCGGCGCCTGAGCGCGCCGGCGAGTTCGTTCGTTCGCTCGCCGCCGCGACACGGAGACGATACTGAGTTGGAAAGGGGAAGTAGTTCGGCGCTATTCGACGGGCGAGGTATGGCCCACAGGTCTGCCCGCGGGATAGAATCTGCGCGGCCGCGGCTGAGATTCAACCCCGTTGTCGATGCGTCCCAGCTTTTGAGAAAACCTGAACGCGGGACCAGCCAAATATGATCTACGCACAACGGCGGCCGCGTGCATAGAGGACGTTCGAAATTCCGATGAGGGGCATACGAGGGGCAACGACCGCTCCGGAGAGAACCAGCGAGTCGGTATTGGCCGCAACCGAAGAACTGCTGCGTGCGTTAGTCAGGGAGAACTCCGTAGATCCGGAAGACATCGCCGCGGTTCTGTTCACGGCCAGCCCCGATCTTTCGGTCGAGTATCCCGCGACCGCGGCCCGAGTGGGTCTTGGGTGGACCTACGTTCCGTTGGTGTCGGCTCAGGAAATCGCGACCCCTCATGGACAGGTAAGGTGTATCCGGATTCTGATACTCTGGAACACTGACAAGACTCAGCGTGAAATTAAGCATGTGTATCTGGGAGAGGCCGCAGACCTCCGCTCCCGCACCAGGCCGTCGCCCCAATGAACACCATCAGCCCAAACGCAACCGGACTCCGGACACTCTTCCCGGGCGCTTTCGACGCGTATTGCATGCTGGCGCCGTTGTTTAGCATTGGGCGTTCTTATAGCAGTTGACACTGCACAAGATCGTCCTTACCCCGCCCCTCGCGGCTCAACAGATCCATTACCTGAGCGTGCAGCGGCAACCGAAACGCCATCAATCCCGCGGACGACCGCGGCTCCATCCCCTGACAAGCTGAGAAGATCGAAATGACCTTACGCCAGAACTCAAACCTGAATATCGATAGCATTACCCCGTTCGAGCCACCTAACGCTTTTGTGGCGCGTCTCCCCGCCACACCGGCGGTCTCGGAGACTGTCAACCGCTCCCGAAAAGAGATCAGGGCGATTCTGACGGGCGAAGACGACCGAATGTTGATGCTGGTCGGACCGTGTTCCATTCACGACGAAACCGCCGGCATCGAGTACGCACAGCGACTCGCCGGGCTCGCGACCAAGCTTGACGACCGCGTCGCCATCGTGATGCGCGTCTACTTCGAAAAGCCGCGTACGACCATCGGTTGGAAGGGATTCATCAACGACCCGCACATGAATGGAACCTTCGACGTTTTGCACGGCCTTACGCGTGCCCGAAAATTCATGCTGGACGTAGTGGAAATGGGCTTGCCGACCGCAACCGAATGGCTCGACCCGATCACGCCCCAGTACCTCGCCGACATCGTTTCCTGGGGAGCGATAGGGGCTCGCACCGTCGAGAGCCAAACTCACAGGCAGTTGGCCAGCGGTCTCAGCATGCCGATCGGGTTCAAGAACGGGACCGGCGGCACGGTCCAGATCGCAGTCGACGCGCTGCTGGCGGCCCGGATGCCGCATGTGTTTTTCGGCGTGGACGGAGACGGCAGGTCCAGCATCGTGAAGACCGCCGGCAATCCCGCGGGGCATATAGTGCTAAGGGGCGGAAAGACGGGACCGAACTACGATTCCGAATCCGTTGGCATTGCGATCGAAGCGTTGAGAGCTGCCGGTGAGAATCCTAACGTCGTCATCGACTGCTCGCACGCGAACAGCAACAAGGATCACAATCTGCAGCCCGTGACGTTCCGGAACGTGATGGACCAGAGGACCGGCGGCAACCGGCACATCGTGGGCATGATGGTCGAGAGCCATCTCTTTGAGGGCAGCCAGACACTTGCGGACGACCCGTCGCAGTTGCGGTATGGCGTGTCGATAACCGACCCATGCGTCGACTGGAACACCACCAGGGACCTGCTGACGGAAGCGTGGAAGTCGCTAGGCGCGAAGACCGGCGTCCTGCCGAGGTAGAAATGACGCCCGCTTCGAGTCGGCCGGCGGGGTTGGACCGAAATGAACCTGTCTGACACACTTTCCGCCCGTGTTGTAAACGCACGCGGGTCGGCGGTCTGTGTCGGTACATTCGATGGTGTGCACCTTGGCCATCGTTCGCTATTGCGTGCAACAGTGGAGGCCGCCGCCGAGCGCTCGCTCGCGTCTGTGGCGATCACCTTTCGGCAACAACCTCGCAGCGTGATTTTCCCGGATCACAACGCCCGCTATCTGTGCGCTTTTGAGGAACGGCTTGACCTCCTTGAAGGCGTCGGCCTGGACATCGTGGCCCCGTTGGATTTCGACAACTCCGTGCGGCGCCTCACGGCGTCGGAATTCATCAGCACGCTGATCGACACAGTCGGGCTGGAGGTATTGGTCATCGGTCCGGGGGCCCGTCAGGGCCATGACAGGCTTGGCAACGCGGAGTTGATCGCGCTGGGCCGTCAGACCGGCTTTGAAGTCGTGGAGGCGTCGCCTGCGAAGGTCGGGGACGAGGTCGTCTCATCGTCGGCTATTCGTAAATGGGTCGAGAGCGGACAAGTGGAGAAGGCCGCCGTCTTTTTGGGACGGGATTTCAGCCTGTCGGGGCAGGTCACGCACGGCGACCGCCGGGGCCGAATCCTGGGGTACCCGACGGCCAACGTGTCCGTGCCGGCAAACTGCGTGGTCCCGAAGGATGGCATATACGCCACCCGCGCCACGCTCGACGACGGTACAAGGCGTATCGCAGCTACCAGCATTGGGGTCCGGCCCACGTTCGGCAAGGGCGTCAGGACGGTCGAGGCGTATCTCATCGATTTCGACACTGACATATACGACCGGCGCCTGACTTTGCAATTTGTACGGCGCCTGCGCGGCGAGATCGCGTTTGACAGCGCGTCTGAGCTAACCGACCAGATCAGAAATGACGTAAAGGAGACACGAGCGCTCCTCGGAGCCCTGCCATGAGTAACCGGTTCACTAACGCATACGACGAGCTTGAGTGGCGCGGCTCGATCTACGGCTCGACGGGTGGGGCTGCTGACGTCCTGCGCAACGAAAAAGTCACGTGCTACAACGGCTTCGATCCCACGGCGACGAGTCTCCACATAGGCAATCTCGTCCCGATCCTCGGCCTCGTCCGCATGCAGCGTCATGGCCACACTCCCATTGCAGTGGTCGGCGGCGGCACCGGCATGATCGGAGACCCCGGCGGGCGGGCGGAGGAACGTGCCCTTCTTGACGTCGAACAGATAGAACGCAACACCGAGCTCATCCGCTTGCAACTCGGGCAGTTTCTCGATTTCAACGCCAAGGGCAATCCGGCGAGGCTGATAAATAATGCCGACTGGTTGTTGGACCTTCGGATGGTCGAGTTCCTGAGGGACATCGGCAAGCGCCTCAGCGTCAACTACATGCTGGCCAAGGAGTCAGTGAAGTCGAGGCTCGATAGGGACAGCGGAATCTCGTACACCGAGTTCAGCTACATGTTGTTGCAGGCCTACGACTTCCTGCGGCTCTACGAAGATTACGACTGCACGTTTCAGATGGGCGGCAGCGACCAATGGGGGAACATACTTGCCGGCGTCGACCTGATACGGCGGGTTCACGGCGTCGAGGCGACGTGGGCAGGGGCAGGCAGAGCCAGGGTTCACGCCCTCGTCTACCCGCTCATAACCACCGCTTCAGGTGAAAAGTTCGGAAAGAGTATCGGCGGCGCGCCGACGATCGATCCTGATGAGACCTCCCCGTATCGTCTGTACCAGTTCTTTTTGAACACGGCCGATGCTGACGTCATCGGCTACCTGAAGACGTTTACAGGTATCACCCCCGATCAACTCCCGGAAATCGAACAGGGTGTAGAGGCTGAACCTGAAAAACGGGTGGCCCAACGTCAACTGGCGCGGGAAGTCACGCTGCTCGTACATGACCAACACGGTCTGAATCAGGCGGAGCGCGTGACCCGGGCGCTGTTCGGAGGCGACATCAGGGACCTTTCGGCATCGGAGATCGAAGAGGTGTTCGAGAGCACGCCGGGCGGGTTCATTTCAAAGCATGAAATCGATAACGCCGAGGTAACCGTCCAGAGCGTTGCAATCGATCAGGCCCTGTGTTCCTCGGCCGGCGAGACCAGAAGGCTGACCCAACAGGGCGGCCTATACCTGAACGGTATAAGGGTCGATGACTCGAAGCGGCCGGTAACAGTGGACGACCTGATCGACGGCCGGGTGCTCGTGTTGCGCCGGGGCTCGAAGGACCATCGATTGATGCGCGTCAGGTGATCCCGGAGCGTACCCTTGAAAATTGGGACGACAGATCCTGAACATCCCCTTTAGCCGGAGAAATTAATGACCACAAGCCAAAGATCGCAGGTAAATCTGAGAATCCCCGGTCCTGTCCCCTTGCCCGATGACGTGCTGGAATTGGCCGGATCCCAGATGATCAATCATCGCGGCCCCGAATACGCCGGGATGCTCGATCGGATGACCCGCAATCTGCAGACCGTCCTGGCCACGGCAGGAGACGTCTACTTCATCACGTCGTCCGGCACCGGCGGGATGGAGACGGCCGTGGTCAACACGCTGTCGCCCGGCGACAAGGTACTGTCGCTCGTGATCGGCGTTTTCGGTAAGCGATTCGCAGAGATCGCCGAGGCGTACGGGGCCGACGTCACGCGGCTTGAATTCCCGCCAGGGAAGGCAGCCGATCCGGACGAGGTCGGTCAAGCGCTTGCGAACATGCCGGACTGCAAGGCGGTGATCTTCACCCACAACGAAAGTTCCACCGGCACGACCAACCCGCTTCAGGAACTCGCCTCTGTCATACATAACAACTCCCATGCTCTCGTGTTGATCGACGCCGTCAGCAGCGCGGGCGGAGCGCCTATATCCGTGGATGCCTGGGGTATCGACGTCGTGGCGACGGCATCCCAGAAATCCTGGGTGTCGCCCCCGGGCATCAGCATGGTCTCGTTCAGCGAGAAGGCTTGGCGTGCGCACGAGACGGCGACGATGCCGCGGTACTATTTCGACATTGAGCAGTACCGCGACTATCTGGATATAGGCCAGCCGCCGTTCACACCCTGTCTGCCTGCGATGTACACGCTGGACCGAACGCTCGATAGAATGATTGCAGAAGGCGTGGAAAGCGTCTTTTCCCGGCACGACATGATTGCAGAACACACGAGGAACAGCGCCAGGTCGCTGGGCCTGGAAATCCTGCCCGAAGAGCGGTACGCGTCGGCCACGGTGACGGCGGTGAAGTTGCCGGAGGATATCGACGGCAAGGATTTGGTCGGGCGTGTGCGGACCGACCACAACGTCGTATTGGGCGGCGGCCAGCAGGAGCTTACGGGCAAGATCTTCCGCGTCGGTCACATGGGCTGGGTCGATCCGGCCGACATCGACGACGCTTTTCAGGCCGTAGAAGAAACCCTAAACTTGATGCGGGCGCAGATAATTGCGTAAGGTCGCGGCTAACTTATGGTGGCCGCGCGGGGAAATTCGATGACAAGTCGACGCCAAATTCGGATATTGCCGAAGTACGGTTTGGCGGCGTTGGTCGCTCTGTTAGCTGCGGCGTTTGCGTCTATCGCGTGCGGCTCCGACCCTCAGACGGGCGCAGTGCCCGATACGACGGCGGAATCGACGCAGCAGCCGGCCGCCAAGGCGGCAGCCACACTCACACCTCCCCAAACTCTCCTGCTTGTTCAAAGTTACGACCCTGCCGGATTCCCCGAGTTCACGTTGCCGAGGGTTGGTGACGGCGAACTGAATAGCGCCGACTACATCGGCAAACAGCCGGTCGCCGTCGTCTTTTATCGGGGTAATTTCTGAGGGATTTGCCACGGTCAGCTCGTCGAGCTGCAGCAACGGTACAGGGAGTTCCAGGCCCTCGACCTCGAGGTAATCGCCATCAGCGTCGACAGCCGACCGCAGGCAGAGGCGATCGTAGAGTTGAACAAACTCACCTACCCGGTGCTGTACGACACCACCACCGCCGTCACCCGCTCGTGGAACATCTTCGACCTGAACGGAGACGGGGTCGCCGCGCCAGCTACATTCGTGTTTGGCCCGACCGGCCACCTCGTAGCCGCCCACATAGGCGCACATGCAGGGGACCGGCCACGCGCCGAAGACATAATTACGGTTGCGCGTGACTTCATGTCCGGATCGCCGCCAGAGTTGGTGACGAGCTCGCGGGTCGTACCGACGCCGACTACCGAACCCACAGTTGCGCCCGTTCCGGAAGCCACCGCGACGCCAGGGCAGCCTGCGCCCAACGTCACATCCGCTCCGGGGGTGACGGCTGCGCTTGCGCCTGACGACACACCCGCCCCTGCTCCGGAACCAACCGCTACATCCGCTCCCAAGGCGACTCCTTTGCCTGGAAGCACGTCCACCCCTGTCCCTGTACCCACCGAAGCGCCCACCGCGACGACTGCCCCACCGGTTGAGTTCAAGGAAGAAAATGAAGATGCGGCCCTCGGCTTCAGCCTGCCTGACGCCCACGGCGGACAGGTAAATCTTGCCGACTACCAAGACGAGAAGAACGTCGTCCTGGTTTTCTACAGGGCGTTCTGGTGAGGTTTCTGCCGGCAGCAGCTCGTCGAGCTGAGAAACAATTACGATTCACTTGCCGCACTTGACGCCGAGGTCTTGGCCATCAGCACGGATAATCATGACGGCACGGAAGCCCTGATTGAACAGTTCGGGCTCCAGTTCCCCTTGCTTTACACGAGCGGGGACACGACGGTGCCGGAAGGTTACGAGGTCTTTAACCTGTTCGGCGACGGTCTGGCATCCGCATCGGTGTTTCTGATCGACAAGTCCGGCGCAGTTGTCTGGCAGGACATCGGCAAGAATTTCAGCCATCAGGTTTCCGCCGAAACCATCCTGGAACAGCTCGAGCAGCTGTAGCGGAGATATCGTCCGTGGAGTGATCGCCACTGCCGAGGACGATTTCGCGGGCCGCCCGATCGATCGCCCGTTCCGAGCAGCTGCAGGCATGTTCTGTGCGGCCGCGTAGGTAGCGTGCGGCATTGCGCTTGCGCTTAAAGGTAAGAGCGGGGCAGGTTACGGGCTGTTGACTCTCTGGGCCGATTGATATGGGTGTTTTCAGAACCTGGCCCCCCGTTGACGATAGCGCTCTTGCCGCTTGCCGGAGTGGGCATCGCACTGAATTTCACCTGGCTTGAATCCGAAGAGACCTGGCTTCAGATCCTGGTTGGCGCAATGGCAATGGCGGCTTCTTTTAATGCCGGCTTACTATCCCCAAGACTGATAGACGAGTTACTCGTATTGATCGTTTCACCGGGTAGTTTTTCTGTGGCTTTCACCATATACGGCGTGGGCAATTCAGATGTTGACCCTATATGGTTCACGATCGCCCTATCGATGATCTATGGGACTCTGTCATACGTCGTATTCGGTGTGGGATGGATCGTACGCGGCTGTTTGTCAGGTTCGAAAGTAGCACAGAAGGGGTCTTTTCGACTTGGAGCCGCCCATTACACGACCCTTCCGGCAGAGGGCCACGAAGTGTGACTTGAGGTGGTATGCCGAATTTGGTGGGCCACGGAACGAGACCTCCCGGCGAATTA
The DNA here is from genome assembly GCA_965224235.1 of Dehalococcoidia bacterium. Taxonomy (GTDB): domain Bacteria; phylum Chloroflexota; class Dehalococcoidia; order Lucifugimonadales; family Lucifugimonadaceae. Next base: position 731,027 of record CBDCYP010000001.1, on the reverse strand, counting down.
TTTGCCGTGCGCCATAGACAACAAGAAAACTGAGGAACTCGTGGGCGGACTTGAAAGCGGCGCATAGTAAGAAGTGACCCTTTTCGGTAAAATGGCGCCTCCAAGGCTAAACACGAGGTCCTCGGGCAGGTTACCTCTACCTGCCGCCACCACCGATGTTGTTCTGCCGCTTTTCGAACTGAGTGACAATTACGATTCAGTCGCTGCCCTTGACGCAGAGGTCTTGGCTATCAGCACGGACAATCTTGACGGCACGGAAGCCCTGACCAAGAGTTCTGGCTGCAGTTACCTTTACAGTAAACGAGCGAGAACAAACCGCCGCCGGAGGGATAGGACGGGGAGTAACCGGCTCGTGGAACCTGCCTTCGGCCCTTGGTCATTCGGTCCACCACCTTGATTGCATTTTGTCAATTCCCAAAGCTGGGACTGTCCGTCTCGGCCTGAACGCGCGGTGGAATCAAGTCACTGCCCTCAAGACGCCTGTGGGAGATTAACCGCCCAGTTTCAGCTACGAAATTGCCCCGTAGTACGGCTTGTGCACACACTTGTCTTCCTGAACATTCCCGTGACACTCAGAACGGCCCGCCGTTCCCGCGCCGTTTAGCCGTATAGATGAGGGCCGGCGTTCCTGTGGGGTATCCCTCAGGGATGTGCTGGGCAAGGTCAAGCCACTGAGGCGAGTGTGACGCAACCCCGATCACACGTGGAGCCTGTGGCGGAGTGTTCAACCTCGTTGACGTTGTGTTCGATAATTTCGAAAATGGGTGGTTTAGATCACGGACTGACAATCGAATGGTCGACCAAGGCCATGAGCGATACGCGCCGCCTGGCGCGACGGGACAAGGAGGGAAATATCGCCAAAATTGCGCAATACGCCAGGGACCCGACATCACTTGCCGATCAGGCGATCACACTGACCGGGGGGAAGTACAGGCGGCTGCGTGCCGGTAACCATCGAGTGATCTTCAACCTCGAGAGCAGCGAGACAGCATCCAAGATAGTCCTGAGAATTCGACGCAGGAGGGAAGCATATGACTAGCGAAGAAACCATCGCCCTGACCCCGCAAGGAGTACGATGCGCTGATCGAGCGCAATAGCGAGCTCGAAGACAGGCTGGCGGCTCTCGTCGCGGACGATGGTGATCGTGTTCCCCACGAGGTGGCTCTCGCCATCATTGATGGCAAGAGGCCCACCCTCGCCTTTCGGGGCCACCAGGGCGTCATATTGCAAGGGTTGTCAGACAGAACGGGGCTCGTTGTCAGCTATCTCTCCGAGATTGAACGTGGACGAAAGCCGGGCTCCACCTCGACTTTAACCCGAATTGCCCGTGCGCCTGACACGACGATCGACGTCTTGGTGAGCGAATACGAATGAAGGTAGAGGGAATGCCAGACGCCATGGATGCGCCCTCATCTGCAGGAGGTCCTGTTGCACACCGATATTCTCGTTCCTAAAGACCTCATCCCAAAAAGAGGTGCGCTAAATGATCCCGCCGTTAGCATCCCTATATTTGGCCCCGGGATGATCAATTGGAGCCGCTCTGGGAAGATGTCCGCAACTTGGCCGAAAACTAATTGAAAGAACTCGTGAGGAATTCGGCGCAATGATCGGGGTTGACTGGAGCTCCGCGACATCCCCAATCTGCGGCTACGATGGCGTGCATTGGCGAGGCAGCGCTCGCACCACATGGTACTTACGAGGTGAATAGCGATGACTAAACAATTCCGGCTGTGGGCGATGTCCTGCTCTCATGTCGGTACCGATCTCCAATTCGGACGTGAAAGCCTCGCCGACGCCATTCGCCAGTCCGAACAGGGTGGGGAAGAGGGCGGACCTCCCTTCGACTGGGACATTGCTGTCGTCCTCGGCGACCACTCTGGAGGCCAGACCACACCGACAAACGAAGAGGGTCGGGAGATCGTCCGCCAGTTTGGAGCGAGCGCCAAGCATCCTCGTGAGCACTTTTACACTGTAGTGGGCAACCACGATGCGCCAATCGAGCAGGACGCTCCGCTTCAGTGGTGGGCCAGGAAGTGGATAGATCCGACCGGAGAGAGCCCCGGGCACTCTAAAGCGCATGCCAACAGGATGCCGTATGCCGTGGACGGCACATGGGAGCGGTACACTTTTGCCGTCGGAAATATTCGTTTCCTCATGATGAGCGACCGCAACGATTTCCCCCCGCCCGTGGGACGCCGCGGCGCCAGCCACGGCGGCTATCCGTCGGGCGCCGTCACCAGCGAGACGTTCGAGTGGTGGAGACGCAACCTTGAGACAAACGACGACTCCGTCCTGGTCTCCACGCACCATCACATGCTGAAGGAGACGACCGTCGCCTCCGGCCCGTGGGAAGGGCACGTTCCGGACGGTCTGGGTGGTTGGAAGTCCCACTACCATGGCTATTTCGCCGACGGCGGGCCCGAAGGCTCTTCTTACCTCTACTTCCTCGACGACAAGCCGGATGCCCAGGCCTTTGAAGGCTATCTGGCGGATAAACAGGGCTCATTGGACCTGTGGCTGGGAGGCCATACGCATACCAACCCGGATGATCGCAAGGGCGGCCGATCACACGTCGAGCGAAAATGGAGATGCAACTTCGTCAACGTCGCGGCGCTGAGCCGATACCACGGCAGGCTCAACGTCCCTATGAGTCGTTTGTTGACCTTCGAGGAGGGCAGCGACGAGGTGCGGGTTCAGTGTTACCTACACACGTCTCAGTACGCACCGCAGGGTTGGTATGCCCCGGCGGAACGCACGATAAAGCTCAACCGGCGGGCAAGGCTTCCCTAGCGCGGCACGCCGCCCATTGGCGAGATCAATCCCTGCCCTACGATTTGGATTGGCGGCATGATCATCATTCAGTACGAACCCACCCCGGACGTCATTCCTGTAGAGTCACTGAATTACCTAACATCTACAATTCCGAACGCAGTTGAGGAATCTAAGCAGGTGTCCAAAAAGGAAGAACACACCCTGCCCGAGGTTGTGGCCCGGAGACGGCACGGCGCGCCTGGCTAAAGCGGGCCTTCTAACGCCTGGATGACTGAACCGGCGGCGGGCTTGGGATGAAAGTTTGTGGCCTTTGGCGGTAGACGCCAACCGCGGGTCACGATCGCCATGAACTCGTCCATCGGGACAGGACGCATGATGACAGCCAACTGGGCCTCTCCGTTGTCGACTGCCTCAATAGCCCGATCCGGTTCGTAGGAAAAACTGACGATTTCGGCCTCGCGCTCCGGTGTAGCCGTCTGCCGAAACAGTAGTTCGTGGAGTCTGGAGTACTCGGAGCGTTCCAGGTCATTTGCCTCCGGGGGCGCCGGTTCGAGCCTGGCGACGTGGCAGACACCCTTTTCGAGTCCGTAGATGCCGAATATCGCCTCGTCGCCCGACATGTTGGACAGGCTGTCCGCAAATTGCGTGGCCACGTTCGCGCCACCGCGTCCCCACCTCGTAAGCGTGGTTCGATTCCGCAGCAACGACAGAATGGCCGACAACTCGCTGCTGGAAGCGTTCTGGATCGTCCGGTGATAGCCGCGGGTGACCAGGCCGGGTTCGCTAACCGACACGAGCATCATCATCCGGTAGTTAATCGACTCGCCCGGATTGACCTCGCGTTCGCTGCGCACCTTGCTCCTGAATCGGAGGGCGGCTTCGTAACGGTGGTGCCCATCGGCGATAAAAAGTTGATTTTGGGCGAAGGCGTTCGCAAGAACTTCGATGGTTACGGGATCGGTCACCCGCCACATGCGCAACTCGGGCATGTCGGGCGGCGCCGCCGTATCCGTGGGTTTCCCTCCCGCGACGGCTCTGAGGATTCCGCCGACGGTGGACCGGAGATCGTCCCGGAACAGTACCAGCAGCGGACTATAGTTGGAGCCGGCGACCCCCATGAGCCTGACCCGGTCTTGGACCCACTCCTGGCGGGTGTACTCATGCGGAAGGATGACGTTCCGGTCGTATTCCTCGATCCGTACAGCTGCGATGACGCCCCTGCGGAGGTACGGCTTGCCACGAAATGAAAAGCGCTCCTCCGTGACGTATACGGATGGCTCGTCATCCCGCGTGAGCGCTTCGGATGTCATCCACCGCCGCTGTGATTCGGCGGCGCTCGCATAGGGGTCGCCTCCGAGCCGCCGCCTTGCCAACTCCAGCCGGACAATGTTGTATTCGGACCGGTCGTACAGATCGCGTTGCAACGCCGGCGTGATCATGTCGAACGGCGGTGACACGTTGAGGCCGAGGTTTCCTGCGACGGCAGGGTTGTATCGAATGCCCCGGAACGGCTTTATGTTAGCCATGAACCCTCGGATCGGCGCCGCATCGGTGAACGTTAACTGAGTGCGCTGCTGTAACGAGTATATCTATAGGGGTCCCGATGTTCCCCGCAAATCTTCCTGTGATGGTAATATCCGGGGTTGGGGCGTCCGTTGATACAATGAAAATCCCCTGACCTACCGTCCTGCCAACACGATTCCTATCGCACACGAATCCCTACAGCCATGAATGCAGGCGGCGTTTCGATCCCCACAAACGTGAATCTGGCTGCCTCCCGGGCAGGTGAAATACGCGCAGATCTTAACCGCGCGAATCACCTGTACTTTGTCGACCAGGCCCCGGTCATGTCCGACGCCGAGTACGACCGCCTTTTGAGAGAACTGCTGACCATTGAGCAGCAGTTCCCCTGCCTGGTAACGGCGGACTCCCCGACCCAACGTGTGGGCGCCCCTCCGTCCGGCGAGTTCGCAGAGGTAGTGCACCCCGCGCCGATGCTCAGCCTGAGCAACGTGGTCAACAGGGAAGAGCTCGAAGCCTGGCGCCGCAGGGCCAGCGAACTCCTTGAGATAGATGAATTCGACTATGTGTGCGAACTTAAAATTGACGGGCTCGCCATCGCATGCACATACGAAAACGGGGTGCTCGTGCGCGCCGCCACTCGCGGAGACGGAATAAGGGGCGAGGATGTCACCGCCAACGTCCGAACTATCCGGACTGTCCCGCTGCGCCTTGATGGGGACGATGTGCCGGCGACGGTCGAACTACGCGGTGAGGTGTATTTCCCACTGTCGGCATTCGATCGCCTCAATCGTCAACGCGAGTCGGAAGGACTCCCCCTGTACGTAAACCCCAGAAACACTGCGTCCGGAGCGCTGCGGCAACTCGACTCCCGAAAGACGGCGTCCCGCCCGCTGGATGTGACCTTTTACTCCATCGGGCGCGTGGACGGCGCGCTCGCGGACAGCCAATTGGCGGCGTTGCAGGCGATCAAGCGGTGGGGCGGCAAGGTCAACCCGTGGACGCGGCTCGTCTCCGATATCGAGGGGGTGGCACGTGCGTACAACGAGGCGTTGGCAATAAGGTCTGAACTCGACTACGGCATCGACGGCATGGTTGTGAAGATCGACAGCCTTGCTCTACAGGAGCGCCTGGGCATTTCAGGGAGAGACCCGCGTTGGGCTACGGCCTACAAATTTCCGGCCGAACAGGCGCGGACGAGGCTGATCAGCATCGGCGTAAATGTTGGCCGCACCGGTTCTCTCAATCCGTACGCGGTCCTTGAGCCGGTCGTAGTAGGCGGTGTAACCGTCAGCCGCGCAACCCTTCACAATTCGCAGGATATCAACGAGAAGGGCATACGCGAAGGGATTGACGTCATCGTCCAAAGGGCGGGGGACGTCATTCCGCAGGTGATTGGGCCGGCAGAGCCCCTGACGCCCGAGCAGGATGCATGCCCGTATCGCCTGCCGGACCGATGTCCGGTCTGCTCTGAGCCCACGGTCGCGCCCGAAGATCAGGCGATGACACTGTGCGTGAATTCCACGTGCCCGGCCCAGTTCGAACGGCTGCTCCAGCACTTTGCGTCCCGCGTAGCCATGGACATCGAGGGAGTGGGTGAGCGCGTTTCACAGGATCTCGCCAGAAACGGGCTCGTGAAAGACGTCGCCGAGGTCTTTTCGCTTTCCGACAAGAGAGCCGAACTCCTCGAACTCGAGAAGATGGGAGAGAAAAGGGTCGACAACCTCTTGCAGGCGATCGAATCGGCTAAGTCCCAACCGCTGCCAAGGCTGATATTCGGCCTAGGCATAATCGGGGTTGGCGCAGAGGTCGCTGAGTGGCTTTCGAGGCGGTTTAGGTCGCTTACCGGCATCGAAGGCGTTGGCGCCGAGGAGTTACTCGAAATCGATGGCATAGGACCGGTGCTGGCCGAGACCATCTCGGCATGGGTCGGCAACCCCAACAACCGCGACCTGCTGTCCCGACTGCGGGCCGCCGGCGTGGATCCTGTCGATCACACGCCCGCGCCGCCGGCCGACCACCCGTTTGCAGGCAAGACCGTGGTCGTCACTGGACGGCTGGATTCGATGTCACGGCCGGAGGCTCAGTCGAAGATCAAGTCCCTTGGCGGCAAGGCGTCCGGCAGCGTATCGAGAAAGACCGACTACGTGGTTGCCGGCGCCGACGCAGGCGCCAAGTACGCCACGGCAGTGAGGCTGGGGGTGCAGGCGCTCGACGAAGAACAGTTCTTGCGCGTCCTGAGCGGCGAAACACCCGATCTGGCAGTCACGTCAGATGATCAGGGCGACGCGCCGTCGCCAGGGCAGGCGGACCCTGGGCCGTGACGTTCAAGTCGCTGCTGGACAGGCTGTTTCCGAAGCGGGAGGGCGCTGAAGAACCGGCCGTAGAAAACCCATGGATCGTAATGGGTCTCGGGAACCCGGGTCCTGAGTATCGAGACACTCGGCACAATGCCGGTCACTGGTGCATAAACCGGCTCGTGGAGGAAACAGGCGCTGAACTTGAGAACAGGCGTCTGGTGGGTATGGGGCAAATAAAGATCGACGGTCAGTTCACAATCCTGGCTCTCACCCGCACGTATGTAAACCTGAGCGGCGAAGCGGCGGAGTACCTGCTGACCCGGTATCGGTCCGATGCGGAACGCTTGATTGTCGTTACAGACGACATAAACCTGCCCGTCGGCGCCATGCGTATACGTAGGCAAGGGGGCGCCGGTGGGCACAAAGGCCTTAAGTCGATAATTGCGGCCATCGGGACGAACAAGTTCAATCGGGTGAGAATCGGAGTCGGCAAGCCGGCCGCGCCGGACAAGCAGATCGATCATGTGCTCGGCGTGCCCGGATCGCGCGAACGTGCTGTTGTGGACGAAACGATCTCGCGTTCTGCGCGTGCCGTCAGGGTGATCATTACCGAGGGTGTCGGACATTCCATGAATCAATTCAATTCCATGGCGCCGGTGAAAGGTGTCGTTTTAGACGATGGGGCGAGCCGTTAGCCCGCGCCGCAGGTCCCGGTTTCGCCGACAGTCATTGGTTGATCTATTCCGAATCCGTACCGGCAGACTTCCGAAAACCCGGATCGTGAGAATCATCGCCGCTTCGGGGATCGTAGCGCTGCTAGTTGCGTTTGCCTGCACGGCAGCGAGCCCAGCCGCGCCTTCCACCGCGACCGCCGAACCCGAATCGCCAACTACCGAGATGTCGACCGCGACGACTGTCGCTACGGTAACGAACCCCACTGCAGGCGGGCCGGTACCGAGTCAGATACCTTTCCCGACGCCCACCCCAACGCCTCCTCCGACACCGACCCCAAACCCTGACGCGGTCCGATCGGCCGCCACAGTTCCATCGGCGCCGGAACCGACCCCGATTCCGGTAGTCAGGGAGCAGATAATTCCGCGACCTCCTTCCCGTGACGTGGTCGACCTCGCAAGGCGCTTCAAGTTGCAGTCGTCTGACACGGAGTCGACGTCTGTCGATTCAGGACCGCTTAACCGGGGAGACCAAACCAGGTTTTGGGTAAACCGCCCGGGTGGGAATGTCCTCGTCGATGGCGTCGTCGAGGCTGCCAGCGACAACGCCTATTGGGTGTTCGACGCCGCAGCGGAGATAGATCAGGCCGATCTGGACACTGCGGTCGATGAGTTCGAGTCGAACGTGTGGCCGACCGTAACTGGTCTGTTTGGAGGAATCAGGTCCCCAGGGATCGACGGCGATCCGCGTCTGGTCATCTTTCATACCCGCCTCCGGCCGGGGATAGCGGGCTATTTCTCAAGCGCCGACGCCTATTCTGCCGAGATTCTGCCGCACAGTAACGAACGGGAATCGATCTACATTTCGGCCGCTCTTCCTGTGGGTTCCCCCTCCTATTCGGCGGTGCTGGCGCACGAACTCCAGCACGCCGTGCATTGGGCGGCGGACTCCGACGAAGAAAGCTGGTTGAACGAGGGCCTGTCCGAGCTCGCCGCGGGGAAAGCGGGTCACTGGGCGCCCAGAATCGCTGACTACCTGCGGCGTCCGGGAACGTCCCTGACCCAATGGCCATCCGGAACACAGGATCGCACGCCATCGTACGGAGGGGCCAACCTGTTCCTGGACTATCTGACCGAGCACTACGGCGGAGAACGTCTGATCGCAGAGTTGGTAAGAGAGCCGACAGACGGGCTCGAATCCGTCGACCTTGTGTTACAGCGCAATGGGCAAGACGTCACCTCACTCGACGTGTTCAGAGACTGGGTCGTCGCCAACTACCTCGACAGCGCCGACGGCCGATATTCGTCCACTGCCCGCAACCTCCGCTCGGCCGTTCGCGTCTTCTCGCAATTTGTCAGTTTGCCCAAGACATACGAAAGCGACGTTGCCCAGTTCGGCGCCGACTACTACATCGTGAATTTCCCATCGGACGAGCTGACTATCACTTTCAACGGCGACCCGGGAGCGGAGCTCTTCCCGGTCGCGCCGCATAGCGGCGACGCCTGTTGGTGGAGCAACGACGGCGACGGCATAGATACCACGTTGACACGCCGATTCGATCTCACCGGCACGGACGCCGCGACGCTAACCTTCAACGTTTGGTATTCGGTGGAGGCTGAGTGGGACTTTGCTTACGTCGAGGTGTCGGAGGACGGCGGCGAGACATGGACCATCCTCGAAACAACGCTTACGACGAACGAAAATCCCAACGGGACGAGTTTTGGGCCTGGTATCACAGGCGAATCGACCGGATGGGTTGAGGATTCAGTCGATCTGACGCCTTACGCGGGTGGCGAGGCGCTGATCAGATTTGAGTACGTGACCGACGACGCTGTAAACGGCAGGGGATTGTGCCTCGACGACTTTGTGTTGGAGGAGATCGGGTGGACCGATGATGCCGAGAGCGACGGAGGCTGGGAGGCGGACGGGTTCGCCAGGCTGAATAACCTGGTGCCGGAAGAGTTTCTAGTGCAGATCGTACGAAGATTGCCCGGAGGCGGGGCTGAAGTCACACGACTGCTCCTGGATGATGAGGCCGACGGCGAGATTCGGCTGGCAGACGTAAATGCCGAACCGGACGAGCAGGTGGCGGTCATCGTTAGCGCGGTGACGCGTGAGGCGGGCAGTCCGGCGGCTTATGTGCTGGACTTCCGGCAGGAATGAATCTTCCCCCGACGATCTCCGGCGTCATGAATCAGCCGGTGGCTAGGGCCCGACCTGACCTGCGTTTACCGGTCAGCTTCGAGATAGTCCATCTCGGGTCTCAGGTCCCAGCGGAGGGAGTCGGGCGGGTCGATGTTTGCTGCCCACATCTCCAATATCCGCTGCTCTGACTTGAGCAATCGCATCCTCCGCCTGATCCGTTCGGGGTCCCATCCCACCAGTACGCGATCTATCAGTTCTGCCCGCACTCCGCGAAATGGCGGATCGGCGCCGAGATAGGCGTGATGGTCACGGTCGCAGACCTCAACGAACCGCCGGAGTTCGAGGTTCTCTACGTGTCGATCGAGGTCAGAGTGAACGCCGAGGCAAAAACATAAATCGGCGATCTGGTCGCAGCCATCGACCCTGAACCGAATTGACGTACTCGCTGGTAGGCGCCGACTCTGGCCTGTTTTCGCTTGATGTTTCGAGCGGTGAGTCACGCTGCCGATCAGGACGTAGGTGGGTCTATCCGGGCCGAAGATTCTCGTTCACTACTGTTCACTACTGGAAGTGCAGAACGAAGCCAAGGTCATCGACGATGAGAAGCCTGAGGCGGGCGAGCCTGTTCTGAAGGGAAGTAATGTGCACGGGACGTATTTGATCAGACCAGACTCTTGACAGTGTTCTTGTCCCGAGTTAACATCTCAGCCGGACAAGGCACAGGAGGAAGGCACAGGAGGAGTGTCATGGTCGTAGCAGTTTGTCAACGACTAAAAGGCTCGTCGCATTTACTCTAGTGATTGAACCGTCTCTACCGGAGTCCGTTGCACACAAAAAACTATTTCCCAGGGACATCGGTAACCTTTTAGCGATGAAGTCAGGGCCGGAGGAGTTAATCGAGTCCTTTCGGCTGCGATACGGCCGCGAAACCACCCACTTTGCAGGTACCTTTTTGATCTCATCAGTCGCCAGATAACTGTGTAGAGTTTACGGCACAACCGAGTACTGCCTGGGGTTTTAACCGAGAAGACATCCTGAGCGAACTTAACTACAACCTTACAAACGGTCGGACGCCTATGGCATTTCCAGTCAGAGAGTTCGGCGATATCCGTCTGTTAATGTCCATCTGGCGAGTTCCAAAGGTTGTACTCGATGCTTGTTATCCAAAGTACAGCGTTCAGAACTACGAGGAACGCCGGGTAAGCACGACTTGGCAACGAGGGATGAGTCACTATTTTGCCCACGCTGTTGATAATGTGTATCCGAATTTCGGCCTTTCGCTGATGGATGGAGTACAGAGGCTATTCAAGGACCGTTGGGCAAAATTCTACTATGAGCCTGAGTACGACTTATACGTGACTGACGATGGGATGTTGATGCGTCATGAAGTTCGTGATTTGTTATCCGACTTCTTCGAAGCTCGCAATTCGCCGCACCCTGAGAGATGAAATCATCGTCTGCCTGCGTTCTTGATATGGAGCAGCGAAGGCCATGACGGCTCAGCCCCGGACTTTAAGGGGATTTAGGGATCTTCTTCCGGACGACGCGCGCCGCATGGAGGAGATGGTCAGTCTTGCGAGGAGTGTTTTTAAGACGCACGGTTATGTTCCGATAGAAACACCTGCGATCGAATATCTCGATGTTCTTCAAGCAAAGGCGGGCGAAGAATCAGACAGACTCATTTATCAATTCAAAGATGCGGGTGAACGAGAAATAGGGCTGCGATTCGATCTGACCGTCCCGTTCGCCCGGTTTGTTTCTGAGCACCAACATCGCTTGACCTTTCCTTTCAAGAGGTATCAGGTCGGTCTCGTTTGGCGGGGTGAAAATCCTCAACGGGGTCGTTATCGTGAGTTCTACCAGTGTGATTTCGATATTATTGGCGCCCAAAGTGGTCTGGCTGATATTGAAACTATCGTAACCCTTTGCGACGCATTATGCAGTCTGAGAATAGAAAACTTTACTATTCGGCTGAGCGACCGTCAGGTCGCTAACGCAATGTTGCGCGCTCTGGGGGTTCAGCATCTTGCTTTGCCTATATTGCGAGCTATTGATAAAGTTCAAAAACAGGGTACGGAGAAAGTGCAAGTCGAACTCAGAGACTTGGGACTGTCGCAAGTCCTTGCGACAAATGTTTTAAGGGCGTTTAGTCTGTCTGGCACCAACGAGGAGAAGTTGGCACAAGCTGGGAAGTTTGTGGCTGACAGCGATTCTGGTACTGATGGGATACGAAACTTGAGCCAGCTATTGGATGTCACTAGTGTGCTTGGTCTAGAGAAATATTTATCCATTGATTTTTTAACCGTAAGAGGTATGGACTACTACACTGGAATTGTGTTCGAGGCGTACGTGGATTCCGAAGAGGCCATTGGCGCTGTTGCGAGCGGGGGTAGATATAGTGATCTTACGCAACACTTCACGAGCCGGCCGCTTGCAGGTGTAGGTGGTTCTCTCGGCCTGGATCGCATTGCGGCGGTGTTACGCTCTGTGAACGTAGAGGATCACGTGCGTCCTTCGGTAGTTATCTTCAATTTCGGAGAAACTTATTGGGCTTACTATATCCGAATGGCCACCGAACTTCGGCAGGCCGGCATAACCGTTGACATTTACTTGGGTCAGGCTTCATTAAGAAGTCAAATGAAATGGGCCAACAAACAACGGGCTAGAATCGCAGTGTTTTTTGGGCCAGAAGAGATGTCCAATGACCGAGTTCAACTTCGAGACTTGGCGTTCGCGATGTCGCGCGAGGTCCCGTGGCATGAAATGTTGAGCGTTATACGAAGTATTCTCAATTGTCCCGGACGCTTGGTTCCTGGGAGCACGTAGCCGAAAATGTCCTCGGTCGTGCTTCGATATGACAGAATTGCAACGGATAATGAAATATTTCTTGTGTCATCGTTCATAAGCACGGTAACTAAATGATTCAGAAACGAGCCTAAGGCCGAAGTAATCTTTGTCGTCTTTGTTCGACGCATCCGTCCTAATCACGATTGGCGCGGCGAAGGAACTTGATCACGAGTCCCCGGTAGAGTCGAACTGCGATAACTCTTACGAGAAGCTGGTGAATCAATTGAAACGGAATTATCTGCGGGGAAAGCCAGGGGATGCGGTGTTCCTAAAAGAAACCACGATGTGCATTTGTGTCCGGCCGCCAGCCGAACATTCGTCATTAGCTTCGGTACCTGGAGCGCCTGATATCAATACCAGCGTTTGCTTCCTTCGCAATCGTTTCCTCCCGAAAGTCATCTTGTGTCCTCAGTTGATTCAGACCTTCTCGAACCTGATGGTCAGCTTGCACTCGCGTTGTACTCTGCATTATGTAGGGCCTTGCTGTGACAACGGAACGGAAGAGTTTGTTGGCTTGCGAGCGCCGTGATGGAGGAGTACGAAGGAGGCGCTGCGGGACCGCCTTTCCTGTACCAGAGGCCTGGCTGTGCAAAGAAAAGGCCTCGCATCTAAATGACAAAAGCCTCCGGTTGTTATACCCGTTGCACGTTCCGACGAGGCAGGAAGCAGGCGCGGCCTACAGGTCCAGTCGGCTGCTGCCTGCACGGCGAGTGCCCTCTCCTCGCCTCATACGGGCCCATGATGCCGAAGAGGACGCTGGAGTACTTCAGGTACGGCGTCGAGGGCGACTTCGAGAACCTTTTCCGCATACAGGCCAGGACCGTGGCGGCCGCCAACGACTTCCTCGGCCCTGTCCGGGACCGCTCGATGATCGACGGGGCGTACGACAAGATGATGGTCCGGCCGGGGGGAGTCGACATGCCGCCGCGCCTCCTCTCCCCTTACCACGGCGTGGACATCGAGACATACGAGAAGTGCTACGAGACCCTCATGGCGAAGCACGGGGACTGGCTGGAGTAGCCGGCGAGACGCGCAGGAGAGGCGGCGGATGACTTACAGAGTCGGCGTGATCGGTTGCGAGCGGATAGGGCGCTGCCCACGCGCGGGCCTACGCCCTCAACCCGGCGACTGAGGTCGTCGCCGCGGCGGACACGGACGCCGAGAACCTGGGGCTCTTCTGCGAGCGCTTCGGTGTCCCCGGCTACGCGGACTACAGGGAGATGCTGCGCCGGGAGCGCATCGACAACGCCGTTCCCATCCTGCCGGTCAGTGTGAACCCGAATGACTGTGGGATGTTTGCCTGACCGGTTATTATTTGTCGGGTTCGAGGTAGTCCATTTCTGGCTTAAGGTTCCAACGCAGCGAGTCGGGCGGGTCGATGTTTGCCGCCCACGTTTCCAATATCCGCTGCTCTGACTTGAGCAATCGCATCCTCCGCCTGATCCGTTCGGGGTCCCATCCCACCAGTACGCGATCTATCAGTTCTGCCCGCACTCCGCGAAATGCCGGATCGGCGCCGAGATCCCGCGTTTCCTGAGGGTCGTCGTCCAGGTTGAACAGCTGAGGCTTGAAGCCGTGGTAATAGTTGAGCTTCCACGGTCCGCTCCTGATCATGCGGTTTTGGACGCCGCCCGGCCGAGAGTGAACGTCCGGCCCACCCAGATTGGGCGAGAAGGCCGAACCCTCGGAGTCATCGTTCATGCAGTACTCGGAGAATGCGGTATTGTGCCAGTCCGCTGTTTCGGGAGAATTCAGCAGGCCAAGCAGGCTATTGGCGCGGGATCGCGGCAGTTGCGGCGCGCCGGCCGCATCAAGCACGGATGCCATGAGGTCGAATTGATTGACAGGGTTCTCGACGACGACTCCCACAGGTATCGCGGGTGGCCACGAAATGAGCGCAGGAACCCGGGCCGAGCCTTCATAGAACGTCTGCTTCCACCAAAGCCCGTGTTCGCCTATCTGGTCGCCGTGATCGGACGTGTACACGATGATCAGGTTGTCGGACAGGCCGTTCCGCTCCACCGCGTCAAGTATCCGCCCGATCAGGGCGTCGAGGCGGTCGACAAGCGCCCAGTATGCGGTTCGTGCGCGAATGGCCTCAGATTCGCCGACGCGTTCAATACCGGTTCTGTTGCGCCACCAGCGTATGTACGGGTGGCAGTCGTCAGGCGGTGTTGCGGCGGATGTTGGCAGCCCGACGCGGCCCTCGTATCGGGCGTAGTCGGCAGGACGGGCGACGAACGGTTGATGGGGCAGCATGAGGCCGACCGATAGGCAGAGGGATTCGCCGGGCGCTCTTGACTCGCCGAACCGGTCCAGGTAGTCCACTGCTTCGTCGGTCACCTCTTCATCGTGGACCTGATATGCGCTCTGACCCATGCCTGACAACTCGATACTGATCTTCGCGGGGCCGGCTGTCCCTGTAAGGGCGCCGTGATCGACCGGCCTCGGACTGCCGGGCCAGTTCGGGCTGTGGTCTCCGATGGTGCGTTCGGCGAAGCCGTGCAACTGGTCCGGCCCGTTGAAGTGCATGCGCCCGATCTGCGCCGGACGGTATCCGGCCGCGCCCAGCGCGTGGGCGTATGTCGGTATCGCCGAATCGAGGGACTGGTCGTTTGTCCACACCTCGTTTTCGTACGGAAACCGGCCCGTTATAAGAGACATGCGCGACGGGACGCAGATCGGCGACGCGCAGTATGCGGACGTAAAGCGGGCGCCGCGGGCCGCCAAGCGGTCGAGGTGCGGCGTCTCGACGACCGGGTCTCCGTAGCAACCCATGACCGCCGGATTGTGCTGGTCGGACTGGATGAACAGGATATCTGGCCGGTCAGGCCGGGTTCCGGCGGCGTCTGGCTGACTGGGACCATTCTTTCGGCTCAACGTGATTCTCCTGTGAGATCCGGCTTGGACGATTGCGCCCCTATCGTAGCCTTCTCCTGGCGATTCGGAGTCGGTTTTGTAGTTCCCTGATCGAGGGGATGGGCTCACACGTCGGCCCATGCGGGCCGGGATATTCCGCAACCGCAATTTGCGCCCCGGAGTCGGCGGTATACTGCGGTGAATCAAACGAGCGGTGGAGAACACTTGTGAAGGTACTGATCACTTCTGCGGCGGCCGGCCTGTCGCGCCAGATAGCGAGTTCACTTGGCGACGATCACGAGGTCCTCATGACCGACCGGGATGAGGTTTCGACGCCGTTCCGGTTTATTCGTTCCGACCTCAACCACACTCCGCCCACAGATGAACTCGTTCAAGGCGCCGATGTCATCGTCCACTCCGGCGCAGTAGATCCGAGCGCCAGTGTTTCGGACCAACTTGACCACCAGATGCGCTGCACCTACAACCTGCTGTGGGCGGCGTCACAAGAACGCGTGCCGCGATTCATATACCTCAGTTCGCTGCGTCTCCTGGAAGGGTACGACCCGTCGTTCGCGGTTACCGAACGTTGGAAACCGACGCCCACGTTAGATCCGCCGGTCCTCTGCTATCACCTTGGCGAGATCGTGTGCAGGGAGTTCGCGCGGGAACGGAAGACTGAAGTCACTATTCTGAGGCTCGGTGAAATCACACCTGCCGCGGAAATGAATCCCTCCACGTCGGCCCTGTACGAGGACGACGCGATCGAGGCGGTAAGACTGAGCCTCACCGCCGATCATTCGGGTTGGCTCGACATATTTCACATCCAGTCGGACGTCCCCGACGCCCGGTTCCTGACCGGCCAGCCGTGGCAGAGCGCGGACGACGTTGCGCAGTCGGTCAATCTCGGTTACACGCCCCGAAAGAGAGGATGAACTGGCGATGAAAGTACTCATCCTTGGCGCTAACGGTATGCTCGGCCCACACGTCGTGAAGGCAATGGAGGGCCGGCACGAGCTTCGCCTCAGCGACATTAACGATCTGGATACGCCGCACGAGTACCTGAAGGTCGACGTAGCCGACATCGATCAGGTTGTATCGGCCGCCGCGGAAATGGACGCAATAATCAACCTGTCGGTGCTCCGGACGGATCGCCAGTTGGCGTTCGACGTGAGCGCCCGCGGTTGCTACAACATGATGGTGGCGGCGGTCGAACACGGCATCGACAGAGTCATAAACAGTGGGCCTTTTTATGCGGCCACTGGTCCCACCTACGAACGGTTCGACCACCTGATCGGACCGGACGTTCCACACCAGCCGGGGACGTTCCTGTACGCGTTAACCAAGTCTCTGGGACAAGAGATATGCCGGGTCTTTACCGAGTTCCACGATATCCACGTCATGGACCTGCTGTTCTACATGTTCCTCGATCCGGAAACCGACAATGCCGAGTCGGGTTCGCCGATAGCGAACGTGGGCCACGATCTGGTCCCGTACACGGTCTCATGGAGAGACGCGGCGGAGTGCTTCAGGTGTGCGCTGGACGTCGACTTCGACAAGCTCCCTTCCCGGTCCGAGGTTTTCTTCGTTTTCCCCGATCTTCCGCACCAGAAATTCACAGGTGAAAAGGCGCGGCGGATACTTGACTGGACACCTCGGGATCAACTCGAGCAGTATTGGAAAAAGTCTGCGTCATAAAACTGGCAAACCCCTGCTGAACGGGCCGTTCCGTGCACACAATGTACGTAAAATGGTGTTTTCGTCTGACATCGGGGCGTCCCGTTGTTCCCGCGTGCATCCCTTCCCCAGAGTGCCCACACGCGGTCGACCTCGGGGAGCGCGAGGGGCAAACACGAACATCATCCACGCGTGATTCCATGCGCCGTGCGATCCAATGCACACCTTGTAGCGCGCCTCTTGTGCGCGCCTGGGCGCCTGGGGAGGTGTGGCGCAACGCGCGAACGCCCACCCGCGCACGATGCCATCGGGGTCACGGTTGGTGCCGAAGGTGGGATTCGAACCCACACGGGCGTTTATGCCCAACGGTTTTTGAGACCGTCGCGTCTACCATTCCGCCACTTCGGCAAGTTCGGTTGATTGTGGCAGAAACAAGTGTATTTGACCGGCTAACGATTTGCTCTTAGCGGGCCCCTGACCGAGACAGGGCTGCGCCCTGTGGCGAACGGATCCCGTCATCAATCCTGTAAGCGGTCAGTCGCGAACGATGACCCTGATGGCCGCCACTACGTGCAGACGGATTTGGGTAGGCGAACTCAGGCCGCTAGAACCAGCAATCTCTCGACAAAGTTGTTGACGGTCGGCCGGTCAGCGTCCAGTTCGAAATCTTCCATGAAATCGTGATAGAAGTTTGCGTGGAATTTCTCGGCAGATACGAACCCCGCGAGCAGCGCCATATCGCCAGTCTCGTCGACGAGCAGTTGCGTCGCCTTCTTTAACGCCCGGTGGCTGCCGTGTGGCCAGTTACGCTGTTGGGCCACCGCTATGAGCGCGTGAGACGCTGCCCCCCACAACTTTTCCGATGCCTGGAGATGGTCTCCGGTCTCGAATTCCCTGCCCGCGGCTGTAAGAATTTCCCGGGCGGTCCGGACGTGATCCCTGGTCTGCATATCTATCTCTAGCGCCATTTTTTTGGAGCCACCAATCGCAAAGGGTCGCGTCTGCCGATCCACCAAAATCCGCAAATTCGAGAGAACCTGCTGGAAACAAGTGTAATTGACAGGCCGAACGTTTGCGCGTCGTGGCCAAATTGCCGAAATCAAATTTTGCTTGGTCCTGGCCTGATTCGGTTGGCCTGTGTCATCGTCACTCATTCCGGCTGATGGCGTGTACAACGGATAGCATATGATCGCATTGATCTAAGGAACCTCTGAACAACTCCGGAACCTCTGAACAACTCCGTGTTCCAATCCGTTCGCCCTGAGCTTGTCGAAGGGTCTTTGTAACAGATTCAGGCGCAACCAGTGGGCTTGTTCAGACCATCCCTAATTCTGAATCAGGACTTGACTATGGCCGCTCACCGCCTGTTGGAATACCTGGAGCTTGAACGGCCGTTGGCGTTCATCGATGCCGCCTCGACCGGACTCGACACACGGACGGCCCGAATAGTGCGGCTCACCGTCCTTAAGATCGATCCCGCCGGAAACGAACGAACACGATCGGTGTTGGTCAACCCCGGTACGCCAATCCCGCCCGGAGCGACAGAGGTTCACGGGATTACCGACGACGACGTGTCCGACGTTCCGAATTTCAGGTCTTATGCCAGGGGACTGGCCGAGCATCTTGAAGGATGCGATCTAGCCGGATTTGCCGTGGAGCGTTTTCACGTGCCCCTGTTGGTCGAGGAGTTCCGGCGGTCGGGTGTTGAGTTCAGCGCTCAAGGCAGGGTGGTCCTAGACGCGATGGCGATTTTCCACCGTCTCGAACCCCGCGATCTTCGCGCGGCGTACAAGAAGTTTGCAGGTGGCGAATTGACGTCCGTGGCGGGAGCCGAGACGTCGGCGAGTGCGGCCGCTGAAATCCTTCTTGGCGAGTTGTCGACAGGTGCTGGTCTGCCCCGATCGCCGCGCCAACTGGCGGCGTGGTCCAAGGGTGTCGACGCGCGCGCGCTCGACCCAGAGGGCAAGTTCGTATGGTCGGCGAACAGTGAGGCGTTGATCAATTTCGGGAAGCACCGCGGGCGGCGGCTGTCCGAGGTCGCGGCCGGAGAGCCGGACTATCTCGAATGGATTGCCGGCAACCCGCAGTTCGACACCGCAACGCGGGACATTGCTAGGAATGCCCTCGACGGCGATATGCCGTCGCCGCCTGATTCCTGATCTGGATGGCTGGCCGTCTGACCGGGCTATTTTCAGAGGAATGACGGTTGGGCGCTCGGGATGACGTTGGCCTTGTGAAGGGCGTACAGGGGGATGGAAATGGGGTGTCGCCTGGCGATACGACTGGGGCGGTAGTCATTGGCGCTGAGAGCCTGTGTGGGGATTAACGGGTACCCGGTATTCGCGCGTCCCCTCGCCCCTGGGTTCCGGATCAAGTCCGGAAAGACGGTGGGGGCTGGCCGTCTGACCGGGCTATTTTCAGAGGAATGACAGTCGTTTGCGTTCCGCCCCATTGGCGCTGTTTGGGAAACCTCTCATGTGCGGTCCCCGTGGGGCTCCGAAAGGGGTGGCGGCCCGTCCGTGCGGAGTATTGGGTCGCCAGTGAAGGTGACCACGACGCACGGCATTTGATCGAAGATTTTGCGGATGAGCCAAAACGGTCCCCACCAGGGCAGACGCAGTTTTCGGTTGATCCTGATCGCCCCGAGGACCAGGGCGAACCTGCGGCGGGGGAACCCCGGCCTCTCCGTCCACCTGCCGATGAAGTTGAGCAGGTGAGGCAGGCGTTCGTTGGTGTCCCACAGTACCTCGGCCCGGCCGGGAATGTCGAACGAAGGCTCGAACTCCGCCGTGTGCAGTGTGACGGTTGGATTGGCGTTTATGTTCGCCACCCAGTCGCGAGGCCCTGGATAGCCGGAAAGCACGATTTGGCGGGCGCCGTCCCAGCAGTACGTAGTCTCCACAGTGCGCGATCCGCCGGACCGGCGGCGGGTCATGGTGGTGCGGATGCAAAAACTGTCCCGAAGGATGGCACCCAGCCGCGGGTCTAATTCGCGCATATGCCAGTGTAGCTATCGGCTCGGTTGCCGAGACGTGGCGGCAACCCTGATATCGCCGATTCCCGTGCGGATCGGAAACAGGCCAGCGCGAGAACCATCACTTGCGTCAGGGAGCGTTCCTTCAAAAATAACGGCGTCTAGCCACTCTATAAACACAGAGCCCGCGCCCGTTGAGCCGAAAGTGAGCCAGCAACTCCCGTTGGGGACCTTTGCGTAACTCCTGGCGTTGGACCATGATGAAAAGTCAAGGCATGCTATCCAATCCGGAATCCCCGCCCCTTGTATCTTGGTGAAGGTGGCGGGGCAGACCGTACACCCCTTGGTCTTGGAGACCGGAATCCAGCGTGGTCGCCCCGCCTTTTTAATCTTAGAGCCCGAACAGTTGCCTGGGCCAGCGAGCCCGTATCTGCAAGGATGGGCCAAAGGAGTAACCGATGTTTGTGGGAATCGATGTCTCAAAGGACTGGGTGGACGTCGCAGTGCACCCGACGGGCGAAACGTGGCATGTCGGCCTGGACGAGAAATCGGTGGACGGACTTGTGCGTAAGCTTCGTGACCTGGCGCCGCAGATCGTCGTCATGGAGGCCACGGGCGGGTATGAGTCCGAGCTCAGCGCGGCGATCTGGACAGCGGGCGTCCCCGCCGCAATCGTCAACCCGCGCCACGTCCGGGACTTTGCGCGCTCCCAGGGCATACTGGCGAAGACCGATCGGATCGACGCTGCGGTCATAGCGCGTTTCGGGGAGGCCAGCGGCGTGGAGGCCCGGCCTCCCGTACCTGATGAGGTGCGGGAGCTTCAGGCGCTCGTGGCACGCCGCCGGCAGGTCACCCGTATGCGTACCTCGGAGCAATTGCGTCGCCGACAGGCCTTGCCGGCAGTACGGAAGAGCATCGAAGAGGTGATCGCCTTTCTGAATCTCCAGTTGAAGGAGATTGACGATGACCTTGGGGGGCGTCTGCGGGAGAGCCCGCTGTGGCAGGATCAGGCGAAGCTTTTGAGGAGCGTGCCGGGCGTTGGACCCGTGACCACCTTTAGCCTCCTGGCCGATCTGCCGGAGCTGGGATCCCTCGACCGTAGGGCGGTTGCGGCGCTCGTCGGCGTGGCGCCGCTAAGCCGTGACAGTGGGAAGTTCCGAGGTGCGCGCAGCTGTTGGGGAGGTCGCGCCAAAGTACGCTCTGCCCTGTACATGTCCACCTTGGTGGCCGTCCGATGTAATCCGGTGCTGAAGGAGTTCTATGAGCGGCTACTGGAAGCGGGGAAGCCCAAGAAGGTGGCTCTCACGGCGTGCATGCGCAAGCTGCTGACCATCCTCAACGCCATGCTCAAGAACGGCGCCGGATGGGAGTCTAGCCACGCCCTAAACGCTTGACTCTCAAGACAGTTGCTGGATTCCGGCTCGGAGGCCGGAACGACGGTCATGCAAAGGTCTCAGTTGGGGTAACCCTGCCAGCCCTAGAGTCTGGCGATGGTGGGGTTTCCCCATTCGTCAACTTGTACAAGTTCTCGCTTCTCACCGCCCAAGGCGACCAATGCAATCCAGATGAGCGCCCAAACCCCCAAGGTCATGAACGTGAGTATGAGATGAAGTACGTGGTTTACGACCTTCCCATGAATCATCACCGCCTGGAAATCGCTTTGGGTTTCGACCCTGAGGCCCTGTGCGACTCGACCTGCGATTTGTCTTGCCAACGCCTCTTTGCGCTCTTCGGCTGTCTTTCTGCCTTCTGACAATTGGAACCCCCTCGTGGTTTGGGATGGTGACCGCTTGCCAAGGTCGTCGCTATCCAAGACTTTAGCCACACGAGGGCATAGAGCGGACTCCACGACCTTCGTGGGGCGAAAGCCTTGTCTGAGATTAAAAGCGAAACTCTGGCGTAGGAACGTTATTGGTAACCGCGGGGGATTGCAAGGGCTGAAACCTGCAATTGCCAGCTATCACGAAAGGCCCAATAGGGATTCTGCCGCCCGTATTGCGGGCCGGTATGTGGCGTTGCCCATCAGAACGGCGTCGTCTGGAACCCGGATTCCGTGGACCGAACATGCATGTGACCAGCTCCCTTCAATTGGCGCGGGTCCATGCCCCGCAACCTCTGGAGCTAAATCCTGCGTCGGTTGACGTGATTTCGGCGACCTGTTTCCCGGCCCCGACGTTATTCGCGATGATGTCGCCCAACTCCCCACTGAATCCATTGAGGCGGGCCCAGTAGCACAGGTCTCCTCCCTCGGCAGAATATGTACCTGAGGGTATTTCATCGCCCACCAACCACGTGCCTTCCGGGATGGCGCTCAACGGGGCGGTCACCTCAATGACGGGCCTCCAATCACCGCAACCGGCCGTCTCGAAACCCTTGTCTTCAGACGCTATTTCAACCACGGTCCTCCCGGCCGACAATTCATTTGCGATGATTTCGCCTAGACTTCCGCCAAACCCGCTGAGTCTCGACCAGTAACACAGGGTGCCACCAGCCGCCGCATAAATCCCTGGCCCTACGTCCGTTCCGACGATCCACGTACCATCGCCGAAACCGGACTCGCTAGTTGTCGTTGGCGCTGGCCCGGTGGTCGCCGCCGGTTCGGGACTGGGCTTGGGGGTCGCAGTTGGCGCTGGCCCGGTGGTTGCCGCCGGTTCGGGTGCATCTGAGGCGCAAGCGACTGCAAGGAATGCGGTGACCAATGCGATGGCCATCGGTGCCAAGAGTAATTTCAATGAGCGCCAGCTGGGGCTCCAAACACCGCTTTTCCGAACTACGCGGATGTAACTTTCTGACAAATGGAACCCCCTTGTGGCTTGGGATGGTGACCGCTTGCCAGAGTTGTCGCAACCCCAGACTTAGCCACAAGAGGGCATGGAGCGGACTCCATGACCTTCGTGGGGCGAAAGCCTTGTCTGGGATTAAAAGCGAAACTCTGGCGTAGGTAACGTTATTGGTCATCTGAAGGGATTACAAGCGCGGAACCTTGTAATTACCGGCGATTACGAAAGGCCCAGTGGGGAGTCTGGCCGCGATGTATGCGGCCCGGTGTGTGCTGATGGTGGCCGGATCAGGCGCCCGGTGCGGTTTGAAGGGGAGTGGAGCGGAAGACGGGATTCGAACCCGCGACCCCAACCTTGGCAAGGTTGTGCTCTACCACTGAGCTACTTCCGCCCGAATATTCCACGTCACGCAGTGCATCCCGGTTCGGTCAACGCCGGGTGGATTTCAGCACACTGCCGTGAGTCCGTTGATCCATGATCATATCAAATCAGTTCTTCGAATCGACTCAAGCGCAACAGCGAAATATCGTGGTGGGTATCGCCCTTTGTCGCAAGGTCCGCCATTATCTCGCCGACCACACTGCAAAACTTGAATCCATGACCAGAAAATCCTGCCGCGATGAAGACATTCGTCATGCCGGGCACGGCGTCGATGATGAAGTGTTCGTCAGGCGTGTTCGTAAACATACAGGCCTTGAGGGACAGCGTTGGCCCGTTGGCGTCAGGAAAGTATCGAGAGACGGCCAGTCGAAGCGCCTCCTCATCCTCATCCCTGCAAAACCTGTCGAGATCATCCGCCGCCGTCGCCTCTTCAAAGTGGTGGTATCGGCCAATCTTGAATCCGGGAATCCCAAACACCGGAAACGCGTAGTATCGTCCCTCGTCGGCAGCGATGTTGGTCGCAGGGTAGTTTTCTATTGTGAAAAGCTCCGGCCGGATCGGTTGAAACCAGCCGATAACCTGTCGTTCAGGTATCGCCAAGTGGGCCAGGGACGGCGTAAGCGTCTCGGTCCATGCGCCGGCGGTGATGACCAGGGCGCTGGCTTCGTATTTCCCCCGGCTGGTCTCGACCTGGATAGCGTCTCCCGCCCGGTCCCATCCGAGAACGGTTTCGCGGGCCCTTATGTCTGCGCCTCGTTCGAGCGCGCCGAATACGTGGTTGACGATGCACCGCTCGGAGAGCAGGAACCCCCCGTCCGGCTGGTACAGGCCCATCCACCCCGGCGGCAGCCGATAGCCGGGAAACCGTTTGGTCAACTCGCCGCTAGTCAGGGTCTCATGGGGCAGGTCGTGCTCGATACATGAACGCAACGAGCCGGTGAACACATCGTTGTCTTCGGGGCTGGCATCGACCGAGCCGGTGGTGTAGAGCAGCTTCTCGCCGGAGACGGCTTCCAGTTCGCGCCATCGTTCGAAGGAACGCAGCAACAAGGGCACGTAGGACGGATCCTCGTAGTAAGCGAGCCGAATTATGCGGTTCACCCCGTGCGACGATCCCTGATCATGCGGTATGTCGAACTGTTCGAGTCCCAGGACGCGCAGGCCGCGGCTTGCCAGTTCGTATACCGTCGCCGATCCCATCCCGCCGACGCCTACCACTATGACGTCGTATGTTGTTCGACTGGCAATCATTTCTTTCCTTAAGCCGCGCGAGCGAACTTGTGCCGCTACGCGGATTGATTCGAACTGTATTAACTGCGTTTCACACCGAACCGGTCGATGTTACGTGTGCAATGACCCTGCCGTGCGGCCGGTTACACTGCCGGAATGGGCGCGGTGTCACCGGTCTCGTACTGCCTGATGCGTATTCGTGCGGCCATTTCCCGTACTCGATCCCGCTGAGCAGGTTCGTCGAACAGGTTTGTCATTTCGAAAGGATCGTTGGTGAGGTCGTACAACTCGCATTGATCGCCGGCGCACAGATTGAGTTTCCAACGGTCTGCGGTTATCACTGACCTCCAGGGTAGCGAAACCATGCGGTTGATCAGCGGCGAGCCGAGGTTGCGGTCGCCCATCCCATTCCATTGCAAGAAGACGTCGTTGTCGTCCAGCAACGCCTTGCCTTTCAGGACCGGCGCCCGGCTTGCGCCCTGGAGATGGTCAGGGACTGGCTGATCCAGCAGTTCGAGCAGGGTAGGGACCAGGTCGATCTGGCTCACGCTGCCGCCTATCCTGGTCTGCCCCGAGCTTAGCCACGGCACGTTTATCAGCAGCGGTACCCGTGAGGCTTCCTCGTATAGCGATCTCTTCTCGAGCATGCCGTGGTCGCCGCCCATCTCGCCGTGTTCGCTCGACATCACGACTATAGTGTTGTCTGCGTATCCACCGCTTTCGAGCGAGTCGAGTATTCGCCCCACGTTGCGGTCTACCAGGGTCACGTTGGCGAAGTACTGCGCCCGCAGGCGGCGCCATCCGGCCTCGGAGGTCAGGTCGTGTACGTCGCCGCCTTCCGCGCCGAGCGGGTTCAGGTTGCCGCTCATGTAGTAGTCTGCCCGCGCCCGGTTGACGAGTGAGCCGCCGTCGGGCCGTTTCAGGAATCCGGGGCCAACCGGCAGCGAATCCGGATCGTATAGGCCGTCCAATGGCCCGGTGTACGGTGGGTGCGGCTCGGAGAAGCTCACCCAGAGAACAAATGGCTGGCCGTCATGCTCTGTCAGGAAACGGGAGGCTTCGTTGCCCAGGTAGGAGGCCTGCGTCAGTTCCTCGGGAAGATCCGCGCCCGGCAGCCATCGTTCGTATGAGATCGGCGAGACGGGCGGATCCTTGATTCCCTGCTCCCGGAGCCAGATGTTGTAGTCGGCCTCGCGGTTGCGCTGGTCTCTGCGGTAATAGCGCTCACGATGGTGGTCTTCGATGCTGATCCAGTCCTCGAAACCGTGTTGGGGAAACGCATCGTCGCCAAGATGCCACTTGCCGTAGTGGGCGCAAAAGTATTCGTCCGGAACAAGTTCGGCCAACGTCGGAACGTCCGGGCTCAATGGAATGCCGTTCTTGATCAGTCCTGTCGTCTGTGGGTACAGGCCGGTCATGATCGAGCCGCGCGCCGGCGTGCAGACCGGCTGGGTCACATAGGCGTTTTCGAATACAAAGCTGGAATCGGCCAGTCGGTCGAGATTAGGCGTCTCGATCCACTCATTGCGGTAGCAACGCATCGTGTCTCTGCGCTGTTGGTCAGTGAGAATAAAGAGAACGTTTGGGGCTTGCATGGGCAGTCCGGGGTTAAGAATATCGACACCCGCGCGCCGCGGTATGACAGCCGCGGGCGAAAGTCAGAGGCATTTCAAATCGGCGTATACCGGGCTGGCCACTTCCGGACGCAGCCATGATCGGCCCGTGGGCCTTCAGGAACGCATGGGCCATATTTCACCCGCTTCCTGAACAAGGTCAACCCGGTGGACGTCGGCTGCCGCCCAACCGTTACGTTCCAGCCACTCACTGAAGGCCGCCTGATCCGGGGCCTCGCACTCGATGATCACCCTTCCGGGATCGAGTACGCAGTAGGCCTTGACTATCCATGCGCGCCGCGCAAACCGCCACTTGCCTATCCGGTCGAGGGCGTCACTGAACTTCTCGTTCGTGAGCCCCGGCTCGTCGGCAATCGCAAGGAATCTCGTCATATTCAGTCTCCGTCAGGTTTCATGCCGGGTCTGGTACAGCAGGCAGGGGTCGGATCACGTCTGCGGGGGCACGAACGGATATGGGACCGGCTCTCCGTCGCGGAAGGGCAGGGCGACTACGGCGGTTCCCGGCGCGCCTTCCCACCCCTCTTCATTGACGATGCCGAACTCGACGTGGACCAGGCCGTAGTCATCGAATTCTTGCTTTTCGATCACCTTGCCCCACAGGGCAGTGGTCTCGCCGGCTGTGACCATCTCCCGAACCTGCCAACTCGCCTTCCAAAACCACCCGTTCGGAAGCGACCAGTTCTTGAGCCACTTTGAGACGATACTCATGCGCCACGTTCCGTGAAACAACGTGCCAGGCAGGTTGTCGTGATTGTGTGCGTGGGCGATGTCGTAGTGCAGCCGATGCGTGTTCTCCATCGTGATACACCACCGCGCCAGTTCCGGCGCGCTGTGGCGATGCACGTAGCGCGGCAGGTCGTCGCCAACGTTAACGTCCTCAAAGTAGGTCTGACTTGCGTTGTACAGGTCGTCGATGCCCGGCTCCTCGTCGTGGCCGAGCATGCCGTCCGGTCCGAGTTCCAGCAGTTTTTCGAGCGGTATTGCCATCTGTTCCCCCAAATGGGTTATAAGCGGAGTGTCCCTTTATGGGCGTTCGATGCCTATCCCGCGCACCTTGAGAAGCAGCGCGTTGTCCTGATTCCAGTAACTCGTCTCCCGCACGGTCAGGAGGAACGGCTTGCCATCCCTGCCGCGTTTTTCCTGGAAATCGACCCAGCGGGACTTGTAGAAGACGCGGTCTCCTATCTTGGGGTACTGAAGTAGCTCAACCTCATCGCCGGCGTGCAGATGGCTGCGGGTAGGAGCGACGTCTCGAATGGGGGTTAACGTACTTTCCCGTCTTCCCATACCCCCTCCGCCGTCGCTGAAAGGGTCGTTCGCCATGATCTCGGGCATCATGTCCTCTTCCCATGGCGGCTTTCTGGTGGAGATGTAGTGGACCATCATGGGCGGAGTCGTCGTCCCGCCGAATCTCGGCGACGCCAACTCGTCGTCCCAATGGCGGGGGTCCTGATCCGGGATGCCGATTATGTAGCGGCGGACGGTCTCGGTATCTACGACGCCGTACATCTCCTCAAGGTCGGTCTCCTCCCCTATCAGGGCCTTGACCTCGGCCGTCAACAGGGTCGGTTCATCAGGATTTGGCATGTGCTGTTGGTCCTCTGTCGGGCTGTGGTGTCACGGGAGAATACAGCATTATCCGCGCGCGAAAACGGCGCGCGTCGCAGGGCGCCCGAGGACGTGGGTGGTGGATACCGGCCCCACTGCCCAGAATCCGCCCGTAAACGGGGCGGTATGGCAACCAGATCGGCACATGTTCCACCCGTTTGTGGAGTGCTGTGAGAGCCTGTTTCAAAGGTCCTTTGCGTACCTTCGTGTCGACCGCCATGCGACGAGAGTCCCCTTTTCAGGGAATGACGGAGGGTGTGCGGGAATGATGAAATCGGAATTCGGCGCCCTACTTTATAATTCCGGCGAACACCGTAATCCAATGGATCGTGGTCAGGTGGTCTCGACGCCATGAAACAGGCTCTGTGAGCCCGCCTCAACGTGCGAAAGGCGCCGGGAATCGCATGGCCACGCGAAGGCCACACGATGGGATGAAAATGGCGGCTTCGTCCCTTGGCAAGGGGGGCAGGTGGTTCTAGTCCGGTGCCCCACCCCCGGCGGCGCCCACAAGAGCATCTGTTCCAACCAATTACTCAAAACGGGGTTCTGTTTGTTGAGAACGTGGGTTGTCATGACCATTCGCGGTCGATCCCACGCTGCTTTGATGCCGATACGGCCTGAATTGACCAAATGAACTGGATCGGTGACTTGACGGGCGCCGACAGGCGAAGTTGGACAACGCCTGCACACGGCTGGCGGCATTCCCCGAGCCCCGCCCCAACGGGCGCCCACAAGGAGCTTGTCTCGGAAGCGGTCGGGGCTTAAGGCCAAGCACATCGGCGCCAGTCGAATGCGCTGGAAAGACAGAGAAGGGGCTTGTGAAACACCCCGTTGAAACCCGCCGCTAAGGCAAGGTAATTCGACCCGCGGACGAATGAAATCGACCAGTCAACTTGGCGTGTGTCGGCAACAACCCATCGCTAGTCAACGACCGGAAGGACCAAACGGGACGCGTGGGCTGAGCTATGCAGGACCGTTTGGTGGGCTATGTGTAGAATCGACTCCCGCCAGTCATCGTCGCCGGTGTTGTGGTTGCGGTCAAAGTTCGGGAAGTCGCTGCTCGTTACGTCGAGGCGAATCCGGTGGCCCGGTTTGAACAACGCGCTGGTCGGCAGCATGGCTATTTCGAATTCGGTCGGGACGCCGGGTGATAGGGATTCAGGGCGTTCGAAGCCGTTACGCCACCGCGCCCGGACTATCCCGTATGAGATGTTCTGTGCGAATCCGTCCGGATGTACGTCGATGAGCCTGACGATGAAGTCCGTGTCGATTGCCGACGAAGTCGCCCACAGCGAGACTTTCGGGTAGCCGCAAATTTCTATCCCGTGCTCCAGCGCCTCGGTCTGATAAACGAGCACGTCCCGGCGATGGTTCAAAAGCCGGTGGTCTCTTGGAGCGTCGTGCCCTTTTGCGTCATACAAGGTCATCACCGGATCCCGCGGGTCGTAGGTGAATACATCGCTTGGCTCTGCCTCGGGACCGATGGGAGAAAGCGAGCCATCGCCGGCCGGGGCGTTTGCCGAGCCCCCGCTGTGGAGGAACAGCTCCATGTCGAATGTGTTGGGCGGCGGCCATTCATCCGCCGTTCGCCACCTGTCGGCGCCGATCACGTAGAGCCTGGCGGGGGGCCGGTCCATCGCGCCATTTTGAGCGCCCTTCAACCAGTGGTCGAACCATTCGAGGACCAGGTCCATGTGGGGTACCACGGCATTCGGGCCAAAGTCGATGTCGCCAAGTATCCGGTCATTTTCAGTCTGATGACCCCAGGGTCCCACGATCAGTCGCTGCGCTGAGCGGGACTTTTCGGAGCGGGCGGACGATCTCAGTCCAGAGAACATCCCTACGGTACCGACCAACCGGTCATACCATCCTGTTCGGTGAAAGACCGGCACGTCGATTTCGCTGAAATCAGAAGAAAAGTCGAAGATGCGTTTGTGGTGGTTCGCCAGCCAGTAATGAAACTGCGGGCCGAGGGCGCCGACCGCCTCTTCTGGCAAGTCTTCGAATGGTAAAAACCAGAGCCACTTCTCTCGATTCTCCACATGGTGCCGTTCCCATTCCTGGACAGTTTCAGGCCCGGCTGGCGCGGGCAGACGGCGTTGCGTATCGGGCCCGATCGTACCGGTTAGCCACTGCAGGGCGCGGCCCGGCCGGAACACACCGCCAACCTCCCAATCGTGGTGTGTCGGACCCATGCCCGACGCCCACATCGCCACTAGATGAGGCGGTCGGGTAGGCGCCAACCTCCACTGCGTCCAGGCGTTGTAGGAGTTGCCGAGCGTGCCTACTTTGCCGTTAGACCATGGCTGAGCCGCGGCCCATTCGACGCTGTCATACCCGTCCGGGCCTTCATAACCGCCCGGCATGAACTGCGGTATAAATTCACCATCGGATTCGAACCTGCCCCTGATGTCCTGAAGCATCACGGCGTAACCGTTGCGCGCCAGGATTTCGGCCTCCTCGATCAGAATATCCCGATCCTTGTTGTAGGGTGTCCTGACCAGAATCGTCGGATGAGGACCTGTTCTGTCAGGCCGATACACGTCAGCGCGAAGCGCCGTCCCGTCCCGCATCACGGAGTCGACGTTTATTTCCGTCTTTATGCCTGTCGTCATCGTGCGGGTCCTCCTGGGTGACATCGAATCGGTGTGGTGTGAATTGTAATGGTCACGGTAAGAAACCAGTGGCCGACGGGCAGAGGCTTGACGCAAGTGGCCGTAAACCGAACGAGGCTGTACCCGCGTCGCTGTAACTCGTGCTGGCATTGTGGGAATCGGGTAGCCCATCGACCGTAATTCCTTCCGCCACACTTCTAGAATGGTCTATATGGATAAGTCCTTCATACGCAATTTCTGCATCATCGCCCACATCGATCATGGCAAATCGACCCTGGCCGACAGGCTGATGCAGGTCACCGGCGCGGTCCATGCGCGCGATCTGACCGAGCAGCACCTCGACACCATGGATCTTGAGCGCGAGCGAGGGATCACGATAAAGGCACAGGCGGTCAGGCTCTCCTACAAAGCCAACGACGGTAATCAATACGAACTGAACCTGATCGATACGCCGGGGCACGTGGACTTCACTTACGAGGTCTCTCGATCTCTAGCCGCGTGCGAGGGAGCGCTGTTGCTGGTTGACGCCTCGCAGGGGATTCAGGCCCAGACGATGGCCAACGTCTACTTGGCCATGGAACACGATCTAGTGATCATCCCTGTGATAAACAAGCTCGACCTTCCCGCCGCCGAGCCTGAACGTGTAACCACCGAGATTGAGCAGGCGTTTGGATTTGAGGGAAGTGAAATCTACCGCGTATCGGCCAAGACGGGCGAAGGCGTTGCGGACCTACTGGAGGCCATAGTCGCTCAGATCGGACCGCCGCGCGGCGAGCCGGCAGCCCCACTCCGCGCTCTGATATTCGATTCCCGTTACGACCCCTACAAGGGCGTGGTGGCATACGTCCGTGTGGTGGACGGGGAGTTGAAATCGGACCAAACCGCGCAGTTGATGGGCACCGGAGTTACCGCGGACGTGCTCGAAACGGGGTATTTCTCACCCTCGCCACAGAAGTCAGGGGGTCTTTCGACAGGGCAAGTGGGATACACGGCCACCGGCCTGAAAAACGTGCGCGACTGTCGAGTGGGGGACACTCTGACCGCGCGCCTGCGGCCAGCGACAACGCCGTTGACTGGATACCGGCCGTTGAAGTCGATGGTGTTCTCAGGACTTTATCCATCCGATGGGGAGTCATATCCAGAGTTGCGGGATGCTTTGGAGAAGTTGCAACTGAACGATCCGGCGCTCGTCTTCGAACCCGAGTCGTCCGCAGCCCTCGGATTTGGGTTCAGGTGCGGCTTCCTCGGGCTTTTGCACATGGACGTAATACAGGAACGGCTCGAACGGGAATACGGCCAAAACCTGATCGCCACGGCGCCAAGCGTGAAATACCAGGTCACTCTGACGGGCCTTACGAAACTGGAAGTGGACAACCCGTCTCGTATGCCACCCGCCCAGAACATCTCCGATATTCAAGAGCCGTGGGTGGAGATCTCTGTAATTGCCCCGTCTCGATACATCGGGCCGATCATGGAATTGGTAACCGGCAAGCGCGGCGCATTCAAGACTATGGAGTACTTGCACGCATCGCACGGCGGAACAGACGCGCCAGCCCGGGACGCGAGGGTTCACCTGGAGTATGAGGCGCCGCTTTCGGAGATTCTGGTGGACTTTCACGACAAGTTGAAGGCCAGGACACAGGGCTACGCGTCGATGGATTACTCGCTGATCGGTTATCGCACAGCCGAGCTCGTGAAGCTCGACGTGATGGTGAATCAGGCGCCGGTGGATGCTTTGTCGCTCATAACTCACAGGGGTGAAGCGCTGCCGCAGGGCCGCAAACTGGCGCGGAAGCTGAAAGAGTTGATCCCCCGACAGATGTTCGAAGTGCCCATTCAGGCTGCCATAGGCAACAGGGTAATCGCCCGCGAGACCGTTAAGGCCCTGCGAAAGAACGTTCTCGCCAAGTGCTACGGCGGCGACGTGACTCGAAAACGTAAGTTGCTGGAACAACAGGCCGAGGGAAAAAAACGCCTAAAGAAGATCGGCCGGGTTGAAGTGCCGCAGGAAGCATTTATGGCCGTGTTGAAGCTCGACAAGGAGTAGGGCGCCTTTCCGACCGCGTACGGGCTGTCCGTCGCGTCTCGCTGGCCGCAATCTCACCGCCGCAGCCATGCGCGCAGCTCTCTCCCCTCCGTGTCGCGCCGGTCGGAATCCCATATCGCAGGCCGGAAGAACCGCGGTGGACTCACTTGGGGCAGGCGATCAGGAACGCGTTACCCTTGCCTGATGAATGAGCGAATCGGGCCAAGGCCTTCGGGTATTCGCAGGGTTATGGCAAGAGCTTCGAACCCGTTCGTCGCCTTATCGAATCCGGCCTATCGCACTGTTTGGATAGCCGCCAGCCTCATCGCGTTCGGCACGTGGGCGGAACGAATAGCCGTCGGTTGGCTCGTGCTGGTTGAAACCGACTCGGTCCTCCTGTCCGCAGCTACTTTCGGGATCCGAAGCGCCCCCAGCCTCATCGCCGCTCCGATTGGCGGCGCCGTCTCAGACAGGTTTCCGCGGAACAGGGTTTTGCAGGTCACGGCGTTGATGAGGGCGACCGCGATCCTCTCAATGGCCTTCGTGGCGATCAACCCGATTTCCAGTCCGTGGCCCATCTTCTTGCTTGTGGCGATCGGAGGTGTGGTTAACTCGTTTGAATTGCCGGCAATGCAAGGATTGATCACCGACATCGTGCCACGAAGGGCCCGTATGAACGCAATTTCGATCAACTCGCTCGGGACGCGGGCAGTGGGGGCAGGAGGGGCATTTGCCGCTGGCGTGATAGCCGAAGTGTGGGGAGTACCTGCGGCGTTGTTCGCTGCGACGGCTTCGATCCTGCTAGGCGGATCGGTGATCCTCTTCGTGCCATCCATGCGGCCCGCGCTTGGGCGGGCTCGGGAACCGGTCACCAGGGTCTTTCGCGATGCCGTGACGGGCATCCGGTCAATGGTTGGAATGCCGACGGTATCGACCCTGCTGTGGATGGCGGTAGTCGTCGAGATATTCGGATTCGCTTACGAGGCGGTCATGCCGGCGATGGCCAGAGACGAGTTGCATGTTGCCGAGGCGGGGCTTGGCACGTTGAGATTCGCCACGGGCCTCGGCGCCGTTGGCGGCGCCATCGTGCTCTCCCTGCTCGGCGAATTCAAACGCAAAGGTCCGTTGTTACTCGGAATTGCATTGGGATATGGGCTTGGCCTGGTCGGTCTTTCGATCAGTCCCACCTTTGCGGTTGCCATTATTCTCGTGACGATGGTGGGCGCAATGGCGGCCATGTTCGACGCAATGGAGTGGACCCTGCTCCAGGGCAACGTGCCTGACAACATGCGAGGACGCGTGATCGGAGGGTGGGTGTTTGCAATCGGGTTTGGCTGGCTGGGCCACATGGCGATGGGCGTAGTTGGGGAAACCCTGGGTGTGAGATGGGCGATCGGGGGCGCAGGTTTGGTGGTCGTCGCGACCAGCCTTTTGGCAATGGCGTTCGCCCCCGTCCTGCGGCGGGCCTAAGTAGACGCCTCTCGCTGCCAGTCCGCGACTGCGTTGAGCGCCGTCGACCTTAGTTCCGGATCCGACCGGGCCTCCTGCAGGGCGGCCAGTAACATGCCTTTTGGCTCTCCGACGTCGTTGTGGGTACCCTCGAACTCGCAGGCGAATACGTCATCAGCGCCAATCGTTGCTGCGATGGCGTCCGTTAACTGAATCTCTCCACCGGCGCCTGCCGTTCCATGGGCCAGGTGGTCAAACACACCGGGACCGAGAACGTAGCGGCCGATTATCGAGAGATTTCCCGGGGTATCATCCAGCGGCGGCTTCTCTACGAGACCTTGGACGCGGTGAACGCGATTTCCCAGAGGTTCGGCGTCGATGATCCCTTTCGTCGGCACCACCTCATCAGGTACCGCCCGCGCAGCCAAAACGCTGCCTCCCAGCGCGCGATGCACTTCGAGCAGTTGCTCCAGAGCCGACAGGCGGAACCGGATGAAATCGTCCGGGAGTATGACTGCAAAATGCTCCGAACCAATTGCCTGGCGCGCAAGGTATACGGCATGGCCGAGTCCGCGAGGTTCGGGCTGAGTCACGGTAACGATGTCGGCCATATCGTTAATTTGTCGTTGCTGTTCCAACAGGGCGCGGCGGCCACTGCTTTCCAGCGCCGCTTCAAGATCGGGACGGGCGTCGAAGTACGCGGGCACACTCTCCATGCCTGGCGAAATGACGAGAACCACCGTTTCGATGCCGCATTCCGCCGCTTCGTCCACGGCATAGTGGATAAGAGGCGTGCCCATAACAGGCATTAGCGCCTTTGGCACCGATCGGGTGACCGGCAGGAATCTGGTCCCCAAGCCGGCAACCGGGATCACGGCTTTTCGAATTTCACCTGATTGAACGGGCATGGCCTTAGGTTTGCATAATTTCCCGGTCGTGGCAGCCAACGCGGGCGGCAACTTCAAATAAACCGCGACATTTGTCCCATGGCGTTGTACGATTGAAGTGGTCGTGCTAGGCGGGGAGCTAGCGGTGCCCTTTACCCGCAATCCGCTTTAGCGGGGCTTAATTCCCCCCGGAGGAACTGTCGCCAGGGTCACTGTAAGCCGTCGAGCGGTGTTGAGAATCTGGTCCCGCGCGGCGAGGACTCACGAACTCCGTCAGGTCCGGAAGGAAGCAGCGGTAAGGGAGCCACCTCGGGCGCCGCGGGTCAGCCGGATTCGAGCTGATCCGGCCGTTCATGTCTTGGCGCAGGGCCGAAACGGGGGTGCACGGCCATTGATATCTGACAAATTCAGGAACGGCAGGCGGCGGCAGACGGTGGAAACACGTTGCACAAGACCATCGTTTGCCTGGTTATACGAATCGAATGAGCCGCAGCGTTTCGGCGATATGCGAACACACGTGAAAACGTCGTTTCAGCACGCCGATTCGGCTTTCATGGTCTGATGCCACAAAGGCGACTCGGCCAGCATTTCCTGACGGACGACGCCGTCGTTGCGCGAATCGTCGCAGCCGCCGCCATCAAGCGCGGGGAACCCGTTGTTGAGATCGGACCGGGGCATGGGGCCCTTACCGGCGCCCTCGCGGCCCAGGCTGAACGGCTGATTCTCCTGGAGTTGGACCCGAAGTTGGCGTCGAGCCTTGAGCGGCGTTACGCCGCGGTCGACGCGGTGTCCGTGTTAGAGGCCGATGCTCGTTATGTCGAGATCGGCGACATCCCTAGTCTCGACGGGCGCCCTTACGCGGTGGTTGGGAATCTCCCGTACTACGCCGCGTCGCCCATCATCCGTAATTTCACCGAGGCGGGGAATCCTCCCGACAGAATGGTGGTGATGGTGCAGCGCGAGATAGCGCTCAAGATGTGCGGGCGGGCAGGCCAGAAGAGCCTCCTATCGGTAGCTGTGCAACTCTACGCCGACGTCGCGATGCTGTTCGATGTTGCGCCGGGGTCTTTTCGACCCCCGCCCAAGGTCACGTCGACAGTGATCGAAATCCACCCACTCGGCAAAGCACGCGTTGCAGTCGAATCGGTTGAAGGATTCTTCGACATTGTTAAAGCGGGTTTCAGCCGGCCGCGGAAACAACTCCACAACTCGATGGCAACCGGATTGGGCGTGCCCAGCGCATCTTTGGCGCCTCTGTTCGAACGAGCCAGCATCGATTCCGCGCGCCGGCCGGCGACGCTGTCCATCGAGGAATGGGCGGGCCTGTACAGGGCGGGGCGAGGTACGCGGCTGGGCGATACGGAAATCCTCTGATGAAACTATCGGACACCCACTCCGATGCGTCCGGCGCTCGGGAGGCCATACGGGAGGAGGCGCACGCCAAGGTCAACCTGACTCTCGAGGTCATAGGCAAACGCGGGGACGGGTATCACAACCTCGTCTCAATCATCCAGACCGTAGACCTGCACGACGTCTTGACGGTAGAGGCAGCGGCGGGCCTGTCTGTCGCATGCGATGACCCACAAGTACCTTCCGAATTCAATCTGGCCTTGGTAGCCGCCGAAGCGTTGCGCCGCAATACAGGCGAACGCCGCGGCGCACACATCCATATATCGAAGAACGTCCCCGTGGCGGCAGGGCTCGGCGGTGGCTCGGCCGACGCGGCCGCGGCTTTGCGGGCGTTAAACCGGCTGTGGCGAACAGAGCTTTCAGACGTTCAGCTTCAAGACATCGCGGCCGGGGTCGGATCGGACGTTCCATATCTGATCAATGGCGGCACGGGCCTAGTACAGGGCAGAGGACAGGACATCAAGCCGCTGCCAAATGCGAACATCGACTGGTTACTGTTGGCGTCCCCTGAAAGCGCGATCGAGGGCAAAACGGCGTTGATGTTCTCCCGTATGGAGCCGTCGATGTACACGCGTGGCGTGTTGTCACACAAACTTGCGGGTCGAATAATCGGCGCCGGCGACGTTCCGGAGGAGTTGCTGTTTAACGTGTTCCGGCCCATCGTGCAAGACGCATTCCCTGGCTGGTCGGAGACTCACGACCGGCTCATATCTTTGGGTGCGCGGGAAGTATTCGTCAGTGGCGCCGGACCCAGCATGTTTGCCCTGCCGCCGAGTAGAGAGATCGGTGTGGCGTGGCAGCTATTGCTTAGGCAGCGTGGCGTCAAGGCGTTCCTTACCCGGCCGTGGTGGCCGGATTCAACGGCCGCTCAGGGATCCGGTGCCTGAGCTCACAACGCTTGCGGCTGGCGCTATCACCGGCGCCGTCATGGGGCTTGTGTTCACAACTCACGCCGCGTGGTTGCTCGTTTCCGACCCTCCGCCCCGGCTCACCACGCGCGCCAATACTACCGGCGTCGCCGGTCTACTCATGATCGCGAGTTTTGGCGCGTTCGTTACGTGGCAAGTGGTCGGCGTAGCTGCCGCAGTCGTCTTTGAATTCACTCACGATCAGTACCCGACCTCGATTCCGGCCATTCCCAGCGTTGTGTATCTTCTAGCGGTCCTGTTTCTCTCTGCGATGTTGGCCATGCCCGCAATCGTTTTCTTGCGGGACCGAACCAGGCACGTCGCCTTTGAGTACCTTCTATTTGTCGGCCTGTTCGGGTTTTTGATTCCATTCCTGGTCAGTTCTTCCTTAGGGAACCTCTGAACAACTCCGTGTTCCAATCCGTTCGCCCTGAGCTTGTCGACGGGTTCTCGCGTGTTTCGCACTACATAATCTAGATTTCCTGGTTCCAATCCGTTCGCCCTGAGCTTGTCGACGGGTTCTCGCGTGTTTCGCACTACATAATCTAGATTTCCTGGTTCCAATCCGTTCGCCCTGAGCTTGTCGACGGGTTCTCGCGTGTTTCGCACTACATAATCTAGATTTCCTGGTTCCAATCCGTTCGCCCTGAGCTTGTCGAAGGGTTCTGGCCTCCTCCCCCATAGGGGGAGGATTCAGGAGGGGGGAACCTCCGCTCTGCCAAGCGCATCGGCCACTTGTTCAGAGATTCCCTAGCTGCACGAGTCGGGACAGGAGGACTGGATTCATGGAACAATGCACCCCACCGCAGGAGACGGCAGCGGGCAGCCAGAACTGCGCGGGACGATGACGCGCCTGCAAGAGGATGAGGACTCAGGATCGACATGCGACTTGAAGGAAAAGTGGCGGTTATCACCGGTGCGGCCGTGGGTATCAAGGGAGAGCTGATGAACTTCGGCGGCGGCGGCGGATGGCGTTTCGTCGAAGAGGGCGCCAAAGTTGTACTGACGGACATCGACGACGAGCGAGGCGAGGCAACCGCCGCGGATATCATAGAGGCGGGCGGCGACGCGATCTACATGCGCCACGACGTCTCCTGCGAACAGGACTGGGATCGCGTCATTGGCTCCACGCTGACCCGACACGGGAAGCTTGACGTCTTGATAAACAACGCCGGCGGTGGGGGCGGCGGTTACGAGATCACTTCCGATTCGCCGATCGACACCTTCAAGAGGTGGATGGACGTCAACTCAACCGGAACGTTTTTGGGCATTCGTGCAGCGGTCGATCCGATGAAGGCGGGTGGCGGTGGATCGATCATCAACATGTCGTCCATCTATGGCCTCATCGGCGGGCCGTCGTCACCTGCGTATCTGGCTTCCAAGGGAGCGATTCGGAATCTGACCAAGGGCACGGCCGTTCAACTGGCGAAATACGGCATCCGCGTTAACTCCATACACCCGGGATTTGCCTTCACGGCGGGCACCAGCAAAAATTTTGTCAAGGAAGACGCAGCCGCAGTGCGACTGGCACGTGTGCCAATGGGCCGGTTCGGCACGGTGGATGAAATCGTCTACGCCTGGGTTTACCTTGCGTCCGACGAATCGTCATGGGTTACCGGCGCCGAATTGGT
The DNA here is from genome assembly GCA_965224235.1 of Dehalococcoidia bacterium. Taxonomy (GTDB): domain Bacteria; phylum Chloroflexota; class Dehalococcoidia; order Lucifugimonadales; family Lucifugimonadaceae. The sequence goes on along the minus strand of CBDCYP010000001.1, from coordinate 692,704 downwards.
GATCGATGGCGGGCTGACGGCCGCGTAGCTTTCGCATCTGTACAGGGCGCATGAATTCACACCCGCACGTTGAGCCGGCGGAGCCCGGCATTGGCCGGTGGTTGGCGTATCGCAATTCGACTTTTATGTTAGCCGGTTGGCTGGAGATCAGGAAATGGCCAGATTTGACGGAAAAGTGTTGCTGCTGACAGGCTCGGCGGCCGCAGTGAAGGGCGACCAGTTGGGCTTCGGCGGCGAGTCGGCGTGGCGTTTTCTGGAGGAAGGCGGCCACGCGGTGATGCTCACCGACGTTCAGGACGAAAAGGGTGAGCGCGCTGCTGAGCAGATGCGGGACGAGGGTTACAACGCGGCCTATATGCATCTCGACGTGACGAGCGAGGACGAGTGGAATTCGGTGGTTTCACAGACCGTCGATCAATTCGGCAGGCTGGACGGGCTCGTGAATATCGCAGGCACAATAGATCGCGGCACCATCGAAGACACGTCGGCGGACCACTGGCAGCTGGTGATTGACGTTTCGCTTCGCCAGGTGTTTCTTGGCACGCGGGCGTCGATCGAACCGATGCGAAAAGCAGGCGGCGGGTCCATCGTGAACATCGCTTCGATGGTAGGCCGGTCTTCTTCACTCTACGCAGCCGGTTACTCGACTTCGCGTGCAGGCATGATCCAGTTCGCGAAAGCAGCGGCGATCCAGTTGGGGAAGTACAACATCAGGGTTAACGCCATACTGCCCGGCTGGACCAGGACGCCCTTCACCGAATCGATCTTCAGGGACAAAGCACAACGCAAGATGCGCGACGTGCGCGTCCCGCTTGGACGCTGGGCCGAGCCGAGAGAGATCGCCGCCGCGATCCTGTTCTTGCTGTCAGACGACGCCAGCTATGTTTCCGGCGCCGACCTGCTGGTCGACGGAGGCACAACGGCCGGCATGGCGGACTTGGGCCTTACGGCCGATCATCTCAACGTCTGAACAACCCGCGCCTTCACGTTGCCTTGTGCGGATGGCCGTGGGCCGCCTGCTTGCCTCGTACATCCGCAATGGCATCGTGGAAGACCTGCTTGATGCGCTCATGCCGCTCCGGCGTGTCGCGAGTCGCCAGCGTATCCAGCCACTCCAGCCCGCCTTGCATCGTGGTGATCAGATACTCCCCGAGGTCGTTGGAGAAAACATCGCTACCCTTCGCAACCACGTAGACAGGCGACGTGTGTGCGCCGAAATTGACCGGCCACACGTGCCAGGCCCGGTGCTCACTTATGGCCCTGGCCGCAATCCACCCGCTGCCCGGCGTCTGAACGTCGGAACTTAATCGGATGTGGGTTGCGCCGCCTGGGGCGCGTTCCTGCGCAACGACCCGGCCGTTGAAGACGATCTCCAAGGCGTGCACGGGCATCGTAGACGTTGAGCTTGCCTCGACGTGCAACGTGCCGCCGCCGGCCGGCATCGTGATTTCATCTCCCGGCATTGCGCCCTCTACTTTCAGTTCCAGCAGCGGGCCTGTCGTCGTAACCGTCCGCCCGGCCCGCACCGCCCGCGCCCAGGCCTCGTAGGAGAACTCATCGTCTCCAATGTGGGCGTAGGTGCGGGAGCCTCCGACCGGCATGCCGGCCGACATCTTGTCGGTGCCCCCCACCACGGCTATGCGGTAGCCGCAGTTGAGCATCCGGTACCACTCATGAATCCCGAAAGTGTCCATCGACGCCGACCAGAAGTCGCGAATCTCGAGCCCGTCGACCTTGCCCAACACGACCTCTGCGATCACCTCGGAGTGCGGGTGCGGGAAGTGCGGAACAATTGCAATCCCTCCCTTCGCCCGTACTCTGTCCGCCCATTCGCTCATGGCCAGCTCGGTGCCGTCGCCGATGTAGCCTTCGGTTGGTCCGCTCGTGCTCATCGGATAAATGGGACCGCCTCTTGCGCCAAGCAGGCTGATGTGGCCGAGGAAGTGCTGCCGGTTTTCAGACCCGACCCATACGAGCACGTCGTCACTGCTGGAACCCGATAGTTCGCCAGTGTGGTCTGCCACGTTGGTGAAAAGGTCCCCCCACTGGGCGGCCAGCAGATTGATAACGTTCAGGTCTTCCGCCGCGCTCTCGAGCCTTGCCGTTTCGGTGCTTATGAAATGGACGTGAGTATCGGCGGTCATCCACCCTTCCGATCGCTTGTTGGCGATGCGGTCCAGGCGTATTTCCAGGTCTCGTTGGCCGGGTTTGATTTCCAACTTCTGCCTGACGGGCCGATACTCGAAGCCCTTGGAAACCTCGGCGTAGACCTCGCCGACCGGTAGTTCGCCCTGAAACGTGCCGTCGACGTAGGCGTAGGGGGTTTGACCCAACTTGAGGTCGGCGCCGTAGTCCTCAAACCAGTTGTCGTTTACCTCGTGGCGATGGCCGTAGGGCGGGAAGTACCGGCCGTCGGGAGAGCGAAAATGCACGCGCGCGGGGGTCGGTTTTCCGGTTGCCGCGTCGATTATTCGCCCGTGGACCCACTGGCGCTCAGGCGTCAGTAACCTGACCGAGGCCTTCCCGTCTACACTTACGGCAGATCCTGTTCGCAGAGCCTGTTCCAGTTCGATATCGTGCCCCGCAACCGTCAGCGTCGTGTTCGGCGTGGCCGATATGTCCATCCCCACCCTGTAGGCGCTATTTGGATTGAATTCGCCCCATCCGTGAACCGGATTTTCCAGCCACGATTGTGGATCGAACTTCTCTACAAAGTAATTGCGGGCAATCACACCGAGTTCGATTTCGGCCGACACTCCACGATGATGATCCACTTCTCCGTCGCCCAATTCGACGTCGTAGGACTCCAGCCGTCCCTGCCTCAGCGGGTGACCCTCGCCGGAAAACATCGTCAGCCCTCCGACGCCGATAGCGGTGGCGCCGGTTGGTTCGATGCGCACGGTCTTGATCGGCTTGCCAGGGTGTGGGTTCGGCATGGCGTAAACCGACCATGACGCGACAGAAGGCATCATCGTGGGCATGGCGGATCGCGGCGGGCCTGGTATGGGCGCGATGGGTCCAACAGTGACTCCGGTCTGAAAACGGCCCCACATGTTCTCAGGGTACGGCCCGCGCATCTCGAGCGCGGCGAGGTCCTGGTGCTGACGGGACACGAACCCGCTCTGCGAACGCACGTTGACCTGGTTTACTTCGAACCTGCGGCGAACCTGGACTCGCGCCTCGCTGCCGTCGGTGTATACGATCACGTAGTCGGCCAGGTGTTCGCCCGGAGCGGTCACCGCCGGGTTCACGTAGTCGGATGACTGACCCGCAACGGTCGTGCGGGCCCGCGAGTCGCACACGTGCGCGAAGACCAGGTGTGTAGCGGTCCCATGGGCCGACAGATCGACCGCATCATCCGAGCCTGTTTCTCCGGCTATGAGAAGCCCCGGACCATGCGAATCGTCCGAACCAAGATCGAACGGCACTCCCCAAAATTTCTGGCTTCCGCCGGGCAGTATCGAGATCCCCTTTGCGGCCGACTCCTCCCATGGAGAGGAATCCGCCCGCGAGTGCGTGTAAGCGTTTTTCAGCGAGACTTTGGTGAATATGGTCATGATTTGCCTCCACTTGGTTATTCCAGCGACATTTTATGTGACAAAAATTGGATACCGGGATGAAATGTGAGGTTGGGACGGCTGGCCTCGCAGTCGACGGGATATGGGTGGGCATCCATACCTGCCGCATTCGGGTGGCGATGTCAGCCCATAGGCCAAGTTCCGTGGCCCGCCAGCTTCCATTGCGAAGAATTGTGGGACTTGATCAGTTGGCCATAAATCCGATGTCAAACGGAATCCAGCCGAATCATTGAATCAAGCCGGGCAGTGTCTCGTTGACGTCTATGCCCGGCTCCCGTTAGGGCTGGCGCGCGGCCGACGGCATCCAATGGTAAGCGCCTGGAGGAGTTGTTCGGCGAAACATTAGTCAACCTGATCATTATTTCCGGGCCTCGTGGTTCCAGCGGCAATGTACTTTAAGAGAATTGTTTCACAGTTGAAGTGTAAGTCTGCACGTCTGGCCTCACACATCGATGGGATATTGCGGGATGAAATATGGAGGCATCGTGAGTTTCAAGCGTTTCTACTGTTTATGATTCTCTTGTTGGCGCTGTTTGTGGCTTTAGCTGGTGGGTCGATCGGTATCCCGCTTCCAGGGCGTGACTACACTCCGTAGAGCCTCTCCGGCAGTGGACTATTCGATGACACGGGCAACATCCGGCTCGACTGAGTGGCCAGGTCGTCCCCGCCGATCACGTGAAATGAGGACTGTCATACGTATACCGTATGCGGTCCATTGAGGCCCTCATCGGCCTCCAGCGCCGGATCTTGGCGTCTACTCGGCCATCTCGCGCGCCGATCTGACCGACCTGTTCAATGTCAACTTGCACTGACTGAAAATACGGCAGTTCGCTCTTTTCGGCACGCAGTCGATACCTAAGAAACCTCTGAACAACTCCGGGTTCCAATCCGTTCGCCCTGAGCTTGTCGAAGGGTTCTGGCCTCCTCCCCCACGGTGGGAGGATTCAGGAGGGGGGAACCTCCGCTCTGCCAAGCGCATCAGCGGCTTGTTCAGAGGTTCCCTAACATCCGGTTGTCAACAATGTAACGGGCTTCCGCTGACGATGTCGCGGGTCGTTGAATCGCGGTATTCGGGACGAACCGTTCCGTCGCCCGGAAGTGGCGAATGCGTGGTGAAACGGCGCGTGTTATACTTCGCCGCGTCTGAAACCCCGACAGGGCAAACAAGGTGCTTTGCCATCTGCGCGGGCAAATTCAGGGAGGCAAATATGACTTCTGGGCAGTTGGGGTCTTATCCCCTTTCATACAAAGTGGAGTATCCGGAAGAGGGACTGAGCCGGATCAGCACGCTGTTTCGATTCATTCTCGCGATTCCCATATTAGTGGTTTCCACAGTGCTGGCTGGAACGACCACCCTTCCTTTAGTACTGCTGATCCTGTTCCGGCGAAAGTACCCGCGCTGGTGGTTCGATTTCAATCTCGAACGCGCACGGTTTACGGCTCGTGTGAACGTTTATTTGATGATGATGACCGACCGCTATCCATCGACCGACGAGGCTCAAAGCGTGTCGCTGGAATTCGAGTATCCTGATGCCAGCGGGCTCAACAGATTCTTGCCGTTGATCAAGTGGTTGCTGGCAATCCCGCATTACTTGATCCTCTACGTACTTGTGGGCGTTTCGTTTATTTTGTTATTAATCGCCTTTGTGGCAATTATCTTCACTAGGAAATACCCGCGGGGGCTGTTTGACTTCATGGTTGGCGTGCAGCGATGGTATTTGAGAGTAAGCGCTTACACCTCGCTACTTATCACCGACCGCTACCCGCCATTCACCATGTCCTGATCCGATCTGTACCGAATGGCTCGATACTTCGGGCCATTCGGCGGGTCGCCACCACGGCTCTCCCACATACCCTAATCCCTTACCGGCAGTTCAGTGGAAAAAACCGTTCGCCGCCCTCACGGCGGCTGACCCGACTCGAACACTCCCGCGCCGCCTGTCCAATTACATGAGTGGCGTACGGCGAAGGGAACGGGAGCATTGGTCTAGGTGGATGTACAGAAGGGGCGTCGCAGGAGCCGAAAGTAATCGCCCGTCGTTCTGATAAACGCCTGTCATTGTGAGCGAAGTCGAAGAATCTAAGGAACCTCTGAACAACTCCGTGTTCCAATCCGTTCGCCCTGAGCTTGTCGAAGGGTTCTGGCCTCCTCCCCCACAGGGGGAGGATTCAGGAGGGGGGAACCTCCGCTCTGCCAAGCGCATCGGCCACTTGTTCAGAGATTCCCTAACGTCCGTCATGCAGCGAGGCCCGCCACTCGGACCCCAGAAGGAAAACATTCGCACTTTTAGCGGAAAGTTATGAGCGGGGATAGGCATCGCGCCGCCGCGAATCACCCGGCCCAATCTGGTTGCAGAAACGTTCGCGTCAAAACCAGGGTCTCGCGCAACGATACGTGCCGGTTCTCCCTCCGACATAGCGGCGGCCTCTCACGGGAGGTATGGATGGCTTTCGAGCAAACACCATGAACGCCGCGTCCACGATCAGTACGACTATGAACGTGTTGAACGCAACCGTGTAGCCACCGGTGGTGTCGAATATCCAACCCGCGAAAACGGGGCCGATGAACGTAATGGGCGCCAGGAAAAACAGCGCCAGGCCGTGGATAGTAGCGCATCCCCTCCTGCCAAAGTAGTCGCCGATGATCGCCATCGATACCGGGATGGTGGCCCCACAACCCACGCCATACACGACTGGTGAAGAGCCAAACCATGCCGATCGTGTCGGCGATGGACAGAATCCAGACCCCAATCCCCTGCAGAAGGAACCCGGTAGCCAGGGCGTAATTTTGTGGGACGAAATCCCCCGGCCAGTCAAAAAGTCAGCCGCCCCGCCATGCTGATCGTGACCACGACGCCCAGGATTCCGCTTGCCACAATGAGGGAGAACTCCCGCACATCCGTCAGGTACTTGACCTGATGTATGACGACCGACGTCGACGCCATGTTGCGCGCAGTAAAGCCCAGGATCATCAACCAGAACGTGGCGGTGAGGATTACCTGCCGAACCGTCATGTAAGAATCATGCCCGGTCCTGGGCAGGCGCGGGGCGCCGCGCGTTGACTGTTTGGGCTCGCTTTTCGCCGCTGGATCGGCGCCGTCGGGCAGGCAGCCGTAGTCCTCCGGTCGTCTCTTGAGGAACATCGACAACGGCGCCGAAAGGACGAGCGCCCCAATTCCTGCGGCAAGCGCCCGGGGTTCGCCATCCGAAGTCGTTTGCCAGCCAGCCGAACAGCGCAACCGTCCCGCCCGAAGCGCCTGCGCAGGAGGTGTACTGGGCAATGGCCCAGCCGCGTTTCGTCACAAACCAGGCGTTCAAGGCCGTACTTCGGGAGGTGGATCCGGAACTGTAGCCAACCGACATCAAGCCTGCGTAGAGAATCAGGATCGCCGCGAAGGCAGTTACGGGCGCCGGGCCAACGTCGAAGCTGTCCGCCGGCTCATCGCAAGAAACCCGACTCCGGCCATGGCGGCGCAAGACATTCCCATGATGAATGGCCCGAATCGTTCCACCATCGATCCGAATGCCGGCCCGAAGATTCCGCCATCGAGCCGCGATAGGGAAACCACGAAGGCGCCGCCGGCGGCCGACCAACCATACTCGCCAGGCAGCGCGGCGTAGAAGATCGGGAATCCCTAAAACCACACGCCCGATCTGTATATATTCTGGGCGGCAGCGGCGGCAACTACCCACCAGCCGAAGAAAATTTGGCTTACGGGCGGGTATTGCTGTTATGAAGCGTATGGGTAACTGTGAGTCTTACCGCGTACCTGCGGCGCCGTGCTCACCAATGTGAAGGACCGCGCTGGCCTTACGCCAGCGCGTTGTTTCTACCCAGGCGCCACTGCCACCGGAAGGGCGCCTTGTATTTCGATAATTCCGGTCGGCCGAATTTCAGGGCCGACCGGATATTCAGTGGACTAGCCGAGCGCAGCCACTTGAGATTTGACCTCGTCGTACGGCGGCTCGATGGGTGGGGCCTCCGCGACCCAATTCCAACGCACCGCGCCGCCCTTGTCGATCACAAACACAGATCGGATAGCCGCGTCGTAACCAGCCATGCCGGCGAAGTTTGCGAATACGACGTCGTAGTCCCGTATCGTTTGACGGCTGTAGTCGCTCAGGACAGGAAAGGTCAGGCCGTACTTGGAAACGAATTCGTTGATCGCCCAGCGCGGGTCCACGGATATGCCGATTACGTCGGCGTCCGCATTGTTGAGCTCGGATAACGAGTCGCGGAAAGTGCACATCTCGTTATCGCAAACGCCCGAAAACACGGCGGGAAAAAAGGCGACTACTACATTCTTGCCGGCAAAATCGGCCAGGCTGACCTTGTCGCCCGCTCCGTTTACCAGCGTGAACCCTGGGGCTTGTTGGCCTATGTCTACAGCCATTGGATACTCCTTGTTCGTTCGGACTGATCTCTTGCATTCAGGATGGCCCGCATTATGCCACCAGAAGCGGAGGCGTGTGTTTCATTCGACAAAACCCGCAATCCCCCGAAGCGTGGCTAGAATAGCGTTTGTGACGTTGGGGAATCGCCGTCCATGCCGCGATTTAGGAAGGCAGACAGTTCCGGCGACAAAATCCCGAGTTCCCCCGAAGCGTGGCTAGAATAGCGTTTGTGACGTTGGGGAATCGCCGTGCATGCCGCGATTTAGGAAGGCAGACAGTTCCGGTATTGAAAGGGGAAACGTCGTGACCACGGGAACCGTGATTGCTTGCTGCGCAAGGCAAGGGCGGGGAATGCCGAAATACACCCGGGACGTTATCGACGTCGGAAACCACGGCGTCGACGGTGATTACCACGCTGGTCCGGTAGGCAAGCACGGCTCTAACGCAGGCAAGCAAAACGTCCGTCCGGTGAGTATCGTGTCCAAAGAACTTTACGATCTTCTGGCGGCCGCGCATAACGTGGCGATTGAACCGGGCGCATTCGGCGAAAATCTCCTCATTGAGGGACTCGGCGATCTCTCCGATCTTGCCGACGGAGACGTACTCAGATTCGGTGATAGAGTGGCGATACGCGTCACGGGACAAAATCGGCCTTGCGCCAACCTCGACTACATCGACAAAAGCGTGCTGAAGGCGTGCGTCGGTCGGCGCGGCGTTGTCGGGACCGTAATTTCTATAGGTAAGGTGCGGCCGGGTGACGGCGTGTCGATTGAGGATGGGGCTATGAGCGAGGTATGACCAAACGCATTCTGGTGGTCGGCGGCGGCGCCGTCGGCAGTTACCTGGCGGGGTGGCTGTCCCATGAAAGCCACGAAGTTACTGTCCTCGACCCGTGGGCCGATCACGTAGCGGCGGTCAACGAACGCGGGCTCAGCATTTCCGGTCCTCACGAGCCGTTCACGGCTTCCCTGGAAATGCTCAATCTTCACGAGGCCCAACGGTTGGCGCGCCGCCCAGAATTTGACATCGGCTTCATATGCGTCAAGTCGTTCGACACCTCGTGGGCAGCCACACTAGCGGCACGTTTCATCGGCAGCGGCGGGTACCTGGTTTCCGCCCAAAACTGCTGGAACGACCCAACGCTCGCTTCCATCGTCGGAGCGGATAGGGCGGTCGGACTCGTTATGTCGTCTATACAGGTGGCCTTGTGGGAACCCGGTGTCGTGGCGAGAGGTGGGAAAGAACGCCGCCGGGACTCCGGATACGACGTGTTTCGGGCGGGGGAGCACGACGGACGCGTCTCCAGACGCGTGCATGAACTGGTCGACTTGCTTGAGGTCATCGACGGCGCGCGCGTCACAGACAACCTGTGGGGCGAGCGATGGGCCAAATTGTGCCAAAATTGTATGGGCAACCCCGTCACCGCCATAGCCGGAATGGGTACGTCGGTACTTGCCAACGATCCCCGCGGGCGCGAGGTGCAGATCAGGTTGGCCTCTGAGTCAGCACGAGTAGGCTTGTCGCTCGGCTACCGCGTTCCGCCATTCGGCGGATTCGACGCCGGGACATGGGCAAACGCGGCGGACGGGCGGATCTATGAGGAGATCGACAACTCGATTGCCGGCCGGCAGGGTGGCGATGACTGGCGCCCCTCCATGGCGCAGGACGCGCACAAGGGCAGACCGACCGAAATCGACGAGATGAACGGTCAGGTAGTTGTCAGGGCCAGGGAAGTTGGTGAGTCGGCGCCCGTGACGGTTTCGATGATCGACGCGGTCCACCGGTTTGAGCGCGGGGAGATCGATCCAGACCCTGCTCACCTGGGCAGTATCCTCGAAACGGCGGGGTTCTGACCACTCGGTTGTTTTTGCCGACGCCAGTCCGCGGCGAATTCAGACAGCCCCGGCGATGGCAAATGCCGGCCGGCAAAGGTCTTTGACGGTTCGGTTGTGGCCGCGACTCAAGTACAGTCTCCTGCATGAATTCGAACAGCAAGGCAAAACCCGGCTCGAATGCGGAAACCTTCGTTGCGATCGATCTGGAGACCACCGGCCTCGACCCCAAAAGGGACAAGATCATTGAGGTCGGGGCTGTCAAATTCAGAGGCGACCAGGAGCTTGACCGCTACTCCAGCCTCGTTAACCCCGGGAGGCGGCTCTCCCAGTTCGTCACGTCGCTTACAGGCATAAGTCAACGTGACGTCGATTCGGCGCCAAAGTGGAATCAGGTAGCGCCGGACTTGAAGCAGTTTCTGGAAGACTGGCCCGTCGTTGGGCACAACGTGGGATTCGACACCGGGTTTTTGCGCTCCAATGGCGTCTATCCGACAGGCCCCTCGTTCGACACGCTCGACCTTGCCCGGGTAGTCCTGCCTTCAGAGCCTTCTTACGGGCTCGCGCGCCTCGCTCAGAAAATCGCCGCCGACCACAAGACCCCGCACAGGGCGCTTTCCGACGCGTTGGTGACTCGCGATCTGTTCCTGGAACTTAACCGGCGTTTGAAGGAACTGAGATTGCCCGTCCTCGCACAGTTACAGCGAATGAGTAATCAAAGTGGCTGGTCGGTAGGCCTCCTCGCGAGTTTCGCCATCGCGGGTAGGGGGCGCAGACCGGGCGACGAGGTCCTCACTGCCACGGGGTTGGACCCTCGGGACCTGATGGAAAGGCTCCATGTCACCAGACGGCGCCGGTCCGCTGAACTCCAGATCTGCCGCGAGAAGTACCTGGATGAAGTGGACAAGATTTTCGCGCCGGACGGGCCATTGAAATCGGCTCTCCCCTCATTCGAGGAGCGAAGCGAGCAGTTGACCATGGCCAGGTCGGTTGCAGTGGCAATAGCGGATGGAGAAAACCTGGTGGTAGAGGCGGGAACGGGCGTCGGGAAGTCCATCGCGTACTTGGCAGGCGCGGCGTTACACGCGTCGCAAGGCGGCAGGCCGATAATCGTCTCCACCAATACGATCAATCTCCAGGCACAACTCCTCAACAAGGACGCCCCGGTAGTCGAACAGACGCTTTCGGCGGCCGGACACCTTGAAGATTCGAACCTGGAAATAAGCGAATTGAAAGGGCGAGGCAACTATTTGTGTTACCGCCGTTGGGCGCACGCCATTCAGTCGGGCCGGTCATCTAAACAGGAAACCAGTCTGCTTGGGAAGTGCCTGGTCTGGCTTCAGACAACCGAAACGGGGGACCGGTCGGAACTGGGGTTGGGCAGACAGACCCCGGCATTCGGGCGGCTTTCTGCCCAGGGCGCGGCGCAATGCCCGCCCGGACGGGGTCCTTGCTTTCTCCGAAGAGCGCGAAACCTGGCCCACGGCGCAGATATTCTCATCGTAAATCACTCACTCCTGATGTCGAACGCTGCGATGGGCGGCGGGCTTCTGCCCCCTCACGACGCGCTCATCGTCGACGAAGCCCAACACCTGGTAACCGCCGCCACAAATCACCTTGGCTTTTCCCTGGCTCAGCAGCAATTCCAGATCGAACTGGCCGCATTGATCGGCGAGCGCGGCATGATAGCCGAGTTGGCGAACGCGATTCAGGCAGAGCGCGGGGAGGCTGAAGCGTTGAACCCCGTACCGGTCGAGGCCGGTACAGCAGCGGAAGCGGCAGAGCGTGTTTCCGCAATCGCTTCGGAGTTCTTTGAAGTTCTGAAGACGACGTACCGTACATTCGCCTCGGACGACCAGAGCCAAAGACTGCGGATCACCGGAGGGCTGCGAGCCCAGCCGGCCTGGGCAGCGCTTGAGGTCGCCTGGGAAAACCTCGACGTGGCGCTTTCTTTGCTCATTGAAAGATTCTCGGTTTTGGCACGGAGGGGTAGTCGTGTCGCGTCTGAAAGCGAAGACCTGTCGGCGATCATGCTCGACGTGACAGCTGCGTTGGACAATCTTGTCGCCGCGCGCGACAGGTTCATGCAGTGCGTCCCGCATCCCGACGATGGGATGGTCTACTGGATATCTGCTAGACCGAGAGACGAATCGTTCGTTCTCAACGGCGCGCCGCTCGATGTGGGCCCAATCCTGCGGGAGAAACTGTTTGCGCATGAGCGTTCCGTGATCCTGACTGGCGCGACCCTGGGATATGACGGGAAGGCCGACAGATTCCGGGAGATGGTGGGATTGGACGGCGGCAATGACCTCTTTATGGGCTCGCCGTTCGACTACCGACGGGCCGCCCTGGTAGCCGTACCCGAAGATATGCCGGAGCCGGGCAGGCATGGCTACGCTACGACCGTCGCGACCGCGATCGAAGACATCGCGACGAAACTGGGTGACCGCGTGCTCGTCCTGTTCACATCGAATTCGGCTCTCGAATCGGCGCGCCGCTCACTCGGTCCCGGTCTTGAGTCTGCGGGCATACGGCTGATTGCGCAGGGCGCCGACGGACCGCCCCATCGCGTAATGCGTGAACTCGCCCGCGACAAAAAGGCCGTGGCCTTGGGAACAAGCAGCCTTTGGGAAGGAGTCGACCTCGAAGGGGCGTCGATAAAGGCCCTCGTGATGACCCGGCTGCCTTTCCCTGTCCCGACCGACCCGGTGGTTGAGGCGCGTTCCGAACTTTACGAAGACGGCTTCGGCGAGTACAAGGTGCCTGAAGCAGTAATGCGTTTCCGGCAGGGGTTCGGCAGACTGATCCGTTCAGGGACCGACCGGGGAGCATTTGTCATCCTGGACCGCCGCATCATCGCACGCGGCTATGGAACGAAGTTTCAAAAAGCATTACCGCCGTGTACGGTGCGCCGGACCTCCCTGTCGCGGCTTGGTGAGATCGTGGCCGCATGGAATGAGGCCGGAACCGCATGACACAGACTGTCGCAGTAACGACACAGAATGGCCATCGCTCGAATGGCGGCAATATCTCAATCGCCGGCGAACCAATTGCGCTTGCGGCGACTCTGGACGGCGGTCAGGCGTTCCGCTGGTGGCAAGCGGAACAAAACGATGATTCCACGTTCCGGGGGGTGATCGGTGACCGTCTGTTGGTCCTTTCGGAATGCGACGGGGGAGTCGAAGTAACCGTGCTCGATGATGGGCCGGCATCGGATGCGCTGAGGAAGTTAACTGATTACCTCAACGCGAGCGTGGACCTCGGAGAGTTCAGGCAGAGGTTTGCTGACGATCCTTGCATCGGCCCCGCAACAAGGGGATTCGCCGGTCTGCGCTTGCTGCGACAGGACCCGTGGGAGTGCCTCGTCTCATTCATCTGCTCATCGACCTCCAACGTGCCGCGAATCAAACTGAACGTCGGAGAGGTCGCAACCGCAGTCGGGCGCAGGATCGGTCCCTCAGAGACCGATTTTGAATTCCCGACCGCTTCGGCCATAGCGGAGGCTGGAGAGCCGAGGCTGCGCGAACTCGGCTTGGGATTCCGCGCGAAGTACGTGGCCGGCGCTTCACGACTCGCGGCCCGGGGCGACCTCGATTTGATGGCGTTGAGAGGGCAGTCATACGGAGACGCGAAAGAACGTCTGATGGGGATCAACGGGGTAGGGGAGAAGATCGCCGACTGCGTTCTGGCTTTCTCGTTAGACAAACCTGAGGCGTTCCCTGTCGATCGCTGGACCCGGCGAGCCCTCGAAAAATGGTACGGGTTACCGCCCCGGCTCAACAACGTCGCAGCAGGGGAGTGGGCGAGGAATCACTTTGGCCGTTACGGGGCGATAGCGCAACAGTACATGTTCCACCGCGAACGGCTGGCAGGCCGCGCAGCCTCGTGGGGCGGCGATCACAAGGATCATGCCCTTCCGGAAGACGTCTACTGACCCAGCAGATAACGATGCGCCGGGGACGTCACCCGCCAGCCGACGAACGCCAGTTCTTCCTCTTTGGTTGTGACCTTTCCGTCGACACGCGCACGTGAGACCTCGTCCAGCAAGAAGCCGATTTCCGGCCCTTGCGGTATTCCCGCTTCAAGTAGATCGTCGCCCGTTATCTCCGGCTTGACGTGGCGAAGGGTCCCCAGGTATTGATCAAGCCTCGCTTGTTGATAGAGGGAACCGGTGAGCGCTCGTTGCGCCTCCAGGAGCGGCAGCGGAAATTCACCCAAAACCGCGACCACTTCGCTGGGCGCCAGGTTGCTATTCCTCAGAATGCTTGACATGCCGCGGTACCTCGGCGCCGACAGTATGATCTCTCGCCATTCTTGAGGCGGTTCCAGTCTGGTCACGAGCGCAAAAACCTCGTTTTCAGTCAGGGACGCAGTGGCAAGCGCAAGATAGAACAGTACGTCCCGATCCGGGTGTTGCCGCATCGCCCGCAACGCCCCCCGGCTCACCCGGAAAGAAATGTCTATCGCTGCCAACACCTCTCGTTCCTCGGCGGTGGCCAGAATATCTGCGCGTGAAGGATCGCTGAGGAGCTTTTCCAGTTCGCCCCTGACCCGTGCGGAGCTTATTCGATCCATGTAGTGCCAGTCGCGTCTCATGAGCAACAGGGCGCCGGGATCAAGCTTGAATCCGAGCCGTACTTCGTAACGGATAGCGCGGAAGATTCGGGTGGGATCGTCTCTGAAACTTGCGTTGTGCAGGACCTGAATCCGACTTCTCGCCGCGTCGGAAAATCCGCAATGCGGGTCCGTTAATTCGCCCCAATTCGATGGCGAAAGATCGACCGCCATCGCGTTGATGGTGAAATCGCGCCGCGAAAGGTCGTCAAGGATTCCGGCGCTTGTGACGGTCGGCAAGGCCCCCGGTTCGGCGTACGTTTCCGTCCGGCACATGGCGAGGTCGAAGCGCCCACCCGGTAGCGCCACTCTGGCCGTACCGAACTGCGACACAGCTTCCACCTCGCCGCCGCCCTTTTCCGCGAATGACGCGGCAAAAGCGGGCGCGTCTCCTACGACGGATATGTCCGGATCGACCGGAGTACGGCCCAGCAAGGCATCGCGCACCGATCCACCTACGAGGTATGCTGCCTCCGCCGGGCTTTCACATTCGGCCGCAAGATGTCCCGCCAGCCGAAGTCCTTCCAGCACGGGGCTGGGCAAGACACGTTCCAGCAGACTTGCGATGTTGGGCAATGGGATATCCTGACAGCTAGTTACAGTTACGATTCTACGTCCGGCCGGGCAACAATTACCGCCATACTTGGAACGAGGTGAGTAGGGTTGTCGCCAACATGCAGAATTGCTCAGTTAGTCATAGACTTGACGATAGTCCAACCGCCGCAGATGAGGAGGAACCCATGGCTGCTGAAAAGCCTCTGAGATTCGAAGTATTTATCGACTACACCTGACCATGGGTCCGTCAGGCGGCCGTTTGGCTGTCAAGAGTTAAATCTGAACTCGGAGGCGACCTGTTGATCGACTATCGTTGTTTCGCCCTGGAGCAGGCCAACTCGAAAAACGGCCCTGAATGGAAGGCCTGGGAACAGACCGGCGACTACCTCAGCCGCGGCCTGAATCCGTTGAGAGGCGGAGTGGCCGCCGCACGCCAAGGCAGTCAGGCCCACCATGACTACGTGATGGCGGTGCTCGACGCCAAACACCTTCGCCGTGAGGATATCCGGAGCGTGGAGGTTGTAGGGGAGTGCGCCAGGCAAAGCGGCCTGGACATGACCAAATTCGTGGCCGACATGGAGGATCCGTCGACGCTCGAAGAGGTCGGACGGGACCATGAATTCGCGGTCGAGCACGGCGTGTTTGGCACTCCGACGTTCCGATTCGTGGACGGCTCGTGGGCGTTTCTGAAGGTGTTTACCCCACCTGAAGCCGAAACCATGAAAGCGTTTGATCACTTTATGGGCATCGCAAGCGAAAGCAAGTATTTCGGAGAGTTGAAGCGGCCCCAACCGCCGTGGCCGCGCGGCGCGACTGAATAGACTTGCCTATCGATCCACACGATGACGTGGGTTTGGGGTTGATCCAGGAACGGTTGGGCATCGAATTTCGGGACCCGTGTCTGTTGGCGATTGCGCTGACACACAAATCGTTCCTGAACGAACAACACGAGGCCTGCGCCGAATCGAACGAGAGGCTCGAATTCCTGGGCGACGGCGTGGTCAACTTCGTTGTCGCCAGGACTATGTACGAGCGTGCGCGGGAAGCGCCGGAAGGTGAGTTGACGACCAGACGGTCGCATGCCGTCAGGCGAGAGGCTCTGGCCGCGGCGGCGGCGCGCATAGGGCTTGGCCAATACTTAGTCATGGGCCACGGGGAGTTCGCGTCCGGCGGTCCGGAGCGGCAAACCAATCTGGCCAACGCCTTCGAGGCCCTGGCCGGCGCCGTATTTCTGGACAGGGGATTCGATGAGTGCGAGCGGATTCTGCTTGAGTGGCTCGGGCCGGAGATCGATCATGCCCTGTACGAAGAGAACCCCAAGGACCCGAAGTCAGTACTGCAAGAGATAGTGCAACAACGGGGAGGAACGTCGCCAAGTTACCGGATAGCAACTGCGGGCGATCAATGCTCCGAAGCCCGGTTCAATGTTGAGGTGGTATTGAGCGGCGAAGTGGCCGGAACGGGAAGCGGCGACCGAAAGGTCGAAGCGGAACGGGCTGCCGCGATTGAAGCTATGAGCAGGATGTCACCTACGCAACCGCTGATGACTCCGACGCCTGACGGCACAGTCCCGGCTGGTCAATAATGGCTTTGTTCGGGCTCGGCAGGAAACGAGACAAGACGTTTGAGACGACGGCGAAGACCGGTGCCGTCTGGCGGCGCGTTCTAGGCCAGGTTTTAGGCAGGAAGACCGTCGGCCCTGAGTTGTGGGACGAGCTCGAGGAGGTTCTGATTGCTTCCGACGTAGGAGTCAAGACCGCCATGGAACTTATCGAACACGTCAGAGCCCACACCTCCTCCGGCGACGCAGGGTCGGCAACCGCTATCACGGAGCAATTCAGAGCCGCAATGTTGGAGACTCTTTCCCGGCCGCCTGCCAACGACCCCATACCTGACGGTAAACCGGTCGCCATGCTGGTGGTTGGAGTAAACGGTTCCGGCAAGACAACAAGCGTCGCCAAGCTGGCCCGGGCCGCAGATCGGGATGGCAGGAAAGTGATGCTCGGCGCCGCCGATACTTTCCGCGCCGGCGCCATCGAGCAGTTGAGGATATGGGGGGAACGACTCGACGTTCCGGTCGTCTATCAACAGGCCGGTAGCGATCCGGGCGCCGTGGCGTTCGACACTCTGAGTTCGGCCCGGGCGCGCGGCGCAGACATGGTGCTAATCGATACCGCGGGGCGTCTCCACACTCGCCATAACCTCATGGAAGAGCTGAAAAAGGTTCGGGCGATAGTCGATCGTCAGGCCGACGGTTACGCTCAGCGGGTACTACTGGTGATAGACGGCACTTCAGGCCAAAACGCCCTCGTGCAAGCGCGTTCGTTTACCGAGTCGGTGCGTTGCGACGGCGTCATGATTACCAAACTCGACGGTTCTGCCAAAGGCGGGATGGCGCTGGCCATCGCCGGAGACCTTGAGTTGCCCATTTGGTTTATCGGCACCGGAGAATCGGTGGACGATCTTTCCGAGTTCGATCCCGTGGGGTTCACCGACGCCTTGCTACCCGATTCCAGGGTCGACTGACCACCACTACGTTTCTTTGCGCCGGGATTCTGAGCCATGCTTGATTCCATCGGCTGGCTGATTGTGGCAGAGGCCATCGGCCTCGCCGCCTTCCCGTTTGCCTACGCGGCATTTCCCAATCTGGCGGACCGGGCGTGGGGATTTGCCAAGCCTATCGGCCTGATCGTTATCGGAACCGCCGTGTGGGGGCTGAGCCAACTCGGGGTCCTGACAAACACCCCATGGGCCTGGTGGCTCACGATTTCGGTGTTGGGTCTTGCCGGCGGCCTGTTCGCATACCGCCGCCGCGACGAGATGCTTGGGTTCCTCCGCAGAAATTGGACCGCGGTCGCCATTGGCGAAGTGGTTTTCATCGCATTTTTTGTGGCCTGGACGTTGTTTCGTGTGTTCGATCCCAACATCGCCGGGACTGAAAAACCGATGGACTTCATGTTCCTCAACGCATCCGTCGCTACGCAGGCGGCTCCTCCGGAAGATCCCTGGTTGAGTGGCGAGCCTGTCGCCTACTACTACTTTGGGTACTGGATGTTTGCCGGAGTGGCCAAAGCCAGCGCCGTCACGCCGGGGGTTGCTTACAACCTCGCCCTGTCCCTATCGGCAGCGATGGCCGCGGGAGCGATATTCACGCTCGTCTATTCGCTGGTGCGTCGTGATAGCGGCTCCCTTAGGACAGCTATCTGGGCGGGAGTTGCCGGATCAGCGTTGTTGCTGGCGGTGTCGAGTCTCGCGGGCTGGTGGGAACTGTTGGCCAATTTCGGGGTGGGAACCGACGGCTTCTACAGCTGGCTGGCGATCGACGGACTCGATCGCAATCCGCAGTCCGAATCATGGCGGCCAACCGGATTTTGGTGGTGGTGGCGGGCCTCTCGAGTCATAAACATCTTTGGCGGGTCAGGCACAGGACTTGATTTCACTATTCAGGAATTCCCGCTATTCAGTTTTCTGCTCGGAGACCTTCATCCCCACGTCATGTCGATTCCATTCTTCTTGGTGGGGCTGGGAGCGACCTACAACATCATCGCGTCGAAAGATTCTTGGGGATTTAGCTGGCTGCGCCGCAATCCCGCATCGACGGTGAGCCTCGTCATATTGACCGGCGCCGCAGGGTTCATAAACGCATGGGACGCGGCATTCCTGATAACGGCGCTGATCGCGGCTGTAACCCTCAAAGCTTACGGTGAGAAAAAGAGATCGGCCGTGATGGTTGTCGGGACCGGGGTCTGTTTAGCCGTTGCGTTTGCCGCCGTGTTCGCGTGGTGGATGTCATTGGCCGTGGTGTCGTTGTACGCGATCGGGCTGCTTGTCACAAGTCGCGTCCGTCCGGTTTCACTGTTGTGGTCCGCTGCAACCGCGGGGTTTCCGCTCGCCGCCATCGCCGCAGTCGGCCTGTTCGTGTATTCGCCGTTCTACTTCGGCACGTTGGCCACTCAGGTGCAGGTGCCGCCCATTGCGCCCGCCGACTACGGCACGAGGCCGATTCATTTCCTGACCGTCTGGGGTCTGTTCCTGCTCCTGTCCGGGGCATTCCTGTTCGTGACCGTCTATTCCATCTTCAGAACCCAAATTATTCGACTGGGACAGACGATTGTTGGGGGATCGCGAGCGCTAAGCGGATCGGAAATCGAGGTCTGGTTACTTGGCCTTGCAGGGGTGTTTTTGCCCTATGTGTTGTGGGCTTTCGCCCACCTGGAGTTTACGGATGGCGCGCAACCCGCAGACCTGCTATCGAGGCTGTGGACCGTGGCGCCGCTGGGGCTGGTAGTGATGCTCTTGTTCGTAGTGTTTGCGTCGCGGGCCCGGGCTGGGATATTCGATGCCGTTCAGTTCGCCCTCATGCTGGTATTGATGGCGACTTACCTTCTGTTCGGCGCTGAACTGCTGCACGTAAACGACTTTTTCGGCAACAGGATGAACACGGTCTTCAAGTTCTACTATCAGTGTTGGATACTGCTCTCGGTCGTATCAGCGTTTGGGTTATGGCGATGGCGGTCGCACCACCTAAAATTGTCGGGTTGGCGTCTCGCCGCGAGTGGAATCGTGGCAAGCATCGCGATTATTCTTCTCGTGGGCGCCCTGTACTACAGCGTGGCTTCAACGTTTACGAAGGCCAAAGAGGGGGGAGCATCCACAATCGACGGCATCTCGTATCTGCAAAAGACGGCCCCGGCTGATTGGGCGGCCATCCAGTTCATCAACGGCGCAGCTGAACCCGGCGACCGGCTGGTTGAGGCAGTCGGGGGGTCGTATACAGAATTCGGACGAATTTCCGGCTCAACCGGCGTTCCCACGGTTCTCGGCTGGCCCGGTCACGAGCGGCAGTGGAGAGGTTCCGGTGATCTTGTCGCTCCGCGGGAAACTGACGTTCGGGAACTGTACGAAACAGAGGACAGCGAGATCGCTTCGAGGATGATTGCCGCGTACGGGATCGATTACGTCGTTGTGGGTAGGCGGGAAAGGTCCGGATATCCGTTACTACATGAAGATAAATTCGATACGCTTGGGAGTCGCGTTCTTGAGGTGGACGACCTCGTGATCTATTGCGTTAAGAAAAATTGCCCCTGATGTCTCAGACCTTCACGCAGCCAAATGCCGATGCCGTCGGCCGTTGGGAAGACGGGCAATGGGTCGAACCGCCCCCGCCACCCACAGAGCCTGAGGCGGCAACTGACCCCCTTTTGGCTGCGGCCACCGGCAACAACGATCTGATTCCAGTTCGTTGGGAGCGCGTGGCCTATGCGACGCTCTTTTTCGGCGCGCTGATCATGCGGCTTTGGGATCTGGGCGCCCGCGCTGTCCACCACGACGAGAGCCTGCACGGGTTTTTCGCATGGCAGATATTCAACGGGAGTGGATACGAACATAACCCGCTGATGCACGGCATGTTTCTGTTCCACAGCGTGGCGGCGTCGTTCTTCCTGTTCGGCGACAACGACTTCACGCTTCGCTTGCCGATGGCCGTCATCGGCAGCGGACTCGTGTTAATGCCGATTCTATTGAGATCGCGGCTTGGGCAGGTCGGCGCTTTGGCCGCCGCGGCCATGCTGACGTTTTCGCCGGCGATGCTCTACTTCAGCCGTTTCGCTCGAAACGACATATTTATGGCCGTGTTCGTCCTGGGCCTTTTCACGATGATCTGGCGCTACATGGACGAGCGCAAAAACCGGTACCTGTATCTGGCCGCGGCGTTTCTGGCGTTGGGATTCACCGCCAAGGAGACAATGTACCTGTCGGCCCTGATTATGGTCGTTGGTCTCCTCTATCTTTCCCGGGCGCAGTTGGGCAATTGGCTGTGGGGCAGGGCATCTCTCAAGGACTTCGACCCCGCCGGCCGCATGCTAATCCTGTTGACTGCCCTGACGGTTCCTCTTGCCGGGGCGCTCGTGGCATTTTTTCAGGAACCCCTGGGTATCACGCTCGCCGCGAAGGTCAGCAACACTGAAGGGATTCCCGTCGGTTCGCCGCACGGTGGAGGCTGGGTGATAGCGATTGCAGTGACCGTAGTCCTGGTGGTGGTCGCCATGGGGGTGGGGTTGGTCTGGAACCGCCGTGTCTGGCTCATATCCTGGGTTGTATTTGCGGCGATATTCCTGACGATGTTTACGAATTTTTACACCCATCCCGGGGGTGTCGGCAGCGGAATTTGGCAGTCGCTCGGTTACTGGTTGGCCCAACATGAGGTGGCACGGGCCGAGCAGCCGATGTTCTACTACTTCATGATCCTCTTCGTATACGAATTTCTGCCGTGGCTAGTCGCCCTGTCGGCCGCCGGTTACTACGTTTACAAGGGAGACAGGTTCTCCCGATTCCTGGTTTTCTGGGCGGCCGCCACTTTGATCGCCTACACCATTGCCGGTGAGAAAATGCCGTGGCTGCTCGTCAACATCACCCTCCCTCTCATCATCCTCGCCGGCCGCGCGATAAATGACCTGGCCGCTGCTGTTCCGTGGCGAACCGCGGCTCGAACCAATTTGCCTTACCTGCTACTCGGCGTTCCTCTATTCCTTATCCTGATTTGGCGCCTGGCCTTCTTTGAGTTCGAAAATGGCGTCCTTTCGTTCTTTACGCTGTGGGGACTGTTAGGCGCGGCCGGCGTACTCATCGTCGGTCTGACGTGGCTGGCGCGCCAGGTCACCCTGAAGACCGCCCTGTCGGCATCGACTTTAATCGTGTGTGGGCTGCTGTTTATTCTTACGGTCCGCACTGCCTGGGTGGCTACGTACGTTCACTCCGACGTGCCCAGGGAGATGCTGATCTACACTCAGACGTCTCCGGATATTCATAATCTCGTGCGTGAAATCGAAACGGCCGGCGATCTTACGGGCGATCGACAGGAGATCAGACTTTCCATCGATTCCGCGGACGGCTATACGTGGCCGTGGGCCTGGTATCTGCGGAACTACGCGAACGTCACGTATCCGGATCAATCCGACAGCGTGTCGGCGCCCGGCGACGGGACAGCCATCGCAGTGATCAACGCGAAGAACAATGACAAGGTCGAACCGGAGCTCAACGACGACTACACAAAGGGCCGCAGGATCGTGCATAGATGGTGGTTTCCGGAGAACGAAACGTACAAGCACCATGAGTTGAGCCTGAGGAAGTTCTTCGACGCCGTTGTCGATCGGGATTCCTGGCGCACCTCCCTGGACTTTTTCCTCTATCGCAAGTTGTCAGCGCCCATCGGTTCCGCCGACTCGTATGTCTACTTTGACCGGGACATCCCGCTTGCGGCCATCGACTGAGCGCGTCGCCCGATCCATGGTCCGTTATTTGAAAGCCCTCGGTTGACAAACCGTCGCGCCTTTTGGCTCGGGTTGGCAGGGTTGCTCGGCAGCGTCGGCTTCCTGGCTGCCTTTGTGGCCTTATTCGTAGAATGGGACACGATCGGCGATGTGCTGCGGTCCGCCAACTACACGTATGTGGCGCCTTCTCTAGTCTTCTACTTCATCGCTCTTTACCTGCGGACACACCGTTGGCGATTCCTGCTGCGACCGATAATTGGCGAATCGCGGCGGGCGATATTCCCCGTGGTCGTGGTTGGATACATGGCCAACAACCTCATTCCGGTGCGGATTGGCGAGGTGGTGCGGTCTTACTATCTGAGCCTGCGCGAGGACATATCGACGGCTGGCGCGTTTGGCACCGTGGCGGTGGAACGGGCCTCGGACGTACTCGCGCTTCTCTTCTTTGTCGCGCTAGCGTGGACAGCGGTACCGGTGTCCGGGGCGTTTGGCGAGGTGGCCGACAACGTGCCCGGGGGTGCGATAACGCTGGCTGTTGCCGGATTGCTGCCATTCCTGCTCGTCGCGGGCGTTGGCGTGGTGGTATCGGTCATGTCTAGGGCGAATGCTCTTAAGTTGGCCGCCCGTATTCTGGCGCCGGTTCCGTCCAACGTACGAAATAGGGCTCTCAGCCTGATCGGCAACTTGCTGCAAGGACTCACCGTGGTCTCGTCGCCGAAGGACCTGTTTTACGTGTTCCTCATGTCGTTGCCGATATGGCTGATGGAGGCGGCGATGTACGGCGCTATCGCGCTGGGGTTCGATCTTAATTCCATGTTCGACGGCAATCTCGAATTTGTCGCGGTTATCCTTGTGTTCACCGCCGCCGCAAATCTGGCCGGCATCGTGCCATCAAGCGCAGGGAGCTGGGGTCCCTTCGACTTCTTCGGCGCCCTTGCTCTGGTGGCTCTTGGCCTTTCCGACGGGTCGGCGTCCGCGTATGCGTTAACCGTGCACGTGGCGTTGTGGGTCCCTCCGACGCTACTTGGTGCGGTGTTCCTGTTGCTGGACGGTAATTCCCTTGTCCGCCTCGCTGGCGCCGCCGTGAGGGCCCGCGCCGGCGACCCCGCGCCCGGTTCTCCGCCGGGGATGAGTCAATGAAAATCGGTGTGATCGGCGCTGGCGCCGCGGGCCTCGCAGCCGGATACGACCTGGCCAACTCGGGGCACAAGGTAACCGTGTTCGAGGCGGCGCCGTTCATCGGGGGCCAGGCGTCTACCATCGAGGTCGGTGGAGGCAGGCTCGAGCGCGGTTACCACCATCTCTTCACAAACGATCACGCCATTATTGAATTGATCGATGAGATCGGAATGTCCGATGAATTGAAGTGGTTTCCTTCTCGCGTCGGCACGTACGCGAGCGGACGCGTCTACCGAACGACCACACCGCTGGACCTTTTGCGATTTGGCGCGTTGCCGCTATACGAGAGGATCAAGCTCGGCCTGCTCGCGCTTAGACTCCAAAGGCTGGGGGACTGGCGCTCGCTCGAGTCGTTCACGGCCGATGAGTGGCTCCGGTCGCGCCTGGGCGGCAAGGCGTACGAAGTGGTGTGGAATCCGCTGTTGCGCGGCAAGTTCGGAGATAGCTACGACCAAGTAGGAATGCCATGGTTTTGGTCGAAGATCCAGACGCGGTTCGCGTCGCGGAAAACTGTCGGCGGCGAACAGCTCGGGTATCCCATTGGCAGCTTCGATTCCGTGTTTGACGAGGTGGCCCGCCGAATCGGATTGGCCGGCGGTCGAATCCTGCTCGAAACGCCGGTCGAACGCGTCGACGTAAGTGGCGAGGGGGTCATCGGACTGACAGCAAGAAGACCGGATGGAACGAAGCACGTTGAGGAGTTCGACGTAGTCGTGTCTACTGTGCCGTCGTACATATTCCCCAAGTTGGTGAACCTCCCCGCAGACTACAAAGCGAAGCTCGACGCCGTGCGCTATCTCGCCGCAGTGGTCATCATCATTGAACTGGACAGACCGCTGACGGACATCTACTGGATGAACATCGCCGACCACAACGTGCCGTTTTTGGGGATCATCGAGCACACCAATCTAATTCCTCGGGAGCTCTACGGCGGAAGCCACGTCGCCTACCTGACCAACTACCTTGATAGGCGGAACGAGATGTTCGGGTTGACCCCGGATGAATTGCTGGGCCGGTACTTGCCGCACCTGACCAGGTTCAACCCTGAGTTCGAACAAAGCTGGATCAAGCGTGTGCACTACAACAGCGTCAGCGCCGCCCAGCCCATAATTGGCGCAAACTATCTCTCCCGTATGCCTGAACACCGGACCCCAATCAAACGTATGTACCTTGCGAACACCACCCAGATATACCCTGAAGACCGCGGGACGAACTACAGTGTGCGTATGGGCCGCGAGATCGCCGGTATGGTAATGACTGACGAAAAAGAACACTGGCGTGGATGGCCTGCCACCGCCGGCAGTTAGCCGCGCAGGCGCGGGGGCTGCAACCCCGGCCCGGGGCAGAGGGAAAACACAAGCGCGCAGGCGCCGATATACCGTGAAGACGCCGCATCTCAATTGAAAACAAACAAAAAAGGATCTGAAAATGGGCAAGCTGGAAAACAAGATTGCGATCATCACCGGAGGAAGCAGTGGGATAGGGCGCGAAGCGGCTCTGCTGATGGCAGGGGAGGGCGCTACCGTTATTGCCGTTGGAAGGCGACAGGCGCCGCTGGATGAAGTCGTAGCCGAGATCCAGGCCGCAGGCGGGAAGTGCGTAGCGCGTTCGGTCGATCTGCTCGACGGCGACGCTGCCGCTGGCCTGGGCGCATGGGCCGAAGCCGAATTCGGCAGGGTTGACGTTCTGGTTAACAACGCCGGGTATTCCAGCACAGTCAGGTCAATACGCTACGTGCCGCCCGAAGAGTGGGATGAGGTGTTCAGAATTAACGTGGCTGCCGTCTACCGGCTGACTCAGTCGGTCCTACAGGGCATGACTGAACGGGGAGAGGGCACCATCGTCACGGTTTGCAGCATGGCAGCCTTGTCTCCCGGCCCGTTGGGCGGGGCCCCGTACTCCTCCGCGAAGGCGGCCGCGTTGACCATGATGCAGTACATCAACAATGAACTGCGCAACACGGGAGTCAGGGCAAGCGCCATCCTCCCGGCCGAGGTCAACACCCCGCTTCTCGATAAGCGTGCAGTAGCGCCTCCAATGGAAGACCGGGAGTCAATGATGGGACCGCGGGACGTTGCCGAGGCGATCCTGCTGTGTGCGACTCTGCCTCAGAGAACGGTGATCGAGCAGATAGTCATGACGCCGTCGCACATACGCGACCAGTCGCACGACGTCGCCGCCCTGGCGCGCGTGGGCGCGCCGTAGCGGCAACTGCTCCTCGATGAATGGGCGGCCCCGGCCTAACCGGCCGCCCTGGCAAATGCGCTCCTGAGCGATCGACCCGTGAACACCTTGGCCATCTCGGCCCGGTACTCGGCGGAGGCGTGAATGTCCTCGTTGAACTGCCCTTCGAGTTCCACGCCGCCCCTCTGCGAAGCCTGGCGGATAACAGATTCAGTCGGCGCTTTGCCAACGAGTATCCGCTCGGCCCTTCGGGACCTGACCGGAAACGGACCTGCGCCCGTGATGCCTATTCGCGCCGCAGTGCATACACCGTCGCTGATCGTGACAATCGCGGCCACGCCGACGAGGGCGTAGTGAGACGCCTTGTTCGCCAGCTTGGAGTATGCCGATCCCGTCCCTTCAGCCTGGCCCGGGAAATGAATTTCCGTGAGGACCTCGTTAGAGCGCAGCGCCGTGGTCATGAAGTCTTGGAAGAAGCGATCGGCGTCGATAGTGCGCGAGGCACGGGCGGATCGAGTCTGTAGCTGCGCTCCGAGGGCTAGAACTACCGCCGGAAGGTCGCCCGCAGGGTCGGCGTGGGCGATACTGCCTCCGATAGTGCCAGCGTTTCGGACCGGCGTGTCGGCTACTTGCGACGCGGCCTCGGCGAGGGCAGGCGCCCTTTTGGCGACCAGGCCGGACCTTGCTATTTCGTTATAGGTGGTCATAGCCCCTATCGCCACTCCGTCTCCGGATTCCCGAATGAAGGACAGGCCGTCGACGAGGCGCAGGTCGATCAGGGCCTCCGGAGACGCGAGCCTGAGTTTCATTAGCGGCAACAGGCTGTGGCCGCCGGCCAGGAGCCGGGCGTTGCCGCGATACCGGCTCAGAAGCCGTGAGGCCTCCTCAACCGTGCCAGGCGTGTGGTACGAAAAGGGCGCTGCGATGCTGGTAATCAATTGGTCGTCCTCCCGGCGGCGCGGGCCCGTCGAACAGCCGTTTGGGCCGCCCGGGCATCGCGGATGGTTCGCCACATTTTTTCAGGAGTAAGCGGCATGTCGATGTGCCTGACACCCAGGTGGGCAAGAGCGTCTACGGCCGCGTTAACAATGGCAGGGGAGCAAGCGATGGTGCCGGTCTCACCGGCGCCCTTGACCCCGAGGGGGTTGACGTTGGTCGGCGTGACCGTACGGTCGGTCTCGTAACTCGGAAGGTCCTCCGCGGTTGGTACCGCGTAATCCAGCATCGAGCCGCTCAGCAACTGACCGTTCTCGCTGTAAACGGCCTGTTCCTGCAACGCTTGTCCGATGCCCTGGGCTACACCTCCGTGAACCATGCCATCCACGATCATCGGGTTGATGACGTTTCCAACGTCGTCAACCGCAATGTACCGGAGCACTTTGATCTGGCCGGTGTCTGGATCGACTTCGAGTACGGCGATATGTGTGCCGAACGGCCAGGTGAAGTTCTTCGGATCGAAGAAAGTGACCGCTTCAAGGCCCGGCTCCATTCGCGGCGGCAGGTTTATGGCCGAGTATGCCTCGCCTACGACTTCACCCCAGGTCATCTGTCGTTCGCGTATGTCCTCTACGTAGAAAGTCCCGTTTTCAAAGGTGACCTGGCGATGCGGAACGCCCATCTGGTGGGCGGCGATCCTCTTAGCCTTGTCAATGACCTTCTGGAGGCTCATGTACAGGGCCGTCCCGCCAACCGATATGCTGCGGCTGCCGAATGTTCCGGTGCCCATCTGCTGCTTGTCGGTGTCGCCGTGGAACACCTCTATGTCTTCGATCGGCACGCCAAGCTCGGACGAAGTTATCTGCATGAAACTGGTCTGATGACCCTGTCCGTGCGGGGAGGTGCCGGTGTAGACCGCGATCTTGCCGGTGGGATGGACCCGAACGGTGCTCGACTCCCAGAGGCCGGCGCCGGCGCCGAGCGATGCGGCGACGGCTGACGGCGCTATGCCGCAAATTTCGACGTAGCTCGAAAAGCCGACTCCGATCAACCTGCCCTCGCTGCGCGCCTGCCGTTGCTCTGCACGAAAACCTCGGTAGTCCAGCATTTCGAGCGCACGGTTTAACGCGAGGCGATAGTTACCTGAGTCATACGAGACACCGGTGGACACCTCGTGGCCGTTACTGAATGGCGGGATGAAGTTCTTCCGCCTGACGGCGACCGGGTCGCGGCCGATTTCCCGCGAGAAAAGGTCGACGAGCCGCTCGATCACGTATGTGCATTCGGGCCTGCCTGCGCCCCGGTACGCATCGACGGGGGTGGTGTTGGTGAACACCCCGTAAACCTTGCAGGCCACGTTCGGCATGCGATAGGGCCCGCCGAGGGTGAACCCGAAGAGGACGGTCGGAATGCCCGGAGCGAATGTGGAAAGATACGCGCCCAGATTTGCGTAGACCATCGTCTTGATGCCAGTGATCGTGCCGTCGCGGTTGCCGCACATCTCGACGTCTGCGATGTGGTCTCTGCCGTGGGTCGTGGCGACGTAGCCTTCCTGCCGGCCTGAGATCCACTTGACCGGTTGCGCCAATATCTTGGATACGACTCCGCAGATGACTTCTTCGGCGTAGAGGTAGAGCTTGCTTCCGAACGCGCCGCCCACTTCGGGAGCGATCACTCGTACCTGTTGTTCCGGATGGCCGGTCACAGCAGAGAACAGCAGCCTCACCAGGTGTGGAATCTGGGTCGACGTCCACAGGGTTATCTGATTCGTTGCCGGGTTGTAGTCTGCGACCACACCCCTCTCTTCAATGGGGTTGGGGATCAATCGCTGATTGATCATTCGTTGCTTGACGACGACCTCAGCTTCCGACGCAGCAGCATCGTAGTCTCCTCCGCCTACTTCCCACTCGAAAGCGAGGTTGTTCGGGGCATCCTCGTGTAGCTGGGGCGCTCCGGCCATCGTCGCGGCTTCGGCGTTGACGATAGCGTCCAGCTCGCCGTATTCGACTTCAATGCTGGAAACTGCGTCAGCCGCCGCCTGAGGGGATTCCGCCACCACCACGGCGACCGCGTCGCCTACGTAACGGACCCGCTCGAATGCGATTGGCGGGTGATTGGGCGCCTTCATGTCCGGCAAGTTCCAGCCGGCTGGAAGCGAACCCAGTTGTTCCTGTATGTCTGCGCCAGTGAACGCCGCAACGACACCGGGCATGTTGGCCGCCTTGGTGACGTCTATTCTCCCGACGGTCGCATGCGCGTGGGGACTGCGGACAATCGCCAAATGCAGCACGCCAGGTGGTCTGACGTCATCAATATAGGTCGCGTTACCGGTAATCAGGCGCGGGTCTTCCCTGCGCCTGATTGAGGATCCGATCGTCGATGAAGTAGTCATTCCCGCCTCCCTAACTGGCCATCTCGGCCGCTGCGGCTTGAACTGCCTTGACGATGTTGTGATATCCGGTGCAGCGGCAGAGATTGCCGCGCAGGCCGTTCCTGATTTCCGCCTCGGTCGGCTGCGGATTGTTGCTCAGGATGTCGATGGCCGTGACCATCATTCCGGGAGTGCAGAATCCGCACTGGAGGCCATGCTCTTCCCAGAACGCTTTTTGGATCGGGTGATACTCGCCGCCGCTAGCCAAACCCTCGACCGTCGTGACCTCAGCGCCGTCGACCTGTACCGCCAGAACGTTGCAGGACTTGACCGAGCTGCCATTCAACAGGACGGAGCAGGCGCCGCAACTGGTGGTATCGCAGCCGACGTGTGTTCCTGTAAGGTTCAGCATGTCCCTAAGATACTGGGAGAGCAATAATCTAGGGTCGACAGCGCTTGTGTAGCTCCGCCCATTGACTGTTACGTTGATTTGATGGCCCATTGGCTATGCCTCCGGCGATAGTCGCAGTCGCGGTCATTTGGTGGACTTAGTTAACACTCGGTACGTCGCGACCGCAACCCCTGAGAACGTCCCGGAGAACCCTAAGCCGTGAAAGTAAGTGGCAGTTTCAAGCTGAATATGGGCCAACAGGATACCTGGGACGCACTAACCGACATCGAAGTGCTCCAACAGGCCATCCCCGGGGTCGACTCGATAGAAGAGGTAGGCCCGGGTGAGTACCGCGCCGATATGAACGTCGGTGTCGGCATTGTACGCGGGCGGTTTTCGGGACATGTGACGCTTTCTGACCTTGACGAACCGAGTTCGTACCGCATGACGGTCAACGGCGACGGCCCGGGCGGATGGATGAGGGGTACCGGCATGATCAACCTGGAAGAGGAGACGCCTGGCGCCACGAGGGTTACCGTCGATGGAGATACGCAGGTTGGGGGGCTTCTGGCCCGGGTCGGTCAACGGATGATCGGCAATGCGTCGAAAACCTTGATGAAGCAGTTTTTCGCAGGGGTCGAAAAGGCCGCGTCCAAACGCGGTTAAATCTGGTACCAAGCGGGGACCTGATCACATGCGCAACGCGCCCAGGCGTCCCGCACGCGCATCAACTTAACCAGCGCCCCCTGTTCCGCCAGGCAACCGGCGAATGTCATCCCGAATGCGTTATCGGGAAAAGGGTGTGGATAGTTTGGGGATCAGCCAGTTCAGGAGCGCATCCACACTCTCCCCGGAGGCGCCCAATACGCAATACGCAATACGCCAAACGCAGTAGGCTCCGGACACGTTTTACACCAAGGGTAAACGACGGTACGATTCCCGCATGGAAATCGACATTGTCGGCAATCCCGATTACGGGCAATTGCGAGTGCGTCTGCAACCGGGCGAGCGATTCATCGCCGAGGGCGGCTCGTTGGCGTGGATGGACTCTGACGTTCAGTCGAAGGCGCGGATGCTCGGCGGAGTTGTAAGCGCCCTGGTCCGAAAGGCGACGGGCGGGGAGTCGCTCTTCGTCGGCGAGTACTCCACCGACCGGGGCGGCGAGGCCGCCTTCTCGCCGGCGCAGCCCGGCACGGTGGTTCAAAGGACGCTGAGCGGCGACTCGATCATGCTTACTGCGGGGTCGTTCATGGCGTGCACTCCGGGCGTGGAACTTGGTACCAAGTTCGGTGGCGCTCGTGCTCTCTTCTCAGGCGAAGGCCTTTTCCTCATCGAGTGCGGCGGCAGAGGAGAGGTATTCTTCAACGCCTACGGATCGATCATTGAAAAGAAGATCGACGGCTCGTTCATCGTCGATACGGGTCATGTAGTCGCCTGGGAACCTGCGCTGAGCTACGCGATTCAGGGCATGGGCGGCGTCAAGAGCACGTTGCTTTCCGGCGAGGGCCTCGTGATGAAGTTCTCCGGCGCCGGCACGATATATTTGCAGACTAGAACCATGCAGGGGCTCGCCTCTTGGCTGAGGCCCTTCACGGCGTAGAGAACGCTCCGGTTTTGGGAGTACCTTTCTTAAGATGCGCGTAGAGATCGCCGACAACGGCGCGTTCGGTTCGGCCCTCGTTCGGCTCACCCCGGGCGAGGGGTTCGTATCCGAGGCGGGGGCGATGTTCCGCGCGTCGAGCAACGTCGATATCGACGTGACGACGCGCAGCCGGAGCGCGGGCGGGATCATGTCGGGCGTCAGGAGGATGATTGCCGGTGAGAACTTCTTCTTCTCGCGGTACAGAGTGACGGATCATCAGGAAGCCGAGGTCGGCTTGGCTCCCAAATTACAAGGGCAGGTGGCGCTCATCGAGTGCGACGGCAGGACGCGCTGGATCTGCGCCGGCGGCAGCTACCTCGGCTCCGCCGTCGATCTCAACATCGACACGCAGTTCCAGGGTCTGCGCGGCATGCTCTCGGGCGAGTCGCTGTCGTTTATAACGGTGGAGGGCGTAGGGCCGCTCCTGGTGAACGCCTTTGGGCTGATTACGGAATTGGACGTCCGGGGCGCCCTCACAATCGACACCGGGCACGTGGTGGCGTTCGAGGAGTCGTTGGAGTACTCGATCGGCAAGGCGGGGGGAAGCTGGGTCTCGTCGTTCCTGACCAGCGAGGGACTCGTCCTAGACTTTCGCGGTTACGGGCGCGTCTACGTGCAGAGCCACAATCCCGGCGAGTTCGGCAAGACGCTCGGCCCGCTGCTGCCCGATAAGGGTTAAGGGTTAGTGATGGACTACGTCGTACATTCGCAGCCAAGCTACAGCCTTGTGGAGATCACCCTGGACCCTGGTGAGCAGTTGGTCACCGAGGCGGGCGCGATGGCATGGATGACCCAGAACATGCGCGCGGAAACGTCCGCGCGGGGAGGCATCATGTCGGGCCTGAGTCGTTCCGTTCTCGGCGGCGAAAGCTTCTTTCAGAACACCTACGAGGCGGAAGGCGGTCGGGGGACCATTGGCCTTGCGCCCGGACAACCCGGCGATATTCTGGCATACGAGATGAATGGCAAGGAGTTGTTGCTGGAGAGGGGCGCGTACCTGGCGTCGACGCCAGGCGTCACGACGAACTCGGACTTCCAGGGCCTGCGCGGCCTCTTCAACGAGGGAATGTTCATCCTCCGCGCATCGGGAAACGGGACGCTGTTTTTCAACGCCTATGGCGACATCCAGGAAATCGACGTCGACGGTCCATACGTCGTCGACAACGGCCATGCGGTCGCATGGGAACCCACGCTCAACTACCGGCTGACTCGCGCCGCGCGGATCCGTTCGTTCCTCTTCTCCGACCAAATCATCATGGAGTTCTCCGGGAGGGGTAGGCTCTGGGTCCAGTCGAGGAATCCCCGCTCCCTCGCCGATTGGGTCCACCCCTTCCGAGGCGCCAAGTCGTCCGGTGGCTAGTCGACAATTGCCGGCTCCGTGTCACACTGGCGGCCAGTTGCAGAACTGCCAGGAAGTATAGGCTCCTGCGGTCATAGCGGGTTGCGGCGGTACGCCACCGTTTAAGCCTGTTGGATGCCCGTTCAATCAGGTCCCGTTCTTTGTAAAGTCCCTCGTCGTATTTTCGCTGGTTATACTGGTTTGACCCCGGCGGTACGACCGGGATGGCTCCCTGCCTCTGGACGAAGCTCAGTGCCTCGTTGTTGTCGGATCCCTTGTCGGCGATCACGTTGTCGGCCTTGACTTAGGAAACCTCTGAACAACTCCGGGTTCCAATCCGTTCGCCCTGAGCTTGTCGAAGGGTTCTGGCCTCCTCCCCCACGGTGGGAGGATTCAGGAGGGGGGAACCTCCGCTCTGCCAAGCGCATCAGCGGCTTGTTCAGAGGTTCCTTAGGTCAAGAGGGGCACACGCTGTGGTGCATCTTCACTTCCTGTACTTGTCCGGCAGGTCCATCCATTGGGCGCCGCTACACAGCGTCCATAACACACCGTTAACGAAGTTGCGGTTGTCCTCGGCGGTCGCCTCTTCCGATCCGAGTAGCCCCGGAAGGAAGTGTTCGATCCTGCGACATTGAGAGGCGCTCAACTCATACCGTTTCATGCGAGCCTCCGCTCCAAGACCCGTGGCTTACACGGTAGCGGCGGCGGGTCCGCCTTCCTTCTGCAACCCGACACCGATTTCAGCCCAATTGTCGACTAGCCCTGGCCCCGGGTGGACCAGTCGGCTCTCCCTCCTGCGATTGGCAGCGCGGGCAGCTGGGCGCCTCGCTCCAACGACAAGACAAAGAACGCGGTTGGCCATCGTCCGGGATCTCCATAGTTGATCTTTGGATCAATAAGGCGACCTATGGGTAGCATATGAACTGGGGGTCATATCCCGGCGTACTGAACTCTGGTCTCGTGGCAACGTGGACGCGTACCTGCCGTCGATTGCCCGAGTACTGGCGGTAACGTTCGAGACACGTCGGCTTCGGTATCGTTCGGGAACGCATTGACAAAGGCGCAGACACGATGTACAACGGGCGCCACCAAGCAAGTCGAATTAGACATATTTCGTATCGCAAGCTGTCAGGCGGCCATTCTTTCGATTCAACTATTTGATCGTCAGACGTGTTTCGCATCGAAAGCAGTCAGGCAGCCAGTCTTTCGTTTCTCAGGGGTGGAGAAGATGATCAAGAGACCGTACATATCCAGGCTTCTGATAGGACTCAGCGCAGTTTCCGTGATGGCTATCGCGGCCGCCTGCGGTGGTGGGGCACAGGATGATGCCGTCACCAAGGAGGAGCTTCGCTCCGTGGTGCAGGAGGCAGTGGCAGAATCGGCCCCGGCGCCAGCGCCTGCAGGGCCAAGCGCGGAGGAGATGAGAGCGTTGGTCTCAGAAGCGGTAGCAGCGGCGGCGCCCGCCGCGTTGGCTCCAGCGGAGATCGGGGCGATGGTGGAGGCTGCTGTCTCAGCGTTCTCCGCCGACGCGGTCTCCGGAGAAGATATCGAGAGGTTGGTGGCCAAGGCGGTCGAGGAAGCGGTCTCTCAAGGGCCTACACCCCTGAGCGCCTCGGAGATCGAGGCCATCGTCGGTGCAGCGATCTCTGCGATTCCGATACCAGAGCAGATCGTGACTGTCGTTACCCCCACCGCGATGCCTGCCGCCCCGGCTACGGCTACGGCGCCAAGTCGCGCGCTCCCAGCATCTGATTCGCCCTCAGGAACGCTTGTTGTGGCCATATCCGCCAGCGGCCCCGGCGTGGGTCTGAACAGTTCAGGCCCGCCTGATCTGATGCAGGAGAGCTTTGGTATCGGCGAGTCCTTATTCATCCAGGAACACCCTGAGATTTGGGAGGCGCCTCACCTCGTGGCTAGTTGGACGGTGTTCCCGGATCTCACGGGCGTATCCCTAACTGCTCGAGAAGGAGTGCAGTTCCATAAGGGCTTTGGCGAAATGACGGCAGAAGACCTTGCCTGGAATATGAATGACTCGAACGCAGCTGTCACTCCAACCAGCATCCACGGGCAAGCGGGTGATTTCGCCGGGATAGTAGGAGAGGCGGTGGTGACTGGGCCGTACACTCTGGAAGTTCCGTTCACGAATTTCGACCAGCAGTGGGCGTCAAGGGCGTTTAACCAGAATGATCAAGGCCTCGCGGTGTTCAGTAAGCAGGCCTTTGACGAAAACGGCGCAGACTGGATGCGTGAGAACATAGTCGCCACAGGTCCGTTTTCAGTCGTGGAGTGGGTGGCGGAAGATCGGATAGTCGTCGAGCGATTCGACGGCTATTGGGGCGACGTGGCTTCGCTCGATCAGGTCAGGATACAAATAGTTCCAGACAACTTTACCCGTAAAGCCTTGCTCGAAACGGGTGACGCCGATGTCGCCGGGATAGATTTCAAAGACCTCCCCAGCCTCGTGGCCCAAGGCTTTGTCACTACCGGCGCCGGTGGGGGAAGTGAATGGATCTTGTGGTTTGCCGGCAACTATTGGGAGAAGACGCACGCCATCACCGGCGAGCCTATAGACTGGGGCCAAATCCACTCCCATGCAAAACAGCACGCTTGGCGTGCTCATCCAGATGATGCTGAGGATATGGAGAACGCGCGCAAGGTACGAAATGCCCTCGCCATGGCTATAGACCGGGACCTGATGGTCGAGACCCTGACCGGGGGCCTCGGCTGGCCGGCATACATGGGGTTTTTCAGTGCGAACGATTCTAACTGGCAGGATCGATGGGATGTCCCCTACGATACGGTTGGGGCAGAGCGCCTTTTGGATGAAGCAGGAAGGCCGGCAGATGACGACGGGGTGCGTTTCAGTATCCCGGTCTATACAAACTCCGAAACCTCATTTGGCGGCGAGTTGGCAGATACGATTGCCTCATTCTGGCGGCAAATTGGGGCAGACGTGGAGGTCCAGAAGTACGCTTACTCTCTCTTCAGGCCGGCAGTTGTGTCTCGCGGGTGGGTCCTACCTCAAATATCGGCCTGCTGCCCGAACCAGGTGCCAGAGCCCTGGAATTGGCCCCGGTTCTCGTTCTGGAACACAACCATTACCAGGGGAGGATTCGGTGGTGGTCTGGAGATACCCGACATCGCCGATTTCTACCAAAGGGCCAGCGCCGAGCCTGATCCCGAAAAGAGAATCGATATCAACAATGCGTTCGCGGAGTGGATGAGGGAGTGGATGCTTGGTATGGGTACTGTTGGCGTACCTAACCTGATTGTGTACAACCCTAATGCGATCGAGTCTTGGGACATGCGACCGGCCACGGGCGGTTCGTCATTCCACTTTAACTCTCTCGAACGGATTACCCTGTCCAAGTAGACACATCCCTGTCCAGATTCGCTGAGACCGGAGTTCGGTCGAACTTGCGGGACCTGCCCCAGGTGACCCTGGGGCGGGATAGTTTGTCGGATAGTTCGTAATGCGGCGCTTCTTACTCCGACGTCTCCTCTTTGGGTTATTCGCGCTGTTTTCAGCCACAATAATCGTTTTCACAATCTCTCGGCTTGCAGGCGATCCTATCCTCCTGTATTCCAGCAAGGCTGGGTATGGAAAAACTGAGGAACAGATTCAGTCGCTGAAGAAGAAGCTCGGTTTAGACAGGGCTTTGACGGTACAGTATTTTGTCTGGGTGGGTGCGGTAGTGCGCGGAGACTTTGGCCGAAGCCTTGTAGGAGACCGCCTGGTGACGAAGGTGATCCGCGAGAAGATAGGCGCCACGTTTCAGCTAGGGTTCGGCGCCTGGCTATTCGCCACGGTCGTGGGAATTCCCCTGGGGGTCTTGTCTGCGGTCCGCCGGGGCAGCCCCTGGGACTACCTGGGGCGCAGTTTCGCGCTATTTGGGCAGGCCCTTCCCACCTTTTGGGTTGGCATGATGGGAATTCTGCTGTTTGCTGTAACGTTAGACTTACTACCTGCGGCCACAAGGCCTGCCGGCGCGTCTTTGCCCACCCAGATCCGACACCTGATCATGCCAGTGATTGTCCTGGGCTGGCTTCCGGCCGCCACGTATCTGCGCCTGACTCGCTCTGCCATGCTGGACGTGCTGCATTCGGAATTCATCACGCTAGCCCGCGGGAAGGGAGTTTCTTCCTACAGGCTGATCTGGAAGCACGCGTTAAGGAACGCCCTCATACCTCCTTTGACGGTGTCGGCCTTGCTACTGGCCAGCTTCATCAACGGCTCAGTAGTTGTGGAAACGGTTTTTGCGTGGCCGGGGATAGGCAGACTCGCGGTGCAGTCCGTCTGGGACAATGATTTCCCGGTCCTCACCGCGACGGTCCTGCTCTTTGCGGTCTTCAACGTTGTCCTGAACTTCTTCGCCGACGTTCTGACCGTAACTGTGGATCCCCGTATCAGATATTCATAAAACAAAAGTGTTCCTTGCCATCAATGAGCCTGCCGTTGTCCAATAACAGTAGCCAGAGGTCGGACCTGGCCTCGGCCTTTCGTCCTTCTGGCGTCAGAGATGCGTTATCGAGTGCGAGACGATGGCCGATATTGCCTATTGGCATTCTTCTGTCGTTGGCCGTTGTCGCTGCCTTCGCCCCCGTTATAGCGCCGCACGATCCGTCGGCAGGTGATCCTCGCGCAAGGACGGCGCCCCCATTCTGGTACAACGACTGGTACGAACAGCGCCCCAAGGTAACCACTACGTACATACTGGGCGCAGACCATGCAGGTAGAGATGTACTCAGCCGGGTTATCCACGGCGCCAGGATATCCCTGCTGGTGGCGGGTGTTTCCTTGGCCAGTGGGATCCTGGTGGGCACCGTCGCCGGCCTGGTCTCGGGCTATTTTGGCGGACTATTGGACGAACTAATGATGCGGCTGGTAGATGTTTGGCTAGCCTTGCCGTTCGTCCTTATTGCCCTGGTCACCGCCGTTGTTATCGGCCAGAGTCTCAGTACAGTAATGGGCCTCCTGGCTCTGCTGGCCTGGAGCGCTTTCCCTCGTAACATTCGCGGTGAGGTGCTGTCTTTGAAAGAAAGAGACTACGTTGCGCTAGCGCGTGTCGCAGGCGCTTCAAACGTTAGAATTATGGCCCGACATATTCTACCTGGAGTGTTGAACACAGTGCTTGTGATCGCCACATTGAGAGTTGGCCAACTAATCCTGGCAGAAGCTACATTGAGCTTTCTGGGCGCCGGTATCCCTTCTCCCACCCCCGCGTGGGGACTAATGATAGCCGAGGGACGAGACTATTTGGCAACCAATTGGTGGATACCCCTGTTTCCAGGAGTGGCCATCTTTTCGGTAGTGATGTCACTCAATTTTCTAGGTGACTGGCTCAGAGATCGACTGGATCCAAGGCTAAGTCAGCTGGGATGACGAGTGGGCTGGCGTGAATTCTATGTTCTCAGGAGGACTAAAAAAATGAATGCGGACATTTGTTGGCAGTCAATTCCCGATGTTGCTAAATTGATTCGCTCGAAATCAATATCTCCTGTCGAGCTTGTGCAGACTCATCTCGGCAGGATCGCTGAATTGAATCCGATAACCAATGCATTCATAACGGTTATGGAAGAAGAGGCCCTCGAAGAGGCTCACATCGCGGAGCGGGAAATCCTGGGGGGACATTACCGGGGGATTCTCCACGGCATTCCGATCGCGTTAAAGGATCTTTTCTGGACCAAAGGAACGAAGACTACCGCAGGGTCAAAGATCCTGGCGGATTTCCTTCCACATGATGACAGCTCAGTGGGCCAGCGTTTGCAGGCGGCTGGCGCCGTATGCGTAGGGAAAACGCACATGAGTGAATTCGCGCTGGCCGGGGGTGGGAAGAACGCCCACTACGGGCCGAGCCACAATCCGTTTAATCTCGAACACATTGCGGGCGGTTCGTCATCGGGCTCAGCATCAGCCGTCGTGGCGGGCCTTTGTTACGGCGCGATGGGTTCCGATACCGGAGGTTCGATAAGGAGCCCAGCAGCATACAGCGGAGCCGTTGGACTCAAACCGACCTTCGGGCGGGTCTCTCGATTTGGCGTTGTTCCGGTCTCCAGCAAACTTGATCACGTCGGACCGCTCGCGAGAACCGTTGAAGACGTCGCGGCCATAACCTATGCGATAGCGGGTCATGACGACAAGGATTCTGCAACGTCACAAAGGAGTGTGCCGAACTATTTGGAGAGGCTGGATCCCAAGGTGAATGGAGTCGTCGTCGGAATTGCAGACGACCCGTTTCTTGATTTCACGCATCCAGAGGTAAGGTCCGCAGTGGTGCAAGCGGTCAGCGTCCTGGAAAGGCTCGGCTGCACGATCAAGGAGTTACCGCTGGACATCCTCAACGAAGCTTCACGAATCGGCCCCGTCATTTCGAAATCGGAGGGTGCTTGCTACCATCATGAGTGGATTCGCGACCGCTTCGATGATTACGGACTTTGGTGCCAGGAGTTTCTGACTGAGGGCCGGGAGATCTCGGCCGTACAATACCTCCGCGCACTCGAAAGTGGCCGTGTAATCACCGCCAAGATCGAAGAAGTCATGCAGGAAGTCGAGATAATTGTCGGACCTACTGCCCCGATCCCAGCGCCGCGAATCGACCAAGACAGTGACCAGGGCGGCAGCTCGGAGGTGGCCTTTCAACGACTTGGCGGATTCACTCAGCCTTATAACGTTACCGGTCAGCCAGCAATAACTGTACCTTGTGGTTTCACTAACAGCGGACTCCCTATTGGTTTGCAGATCGCCGGCCGATGGTGGAAAGAGCAGACGGTATTGAATGTGGCGTACGCCTTTCAGCTTGAGACCGAGTGGCATGAACATCGTCCGGATTTGGATGGGATGCTTGAGTCGTGACGCCACTCCGCAGTTGCGCGACTGTATGGCCGTATAAGGAGGTGGAGTTCACCACTCTCCCATATCAATCTACTTTTAGGTCAGCGTCATAGAGGGTCGCATAGCATCCTCACCAGACGATTGGCTGGGTCCAATGGGCGACCCACCAATCAGAACGGTCAACCCTTGGAACAAGACTTTGCCGGACTTCCCCGAAACAGCCGTCTCAAGCGGAAATGATTGGGGGGTTAGATGTGCTTCCGTGGCTGAGACCGTTCCTACGCAACCAGGGCTAATCGACAATTACGGGCTCCGTGTCACGGTGGCGGCCAGTTGCCGGGCTGCCATTATGAGATTGACTTTATTCGATGCTGGCAGCCCGCGGTTTTCGATTCAGGGCAGAGCGAATTTCACGTCACACCTGGCGCAGGAGTAACGCCGGCCCTACGCTCTGACCAAGGGCCAATTTTCGACACACGCATCCCGTCCTGAGGCGGGGGGCCAGGTTGTCACAGGCGCGAAACGATTACGGCCGTCCGAATCCTGCCGCCGTAACGGCCCCTACCCGGGCCGCGTATAGCCCCACTCGTCGGCAACCCGGTTGACCGGTTTGTGGCCGCCGGCGGTAACGAATTCGACCCGATTTCCGTCTGGGTCGAGGACGAAGAAACATCGCTGGCCGTCGTGGCGTTCGCTCGGACCGTCAACCTCGTATCCCGCCTCTTGTACCGCCTTCAGCGCCTGGTCGAAGTCGTCGACCTCATAGGCGGTGTGTGGCGAGGCCATACGAACTTTGGTCGGTTCCACAATGTGGATCATCGTCCCGTCAGCCGCCTGTAGCCACGCGATATTCTCGTTGTCCACCATGCTCGGGATGACTTTGAGGCCAAGCAGGTCTCGGTAGAACGCGAACGCGCGCTTCCGATCCTTCACCGGCACGCCCACGTGGTTAACCGTATTCACATTGACTACAGCCATTGAAAGCAACCCTTCGATTCAGCGATTACCGGCC
The DNA here is from genome assembly GCA_965224235.1 of Dehalococcoidia bacterium. Classification (GTDB taxonomy): domain Bacteria; phylum Chloroflexota; class Dehalococcoidia; order Lucifugimonadales; family Lucifugimonadaceae. The sequence continues at coordinate 652,576 of CBDCYP010000001.1, read as the reverse complement.
GGGAAATACTCATTCGACCTCTACGATCATCTCAACCTCAACGGAGATGCCCATCGGCAAGCTGCCCATTCCCACCGCGGATCTGGCGTGCTTGCCGAGGTCGCCAAAAATGTCGACCAGCAGGTCTGACGCGCCGTTTATCACGCTCGGCTGATCGGTAAAGTCCACAGTCCCGTTGACCATGCCCAACAGTTTGACGATCCGCGTCACGCGGTCGAGGCTGCCGATTTCTGCCCTGAGCGCCGACAAGAGGCCGATGGCGACGAGACGCGCAGCCGCATAACCCTCATCTACCGATATGTCCCGTCCAAGCTTGCCGGTGACCATTCCGCCTTCCGGCCGGTTCGGGCCTTGTCCGGACAGGAACACGAGATTCCCCGTCCTGACCGACGGTACGTAGTTGGCGATGGGGGTCGGCACAGACGACAGGTCTATCCCTAGTTCAGTTACGCGTTTCTCAGCGCCCATGTTTGTTTCTCCTTTGGTTCATGTATCGCCGCAACGCGTGCGGCGTGACTCGTCAATGTTAGTCGATAGAAGCGCCGGATCTTCGAACCACACTTCCGGCCAACGGCTAGGCAGGTTCTACGGGGCAGGGCGGGAGTGCGGGTTTCAATTCGACCTGATCCGTAACACTATCCTCCTGCTGAAATGTCGGTGCCCGGCTGTGTCATGTTCGTCGGGTCCAGGATTCGATCCAGTTCATCGGAAGAAAGGTCGGTTTCGCGCAACGCCACTTGTTTAATGGTTTCCCCCGACTCCGATGCCATGTGCGCTATGGCGGCGGCCGAATCGTACCCGATGATGGGCGCAAGGGCGGTGCAAATGGCCAGTCCATGCTCCACCATGGCGGAACCCCGGCCGGTGGCCTTGATGCCGGAGACGCACTGCCGGGATAGATTGCGGCAAGACGCCGCCAGCAGATCGATCGACTCCAGCAAGCAGTACGCCGCTACCGGCATCATCACGTTAAGCTCGAAGTTCCCGGACTGGCCGGCAATGTTGATCGTCACGTCGTTGCCCATGACCTTTGCGCACGCCATCGTCGCAGACTCGGCGATTACCGGGTTGACCTTCCCGGGCATGATCGAACTGCCGGGCTGGACTTCGGGCAGTTCGATTTCGCCGATTCCAGCCCGCGGCCCCGACCCGAGCCAGCGGAGGTCGTTACTTATCTTGAGCAGGCTGGCAGACAAGGTCTTGAGCGATCCGGAGGCTGCGACCACGCCATCGAGTGTGCTTTGAGCCTGGAAATGGTTGGCTGTTTCACTCAGTTCCAGGCCGGTTAGGTGGCTGAGCCGGCCGATCATGCGGCCGTAGAATTCGGGGTGCATGCCGATGCCTGTGCCGACGGCCGTGCCGCCGAGGGCCAGAACGCTCATCTCTGAAAGGGCATGTTCGATCCGGACTCTCCCGTAGGACATCTGCCCGGCGTATCCGAGGAACTCTTGTCCGAGCCTTATGGGCGTCGCGTCTTGCAAATGAGTCCGGCCGGTCTTGATCACGCCCCAGAACTCGACCGACTTGTCCCGTAGCGAGCCCTCCAGCTCGTCCATCGCCGGGAGGAGGTTTTCCTTGATCGAACCAGCCGCCGCCAGATGGATACACGTCGGGATGACGTCGTTCGACGACTGCCCTTTGTTGACGTGGTCGTTGGGGTGAACCGGCGACCTTGAACCCAGTGGGCTGCCCAAGGCCTGGTTCGCAACGTTCGAGATGACTTCGTTGGCGTTCATGTTCGTCGAGGTGCCCGACCCGGTCTGAAAGATATCGACTACGAACGCATCGTCGTATTCGCCGTCGATCACCTTTTGCGCCGCATCGACGATTGCCCGGGACAGGTCAGGTTCAAGCTGGCCCAGTTCCTCGTTTACCGTCGCCGCCAACTGCTTCACCTGGCCAATCGCTCGAATGAAGGACCGATTGAACCGCAGGTCGCTGATCGGGAAGTTCAGCGCCGCTCTTTGAGTGTTGGCGCCGTAAAGGGCATCTGCCGGAACTTCGAGTTCACCCATCGAGTCGCGCTCAACGCGCACGGCGCCTGTCATTTGGTCTCCCCCGTTTGTCAATCTCTTGCCAAGTCGAATTCGTTGGCGCGTCATCCGCGCGCGGCAATGTTACCCAACGTTTTGCAAGAAGCCGCAAGCCGGAACGGCTCGAAAAGTGACTTGCCCGGATACCCAGCGTCGGTCAATTCAACCCGCGGTTTATGTTGGTCGCGGCGGGACAAAGCGCCGCCGCTATTCTGCCAATTCGCCTTCCGCCTGTGACCTTTGGCCGCTGTGCCGCTCGTCGTATTCGGCGAATGTCTTTCCCGCCGCGTTGAGGGCGTTCACCGCGGCCGGGTAACCCCCGTAGAACAGCAATTGCGTGATCAGTTCCACGATCTGTTCCTTCGTCCAACCGTAGTTGAGCGCGCCGGTTATGTGGCCCGGCAACTGATTGGGCTTGTCCAGCGCCACGAAGGCCGCCACGGTGCAGAGACTGCGAATCCGCGGTTTGAGGGCAGGGCGTTGATAGATATGCCCGAACAACGTGGCGTTGATCAGTCCGAACGCGTCCTTCACCGGCTCAGCGGTGGGATTCAGGCCCGGATCGCCGTCGTAGTACCATTCGCGCCACTCGGCAGACTTTTTGGCTAGGAAACCTCTGAACAACTCCGGGTTCCAATCCGTTCGCCCTGAGCTTGTCGAAGGGTTCTGGCCTCCTCCCCCACGGTGGGAGGATTCAGGAGGGGGGAACCTCCGCTCTGCCAAGCGCATCAGCGGCTTGTTCAGAGGTTCCCTAGTTCCTCGTAATCGCGCATTTTGTGTTCTCCTTTGCCTCTATTGACGATCAACGTAACGTCGTAATCGCCGCGCCGAGGTTCTTAAACGTACCGCTGAAGCGGAGCGCAAACGACTGTGACCCTGAACGAACAATCTGCCGTTTATTAACCAACCAGGCCCGCCCCTCTGGCCCCAGACCCTTCGACTTCGCTCAGGGTGACACACGGGGCCGTTCCGGGTGCCATGGGGGCGTATTTGCCGATATGTTGGCGTTCAGGGCGACGCGTGGTCGCCCGGGAAGCCCCAGCCGGCCAGGGCAACATGCCCGCGACTATCGACCGTGCATTCGTTCCCAGTCCGGGTCGGGATGCGCGGCGATGAAGTCATGATCCAACTCGTACCCGAGTCCGGGCCTGTCCGGAAGCACGAGATGGCCGTCGCGGATATCCAGCGGTTCGGTAAGGACGGAGTTGTACCCCCCGACGGTGTTGTCGTTCATTTCGAGGCGATAAAAGTTCGGCACGGTGATCATTACCTGGGCGCCTGAGATCACGTTGAAAGCGCCGCTCGCATCATGGGGCGAGATTGGTATGTAGAAGGACTCGGCAAGGATTGCCATCTTTTTCATTTCGGATATCCCGCCGCTCCAGCAGATGTCCGGCATGATGAAATTGACCAGACCCTCGGAGAGAATCGGCACAAAATCCCAGCGATTGAATTTGCGTTCGCCGATGCATAGAGGCATGTCTGTGTTTGATTTCAGTTGCCTCAAAGCCTCGGTGCTTTCGGGTTGCAGCGGCTCCTCGAACCACGTGATGTCGTAAGGCATCATCTTGTTGCAAAGATCGGTCGCAGTGGCGACGTCAAAATTCCCGTGCGCGTCGATCAGTAATTCGATGTCCGGGCCGACCGCCTCGCGGAGCGCCGCCATCACGTCGAGCGAGTATGCGCGGCCTGAAGCGGAGATCTTGCCGTCGAGATAGCGGCGATGATGCTTGCCCATTTCCACAGAAAACGGGTCGGTCTTGAGCGCCTTGTACCCTGCGGCCACCTGCCGCTTGGCGTCGGCGACGCACGCATCAATGTCGTCCGGACTGGCCGGATGACTGTACAGCCTGACGTCGTCACGCACCGGCCCGCCCAACAGGTCGTACACCGGTCTGCCAAGAGCCTTGCCCTTGATGTCCCACAGCGCCATGTCCAGCCCGGCGCAAAGCGTAGTGCCGAGGCCGCGGCTGCCCAACGTCCCGAATCTCCGGTACACCTTGTTCCAGATCATCTCGATGTGGTTCGGATCGTCCCCCACAATGCCGTCAGCGAAGTCTGAATAGTCCAGATCCTCCTTCAGGATTTCGTAACCGCGCCCAACTATGTGCGCGCCCCCGCCGCCGGAGTTGGTGGATTCTCCGACACCGGTTATCCCCTCGTCGGTGTCGACTTCAACGAACACCCATGTCCTGTTTTCAACTGCTCTGGTTAGATAGACGCGCAGATCGGTGATCTTCAATTTCGAAAGTCCTTATGGCTATTCGCGGGTGGGCCTTAGCCGCGATGGCGGCATCGTACACGTCATCGCGCGCAGGATAAACGGCTGTTCCGGCTGCTACACTCCGAAACGCCGCGCCTCTTTATGGCATGGCGAGCCATACCCGGGCGGGGTGTAACACACTGGACACAACATTTGGGCAAGGAAGCTTCACGTCATGAGGTACTGCTACGCGCACCGACGATTCACCCTTTTTCCGGACAGCCGGAACACGTGGGACCTCTCACCAGACGCCTACACGGACGATTTCCTCGGCCGGGTGCGCGACATGGGTTTCGACTCGCTCGAACTCGGCTCGGACGTGATCGAAACGTTCGATGAGGATGAGGCTGCCATTGCCGATTTTGGCAAGCGACTGGCGGATGCCGGTCTTCCCATAGGAGCCATACGGAGCGGCGGTTCGCTGACAAATGCCCGATATGCCGAGGACAATCTGGAACGGATGATCCGCATGGTGCGGGCGGCAGGCATCACCGGGGCGGAAGTGGTCAACGGCGCGCTGAGCACGCCAAACCGCTACCCGACGATTACGCCCATGGCAAATACCGGTATGCGGCGTTCTCAGGACGGCTCGCGGGAAGGCACGATGAAGGACTACGAAACGTTGGCCGAGGCCCTCCAGGCCGGTTGCGACGTCGCAGCGGACCTGGACGTGGAGATCACCATCGAGGTGCATCAAAACTCGCTCGTGGACAATTCCTGGTCGGCGCTGCTTACTCACGAAATGGTGGACCGCTCAAACTTCGGAATCAATCCGGACCTGGGCAATATCTACTGGTGCTACGACGAGCCGGAAGAGACGATGGAGGAAGCGATAGTAGCTCTGGCGCCGGTGTCGAAGTATTGGCACTGCAAGAACATGTACCGCGTCCACCATCCCGAGAACCACCGGGCCGTGTACGTCAGGACCAACATACCGACGGGCGAGATCGACTACCGATTCGCGATATCCGCCATGGCCAGCGCAGGATACTCCGGATACATGGCCATCGAAGGCGTCATGGCCGGCGACCAGTTCCACCATGACGGTCAAAGCATCGACTACGCCAAGTCCCTCTGGGCGGAGTTCGAGTAGAGCCTGTTCACACCAGCATTTACGGACTCTTACTCCCTCGACCGCCGCACAGAAATGGAGCGGAACGCAGCACAGTCAATCCAGAAGATGTCAACTGATTCGTTGATGGATTGGGTGGCTGGGCTGCCGGCTTCAACGCGAACAGGCTCTCTGCTGCCTGCCCGTTTCCTCCATGTTCCCGATGACAATGGGGATCGGGGCAGCCGAAGGAGCCCGTTTCATAAACTCCACTCAACTGCCTCTTCCTCCTCAGCGGGGGGATTGATGTGAGGGTGTCACGTTCGTCAACCGGATTCGCCGCATAGAACCCAAGTTCCAACGTGTTCGCACTGCGCCCTCACCGTAACCCTCTCCCACAGTTGGGAGGGGGACATTTGAAACATTCTCAAAGATGCGCCGCGTCATAGTCTCTGACGCGGGCGCACTATTCTCGTCCATGTCGGTTACGGTGACCGTCACCCAGGCCGTAGCCGAACCGCCGTTCTCGTCGCTGGCCACTACCGTCAACGGGAGCGTCCAACTCCACACCGTCGTTCCTGCGAAGTCCGGAAAGACAGTGAGGGGTCTTGTGAAACACCCTCTTAAAGAGCCTGTTTCAGAAGTCCCCTCTCCCGCTCGCGGGAGAGGGGACATGTCATTCCGGTGAATGCCGCAGCCCGGAGGGCGAGGGGCCTCACACAAATCCGTGCCATCCCCCTGTTTACAAACCAGAACACACGTTCTAATATCAACATAAGTCGTTTCGATAAACGATGTCCATGCCAACCAACCCCATCGGAATGCAACGGGGGACAACTCTGGCCAGCGTCGGGGTAAACCTCACCTCGTGTTAAAGCCCGTTGCAACTGAGAAAGGAAGCGTCCGCCTTTGGAAGGAGGGCGCGGGTGAAACACGGATTCCCACGCCCCCGGCTGCGCAGCCGAATGGGGAAGGGAACGACTTTGACATGCCGCCTACGTAGGCGTGGCGGCCAACCCTGGCCTTGGTGGCCCGGGGCCCGTTAAAGGTCGCACGTGAGTGTGACTCAGGGATGCGACCGGAGTTCGCCTCGGAGAACAAGCCGAAAACCGGAAGCAACGCGTCTGTTTCATTGCCCGAACGCGCCCAATTCAACCGGGGCGCGGGTGAAGAGCCGAAATATCGTCTTCTCATGCGGCCTTACGGCCGTCTGTAACTGGCGGGTAGTTACCGCCATACCGTGCGCTTGTCACACGGTCCGGAAGAAGACAACAGAGGAAAACCTCCTTCCAAACAAACCGCCTCTCGGCTTCAGCCGGTCACGGTTACGTCCACAGAGACACTGTCAACCGAAGCAACCCCGGAACACCACCGGGGTTGCTTCAACGCGCCAAAATCCCCCGCCCCCCCCGACCACCATCGCGGACCCGCACCCACCAAACCGTCTTCCCCGAACCCGACCGGGGACCCCTGCGAAAACCGGAACCCGCAACCTCCGTCGTCCAGTGAGGCCGCAGTGTGAATTCGCAAACCCTTGGAATCTGCGCGACGGTTCCGGTCAAAAACCTTGTCAACATCACCTCACTCCTCTCCCCAACCGGTGATTCCTCACTCCATGTCACCCTGAGTACCGCTCATGTCACCCCGTGCGAAGCCGAAGGGTCTGGGTAAGAGGGGCCGGGCATGCCGCCCATGTCACCCCGAGCACCGCTCATGTCACCCCGAGCGAAGCCGAGGGGTCTGGGTAAGAGGGGCCGGGCATGCCGCTCATGTCACCCCGAGCGAAGCCGAGGGGTCTGGGTAAGAGGTACGGGGCATGCCTCACTCCATGTCACCCCGAGAGCCCCCATGTCACCCTGAGTACCGCTCATGTCACCCTGAGAGCCTGTGAATAAATCATTTATGCTCCTATGGTATTGAGAGGCTGATTGCTGGACAACGATATTGGGCAGCCATATCGGCGAGGTGAACACATGAGTGAAGAGACGCTGTTTGAACTTCCGGCCATCGAGGAGAAGCGAGCGCCTGCGCCAACGAGTCCGGGTGAGGCCCGGGCGCTGCGGCCGGTGCGGAATCAGCCTGAGTGGGCGGTATTGGACCTGGAATCTCGGTTGCCTCAAGAGCATCGGGCCCGTGTTATATGGAGCTTTTTGGAGAGGTTGGACCTGTCGGCCTTTTATGCGCCGGTCAAGGCGGTGGAGAACCGGCCAGGCCGCCCAACGACAGACCCCAAAGCGCTGCTGGCGTTGTGGCTTCTGGCCACGGTTGACGGTATAGGGAGCGCCCGCCGGCTGGCGCGTTTGTGCGAAGAGCACGACGCCTACCGCTGGATGAGGGGGAACGTACCTGTCAACTATCACATGCTCTCTGACTTCCGGGTAGCCCACCAGGAGGCGCTGGACGGCCTTTTGACCCAGATCATAGGTTCTCTGATGGCCGCAGGGGCGGTCCTGCTGGAGCGTGTGGCTCAAGACGGGATGCGGGTGAGGGCGAGCACCGGCGCCGCGTCCTTTCGCGGCGCGCAGGGATTGAAGAGGTGCATGGAGGAGGCGCGGGCGCAGGTGGAGCGGCTGGCGCAGGAGCGGGAGCGTCCCGATTCCGGTGTGACGCGGCGTGAACGTGCGGCGCGGGAGCGTGCGGCGCGAGAGCGGGAGGAACGGGTCCGGGAGGCGCTGTCGTACTTGCCCCGGGCACAAGCGAAGAAGGAACGCCAACAGCACACCAAGGCGAAGGCTCAGCGTCCCAAGGTTACGAAGGCGCGGGTATCCACCACAGACCCCCAGGCAACGGTGATGAAGATGCCGGATGGCGGCTTCCGGCCAGCCTGCAATATCGAACTGGCCACTGATAGCGCCAACGGGATCATCGTCGGAGTAGGGGTCACATCGTCGGGTACGGACGCAGGGCAAGCGGCGCCCATGGAGGAACAACTGGTCAGGCGGACGGGCCGGCGCCCTGACTCCTACCTGATGGACGGGGGCTTCGCTACCCGGGAGGACATCACCGCTCTGGAGCAACGTGGGGTGAGTGTGTATGCGCCGGTGAGGTTGCCCCGGAACAAGCCCGAACGGGAGCGTTACGATCCCCGCTACGGGGACGGGCCGGACGTGGCAAGGTGGCGTCAACGGATGGCCACCGGCGAGGCCAAAGCCATATACAGGCAGCGGGCGTCTGTAGCCGAGTGGACGAACGCCCAGGTGCGTCTTCACGGAGTGAGCCAATTCAACGTACGGGGACTTGCCAAAATCACCAGCGTAATGCTCCTTGTCGCCGTGGCCCACAACCTCCTGCGTTGGGAGGCGTTCATGGCGTAGGCAGACACGGGGGTTAAGCAGGCACAGCCGATAAGCTCCGGACCAGTCAATCCGGATTCCCTAGTGAATTCGCCCGGAAAGCGGCCAATGCTGTCCCGCAATTCTGCCTCCCTCAACAAGCGCCCGCCCCGGTGAAACTTCCCAATGGCGCCTTCCGCCACCAACATGCCGCCTAACAACAACAGAACCCAAAAAAACTCACAGCCTCTGAGTACCGCCCATGTCACCCCGAGCGAAGCCGAGGGGCTGGGTAAGAAGGGCAGGGCATGCCGTCCATGTCACCCCGAGCGAAGCCGAGGGGTCTGGGTAAGAGGGGCAGGGCATGCCGTCTGGATGGCTTGGATTCTTCTATGTGCTCAGATTGACATGTGTCGAGGTTACGCAAAGGACTCTGAAAACGGGAATCTCGTCGCATGGCGTTCGACACGAAAATGTGCGAAGGACTTCTGAAACACGCTAATAACCGCGCCCCCCCCCCCCCCCGAATGTGGAAACTGATAATTGTTCCTGTCGTCGTGCTTGTCTGCGTCGCCGCCGCGCTGTGAGCTACGACGGAGTCCGCTGATGCGCAATCGGGCCGCGCTCTTACCCAGGCCGAGTGCACCGACTTCGACGACTATCTGAATAACTTGGGCTGGAGTGGCCGGCTGGATAGAGTCGAATGGAGCTCTGGCGTCTGCAATGTCTGGGTTGGGAATACAAAGGCCCCCCGCCAGAGGATTGCAGACCTCGGACTTGTCCCCACCCACCTGGGTGGCACAGCACCGGGGGGATGGGGGCGGCCATGCGTTGATAACTACGGTAGTTTCCCCGCATTTCAGAATCGACAGGCCCGCTCGGTCCGCTCGGTGCGCTCGGTGCGCTCGGTCTTCCAGCAGCCGTCATCCCCACCAGCCGCTGCCCCGCAGTCCCGCTCGGCACCACGGCCATCCGCAACGCCCAGGTGGGCGCGGGATCTTGACTGTTCCAGCATTGACTTTGAGAACTCTCTCAGCGGCCTGATCAGAACCCACTGTCGCACAGCGCTCCTCGAACAGGCGTCTCAGGCGGAGAAATCGGTGACCCCAGCGTCAGACCAGCCGCAAAGCGACCCGCCTCAGGCACAGGCGCTCGCAGACCAGCCGCAAAGCGACCCGCCTCAGGCACAGGCGCTCGCAGACCAGCCGCAAAGCGACCCGCCTCAGGCGCAGGCGCCCGCAGACCAACCGCAAAGCGACCCGCCTCAGGCACAGGAGCCCGCAGACCAACCGCAAAGCGACCCGCCTCAGGCGCAGCAGGCCCCCGAGCAGCAGGGCTCCTCAGCCGCGGCTGCGCCTTCATCCTCAGTACCTGGTTGGGCGCGGAACATTAACTGTTCCGTCATAAACGTCGAGACCCATCCCAGCGGCATCCTGCATTCTGAGACCCTTGCATAACCCTTCCATCATTCCCGCGAACTTCCATCACTCTGCAAAAGCAAAAATAGTTATGCAAAGGCCCCGCCGGACCGCTCTGCGCCAGGTAGACGTAGAGCGCTGCGCCACCCTCGTAGATCGCGGTCACCTCGATCACGCCTGCCCTCTGAGCCTCCTCAAGAACGTAAAAGTGAAGGGGGTCGTCAGACAAGGCGCCACCCCAACAGTCGCCGGGAGGCGGAGCGGCGTGTACCGACGGGGCCGTGTAGACCGCCAGGACAGCTATTGCGAACGCGGCCGCTGACAGAACGGCAGCTATTCTGCGCCATCGCGGCCGGCCAAGCTTGCTGACGTGTTCATGCATCTTGACCTCCTTCGATTCGTACTCTTCCCATACGGGGGTATAAACCTGCGGCCCGGTCGTTCACGCAGGCGTTCCCGTCGTGGTCGTCACTCTCGCGCCCCGGCCCATGTCGGAGCCCCTGAGCGCCCGGACCTTGTATTCGTGCCGTGTGTTCGGCTCCACGTTCGCGGAGTCGCTGAAGGTCGTAACTGAGCTTCCAACGTCCGCGACGTCCGAGTTCTGTGGGGAGTTCGAGGAGGCGTGTCGGGACCGGGGCATCAGGCTCTTTGTCCTGCCGCCCCACTCGCCAAAGTTGAACGGCTATGTGGAGCGTGCCCACCCACACACCAGGAGGAGTTCTACGAGGGCGAGTGGACGGTAGCGCCGCTCACGCCCGCTCAGCGCCGGTGGGAGCGCCGCTACAACACCGAACGCCCCCGGCAATCGCCGGGCTATCGGACGCCATTGGAGTATCTTCTCCAGCGCCACCAAGGCACGGCCCCACTGTCTCATATGTAGTTAACCCGTACAGATACTTGACGACGCCCCCCAATAGTTGAGCGTATGATTTCCACAAACAGGGAGATGAAAGAGAATACCCAAAATGAAGAATGTAATGATCGGAATGCATCGACCGGCGCTGTGGGCAGTCTTGGCGCTCGGTCTGTTGCTGGCGATCGTGATGACGGTGACTGCAACTCCTGCCGCAGCGTCAGACGCTCCTACGGTGTCCATCGCGGACGCCGGCGCACAAGAGGGAGGCGTCCTTGAGTTCACCGTAAGCGTATCCACGCCCATCCGGGAGCCGATCAAGATGGCGTGGCGCGTATCCGGAATGGAAGCTCAGGAGTCGGACGGGGACTATCCGAGCGGTCAGTCTGGCCATGTGAAAATCAAGCCGAGACGAACATCCACTACCGTCAGGATCAGTACTACGCAGGACAGCAAGTACGAGCCCGACGAGCGCATCAGTGTGCGCATCTTCCCGCGCAAGGGCATTCTTCCGGCAGGTGTTGTGGTCGGCAAGGACACTGCCTTCGGGACCATTCGAAACGACGATGCGCAGCCCAGGCCCGAGCCGGTTGTGGTCGCCGCCGAGCCGGTTGTGGTCGCCGCCGAGCCGGTTGTGGTCGCCGCCGAGCCGGTTGTGGTCGCCGCCGAGCCGGTTGTGGTCGCCGCCGAGCCGGTTGTGGTCGCCGCCGAGCCGGTTGTGGTCGCCGCCGAGCCGGTTGTGGTTGCCGCTGAGCCGGTTGTGGTCGCCGCCGAGCCGGTTGTGGTTGCCGCCGAGCCGGTCGTGGTCGCCGCCAAACCGGCAGCCCCTGCGCCCAAGCCTGTTGAGGTTGCTATACCGTCTACGCTTATGCTGCTCAATGACGACGCGGTGTGCGAGAAGCACAAGTATTCGGTGGAACGTCTGGCTACGGCGGGAAGCGACGAGGCGCGGTTCCGAGGCATCCTCGCCACCCGCGGCTGTACGGACCCCGACGGCTGGCTGGAAAGATACAAGAAGCAGCAAGCAGCCCTCAAAACCAGGGCCGTGCGTCAAGCGCCGCCCGCCGTGGCCGTTCCCAGCAGTTGCGATCTGATACGGGGCCTCTGCCATGCATGCCTTGGGAGCGACGGCGACGTGTACAGCGTGTCTTGCGGTGGCACATCCTGCGACATCTATGCTTACGACGGTAGCGCCCGCGGCAGGACTCTGTTTTTTGGGTACTACTCGCGCTACACGGCTTGGGAGTCTCGGGGGAAGAAAGGCGGGGGCCCCATGCCATCTCGAGCAGATTTAGCGACGATGGATGGGTATAGGTATGGGGAGAGCGTGGGGGATGTAGTAATAGGCACTTGTACTTATGACCGGGCAACCCACGCAGTGACCGGTTGCACTGCCTCCTAAGCGCAGCGCAGGGGCTATGACGATGGGGCATGGGCCGAGATTCCGGCCCATGCCCCATCGTACGTCCATTCGGAGCGATTTCTAACCCGTCTGTTCCGCCTGCCCGCTGAATTCTTCTCTAGACGCTATTCTGAAGACGTGGTGGGCCGGAGCGTACTGTACTGCGAACTTTTCCGGTGGGAGGTCGCTCTTTAGGGATAGACAGTAGCTGCCAGTGCCAGGAAATCCCGGAGATGCTCTCGACGGAACCGGCGGTAGCAGGGTCTTCGTCGACTCCTCGGCGCCACCCAGCGGTCACGCGGCAGGACAGCGATTTCGTCAACGGTCAGGTGGTTGAGTGCCGGTTTATCGTCTTTGCCTGCGAGAAAAATCTCGCTAGGTGTCCGCAATTGGCATCGCGCACACCTCACGCCTGATAACCCATGCCTTGGAATGGCGTCCGCCATGCCATGTTACCAGTGTGTCCCATACCTCAACGGCGCGGGACAACCGCTGCTCGTTGATGGGCCGGCGCAGGCGTTCCCGCAAGAAGTGGGGCGTGAGAAGGTCCTTGACCCGCAGACCGGGGACCACGGCCTCCTCAAGGCGGCTGAACTCCCTGGCCAGGAACGATGCCGCTTCACGGGCCGCCAGACTGCGGCTCGTCTCCAACAGGTCGAGGACTCTGCCAGCAGGCAACTCCCGAACGGGCCGGGCGTCCTGCGGCCCGGCTACCCGCATTATTTTGCGTCGCCCAACGGGGCCAGCAGGACCACTGAGTATGCCTGGCGGCCCTTCCTGGCTTCCCACAGCCTCCGTAGCTCCATGTCGCTCGCTGCATAATGGAACCATAGAAGATGGTAGGCAGGCATCTCCCAAACAGTCGCTGAAGAGCCTGTTTGCGAAGTCCAACCGTGCCCAAGGCCGAAGGTAGCTTCGAGGCGTGCGGCTGTCTGATTGGCAGTGGGTGGTGTCATAGCCGTCCACCGTATATAGGCTGGACAGGCGGCCATGCATCAGAACAATCCACTGAGCGCCTCTTGTGGATCGACCGCACGGATTGGAGATCGTTCGTAGTCCCTGAGGTTCCTCGTGACGATGTGTCGAGCGCCGCATGCACGGGCGGCAGCCACCTGCATGGCGTCCTCAAAGTCCTCCATCGGAAGCTCAGCGGCGTAACGAATGGCCTCCGTGTCGGTGGTTGCCACAGCCACGAAGCGGGTCAATTCGATGATAAAGTCGCGGGTGTTCACCCCGCCACGCGCCGGAGCCACGATGTAATAGAGGTTCGACAGGGAGTGCCAAGCGATGTATGCGCTCTCTGCGCCATGCTCGATTCGGTCCAGGAGCTCCGAAGCTGGATCGGAATGCGGACGCCTGTCTAGGGCGACGTCGATGAGCACGTCGGTGTCCAGAAGTATCATCGGAGGTACTTCTTCGCCAGTGCGTCGTAACGCGGATCGTCCTCACGCTCCGCCACCTGAAACTTGCCCCTCCACCGCGAGGCGAAGGATGGCGCGTGTTCTCCCGCAACCTCCCTGAGCGACTGCTCGATAAGCGACGATAGCGACACACCGCGAGAGCGGGCGTACCGCTTGGCCACCGGGAGCAGCTCGGAGTCGACGGTGATGGTGAGTTTTTGCTTCATTGTGACTCGGCGCTCCTTTTAGGTATACCTATACTGTATTCAAGTATACGTGTATTTGCTGTGTCGTATTCACACATCGGCTGTGGTCGGCAACTGCCCCATCATTCCATTGTGAACGGAGAAAATGGCGAATGTAATGGCTTGCTGGCAGTCCAACGTACCAGCGACCAGCAGTTCAGCTTGACTTCAAAGTGGCTTCTAAACTAGTCTGATGCCTAGTCCTTATTCTTTTTGGAGTGAATCATGAACAAGAAATGGCCTGTGCAAGACGCCAAGTCGAGGTTCAGCGAGCTCCTCGATACCACCCTCGCCGAAGGGCCGCAGATCGTGACCAGGCGCGGAGTCGAAACCGCCGTGCTCCTTCCCATCGAGCAGTGGCGGAGGCTGGAGCGTATGACCAGGCCGGACCTGAAGGAGTTGCTCCTCGCCTCGGAGGCGCGGACGGAGGACCTTACACCGCCGCGCCGACAGCATCGTCACCGAGCGCCTTTGGCCGTGGAGTAGGCCCATGTACCTCCTCGACACCAACGTGGTCTCGGAGCTGCGCCGCCCCCGTCCACATGGCGCTGTCCTGGATTGGATCGCGGGTGTGCCGGCGGAGCAGCTCTTCGTGTCTGCCGTTACGGTTGGCGAGATACAGGCGGGGATCGAGATCACCCGCGAGCAGGATGCGGCCAAGGCGGAGGAGTTGGAAGCCTGGCTGGACAAAGTGCTGGCTTCCTACGGCGTATTGCCCATGGACGCGCCCGCCTTCCGGGAGTGGGCGCGGCTCATGCACAGGAGGTCGGACACCATTACTGAGGACGCCATGATTGCGGCGACTGCCGTCGTTCACAGACTGACGGTCGTGACCCGAAACGTGAGTGACTTCAGCCAGCTTCAGGTGGAATTGCTGAACCCGTTCGAAGACGGGGCGGGATGAACAAGCAAGAGGACTTCCAGAACCGTGCATTGGCCCTACTCCTCACTGAGCGAGGAGTAGCTGCGGACTTCGAACAGCGGGCCGGGCGCAGGCGGATGGATGTTGTCGCGAACGTGGAAGGGCTGCGCGTGGTCCTGGAAGCGGAGACCGGGTTCGACCGCAAGGCGCAGGCAATCAAGGACGCCGACGCCCGCCTCCGGCAGAAGCTCGCCACCGTCGTGTTCGCCGTCTGCTATCCCGACGGGGTTACCGAGGACAATCTGGCCGAGGCGACGCTGGCCTGGACCGTCCGGGTAAAAGCAGGGGCGCCGCCTGGCGAATGGTCCACGGGCGACGTGACGCAGTTGGCGCAGGCCGTCCAGCAGGCCCCCCGTTCCCTGCGCATTTGCGACCCCGCCTGCGGCGCCGGCGCCCTGCTCATGGCCGCCGCCGAGCGTATTCGCGACCTGCGCAACGCCGCCGGACGCGGCGACCCCGAAGATGAAGAGGCCCTCGGCCTGATGCTTGTCGAAGACGTGCTGTGGGGATACGACGTCAACTTGATCGCGACCCACATGGCCGCCAGCACGCTGGGGATGCTCTCCCCCACGACCAGGTTCAGCCGCATGAACATCCATCGGGCTTTGCTGGGCGTGTTCGACGCCGTCAGGCCCCTCGAAGACGATCAGACGCCCTTTGCTCGTTTGCTCAGACACGTCCACCCTCCGAGAAAGCGGCGTCCGGCGAAGCCGTCGATGCCGATGACACCGCAATCCCCGCTCTCATCAACGGTGCGGTGAGTGCCTTTCTCATCCTGGGTTGTGCCACAACATGAGGTCGTCGAGTGAACGGCCACGGTTCATTTCGTCTCGCTCCTCCTCCATTGAATCGGCCTGCGTCTTGCTGGACCAAGGGTGCCGCGGCTTGGTCGGGACTTGCTCTCCACGACACTTGCGCCGTGGTTTACATTTGAGCGCATTGTATCCTTTCATGTAAACTGAAAGGAGGGGCCCCATGTTAAGCGAACGTCTCAAGCTCGCCAGAAAACGCAGTGGCCTGTCGCTACGGGCATTGTCCTCAGGCATGGGAGGCATCGTGTCGGCTCAGGCAATCGGCAAGTACGAACGTGGAGAGATGTTGCCGAGCTCAACCGTGGCCATCGCTATGGCTGACGCCCTGGCGGTGCCCTTGAGTCACCTCTTAAGCCCTTCGCGTGTCTCCCTGGAGTCGGTTGAGTTCAGGAAGCTGGCCTCGACGAGGGCCAAGGATCGTGCGGCGGTAGAGGGGGAGGTCCTCGATCAAGTGGACCGCTATCTGCAGGTGGAGGAGATCCTGGGGATCGACACCTCAGAGCAGGAACTACCTGACGGCGCGCCCTACCAAATCAACGCCGTGGAGGACACGGAGACAGCAGCCACTTCAGTTCGGGTCGCCTGGAATCTTGGCCGGGGGCCGATCCCGGACATTACCGCGCTGCTGGAGGAGCGCGGTATCAAGGTGTTCAAATCTAGGAAACCTCTGAACAACTCCGGGTTCCAATCCGTTCGCCCTGAGCTTGTCGAAGGGTTCTGGCCTCCTCCCCCACGGTGGGAGGATTCAGGAGGGGGGAACCTCCGCTCTGCCAAGCGCATCAGCGGCTTGTTCAGAGGTTCCCTAGCTTACCCGGATCGGTGGATGGCCTTAGTTCTCGCGTCCGCAGGTCGGGTGGAGCCGACGTTCCGGTTGTGGTCTGTTCCACGACCAAGTCTCTCGAACGTCAACGGTTCACCATTGCCCGCGAATTGGGGCACATGGTTCTGAGCATCCCATCAGATGTCCCGGAAGAGAAAGCCTGTAATCGGTTTGCAGGCGCCTTCCTTGCCCCCGAGGAAGAGCTGGTACGTGAAGTGGGACGGCGACGCCTGAACTTCGGCTTCGCCGAGCTTGTCGAGATCAAGCTCATGTTCGGCATCAGCGCAGCGTCTCTGGTCGTCCGAATGCGTGAGCTGGGCATCATCACGCAAGCCACGTTGCAGGACATATTCAGTGGCATTGGAAACAGCTGGAGGACCGATGAGCCATGTCCTCTCGAACGAGAGGAGAGCCCCACGCGTTTTCGCCGCCTGTGCTTGAGAGCTCTGGCAGAAAATGAGATTTCGGAATCAAAGGCTGCGGAGTTGCTCAGACTGAGAGTCAGCGAGATCGAAGGCATCATGGCTGGCTCGGCGGCATAGGGATATGGATGAAGGTCCTCGTCAGCGACAGCTCCATCCTGATCGAATTCTCGAAGCGCGAGTTATGGGACAAGATGTTCCATCTCGAATTCCAATTCGCGGCGCCAGACCTGTTGTTCCATGAGGAACTGATAGTTCTCGGCGCCTACAGCCGGCAGGACCTCCTTGCCTTCGGACTGAGGGTGGAGTCACTGGATGCCGAAGGCGTGGAAACGGCCATCGTCTTTCAGTCCGAACGGCCAGCCCTGAGTCTGGTGGATTCATTTGCGCTCGCGCTTGCCAACCGTCAAGGATGGCGCCTACTGACGGAAGACAGAACCATGCGTAGCGTCGCCCAATCCAAAGGAATCGTGCATCGGGATGCGCTGTGGGTCGTCGACAAGATGCTGGATGCCGGCATTCTATCGGCGCCCCAGGTCGTAGCGGTGCTTGAAGCGATGCGGGACGATCCGAGATGTCCGGTTCCCAAAGCTGAGTTAGCTGGTCGCATACGGCGGCTGGGAGTCTGACCGTCACCATATCCTAAAGTGACGAATGCACAGTTTGAATTCGCAGGGGTGTGGCCAATGGCAACGACAGTTCACTTCATCAAGGTTGGACAAGGCAACATGGTGCTGGTCGAATGTTCGAACGGCGCCATGTTCGTGGTAGTACCTTGAGCGCCCAGAAACACTCCCGTTCCCAGGATACGAGCTGTCGACATATCCCGTCGGCTGACTTCAACCAACGGCAGCCAGTGAATTTGTGGCATCTCCACTGAATTGCGTACCGTACGACTTTGACTTACAAGCTTCCCAGCCACATTTCGAAAACGGGTCTGTCTTCGGTGAAAAAATGCCCATCTGGAGAGGATCGAACTGCCCGTAAGCATCGCGGTGCCAAGGGTCATGGAACCTCAGCATCTCGAAGACGGTGTGTCAATCGCCCAGGCAAGAACCAGCATGATGCTCCTTCCGCACCTCTGCTCCATACGCATCACACTACGGGGATCGAGAGACCTTGGTGCGTCGAAAGCCTGCCGAGCCACACCTCGAAGATGGTGGTATCTACCGTAAGCGGTGGTGGGCCTGAGTTGACGGTAGGCTGTACCATTTTCAAGATGTGGATGGGACTGTGAGCCTCAGCTTACGCACCGCACAGGCAGGCCCACGCAATACGAATTATGGAGGGCCCGCGCATACCATCTCCCAATCAGACGCTGTCGGTATCTGGCAGAACAGCGATCTGGATTATGGTGAGGCACGTTTACTATGCCGCCGGGTTAGAAAAAAAAGTAGCAGTGGCAGTCAGCAAGCCGGGGGGCCCCACCAGGAGAATGAAAGGGAGCCACAGGATGTTGTCCCTTAGAGGGTGTCTAAAAACAATTGTCATTCTGAGCGAAGCCGAAGAATCTACTTTCAACGAGGCGGGCCGGCCCATACAGTTGACCCCGGATCGCCCGGTATTGCTCAGGACGGAGGGACTTATTAGACACCCTCTTAGGTCCATCACCGCGAAGAATATGATGCACCCCACACTCAGCGCAGATCCAACGACGCCGAGCCCGCACCCGATAAGCGAACCATAACCTAAACTCGCCCCGCGTATCACCAAGCCGGTCACCACTCCGGTGACGATCGTCATCGCCAGAGGAATACTGAGGGCAGCAGCCGCCAACACGAAGAGCCACAAGAGCGCTGTGCCAAAATCGGATGCCGGTACTGGTGGCAAGTCTGCTGCCTATTATCCTGTTCCTAAATTTTATGGAATAAGTTCCGCCGGGCCTTTTACCTTTTGCACAGCTGGAAATTCCCAGTCCCGACATGGGTGAGCGAGATGCTCAACCTCCAGCCAAGGTCTACGGCGTAACCGGATAGTAGCTGCCGTCCGGTAGGATAAGCGGCAATGCGTATTGAGGGTTGGTCAGCAGGTCATAGATATCCGGGTCCTTCGATTTGAGCTGCTCGGTAGTGCAGGCCGCCCACTCCCTTGAAATATCTCTACAACGCTGAGCGTCGCTTTGGGCGTCCATGATCGTCGTAAGCGCCCAGTAGAAGTATTCGCTTATCATACAAGCGTAGTTGCATGTGGGATCAAGATAGGTGTACCACGCACCCGCCGGATACTCTCCACCCGGAGGGAGGGCGCATGGGCTATTTCTGTCATCCTCGCAATCGGCCGCTTGTCTCTCCTCAAAATGCCCGCCCCTGGCGTTGTCCATGTATGCGGCTATAGTCGAGGCCGCTTCCTCGCCAAACACATCCGGGTAGGCCTGCGAGTAGCCAACCGTACTTATCAGGTGCAGGATTTCCTCCAGGCTGGCGTCAAATCCATGTTCAGGTTTGGTTTCCGACCCGTATAGACCCTGCACACGGACCTGGCCTTTATCCAGCATCTCCAGGAAACTGCCAGGCGCTTGCTCGTACAGAGACTCCACCTCGGCTTCCGTCTCAGTCATGAGGAGCGAGGCGTTTGCGCGAGTCAGAGCCTTGACGACATCGGGGTTGTCCGGCTCTCCGTCTCCGTCATTGTCCAGGTACTGCGCCATCACGTTTGACGCATGGACCACTTTAGCGTCAGGCGTGCCGGCGGTGGCGAATATATTGACGCCGAACACATTCGCATACTTAGGGAATACGCCGGAGAGGAACTGCCAATGGGCGGGGAGTTCCTGGAGGTCTGTATTCGCTCTCGACGATATGTCGGACGACGCGGTTGCCGTTGCGTTCCCAATGGGCGCCATTGATTGAGGCGTGACTGAAGGCTCGGCGGCCGTCCCACCACAACTCGCCAGCGCAGGGAGCAGCGCTACGAACACCAGAAGCAGCCAGACGGACTTGGCAAGACGCATCCATTCGCACCTGGGTGGCATGTTGCTGCGATCCTGCGGTCGCGTCTGTGGTAGTCCGGGCTCCATGCATCATTTTCCCTTGCGCAACGGCAATCATGCCGACTGATTCCCCGCATATGCAGCGCCTTACGCTATGCCGCCGCGCCCGACCAACCCTCAGGGCCTCCCTTGGGGTTCAGTCTTCAAGCGCATCTCACGTTGAAGATTTCCTCAGGGCCGCCAAACCTATAGGAATTGTACTGGGGCGTTCCACTACCAGAGCGTCGGTTTATTGACCATCAAATAGAGAGAGATGAAGGGCAACACGGTTGCCAGCGTTCCCCAGGCGTACCACTGGTGGAGCGCCGAGAAGAATTCTGCGGGCAGCGGCGAATCGGACCGGCCCGACGGTCCGGAGAGCGTCAGCATACGGCGCTGAAGGCGGAGAAGAACTCCCACCCATACGAGTCCGGAGATCGCGAACAGCATCAAGGAGGCAGTTATCCACGATATCTCATGAAACCCTGCCCATCCGCCCCAGCGCGCAGCTGCCATCGCAAGGCCGTTCAGCAGAACCAGGAGCAAGCCGGGCAGAGTGAACAGCAGGTCGGCGCGTGTAACGGATTTGGCGGCGAAATACAGAACATTGCTGTTCTTCGTGCGTCCCGCCATTATCATCCATGCGGCGGTCACGCTGATGTTGCCCAGAAAGACCACCACACCGATTATGTGCAGGAGCAAGTGCCACTGATACGGGTACAGCGGCAGGGATGCGACCAGCGCCGCGATGGCCAAGAGTCCGTAGGACAGCAACTCGTTTCTGTGGAAGTATCGCATGGTTACGCCTCCTGGTGAACGCTATATCTCTGAAGAACGCCGCTTTCGCCCTTTGCGGTAACTCGCCTAAGCCGGCTGGGCGGCTCCCTATGAAAGGTCATGCAGGCAGGGCAACTACACAAGACCGAGAACTTCCGTGCTGCGGGCCAGGCTGGCTCTGTAAGGTCACTCTTTCCTGCATTGACCCGGCGCTGCTCACGCCGCCCAGCCCTCCGATAAGACTTCGGCCTGCTCGAGAACGGTGAGCGTGGCCTTCTCCTGTTTGTCCGGCGGGTAGCCGTGCCTGCGTAGGATACGCCTGACCATCGCCCGGAGCTTGGCGCGCACGTTCTCGCGCAGCGTCCAGTCGATGGTCGCGTTCCGGCGGACGGTCTCGACCAACTCGCGGGCGATGCCTCGCAGCGTCTCATCGCCCAGCGCCTGGACGGCGCTGTCGTTTGTCTCCAGAGCATCGTAGAAGGCCAGTTCGTCCTCGGATAGCCCCAGCCGCTCGCCGCGGGCGTTGGCCTGGAGCATGTGCCTGGCAAGCTGGATCAACTCTTCAATGACCTGCGCCGCCTCTATCGCCCGGTTTTGGTAGCGCCGCAGCGTCTGTTCCAGCATCTCGGCGAAGGAGCGCGCCTGCACCACGTTTTTGCGGCGGCGGATATGCAACTCCCCCTTGAGCAGCTTCTGGAGCAACTCTACGGCGAGGTTGCGGTGCGGCATCCCCTGCACCTCGGCAAGGAACTCGTCGGAGAGGACCGAGATGTTCGGCTTGTCCAACCCGGCGGCGGCGAAGATGTCCAGCACACCTTCCGAGGCTACCGCCCGGGAGATGATTTGCCGCAGGGCGTGGTCGACCTCCTCCTCGGGCCGCGCCTCGCCAGGGGCGCGCTTCATCAGCTGCGCCCGCACTGCCTGGAAGAATCCCGCGTCGTCGCGGATACGCAGGGTCTCCTCGTGGGGCACGGCCAGCGCGAAGGCTTGAGTGAGTTCCCGCACCGCGTTCAGGCAGCGGTCCTTGCCGTTCTCCTGTGCCAGGACGTGCTCCTGCGCAGCGGGCAGCAGTCCCAAGCGTTCTTGCGGCGTACCGTTCCCCCACTTCGAGCAATCGAAACCGTGGAACAGGGCGCAGCAGACCTCGTACTTTTCCAGCATGACCGCCACCGCCACTTCCTTATCGGGCGCTGTCTTCCCCTTGCCGCCGCTCTCGGTATAGGTCACCGCGGCTTCCTTCAGGTCCTGGGCCAGGCCTAAATAGTCCACCACCAGGCCGCCGGGCTTGTCCCTGAACACGCGGTTGACCCGGGCGATGGCCTGCATCAGCCCGTGGCCGCGCATCGGCTTGTCTATGTACATGGTGTGCAGGCTGGGCGCGTCGAAGCCGGTCAGCCACATATCCCGCACAAGCACGATGCTAAAGGGGTCACCGGCATTCCGGAACCGTTTGGCCAGCGCCTCCCGCCGGGGCTTGCTCCTGACGTGGGGCTGCCAATCAAGCGAGTCAGAGGCGGAGCCGGTCATGATGACCTTGATTACGCCCTTAGCGTCATCGTCGTCGTGCCAATCGGGGCGCAGGCGCACCAACTCCCGGTAGAAGTCGATGCAGATGCGCCGGCTCATGCAGACCACCATCGCCTTGCCCTCCATCGCCTCCAGCCGCTGCTCCAGGTGCTCCACGATGTCCTCGGCGATCAGCTTGACCCGCTTCTCCGCTCCGACGACCGCCTCCAGCTGCGCCCACTTCGTCTTGAGCTTCTCCTTCCGCTCCACCTCCTCGCCCTCGGTGGCCTCCTCGAATTCCGGGTCGATGGCGGGCCGCTCGGCCTCGTCCAGGGCCAGCTTGGCGAGGCGGCTCTCGTAGTAGATGGGTACCGTGGCCCCATCCTCCACCGAGCGTTGGATGTCGTAAATGCTGATGTAGTCCCCGAACACGGCGCGGGTGTTGGCGTCCTGCAGCTCGATGGGCGTTCCCGTGAAGCCGACGAAGGAGGCGTTGGGCAGGGCGTCGCGCATGTGCCGGGCGTAGCCGTCGATGAAGTCGTACTGGCTGCGGTGGGCCTCGTCCGCGATGACCACGATGTTGCGCCGCTGGGAGAGGGCAGGGTAGGAGTCGCCCTTCTCCTCCGGGAAGAACTTCTGAATAGTGGTAAAAACCACGCCGCCGGACTCGACAGAGAGCTTGTTGCGCAGGTCGGCGCGGCTCGCGGCCTGGGTTGGCGGCTGGCGCAGCAGGTCCTGGCAGCGCGAGAAGGTGCCGAACAGCTGGTCGTCGAGGTCGTTGCGGTCGGTGAGGACGACGATGGTGGGATTGGCCATGGCAGGCTCGCGGACGATGGCCCCGGCGTAGAAGGCCATGGTCAGGCTCTTGCCGGAGCCCTGCGTGTGCCAGACCACGCCGATGCGCCTATCGCCTGGGTCGCCGCCGGGTTTGCGGCCCGACTCGTAGCGGCCGCGCTCCTCGGCAACGCGCTTGCCCGCCGCTTGGAGCTCTGCCGCGCGCAGAGTCTCGGTCACGGCTACCTGGACGGCGTGAAGCTGGTGATAGCCGGCCATCTTCTTGACCAGCGCTCCGCCGCCGTCGTCCTCGAACACGACGAAATCGCGCACAAGGGACAGGAAGCGCGCAGGCTCGCAAACGCCCTTTAGCATGACTTGCAACTCGGGCATAGCCGGGTCCGCCAGGCCCTCCCCGGACACGGTGCGCCACGGCTTGAACCACTCCCGCCCGGCGGTGAGGGCGCCGATGCGCGCCTGCGTCCCGTCGGAGACCATCAGCATCTCGTTCATGGAGAACAGCGACGGCAACTCCGCCTTGTAGGTCTGGATCTGTTGCCAGGCCGTCCAGATGGTGGCGTCCTCGTCGGCCGGGTTCTTGAGCTCGATGACGCCCAGGGGCAGGCCGTTGACGAACAGCACGACGTCCAGCCGACGCGTGTTCCTGTTCTCCGTAACGGTGAACTGGTTGACTGCCAGCCAGTCGTTGGCCGCCGGGTCTTCGAAGTCGACGGCCCGCACCTGCGCCCCGACGATGCGGCTGGCGCCGTAGCGGTACTCTACGGTCACGCCGTTCACGAGCATCAGGTGGAACTCCCGGTTGCGGGCTTCCAGCGTCGCCCCTTCGGGGCGGGTGAGCTTGCGAAAGGCGTCGTCCAGCGCATCGGACGGAAGGCCCGGATTCAGCCGGGCGAGGGCGTCCCGCAACCGACGCTCCAGCACGACCTGCCCAAAGTCAGCCCGCTCAGCCTCCGGCGCGCCGGGGCCGATGTCCGGCCCGTGCCCCACCCGCCAGCCGAGCCCCTCCAGCCAGTCGAGCGCGGCGGCCTCTACGTCGGCTTCGGTGAGCGTGGTCATGCCAGCATCAGGCGTTCGCCCTTGGGTTCTGGAATTGGGTCGCCGAACTCCCGCGCCGTTTTGAGCCACAAGTCCACGGCTTGATTGATGTGTTCCAACGCCGCCTCCTGCGTGCCGCCGTGGGCAAGGCGCCCTGGGAGTTCAGGCGCTTCGGCGACAAAGGCATCATCTTCGTTACTCCAATAGATGATGATCTCGTATTTGTGCATACAGAGGTCGCCTATGCGTGAAGTTTATCGATAACTGGTCGCCGTTCTCTATAGCGGCCAAGTACAACGACAGATCAACAGTAATCAGCGGAGTTTCTTCGGCAAGAACCTCCAAAAGCGCCGCGTCTGTCAGCCCAAGTCGCTCGAAAGCGCTATTAGCTGATGCCGTCGCACTGGCAATAACGAACTCCTCACTTTCCTGAATGATGAACCCCAGCCGTTTGAGGAGAAGGGAACGCTCCGGTTCTCGGTGTTGACCCAGCAGGTTGGAAGTCTCGGTGAGGGTGTTAGGTGTTACCAATACTCGACCAACGGGTTGAAGCAAAAGCAGCAGAAGGTCGTAGTCTTCCGTCGAGTATTCTTTCAGCCGCTTATGCTTGGGAATCAAGTGTCGGCCTTCGCTCCCGACTACATATAAGACTAAGAGGTTGCTGTCTATGAAGTACCCGGTTGGAGGCATCATCTCACTCGGCAGGAGCCAAAAACCGGTCCTTGAGGGCTGTGACTTTGCCAGTCTCATCGTTGATGTGAACAACCTTATAGGAGCGTTCCAAGGGTCTGAGCCAGGGACTAGTAGTCTGGTCAGCTAGGAGAGTTTTCGCATGTGCCGGGTGCAAAAAGCCAATAGTTATTCTCCACGTATTGGAATCGTGGTCGAAGTCAACCTCTTCGAGGGCAATCTCTGTTATGTGCTCGTCAGCGAAGAGGTCGGAAACGTAATTCTTCGCCAGCAGCGCCGCCTCTTTCACTTCCATTTTGTCTCCCCTCTAAATCACGCCCCGTTTCCCATCAGCGCAATGATAGCATTCCGCGTTCCAATCACGCCCCGCCCTTCCCCAACCCGGCCCGTGCGCCACCTGCCAGCCGAGCCCCACCCGCCAGCGCGGCGGCTTCTCTGTCAGCTTCGGTGAGGGGGGGTCATGGGGAGCCCCAGGGGTTCACGGTTTCGACGTCCAGGCCGTCAAAATCGGTAACGTTTCGGGTTACTACTACCAGGTTATTGGCCTTTGCCGTTCCTGCGATGAGCGCATCTCCCAGATGCAGCGCCCGGCCTTCTCGGTGCGTACGCGCCTGGAACGTGGCTGCCCATACGGCCTCCGGAGTCTCGACGGGCAACACGCGCTGAGCGAAGTCCTCCAGCAGGTTAGTCAGCCAGGCTCTCAGCTCGTCGAGGCGGCGACCTTCCGGGAGAAGTTGTACACCTAATTCAAGCTCTTCGACCACTATGGCCGATAGCCAAATATCATCGTGAGCGTTCAGAAAGTTGATGACGCCTGGATGCGGGCTTCGTTTTACCAGCTCGGAGACCACGTTGGTGTCAAGCAGGTATCCGCTCATTCGGCCGCTTCGGAGGTGAACGGTATCCGGCGTCCGCTTCCGCGGCGGCTCGGGATCGAAAGCTCAACCCCTCGCGGAGTATGCTCAATCAGCCATTTGCCTAGGGACTTGCGCTCCGGCGCGTGCGCCTGCCATACGCGCTCAGGCACCACGACGAAAGGCCTTCGCACGCCGATGCGCTGGGGTCCCTCCTCTTCGGCGAGGCGAAGAATCTCTGAAAGGCTGGCCTTGGCCTCGGCCACGGTCCAGATCCGGGAAGGCTTGGAACTAATCACTGTAGCGCACTCCCTCCGAAAAACGTTGTACTAGTCTACCATAGACTATATCACCCCATCCCGCAAAGAACCCTTCCCGCAGGCGTTTTGACCGCGGCCCGGGGCCGCGGGCCACGCGGCTAACCGAGGGCCGCCAGCCAGGCCAGAGCGGCTTGCTCGACGTCGGCTTCGGTGAGGGTGGTAATGGAAATTGCCTACTCTTCCGGGACGACCAGTAAGTTTCGCGGGTTTCGCAATTCGTAACCCCTGCCCAACGGATGGACGTCTGCGTCGAGTCTAACCTGTGCCTGGTCTCTAAATGCGTTGATAACTGTTTCGTAAACCGCCTGCTCAAACTCAACATTCATGCGTGTGAGACGCCCGTCCCACACTGACGCAACTGTAGCTTTGCCCTCGAATTCCGGTGGTTGCTTTTCCAGCCGAACTACCAAGCCTACTATCTGCTCGTCGTAGGACGACTCTCTGCGGCGAAGCGATTTTGCCGCTTCCTGCAGGATGTCGGCAGAGGCTGGAGAAAACTGAAAGAGGGAGCCTGGCATCTTGGACGGCCGCACTCCGGCCCAAGTCAACTCGATTGCGATTCCCTCCCCTTGCTTGGCCATTTCCGCTACCGAATCACATAGATTCGCGCTGACGCCATTGCCCACCGCTTCCCTGAAAGGCTCCAGCGTATCGTCGGCAACGACTAGCTCCAGCGCATCGCTGGTATGCCGGAGTCCTTGGGCGAGTTTGATGGTAACGAGACGGGAGAAAGGGGCATGAAAGTCGTCTCCAAAATCTTCCTGTCTTTCAAATCCTACCGGAACGGGAGAATGCAACGTTAGGGCGTAGCCCTGGGAGTAGCCGGGCAGCGGATGTACACTGTCGAGATATTCCGCTACGTCGGAACTCAACTTGCCGCGGTAGATTGCGCGGGGTTTCTCCGCGAACCTTGCTCCTGCCTCAAGCATTTTATATGCGTCATTGAGCATACTGGCGCTCTGGCGCAACGACAAAGCCTCTCTCGCCTTCCCGTTGACTGAGCGCATCTGAATCACATCGGCGCCGGTGGCAGCGAGGTCATAGAATACGTCAAGCTCTGAGCGTTCCTCAACCGCCGCCAGAACGGCGACGGACTCGGCCATGTTCTCGGCGTAGCCACCAATGGTATCGCGGTGTGGAATTAGAATTTCCCACGTTCTTCCCTCATGCTCTTTGGCGAAAATGGTAATTGGGCGCTCCCCCCAACATCCTGCATTGATCCAGCCGCGGGAATTTAGATAAGCGCGAAGACTGACTATGGAAATGGCAGACAAGGCTTCCCGGTCGCGTATTTGGACTATCACAACGCACCTGTCCCTTCAGTCCTCTGCATCAAGCCGGTGAGTTGAGAACTGTTGAATACATTGGCTAATGGCAGACGGACTGTAACATTGTGATCATTCGATGTCTCAGGTTGCCTTATAAGAGATATCCAGTAGGCACAGTGGCGCAAGCAGAGCTCTTGGGTTGTTTGTTCGACCCATTGCGGAATCTCCTGTGGCATCACAAGAACTATCAGGATTCTAGGATTGATGGCTTCAATTCGCAGATCGTTGTAGTTCTTGACCGGTAGGGGAAAGTGAATGTGATTGTCCCGGACAACATCTCTGGCTGTCGCCTTAGCTTGAAACTCTACTCGGGGCCTCTTGCCAAAGTCTGACTTTAAGGTTCCATCGACACTGTCGCGGTCCACTTTCACTTCTTCAACCTGAAATCCTGCATGGGAAGCAATTGCTTCGATGTAGGACAAAGAAAATCGCGATTTCTGAGTGTTCAGATCCATCAGGTTTGCCATCTCCCATCCGCCGTCCACCCCCCGTCCACCCCCCGGACACTAGCCTCAGCAACAGCACATCCCGCAGTGCGGCAAGGGCGCGATTCTCGCGCTCATTGGAGACGACGCGCTCGTAGAGCAGGCGAGTGCTCTTGTCGAACGCGGTCACGGCTGCCATGTCCGGCGCGGCCAACAGGATTTGCCGAAATATGCCTTTGCTGATTTCAAGGAACGTCGAGCCGTTGGCATGGTTGACTATCTTCTCGTGGGATACCTCGCACCAGTAGCGCATGAACAGGTTCAAGACTCCTTCACGCGGCAGGATGCCGATAAAGCCTTGGTTGATAGCGACTGGAACCTCTGCAATCGCAAGGTAGCCTATCGGCGCCCTCGAAGACAAGAGGACTGTGCCCCGCGGAAGGAGTCCCGACCCTACGCGTTGCAGGCCGGCATCCGTAATCCTCCGCTCGGTCTCCAAGAGTACCGGTGTGGCGAGAGCGGCGAGGTCTTTAGGCGTTGCCCAGCGGTGAGCGCCGTCTTCCCAATACTCAGCCCGCTTCCCGCAGGCGCTTTGACCATGGCCCGGGGCCGCGGGGCCACGCGGCCAACCGAGGGCCGCCAGCCAGTCGAGGGCGGCTTGCTCAACGTCGGCTGGGGGGGGGGGGGGGGGGGGGCATAGGTGCTCTTCGTTCCCGTGCTTCTCATTGTGCATCATAACAACCCATTATTGATATACAAATCACGTTGTCTTCAATCGGAGGAGCCTGGCAAAAGTCAGGAGCGCTGGTCGCCCCCAGCCGAGGCCCTCCATTCAAGCCAGGCGGCGGCTTCTACGTCGGCTTCGGTGAGCGTGGTCTTGCTAGCATCAGGCGTTCGCCCTTGGGTTCTGGAATTGGGTCGCCGAACTCCCGCGCCGTTTCGAGCCACAAGTCCACGGCTTGATTGATGTGTTCCAACGCCGCCTCCTGCGTGCCGCCGTGGGCAAGGCGCCCTGGGAGTTCAGGCGCTTCGGCGACAAAGGCATCATCTTCGTTGCTCCAATAGATGATGATCTCGTATTTATGCATTACTCTCCCCCTTCAAGTTGGTGTCTCAGGATTACCTGCCGGACCTGCCGCACTTGGTAGGGCTTGGCGTTGCTGCCATCACGTTGTAGGTTCAGCCGCTCGCGAACGCCTTCCTTCCTGAATACATGATGACTTACCCGCACCCGCTCAACAAATCCCAGGCGCAGCAGGAATAGCCGGAGGGTGTCGAAACGTATATTCGCATCCGCCCGACCGCTCAAAATCCCCTGTCGCAGCCTATCGTTCCGGTTCATCGTCAATGTTTCTTGGGGTTCGGGCCTTACAAGTGGGTAAAGCCACCTGCCCGAAGTCAGCCCGCTCCGCATTGGGAGCGCCGGGCGCGATGTCCGGCCCCCGTGGGCCACCTGCCAGCCGAGGCCCTCCAGCCAGGCCAGGCCAGCCTGCTCGACGTCGGCTTCGGTGAGCGTGGTCATGAGGGCGTCCTCAAGTCGAACGTAACGCCCAGACCGCGCAGCATATCGACTGTATTGCAGACTTCAACATCAAACGTCCTACACAAGTTGGGGAGTGGGACCTTCTTCTTGGTATTCTCGTTGTACACTTCGTTGGTAACCAGGATGGCATTGTGAGTCTTGGCATATGCCGCTAGCCAGCCATCCGCTGCCTGAGCAAACTCGTGCTTCGCTGCTGGTAGGAACTGAGCGTTCATTTGAACCCACATATGCATTTTGGAGAATACATTCACTATTTCGGGATGTCTTGTGGAGGCGAAGGCATCGTGCCAGTGTTGTTTGAGCCAAGCGACGAGTTCTTTCGGACTCTCGATCTCATCACGCACTCTATCAACGCTAAGAACTCTCTTCTCTTTCCAGTAGTGTTTAAGGCATGCCCAGAATCCTGGATGAAGGTCTATTGGATAGTGATCGCGCCAAGCGGCTATGAAGATATTTGCGTCGAGCAAATATCTCATCGAAAAGCCGAGCTGTGGCGGGAGGGAACTGGTCACAGAGGGAATCCCATCTTCTCGGGCATGTTTGAGAAGTTGTCCCCCTTCAAACCTGTAAGGCTATAGGCATCCGTATAGGACAATCGCCCTTCTATGACCGCACGACTCACAGCACTACCGAAACGAGCGCCTACCCGCCAAAGTTGGTTCTTCCAGAAATGTCCGCCACTTCTTTTGTCCTCCGATTGGGTCCCTCCCCAGTTCCTTGCCTTATTCTCATGGTAGTACTTGAAAAACATCTCTCGTGTTATGAGTTCGGCATCGAGAGCCCGACGGGCTGCTACGACCGTGCTAACTTTGAAGTGTTTGGCGAGGTTCTGGTAGGGATCGCCAGATTGACTGGCAGTGTTCCATCGCTTGCGTAATTCCTCACTCGGTACCAGAAACTCCGCTGCTATCTTGTTGCAGATTTCCTCAGTCGCATGGTCTGGTGGACCTAAGTCCTCGAACTTGGACAACCCGGACTCACCCACAAAGATGTGAGACAATTCATGCGCCAAAGTGAATATCTGGGCGGTCTTGTAGTCGGCGTTGTTGACGAAAATGAGGGGCGCGTACTCGTCGACCAACACAAATCCTTGGAATTCTTCAATATCCAACTTACGGTGCGTGTTGTTCCCCACGACTCCATTGGAGACGACCAACACGCCGGTGGACTCAATACGGTCCCGAAGGGCTCGCAATGCATTTGCCCAGCTTCCTTCCACCGCCGCCCACCCCGCGCTGAGTTGCAACGCCTCGTCCATTGCAGCGGCAACTTGCGCCGGATGTGAGTCCAGACTGAACGCCCCCACGAATTTCAACGGAGGATCGTCTTGGGCAATCATCTCCTCCCTCATCCAGGCTTGGCGCAACTGCATCTGGTAGACGGTATCCAATAGGTTGGGGCTGGGCCGTTGGGGCGAGACTCCGGAACGAGTCCGAAAGTCCGTGATTGGCAGACTGTCATCGGGTGGCTCTGCCAGATAGAAGTAGCCGATGGGGGTATGAGTGTGCTTAGCTAGGCCATCCACCTTGTTGAAGGTGATCCTGCCTGAGCGCTCCCATTCCATTATGTCTTGGGGTTGAAGTTTGAGACGGGTTGCGAGTTGGTCATGGTTGAAACCGGCCCGCTCCCGTGCCCATTTCAGAACTCCGGGCCTCAACGTGATGCTCTCGTTTAGCTTTGGCATCGGTCAGGGTCTCCTTCTTTCACATGACATGTAGGATCCCCCACCCGAACCTCCCCCGGACAACAGCCTCAGCAACAGCGCATCATGCAAGACGGCAAGGGCGCGATTCTCGCGCTCATTGGAGACGACGCGCTCGTAGAGCAGGCGAGTGCTCTTGTCGAACGCGGTCATGGCTGGCATGTCCGGTCCGGCCAACAGGATTTGCCGAAATATGCCTTTGCTGATTTCAAGGAACGTCGAGCCGTTGGCATGGTTGACTATCTTCTCATGGGATGCCTCGCACCTGTAGAGCATGAACAGGTTCAAGACTCCTTCACGCGGCAGGATGCCGATAAAGCCTTGGTTGATAGCGACTGGAACCTCTGCAATCGCAAGGTAGCCTATCGGCGCCCGCGAAGACAAGAGGACCGTGCCCCGTGGAAGGAGTCCCGACCCTATGCGTTCCAGGCCGGCATCCGTAATCCTCCGCTCGGTCTCCAAGAGTACCGGCACGGCGAGAGCGGCGAGGTCTCTAGGCGTTGCCCAGCAGTGAGCGCCGTCTTCCCAATACTCAGCCCGCTCCGCCCCGGAAGCGTCAGGCGCGCCGCCTTACCCGCGCCCCACCCCCCACCCGAGCCCCTCCACCAGGCCAGCGCGGCGGCTTCGGTGAGGGGGGGTCATGGAGCCTTTAGCAACTGCTCCAGTTCATCTGGGCGAGACCATCGAGCTATTTTGGAGTAATCCTCAACCAATCCAAAATCCTCGGCTCGCCACACGTCTTCTGTGTCATCGAATAGCGAGATAAATGCCAAGCTGGGCTGGTTTGACTCAAGGTGTTGGAGGTCAACACACCCTGCCAAGACGTGCTCCGCAATGCGCCTGACGGCCCCCCGGGAACCAGTGCTTAGCAGAAACACTAGGGATGTCCGGTTGTCGATTTGTGTCTCAAAATCCACCGTCCAGTTTTGGGTAGACCGGCCTTGTTTCGTCACTTGCCGCTCGAAGGGAATCCGTTTTTCGTGCAGCCACTCGTCCACCTCGTCTGCCGTAGTCTGCAACGTTTGGCTTCGCAGCGTGAACCACAGGTCGGAAACTCGGACGACTGCTTGGGCGACGCGGAGCACCGATTCCCCCAACGCGTCCTTCACTACATTGCGAAGTACTAACTGGGGTTGGAGCAACTCAATACGTAATGTTTGACATACATCTTGGATCAGCAATTGCTGCTTGTTTGAACGTTTTCGGCTAACAGACTGCATACCAAGCCAGCCCAGCGCATCCCCAAAGTCGGTAATAGTGTAACTACCGCTACGTTCCAGAACGAATACATCCACAACGCCGCCGTCCGGGTACAACAACGGCGTCCGTACCCGTACTCCTTCTTGCGGAGCCGGCGAACACACAAACAGGGGAGGCAACGACTGGCAAATGGAGACGCAAAGTTCATTAACGTTCATAACAGCATTGCACCTTGGATTACCGGCTCCCGCATTGTACCCGAGTGTTGCAAATTCGCTTCGGCGCAGAACTGACCCCAGACTGCTACCGGATGGTTCCACGTCTCGGTAATGTCCTCCGGCACGTAAGCCCATTTATCCCGCCTGCCCGGCGCCCAGTAGTTCTTGTGCTTCTCTCCCACAGCTTTGCCATCAGGATTGCAATTTTGCCATCAGGATTGCAATGGGCTGCTCCCAAATCAAGGCCGTAGATTCTGCCCACAGTCAGGTGGATGATAGCATACGACAACTTGCCGGAGCGGGGACTGTACCAACCTTTTACAAATATGGGGTACCCTTCATCGGAACTGATGTCGATTCTAAACTTCCGCATCGGTGAATTGGGTCTTCCTTCCCATACGATGTCTTCGGTAATGACCTTAGTGTTGTCGTTAATTATGGCCTCGTATTCCTGCTGATCTAAGGTCATAGTGCTTTCACCCCCATCCGCACCGCCCCCGACACCAGCCAAGGCCTCTATTAACGCCCCCCTGACACGTTGGCCAAAGCGGCCTTGAGCACGTGGAAACAGACCCAGGCTGTGTGTTCATCAGGTTTGAAGCCCGATGCCATTTGTTCGTAAGGGTGAATATAGTTCCTGAAATCCCGCAATCCGTGACTGAATTTCTGTACATCTGGGTCTAACAACCCGATGTCATGTGCTACGTCTATGAACTCCGATAGAGTCCATTCCCGGAAACCCTTTACCTTGCCGTCCCGTTTTGGACTAGCCGGTGACCGGTTAAATGTTTCCGGCTCCTTCTGAGCCGCACCAAGGAGAACCCCCTCTAGAACGCTACCACACTGGAAAATCGCTGCGAGAGGGGCATCAGCACACAGACACGACTGTGCCTCCTTCAATCGGTCTCGGATGATTTCGGATACAGCAAATTCCACTGGCAAGTTCTGAATGTTCGGTATCTCAAACTCCTTCTTCAGGAACCTTTCGACGGTCATGGAGTTATTGTCGTGGTATTCTCCGGAAAGCTTGGCAATAATCTCGCGACTTTTAGCGAGCGAATTAGCATCGACTTCGCTCTGGTTTAGTTCGCAGGTAGTCTCGTAAATATCAAGTAATTCGGATAAAATGTTCCCGACTAAAGCATCGGGTTCCTTTTCCCAAAATGCCCGCAGCTTCTTCGCCTTGGACGTGCCATCGGTCTGATACTTGAGATCGTGGATATCGACGTTATACGAATTGAAAAACTTGCGGAATGATGTATCGGTAAAATCCAAAACATAACCGCCCCCCATGCTCAGGATGTTTTCGAGGTAGCGCTTGTCAGTGGTTGTAAGGCTACTCATTCGATCCCCTCACCTGATTGTTGGCCTCCCTAACCCTATACCCCCACGTCCCCCACCCCCACCTCCCCCGACAACAGCTTCGGCAGCAGCGCGTCCCTCAAGGCGGCTAGAGTGCGAGTCACGCGCTCATTGGAGACAACGCGCTCGTAGAGCGGCCGAACGCTTCTGTCGAACGTGGTCATGGCTGTGTTGTCTGGCATGACCGCCATGAGTTGCCGGAAGTTCCCCTTGTTGATTTCAAGGAATGTCGAGCCGTTGGCGTGGTTGACTATCATCTCGTGGGATGCCTCGCACCAGTAGAGCATGAACAGGTTCGAGACTCCTTCACGCGGCAGGATGGCGATAAAGCCTTGGTTGATAGCGACTGGAACCTCTGTAATCGCAAGGTAGCCTATCGGCGCCCTCGAAGACAAGAGGACTGTGCCCCGTGGAAGGAGTCCCGACCCTACGCGTTGCAGGCCGGCATCCGTAATCCTCCGCTCGGTCTCCAAGAGTACCGGTGTGGCGAGGGCGGCGAGGTCTTTAGGCGTTGCCCAGCGGTGAGTGCCGTCTTCCCAATACTCAGGCTGCTTGGTGCTGGGCGTGGAGCCTCCTACTATGGAGGCAATCTCCCCCAACTCCCGTACCTCCCACCCCTCCGGCACCTCCCCCAACTCCGAGTCCACCAGCCGGTCCGGGAACAGCGACCACACCTCCGCCGGCAGGTACGGCTCGCGCCCCTCCATCTTGGCCCGCGTCGGCCCGAAGGCGACGAACCAGTCCTGGAAGATGGCGCGGGCCATCGACTCCAGTGTCTCGTTCATCCGCCGGTTCAACTCGATCTTGTCGTCCAGCGTCCCCAGCACGTGGGCGATGGCGCGCTGCTGGGGGAGAGGCGGGATGGGGATTTCTATCGTGCGCAAGTAGGTCACGGGCTGCGCGATTGATGGAACACCAACTTGTGATGAGTTGGCCAGAAGCTGGTGCTGCCCTTCATGTGATTTGAAGTACATCGTCACAAACTCGGGGATGACCTTCGTTTGGTCACAGCGCAAATAGAACTGGCTTTGAGAAACAACATATCGATCAAATTGGGAACTTTGTGGGATGTAGGCGATTTGTCCAATCGTTCCCCGGTGACTAATGACTATGTCTCCTCGTTTCACATTGGCGTTCGCGAGCCGTCGGGCATGTTCGTCTGTAATGAAGTTGAAGCCAGGCGCATCAGCGACCCGGGACCCGTGCAGGTGCTGGCCGCTGATGATCGGCACGCCTTCAGGCACGAATGTCTCAACCTTGATCGATGAACCGAAAGGTCCCATTGCAACCTTTTCAGCAATATCGTCGATCGTTGACGTCGGCCATTCGCTCCCCACCGTCTATTTGTCCTCCTCTTCCTGCACAACCACGTAGTCCCGCTCGATCTCCCGGTGAAAGCTCTCAGGCAGACGTGCCCAGTCGTGGGCCTGTACCAAAATGGGGATGTTCGACTCCTCAATCCCCTCCAGTAGGTCGTAATATCCACCGCCCAAGGGTTCCAGCGTCGGGCTGCGCAGAACCAGGTCCAGGTCGCTGCCCTCGTGGCTCCTGCCGTTGATGCGGCTGCCGTAGGCCCACACCTCCACGTCGGGCACGTGCTCACGCAGCAGCGCCTCCAGCTGCTCCCGGTAGCGGAGCGGCAGGTCCAGCCGGTCAATCATCCGCACCCTCTGCAATGACACTTGCCAGCTCTCTGGCGTCGGTGATGAAGTTCGGCAGCAGCTTCAGAGTAGCCTCTGCGAAACCCTCTCCATAATCGTGCGCGGTGTCGTTTCTGTTGGCCCGGTAGGCCATCCAGCGTTCGCAGGCTTCCACCGAGATCAGGCCGTGCTTGACCGCGTGCCGAAAGACATTCTTGAAGGTCAGTCGGTCGGCCTGTCTGTTACTGGCGAAGTAGGGCCGCAGGCGCTTCTTCAGCAGGCTGCCGGACTGCTCAAGCACGATTTCGAACTCTTTGACCGAGGCCGCGCGAAATATGTCGTAGTAAACATCCTCCGGGCCGCGCTGTTGCAGTTGCTCAAACGCCGACTTCAAGGTGTCGATGCACCGGGTGAGGAAATCCGTATTGATGGCCATGTTCTATTTGTATCCCCTAAACCCCAGCCGCCGCGCCTACGCCTGCAGTTCCCGCCAATGGGCGGCGAGCCGCGCCATCCTCCCTGAAGTGAATGCTTATGATAATGCCCTATAACCGACAGATTTCAGCCATCTTGCGCCCTTAACCGTACACCGGGCATTACCTCTTCAACGGATTTACCGGTGAGGTCGATGTATAAAGATTCAGGGAAAAGCTCAAGGTCATCAGTCCAGGCAATGGCCCGGTGGGGTGCGATGTGCGCCTGCTCGAAGCAGCCGGGCAGGTCAGGCACATAGGCAGCGTAGTTGTTAGGAGTCTTTTCGATGACCACGATATATTTCATGGCTCCGCTTACTCCTTCAGGCCAGATTGCTTCAATATGCTGTTCCAGGTGCCTGGGGGCAGGTCGTCGCCGGGCTTACCGGGAATGGTCACACGGCCACGCTTGACCGGGCGCATGAACTGACGGTGGCTTCCCCTGGTGCGAACTAACCGCCATCCGTCCTGCTCAATCAACTATATTGCTTCTCTAACCTTTGGCACGGCTAGCTTGTTCCAAGCCTGGACGAGAGGATCATCTCGCGCCCTCATCGTCCGCAAAGGGATTGAGCACGCGGACGCCCGTCGGCTCGAAATGGCGCACGTTGCGGGTGACCACGGTTAGGCCATGTACAAGTGCAGTGGCTGCGATTAGCAGGTCAACATTGAAGTGACCGATGTCCCCGGACATTCGTCCCCAAAGCCTGGCTGCGGCTGAGTCCACCCCAATGATCCGGTCTGAAAAGGAGACTGTCGTTTGATCCATCCAGGCGGCGAGGTCACCCGCAAAAGCAGGGTCTCGTCGTCTCTGCTGTGCCAAGCCACGCTCCATTTCGGCCAGGGTAACGACGCTGATAAACACATCGGCTGGCCGCTGGGCCTGTAGCCAACGGGCAGGAGCCGGGTGGCGGTCGGGTCTGCGCAACAGCGATACCACATCGGTGTCCAGAAGGAACATCACAACTCCAGTGAACGGGGCGCCAAGGGGATGCGTTCAAACTCGAATTCGCCACCGCCGTTTGGGATGGTCATCAGGTGTTCAACAAAGGACGTGGCGCTCTCTGGCGGGCGCTTACGCAGCTGCTCGTACGCTTTCACTGACAGCACCACCACAGCAGGCTTGCCGCGCCTGGTCACCTGCTGGGGTTCCCCTGCAAGAGCGGCGTCCACCACGGCGCTGAACCGGTTCTTGGCGTCCTGGAGAGCCCACTGTGCCATAACCCACCTCCTGGCTAGATATTCTGTCTAGATTATACGAGCCCTGTTCACCAGCCGACAAGACCTGGGGAACCTCTGAACAACTCCGTGTTCCAATCCGTTCGCCCTGAGCTTGTCGAAGGGTTCTGGCCTTCTCCCCCACCGGGGGGAGGATTAAGGAGGGGGGAACCTCCGCTCTGCCAAGCGCATCAGCAACGTGTTCCAATCCGTTCGCTCTGAGCTTGTCGAAGGGTTCTGGCCTTCTCCCCCACCGGGGGGGAGGATTAAGGAGGGGGGAACCTCCGCTCTGCCAAGCGCATCAGCAACGTGTTCCAATCCGTTCGCCCTGAGCTTGTCGAAGGGTTCTGGCCTCCTCCCCCACGGTGGGAGGATTCAGGAGGGGGGAACCTCCGCTCTGCCAAGCGCATCAGCAACGTGTTCCAATCCGTTCGCCCTGAGCTTGTCGAAGGGTCTTTGTAACAGATTCAGGCGCAACCAGTGGGCTTGTTCAGACCATCCCTAGGCTATTTTCCTGACCCAAACCCCAACCGCGCCAGGTTCGCCTCGATCTCCGCGTCCAGCCGCTGCGCCTCCGCCTGCTGCCTTTGTTCATCCTTCCTCCAACAGAAGGTCAACCTAGGAAACCTCTGAACAACTCCGGGTTCCAATCCGTTCGCCCTGAGCTTGTCGAAGGGTTCTGGCCTCCTCCCCCACGGTGGGAGGATTCAGGAGGGGGGAATCTCCGCTCTGCCAAGCGCATCAGCGGCTTGTTCAGAGGTTCCCTAGACCGTGGCGCCCGATTCATCAGGAACCCAAGCGCGCCTTCTCTGCTAGCTGCCGCTCGACTGCCGTACTCGTCTTCGCACGCAAGCGCGCCATTTCGCTGCCGTAGTTTCCAAGGTGCTTCTCGATCTTCGCCAAGCTGTCAGCTATACTCTGCTCGGGGAGTTTACGCGCCAGTGCCCCACCAAGTTCCGAGACATCCAACTCGTACACGCGAGGGTCATCACTCGCCCCTCGTAAATTTGCATAGCTGACCTCAACGCTGAAGGGGCGGAGTGCGTCACCTTCCTTCACGAGAGTGGACCCTAAGGCCAGCATCCTTTCACGACGCCCTCCTTGAGGGATCAGGCGCGCAATCTTCGTATGCACTCGCGCAGGCACGTTCATTACCTCGTGGTCGGCGAAGTCCTTCGGATCGGCGTCTACGAATAGCTCAACGTCACATGCTGGCCCCTGTCCGATATTCTCCAGCACAAGCATGACGAGAGAGCCTGAGCGCGCGTCGATGTCGAGATAGGCTACGACCTCAGGCTCCGTACCTGCCTTCCGCAGGGCGCGGTTGTCCTGGCTCAGTCGCCAGTTCAGCCAGAGCGACGTAACAGCCGAAAAGGCAATGACCACCGTTGTTGCCACAATCACCCAATCCAAGGCCATGTCCTCCTGTAACAGACCGGTTCACACCGATCAGTCATTCTCCTCCGGCTTCTCCCCAAACCCCAGCCGCGTCAGCTTCGCTTCGATGGCCGCGTCCAGTCGGCCCCCTCGCCCTGCTGCCCTACAAGTCATTCTTCCTCCACAAGGCCATCAACCTCGCGGGCCAGGATCGGCAGATCGCTCTCTACGACATCCCACACGGTATTGTCGTCCACATCAACATAGCCGTGAATCAGGACGTTTCGGAAAGCAATAATCCGCTCATATCCGCTTATCCGAGAAGCGAGGGCCGAGTCAAGTTTTGCTAGGAAACCTCTGAACAACTCCGGGTTCCAATCCGTTCGCCCTGAGCTTGTCGAAGGGTTCTGGCCTCCTCCCCCACGGTGGGAGGATTCAGGAGGGGGGAACCTCCGCTCTGCCAAGCGCATCAGCGGCTTGTTCAGAGGTTCCCTAGTTGTGTCATGGCTTCGCCGATGATTTCAAACTCCCGTTCAACCGCGGCGCGCATCATGGCGTTGGACTGGTAGTCGGCAAAGGTCGTGCCATCGGTAAACTCCTGAATCAGTCCAGTGGCTTACTGTATATCGTATAGATATTTCCTGGCTTCACGCCGCATAGACCAACTCCCTGGTTTCCTCAACGGATTCCCGGAAATACGGGTTCCTGATGGCCGATTCCACCACCAGGTCCACAGGCCGCCCAAAGAGCCGCTCCAGGGATTTCAGCAGGCCGAAATAGGCATTCGCGTAGCCTGCGGCAGGCGGCTGCTGAAACTCCACCAGAAAATCCAGGTCGCTCTCGTCCGGATCGTACCTACCCGTTGCCGCTGATCCGAACAGGTCAAGCCGCTGGACGTCGTAACGGACGCACAGACGCCTCAACTCATCCTCTTGCCCCTGTATAACCGGAATCATCTTCCTTCCTCCGGCTTCTCCCCAAACCCCAGCCGCTCCAGGTTCGCCTCAATCGCCGCGTCCAGCCGCTGCGCCTCCGCCTGCTGCTCCCGCCACTGGACGGTGAGCCGCGCCATCTTCTCCGCGAAGGGCTCGCCGTCGTCCTTCTGCGGCTCCGCGCCGACGTAGCGACCGGGCGTCAGCACATGGCCGTGCTTGCGGATCTCCTCCAGCGTCGCGCTCTTGCAGAAGCCGGGGGCGTCGGCGTACTCGCCGGTGTCTTCCTCGCCCCGCCAGGCGTGGTAGGCGTCGACGACGCGGGCGATGTCCTCCGGTGACAGGTCCCTGTGGGTGCGGTCGGTCATGCGCCCCAGCTTGCGGGCGTCGATGAACAACGTCTCACCACGGCGAGCCGCGCCGCTCGCGCCGCGTCCCCGCCGCAGGAACCAGAGGCAGGCGGGGATCTGCGTGGACCGGAAGAGCTGCCCCGGCAGAGCGACCATGCAGTCCACCAAGCCCGCTTCGATGATGTTCTTGCGTATCGCCCCTTCGCCCGACTGTCCCGAAGACATGGAGCCGTTGGCCAGCACGAACCCGGCTGTACCGCGCGGCGCCAGGTGGTGGAGGAAGTGCTGCACCCAGGCGAAGTTGGCGTTTCCCGCCGGCGGAATCCCGTACTCCCACCGCTTGTCGTCACGCAGCCGGTCGCCGCCCCAGTCGGAGACGTTGAAAGGCGGATTGGCCAGGATGTAGTCGGCCCGCAGGTCGGGGTGCCGGTCGTTGTGGAAGCTGTCGCCGTGCTCGATCCGGCCCTCGATGCCCCGGATCGCCAGGTTCATCCTCGCCAT
Organism: Dehalococcoidia bacterium; assembly: GCA_965224235.1. GTDB lineage: Bacteria > Chloroflexota > Dehalococcoidia > Lucifugimonadales > Lucifugimonadaceae. The sequence continues at coordinate 612,449 of CBDCYP010000001.1, read as the reverse complement.
TCGCCAGGTCGTGTAGTTGGACTCCTGGCCGTAGATGGAGATGTCCCCCCTGGCCTTGCCCCCGTTCCCGTTGCCGCTCGCATGAGCGCGAATGAACTCCATCGACTGCACGAACATGCCCGACGATCCGCAGCAGGGGTCGTACACCCGGCCCTGGTACGGTTCCAGCATCTCCACCAGAAGCCGTACGACGCTGCGCGGGGTGTAGAACTCGCCGCCCTTCCTGCCCTCGGCCAGGGCGAACTGATCGAGGAAGTACTCGTAGACGCCGCCCAGCACGTCCGTGGCGCGGGCCTCGGCCCCGCCCACCTTGATGTTGCTCACCAGGTCAACCACCTGTCCCAGCCGGGTCTTGTCCAAAGCGGGCCGGGCGTACTCCTTGGGGAGCACGTCCCTGAGGGCCGGGTTGTCCCGCTCGATAGCGGTCATGGCGTCGTCCACGGCCTGGCCGACGCTGGGCTGGCGCGCCTGGGCCTGAAGCCGCGCCCATCGGGCTTCAGGCGGCGCCCAGAATATGCTCTGAGCGCGGTATTCGTCCGGGTCCTCAGGGTCCGCGCCGTCCGAGACCTCGGTTTCCAACCGGGCGTGGGCCTCCTCGAAGGTGTCGGAGATGTACTTGAGGAAGATGAGGCCGAGGACGACGTGCTTGTACTCGGCGGCGTCCATGCTGCCCCGCAGAGCGTCGGCCATCCGCCACAGCTCGGATGTGTAGTCCGTGACAACGCCGCTGCCGTCGCTCTGGGTCCGCGGTTGTCGACTGCGCGCCGCCGTCATCGAGCCTTCCTCCCACGCTTGGCTTCGGCCCGCCGTCTGTCCGCCTCGCGCCTGGGGTTCTTGCCGCCCGGTCCGTAGCCATGCCGTACCAGAAACGTCGGAACCCCTCCGTACTCCACCGAGATGACCGCAGACTCGGCGGCCTTGTCGTGGCCGGACAGAAAGAAAGAACCGATTGCCGTCTCCGCGCCGCAACCGCGCCAGCGCTCGCCCGTGGGCAACAGTCGCTTGGTTGAAGTCATCTGAATCCCTTCCGTGAGCCTTGTCGGATTGTCCTTTGGCAGTATCCAAGAATACGTTCCTGGTCATCCATAGGCAACGGCAAACAGTCAAAAACGCTATCCGGACTCCATGTCACCCCGAGCGAAGCCGAGGGGTCTGGGTAAGAGGGGCCGGGCATGCCGTTCATGTCACCCTGAGTACCGCCCATGTCACCCCGAGCGAAGCCGAGGGGTCTGGGTAAGAGGGGCCGGGCATGCCGTACTCCATGTCACCCCGAGCGAAGCCGAGGGGTCTGGGTAAGAGGGGCCTGGCATGCCGTCTGGATGGCCTAGATTCTTCTATGTGCTCACATTGACATGTGCCGAGGTCTTCGCCTCCCGCCGCAGCGAGACACTGCGCCACTTGGCCCGGGCCGTGGAACGCCGGGTCACCTCCACCGAGTTCCATCCTCCACCATGGAGTAGCTCCGGAACGTCCGACAGCACTGGTTTGCAAGCAGACAAAGGCCAACGGGCCGGAGGAGCACGGCGCCTTGTCGCATGCATATAGCTATTCGGAATTCTTCGATGGCTTGGTTCCCGGCGGCTTGCGAAAGACCGGGGCTTTGGGAACCGCTTTTTTGGGATCCCCCCCAGCGGTGAGAGTTCCTGGTTCAACCGGTGGTTCTTTGAATGGCCTTGCCTTAGGATCCATCTTCGCCTTCTTGCCATCTCTACCGCGAATGTTTGGGGGCGCCATATCCCTCCTCGATCATTCCTGTGTTGTATTTCCTAAGCCGCTCGGATCATAGAGGCTGGCAGTCCCCAGCTTCTATCGGACAACCGGAATTCTTGACGCGCTGGCCGCGGCGGTGGGTTCGTTGTACGTAGCGGCGAAGACCATCTCGGAGAGCCACCGGCGGAACGAATCGTCGTCGCTGAACTGTTTGAACAGCTCGATTGGGTCCGCCACATAGTCGGCCATGGCCCGTTCCAGTGCCTTGTCGTGTTCGATCCGGGCGTTCTGCTGGTCGGAGTTGGCCATTGCGTTCTGGTACGCCCTGTCCCCGGCAACCTTTGCCGGCAACTCTTCGGCAATCACCTTCTCGATCTTGTCCTGGTCCTTCCACTCGATGTTGCCGAACCGGTTGTTGAACTCCTTGACGATGTTGGAGAGCAGCTCCATCTCCGGTTCCGGCTTCTGCCCGCCGCCGCTGGTGGATACCGGCTCGATCTCCGCGTCCTCATCGGGAAGCTGGATGTCCCGCACCGCCTGCTTCTCCATCCTGTAGCTGTCCATGTCGATGGCTTCGAGAATCCCCTTCGACAGGTCGTCCTCAATGGGAGCGGGCAGCTTTGGAACGAGGAAGGTCAGGAAGATGGAGAGCTTCTCCCACTCGGCGTTGGCGTAGGGCAGGATTGCGGCCAGGAACCCGTAGGTCCGGAGGAACGCCTTCGCCTTGCCCTTGAAGTCCACCTGGCCGTCCTCGTCCAGCTGCTCCCGGTAGAGCGCGACGCAGGCGTCCAGGATGGGATCCAGCTGGTCGCGGTCGGCGCCGGAAAGGTACCGCTCCACCAACTCGTCCACTTGGGTCGGACTGTAGATCTGAAAGCCGTCGAGCGCCGCTTTGAGGTCGTGCAGCCTGTCTGGGTCGGTCTCTTCTGCAAGGACCGTGGTCCGGTAGTAGTCGGCGAAGGCGTCCTGGATCGTGTCGGCGTCGTTGGCGAAGTCCAGCACGAAGGCGTCGTGCTTCCTGGGATGCGCCCGGTTGAGACGCGACAGCGTTTGCACCGCCTTGACGCCGGACAGAATCTTGTCCACGTACATCGTGTGCAGCAACGGTTCGTCGTAGCCGGTCTGGAACTTGTCGGCGCAGACCAGGAAGCGATAGGGGTTTTCCTGAATCTTTTCGGCAATCCGATTAGACGAGAAGCCGTTGAGGGACGCCTCGGTGACCTTGGCGCCGTCGTAGTCGTGCTCACCGGAGAAGGCGGTGATGGCCCGGTAGGGGCTTTTGCGCTCTGACAAGTAGTCCTGGATGGCATAGTAGTAGCTGATGGCCCGCTGGATGCTGCTCGTGACCACCATGGCCCGCGCCTGCCCGCCGATTTTCCGCAGGCCCGTCACCTGCTCATGGAAGTGGTCCACCATGATCTCCGCCTTGAGGCGGATGGCGTGGTCGTGGTCCTCCACATAGCGGCGCAGCTTCTTCCCAGCCCGCTTGGTGTCGAACTCCGGGTCGCCCTCTGCCGTCTTCACCAGCCGGTAGTAGCTGTCCACCGGCGTGTAGCGTTCCAGCACGTCGATGATGAACCCCTCCAGGACCGCCTGCTTCATGGTGTAGGAGTGGAAGGGCGCGTGCCTCGTCTTCCCGCCCTCTGGCGACGGGTCGCCGAATATCTCCAGGGTCTTGTTCTTGGGGGTGGCGGTGAAGGCGAAGTAGCTGGCGTTGGGCAGGAGCTTCTTCGACTCCATCAGCCGGTTGATCTTGTCCTCGGTGGTCTCGTCTTCTTCTTCAACACCGGCTTCGCCCAGAGCCCTGGACACCGACGCCGACGTTCGCCCGCCCTGGCTCGAATGGGCCTCGTCGATGATGATGGCGAACTTGCGCCCCCGGTGCTCGTTCCCGATGGCGTCGATGATGTACGGGAACTTCTGAACGGTGGTGATGACGATGCGCTTGCCATCCTGGAGCAGCGCGCGGAGGTGGCCGGAGCTTTCGGCATGGCCCACCACGGAGCCGACCTGGGCGAACTGCTTGATGTTGTCGCTGATCTGCTTGTCCAACAGCCTCCGGTCCGTAACCACAATCACCGAGTCGAAAAGCGCGCTGCCGTCCTGCTCCAGCCCAATCAACTGGTGGGCTAGCCACGCGATGGATTTGGACTTGCCACTGCCCGCCGAGTGCTGAATCAGATACTTGGGGCCGACTCCTCTGCTGGACGCGTCTGACAACAGCCTGCGCACCACTGCCAACTGGTGGTAGCGGGGCCATATCTGCTCCCGCTTCTTGCGGCCCGTCTTCTCGTCCCTCGTCTCCACGATCTGGGCGTAGTTCTCGATGATGTCGGTTAGCCCGTCTCGGGTGAGGACCTCCTTCCACAGGTAGTCGGTCTTGAGGCCGTTGGGGTTCGGCGGATTGCCCGCGCCGCCGTTCCACCCCCGGTTGAAGGGCAGAAACCACGACTCCTTGCCCCGCAGGTGGGTGCAGAACCTCACCTCGTGGTCGTCCACGGCGAAGTGGACCAGACAGCGGCCAAGCTCAAAGAGCTTCTCGCTGGGATGCCGGTCCCGCTTGTACTGCTCTACGGCGTCGTCCACCGTCTGCTTGGTCAGGCTGTTCTTGAGCTCGAAGGTGGCGACGGGCAGGCCGTTGATGAACAAGCACAGGTCCAGGGCAAACTGGGTTTGGTCGCGGCTGTAGCGGAGCTGCCTCGTCACGCTGAACCGGTTCTGCCCGTACCGGACATTGGCCTTCTCGTTCCCCGGCGACGGCGTGCCGTAGAGCAGGTCGATCTGGTGCGGCCCGTGCTTGACGCCCTTGCGCAGCACGTCTACGGTTCCCCGCTTGCTGATCTCCCCTTGCAGCCGGGCCAGGAACTTGCGCCGCGTCGGGCTGTCCTGGCCAAGATCCAGCGACTCGGCGGCGTTGGGCTGGGTGGCGCGGAGGAAGGCGGAGAGCTGAGCGAGGTCCACGCAGTACTCCCGGTCGTAGTCCTGCGGATCGCCGCATGTCCAGCCGGGGCCGTAGCTGGACGGCCGTTCGCGCACCACGCTCTCCCGCCCCGCATCGCAGGGCGCGCCCGTCAGCGCCGTGCAGATGAGGCGCTCCAACCCCTTCTCGGTGGTGTCGGTGGTCACGAGCGACTCCGCTATTCGGTGAATGGGTTTATCACACGCAGCCCGTCGTAGTCTTGCTCCGAACTGAAGTCTTCGGAGTACACTGCATCGCAGTCGAGGGCACGAGCTGCGGCAAGAATCGCCCCATCCCAGTACGACAGCCCAAAGCGACGGCTGATTGCTACGGCGGCGTGGAACAGATCCTGGGTGACTGGCTGTATTGGGAAATCGTCTATGGAGCTAAGGAATCCCAAGGCCTGGGCGCTGGTCAGTGGTTCCCGCCGGGTTGGCCCGGTTGCCTGATGGTAGAACTCCTGCAAGACCTGCGCCGAAAGGGCTAGGTCACCAGCGTTTAATAGGCGCTGGGCCGCCCGCTGTTTCTCAGCTTCGACGGGCGCCGGGCTAACCGCGTATATCAATACGTTTGTATCGACGAACCGCATCACCCTTGCCCTCGTGCGCGTTCCTGTCGCTCGACGGCAGCCGCCTCTTGGGCCTCGGCCCTGGATCTGGCCCGATCATATAGTTCCTCACGAGGCAGATTGTCGGCTGCCTTGAACCCGCTCCGCGTAGAGCGAATGTCCTCAATGACGTCTTTCAGGCGTCTGCCCCGACGGTTCCATTCAGCCTCGGACTCCACCCGCGCGCCCCCAGCTTGAGCGGGCGCCAGGCTTCTCAGGTACTCTCGTACCAGTGCCGAGACCGACGTGTCCAACTCCGCCGCCCGGATGCGGGCCAGTCGATGGGTCTCCTCGTCAACCGATACAGTGATGTTCTTCATTACCACAGCCTCACAGAAATTGTGATTCACATTATATGACGTTCTCCCGCCACGCGTCGCAGGGCGCGCCCGTCAGCGCCGTGCACATGAGGCGCTCCAGCCCCTTCTCGCTGGTGTCGGTGGTCACGCTATGCCTCGCCTTTCATCGGGATGTGGACTTCTCTCAACTCTCCGGGCTGAGTCGCGGCGACGGCGCCTCGAATCTCTTCGATTTGGAGTCTGCCGAAAAAGCCGTATCGCCTTCACCAGACCCACAATTTGGAGTCTGCCGAAAAGCCATATCGCCTTCATCAGACCCACAATTGCCAGCCTCCTATCCGAGAGATTCTGCTGATACCGCATGTTCTTGTCTCCGGTAATCACGACTTCATACCCTGCTTCTTCAGCCCGCTCCAGCAACTCCCCGTTGGACAAGGCGCCCCAGCCGTGCTCCCTGGCCTCTGCGACACGTCATGGCCGAAGAGCTGGCGGCGCAATTGCCTGGGCGTCCCGTAATCAAACAGGATTCGCATGGACGACCTTGGCCCGGAGTTCCTGCGCCACGTGCTCCAGTGCCGCCTTCACCTCCGATTCCTCCACTCCGCCGAACCATTCGATGAAGTCGTAGATCGTTGCCCCCTCCGCAAGGTTCTCGAACAGGGCGTAGACCGGCAAACGGGTGCCCTTGAACACCCAGTTGCCACTCACCTTGCCGGGCACACTCTCGACCGCCGGGCACTTGCTCCAGTTCGTCATACAGTCACCTCTCTTTCGATTGCATTATGGAGACCCCGACTCAAGCCAACCCTTCTCTCTAAGCGCGTGTCTAAAGACAATTGTCATTCTGAGCAAAGCCGAAGAATCTACTTTCAACGAGGCGGGCCGGCCCATACGGTTGACCCCGGACCGCCCGGTATTGCTCAGGACGGAGGGACTTATTAGACACCCTCTAAGCGCGTGTCTAAAGACAATTGTCATTCTGAGCAAAGCCGAAGAATCTACTTTCAACGAGGCGGGCCGACCCATACGGTTGACCCCGGACCGCCCGGTATTGCTCAGGACGGAGGGACTTAATAGACACCCTCTAAGCGCGTGTCTAACCACAATTGTCATTCTGAGCAAAGCCGAAGAATCTACTTTCAACGAGGCGGGCCGGCCCATACGGTTGACCCCGGACCGCCCGGTATTGCTCAGGACGGAGGGACTTAATAGACACCCTCTAAGCGCGTGTCTAAAGACAATTGTCATTCTGAGCAAAGCCGAAGAATCTACTTTCAACGAGGCGGGCCGACCCATACGGTTGACCCCGGACCGCCCGGTATTGCTCAGGACGGAGGGACTTAATAGACACCCTCTAAGCGCGTGTCTAACCACAATTGTCATTCTGAGCAAAGCCGAAGAATCTACTTTCAACGAGGCGGGCCGGCCCATACGGTTGACCCCGGACCGCCCGGTATTGCTCAGGACGGAGGGACTTAATAGACACCCTCTAAGCGCGTGTCTAAAGACAATTGTCATTCTGAGCAAAGCCGAAGAATCTACTTTCAACGAGGCGGGCCGGCCCATACGGTTGACCCCGGACCGCCCGGTATTGCTCAGGACAGAGGGACTTAATAGACACCCTCTAAGCGCGTGTCTAAAGACAATTGTCATTCTGAGCAAAGCCGAAGAATCTACTTTCAACGAGGCGGGCCGGCCCATACGGTTGACCCCGGACCGCCCGGTATTGCTCAGGACGGAGGGACTTATTAGACACCCTATTGGAGAACTGGCGTTTGCGCTGGTCCCACTCATACGTGTGGGTGATGACCTCTTCCACCGATGAGGATGGACGCTCTGCGGCAACCCAATGCACCGTCGCCAGCAGTTCGAGTCCGAAGGACGATTCGAACCCTTCAACCAACTCGATCACTCTGTCCAGGCGGTTCCTGGTTCCAGAGACACCTTCGAGATACGCACCTGCGTCCTCAACGGCGCCGGGGACGAGTTCGAGTTGTTTGTTGGGCAGGTCTCCACCATCACGGTAACCCGATATCAGATGGCCTTCCATTTCCCTCAGTACATGCCGTAGGTTTTCTGCATATGGCCCGTAAATGGCTTTGGCGAATCTCAGTTTCAGCGGCTCACCCGCTTCTTGCATGAAGTACATCAGCTTATGTGTCTCCAGCAGCGTCACGAACGGATCAAGCAGGCCCCCGAGGTAGCGGTGCGTCAAGCTGACCAGCGCCGCCAGCCCCGCAGTCATCTTTGGCACACTAGTCGATCGGTTAGGCCGTCCGTCAGCGGGGGCGCTGCCCGGTTCGAATACGATGGCCTGCAAGCCCTCGAACTCCCTCAGTGCGGCTTCGATGCGTGGACGTACCTCAGACCAGCTCAACCCACCTGGATCGCTGCCCAGAGGAGGAATGGCGACCGACCTGATGTTGCGCTCTCTTATCTCTCGGGCCAGGGCCGCAAGACCAGATTCGATATCCTCCATGCGGCTCTTGCCGCGCCAATGGCGCTTGGTCGGGAAGTTGATGATATAGCGAGGGTTGGCCAGTTCGCCAGTCTCGAAAACGAACATGCGCCCTGGCAGTACTTCCTTGCGTTCGCAGGCATCAGCGTATGCCTTGAAGTTCTACGGGAATGCCTTCTTGAACTGGAGCGCAATGCCGCGCCCCATAATGCCCACGCAGTTGACGCTGTTGACTAGGGCCTCGACATCCTCTCTGAACAAGTCGCCGGTCTTAAACTCGATCATCGCCCAACCCCCTGCCTGCTGTTAATAGTACCAATCCGGCTTGACTTCGATTGGAGGGCGATGGGCGGACGCTCTCAGCGCTCGGTCATGGATTGCGCGCGAGCGGACGCCAATGCGCGAAATCAACTCCCGCGGGAACGAATATTCCATCAAGAATTCTGCCTGCCTGGATTCCTGTAGCTCTCCCGCCACGCATCGCAGGGCGCGCCCGTCAGCGCCGTGCAGATGAGGCGCTCCAGCCCCTTCTCGCTGGTGTCGGTGGTCACGCTATCCCTCGCCTCTCAACGGTATGGGGACTTCCCGCACCTCACCAGGCTGTACTCCTTCAAGGGCGTTGCGAATATCCCCAATCCTCGGCTCAATGAGCGGCCACCGGTTCGCGCCGAGAACGATCAATGCCAAGCTTCGGCGGCCCAGGTTCTGCTGATATGGCATGTTCTTATCTGCGGTAATCACGACTTCATACCCTGCTTCCTCAGCCCGATCCAGCAACGCGCCGTTGACAAGCGTTGCCCACCCCCGTTCCTCCGCCACGTCGACGTCATGACCAATAAGGTGACGGCGAAGCTGCCGGGGCGCGTTGTGGTCAAACAGGATTCGCATGCGAGACCTTAGCGACCTTGGCGTCGAGGTCTTGCACGATGAACTCCAAGACCGCTCTTACCTGCGCTTCGTCCACCCCACCAAACCACTTAATGAAGTCGTGAACGGTTGCGCCCTCCGCAAGGTTGCCGAAAAGGGCCGACACGGGCAGCCGCGTGTCCTTGAACACCCAGGCCCCACTAAGCCTTCCGGGCACGCTTTCCACAGCTGGACACTTGTTCCAATCCGTCATACAGTCACCTCTCTTTCCATTGCCAAATCCTCTGCCGACCCGTCGGCGTCATAGCGGTTTCCGTCCACATCTTCCGCCAGTGGGCCGCCCTCGTCTATCGGGTATCGGTCGTCATCCTCGTCCGGCAACCGCGCCGCCGCCGCCCGCACGTCCACCTTGCCCGTCACCACGTCCGCATTCAGGCGCGTGCGGTACTCCTGCACCAACTCTATCTGGCGTCGAGCGCAGTCGATGGCGACGGTTATTCCAGATGTCTGAGCCTTTGCTTTGGCAATAATCTCATCCTGCTCAAATCTGGGTGGAACAACAATCGAAATGTTCATTATTCTATCTTGTGTAAGTTTCGGTTGTGCTGCCCCTGAAATCCATGGAATATAGTTCAGTCTCTCCATGACGGCTGCCAGATACTCAAGATTACCGCGTCTTGGCTTCAAAATGTGTGCGTGATTATTAACCCAGAACTTGCCACGAGCAATGATAGCCAATGGCAAATTGCGAAGATTAAGATTTGCGCCATCCTCAGCAATTAGCAACAGTTCGTCGTCGAATAGGTAATCCTCAACCTTATCAATCACTCCTGACGCGCCATAGTAGTCGTACCGACGTATACTCATGGCTCCCCGTTCAACTGCACTCAAAGGTATGCGGCGGTGATTCAGACAGAGGAACTCAGTTTTCACACGTGAGACCTCCCAATGCGCCGGCACGTCCCCCAGCCACTCGACCCCGGAGGGCTTGAGCGCGACCCCAAGGTCGAGGCCGCGCGTGACGGCCCGGCTGACAACGGCCTGCCGCTCCTCCGCCAACAGCGCGATGAGCCTCCGCTTGGCCCCGACATACCGCCTGATGCGCCGGTCCACGTAGTCCAGGTACCGCACGATGGCGGCCTGCTCGGCGAGGGGCGGGAGGAAACTCATACGGTGATAGGCATCCTCCCGACTGAGACCGGGGATTGCTGAGTCTCTGGACACTGCGTCTAACTGTAGCCAACCTAGCAGATAGTATAGCCAGCGCATATTCGCACTAGTGAACCTGCTGTCAACGTAGAAAGTTGTGTCAATCGCAAATACCGGCGCAACTGAGTAATGGACTTTCCCAAAGGAACCTTTGCGCCCAATGATCAGACAGTGACCGTCAGTATTGGCGGATGAGTGAAACCCTACTTTACCGTTTGAACCATAGACCGGAACGTCGCCTTGTATGCGGTCTTCGGATGACAAGGAATCTCCGTATGTTAGGCGACATACAGTCTTCAACCGACGCACCTCCCACTGCGCGGGGACATCGCCGAGCCACGGGATGCCGGAGGGTTTGTAGGCGGGGTAGGGGCTCAGCTTCTCAAACATCTCTCAAGCCCCTCAGCCAGCCACTTGAATCTTCCTTGATTCTTGAAGCTCCCTATCACTTCATCACGCATCCCGCATTCCTTGAGTAGATGCATCACAACCAAATAATAAAGCGACTCAGCTAGGAAATGCAGGGTGGACCCTTCAGCCGGATCAAGCTGCGGATTGATATGGATCTCCAAACTGTTTCGAGTGGCTGCAACTTTTTTTGCCCATGCGTTGACATCCGGCACCAGAAACTTGAACGCATCTCCGGCCTTCTCAGCGAGATCCATGGTATGCTTCTCCATTGATTGTCTATTGAACAGCTTCTTGCCCAAGCGTGTTCTCAGCAGCAGTTCGGCGGCAACGTACACATCGTTGAAGCGATAATCCACAAATGAAGGTGGCATAACCCACTTGGACGTGAGGCGTTTAATGACATGCCTGTACTTCTCTGAGATACGGAGCCATAGGGTGATGCCATCCAGACCTCCAATATCATCGTATGAAAACAACAATTTAGGGGCGGAGTTGGGAATATCGGCTCCTAACCAATGTTTATATTGTCTCATGGATGTACTCTCGTGGGTAACGTGAACACGAGAGATCATCGCCAATGTCTCCACTCCAATAGTCACCAAGTTTTGCAGGTTTCGGCACTTCTCCCCTATGTATTCAATGCTCTGTAAATCACTAAAGTGCAAAGAGAAGGTACAGCCATCCTTTACGGCATAACTCTGTGCGGGTCCGGGTCGCTCAAGTGAGCACTCAGGTGAGAGTGTGAGGTTCAACTCCCCAAATTCGGCTGGAGTCTTTATCGTTTCCCCAGCTCTCATACGCAAGATTATGTCGCCATTAGAATCTCTCTCTTGTTCTATCTTGGATTTATCTACCCAGTAGACCAAGTGTCGCAGTGTTAGAGAGACCGCCTTGAACTCTAGCGGTTGCCCGTTTCCAAAGTGGCTTCCATGAAGGACGATAGGAGACTTATAAACGATAGGAGACGTATAAACGATAGGAGACGTATAAACTGGGCCAAGGCTGAGACACTCTAATAGAACGAACTTTTGACCCGTTGGCATTTCGCCAAGTATCACAACGTCCTCTTCTTCTTCGTCTTTGCCAAACATCCAGCGCATTTGTTCAGCAGCATCCCGAGCTATCAGTTCCAGAGTAGCCCCGTCCTTAGGGTTGAACTTGAGATGTCCAGGCATCTTGTCATGAGGTTGTGAGGCCAACCAGAACCAGCCTAGTTCGTCTAGCCCTTCCTTCAACGGCTGGGTGGCATTGTCTTCTAACATTTATCCTGTCTCCTCACTCCCACAATCTCCACCAGCAGCTCATCTGTCTCCCGCTCCAGCGCCAGTATGTCCGCCCGTACCTCCTCTAGCGGGCGTAACGGCAGGGGCTTGTAGAAATGGCGGGTGAAGCTGATCTCGTAGCCAACCTTGACGCTGGCGGGGTCGTACCAATGCGTCGGCATGTCGCCGAGCCACTCGACCCCAGAGGGCTTGTAGGCGGGGTAGGGGCGGCGGGTGATGGTCACGTTAGCCAGTCGTCTCACGATACTGCCAGCCTCGTCGCTCCGCTGCCAGCTTTAGACGTTTCGCCACCTTTTCAATTTTGTTCGTTGCGATCCCTACGAAACTGATTACCGCATGCTCAGGGAAGCAACTAGGGAACCTCTGAACAACTCCGCGTTCCAATCCGTTCGCCCTGAGCTTGTCGAAGGGTTCTGGCCTCCTCCCCCACAGGGGGAGGAGGCCAGGAGGGGGGAACCTCCGCTCTGCCAAGCGCATCGGCCACTTGTTCAGAGATTCCCTAGGAGCAGGGTGCGCCTGAAGGCCATATTCAAAGCGCTCAGCAACCGCGACGGCCACAACTCCGGTCGACGAGAGGTGGAGTTTCTCGGTATAGTGCCTCCATGCCGCGTCAGCAGTTATCTGGTCTCCGTCGTAAACTGAAAGTTCGTTGTTATCTTTCGTAGTGGGCTTGAACACCTGCGACGTCATACGACCTTGCTGAACAAAAGTCGGATGGACTTGCCTAAGAAGCAAGGTTCCGTCATTCATTGCCGGTATACCGACAATACACGGATTTTTTGGGCGAGCCGGATCCAACCGTTTTCGCAAGTCAGGTCTAGCGTCTCCGTATCGTCGGAGTGGGTATCCATATTTAGCACATGCCACTCACCCGCGCGGGTAGAGAAATCGATGCGAAGGCTGGCTTCGTGAGACGACAGCGTCCACTCGGCTTGCACGCCTCCCTCCACGGTCGGGTAAATATGGGGCAGGGGCAACTCTTCAGGGTACAGACTGCTAAATGTTTCGGCTAGCCAATTCAGCGAAGCAGGTTTCGGGGCCACGCCTTCTCCGTCGAGCCAGCCGTCCTTTAACCCATGGAGTTCGGCCAGCCTATAATCAACGTCCAATGGGTCCAAGAGGTTGACATCTTCGATGTATACCAAACTGGTTAGGCGCTCTTGTTGGTCGTATTTGCCGATGCCCTGAATCAATACTTTCCCGGCATCAATGTAGCTGTTGAAGCCTTGGAGAATGACCTCACGATGCCGATCATGAATAACTCCACGTACTTTGCGCCCTTCCGGCAATTGCAACTCAAAGGTCATGCGGTCCTGGTCCGCCTCGGGAATAGAACCCCGAACGATTACCGCCTCAGCTATCTCCGTGATTTGCGAGGCACGGAGCAGCTTTCGGCGAGAGGTCTTAGTCAATTGCGCAGATTTCGTGTTGTAGGGAGTGCTGAAATCAATAGATTCCTCGTCTCGGAGTCTATCTCCGATGCGGTCAAAGTAATCCAGGTATTTCCTCGGCAGTATGGCCGCCGTTAATTCATCATGCTCGGCTGCGGAAATAGCGTCGATGATGTGATCACGCGCTTCTTCGAAATATTGGTCGAATTCCCCCGGCAATCCTGGGAATTGGGGAGCGCCTTGCGCCGCCCGAGGGCGGGAATGCATATCAATCACCGCAATCGCGCTGCCCTCCTCCACTCCGGTGAGCTTAAATGAAATCCCATCGGCAAAACGCCTCGGAGAACGCTGGCGGTCGGGATGGGCCTGAAGGTACCACCACTTGGCGACGGCAATGATCATCTCGCCGAGAACCGAGAGATCGTTCAGCATCTCGAGAGGGATAGCGCCACCCTCAAATCGAGGGCCGTTCAGACGGGACCGTAAAAATTCCGGCATCGTGTCGTCTCCGGCGTCTCAGACACCCACCATCTCCTCCAGCGGGCGCAGCCCCTGGGGCTTGTAGAAATGGCGGGTGAAGCTTACCTCGTAGCCAACCTTCACGCTCTCAGGCACGTCCCCGAGCCTAGGGGCGGGGGGTGGCGGTCAATATTGCAATTACACACATTTCATCAGCTCAAAAAGACTTAAGGAACCTCTGAACAACTCCGGGTTCCAATCCGTTCGCCCTGAGCTTGTCGAAGGGTTCTGGCCTCCTCCCCCACGGTGGGAGGATTCAGGAGGGGGAAACCTCCGCTCTGCCAAGCGCATCAGCGGCTTGTTCAGAGGTTCCTTAAGTTAAGATGCTACACCGGCAAGCCGGCGAATGTCCGGAACGCCATCGCCCTTGAAAGCGTCCAAGTCGGGATACTGCTTGTCGGCGTTGCGGGTGAGATAGGGAACCTCTGAACAACTCCGTGTTCCAATCCGTTCGCCCTGAGCTTGTCGAAGGGTTCTGGCCTCCTCCCCCATAGGGGGAGGAGGCCAGGAGGGGGGAACCTCCGCTCTGCCAAGCGCATCGGCCACTTGTTCAGAGATTCCATAGGTCTTTTCCGACCGGCCCAACTCTTCCATATCGTCGTGGACCACGAAACTGATGAAGAGCAGGTGGGCCTTCTTGAACTCAAGGAGGGATATGGCGACGTTCTTAGCCTTATTATTGCCACCGACCCCGAACAGATACAAGTTGCGGAAATTGTGCGTCAAGGCCCAGTCCACGCTGAGGATGGAATAGTCGGGTAAGGGAGTCGGGTTGGCCACTGGGGCAAACTGGGTCAAGCCGGTGGTTACATATTCTTTCAGGTCTTCAAAAAAAGAGCTGCGGACGGTTTCCCTGCCCCAGTAGCGCATATTACACACCTTTTGGATGCAGCCGGCGAATTGAAGAACGCTCTCATACAGCCGCTCAACAGGGGTGTCCAGATAGAGGTTGCCCTGGTCGTTCCTGACGCCATTGTTAATCAGGATGCTATCCAGGATTCGACGCCGCACTTCTGTACTTAACTCGAAGTTGTAGGATAGGCGCATCAAGGCATGGCCAAAATCGCAGATGCGCACTTCTTCGCTGCTGTTAGAACTCTCTTGCAGATAGATTTCCAGCATATCGCCGTCCTCATGGAGGATCGGCAAAATGAGCTGATAGGCTCCAGGACGGCGTTCATACAAGTCATAACGCCGCCCGGCTGCTTGACCCAGAGTCGACTTAATGCGCTCAACGTCCATCGAACAACCTCAGTTGCGCCAGTTCGGGGAAGTATGCGCTTACATTAGATACCCCAATGTCTTGAAGGAAAACGCCAATGGCGTCCTCAAGAGTAGCGTAGCGATCAGTTAGGGAACCTCTGAACAACTCCGTGTTCCAATCCGTTCGCCCTGAGCTTGTCGAAGGGTTCTGGCCTCCTCCCCCTTAGGGGGAGGATTCAGGAGGGGGGAACCTCCGCTCTGCCAAGCGCATCGGCCACTTGTTCAGAGATTCCTTAGCTCACGTCTCTTTTCCCGTGGTTGGAGGTAGCCCTCCGCTAGTTCTTGCGCCGTCAAATAGTGAATGTGAGGTCGGGCAAAATGACCGTCCGGTGACATTGCTTCTTCACCATGTGGGCCGTTATAACGCACCAGGGTGATTGTGCCGGTGATCCTGTAGCTAGTCGGGTACTGCAAGCCGATGGTGTAGTTTTCTATGAAGGTCATGTTCTGGCGGATGAACACAGAAAATCTCTGAGACGGATCACTTTCCGCCCGCAAGTCCAAATTGCGGCGTCTGTAGTTATCGACCTCCGAGTACCCAGTGGAAGGCGTTTGGTTCACAACTATTTTGGGCAGCCCGATTAGCCGCGCTATGTCGTCGTCAGTCAGCACGCTGCCTGCCCTCCCTGACTCACAGCTTAACCGCCCATGCCGCTTCCCACAATCTCCACCCAACAACCCCTCCGTCTCCCGTTCCAGCGCCAGGATGTCCGCCCGTATCTCCTCCAGCGGGCGCAGTCGCTGCGGCTTATAGAAGTGACGGGTGAAGCTTACCTCGTAGCCAACCTTCACGCCGGAGGGCTTGTGGGCGGGGTAGGGATGGGTGGTGGTGGTTGACGTTGTCACCCAGGAGACCTCCTCATCCGGGTTTCGGGGCTGCGGCGGCAAGGGCCTGGTCGAAGGTCATGATTTCACTCACGCCTCGCCGACGGCAACTCGCCAGGTGGCAGAGGTCTCTCGCCCCCAGCGCGGGATGCCGGCCATGGAGTTGACGGGCCAGGGTGACGTCCGCCTCCTCAAGGGGCCACACCTCCACACCCGCTCTGGCCACCAGGGACATGGCCGCGTCCAGTGTCTGCAATCGGCTCTGGGCTGTATAGACGTGGAGCATCTCCCGCAGGACCTCGGAGGAGGTGCAGAGAGAAGCCCCGCTCTGCTGGACGCCGTAAAAGAATTTTCGGGCCGTTTCCCGCAGGGGGTGGGGGTTGCCCACAACATACATGAACACGTTGGAGTCTACGAAGATCATGCGCCAGGGAGACCGCTGGTCTTGGATCGGTCCAGCACGGCGAGGTGCTCCTCCCAATCGGGCTCCCGTTCAGCGTCGTTCAGGCCGTCGCAGTAGGCGAAGAAGGCCTCCAGGTCCGCCGGCGACTCGAACGCGTTCAAGCGCTGCCGCTCGTCAAACCGCTCACGAGCTGCCGCCCGCAACCACGCGCTGAACGTCAGCCCCTCCCTGCGCGCCTGGTGGGCGAACCGGTCACGGTCTTCGTCAGGGATGATCAACTGGACTCTGGCCATCGCCGCGCCCTCTTCACGTTCGGGTATGTGTATGAATATGACACATTATCATCCAACGGGTCAAACCTTGGTGGATGCCGTGCCAGTCCGTATCTCCTCCAGCGGGCGCAGCCGCTGCGGCTTGCAGAAGCGGCTGTGGCTTGCAGAAGTGGCGGGTGAAGCTTATCTCGTAGCCAACCTTGACGCCGGCGGGGTCGTACCAGGCGTCGGAGGCACGTCCCCAAGCCAAGGGACGCCGGAGGGGTTGTAGGCGAGGTAGGGCTTGAATCCGCCTTTGGGATGACTTGGGTTCATAGCTCTAAGAAACCTCTGAACAACTCCGGGTTCCAATCCGTTCGCCCTGAGCTTGTCGAAGGGTTCTGGCCTCCTCCCCCACGGTGGGAGGAGGCCAGAAGGGGGGAACCTCCGCTCTGCCAAGCGCATCAGCGGCTTGTTCAGAGGTTCCCTAACATGCTCAGGAGTTCGTCGACACTCATTACGTGATGCCTCGCGACGCTCTTAAGATGCTCAATAGCGTCTTCACCTTGACTGGATTGTGTTGAGGGATCACCTCGTGGTGTTCGCCATCGACCTGTGTCGTGACTCGCACATGAGAACCCGCTGCCGCACGGCTTCGTAGCCCAACCGTCGGAGCGATGCCTGTAGAGCTGCGCCGCTCACATCACGAGGCAATCTCACGCGACAAAGACTTCTTCGCGTTCGAAGTGCAACCGAATCAACTTGGGGCGCGGCATGGTATCGTCGAAGTAACAGTCAACGGCCTCTCTGACGTTGCGGCGAAGTTCTTCCAGGGAATCACCCTCCGTGTGGATGCCACATCCCAGTGCGCTAGCGGTGTATCCGCTGTCCGCCTCATCCTCGCTAACTTCGAAGATGATCTCAGTCTCAGAGGGTGTCTAAAAACAATTGTCATTCTGTCATTCTGAGCGAAGCCGAAGAATCTACTTTCAACGAGGCGGGCCGGCCCATACGGTTGACCCCGGACCGCCCGGTATTGCTCAGGACGGAGGGACTTATTAGACACCCTCTCAGACATTGGCTCCTCCTATTGGAATGGGTTGCTCTCTCCGCAGGACGCTACCTAACTTCCCTCAACCCACCTGCGACCAATATCCCACCCAGCAGCCCCTCCGTCGCACGCTCCAGCGCCAGGATGTCGGCCCGTATCTCCTCCGGCGGGCGCAGGGGCTTGTAGGCGGGGTGGGGGCTGGATGTGGTTATAAGCATGTTGGCGAACCTATAGGTCAAGCTGTTCCAGGAGTTCTTCAACTGTCAGTCCGTGATGCACGGCGATGCTCTTCAGAATGCTCGATAGCGTTTTCGTTCGGATGGGCCTATGGCGTGGGATCACTTCATGATGTTCACCATTGACTTGCGTCGTTACCCGCACGTGAGAACCGCGCTGTCGGGTAGCATCATAGCCCAAACGCTGAAGCGCCCGCTCCAGGCGCTCTCCCGTCATATCACGTGGCAGTTTCACGGCGCGAGGACCTCATCACGAACGAAGTGAAGGCGAATCAACGCCGGCCGTTGCATTGAGGCATCAAAGTAGCACTCGACCGCTTCCTTGACGTTCCGCCGAAGCTCCTCAACCGTCTCGCCATCGGTGTGTATGCCGTACCCCACCGCGCTGGCCGAGTATCCGCCGTCGGTCTCGTCCTCGCTGACTTCAAATATGATCTCGGATATGGCAGTGGACATTTGCGTTCTTCTCCTCTCTTCTCTTGAGTGCGGCGACTACCGAACAATCTCCGCCAGCAGCCCATCCGTCTCCCGTTCCAGCGCCAGGATGTCCGCCCGTATCTCCTCCAGCGGGCGCAACGGCTGGGGCTTGTAGAAGTGGCGGGTGAAGCTTATCTCGTAGCCAACCTTCACGCTAACCGGCGCGTACCAGGCGTCGGGGGCGTAGGGCAGCACCTCACGGCGCAGGAAGGCGTCAACCCCGCCCTCTTCCAGCAGGGGAACCTGCTCCGTGTCCCGCAGGTCGGGGTCCGGCTCGTACTCCACGACGGCAGGCCTGCCGTCGATAGTGGCCGCGAACAGGCCGCGCAGCGGGTCGGGCTCTGCGCCGGACCTGTGGACCCGCTTGATGACCGGGGGCGCGTCCTCTGATCGCTCGGCCTGTTCCTTGAGCGCCCTGATCTCTTTAGCGGCGTAGACCCGCTCGGGGTCAATGCCGTCGAGTCGCAAGGGCCGCTCCACGGTCACCTTCCAGTAGCCGAAGGCCTCGTTGGGGAATATCTTCGACTGCTCCGTCTCCTCGAAGGCGAGGAAGGCATCGCAGATGTGGCGAATGTCTTCGTCCGAGAACTCGCAGTTCTTGCTGCCCAGGTTCTTGCGCAGCGGCTTGTGCCACTGGGTGGCGTCAATGAGCTGCACCCTGCCTCGGCGATGCTCCGGCTTGCGGTTGCTCAGCGCCCAGATGTAGGTGGCGATGCCGGTGTTGTAGAACATGTTGAGCGGCAGGGCGACGATGGCCTCCAGCCAGTCGTTCTCGATGATCCAGCGCCGGATGTTGCTCTCGCCCTGCCCGGCGTTGCCGGTGAAGAGGGAGCTGCCGTTGTGGACCTCGGCAATGCGGCTGCCCAACGGCGTGTCCCGCTTCATCTTGCTCAGCATATTGGCCAGGAACATCATCTGGCCGTCGCTGGAACGGGTGATGAGCGAGTATTCCGGGTCGCCGCCGTGCTCCACGACGAAGCGCGGGTCCGTGATGCCCGCCTTGCCGCCCATGCGCTCCAGGTCGGTCTTCCAGGACTTGCCATAGGGCGGATTGGAGAGCATGAAGTCGAACTCGCGGGCGGGGAAGGCGTCGGCGGAGAGGGTGGAGCCGTACTGCATGTTGTCCGCCTCGGCGCCCTCTCCCTTGAGGATGAGGTCGGCCTTGCTGATGGCGTAGGTCTCCGGGTTCACCTCCTGGCCGTACAGGTGGACTGATGCCTCCTTGCCGTGTTCCTTGGCCAACTGCGTCAGTGTCTCTTCCGCGACTGTCAGCATCCCGCCGGTGCCGCAGGCGCCGTCATAGACGAGGTAGGTGCCGGACCGCACCGAATCAGCGACCGGCAGGAAGACGAGGCGGGCCATGAGTTGCACCACGTCGCGCGGGGTGAAGTGCTCCCCGGCCTCCTCGTTGTTCTCCTCGTTGAAGCGGCGGATCAGCTCCTCGAAAACCGTGCCCATACCGTGGTTGTCGAGCCCCTCCAGCCGCACGGAGCCGTCTCCGTTCAGGACTGGTCTGGGGCTGAGGTTGACCGAGCTGTCCAGGAACTTCTCGATCAGGAAGCCAAGGGCGTCCGCTTCCACCAACGTTGGAATCTGGTTGCGGAACCTGAACTTCTCCAGGACCTCGTGGACGTTGGGCGAGAAGCCGTCCAGGTACGCCTCGAAGTCTGCTCGCAACTGCTGTTGCCGCCCGCGGGACGTCAGGTCGCGGAGCCTGAAGCTCGACGTGTTGTAGAACGCCTCACCGGACGCCTGGCGCAGCGCGCCATCCTGGTTCGTTATGCCGGCGGCGTCCAACGAGGTCTTCATACGGAGTACCGCGTCCTTGGTGGGTTCCAGAACGGCGTCGAGGCGGCGAATGACGGTCATGGGCAGGATGACGTCACGGTACTTGCCGCGGACGTAGACATCTCGCAGCACATCGTCCGCGATGCCCCATATGAAGCTGCTGATGTTCAGGGCGCTCATGGGTTCGTCATGCTCCTGTAGGCCGCCTTGACCATATGATCAAGGGCAACGGCGGCTTCCTCGTTCAGGCGGGGGTCGGAGCGGAGACAGGACGAGATCACCGCGAGGGGTTCCGGCTTTTCCTTGGTCCGGCCCCCGCCTTTGACGAACCTGTCCACGTCCAGCCCCGACCAGGCCGTCAACGCTGCGAGACTGTTCACGTCAGGGTGCTTGCCGTGGGACATACGGCTCAAGGTGGAGGCGCTGATCCCGCACTCCTCCGCCACCTGCTTCCAGGTGCAATGGCGGGCTTGCCTCTCCCCGTCCAGAGCGGCGTAGAAAGCATCGCCGTCGAACCTCGCTCTCTTTATCACGACCATCTCCTTGCCGTTGATATCTTGTAGGCGGTTAGCAGCAAATGGTGGGAAGAATCCGGGATTCGACTATAGCAACGACTAGCGATGATTGCAATATAGACATAGGCGACGAAGCAAAAAAGTGTAGACCAGTCTTAGAGGGTGTCTAAAGACAATTGTCATTCTGAGCAAAGCCGAAGAATCTACTTTCAACGAGGCGGGCCGGCCCATACGGTTGACCCCGGACCGCCCGGTATTGCTCAGGACGGAGGGACTTATTAGACACCCTCTTAGACTGGACTTGGCGATCAACGATTCCTCGCCAGATTAGAGGCGGCCAGGATCAGGTCTCGGCTCATGTCGGTGTTACTGCGTCGCACAGCCCGCAGCAAACCCGCGAGATGGAGCGGGAAGTCATCGGCATCTTCGCCGATCTGATACATCTACCCCAAGATCAGGCGTGGGGCTGTGTGACATCGGGCGGTACCGAAGGGAACATGTACCGGCTCTACATCGGGCGCGAGATGTTCCCGGACGGCGTGTTCTACTTCTCGCAGAATACGCGCTACAGCGTCGTCAAAATTCTACGCGTTCTGAAGGCTCGCAACATCATGATCAAGAGCCTGGACAACGGCGAGGTAGACTACGACGATCTCTACGAGACCATCCGAATCAATCGCGATGTGCCCGTCATCTTCATGGCTAACATTGGGACCACCATGAAGGGTGCCGTGGTCGACGACTGCCTGAAGTAATAATCGGAATAGAGGACAGCAGGATGAACAGAATTATCATCATGGCAAGGAATGAAGCAGGAGTGATCGCCGGCATCAGCATCGCGCTGGCCAACAGAGGGATCAACATATAGACCATCAATGCAGATGGACTCGATGAAAAGGGCATCATCACCCTGACAACCGATGCCTGCGATGATGCCCTGCGAGTCCTGACGGATGCCGGCTTCAAGACGGTGTCGGACGACTCTCTGCTCCTCAGGCTCCCTGCTGAGCCGGGCGCATTCGCAAAGGTAGCCGAGAAGCTCAGGCACGCAGGCGGGAACATACAGAGCCTGCATATCGTGGAGCGCCAAGCTGACCACACCATCGTAGCGTTGTTCGCCGATGACCGCGCAAAAGCCGAGGCGTTGGTGGACAAAACGACCGTGGTGTAGTCGTCCTCCCCGCCGGGCCCCTGATAGATGGATGACAGGGGCTTGCCGAGCGCCCGGTTTATCCACCCGCGGTCCTATCCGGTCGGGTAGACAGGGTCGATGCTCGACACGTCGCGGCCTGCTTCTTTGAGAAGCGCCCTGATGGCCTGCTCAGTTTCGAAGTACGCCCCTTCGCCGAAGTGGCGGTAGCGCATCAGACCGTTAGGAAACCTCTGAACAACTCCGTGTTCCAATCCGTTCGCCCTGAGCTTGTCGAAGGGTTCTGGCCTCCTCCCCCACGGTGGGAGGATTCAGGAGGGGGGAACCTCCGCTCTGCCAAGCGCATCAGCGGCTTGTTCAGAGGTTCCTTAGAATCGATAAGGTACTTCGCCGGCCAGTACCGGTTGTTGAACGCTCTCCACGTAGTGAATTCGTTGTCCTGAACTATCGGGTACTCGATCCCGTGTTTCCCGGCCGCCTCGACGACGTTGTAGTACTTCTTCTCGAATTCGAACTCAGGCGTATGTACGGCCACGATAGTCAAACCGTGTTCCGAGTACTTGTCATGCCACGCGCGAACTGCAGGGAAGGTGCGAATGCAATAAATTCAGGTGTACGTCCAGAAGTCGACGAGCAC
Organism: Dehalococcoidia bacterium; assembly: GCA_965224235.1. Lineage (GTDB taxonomy): Bacteria > Chloroflexota > Dehalococcoidia > Lucifugimonadales > Lucifugimonadaceae. The sequence continues at coordinate 590,140 of CBDCYP010000001.1, read as the reverse complement.
CACCTTTCCTTCATCGGTCAGGCCCTCGATGGTCAGCGGATCGGAATTGATCCAGCCCTGGGCGCCGGTCAACTCGAACTGTTTGGGGGAGATCACCGGCAAAACCAGAACTTCGGGCTCTTCCTCGACTTCAAAAGTCGAAGTAGGTGTGGGTTCCGGGCCTTGCGCCGCAGTCGGTACCACCAGCGGCGCGGGCTCAGCGCCGCACGACACGGCAAGCAGCACGGCCGCCATCACAGCCGCTGCCCAAAGAACAACACGCCCGTTTCTCATTACTCGATTGTCGCGCATCCCGGCAGGTTCGTTCAGAACTGGTACTTGCCAATTCCGCCATTCGATTCATTTTGGCCTGGTTGCGGTATGGCAGGACGGTGAAATCGCATAGAATCCGGCTGCCAATAGCGATGAAAGGCTCTACCCGCCCTTATGCTCGAACGTTTTCAGGTACCGGAAAAAGATCAGGTGATCGTGCGCGAAGATCGCGTGCGGTCCGCAACTGAGGCGGTATTTCGCAAAATGGGCCTTGGAGAGTCCGACGCCGCGCAGGCCGCCGACATTTTGGTCCTGTCCGACCTGCGAGGACACGAGAGCCACGGCGTATCCAACATGCTTCGCCGCTATGTCTTCGACTACGGCGCCGGGCACATCAACCCCGACCCGCACGTCCGGACGCTCAGGGAGTCGGCGGTCACAGCCACATGGGACGGCGACGGCGGTCTGGGGTTGCACACTGGTCCGCTGGCCATGGAACTGGCGATCGAAAAGGCGGCCCAATACGGCATCGGCTCCGTGGCGGTCCGGAACACGAGGCACCTCGGTATGGTCGGCTACTATCCGCTGATGGCCGCGAAGCGGGACATGATCGGTGTGTGCATGGCGTCGGCAGGCGGGCAGCACATGGTCCCGACGTTCGGCGCCGAACCGAGATTCGGCACGCACCCGATCGCATGGTCCGCACCGGCCCGCAACATGCCGCCGTTCGTACTGGACATGGCGACGTCGCAGGTCGCCGGAAATAAGCTCGATCTCACCCGCCGCATCGGTTCGCAACTCTCGCCGGGCTGGATCACCAAACCGGACGGGACGCCCATCGACGAGCCGGTCGACGTACCTGAGCCCGGAGACTTCTTCATGCTGCCGTTTGGCGGAACCCGCGAGCGCGGCGGCCACAAGGGCTACGGCATAGCGGTGATCGTGGACATCATGTCCGGCATCCTGTCGGGTAACCGGGCCGGGTACTACGCAAACGACCGCTATTCCCAGTTCGTGATGGCGTTCAATATCGAAGCCTTCATCGACGTGAATCAGTTCAAGGACGAGATGGACGAGTGGATGGAGACCCTCGCGAACACTCCGCCCGCGCCGGGCCACGATCGCGTGCTCTACGCAGGGCTGTGGGAGGCGGAGGAGGCGGAACGCCGGCGAGCAAACGGCATCCCGTATCATCGCGAGGTTATCGACTGGTTCAACGGCATTAGCGGCGAGTTGGACCTCAGGTTCCGGCTTCCCTGATCATCGCCGCACGAAGAGAATCCATGGACCCGATCACATTCATGCAACTCGCCGACACCCAGTTCGGTATGTTCAGAAATTTCATAGACCTCACGCCGGAACGAATGGCCGACTACAACAGCCGCGGCCTCACCGTCCGTCAGGTCGAGCCTTTCGATGCGTTCGCCCCGGAAACCGAACGCTTTCAGAAGGCGGTGGACGTCGCGAACAACGCACGGCCGGCCTTTGTGGCGGTGTGCGGCGATATGGTGAACGACCCCGCCGAGGCGGCCCAGATCGCCGAGCTAAACCGGATAAGCGGCGGACTGTCGCCCGACATCCCGCTCTATCGCGTCTCCGGCAACCACGACGCCTCGGAAGACGACCACATCACCCCCACCCGCGAGAGCCTGGCGCGCTATCGGGAACTGTTCGGCGACGACACCTACTCGTTCGTCGCGGGCGGCGTGAAGTTCGTCGTGATCAACTCAACCGTTCTGCACAGCCCCGGCGAAGTCCGCGCAGAGTACAACCGCCAAATTGACTGGATCGAAGCGGAACTAGCCTCGGCGCGTGACGAGTCGGCCGCAAGGGTGATCGTGTTGTCCCACCACCCTCTATTCCTCGAACACGCCGACGAGCCTGACAGCTACTTCAACGTCCCCCGGGACAACCGACGTCCGGTGATCGAACTGCTGCAGACCCACCGGGTCGATGCCGTATTTGCAGGCCACATGCACCAGAACAACTACGCCCGCGACGGGGGCATGCTCATGATCGCCTCGGGATCAGTTGGCTATCCGCTGGGCGTCGACCCCTCCGGCTACCGGCTGGTCACGGTCTCCAATGACGGCATTGATCACCGCTACCACTCCCTTGACTCCTGAACGAATCGGCGGGGTTGAACGCCAATGCCGCAGTGCCGCCCGTTCAGATCGCTGGGGCGGGTTTGACGAGCCTGTTTCAGAATCCTCGGATCTCCGACGCGACTATTTTTCAGATTTCCATTTTCGCCGTAACTCATAGAATTACGACGTATGACAATCTCGTCATTCCCATGAAAAGGGGAATCTCGTCGCTTGGCGGTCGACACGAAAACACGCAAAGAACCTTTGAAACAGGCTCTTGAAACCCGCCATCGGCCTCGCCAATTGGCAAGGTTGGCGGTGTAATCAAGACGAATTGGCGTAAAACCGATTTAGCATTTCTCGGTTACGCTTGATGTCAGCCGGTCTTACACGGACCGGGGTGCAGCTATGAAGATTCACGAACACCAGGCGAGGCAACTACTCGCCGACTACGGAATTCCCGTGCCCCGCGGCGAGGTCGCCGCCACGCCCGACGAGGCGCGCCAAATCGCCGCCGATATCGGCGGCAAAGTGGTCGTAAAAGCGCAGATTCACGCTGGAGGGCGAGGCAAGGGGGGCGGTGTCAAGTTGGCCGATTCACCCGATGAAGCAGCCGACGCAGCGGCCGGAATGCTTGGCCGGGCGCTCGTGACCCCGCAGACCTCGCCGGAGGGAATAGTCGTCCGGCAGGTGATGGTGGCCGAGGCGACCAATATCGCCCGCGAACTCTACCTCGCGGTAGTCATCGACGGCGGAGCAGGCGTGCCCGTGGCGATGGCGAGCGCCGAGGGCGGCGTCGAGATAGAGGTCGTTGCCGAGACCAGCCCTGACAAGATCTTGCAGGCTGAGGGAGATCCGATATTCGGGCTGACTCCGTATCGCGCACGCGCCCTCGCCCACCAATTAGAGTTGCCCGCAGACCTGATACGGCCGGCCGCGGACCTGATCGGCCGACTGTACCGGCTTTTTGTCGAAAAGGACTGCACTCTGGTCGAGATAAACCCGCTCGTCATTACATCGGAAGGGCGCATCGTCGCGCTGGACGCCAAGATCGACCTGGAAGACGACGCGCTGTTCAGGCGCCCCGAACTGTTGGACCTGCACGATCCCGAACAGGATGATCAACAAGAGCTGCGGGCGGCGCAGGCTGGGCTTTCCTACGTGAAGCTGGGGGGTGGCCGAGTGGGCTGCATGGTGAACGGGGCGGGCCTGGCCATGGCGACTATGGACATCACGAGATGGGCCGGCGCTGAGCCGGCGAACTTTCTGGATGTCGGTGGCAGCGCAAGCGAAGACGCCATCGCCGAAGCGTTCAGGATCATCGTCTCCGACCCGGAGGTGGAGGTAATTCTGGTGAACCTGTTCGGGGGCATTTTGCGCACCGACGCCGCCGCGAGGGGGATCGTCTCGGCCGCAAAGGAGGCGGGCACGGAAATGCCCATCGTCGTGGCCATGCGGGGCACCAACTCGGAAGAAGGCCGGATAATCCTTAGCGAGTCGGGGCTGAACGTTACCCCTGTGACCGATCTCTCAGACGCGTCCGAAGCGCTCAAGTCAATACTCGAAGAATCTCACGCATGAGTGTGCTCGTCGGACCCGATACGCGGCTGCTGGTGCAGGGCCTGGGCCGCGATGGCAGCTTTCAGTCGAGCAGGTGCCGTGAATACGGGACCAACATGGTCGCGGCGGTACACCCCGGCCGGGGCGGCCAAAAATTCGAAGACGTTGTACCGATCTACGAATCCGCATCGCAGGCCGTAGACGAGACCGGGGCGAACGCGGGCGTGGTATTCGTTCCGGCGCCGTTCGCCGCCGACGCCATCATTGAGCAAATCGACGCCGGACTTGGCCTCATCGTGGCAATCACGGAGCGCGTGCCGGTGCTCGACATGGTGAAAATTCTCGCCTACATGAAGGGGAAAGGCACGCGGCTGATTGGCCCAAACTGCCCCGGCTTGATCCAGCCGGCGACGCGCACGAAGATCGGCATAATACCGGCCGGCATCGTCCGCGAAGGGCGCATCGGAGTCGTCTCCCGAAGCGGGACGCTGACCTACGAGGCGATTGCCCAACTGAGCCAGTTCGGCATGGGCGAATCGACCTGCGTGGGGATCGGAGGCGATCCGCTGCACGGAACGACATTTACGGACGTGCTCGGGATGTTTCAGAACGATCCGGACACCGACGCCATCGTGTTGATCGGCGAGATCGGCGGGACGCGGGAGCAGAATGCCGCCCAATTCATCCGTGAACACGTTACCAAACCGGTGGTGGCTGCCGTCGTCGGGCAGACCGCTCCGCCGGGCAAGCGCATGGGCCACGCCGGAGCGATAATCACGGGCAAGGCTGCGTTGGCGTCGGAAAAAATTCGGGCGCTCAGCAACGCCGGCGCCCATGTCGTCGACTCCCCGGCCTACATAGGCCGCCGGCTGCGCGATCTCCTCACCTGAACCCCTGTTCACCCAACAACCTATAACGGCGCCTCCCGTGGCCGCGCCCCGAAGGACGAACACAAGAAGCGGCGTCTCTTGCGGGCGCCGGATGGGTGGGGTAATTGCGGGTCACATAATATTATTTGCTGCCGATCGGCAAACTTGCCCACTGATACGGGCACATTCCGGCACGGAGCCGGCGGCCCGCCGGGGATGACGACCGGGCCCGCGTAGTCAGGGGAACGCCGGTGAAACGCAAGATACTTACGGTGCTCTTGGCCGTAGTGTTTGTCTTGACAATCGTGACTGCGGTGTTTGCCGACATCCCGGTTCGTCTGATTGTCCAACTCTTCACGCCGATTCAGCCCGACCACTCGGCGCGGTACTATCCGGAAAACTCGTTCGCCTATGTTTCTTTCGACGCCAAGCCGACGGTTGGGAACGTTGGCGAGTTGATGAAATTGCGGGACGGATTTGGCGAATCCGATGTGTTCAAGAATTTCATCGATGAACTGTTCAGCGGATATTCAGTGGATTCGGAGATCGAGATAGAACAGTTGACCCCGTGGATCGGCTTCAACCACTCCGCAGGGATCACGAACAACGGCGCGCTCGCAATGATCGGCGTGCGTGACCGCGACCGGGCCGCTGAATTCATGCCGGTACTCATCGAGGAAGGGTTGAACGCCGACGTATCCGACTTCACGTTCAGTTCAGATGACGGAGTCGATACGTGGGTCCACACCGAGCGCCGGGATCGGTCCGCGCTTGGGTTGACGGACGATTGGCTGGTGTTCACCACGGATGAGCGGGCGCTATTCGACGTGCTGGAGCGCATGTCCGGCGGCGGCGTACGCTCACTGGTTGACAACCCTGACTTCGCTGAGGCGTCGGCGGCCCTGGACGAAAGCCGTTTTGGTTCGGCCTACCTGAACGTCAAGTACTCCGTCGACGACGTTGGAGACGCCGTCGAAGGGGCTGTCGAGTGGGCGGGCGCGATAGCGAACATTTTCGGCGAGGGAAGTTGGGCTGCGGCCTCCGCGGTGTGGATCGACGACGGTATGGTGCTCGAGTTGGTGATGCCGGCGGGGCGGGACCACGGGTTTGACGTTCCTGATCTGGTGGACCCTGGAGAACTGGTACCGCTCGGGACCGTCGGTTTCGTCGCCGCATCCTTCGATCCCGATCTCGATAAATGGCGGGCGGCTTTGGGCGAGCAGGATTTGGCCGACGTTCTCGGCCCCTTCGGCATGGAGCCAGAGGGCGTTGAAAGCCTGCTGGAGGGCTACTTCTACGGCTTTGACTTCGAGGGCGGGGATGATTCGACGCTTGCCGATCTGCTGGATTACGGCCTGCTTGTTGTTTCGGAATTGACCCGCGTCGGTCTTGAAACTGACGTCTTTCACAATCTCTCCGGAAACGCGGTCGTCGGGGTTACCAACGTCGAATTCACTCAAACGAAGTCCGTGTTTGGGCCAGCCCGGATAGAGGTATTCGCGTTGCTTTCCCACACTGCCGATGGGGGAGAGGGCCTCGCGGCGGCTATCGACGGGTTTGCCGGGTTGTTGGGGTTCCGAGCCGACCTGAAGGATGTGGGCGCAGAAGCGGACGCCAAGGCATTTCAGTTCCTTGACTACACGCCAGCCTACGTACTGCATAACGGGTACCTGGTGATCGGGTCGACGTCCAGCGCAGTAGAGCAGGCTGTGCAGGCACAAAACGGCGACTTGCCGGGCATCGATTCGGACGAGGAGTATCGCAGCGCAGTCGAGGCGCTTCCTGAAAGCAGGAGTCTGCTGATTTACGCGGGACTGGACGACATCTTTGACCAGCTGGCGAGTGGAGCAGAGGGAGACGACGTGGAAGTGTACGAGTTACTGGCAGCCAATCTGGGGAGTGTCGCGTCGGCCACCGGCGGCCAAAGCGGTTACACGCGTATGACCATCGTCGTGACACTGTTTCCGGAGTAGGCGCCGGTGGAGCCCCTAACCCTGCCGAAGTGGGAATGGGCTTCTCCCCCGGACGCTGGTGTTACCCCGTTTATTGACAGGTGGAGGAGCCTGACTCATGAGTCCACCCCGCCTGACCATTGCCGTGCGTCATCCGCCATCCCCGACCCCGATCGGGGATCCACGGGCGCGCGTCTTCCACCTTTACGTAACCTCGGCACATGTCATTCTGAGCGCCCATAGGTCATTGCAATGAAAATAGATGTCGCCCCCGCGTCGTATTGTAATGGCGGGTTTCAAGAGCCTGTTTCAGAATCCTCGGACCTCCGGGGTCACGATTGTTTGGACTCCGGTTTTCGACGGCATTATGAGGTATGGCGCCGTATTCCAATCTCGTCATTCCGGTGAAAACGGGAATCTCGTCGCATGGCGTTCGACACGAAAATGTGCGAAGGACTTCTGAAACACGCTCTTACCCCCGCGCTACCTGTGCGTGCCTCGGCGGAGGGACCTGTAAATCCATTGTAGAGGCGTCGGTGTGCGGGCGACCTGGGGACGTGTGGGGCCCCGAGCGGACACCGTCCGCACGCATCGACATCCGACATCCCGTTCCCAAAGCACACGACGTGGGGGCGTCGGTGTGTGGGCGCCCAGGAGAGGGGTCCGGGTGGTCATTCCCCCTCAATCCCAAACCAAACGACATGTGCCAAACCCTCATTTACAAACCAGAACACACGTTCTAATATCAACATAAGTCGTTTCGATAAACGATGTCCATGCCAACCAACCCCATCGGAATGCAACGGGGGACAACTCTGGCCAGCGTCGAGGTAAACCTCACCTCGTGTTAAAGCCCGTTGCAACTGAGAAAGGAAGCGTCCGCCTTTGGAAGGAGGGCGCGGGTGAAACACGGATTCCCACGCCCCCGGCTGCGCAGCCGATAGGGGAAGGGAACGACTTTGACATGCCGCCTACGTAGGCGTGGCGGCCAACCCTGGCCTTGGTGGCCCGGGGCCCGTTAAAGGTCGCACGTGAGTGTGACTCAGGGATGCGACCGGAGTTCGCCTCGGAGAACAAGCCGAAAACCGGAAGCAACGCGTCTGTTTCATTGCCCGAACGCGCCCAATTCAACCGGGGCGCGGGTGAAGAGCCGAAAATATCGTCTTCTCATGTGGCCTTACGGCCGTCTGTAACTGGCGGGTAGTTACCGCCATACCGTGCGCTTGTCACACGGTCCGGAAGAAGACAACAGAGGAAAACCTCCTTCCAAACAAACCGCCTCTCGGCTTCAGCCGGTCACGGTTACGACTACAGAGACACTGTCAACCGAAGCAACCCCGGAACACCACCGGGGTTGCTTCAACGCGCCCGCTCACACCCGCCGTCCCAGGCGCACATCGTCTTTCCGGCGAAGGCCATAACCCAGAGGCGGGGATTGGATACCCGAGCCTGTGTGCGCGAAGGCCAACAATCTCCACACTCGTCGTCCCCGACCACTAACCCGTCATCCCCGGCGAAAACCGGAACCCACCACCTCCGTCATTCCGGCGAGCGCCGCAACCCGGGTGCGCGGCCGGGCTCCCTTCGGCTGTTTACTGGGTAGAACCAACTTGAGTGCGCATCTACAAACCGCTGAACCGGCGACGGGATCGATGACATGAGCGACTGGTCCAACAACTTGCAGACAAAGTTGGTTCAGTCCCACAGCCCATCAAGTACCGAGAAGGCAAGCTTCCGCTGATAGTTCTCGATATTGTCTCTGACGTTGAGAATAAGGCAGCGGTCGTTGCCACCGTTCTTGACGCCGCGTAGACCCCTGCCGATCATCTGGAAGTAGAGGTTGGGACTGTATACCGGGCGGGCGACGATTATGGCCCGCGTTTTGGGCGCGTCGAAGCCCTCTCGGAATATGCCATAGTTCACCAGCGCCTTGATTTCGCCCGCGCGGAATTCCTCGACGACGCGGCGGCGAACGGATGTCTCAGTATCCGCGCTAACGGCGCGCGCTTTGACTCCTTTCCGAGTAAGCAACGCCGCGACTGTTTGAGAATGTTCCACCGAAGTAGCGAAGACCAAGGTGGGCCAATTGGGATCGATACGTTCAAGGTACGCGCTTATGATTCGCCTTGTGCGTTCGGTGTTGTCGGCGATACGCTTTTCTACGCTACGCGGCAACCAGGGTGTATCCTTCGACTGTCGCAATTCGTCGGCCGACAGACGGAATTCCCCGCCGTCTATGGTGGCATGATCGGCTCGCGCGAGCACGCGCATACCTTGAAGTTCCTGAATCACGGCTTCAGGAACTTCACTCGCGAACGCACCCCCGTCGAGCCGATTGCTACTGTATCGATTGACGAGTCGCGCCGTCGCCCGTTCGTCGTGGCCCCTGTACGGCGTCGCCGTTAGGCCTATCAGGAGCGGTTCGTGTGTCCTTCTCCAACGTGTCAGCCCGAGATCTTCCATGACCGAAGTAAAGGTCGGCGCCACCGATCGATGAGCCTCGTCGAACACCAGGAGTTTTAAGTCCGCCAAAAACTCGTAGGAGTCCGGCTGCCTGGATATCTTGGCATACAAGGTTTGGATTGTTGCGACAATGACGTTGATGTTCCCGGCCAATAGCGGTTGGGGCTGCCCTGCCCACATTCGGGATATTCGCAATCGCACGCCTTGAGCGCCTTCGCTTGACCATACTTGCCGCCACGCCTCGACAGCTTGCTCGCACAGCTCGTCACGATCCGCCACCCACAAAATGTCGCCCTCGAAACTGTCTTCCCGGATCGCTTCCACAATAGATTGAACTGCGACCCGTGTCTTTCCCGAACCAGTAGGCATGCTGACCATGCCGCGTCGTTCGCCGAACTTGCCGTTCGAGTGGATCAGTCTCCGGATGTTCTCGACCACCTTGCGTTGGTAGTCGTGTAGTTCTGGAAGCGAGTAGGGACCATCGACATCGACATACGGGTCGCGCCTGGCATTCCTCTCCCCAGCCCATTCTTCACTGAATCCAAGAGACCGCACGAATGCGACTGCCCTCGAACTCCCCGCCCACTGCTTTGGGGGATCCAAGTGGGCGAGTGCGTGACGGTACTCTCGAAGCGCGTCAGTGTGAAATGTCGATATCGCGGCTCTTGCCAACTCAATCCCGGTCAGCGATGCCCCCAGTTCCTCATAGAGCATGACCACTAACCCGGGCGGCAGGCGACTCACCAACTCAGGCAGGCCCACGGCGGCAAGGAGACGTTCTTCGTCCGTAGAAAAACTCCGAACCGAATCTCTGGCTTTCTGAACGTCTTCAGGAGTCAGTCGGCGGAGAATCCACTGGATCCGATCATCGCTGAGATTGAGGCCAAACCCCTGTAATACGGATCGAATCTCTTGTTCTTCATCATCCTGCCGTGCCACGTAGACGTAACCGTCCCTGACGATGCAATCCGGCTCGTCTTCGTCCCCGCCGCCACCAAACACGCGAAAGCCGTCGCAGCGTACAAGTTGAAGGTCCTTTTGCTGCCGCGACAGATGAGGTTCCAGTCCAGGCCATTTATCGACCAGAGGAACAGACGAGTCCTCCCCAATTGGCTCCGCTGGGATCTCCGGCGGGTCTGCCAGATCGAAGGCTACTCGGATCTGATCGGCCCGGGGATGGGCAAGCAGTTTGTACAAAACTTCGCGGTTCTGCGGCGGGTTGCCTATCCCATCGGAAAGGAGATACATCCCACCGTCTGTCTTGATGTGCCCGTGTTTGCGCAAAGCTTCCAAAGCTGGAGACTCGAACTTCATTGATGGGTAGATGTCTTGAGTGTCATGCCGCATCGTCCAACGCTCATAAGTTGCGGCGAGGTCGAGCAGATCCCAGGTGTACAGGGCTTTGCCTTCATCTGAAAGTGAGTCCAGCAGGTCTAGCGGTCCGCTTGTAGTGATCGTGTCGAAATTCAACATGTCTAAACGGGGGTTACGTGGCAATTCTTGCTGAATGAACTCTTTACGCCTGGCGGAAGTAAACCGCTGCTTCATCATCGGGGACAGCTCGTGTCGCTCGCGCGGCGTTGCGGCCGCGCCAAACTGTCGCAAGAGCGGCAAGTCCGCCTCGTGAAACTTTACGTCGATCGCGACGTTGCCGTCTCGACTGCCGTCTGCCAGCACGATAGGGCCGGGGAGCAGCGATTCAAAGAGTGTGCTCCATTGCCCGTCAACTGTTCGGACTTTAAGTGAATTACGCCAATCGCCGCCTGCATTCTCGATGATAGTGGTCGCGGCTCTTGAATGATCAATTTCCCGGGAGCGCCTCCAGAACTCATTCCAAATCGCCCTCCCCGGATCGGTGAAAGTGTTTTTCACATAGTCCTTGAATGTGGTCTCTGCTGACGCAGGTTTCAGGCCGAGTTTCTTCAACGCTCGGAATGTCTCTGGGTCTGCCTCGAGTCCCGGATGCACCAAGTAACCTGCGCCTGAAGCATGACCGCCGCTAAGAAACACTTTGTCAGCGTCGGGCTCCACTCGCTGGCAATCTGATGTAATCACAATTTTGCCAAGCAAGATTTTGCCGAGGCTGTAGTTCGTTCGTACATTTTCGGGAATCAGAGAGGCCGTCTGAATAGCGGCCGCCGACGCATCGAGTTGCAGATCAGTTGACGGTTGGGATTGCTCGTCACTCAACAACGCCTCTAGCCACTCCGAGATCTTTGCCCGGGGCAGCGAAGCCTCGTACAGCCGCTCAAGGGCGGCCAATCTATTTCGAGTCAACGCGCTATGGTGAAGCCAGCCGGACGGACGACCTTCACACAAAGCCCACCGTTCGAGTGCTTCAGGATTCATCTCTTGGCGAGGATTCGGGTGCTGCGGGGGAAATGAGAGTTCCAGTAATTTTCGTAGGTCGCCATTCTGATCCGGAGCAATTGCATGGTCTTTTAGATTCGAATACAACTGGTCCCGAAATCGAATGCTGTGGTCTGAGTCACCTGCCTCTTGCCTGCGCGGCAAAGCATCCAGGTGGCGTGCAGGGTATTCCGGCGTGGAGAGGCTTGACAATGAGCTGGTGACTATTGCCGCCGCCGCATCGATAAGCTCATCGTTGTAAACACCGGGCAACAGGTTTTGGCGATCCGCGTTGGTCTTCCACGGCGCGTTCAGAATGCCGGACAACAGGCTCGTGGTCATAGTGGGGAAGAAAGCCCAGAATTTGCCGGGGTCGTTCCGCCCGTCAACCGGCGCTGCCCACGAAATTGGAACTTCATCTGCGTTGTCCAGAGTTCTGCTGTCGTTCTTGGCGTCTGGAGAAAGTCGATGGGTGTCCTTGACAAGCATCCAACGGGATCTGACTCCGGCGCTATCGAGAACCCAATGACAGTCATCTTGGCTCAGAGTCACTGTTCGAGTGGTCTCTTGCTCGTCTGTTTGCAGCTCCAGGTCCTTGACATGCTCGACGAACAATAAAAACTCAGCGGGGAATTCCTCAATTTGTTTACGAAGGTCGACATGAGCTTCGGCCTTGAGCGGGAGACGAACGATGTTGGTCGCCCAACCCATTAGATCGCGAAGAATCGGGTCAGTCTCCATTTCCGGCCACGGATCAATGGCATCCGGTAGGCGCAAGACCGGATAACGGTCGGCATCTGGCGCGATAGACCGCAAAAGCCCGGCCGCTCTCTTGCGATTAAAGCGAAACGATCCGGAACGGCTGAAGAACTCGGGCGCGTCTGTGACGCCCAGCACCGATTTGAACCCCAATCCGAATCTGCCGATCTCCGCGGTGCCGCGTTTGGGGGACAGATGGGAGAACATAAGGGCAGTCACGCCATCCGTGTCGATGGATCGTCCCACGTCAGCGCAATAGAGACGTGTCGGCGTTAATCCAATCCAGATGCGCCCGCCGATCGACCCTGATAAAGCGTCGGCGCCGTTCTGCGCCAACTCAAACAACTGGCGGTGGGCGTACCCACCACGCGCCGTATCCTCCTCATGGTTGGCGTGTTCGGCGACCAGGTTCGGCTGGCTGCGGTAGGCCGCAAGCGTCATCTTCGACTCATTACCGATATAGGCGCCAATGGCGCCATCCGGCCCGGCCCAATCGGCCCGGGAAGGGGCACGTTCTTTCAGCAAGGGCGGCCTTTCGGCTACTCCTGACACATTGAGGGCCTCGCGCCTCCGGTCGAGTCTGCGCCTCTTTTGTTTCAGGTTTCCCTTCTTACGTTTGGCCATTCTTGGCGTCACAGCTCCACTATCTTAGCACCCCCTACTTTTGCGCCCCCATACCCCTAAAACATCACCACCGAACGCAGGACCTCCCCGCGCTCCATCTTGTGGAACGCCTCCTCTACGTCCCCTATTCCGATGGTCTCGGACACGAATCCGTCCAGATCCAAACGGCCCTGCAGGTACAGGTCGATAAACATCGGGAAGTCCCTTGTGGGCAGACAGTCTCCGTACCACGAGGACTTTAGGGCGCCGCCTCTACCGAACACCTCGATCATCGGAAGCTCGATCTTCATTTCGGGGTTCGGAACACCGACAAGCACTACAGTCCCGGCGAGATCCCGGGCGAAGAACGCTTGTTTATATGTGACCGGGTTGCCGACCGCCTCGATCGCCACATCGACCCCGTTGCCGCCAGTGAGCTCCTGTATGGCCTCGACTGGGTCGGTCTGCGTGGAATTGACCGTGTTCGTGGCGCCGAATCCCTTCGCCCACTCCAGCTTCCTGTCGTCGATGTCGACGGCGATGATAGTGTGCGCGCCAGCCAACCGGGCGCCCGCGATCGCCGCATCGCCCACGCCGCCGCATCCGAAGACCGCGACCGAGTCGCCCCGCGTCACGCCGCCGGTGTTGACCGCGGCGCCCAGCCCGGCCATCACTCCACACCCTACGAGTCCGGCCGCAGCAGCTGACGCCGCCGGGTCCACCTTGACCGCCTGACCGGCGTGGACGAGCGTCAATTCTGTGAATGCGCCGATCCCCAGAGCGGGAGACAGCTGACGCCCATCGGCGAGAGTCATTTGCTGCGCCGCGTTCATGCTGGCGAAGCAGTACCAGGGGCGGCCTCGAAGGCATGAGCGGCAGTTGCCGCAAGGAGCGCGCCACGCGATGATGACGAAGTCACCGGCTGCGACATTGGTTACGCCCTCTCCGGTCGCCTCGACAACACCTGCTGCCTCATGTCCCAGCAGAAACGGGAATTCGTCGTTGATCGCCCCTTCCCTGTAGTGAAGGTCGGTGTGGCAAACGCCGCACGCCTGCACCCTCACGAGCGCCTCACCCGGACCTGGATCCGGCACGAGAATGTCCTCAAGCGTGACCGCGGCCCCCGCTGATCCGGCTATCACACCCTTCGTCTGATGTGCCATGAGTCTCTACCTCCTGATTTTGAAACGTAATCTCTATAAATGCGCGCCCGACCACGCCCTGATCGCCGAACGCCCAGCGCGCTCTGACATGCGGTCGTATCGACGATTCTCGAACCGCTCCAAAGCGGCGCCATGTTTGACCCGACAGAGGCGGATTCTAGCGGATCAGCCGCCCCACCGCCGACCGATTCCCGCGGTACGCCACGCCCTCGTTCCGACCTGAAAAGACTGTAGTGACGCGAACCATCCTGTTCGCACACCGATCCGGAGTTGCGGAGTCCAAGCAGGCTGACTATAGGGCAGACATCCCCTGAGATGGCGGAAAAGGCCGAGGGGCTTTGCTGCTACGATCCATGAGTCATTGTGTTACCGGACCGACTCGGTGGTGTCGTACTGCCGCGCACAAGGTGGTCCGTCGTGAGATCGACTCTCAGGCAGAAATGGTCGGCATCAGGATAACAGGGCGGACGATTTGCCATGAAACTCGGCTATAGCAACTACGGCATGCGGGATATCGATATTTTTGAAGCCCTGCCGCGAATTCGCTCGATCGGCTACGAGGCGATGGAGCTATGCGCAAGAGACGGTTGGCAGACAACGGCCGACAACTTCGGTGCGCAGGATAGAAAAAAGCTGTCCGCCCAATTGGAGGAGGCCGGATTCCCTACTCCCCCGATCATGGAGGCCCTGGACGTCTGCGCCGAAGGGGATGCGCGGGCGGCCATGATGCGCCGCGCCGAATCCACGTTTGGACTTGCAAACGATCTCAGACATGGCGGTGGACCGTCCGTCGTGACAACCACCATTGGTAAGCCGGATCCAGACTGGGACACTGGCAAGTCGCGGATGCGCGACGGTTTCATGGAGCTGGCAGATCTTGCAAGCCGGCATAACGTGATCGTCGCCGCAGAACCGCATGCCGGAAGCAATTTCGACACGCCTGAAAAGGCAACATGGCTCATGCAGAACACTCGCCACGAACAGTTGAAGTTGAATTTCGACGTTAGCCATTTCGTGGCAAAGGGAATCGACATGCGCCACAGCGTCGATCTGTGCGTGCCTTACGCCGTGCATACGCACGTCAAGGACGGGTACACCAGCAACGGAAACGTCCACTACCTGCTGCCGGGCGATGGGCAAATGAGTCTGGGCGACTACATGACTTCGGTGACGGAGGCAGGGCTGACAGTTCCAGTTTACGTGGAGGTGAGCCGGCAACTGTCTGAACGGCCCGGCTTCGATTCGTGGAGCACAGCCGAGTACTGTTTCCGGAAGTTGGACGATGCACGCATAGAGGCTGCCCAGGCTTTGGCCGGCGGCCGCTCGCAAGGGGAGTGACAGCCGTGGACAGACCAAAGACCGGACGAATCCTGATCTGGGACCAGCGCGCACCATGTATCGAAGAGCGCATGGACAACGTCATCTCTGCCGCCCCCGGCTACAGCACCGAGATGTGCGGCCTTCCAAAGAACTCGAATCGAAAATCTAAGGAGCCGAGGTCTTCGCCGCGGTGAGCCTTTCCGCCGACGCCGTCGTGCGTGCCGGCGACCTCCGGTGGATGCACACTTGGAGCGCCGGTGTGGACAACCTTGTCCCGCCAGGTATGGACAAACCTGGTATTACCTACCCGTGCGGCAAAGGCAGTGGGGGCGTGACGATGGCCGAATGGGCGCTGATGCTCATGCTCATGTGGAGCAAGAATGCTGTTCACTATCTCGCCGCCCATGAACAGCGGCTCTGGGCGCCGGTCGATCACGGCAAGCTCAGTGGACAGAGGTGGTTGGGAGCATCGGACTGGGCAACTCAGGCGCCGACCTGGCCCGCAAATGCCAGGCATCCCACATGACGGTGCTTGGTATGAGACGTAGGGCGACCCCGTGTGATTTCGTCGACCAGATGTTCGGGCATGACAACCTTCATGAGATGCTCACCCGTTCGGACTATGTGGTCGTGACTACCCCGCTGACGGACCTGACCCGCGGGATTATCGGTGAGGCCGAGTTCCGGGCGCATACTTCATCGTTACGTCGCGTGGAGCTATTGCGGATGAAAAGTCGTTATTGCGGGCCCTCGAACAGGGCTGAATCGACGCCGCTTGGTTTAGGGTCTGTTAACACTAACGGGTTTGATCATGTTATCTTTGCCCTAAGGAAATCACACAATCCCAGTATGAACGGATCGCTCACTGCCTGCCGTACAGCGGGGCAACGTAAGCATGCCGAACCTGCAGGTACTCAACGCCATCCTGTACGCCGCCGAGAACGGATGCAAGCGGATGCCCGAACGGCCATGACCGTCCCGCTCTCTCCGGGACAGGCCCGCGATGCGCCTGAAGGGCGCAGCCTGCTCAGGCGTCTTGGCGCACAACGCCCACAGCTTGGCTCTGGCAATGGACCGGGCGTACGAGGGTGACGAGACGCGCCAACTTGCGCCGGCGCTGGGGTTCACGCCTGTCGTTCCATCGCTCAGGAGCCGGGTCGAACCCCGGGAGTACGACAGGGAGATGTACAAGAGGCGAAATGAGATCGAGCGCCTGTTCCGGAGATTGAAAGACTATCGCCGTATCTTCTCCCGCTTTGAAAAGCTGGACCCCCTCATTCCGGGAATCATATTGTTCGCCCTCATCGTTGATGCGCTGAGGTAGTGTTAGCAAGCCCTAAGCGCAGTCGACGGGCCGGAATCGCCCGGCATCCGTTGTCACGGCTGGATTCGGCGGACTGCGGTATCGCGAAGTCATGGCGATTGCAGGGACTATCGCTACAGCAGTCAATACCGAGGCAGCGACGAAAAAGCTCTGAAATACCGTCAAAGCTGCCGCGTAAGACGCGGCAGTGAACTGTTTCTGGACCACGGGGTCCGCAGAATACGCCGGCAAGCCTGATATCAAGTTGGCGAATCGTATGGTTCCCCAACCCGTCATCGCAGCCAATCCGGCGGTCATACCCACCATTCGCGCTACGGTTATCAAGGCTGAAGCGGCGCCAAAGACATTGGGCCTCACGTTGTGCAACGCGCTCTCGGTGACCGGCGCCACCAGCAAGCCGAATCCCAGACCGGTGGTTGCAAGGTGTACTGTCATCCAGGGATCGCGAACGTCCAGAGTCCATCCGGACATGAACGCGAATCCGGCAGCCGTAAGGATTAAGCCCGTGATCGCCGGTATACGCGGCCCTTTGCGTTGTGTCGCGAGTCCCCCAATGAGTGCGCCTATGCCGATGGCTACGGTCATGCGCAATAGGCGCAGCCCCCCTTCCAAGGGCGAATCTCCCAGTACCGTGTTGGCCATCAATGGCACCGTCACCATGCCGATGATCAGCGCAGCGCCGATCAGGACGTGAGCCGCGCCCGCGGCGGCGAAATTGGCACGAGACAGGATTCCTCGCGGTACGAGTGGTTCGAGCGTATTGCGGTGACACCAAATCAGGAGCGCACCCGATACGGCCGCGGCTCCGGCAAAAATGGCCATCAGGCCATCAGGCTCCCCCACCCTGATAAGTGCGAGCGTGCCAAGGCCCAGAAGAGCAGCAAATAGACACCCCCCGATCCAGTCGACGTCAACGCGATAACTCTTGCCGCGGGGCGTTCGGGCCACGAGAGCAGCCACGACCAGGACCGGCGGGATATTCAGCCAGAACACCCACTCCCAGGACAACAAATGGGTGATGGCCCCTCCCCATAGCGGACCGATCACGGCGCCCGCTTCGGCGCTGGCGCCGACAAGTCCAAAGGCGATGGTGCGACTTGCCGGGGTGACCAGAAACCCTGCACTTGCGATGGCGATGGGAATTAGCGCTCCGCCACCGATGGCCTGTACTACGCGGGCGCCGACCAACGCGAAGTATTGGGGCTCCATCCCAAGCCACTTTGGGATATCGGAGCTCAATGGGACCGCTACGGATCCGACCGTGAACACCGCCAGAGCGGCAATGAAGCCGGTGCGGTAGCCGACTCGATCAGCGACCTTGCCCATCAGGGGCATTGCCGCGGTGAACCCGATGAGATAACCGGTAACCGCCCAGGATGCAAGGTCAAACTCGCCGGGCCCAATCTTCATGTCGGTAATGATTTCGGGCAGCACCGTGACGATCACAGTCTGATCGTCCGCGGCAACAAAAACCCCTGCCAGGAATGGCAGAAGCGACAAGTAGCCGGGGTTAATCCTCAGCGGGATGCGTCGCATCGGCCTCATACGTCCGTGACACCGGGTCCGCGATTCATGGCTATTGCTAGGAAACCTCTGAACAACTCCGGGTTCCAATCCGTTCGCCCTGAGCTTGTCGAAGGGTTCTGGCCTCCTCCCCCACGGTGGGAGGATTCAGGAGGGGGGAACCTCCGCTCTGCCAAGCGCATCAGCGGCTTGTTCAGAGGTTCCCTAGACTATTTATTCGAAATTATGGCCCGACGCAACAGACGGCTGCATTTAGGCGCCTGCGGCCGAGTTTCGACAGGCGGCCGAGCCCAACTATTGAATCGGCGGCACGATCTCGATCTCGGAATTTACGTCAGTCAGTTCAACCAGTCGAACCGTGTCCGGCACGTCGGTCTCCTGAAGCTGGCCGCTAATCAGTGCGCGCTTCAATACGAATGAGTCTGGATCAAGTGTTAACACTAAATCTAGTTCGGCGCCATCGATAACGTCACCGACCAATGAGGACAGCGCGTACGATTCAATGACGGAGTCGATTACGAGGTCCTCGCCTGGTTTGGGCGGCGAAGCGTACTCGGCCAGTCTCACCAAACCAAGTATGTTCGCAATCAGGCCGGCAGGGTCCAGGAAAGCAAAAGGGCTGTCTTCAGGCGATACTTCGATCCACTCGCCGGAGAGCGGATTCGTGATGAAATTTCGATCGGCGATAGAGATAGCTTCGACGCCAACGAAAATGCTGCCGAGGTATGAGTCAGCCTGAACTGATAGTCGATCCGGCGAAACCGCGGCGCCATCCGCGCGTTCGAGAGTCAGTCCGCCTGACAAACTGGTCGATCCGGTCGGGTGAGTCAACGTGAATCGAAAGCTCGACGCCTGCCCCATGGCGGTCGCAGCATTCGCCAGGGCCTCCGACGCCCGGATCGGTTCGGGCGTCGGGGTGGGCAAAACCGTCGAGGTTGGCGGCGGGTCCTGCGCTCCTGCGCAGGCCACAATCCCGACGACGGCCAGAATACCGGCGACCAGGGCGAAGCGCCGTGATGGCGGCTGAATACGAATCATTCCGCGGCTCAATCTGCCTGCGAGGACAGTGGTAGAGGACACAATTATTCCCGTACGAACCCGCGGCGCGCACCGCATATTCCCATCAAAGTCGTGCATCGTGTCTCCGCAGGTGTTGTAGTTCCAGGTCGCCGATCGCGGCGCCTGTTCAGTGGAGCGGTCGCCACTGGCGCGACGGTCGGTGGGGCCTTATGTTCAGACCCTGTAATTTCCACGTTACTACACTACGAGCAGTTGCCTCCAAGTGCTCGGACGCGCTGACCTGCCTCCGCGTTCATGGGTTGGATTTGCGAAAGGATGACAGGGTCTGGCAACGCCGCAAAACCCGCGTTCTGGGCGAGTCGGTCAGTGTCTGGAGGCAATCTCGATCATTCGGTGAAGAGCACGTGGTGGTTACTGGGGCTCGGCGCGTTTCTTCCCGTTTCGACCGTAACCGCAGCCCCGTCGTAGTCGTATATGTTTCGATTGAACGTAAACGGAACACGCGCAGTGCCTGCTTTGTCCACCTTGAAGCTTGCCAATGGGGTCATATCCCCGTCGGCCGTAAACCAAAGTTGGTAATTTTCCCCGTCCCGGAGTTGATCCAGCCCGCCGACAAGGAGCACGGCCTCCTGTGTGCCGCGCTTCACCACGATCGTGGCATGGGCTCTCGGCGCTTCCTTGCCTCCCGTCAGCCATTCGGAGGCGTCCCACGACTGGTTGTTCGACACGTACGTTAGCCACATCTGATCGCGAAGAGCTTCCTGCAGCGCGTTGTTGGTTTCCTTCAGCCTTGAAACCTCGACTTCCCGCTCCTGCCCGAAGGACGTTTCCATCGCTGTACGGGAAGCCTTCTCCTGAACCAGTTCGGACTCCAGAACGTGGATTTCATCCATGAGCTGTTTGGTTTCCTGCCGGAGGTCGGAGGTCTGCCGGCCAAACGTTCCGGCGAGTACGGCTGCAATGATCAGGGCAGTTGCAGAGATCGCCATGGCCAGTCGAGCGGGTCTGAAAATGCCCAATACCCATGCCAGCGCGTCGGACGGGCGAACACTGAGCGCCCGGGCGGGTTCGACCATCCTGGCATCGGCAGAGGATGACGTCTCACGTTCGACCGCGGCGAGGAGCCGTTCCTTCATGCCTGGAGGCGTGTGAATCGCGGGCAGGGATGTGGCCAACACCTCGGCGCCCTCGAGCAGTTCACGCAGTTCGGCCCTGGCCGCGGGCGACTCGTCGAGCAGCGCCAAAACCAGGTCATTCTCTTCATCATCGAGAGCGCCAAGCGCGTGCGCCGCGAGGTCATCAAACGCAGAATTCGGTTTTTCGCCAGCAGTCATTACTCTTATGCGCCTAATTTCGGGTCAAGGGCGTTGCGGAGTTTCTTAAGGCCGAGCCGCATTCTCGTCTTCACGGTTCCCAGCGGCTGGTCCAACTTCTCAGCGATCTCAACTTGCGTGAGTCCCTGGAAGTATGAAAGAACTATCACGGCGCGTTGCGGTGGCGGCAAAGTCTCCAAAACCTCCCTGACCACGGCGTATTCGCTTTGTACTACGGCAGAATCGTCCGGAGAGATGCTATTTGCGGCGATGTCCAGATGATCATCGATATCGTCGCTGTACCTGCTCTTGTCGCGTCGCCGCTTCCTGAGTTCGTCTATCGTGCGATTGTGGGCGATGCCGAACAGCCACGTGGTGAACTTGCCTTTGGCAGCGTTATAGCTCGCGCTCCTTCGCCAAATGCTGAGGAAAACGTCCTGTGTGATTTCCTCGGAGGAGATCGGATCGTTCAGCATTCGGGCAGCCAGAGCGAAGACGCGCCGACCATACCGGTCGTACAGCGCGGCCAGAGCATCGGTATCCGAGTTGGTGATCCGATTAAGCAGATCGAGGTCGGACAACTCCAGGTAGTTCATACGGCGCCTCTGGGCCCAGTCGGTCCCAAAAACCGTGCGATCTTACTGCCGCTACGAACTATCCGAGGTCTCACGTCAGCTAAGAGTGCGGCCCGGCCAATGTGTGCCGCGGGACGGCAAGGCGTTTCGCTTCCGCGGTCTCTGCCCGAATATCAAGAGCCCCGCTTCATGGCTTTTAGCTGCTTCAGCGCATACTCGGCGTGGCTCGTGTCGGTATTGGCCGGAGCGCGCTCCAGGAACGTGTTAAAAGACTCGACGGCCCTCGAGTACTGCCCAACCTCGGCTTGCAATCGAGCCAGTTCACCCAGATTCCGCCAGTCCCTGGGCGTAAGCAACTGAATCCTCTCTGCACATCTCAACGCACTGTCTGACTCATTTTTCTTGATGCGCATCATCTTCAGGTTGACCAGCAACCGTTTCAAAGTGGCTCGCTTGTCGGTTGTCGGGAGTAAACGGCCGGCAAGCGCTGCGAGCCTGCCCTTGGGCACACGGTTGCCGCGCAAGGCCAAACCAAGACACTCCTTGCGTGACAGAAGCCCGCCGTCGTTGAACGGGTCGATAAAGACCTCGGAAGCGCCGCGTCCCGCGGCCAGGAGGTAGTGCCCCGGCATTCCGACTCCCCTGAGTTTGTGCCCGAGGCGGCGGGCGATCTCCGAGTAGACGATCGAGAGCGTGATAGGAATCCCGCGCCTGTCGTCAATCACGCGGTTGAGTAGACAGTTCTTTGGGTCGTAGTAGTTTTCCCTGTTGCCCCTGAACCCTTTGGTCTTGTACAGCAACTCATTGATGGTGTAAATCGCGTCGTACATCGAGTGCCGGCCCGGCAGCGTTTTTTTCGCTTCGTTGGACAACAACGCGATGTGGCCGAGGTATGCCACAATGTCGAGATCGGGTTCTTCTTCGGCGGCGACGTAGAGCGCAGCCCGCGCCAAGTTGATTTCGCCGCTTGGAGGGGCAATCGCGGATATGAAGTTCTCACGAGGTGAGGGAACTGAATCAACCAAGGATTCCTCGCTGGCGCTAAGGGTCGTCGTTACCGCAGCCGCCTCTCCGATAAGCGGAGTAAGAATGTTCGGCATTCTAGCCCCGCAAAACGCGCCGGGCAAACGCTTTGGTTGCCCAACCTCAAACTTGACACGGTTACAACCCGCTGCAAGACTCCAACGGAATTCGGCGGGGAGCATGGCTGATTTAGCCGGCCGCCGCCGGGTCGGGCGACATTCGACGTGCAACGGCCCGATAGCGAATGTGCGGGGGAGCCTGGGAGAGCCGGGCTGAGAGGGCAGCGCCTGTTGCTGCCGACCCCTGAACCTGATCTGGGTAATGCCAGCGGAGGGAAACCTTTGATCGCCCTCTATTTTTCCGGCATAACGCCGCAGGCGTCGACCACAATCGGCAATGACTTTGCGCCGGTGACCGGGACTTACCCCAAGGACCTGTCAGTCACAACGCTGAGCCCCGAAGGCATGGCAAGCCGGGCGAGACGTCGGATCTACCGGCCCGCAGGGCAGGGCGCCGATTCATGAATCCGAACGTTGGCGTCATCGACGAAACCGTCGACTCGACCGACCGCTATCTCGTTGAGGTCAGGGATCTGGCGAAAACTTATCCTCCTCGCCGCCGGGGGGTGACAGCGCTCCGTGTGCTGCGGAACGTGAGTTTTGGGGTGCGCTCCGGCGAATTTGTGGTTGTGATTGGACCGAGCGGTTCCGGCAAAAGCACGCTGCTCAACATCATCGCGGGCCTCGAACCTCCGTCCCATGGCCACGTTGTTTTGGCTGGCGAATCAACGGGGAGCACGCTGGGCAAAGTGGGTTATATGCACCAGCGCGATCTACTTTTGCCATGGCGATCCGTTCTGGAAAACGGAAGAATCGGGCTCGAACTGCAGGGAATGCAGAAAACTGAGGCCAATCGCAAAACCACGAACTTGGCGGTGAAATTCGGTCTGGCCGACGTGCTCGATCAACACCCATGGCAACTGTCCGGAGGCATGCGCCAACGGGTGGCGCTCCTCCGGGCAGCTCTGCCTGACACAAAGGTCCTGCTTCTTGACGAGCCTTTTGGCGCTCTCGACGCAATCACGCGTTCCCACCTCCAATCCTGGCTCGCCAACGTATTGGATCGAAAAGACAAGGCGGTGATCCTGGTAACCCACGACGTAGAAGAAGCGATTTTGCTAGGCGACCGTATAGTGGTCTTGAACGGCCAACCCGGGGAGATCGTGGGTACGTTTGACGTGGAAATACCCCGCCCGCGGGGAACAGCGTCCACCACCGAGCCGGGGTTCGTAGCGCTCAAGCGGAGTCTGATAGACGCTCTGATCGGGAGCCCATAATGGTGCCTTCTTTGTCTGGCATTCCTATCATCATCGGCCGTTTGTACCAGGGTCCGTTGCGGCAGTGGTTCCCGTCTGTCTTGCTGGCAGCAGGTGCGATAGCTGTGTGGGAAGGGTTGGTGCGTGCGCTGGAGGTTCAACGGTGGCTATTGCCCGCGCCCAGTGTGATCGTCCGCGAATTGCTTGTATCCCGCGGGCTCCTGCTGGACCACGCAGCCACGACGTTGACTGAGGTGATACTCGGTTTCGGATTGGCTACGAGCGCCGGAATTCTCCTGGCGGCGGCGATCGCTTCATCGCGACTTCTTGAACGGTCGATCTATCCGTTCATTATCGCTTCCCAGACCATCCCCTATATCGCCATAGCGCCGCTGTTGCTTGTCTGGGTTGGCCCCGAAATAACGTCAAAGGTGATAGTTGTGGCCTTAATTTCATTTTTTCCGATCGTGGTGAATCTCGTCGACGGGCTCCGCTCAACAGATCGCGACATGGTGAATGTCCTGCGCACGCTTGGCGCAAGCCCAATGCAGCTGTTCCTCAAGCTCCATGTCCACACCGCCGTGCCGTATATGACGTCCGGTCTTAAAGTTGCGGCCGTCGTGTCGGTTATTGGGGCGGTGGTGGGCGAGTGGGTCGGCGCTCAGGGTGGACTAGGTTGGCTGATGAAGGTGTCGGGGCCGCAATTCCAGACACCCCGGGTCTTTGCCTCGATCGTGGTCCTGTCAGCCATGGCGATCTTGCTCTTCGCGTTGATCGCCGGGATCGAAAGGTGGCTGCTGCGAAATTACCGGCGGGTGGGCGACTGAGAATCGGCCGGACCCCGGGTCGCGGCGTGGCAGGATAAGGTCCTAGAGTTCCTTGACTTCGCTGACCATGGCCTGAACCGACTGCTTTGCGTCGCCGAACAGCATCATCGTCTTAGCGAGATGGAACAAGTCGTTCTCCACGCCTGCGAATCCGGTCGCCATCGAACGTTTCAAAACCAGTACCGACTGGGCGCGATCGACGTTCAGGATGGGCATGCCGTAGATGGGGCTCGACTCGTCGTTTCTGGCCGCAGGATTGACCACGTCGTTCGCCCCCACTACGACCGCAACGTCGACACGGTCAAACTCGCTGTTTACCTGGTCGAGATCGTAAAGCTCGTCGTATGGGACGTTTGCTTCGGCGAGAAGAACGTTCATGTGGCCGGGCATTCGGCCCGCCACCGGATGGATCGCGTACTTGACCTCGACGTTTCGTGACTTCAGAAGATCCGCGAGTTCCCTGACGTTGTGCTGCGCCTGGGCCACTGCAAGGCCATAACCGGGGACGAAGATGACGCTGCGCGCGTATCCCAGAACGTTTGCGGCGTCTTCGGCCAGCACCGACCGGACAGGCTTCTCTTCACCGGAACCGCTTGAGGTCGCGTCCTCGACACCGAATCCTCCGAGCATGACGTTGGCGAGGGAACGATTCATCGCCCGCGTCATGATCCGGGTGAGAATCAGCCCCGACGCGCCAACCAACGAACCGGCGATGATCAGCATGTTGTTGTCGAGTACGAAACCGGCTGCCGCCGCCGCCAGACCGGAGTATGAATTGAGAAGGGCGATTACAACCGGCATGTCCGCGCCGCCGATCGGAACTACCAGTAGTACACCAAGTACCAGGGCCAGGCCAACCATAATCACAAAAAGTACTTCGCCGCTGTCGAGACTGCCGAACGTTGCGTTCGCGGAAGCAGACGTGAAATCGAAGACCAGGTAACCCGCAACTCCCAGGGCGCCCAAAAATATGACAACGTTGATGAGGTTGCGCACAGGAAGAAGCACGGGTCGAGACGCAACCAGCCCCTGCAACTTGCCAAACGCGACGAAACTGCCCGTCAAGGTGACTGCGCCCACGATCGTCGACGCCATGATGGTGACGACGGTCACTGAGTTCTCGATTGGTGGCGCTTCGTTTAGACGCAGTAGCTCAGCCGCGGCGACGAGCGCTGAGACCCCTCCGCCGAATCCGTTGAATACCGCCACCATCTGCGGCATGGCGGTCATCTGCACAGTTCGCGCCATATACACACCGACTACGGCGCCAATCACCAGGCCGATGATCATCCACTGCGGTTCGACGATGTCCGCATTTACGAGTGTGAAAACGACGGCTAGGAGCATGCCGACGGCTGATAAGACGTTGCCCGATCGGGCCGTCGCGGGGGAGCGCAGTCGAATCAGCCCGAGGATGAACAACGCCCCGGCGACTATGTAGACGCCTTCTGTCAGGTTGGAGATGAGGCCGGAGTCGTTCAACAGCGCCGGTCCTGATCGCTTCGACGGAACATCTTGAGCATTCGGTCGGTCACCAGGTATCCGCCAACGACGTTGATGGTCGCAAGGATGACCGAGAGCATTCCAAGAATGATGCCCACCGCCCCCCCCTCGCGGACTGCGACTACAAGTGCGCCCACAATCACGATGCCTGAGATTGCGTTGCTGCCCGACATCAAGGGCGTGTGAAGCGTTGGGGGCACCTTCGTGATTACGGTGTAACCGACGAACATGGCCAGGACAAAAACGGTTAGTGAAATCAGGAGTTCTTCAATCATTGTCAACAACCATATGCCGTGTGATGCCACTCGTTCCCAACCCCCGCGGGACGCGTGTCGTAAGCCGTCGGTCTTCTGGCGAACTTCATCGGGGTTTCACCGGATCCCGCAATTCACCGCCGTGGGTTACACACATGGCGTCTATGACTTCATCTCCGAAATCTAGGTTTAGGCTGCCTTCCCGGTCAATGATCAGGTCCAACAGGGCCTGCACGTTGCGGGAGTAGAGCGTACTCGCATGCCATGCCATCAACGCAGGAACGTTAACCGGGCCGTGAATGAGCACGCCGCCGTGCTCTACGACCTCGCCCGGTTTGGTTGCCGCCACGTTCCCCCCCGATTCGGCGGCAACATCAACTATCACGCTACCCGGCCGCATCGACTCCACCATGTCGTTGGTGATAATGCGGGGCGCCGGCCTTCCAGGCACCGCGGCCGTCGTGATAACGACGTCCGCGGCCGCCACGTGTTCCTTAATAAACTGGCGTTGTCGTTCCTGCTCTTCTTCAGATTGCTCCCGTGCGTAACCGCCCGCAGTTTCCGAATCCTGGGCCGCTGGCGCCTCGATAAATACCGCGCCGAGGCTCTCCACCTGCTCCCGCACCGCTGCTCGAACGTCGTAGGCCTCGACCCGTGAGCCCAGTCTTCTGGCCGTGGCGATGGCCTGCAGGCCCGCTACCCCCGCGCCAAGGACGAGCACTTTCGCAGGCGGGATGGTTCCTGCCGCGGTCATCAACATCGGGAAGTACTTTCCCAGAGATGTAGCGGCGATGAGGACGGCTTTGTAGCCGGCGATAGAGGCCTGCGAGGACAAGACATCCATGCGTTGCGCCCGGGCGATGCGCGGGACCAGTTCCATGCTGAGGACTGTCACGTATTGCGCCGCAAGAGTTTCGACGAGTTCCAGATTATTTCGCGCCTGAAGCAGGGCGATCAGAATGGTGCCTTGCCGAAGTGAGGACACCAGAGTCTTGTCCGGCTGCTGAACCGACACAACAATGTCGGACTCGGCGATGGCCGTATTTCCTCGGACAATCTCGGCGCCGGCCGATTCGAACTCACGGTCCGGAAAGTTCGCCCGATCTCCCGCGCCCGATTCGACAGTGAACTGGCGTCCGGCCCGTCCCAACCGTTCTACGGTCTCGGGAACCAGAGCGACCCGGGTTTCGCCAGGGGCAGTTTCTTTTGCCACTCCGATTTTCAATGAATAGATTCCCGTCTCAAATTCCGGCGCTGCACATACGTTGAAACATAGACTTGGTCTGACTGTCTGCTTGGGGGTCACTAATTCATTTTACGAGCGCCGCTCCTGATGGCGCCCCAGTCCGGTACGATTGCCGCCCTGACGGTTCAACGATTCACACTTGGAGGAATGAGATGTACGTGGTCCGACGTGTTTGGAAGGTAAAACCTGGAGCGCCGAGAAGAGCTGCGACGCTGTTGGCAAGGATCGGGGAAGCATACGAAGAAGCGGGTCAGCGCGGCAAAGCACAAATCTATTTTAACGGGGCTACTTGCCCGGGGGAGGTCAATCACGTGTACATGGAGTGGACCGCTCCATCACTTGAATCGCCCTACAGGGGTTCAAACGTAATTCCGGAATCTGTGAGGAAGTTGGGCGGGGAGGTACGGGAACTGGCCGTGGAAGAGAGCCGCATTGAATTTTTCGAATTGATGACTCCGGAAAAATACGAAGACTGAATATGGCTGCCGAGCCGAGATGCGGATGCTGAAGCCCCTCGGGTTGGGCTTCAGCACGGTTCGGGCCCCGGATATCATTCCTGTTTCGTTTCGATGCCGCCCAGCGCCGAACCACGGACGACATGGGAAAATTCCGGGTGATCGCCAACGCGGCAGCCGCCGAAACGAAGAGGTCGAATTGAACGCGAGGCCTGAACCCCCGTACGTTCTGGCGATCGACATCGGAACTTCGGGTGTCAAAGCCTGTCTGTACGATGCTCGCGCCCGCGCCGTCGGGGAAACCGGCGTGACGATACCTCGCGTGTAGCGTGTTAAGGCGGACAGAACGTCAGAAGAACCGGCGGAAGCGATCCGGTTGGCCGCCGAGGTGGCCGTGGACAGCGTGTTGACTGCCGCGAGAAATTCGAGGTTGGAGATCGCGGCCGTCACTGCGGACAGCATGGCCGGACGATGTTGGGCGTTGACGACGCGGGCCTCCCCGTCACGGACGTCTACACATACGCGGACACCCGCAGCGCACCCGACGTTCAGAAATTGCGAATTGACCTCGACGTGCCATCGGTCTACCAACCGACGGGTTGCCCCCGGCACACGGCGTACGGGCCGGAAAGGGTAGCCCTGACCGTGGGCACGACGAGGGAGGGGCCTGCGCATACTTGTTGGCGAGCCCGCTCCAGGTGTCGCTGAGGGCCTGTGAGCCTATAAATTGGGCAGCGACCTCACACTGTTCGGCGGTTCCTTTTCCGAAGACGGCAACGTGATCAAGTGGGCCATGGACACGCTCCGGCTGCCGGGTATCGAGTCACTTGACCGTGAATTGAGCGCGCTTGACCCGGACAGACACGGCCTTTCGATCCTGCCGTTCCTGGCGGGCGAGCAAAGCACAGACTGGGACCCGACGGATCGCGGCGTGTCGCATGGCCTGAACCTGGGCGCCTCCCCGCTGGAAATCCTGCAGGCGTGCATGGAGTCGGTGGCGCTTCGTTTCGCACTGGTTTGGGACCTGATTGCGGATTCGGCAGGACGCGATCCGGTGATTGTGGCTGGCGGAGGGGCGCTAAAAGCATCTACGTATTGGCCCCGGGTGATGGCCGATGTTCTCCAACGCCCGATATTCAAGTCACAGGAATCGGAAGACGCGATCCGCGGGACCGCCATATTGGCCCTCCAGGCGATCGGCGCCTGGAGTTCGTTGACCGACGTACCGGCCGAAATCGAATGCGTAGTTGAGCCCGATACGTCGAGGGGCGCCGTATACCTGGCGGCCTTGGAACAGCAAGAGGACCTATATGCGCGCGTTCTGGCCGGGTAGCGCCCGGCAACACCGCAAGGGTTGAATACCGTTAGCCTCCGCGGGGCGCGGGTTCGTCGCTGTGTCGGTCGCGGCGCTCTTGCGTGATTTCCACCATTTTGGCCTCGACCGTCTCGACGATATCGTCGTCCGGCGCGTCTGTGAGCGGCGCCGACTGGGCCTCCTGTAGCCATTCCCACAACTGTTCAAGGGCAACCCGCAACTCGCCGGCGTTCATCGCCGCGGGCTCGATCGATTCGATGTCAGGCGGATCGGGAATTCCGGGCATTTTGGGCGTCTCCAGGTTCCTTAAGATCGCTCAGATCGCTCATTTTGATTTCCGAACAGGGCAGGGCACGGGCGCTGCACGAATTTGGGCCATGGTGACAAGGCCGGTTGGGGCATGACTCTGGCGGCGTTCGCAGTGAATTTGGTAATCCGCTCGTCAGTCTGCCTGCTGTCTCACCGCGTGACCGCCGAACTGCTGCCTCAACGCAGCGAGCATGCGCCCGGCAAACGGGTTTTCCTGTCGAGACCGGAATCGGTACTGCAACGCTGCTGTGATGACCGGGGCTGGCACGGCCAGTTCAATCGAGGCGTCAACGGTCCACCGTCCCTCGCCTGAGTCGTCGACGTACGAACTCAAGGACGACAAGTCCGGGTCATCGGCGAGGGCCGACGCGCCCAGATCGAGCAGCCACGACCGGATTACGCTGCCGTACCTCCAATTTTCCGATATTGACGCGAGGTCGAGCTGAAAATCGCTCTTGGCTGCCAACAGCTCGAAACCCTCACCGAACGCCTGCATCATGCCGTACTCGATGCCGTTGTGGACCATCTTGACGAAATGGCCCGAACCGCTCGGTCCCACCCACATCTGGCCTTTGTCCGGCTCGGGCGCCAGCGACTCGAAGATCGGCCGATTACGTTCGTATGCCTCTTTGTTACCGCCAACGGTTATGCAGTAGCCGTTTTCAAGGCCCCAAACTCCTCCGCTCGTGCCCGAGTCCAGCAAGTCGATCCCGGCGGTAGCGGCGTGCCTTGCCCGGGCCTGGGTCTCCTTGTAATTCGAGTTACCGCCGTCGATTATCGTGTCGCCGGGCGACATCATGTCCACCAACGCATTCACGGCGGCCCCGGTCGCTTCTCCTGCCGGTACCATGATCCAGACTGTTCGCGGTTCAGCCAGGCGCCCAACTACGTCTTCCAAAGACGCCGCACGATCAGCGCCCGCCGAGGCGACTTGATCGACCGCCTCGGAAATTTGGTCGTAAGCCACGATCTGATGGCCGGCCAACATCAGCCGCCCCGCCATCGCTCCGCCCATGCGGCCGAGCCCGATCATTCCGAGTTTCATCGTCGTCCACTGAGTCGAACGCCGATGCCCGGCCGAATCGCTTTCGATCTCACCTGACTTCACTTGTCTGGTATGCCGCTGTAAAAGCGCTCCAGATGTTGCCCAGTGATCCGGCTATATGGGTGACCGCGGATTCGCGTTCTATCGAGTGGCCGGTGAGGCGTGTTAGTTGGGAGACAAAAGCGCCCGGCCCGACCATGATGCCGTCTATCCCGGGCGATCGCGCCGCCAACCTGGAGATACGTAGATCGATTGGACCGATTGCCGGCCGGGGTCGGGTTGCTTCTGGGTTGTTCGAAACCTTGAACATGACCGACACGTCTCTTCTATCGTCAACCCGGGCCTGCCCGGCTATCACGGCGGCGGCTTTGGCGTCGAATGGAGGTTCGACTACCCAACCCGAAACGTCCAGGCTGGCATCCTGAAATTGACGAATTCCTTCGACGAGGCGCCTCGTGGCGTATTCGTCTGGTGTTTCCGACTGGGATTCGGCGCGCTGCGCGCTGCCTGGATCTGGCATGAGCCCTACGAACAGGCGAAGCTCCGATTCATTGCACGCCTTGGCGATTCTTCGCAACACTTTCTGCCGAGACTCCCGAATCTTGATGTCGCCTTCCGGGTCGTAGGTCGTCGAAACCAATACCGCGCATGCGCCGAGGCGACTCGCAGACTTGATGACGTCGTTCGCATGACCGAGCACAGATGGCGAACTGATTGGGCGCCGGATCACGACTCCTGATGCCAGCGACATGGCTCGTGCCCGCAGATGGACCCCTTCACCTAGATCGGCATCCACCCACACCGATGAGCGGGATTTTGAAATGCCGGCTTCGATGGCCTTCACCAATCCGTCAAAGACGACACCCTTTAGCGACGCGGCCTGTTCTCGCTGAGCAGCCGACGGGTAGCCTGCGCTTCCAACAAGATCGCGGCAGAAATCAAGGCGGTCGTCTATAGCCACACCGAACAGCGGAGTCTCTATGTGATTCTGTAAAACCATTTCAACCGGTAGAG
The DNA here is from genome assembly GCA_965224235.1 of Dehalococcoidia bacterium. Classification (GTDB taxonomy): domain Bacteria; phylum Chloroflexota; class Dehalococcoidia; order Lucifugimonadales; family Lucifugimonadaceae. The sequence continues at coordinate 558,701 of CBDCYP010000001.1, read as the reverse complement.
TGCCCTCATCCGTCGGCAACTCCAAGCGCCTCTGCTGCCGCATCGACCGCGATTGCATAGTCGCCGCTAACCGTAGCGAGGGCCGCAATCCTACCGCGTTCCCGCATTACCGCTACGTCGGCTGCTGCCTGAGCCGTTGACAGCCCCCCAAATGTATAGGCCATTCCCGGCACGGCGATGTCGGGCGCGTTACCGCTTGTTATGACGAGTAGTCTGCCGGTCGGGGGGCCGCCTTTGAGCAGCTGTCCGGTCGAATGCAGGTAACGCGGTCCGTACCCGAACATAGTGGCCATATTGGTGCGTTGGGATATGGCCTTGCGGAGTCGCGAAAACGATGCGGTTAATTCGTCAGTTTCAGGCAAGAACGCTTCCAAGGCAACGTAAGCGCTTGGGGACGGCGGATTTTGAAGTATTTCGTCGACGGCAGACTCCAGAGTCGATCCGGAAACAGCGATGTCATCGCCAGCAATAAGGATGCGCGCCTTTGACTTGGCATCTTCCACGTCCGGTTGATCGAACGGATTGACCGCCAAAGACGCTGCTGCCACGGCGGTCGCAAACTCCCATCTGAAAAATTCGGCCGAAATCGAATCATGATCAGGCACGTTGAGGCGGATCAACGGGTGACGGGCCGATTCAAGCTCGGAGGCGAAGGCGTCCGTTTTGTTGTTTTCTCCGCCGCTTAGCCGCAGGTACACGAACTGGCGATCGGGACCGTAGTCGTCGAGCAGCAACGTCGGCTCAGATGCGATCGGGACCAAACCCTTGCCGTCTTTTCCGGTCGACTCCGCCACTAGTTGCTCTACCCAGAGGCCGAATCGTTCCAACCCGGGTGACGTGAAGAGATTAACGAGGTTTCGACCCTCAGAAGCCAGCCGGCCCATCTGACCGCCAAGCCAGACGCCCGGGTTGGCGGCGTCTGATCTGCGGCACTCCTCAGCCATAGCCAACGCCAATCGCTCAAGGGATTCGAGGTCGGCGCCCATGAGGACGGCAGGCAGCAGTCCGAACGCGCTCAGGGCCGAGTATCGCCCGCCGACATCAGGCTGGGCAAGAATTCGCCACGCAAACTCGCCCGCGTCTGCCCGGCGAGACAGCAGCGTATCCGGATCGGAGATAGACACAAAATGATTCGGGACGTTGGTTGCGCCCGCGGCTGATAACTCGTTCCGGAAGTGCTTTTCCAGCAACAGGGTTTCAACGGTTGTCCCGGACTTGCTGGCCACGATGAACACCGTCTTGGCCAAATCGATGCCGCTTTGGACGGCGGCGACGGTTTCGGGATTGATCGTGTCCAGCACGTGCAGCCGAAGCCAGCCGGGCCTGGGATCGAACAACGCCGAAAACACCCCGGCCGTCATACTGCTGCCGCCCATGCCGAGAAGCACGGCGTCCGTAAATCCCGATCGACGGATGTCGGCAGCCAGAGGGCCGATCTCCCGGCGCAATTCAGAGATTCTGGCCGGTAGATCCAACCATCCAAGGGACTGCCCAGGCGCATCGCCGCCCACCGACGGTTCGACCCAGACCGTGCGGTCGTGCCTCCAGATACGGCCTGCGGTATCGGCGCGTCGCAGTTCGTCGTGAGCGTCGGCGACTGTCTCTTGATACGAACCCAGCGACGCTCTCCCCCTGGCGCCGGCGAGCATGTCGAGTTTTGCGTCGATCCGGTCGAGCAGCCCTGAGTAAGAATCGGCGAAGGAACCGACGCCGGCAACGAGCAAATCTCCGGTAATCGAATCGAGCGAAATCCCAAGCCCCTCCAGCGATTCGACTAGATCGCGAGCTTGCTCGGCTTTTCCGGTCAATCTGTCCTCAACGTCGCCGTGCTCCAGCAGCGCGGTAAGCGTGGATTCCGGCAGTGTGTTTACTGTGTTCGGGCCCATTAGACCATCCACATACATCGTGTCGGGGTAGTCCGGGTTCTTCACGGACGTGGATGCCCAGAGGGGGCGTTGTAACTGGGCGCCGCGTGCCGATAGGTCACCAAATTCACCGTCGCCGAAAAGCCGCTGGAATTCACCGTAGGCCATCCTGGCGTTGGCGATGCCGATGGCGCCGTAGAGGTCATCCGGATCAGCCGATGAATCGTCAGCCGCGGCCTCGTCAAGCTGACCGTCTACGATGTTGTCCACCCGGCTCACGAAGAACGATGCGACCGAGGCTATGCGTTCGGCGGCGTCTCCGCCGCCGGCAACGTAGTCGCGAAGACCGTTGATGTAGGCCTCAGCCGCCGATATGTAAGCCTCCATAGAAAACAGGAGGGTGACGTTCACGTTGATGCCGCTGCCGATTAGAGTTCTGACGGCTGGCATCCCTTCGGGCGTACCGGGCACCTTGATCATCACGTTTGGCCGCGCGATCGACTCGAAAAGCCGCCGCGCCTCGTCCACGGTCCCGGCCGTATCGCGGGCGAGCAACGGGTTTACTTCGATGCTGACGTATCCGTCTTTGCTCGCAGTCGATTCGTAGATGCCCCTAAGGAGGTCGGCCGTGTCGCGAATGTCTTCGACGGCCAAATCCTCGAACGCCACGCCTGCGCCTTGGCCCGATTCCGCGTGCCGACGGAGCGCGTCGTCATAGCTGGCGCCTTCCGAGACCGCCTTCTCAAAAATCGTTGGGTTCGACGTGACTCCAGACACACCCATGCGAAACAGCCTGGCCAATTCCCCGGACCGGATCAGTTCCCTGCTTATCGAGTCGAGCCATATCGACTGCCCAATTTTATTGGCAAGCCTTATGGCGTTCGTTGGGGCCTGCGTCATCGTCATTTAGTCCTTGGTAGTTGAACGGGCAAGTGGACGGTGTGATCAACCGGCCGCAGACAGCTGTTCATCCTCAATAATAGATAGCTTGTCCAGCCGGCGTCGAAACCGCGGATGATGGTCTAACTCGGCGCCCAGGAACGCTGTGACAATCTGCTGTGCCAGGGCGATGCCTATTACCCTCGCCCCCAGGCACAGTACGTTCATGTCGTCGTGCTCGACGCCCTGTGCGGCGGAATAGGTGTCGTGGCATACCGATGCGCGGATGCCCCTGAATTTACTAGCCGCTATGGAAGCGCCGATTCCACTGCCGCAGATGACAATGCCGCGGTCGGCTTTGCCGTTCTGGACCGACCTCGCTACAGGCGCCGCAAGATCAGGGTAGTCGTCGTCAGAATCCAGTTCATGAGCGCCGAGGTCGGTTACCTGGTGGCCGAGCGATCCCACCAACCGTGCGATCTCGGCCTTTATCTCGTAGCCACCGTGGTCTGCCCCGATTGCCACTTTCATTTCAACTGCGATCCTGTAACAGGCGACGGCTTACTGCCGCCACGTTCTCCGCGGTGAATCCGAATTCTTTCATGTTGGTGGCGCCGGGCGCCGACGCGCCGTATCCGTCCATGCCGATGACAGCCCCGTCGAGGCCCGTGTACCGCTCCCAGCCGATCCTGGCGCCGGCTTCGATCGCAACTCTGGCCCGGACTGAAAATGGCAAGACCGACTCACGATAGACGTCTGGCTGCGATTCAAACAGCTCCCACGACGGCATGGACACAACTCTCACCTTTACCCCTTCGGTCTCCAGTATCTGCGCGCCCGCCAGAGCGTGCTGAACCTCGGATCCTGTACCCACGATAATTAGATCGGGGGTTGAATCCGAATCCCTGACCACGTATGCGCCGCGGGCAAAATTCTCTTTCGCATCGACCATGGCGCCAACACTTGCTAGCTGGGGGAGCGCCTGACGGGAGAGTATTAGCGCAACGGGTCCGTTCCGGTGATTCATCGCCGCCCGCCAGGCCTCGATAGTTTCATCGGCGTCAGCCGGTCTCATCACGGTCAGATTGGGGATCATTCGCAGGCCCATGAGTTGAGAAATCGGCTCGTGCGTCGGGCCGTCTTCGCCAACGCCAACCGAATCGTGTGTGTACACCCAGATGACGCGGCAGTGGCTAAGCGCTCCCAGCCTGATCGATGCCCGCATGTAGTCCGAGAAGATCAGGAACGTCGCGGCGAAAGGAATGAACCCGCGGTGCAGGGCGATGCCGTTCGCAACCGCGCCCATGGCGTGTTCCCTGACTCCGAAGTGAAGAGTCCTGCCCAATGGATTTTCGGGCGAAAAGTCGCCCCGGCCCGCCACGGTAGAGTTGTTCGAGGGCGCAAGATCGGCCGAACCGCCTACTAACGACGGCGCCCGCGCCGTTATCGCCGCTAGCGACTTGCCCGAAACCGCCCGCGTGGCCACAGCGCCGCCATAAGTCCCGATCAACTTATTGAGGTCTCGATCCCAGCCGCCGGGAAGTTCACCAGCCAGATCACGCTTCAGCGCAGCCGCCAGTTCCGGATATCCCGACTCGTACTCGCCCAGCGACTTTTTCCACAACGCCTCGAGAGCTTCCCCACGCTTGCGCGCGCTCCCCATGAAGTCCGACACGTCATCCGGCACCTCAAACGGGCCGTATTCCCATCCCAGCGACTCCCGCGCGTTCGCAACCTCAGCCTCGCCTAAAGGCTCACCGTGGGCCGACGCAGTTCCAGCCTTGTTCGGACTGCCGAATCCGATCACGGTCTTTACGACCACCAGGGATGGCCTGTCGGCCTCATCGATTCCTGCGGCTATGGCCTGCTCGATCGCTCCAGGATCATTGCCGTCTACCGGTCCGACGACATGCCACCCGTACGACAGAAATCGTTCCGGAACGCTCTCTCTGAAAGCAAGGTCTGTTTCGCCCTCAATGCTTATTGCATTGTCGTCGTATAGGTAGGTGATCTTTCCCAACCCCAACGTTCCGGCAAGCGAGGCAGCCTCAGACGCAATACCCTCCATCAGGTCGCCGTCGGAACACAGCCCATACGTGCGATGGTCGATGATTTCGTGGCCGGGACGGTTGTACGACGATGCCAGCATCCGTTCGGCAATCGCCATGCCTACCCCGTTTGCAAATCCTTGTCCAAGTGGGCCCGTCGTGGCCTCGACGCCGGGCGTAACGCCGTGTTCAGGGTGGCCGGGAGTGATGCTTCCCCACTGGCGGAACCGTTTCAGCTCCTCCATCGGCACGTCGTATCCGGTCAGGTGCAGCAACCCATAAAGCAACATCGAGGCGTGACCGGCAGAAAGCAGGAATCGGTCCCTGTTTGCCCAATCGGGATTCGCCGGATTGTGTCTCAGGAAACGGGTCCACAACACGTAAGCCAACGGCGCAGCGCCCATCGGCGCTCCCGGATGACCTGAGGACGCTTGCTGCACAGCATCAACCGCCAAAAACCGGATGGCGTTTATGCTCCTCCAATGAATGTCCGTGCCTGTCCCTTTACCGATTCCCAAGGTCAAAACAACACCTTCCGTTAGCCAGATTTACCGGTCGGCACGACCAACTCCGCGGCTAGTCGCCCGTTCGAATCGAATTATCTCAGGACTTTGCAAGGGCGGCTTTTCTGTCATCGGACATCGGGCGTTCCTGCCGTTCGGCGCCTGCGCGTCCCATTCTTCTCCGCACTGTGGACGGATTATTGGCCCCACAGAACGGTTGCGCAAGAACCTCATCAAGTAAGAATACGTCCCCTGGGGCAGGCCGGTACAAAGGACGCAAACGAATAGGGGATTCAAGACCACAGCAACATCCTAAAGATAGGCTTGGCGTCGTCGGCAAGGAACCTGGGCCTTCTCACTTCGCTCCGCTACGTCCAAATTGCGTACCAGTGGGCCTGCTCGCGCGGAGGGCCGTTCGCTGACCCTACGCGGGCGTGCTCAAAGGCGTGCCCTCCTTTGGTTTCGTCGACAACGGCGCTTGGCTATTTTAGATTGTTTCACAGTGGTCCTGTTTCCATGATGTGGCGACACACACAGTCTATTGTGAAGACCACACCCTGGCCTCGCCGATGACGCTTTCGCTGGCTCTTGCGAGAATCCACGGGCTGTTATGGGCGTCGGCCCTTTGACAAGCAGACTCAATGCGCCATTTGCGTGCGCCCCGGCTATCCGATATCTTGGCGGCCCCCCTGATGAAATGCTGGCATCTGTTTGATTGAGGGCAAAGGGCAAGTTGATGGAACGCTACGCCGGATGAGCCGTCGGATCGCGACTCGCCGCCGTGTTTCTTGCCAGCCTGCTGGCGGCGACTGTCGTATTTGTTGCGTGGAATCCGTTGCATCCGTCCGGTACCGCGAAGGCCCGTATTCCCAACTGCGACGACAACCCTATCCTCTGCGACTTCGCGAATACTCCAACTGCCCCGCCAACACCGACCCCGACGCCAACTCCGAGGGGGACGATAACTATTGCGGGGCTCAGCAGTTCCATGCAGGCCGGACGCTCGGTCGACTTCGATGTCACCGCGTGGAATCTGACGGCGTCGGGGAACTACACGATTGGCGTGACGACGAATAACAGCAACGTCGGCTTCAACAGCGCGTGAATCCTCTTTCTTACGCTTTCTGCATCCAAACGTGTCCGGGTACCATACAGTTACAAGAACCCACAACCGTCGTCGCGTTCGACAGATTTGATATTCAACGGTGGAAACGGCAAGAAAACTTGTACTCGCCGCGGGTCTCGCCCTGGCCCTCAGCTTCGCCGCGCTGCTGGCGTGGATTCTGGCGCAGCCGTCAGGCGCCGCCAGGGCCAATGATGACTGGATGTGCGACTGGAACCCCTATGATCCGTCTTGCTACGAGCCGCCCCCGCCTCCCCGGCCTGCCCCGCCAACACCGACCCCGACGCCAACTCCTACACCCACCCCAACACCAGTTCCGCGGGGGAAGATAAAGATTGCGGGCCTTGGCAGTTCCATGCAGGATGGGCGCAACGATGTCTTCACTGTCACGGGATGGAATCTGACGGCGGGGGCGAACTACAGGATTGGCGTGACAACGGACAGCAGCGACATCGGATTCAACAGCACGTGTACCACGACGTCTCGATCTTACTCGGTACCGGCACGGCGTACGCTGTCACGCTATGACGTCTCCTTGACACTCCATGCGTGCGACACACCTGGAGGGAGGGTGACGACTACCCTGCGGAGCGGAAATACGACCGTCTCGACTATTTCTCACCGCGTGAGAGTCACCGTTCCTCCCACACCAACACCCACGCCTATTCCAACGCCGACGGCCATTCCCGTGCCCGTGACGTTGCCACCTCCCACGTTTGTGCCACCGGCACGGATGCTCACCCCGAGCGTGACCTCCGGCAACGGGAGCCTTGCCGTCAGTTGGGACGCGCCTTCTGAACGGGGAAGCTCGCGGATCACGCGCTACGAGGTTGAGTACCAGGCCAGGCTTCAGACTAATTGGTCCAAATCCTCTGCGTCCACCACAAAGACGACGCTCCCCGGGCTGACGAACGGGCATTCGTATGAAGTGCAGGTACGGGCATGCAGCAGGAGTACGGGCGGATGCGGGGATTGGTCCATTTCGGAGAGCGGCACTCCCAGCGCGAATCCGGGCGCGCTGCCCGCAAGGCCGGCAGGGTTGCGGGCCAACGGAGACCTGGATAGCACGGGCAACGTGGCTGTGAGATGGGACGCAGCCGCCAGAGCCACAGGCTACAGGCTGCGCTACGCCGAAGAGACGTGCGTCGACAATGGCGATGGCTCGGCCACGTGCAACCCCACGCTGCCATGGGCCGCGAACGGCGTCACCATTACGGGGACAACCGCGACCATTGGACTGCCCTCTCCTCCTTCCTACATCACTTCCTCTTACAACGGCGTCTACCGCATTCAAGCTCAGGCGACAAATACTACGGGAGCGTCCAACTGGTCGGATATTGTCTTCGTTTACCCAACCATTACTCCGCCGGGCCACAGGATTCTGATCGCAACCGGCCCTCTCTACGGCTACCAGCCCGCCAACGCGCAGGGCAGCCATGAATTCCGCTATGTGATATGCGAGAACACGATACCCTCCGCCATAACCGCGTCATCCGCGATAGCAGACATCACGGCGGGTATAGATACGTGGGAGACGACTGTTGATTGGAAGGACGCAAGCGGCAACAATATCGTCAAGACGGAGAAGTACGCGCTGCCTGCCGGTGAGAAATGCTCCGGTGCTCCAATCGCTGGAATCCGTCTATCCCCAAAGCACAATCAAGTCATGTTCGCTTCTAACTTTAGCATGACGCTCGCAGGTTGCATAGGCCCGCCTTCAGGATGTTGGCGTTCGCTCACATGGGAGGATTCTACTCTAGTCGCGTATGGCTCTGCGCTGTCCGAGTTAAAGAAAGGATCGATTCTGCTGAAATCATCCCTTGGAACTGCCTGGAGCACTCAGAACAGCAACGGTTGCTCATACCTGCAATACATGGCGGTGCACGAAGCAGGGCACTCTCTTGGCATTGGCCGGCCGGTGAACCAGCATCCGACGAATACCACGCATTCCATCATGAGCTACAAAGACTCGGCCCAGTACTGCGAACCGCAAGCATACGATGTCGTTGCTTTGATGGCGCTGTATCAGTCCCGGTGAGGAGGAACCTGATGCTCTCGCGTATTGTGCTGATTGCTGCTCTCCTTCTTCTTATTGCCGCGTGTGAAGATGCGCCGCAGCAGCATACTTCGAAGGCATCGCCCACACCTACGCCTTCACTCTATACGGGCTACCTAACGAATGAGATACCGCCCTGCACGCCTATCTCTGGCTCCTCCGTGGATCCGTGCAACCCAGCAAGTTCCGTGGGCACAGGAGGCGGATTCGCGGGTAGCGCCTATGACCTCGGCGATGAGCCTGATGATGTAGATGGTTCTCTTACTCTTGATTACATTGCGGCATTTGTTCCCCACATCGTGATACGGGGCACATATATTCCCGGAACAGTACGTTGCACTTCAGAGACTCCATACCGGCTACCATCATATGTGAGCTTTGAAGACTCATTGAACTGGGAATCGTATGCCTTTCAAATCAGTTGCTATGCCGATGTGCGTGTGAACAGGTACATGCTGGGCGTTGGTCCTTCGAAGTTGGCCGTGCAAGTATGGTTCTATACGTATTGGCGTGAAGACTATAGAAAAGGCGCCGACAACGCCGAGTATAGAGAGAGCATTGAGTATAGAGAACTTATTGAGTATAGAGAATTCATAGAACAACTGAGGAAGCATTACGAAGCCGCGATTCCTGGAGAGGGGCTTTATGGAGTAGGAAATATAAAGGGTACTGGAGGGATTGAACCCGGCGGAATCATGGATAGGGAGATGGTTCTGTTTATCGGCCCGACATTCGATCATTCAGCGGAGGCATGGCAAGTCTATGAGACTTGGGACGTGCAGCGGCGAGAGGACGGGACAGTGATTGCCGTACATCCTCACCGAGATGCCTGGAAAAGCCTCAGGTCTGACGAGTATGTTAAGCATTTATCCGTGCTCGAGCAGGAATTGTCCCATCTCGAGCAGAAGATCGCGGCGGCGCATCAGTCTCGCGTAAGCGAGTACGGGGGACGTATCGGGGCAGATACGAGCCTGCCGTTGCTGATATCCGACATTCACAGCCTGGGCGAGTTCATGGTGAGCGCCGGCGCGTACGACCACCCCGACGGCATCCCGGCGCCGCCGCCCCCCGTCCCCGGCGAGAGCGACCCCGTACCGGACATCGGTGTAGACGATTCCACCCCATACCCTCCGCCATAACCGCGTCATCCGCGATAGCAGACATCACGGCGGGTATAGGGACGTGGGAGACGACTGTTGAGTGGAAGGACGCAAGCGGCAACAATATCGTCAAGACGGAGAAGTACGCGCTGCCTGCCGGTGAGAAATGCTCCAGTGCTCCAATCGCTGGAATCCGTCTATCCCCAAAGCACAATCAAGTCATGTTTGCATCTAAATTTCGCATGATGTCTGCAGGATGTCTAGGCCTGCCTTCAGGATGTTGGCGTTCCCTCACATGGGAGGATTCTACTCTAGTCGCGTATGGCTCTGCGCTGTCCGAGTTAAAGAAAGGATCGATTCTGCTGAAATCATCCCTTGGAACTGCCTGGAGCACTCAGAACAGCAACGGTTGCTCATACCTGCAATACATGGCGGTGCACGAAGCAGGGCACTCTCTTGGCATTGGCCGGCCGTTGAACCAGCATCCGACGAATACCACGCATTCCATCATGAGCTACAAAGACTCGACCCAGTACTGCGAACCGCAAGCATACGATGTCGTTGCTTTGATGGCGCTGTATCAGTCCCGGTGAGGAGGAACCTGATGCTCTCGCGTATTGTGCTGATTGCTGCTCTCCTTCTTCTTATTGCCGCGTGTGAAGATGCGCCGCAGCAGCATACTTCCAAGGCATCGCCCACACCTACGCCTTCACTCTATACGGGCTACCTAACGAATGAGATACCGCCCTGCACGCCTATCTCTGGCTCCTCCGTGGATCCGTGCAACCCAGCAAGTTCCGTGGGCACAGGAGGCGGATTCGCGGGTAACTCCTATGACCTCGGAGATGCGCCCGAGGATGTGACAAGCTCTCTTACTCTTAATTTCATTACTGCTATAGTACCGCACATCGTGATACGGGGCACATATATTCCCGGGACAGTACGTTGCACTTCCGAGACTCCATACCGGCAACCATCTTATGTGAGCTTTGAAGACTCATTGAACTGGGAATCGTATGCCTTTCAAATCAGTTGCTATGCCGACGTGCGTGTGAATAGTTACATACTCGGCAATGGCCCTCCGCAGTTGCCTGTGCAGGTATGGTTCTATACGTATTGGCGTGAAAACTATAGGGAAGACGCCGAAAGCCGTGAGTACAGGGAGTTTATAGAACAACTGAGGAAGCATTATGAAGCTGTGGTCCCCGAAGAGGGGTACTATGCAGGAAATGTAACAAAAGGATCCGGCGGGGTTGAACCCGGCGGAATCATGGGCAAGGAGCTGGTTCTGTTTATCGGCCCGGCATGGGATCATTCAGCGGAGGCATGGCAAGTCTATGAGACTTGGGAGGTGCAGCGGCGAGAGGGCGGGACTGTGATTGCCGTACATCCTCACCGAGATGCCTGGAAAAGCCTCAGGTCTGACGAGTATGTTAAGCATTTATCCGTGCTCGAGCAGGAATTGTCCCATCTCGAGCAGAAGATCGCGGCGGCGCATCAGTCTCGCGTAAGCGAGTACGGGGGACGTATCGGGGCAGATACGAGCCTGCCGTTGCTGATATCCGACATTCACAGCCTGGGCGAGTTCATGGTGAGCGCCGGCGCGTACGACCACCCCGACGGCATCCCGCCGCCGCCCCCCGTCCCCGGCGAGGGCGACCCCGTACCGGACATCGGTGTAGACGATTCCACCCCCGGAGCGTCCCCCGCGCCCCCGGGTGGTGTGGAGGACTCCCCAACAGCGCCCGCGGCTGCGCCTCCAGCGCCACAGGCCGTCAACGCGTCCCTCGCCGATGGCAAGTTCACGATCAGTTGGGACGCGGTTACGGGCGCAGCCCGGTACAAGGCGCAGAGCCGCAAGAGCGGGTCTGACGAGGAATGGGCCGATGTCGAGACCACCGGGACCAGGAGCTCGACGTTCAGCCCCGTTGGCGGACCGGACTGCGGCTCGACCTACGAGTTCCGGGCGCTTTCGTACGGTGACGGCACGACGTACGCGGCAGATTGGAGCGAGCCGTCAGACGCCGCGTCCGTGCCAACGGGAGCGTGCAACCAGGGTCCCGAGTTCGGCGCTGCGTCTTACTCCTTCTCCATCGCTGAAGACACGGCTACCGGCTCGTCCGTTGGCAGCGTCATTGCCACCGATCCTGACGAGGCAGTTACGGTGTCCTACTCGATCACGGCGGGCAACGAAGACGGGAAGTTTGTCGTCAACACGGGCACAGGGGAGATCACGGTTGCCGACGCTCTCGACTACGAGACCACCGCGTTATACACGCTGACCGTCCAGGCCGGCGACGGGAACGGCGGTTCGGCGACGGCCACGGTGGCGGTGTCTGTCACAGAGGTTGGCGTGGAAAACCAGACTCCGTTCTTTGAAATTTCGAGCTACTACTCCTACTCCGTCCCTGAAGACGCGGCTGAAGGAGCGTCCGTGGGCGCGGTCTCCGCCACAGAGATCGACGAAGGGGACACGGTTTCCTACGCGATCACGGCGGGCAACGAAGACGGACACTTCACTATCGACGCTGGCACAGGGGCTATCACGGTGGCGGGCGCTCTCGACTACGAGACCACCTCGTCCTACACGCTGACGGTGGTGGCCAGCGACGGGAACGGCGGTTCGGCGACGGCCTGGGTGACGGTCGCCGTAACGGACGTGGACGAAAACCCTTCACCCGGGTCATAGAACCGTTATCAGGGAACAGCGCCGCGGGTAGACGTTTCGATGGCGTATAGGGCGGTGGATGCCGTGATGAACAAAGTCGAATTGTCATCGCCGCCGAAGGCGCAGTTGGCAGTCGCCCTTTCCGGCGCCAGGATCTTACCCAGCAGTTCTCCGTCTGGCGAAAACACCTGTATCCCGTCGAATGCGCTCGTGAACACGTTTCCGGCCTCGTCCACCCTGAACCCATCGGCGAAGCCCGGGCTTACTTCGGCAAACACGCGGCTATTCTCCAGTTGTGAGTCTTCTGCGACGTCGAACGCCCTGATGTGGTGGGGTCCATTCGGCGTGTGTGTGCCGCCGGTGTCCGCCACGTACAGCACCGACTCGTCCGGCGAAAAGGCAAGCCCGTTGGGCTTGTCGAAGTCATCTGCCACGACGGACAGTTCGCCGGTGGCCGGGTCGAGCCGGTAAACGAAGTTCCCGCTCACTGCGCTCTCTTGCTGAACGCCTTCGTAGTTGCTCAAGATGCCGTATGGCGGGTCGGTAAACCAGATACTGTCGTCCGACTTCACCACCAGATCGTTCGGCGAATTGAGCCTCTTGCCGCGATAGTTGTCGACAAGCGGCACAATCGTTCCATCCGGTTCGGTGCGCGAAACGCGGTGGCTGAAATGTTCGCACGTGACCAGGCGGCCGGACCGATCCACAGTGTTGCCATTTGAGAAGTTGGACGGTTCCCGGAATACAGTACCTCCGAGTTCGGCGGTCCACCTATACATGCGGTTATTTGGAACGTCGCTCCACACGAGGGCCCTTTGGTCTTTCAGATAGACGGGTCCTTCTGCCCACGCGGTGCCCGAGAACAACCTTTTTAACTGAGCGTCACGCGGGACCAGGCGCCAGAAGCGATCGTCACATGATTCGAGTTGAGTTCTCATTGAAAGTTACCGACCTGCGTGTTGACCATGAACTGTTCCATATCATCGTCTCCGCTCATAAACGCCGGTCGTCGTGTCGAGTAGTCGCCCTGCGGCGTCCGAGCCCGTGCCACGACGAACCAGATGTCTGCTACTTCTTTGAAGCTCCTACGGCATCCAGCCGAACCTTCCATACGCACGTCGTGGCTGCGATGAACAGCGTTTGGTAGTCAGACATGCCGAATGCGCAGTTGGCTGCTACCTCGGGTGTGTGTATCTTCCCCAACATGTCCCCGCCGGGAGAAAACACCTGTACGCCGTCGCCGGCGGTGACGTACAAATTGCCTTCGGAGTCGACTCGCATGCCATCGGGGACTCCCGGATCGACCACGGCCAATATGGCGGGGTTTTCGATACTGGCGCCACCGTCAATCACGTCGAATGACATCACGTGATGATTGCGGAATTCCCCGTGCGTTCGGCCGCTGTCTCCGACGTAAAGCACGGTCTCGTCAGGCGAAAAGGCCAGTCCGTTTGGTTTGTCAAACTCCTCGCACATCGAGGCCACCTGCCCGGTAGTAGGATCGACGCGATAGAGCCGGTTCCGTTCTTGCTCAAGCACCTCACCGTCTCCGATGCCGGGGACCAGGACACCGTAGTCGGGGTCGCTGAACCAAATCGAACCGTCCGACTTCACCACCACGTCGTTCGGTGACGTAAGCCGACCACCCTCATAACGCTCTGCGACCGGCATGATCGTCCCATCCGGCTCCTCGCGCACAACCTTCCGGCCGTACGTTTCGCAGGAAACGACGCGGCCCTCAAGATCTACAGCGTTGCCATTGACGCGGCGAGACGGCTGCCTGTACACGTCGATCCCGCCTGACTCCGACCACTGCATGATCCGGTTGTTGAAGAAGTCACTCCAGATCAACATGTCCCGGTCCGGGACCCATGTCGTCCCTTCGGTGAATATCATCCCGTCGGTGACGAGTTCGAGGGTGCCGGAAGGGCGGACGATGCGTTGAAATTCATCGGACAGAATCTCAAAATGCGGTGGCATTGGCTACTTTCCCCTATTGGGCGCAAATGAAAAACCAGACCGCTTCAGGCCGGTACGAGCACGGTGAGTTGGACCAACCCCCGGACTCTCAGGGAGGCTAACACCTGCCCGCGCCGATTCAAGACCCGAGATTGGTTGTTGCGACAGCCGGAGCGTTATACACGCTCCGGCGCGCCGACAGCGTAGGCAGACTGGCCACATATTATTAGGGCTTGTTAACACTATCTCAGCGCATCAGCGATGAGGGTGAACAATTATGAATCCTGGTAGTCCATCCGCCACGGGATCCGCCGATGGATTGCGGTCCGTTTCTTTTAACGCTCCAGTACCGTCGGGGTGTACCTTGACGATGGTACTATCCATCGAGACCGGCTCGAGCTTGATGCGGACTATCCGTTTCCGCTGCAGCCGTTCGAATACCCTGTCGAGCACGCCGTTCTTCGACCAGCGATTCATCTTGGTGTAGATGGTGTGCCAGTTGCCAAAGCGTTCCGGCAACGGACGCTGTTTGCATCCGTTCCCGGCGGCGTACAGGATGGCGTTGAGTACCTGCAGGTTCGGCATGCTTACGTTGCCCCGCTGCACTGGTAGGCAGTGCGGCGATGCGTTCATACTGGGATTGTGTGACTTCCATCCGGCAAAGATAACATGAGCAAACTCGTTAGTGTTAACACATCCTAACCCTATTTTTTTGGAGGCAAGAGACGTTACAGGAAAACTGAGAGTTCTTCTATACGTTAATCAGTTCTTCGCCGGACGCGGAGGCGAGGAACTGGCCAACCTGGAGTCGGACGCAGTGGACGGGCTTGTGGGTTCCGGAGTCAGGCTCAACGCCCTGCTGGGAGGTGAAGGGGAGATCGTTGCGACGTTGGTCGCCGGCGATAACCGGGTAGCGAGTGGATTCACCTTTTCTCCGGCCGAGACCCCGATAGTCACCTTCACCGCTCCGGCCGGTCCCGCTCTTCTGACATTCCTGTTGACCGTGACAGACCCATATGGAGCCACCTCGGGAGACCGGGTGAGTGTCTGCGTCCAGCCCCGAGACATGGGGAGCGTGGGCCGATACAGGCAATACCCGCGGGTCAGGTCCACAACATGAAAAGGAACAGCCTAGGGTCTCAAACCTCGACAATCGCCAGACCCGATGGGTAGCGGATCCCAAGCCCGTTCCCGAAACATGGAGCGCCTGGATTGATACGGGGAACACCCGCGGCTTTGGAGCTCGGCACGAGAAAGAACAAATCCGAACTTCGAACCTCAACAACACCCAGACCCTCTGGGTTGCCGATCCCGAAGAAGACTGGGGGCCCTGGACTGACACGGGCAATACCCGCGGCTTCGGACTACAACACCAGAAGGAACAAATCCGAACTTCGAACTTTGGCAACAGCCAGACCCAATGGGTTTCAGATCCCGAAGAGGACTGGGAACCCTGGTCGGATACGGGCAATACCAAGGGGGAGCGGCGCAAGTCGCGAGAAGGAACAGAGCCGAACCTCGAACTTCAGTAACTTCGAGACCCGATGGGTAGCCGACCCTGAAGTAGAGACATGGGCTTCCTGGTCCGATACCGGGAAGACCCGTTACTTGCCTGAGATCTACGAGTGGGAGAAGGAACAGAAGAGAACGTCGAATCTCGGGAACACGCAGACCCGCTGGATTTACTCTCACACTGGGCCTTAGGGCACCCCACTGTGGTCATTCTCTTGACTCAGGCGAGAAATACACCATAGAGTTGGGACAGGGCATGACAGACACTTTTGTGGCCTACAAGCTTTAGGTTGGGCGGCGACAGGCGGAATGTTTTCTGCCCGTAGAAACGGCGTGCCAGCTTGTTGCTCCCCCACCCGTTCCCACGATATGCCAAGCCGTTTCTACGCCACAAGCTGTTCGTAGGTCAGCCGTTCTGTGTTGACCATGCGCCGCAAGGTGTCCCGAAAGACGCACTCGTTATTGCGGTTACCGAATCGCCATTCCAGTTCGTCGAGGTAACGGGGCAGATGCTTCGTACTCACCCGGTGGAATGCGCCCATAAAGGACCGCTTGAACAGAGCCCACACGCCCTCAATCCTGCGAACAGATAGGCGTCAACGCTGTATTCTTGACCTTCGAGGAACACCCGGACAATGGAAGTCCGCTCCTTGAACCCCTGCCGGACGCCAGGGCGATAATCACCACAGGATGGGGCCGCAACGAGTTGATGTCGGAGGCAAGCATTCCCGAATACGATGAACCGCTGCCGGCCGTCGACAAGGTGATCGGCAGGCAGTCCATCATGGCCAACCAAAACGCCCTGTTGGGGCAGGTGAATTCACGCTCGGAGCCACCGACGTACATGTGTGTAGACCGGTACGGCTCCACCTCGTGGAGCGCATTTGACTATTAACATTCAGCGGAACCAGAAAGAATTCTCTATGAAGGGAGAAGGATCGTGACGAGCCGGCAAAAGCTGAAAGTGGTTCATTTCCTCAACCAGTTCTTCGCAGGAATCGGGGCTGAAGAGGCCGCGAATCACCCGATCGAAGTTCGCGAAGGTCCCGCCGGACCGGGAAACGCGTTTCGGGCGGCGTTCAAAGACGATGCCGAGATCGTTGCCACGATAGTCGCCGGCGACAACTACTTCAACGAAGAACATGAAACTTCCGTGAGGATAGTCGTCGATACCCTGGCCCGATACCGTCCCGATCTTGTGATCGCCGGTCCGGCCTTTAACGCAGGACGCTACGGCCTGTCGTGCGCCGAGGTGTGTCACCTGGCATTGGCGGACGGCATACCGGCTGTGACTGCGATGTTCGAGGAAAACCCGGGCGCCCTGACCTATAAGAAAGAGGTCGTTATTGTGCCGACCAGCGAAGGCGTCGGCGGAATGGCGGCAGCCGTTGCGGCCGTCGCTCGCATCGGCTTGAAGCTGGCCCGAGAGGAGGAGTTGGGCACGGCAGACGAGGAAGGATACATCCCGCGTGGGATCCGAAAGGCCGGCAGGCGAGACGTGCGGGCAGCGGATCGCGCCATAGAAATGATTCTCAGGAAGGTCCGCGGGGAACCCTTTGTTACGGAGCTGCCTATCGAGTTGCCCGAGGTTGTCCAACCGGCCAGTCCGCTAACCGACATGAAATCGGCGCGTATCGGCCTCGTCACTTCCGGAGGGCTCGTTCCCATGGGCAATCCCAACCGTTTGTCGGGCGGGCCAGCGCAGGTCTGGTACCAATACGACATCAGCAAGCTCGCCACGATGGAATCAGGCAAATGGGAGTCGGTTCATGTCGGGTTCTACACCGACGTAACCAACGAAAACCCGAATTACGTACTTCCGTTGAACGTCATGCGGTCACTGGAGGACCGCGGCGTAATCGAGTCGATCCACCCCGAGTATCTGACCACATCCGGCCGAGGCACCACGGTCGCAGATTCGCGGCGTATGGGCCAGGAGATGGCGAGCGTCCTCAAACGTGGAGGAGTCGACGGCGTTGTCATGGTGGCCACCTGAGGAACCTGCAATCGTTGCGGCGCAACGATAGCGAAGGAAATCGAGCGAGAAGGCATCCCTGTCGCCTTGATATCGGCCCTGTTCAGCCTGGCCCTCACAACCGGGGCGCCCAGAGTCGTCCGCGGCGGACGGATCGAACACGTCTGCGGAAACCCACGACTTTCGCCTGCCGACGATCTTGCCTATGCGACCAGCATCGTGGAATCTGCGCTTGAGTCGTTGATGACGCCTGTGGCTGAGCCGACACTTTTTGAGCCCAGCGTTACCTGATTTTTCACACGGCGCGAATAATGCCATTCCGCGTCGATGCCGACGGCCAGAGTTGGGCCGCCTGAACTGTGACGCAATTCACTGGAGCCGAATATGAGCAAAGCCGACAAGAGACTTGAACTGGGAATATTCCCGGTAACCGACGTACAACTTGGTTCGATGACCGCCTACGACGCTGGCGTTGTGACGGTCGACGCAGACGGTCTCCGGGACATGCTCCTCGAGGACATACGGCTCGACGACGTGCAGTTCGACGTGGTTCACCCCGGGGACATGGTGCGCGTCACCACGGTTCGGGATCAGGTTGAACCCCGAATCAAGGTGAGCGGCCCGGGCGTCGTATATCCCGGGCTCGACGGGCGGCCGGTGGACGCTGTCGGATCAGGCCGTACGCACGTCCTTCGCGGCATGTCGATTTTCGAGGTGTCCGACACCATGTGGTACCCGGGCAATGACGGTGACGTTGAGACCTACCTGGACATGTTCGGGCCAGGCGGCCAGGCGGTCCCGTTTGGCTCGATGCACAACCTCTGCATGATGATTACGCCGCGTGCAGGAGTGCATATAGAGGACCAGAACCAGGCAATACACGGCGCGGTCCTGCGCGTATCGGACGCGATAGCCGCGACGACGAAGGAACTCGAACCCTCTTCGGTTGAAGTGTCGGACCTTGGGCCAGAGGATGCGTCCCTGCCGCGTGTCGCCTACATCATGGCCTTGCGCTCGCCTGAGCACTACTCGAACTCCCAGTATGCGCATTGGACCGCGATTTACGGTATTACGAGACTTACCCCGCCGTGGCTTATCAACCCCAACGAAATATTCGATGGCGCCGTGTCAGGCCGTGCGTCGTGGGAACTCGTCAACAATCCGGTCGCATGGGGATTGTCGCAACGGCACGGTCAGGACCTCAATTTCGTCGGGTGCATCATTATCCGCACAAGGTGGTCGGCCCAGAGCGAAAAGTTTCTTACCGCGAACCAGGTTGCTTCGCTTTGCCGGACTCTGCGCGTGGATGGCGCCGTCGTGGGATGGGATTCGGGCGGCAACGACTTTATGGAGGTTATCCGTACCGTGGAGGCTTGCGAGAATAGCGGTGTGAAGACCGTATTCCTGACGATGGAAGAGAGCCCGGCCAGCGGTGGTCCGCCTCTTTTGGAACCCTTGCCCGAGGCCGACGCGATAGTGACGACCGGTTTTCATGGCCCAGCCGGGGGCAGGATCGCCGAACTGACCGCTCCTGAACGCGTAATAGGCAGGTCAGAGATCTGGCGCGTCGATCCCACCTCCAACAAGTACGTCAAGCACGACGCGGCGGGACCGCTGAGGTCAATTGCATGGTCGGACCGCTACGGGTACACGAAAGAAACCGCGTTCACTTACTAGGCGGTGCGTTGCCGCCGCGGAGTCGCGCCCCGCTGAATCCTCTGCGGGGCTTGCCGACTGATCAACCGGAATAGCGGCGCCTGTCGTTATCGGCAGGGGAGTGCGGTAGCGGCCTTCAGACCTCGAAACAGCTTGTCCGGCTGTCGAGCGATGAACAGCCGAGGCCGGAACGGCCAAATGGCAACTCGCCTTGCGCGTCTACCACGCCGACCCCCGTGCTCACGTTCAGCGTGATGTTGCGTCGACCGATAACGCGGTCCACCGGCCCGGTCGGCGCGGGAGTCGACTCGGCCCGCCCGATACCGACGCTGACGATCGATTTAACTTCGGGCAGAGGTTCCAAAATCGGTGGGCCGCCGTCTGTCGGGTCGTCTTCCTGAACGACGAACACCGTGTCCAGACCTTCGAGCTCGCACGCCTGCGCCGTTCGGACGGCCTCCATGAAGTCGTTGCCGCCGACCATCCCGACCACTATCGCGCCTTCGGCTCCCAACATTTTGGCCGTCTTTGCAGCTTGCCGTGAAACAACGTTCTTTTCGAGCTGCGAACTCCACCTCGTGCGGATGACGACGCAACCCACAAGGTTCAGATCTTTGCCATGCCTCCCGTATAACTCGAAGAGCATCGGGTTGTTCGAGAATCCCCAGGAGTCGCCGAATGTCAGGGCGCCATCCAGCATTTCGTTTGGATGAATCACCCACGGGGGGTGCAACCTCGTGAGGCCATAGAGGTGATCGCCCCAGCCGCGTACGGAGCCCGCATGATGCTCCGGCGAATGTTGGCACAGGATGTAAACCACTTTTGGCAGAGATGAGTCAGCTTCACCCAATTCGAACACTTCGAGCTCGGGGGGGTCCAGATCCTTGACCGCTTCGGCAAGCGCATCCGATACGAGTAGAGCCGCCGCATGGGCCGCGTCATTTCTGTCGAGGACATCCCTGACCGGGTCGATGTCCAACATCACACAAACGTTTATGAGCTTCGAAGACTTGGGGCTCAAGTCACCGTTGCCGCGCATGTCGATAACTGATCGATCGGTATAGTTGCCCATACCCACGCCCAGATAGAGCGGGGTATCCGACACCTCGGCGACTGCTACCCCGGTGAGTTTGTGCGTGCGGCCGCTGCCGACCGTATCCACGGGTCGCCCGCAGATGCCCGGATAGACCGTGCCTCCTCCGCTTACCTTGACCATTGGCTCAATAACGTCCCTGATCAGAGTGATGCGTACCGAATCGCCCGGCCGGGCCAGATCAAAGTCCGCCGATAGCACGCGCGGGTCTTCGAGAATCTTGCTCGTCAGGCCGGCCCGGTCGATCTCCAACTTGCCGTCGGTCCAAGCGGTCTTATTGCCGAATTCGACTTCCGTAACCGGGAATTTGCCTAGTTCCAGTCTCATCGCTATGTCTCTTCCAGCCTCGCGGCCCTAATGGAGTTGGTCATTTCTTCAAGCGGCCGTGCGCCGGCGTCGAACCGGGAGGGACCGGACAATTCGTTCACGGAACAGCGGGAACGAAGAGAGTCGGTTCGCTTACCTCAGTCGTCAAAGCAACCAGTGCTGCGCCGACGATCTCCCCGCTGTATGCCCTGTCCTTTTCGGGTCCAAGCGTAGGGTCCCCGCACACGTACTCGATCCTGCTGCCCCGGATGACGCGCGGAGCGCCGGTCGTGAGGGCCAGTGAAAAGATGGCGGAGATCATTGCGACCGGTATACCGGCCTTCTCGATTTCCTTCGCTACCGTCGCGCCGCAACGGTTGCAAGTACCTCAGGTGGCGACCAGTAGGGCGCAGTCGACCCCGGCTGACTTGAACTCAGACGCCATCGCTGCGCCGATCTTGCGCGAATCGGCAACGGCAGTGCCCACGCCGCTGGTCGTCAAAACCCACTGATAGACGGACGCCACCGCTCCAGACCGCTCCACGTCCCTGACCACGTTTAGCGGCAGGACGTAGTTCGGATTGTCGTTGACGATCGCCGTATAAAACCCGCGGTGCACACTCTCCCACTCTTCCGCCGACAGGGAGTCGATCCCTTCGATCGAGTACCTTAAATATCCGGTAGCGCCGCCGCGCACCAGTCTGTCCGGATTGCCCTTGGGCACGAGTCCACCGGTCGTCACGAGGCCGAGCTTTGCATTCGTCAAGTCGGCGATCGGCACGGCCGGCACAACCGCATCAGGCATGCGAATCGGGAGTTCGGTAACCCATTCGCGGCCACCCATTCTGGCCATCAACATGTTCACGGACCGCTTCGCTGCGGAGTGCGGGCGGAGACCCGGCCGGCGAATGCCGCGGGGTAGGTATCCTTCTTCTTCGGCCGGGCCGAGGTTGTCGCCGGACCCGAGTTTCGTTGCAAGGTCCGCAAGTTGGGCGATGATCGCCGGCATGCGTATCGGCGATTCGTCCGTTGGAACGATGTAGGTCCGCGTTTCGTACTCCAGTACGCCGGGGTTTTCCGGAAACATGGCCGTCACGGCCGGAACGCCTTCCCCGTTCGCCAGCACACACACCTCGCCGCAGGCCAGTCCGTATCGGCCGGCGTTAAAAGCGGGTCCGGCAACCACAACGTCAGGATTGAACCTGCGAAGGGCATCTTGCACCGCTCGTGCAGAGGCCGCGCTTTCTTCGGTGAAGTAGTTGTCCCCGCTGACTATCGTCGCAACTACCTGGCCGGAGTCGCCAAGAGCTGCCTGCAATGCGCGGCCCGGTCCGACCGCGCCGTCGCGTACTTCGACAGGCATGTTGGCCTGTTCTTCGCCTCCGACGCCTGCGAAAAATTGATTAAGGAAATGAACGACTTTAATGGGTTGTGTCACAACGGAATCTCACTTCCATACTGCAATCGTCCGGAATGTTACAGCGCGCGGGTTAGCCGGAACACTTTACGAAGAGCAAAACTGGGACTTGGCGAAGCTGGCGCTACCGATGGCGCTTACGCGTGATGGGGTCGTATGGCAGGCCGGAAGACGCTCCATGGCGTTTTCGAATCACCCCGCGGAGCGGGTGAGAAGGCGAGGCGAAGCCCAGATTCCGCGTATCGCAACCTTGGGGTATTGCAACGACGTTAATCGACCGAATGGCCGGTGCCCACGCGTCGGGCCCCGGCGATGTCGCGCGCAGGTTTAGCTGGTGGGTGAGTCCAGCTTCAGTGCCATCAGATCTTCGTTGAAGTACTCGCCATCGACGAATATGGCCTGTCTCTCTATGCCGTAAGTCTCAAAAACAAAGGACGCGTACAGGGATTTTGCGGGCTTGTTCGTGCTCTCCACCCCGAGGTGGATAACGGTCAGTCCGGGCATCTGCCGTGCCCGTTCCAAGGCTGCTGCCAGCAGAGCCCGCCCGTACCCTCTACCCTGTTGCTCGGCGGCCACGTGCATTCCGACGATCACTCCGACGTGCAAGCGTTTCGGCCTGTTCTCCCGGAAAAACCCAACTGTACCGACAAGATTCTCGTCGACGAAACAGCCAAGGTTGAATGAGTCGGCTGAATCGAAAGTCGTGAGCAGCCGCTGAGCGAAAATATCCGTTGGCCAGTCTCTCTGTTGCTCGTACGAGGAGATGAACGCCGCGGGATGCTCCTTTAGGGCCCTCAACCTCAGGGCCCGGTATTCGAGGGCGTCACTCTTGGTCAACTCGCGGATAATCATAGAAAGCCCAGGGTTTTACGGATGGGCCTACGACTTCCGGAGGGCGAACTGGCGCCCGCTCCTTTCGTGTCTTTACGACGGCGCTTACGACGCTGCGGCCTGTTTTTCCATCTCTTTGCTGTAGATGCCTTGGCGGGCAGCGGCGGTGACATAGGCCCTGTGGTGAAACGCCTGCTGAGTCAGCTCCTTGTTGTTCATGCTCCCGCTCCAGGCCTTAAGTGGCGCCGCCTGCAGTCCGCGGCCGAAGGAGAAGCTTAGCTCCCACGGAGCTCCTGCCGAGGCGGCGTATTGATTGATCGCGTTGAGGTTTGCAGTCGCTTCATTGTCTCCTTGTCCTCCGGACAGGAAGGCGACTCCAGGGACGGCAGCGGGCACTGTTCGCTTGAGGCACTCTACCGTTTTCTCGCCTACCTCCCCGGATCCGGCCCGGTTGGACGCGTCATTCCCGGAGAGCGCCATGTTGACTTTCAGTATGGTCCCTTCCAGGAGAATTCGCTGGGTACCCAGCTGGTAGTAGACTTCGCGCAAGGTCGCTTCGGTGGCTTCAAAGCAACGGTCGATGTCGTGGTCTCCGTCCATCATCACTTCGGGCTCAACCATTGGCACAAGGCCGGCCTCCTGGCTGAGGGCTGCGAAGCGGGCCAGAGCGTGTGCGTTGACCTCCATGCAGTACCGGGTGGGTATGCCAGGGCCTATGGCGTATATGCCGCGCCACTTGGTGAACCGGGCTCCCAACTCGACATACTCGGCCAGCCGGTCTCGGAGGCCGTCGAGTCCTTCTGTCACCTGCTCGCCGGGTGCGCCAGGCAGCGGCTTGCCACCGGTGTCCACCTTAATGCCGGGTATGATGCCCTGGTCCTGGATGACCTTGACCAGCCGAGTCCCGTCTGTTCCACTCTGCCTAAGGGTCTCGTCGAAGAGGATTATGCCGCTTATGAACTTACCCGCGCCTTCGGTCCGGAAGAGCAGTTCGCGATAGTTTCTCCGGTTCTCTTCCGTGGACTCCACATTGATGCTGTCGAATCGGCGTTTGATGGTACTCGAACTCTCGTCGGCGGCCAAAATCCCCTTGCCGGGCGCTACCATCTCATTGGCGGTCTCGGCGAGTTGAGCTATGTTCACAGTGTCTCTCCTTGGTTGGGTAAGGGTTGTGCCCGGGTAGTTGCCGGTGTCAGCCGCCTCTAATGACAGAGACGGTTTCTTCTACCTCATTCTTGTTGCCAACAATGAGGGGAGTGCGCTGATGAAGCTGCTGCGGCCGGATGTCAAGGATACGCTCCGCGGCCGAGTAAGCCGCACCTCCTGCCTGCTCCGCCACATAGCCGAGAGGGTTAGCCTCGTACATCAGTCGCAGCTTTCCTTCGGGGTTCTTAACGTCGCCTAAGTAGAGGAATATTCCTCCCTTGAGCAGGTTACGGTGGAAGTCGGCGACCAGAGAGCCCACATATCTAAGGGAGTGGCGACTTCTCAGGCGGGAGACAGCCGTCTGGCCAGGGGTGTCGAGCTTTCCGAAGTTGCCCTCGTTGGCGCTGTAGTATTCGCAGTTCTCGGGGATTCGGATGTCCGGGTGAGTCAACAAGAACTCGCGAGATCCGATGTCGAGTGTGAAGCCGTTCACGCTGCCTGTTGTGGCGACAACCAGCACCGTGCTGGAACCGTATATGACGTAGGCGGCAGCGACCTGATCCCGTCCGGGGCGCAGCATCGATCCGGCAGTAACCGGCTCGCGCGGCGAACGCCTCCATATGCCGAAGATGGAGCCTATGGTCACGGCGACGTCGATGTTGGAAGAGCCGTCCACAGGATCCATCTGAACGATATAGGATTGCGAGGCGTCGTCGACGCCGATTACAGGATCCTCTATCTCTTCGCTGCCCAGAGCGGCGACACGCCCTGTCCTCGTCAGGACCTCCACGAAGATATCGGAGCCGGCGGCGTCCAGCTTTTGAACGACCTCGCCCTGGACGTTGGTCTCTCCGGTGGCGCCCAGCATGTCGCCAATGGCGGCTGTCTGTATCTGTTCCTGGACCAGGCGGGCGCCTTCTGCGACCGCACTGATGACGGCGTCGAGGCCTGCGAGAGAGTCGTCCCGACTCCAGGATGTTTTCATGAACTCGCCCAGGCTCCACCGCCTGATGGTATTTCTCACGGTCTAGACCCCTGAACTATGTTGCGCGTAGTCTGAAGGACGACTCGCTGATAGGCGTATTGCATCATACGAATGCCGAGGTGGCAATCTGCGGCTGTGCGGCGCGGCGGCGCAGACTAAACCAGCACAGAATGGATCCGGGGCAGGAAGGTGGAGCCGGTAGATCTCAGGTTAACCAGTTGCCGGCGGACCAGGTTCAGAAGGACAGATCCCAAACTGCCGCTTCATCGCGGCCAACGTCACTTACCCCGATCCGGTCAATTCCTTCGTTCTTTTATAGCGGTTTAGGCGACCATCGGCGTTGGGGAAGAACTTCCGGGCCAGTTGGACAGGGAGTTTTTTTAAGACGGACGCCGCAATGAGCGCTGCGCCCAGCAGTATCACCGCTACCGCCGGGGGGACAAATCCGGCAGTGACTTGCCGTCCAAAGGATTCCAGGAGGTCCCCCGCCAATTTGACCGCCGATGGTGGCGCTTCGGCGGTATTGAACTCGGAAAGTGTAATCACATATTTGAGTTGGCCGGGGATGATCGAATTGAGAACGAACCCAACGACCATGCAAACGGTCCCACCGACTACCAAAACAGTTCCCGGCCAGCGCAACATAGCTGTCGGCTTGGGCAAGTGAACCGCCGCTAGCAGCAGGCTCCCCAGGGCCACCACCAGAATCGCGATGTACTTTCCGGCGCCGCGAGCTGCGTTCACCAGTTCCCGCAGGGCAGCGGCCTGATCTTCGATGTCTTCCCTGGTGAGGTCTCCGGACTCCTCCGCCACCTGTTCGACAAGGTCCAGGCGGTCGTTGGGTTGCAGTTCCCGGCGGATGTCGGCGATAGCGTCGTCAATCAGCGGCCCAATCAACGGAGTGGCGGCCGCCTTGAGGAAAGCCCGGGTGTCGGCTTCAATGAAGGGCTGTCGCAGTTCTTCACGCGCCTCGCCGAGGAACAGCGAGGCCCGAGAGTTGATCGCCTGGTCGGACAGCGCGAGGTCTAACCAGCGGTCAAAGTCCTGCTCGCGACAGGTCCGTGTCAGCGATTTCAGCGAGGGCGCGGATTCGACAGGCTTGCCCTTGGACAGCCGGACGAACGGCTCCGCGTAGCCTGAGGCAAGCCGCCGCGTGGCGTCCAACGAGCAGTCGGAATCCGTCGGCTCAGCGATCTCCAGCTCATCTATGAAGCGAAAGACCCAGGCCAGCGCCGCCGGTTCGACCCGCTCAAGCGGCGCCCGCAATTCGACGTAGATTTCCAGCCTTTCGGTTTCACCGCGCAAATAGCCGGTGAAGCGGTCAATGTTGTTTTCCGTCTGCTCCTGAAGGTAGGCCGGGGGGATGATTTCGCGTAGAAGAGCGACCACATCGTCGTAGGTTGCGATTTCGATGTCGCCCAGCAGATCGTCGGTTTGGTCTCGCAGCGCTTCATCCGCCGGCGCCTCGTCATAGAGGCGGTTGTAGGCATCGGTGTCGCTGATGGCAAAGCCGTAGACCTCGGCCGGTACCAGCCGGTTGAGGAGTCTGACCGGCACGAGCAGGTAAAGCAACCCGACAGAAATCAATGTCCCGAGCGCCAGCACGGCCGCGGCCCGCAAGCATGTCGTCATGGAGCTTCCGCCCCCTTCCGGCCCTACAGGCGCGCAGCCACCCCCGACGCGAGGAACGCGGAACAGCCAGCGCCACACGCCGGCCCGGGCAACGGCTTGCCAGCTTGAGATCCGTTCGGGTCACACCCCGCCCAATGGCATTTGGAGGGTGGCTCAGACCTCGATTGTGAGGTAGGTGGTGGGTTGCCACCCGAGCAGGGTTTTGGCCTTCGTCAGGTTCAGTTCGACTTCGTGTTCGTCACCGGCGATGAATACAGGTTCGAAATGCCCGTGGCCCGTTTGCACGAAGTCGACAGCTGCGAGGAAGGCATTAGCAAGATCTTCCTCGTCGGTCGCAAAATACCCTTGGCCGCGGCCCGGCTCACTTGCGGCCTCGCGTTCTTCTATCCACTGTTCCCTCGTACGAGGCCCCGTTATGCGAAGAGCCATAAGGTTCATGTCGAACCACCGGGCGAAGTACCTGCAGATACCCTCGCCAAACCCCTTGCTCAATCCGTATGCGCTTGGCGTGTCGAGCGGAATTGTGTCCTCGGCGTGATAGTAGTCGCGGTTACGGTAGTGGACGCTCATCGTCGAGGTGTAAACACCGTTCGTGATGCCCATACCCTGGGCAACCCACAGGAACATGTGAAGCCCCTTGCAGTTGACCTCGTAGTTATTCGCTATTACTTCAGGATCCTGGTCGGTAACCGATCCGCCTTGCGGAGACTGCATGACCAGCCAGATGAACGTGTCCATGCCCTCCAGCGCCTGTTTGATCGCGTCGGGCTCGGTAACTGATCCCTTGACGAACTCCACGTCGTGCAGGGGCGGTCTCATGTCGAAGACGCGCAGGTCGTGACGTTCGCGCAGATACGGCGTTATGAAGGATCCGACGTGGCCGGAACCGCCTACAAGTAGAATCTTCATCGAACTATGCCTCCTGCATTAGCGGCAATGGTCGATCAACCGCGGTCCAATATTATTCCCTGGCCTGACGATGCGTCGTTGAGTACTGAGAGTTCCTCGTAGGACAGCCTGACATCGGCGGCTTGCGCCACCTCCTCGATCTGGGATTCGGTATCGGCGCCCGAAATCGCAACCGTCACCTCGGGATGAGAGAGGACCCATGCGAATGCTACCTGCGGCAAGGTCAGCGAGTGTGATTCGGCTACTGCGGCCACAGTAGCCAGGACCTCGGCCGCCTTTCCCCGTAAGACCTCTGGGTACCATTCCCTGCGAATAGAACCCCACAGGGTGTTGTCCGGCGGCGCTTCCTCTGGATTATACGCACCGCTCAACAGGCCAACGGCCAGCGGGCTATAGGCCATTGCCCCGATACCGGTATTGGCGAGCATGGGAAACATCTCGCGTTCCAGCGAGCGATTTAACAGACTGTAGGGGTTTTGCACGGTGATCAGTCGGTCGGCGCCGATCTGGTCCTGAATTCCGGCCGCCTGTACCACTTGCCACGCCTGATAGTTGCAGACGCCGATATAACGCGTCTTGCCCTGCGTCACCAGATCGTCCAATGCTCGGAACTGTTCTTCAAGGGCCACGACATCGTCGTAGCCGTGAACCAGGTAGACGTCAATATGGTCCGTGTCGAGCCGCGCAAGAGTCCTGTCGATCTCGCGCATTATGTGGAAGCGTGACAGACCGGCGTCATTCGGGCCGGGGCCGATGGGACTGAATACCTTGGACGTGATTACCAGGTCGTCCCGGTGGTGTTTGAGCACTTTGGCGAGCACCATTTCAGACGTACCGGCGAATTCACGGCTGTCCGTCAGTCCATAGACGTTCGCGCAGTCGATCAGGTTGATGCCGTTTTCGATGGCCGCCCGTATGGCGCGTTCAGCAGCGTCGGGGTCGGACTGGCCTCGAAAACCCAGGCCTAGGGCAATCGGCGAGACCTTCACGCCGCCTGTGCCAAAGTTTCTGTATTCCATTTGCTCTGGTTCTTTCTGGCGACTTTTTTGCAATGACCGCGGATGGCGAGTCAGGCAGCCCTCGGGCAGACGAACTCAGTCGATCCGGCGGGCTGACCATATCAGCAGTTTGCGCTCAACGAACGTACGTGTTTGCTCTGAAATTTCCGGGGTAGTTCAGTGCGTTAACCTGTTCGGGCCACAATTCTTCGATCGAGGAGTTGTCAAGCGAGGATTGACGCGTAATGGCCACTGAATCAGCCAATGGAGTGGACACCGGCGACCCTGTTGCGGTGGGGGAACTGGCGAGGCGGACAGGCGTCAGTACCGCCACCATCAACTACTACGTCAACATGGGTCTGCTGCCGCGGCCCGAAAAAACGGGGCGGACAAGAGCCCTTTTCCCCGCGTCCCACGCCCAACTCATCGAGTACATCAGAGTACTCAAGGGGCGCGGTCTCCCACTGAGAGTGATAAAGAAGGTCCTGGACAGCGACGATCCCGCGTCCGAGTTGGGCATATCGGGCGAGAGCGATTCCGCAGCCGAACAGTCTGGGGACGCGGAATCGGCAGCGCCGATGTCCAAAGACCAGCTTATGAGAAACTCGGGGCTCACCGCCGGACTATTCGAACGGCTGACCAAAGCGGGACTGCTTCGGAGGCCGGATCGCGTTAAGGGCCGAAATGACGTGTACGACCGCCATGATCTGGCCGCGGCGCGTGCCTGCGTCTCGTTGTTGCGGGCGGGCGTAAGTTTGGACGTTCTGGCGCGCCATGCAGAGTTCGAGCCGGTGGCCAGAGCCGAGGCCCACTTCCTCGCCGAGCACCTCGCCGTAGCGGGATCGGTCCGGGTCGCGTACGACCGGTCGCGCGTTATCGAAGCGTCGTTCGATGGATTACGCAGGTACATGCGGCGCGTGCAGGTGGATTCTGTGTACCCCGGCTGGCTTGCGGATTGACCGAATTGAGAGGATGTCTGTGAGGGTTGACCGTGGCAACCTTGCCAAGCCGGTGAGTCCGTCAACCCGCGATCGATCGACAATTCCCGGTCATTGAATGGGTCACGCCGCGACGATGATGGCCCGCGTCAACGGTTGATCACTCTGCGAGCAGACTGTCAATTTTTGTCGCCATGGCGAAATCCCGTTCGGTAAGACCGCCGGAATCGTGTGAGGTGAGCAAAAACTTTACATTCCGGTATCGGATATCGATGTCGGGATGATGGTCCGCCTCGTCTGCGACGGGCGCAACCCTGCAAATGAAATCGATACCATCCGCAAACGTGTCGAACCGTTTGGTCCGGCAAATTGCGTCCTCAACTCTTGCCCATTCAGGAACTGCGGCCATCCGCTCGCTAATTTCGGAATCGGTCAGTCGGTCCTTCATTGTTACCTCTCGATATGTGTTTGGGTCCCGCCGAATTGTCGGCATCGTGTCCCTTATGTAACATGTTCGTTCATTGATCCGGCGAGACGCGTGACAATCCGGCTGGCGCCCTTCTGCTCTTGACGTAGTCGATCACGACTGCCAGGCCGTCTGGGAAAGCTCCGAGATTTATCGCTTCGTCGGCGGCGCGTTGTGACCGTTGGTCTTCTCCGATCGCCGCGTGCGCCACCGCCAGGTTGCCCCATCCGTCTGACATGTCAGGTTTCAGTTCGACAGCCCTCGATAAATTCACGATTGCCTGCTCGAACTCGCCCATGGTGAGATAGGCGGTGCCCAGGTTGAACTGTACTTCAGCATTGTCGGGCTCTATGTGCGCCGCCTCTTCGAACTCAGCAGCGGCTTTGTCGGGAAATCCCAGTTGAGCTGCCTCAATTCCGCGCCGGAAGCGCTCGGCGGCGGTTCCGCCATTCATATCAATCCCCTGAGGACAGGGCATACCGCGAAATTTCCGTCTCGCCGTTCATGGCGCCGTCGCAAATTGCCGCTCCACGTCGACCCGTGTGTTTTGCCGTCGTCGGCGAGGCGCTCATCAGGCATCGAGCACAAGGATACTGCTGGCCTTGAACACCAGGAACAACTCCCGGCCCACTTCCAGTCCCAGCCGTTCAACCGACCATTCCGTCAATTCCACAATTGTGGGTACGCCGATGTCAACCGTGGCGTAAGCCCTTCCTCCACCCCCGGTCAACTCCGTCAGCACACCCGGTATCACGTTGCGTGCGCTCAGCGCCTCGGGCCGATCCGCTGCGACGATGATGTCCGCAGCCCGTATGGAAACAATCACCTCTTCGCCCGGACTGCGGTCACCCGTTGCAGCCACGAGTTCGTTGGCGCCTACGACAACGCGTCCGGGAGAGTCGCCCAGCGCTCCGTCGAGCAAATTGTCAATCGGCTCTGCCTCTAGGTCGTATCCTGCCGCTGCCTGGTGCAAAAGACGGTTGGGCGTGTCCCACCCTGCAACCTTGCCCGCCCGCAAGAGCAGGGACCGCGATGCCAGGGCCATGACCTCCGATACCGAATGAGAAACGAACAAAATCGGTATCGCCAACTCTCGCTCGACGCGCCGCAGATACCCGATCACCGTGCCGCGCAGGCGCGCGTCCAAAGCGGCAGTGGGTTCATCCAGCAGAAGCAACTCCGGAGACGTCGCCAGGGCCCTGGCAAGCGCCACCCGTTGCCGCTCGCCGGCTGACAGTTGCCCCGGCCGGCGTTCGAGCAGTTCCTCCAATCCCAGGAGCTGGATCACAGAATCAGGGTCGATACGGCGCGCGGCCATCGGCGTGAGGTCGTATCCGTACATGATGTTGCCGAGCGCGGAGAGATGAGGGAAAAGCGCGCCATCCTGGTAAACGTAACCGATGCGCCGCTTCTCCGGCGGAACGTATTCACCGTTCGACGACCAAAGGGTTCGTCCCCCCAGTACAATCTCGCCCTTATCCGGTTTCAGGGCGCCCGCGATGCACGCCAGTAAAGTGGTCTTTCCGGCGCCGGACGGGCCGAAGACGGCCGTCGTTCCTTCCCCGGGGGTTGCAGAGGCTTTGAGAGTGAACTGACCTCTTGTTATCTGGATGTCGAATCGGAGCATGCTGTCGCTCATCGCGGACCCGTTTGCGTACCGGCGTTTTCACTTCGGGGCGCGTTGTTGGCCCTGGCGAGCATGTAGTTGTGCGCCGCAATAGCGAGGATGGCGATGCCCACCGAGATGATGGCCAGGCGGGCGGCGCCCCAATCGTCGCCGGCGGACAGGCGCGTGAAAATGGCCAGCGGGGTCGTTTGGGTCTCGCCGGGTATGTTGCCGGCCACGACGATCGTCGCTCCGAACTCGGAGAACGCTCGCACGAACCCCAGAAGCAATCCCGCCAGCAATCCCCGGTAAGCCAGCGGCAAAGTGATCGTGAGGAAGACTCGTACAGGCCCTGCGCCAAGCCCCCGCGCCGCGCCCTCGAGCACCGGGTCTACCTGCGACAAGGCAACGGCGAATGTGCGTACCGCAAGCGGCATCGACACGATCGCGCCAGCCAACGCAGCCGCGACCCAGGTGAACACAATGGGAGACCCGAAAATCGACTCAATGGCCCGCCCCGCGGGGCTCGATCCGCCCACTGACCAAAGCAGCGCGTACCCGATAACCACCGGCGGCAAGGCTAGCGGGAGCGTTACGAGTATGTCGACAATGAACTTTCCGCGGAAGCTGCGCCGCGCAAGTATCCAGGCAAGGCAAAGGCCGACGGGCACGAGAATTGCCGTCGAGAGGGCAGCCGCCCTGAGAGAAAGCAGGACGATCGAAAGGTCGGACGCCATGGAATCGTCAGTCTAACCCGGTGTTAACGCCAAAGATCATACGATGCCACCGCGCTGCATCAGCCCGGAGATCGGAAACCGTGTCGTTCAAAGATCCTTCTCGCCCGTTCCATCTGCAGGTACTCGTTGAATCGGGCCGCCTCTTCCCAAGCGTCTGAATCAACTATGACCGCAGCGAAATAGACAATCGTCGGGTGGTATGCCGGAGGAATCTCGGTCGCGATCTCGACGCCATCAATCGCCAAAACGTCGGTCACATACGCGATGGCGAATCGGGCGTTGCCGGAAGAAACCGCCGCCAGCGCCGAACGAACGTCGAGGGTTCTCACTGATCGACCGCTCAGTTCATCCAGCGCCCCTGCGTGTTCCAGCGCGGCGATCGCATACTCTCCGGCAGGCGCTAATGAGGGGTCGGCGATCGCTATCAATCCGGTCGATTCATCGGCCAGGTCATCAAGGCCCGAGACCATCTCTCCTCTGGATGCGACGACCAGACGGTTTGTCAATATATCGATCCTGCCATCGGGCTTGATCACGCCGCCCTTTTCCAGCGTCTCAAATGGCGTTTCGCCTACGAAAACGACGGCGTCGGCAGGCGCGCCGAGGTCCGCGATTTGGATAGCCAGCGTCTGCGAACCCCCGAAACTGAATCGAACGACCCGTCCGGTTTCCTGCCGGTATGATTCTGCAACCTCCGCAAGGACGTCAGACATGGATGCGGCAGCGAACACGAGCGGCGACGGGTCATTGCTGCAAGATGCGGCCAAAGCCAGCGGCAATATGGCAATCAGGGCGATAATCGTTCGGCTTCTCGCCAATGCTGTATTCAATTCGCCAGTGAATCGGCGCCTCAATGCCAAAATTCGCTGACCGGCATTAATATCTCCTCTGCTAGAATTGCCGCAGCAACCGAGGGCGACATTTTCAGACCGTTGGACCGTCAGGATTCGCACTCGGTCCGACCGCCACACACAAGATCCAAGGTGAATGAGGACTGGTTTCATGGTTGAGCACACTGATGATCATTCGTTCAGTTCGTTTGCCGCATTGCCATTCTACGGGTCGATTAACGCCCGCCTGTTGGACATAGCGGAGATTGGCAACGAGCGCCGCATCGTGGACCTCGGATGCGGCACAGGGGCCGTGACAAAACTCATCCTGGAGCGACTCCAGGCCGCATGTGACTCAGTCGTATATGCCGTGGACCATTCCGCCACCGCTTTGCGAGCCGCCGTCGCAGAGTTGGGCGACCGCCGAGACACCGTAGTCCAGTTTGTCCAGGCCGAAGTACAACAGTTCTCCAATGCCGTGCGGGAGCAGGTGGACGCTGTCGTCTACTGCAATTCGATCCACTACGTGCCCGACAAGCCGGCCCTGATGGCACAAATTCGCGACACGCTGCGACCTGGCGGGCGGTTGGCCATAAACACCTCCTTCTTTGAAGGCTCACATCCACCTGAGTCCGCAGAGTTTTATCGCCGGTGGATGATGCGTTCCCTGAGACTGCTCAAGCGTGAGCACGGCCTTTTTCCGGACAAGACAAAAAAGGTCCAGGCACGG
This sequence comes from Dehalococcoidia bacterium, assembly GCA_965224235.1. Lineage (GTDB taxonomy): Bacteria > Chloroflexota > Dehalococcoidia > Lucifugimonadales > Lucifugimonadaceae. The sequence goes on along the minus strand of CBDCYP010000001.1, from coordinate 524,733 downwards.
CAGCAATTGACGGCTGACGAATACGAAAGCCTGCTCGTAAGTTCCGGATTCACCGTGATCCGACGGGACATCAAAAAGTTCGATGTCCCTGAGGCCGGTTGGTATCACATCAGCTCGTTTAGCGATTGGATCGAAGGAATTATGCCGGGTATTCCGCTCGCGGTCGGCCAGGAAACCTTGCAAAAGGGTTTGCGGCAGGTATTCGACGAACTCAATTTGAAGAGCGTCCCGCGCAGTTGGTTGTCGCTCAGCGCCGCACGCGTTTGACCCGGGCGAATCCACCGGATCTTTTCTGAGGAGACTCTGTTCCCCATCAGCGGCTGCGCGGCGCGACTTATCCAGGGATTGATTGTTCGTCGTGCCGTCCAATCATTGGGCTGGCGATAAGACCCTGCCACCCATTACCGAATATTGCGGTAAATTCAACACGTCATGGGCCTGATTGAGTTTCTCGACAATTTTCCTGAGTCGGAAGATCAACCACTCAGTTACGCCGCCCTGTCTCAGCTTTCAGGCATTTCCCGACCTGAAGCGACTGAACTGTCCCTTACCTGGGAAGAGTGGACCGGCGAAAGGCGGCTGGAGTTGATCGAGCGCCTGGCCGGATTGCAGGGAGGTCACAACGATCTCGAATTCGAGGTCGTATTCAAGGAGGGCCTCCGCATGGACGATCCCCGCTGCCGTGTGCTCTCCTTGTCGGGCCTGTCCGAGTCTCACGACCGGACGCTGGTCGCGACGTTTGCGTTGATCTTGCGCAATGATCCAGACACAAGTGTGCGCGAATCGGCTGCTCGAGAATCCGCGGGTCTGGCAGCGCTGGCGGCACAAGGACGGTTGACTGAACGGGACGGCAGCCACTTGTGCGCGACTCTGCACGAAACGCTCGACAATGAAAACGAGACGATTGAAGTGAAACGCCGAGTGCTTGAAACAATCGGGTTTTTTGGCCGCATTGACGCGGAGCGCCACATCGATCACCTTAGTTCGTATGTCGATCCGGCAACGCTGCGTTCAACGCTGATCGCCGTCGCAAGAACGTCAGACCCCCATTGGCTGCCACTCGCGACGCTGCACCTCGATCACTTCGACGCCGGTGTGCGTTACGAAGCCGTCGCCGCTTTGGGTGAAATCGGTGGGGAAGAGGACGCACAACGACTTGAAACGCCGCTGGACGACCAGGATCTGGCCGTTCAGGAAGCGGCGGTCACGGCGCTCGGCCTGCTCGGCGGGCCGGAAGCGGCGGTCCTGCTGTCTCGTGCTATGAATAGCCCGGAACCCGCTATCGCAACCGCAGCCACGGAGACACTGAACATGTTGACAGCTGAAGATGGCATGCTCGAGATCGCACCACCGGACGACGATTTGGCCGGCGTGGTTTTTGGTCCCGGGATGCGGCCTGCCGGTGATCCGTCGGACGACGAGTATTCGTCGGCCGAACGGGAGGGCTGGTCTCACCTGTTCGAAAACGGAGCGAATATCGAGGACAACAACGGCCTCGGTTGAAGCCGCGTTGCTCCTCGATTGCCCGGTCCGCCCAATGACAGTCGACGCGCCCCTCCCGCCTGCCCCACAAATTGGCCGATTCGTGGGACATTCGCAACATACAAATGACAGTCGAGGGGGCGGGAACGCGTTTGTTCTGGTGTGAACGGGGCGTAGTCGCCGCCAATTGAACCGCGTACGGCAGGGTGGCTGACAACCTGTGTGTGATTTGGCGCCGCGACTAGCCGATCAGCCGGTGGCGGACTTAAGGAATGCCAATCTTGCAGCGCCCAACAGACTGACTTCGTCGCCCAGAGTGGTCACGGCGATCCGTACGGCGTTGCCCCTGTTGGGCAATGAGTGCCGGACTATGGCGTCCTTCAACCTTGGCCATTCGGACTGCAGGGCAACCGTGACTGCTCCGCCTAGAACCAGCGCCTCCGGATCGAACACGTTTATCAGGCTGCCCATGCCGATACCGATGCTCTCAATCACGTGGTCGACGATCCGAATGGCCGCAGGGTCTCCGGAACCGGCAGCCTCAAATACCATGCGGCTGGTTATTGCAGAGGCATCCCCGCCGGCGCGGTCCAGTAAGGTCGGCGCCTCACCCGCGGCCGCCCGTTCCCCGGCCATTCTCGCGATGCAGGTACCCGAGGCGTTGCCTTCCAGGGTGTCGGGGCCGCCCGGCTCGCACGTTTCCTCGCCCGGTCGAATGATGAGGTGACCAACCTCGCCTGCGCCCCCTCGAGCGCCGGTGACGACCTGACCGTTCGCGACGATCCCGCCCCCGATGCCGGTGCTGACCGTGACGTACAGCAGATTTCGGGCGCCATTGTGCGGCCCCCATGTCGTTTCGGCAAGAGCGGCGAGCGTCGCATCGTGTCCCACCTGCACCGGCAGATTAAGATGTTGCGCCAGTTCCGGCTTAAGTGACTTGCCGGTCCAGCCCAACATGTTTGGGGGGTTATCGTAGACGCCGGTATCGGGATCGATCGGACCCGCAGTAGCCACGCCGAGCCCCACTACGGGCGGCGATCCTGCACGTTCGTGAACCAGGCCAATGATCCCGGTCAACCGCATGGCGGCATCTTCGATTTCACGGCCGGGCTCGGTGGGTATCGAGTCGTTCGCAATCACCTTGCCCTCGGCAGATACGACGGCAGCGCGCATCGTTGTGCCGCCCACGTCGGCGGCAAGGGCATGAATTGCTTCCGGTCGGCTGATCACATTCATCGCCGCCCATCGTACATGAGACGAAATCATGGGATTCATGACTCCGATTAACCACGGCGTTCGCCCGGCGGGCGCCCCTCAGGTCATGAGCGACGCCATTCGCGGCCATACTGCCAGATAAATCGTGGGTAATTCCATGGCAGCTTTTGGCGACATGCACAGGTTCGAGTCGCAGGGACGGGAAAATCGACCCTGCCACTTGGTCGGTCAACGGTTAAACTGGGCAGCCTTAGACGCCAATTCGCACACGCCGCGGTGGCGCTGGCAAAAAACGGCAGCTGACGTCTCTTCACGCGGTGGAAAGCAGGCGACAGATGTCAGAAAGGACATATCCATGAAAGGCTTGGCAGGAGTGTTTCAGGGGGCCGGCGAGAAGATTCTTGTCGAAGAGGTCGATGTTCCCGAACTCGAAGACGGGTCGATACTCATTCGCAACACAGGCGGCGCAGTCTGCGGTTCCGATCTACACGGATGGCGGGGCGACGGCGACAAGCCGATGAGAAAAAACCGGTACGTTGGCGGGCATGAGTGCAGCGGTGTCGTGGACACGCTCACCGGTGGAATCACCACCGACTCGATGCGCAGACCGTTGAAGGAAGGGGACCGCGTGGTTTTCCCATTCTTCTTCCCCTGCCAACGTTGTTACCAGTGCGCCCACGGAGAGATGCACGCCTGCGCCTACCGCAGCCACCCGAGGATGCGCGGTGATTCCTGGGAGGACTATCCGTACTGTGACGGAGGATTTGCCCAGTACTACAAACTGCCGGGCAACCACTGGATTTTCAAAGCCCCGGACGAAATACCGGAAGCATCGCTCGCAACGGCAAACTGCTCCCTGACACAGGTCACGTGGGCCTTGCACCAGGCAAAACTGCGATTCGGCGACACCGTTGTCATACAGGGGGCAGGAGGTCTTGGAATATATGCGTGCGCAATCGCCGCAGACTCAGGAGCTTCCCAGGTCATCGCCATCGACGGTCAAAAAGCGCGGCTTGATCTTGCCTCCCGCTGCGGGGCGACCTCGACAATCGACATGAATGAATTCCCAACGCCGGAGTCGCGTGTCGAACGGGTCCGAGACCTAACCCGCGGCGTGGGCGCAGACGTCGTGGTTGAAGTTGTGGGCATCGCTTCAGCGGCCCTCGAGGGCCTTGAAATGGTCCGCTTCGGCGGGCGCTACGTCGATGTCGGCAACATTTCAGGCGGCAGTTTCCAGTTACTGGGCAACAAAGTGATACTCAACCAGACGCAGTGGATCGGAATAATGCACTACAACCCGTGGGCGCTTGATGCCGCCACCAATTGGTTGGTCAAGGTCAAGGACAAGTATCCGCTGTTCGATCTGGTGTCCCACACGTTCCCGTTGACGCAGATCAACGAGGCGTTTGAGACGGCCGAGTGGGTCGGCAGGCAGGGCGGTTCGGCAGCCACGAGGGTGGTGGTTCAACCCTGGGCTTAACAGCTCAGACCACTCCCTGCTCGCGCAACGCTGCAATCTCTTCCTCCGGCATGTTAAGCATGTCGGAGAGGATTTCGCCGGTGTGCTCGCCAATCTCTGGCGCTTTGCCGACCGGCATACCGCTGCGGCTGAACTTTATCACCCTGCCGGTCACGTGGATGTTGCCGGCCCGCTTGTCTTCTACCTCGACAATCACGTCGCGCTCGCGCATGTGGGGGTCGGCGGATGCGGCTTTGACGTCATTCACGGGTGAGCACGGCACGCCTGCTTCACCCAACGCGTTGGTGGCCTGTTCGGTCGTTTGCGATGCGAACCATCTGGCCAGCTCGGGCTCGATCTCGTGAGCAAACTCGCCACGCCCACTGCGGGACGAGAGCCGGCTATCGGTTGCCCACTCCGGCCGGCCAATGGCCTTGGCAAACCGGGGAAAGATGTTGTCGCTCGAATAGCTGGCGAGGTAGACGTGGCCATCCTCAGTCTCATACATGTCGCCCACGCCGTATCGATTGCCGGATCGGGGCGTCTCTTCGCCAGTGCCGAGGTACGTGGAAACGGGTATCTCCACGGTCGTATATGCCGAGTCGGCCAAGCAGACGTCGATGGCCTGCCCCTCGCCTGAACGGGAACGCTCATGCAGCGCGGCCAGCGCGCCGATGGTGGCGTGCAGGGCGGTGATTCGGTCGATCAACGGGAACGGAACGAGGGTGGGCTGCCCGTTGGGATCGCCGTTCAGCGACATCAGCCCGGAAATCGCCTGGCCAACCTGGTCGAATCCTACGCGGGAGTGGTAAGGCCCGTATTGGCCATAGGCAGAGACGTTGATCATGATGATGCCGGGGTTCAGGGCCCTCAACGTTTCATAGCCGAAGCCCATCTTGGCGATCGTCCCCGGGCGGAAATTCTGGATAAGAATGTCCGATTCCTTGATTAGCTTTCGAAGGATTTCCTTGCCTTCTTCCGTTCGCAAGTCAACTGATAGGCTGCGTTTCCCGGAGTTGTATTGGACCCAGTAAGAACTCTGCCCGCGAACGCGTGGGCTGTTGGCCCGGCTCTCGTCGCCTCTCCCTGGAGGTTCCACCTTGATAACGTCGGCCCCCAGCCGGGCGAACACGAGCCCGCAGCGCGGGCCGGCCTGGTACCTGCCCAGATCCAGCGCTCGAATCCCTTCGAGCGGTCCCGGTCCGGAGTGGTCTTTGAAACCTTCAATCATGTCTTCATGCAAGGCGCTGACTTCTCTTTCGTAGTTCGTCTGTCTAGTGACGGGTATCGGTAGGCCGGCATTCACACGGCTACCTCACGGAGTGCGTCAAAAACCTTTGCGGGCCAGGAAGTCGGAGAATGCCTCCGTCACAGGGGTGGGTTCGTTGTCGCCCCGCATCGCGTCCCTTTCGGCGTCGTACCACTCGCGGCGGGTAGACCCCGGCGCATGGTTGACCAGTCGTTTTGCGGCCTGCGCCATCCGGGCGTCGTTGGCCGCGATGGCGTGGCCGATCTGCATCGCCTCCGGCAAGACTTGTTCAGGTTCGACGAGCCGGTTGAGCAGTCCGATCCGGTATGCCTCATCCGCCCCGACGACGCGTGCCGACAATAGTAGGTCGAGGGCAATGGGCCTGCCGACTATTCCCGGCAGCAGCCACGTACAATTGATACGCCCGTAAGAAACGGCCAGAAACCGGAATCTTGTACGGGAGCATCCGACGCGAATGTCGAGTGAAGAAGCTAACACTGCGCCCCCGCCGAACGCGAGGCCATTCAACGCGCCAATGGTTGGCTTTCGGGCGTCGGCGAGTCCCCACACGTCTTCTATGTGGCTGGAACTTGGCGAGGAATTGCCGTCCTGTTGGCGTCTCGCCATCTCCTTGATGTCGGCCCCCGCGGAAAACGCCCTGTCGCCAGACCCCGTAATGACGATTGCGTGAGTCTTGCTGTCTGCGTCGAGTTCCTTGAACGTCGTGTACAACTCATCCTGGAGCGTAGAGTTGAGGGCGTTCAAGACCTCCGGGCGGCATAAGGTAATGACCGCTACGGGTCCATCGTGTTCGACCCTGATCGCTTCGAGTGTTTGCATCTGCACCTCCGGCGCCACGACTTGCGCGCCAACGTATTCTAGCCACGTATCTGTGGATCGACAGGGAATGATTGGCGCCAACTTTCGGTCGGCATCGTGACGCTCCGATACGGCCGTAAGTCCCAATCTCCACTTGTGTATCCATGTAAAGGCCGATAGGCGCACCGTCAGGGAGACGCGTAGTGGACCTTAATCGCTGGATTAGAGAAGTACCCGATTACCCAAAGCCCGGCATATTGTTTCGCGATATTACTCCGCTTCTGGCCCATCCACCTGCCTTCAGGTACGTCGTGGATAAGTTGGTCGAAGAGCTGAGCGAGTGCGAGGCGGAGGCGATCGGCGCGATAGATGCACGCGGCTTTCTGTTCGGCGCCCCGATCGCATACGCGATGGGATTGCCCGTAATCCCATTCAGGAAGGTGGCCAAACTGCCGCCGGTGACTATGGGTGTCGACTTCGAACTCGAATACGGTATCGACCGAATCGAGGTAAATCCCCAGACGATCTGGCCCGGCGCCCACCTCGTCATAGTGGACGATCTTCTCGCCACCGGCGGCACTGCGGCAGCTGCGGTCAAGCTCGCGAACAAGGTCCGAGCGCGTGTGCAAGCGTTGGCGTTCGTAGTCGAACTCGAAGATCTGCAGGGCAGGGCGGCGCTGCCTGGTATCGACGTACGTTCCCTGCTGAAGCTGTAGGCGGATCCTGCGCCGCCGTTTCTGATCACCCGGCTTACGAACGCCGCGTTTGGCCCAATGAGGCTAGAAGTTGCGCGGGGGGACCATCTCGGGATGCGCTCGTGCGTACTCAGCCATCCGGACGCCAAAGTCCTCTTGAATTTGTATCGTGAGTCCGCCATCGACGACCAGTGCATGTCCGGTGATGAACGACGCATCGTCTGAACACAGGAACGCGATGGCTTTGGCGATGTCATCCGGGACTCCCGTCCGGCGAAGGGGGTACATGTCGCCGTAGAAGTCGAGCCCTTCAGGGTTCGACTTCCACATTTCTGCGATGCCCTCGGTAACGATATGACCGGGGCACACGCAGTTCACTCGAATCCCGTCGGGCCCATACTCGGTCGCCATCTGGCGGGTCATGCCAACCACCGACGCCTTGCCCGCTTCGTATATCAACCAGCCAGGAGCCTGAAGCAGGCTGTGGACCGAGGCGAGATTGACGATGTTGCCGCCGCCGCCTTCACGCATGACCGGCACGGTGTATTTGACGCCGAGGTAGAGTGCTTTTGCGAGAACCGATATGCCATAGTCCCACGCACCCTCCTCCACGTCCTCAGCGCCGCCCTGAAAACCGGCCGGCATGTTCGCCACCCCGAATGCGTTCTGTACGAGAATGTCGATTCGGCCCCATCGATCCGTTGCCTCAGCAACCATGCGCTGACTATCGCCCGTCTTCGACACGTCAACACGCATCGAGACAGCCGTACCGTCGGCGTCCGTGATCGATTGGACATTGGCTGCGGCCAACTCTTCGTTGATGTCTGCGATCAGAACCCTGGCCCCGCGGTTGGCAAGCGTTCGCGCCGTAGCCCCTCCGATGCCCGTTGCTCCTCCGGTAACAATCGCCACCTGGTCTTTCAAACTGCCCACTGGTCGTTCCTCCGACGCGAACTAAGACGGTGCGGTGACAATGCCCCAAGCGGCGCCTGGGCGATGACCCCGATCAGCAAACCGAAACTGCCGTGGAGGGCTTGAACAGGGCGAAACTCGACGTATAGCCGTGCAGGAACGTGGTGCCCCCGACCGGCCCGATCTCTCCGTTGCAGAAGAACCCGGCGAGAGGGATGGGCGCCACAATGGACCGGAATCTGCCCGTTTCGTGGTCTGGAGTCCCGAACAGGTTCTGTCCTCTTCCCAGGCAGGTAAACAGGAGAGCAGAGGCCGGTTCGTCGCCGGCTATACCCTCCGCGTAACGCTCCAACATCACTCGGAGGTCCTCGTCTGCCGCGTCTGCGTCCTGCACGTGGAACTGCACCACCTGGCCCTCCTGGACCATCTCCCCGACCGTCAATGTCCCGCCTTCCTCGTCTGCGCCGATCACGTTTCGTATCAGAAAGTCTCCGGCTGCAAACGAATCGTTCAGTGGGTCCATCACGACGCCGATCTGGAGGGAACGCTCTATTAGCCTGCGCTCGGCCATGTCGGACTGTTCAAATAACGACCGCAGTACCTCAAGCGGCCGGTCGCCGTCGAGAGTGTGTATGACGTTTCGTTCGGATTCGGTGATCACCATCGGGCTCCCGATGGGTTTGCAACCCTGGGCAACGACCGAGTCGACGATTAGATTTCCGGTAAACGCAGCGCCCACGACCCCCGACCTGCGGACCTGCTTGCCGTTGAACAGGGCATTGCTGCCCGGCGCGTCGCCACCGCTGGCCAGGCCGCCGACCTTCACAGCGTTCGGGTATGCGTAGTCCAGTCCTGATAGCAACTCTTCTGCGGGGATGGAGAACGGGTCGGGCAGCAGCATGATGGCCGGACATTCCGCTGCCGGCGCGCCGATCAGTTTCTCCCATGCCTCGGGAGGGGCGTCCAGGTCGGGCAATTCGTAGTTTTCGATTGCGAACGTATGGACGTTTACTCCGGGCATCGATGCCGCGAGGACAGCCACCGCCGTTCGTCGTTCAAATTCGTGCCCTGCGCCTATTACACCTGCGGCCGAACACCCGAACAGGGCGCCGGGGGACAACTTTTCTATGAAAAGTTCGGGAGTGGAATAGTACGAAGGGGCGTGCTGGGACGATATGAATACGATCGCCAGGTCAGGCTTTTGACCCTCAAGGTTGTGTAGCACCTGCCCGCAGGCGTCGGTGACCGCCTCTGAAAATGACGATGCGTCCGAAATAGCTGACGTCCATTTCAAGCCTGGAATCCCCCGGGGCGCTGTCCGGTGAATAGATGAACCGCTGCGCTCGACGCCCCACTTGCCCTCGTTACGGGCAGACACTGACGGCAGCTCGATGCTCACCCTACCCGCCCTGTCGCGTGTCAGCCAATCACAATTAAATCGACATAAGGGCATCTTGGGCTGCCTCGACCGTCAGCTCAACGTCTTCATCGGTGTGGGTCGACGCCATGTGCCAGCGGCCGTTGGCAGAAATACGGACGCCGCGCTCGAGCATCGCAGTCCGGAATTGCTGGTATTTGTCTTCGTCGCAGTACAGGGCATGTTCCCGATAGTCATCTATGTTCGCGCGGGTGGTGAAGGCCGTCGAAAATACGGAGCCGAGGCCATGAACTCTCAGATTGGACTCCGACTCGCGGGCGGCGCTCGTCAAGCCGTCCATCAACCGCGTCCCGCGCATGTCCAGGTCTCTGTAGAAACCATCGCTATCGGCCATGATGTGGGCAAGACAGACCCGGGCCGCTTCAATCGACATCATGTTTGAGTTGAAGCTGCCGCCGTGTTGGACCGTACCGTCGCCGAGCATCTCCATCACATCCGGCCGGCCGAGCAGCATTGCGATGGGAAAACCTCCGGCCAGTGATTTTGCGTAGGTGGCAAGATCGGGTTCGACTCCGGTAAGTTCCTGCACGCCGCCGAGCGCGACCCTGAATCCCGTTATCACCTCGTCGAATATGAGCAGCGCGCCGTTGCGCTCGCAAATCTCTTTCACACCTTCCAGGTAGCCGTCACGCGGGAAGATGAAATTCGTGTTTATCAGCAGGGGTTCCATGATCACCCCCGCGATCTGATCCGGCGATTGCTCGAACGCCATATTTAACGCGTCGAGATCGTTCCAGTGGCATATAACGACGTTCTCACTCGATGCCGGGTCCATACCGGCGGACTCTCGGATAGGCGCAGGCGACTGCTGCGGGCCAGCCTGATCGAGTGGAGGATGAACGCTGTAGTTAACCGAGTCGGCCCAACCGTGGTAGTGGCCCTCGAACTTAAGAAACTTCGGCCGCCCGGTGAACCCGCGTGCCAGGCGAATAACAAGTTGGTCGATCTCGGTCCCCGAACTGGCAAACCGCACCGTTCCCTTTAGCGGTACTGCCTCCCGCACCATCTCCGCCACTTCGAGTTCTCTCTCAAACTGGCCGGTGAAAACGATGCCTTCCTGCATGGCGCTGGCGACCGCGTCGATCAGGAAATCCGGGGAATGCCCGAACAGGTTCGGTCCCATTCCCTGTACGTAGTCGACGTACTCGTTGCCGTCAACGTCCCACATACGGCCATGCTTGGCGTGAGAGAAAAACAGCGGGACCGGCTGCTCGCTTCGGCGGATCTGACTCGAAATGCCGCCTGCAACCAGGCTCTGGGCACGTTCGAACAAGGCGCGTGATTTGGCGTAGCGATCTGCCATGACGTTAACTGTGCTTCCCGGTATTCTGCCGCCAGACGCCCGGCGGCCAATTTGACATAAACGCAGAAGCCCAGGTGAATGGTGCAACTGCGCACCCAAGTTTACGGGCATACCCGGCCCGCAAAACAAATCGGCTCGATGCGAGCCTGAGATCCTCGCGGAGCGGTCCAAAACCTCGACCATCGCCCCGGCCGTTCATCGTCTGTCGCGAAGCCCCTGGATTTACGTGTTAAGTGCATAACGCCACCGCATTGGGGCGGCAATCGCTGTGGCAGATTCGCATTTGCCAACCTGATCAAAGGGCGTGGTAGCCTCGAAATTGGGCAGGGCGGTTCAAAAATGCAAACTGCGTCGCTCCCACGGAATCACAAGCAGATCAGATGACCGGAGACCTCCATTTGGATTCCCAAAACGTTCAGGTGCTCGCCATACCCGGCAGTCTCCGAAAGGACTCGTACAACAAGGCCCTTCTGGAGGAGGCAAGTCGCCTTGCGCCGGAAGGGGTCGATGTTGACGTATACCGGGACGGTCAGAGCATCCCGCCGTACAATCAGGATTTCGAGGGCGATTTGACGCCACAACCGGTAATGGACTTACGGGCCAGGATCCGGGAGGCCGACGCGGTCTTGGTATCGTCACCTGAGTACAACGGCAGCATTACAGGCGTCCTCAAGAACCTCATCGACTGGGCGTCTCGGCCGTATGGGCAGTCGGCGTTCGCAGGAAAACCGGTCGCCGTGGTCGGCGCCAGCGCGTCGCGGTTTGGCGCCCAATGGGCCCAGGAGCTCACCTTAACGGTGCTAGGCAACGCCGGAGCAAAGGCGATAGGCGGCGCACACCCCGTCGCCGAGGCGCCAAAGATCATTGACTCCGACGGAAAAGTTACGGATCCCGACGTTCGGAAGATGCTCGAAGAGGTTGTGGCGGAACTGTGCGAAGCAGCCAAAGCAGCGACCCTGGTGTGACAAATGCAACCTGAGAGGAGCCAAGAATCTGACGTCTGCCAGGCAGAATGGACCGCCCCTCTAACCCCAGACCATTCGGCTTCGTTCACAGCCTGTGACTAAACCCCCCGGAGCCGTCTTGCTGCGACCGTTTCCAAAGTTAAATTGAGACTGAACGCCGCCGGTTTCGCAATAAAATCACAGCCTCTCACGGTGGCGTGTGGTTCTCAGGGTGACAAGGGGAGCGCCCAGGGCGTGAGTATGGGCCGCCGCGCCGCGGCCTTAGAGGGTGTCTAAAAACAATTGTCATTCTGAGCGAAGCCGAAGAATCTACTTTCAACGAGGCGGGCCGGCCCATACAGTTGACCCCGGACCGCCCGGTATTGCTCAGGACGGAGGGACTTATTAGACACCCTCTTAGACGAGGTACTTCCTGTTTACTTTCGCTATGTATGAGTAAGACGGATTGACGTACTGCGTAACACGCGCCTCGAGGCACTGCGCCAGAAACATGAACGCCTCGCCCTTCTCCATGCCGTAGTCGTCGCCAAGCCACAGAATCATTTCCGACAGCGCGATCCTGAACGCATCCTCGGCCGGTTTGGCCTGTGCGGTGGTCATGATGTGCGCGGCGTTTTCGATTCGCGGCCACGTCATGGAGTCAGGCTTGTCCGCCAACTCGACGCGTACGCGGGCCACACCGCCCGTCTCGATTCCCCCGCCTCCGCAGATCTCACCGTCGCCCTGACGGGCGTGCATGTCGCCAACGTGGAGCAGAGCGCCGGGCACCTGTACGGGAATCATGACCGAGGCCCCGTCCGTGATTTCCTGAATATCGAAATTGCCTCCCCATTCGCCCGCCCAACCGTTGTGGCGCCGCTCCCTCGCCGGCGCCACGCCCACGACCCCCAGCATCGGTTCGACGGGGAGTGACAGCCTGTCGTTCCAGATGATCCGGCCGTCCTGAATTCGAACGACCTTGAACTGCGGGCCAACACCGCTTGGACCAAGAAAACCCGGCGCCGCGCCGGTAGAACCCCGGTACTGTGTGTAGCCGATCCCGTGCACCTGGATTTCCTCTACGTGCACTATCAGCACGTGCCCGGGTTCCGCACCTTCGACCCAAATGGCGCCCGACGACGCGTTCCCGCGGTCGGTCGGACTTGAGTCGCTGCGTTTCGAATTCCAGAGGTCTCGCAACTCCTCGGGAACTTCGGACGAATCGCGGCCGCGATTCATCTGGGTCTCGATCTCAAACGTCTCACCGGGAGAAACCGTCATGGTGACCGGATTATCCCTGCCTGTTTCGTAATAGAGGACATCGCGGGTGGCGCGTTGCATCTGCGTGGCCTTTCGGGCTCGGTTTCCTGACCGGGAATTACCGGTCGGCGACAGTTTATTCTCCGCGACGGCGGCTGCGGATACCCGGCGTCGTTGATTTCCCGCACCCGGTTCCATCCCGGAGCGCCCCTCTGGAGGTGACACCTCGAATTCCGGCGCCGGCATGTGTGAAAATCTGGGAAACCTCGCACAGGAAAAATTACCAATGGAATCAACTGGGCGCGTAATGCCTGAAGCAAAGTACGTTCGCGTCAAACGCACACCTTCGACGATGGATCTGGCTGCGCGTCTTGCGAAAGAGGGCGCGCCGGACGGGTTGGTCGTGGTGGCAGACGAACAGACGGCCGGAAGGGGACGACACGGGCGGAAATGGGTCTCTGCGCCCGGCAGGGATCTGTTGGCGTCGATCTTGTTCAGGCCCCGGCCTGCCATGCTGCAAGAAATTCAGTTCGTTGCCTCCCTTGCTGCCGTCGAGGCGATCCGAAAGACAACCGGCCGGTCGCCACAAATGAAGTGGCCGAACGACATATGTGTCGACGGTAAAAAGGTGTGCGGCGTCCTGGTGGAGAGTTACGAAGAACCTCGCGGGTTGGTTGCTATAGTGGGGTTCGGGCTCAACTTGTACACATCGACGGCCATCTATCCCGATCTCCCTCCCGCGACCAGTCTTTCCGAGTTGGCTGGCAGGAATATCGACAGGGACCACGTGTTAAATCTACTCGTCCAAAGCGCAGGTGAACTTTACGGCAGGGTTGCGAGAGGTGACTCCCTGCTTGATGAATGGTCGACGCTTGTGAACACGGTCGGCCAACGCGTTAACGTGGCGATCGGTGACCCGCAACAACCGGAACGGGTAATTACGGGAATGGCCGAGGGAATCGGAGAATACGGTCGGCTTTTGGTCCGCGACGACGAAGGGCGTCTGTGGCCGCTCATGGCTGGCGACGTTAGCCTTTCAGCGGGCGGCTCGAACGGAGAAGGGCGATGACTGAGCGTGGGAGCGCAGGGACAGGCGATCAACTTGCCGGCCAGATCGCCGTCGTGACTGGAGGCGGTTCGGGTCTGGGCCGTGCAATGGCAAAAGGTCTGGCACGCGCCGGGGCTTCCGTCGCCGTGATTGGCCGAAGAATGGAGCCACTCAATGAGACGGTGCAGGCCATCACAGAATTGAGCAGAACGGGCTATGCGGTTTCCGGCGATTTAACCAAATCGACCGACGCGGAACGGGCCATCGCCGAAGTTGAACGGGAGTTGGGCGCCATTGACATTCTGGTGAACTGCGCCGGACTGGTTCGAGACCAAGGCGGGGCAGCAATCTGGGACGTCTCAGACGATGACTGGAAATCCGGGATAGAGGGCATCCTGAATCCGGCGTTTTACTGCTCGAGGGCGGTCGCCAAAACCATGTGCGAACGAGGACGCGGCAAGATAGTAAACGTGTCGTCCGGCCTCGGCGTGCGCGGGGCGCGGGACAACTACATGTACTCGTGCGCCAAGGGCGCGGTTATTCAGTTGACTCGTTCGTTGGCAGTAAGCCTGGGCCGGTGGGGCGTGACGTCGAACTGCATAGTGCCGGGCTTTATCCCCACCGACGCAACCGATGCTTCGCCCATGGCCCTTCCAACCCCCGAATTCATCCCGATTGGCCGCACCGGCCGCCCGGACGAGCTTGCCCCGTTAATCGTGTGGCTTGCTTCACCGACCTCCGACTACATGACCGGCGAGGTGTTCATAATCGATGGCGGAGGGCTCGCCGGCGGCTATGCGCCGACCGGACACAGAGCCGATTCTGCCTGAGGACGCTACCGTGACCGGAATACTTGCAGGCAAAGTTGCGATCGTCCGCTCAGGGGACGCGAATTGGCTCACGCCTATATCCGCGGCGTTGTCAAGCCACGGCGCAAAAGTGGCCTTGGTCGCTGGGCGGGGTTCCGGGCTTTCCGCCGACGTTCGAATCATCAATCCGGGCCAGGACGACAACTCGGTAGAGGATTCGTTGGCCGTCATCGGTGACGGTCTCGGTCAGGTGGATATCCTGGTGAATGGACCCATCGAACCGCTTTATCTCGGCGCGACAGAGACCTCGGATGACGACGTCGCTTCCGTTCAGGCACAGGCGGGGACCGTCTACAGATGGTGCCGCGTGACGGGCGCCGTCATGGCGAACCAAGGTGGCGGCGTCATCGTGAATTTCGTAACCGGACTTGCCCGACGCGGGGTAGCCGGCGCGTCTGCCGATTCGATGGCCCAGGCCTCGGTTGAAGCCCTGACGCGGTCACTGGCGCTTGAGTGGGCTCGTGATCAGGTGAGGGTCAACGCAATCGGCATCGGATGGTACGAATTTGAAGACCGTACCGTCGAGGAGCAGCGCGCCGAACGGTTGGTCCGTTACTTGCCTCTGCGGCGTAAAGGCAAGCCGGATGACGTTACGGACCTCCTCATATACCTGGCTTCTGACGAGTCGGGATATGTAACCGGCCAAACCGTTTACGTGGACGGCGGTGCCATGGCTCACGTGTGACCTGTAGACAGTCAGGCCGTACGGCGAAACAGAATGACCACAGAACGTTATCGCCTTGAAATCCGGCTTCAACCTCGCTCGTCGAGGGCAGAGGTGGTGGGTGTCGACGCAGCGGACCGACTACGTGTGCGGGTCTGCGAATCGCCGGTCGACGGACAGGCAAATCGTGCGCTGATCAAGCTTCTTGCCAGCAAGCTGGGTGTAACGATCAGCGAGGTGCGCATCGCCTCGGGTTTGAAGTCCAGGAACAAGGTTATTGAATTGGCCGGTTTCGACAAGAATTCGGCAATGTTGGCGTTGATTGGCGACAACTGAATGCCGGCGTGATTACTTGCCGCGTACGCGATGATCTGCAACAAGAGAAACGCGATCATGGGGCTTATGTCGATCATCCCCATGCGCGGGACGAGCCGCTGGATGGGAAGGATGATCGGGTCTGTTATCTGGTACAGAAGAATGACGGCCGGATGGTTCCGTGTGTCCGGGAACCACGACAGCAGAGCCCGCGCGATGATCAACCATGACATCAAGTAGGCTGCAACTCCAATGAAGAGAAGAATTACGCTCACTTCTTGCCGATTCCCAATTCTTCACCGCGCTGGTAGGCCGCCAGGACAGCCTGAGCGGCAGCCGCTCTAAACCCCAGCTTCTCCATCGCATTCAGCCCGGCCGCAGTGGTGCCGCCAGGTGAAGTGACCATATAGCGCAACTCGCCAGGGTGCTTGCCCGTGTCCAACGCAAGCTCGGCGCTGCCCCGGATGGTCTGAATCGCAAGTCGCCGCGCAATGTCGGCCGGCATGCCCATCTGCACGCCCGCGTCGATCAGCGACTCCAAAAACACGTAGACGAATGCCGGGCCGCTTGCGCTGAGCGCAGTGGCCATGTCCAGGACTTTCTCGTCATGGAGCCGGATCTGATCGCCCAACGCGTCGAGCATGGATGACGTGAAACCTATCACCTCTTCCGGCACTTCACCCGTCGCCACCCAGACCGACATGCCGCACCTGACCTGAGCTGGCGTATTCGGCATGACTCGGATAAGGCTTCGATGATTCAGCGCGAGTCCGATCGAGTGCAGCTTTATGCCAGCCATGATTGAAAGAACCGTCTGGTCCTTCGTCAGGCGCCCAGCGATGTCCCTTGCAACTGGCTTGAACTGCTGCGGCTTGACCGCAACCACTACCAGGTCGGCGCCTTCAATGACGGAGGAATTGGAGTCCGAAACAACGACGCCGTAGCGTTCTGCCAGATGATTCCGCCGGGAAGCGACGGGTTCCCCGACCGCGAACTCTGCCTCTAGCCCGGAGTCCTGAACGCCGGCAATGACGGCTTCGGCCATAGTGCCGCCGCCGAGGAATCCAAGTTTCATGACCTGACCTTTCCGAGGATATTTTGCGGCGTTCGCAGCGTCACAGTCGTGCGTCCGTCGTCCGTTGCTGCGTTGCGGTAAAGCGACAACCTTGATCGCGGGATTATACGGCGGGGCATGGGACGGACTATCCGGGCGTCGCCGCTATACGGGTAGGCCGAGATCGGGTTGCCAGTACTGCTGCCATGTCGAGCGCTTCGATCATGCCTGTTTCGTCGGCGAGATTCTTGCCGGCAATGTCGAACGCAGTGCCGTGGTCCACCGAAGTCCGGATGAACGGAATCCCCAAATTTACGCTGATGCTCTCCTCGAATCCATGGACCTTTATGGCGATGTGTCCCTGGTCGTGGTACATGACAACCACGACGTCGAACTCGCCTGCGATGGCCTTGGTGAATACCGAGTCGGACGGGTGAGGTCCCGTCGCGTCGATTCCTTCCGACCGGGCAGCCGCGACGGCTGGCGCGATCTCCTCTAATTCCTCCCTGCCTATCAAACCGTTGTCGCTGGCATGGGGATTTAGCCCCGCAACAGCGATCCGGGGCTTGGGAAATCCCCAACTGGTGAAGTGTTCGTTCGTCAGCCTCACGGCCCGCAGCACGTTGTCCGTGGTCACGTATTCACAGGCGTCGCGTAGAGATTTGTGCGTCGAAAGGTGCATACACCTCAGATCGCCGGACACCAGCATTGTCGCCACGTAGTCGGAGCCGGTTAAGCGCCGGAACACCTCCTGGTGGCCGAGGTCGGGGGAACCGGACATCTGCCATGACTCCTTGTTGACCGGCGCAGTCGCCATAGCGTCGACCTCTCCGTCGATGCACAGACGGGCTGCCCGTTCAACCCAGGCGTGGGAAACCCTGCCCGACTTCACGGAGTTCTCTCCGATGGGGAATTCGGCGTCCTCGTACCCATCGGCGCTGAGCACCTCGATTATCTCCGGTTGGCCGTCTACTCCGGCCGGAGATTCGATCAAGGTCACCCGAGTAGTCGAACCAGTGAGTCTGACGGCGGCCTCCATCTCCTTGACTGTGCCTATGACGAACGGCTTCATCCGCTCATAGACGCTGGGACGCGTGAGAGCTTTGGCGACGACCTCCGGACCGATGCCGGAAGGGTCGCCAAGGGTGATTGCGATTAGCGGCTTAAACGTCACGGTCTTCCTGTTCGACCTTTCACTTCGTGCGTAGTATCGCGCCGGGGCGCGGTGGATGAACGCAACCGGGGCATCTCATTCGACATTCCTGCCGAGGCCTGAATCTACTTGGAACCTCGCGCCCTGCGAGTGGACCGGGCTGCCGGGGCGGGTCACCGATCCGCGGTCTTGGGCCGGATCACGTCGCTCAGGCGCGACGGAAAAATCGCTTTAAGAGCGGCCCTTCCAGCGCCAGACGTGGCGCAAATACCAGGGCCCGCCGGTGGCTGGAGTCGGCGGGCCCTGGTATTTGTTCTATCCGCGGGATCTGGCGACTGGAACCTTCGATAGGTTTATCCCGGAACTATTGGTGGGCCGGGGTCCTGGGCCTGCGCCGGGCCGAAGGGTGGTGCCGCAGGAATGGGGGCAGGCTCATCCTCTCCTCATCGTCAATGATTTCCGAAAGCGCAGCTTTCGCTTCCTCTTCACGTTCGGAATTGAGTTCATCCGACGGGAAGCCGGTTGCGATCAGCGTCAACTTCACTTCGTCCACCATCTTCGGATCGGTGACCATGCCGAAGATGATGTTGGCTTCGGGGTCGACCATCTTGGAGATAATCTCGGAAGCCTGAAAAACCTCTGCCAACTTAAGGTCGGATCCACCGGTCACGTTGAAAATCACGCCCTTGGCGCCTTCCATCGAGACCTCGAGCAACGGGCTGTCGATAGCTGCCTCTGCGGCCATGACGGCGCGATCCGGACCAGATCCCGTGCCGATGGCCATCCATGCCGGTCCGGCGCCGTTCATTACTGCCTTGACATCTGCGAAGTCCAGGTTGATTTCACCGGGCACCAGTATCAACTCGGCAATCGACTGCACCCCTTGCCGCAGTACGTCGTCGGCCAATTTGAACGCCATTTCCATGGAGTGATCGGCATCTGACATGATCAACAGCCGGTCATTGGGAATGACGATCAGCGTGTCGACGTATTCGGCGAGCATGATAATCCCCTCTTCCGCCTGGCGCCGCCTTCGATTTCCCTCGAACCCGAACGGTTTGGTAACCACGCCAACCGTGAGGGCTCCGAGTTCCTTCGCAACGTCGGCGACTACCGAGCTTCCGCCGGTACCGCTGCCGCCGCCCATACCTGCCGCAATGAAGACCATGTCGGCGCCCTGAAGCGCGTCACTGATGTCATCCCGGTCCTCTTCGGCGCACACGCGCCCTCTTTCAGGGTCGCCGCCCACTCCGAGACCTCTCGCCGTCTGGTCGCCAACCCTGATCTTTATGGGTACATCGCTCATGATCAGCGCCTGGGCGTCGGTGTTAATCGTGATGTATTCGACCTCGGGAACACGGTCGCGGTACATGCGCGAGACTGCGTTGGAGCCGCCTCCGCCTACCCCGACAACCTTAATTGTCGCCGCGCCGACTTTGCTTTCGGGCATTGGTTGAGTCGAATTCTCATTCGATTCGGTGGGATGGTGGTGTTCCACCCCGTTGCCGTTGGGCGAAAAGACCATGCTCGGTGCTGTTTCTAATTGCTGCATATCGATATTTCCTGCCTTCCGATTAGAGCTTTGCCTTGCCAAATCAACTCGCGTACCTAAGCCTTACCAAACCAACTTCGGACAGCGGTTGCCATTTTGCTGAATATGTTTGACGGCGACTTTCTGTTTGTCATTGGGCTCTCGGCCGGCTTTGTCGGCTGTCCGACGTGGGATGCGCGAGGGAGGTTTTGAATCCCCCACAGCGCCATGCCGGCAACCGCGGCGTATGCCGGGTCCCTGAATTGATCAGGCAAGCCAACGACTCCTCGTGTCATTCCGATCCTGACCGGTCGCTGAAACTCATACTTCGCCAGTTGCGTGAAACCGGCGACATTCGAACCTCCTCCAGTGAACACGATGCTATTCGGAGAGACCTCGCCCAAATCATCTTGTTCCAACCTGATTTGAACTAAGTTGAATATCTCCTGCACCCGATCCTTGATGACCTGTCCGACTTCCCGCTGGGTAACGATCATCGGCTCGTCCATGTTTTGAGGATTGATCGTTAACTCTTCCGCCACGCCGACCAATTCGGGTGTCGCGGTACCTTTATTCAGCTTCAGTTGCTCTGCCGCTTCGTAATCGATGTCAAAGGCGATGGACAGATCATTTGTGACCTGATGTGCGCCTACCGGCAAAGTCGTTATATGGATGATCGAACCCTCGGCATAGACGGCAATGTCGGTCGTGCCGCCGCCGACGTCCACCAGGGCCACCCCCTCTTCGCGCTCCTCGGCGGTCAGTATGGCGTCCCCGATCGCAACCGGGGCCACTATGAAGTCAGATGGCGTGACACCCGCCGCCCGGACTGCGTTGGACAACCCGTCAACGTGCCTCACGTCGCAGACGATGCAATGGGTATGGATAGTCATCTCTGCAGCGTGCATGCCCAGAGGATTGCGAACACCGTGTATGCCGTCGAGCGAGTAACCGCGAGGGATAACGTGAACGAGTCTCGTCCCGGGAGCAAGACTGATATTGCTAGCCGCGCGCAGGGCGAATTTCAGATCTTCTTCCGTGATCGTCCTAACGCCGCCTCCGCGTGGCACTTTGTGGGACTGATTCGCCGTGTCGATGTGGCTTGCGGTCAGGCCCACGTATGCGCGGGAGATCGGCTTGCCGGCCTGGGAGGAGGCCGCTTGAACTGCGGCCCTTATCCCCTCGGTCAGATCGCGAGGATCGTCAACCGTTCCCCGGCTCATCCCTGAGCACCGTCGAACGCCTGCGCCGATCAACTCCGCTTGCCGGTCGGGCCTGAGTTTCACAAGCATTGCGGTCACCTTGGTGGTTCCGACGTCGATTACGGCTCTAAAGTCGTCCTGAATCATTGACACATCTCTGCCGTCAATGCGCGCCGGTCATCGTTGTTGCGCCATATAACGCCTCTCGCGTCCATCGTTTTCAGATCCTCTCCGCGGTCCGCAGCCTGGCGCTTCGGCTTCGGGGATTGGTTTCCACCTCGGCTGGGGTGGGTTTTGTCGCTCGACGCTTGATCAATCGAATGGTGGCGAGGTGATCGCACGTGCACACAGGGCCGCCGGGCGAACAGACGCAGTCGGAGGACTGCTTTCGCATGAAGTTCTTCACGATCCGATCCTCGAGCGAGTGATACGAAATCACGACGAGTCTTCCGCCGTGGCCCAGAAGGGACACTGCCTGTTCCAGGGCTACCTCGATTGAGGAAAGTTCGTCGTTCACAGCAATACGCAGCGCCTGAAAGGTACGCGTCGCGGGGTGGATCCGGCTGCGCCGCCGCGGATTAATCTCCTGAATGACCTCAGCCAATTCGCTCGACGTCGCAATCGGGCGCCGGGCCAAGATGCCCTTTGTTATGCGCCTGGCAGCTTTTTCTTCTCCGAGGTAGTAAATGAGGTCAGCCAACTCGGATTCGCTGTAGTGATTGACGATGTCTGCCGCGGTCGTCTTCTGGCGCAGGCCAAATCGCATGTCGAGCGGATCGCGTCGGCGAAATGAGAAGCCGCGCGGTTCGGCGTCGAGTTGCAGTGACGAGACGCCGAGGTCGAACAGAACCCCGTGAACGGGCACAAAATCTTGCTGAAGCGCTATAGCGCGCAGGTCTCGGAAGTTCTCGTTTACGGCCAGGAACGATTGGTCATGACCGCTCAGCCGCGCCCGTGCGACCGAGATGGCTTCCGGGTCGGCGTCGAGTCCCAACAGTTGGCCGCCGGGATTTGCTGCTCTGATAACAGCGTCGGCATGACCGCCTTCGCCCAGAGTCGCGTCTATGTACCGGCCCCCCGGCTGAACTTTCAACGCATCAAGCGTTTCCGGGACCAGCACTGGACTATGGTGGAGTTCCAAGTCCATAAGGATCAACTCCAGGTCCCCCCGGCGTATGTAGATTTATGCGATGCGTGCTGCTTCAATTTTGGCGGTTATCGGGAATTGCAAGTCGTGGCAGTATGTCGGTGTTCGAGCGGGACGCAGACTCAGACCGCGCCGCGCACAAGGAAATGAAATATTCGGTCTGAGCTAAGTAGTAACAGCCCTCTAACATGGCGTGCCAAGTAAAAAAGGCAGCGCGTTTCGGCCGAATATTGAAAGACCGCATGACGTGCTACTATCCGGCCGGGTGGCGCATGAACCATGACTACTTACGCGGTTTTGACAAGCAGCGACCTCGGCGCAAGAGGTCAACGGATGGACACGAGCGGCGACGCGATAGTCGAACTGATGAGTGCCGCGGGTCACCGGCTGGCAGACCGGGCGATACTTCCGGACGATGTGGAACAACTGGCCGAACAACTCGCGCTTTGGTGTGATACCAGCGCCATTGGCGTGGTGCTGACGACTGGCGGCACTGGTCTTGGCCCGCGGGACGTGATGCCGGAGGCCACCGCAAATGTGTTGGAATTCGAGATTCCTGGCATTCCCGAAGCCATGCGTTCCCAGACTCTGGCCAAAACGCCGATGGCCATGATCAGCAGGTCGCGGGCTGGCGTCAGAGGCCGGACGCTTATCGTGAATCTACCCGGCAGTCCAACGGGTGTCAGAGAAACACTTGAAGTGGTACTGCCGGTATTGGGCCATGCTGTCGACATACTTCAGAATCGGCACGCCGGCCCCCATCCCACTTGAACGCCGTGAACGACCGTCTGAACCTGCTGATTCGAACGACCGGCGGGTTGATCATCTTGGTCTCCGTCGGACAGCGCCCTGCGGTTAGACTAGTGTCGCAGTCGCCCGAAAAGACGCAGTTCCGACAGGCCAGATGACGATGCGCATAAGAGTCCTGACCCTGTTCCCTGAGATGTTCGATTCGCCGCTCAGTAAAAGCATCATCGGGCGCGCAAGAGCCAGCGGCATTGTCGATCTGACGATTCACGACATCCGTGAGTTCACGCATGACCGCCATCGCACAGTGGATGACGAACCGTACGGCGGGGGACCGGGCATGGTGATGAGACCGGAGCCTCTTCAGGAGGGACTTGACAGCCTGAGGAGTGAGGGTGAGGTGAATGGGGAGCAGCCCGCCCGCGTGTTGCTCATGTCGCCGCAGGGAATCCCGTTCGATCAAGCTGTTGCAAACAGGTTTGGCCAGGCGGAATCGATCCTCATCGTTTGCGGTCATTACGAAGGGGTCGACGACCGCTTCATTCAGCAGTCGGTCGATGAAGAGATATCCATTGGCGATTTCGTCCTTACGGGTGGTGAACTCGCCGCCATGGTCGTTATAGACGCAGTCGTGCGGTTGTTGCCGGGCGCGTTGGGCCACCCCGGCTCGGCGGAGGGGGATACATTCGGGAGCAGGGCAGGAGGAATCCTCCAGGGCCCCGTATACACACGACCGAGGGTGTGGAAGGACACGCCGGTTCCCGACGTTCTACTGTCAGGAGACCACGCGCGGATCGAAACGTGGCGCCGTCTGCAGGCGCTCGAACGCACCACACAACGTCGGCCTGACCTTCTCGACGGTTGGCCTGAGTCGCAGTAGGTACATCGGGGAATCGCAGAACGGCCCGTGAGCGCCTTGTTGATCAAGTGGCTGCAACGGCTGTAAACTTGTCGGGACGTTTATCTATCGCCCGATTCCGGGCGCGCTTTTCGCGTCGAACGCTACACTTCCCAGGACCTTTGACAATGGACGCGCGCGACATTCTGCAAATAAAACCGGCGGATTCTATCGATGAGTTTCGCCCTGGCGACACGGTGATCGTCAATGTGCGAATCCGTGAAGGCAACAGGGAACGCGTCCAGGCATACCAGGGGAACGTTATCGTCGGCGCCCACCGCAAGAGCCACGTACCCCAGCCGGGAACAACGTTTACCGTTAGGCGTGTCTCATACGGGGTGGGAGTCGAGCGCATATTCCCTCTCTGCTCCCCAATGATCGAGTCAGTGAAAGTTACGCGACGCGGCAAGGTACGCCAGGCGAGGCTCTACTACCTTCGAG
Source organism: Dehalococcoidia bacterium (assembly GCA_965224235.1). Classification (GTDB taxonomy): domain Bacteria; phylum Chloroflexota; class Dehalococcoidia; order Lucifugimonadales; family Lucifugimonadaceae. The sequence goes on along the minus strand of CBDCYP010000001.1, from coordinate 500,888 downwards.
GCCTTACCGGCCGCAAGGCTCGCATCAAGGAACGCCGTTAGGATCGCGCCGGGCGTCGTCGATGGCGTCCCTCGTTGGTGACTGTCAAACGCCGCGCCAATTATTGTTCGGCAGGTCTAAGATCGCGGGGCAGGCTGCTTAAAGTTGCCACTCACGCCGCCGGGATCGATTCGCGATGCGATACGCCGAGGTGGCGGTCGACTGCCCTGTGGACCGCCCTGAGACATTTTCCTACTCAGTTCCGGATCATCTGGTTGTAGTGCCGGGCGATGTGGTCCAGGCGCCGTTCGGGCCGCGAACCGTCAAGGGCGTGGTGTTTGAAGTTGGCAAACCGCCCAGAGTCGAACAGACGCGGGACATAATCCGGGTCGCTGACGGCGGACCATTCATTCTGCCCCACGGCCTCGCTCTTGCACGGTGGGTCGCTGCCCACTACAGGTCCACTCTGTTCGCCGCAGCTGCCTCCATGCTGCCTCCTGGTGGCATCAACAGGCTTCGTGTTTGGATTACCAAGACAGGGCCGCCGCCAAGGCCACTGACAGCGCTGGGAGCGGGTGAACAGCGGGTGATGGGCTACGTGCCAGACGAGGGCCGGGTCACAAGGCAGTCGGTTGGAAGGAAACTCGGCAGGGGGGGAGTAGAGGTCGTTGATCGGTTGGTCAGGCGGGGATTCCTTGAGAGCGCGTATTCCTGGGAGTCGCCAACGGTAAGGACGAAGTACCGCGTCGTCGTCGTGCTGGCCGTTTCGGCGCAAGAAGCCGAAGACAAAATTGCTGAGTACGAAGGAGGTCGCAGCGCACCTCGAGGCGAACTACTGAAGTGGCTCCTGTCTGGCAACGGCCCCGAGACACGATCGGCGCTGGCCCGCCGATATGGCCAACAAGCAGTGAAGAAGACACTGGATCTGGGATTGACGAAAATCGAGCGCGTTCAGGTCGAACGCGATCCTCTCGAGGACTATGTCGTTCAGCAGCGATTCCCGCCTGAATTGACAAGTGATCAGTCCGTCGCATTTAGGGCGATCGAGGCCGCTCTTACGAACGGCGATGCTGCTTCACCGGAAGATCTCGACGGCGGCAAACCTTTCCTGATCTACGGAGTGACCGGCAGCGGCAAGACAGAGATCTACATGAGAGCCGCCGACGCGTGCATGAGGGCGGGTAGACGGGTTCTTGTCCTCGTTCCGGAGATAGCCATGACGCCGCAGACCCTGGAGCGTTTTGCATCGCGATTCCCTGGCAAGATCGCGCTGCAACACTCGGGCCTTCCTGCCGGTCAACGTTACGACCAGTGGTGGCGCATTAGGCGTGGAGACTATCCGATCGTTCTCGGCTCCCGCGGCGCGGTTTTTGCTGCCATCGACGACCTGGGGTTGGTGGTGATCGACGAGGAGCACGAATGGACGTACAAGCAGCACGAACCTTCGCCAAGATACCACGCCCGGGCGGTGGCCGAGAGACTTTGCCAATTGACAGGCGCCGTGTTGGTCATGGGAAGCGCAACGCCTGATACCGCAACATATCGCCGGGCTGAACGGGGCCGGGTGCGGCTGTTATCGCTGCCGCGCCGCATCATATCCGGTGAGGCTGATCAGCCGTCGGACACACGCGATAACCGCGCCGCCGTCCGACTCGTCGACATGCGCGACGAACTACGCGCAGGCCACGCGGAGATTCTGAGCCGGCCGCTGATAGACCAGATGAAGAAGTCTCTGATATCTGGCGGACGGGTGATCCTGTTCATCAATCGTCGAGGCACGGCTTCGTTCGTCCAATGCCGGGATTGCGGCGCCATACGCAGTTGCCGGCGTTGCGACACCTCACTGACGTTCCACCGGTCGTCCAAACCGGGAACACCGGACCAGCTGGTCTGCCACTTTTGCAACTACCGGATACAAGCAAGGCGGGCGTGTCGCGAGTGTGGGGGAAGCCAGATGCGGCGTCTTTCTCCAGGCACCCAGGCATTGATGGACGCCGTGTATTCATACTTTCCCAGGACCGGGGCGATCAGATGGGACTCCGACTCGGCCCGCACGGCCAGAGACCACGCACGCATCGTCGAGGAGTTCGAGAATGGAGAGGCTCGCGTCCTCGTCGGCACCCAGATGGTTGCAAAGGGGCTCGACATTCCTTCAGTAACGTTGGTTGGAGTGATATCAGCCGACACGGGCCTGGCAATCCCCGACTACCGGGCAGGCGAAAGGGCGTTCCAGATACTGGCCCAGGTCGCCGGACGAGCGGGCAGGGGACCGCGGGGCGGCAGCGTGGTCATCCAGACGTTTCAGCCTGACCACTACGCCATAAAGGCTGCTGCCGCACAGGATTACGAAACCTTTTACGACACTGAAATCCGCATGCGGCAGAGTCTGGCCAATCCACCGTTTACGAACATGATCAGGCTCACGTGTTCCTCGCACGACCGAGAGTTCGCTCACGCCGCCGCTATTACAGAAGCAGAGCTGTTGATGAGGGAGAGGGCGAACCGCGGCCTTACCGATACCGTTGTGACCGGTCCGACCCCTGCATATCCTCTCCGGGTACGGGACACGTACCGGTGGCACGTGATACTAAAAGGCCCGAGGCCTGAAAGACTTCTGGACGCGGCCCCCGTGGGTGACGGTTGGATCGTGGACGTAGACCCCGTCAGCCTTGCGTAGAGCGCTCGCGTAGTGTTTTTAGCAGTTATGCGCTGAACATCGCATCGACGCCACATTCGTCCGGCGCGAGAATATCCGCATGTCGATACTGGAAATTCGAATAGCGCCCGATCCAATCCTGCGCAAAAAGGCCCGGCCGGTCAAACGGGTGGATGACGCCATTCGCAAATTGGCCCGGAGCATGATCGAGACCATGCAGGACGCCAACGGTGTCGGATTGGCGGCAAACCAGGTAGGCGTGCTCAAACGCGTGGTCACCATCCAGTTGCCCGAAGAGGAGCCGAGGGTCTTCGTAAATCCGTTAATCACCAAACGGGCAGGCGAGCGGGAGATCCAGGAGGGTTGCCTGAGCGTGCCCGGATACTTCGGGCTGATCAACCGGTCCGTAACGATTCGGGCCAGGGCGCTCGACGAGTGGGGCGCCAAATTCAGACTGTCCGCAGAGGAACTGCTTGCTCAGGCGATCGAGCACGAAATCGATCACCTCAACGGCATCCTGTTTCTCGATCATCTCGAAAGCCACAAAAAACTGTGGAAAGCCGGCGAGGAGCCGGCCGCCCCTCACTCACACGACGTTGACCTGACGATTCACGCCGACCACTCCGACTCCGATGACGGCGACCCAGCGAACCCCGAGGTTCTGGCCGCCAAAGCCACCCTGTCGACCGTCACCGTCGACACCCCCTTGGACGACCTGGCGTACGACCTGATTGCCGCGCCGCGCCAGGAGTCGCCGCCGCCGCATGACAGGATTCCTGCCGAATGGGACCGTCCGTGACCGCGTAATTGCAATAGCCCATCCTCGAATCATCATGCCAAGCGGACAAGCGATCAGTGATATACTGCCCAGCGGTTTCGAAACCCAGTGGGCGTCGAAACCGCTTTTTCTGTTACGAACTATTGCGGCTATTGCCGCAACAGAACTGCCACCCGGAGCGCGTGGGCGACCTTGTGAGACGGTGTGAAGCGCGGCGGCTGAGGAACGGTTGTTGACCTATGCACGAACCTAGTGGTTCTGCCGCCGACTCTGTTGGTGGCCGTCTGTTTCGCGCGGGGGACGCGGATTGTCCAGATCACTGAGGAGACTCAGCGTCATCGCTGTCCTGGTTGCCCTCGCGGCGGTCCTGCTGTCTATCCCTGAGTTGAAGATAAACGTTCTGGGCGGCACATTCGTCCGCGGCAACGAACACACGCTCCTCGGACTGTCCCTCGGGCTGGACCTGCAGGGGGGTACGCACCTCGTCTACGCCGCAAGGCCCGAAGAAGGCCGCGACGTTACGATCGACGACATGGAAGGTGTGCGCAGGATCGTGGAAAGCCGGGTCAACGAGTTTGGCGTAAGCGAGCCGATAGTCCAGCTTCTCGGCAACCCGCCGGACCGGGTGATGGTCCAGCTTCCGGGCCTATCGGGCGCTTCGATCACCGTAACCTTCGCTGGCATGCCGGTTAGCGCCGAGGCCCTGCAGGACTTTTTCGTGGAAGATCTTGGCAGGCCCGATGCCGAGGTTGTCCAAAACGATAACGGTTCATTGACGGTCCACCTCGATGACTTGCTGGGTGAGTTGCGCAATGAATTCGGCGAGATCGAGCGCCAGTCAGAAGCAGTCCTGTTCAAGGAAAAGGTAGAGGCCCGATTCCCGATCGAAATGACCATCGAATACGATCCCGAGTTCATCCCGATTTCCCCCGACGACCCTGCCGCTGCCGAGGCCGCTGCAGAAGACGGCGCCACTGACACGGCTGAACCGGAACCAGAGTTTGAAACCATATGGCCCTCACTGGAACAGGTACGGGATGCGTTTGCGGCAGCCGGGCGATCCGATGCCGAAATCGCCCAGGTTACCGACGGGCTGTTTACCGCCGCTCTGTTCGGTCTCGCAGAGCCCTCGCAGGACGAACAAGGCGGTCCGGTGCCCGGCGACATGGACAGAATCGCTGACGAGTTGCGAGCCGTGGGTACCCTGACAAGGGGTGTGCGGGCCAATCCGCTAGTTACCGGAAACATCTCTCAGTGGATCGAGGGAGGGGGTCTCGAAGGGCTTTTCGAGACTGCCCTACTGGCATTCCGCGAGAGAATCTGCGGCGAAGAAAGCGAACCACCGGAGGGGATGAGTCAAGAGCTTTGGTTGGTCGAAAGATGCAACAACCCGATGTTCTACCAGGAACAAGCGACCGACATCGACCCTGGAAACCTGACCGACGCGTTCGCGAGCACGGTGGAGACAAGCCCATATCCTGTCGTCAACGTTGTGTTCGACGATGAAGGCGCCGACGAGTTTTTTAAGCTGACCGAGCGGGTCTCGTTACGGAACGACAGACTCTCCATTTACCTTGACGACGAGGAACTTATTGCGGCGGGAGTCGATCAAAGTGTTGGCGGCATCGCCGGTGGCCGGGCCATCATCGAAGGCAGATTCACGGCTGAAAGGGCCAGAACGATCGCTATCCAGATACGGTCCGGAGCGCTTCCGGTGCCCTTGGTCCTCGTTCAGGAACGCAGCGTGGACGCGACTCTCGGGGACGACTCCCTACAGAAGAGCCTCATCGCGGGAGGAGTCGGTTTGGCGCTGCTCCTCGTTTTCATGGTCGTTTACTATAAGATTCCCGGGCTCGTGGCGGCAGTCGCCCTCGTCATGTACACGGCGCTGCTGATGGCCATATTCAAGGGTATCCCCGTGACGCTCACGCTCTCCGGGGCTGCGGCCATCGTGCTTTCTCTGGGTTTTGCGGTGGACGCCAACATCCTGATTGCGGAGCGGGTCAAGGAAGAGCTGCGGACGGGCCGCACCCTGCTCGCTGCCATCAACGAAGGCTTCAATCGAGCCTGGCCTTCTATCAGGGACGGTAATATTTCGACGATCATCACCGCTGTCGTGCTCTTCTGGTTTGGCGACAGGTTCAGCACGAGCATCATGCAGGGTTTCGCATTGACGCTTGGCATTGGCGTGCTGTTGAGCATGTTCACCGCCTTCTTCGTCAGCCGGCTCTTGTTGAGAGTGGCCGCAGACACCAGGCTGGGCCAACGGCAAAACCTGTTTGTGCCTGTTAGGGACACCGTCGCGGCCGATGGCTCGCAGGAGAGCCGCTGATGGACGTAGTCGGCAAACGAAGAATTTACCTCTCCATTTCCACCGTGCTTGGCCTCCTCAGTATTGTGTTCCTCGTAACTCAGGGCCTCAATCTGGGGATCGACTTCGTGTCCGGTACGGCAATCACGTACTCGTTCGAGGGGTCGAACGACCCGGGCTCCGACGGCCTCAAGAGCGCGCTGGCCGACGCAGGGCACGACGAGGCGATCGTACAGGGCCTGGGTGACGCCAGGTACTTTGTGAGAATGACAGAGTTGGGTGACGATGGCCAGGCGGCAGTCAACAAAGCTATCGAAGCACGCATCGATCCCGACTTTGTAACTCTCGACACCTCGACCGTGGGCAGGTCCGTGGCGGACGACACGATCAGGAACGCATTTACTGCGGTGGCGGTCGCGGCCCTCTTTGTGATGCTCTACATCATCTATGCCTTCCGGTCGGTACCGTATTCGTACCGGTACGCAATCGCGGCGGTCATCGCCCTAATGCACGACGTTCTGCTTGTATTCGGCCTCTTCGCGGTCCTCGGCGTTACGATAAACGCCGAAGTCAACGCCATTTTCATCGTCGGCATCCTGACGGTGATCGGATACAGCGTCAACGACACGATCGTCATATTCGACCGTATCCGGGAGAACGTGCGAACGGCCCCGGGCCGTCAGTTCAGGTCAACCGTGAACCTGTCGATCAACGAGACCTTTACGCGGTCCCTGGCCACCAGTGTCACGACGATGACAGTAATCCTCGCCATGCTGTTATTCGGCGGCGTATCATTGCGCGACTTCCTGATTGTGCTGCTGGCGGGAGTAATAGTCGGAACTTATAGTTCCATCTTCATAGCCGCGCAAGTGCTGGTCGCCTGGGATGCGGCCGGAGGACTGGGCGGCCTGCTGCCGGACAGGCTCAGGCGCCGTTCTGCCGAAGTAGCGTAGTGCCCCGGTCCGCAGCGCACGCATTTCTATTCACCTTTATGATGACCGGCCTGTTTCCCGCTCCGTTCGCCGCGGCTGATTTGGAACGGACGATGACGGGATCGAATCGGGCTGGTAGATTTCTCGGAGTACGAACATGCTGATTGGCGCACATGTATCAGCGGCTGGCGGTGTCGAAAAGTCCGTCAAGAGGGCTTTGGACATTGATGCGGAGTGCATGCAGATCTTCGCGTCATCTCCCCGCACCTGGAGGTTCAAGCCAATCGCCGATGAGAATGCGTTAAAATTCCGCGCCGCCGCAGCCGAGGCCTCGATGGGTCCTACCGTGCTGCACGCCAGTTACCTGGTGGCGATCGGCTCTCCCGACCCGGCGTTGGCCGAGCGAAGCGTCCAGTCCCTCACCAGTCACATGCAAGCTTCGGAGCAATTGGGCGCGTTGGGACTTATATTCCACCCGGCGAGTCACAAGGGTAGGGGATACGACGCGATATTCGATCAGTTCGTCATTAACGTGCAAAGGGTGCTCGAAGCATCCCCCGGCGAGTCGCTGCTCATGCTGGAAACGAGCGCTGGCTCCGGAGACCATGTGGGTTCCACATTCAACGAACTCGGTAAGCTCATCAAAGCAGTCGACAACCCGCGCGTAGCCGTGTGCCTCGACACGCAACACGTTTGGGCGGCGGGATACAACATATCCGACAAAGACGGCCTGGATGCGACCATGGACGAATTCGACCGCGATATAGGTCTCGACTTGCTGCGGTCAGTTCACGCCAACGACTCGATGCGCGAACTTGGTTCGTCGGTCGACCGCCACGACAACATAGGGGACGGGTTGATCGGCGAAGCGGGGTTTGCCAACGTGATGAGTCACCCCGCGTTTCAGGACGTGCCCTTCTATCTCGAGGTGCCCGGCACCGACAAAAGCGGTCCCGACCGCCCAAACGTGGAGGCGCTGAAGCGGATTCGCGCGTCCGTGAGCGGGTAGGATCAGCCGATCCTGAATAGCTGGGCAACGCGTGCCATATCGGCCAACCCTCTGGAGCCATTTTGCGGCGTCAGGCAATTACGGACGCAAATGAAGCGCCTTGATTTCGAAGAACTTGTCAGGCAGGCGGTCGAGAGTTTGCCAGACCGGTTTCTGGAGCGGCTCGACAACGTCGACGTGGTCGTCGAGGGTCGCCCCTCCAGGGACCAGAGGTTAGTCAACAACCTGGCGCCGCATGAAACGCTGTTTGGGCTGTACGAAGGGATTCCGCAGATCGACCGGGAAGGCTACGGGTTCGTGATGCCCGACAAGATAACGATATTCCAACGGCCGATTGAAGAATTCTGCAACGATGCCGAAGAGATTGTCGAACAGGTGCAACTAACCGTCATCCACGAAATCGCCCACCACTTTGGCATCTCGGACGACGCCCTGCATGATATGGGCCTGGGGTGACTATTGCGGGGTGATGTCGATGCCTGAGGCAGAAATCCGTACACGGCGGCCGCACCCCTGAATTTCGACGTCCCGTAGTCTGAATACGTCGTCCAGGAACAGCTTTAGTCGCTGATTCTCCGGCTTTGGCCGTGCACGCGTGTTCGCTTCCCAAAGGGTTGGTTGCGGGTCGGCAGTTACCACTGCGACAACTTCTTCCATGAATGAGCAAAATGCAGACTGTGAGGCCGCTTCACTTTCTTCTCTTTCCGGACGGTCGAAAAACAGAGACAGTTGCAGTCGTCCGGCTTCGGACGTAATTTCGGTTGTGAGAATTGGCGGGGGCCGGGAATCCAAAAATTCCTGGCCGCCGGCGGTCTTTCCCACCGCCTCCCGGACAGCCGCGTGCAATGTCCGCAGCGTAGACGACAATGCCGACGCCGCGTGGATGTTCGAACCCAGCTTCAAAACTAGCCGGCCGTGCGGCGCCGGGTCTGGCGTTTGCAGGGGTTCCATCACGGCCGTCAGTGTATCCCTCAGGGCCGGTACGTACAGAATCGGTCCCGGTTATCTCAGGACGCGATTGTCGCCCACGCGCCGCGTGACCTGTAGACGGTCCATGTGTTCGAGCAGGGCCAGGGTGTATTTTCGGCTCGTGTTGAACAGATCGCGAACGTCGGAGATCGTCACCTCGCCGTTGTCCCTGGCGAATTCGACGACACGACTGGACATTTCGTCATATGCGGACTTCAGATATACCACGTCCTCATTGACCCAAACAATTTGCCCCTGTGCAGAAAGGGCGTGGAGCAGTTCGGGGTTCACTGGCGTGTCGGTAGGAGGGGAGTACGGGTTGGAGCCCAGCAGCGCAAGATATTCGTCGGCCTGTCGTCGCTGACCGTCGGATAAGTCCGGCACGTGAGATGGGAGTTTGGCAGAGGCCTCGGCCTCTTCGATCACCCCGTCATTGACCAGCCGGGCAAGAGCGGCGTTGAACTCGCGCGATTGCATGCCCAGCCGATTTCGCAACTCTTCTTTCGGCATACCGCCGCGCAACGGGTATTCACGATGATAGGCGGCAAGTTCGTCTGAGGTCTTGGCGACGACGTTCGCCCAGGCTGACGCCGTGAAGTAGACCGGAAGAGTGTCAACGCCGATTCTGACCGCGCCGCCGCGGCCGACGAGGTCCTCGAGAATCGTTTCCACGTCGGGCGCCGCAAGGTTGAGAGCGACGGCCAACCCCGCGGCTGACGATATTCCTGTCAGGTCCATGGTGCTGATCACGGCGTCCGATTCGGCGCCTGTCGACAGTACGGCCAACTGTTCGATAGTCGAGGACTGGAAACGTCTGCGACGGGGCGCATTCGGAATCAGGATCTGCCCTCCGGCGATCGTCGTCACGGTGTCCCTGATGACAAAGTAGTCGCCTCGCACAACCGCAATCGGCGATTCAGTCCGAATCTGCGCCCATCCGGATTCGCCGGGGGGCAGTGTATTGGTGTCCAGCAGCCTCACGACGGCTGGCGTTTCGGACGTGCCGGCGTAGAAGGTCACGCGGTGGTTGTGACGGACCGGCCGCGGAGAGTCGGGAATTGTTCTGATCGAGCAATCGAACGCACGTGCAGGAACTAGCCAGTCCCCGGTCAGCAAGACGTCGCCGCGTTCGATCTCGTGATGCTCGATGCCGCCTATGTTTACCGCTACACGTGTGCCGGGAAGGGACTCATCGACGACGTCCCTGTGACTTTGCAAGCCGCGAATCCGCGCACGTTTCCCGCGGGGGGAGATGATCACCTGCTGGCCTTTACGCAGTTTGCCGCCCGACAGCGTGCCGGTGACCACTGCGCCGAAACCGGTCATGGTGAATGATCGGTCTACCGGAAGGCGCGGCCGCCCCAGGTCCGGCCTGAGCGGCACGTCGACCAATATGGAGTCGATGGCTCGCAACAGTTCATCGAGTCCGGATCCGGTTTCGGCGGACACCGCAATCGACGGTGAGTCGGACAGGACCGTCCCTTCCAGAACGTCCTCGATATCTGCCATCACGAGTTCCAGCCATTCCTCGTCCACTAGATCGGTCTTGGTGATAACGACGATGCCGCGCTCAACCCGCACCAGATCGAGGATGGCCAGGTGCTCCCTTGTTTGGGGCATGACTCCCTCGTCTGCCGCAACGATGAGCAAGGCCAGATCAATGCCGCCTACGCCCATCAGCATGTTCTTGATGAACCGCTCGTGTCCGGGCACGTCCACCATGCTCACTTCGAGACCGCTTGGCAGGTCGAGCCACGCGAATCCGAGCTCGATTGTCATACCGCGCTCTTTCTCAACCCTCAACCTGTCGGGGTCGATGCCTGTCAGGGCGCGGATGAGCGTGGACTTGCCGTGATCAACGTGTCCCGCTGTTCCAATAACGTACATGGCAAGATAATACCGCGCCCACGCTCGTTGATTCGCCTGAACGTCCGCGTCACCCGATGGGCTTTGGAGGGTGTCTAACAAGCCCGTTGCCACATTGTGTGACGCCTACGCATTGGCGAAAACGCGTCCCGTCTTCTGCCCCGTGCGCCCATCTTCACCTAGCCCCATGGTGCCCTCATAGCCCCGCGCCATGTCGCCCTGAGCAACGTCGAATGCTCTAGGGAACCTCTGAACAACTCCGGGTTCCAATCCGTTCGCCCTGAGCTTGTCGAAGGGTTCTGGCCTCCTCCCCCACGGTGGGAGGATTCAGGAGGGGGGAACCTCCGCTCTGCCAAGCGCATCAGCGGCTTGTTCAGAGGTTCCCTAGGTTCGAAGGGCCGGGACTTGCTGACTGTCAGACGTAGATTCTTCGGCTACGCTCAGAATGACTATGGCCTTGAGTAGGCCGCGCAAGACAATGAAAAGGCGGCCGCCTTTCCACCGTCGCTCCGGCGCAGGCCGGAGTCCAGGGGCCGGGGCCCGGTTTCCTACTCAAGGCCGAACCGAAGGAATTGGGCCATTGCAATTTGTTTTCATAGCAATGACAGCAAATTGCGCGCGGAATCACTTGACCAACCTCGGCCGAATCTCTGCTGCACGCGACGAATCTTCGACGAATCGCGCAAAGACCTCATTGCCCAGCAGGCGGCCTCTTCGTGTAAGCCGGACCCCGGTCTGATCGTGAACCACCAGCCCTGCCTCCGCCAAACCCCCGATTCCGTCTCCGAACGCTTGAATCAGCGGCACCCCGAATCGTTGCTCGAATCCGGCGTGGGAAACCCCCCAAGCCAGCCGCATGCCCATCATCATCGCGTCAGCAATCGCGGTACTTCGGTCTGCGGGTTCTATCTGATCAACCACCCCCAGCGCGCGCATGTTTTCGGCGGGATGGACGTCGGTTTCGTAAGGCGCGTTTGGCGCCTCCAGGCTTCTGATGTAGCCGCGGGGCGACTTGATATTCGAAAATCTGCTGCCCCCGACAAAAGAGTGAGCCCCGGCGCCAAGTCCCAGATACGGCGTGATATTCCAGTACGCAAGGTTGTGCGTACTTTCGAATCCGGGTCTGGCCCAGTTCGAAATCTCGTAGTGATCAAAACCTGCGCCAGCCAATCGATCTTCTGCGAAGGTGTACATGTCGGCGCCGAGGTCGGAGTCCGGCAGGTGCGTCCGCCCAAGCCGAACGTCGGCCTCCATGGGCGTGCCCGGTTCCAGGGAGAGCCCATATAGGGACAGGTGTAGAGGTTCAAGTTCTATAGCCCGATCGACCGAATACCGCCATTGGTCAAGCGTCTGATTCGGCAACCCAAACATCAGGTCTAAGCTGAAGTTGTCGAATCCGTAGGACTTCGCGACGCGCGCTGCGTCGGCCGCCTGTTCGGAATTGTGACGCCTGCCCAAACTCCTGAGCAGTCTATCGTCGAAGCTTTGGACGCCGATGCTCATTCTGTTTATATCGATGGAGCGCCAGAACTCGACCCGTTCGGGAGTGATGTCTCCGGGATTGGCCTCGATGGTAATTTCGGCCGTGGGTAGCAAGTCGAACGAATCGCTAACAGCGGCCATCGTGGACTTAATCGAGCCGGGCGGAATATACGATGGCGTGCCGCCCCCGAAATATATTGACGTTACACGCGGCCGTTTGAGCAGATCGCCCCAGAGACCGACCTCGCGCCCGAGGGCTGCGACGTAGCCGCCCATTAAAGACTCGATGCCTTCGTAGGTGTTGAAGTCGCAGTAGGGGCATTTGCTCAGGCAAAAGGGTATGTGCAAGTAGAGTGCGATGCCCTCGCCGTCCGTGCGACGACGGGGATACGGCCCTCCCTCGGATTCGATGAGGGCCGATCGGCGCATGCCGGTAGGGACCGTTAACCGGCCGCTCATTGGACGCTGCCACTCACGCCGCGGAGCGCGGCCGGGCGGTGGCCGCACATTACAAGGTCGCCGGCGAAGTTCGGCGATACTATGCCTGTCCTGGCGTCCATAGGCCTGAACCGCCAGAGCTTACGCCGGGGTCTGAGCCACTGGCAGTTTGCTGTGCAGCAGCCCGCTGTGCTGCCTCGGTTTCACGCTGCGCTGCCTCGGACTGGTCCCGTACCCACCTGATCAGCACGTCCAGTTCAGGCGGCGAAACGATGAATCGCTCGACTCCGGCAGGCAAAACGTCGCCCACGTCGGAAGACGCGATGATCAACGCCGCCTCGGATTCTTTGATGGATTCTTCAAGGCGATGTTTTACATGGTCCAGTCGTTGCGTTCCGACAGAATCGAAGGTGTCTCGGACCGTCGTTGCCACGGTTTGGCTGACAAATCCATACTGAATAATGCGTCCCCAATCGATGACCTGTTCGAAGAGGTCCTGGTCTTCATAGGGTTCCAGCGTCGCCCCGGAGTCCAACCTCGATTTCACAATGCGGTGCGCCTGCCGGTCGGCCTGTTGGACTCGCAGCAGCCCTTCTTCGCCCCCTAATCCCACGCCTTCGACGAACACCCGCGCCACTGGCCCGGCCCGCATTTCCAGGTTGGCGAGGTGCTCGTCCACCGCCCGCCAGTAGGCGTGGTAGCGGCTAGTGAATTCGGCAGGCGCATCTGGCGACGTCTGCACCATGCTCACGAGGTAGACCTTGCGCCGGGTCATTAAATCACCGACTGGCGGTCGAGCTAAGTGTCCCAGTTCCATTGGTATTTCATTTCCGTCCTGTGTCAGGTTCTTGCGGATCGAACGTCTGGGTTACCTCCGTACAGAGAACAACCGCCGGACTCTGAATGCATCATACGTTTCTTGGGTTGGCAAGCCGTATATGAATACATCGGCAGCTCCGGTCAAGGTCGGCTCGACTGAAAAGTCGGAGTTCGGTCAAACAGAGTACAGGAAGTTGACGATATCGCCGTCTTTGATGACGTAGTCCCGACCTTCCGTTCTCAACTTTCCTCGCTTTTTTGCCTCTGCCTCCGAACCATATTCAATCAAGTCATCGTAACTCGTGACCTCGGCGCGAATGAAGCCGCGTTCCATGTCCGAGTGAACGCTGCCGGCGGCCTTTGGCGCGGGTGTGCCATCCGTGATCTTCCAGGCCCGGGCCTCGTTGGGCGCCGCGGTGAAAAAGGTGACGAGGCCCAGAACGTCGTATGACAACCGGATCATTCGGGAAAGGCCGGGCTCTCCGGCGCCCAACTCCTCTCGCAGGCCGGTTTCGTCATCGCCCTGCTCCAGTTGACCGAGCTCCATTTCGAGTTTGCCGGCGATGGTTGTGCCACCGGCGTGAGGGCCCAACAGCACTTCGCCCAGACCGGACTCGTAGTCTCCGCTCATCGCGATTTCATCCTCGTCGATGTTTATCGCGGCGAGGAAGGGTAAGGCGCTCAGGAGGTACGTATCTCGTATCGATGGGTTGCCGGTAACGGCGGGGTCCTGCGCCCGGACCGGTATCCCGTCTTCCAGGTCCTGCTGTATGCGGCGAAACGTCTCGATTGTCTGCATCGCCGCGGCTCGTTCACCCGATCGCATGCCTTTGAACGAGGCCACTATTCGTTCAATGCGCCGTTCGATCAGATCGATATCCGCGAAGTTAAGGTCAAAAATTATCTTTTCCAAATCGCGGCGCCAGTCGACCGATTCTGAGAGGTGGGGAACGGAATCATCTTTGAACGACCTTATTACCGCCAACAACGCGTCTACTCGCTGGAGTTGAGTTGCATTCTCGCCGCTGAAGAGATCGCCCCCGCCGGTGCGGACGGACGGAAGGTCGACATATGTGACCTCTGCCTGAACCGAAGTACGCGAACCAAAAAGATCGGTTATAACACGAAGACGTTCGTCAGGGACGCGAGCGACTCCGATGTGGCCGTTTCGGTCGGCAATCGGGCCTGTCTCAGCGTGCCCGCGAGTCAGGGCGTTGAACACCGTTGTGCGACCGGACGAAGGCAGACCGGTCATGCCAATCCTCATATTCTCTTACCGGGAAATACGCATTTAGCCAACAGGAGCGTCATCGTCTACGTTGCGCATTCGGCCTTCGAATGTGGCCGGCGCTTCCGGATCGTCCGTGCGAGCGGCGTTTCCGGGGCGGAGGCCGTCCCGACGCGCCTCGCTTGGGGCCAGCATGATGAACACGGCAAACAACAGGATCGCTATCAGGAGGTCGTCAACCTGACCCAACACCGGAATGAAATCGGGCCTCAGATCTATTGGGGAGAGTATGTACGCGACAGCAGCGACGGGAATCAACTTGATCCAAATGGATACGCGTCTGTCCGCCATAAGTCTGATGATCAGGCGCAGAATGTGGAATATCATCGTGGTTCGGGACAATGGCGACGGGTCGATCTGTCAGTCAAAGTCCGGTAATTTCCAGTTTACACCGATGTTTCCTAAAGCCGATTCACCGGCCGCCACACACGCGGAACGAATGACGTGATCCGAGTTTTTCACGGGCAAGACGAATTTTCCAAAAGCGAAGAAGTCGCGCGCATCCGTGAATCGGTAGGCCCCCCCGAGGTCCGCGACCCCAACACCTCAACTTATGAAGGCGCTGGGTTTTCGTTGGCCCAGGTGCTTGGCGCCGCCTCCTCAGCGCCTTTCCTCGCGGACCGTCGCCTGATAGTAGTTCGTGAACTTCTGACACGACTTGACGGCAACGACCGGTCACTGAGGGACGAATGGACAAATATGGCGGACGGGTTATCGGACATTCCGGCAACCACGGAGTTCCTGTTCGTGGAGAACGTTCGTCTCCGCAGGGGAGGCCGGGGCTTGCGCTCGGTTGGTCCCCAGGCGGAAATCAGGGAATTCCCTACCCTTCGCGGGGCATTTCTCGACTCCTGGATAAGCCAACGATTCGCCGCCGCCGCCGTTGCGGTAGATGGCGCCGCCGTGGCACGACTCGCTTGGGTCTCCGGCGGGAATTTGCGGTTGCTCGATCAGGAGATCCTCAAACTCGCGCTCTATGCCGACGGTCGTGCGGTGACGCGGGACGATGTGGACGGCATGGTTGCCGAGGCCAGGGAAGCCAATATTTTCGCCACAATCGACGCCGTGCTCGAACGGAGGCCCGATCGGGCCATGCGAATGATGTATTCGCTGCTGGAAAACGGTTCGTCGGTCAGCTCGGTCATCGGGCTGATGGCCCGGCAAGTGAGGATATTGCTGATAGCCAAACACCTGTCCGGTGGGAAGCTCAAACGCGAAGAGATCGGCCGTCACGTCGGTGTGACAAATAGCTTTGTGCTTGACAAGACGCTTCGCCAGACCGGACGATTCAGTTCAGATTACCTGGCCGATACGCACCGTCTCCTGCTTTCGGCAGACATGGCGATCAAATCGGGTCAACTTGGCGACCGGCTGGCCCTTGAGATTCTTGCCGGTCGGCTGTCTGCGGGATGAGCAACGCTAACTGAATCTCGGCATACGAGTCCCGACGTATTCCTCTGATGAGGACGGGGACGCAGTCCTATACCGAATCATGAAAGTCAATCCGATTTTCCATAGGCCGCTGCACTTGGCCGTCGCGCTAGTAGCGTTGGGCGTTACGGTAGTGGCTTGCACGAGACCAGCCGAGGTTACTCCGGTCCTGACAGCCACTCCCGAACCGACGCCGTCGCCCGCGCCGACGCCGACGCCGGAACCTACCCCGACCCCGGGCCCAACCTCGACACCCGCGCCTACCGCGACTCCGGATGCCGAAAGCGTGGGCCACTACGTGCGGGCATACAGCCACCTCAGCCGGGAGGAATACAGACAAGCCGAGCAACGATTCACCATCGTCATTGAACTAGAGCCCGGCTTCGCACGCGGGTGGGACGGCCGCGGTCAAGCGAAGATGCTGCAGGGGGAGCACGACGAAGCGTTGCTGGATTACGACCAGGCTATTCTCCTCAAGCCGAACCTCTGGCAAGCCTACGGCCACCGCGCGATTTCACGGATGAACCTCGGCGATACCGAGGGCGCGAGGCGCGATGCTGGAAGGGGGGTCGGGGGAGACCCAACCCTGGTGGAACCCCACATCGTTCTGGGTCGGACGAACAGCGCGCTCGGCGATCTTGACGCAGCGGAACAGAGTTTCAGTCACGCTATCGAGTTGGCTCCGGATGAAGCTGCGACCTACTGGTGGCGCGGCAGGTTTTACCGCGATTTCGCCCAAAAACCGTTGCTGGGGTTGGCCGACCTGAACCGCGCCCTGGAGATCGAAACGGCGCGGGCCGTTATCTACCTCGATCGGGCAATTCTTCTCTTCAGATACGGAGGCCCGGAAGAGGAAATCCGGGCTGACATCGAAGAGGCTATCTCGCTGGCGCAGGACCCCCGCTTGCCGGACGTAATCGATGCAGCAGAGGAATTGCTGAAAGTCCTGGACGAAAGAAGTCAGTCGTCGGGATAAGCCAAGCGCACGGTATCGGCCAACGCTTGCCGATTGTCCTTCGCATGCCGCAGAAATTGCCGCTTGGTTGCAGGAGGCTATTCGTATCTGAAGAAGACCCGCTCGGGCGTTAGCGCCAGCAGGACGCGGTCCTGCTGGCGCAACTGATCCAGCATCTGGTCCGCTTTATCCGGCTCAAGGTACCGTCCGACTATCTGGCGGGTTGGGCCCCAAATTTCGTTACCGTCGATAATCCTGGCGGGACCGCTCGCCGTCACATATTCCTCGGCCAGCGGCTCCGAGCAGATCGAAACCGCCACCCGGGGGTCGCGAACCACGTTGCGGTACTTCACTCGCTGCTTCGTGATTGAGATGATTATTTCGCCGCCGGTGTACGCGTACCAGTTCGGCGTCAACTGCGGCATGCCGTTCTTGCCGATAGTGGCTACCATCGCGATACGGGGCGGCGCGATGAATTCTCGGAGTCGGTCCAGCTGTTCGTCTGTTGCCATTTCAAATAAACCCCTTAATTGTGATCACGCCGCCGGTTAAGTACTGGCGGGTTTGAAGAGCCTGTTTCAAAGGTCCTTTGCGTATTTTCGTGTCGACCGCCATGCGACGAGATTCCCGTTTTCAGAGTCCTTTGCATAACTAGCTCCCCAACCAGTGATTCCGCACTCCATGTCGCCCCGAGCACCGCTCATGTCACCCCGAGCGAAGCCGAGGGGTCTGGGTAAGAGGGGCGGGGCATGCCGTCTGAATGGCTTGGATTCTTCGCTGGGCTCAAAATGACATGCGTCGAGGTTACGCAAAGGTCTCTTTTCACGGGAATGACGAGATTGTTATACGTCGTTATTCTCAGAGTAACGGCGAAAAGCGAAATCTGAAAAATAGCCGCCTCGGAGATCCGAGGTTTCTGAAACAGGCTCTTGAATCCCGTCTCAGCGCCGGTGGATTCTTCCTTTATTATGCTTGCGCCTCCAATTCAAACCCGCCTTCGGCCTCGCCAATTGGCGAGGCGGTCGGCATCCTCAGACCATTGCCGGGGATTGTCCATGATATATGTGCGTAGCCTGTCCAATTCACCCTCGCCGCGTATCACGCGGTCGTAGAATCCGCGTTGCTGAACAGTTGTGCCGGGCTATGCGCGCATGTCACTCAAGTCAGATCGCAGCCGCGGGTATAAAATCCGCCTTTGGACTCGCCAATCGGCAAGGTTGCCGTCTTGAGGCCACGGCCGCGGGGAAGGCGGGTGGCGAACCCGCTCTTACGACAAGACACGCCGGCAGCGTCATCCGGGGCGCCACGTTTCGCCCGCGAGCATGGCCTCCATCGCTCCGGTGAGCTCGTCTCGTGTTGCGAACGCCTCGAAACGAGCGAATACGTTTCCTCCCCTGTCGATAAGGAAAGTCCACGGTTCGGTGGGCAGATTCCACGCTTCAACAACCGGCGAGAGGACCCCCAGCCCCAGGTCTCCGCTTTCCAGCATCTCGAGAGGGTTGTCCCAAATCTCCACGTGCACGAAGTGCGCGCGGTCGGCGTAGTCTGCGCGGAGTTCCGCCAAAGCGTCCAACTGAGGGCCGCAGGCGCTTGTCTGGCAAAAGGCCGGAGTGGAAAATGTCACCGCCACCGGTATTCCTGAGCCGATGGCATCATCAAGGCTCACCTGGTAAAACTCCGGCTTGGGATTCGGGTCAGAACTGATGACCCGTATGTCGCCAATGGCGGATGCCGTCTTGGTGGGAGTACGGGGCGCAGCGCTGCCGACTCCCGGAGCAAGCGGATCCTCTCGTACCTGGATAGCGGCCTTGCCGGTTACCTCCCTGCCCGGCTCGTCCATCGTCACCACGATCTCCCACGTCCCCGCTGCCTCGAACTCAGCCAGGAACGTATATACCCCTCCGCTGAACGGCCACGGGCGCCAGGTAATCTCATCCACCGCTCGCGCATTCTCGCCGTTCAGCAAGCCGTAATTCACCGAAAGATCCGACGCGCGGTCCAAAACCCTCGTTTGATCGAACCGGAGAATCGTTATCGGTATGCGATTGGCGCCAATGCCGAGGTCGCGAGCCAGCGAGAAGACGACCAGGCCTTGCTGATCGCTCAGGACTACGAGGCCGGATTGGGGATCGCCAAACGAGTCAGGTTCGCCCGAACGCGCTCCACCGCAGGCTCCGCCGACAACGGCGAGCATCAGGGCAGCGCACAAACCGATTACTTTGTAGAAAGATGTCCCCGGCATGAGGGAGTAATGACGCAGCGGCATTGATTGCCGCTCATGAGCGTGACAGGCGCCGTCCGTGGCGCAATGCATTAGAACCGGGGTTCGTATCCGGTTGCCTCAATGGTACCGCCCATACGCACAGGCGTTTCGCGGCCGCTATTGGTCGCTAATTGAACGTGAGCATGCGAGTCGGGTTGTCCACGAGTATTAGACGCACGTCTTCTTCGGCGAATCCCCGAGCCCGCATCCACGGCACAACCCGGGTCAGGATGTGGTCCCACCCGTGGCCGCCGTAGGTCTTCAAACGGTGCTTGGTGCAGATGTCATGGGCAAGGAGAATACGATTTGCAAAGGCCTGAGACTGGAGAAAGTCGATCATGTCGATTCGTTCGTGATCGGCCGGCATGTATGTGTCGGCGGCCAATGGGTAAAACGACGACTCGTGGCCGAAAAGGTCGAAGTTGACATAGACGCCTGTCGCGGCGATGTCCCTCAGCACGCCCCTGTCATACACCGTCCGTTCTATGTGCCCCATTACGGTCCGGCTGAGATCGCCGCCCCATTTGTCGATGGCCGCAATAATCTCAAGCGGCGCTCGTTCATTCCGGCCGGGATGGATGAGCAGCGGTGCGCCGGTTTCGAGCTGCGCGAGCACCGCCGCGTGGACACTCTTTTTCTCGTTTTCAGTCCACGGCCAAGAACAACCGATTTCGCCGATTATCCCGCTGCGTATGCCGGTCGTTCCGACGCCGACTTGCACGTCTCGGACGATCCCCGCGGCGATCTCCTCAACAGGTGTCCGGGAGAACCATTCGGGGTGTGTTGAGCCGACGTAGTATCCGGCGCCCATGACCACGTTCAACCCTGTGGCTCTGGAAACCCGGACCAGCGCGCGCGGATCGCGGCCGAGTCCGTTCGAGGTCACGTCGACTAGCGTAGCGCCGCCCGCGTTGAAGTAGTGGCCGGCCTCTCGCGTCGTGACCCCTTCGTCCAGGACTTCGAGGTTGTCGATGTTGCTTGTCCAGTGATAACGAATCCACCCAAGGTTTTCGATTCCGACCTTTTGGTGCATCAACCCCCGTTCGGAGGCCGGATCAGGCGGGGTCAGCACGGCCTTGAAATCAATGAATAGGTGCTCGTGCGTGGTGGTAATGCCCACTTTGGCCGGTTCGATCGGACCGAGTACGGTGAGCGCTTTACCTGCGGCGCGTCCTTCGGGTACCGGGTGATTTGCCGAGGTCATCATTTCTGTCCCCCGGAAACGCCCGCCGGTCGAAAACTGGCGGGCGGCGACATCTGGATTGACGCAGCGCCGGACTGCATGTCACGAAGGGCCGTTTCCCGCATCAGCCGGCGCGCCATGTTTTGCACGGTTTCCACTCCAACACGTCTTTCGCTTTTTCAACGCTGATAGCAGACGCAAAACCCGGCAAGGGCGAGCGGATCTCCACCCCCGGATACGCCGTGGAGATTGCATCTTCGGTCGGCACGGTCAGAACCGTATCGGTAGAATTTATGAAGAAAACTTCGTGCCCCGTCCAGTCCACTTCCAGCGCAAGTCGGCAAGCGGTGGCGGCTTCCGCGATGTCCGTCCAGCCCCAAAACTCTTTCGCTGTCCGGCCGACTACAATTGTGGTGTCGCCCCTTTCCCGAAGTTCCGCCTGCCGCGAGTCGTCTAACAGGGCGTGAAACCGCATCGAGGCGATCTGCATTTCCCGCCGCCGGCAAAACGCCGAGGCCATCTCTTCCCCCAGCCACTTACTTTGGGAGTAGGAATCTTCGGCGCGGGTTGGGTGCTTTTCGTCGAGTGGGAAATATAATGGCGCCACACGCTGCTGCGAGAAAACCGCTCCAACGGCATTGATGGAAGACGCCTTCACGACCTTGCGGATTCCATGGACCTCCGCCGCTTCGAGCACGTTCCAATCTGAGAGCATATTGACTCTGAATACTTCGTGCTCAGGTACGCTCAGAGGATTGGGGATCGCCGCCATGTGAATGACCGCGTCGACATTCTTCATAGCTGCCAGGACCTTGCCGAGGTCGGTCGAATCCGTTCGGATGAAAGCCGCCTGCCCGGGGCCGGTAGCTCCGGGGACCCTACCCACAGGGGTAGCGATGTCCGTAACAACTACTTCGTAGCCGTGCTCCAACAACTCCGGGACTATGTAGCTTCCGGCCCGTCCCGATCCACCAGTCACCAGTACCTTCAAAGCGCAAAATCCTCCTGTGTGGCGCTTACCGGACCCTGGGTTTAACCCTAAAACGCCGCATTCATGTCCACGTTGAGGCGCCCGATGTCGCAACTTTGCGCATCCGCGTACCACAACACGTCTTCGTGCATGGTCAGTCCGTGAACCTCGACAGGGTCCAGCACGCGAAACATATCGTATACGCGCCCATCGGTAACCCGAACGCGGCTCACGACCCCCATGGCCGTGTCTGCGAGCCAAATCATGCCTGCTTCAGCGGCCCATGCAACTCCGTGCACGCGGAATCCCGGCACCCTGAAACGGTGTACTTCTCGCCAGTTATCCGGGTCCATGACGTGGACGTTTTGGGATGGTGGTGAGGCGACGTAAAGATTGCCGTCCATCCATTCCAGGCCGTGGTCTCCGGTCTCCGGAGGAGAGAGGATGTGCTCGCGCGGCGCGTTGACACCGGCGCCGGGTGAAGGGTACTCCTCAAGCGTGACGCCGGTTTCCGGGTCGAGCCGGGCAATCTTGCGGTTATACGTGGACGCTATCCACACACTACCGTCCCCCAACGTAATGCCGCTTGACCGGTCGGTAGTGGTCTGGGCCTCGAACATCGTTTCCCCTGTGTCGTAGTCCAGCTTGAATACCCGATTGTCTCCCTGATCGATGTACCAGAGACCATCTTCCGCGGCCTGCAGCCCGTTCGGCTGAGGGCCGGGGCTCTTGAATCTGAATTCGACTTCCGCAGTTTTGGCCATATTGATCGCTCCTCTGGAATCGACGCATGCTGCGCCTGTCGCCCGGGCCGGGTGGTTGACATCAACGCCCACTCACCATTCCGCCGATATTATGCCGCGCGGCGTAGACATTACAAAGACCGTGGGCTGCCAGGATGCATTGCCGTTGGCGACCTCGACATGTTTCCGTTCGTCGCGCGTTACACTTCCGTGAACACCCGCCGGCAAGAAACTGACCAAAAGCCGCGGGGACTCAGGTGACAAGCTCATGGGGCGTATAGCAGGTTCAATCAGAGACGCAGCGACAGGCGAACAAGTTCAGGCCAGGGTGCAGGCGCTCGACCCGAAAGGAGTGCCTGCCGGTCCGGACGGCGCGCTATGGAAGGTCGGGCCGGGCGAGCCGTTCTTCTACTCCGACGGCGAATTTTCAGTCGAAACCACCCGCGGCTACTACAGGGTGCTGGTCGAACGCGGTACGGAGTACACGCCATGGCAAACGACGGTGCACGTCGGAAAATCCGAAATTGTGCCTCTCGACATAGCACTGGATCGCTGGTCTGACCTTCCAGTGCGAGGTTGGCACCCCGGCAACACTCATATCCACTACGACGAGACTGAAACTCGCCCCGACGAGCGATTGGCCTTCGACTCTCGCGTCGAGGACCTGCGCATGACGGCGATAAGCATTCTGAAGCGCTGGGACCTTGAGTACGCGACGAACAAGTACGCGCCCGGCGTGATGAATGAATACACGGACACACACCACTACGTGCAGTGCGGTGAGGAGACCCGCCACAACTCTAATCGGTCTCACGAAATAGGCTATGGCCACGTCATGCTGCTCAATATCCGCAACGTGGTCGATCCGCTGAGCAGGGGACTCCTCGTCGATCGATTCGAGCCGGACTACCCGCCGTTGACGTATGCCTGCGACGACGCCAGGAGGCAGGGCGGACTGGTGATCTGGTGCCACAACGGTCAGGGCATGGAGGCCCCGGTTGCCGCAGCGCTGGGCAAACTGCACGCATTCAACCTGTTCGATCCGCACTGGGTCGACGTTGAATATGACATCTACTACCAGATGCTCAACTGCGGATTCCGCCTGCCTGCCTCGACCGGCTCCGACTGGTTCGTTTCGTCCGCCAACCGGGTTTACTCGCAATCCGGTAACCCGTTTTCGTATGAACAGTGGTTGCAGGGAATTAAAGGCGGCAAGACGTTCATCACAAATGGCCCCGGCGTTTTCTTGTCGGTGTGCGGGTATGAGCCCGGCGAGACGGTTCAATGCAACCCGGGGGAGAAGATCAACGTCCACATGAGCTGGAGTTCCCACTATGGTATCCACCGGGCCGAGATAGTTACGAACGGCAAGGTGTTTGCCAGCCGCGATTTCCCATCCGGATCGACGGGAGGCCATGTGAGCGTCGCGGTGCCTGTCGATTCGGACGGTTGGATCGCCGCCCGCCTTGGTTCGAGCAGCCGCGACAGCTTCAACCAGCCGATTTGGGCTCACACCAGCCCGGTGTACGTTGACACAGGCGGCGTCCGCGGCGAACACACGCGACAGGCGGCGGCGAGGTTCGCAGATGGGATCGACAGGTCCCTCAAGTGGGTTCAGACGAAAGGCAAGTTCTACAACGACTCGCAGCGAGCCGAGATCGTGACATTGTTCCGGGAGGGGCAGGAGATCTACAAAGGCCTGGCCAAGTAGCCGAGTTTTTCAAGGGACAAGTCCGAATGGGGCCCATGGGAATGGCCCCGGACGGGCGTTTGTGCCTTAACATCCCCGCAATTGTGTAGACGCTGGCGGGATCGCCCAAAAGGCCGGCAACGAAATCCTACTGGCTAAACGGCCAGGAATCGCCTCGTGTGGGCAACACACTCTGAACGGAGGATAGCAACGTGTATTTGTTGGAAGTTTTGAACCCTGTAGGCAGGCAACGGGCGCTTGAAAGCCCATTCACGACCAGCAGCCGGCCCGCAAACCTTGACGGCAAGACCATCGGTCTGCTCTGGAGCGGCACCCATGGCGGGGACGTGGCGCTAAAGCGCGCCGGACAGATGTTGCAAGAGCGCTTCACTGACGTGTCGGTTAACTTCTACACGGGTGGCAACTACCCTGCGCCACCCCACATCGTCAGGCAGGCGGGAGAGGAGTGTGACGCCGTTATCGGCGCCACAGCCGACTGAGGGACGTGTGCGTCGTGGATGGTCCACGACATGATTGAGATCGAGAAGATGGGCAAGCCCGGCGTGCCTATCGTTTCCGGTCGATTCGAGGGCGACGCGATAGCGAGTTCCCGTGCGTTCGGCATGCCGGAACTCCAGTTCGTAATAGTTCCAAGGATCTACAGAAACCTGGCGTTGGACGAATGCGTCAGCCAGACCGAATTGGCGTTCGATCAGGTCGTCTCGACACTAACGTCGACCGGCGAAGCCACCGTGCTGGATCAACGCGGAGCCGACGAGGAAAACCGCAATTTCGAAGGCGACGATCGGTTCGATGCCATTCTTCGCATGAATGAGGAGTTCATCGGCCGGGATTGGGGAGACGGTTTTCCACTGCTTCCGGCGACCCGCCAGACTGTGGACGATCTCCTGACCGGCACTCGGCTATCACCCAACGATGTGGTATGTGACATGCCGCCCGGGTTTGGCGTGGCAACCGTCGAGAAGATAGCCGTAAACGCCGCATTGGCCGGCGCCAAACCGGAACACATGCCGGTGATTATCGCAGCGGTCAAGGCGCTTTCCGACATCGGATCGCACGGCGGCAAGTCGCTACTGATGTCCACAAGCCCCCAGGCGCCCCTGCTTATTGTCAACGGGCCCATTGCTCAGGAGATCGGTCTAAACCCCAGATCGGCGTTGGGGCCGGGACGCGACAACCGGATCAACATCGTCGTGGGCAGGGCGTTTTCACTCTGCCTTCGGAACATCGGGTATTGGTACCCGAACGAGATGGACATGGACACCATCGGCACAACGCGGAAGTTCGTTCACTGCATCGCCGAAAACGAGAGCGCCAGCCCATGGCCCCCTTATCACGTCGACCAGGGATTCATGTCGTCTGAAAGCGCGGTGAGCCTGTTTATTACCGACGGGGAACTCGACGTTCAGGACCAGGGCAACACGACGGCCGAAGGACTGCTCAAAACGCTGGCATACGGCTCGACTTTCGGAACGATGTCCCTACAGGGCGGGCACGATGGCGAAAGGTTGATCCTGATGCCGCCCGATGTGGCCGGTCCGATCGGCGCTTCCGGCATGTCGAAGTCGGAGGCCCGGGCTTTCATCCACGCACACGCCAATACCAGTTTGGGCAAGATGATCCAGTACATGCCTCTTGAAGGTGAGGCCAGAGTCGGCGAACGCTGGAAGTGGCTGGAGAACCTGAGCGAAGAGCAGCGGCTCGAAATCACCGTACCGGTTCTGGAGAGCCCAGACAAGTTCGCCATCGTGGTTGTAGGCGCAGACAGGGCCAAGACAGCCGTGATGCCCTCCGGACCTAGCCCCGTAACGGTCGGGATAGACCAATACAGGGCGTAACGAATCCGGCCGAATAGTTGAGAGCGCCGGGTCTGCTCGACCGGCCCGGGGCACGCCGGTTACCTGATCGGGTAACCGGCGTGTCGGAGAGGCAAATCAGCTTGTCCTCGAACGCCGCCGGCCGGCGATGTATGTTTCCGCCGCCGGGTCACCGTCCCAGCGATAGTTCAGGCTTTATCCTGCAGGCGGCGCGCCAGCCGAACGTCGACGCGCCTCGATCATCGATGCCACTTCGGGGTTTTGAGCGGCCATGGGCCACTCCCCGCGCAGCACGGCGGCCACCTGTGCCGCGGCGCGTTGCGTACTCAAAACCAGCGAACGGGTGGAGTTTCCGGCCATGTGGGGAGCGCATATCACGTTCGGCATCTTCAGGAGCGGGTTGTCAAGGTCCACGGGCTCCTGATCGAACACATCGAGGCCGGCCCCGCGAATCTGCCCCTCGTTCAGCGCGTCGATAAGGGCTTTCTCGTCGACCACCGGCCCCCTGCACACGTTCACGAAATACGCTGATTTCTTCATCGCCTTGAACTGCTCGGCGCCGATCATGTGACGCGTTTCGTCGTTGAGCGGCACGATGACGGTGAGATAGTCGGCCACCGAGCACAGTTCGTTCAGGTCGAAAACCTGCTCGGCACGATACTCCTTGATCACCCACGGCGACGCGTACGGGTCGAACACGACTGTTTCCATGCCCCATCCGGTCATCTTGCGAGCAACGAGGCGGGCGATGTTTCCGAATCCGACCAGGCCGAGCACCTGGCTGTCGAGCGGATCGGTATTGAATACGAGACGGTCCCACTTGCCCGACCGGACATGTTCGTTGGCCTGGACCACGTGCCGGTTGAGGGCGAGGATGAACGCCACCGCCTGGTCGGACACCTCCTCGGCGCACATGCCCGCCGAGTTCGTGAGAATGATGCCGTTGTTGGTGCAGGCTTCAACGTCGATGTTGTCGAACCCGTGCGAGTACATGGCCAGCACCTGGCATCGTTCGGCGGCGTTCATGACGGGCGCTGTGCCCCAACCGGCGCGGGTCATGATGGCGTCGGCGTCCTTGACCACCTCCATCGCTTCGCCCTCGCTCTGCGGATTGGCCTGGACGAACTCAACGTCGAGGTCCGCCAACTCCGCCCTTTCCGCTTCGATCGAAGCGTCCTCGGGCCCCAGAATTACTACCTTGTGCCTTGCCATGCGTCCTGTCCTTTTCCCCTGGTTCTGTCAAGTCTCCGGCTGCGAGTCATTCGCGCAGTTTATCCCATAAACAATCGTTGATAAGTAGATGTAATTTTTCAGTCTTCGTGCGCTACAAACGGATCATATCTGTAGTCCCGCAATCGCTCCCGTGCCGTATGTCGCTCTTCGTCGCTAAAAAGCGTCTTCCATCGTTCCTGAAGAACGAGAGCTTCCACAGAGATGTCGAGCCGGTCGAGATTCCAAAGTCTGACTAATCCCGATTGGGGTTCGGCAGCGCGTAGCAAACGCTTGGCCGCTATTACGCCACCGTGCTCGTTAATTAATTGCAAGAAATACGTAGGGCGATATCCAATACTGGCGGCGGCATGATAGATGTTCACCATCGCCCGATGGAACTCGGCTTCAAGTTGCTCGGTCGTTCGCTCCTCTTTCTGGCTCCGCGCACTAGTAGGTTGATTATTCTCCCAAGCGCGACGTCTTAAATTAGCGCCCGGCTCAAAGTCGTCGTTGAGCCAGCGCACGAAGTGCCATGCGTGCAGAATGTAAGTACTCTTGCTGGAACGCGCCAATGAAGTAGCATTCACCTCTTTTTCGTATCGGTCAAGCGCTTCTTGCACTTGTCGCAACGCGTCCTGGTTGATTTTCGGCATGTTGATTCCGTATACACCGCAATAAGCAAGTGTGGGATTACGAATGATTCGCTAACCCGATGGGAGTTGAACGCCGTCGATCAAATGTCTTTGTTCACGCGCTGGCCTGCAGCTGGCGGAGGTACACCTCCCACTGCAACGCGGTCGACCGGGGAGCGATCTTGTGCCGTACGTCGGGGTTGATATGCGACATGGGCCACGATCCCGTCGCGATGCGGACCGCTTCCTCGCCGAGCTGAGATTGCGCTCGTTCCCACGCGATTTCGGAGAAGCTCGCGTAGTGGTTCGTGACCGCTACGTTGTCCATCTTCAGCAGAGGGTTGTCGGGGTCCACGGGTTCCTGCTCGAAAACGTCGAGCGCGGCGCCCGCGATCTGACCCGATTGCAGCGCTCTGATCAACGCCGCCTCATCGACAACCGGGCCGCGGGAACAATTGATCATGTATGCCGTGGATTTCATTTGCTCGAACTGGCGGTCGCTGAACATGTGGTACGTGGAGTCGTTCAGAAAGACGTGTGGGCTCACGTAGTCGGACACGCGGCACACCTCGTCCACGCTGAGGAGCGGCTCAACGCCGTACTCCTTGATATCCCACGACGGAATCATCGGATCATGAGCGACGACGTTCAGACCAAATGCTTTCGCCTTCCGCGCCACGGCCCGCCCGATATTGCCGAGGCCCACGATGCCGAACGTCTGGCTGGCGATGTGGCCCATCGGAGGCAGGTATTCCCGGGTCCATTGGCCGCTCGTCACGAGCTTGTGGTGCAAGACAAACTTCCTGGACGCAACCAGAAACAGCATCATGGTGTGGTTGGAAACTTCTTCCGTTCCAAAGGATGCAGTGTTCGACAAGACCACGCCGTTGTCGGTGGCGGCCGCCACGTCTATGCCGTCGAAGCCATGGCCAAACGAGACCATTCCCTGGCAACGCCCGTTGATTCCCATGTGGTCGAAGAGTTGAGCGTCAAGTTTGTGGCCCTCGGATATAAGCACGTCCGCGTCCTTTACCGCCTCGATCACCGCTCCCAGATCTGCGTCTTCGACCCGGTCCAACTCTGCTCCGATGGCCCGAAACGCCCGCTCATGCGGCTCAATGTCCATGTCGCTGGGTCCCACGTACAGTCCCCTGATTTCGCTGCTCATGCCTGATTGCTCCTGTTCTCTCATGTTTTTCTGAAACTCAAGTTGTTTTGTTTGCAGTCGGAAGCCGCCCGGCACCGACGCCGATGAATGATCTTGTCCTCTTGGATTACACCTATTCTGTCACTACGGTCTCCGGGGCTTCCCCTGCCCAAACGCGCGCCATGTTTTCGAATGCGAACGCTACCCTCCTCGGGAAGCTCTCGCCACTCCGTCCGGCCATATTCCGACCACTCATTGATTACGGGATCGAAACACTCTCATCACCCTTCTCACACCTCTCACAAGTGGATTATTGATGATTCTGGCAGTGTCTTCTCGTCCTATGGCTGCCTTCGCGTCTTTGACGATCGCTAACAATTGGCCCCGAGACGTGGGAATGAGGTTGGCCACGATTCCGACCAGCCTCAGAACCTTCGAAGCGGAGGCCAAATTGCGGGCAGCCTCGGCTGTGCTGGCCGTCGCCGTTTTGAGGTTTTCAGCAGTAGCGGCCACGTTTTCCGCTATCTCGTCGGACCGCTCGGCGAGGCTACGCGAAATCACAGCAGCGTTGCGTGCCACTTCGGCTGTGCTAGCGGTCATAACGTTGAGATTTGAAACGGCAGCGGCCAAATTTTCGGCCATCTTGTCAGAGCGCTCGGCAATACTGCGTGAAATCGCGGCGACGTTAGTCGCAGTTTGAGCGGCCGACTCAGTTGTCTCCTCTAAGTTGGCGGCTATCCGCAGGACCCGTGGGAACACGCCAATGATCACCATGGTCAACGCGAGTGACAAAGCCACTGCCGAAACTACCAGGACAATGATGGCAATGCTTTGAACCAAATCCACTGTTTCCAAGCCTCATTCCTTCTGGCATCCGGTGTTACTTGATTGACATTCAGTTTCGTCTGTTTGTCATCGGACGCCGCCGTGTGATGGCAGCCTCGAAATACCGATCTACGCTAAAGATCGGTCACAACGCTTTCCGGCGCGTCTCCTGCCCAGACGCGCGCCATGTTTTCAAATGCGAACGCGACTCTTCTCGGGAAGCTCTCACCGGATCTTCCGGCCATGTGCGGCCCCACCGTCACGTTGTCGAGTTCCAACAGCGGATTATCCGCGGGAGTGGGCTCCTCCTGGAACACGTCGATCCCGGCTCCGTAGATACGGCGGTTTCTTAGCGTATCGAGAAGAGCCGCTTCGTCAACGACTTGCCCCCTGCACGTGTTGATGAGGATTGCGGTCGGCTTCATCAGGCCCAACTCACGCGCGCCGATCAACCCCTCGGTCGATGGCATCAGCGGCACGTGAAGAGAGACCGCGTCTGACGTGCTCATCAGTTCGTCGAGGTCCACCCGACGGGCGCCAACCTGCTCGATGTTGTGACTTCTGATGACGTCGGTGTAGAGGGTAGTGGTCTCAAAGCCGCGCAACAGCCGTGCCAGCATCGAACCGATCCGTCCGGCGCCCACGATTCCAACGGTCTTGCCGAACAGTTCTTGGCCCAACAGGTCGCCGTTGTACCAATCGTCGTTCCTGACCGCACGGTCGCCGCGACGAAGGTTGCGGTAAGTCGCCATGATCAACGTCAGGGCGAATTCCGCGACGGGGATTGCGTTCGCTCCTCCATTGTTGGCGACGGGGATGCCAAGCTCTCCGGCCAGACGCACGTCGATCCTGTCCCAACCGGCCGACGCCAGTTGAACGATCTTGACGTTCTTGCCCGCTCTCAGGAGGTCTTCGCCGACATTGTGGGCGCAGGAAAATATAAAGTCCGCATCCCTGACCGCCTCCACTTTTCCGGTGTCGTCGTCCGAGCGGTCCATTACGCAGATGCTCCAGCCGGACGGCAAAAACTCCCTGGCCAAGTCGCCGAGCGGCAGCGACGAGCTGGTTAGGCACAACACCTTTGGCATGAATCGATCCTTGTTCGTTGGAAAGCTGTGCAGTCTACTCAAGGAGACGTAGGTCTTTGCAACAAGCGGCATTGTAGCCGCGCACGGTCCATTTGGATGCCGATTGGGGGGAACGACTGTTTTAACTCGGCGCCGGCCGCTGCCTCCCTTTGACGCCCGTCGTAGCGCGCCACAAGGTCTAAGAGGGTGTCTAAAAACAATTGTCATTCTGTCATTCTGAGCGAAGCCGAAGAATCTACTTTCAACGAGGCGGGCCGGCCCATACGGTTGACCCCGGACCGCCCGGTATTGCTCAGGACGAGGGACTTGTTAGACACCCTCTAAGCCCTGCCGTACCCTGTAAGTACAGATGGGAACGATGCTTACTTTTTGGCAGGCGTCGTTCCGGCAGATCGGGAGACGAACCACTGAGCGAAGCTGACACCAGGGAGTACGCGTTGCGGTCACTCGCCGCGCTCGGGCGTCTCCCATCCGCTCCATACTACGAACGCCGCGGCGCCGACTACGTTAGGTCCGCTTGCGAATCGGCTGGACTCGCCGTGACGGTGGACCGCTGGGGAAACTTACTGGCAACAAGACCGGGAACGGACGCGGACGCGCCCGGATTGGCGTTCGTTGCGCACCTCGACCATCCGGGGTTTGAAGCCGTTTCGTACGAGGGCGGTTACTTGCTATGCAGAGCGCTTGGCGGTGTGCCGCCCGGCGCGCTTGATTCGGGCGCCGCCGTCCAACTAATCACGGACGACACCTCTGCCGACGGCCGTTCATTCCGTAGAACACCGGGAACAGTGATCGGCGCCATGCCGGTTTCGGAAGATGCCCACGACACTCCGACAAGGGATAGAGCAGTGCTGGTCGACGTAGAGGACCGTATAGAAATACTGCCCTGCGCCGTAGTGTTCGACCTTCCCGACTTCGATCTTGACGGAAGCATGATCCACATGCGAGCGCTCGACGATCTGGCGGGCTGTGCGGCGGTATTGGCAGTCCTGCGACTCTCGACCGAGTTCGAAACACCAGGCGCGGTACACGCTTTGTTCACTAGGGCCGAGGAGGTCGGGCTTGTTGGCGCACGATTGGCCGCGGCCGATGGGGTGCTGCCTCACGACACGATCGTGATTTCCGTCGAGTCCAGTCGCACACTGCCCGGGGCTGAGATAGGGCGCGGGCCGGTGATTCGGGTGGGAGATGCCACTACTACGTTTGACTCCGGTGCCGAGGCGTACCTGGCAACGGCCAGAGACCGTCTTGGCGGCGCTGGGGAGTTCAAGTGTCAACGACAGCTAATGAGCGGAGGCGTGTGCGAAGCGACCGCTTTTTCCGCGTTCGGGTACAGCACAACCGGCATGGCTTTTCCACTGGTCAACTACCACAACGGGAGTCCCGACGGCTCAGTCTCGGCCGAGTCGATCGCTCTGGCGGACTTTGCCGGCGGAGTGTCGCTTCTCGCTGAAGCCGCCCGGCTGGCAGGTAGTTCACCCCGGCCGCGATCATCCGCCATGGTGGGACGATACCCGACGGAAGAGGCTGAGCGGCTCATCGCTGACTAGAGCCCGGCGTATTCATCAACCAACCGGCGTCGAATCAGTTCGTTCTGAGGTCCGGCTAATCCGACGACGCCACGCGGCATATCGGGTAGAGTCTGATTTCACACACCAAGACTCGCCAATCACCTGTTGTAAGGAGCACAAATGGGTCGGGTAGAGGGTAGTTTTCTGGTCGCCAGAACCTTGAAAGAAGAGGGAGTAGATATCCTTTTCTATCTCATGGGCGGTCCCAATTATGAAATCGTCAATAACTCGGAAGACATGGGCATCCGGACAGTTGACTTCCGGCATGAGCAGGCTGCGGCAATGGCTGCCCACGGCTACGCCCGCGTCACCGGAAAGCCCGGCGTAACTACTGCGGCGTCGGGGCCCGGCGCCCTGAATCTGCTCACCGGCCAGTACAACGCGTTCGTGGACTGCGCCCCAATGGTGACGTTGGGAGGCGCCGGGCCGATTTCCGACTTCGGACGCGGAGGCTTTCAGGAAATCGACCAGGTGTCGGTATTCGAACCCGTGAGCAAAGCGGTGATGAGGCCAACACAGGCCGTTCGTTACCCGGAACAGATCTCAACCGCGTTTCGGCTCGCAACCACAGGCCGGCCGGGTCCTGTGTACGTGGATTGCAATGAGGACGTCCTGTACGAGCTTGTGGAAGAAGCGGAAGCGCCGTCGCCGTCCCGTCCTGAGATGCTGGCGCGTCCAGAAGCCGATCCGGACATGATTCGACGAGCCGTCGCCATATTGGCCGACGCACGGAGTCCCATAGCGCTCGCAGGCGGCGGTGCGTTTTGGTCGCGTGCGTGGGACGAGCTCCGCCAGTTCGTCGATCGCACGGGAATCCCGTTTTACACGACCCCGATGTCACGGGGCCTGGTGCCTGAAGACCACCCGCTCTCGTTTCCGGCCGCGCGGAGCGTCGCCTTCCGCGAGTGCGACGCGGTTCTGGTTGTGGGTACCCGCTTCAATTGGGTGATGACGTTTGGCAGACGCATCAACACCAATGCCAAAATTATCCAGATCGATATCGAACCCTCTGAAATAGGGCATAACCGGTCCGTAAGCATCGGGCTGGCAGGCGACGCAAAGGCGATCCTTGCCCAGATCAACCTCGAACTCGACCGGACCGATTTCAGGCCGGGTTACGAGTCGTCATGGGTCGACCATCTGCGCGATGCCGACGCCATCCGTAGGCAGCGCGTCGCGCCGCTGGAGAACTCCGATTCGTCGCCGATTCACCCGCTGCGGCTATGCAAAGAGCTTCGTGAAGTAATGGATCGGGACGCGATCTTGACCGTCGACGGTAACGAGATACTCCATTACGGCAGGCAGTCGATCCAGACCTATGAGCCCGGCCACCGCATTAACTCAGGTCCGACAGGGTGCATGGGAGTGGGTCTCCCTTACGCCATCGGCGCCAAGCTGGCCAAGCCCGCCAAGCAGGTGGTCTCCCTCCATGGTGACGGTTCCCTCGGCATGAACATACAGGACTTCGACACGGCGGTGCGGTACGGCCTGGCGATGACGATTGTCGTTTCGAACAACGAGGGCTGGACCGCCCGCGTCCAGGGAATTCGCAAGCCGGGGCGAGAACTGGGATTCACACAATTCGACAAGATCGCAGAAGCGTTCGGTGGGTACGGTGAGACGGTGGAGGAACCCGAAGAGATCCGGCCGGCGCTTGAGCGTGCCATGTCGTCGGGGGCGCCTGCGATCGTCAACGTGCACACAGATCCTGCGGCCCGGGCACTGTCGAACTTCGCAGGGTCCAGAATGGAGTAGGCGTGGCCGATGGCTTGTCGCCGCGACTTTGGGAGTAGCGTCACAAGCAATCGGTCCGGCGCCGGAGGAAATTGAAAAGATGACCCACGACGACAGGGAGTTGATGTTCACACCGGGGTGGCGTCTCGCGGAAATGGTGGCGGCCCGGGAAGTATCCCCGGTGGAACTGACCGAAGCATGCCTCAGGCGCATCGACGAGTTCGAACCCAGGTTGCACGCATTTGTCCATTTGGCGCCGGAGTACGCCATGGACGCGGCTCGCGCAGCGGAATCGGCAGTGATGCGGGGCGACGAGTTGGGCCCGCTGCACGGGGTCCCGATCCCGATCAAAGACACCGAAGCAGTAGCAGGGATGCCGCACACAGTGGGCTCACTGCTCTACAAAGACCGTATTGCAGACGCCGATTCGCTGCCCGCGGAACGGATCAAGGGCGCCGGCGCAATCGTCGTGGGCAAAACGAACCTGCCGGAGTTCGGGCACGCCGGCTTCACCGAAAACCGGCTTGGCCCGCCATGTTGCAGCCCATGGAACCTGAACCACACGCCCGGCGGATCGAGCGGGGGAGCGGCGGCTGGTGTTGCGGCCGGAATATTCCCCGTTGGACACGGCGGCGACGGCGGCGGTTCGATACGCATCCCGGCCTCATTCAGCGGCCTTTACGGGATAAAGGGCACGCAGGGACGCATGCCTCGCCGACCGGCGGGCGATGCCTCCTTCCACCCCATCAACCACTCCTCGGGAGGTCCGATCACACGCGACGTTCGGGACTCTGCCGTGATGATGAACGTGATGGCCGGTCCTTCTCCCGACGCCGAGTATCTGACGTTGCGGGAAACCCCACCCGACTTTACCGCGGCGCTGGGCAGGGGAGTAAAAGGGCTGAGGATCGCGTGGAGCCCCGACTTGGGCGGCGCCGCAGTGGACGGTGAGGTGAAGGCCGCAGCGCAACGCGCCGCGGAGTCGTTCCGGGAATTGGGCGCAACGGTCGAAGAGCCCGGTTTCAAGCCGGACGAATTCGACAACATCCGAAAGACGTTCGCAAACTACTGGACCGCGCGCACGTACGCCGGCAACCCGGGGGCTCTGGATCAGGCCGATCTGCTGACCGACTACGTGCGGATCGACATGGAAATCGGACGCGAAAGGACCGCGGCAGAGTACATCGAAGCGTTGAACAACGTCGGCAAGTACCGCGCCTACATGTCGGAGTTCTTCGAGAGATTCGACCTACTTATGACGCCCACAACGGCGGTGACGGCCCTGGAGCACGGCAAGAGACCGGCTGTAATCGGCGGCGTTCGGGTCGGCAACCCCATGATGGACTACTTCGCGTTCACCTATCTCTTCAACCTCACCGGAAACACGGCCGCAAACGTTCCATGCGGGTTCTCATCGGCCGGACTGCCGATCGGGCTGCACGTCGTAGGCCGATTGCGAGACGAGGCGACCGTCCTCGCGGCGTCGGCCGCATACGAAGAGGTTCATCCGTGGGCAGACCGCAGGCCGCCGGTGAGTTGACCTTTCCCGAATTTCCCAGCCGATGTAACATTGTGGCAGTTTTCTAATGCCCGAAGACTCGCTAGGCAGAATAGAGCCTGGCCCCAGGTGACGGAGGCAACCCCATGACCACGTCAACCCGCACCGACGTGACCCTGGTAGCGCATCTCATGCGACGCGCAGCTTTCGGACTGCCCGCATGGCAACTCGAACAGCTCGCTGAACGGAGCTACGAGGACCTCGTCGAGGATCTGATTCAGGTTGGCCGTTATGAACGGCCCGAAGAGGATTTACTGGACCGCTTCAACCTGGAACACGCCAACGAAGAAGACTACTGGTGGACCAACAAGAAGTGGGTCTTCAGCATGATCAACACCCGCCGGCCGCTCGAAGAAAAGGTGGCCCTTATGTGGCACAACCGTTTCGCCACGGCGGCGTCGAAGGTGACAAATCCGCTGATGATTCGCGGCCACCTCGACATGTTGCGCAACAACGGGCTGGGCAACTTCCACGTCCTGCTCGATGAATTATCCCACGATCCGGGCATGATCTACTGGCTGGACCAGCAGACGAACCACGATGGGGAGATAAACGAAAACTACGGGCGGGAACTCCTTGAACTGTTCAGCATGGGGAGGGGCAACTACACGGAAGACGACGTTCAGGCGGCGGCGCACGCCTTCACTGGCTGGACCATCAAGCAAACCATTCCACGCTACCCCAATGGCTGGTACGAGTCGGGCTACGTCTTCAGAAATGACGATCACGACTGCAAGCAAAAGTCGTTCCTCGGCGAATCGGCCGCATTCAACGGAAACGACATTGTGGACATCGTGGTCCGCCAGCCTGCGACGGGCCAATATGTGGCCAAAACCATGTACAACTACTTCGTCGCCGACGAACCCGACTACGAAGCTATTGAAACGCTTTCGGCCGTGTACTTCGATTCCGGCTACGACCTGAGTGAAATGCTCCGAGCGCTTTTCAACTCTGACTACTTCAAAAACGCCAGATTCAACCGCGTCAGAAGTCCGGCAGAACTCGTGATCAATACGATAATCCTCAACGGTCAGCACCGGGATCCGTACGAATCCGGCATCCGGCATTTGTTAACCGCCTCGGCATCGATGGGCCAGGAACTGCTGAACCCTCCCACCGTCGAAGGCTGGCACACCGGCCGGGAATGGATCGATTCGTCATTCCTGATAGAGAGAGTCAACTTCGCCGTCGATCGGCTGGGCGACTCCCGCCACCCAGGTGTGAGAAAGATGATCGATCACGTCGGGCAGATGCGCCCTTCGTTTACGTCCGATCAACTTCTGGACGCGTGCCTGTATGAGTTGGGGTGTTGGGAACTCGAAGACAAGAGCCGACGCGTAATCCTCGACGATATTGGCGAATTAAACGTCGCGGCCGCCGACGAGACATTCGACGAAGCGGTGACCCGCATGTTCGAATACATAGCTTCGTCTCGCGAGTTCCAGATGGCCTGAGGAGCACGATAATGAAAACCGCAAACCGCAACGCCGTAAAAGACCCCGTCCTCGTCGTTTTGCAGCTCTCGGGCGGCAACGACTTCATGAATACGGTGGTCCCGTATAGCGATCCGTTCTACTACGACTTCCGGAAGACCGTCGGCATACCGGAAGGCGACCTGCTGCCCATCGGCGACCAATACGGGTTCCACCCGGCCCTTAAGTCATTCAAGGAGATGTATGACCAGGGGAATCTGGCCATAGTCGCCGGCGTTGGATATCCAAACCCCGATCGATCGCACTTCCGGTCGATGGATATCTGGCACACCGCCGAACCGACCGCCGTAGTCCCGGAGGGCTGGCTCGGCCGGGTAATCAGGGAACTCGACCCGGGCAAGCAAAATGTGTGCGCCGGCGTGAGTTTCGGGCAGGGCCTCCCGCGGGCGATGTACCTCTCGGGGGTTCCGGCGATCTCCGTCAGGGACCTCGAGAGCTACGGGCTGCTTACGAACATGCCGGGCGAACGTCAGCGCCGCGCCATAAACGTGTTCACCCGCATGTACGCCCCGGAGGAGTTTGGCGAGGCCAGGATGGCGCTCGGCCACATTGGACAGACCGGCGTTGATGCGTTGACCGGCGTGGATATGCTCAAACCGGTTCCGGCCCAGTACTCGTCGAGCATTGAGTATTCGAGCGACCAGTTGTCGCAGAGCCTCAGGGGCATCGCACAGGTGCACACCGCAAACATCGGCACGCGGGTGTTTTACGCCGAGTTGGGAGGCTTCGACACGCACGGCGCCCAGATGGGTACGCAGACCGAGCTATTGGGCCACGTCTCGACAGCCGTGTCTGACTTCTTCGCCGATCTGCGGGAACACGACGCTGCCGAGGAAGTTGTCATGCTCGTGTTCACGGAGTTCGGCAGACGGGTAAGGGACAACGGTAACGGCACCGATCACGGCTCCGGCGGCGGGGCGTTCCTAATCGGAGACCGTGTGAATGGCGGTATCTACGGCGAGTACCCGTCTCTCGACCCGGCCGACCAGCTAAGCGGAGACCTGCGCTACAACAACGACTTCAGGAGCATCTACTCGACGGTCCTTGACGACTGGTTCGGAATACAGCCGGAACCCATAGTCAACGGCTCATTCGAAAGGTACGCCGGCATGATCGGCCCTCTGAACTAAGCCCATGGTTACCCAAATCTTCCCCACAAAAACACCGGAAGCAGACTATCCGGACCTGCTGCGCATGGGCCATGTCTTTGTGACCTCCGTCGGCCAACGTGCGTTCGTCGACGGACTCTACGGCGCTCTCGACATGGCGTTCGGCGGTGACGGTTACTACTACGTACTGAACAAGACCGACCCCAGGGGTCGCCTGTTCGAACGAGTCCGGTTCGCCAAGGTCGATCTTGATGGGATGTTTGAACCCAATATCTATCTGTCCATCGACGGGCAATATGAGGAATGGGACAAAGAGACGTTTCCCGGTCCGGTCTGTTGCGATTCGGACCGGACCGGGACCCTGTTCTTCACCGACGAACACGCCAACAAAGTGGTGTTGCTGGGCGCCGACGGCGTGGTGAATAACTACTGGGGCGAGTCCGGTGACGGAACGGGCCAATTGGACGCCGCCGCGGGAATAGAGTGGCAGCCGGACGGTACGGTGTGGGTCGTCAGTACCCGCAGTTCACGAGTGCAGCAATTCACCGTTGAGGGCGAGTACATCCGCGGCTTCGGCGAGAGGGGATCGGAGCCGGGGCAGCTTAACTACCCGTGGGGCGTTTCAGTGGATCGGTTCGACGGTAGCGTGCTGGTGGCCGATTGGCGTAACGACAGAGTGCAACGCTTCACCCCGGACGGCGAGCTACTCCACGTTTTCGACACACTGGGACCGGACAAGGCGCCGCTGAAACGGCCGAGCGACGTGACGGTTGACGCCCACGGCGACGTCTACGTTTGCGACCGCGGCAACGACCGGGTGGTGCAGTTCAACCACCGCGGCCTGTTCATCGAAACCATGATCGGCGACGCCCCGATGAACGAACTGGGCGCCCGCCGGCTCATGTCGAATCCCGACATGTTGAGGTGGCGGGACTACATCCCTGACCTGGACCGAGAAAAACGCTTTTGGCGGCCGACGACGGTGAGCGTGGACGACGAGTTCCGCGTTTTTGTAGTCGACGCAGCGCGTTTCCGCGTGCAGGTGTACAGAAAGACATTCAAGGAATTGAGTCCCGGTCAGATCGATCCGGTCGACACCTACACCGACCCGAAAATCAATTAGGGGTTGACTGCGCTACTACGGTGTCCAGGAAAGCTTCTGCCGAAGCTGGGCGGGGGCGTGGCCATGAAGCCGGTGGACTTGGCAATTCAGCCGGTTAATGACACGAACTTGGCCGCCAACCCATCAGTGAGCAGTTGCTACGATGCCAGTCATCTGGGGCGACGATGAATCCGAGACAGGCGAATAGAACCGCTGCCTGCCTATTCAGCGGGATGGGGGGATTCGCCTCCGGTCTCGCCAGAGCGGGTTTTGACATCAGCTGGGCTAGCGACAACGACAATTTTGCCTGCGCTGCGTTCCGGTACCGCTTCCCGCACGTTACTTTGGTCGACAAAGATGTTCGAAGTCTTTCCGTGGATTCAGACAGGCTGCCGGCTGTTGATGTGCTGGCTGCCGGATTCCCTTGCCAGAGCTTCTCACAGGCAGGCGGGCGGCGAGGCCTGGAGGATCCTCGGGGAAGATTGTTCTTTGAGATACCGCGTCTGTTGTCGGAATTCGAACCGGCCCGACGGCCTCCCTTGATCATCTTGGAGAACGTACCGTTCCTGCTCCATGGAGCAGGAAAAGCTTGGTTCGACAGTATCCGGCGGGCAATACGGCGCGCCGGATACTGGTTCAGGGAGGACTCGTGTTGGACGGTGAATGTCAAGGATGCAACAAGCTTGCCTCAAGACAGAGAGCGCCTGTTCATGGTTGCAGCGTCGCGCGCGCACTTCAACTACAATCCTTTCACTCCTCCATCTGTACCGAATGGCGTAAATGGCCATCGCCGGACTCTTGACGAGTTCATAGCAGGCTGCTGAAAAAGGGTAAGGCGTACAGACATGGTGGGTGGGGCGTCAAGTAGCCCAACGACATCCGTCATATCATAGTTCGTTCGGAGCTATTGGTGCAGAAAGCGCAATGTGGCGTCGCTTATCGTCGAGCCGCTTTGAGTCCTGAGTAGACCTCAGAGTTTT
Organism: Dehalococcoidia bacterium; assembly: GCA_965224235.1. Classification (GTDB taxonomy): domain Bacteria; phylum Chloroflexota; class Dehalococcoidia; order Lucifugimonadales; family Lucifugimonadaceae. Next base: position 460,837 of record CBDCYP010000001.1, on the reverse strand, counting down.
TCCGCAGCCTGATAGACCGTACAAGGCCGGGGTCGCCGGATTCATATCTGTCCAAAGACAACCGCTACTACAAGCTTGAGTTGATAGACGGTTTTCTTGGTGAATCCAGACGACAGGGCGTTCGCACTTCGATCACCTGATCTGAATGTCCCTAAATGCAAGACGGCCACCAGTGAACAGTTGCCCTTCAAATTGAATCCCCCTCCGACGCAGCGAGAAGCCCACCCCATCTCAGACAGCGGGCAGTGGGGCCACATCTCCCGTTTCGTGCTGCCACATGCGTATGCGTGCGGCCATGTCACGGACGCGGTCGCGTTGGGCTGGATCGTCGAATAGATTGGTCTGTTCGTGGGGATCCGACCAGAGGTCGAACAACTCGCCCTGGTCGCCCGCGCAGAGGTTCAACTTCCACCGGTCCGACACCACAGAGCGGTAAGGCATCGCCACCATCCGGTTGATCGCGTCGTTGCCCAGGAACCTGTCCCGGACCATGGGGCTAATGCCGTTCCACTCGATAAAGACGTCGTTGCCGTCCAGGGTCTCTTCGCCGCGCAGAACGGGGACCAGGCTCTTGCCTTCGAGGTGGTCGGGGAGCGACTCGCCGAGCAGATCGAGCATCGTGGGAACAAGGTCTACGTGACCTACGCTGCCATCCACCCGTTGACGCCCGGATGAAAGCCACGGCGCTCTCATCAGCAGGGGTACGCGCGACGCCTCCTCGTAAAAGGACCGCTTCTCCAGCATCCCGTGATCGCCCAGCATTTCGCCGTGGTCCGTGGTGAAGACGACCGCAGTATCGTCGGCAACGCCAGCGCGCTCGAGGGCGGCCGTAATCCTTCCGACCATCCGGTCGACGAGCGTTACGTTCCCGTAATACTGTGCCCGCAATCTGCGCCACCCCGCCTCGCTGGACAGGTCGTGGCCCGGTACCAGTGTATCCCTCATGTAAGCGTCCTCGCCGATGTTGCCGCCGTGCAGGTACTGCATGAAGTAGTCGGCGCGGACCCGGTTCGCGAGGGCGGCGCCCTCCGGCCTCGTAAGGAATGCCGGACCGACTGGTATCCCGTCGGGATCGTACTGGTCGTCGAACGGCCCGTCATAAGGGGAATGCGGCTCGAAGGCGCTGACGTAGAGGATGAACGGACGGTCACTGTTTTGGTCGATGAACTGCTCGGCGCGCCCGGCCAGGAATGACGCCATCTGGAACTCTTCGGGCAGTCGAGCCCTGGCGCCGGGCGAGAAAACCATTTCGCCGCTGGCCTCGACGTCAGGCTCGAATCCGCTAGCCGCGAGGTGATGGTGGTAGTCGGAAAGCGCGTGCCGGTGTTCGCGTCGCGTGTAGGTCTCGCGGTGGGACTCCTCGGTGCTGATCCACACGTCGAATCCATGCTGCCTGATAACGTCATCGCCCAGGTGCCACTTGCCCATGTAGCCGCACAGGTAGTTCTCGGAAACCATCTCCGCGAGGACGGGAATATCGGGCGACAGTGGGAGCTTGTTCACTGTGGGGCCGGCGGTGTGAGGGTACAGACCGGTCATGATGGAGGCGCGGGCAGGCGTGCAGACGGCCTGTGTGACGTACGCGTTCTCGAAGACATGGCCGGAGTTGGCGAGCGCGTCGAGATTCGGTGTCTGCGCCCAGCCGCTTCGGTAACACCCCATCGAGTCCCGGCGCTGTTGGTCGCTCATGATGAAAACAAGATTGCGTCGGGGCATAGGGGGCGCCTCCTGATTCAGATTGGGGCTAATCAACGACAACCCGTAAGCTTATCAACCGGGACTGCCAAAATTGGGAGATTTCAAGCCGAAAGGGCAACCCCAACGAGATAGTGACATTTCAGGGAAGTCATGCAAGCCGGACGAAAGACCGCTCCGGTCGGCATGCCGGAGCGGTCTGTGATACCGTGCCGCGAAGTCTATAAGACGATGGCCACGGGGCTTGGAACGGATCGATCCAGCCGCGCCATACCAACCGATACGGAGTGAGAAATGATGGGATCATCAAGCGGCGAGACCCTTGTATTCGTAGGAACCTACACGAAGAGTACCAGCAAAGGCATCTACACGTTCAGGATGGATAACGCCACCGGGACGCTGAGCCAAATCGCGGTAATCGGCGGCATACAGGATCCGTCGTTCCTTGCGATTCACCCCAATGGCAAATATCTCTACGCTACGTCCGAAATCGACGACTTCGGCGGCGAGACTACCGGCGCAGTGGCCGCGTACGCCATCGACACCGCTTCGGGCGAGTTGACTCTGCTAAGCCAACGCCCGTCCGGCGGGACCTGGCCATGCCATATAACCGTCGACGCCACGGGACGCTGGGTGGTTGCCGCGAACTACCAGTCAGGCAGCGCAGCAGTATTCCCGATCGAGGCTGACGGTAGTGTCGGAGAGGCGGCTCACGTGGCCCAGCATGAGGGCGGTTCCGGGGTGGTCCCTGAAAGACAGGAGGGGCCGCACGCCCACTCCGTAACGGTCGGCCCCTCGAACCGGTTCGTGTTGGTTGCAGACCTTGGAATGGACAAGGTGATGATCTACGAACTGGACGGCGACTCGGGCCGTCTTACCCCGGCCCCCACGCCGTGGGTAGAATCCGCGCCGGGCGCCGGGCCTCGACACGTCGACTTTCACCCGGACGGCCGCTACGTGTGCGTTCTCAACGAAATCGACCTGACTCTGTCTTCGTACGCCTACAACGCCGACTCTGGCACAATGACTCACGTCGAGACCGCATCCACATTCCAGGGCGAGGTCTCCGACCAGCCTTCCACCTCAGACGTGCACTTCTCGCCTGACGGTCGCTTCGTATACAGCTCGAACCGCGGCCACCACAGCCTGGCGATATTTGCCTTTGACGATACAACCGGCAAATTGAGCTTCGTCGGACACGAATCGACGCGGGGCGAGACGCCGAGGGGCTTCAACATCCATCCATCGGGCGAAATCGTGTTGGTGGGAAACGAGAATTCCGACACAATCGTCGAGTTTCGAAGAGACGCCGAGTCGGGCAAGTTGACCCCAACCGGTCAGGTCGTTCAGGTCCCGATGCCCGTCTGCATCAAGTTCCTGCCGGTTTAGTTCCACCCGACCCAGTGTAAAAACCGCTGTCGGCAGATCGGGGCGGTTGGTCGTGCGCGTGTCTCAACGGCCATGCCGGACTCGTCATGAAACAGGCGCTGTCGGCAACACCACGTGGGACGGGCGGTCCCGGTCGACGTACACGGTGTTGGTGGCGCGAATCGTGCCAGTGTGGCGACCGACCGGCTCCCCTGTGTTGGGGTTTACGTCGAACCGCGGGAAATTGCTGCTCGCGACATCGATCCGAATGCGATGGCCCGCTCCGAACACGTTCGATATGGGCGGCAACTCGATCCTGATCCGGTACGACTGCCCCGGCGTCATAAGCTCCTCATGGTCGAAACCGTCTCTGAATCTCACCCGCAATATAGAGTCAGCCAAGGGTAGGTGGTAGCCCTCGGGGTGGTCGACGGTCGCGGGACACACGTCGACTAGCCGGGCCGTGAAATCGGTGTCGGTGGCCGACGACGAGACCCACAGGATGACCTCGATTGGCCCGGTCACCTCCATGGCGGCGTCGAGCGGAGGCGTCTGAAATACCACCACATCTTCACGATCGGCGAGGAGAGGGTAGGGCGGACGCGCGCCTACAACGTCTGGCGTCTCCTTTTGATGGCGAGGTCCGTCGAAGACCAGGGAACGCATGCGCGCTCTTTGAGGCACATAGGCTGAGTCAAGATCCTCGGGGACCTTCACCCACTCGTAGAAACCGGTGACGTTTCCCGAAACGGTCGGCACTGGCGATTTGGGGTCGTGCACCCAGGAAACGCCCGAATCTCCGACCCCGCCCGGTCGATCCGAGAGCTCGCTTCCGGAACGCAGATAAAGGGCCTTCGACTCAGCTCGTTCCAGTGGCCACTCTTGTTCAAACCTCCACTCTCCGCCGTGGAAATAGCGGCCCGTCGATGACATACGACCATCATCGCCGCCCATCACGAAAATTCGCACAGGAGGATCGTCATCAACACCGTTGTCGATGTATTTGAGCCAGCGATCGAACCATCGCAGCCGCAAGCGGTTATAGACCTCGTCACCCCATTTGGCGGCGCCGCCAAAATCCACGTCGCCCACAGCCGATGAACCGCGCCCGCGCATGCGCATGTGGTTCCATGGTCCCAGCAAGAGGCGTTGGGGCGACGCGTTCTGCTTCGACATGTGGGCGAACTGCTCCGACGCGTCCGCCGCAAAGGGGTCGTACCAGCCGGAACTGTAAACGGCCGGTATGTCCGCCATGCGCGCGAAGTACGGTGTCTGGTCGAGCGTTTCTTGCGCCCACCAGTCGTTGTATGCGCCGTCGTAGTAGTAGTGGAAGAGTACCTTCTCCAGATTAGGAACGGCTGCGATAGGGGTCTCGCCGGGCCGCAGTGGCATGTTCCATATGCCCTCCCGCAAGTTTTCGGCCCCCTCTTCAATACGCCTAACCGCTTCGATGTCACCCTGAATTTCCTGCGAGTCGTAGCCGTGGAGGTACATTGCGCCGTACATGTGGAGGCCCATCGCGCCTCCCTGCCTCGCCTCCCACTTGAAGGCGTTCGTGGGGGCGACGTCTACCCACAGCGCGGACAGGTGCGGCGGCCGGTACAGGGACGCCATGTTCTGAACGATGCCGCCGTGGGAAGAACCGACCATACCGGTCCGGCCGTTCGACCAGTCCTGGCTCGCCGCCCACTCGATGGTGTCGTACCCGTCCGGCCCTTCGTTTACGTTGGCGGTGTGGAAGTATTGGCCCGTCCCTTCGGACAGGCCACGCCCCCGCAGGTCCTGGAGCATGACCACGTAGCCCCTCGGGGTGAAGAAGTCCGCAACCGGTTGAATCCACATCACGGGGTTCGATTTGTCATAGGAAGTGCGGCCCAGGACGACGGGAAATCGCCCCTCAGCCGGTGAACCATCAGGATTCGCGGGGCGATAGATGTCCGTCGCAAGCCGGACGCCGTCGCGCATCTCGATCATCACGTCCCTGGAGACCACGATGCCGTATTGGGGTGCTGAGGTAATTGCCATGCTGCCTTCCCGGGTTCCTGCTCGGCGACATGCCTTCAGGCATCGAGCGCATGTAGGTCCGACATGCTAACACTGCCACATTGGACTGTCAGGCAGGGAACGATTCGTTCGTAGTGAGCTTCCGCGGTTTCCACGTGCAAAGATAGTATACTTACCCCCGTAATCATTAACAAAACATATTCACTCACAATTGGCATTTAAGACATAGACACCGGTGGAAACCAAACGTCTTGTTACAACCCTGATTCCACTGATTATAATGACGCTGTTCCCGCGCGTATCAAAGCCAAAGGTCATGCCCATCACGATGAGGATTGTGCTGGTAGCGTCTATGTTATATTCGGTGGGATTGGCCTGTATGCGGGACTCCACTCCCGATTATACGACTGTAACGCTCGAAACAGAAATTCCCTCTGGAGATCCACTCTCTTCGGCAATACCGTCTGCAACATCTAAAGAGGTAGTTCCATCCAGGGCTAACCCCACTCCGACAGCCCACGCGCAACGGCTACTCTAGATACGAACCCGGTTGTGCCCACTCTGACGGCGCCGCCTGCAACGGATACGCCGGATTCGGCCTTCCTTCCTGGCTGATCCCCGGAGGCCAGCTTGCGATTCAGTATCGCAGCGGAAGCCGTCAACGTGTTGACCGCCGCGCACCATCATCCGTATTCCTCGGCCCCGGTCGGGGAACCACAGTAGCGCGAGTTCCCTGTTGAAATTGTAAAGGGGAAGACGGGTAAAACCGGGGGAGCCGTTTGAATTGGCAGCGTGATCAAAACGAATTGGTATTACTAGTCCGCGACCTTGATCAGCAGTTTGCCGAAGTTCGCTCCGTGCATCAAGCCGATGAACGCCTGTGGCGCGTTTTCAAAGCCCTCGATCACGTCTTCACGGTACTTAATCGCGCCATCCCTTACCCAGCCGGCCAGTCTTGCCCGTGCCTCCTCGTACCGGTCCGTGTAGCCGAATACGAGGAAACCCTCCATGCGCGCCTGGTTGGTCAGCAGATACCGTAGATTGCGAGGTCCGTACTCAGCCTGGGCGAGGTTGTACTGCGATATCTGACCGCATAGTGCCACCCGCGCCCGATACCGGATCTGAGTCAAGACAACATCGGTCAACACCCCTCCCACATTGTCGAAGTACACGTCAATCCCGTCAGGGCAAGCCGAACGCAGGGCGGCGTCCAAATCTTCCGTCTTGTAGTTGATGCCGGCGTCGAACCCCAGCTCGTCCACAACGTACGCAACCTTCTCGTCGGTACCCGCCGTTCCGACAACCCTGCACCCCATCAACAACGCGATCTGACCGACGACTGCGCCCACGGCGCCGGAAGCCGCAGAGACGACCACGACGTCGCCGGGCTGGGCCTGCCCAACTTCCAGGAGGCCAAAATAGGCGGTAAGTCCGGGCATGCCCAATACCCCGAGGGCAGTAGACACAGGCGCGAGCGAAGGGTCCACCTTGCGCGCCCGCTGCGCGTCGACGACGCCATACTCCTGCCAGCCCAGCGAGGTTTCGACGGTGTCGCCAGACGCGAAGCCTGCTGCGCGGCTTTCGACCACACGGCCGACGACCGTGCCTTGCATCACGCCCCCGATATCGACCGGCGCAGCGTAGGAACGAGCCGCTGCCATCCGGCCGCGCATGTAGGGGTCGAGAGACAGCCACATGGTCTGCACAAGCAACTCGTCCGCGCCGGGGTCCTCGATCGGCGATTCAACCAGGGCGAAGTTCTCACGGGCCGGGTAGCCTTCGGGGCGGGAAGCCAGTGTCCATTGCCTGTTGACGCCTTCAGTCATTTCCTCAATCCTTCGTGTCTGCGGTCTTTGCGACCCCTTTGATTGGTCAAGTCTCTCCGAAAACGGGAACCCATCGGAGCCAGGGATCAACGACGGTACTCTTATCCAAGCTTCATACTAGGGAACCTCTGAACAACTCCGTGTTCCAATCCGTTCGCCCTGAGCTTGTCGAAGGGTTCTGGCCTCCTCCCCCACAGGGGGAGGATTCAGGAGGGGGGAACCTCCGCTCTGCCAAGCGCATCGGCCACTTGTTCAGAGATTCCCTAGATCGAAACAAACTCTCGCGGTGGCACGCAACGATACCCTAAACCCCGAACCCCCATAGGCCCTGCTCCAGGCACGGAAGCGAGTCGAAAATGATCCCAGCCGACCCTGTCTTTCCGACGTTCGTTGTCGGAAGTCTCCCGCGACCGCAGTGGGTGCGCGACCTGATCGAGGACCGCAAGGCAGGACGCATCAGCGAGGAAGCGGCGGACAGGCTACTCGACGACGCGGTGCCGTCGGCCATCCGAATGCAGGAGCGTGCTGGTGTCGACTATATCTCCGACGGGGAGTGGCGGCGCGAGAGCTATGTCAAGGTCTTCACAGAGGCCGTACACGGCTTCACGAACGACCTCGTTACGACGTTGGGCACAATGTCTTTCACCTCCCCACGCTACCCTGCCGTGACCTCCAGGATATCGGCCCGCCGTTCAATCGCGGCGGGCGAGGCCGAGTTCCTGCGAAAGCACACGGGTTCGAAGATCCTCGTCGCCGTTCCTTCGCCCTACACGGTGGGAAGGCGCATGTGGAGCGCCGACCATTCGACCGCGTCGTACCCCACCCGCGAGGAGTTCATCGAGGCGTGCATCCCGATCATCAACGAAGAGGCGCTTCGCCTCGCCGCTCTTGGAGTGGACATGATCCAGCTCGACGATCCCTGGCTGAGTCTCCTGGTCGACCCCATATATCGCGATAGCGAACGGATCACCGACATCGACCACGAAATCGAGCTGTCGGTACAGTCCGTGAACCGTGCCGTGGAAGGCCTTGAAGGCGTGCCGGTGAGCGTGCACTTTTGCCACGCGCACTTCAACCGGGAGCACAGCACGAAAGGTCCGTACGATCTCATCATCGGGGCGCTCGGCGAGATGAACGTCGAACGGTTTGCAATGGAGTTCGCCACGCCTGACGCGGGTGGGATCGGCGTCTTGAAGGACTTTCCGGCGGACAAGACGCTTGGTCTGGGCGTGATCGACCACACCGACCGGCACGTCGAGACGCCGGAGGAGGTCGCGGCGCGGGCGGAAGCGGCGATGGAATACGTCCCGAAAGAACGCCTCACCCTCAATCCCGACTGCGGCTTCTCTCCCTCCAGCGCCAATCCCATGGACTTCGACGAGGCCTACCTCAAGCTGAGCGCCCTGAGTAGCGGGGCGTCTTTGCTGCGAGAGAAGTACGGTGACGGATTGTCATCTTGACGATGCGCCCGGGCGATGTTCATGGTTAGCGGTAGGGTCAGGCCCATCGCGCTGTGTGATCTGGCGGGACGGGAAGCTGCTCGTCTTCGAGGGATTCGACACGGTAAAAGAAGACCACTATTACCGGCCATCGGGTGGCGCCATCGAGTTCGGGGAACGCAGCGGCGCCGCGCTGCCAGGGAGATGGCCGAGGAGTTGAACACGGAAGTCCACAACGTGCGATGGCGGGCGTGCTGAAGAGCATCTTCACCTTCGATGGCCACCCGGGGCACGAGATCGTGATGCTGCACGAGGCCGACTTCGTGGACAAGACCATGTACCGTCGCAACCCAATCTGGGGACAAGAGGATGACGGTTCACCCATCAAGGCGGTCTGGAAGCCGATGGACCACACTTCAATACTGGCAGGGGCCGGTTGGTCCCCGAAGGCCTATTGGCGATGCTTGAGGAGAACCAGGAAACTATCTGACGTCCGTTCGTCAGGACTGCCCCAATACCCCAAACGCGCTCGCAACGGTAGGTCTGAGATAGTTTCTTAGGCGAGGCGGCCCGTTCACTAATGTCGGCGTGCCCTCAAGCCGGTCGCGACGGCGACAAGTTGATACCTCGGCGCCGCGGCACGCGAAATGCTTAATCGAATCGACCTGAATGTCAGCCCAATCGGCGGAGGGTCGGTGAGGCCAACAAGGAAATCACCCCGACTAGCGCAAGGGCAGGCCCCACAGCTAACAACGTTGCCTGGGCGCCGTATACATCTACGGCCCAGCCTACCGGCAGGGCGCCGAGCGGTATCAAGCCATAGATCATCATGTTCAGGCTCATCACCCTTGCCCGGTATTGGCTGTCCGTCGCTTCCAGTGCGAGCGACTGACCAAGGGTCATGCGCAGGGAACTGCCAAGCCCCACGATGAGCATCAACGGCAACGCCAGCGCATATTGCGGAAATGCCGCGACCAGTCCGATTCCCAGTCCGCCCAGGATGGTCCCCAGGATGTAGACCACCCCGCGCCGGTTACCCTGCCGCAGGTTGGCGATGGCCAATGTGCCGATGACTCCCCCGACGCCGGTAAGCATCATCAGCCATCCGATTTCACTGGCGTCGGATTCGTAGAGACGCCGCGCAAACACGGGCAACTGCATACGGAACGGCATGGACACCAGGGCCGTGGCGATGCCGGTGACCAACACCAGCAGTACGACCCGGTTGCCGGCTACGTACCGAACACCGTCGGTAATGTCCCCAAACATGTTTCGCGTGCGGGTTACGGCCTCGGGTGGAATCCGCGGCAGCAGCCCGGTGATCATCACCGCCATGACCGACATTCCGCCCACACAGTAGTACACGGCCTCCGGACCGCCGACGTTGTACAGCACGCCGGCTATACCCGGCGCTGCGATCCCCATCAAGCTCATCGCGCCGGAACTGAGGGCGATAGCGTTGGTAAGCCGGTCCTTGCCAACGATCAGGGGAAGAATGGCCTGGCGAGCCGGCATCTGGAATGAAAACAGCGCCCCCTGGATCATCGACGCCACCAGCAGATGGATCCAATGAATTATGTCGACTGCGATCAGCGTGGCGATCGTCAGAGCGAGAAGCGCGGCGGCTGCCTGAGACGCCTGTATCACCGCCCGCCGCTCCATCCGGTCGCCAACCACGCCGCCAACTAGGGAGAATATCAACAGCGTCGGCGCAAACCCCATCCCCACAATGCTCGTGATAAATGCGCTGTGCGTTAGCTCATCGACGAAGATGGTCCTGGCGATTGACTGCATCTGGAATCCGGCCATCCCGAGCAGCGACCCGAACCACAAGTAACGAAAGTTCCTGATTCCGAGCGACTCAAACGTACGGGACATGAACCCGTCCGGAGTCGTCTGTGCGTCTGGAGTTGCTGTGGCCTGATTTTGTGCCATCTGTCGATAGTTCGTCGGGTGGCCGATGATGCTGGCGCGGCTTGAAGGTCAATCTGACCGGTCGGCACAGTCTCCGGAGGGGCGGCCTATGTGAGCGGGTTCCCTAACGGTACTCCCCGAATGGTACGGTTTTGCGCCTGTCCCGTATTCACCGCGTGAATGTTGGATGGAAATCCACGGCTGCTGCGACGATTTGCGACTTTGACGGGCTGCGCAGAATAGGACCCCTTCACGCCAAGGCCGTGTTACCGAGCCGCCCAAATGGTCATTCAACTGCCCGCGAGTCGTTCACCCGCCGGCGAACGTCGCAACCCGGCAACTGTCTTGGAGGTCAAGCGTTGAGGGCGTGGTTGGGCTCCCTTCGACAGCATACGAGGTAGAACCAACAGGGGCGCCCAAAAGTCATTCCTGTAGATGTCAACGAATTCGTTGACATCTACAATTCCGAGCGATGCCGAGGAATCTAAGCCGTTCATACACAATCCCCGCCATCCCCGACCTACCCACCTCCGTCGTCCCCAACCCACCCTCATCATCCCCGAACTACCCACCCCCGCCATCCCCAACCCACCCCGTCTCGCCACACCATTACCACCACTCACGCGGGATATTATCCACATACCCACCCAGCGCATGCCCTCCAACCCCAACCAAAACCCCATGGCCGGAACGAACACAAAACTCACCACCGCGGTCGAAAACTACTTCGCCGACCTGCGCCGCATCCGCGCCTCCGGCGGATCGACCGCGGAACTGTCCAGTTACGGACCCCTCGCCAACCTGCTCAACACGATTGGCGGCGCCCTCAAGCCGAAGGTGTTCTGCGTCAGCCAACTCGCCGACCACGGCGCAGGCCATCCCGACTTCGGCCTCTACGCCGCAAGGCAGGTGCAGAAAGGCAAGCCGCGCGAGGATCAACTCCCGGAACGCGGCGTGATCGAAGTCAAACCCGCCGGTGACGACGCCTGGCTGACTGCGGGCGGCAAACAGGTGAGCAAAACTGGGACCGCTACCGGATCGTGCTGGTGACCAACACGCGGGACTTCGTACTGCTCGGCGTGGACGAGGCAGGCTAACCGGCGAAGACGGAGACATTCAGGCTCGCCGACAGCGCCGAGGAGTTCGACCGTCTATTGCAGAAACCCCGCGCCTTCGCCCGCGACGTCGGGGCCGGTCTGGGCGAGTACCTCTCCCGCGCCCTCTCCCATACCGCCTCCCTCACCGAGCCGAGGGACCTGGCCTGGCTGCTCGCGTCCTATGCACGCGACGGCCTCGCACGCGTCGAGGCCAACGGCGACCCGCCATCGTTGGCGGCAGTGCGTTCGGCCCTGGAAGAGGCGCTCGGCGTCCGTTTCGAGGGCGACCGCGGCGTCGCCTTCTTCCGTTCGACGCTGATTCAAACGCTCTTCTACGGCGTCTTCTCCGCATGGGCGTTGTGGGCGCGCCAAAAACCGCCGCCCACCAGCCCGTTCAACTCCCACTGTCACCCTGAGAGCCTGTGAATAAATCATTTATGCTCCTATGGTATTGAGAGGCTGATTGCTGGACAACGATATTGGGCAGCCATATCGGCGAGGTGAACACATGAGTGAAGAGACGCTGTTTGAACTTCCGGCCATCGAGGAGAAGCGAGCGCCTGCGCCAACGAGTCCGGGTGAGGCCCGGGCGCTGCGGCCGGTGCGGAATCAGCCTGAGTGGGCGGTATTGGACCTGGAATCTCGGTTGCCTCAAGAGCATCGGGCCCGTGTTATATGGAGCTTTTTGGAGAGGTTGGACCTGTCGGCCTTTTATGCGCCGGTCAAGGCGGTGGAGAACCGGCCAGGCCGCCCAACGACAGACCCCAAAGCGCTGCTGGCGTTGTGGCTTCTGGCCACGGTTGACGGTATAGGGAGCGCCCGCCGGCTGGCGCGTTTGTGCGAAGAGCACGACGCCTACCGCTGGATGAGGGGGAACGTACCTGTCAACTATCACATGCTCTCTGACTTCCGGGTAGCCCACCAGGAGGCGCTGGACGGCCTTTTGACCCAGATCATAGGTTCTCTGATGGCCGCAGGGGCGGTCCTGCTGGAGCGTGTGGCTCAAGACGGGATGCGGGTGAGGGCGAGCGCCGGCGCCGCGTCCTTTCGCGGCGCGCAGGGATTGAAGAGGCGCATGGAGGAGGCGCGGGCGCAGGTGGAGCGGCTGGCGCAGGAGCGGGAGCGTCCCGATTCCGGTGTGACGCGGCGTGAACGTGCGGCGCGGGAGCGTGCGGCGCGAGAGCGGGAGGAACGGGTCCGGGAGGCGCTGTCGTACTTGCCCCGGGCACAAGCGAAGAAGGAACGCCAACAGCACACCAAGGCGAAGGCTCAGCGTCCCAAGGTTACGAAGGCGCGGGTATCCACCACAGACCCCCAGGCAACGGTGATGAAGATGCCGGATGGCGGCTTCCGGCCAGCCTGCAATATCGAACTGGCCACTGATAGCGCCAACGGGATCATCGTCGGAGTAGGGGTCACATCGTCGGGTACGGACGCAGGGCAAGCGGCGCCCATGGAGGAACAACTGGTCAGGCGGACGGGCCGGCGCCCTGACTCCTACCTGATGGACGGGGGCTTCGCTACCCGGGAGGACATCACCGCTCTGGAGCAACGTGGGGTGAGTGTGTATGCGCCGGTGAGGTTGCCCCGGAACAAGCCCGAACGGGAGCGTTACGATCCCCGCTACGGGGACGAGCCGGACGTGGCAAGGTGGCGTCAACGGATGGCCACCGGCGAGGCCAAAGCCATATACAGGCAGCGGGCGTCTGTAGCCGAGTGGACGAACGCCCAGGTGCGTCTTCACGGAGTGAGCCAATTCAACGTACGGGGACTTGCCAAAATCACCAGCGTAATGCTCCTTGTCGCCGTGGCCCACAACCTCCTGCGTTGGGAGGCGTTCATGGCGTAGGCAGACACGGGGGTTAAGCAGGCACAGCCGATAAGCTCCGGACCAGTCAATCCGGATTCCCTAGTGAATTCGCCCGGAAAGCGGCCAATGCTGTCCCGCAATTCTGCCTCCCTCAACAAGCGCCCGCCCCGGTGAAACTTCCCAATGGCGCCTTCCGCCACCAACATGCCGCCTAACAACAACAGAACCCAAAAAACTCACAGCCTCTGAGCGAAGCCGAAGAATCTACTTTCAACGAGGCGGGCCGGCCCATACAGTTGACCCCGGACCGCCCGGTATTGCTCAGGACGGAGGGAAGTCGAAGGGTCTGGGGGCGGTTCACCCTGCCTGGCAGATAGTAGATTCTTCGGTCAACTAACGACGACAAACGTTTACAGTCCGGTCCACCGGTACCTTTTTAGACACCCCCTAACCGGCTGGGAGCCCACGGTGCAGAAACCGCTGCCGTTCCCCGAGTTGGAGGAGGAGCGCGACCGCGCCGATCGGGTGAAGCAGGACACGCCCATCCTCGTCATCCTCGGCAACCCGCCCTACAACGGTTTTGCAAGCATGGCCGTTGACGAAGAGCTGGAGCTTTCGCAGGCATACCGCAAGACCAAGCGGGTGCGAAAACCGGAGGGCCAAGGGCTCAACGACCTCTACGTCCGCTTCTTCCGCTTCTTCCGCATGGCCGAACGTCGCATCGCCCAGAAGACCGGCAGCGGCGTGGTCTGTTTCATCTCCAACTACTCCTGGCTAGACAGCCTGTCGTTCACCGGTATGCGGGAACGCTACCTTGAGGCGTTCGACGCGATTCGGATCGACAATCTCAACGGCGACAAGTACAAGACCGGCAAGACGACACCGGACGGCAAGCCAGATCCGAGCATCTTCTCGACACCGGAAGATCCGCTCGGTATACAGGTCGGCACGGCAATCACGACGCTGGTGCGTAAGGCCGACCACACGCCGACGAAGACGGTCGGCTTCCGCCATCTCTGGGGTCAGACCAAGCGCGAGGAGTTGACGGCGACGGCGCGGGCTGCGCCCGGCGAGTTGTATGGCCGCATTGAGCCTCTCTTGCCGTTGGGTCTCCCTTTCGCGCCGATGGCGGTCAGCGACGGCTGGTCCGACTGTCCGTCGCTGACTGATCTCCTCCCTGTTGCGTTCTCGGGCGTCATGACTGCACGAGACGGATTCCTTGTCGACATTGACCTCGACCGGCTGAAGGCGCGGGTAGCTGACTACTTCAACCCCATTTTGAGCCATGAAGAGACCGCTCGGCGCTATCCAATCGTGATGAATACCAAGGCGCGGTTTGATGCCCGTGCGATACGGGACGCATTGATCAAGCGCGGCGGCCCTGGTGAGAAGGGATTCGTCCGCCACGCCTACCGCCCCTTCGATAATCGCTGGCTTTATTGGGAGACAAATTCGCCGCTGCTAGATAGAGAGCGCGCCGACTACAAACCGCATGTGTTTGAGGGGAATATGTGGCTCGGTGCTAACAAACGGGAAATCGACGAAACCTTCTCACATGGCGCCTCGATACATCACCTCGGCAACTGGAAGCTTGGGAATTGGGGAATCCACTTCTTTCCTCTTTGGCTCCGGGAAGAAGGTCTGCGACTCGACGGCGGCGGAACGCAGCGCCGCCCCAACCTCTCCCCGACCGCCCAACGCTATCTCGACAACCTTGGCCTGGGCGTCGAGGACCTGTTCCACCACGCCCTCGCCGTGCTGCACGACCCCGCGTACCGCGAGGCGAACGCCGGCGCGCTCAGGATGGAGTGGCCTCGCATCCCGCTACCAGCCTGGCCCCATGGCGATGCCGACGACGCGGCGGAGAAGCTCACATCGTCCGCCGTTCGAGGTCGCGAGTTGGCTGCCCTGCTCGACTCCGACACACCCGTTCCCGGCGTCACCGAAGGCGCGCTGCGCCCCGATATCGCCGCCATCGCCGTCCCCTCAATCACCAGCGGCCACAACATGTCCGCCGCCGACTTCGCCCTGACGGTCGGATGGGGCCACTTTGGATCAGGCCAAGCCGTAATGCCCGGCTAGGGCCGCATCGTCGAACGCCCCTACACGTCCGAAGAACAAACCGCCCACGCCGAAACCACATCCGACATCCACCCGTCCGACGAACAGGCCGCCCTCGGCGAGACTACCTTCGACATCTACCTCAACGATCTCGCCTACTGGCGCAACGTCCCCGCCGCCGTCTGGACCTACAAACTGGGCGGCTACCAAGTCCTCAAAAAGTGGCTCTCATACCGGGAACAAAAAGTCCTAGCCCGCCCCCTGCTACCCGAAGAAGTCCAACACTTCACAAACACCGCCCGCCGCATAGCGGCAATTTTGGGAGTAACAGGTGGAGTGAGATGAAAGACCGGGATGAACGCCTGCGCCAGCACTTGGAATCATGTTTGGATCGCGCCAGGAAAGATGCTCAGGCCGCCATCAAATTGACGAATACTGATCCCACACTCGCGCTCTACCTCGTCCAGCAGTCGGTCGAGAAATCGATCAAGTGTCTGCTGGCGGCCCGAGGTACGCCTTACAAGACCCTGAAGCGTGATATTTCCCATAATTCTCTCGCCGCCTTTGTGCGTTTTGTAAAGTCAATAATCACGGGGAGCATCGCCATTAGGACTATGAAACAAATGGCCGGAGAAGATTTGCACGAAAAACTTGAGGAAATTTCGAATTTGGCCAATGCAATAGGCCCCACAGGTAAAGAGTTTCGTGCTAAATCGGCAATATGGCCTAATGAAATCGTCTCGAGATTCATGAAGTTGATGTCAAAACTGAAGAGCGAAAGAAACAGGCTGCTAAAAAATGCCCGCTATTGATCATACTTTCACCTCCGTTTCCTGAAACTAAATTCCATGCCCGATATCGACGAACACACGACTTCCCAAACGCCCCCCTTCCGTCATTCCCGTGAAAAGAGACCTTTGCGCAACCCCCTCTCCCAGTGGGAGAGGCCCGGGGTGAGGGCGACTCCCAAATTCGGAATAGGCCCTTACAACCCGCTTTCGCCGGTAAGTCGAAGGTTATGCAAGGGTCTCTGAAAACGGGACTCTGGGGGCATGTGGGGCAACAGGCGTGGGCCCCCCACAAACATCCGTGACAAACCCTCATTTACAAACCAGAACACACGTTCTAATATCAACATAAGTCGTGTCGATGCACGATGTCCATGCCAACCAACCCCATCGGAATGCAACGGGGGACAACTCTGGCCAGCGTCGGGGTAAACCTCACCTCGTGTTAAAGCCCGTTGCAACTGAGAAAGGAAGCGTCCGCCTTTGGAAGGAGGGCGCGGGTGAAACACGGATTCCCACGCCCCCGGCTGCGCAGCCGATAGGGGAAGAGAACGACTTTGACATGCCGCCTACGTAGGCGTGGCGGCCAACCCTGGCCTTGGTGGCCCGGGGCCCGTTAAAGGTCGCACGTGAGTGTGACCCAGGGATGCGACCGGAGTTCGCCTCGGAGAACAAGCCGAAAACCGGAAGCAACGCGTCTGTTTCATTGCCCGAACGCGCCCAATTCAACCGGGGCGCGGGTGAAGAGCCGAAAATATCGTCTTCTCATGCGGCCTTACGGCCGTCTGTAACTGGCGGGTAGTTACCGCCATACCGTGCGCTTGTCACACGGTCCGGAAGAAGACAACAGAGGAAAACCTCCTTCCAAACAAACCGCCTCTCGGCTTCAGCCGGTCACGGTTACGTCCACAGAGACACTGTCAACCGAAGCAACCCCGGAACACCACCGGGGTTGCTTCAACGCGCCCCGACCCCCCCCCCCGTCGTCCTCGGCAATGGCCGGAAAGACGGTGAGAGAACTTGTGAAGTACCCTCTTGAAACCCGCCACTACGAAACGCCAAAGCGGCAGTGTCTATTTTCAGAGGAACAAAAGTCGAAGGGGAGGAATGCGTGCATTTCACTTTGAACAGACCCTGGCCAATAGCCGAATCGCCGTCAGGAAATCTGCTGCCAGTCTGTGCCCAGCGCGTCAAACCGGCGATATAGCTCTTCCACTACGCCGTACGGCAGCCCCACACCTGAGTTCATGAGCTCGATATTGGACAGTAGATGGTCAGGGTTGGTCGTCCCGACGATGGCGGTGTCCACCTGCGGATGAGCAAATGTGAAACCGAGGGCCAGCAAGATCCGGTCATCGGGCGCGCCTCGCACCGGGCCGGCGTTCATCATCGCCATGACGCGCTCGTTGATATCGTCATACCGGGACGTGGCAACGGGCTGATCCGGACCGCCGCCCCAAATGCCATTGGCAATGGGCCGCTTGATAATGACACCCATACCGGCTCTTCGGGCATCGTCGAGAAGACCGCGTCGCGCGTTCTGGTCCACAAGGTTGAAGGTCGTCTGCAACGTGGCGAAAACCCCGCTGTTGACCGCCCAGGCCGCCGCCTCGTTGTCACCGCTGTATCCGATAAACCGGGTCTTGCCAGCTTCTCTCGCGTCCTCCAGGGCCCGAACTACCTCGCCGTGTTCAAGGATGTCTACGCTGCACGAATGTAGTTGGATGATGTCCACACGGTCGGTCTTCAACCGACGCAAACTCCGGTCGATGCTCCGGGTCACCGTTTGGGCGGTCCACGCCTCTCCAGTCTCGTCGGGCGTTGTGTGGCCGCACTTGGTTGCCAGAACATATTCGTCGCGTCGACCGGACACGGAGTCGCCTATGAGTTCTTCACTATTGCCATAGCAGGCCGCCGTATCGAGCAGGTTCACCCTGTTGTCGAGGGCCGTGTTTAGCACCACCGCGGCGCGTGACTGATCTGCCGGTGAGAGGTGCATCCCGATCTCTGCAAGACCGATACCGAGCTTGCTTACTTCTAACCCAGTATTTCCAAGAGGGCGCATATTCATAATGTCGTTCCCCGTAAAAGCTGCGGAAACGGACAATGGCCATTCCCACGGCACGTCTGTCTAAATTGCCGCGCGCGGCCTTATGACCGACGCAAATCTGTCCATGCGACGCAACGTGTCGTCCAGCGTATCGGCCTGAAGACCGAGGGACAGGTGATCCGCTCCGGCTTCGGCCAGCGCCGCAATGTCGCCCGCAATCTCGTCGCT
Source organism: Dehalococcoidia bacterium (assembly GCA_965224235.1). GTDB lineage: Bacteria > Chloroflexota > Dehalococcoidia > Lucifugimonadales > Lucifugimonadaceae. The sequence continues at coordinate 442,557 of CBDCYP010000001.1, read as the reverse complement.
GTTGCCGGTCATTATCCGTCTGTTCCCGTTTTCCCCCAGTGTGGCGCCATCGTCGCTGTACCAACCGGCGGAGTACGACAGCGAGACGTCATCCGGGGACCTCCCAGCTTCGGTCGCGTGCCGGCGAACCACGTTCATCCCCTGTTTGATCTGATCGAGCGTCTCCATTGGATACCGCGGGTTGTTCCCGATGGGATACCACGCATCTCCGAGCCGGCCTGCGCGGCGCAGGGCAGGCGGACTTTCACCGCCGATCCATATCGGGGGATGCGGCTTCTGAACAGGTTGCGGGCGGAATCTGACCCCGTCGAACGAGACGAATTCGCCGTCGAACGCAGGGTCTTCGCTCGCCCATAGTTCCTTGAAGGCCTTCAGGTACTCGTCGCTAACCGCGCCCCGCCTGTTGAACGGCGGCGCTCCCAACGCTTCGAACTCTTCCTTCATCCATCCGACGCCGCATCCGGCGATCAGGCGGCCTCCTGAAAGCACGTCGATCGAGGCAAACACCTTGGCCGTGTGCACCGGGTTGCGATGAGGTAGTACCAGGACCGTGGTGAGCAGTTTGATCTTCGACGTCGCCGCAGCAAGAAACGCGACGACTGTGAGCTGTTCCAGGCACTCGCCGGGATCGGCGCCTGCGAATTCACCCGAGATGCTGTACGGGTAGCGAGACCTGATGTCTTTCGGAATGATGATGTGGTCGCTGACGCCAACGAAGTCGAACCCCATCTCCTCGCCGCGCGTGGCGAGAGTTGTCAGGGAGTCGGCTGAGGCGAGAGGGCCGCGGGTAGGGACACTGAAACCGTATTTCACGTTATGACCTTATGTTCTTTTTGGGCCATGCGCGCCCAGGTTACTGCTTGGGCCCTTTGTCAATGACCGATGCCGGACTTCAGTCTGTAGAACGCTCGACGATTACTGCCGCCAAGTTGCCAGCGGTCAACCGGCTATCAATCGGTCGGTCTTTGCGGCCATGATGAAGTCGTTCCGGTGGATGTTGCGAATTTTGTGGGTCCACCACGTCACGGCAACCCGCCCCCACTCGGTGACAATTCGAGGGTGGTGCCCATCGGATTCGGCGATTGCGCCCACCTTGGACGTGAAGTCCATCGCCTCACTGAAATTCGAAAACCGGAATGAACGCGTCAGTTTTGGGATGCTGTCTTCCAGGATGAGTTTCCAATCCGGGACCTGAGGACTCAACTCTTCGATGTCTGCCTCGGTCGCGGGTGGTGAGTCCCGCCTACAGGCTACGCATTTTTCAGAGACCAGAACGTCCAATGACGGATCCTCCTGCCTAACCCGTTTATTCCGCCGGGCCGAGCATGCCCATGGCTTCGAGAATACGCGTGGGGTTCATCGGCGCAGCCGTGAAACGGTGGCCCGTCGCATCGTACAGGGCGTTGGCGATGGCCCCGACGGGCGGCGCAATCGGCGCCTCTCCTACTCCGCGCACACCATAGGGGTGTATCGGGTTGCCAACTTCGACCAGAATTGTGTCGATCGACGGCAGGTCATAGGTGGTCGGCATTCGATAGTCGAGGAAGCTGCTATTCTTCATAACTCCCTCCTTATCCAGCACGTACTCTTCGTTGAGGGCCCAGCCGATCCCCTGCACGGCGCCTCCCTGCATCTGACCTTCGACGTACGACGGATGGATGGCCTTGCCCACGTCCTGAATCGCAGTGAAACGGACCACGTCTGTCTTGCCGGTATCGGGGTCCACCTCCACGTCGACGATGTGAGTGGCGAACGCGCCCCCGGCCTCACTGACGTCCACAGACGCAGCAGCCGTTACCGGTCCGCCTGTTCCGCCAAGCCTGCCTGCCAGATCCTTGAATCTGACCCGCAGCTCAGGGTCCGATATAGAACTGAACAAACCGCATAGGTACCGGATATCGTTTTCGTCGATCTCCCACAGCATCGCCGCGCGCCTCTTCATCTCGGCGACCACCATTTGCGCGGCCTCATAGGCGGCAAATCCGGTGGCGTAACAGGTGCGGCTGCCCCCGGTGCTGTCGGTGTAGCCGATGCTGTCCGTGTTCACAACCGAGGGGATCACCGACTCAGCCGGTATGCCCAGCGCCTCGGCGGCCTGCATGGCAATCGCCGCCCGCGTGCCCCCGATGTCCACAGACCCCTCGGTCAGCGCCACAGTACCGTCGTAGTTGACGGCAAGGTCGACGCTCGAACGGCGGCCTGCGTTGCGCCAGAAGCCGGTGGCGACACCGCGCCCTCGCAGTTTGCCGTTGCCGGATGTTCCAACAGGCGAGTTCCAGTGATCCGAAGCGCGCGCCGTTTCGAGCACTTGCCTCGTGCCAATCGGCCCCCACATCGGCCCGTCGGCCCGTCGGCCGCCCTCGTGCGAGGCGTTGAGCAACCTGAACTCCAGCGGGTCCATGCCGATCTCTTTGCAAATTTCGTCGACCACTACCTCCACCCCGTAGGCCACGTGCGTCGAGCCGGGCGCCCGGTACGCGGAGGTCCTCGGCTTTGTGGTCATCACCGCGTACCCGTCGATCAGTACGTTCGGGATGTCGTATGCGGCAAAGCAGCAAACCGCGCCGGCCTGAACGGGTGAGCCGGGGTAGGCCCCCGCATCGTAACGCAGGTCCGCCTGTGCAGCGCGAATACGGCCGTTGCCATCGACGCCGATCTTGATCTTCACTATCGCCGCCGCCGCCGGACCAGTCGACTCGAATACAGACTTGCGGTCCATGTACATCTTCACCGGCTTGCCGCACTTCTTCGAAAGGATGGCCGCCAGGGGTTCGAGGTATATGGACAGCTTTCCGCCGAACCCCCCGCCGATCTCCAGCGGCTCGACAACCACGCCCGATTGAGGCAGTCCCAAAATCTTTGCGACGCTGTCCCGCACCCCGAAAATGCCCTGCGTACTCGTCCACACCGTTACGCGGCCGTTCTCGTCCCAACGCGCCGTCCCCGAGTGCGGTTCTATGTATCCCTGGTGGACGGTGGCGAGCTGCACCTCCCGTTCGACAACGACCTGCGACTCTCCGAACCCCTTTTCGGCGTCGCCAGCTACATAACGCAGATGGGTCGATACATTTGTACCCCCCACCGACTCTCCAAGGTGGTCGCCGCGGAAGTCGGGGTGAATGATCTCGGAATCGGAGTTCATCGCCTCCCGGATGCCGAGAATGGGCTGCAGCTTCTCGTACTCGACGTCGATAAGGTCGGCCGCTTCTTGAGCCAGGTTGAGACTCGTAGCAGCAACCGCCGCGACGGGGTGCCCGCGATAGACAACCTTTGCGCCGGCCATGACCCGGTCGGCGTCGGGACCGGTACCCGGGACGTCGGCGCCTGTCATTACCGCCAGCACACCCGGTGCCGCTTCCGCCCTGGACGTGTCGATACTCACGATGCGGGCATGCGGATAGGGGCTGCGCAGAACCGCGCCTTGGGCGAGTTCCGAAAGCCGGATATCGGCGCCATAGACCGCTCGGCCGGTTACCTTGTCGAGGCCGTCGTGCCTGATCGGTCTTGTGCCGATAACGGCGTATTCAGTGGCGGGATGTTCGGAAATAACCATGCTGGGTAACCCTGAGGTTCAGAAAACATAACGTCGTTCGGGCCGCTTACACAGCACCGGCTCCGAGTGTATCGCGCGACAGCCAATTAGGGGCCGATCATGAACACCGTCATTCCCCGGCTCTATCCAACAATCTCCGCTTCTCGCAACGACGGACTAAGTTAACTGCATGAGGCAAGCGGAGTAAAATCCGCGAATGCGCGAACTTGCCCGATATATCGGCGTCGGAATAGTACTTTCTGCGTTCCTCACCGCCGTCGCCGCGTGCACGTCATCCGCGCCTGAGCCGACTCCCGAAGTTCAGGCCGCCGTTGAGGCCGCCGTGGCCAAAGCGCTGCCAACGGCCACGCCAACTCCTGCGCCTGACGTTGAAGCGACGGTTAGGGCGGCAATAGCGGAAACCGCAGCGGCAGCCCCGACCGCAACACCGAGCCCGGTCCCGACATCCACACCGACTCCCACACCTGGCGTCGAGGCGACGGTTCACGCTGCAATCGCGGCGGCCGTCCCGACCGTAACATCGAGCCCGGCCCCGACATCCACACCGACGCCAACACCCGACGTTGAAGCCACAGTTCAGGCCGCCGTCGTCGCAACCGCGGTGGCAGCGCCAACCGCCACCCCCTTACCAACTCCCACTTTCACGCCCACACCGGAACCCTCGCCAACCCCGACAGCTACCCCGTTGCCCACCAATACCCCCGCGCCCACCAACACTCCTGCTCCGACACCTGTTCCCACATCGATGCCAACCCCTGCACCCACTCCCGTTCCCACCCTGACCCCAACTCCTGCGGTGGAATCGCCTGCCGAACTGATGAGGCGCATCAGCCCGTCGGTGGTCAAGATCTTCACCGACCGCGGCAGCATAGGGTCCGGCGTCATTTACGAAGTCGATTCGGCGACGGGCGCGGCCCTGATCTTGACCAATCGCCACGTCGTTGATGGGGCGAGCCGAATCTTGGCTGTGGTAGCCGACAGCGTTTCTTACGACGCGACGCTGCGCGGCTACGACGTAGATGTCGATCTTGCGGTGATCCGAATCTGTTGCAACGTCGGCTTTTCTGCTGCGAGACTTGTCAAATCGGGCGAAGTTTCCATAGGTGACCGCGTCTACGTGCTGGGTTATCCGTTGGACACTAACTCGATTCGCGTGACCGAGGGCATAGTCTCGGCCTCGGAGTTTGACCCAACTCACGACGCCTACATTATCCAAACCGATGCTGCCCTAAACCCCGGCAACAGCGGAGGGCCGTTGATCCGCACCGACGGACTGGTCGTTGGGATCAGCACAGCCAAATGGGGGCAATTGCCTGACGGCAGGCCGGTCGAAGGGACCGGCTACGCCATCGCGGCCCGCACCGTCTTGAAACGTTTGCCCGAATTAGAACGAGGCACAACGACCATCCTTCCGACGCCGACCGTCGAACCCACACCGCGTGCTACACCTGGTCTGAGCGGCCGATTCCGGCAATTCCAGCTAGCCGATGGCGAGATACCACACGACGACGACGGGTTCATCGAAACACGCCGCGTCTCCAGGGACGTCCGGAATTTCCGGATCAGCGTGGACTTCGAAGTGCCTCATTCGGCAAGAGTGGGCGATTGGAACTTTGGTTTCGTGTTCCACAATCTGAATTCCGGTAATTTATCTTACGTTGTGATAGCGCAAGACAGTTACTACTATCATTTCTTGCGCGTAGATGATGTTGATCGCCAAATAGATCGTGGGTATGTTTATAATTTGAAGACATCCAGAGGGTCCGTTAACACGGTGTCGTTAATTGTAATTGAAGGCCGCGGCTGGCTGTTTGTAAATTCAAAATACGTAGGAGACCTCGACGTAGGCGGGAGCCAGCGCCACGGGGATCTGGAGATCGCCACGGGATTACTTGCCGATACCGAAATGCCCGGCAACCCGACCAAGTTCAACGAAGTCACCGGGCAGGAGTTGAACCTACTGTATGGCCCCGAATCCGGTCAATTGGTCAAGAGAGATCACTTTTTCGCCATGCAACACGTCGGCGTCGACGTGGCCACGGCATACGTTCGCGGGGAATTCAGGGAGCCTATTAACACCGAAGAATGGAGCTCAGGAATCCTTTTCAGGAAAAAAGGAATAAGCGATTACTTGCTGTTCGCGGTGACATCTGCGGGTCAGTGGTCAATCCAACACGCCACTTATTCGGGAGATGGCTGGCAACAACTTGAGGGTGGTCACAGTCACAGCATCAACTTGAACGACCCGGTCCTGAATAGTCTGGAAGTGTTCTTCATAGGAACAGTCGCTATAATGTATGTGAACGACGTCTTCTTGGGGACGGCCAACATAAGTTCCGTACAATCGTCGGGAGATGTCGTTGTGGCTTACGGTATCTTCAGGAACGACGCCAGGTCTACTGGCAAATTCCAGAACTTTGAGGTGTGGGGTTCCCCATCCGACTAGCGCCTTGCGCCGTGCCGAGTCACGGCACGGCGTTCGCGGTTTACCTGCCACACTGCCACATCGCTTTTTGCCGTGGGGAATCTTGATGACGGCAGGGGCCGACCTCCATTTCCGCCATGCCCCAAGCCCTCTGGAATCAAGCGAATCGCAGCTACACATCGAATTTTTGTCATGCGTCCGGGTGTTAAAATCCGCCAATGCGCAAAGTTGCCCGAAACATCAGCATTGGAATCGGGCTCTCTGCGTTCCTAGCCGCTGGAATAACCGCGTGCACGTCGTCAGCGCCCGAGCCAACGCCCGACGTTCAAGCGAGCGTGGAGGCTGCCGTAGCCAAGGTGCTACTGACTGCCAGACCGACACCGACTCCCGACATCGACGCGACAGTCCAAGCCGCCATGGCCGCAACCGCGGCAGTAGCCCCAACCTCAACACCTAACCCGGTCCCGACATACACGCCGACTCCAACACCGGACATTGAAGCGACAGTTCAATCGGCGATGGCCGCAACCGTGGCTGCAGCCCCAACCGCGGCGCCAAGCCCGGTCCCGACATACGCGCCGACTCCCACCCCTGACGTGGAAGCAACAGTTCAAGCCGCAATCGTCGCAACTAGGGCGGCAGCCCCAACCGCCACCCCCTTACCAACTCCCACTTTCACGCCCACCCCGGAACCCTCACCAACCCCGACAGCTATCCCGTTGCCCACCAATACGCCCACGCCCACCCCGCTGCCCACCAACACTCCTACTCCGACACCTGTTCCCACGTCGACGCCAACACCGGTCCCTACACCCGTTCCCACCCTGACCCCAACTCCTGCGGCGGAATCGCCGGCCGAACTCATTAGGCGCATCAGCCCGTCGGTGGTCAAGATCGTCACCGACCGCAGCACTGGGTCCGGTGTCATCTACGAAGTCGATTCTGCGTCGGGCGCCGCCCTCGTCTTAACCAATCGCCACGTCATCGAAGGGGCGAGCCGGATCTCGACCGTGGTAGCCGACACCGATACGTACGCGGCGGCGCTGCGCGGCTATGACGGGAATGTGGATCTTGCCGTGCTCAGGATCTGCTGCGACGCTGGCTTTTCGGCCGCGCAACTTGTCACGTCGGGAAACGTCGCTATTGGCGACCGAGTTTACGCGCTGGGATATCCGCTGGGCGCCAACTCGATTCGGGTCACCGAGGGCATAGTCTCAGCTTCAGAGTTCGATGCGAGATTCAGCGCGTACATCATCCAGACCGATGCCGCCATAAACCCGGGCAACAGCGGAGGACCGTTGATACGTGCCGACGGAATGGTCGTCGGCATCAATACTGCCAAAAAGGTAGAGTCAGATAGCGGCCGACCCGTCGAAGGGACTGGGTACGCCATCGCCGCCCGCGCTGTCTTGACACGCCTGCCCGAACTCGAACGCGGCACAACGACCGTCCTTCCGACCCCGACCGTCAAACCCACACCCCGCGCCACGCCCGGTCCGAGCGGCCAATTCCGGCAATTCCGGATTGACGACGGAGCAATGCCTCATGATGACGATGGCTTCATAGAAGTACATAGCGTCTCCGATGACCTCCGGAATTTCGTGATCAGCGCCGATTTCGAGGTACCTTATTCAACGGACCTGGGTGACTGGGATTTCGGGTTCCTGTTCCGTGATTCGAGTGGTGGCGCTTTTTCTTTTATTGCTCTGACTCATGACAGTCGATACGTGCACAAAATTCGAGTTGGTGATGTTTCCCGAGACGTGGCCAGTGGCCCCATTCATAATTTGAAGTTGCCCGCAGGATCAATCAACACGGTCACATTATTCGTGATCGAGGATCGCGGATGGCTATCCGTCAACTCCGCATACGTGACAGATCTCCAAGTCAGCGGGAGCCAAACCCAAGGAGAACTGTCGATCGCGTCGGGGATATTTGCCGATAGCGAAGTACCCGGCTACTCAACCGGGTATGGCAACGTTGTGGCCCGGGAGTTGGGCCTCTTGTCTGGTTCTGACAGTGGTCAACTGACCAGGGAAGACAACTTTATTGCCACGCAATACGCTGGCGTAGATGTATCTACGGCTTACGCTCGCGCGGACTTCAGGACGCCCATCAACACTGATGATTGGAGCACGGGAATTCTTTTCAGGGAGGAAGTGGCAAGCGACTATATAGCCTTCATCGTGACCTCCGACCGCCAATGGTCAGTCCAACACGCGACTGTTTCAGGCGACACATGGCGGCAGCTCGAGGGCGACCAAAGTTCCAACATTAACTTCAACGATCCTGTCCTGAACAAGCTGGAGGTATTCTATGATGGAAACGTCGCGATGATGTACGTGAATGACGTCTTCTTGGGAACCGCCGATATAAGTTCAGTGGATACCTCCGGGGATGTTGCAGTCGCTTATGGATTTTATGCGGACGACGCTCAAAGTACCGCCGAATTCGAAAACTTCGAGGTGTGGGGTTCCCCATACGACTAGCGCCCGGCGACCTGCCGCTCCGACGCCCGCCACACAGACCGCGGTGGCATGATCCGGGTCGCCAACGTCTCGGAAAAGGACCTGAATGCGCGTATGCGGACGTCCGCTCCACCCATAGCGCCCGCCACCCGGACGTTGTAGCCTTTCGGGCACGATTCAGGCGAGCAGGGCAGGGCGCTACATGAACATCCTCATTACACAAGGCAGGTCCCAGTTGGCGACTGCGTTGGCCAAGCGGCTTGCGGCCAGCCACACGGTCCGATTGACGGCCCTCGGCGGCGGAGAGGATGCGGGGGTCACGCAATGTGACCTCGGCCACGACGATGCGACGGACCAACTCGTCAGCGGCATCGATGCGATCATCCACATCGGGTACAACGCCGTCGATCCCGGCGACCCGTCTGAGGTCATCGACTACTACTCCCGCGGAACGTACAACCTTCTGACGGCCGCATCCAACGCCGGAGTCGCACGATGCATCTACCTGAGCACCCTGCGCCTGCTCGAGGACTACGATGAAAACCTCACGGTCACCGAAAAGTGGCGCTCCCTGCCTCCGGCGGAGGACCCGCTATTGCTGGCCTGCCACCTCGGGGAGGTGGTGTGCAAGGAGTTCGCCCGAGACGCCCTGATCACCGTCGCGACGTTGCGCCTCGGATTCCCGCTTATCTATGGAGACCGGCAGGCTGCTGTCGAATCGGGCGAATCAGCCGCCGTCTCGATTGACGACGTTTTCACCGCGGTAGTCGAGGCGCTCACCGCGGATATCGCACGTTGGCAGGACATTCACGTCCAATCGCCGGTACCGAGCCAGCGGTATCTGATGCATGCCGCCGGTGAACTGCTGCGATTTCCATCCGCAAGCGGCACGGAGAAGGGCGCATGAAGATCCTCATCCTGGGCGGCAACGGCATGCTCGGCCCCTGGACAATCAAGGCCCTCGAGGGTCGGCACGAACTGCGCGTGACCGACATCAACGATCCGCCGGCAGAATTCATGCACGAGTACGTAAAGCTGGACGCGTCAGACCTCGACGGTGTAGTCGAGGCCGCGGCCGACATGGACGTCATCGTCAACCTGTCGGTGTTGCGCCACGATCGGAAACTCGCCTTCGACGTCAGCACGCGCGGCAACTACAACATGATGGTTGCGGCGAGGAAGCACGGCATCGGCAGGGTAGTAAACACCGGCCCCCACTTTCAGACGGTCGGGCCGCAATACGAAGAATGGGATTTTGGCCTGAACCCCGAGGTGCCGCCCGCGCCAGGTACGCGCCTGTACGCGCTCAGCAAGGCGTTGGGGCAGGAGATCTGCCGCATCTACGCCGAACGCCACGGCATCCAGGTCCTTACGCTCCACTACTACAACATGATGCGCCCAGACACGTACGCGACCAGCGAGGGTGAAACCGTGCCGCTGCACGATGATCTGACCCCGTTTTCAGTGGCCTGGCCGGACGCCGGAGACGCCATCCGCTGCGCGGTCGAGGTGCCCGAGTCCCGTCTCTATTCGAAGTTCGAGTCCTTCTTCGTGTTCGCCGATCTGCCTCACGGCAAGTTCCGCAACGACAAGATTCGACGGGTTCTGGGTTGGAAGCCGCGCTACCAACTCGAGGCACGGTGGAACAAACCGGTGGCCGGGCGCTGAACCAGGCGCCAACCGCCCGTCACACTTGAAAACTGGGAGGTGCGACGCCGCGGTAACGGATTGCCGTGGTAATGAGCCTGTGAATTCGCCCGTGGCGCGTCAACCGTCTTTTCGCCGCCGCTTCCGCAGCCTATTACAGCATGCTGGATATTTTGACCGGACTGCCTGTGACCGCCGACTTAAGTAGCGCCTTGAGCGCGGCGGTGTTCGCGACCGAGTCGTCTCGCCCGAATTCCTGGGGCGTTCCGTTTAGTATCGTGTCCGAGAACTGCTCATAAAGGACGACGAACCGGTTCGGCCCGAAGAACTGAATCTCCTCTGTCTTACCGTCGACCTCCGTGATCACAGGCGCATCCTCTTCAAACATGTGGGTTACGGTGAGTGTGCCTCGTGAACCGACCACATAAAGCCGGTTAGTCATCGTCTGCTCGATGCTGCTCGACACCGTACCCGCCACATTGTCCGGGAATTGGAGAATCCCGACGAGCGTCGAGTCGATGTCCCGGCCAAGGTAATCCCGCCGCATCGCATAAGCGACTTCCGGCTCGGCGCCGAGCACGAATCGGAGGGCGCTGACGGGATACGACCCGCGGTCCCACAAGCTGCCGCCGCCAAGTTCGGGGTTCGCACGGATGTTGGTGTCGACCTCGCGCAGGAAAGAGGTGAGCCTCCCGTGCGCCTCGGTGACATAACCGATAAGTCCGTTGGCCACGCCGGCCCGAACGTAACGCATCTGCTCAGTCAGCCTGTGTGTGAACGACTCCGCCAGCTGAACGCCGTTCTCTTCCGCTGCATCGTGCATCTCCCGCGCTTCCTGGACGGTCATTGCGATAGGCTTTTCGCACATCACGTGTTTGCCTGCGTTGGCCGCCCGAATAGTCCACTCGTGGTGCATCGTGTTCGGCAGCGGGTTCACCACGGCGTCGATGTCCGGATCAGCGATCAACTCGTTGTAGCTGCCGTAGTACTTCGGGATGCCTAGCCTGCCCGCCTCTGACTTCGCCAAGGCTGGATCTCGGCTCGATATCGCGACAACCTCGCCGTTAATCGAATCCTGAATAGCCGGTATGTGCTTATTGACGGCGATGCGGGCGGTGCTGATCACACCGTATTTGACGGTTCCGTGCATCTGACTTCGGTCCTCTGCTCATGTTGCCGGAAACACGCGGCGGATATCGCTGGAACGCGCTCCGATTTTCCAACATCCGATTTCGGTCAAGCGGGCCGGTGTTGCTACCTGGATGGTCGCCGCGACCGCGGGTTTGGCCATCGTCGCCGTCCTTTTGCTTGGTCTCATTTGAGCGTGGGCATCGTTGGCGGCCGGGACCCCGTCCCAGGCGGAGGGATGGACAATGAAATCTCGTTTTCGGTGATTCGCGTGGCGTGCCATTCGGCCGCGGGTCAACCGTGCGTCAACCGGTCCAAGCAACGCTTCGACGTATCCTGAGATCCAACTGGCGACGGCCGATGATCAAATGATGGAACTCAGTAGCGGTCAGGCAATGACTGTATCTGGTAACACCCTTGCATTTCTGGCGGCGCCGTGAGAGTGATCGTCTCGTCCCTCACGGAGAGATCGTCGGGGCTTCGATTCGGCCGCGCCCAATCGTCGTAACCGCATCCTAATTGCCACTTGGCGGAAACGGGTCGCGCTCGCTTACTAATGCTTGCGACTCGCTGATAGATAACCCTCGACTGGTCTTGTCGTCCCAGAGGCTTTCGACATATTCAATCACTGCGACTATCTCTTCGTGACTGAGTTGGCCCCCAAACGCAGGCATTCCGCTCTTGAAGCTCGGCACGCGCGGGTCTTCCAGTATCTTCCCGCCCTGGCTGACGACCCGGTACAAGAGACCATCCGCATGATGCCACGTGTGGCCGTCGCCGTTCAGGGGAGGAGCCGGCAATACACCGTCCTCCTTGGGGATATGCCAGTTGGGTTGTCCCTGGGCATCGGCGCCGTGACAAACGGAACACGTACCGGTATAAATCTCTTGCCCGGTCCGGGAAGCGGAGGCTTGGGAGACGACTTTGTCGGAGGGCAAACTCTTTTCGCCGGCCGAGGACGAGCAGGTGACCACCGCAAGTGCGGCGATCAGCGAAACGAAAGCGGTAGTGTAACGGCCGGTTCGCATGGCTTCCCAGCAAAGTGACGGATGATATTTACGCAGGCTTCAGATGCCCGCTGATCTGTCGCTGTGGACAGAGGCCGTCCGGGCGCCGTTCGTAGGTGTGATGTCAAAGCCGCTGCCGTAGTGGTCCCAATGCAACCAACCCTCAAGACCGCCGGCTAACCGCACCTCGCATCCGCCTACCTGCATGCCCGAGCATACCCTCTCTTCGCCTTATCCTTCCACCTGACAAGATCGCCTCGTGTAGTAACATGCCCAGCCGATGGGAATACCCTATTCCCGGCCGTTTAAGACCAACGAAACCATGGAGCGTGAGTTGATCCAATGCTAGGCAGAATGTTGGGCGCAGCCCGTTTGAATGTCTACACCTATGAGGAGGTTGAGAAGGACAAAGGCGCCACCATACAAGCGCTGCTCGTGGTGATTATCGTTGCCATCGCCGCCGGTGTCGGCGGTCTGCTGAGCGGCGACATCGACTTGGGCAGGGGACTGGTTTTCGGCGCGATTCGTGGGGTTGTGACGTGGGCCGTCTGGGCGCTGGTGGCCTGGATTGTCGGAACTACGATATTGAAGACTCAGGAGACTGAAGCTGACTGGGGACAATTGGCGCGCGGCACAGGTTTCGCCCAAACCCCGGGGTTGCTAAACGTATTTATCTTCGTACCGGTCGTTGGGGGGATCATCGTAACTTTGGCATTTCTCTGGCAGTTGGCAGCCATGGTGGTTGCCGTACGCCAAAGCCTGGATTACACGTCAACCCTCCGGGCGTTCTTCGTGATCCTAATCGCTCTCATTCCGGTGATAATCATTAACGTGATTATCTTTTCACTGCTGGGTATCGGGGACCAAACTTCGGACGATGCGGCTGAAGGAGCCAAGTCCATCCTCACGATTGTCAATATGCACGGCATGGCTGGTTAGCTCAACGCCGTTGAGTCCGGCGGGGGCTTATTGAGCCGCGATACTGTGCTACCTGCGTGCGCGTCTTTGTTCAACCTCCCCGGGAAGTTGCCCTCTAACGACGGGCCGATTTCCATAGGGAAGCGCCGGTTGTTCCCAGGACAAATGGGTTGAGCGCCGACACCATGGCCCAGACCACGTTGTCGGACTCACCTTCGTTCAACAGGAGCAGCCTGAACCAGACGGTGAAAAACCAGATGCCCAGCGCCAGGGTGACGTAGAACGCCGCCAGCGCCCCCACAATTTGCCCGGTGGGCGAGTCGGCCCTCAAACTTCGCTTGTGCCAGTAGGCCACGACCGCCGCGATGATGATTCCCACTGCGGTGAAGTAGTTCATCACCCGCCATACTTCGGACGGCGCCAGGGCGTCGGCGTAGAAGCTGCTGAAGACGACCTGCAGCGTGTATAGAACGGCGTAACCGAACAACGCCGCCCCGATAAGTCTCTTCGCTATGGGCATTGCTCTACCTCCTGGCGGACCCGACGGCAACGCATCAGGACCGGGCTGCTTCACGCTACTGGGTCGGCGCTCACGCCACTATCGCCGCCGATGCGTTTCTCGCCAGGGACCGCGGATTCTACGCGAATGACTTCCCGGAGTTGCAGGGACCATAACCGCGGGTGAAAAAAGCCGGGACGTTTCTGGTAGTCCGATCAAATTCGGTCGAAGGGCGCCTGCCAACGACCTTTGGTGACCCGCCGGGGACTCGAACCCCGAACCTAGTGATTAAGAGTCACTTGCTCTGCCAATTGAGCTAGCGGGCCACCACTAATTCAAGCGGAGGCAGGTTGCGGTGTCAACGCCGCGACGGTCGGCGGCGCGCGCCGTGTTCAGCCGGATTCGGAGATCGTTTCCTACTGCTGAGACTTTCCACCGACGCTCCAGTCCGATCGCTTCGTGTCGGTGAAGATCACGACGGTTGCCTCGACCGGCACTTCAGCCACGCGTGAAATCGTCTCGGCAACGCCCATCGCGATGTCGTCTTTTTGCTGCTGCGTACGTCCCTCGTACAGTTGAATGTTCACTATCGGCAAAGTCAACTCCTTCATTTCAAGCTCACCCAACGGCGCTCTTTGTGTGTGTGGCACACGGTGCGCCGGCGCCCGTCGAGCGACGGGTTGTTGGGATTATAGGCAGAGGATTGCCGGCCGTACCAAAGCCGAATGGTCACTCTCACGTGAAAGCCGTCTTCCCCCGGTCGCCGCGATTTACGCAACTTCGCCTTTCGTATAATCGACCGTATGTTGGGCACCCCCACCGACGCACCCAGGAAAACCGGCGAGTTCGATCTCATCAGGCGGCTTCATAGCCTGCTGAAAGCAGAATCGCAGGCTGATTCAAAAAACGTACCATTCATCGGAGTAGGCGACGACTGCGCGGTAGTCCTGCGCGGCGCAACGGCCGAATTGCTTACCGCCGACTCCATGGTCGACGGTGTGCATTTTCGATCAGGGCAGATCGACTGGTTCGACCTGGGCTGGAAAGCCATAGTAAGCAATCAGAGTGATATTGCAGCCATGGGCGGGATACCGGGGCATGCCCTGGTCTCTCTCGGCGTCACGGAAGACCTTTCGGTATTGGACATCGAATCCGTTTATCGGGGCATGGCCGCCGCAATGAACGAATTCGGGGGTGAGATCGTCGGCGGAGATACGGTCCGGTCCGGCGTGTTTTTCATATCCGTCGCCCTCGTTGGAACGGCCGGAGTGGACGGCACGGGCGAACCCGCGCTGCTGAGGCGCGACCGGGCGCGATTCGGCGACATCATCGCCGTAACGGGCCCTCTTGGCGGGTCTGCGGGAGGGCTTAGAGCGGTGGCGGAAAACCGGCATTCGCCGGACGCGGAATACCTCAAAAAAAATCACTTCCGGCCGCGGGCAAAGGTGGATGCAGGCAAAGCGCTGGTCGATAGCGGATTCAAATGCGGGATCGACGTGAGCGACGGGCTGATGGCGGACTTGTCGAGGGTCTGCGAATCAAGCGATGTAGGAGCGGAAATAGAAGTTCACAAAGTTCCTGTTCCGGATGAATTGAAGCGAGAGTATCCGGTGGGCTGGCTCGACCTGGCCCTCGGAGGAGGGGAGGACTACGAACTGATCGTTACTGCTCCCGAACAAGCGTTTCAGCGAGCGGACAAGGTCCTTGTCGGCAATCTCCACGTGATCGGCAAGATTTCAGAAAGGCCGTCGGCGACGCAGCATCCGATCAGCGCGATCGGCGTCGACGGCTCGGCGATCGCGGTTGCCCACTACGGCTGGGACCACTTCGGTGACTGAGTCACATAGTTACCGGCCGCATATTGCGGCAGCCAAAGTGGTCGTCAGCCACTCGGAGCAGACCACTCAGTTGCTGGGCCGGGCCATTGGCGAATCTATGGGTCCGGGCGACGTGGTACTTCTGTCAGGAGAGCTGGGCGCCGGCAAGACCTGCATGGTCCATGGCATGGCGGCCGGCATAGGCAGCACATCACCGGCCCGCAGCCCCACGTTCGTCCTGGTGAACGAATACAGTGGACGTATAAAGCTGTCTCACGCGGACCTTTACCGCGTAGATCACCCGCCGGAGGCGCGCGAGCTCGCCCTCGACGAAACATTGCAGGGAGGCGCGCTTGTAGTCGAATGGCCGGAACGTGCGCCGTCGGAGCTGCCGGAGGACCGGCTGTTGCTCCAGATAGGGGTTGACCCCGCAACGGAAATCCGCACGATAATCGTCACGCCGTTTGGAGAGCGGGCATCACGGCTCGCCGTCCGGGCGTCCGCCGCGTTCGACATCCTCGAAGCGGCGCTACGGTGAGTCGAGACGCGGCCACGCTGCTGCTGGCGGTCGACACCTCGACGCGATACGCCGGGATCGGCCTCGACGACGGCGGCGGTACAGTCGCCTGTCGTTCATGGAGGTCGGAACAGAACCACGGCGCCGAGCTTCTTCCGGCCATCATGGACATGCTCGCAATATCGGAGCGCACACCGGCCGATATAACCCATCTGGCAGTTGCGAACGGCCCCGGCGGCTTTAGCGCCCTGCGGGTGGGGATAGGCGTCGTCATCGGCCTGGCCGCGCCGAGGGATTTGCCGATCGCAGCAGTTTCGACTCATGCCATCGAGGTCGCGCCTTACATCGACAAGGTGGGGCGAGGCACGGCGCTGTATTCCACGTTGCCCGCCGGCAGGGGAGAGTTGGCTTGGGCGATCTACGTGGACGGTCAGGAAGTTGAGATTGGCTTGGCGCCGCCGGAAAAACTTGTCGCGGAGGCCCCGACGGATTCCGCGTTCTGCGGGGAGGCGGCGATGACGTTAACGGGCGTGGTGGAGCCCGGCAGATTGCTTGCAGGCAGCCCACCGACCCGCGACCCTGCGGCGCTCCTTGCGTTGGGTCGAAAATATTTCTCTGAAAACATCTATGGGCCTCAGCAACCGATACGCCCGATGTACGTGCGCGAGCCCAGTATTACTCCACCCAAACCGCCAAAATAGTAACCAGCCGGATGTCCGAATACGGACGCAGGCAGCCATCATCGACAGGAGAACGGATACACATGGAACGAACTTTGGCGCTAATAAAACCCGACGGAGTACAACGGGGCCTCATTGGAGAGGCAATTACCCGTTTCGAGCGAACCGGGCTCAAGGTCACCGGCCTCAAACTCATTCACATCCCGGAGGCGCTGGCGGCTCGGCACTACGCCGAGCACAAGGGCAAACCGTTTTATAACGGCCTCATCTCGTTCATTACCTCGTCGCCGTCAGTTGCGATGGTGCTGGAGGGGACAAACGCCGTGGCGAACGTTCGCAAGTTGATGGGCGTGACAAACCCATCGGAATCGCAGCCCGGTACCATTCGCGGCGATCTCGGCATGGACTTGGGCCGCAACATAGTGCACGGTTCGGCAAACAGGGAAGACGCCGCGCGTGAGGTGCCGCTGTTTTTCGATGAATCCGAAATTACTTCGTACGATCGGGCCGTCGACCCATGGATCTACGAGTAGCGCTCCAATAACGGCGCCGGCTACTGGACGCGGACGATTTCCGGTGCGCGGCCCCAGAGCTTTTCGAGGCCGTACTTGTTTCGCACGGGACGCGTAAACAGGTGAACAATAAAGCCGCCGAAGTCGAGCAGGATCCACCCGCCCTTGCCACTGCCCTCGCGGCCGACTAGGCGAACGCCCATCGAACGTAGCGATCGGCGCAGATCTTCTGCGATGCTCTCGATGTGCCGGTCCGTCTCGCCGCTGGCGATTACGAAGAAATCGGTGAAATCCGTGGCTTCCCGCAGATCGAGCAGGACGACGTCAGAAGCGAGTTTCGCTGACGCCTCGTCAAGTGCTATGCGGGCGCAGACTTCCGTCCGGAGGTTCCTGATCGTTGTCTCTTGCATTGAGTGAATTATAGCGGACTGCGTCGGCCGAACCGCGGACTGCGTCGGCCGAACCACAGAAGCCACTGACACGGTGACAGCGTCGTGTCCGGAACGACGAGATCGCGAACCTATGGTGCTAGGCTTGATCATATGAACTCAGTCACATCAAAGCCACAGAAGGTCGTCGTCGCCATGAGCGGCGGAGTAGATTCGTCAGTCGCCGCGGCGCGGCTTGCGCGGCAGGGATACGAGGTCGTCGGCGTTACGATGCGGCTGTTCGAAGCCCCGTTCGAGGGCGCTGGGAGGCTCAGCCGTTCTTGCTGCTCCCTCGAAGACGTGCAGGACGCCCGCGCAGTATGCCGGATCATTGGTGCGAAGCACTACTACATGAACTTCGAAAAGGAGTTTCAGAGGCACGTAATCGACTACTTCGTCACCGAATACGAACGCGGCCGCACGCCATTCCCGTGCCTCGCCTGTAACGACCGGTTGAAGTTCGACTTCCTCATGAATCGCGCTCTGGTGTTGGGCGCTGACTTTGTCGCCACGGGCCACTACGCTCAGGTGCGCGAGTCGGGTGGCGCCTACCGGATCGAAAGAGGGGCGGACAGTTCAAAGGACCAGTCGTACGTTCTGTACACGCTGACTCAATATCAACTCGCCCGATTGCTCTTGCCGATCGGGGGCTATTCAAAGCACGAAATTCGCCAGTTGGCCGCAGACGCCAGTCTCCCGGTGGCCGACAAGCCGGATAGCCAGGACATCTGCTTTATTCCGGCAGGTAGCTATAAGGAATTCGTCGAACTTCGCCTCGAATCGAAAATGCCCGGCGACGTGGTTGACGGGCAGGGCAGGGTGCTTGGCAGGCATGACGGTATTCACAAGTTCACGGTCGGCCAGCGCCGCGGATTGCCTAACGCCGGAGGGGCAGGAAGGCCGCTATTCGTGACCGGGATAGATGCCGGTACCGGCACGGTGAGAGTCGGCCCGGCTGAGGATCTGGCCCAACGGGAATTGACGGCGTCGGCGGTAAACTGGATTTCCGGAGATCGGCCCACGGCGCCTGTCAGGGTCACGGCATCCATCCGCTACCGCGGCCGTGAAGAAAGCGCCCTTGTTACACCGATCGCCGGCAACCGGGCATTGATAACTTTCGACGCGCCACAAAGAGCGGTAACGCCAGGCCAGGCGGTGGTGTTCTACCGTGGGGTTGACGTCTTGGGCGGCGGGGTCATCGAACATGCCGGTCAGCCAACTAACCACGATCGGGAAGCCGTAACCACTGGAACAACCCCAGACGACCGGAGGGATTAGATGGATTTTCGTGACGTAGTTCGCAGCGGACTCGATGAGTACCTCGAAGGACTCGAACAGGCGCTTGACGGCCTGACACCGGTAGAGCTGGCATGGCAACCGTCCCCGTCGTCCAACAGCATCACGTGGCAGGTGTGGCACATGGCGAGGGTGGAGGACCGATGGGTCAACTCGTACCTTCGACAAGCGACCGAAGTATGGATTGTCGACAGTTGGTACTCGAAATTCGGACTGCAACCGGAAGATCACGGCGCGGGCCAGTCGGCTGAAGATGCCGCGGCGATGCCCGAATTGCCGTTGGCCGACCTGATGAGCTACTACAATGCCGCGCGCAAATCCACCATTGCGCATCTGGATAGCCTGACGGTGGACGACTTGGGTAAGCGGTACAGTCACCGACGGGTCGATCCCGGCCCGACCGTCAACTGGGTGTTGGCGCACCTGCTGGTGGAAGAAGCGCAACACCTGGGCCAGATCGCATACGTTCGCGGCATGCTAAGGGGCTTGGGGAACTAACCTCCGCCAATGCAGATTCGACATGGTGGCCAATCTGCCAGTTTGATAGCAGCGCCTGCCACTCCGGTGAGCTATGTTTCAGCCGACGCTGCGGATAGTCGGCCAAGTAACGCAGTTCTGAACGGATTTCTGTATGAGAAGTCAGGTTGTGGACCGAAAACACCCCGACGCCACCCATGAACACGGGCTGAACGACAACGGTTGCCGGTTCGTCGCCGGGATCGACGAGGTTGGGCGCGGGCCGCTCGCCGGCCCCGTTATGGCTTCAGCGGTCATCATGCCTGAACAGATTCCGGAGACGTGGTTCGGGCTGATCCGTGATAGTAAACGGATGTCCGTCGGCCAGCGCGAACTCGCGTATGAGCAAATTCACCGTAACGCCAGGGCTGTGGGCATCGGGTCGTGTGCGCCATCGGAGATCGACTCCATAGGCATCGTCCCGGCAACCCGCCTCGCCATGACCAGGGCTCTTGATGACCTGGACATCACTCCTGACCACCTGCTGATCGACGCAATATCCCTGACCGATGTCGACTTGCCGCAAACCTCGATCATTAGGGGCGATGCAATTTCGATCAGCATCGCGGCCGCGTCCATCGTCGCCAAGGTGACTCGGGACCGGCTGATGGCGGAGTCGTTTGCGGCGCGCTACCCCGGCTACGGTTTCGCCAGTAACAAGGGGTACGGAACGGCCGAACACATGGAGGCGCTGGGCAAACTTGGCCCGTGCCCCATCCACAGGCAATCCTTTGCGCCCGTGCGCGCTGCCGCATCCGTCAGATCGGTAAACTTATGGGCACCCTGAGACTCCCGTCCGGCGCCGGGCGTGCAGGCGAAGCCGCTGCTGCGGCCCATCTGAGACGTTCGGGTTACAAAATCGTCGAACGCAACTATCGGGTCAGGGAAGGGGAGATCGACATCGTCGCCCAAAACGCCGGTGAACTGGTCTTTGTCGAGGTGAAGGCGAGGCGCTCAGGCGCATTCGGAATCCCTGAGGAATCCCTTACGGAGGCCAAGAAATCGAGGCTCGCCGCTGCCGCGCGGGCATACTTAGCCGACAAAGGACTGGAACACTCCGACTGGCGAATCGATCTGGTGGCTGTCGAATTGGATCGAACCGGCCGGGCCGAACGCGTCGACGTCGTCAGGGACGCTGTAACCGATTGAAGCTTCTGCCAGGTTACCAACCGCCGCTCTCCGCTTAAACGAGAGCAGAGTTCCTGTTTCCCGGTGCTACACTTCGGCTCCTGTCTCAACTGATTAATACCGTGCCGCGTTCTACGGAACGCAGAAAATAGCGCCAGCGTGATTCCACCACAACGCAAGGCGTATCTCGATGCCCTGGCGGAGTCCATTCACCGCAACCTAAGGTTTCTCGAGGTCGTCGCCACATCGCCAATCGGCCTTACGACTGACCTGCTGTCGCTGCGAGAGGCGATGCCAGTTGATGGGGCGTCGGAGGGTCGGGACCGGACTGCCTTCCACGACCTGACCAGACGGGGAGCGAATCCAAAGCCGCTAGGCATTCGGGCGCAGAACGCCACCATGCGGGCCATCGAGTTGCTTGGCGAAGCAGCGCCCGACGGCGAGAGCCCATTACCGCCGGACTGGCTCGAACGGGCCGGCAAGGTCTTGCTGCGCGTGGCGGACCGTTTGGAATCCGATGTCCGCAAGAGCGTGGCGTCCGGGCTTGACGGTGTTTATGTGATCGTGGATCCGAGTCACACCAGAGGGCGGCCCGCTGCTGAGGTGGCCAAAGCGGCGCTGTTGGGAGGAGCAGTCGCGATCCAGTTGCGGCATAAGGGCGGTCCAGGCGGCGAAATCCTGGCTGCGGCACGAGCTATCAGGGACATGTGCGCGGATTACGGCGCGCTGTTCATCGTCAACGATTATTCAGACATCGCCCGGATAGTCGACGCAGACGGACTGCATGTTGGTCAGGGTGACCTCCCCGTGGACGCGGCTCGGCAGGTATTGGCCCCTCACCAGATCATTGGCGCCTCCAACGCGCTTTTGCAGGAGGCCCTCGATTCCGAAGCTGAATCGGCCGACTACATCGCCGTCGGATCGATTTTCCCAACCACGACCAAACAGGACACCCGCCCCGCCGGTCTCGAAACGTTGAGGGAAGTGAAGCGTTCGGTCGGAAACCCGGTAGTGGCGATAGGGGGAATCAACCATGAAAACGCCAGCCGCGTCGCAGCGGCCGGGGCCGACGCGATCTGTGTCGCCACGGCGGTAACGATGGCTGACGACCCGGAGCGCGCTACCCGAACGTTGGCAAGCGCATTTGCCGGAGAGTAGAACCAGGTATGACTGGTTCGGAACGGCTGATCGAAACGCTCCAGCGGATCCGCATGGAATCGATCGCCGAGCTGGAGAAATCACACGAGGCCCGGGAAGCGGGCTTGACCAATTCCCGCCGCGCCATTCAGCTCTCATCCCGGGCGATTCGCGCTGCCCACCGCGGCGAATTCGACGCCGCCCGTGAGTTATCCGGCGCCGCCCGGGAAACACTGACCCGGCGAAACGCAAACCTTAACGCCCCGGTCTCCGGCGGATTCAGGTTCGACGGCGAAAAGGAGTTCGTCGAGGCGGCCCTTACAATCGCGCTGCTGGATAGCCAGACGATTCCAGGACCTGCCCAGTTGGACGTCGCGTATCCGGTCTGGCTGAACGGCTTGGCCGAGGCGGCAAGCGAGTTGAGGCGAGCCGCGCTCGACGCCATTCGGCATGGTGACGCCGCGAGAGCAGATGAGCTTCTCGGAATCATGGACGAATCGCTGAGTGTTTTGGGGACTATAGATTTCCCCGAAGGTGTAACCGGTGGACTAAGACGGCGAACCGATCAATTGAGGGGAGTCGTGGAGCGTACTCGCGGGGACGTTACCCACGCCCTGCGGCAGACCGCGCTCGAAGATCGAATGGCTTCACTGGAGTCAAACCTCAAAAAACGGCGCTGAATTTCGCCAGCCCGCTCTGTCGGCCGTCTTCCCCCTGACCCAACACGCCATTCGTGTGCCCGACTCCGATCGGGGAACCACAGGGCGGTTTGGGTTACCGTTGTCACGGTAATGACGGGTTTTGCGGGGGAGTGGAGAGGAGGAGCCAGTTTAGTGATCAGGCTCTGTTGGGAGCATTGCGCCCGTCATTGCGCCCTCATTTGCGGTCTCACACCTTGTGGATGACGAACCGGGGGGTAGTCCGACAGGGTTCTTCAATTGACCGTTCAGGCGTTCTGCTGCTAATTTCCGGTATTGATCCATGTTCGCGCCCGTCAAGGTCGCCTCGGAAGCATGGCTTGACTGATCGACAATCTGCTCTTGACCTTCCACTTGGAGAAGGTTTTCCGCGGGGGATATATCTGGATGGGTTCAATCGCTCTTGGGCTTATATCGGGCGCAGTAGCCCTGGTGACGGCGGCGATTCTTGCCTGGCTCGTTCTACGAAACGACGAAGGGAATGAAACTGTTCGCGAAATAGCGGAGCTGATTCGCGAGGGCTCGTCTGCTTTCTTGCGTCGCGAGTACACGATATTGGCGATATTCGTCGTAATGATATTCGTTCTGCTGCTGCTGTTCATCGATTTCAACGTCCTGGACGAGTCGAAAATCAATGAGATCAATGCGATTGGTCGAGTAGAAGAACGGGGACCGTGGACCGCCCTTTCGTACCTTGCCGGCGCCATTGGATCCGCGCTGGCGGGATACATCGGCATGAATATAGCCGTGCGGGGAAATTCCAGGACCGCCACCGCCGCACAAAGGGGCCTGAACCCGGCGTTGCGGATTGCGTTTAACTCCGGGGCGGTAATGGGCATGACTGTCGTGGGAATCGGGTTGATCGGCGTCACGGCGCTGTGGTGGCTATTTCAGAATCCCAACGTAGTTGCCGGATTTGCCTTCGGCGCATCGTCGATCGCCCTCTTCGCCAGGGTCGGAGGCGGAATCTACACGAAGGCAGCCGATGTTGGGGCAGACCTCGTGGGAAAGGTTGAGGCGGGGCTTCCGGAGGACGACCCGCGTAACCCTGCGGTAATTGCGGACAACGTGGGAGACAACGTCGGGGACGTCGCCGGCATGGGCGCCGACCTGTTCGAGTCATATGTGGGATCGATCATCGCTTCGCTGGCCCTTGCCACCACGGTGGGCATCGCCGGGGTGGCTGGATCGAGAGCCACAGAGTTCAACGCAACTCTTGCGGTGCTGCCGATAGCCATCGCCGGCGCAGGGATAATCGCCTCGGTAATCGCCGCCGCCGTCGTGCGCACCCCTCCGAAAGCCACCATGGGTAGGCTCCTCTGGCAGTTGCGGTTCGCCATTTATGGGGCAGGCGCCCTTGGCCTCATTGGCGCGGGCATCCTCATAGGTATGCTCGAATTCCCGGCCGGAGTGGAACCCTGGAAGTTGTTTGGAGTAGTAGTTGCCGGTCTCGTGGTTGGGCAGATAATCGGAACCGCTACTGAGTGGTTCACGTCGTACGAATATCGCTGGGTCAAGGGGATCGCGAAACAGTCCGAAACTGGGCACTCCTCCACGATCATCGCTGGCATCGCAGTCGGCATGTACAGCACGGTCATCCCGGCAATCGCGATCGTGATCGGAATCTACGTCGCCAACGAACTCGCCGGACTCTACGGAATCGGGCTGGCGGCCGTCGGTATGCTGTCCACACTGGGCATCACGCTGGCGACCGACGCGTACGGGCCCGTAGCCGACAACGCAGGCGGTATCGCCGAACAGGCACATCTCGAGCCCGAAGTCAGGGAACGCACGGATGCTCTGGACGCGCTCGGAAATACGACGGCGGCGACCGGCAAAGGGTTCGCCATCGGGTCCGCCGTACTAACCGCCCTGGCCCTCATGGCGGCCTACGGTCAGGTCACCGGCGTCGCTGTGTTCAACCTCCTGGAACCCAAAATCCTTATGGGCGCCTTGATTGGCGCCTTGCTGCCATTCCTGTTTTCGGGCCTCACTATGCAGGCAGTTGGTACCGCCGCAGCGGCGATGATCGAAGAGGTCCGCCGGCAATTCCGGGAGATTCCGGGACTGCGGGAGGGCGTCGAAGGCGTGAAACCGGACGCAGCCCGCGCGGTGGATATAAGCACGAGCGGCGCGCTTCGAGCCATGATCCTGCCCGGGCTGATTGCCGTCATTGCGCCGATCGTCGTTGGCGCTGTGATGGGCGCTGAGGCTTTGGGCGGCATGCTCGCCGGGTCCATTATTACGGGGTTCCTGCTTGCGATCTTCATGGCAAACGCCGGAGGCGCATGGGACAACGCCAAGAAGTACGTTGAACTGGGACACCACGGCGGCAAGGGTTCAGACGCACACTCCGCAGCAGTGACTGGCGACACGGTTGGCGATCCCTTCAAGGACACGTCGGGGCCGGCTATCAACATATTGCTGAAGCTGATGGCGGTCGTTTCCCTGATCTTCGGTCCGCTGTTTGTCTAAGGTTTGCGTTAGATTTCCGGCCCCGTCCGGCTTGGGGTCGAGGCCTCGAGAGGCGTGATTGTGCTGCGCCGGGATCAGGGCGCGGGCGGCAGATATGGGGGATCGGATGGCAGCAGGGCGCGTCACAGACGCGCTGTTCACAGACTTCTATGAGTTGACGATGGCGCAGGCGTACTGGCGTTCCGGCGTCACTGGCCACGCGTCGTTCTCTCTCTTCTTCAGGCGGTCCCCTCCGGACCGCGGGTACTTGGTGTTCGCGGGCCTTGAGACCATTCTCGACTACCTGGAAGAGTTCAGGTTCAGCGCCGATGACCTCGAATTCCTCGCCTCGTTGGGTCAGTTCGAATCAGCATTCCTCGACTATCTGGTTGACGTCGAATTCACGGGCCAGGTACGCGCCATGCGCGAAGGCACGATCTGTTTCCCGAACGAGCCCGTGATCGAGGTCAGCGCGCCGGTCATTGAGGCCCAGAT
Source organism: Dehalococcoidia bacterium (assembly GCA_965224235.1). Taxonomy (GTDB): domain Bacteria; phylum Chloroflexota; class Dehalococcoidia; order Lucifugimonadales; family Lucifugimonadaceae. Next base: position 417,234 of record CBDCYP010000001.1, on the reverse strand, counting down.
AATCGAGACATTCCTGCTCAACCAGGCCACTTTTCAGACCAACGTGTCTTCAAAGGCGGCTCGGGTCGTGCAGGCGGCTGGCGGCCGGACGGTGTTCGACTTCGGCGCCCGCCGAGCGCACGGCACGGATGCAGCGATGTTGCTGGCCAGATCGGCCTACATTTCGGGCGCCGTCGGCACGAGCAACGTCAAGGCGGCCGCCAGATACAACATCGCGCCCGTCGGAACGATGGCCCACTCGTTTGTGATGGCATTTGAACACGAGGCCGACTCGTTCAGGGCCTATGCCGGAGCGTTTCCCGACTCGTCGACGTTTCTGGTCGACACCTATGATCCCGTAGCCGGAATACGGAACGCGGTCGAGGTCGGACGGGAAATGGCGGCCCGCGGGCAGCGCCTTGTTGGGGTCAGACTCGATAGCGGCAATCTCAACGAGCTTGCGGTCATTGCGAGATCGATGTTGGACGATGGAGGCCTAACCGAAACGTCAATTGTCGTCAGCGGCGGACTCGACGAATTCGAGGTCGAAACTCTAATACTCGCCGGCGCGCCCATAGATGGATTCGGGATAGGTACCAAGCTCGGAGTGTCAGCCGACGCGCCCTACCTCGACTCGGCATACAAACTCGTCGAATACATGAGCCGGCCGGTGCTCAAACTCAGCGCCGACAAACAGACGTTGCCGGGCTGCAAGCAGGTATTCAGGGTGAGACGCGACGACGGCGCCTACGCCGGGGACGTGATCGCAAGGCTTGAAGAGGAACTGCCGGGCGAAAATTCCATCCCGCTCCTCGAATCCGTCATGGCCGATGGAAGGCGGACAGAGTCATCCCCATCGCTCGGCGCTTTACGAGACGACTTCATCCGATCAGTCCGGCGATTGCCGGAGCCTTACCGGCGTCTCAGGCGCCCCGACACCTACCCGGTCGAGGTAAGTAGCGGTCTCCGGTCGCTTCAGGCAGAGGTCGTAGACGAAGTGCGGGGGCGCGAGCTAGGCGAAAGCTAGCGGCGGTCGAGCCCGAATCCCTGCCCGCCTCCTCAGGCAGCAGCGCCTAGGACGGCAGGCGACGAGGTCATCGTAGTCCCCGCCTCCTCCATCCTACGCAAAGCGGCCTCACCGTCGCCGGGATTGGCGTCTACCGCGCCGATAGCGTCCATCAACACATATGTATCGAATCCGAATGCGCAGGCGTCCAGCGCCGTATGCAACACGCAATAGTCTGTAGCAAGACCGCACACAAAGACCCGCTGGATGTTCAGATTGCGCAGTTGTACGTCGAGGTCGGTGCCCTTAAATCCGGAGTAGGCGTCCACGTCCAGATCGATCCCCTTTTGGACGATGGTTGTGCCTGCGGGAAGAGTGAGAGCCGGGTGGAACTCGGCGCCCTTGCTGCCTGCAACACAGTGGGACGGCCACGGCCCCCCATTTTCGATGAACGAGGAGTGGGCGTCAGGGTGCCAATCCTGGGTGGCGAAAACTCTTACGCCGTTGGAACTGAATCTGGCGCCTGTCTCCGAGGCCCTGGCGGCCACCTCGGCGCCGGATTCGACGGCCAGAGAACCGCCGGGGCAGAAGTCGTTTTGCACGTCGACGATTATCAGGGCGTCTGTCTTGTTCAATTGCATTGGGTGACCCCCTGGTGCGGACCGGGACCAATCAGTGCGAAAAGCGTGAAATCACGCACCGCCAACAGCGACGCGTCGAGTCACTCTATGGCCGGCCAAGAAACGGGTTATTGATTCGCTCTTCGGCAATAGTGGTCGACGGGCCATGCCCCGGCAGTACTAATGTCGCGCCGTCCAGCACGAGCAACTTTTCTCGTATCGAAGCCAACTCCCGGGGACCGTCTCCACCGGGAAGATCATATCGTCCAATGCTTCCCTTGAACAACGTGTCGCCGGTAAAGACCGCGGTCTCCAGCCGGTAACATACGCTGCCGGGCGTATGTCCCGGCATGGCCAACACCTCGATGTTCGCTGCCCCTACATCCAGCATTTCGCCGCCTGATAACTCACAGTCGGGCGCCGGAGGCCGGGCATAGTCAGTCAGCACACCGGTGAGCCAGGGTGGAGGGTTGACCGCCTCGTTAACGTCACCTGCGCCGATCCCGAAACTTGCGTTGAACTCGTTGACAATGTCCGCAACGCCGCCGGTGTGATCGGCGTGACCGTGCGTACACAGGACGTGTAACGGCACGAGGCCGCGTGCCCGTATTTCAAGAACAATACGCGGGCCTTCCGCTCCCGGGTCGATCACCAGGCACGCGGCGCCGTCCTTCACGCCTCCGGGGACGACGATGTAGCAATTCGTGGAGAGCGCGCCGACGGCTATTGTCAGAATGTCCATAGTCAAGTCCGGGAGCGGGCCGCATCGGTCCATTGAGATAAGACGCGAATTCGCACGGCTAGTAGGTCTCTCACACCGGCGGTCCCCGCAGAACGCTATCACTTGCCGCCAACACAGGGCCTCGACGATTGCAACTCGGTCCGGAAAATTGCGTCAATCGTTTCTTGCCATCACCTGTAAGCGGTACAGGGTATTGATCGCCTCAAGCGGCGTCATCTGTGTGACGTCTATGTTCAGGAGTTGGTCGATTACCCCCGAACCTGCGGAAAACAGATTCAACTGGGTAACCTGCTCAGCAGGCTTGCGATTGCCCTTGGCGTTTTTTGACTTGGCTTCCAACATTTCGAGTATTTGCCAGGCTCGCGAAACCACCGACCGTGGTAGCCCGGCCAGTTGGCCGACGTGGACTCCGTAGCTCCGGTCCGCGCCGCCTGGGACGATCCGGTGCAGGAAGACGATCTTTCCACCCTCGTCCGAGACCGCCACCCGGTAGTTCGCCGCTCTCGGCAACTCGTCCGCCAGTTCCGTCATCTCGTGGTAGTGGGTGGCGAACAGCGCCCTGCATCCCAGCCGGGGGTCGTTGTGAATGTGTTCTGCAATAGCACGGGCGATCGCCAGGCCGTCGTATGTGCTCGTGCCCCGACCCAGTTCGTCGAATATGGCGAGGGACCTCGGCGTTGCCTGGTTCAATATCGCAGCTGCCTCGACCATTTCGATCATGAACGTCGATCGCCCGCCGGAGATGTCGTCACTAAGGCCTGCCCGCGTGAAAATGCGGTCCACCAAACCTACCCGCGCTGAGTCCGCGGGAATGAAACTGCCAACGTGAGCCAGCAGAGTGAGCACGGCAGTCTGCCGGATGTAGGTGGACTTGCCCGACATGTTGGGCCCGGTGATGATCAGGATCTGGTCGCCTGAAATTGAAACGTCCACGTCGTTGGGCACGAATCGCCCGGCCCCAAGCGCCGCCTCTACCGCAGGGTGCCGGCCGCCTCCGATCTTGATCTGGTCTCCGCTATCGACCGTCGGCCTGATCCATCCATGATCTGCCGCCACCTCAGCAAGTGAGACCAAAACGTCGATCTCAGCGAGGGTCGCCGCAGTGGACATGATTCTCTGGCCATGTGCTGAGACATCCCGGCAAACCCTGTTGAAAATGGCCCTCTCGATCTCGTTGATCCGCTCGCGGGCGTTCAATATGCGCACCTCGAGCTCTTTCAGGCCCGGCGTGGTGTAGCGCTCCCCATTTAGAAGTGTCTGGCGGCGATCAAATTCCGGTGGAACGCGATCCAGATTGGGTCTCGACACCTCGATGTAGTAGCCGAAAACCTTGTTGTACCCGACCTTCAGCGACTTGATACCGGTGGTTTTCCGCGCCTCCGCTTCTATTCCGACGATGTGCGAACGCGCCTCTCCAGCGAGACTTCTCGTCTCATCCAGATCAGCGTCGAATCCGCGCCTGATGGCCTTACCGTCGCCAAGCGAAGCCGGAGGGTCGGGAGCGATCGCAGATCCGATGACCGCCACTGCGTCGTCACATGACTTCAGGTCCGCTGGGATCGATGCCTGCCCGTTCGATCTTCCACCCAGCGCCTCTATGATCGCCGGGACCTGGGACAGCCCGCGTCCGATAGAGGCGAGGTCGCGCGGCGCCGCCCGGTCGGCTCGCAAGCGGTTGGTCAGCCGTTCCAGGTCCGGTACCTGCCTGAGGGCGTCGCGGAGTTCCGCCCTCATGATCGGGTCGCCCACGAACCGTTCGACCGCGTCCTGACGCCCGGCCAGTTCCTCGAGTTTCATCAGGGGTCTCGCCAGCCACGTCCTGAGTAAACGGGCGCCCATGGCGGTGCGAGTACGGTCGATCGTATTCAACAGCGTGGCTGCTCCAGCCTGCTCCGATCTTGATTCGAGCACCTCCAGGTCTCTCAGGGCCCGGCGATCCAACTTCACGTACTCCGTGGGCGATTCTGTTCGGATGGAAGTGATCTGGGGCAGCGCCCCAAGCTGAGTCTCCCGCAAATATGCCAGCGCCTCGGCAGCGGCCAATATGGCCAGCGGCTTGTTGTCGCATCCGTACGCTTCAAGCGTGGCTACTCCAAAGTGGGATTTGAGATTGTCCGACGCAAGTTCATGGTCGAGACGGAATGCGTCCAGTTCTCTCAATATGGGCCCGTCGCCGTTTGCGATTTCGACGATGCCCCGCGAAACGTCGTCAACGAGCAGTTCGGTCGGCGCCAGCCGCTCCACTTCGTCCCGCAGGTCGGCCGCGTTCATCTCCTGCGTCACGAACTCGCTCGTCGAAATGTCGATATAGGCCAAACCCGCGCCTCGACCGTCGGACACCGCGGCGGCGAGGTAGTTGTTCCTGCCGCTGTCAAGAATGTCCGGTTCTAGCACCGTGCCCGGAGTCACCAGACGGACCACCGCACGATCGACGATCCCTTTTGACTTTGCCGGATCGCTCACTTGCTCGCAAACGGCGACCTTCAGGCCGGCGTTTACGAGTTTGCCGAGATGGGATTCCAGCATCTGATGGGGAAACCCGGCCAGATGGGAGCGCCCGCCGCCGCCCACGTCTCTGCTGGTCAACGCCATGTCAAGTACTTCGGCGAGGATACGTGCGTCGTCGTCGAACGTCTCGAAAAAATCGCCCATCCTGAACAGGAGGAGGGCGTCAGGATGTTGTTGTTTGAACTTCAGATATTGGCGGCGGCCGGGTGACAGCCGTGCTGTTCGTGGCATAGTCCGCCAATTCTAGCCTCCGAAGGCCAAAGAGTCGGGGGAGCGCGGCTCATGTACGAAAGGAGGTCGCCACACGTCACGCAGGCGCCGAGACCCTGGCTTACTGGCGCGCCGCGTGGACTAGTAGCGGACCGACATGGTGTCGGTGGCCCTCCAGCGAAATTCGCGTATGGACGTGCCGTCAGGCACCTCGAACACCATGTGCCCGTGTATCTGTGTGTCTGAGTTGAGAGTGATGCTGCCCCATACCGCTATGAAGCCATCGAAGGATAGAGCCTGGCTGTAGGAATCGGTCGGCCTTGATCTGGCAATCACGTCGACGGGCTTCACCCCGTCGTTAACGTCCACCAACCGGACCTCCGCAGCGTTGTCGTCAACAACCAGTAGCACCGAGCCTGAGGTCGCGTTGGTAATCGTGACCTCTACGATGGCCATTACCGTATCGGATTCGACCGGCTCAATCGCCCATTCATGTTGCTGACCGCTGGTGTCGGGTCCCACATAGTGGACGGCATCCTGAAAGATCGGCTTCTCCGCCCTCATCCACAACGTGCGTCCCTGGACGTAGAGCGGGTCGACCGCGTCGCTGCTAATGAGTATGAACGGTACGAGCACAGCAGCGGCAATAACGGAGATCACTGCGAGGCCAATCAAAACCCACGGCCTGTTCTCTCGCGGAACCCGCAACTGGCGCCTGGCAAGGACGACGCCGTCTTCGTCGACGTCTACATACTCGCTGCCGGAGGTGCCGCGAAAGGACTTGATCGGCACGTAATTGATCGTAACCCGGACGATGCCGGCCCCCATGAACTCAGCGGCGGTGACGATCCAGTCCATGTCGATCTTCGACAGGCGAGGGCCGTAGGCGTACTTGTTGTCCGCCACGTACTTGAGTGCGGCGTCTTCCTGCAACGGAAACCGCTCGCGGTCGGGTTCTTCAGGAGGCGAACCGCCGTCAACAACTTCTCCTACAACAGGGCCCGCGTCCGCTGCTGCGTCCTGTTCCGGGCCTTGCGATTCGGTGTCCCGATCGCGATTTTCTTCAGTCATTGGCAGGTTTCCCCGTCGCTTCGGATTCGGTCGATGAATACTTGATTCGAATTAAACCGTGCGTTGGATTCGCACCCTTCGCCTGGCAATTGCTAGCCCACCCCATGAGCCAGCAGTGACGGCATGGCCCGCAGACGTTCCAGCACGTCGGGGAGGGCTTCGACTACCGCTTCTGCGTCGGCGCCGGTGTTGTCCTTGCCGAGCGACAACCGGATGCTGCCAACCGCAAGATCGGCGTCCATGCCCATGGCGATGAGCACGTGTGAAGGCTCGAGCGAGGCAGAACTGCACGCGCTGCCGCTCGAAGCGCAAATGCCGGCGAAGTCCAGACCCAACAGCACAGGTTCCCCCTCGACGCCCGGAAACGATAGGTGGGCGATGTTGGACAATCTGCGGCGGGGATGGCCGTTCACGACGGCGTCAGGTACCCGTCGCATTACGCCTTCGACAATCTGTTGACGGAGTTGTTCAGAACGCGTGTTGAACAAGTCTTTTTCCATGTCGGCGAGTTCGAGCGCGACTCCGAACCCGACGATTCCCGGCACGTTCTCCGTGCCGGACCGCCTTTGGCGTTCCTGGCCGCCGCCCGCGATGAGCGGCTCGATAGGTGTCCCGCGCCTGACGTACAACGCGCCGACTCCCTTTGGTCCGTGTATCTTGTGCCCGGACAAACTGAGGAGGTCGACTCCCAGGATATCCACGTCTAACGGCAATTTACCTGCTGCCTGCACAGCGTCTGTGTGGCATAAAACGCTCGTATCCAACGCGGCGGCCTTTTCTCGAACGAGGGCCGATATCGTGCTCACGTCTTGAACGGCGCCGACTTCGTTGTTGGCCAGCATTACGCTGACAAGCAAAGTTTCCGGCCGAACCGCGTCCGCCACTCTGGCCGGATCCACGATCCCGTCGCTGTCGGGCGCCACGTAGGTGACGTCGTAGCCGATTCGCTCCAGCTGTTCACACGAGTGGATAACCGCGTGGTGTTCGATAGCCGTGGTTACGATGTGGCGGCCTGAATGATGAATCATCCCCGCTGCGCCCTTGATCGCCGCGTTGTCTGACTCCGTGCCGCCCGAAGTAAAAACCACCTCGCTGGTGCGGCAGCCGAGCACGCCGGCAACGCTTTCTCTGGCCTCGTCGACCGCGTTGCGCGACTCCTGTGCGAGGGCATACAGCGACGACGGGTTGCCGAACTGCTCGGAGAAGTGGGGAAGCATCGCTTCCATCACTTCGGGACGCACGGACGTGGTAGCCGCGTGGTCCATGTAGATCACGCGCTCGGAATCGTCCATTATCGGCATAGGCACACTTGGCTTAGGTTCACCGCGGGCAACTGCGCTGACTCGCAAGGTCGGCCGCTTCACTGCCGATTTTACATGCGGCCGACCCCAACGCGTCTTTTCCCAGGCTGACATTGTGGGCACTGTTTCGGTAACATTACGGGGTTTTGGAATCCGTCTCACAGCATTTTGCCGTATCCAGATTGGTGACCCCTCCCTTTTCGGAGGGAGCGCGGAACAAGACTGGCTAGTCTCTCAATGATCAAACTGGAACATATGTCGAAGTACTACGGCGCTTACCCCGCCGTGATCGACGCGTCCTTCGAAATTCTGCGCGGAGAGATCGTCGGCTTCCTCGGCCCGAACGGCGCGGGAAAAACCACGACGATGCGTGTGCTGACAGGTTTCACGCCTCCCACGGTCGGCGAAGCAACGATCGCCGGGTTCAACGTGATGACCCACTCGCTCGACGCACGCCGCCACATCGGCTACCTGCCCGAGACCGTACCGCTGTATCTGGACATGACGGTCACCGATTACCTGACCTACATGGGTCAGATCAGGGGCATGAACCGTTCGTGGATCAAGGAACGGCTGCCGGTGGTCATCGACCAGGTCCAGTTGGGCGACTATCGCGAAACGCTCGTCGGCAAACTTTCCAAGGGATACCGGCAGCGGACGGGGATCGCACAGGCGATTCTTCACGAGCCGGACGTGCTGATCCTCGACGAGCCGACGATAGGGATCGACCCCATCCAGGTTGTTGAGACCAGGGAATTGATCGTCGGCCTCGGCAATGAGCACACCCTGCTGCTCAGTTCGCACATCCTGCCCGAAGTAAGCATGATTTGCCAAAGAGTCTTGGTGATCCACGATGGGCGAATAGTCGCAGACGACTCGCCCGCGCAGCTTTCTCAACGGCTTCAGCACACCGAGCGAATCGAGTTGGGCGTAACCGGAACGGATGCGCGCGCAGTCATCAATCTCCTGCGGGACATGACGATTGTCGTTGACGCACGGTCGGATACGCGGGCCGACGTGCAGCAACGGTCGAGCAGGGAAAACGCAACTCCGCTCATAGTAGACGCCAGACCCAACTCCGACGCTACGCAGCACATCGCGGCTATAGTTATCGGGAACGGTTGGGGCCTTAAGTACCTGACTCCTCTGCCAATGACACTTGAAGAAATATTCCTCGAACTGACCACCGAGGAGGACTTGGAAACTTAGACGTTGACCTTCGTCCGCGTCATAGCGCTCAAGGAACTCCGCACCTACTTCGCCTCCCCCATGGCTTACGTAGTGGCGGCGGCGTTCCTTGCCATCACCGGCTTCTTCTTTGTTGCCTCGGTGTCAGACGCCTTTTCAGAGGCCACGATCCGAGGCTTCCTGGCGGGCGCCGTGTTCTTCATGATCTTCATGTCGCCGGCCCTGACCATGAGGCTCCTCGCCGAAGAACAAAAACTCGGGACGCTGGAGTTGCTCCTCACCTCGCCGCTGAGGGAGTTCGAGATCGTCCTCGGCAAATTCATCGCAGCCTTCACGATGTTGCTCATCATGGCGTTCCTGTCGTTGTTCTTTGTCCTTATTCTCTTCGTGTACGGCGTGCCGGACTCCTGGCCCCTGGTCACCGGTTACATGGGCCTGCTCCTGTACGGAGCCGCCACGATCGCAATCGGCCTGTTCGCGTCTGCCCTCAGTCCGAATCAGATCGTGGGACTCGTCGTGGGATCGGGATTACTGACCGGCCTGACAATTATCGATTTCATCTCCGACCGTGTGACAGGCATCGCCGCGGAGGTGCTCAACGGGCTCCAACTGGGCGCCTCCTTCTCGGTTTTCGATCTCGACCGCTTTGGGGTTGCTGAGGCGGGACACTTTGCAGATTTCGCACGCGGCATCATTTCAGTATCTGATATCGCGTACTACGTATCGATCACCACGTTCTTTGTCTTCCTGACCGTGATGTTGTTGCAGATTCGCAGGTGGCGCTAAACGGCATGTCTATGAACGACGAAACACCCCGATCGCGGCCAACTGTCGAGGACGCTTCCAGGCGTTCCTTGCTCGCAAAGTGGCAAGCTAACGCCACGTCCGTTCGGCAGGCGCTGGCGCTGGTCGGAGTTGGCGCGGTGGTCATGGGAGGCCTTGTTTGGGTCTTCCTGATCGACATACGGACAGCCGCAAATGTGCTGCTTATCGCCGGCGCTGTGATTCTCCTGATCGATATCGTCATTTCGTGGCGAACCGTCGCGCGGGCCCTCTTCGGCCGTAGTGGACGCTACGGCTTCAATACCACGCTCGCTCTCATAGCCTTCATCGCTTTGGCGGTGCTGATGAACTGGCTGTTCTTCTGGTTGGCCGGCCGGCCGGATCCACAAGGTTGGTTACGTGTCGATACGACCGCAACCAAGCAGTTCATACTTGCTGACCAAGGGCTAAAAATCCTGGATCAGTTGGAGCACCCGGTGAAGGTAACCGCGTTCTTCACGCTGAATTCCGCCGACGAGGCCAACGCATGGCGGGTTACTGAAGACCTCCTGAGCGAGTTCCAAAGACGCTCGGCCAAGGTTACGTTCGAATATGAACTAATCGACCCTGAGTTGCGGCCGAACATCGCCACCGAATTTGGCGCCAGCCAGTTTCCGGCGCTGGCGGTTGAAAACCTGTCCACCCGCCGAACCGAGGTGTTTACCGGCGGGGACCCGCGATCGGGCCCACATGTGTTCACGGAACAGCAGATCATCACCGGCCTGCTGGTCGTGAACCAGATTAAGCAGAAAGTCATCGCGTTCGTAAGCGGTCACTCGGAACGGGACATCACATCCCTGGCGAACACCAGAGAGGCGTTCGGCCTGGCCGCATCCGCTCTGTCCCGTGAAAATTACCAGATCATCAACATCACCCTTCAAGAACTCGGCTCGGTAGTGCAGTCGGGAGACTTTAGCCTCCTGCCCGCAGTGCTTGTGTTTGCCGGTCCTACGAACGAACTGCTGGGGATCGACCTCCAAGCTTTGGGAGCATATGCGCAACTTGGCGGGGACATCCTGTTCATGCTGGAGCCCGATCAGGTGCCGGAGACATTTGGCGGATTCCTGGCCCAATATGGCGTGGCCATTGGGGCAGGGCAGGTGGTCGACACCGCCAGCTTCGTTTCGCCGAATCCGTCGTTCCTGCAGATGAAGGCGACCAATGGCCAGTTGCCACCGCACAAAATTACGAAAAACTTTGACGTGCTCTACATGCCAGGAACTGCGTTTATCGGCCCGGCCGTTGACCCGGCGTCAGTTCCCGTCACGGATGATGGCACGCCGTACGTATTCCTCGAAATCCTTGCTCTGACGACACTCCAAAGCTGGGCTGAAGCTGATCCTGAAAGGATTCAGTTTGACCCGAATGAAGATGTTGCCGGCCCGCTGTCGGTTGCCCTCGCAGTCGAGGCGATCTCGGATCTGAACTCCGCGCCATTTCGCCAGGACGGGGAATACGTCAAGACAAACATGGTCGTGATCGGCGACGCAGATTTCGCCAGCAACCAGTACATCGCCAACGCCAGGAACGGCGACCTCCTGGTCAACTCCGTCAACTGGCTCGCGGAAGACTACGAACTCCTATCCATTCGGCCGAAGATCCCTTCGTTCCGTGAACTCGCGCTTACCACCAGAGAGAGGGATCTTGTCCGATGGACAGGTTGGCTGCTAATGCCGTCCCTCGTAGGCCTGACCGGCGTCTACATGTGGTGGAGAAGACGTTAGATAGATGAACCTCCGCATCTCGCTAGTCCTCGTCATTATCCTTGCGTGGGCAACGGTTGGCGCTGCGTGGTTCGTGAAGAGCGGTACCGGCGAAGAAGATACTCCAACCCCGCCGTACTTCTACACGCTGTCTTCCGATGACATGCGGAGCATCACGATTGCCACCGACGCCGACTCCATCACCTGGAATTTCAACCCTGAAAACAGGCGATGGTGGTTTGACGGTATGCAGGACATACCCACCAACCTGACACGATGGGGCGGCATTACAACGTTGCTGGGCGGGCCGCGCACCCAACGAGTGGTGCGGGACAGCGTCGATGCGCCCGAGATCTACGGGCTGGACGATCCTGAATTGATCATCAGCGTCGGCCTCAGGGACGGCAGCGACGTAACCCTGCGCATGGGCGATACAACTCCCGACGGAGGCGCCCACTACAGTCAGATCGTTGGATTTCCCCAACTCGTGACGGTCGATTCGTCCTGGGGTCAGGTGCTTCGACGCCTTGTCGATGATCCGCCCTTGCCCGATTGGTGGTACACGCTCGACCCGGCGACAGTGACGGAGGTCCTTCTGTTTGTGGATAACGAAATCGTATCCGCATACGCAGTCGACGACGATATAGGCTGGATTACCTGTGACGTGCCCATCGACGGCAACCCGTGCATGGGGACTCGCCTCGCAGACGCCGACGCGATTTTGTCTGCCCTCCAACACTTCGCAAACCGCTCTATCAGCGGGGCAGAATCGCTCAGCGTGCCTCTTGACGACGATCGCCACGAAACGTTTGGCACGACCGAGAACGCCCCATATGTCTCAATTCGAGTTGAGCAACGCAGACCGGACACCAACATCACTGAAGCAACCATCGTGACCATGATCATTGGCGACCTGACGCCGGACGGCAAGGATAGATTCGCGGTTGGCAACGAGACATCGGACGTCATCAGGGTGGATGCCGAATGGGCCGAGGGCGTGCTGGACTGGTTCGAAAGCGACTTTACGCTCTCTGAGGGCTAAGCTCGTTTCACACGCCGGCCGTACCCGATCCCGGGGTTCGGAAGCCCCTGCGCTTTGCGTTTATTCTGGACCGCGTCGGCTTTCTGCCCGGTTCCGCCTCAGCTAGCCAGTACGAGCCGATTATGCACGGAGAGGTCATCACCGTTGGGCGCGAACTCCTCATGGGCGAGATCGTGGATACCAACGCCTCGTTCCTGTCACAAAAACTTGCCGAGGCGGGCGTCGACGTGCGATGGGTATCTCAAGTCGGCGACGATATAGATCACCTCGCAGAGGCATTTACGAGGGCGATCGGCCGGTCCGATATCACCGTTTCCAGCGGCGGACTGGGACCAACAAGTGACGACCTGACCCGAGATGGGGTGGCTGAGGCGATCGGTGAAACACCGGAGGTCGATCCCGAGACGCTATCGTGGTTGAGAGGCGTATTCGAGCGTCGAGGCATTGCGATGCCCGACACCAATATCAAGCAGGCGACTCTTATTCCCTCGGCCGCGACGATTCCCAACCCATCCGGAACCGCGCCCGGCTGGTGGGTGCGAACCAGGGGAAAGCACATCGCGTTGTTGCCCGGGCCGCCGAGGGAACTCGCAACGATGTGGACAAACTACGTTGGTCCCCAAGTGGCCAAGTTGTCGGGGTCCGGTGTCGTATTTACCCGCACGTTGAAAACCGCCGGTTTAACCGAGGGCGGCATCGACGAGATACTGTCAGACCTGTTCGGAAGTAAAAACCCCTATCTGGGAATTTACGCCCGAAGAGACGGCATTCAGCTCAGAATCATCGCCCGATCCGATTCCGATGACGGCGCACGGAACCTTGCCGCACCCCTCGAGGCCGAGATAAGGCAACGCCTTCAGGGCGCCATTTGGGGAACGGATGATGAAACAGCCGGGTCGCGGATTTGCGACATTCTCGCCTCAAAGAGACAATCGTTCGCAGTGCTGGAAGGCGCCAGCGGAGGGACCGTGGCCACAATGATGGCGGCGGTGAAGCAAAACGCAAGAGCTTTTCGGGGATCCATTGTCATAGGCCCTGACGATGCCCCGTTACTCAATCCGGCCCTCGAGTCACTATTGGGCGGCCACCAGGTCAGTCTGATCAAACGTGCATGCGAAGAGGCCGCAGTTTCGATGGCGAAGGCAGCCCGGCAACTGTTCGGGAGCGATATCGGTCTGGGAATAACCCCGATGGCCGACGGCGACCGTCTTGTCCCCGACGGCACGGTGTGGGTTGCGGCTGTTTCAGATCGCGGCGAGATTCGAGCCGATTCCCGATTCTCACAACCACGCGAGGTGGCGATGCAACGAGCGGGCCTCTTTGCGCTCGTTGAACTGGCAACTGCGATCAACGGCGATTTAGTCTGACCCCATCCCATCACCACTGCCCGATTCGATCATGAGTGACTTTCGGCGGTGGCGAACCGTCATCGAGTTTCTGTGGGCCAGTGCGAACACCCGCCTCCTCGGCATTGACGGATCCTGCGATCAACTCTTTGCCCGTGAATCCCGCTCAATGGTTAAATGAAAGCAATGGGTTGTGCGAATCCCGATCCTGCGTTTAATTAACCCGGCCCGCCAGGCCACCGGAGGCGTTTTATGTTCAAAAACATACTTGTACCGCTCGATGAGTCTGAGCTGTCGGAGCGGGCATTGCCGGTGGGAAAAGACCTGGCCGGGCGTCTCGGAGCAACCCTTCACTTGTTGGAGGCGATCCAGCCGCAGGAGGAGCTCTTTTCCGGCCGGGGCATGGGTCCCGAATCAATCCCCGCCAGCCGATACGAGGTGGAAGCGATACAACATTTTGCGGAGGAGCAAATGGCAAAGGCCCGAAACTACCTCGCTGAAGTTGCTCAGACCTGTCAGGCCGAAGGACTTCAGGTGCGGACCGAAGTGCGGGAGTCAGCTGCTCCGGAATCGATCAAGGCATACGCAGAGGACAACGACATCGACCTCATCATCATGAGCACGCACGGCCGCGGCGGCATCCATCGGATGTTGATTGGCAGCGTTACGGACCGGGTCGTACGGTCGGTGGAGGTCCCCGTGTTGATCATTCCCAGAGGGAAGTCCTAAATCACGTTGTGAGGCGGCGATACAGTTGCGGCAGGCGTTGCGGTAGCAGATTGATGTCGGACAGCACCTCGTAGCTGAAGTCCTGCATCATCGTCTTCAGGTAGTCGTGCCCGTCCCTGTCCACCGTCAGGCAGAACGGAGTCACACCCTCCCGGCGGGCCTCTATCAAGGCCATGCGGGTGTCGTGCACCGCGTACTCCTTCTCCACGCCCTCCCGGGAGTAGCCGCGGTCCTGCGGGCGCCCGTCGCTTATCAGGAACATGAACCTTGAGCGGGCTTCCTGGGCGACGAGCTTCGAGGTGGCGTGCCTGATCGCCGGTCCCATTCTGGTCGCGTGAAGCGGGGCGATCCTGTCTATGCGCCGCGGAATCATGTCGGAAAACCGTTCGTCTATGTCCTTGATGACGTAAAACTCGACGTTCTCCCGGCCGTACCCGGAAAACCCGTAGATCCCGTAATCGTCGCCCAGCCCTTCAAGGGCGTTCACCAACAGGACGATGCCCTCTTTTTCCACGTCGATGATCCGCTTGTAGGACCGGCGCAGCCCTTCGGCACGGCGCGACCTCAGCCACACCATGTACTCGACAGGATCATCCGGCGCCGCCCAGTCGTCAGAACCGCGCTTTGTTTCGTCTATCGCTTCCGCCGTGGATGCGCTCATGTCGAGTAGAAATGCGACCGCGACGCTCCGTTCCGTCTTGTTCCGCCGCCAGTACAGTTTTTCGTCGGGGGTGTGGCCCGTACGTAAGTCCGTAACGGCTTCGATCACCGCGTCGAGGTCGTGCTCCTCGCCGTCTTCCAGCCGCTTCACCTTGCGGTACATCTCCGGAACCACCAGTTCGAACTGCTTCCGTATGCGCCGTACCAACGAGGCGTAGTTAGTCAAAGTCTCCTGGTAGAACGACGGCTCTCCGTAGGCGATCTCTTTTTCGTGGACCAGGCACCAACGCGGTTTGTATTCATTCGCCCTGAAGTCCCACTCGTCATAGACGTAAGAATCGTTTCCGGTGGCCTGCAGGGGACCGCCGTCCTCGTCGACGTGGGAGATCGGACCCTGGGAAAACTGCTGATTGTTTGGCTCCCTGCGGGCCAACTCCTTCATCAGGTTCTCCAGCATTTCGTCGGCCTGCTGGTTTTCCTTGCCTTCCTCGCTCGGCTGAATATCCATTTCGGCCGAATTTTTCATCAACTCTTCGAGTTGTTCGGCCGAAATCGGCTGCATCCCTTCTCCGTCGCCTTCTCCGTTCTGATCCATCATGAGTTGGGAAAGCAGTTGACCAAGTTCCGGCTTGAATTCGCCCCGATAATCAACCTCTTGCGGAGACTCGTACTCCATCGCCGATTCCTGATCGTCGCCTTCTGAATCCTCATCCTGTCCACCGTCGCTCATCTCAAATCCAGCCGAAAGTTGCTCTGCAATGGCTTCAGGGTCAAAGTCCTCCAGGCCCCCTTCTTCGGGATCGGATTCAGTGTCTTCGGGCTCGATTGACTCGAATTCATCCTCATCCACCTCATCGTTCGTAATCTGCTCGAGCAGGGAGTAGATGCGGATGGTCACCTCGGCTGTGTCCTCGACTGTGGCGGACGGATTGCGCAACATCCTTACGAGTCGCCGCACTTTCCTGGCCGCGTCCGCGTGCTCGCGGGGCACGCGCAAGCCCTCGGACTGACCGAGGCTGATGCGCACCGTGAACTCCAGAAGAGTCTGGCGGGCGGGCAGCGACTCGACCTCGGGCCTTTGGCTAAGGGAGTCCGCTTGAGTGCGCAGGTACGCGACGGAAATCCCGCGGTACTCGTGGAGAATCCTGGCGTCAAGCCGCGTGTCCTCGGCAACCGTGAATATGTCGAGGACCAGTTGATTGTCGTTGAACCGGTTGAAGAAGCGGCTCATGTCGGTAAGAAACGCAGTCTCGATGCCGCCTTCATCCACGCCGCTATCCGATTCCTCGGGCGCTTCGACATTGTCGATGGCCGGCTCGTCGGTATCCGCTTGCCTCCCCGTCTTCAGGAGCGGCCTGATGTCGTCGAACATCGTCGAGGACCGATCGTAGTCGAAGTCGAAACTCCCGAATTCGATGTGGCCTGCCTGATGGGTGGAGATGACCTTGAACCACTGGAAGTTGTGGTCTTTGGAGGGGTACCTGTTAACCACGCCGGGGAGGAAGATAGTCGATCCTTCGGTCGTTGGAGCGTCGCCCTCCACCCAGCCAATGCGCTTGTCCACAAGTTGCCGTGTCGCCTGAATCTCGATCTCTTTCGCTACCAGCGCCCTGCAGTACATCCGCAAAACGTCCGAGATCCTTACGAGCTCGATGCTTGACGAAAGTGCATCCAGAACCTCTTCGGAGCGCGCCGATTCCATCCTGAAAAAGGCGGCTGCGGCTGCGGGGCTGGTCCTGCAGAGCAGAGCGCCTTCTGTCTGCCATTCCTGAAGTTGTGCAAAAGTGACGCGCTCCAGCACGGTCGGCGCGCTTCTCAGGAACTCAGGCGCCGAATCCGGTGAAACCGCCGCAAGTGAATCTGCGAGTTGAAGCAGCCTGTCCCGACTGTCCATAGGGATGGCGTTTAATGCCGTCGCCCCGTCTGTCAGCACGGCGCCGGGGTCGATGCCCTCCGTCGCGATGAGGCGCCTTGTCAGTGAAAGAAGCGGGCCGCGGTGTTGCGGCGACATGCTGGGCAACGCGACCGACGCAGAGTCAAACAGGCCTTTTACGTCCCGCCACGATGCGTCGGTTTGGGCGCGACCAAGCGCAATTAAACTGCTCACGTCGCCGCCCAGTCTGGGGAACAGTTCGAGGCTTTGGGCCAGACACTCCGACGCCACGTCGTACGACCGGCGTGAAAGGGCCTCCAGAAATGCGCCCAATTGCCCGAACTCCTCGAAAGAGATCGTTTCAAGAAGCTTCGGTGTGCCTTCAAACACGCGGCACGAAAGAGCGCTCGACTTCCAGGTGCCGCGATACAGTGAACGCCCGATCATGGCCCAATCGTCGATATAACGGGGCCTGAGCCTCAGGATCGCAGACGGGCTGGCCTTAAAGTAGGCGACTGCCAGACTGGGGGAATCATCACACAGGGAAGACCCGGTGCGCGCCCAACGAAGAAATTGACCAGCCGGGAGCTGTTGCTGCACGGCCGGCGACGCGTCGAAGTACTCTGCCGCCGCCTCCCACGACCGCACCGTCTTGCGGACTATTCCAAGTCCGTGATCCGTCCACTGCTCGATCGTCTCTGCCGCGAGCCGCCCCGATAGGACCTTGTGGGCGCGTCGAAAGTTGTCCACGACTGGCGGCGGGAACCGTTCAAGATCGGTGGTGGCCATCAGTAGATGGTTGTCGGGAGGCTTTTGGTCTTCTGTCATGCGAACCGTGAAAAGGACTATGCGCTGCCTACCGCCATCAGGCCGAATCCATGCCTACGGCTTGCAGGGCCTGGCCGATGATGCGCCCCGTTGCCCCCCAGATGATTCGGCCATTATAAGCGTAGGCAGGCATCGTCCTGATGCTGTCTCCTTCTACAATCGAAATCGTTCTTACTGATTCTGGCCGCGCCAACTCCGCGACGGGCACATTCACCACTTCCGCCACCTCTCTTTTTGACAAAGACATCGATTTTTGTGAAATCAATCTGCCGACGAACGGCCAAACTACAAACCCGGTGCGGGTATTCACAGGGTCCAACGCTCCCCAGTGACGGATGTTGACAGGATCAACGCCCAGTTCTTCAATGGTCTCTCGCAACGCAGTGTGCCTGAGGGACTCGTCGGAGGGTTCGCATACGCCCCCGGGGAAGGCCCATTCGTTTCGATGGTGGCGCACCTCGTCAGAACGTCTTATCAGCAGTAACGCTGGTTTCTTTTCCCGACCTCCGAAGAGCAAGTACACAGCCGCCAGGCGCCCGGACTCGCCATGTTCACGAGCGAGCGGCGTCGAACTTGCCTGCATTCCTGAAAAGGCCTGACCGAGCGCGGAAAGTGTAAGCGGCGTACCTCCTACGGGAAAATGGACGAGACCACCTCGTCAAGACTGCGCTGTATCTGTGGGTCGTCCGTTATTCCCCAGGTCACCGACACCTGGCAGGCTCGCCTGGGCTGAACCCCTTCCACAATAAGCCGGCCGGCGTAGATGAGCACGCGGGTGGACGCGGCCTCTTCGAGACCGTGCTCCCTCAGGTTTCTGATCTTGTCACCGAGTTTGGCCAGCATGGCCGCCGATTCGATGTCCACTCCGGACTCATGGGCGATGATCTGGGCCTCTCGCTCGGGGTCCGGAAAAACGAATTCGAGAGCCACGAAGCGCTGCCTGGTGCTGTGCTTCAGGTCTTTCAACGCATTCTGGTAACCGGGGTTGTACGAAACGACAAGCAGGAAGCCATCGGCGGCCTCTACGACCTGTCCAAGCTTGTCGATGGTCAAAATCCGCCTGTGGTCGGCCAGCGGGTGAATGATAACCGTGGTGTCTTTGCGGGCTTCAACGACCTCGTCGAGGTAACAGATTCCGCCCACTTTGACCGCCCGCGTTAGCGGCCCGTCAATCCAGCGGGTGCCCTGGGCGTCGAGCAGGTAGCGGCCGACAAGGTCGGATGCCGTCATGTCCTCGTGGCAGGCTACGGTGACCAGAGGGAGGCCGCCGTTGGACGCGGTTTGCGTCGCCGACTTATCGGACTTGTCCTTCACCACGGTTAGCGCCTGCCCGAGTTTCCAGGCCATGTACTCGACGAATCTGGTCTTCCCTGTGCCCGTGGGACCTTTTAGCAGGACGGGGACCCTTTGGCGATACGCTGCCTCGAAGATCTCCACCTCATCTGTCAGGGATACGTAAAACGGCTCAGTCTCCACGAGGTATTCTTCGACGCGGTACTGACGTTCCTCCGTTTGGGTTGCCATGATTATTTTGGGTCCCTTCCTATTTTGCGGCGGATGCCGCCTGTCACCAGGTTTTTGTAGGCTGCGGTCACCGTCGACCTCAGTTCATCGACGGTTCCGGTGTTTTCGATCATTAAGGACGAACGGGCCACCCGATCTGCGGATGTCAGTTGCGCCGCCAACCTGGCGTCCGCCTCGCTTGCAGACATCGCTTGCCGGGCCATCAGCCGAGTCCTGGCCAAGTCGCTGGGCGCCTCCACGGTCCAGACCTGATCGAACAGGTCTTCCCAGCCTGCCTCCAGCAAAATTGCCGCTTCAACTACCGCTACCTCGGCGCCCGACGCTTCCGCCTCAGCCAGACGAATCGAGATGAGTTTGCGTATTTCCGGCCAGACGATTTCTTCCAGTTCTACTCGTTCTTTATTGTCACCGAAGACGATCTTGGCGAGACTCGCCCGGTCAACGTCGCCGTTGTCGCTAAGTATTCCGTTTCCAAAGCGCTCAATAACAAGGCGACGGGCAGTCCCGCCCCATGCGTAGGTTTCGTGTCCGAGCCTGTCAGCGTGGACCACATACGCGCCGAGTTTCCTCAGCATTTCTGCAGCAGTCGATTTTCCGGCGCCGATGCCGCCGGTTAGTCCCACCCTTTTCATAGTTCAGAATCGATTGACACCAAACAGGCATTCTAACTTTGGGCAGGTGGTACGGCAATCGTGATATCCACCGAAACACGATTGTTGTACGCGCCCGAATGCGCCGGGATTCCCTTACGATGACGATCTGGAAGAGTAAGCAACGATAATTCCCGCGATTGCCATACTGCCGGGAATAAACTTGCTGAATACGAACCGCGTTGGAACATCCCGGCGAACCAGTCCCATTCGATTATGTCCGAGTGATCAACACCAGCCTTAGAAATCTCCCAAGCGTCGAGAGCCTTCTCCGTCATCCTCGTCTGATCGCGCTCTTAACCCGGTATTCCCGCACGTCGGTGGTCCGGCTGGTGCGGGAAACACTGAACGACGCGAGAAGCGCCGCCCTCG
This sequence comes from Dehalococcoidia bacterium, assembly GCA_965224235.1. Lineage (GTDB taxonomy): Bacteria > Chloroflexota > Dehalococcoidia > Lucifugimonadales > Lucifugimonadaceae. The sequence goes on along the minus strand of CBDCYP010000001.1, from coordinate 397,060 downwards.
CTGGATCATCGATTCCCTCGGCCGACATGATCGCCGGTGAGGTACTGGAACGAGCCCGGACCGCGTGGTCCGTCTGGCCGGAGCCGCTTGTGAACGCCACCGGCGTTGTCCTGCACACCAATCTGGGCAGGGCGCCGCTGAGCCGTGCCGCGCTCGCCGCCGCCATGGATGCGGCCGGGGGCTATTCGAACCTGGAATTCGACCTGAACACCGGCAAAAGAGGTTCGCGCCAGGCGAAAATCGGCGAGTTGATGTCCAACGTTACCGGAGGTCAGGGGGGCATAGCGGTCAACAACAACGCTTCCGCCGTGCTCCTTGTATTGAGTGCTCTGGCCGCCGGGCGCGAGGTCATCGTGTCGCGGGGTGAAGCGGTTGAAATCGGCGGCGGCTTCCGGGTGCCCGACGTGATGAGGCAGTCCGGCGCCGAACTGATCGAGGTTGGCACGACGAACCGCACCTACGTTCGCGACTACGAAGCGGCCATCACGGAGCGAACGGCCGCCATACTAAAGGTCCATCCGAGCAACTTCCACGTGTCGGGATTCACGCACGCCGCAGACCTGGCCGAACTCGTCATACTCGCTGAGTCCAGAGGCATAGCCGTGCTTCATGATCTGGGATCCGGTTGCCTGTTAAGCACCGAGTTATACGGCCTCGCCCATGAACCGACCGTTCAGGAAAGCGTCGAGGCCGGAATCCACATGACGATGTTTTCCGGAGACAAGCTGTTGGGCGGGCCACAGGCCGGCCTGATCGTCGGAGCGGCGGATTACGTCAAGAGGGTAGCCGCGCACCCGATGGCGCGGGCTGTGCGAATGGACAAGATCGGCTTGGCGGCGCTCGGCGCCACGCTCATCTCGTACATTCGCGGGAACGCCGAGAACGAACTCCCCATCTGGCAGGCGATCTCGATGCCATTATCGGACATTGACCGTCGCGCAAAACGCTGGCGAGCGGCCGTCGGCGCGGGTGAGGTAGTCGACGTACGTTCGGCAATAGGCGGCGGCAGCCTTCCGGGCCAAACTTTGCCATCCCGGGCCCTTGCACTTGCGCCCCAGCGGGGGCCCAATGAGTTTATGGAGGGGCTCAGAGGCGCCGGACGGCCGGTGATTGCACGTATCGAAGACGAACGCGTTCTGCTTGACCCACGGACCGTGGTAGAACATGAAGACGAGTACGTGATCGCCGCCCTGAGGTCCGCCTAGGCGAAGGATAGAACTGTGGATAAACCTGCTTCGGCAAACGCGCGCCAATCCAAACTCCGCGCGCCTTGCAGGGTCTCCGCCGCCCGGGATACGGCCAGAGCCGGAGTCCGTACATCCGCGGCAGAATCCACCCGGATCCAAAGCCGAACTTTCTCGTATCGCTCTTACCCGCAACGGTCCCGCATTGATGGACCCGCCGAGTAGCCCGGCCATGCGCCTCCGTGGTCTCAACGCCCGCCTCGACTGAACGAACCGATATGACGCTCTTCGATCATCGCAGACAGCAGTTCCAAAGCCGCAATGCTCCTCTCGCGGCTCGGATGCGCCCGCAATCTCTCGATGAGATCGTTGGACAGGAGCACCTGGTGGGGGAAGGACGGGTGTTACGCCAGGCGATCGACAATGACCGCGTCCCATCGCTCGTCCTGTGGGGACCTCCGGGCAGCGGCAAAACGACGCTGGCAAGGCTGATTTCGCAACTCACAAAAGCCACCTTCGTTCAGTTGTCTGCGGTCACATCAGGCGTTGCAGACGTGCGAAAGGCGGTGAGCGAAGCCCGCCAGCAGTTGGGCGAAATCGGAAAACCCACCATTCTTTTCATCGATGAGATCCATCGGTTCTCCAAGTCACAACAGGATGCGCTCCTGCCGCACGTCGAAGACGGAACGATAACTCTGATCGGGGCGACCACGGAGAATCCGTCGTTCGAAGTGATCGCGCCGTTACAGTCTAGAACCAGGGTCTACACGCTGGCGCCTTTGCACGATGAGGCGGTCGGCAGCATCATCGACCGCGCGCTGGGAGACAAAGAGCGGGGTCTTGGGGCGTTCAACGCACGCCTTACCGACGAGGCGCACAGTTTCTTACTGCGCGTATCCGGAGGGGATGCCAGAACAGCTCTCGACGCCCTGGAACTGGCCGTCGAATCGAGCGCCCCCGACGAAGCGGAGGAAAGAGTCGTAAACGTCGATACGGTTGAGCAGGCGTTACAAAGGCAGGCGCGCTACGACCGGTTGGGCGACGCCCATTACGACACGATTTCCGCGTTCATCAAGTCGATCAGGGCCTCGGACCCGGACGCCGCTGTGTACTACCTGGCCAGAATGATCGATGCAGGCGAGGACCCTCTGTTTATCGCCAGACGCCTGATCGTATTGGCGGCTGAAGACATTGGGCTGGGCAATCCCGGCGCGTTGCCGGTGGCGGTGTCCGCCCAACAGGCGGTCCACTTCGTCGGGATGCCGGAGGGCCGCATTCCGCTGTCCGAGGCGACCATCTACCTTGCAAACTCGCCAAAGAGCAATTCTGCATACCTGGCCATCGACAAAGCGCTGAAGGATGTCCGAAGCTCTCGTGACGAGCCGGTCCCGATGCACCTGCGCAACGCTCCGACGAGGTTGATGCGAAATCTTGGATATTCCGAGGGGTATCGGTATCCGCACGACTACCCCGGCCACTTTGTCCAGTCGGAAAACATGCCGGAGAAACTTCGCGACCGTCGCTACTACGTGCCCGGAATACTAGGCGCCGAAAAGCCGATGGCCGACCGCCTCAGGCGGTGGTGGGGTGACAAGTACGTGCCGGCTCAAGACAAAGTCGACAATGTGAACAGGAACCCAAATCCCTGACCCACACCCATCGTCCCCGACTCCGATCGGGAACCCACCGGGGCTTTGGGAATCGCGTCGGCATCGCCCCGTGAGCGCAGTGCAGGGGCGTCTATTGGAGCCTGTATCAGAAATCGTCCGGCCGTTAAACTTTGTGGACTTCACACCATCATTCGAGGAGAGTCAGACGCCACTGCGTCCGATGGGGCAGGATCAGATATGGATGTTGCCGCCTGCGCTTGATGATCTGATCCCCGCCGACCATCCGGCGAGGTTCGCGGACGCGTACCTGGACGGTTTGGACAGGGAGGGTTGGGCCTGGCTTGGGGTCGATGCAGGCGGGGACCCTATGGGAGCGCCGGCAATCACCCCGGGCGCTGTTGAGCATGCGGCTTTACGGGCTTCATAACCGGCGTGTGCTCGACTCGCAACCGGGTCCGCGATGCTGGAGAAGACGGAGACGGCGTTGGCCGATGCGGGGCCCTGAGTTCACAAAAGAATCGCAACGCCAAATCAGTGCGCTGCCGCGGGACACTGACGGGTCTCCATTCAGGAACGGCGTAAAATTGCCCGCCTGCGTGCTGAGGGCGATTGTTACCGCAGGGGCTCTCTCAATCTTCCAGCGCATTCGACTGGCGCCGATGCGCTTGGCCCTAAGCCCCGACCGCTTTTGAGACTGCGATGATGAATACCGGGCCACCTCGGCTCGGGAATCGCGGACGTGACGGGTGCGGTAGCAGGTTCCCGATCGGGGTCGGGGACGACGGGTGTGTGGTGGGTTCAATTTCGATTATGATCACGCAGTTGACGAGGTGAGACATCAGCCTGATCACCTTGTTCGCCGATGGGGATATGCGGTCGGACGCGGTTCCGGCCGATGTCTTATGGCTGCTAGACTTTTGCGCCGAACGAGTCTCGTTGTGCGCCAACGTGCGCGTAAACCTGGAGAAGATCTTTGACCGTCGACTACATGCCGCTTCCCGGTACCCCACTTGAGGAGATAGACACCCCGGCGCTGATCGTTGACCTCGATGCCGCAGAGGCCAACATCAAGGCCCTGCAAGACTGGTGCGACGCAAACGGAGTCAGCGCCAGGCCTCACGTCAAGACGCACAAGAGTCCCTACTGGGCGCGAAAGCAGATCGGAGCTGGCGCCATCGGCGTATGTGCCGCCAAAGTGGGAGAAGCGGAAGCAATGGTGGCCGGCGGCGTAACGGACATCTTGATCGCCAATCAGATCGTCGGACCGATAAAAATTCCCCGTCTGGCCGCCCTTGCCCACCAGGCGACAATTCGCGTCGTAGTCGACGATGCGAACAATGTCAGGGACTTGTCGGATGAGGCCAGCAGGGCAGGCGTCGAGATCGGCGTGTTGGTCGACATCAACGTTCGCATTGACCGTACCGGTGTAGAGCCCGGAGAATCCGCCATCAATCTGGCGCGATCCGTGGCCGACGCGCCGGGTCTGCGGTTTGACGGCTTAATGGGTTACGAAGGTCACGTAACGCCCGAGGAACAGGCGCAGACGGACGCGGTAGAGATATGGCTTGGCAAGTTGCAAGCGGCCATAATCGCGGTGGAGGAAGCGGGCTACCCCGTCGGCGTAGTCTCCGGCGCCGGCACCACCACCTATCGGGCGTCGGGGTCTCACGAACGCGTCACTGAAGTGCAGTGCGGCACCTATGTGTTCATGGACGGCGCGTATGGGCCCGAAGCGCCCGAATTCACGACGGCCCTTACGGTTGTGTCACAGGTCATGAGCCGGCCGGTCCCTGAACGCGCGGTTATCGACCTAGGGCTAAAGTCGATGAGCGTGGACTCCGGTCTACCGGTGGTGTGGAACGGTAACGGGGCGGAAATATCCAAATTGGCTGAGGAGCACGGCATCCTGTCGCTGGAGGGCGAGGCCAGGAACCTCAAGGTTGGAGATCGGGTCAGACTTCTCCCGATGCACGGCGACACGACGATTAACCTGCATTCGCACTACTTTGGCGTGAGGAACGGCATCCTCGAGGACGTGATCCCGATAACTGCCCGCGGTAGATTCAGGTAAGAACACCGCCGGTCTCCTGGGCAGGGACTCTTCGCCGTCGGGTTATTTGCGCGCCAACGTCGGTCGGTGAGGCCGCCGCGACGGTTTCGCGATGGACAACGCATGTGCGCGCCATCTCGGAACGTAGACGTGTCTGAGTATTCGTGACTGGCAAAACCGTCGCGACGATTGGGCTAGCGGTTCTCGGCCGCGATTCGTTCGACCGCCTTTATGGCGGCGATTCCCAGCTGGAGAACGTCGTCGGGAGGCGGCGCCTTCACACCATTCTCATTGATCGCAACCGATCCCTTTATAAGCTCGTCCCTTGTGAACCACTTCCAGCCGGGCGGCACGACATCGGGGCATTCCTTCGGCATGGCGAAGTAAATGAAGTCGATGTGTTTATGAGGGCCTTCGCCGTGGTCAGGAATGTCCTCTATCAGGATCGTAAACGGGGGTTGGACCTGTTCGATGTTTGGCATCGGCAATGGCGGGACCGTGGGCACGATGTCCACTCGCAGGCCCGTCTCTTCGAGTACTTCTCTCAGTGCGGCCTGAACGGGGTCTTCGTTGGCTTCGACGTGGCCGCCGGGCGGCAACCACGCCTTGACTTTGCGGTGCCAATGCAAGACGACGGCGTCGCCATGAACAACGAACGCTGTAGCTACAAAGTGCCTGCGAAGCGGCTGCTGGTCAGTCATGTCTACAACGTTTACTTGCAACGCGTCACGAAAGCAGGTCAGAGCGACGCGGGGTAAATGCCCAGAGTTGATGAGGGGATCGCTCGCACACCCCGTGGATACCGGTTTTCGCGGGCATGACTGCGGAACGTAGTGGATACTCGCTTTCGCGAGTATGACTGTGGAACGCGAGTGGGGCCACCGGGCTGGGAAAAATCCCGGCCGGGTGACCCCACTACGCCGAGGCGCTTTGCCTGCGGGTACCCTTGCTAAAGCAAAGCACCTCTGATTCTACTATCTGACATTATTCGACAACCTCCTTTACTTAATATCCCGCTACAGGCGAGGAACCGCCCTGCGGCCGGATGGTCAGTCGACACCATGACCGAAACCGGTTTGTGCATTATGGCACGAAATCAGGGATGTCGCAGTCGACCAAGGACCTCCAGATTCACCAATCCGTGTGGTCGTTCGCCGCGCAGGTATCGAGCCGCGTCTTCTCCGGCGCGGCGGCGGATGGCTGCCCAGCCGGGTTCTGAAGATCCGGCGACGTGGGGCGTCACCACGACGTTCTCCATGTGCAGTAGGGGGTTATCGGTTGCGACCGGTTCGACCTCGAACACGTCCAGCCCTGCACCGGCGATCCTCCCGGCTTGCAGCGCATCGATCAGCGCCGCCTCGTTAACTATCCCGCCCCGTGCGGTGTTGATAAGGTAGGCCGAACGTTTCATGCGTTCGAACGCGTGCTCGTTGAACAGGTGGTGGGATGTTTCATCGTGCTGGGAATGAATCGATATGAAATCCGAACGTTCCAGCAACTCATCGAGCGAAACGAAACGTACTTGATACTCGATTCCGAGCCATTCGCCGACGTACGGATCGTGGACCAGGACGTCCATTCCCATCGACTTCGTCTTACGTGCGAACGACCTTCCGATCCAGCCGAAACCGACAACCCCGGCGGTCTGGCCGAATATGCGCTGACCGACTGATCGTCCGTAAACCTCGCTCCAACGGCCGTCGGTTGTGGCCTGGTCGAGCCGTTTTATTTCACGGGCGCAAGCGAACATCAACGCCAGGGCATGGTTGGAAACTTCCTCGGATGTCGAGCCGGGCACGTTGGCGACCATGATCCCGTGTTCCGTGCAGGCAGCGAGATCGACGCCCTCGTAGCCGTGGCCGTAACGGATTATCAGCCCGCACCGCTCGAGTTGCTCGATGGTCTCTCGCGTGATGGGTGAGTGGTCGTCCAAAACAACATCTGCGTGCCGTATTGCGGCAAGGATCTGATTCTGGGACTCCACAGCAGCGGAGATGATTTCGCAGTCGATCCCCGCGAGGGCTTGTCTTTCGGGTGTGACAGGTTGTTCGGTTTGGTCCAGGTGTACGACGAGTGGTCTGCTCATGTTGGTTTTTTGACTTTCGTTTTTACGCCCGCGCTACGAGTGGCGCGGAGACGTCGGCGATGGACATGTGCGCCGTCTTGCCGTCAACGGCGCCGCTTGATTTTTGCGAGCGTTGGGTCGATCGGGACGACACCAGCGAGTTTTTGCATGTTGCCACGGTAGACGTCAAGTACGGTTGCCGGGCGTTTTTCTTTCTTGATTTGCCCGTTGATTTTTGTTTGTGATATAAGTCACGTACTGATCCCTCCTACGGTTTCCCCGCCTAAAGCGGATTTCCCCCCAATTGGTTTCCAGCAGAGACAACAAGCGCAGGTCTTCGCAAGTCCCGATGATTGAAGAGGTCCCCGACGTTGTAGTTCAACGCCTGCCTCTATATGTGCGGGTGCTCAGCCGTTTTGAGTCCAATCATGTCGAGGTCGTAAGTTCCGAGCAGCTCGGAGTCCGCCTGAACATGACCCCGGCCCAGATTCGGAAGGACCTCAGCTACTTCGGGCGATTTGGCAAACAAGGCCGTGGATACAACGTTCAGAACCTCGCCGCCTCCCTTCGCAGCATTCTCGGCCTAGACGTATCGTGGAACGCGGCGGTTTTGGGTATGGGCAGGTTGGGGCGGGCCGTCGTTGCATATCCCGGGTTCGAACCGGAAGGATTTCGTGTGGTCGCTGCGTTCGACAACGATGAGCGGCTAACCGGCGAGGAGATCGGCGGCCTCAGAGTGCAATCGATGAGGGAGATACCCACGACCGTCATTTCCAGGAATGTGAAGATCGGCATTGTGACCGTCCCGTCATCCGAGGCCCAGTCCGTCATAGACACGTTGGTAGCCGCGGGGGTCCGCTCCGTTCTGAACTACGCCCCGTTTTCGCCCCGCGTGCCGTACGGCGTTAAGGTGAGAAGTATCGATCCCGTCCTGGCGCTTCAGTCGATGACGTACTACCTCAAAAACCCTACGGTTAACGGGTAACCGGCGCGGAAGCTAAATTCAGGGGCTCGGGTTCTCGACTCAAATCGGTTGGATTGGCGACAGCGCGTGCGCAGACGGGGCATTGACCTCACGCCGGACTACTCCTACTACTATTACTGAGACGCGCTTGACGAAGAGGATCGCAGTTGACGGCGGCGCCTCGCCACCCCGGCCCGGGCCTGCGCACGTCTGAGTGACGACAGGGCGGCTTCGAGATCCATGTCGCCGGTCCGGTTTTCCATCCTTTCCCGCGCCTGCTGTACAGCCGCTTCAGCACGTTCGAGGTCGATGTCCTCGTCACGCTCGGCGGCATCGGCAAGTATGACGACCCTGTTGCCGTGGACCTCCAGAAAGCCGCCGGACACTACCAATGACTTGCTCTCTCCATCCTCGGTCAGCCTCACCTCGCCGGGCTGGAGGGTCGTGATCAGCGGGGCGTGGGAAGGAAGAACAGTGAATTCACCCACCAGACCGGGCGCAACCACGAGATCAGTGATGCCGGAGTAGGCTTCGCCTTCCGCGGTGATTATGTCGAGTTGCAGTTGAGCCAAGCTAGAAAGTCCGTGTTGTGTTCTGGTTTCCCGTCAGCCGTCGCTTGATCCCTATGGTGAGGCGATCATCCGGTCTGGACGTGTTCGTAGTCAAGGGGTGCTTTTTTGTTCCTCAAGCGACGGCCATCTGTTCCGCTTTTTCCACAGCCTCGTCGATGGTTCCGACCATGTAGAAGGCCTGTTCGGGCAGATGGTCGTGCTTGCCTTCGACGATTTCCTTGAAGCCTCGCACGGTCTCCTGAGTCGAAACGTACTTACCCGGTATTCCGGTAAACACCTCGCCGACGAAGAATGGTTGCGTGAGGAATCGTTGTATTCGCCTGGCCCTGCCTACTGCCAGTTTGTCTTCATCCGAAAGCTCTTCGATGCCCAGGATGGCGATCACGTCCTGAAGGTCCTTGTAGCGTTGCAGAATCTGCTGTACGCCCCTCGCTACGTCGTAGTGCTCCTGACCGACGATCGCCGGCTCGAGGATCCTCGAGTTAGACGCCAAAGCGTCGACCGCCGGGTACAGGGCTTGCTCGGACAGGGAACGGTCGAGTGAGATGTTTGCGTCAAGGTGCCCGAACGTGGTGACGATGCCCGGGTCGGTGTAGTCGTCGGCAGGCACGTACACCGCCTGGAACGACGTTATGGAGCCGTTCACTGTGGAAGCGATGCGCTCCTCGAGATCGCCCATCTCCGTGGACAGGGTCGGCTGGTATCCCACAGCGGACGGCATTCTGCCAAGCAGCGCCGACACTTCCATACCGGCGAGGATGTAGCGGTAGACGTTATCGATGAACAGAAGCACGTCTTGTTTCTGTTCGTCCCGGAAGTATTCGGCCATCGTCAGACCGGTCAGCGCGATGCGGGCGCGTGTTCCTGGCGGTTCGTTCATCTGGCCGAACACCAGGGCGGTCGAGCCGAGCACTCCGTAGTCCTGCATCTCGTGCCACAGGTCGTTTCCCTCACGCGAGCGCTCGCCGACCCCGGCGAAAACGGATACCCCGCTGTGCTCCTGGGCGATGTTGCGTATCAACTCGGTAATGATGACGGTCTTACCGACGCCCGCTCCTCCGTAGGCGCCGATCTTGCCTCCCTTGGCGAACGGTGTAATGAGATCGAACACTTTGATCCCGGTTTCGAGAATGTCAGTGGTACCGCGTTGTTCGGCGAACGCCGGGGCAGGGCGGTGGATAGGCCACTTATCCACGGCTTCTACAGGACCGAGGTTGTCAATGGCCTCTCCTACCACGTTGAACAGCCTGCCGAGCGACGGCTCACCGACGGGTACGGTGACCTGCTGGCCCGTGTCGGTTACCTCGACGCCGCGGGCCAGTCCATCGGTCGGGCCCAGAGCGAGGCACCGCGTCCAGCTATTGCCGACGTGTTGTTGAACCTCGAGCGTGAGCAGCTCGCCTGCGAGATCCAACTCCAGCGCGTTGAATATGCCGGGTAACTGGTCGGGCGGGAATTCGACGTCCACAACCGTGCCGATGATTTGGACTACTCTGCCCTTGGATTCTTGTGCCATCCGATTTTCCTCTGTATTGCTCCGGCCCGGATGCCGGAGCGATTCATCCCTTGTTTTTGCGGCCGGTCGATATCAGTCCCCTACCGCCGCAACACCGCCGATGATGTCCAGCAACTCAGACGTGATCATCTCCTGGCGCGCCTTGTTCAACTCAAGCGTGAGATCGTCCACAAGCTCCAGAGCGTTGTCAGTGGCGTTCTGCATGGCCACCATGCGCGCCGAGTGTTCACTGGCGATTGCCTCCAATATCGTGTGGTAGACAAGCGTCTCCACATAACGGGGCACGAGTTCCAGCAACACTTCATGCGGGGTTGGTTCGTATATGAACCCCGAGGTGTCCGACGGGCCGTCGGACGGAGCTTCGCTGGGTGGTTCGACCGGCAGAAGTCGTTTTACGACGGGACGTTGAACTCCTGTGTTTACGAACTCGCTGTACGCGATCAGGACACGGTCGGCGTCGGCATTCTCGAATTCGTCCATGAGCATGCGTGAAATGCCCACCGTTTCGTCCAGGGTGGGGCGGTCCCCAACGCTGAACGAGGCCTTGAGAGTTTGCCCTGTTCGAACTACAAAGGTCTCGCCCTTGCGGCCAACGGTGATCACCTCGACCGGCGACTCGGACGCCTGTATGGCCTCACCCGCCGCACGTTGGATGTTGCCGACCAGGGCGCCGCACAGGCCGCGGTCCGGGGTGATGAGCAGGAGCGAGGTCCTCTTCACCTGCCTGTCATCGAGAAGCGGGATATTCAGTTCGTCATCTTGCGAAGTGATTGTCTGTACCAGGTCCGCGAGAACCCCCTGAATGCGCTGGGAATAAGCCCTGCCGGACAAAACCATTTGCTGGGCGCGGCGCATCTTGGAAGCTGCGATGAATTGCATCGCCTTCGTTACTTGCGCTGTGTTTTCGACCGACCGAATTCGGCGGCGAAGTTCTCTGGTGCTGGGCATGTCTGTTTACTTAAGCCATGGTCCGGTCGCGGGTGTGCCGGGCAATCCTGAAAACCACGGTTAAGCCGTCTTGTGCGTCATCAATCCTGATAACGGCCGGACTAACCTCCCGCAACCGTCATGCTGGCAGTTTGAACGTAGCCCTTGGACGCATCGCCCAGCTTCGCCTTTGAGTCGTCAGACAGGTCGCCTGATTCAGCGATCTCCTTGAGCACGTCGGGGACGTTGGCCGCGGCGTAGTCGTACCACCCTGACTCGAATTGGCGGACGGACTCGATCGGGACGTCATCGAATGCGCCGCTATTGGCTATGTGGAAAAGCGCAACCTGATTCTCGAATGAGACCGGTTGCGTTTCGTCCTGTTTGAGCAGTTCGGTGAACCTGCGGCCGCGCTCCAGTTGCCTGCGTGTAGCCGCATCGAGGTCGGCCGTGCCGAACTGGGCAAAGGTAGCGAGCTCCCGAAACTGGGCCATGTCCAGTTTCATACTACCGGCGACCGACTTCATACCGCGCCGTTGGGCTGAGCTGCCCACCCTCGTAACCGAGAGACCGGCGTTGACGGCCGGGCGAATTCCCGAGGCGAACAGGTCGGGCTCAAGATATATCTGCCCGTCCGTTATCGAGATCACGTTCGTTGGGATGTAGGCGGACACGTCTCCGGCCTGGGTCTCGATGACGGGCAGGGCGGTTATCGATCCGCCGCCGAAATCAGGGTCGAGCCTGGCAGCGCGTTCGAGCAACCGCGAGTGTAGGTAAAACACGTCGCCCGGGTACGCTTCCCGCCCCGGCGGTCTCCTGAGCAGCAATGACATTTGCCGGTACGCCCACGCGTGTTTGGTCAGGTCGTCGTAGACGATGAGGACGTCCTTGCCTTGCGCCATGAAGTACTCGCCCATGGTACATCCGGCATAAGGCGCCAGGTACTGCAAGGCGGCCGGGTCCGATGCGTTTGCCGCAACCACGATGGTGTTTTCGAGCGCGCCCGCTTGATCCAGCTTGGCGGCGACCGCTGCAACCTTGGACGCCTTTTGGCCGATGGCCACGTAGATGCACAGGATGTCCGAGTCGCGCTGGTTGATAATCGCGTCCACGCAGAGCGCCGTCTTGCCGGTGGTGCGATCGCCGATCACCAACTCGCGTTGGCCCCGGCCTATCGGCACCATGGCGTCTACAACCTTCACGCCGAACTGCACGGGTTGGTCGACCGACTTGCGAGTGACCACGCCGGGGGCGATCTTCTCCACAGGCAAAGTTGACTGGGTGTGGACCGGTCCCTTGTCATCGAGCTCCATGCCAAGGGGGTCCACGACTCTGCCGAGTAGCGATTCCCCCACCGGAACCTCGATGATCCGACCGGTGCTGCGGACCTCGTCGCCTTCCTTGATGCCAAGGAAATCACCCAGGATGACCGCGCCAACGCTGTCCTCTTCGAGATTGAGAGCCAGACCGAGAACATCCCCAGGAAACTGGAGTAATTCATTCGCCTTGACGCCGGAGAGACCGTGGATCCGGGCGATGCCGTCTCCTGCTTCGATGACGGTTCCGACGTCCACCATTGTCAATTCGGCGCCGAACTCTTCGATCTGCCGTCTGATAACAGAGGCTATGTCCTGACCTGCTACTGCCATACTTTGTTACTCCGCCGACGGGATCCCGGCCGCCCGGCTAGTGGCATCGCCACTCCTCCGGCCAGCCCTTGAGGACCCTGTTCATGTTCCGTCAAAAAAGACTGTGCGACCGACCGCTCCTACGCAACCTCCGCAGGCCGTGCGGCTATCTGGTCGCGCATAGATCGCAATCTGGTGCGCGTACTGCCGTCAATCAACTGGTCACCCACCCTGGCAACGACGCCACCGAGAATCTGCGGGTCTACGCGTTCGGTCATTGTGATCTTTTTGCCGGTGATGTCGGCGAGGCTAAAGCGGATTCTTTCCCTGTGTTCGTCATCCAGCGGCACGGCGGAAGTGACCTCGGCCAGCGCTATGCCGCGATGCTCGTTAGCGATCTCCTGAAACGTCGAAAAAACCTCGGAAAACGATCCGATATCTCCCCGTACAGCCATCAACGAGACCATATTGACGACGAGCGGCGCGACATCGCCGAGGAGGGTGGCGATCCCGTTGAGCTTTGCTTCGTCTGAGACCTGGGGCGCCAGTAGCAGAGCGCGAAAATCATCATCACTCAACACGTCTGCAACTCGGCTCAAGTCCTGCTCCCAGCTCGATATGCCCTCGTTTTCAAGGGCCAGCTGGAGCGCGGCTATGGCGTATCTCCGTGGTTTAGGCGCTGCCATTTATCTTGCCGTCACAGTGCGGCCCGATGGCGCTTCAAGTCTGAAACAGAAGAATGCCGTGATATCCGGCGCCAACTCATCGAGGATTGCGATCAATGGAGTTGCCATTCAGACTTAACATCGCTCGCCCGTCAGTTGCGCCGGACCGCGAGGCCCTCTTCGAGGACCTTGTCGATCAACTGCGCGTGGGCATCCTTGTCGAGTGAACGTTCGACCACTCGTTCAGCAGCGGTAATCGCGAGGTTGGCAAACTGGCTCCTCACCTGCTCGATGGCGGCGTCCTTCTCCCGTTCGATTTCGGTTCGAGCCCGTTCGAGCATCGCCTCCATCTCGCCCCGGGTGCGCGCATCTTCCAGCTGCCTGAACTGACTCGCTGCGGTTCGGGCATCGGCGATGAGCGCCTGACCCTGATTTCTGGCCTGGGCCAGTTCCTGTTCAACCTGCTCGGCCGAGGAAGCAGCCTCCTGCCGTGCCCGATCTGCGGATTCCAGGCTCTCCCGAATACGATGAGAGCGGGAGTCCAGCATCCGCGTCATCGGTTTATACAGAACCAGATAAAGCAGTCCGAACAGGACCAGAAAGCTGACGAGTTGGGTCAGCAGCCCGGGTAAGGTGATTCCGAGTCCACCCATTGCTTACCTCATACGGCCGGTTGGCCGCCGTCCGCCGCTGGGACTAACGACGACTGTTCGTCCGGGTACGATCACGCCACGAAGACGATGATTACTGCCACGACCAGCGCGTAGATGGCGATGGCCTCGGCGAACGCAAGGGCCAGAATCATGTTTTGCTGGATCGGCCCCCTGGCTTCGGGGTTCCTGCCCAACGCTTCCATGGCCCGCCCTGCGAGCAGTCCGATTCCCAGGCCCGGCCCTATCGCGCCCAAGCCAATGGAAAGTGCGGCGGCTATCGCCTTAAGTCCTTCGTCCAACTAAGTTCCTCCCAGGTTTTTGTCCTAGAGCCGTCCCAGTGCCCAATTCCGGACGCGGGAGCGGCAATTACCCAAGTTCGTTAATGCTCTTCAGCGTGCTCGTCGTCGCCGTGGCTGATACTCGCCATGACGCCGAACACCAAAGTGAGCATTGCAAATATGAATGCCTGAATCAATCCTACAAAAAGTTCCAGGCCAAGGAACGGGATAATCCCGATGAGCGGAAGCAAAAACGCCATTACGACAAGCAATATCTCACCCGCAAACATGTTGCCGAACAACCGGAAAGTGAAGCTTATCGTCCGGGCGATCTCACCGAACGCTTCGAGTAAGCCGACAAATGCGTTTATCGGGCCCTTGTTGAGAATGATGAACTTGCCGCTGTAGTGGCGAAGGCCGAGCGCCCGGATCCCCCAAATCTGCACGGTGATCATCGCCACGATCGCAATTGCTAGCGTCGTGTTCAGGTCTGTGCTCGCGCCCCTGAAAAACGGCACCATCAGACCGGCGCGACTGCCCACGAGACTGGAGTGCTTGCCCGGGTTGTCCGGGTCCACAGGCGCGCGTTTCACTACACTGGCGTGCAGATCATCTTCAATGTGGTGGATGTCATCGCTTTCGATGTCCACGACGTCGCGCAACGACACCTTGGCGTCTTCGCCGCGTCCTATGGGGACGATCCCGAATGCTCCGCTCCCATTGAAGACTACAAACTTCCGCGTCGCGTGCTCTTCCAACACGGCTCTCAGCGCGTGTTCTTCCAGTTCGACCTCGGACAGTATGGGAAGGCCCTGGTCGATCCGATCCGATCCGATTTCGACTTCTTTAACGTGGACGCGGTGTTCCACCCACTCTTCCACCGGTTCGATTCGACCGATCGTGCCGACGCCGGGCAGTGTGCCCAGCCAGTTGGCTGCAAGGACGACGAGAAATATCACGAGCACGAGGGGAAGGAAACGGCGCCCCGCGTGATGTGCGCCTCCGGCAACGCTGTCGGCCGTCGAATCGAAGAACTCGACGATCACCTCAAAGACGTTTTGGAGACCTGTAGGGACTTCCCGCATCCGGCGAGTCGCAAGCCATGAAATGACGAGGAGGAGGAGTCCGGCTGCCCACAACATGATCGACGTGTTCGTCACGTCGTATGAGCCGAGGCCGACCACCTTTTCGGCGGGAAGCTGGATCTCCGGAATCGGCCCTCCCAGGAAACCGCCGCCAAAGGCTGCGCCGAGGGCGCCACCTGCAAAGGAGACCAAGAGGGCGGCGAGGCCAATGATGGCGATTGCCAGAATCTTTGGATTGGAGAATAGCGCTTTCACCGCTCCAGGTCTCTGTTTTTGTTCTCGCCATCGGTGCGCCCGGATTGGCGCTGACGGTTATTATCGGATACTCGGCTCGCTGCGCTTAACATTCGTAACATGCCCGTGAATGCAACTATTACTCCGAACGCGGTTCCGGCCAACGTAATTGCGGGTCCCGTTCCAAAGCGCCCGTCCAGCCACCACCCGCCGAGCGCCCCCAGGGTTATTGACAATGCCACGTACCAGCCGATGCCCGTGAGTCTTAAAAGCAGGGCAAAGGTGCTCGGCCAATCATCTTCATGACCGTCTCCGGACCCCGGAATTGTGCTCTTGGTTTTGGGCGGTTCAGGTTCGCCAGGCAACTGGAAACGACCCCTCCCGAATTCGATTGCGTAGTTTATCACAAAGTATTTTCGGCAGGTCAGCGGGCTGCCGATCCGCTCACCGCCCACCGGATTCCGGTGTGCCGCTGCGACGAGCGAAAACCGCATTCGCGGTGATACTGCCGTGTAAGAAATGAGGCCCCGCCGGGTGACGGGGCCTCATGTAGTCATGCTAATTGGCCTTGTCATCGACCCGTTGGCGCAGCGCCCTTATTTGTCACCCTGGCTTTCAGGCTTGTCCCTTTTTTCACCGATACCTCCCATGTCGAGGGTCTCGATGAAATCGGAGAATGCGGACATCTTTTCCAGTTCTTCCGGATCGAGCGGCTGATGTGGTCTGTGTCCGGAGTCACCCTCTGACCGTGAACCGATGATCGTGCCGCCCGTTTCCTGATCGAGCTTGACACCAGCCTTGGCCAATACGTCCTCGTCGGCGAATATTGGCACCCGTGCGCGGACCGCCAGGGCGAGGGCGTCGGATGGCCTGGAATCGATAGGAATCGTCTTTTCGCCAAACGAAACCATGATCTTGGCGAAGAAGGTCTCGTGGTCAAGGCCGGAGACCAGAATGTGTTGAATCTCGGCGCCCAACTCCCCCAACACATTGTGGAGTAAATCGTGCGTAAGGGGACGTGGCACCGCCACTTCCTGGAGCTTGATAGCGATGGCGTCGGCCTCATTCGGGCCTATCCAGATTGGTAGATATCGATCCGACTCTTTCTCTTTCAGAATCACCACGCGCTGATAGTTCAGCAGGCTCACCCTGATGCTGTCGATTTCCAACTCCATCATGGTCCGGTCTCCTTGCGCCTCGCCGTCGATTAGGGCCGACGGCTTCGCGTCAACGTTGCCTATTCTCGCATTATTTGGCCGGTCGGCGAATCGGAGCGTCGGCGAGTGTAAGTGTAATGGTTCAGAGGAAACCTGCCGCCGGCGTCTGTCAAGGCGCCAAGCGATCGATTCGACCGCCAGTATCACGCCTTTGCAACGTCCTGAACGACTTTGGCTGGGGTCCTCGATATGGTCCGCAACTCGGCAACGCGCCTGCTGAGCATCACGTGTCGGCCGCATGTTGTGCACTTCAATCCGATGTCCATTCCAATCCGGTACACATCCCACTCTCTGCTTCCGCAGGGGTGTGTTTTTCTAAGGGTCAGCTGATCCCCGGGGGCGAACGGCGTGAGGTTAACGGGGCTCATGATGGTTAGACGCTTCCCGGCTCGCCAGGGTTTCCTCTACGGCTGAGTTGATCGTTACGTTGAGCCTTTCAACGGCGTCCCTCGCCGCCTTGGCGAAATCGGCGCGTCTGTCGGACGCGTAGATGATGCCTCTTGACGAGTTAATCACCATGCCGCGGCCGGAGTGATTGATTCCCGCATCGATCGCGGTCCACACGTCCCCGCCCTGCGCGCCAACTCCGGGAATAAGCATTGTTAGCCCCGGGTGGTCGCGGCGGAGCAGCCGCAATTCGTCCGGTGCAGTAGCCCCAACCACGATGCCGACATTGCCAGACTGGTCCCACGACTCCGCCGCCTCAGCCACGACGCTGTAAAGCGTGGTCGGGCCTGCACCATTCTGCACCTGCAGGTCCTGAAACTGCCCCGAGCTCGGATTCGATGTGCGGCACACCACGAATATTCCCTTACCCGGATATCGCAGGAACGGGTTGATCGTGTCGATGCCCTGATAAGGGTTTACAGTCGCGGCGTCGAATCCCCAGACTTCGAACAGCGCCTTCGCGTATGCTGAAGCGACTGCGCCGATATCCCCCCGCTTGGCATCGCCTATGATTAGAGTGTCCGGCGCCTGCGACCGGATGTACTCGACAGTTTTTCCCAACGCAGCGATGCCAGGCAATCCTTGCGCCTCGTACCAGGCCAATTGGGGCTTGTATGCGCACACTTGCCCGGTCGTTGCGTCCACAATGGCGCGGTTGAAATCAAATATGCTCCTGACCGGCATGAGTTTCGGATCGGGGTCAAGACCCACACAGACAAGGCTACCTACTGCAACCTGCTCCGAATCCAGCCGTTCAAAAAAAGCGTGCATGGCTTTCCCCTTGACGCGCCGTCCTTCGTCGGCGGCTGCCTTCCCGAGTATATTCCGGCAGGGGCCCAACACGCTGGATCCACGTCACCACAACCCTTATGAGCGTTGAACTAGTCAACCCAACCCGCCAGGACCTGATGGCCGTTTTCGAACGGCTTCACTCTGCATATGGCTCTCGAAACTGGTGGCCCGCGGACGGACGGTTCGAGGTCATTGCGGGCGCCATCCTTACACAGAACACCGCATGGAGAAATGTGCAAAAGGCCCTTGTCAACATGCAGGAGGCCGGCCTGTGGAGCTTTCAGGCATTGCACCAAGCGGACCGCGGCTCGTTGGCTGAGGTCATCAGGCCATCCGGGTACTACAACACCAAGGCCCGCAAACTGCAGGAGTTCGCTTCGGTAGTCATGGAAGATTTTGGCGGCTCGGTGGAGGCTCTGCTGGAGTTGGACATCCCGGAACTTCGACAGCGGCTCCTGGAAATCTGGGGTATCGGGGAAGAGACCGCAGACGACATCGTGCTTTATGCGGCAGGAAAGCCGTCGTTTGTGATCGACACGTACACGAGGCGAATCGTCGACCGGATTGGCTGGAAAACCGGCGGCGCGAAGTACGTCTACTATCAGCGTCTCTTTACCGACCTGTTGCCGGCCGACGCCCCGCTGTTCAACGAATTTCACGCGCTTCTGGACGCTCATGGATCCCGAACGTGCAAAAAGACGCCGCGCTGCCAGGGCTGTCCATTGCAGGATCTTTGCCTGACCGGCTACGCAGTCCGGCCCCGCCAGAATTGAGCGCTTCCGCGCGTAGATTTCCGGTTTCACGGGAATGGCCGCGAGAGGGACGGAACGACGGGACGAGGGATGGGTACTTCGGGGTAACGAGGTTCCCAGCGCGACATATCCCGTATTTCCTAACAACGGCCTTTACGCGTTTTCCCTGACACCGATCGGGGATCCACACGGGGCACGGGCCCATCTTCGGCGGCATCATTCGGTATGGTTGGGGCCATGCGAATTGCACTTATAGGCCGGTCTGCGTTCGGCGAAGCGGTGTTAAGGGCGCTTTCCTGCAATGGGGCGGACGAGATGGTTGGCGTGTTTTGCCCACCGGACCTGAATGGTCGCCCCGTCGATCCGATCAAGTCCGCCGCAGTCGAACTGAACGTCGACGTGTTTCAACCCAATAGAATGCGGCGCGCCAAGGCCATCAAGGACTTCCAGTCGCTAGGCGCCGATCTCTGCGTGATGGCCTTCGTTACAGACTTTGTGCCGACGGAAATCCTCGAAGCGCCTCGCCTTGGGACGATTCAGTACCACCCGTCGTTGCTGCCAAAGCACCGCGGTCCAAGTTCGATCAACTGGCCCATTATTTTTGGCGAGACGGAGACGGGCACAACTATTTTCTGGCCCGATGACGGTCTCGATACCGGCCCGGTCTTGCTTCAGAAACGCGTTTCGATAGGCCCGGACGACACCCTTGGTTCTCTCTACTTCGGCCAACTGTTTCCGTTGGGAGTGGAGGCGATGGTGGAGTCGGTCGACCTCGTGAGGCGAGGCGAAGCCCCTCGTATTGCGCAGGACGAGACACAGGCTACTTATGAGGGGTGGTGCAAGGATGCGGACACCCGGATCGACTGGCAAAAACCGGCCGAACAGATCTATAACCTGATTCGCGGCTCGAACCCCCGGCCGGGCGCGCATACGACGCATCAAGGTGGGATGCTCAGGCTATTCGACTGCGAGCTCCTACGATCAATCCCGAAAGTCGAACCCGGTTTTGTGACCTCCGTATCGGGCGAAGGGTTCGAGGTGGCGGCAAGTGGCGGAAGTCTACGGGTGAAGCGTGTACAGGTCCCCGGCCAACGCAAGTTGGCAGCAGCGGAGTGGTCGGCAGCGGCCCGACTTCGAGCCGGAGATTCGTTCGGACGTTGATACCGGGCCACGGTTGGCCGTCTGGTCGTTATTGAGGACGAACGCACCTGCGTAGCGGCGGGTTTCAAGAGCCTGTTTCAGAATTCTTTGCATTTTTTCGTGTCAACCGCCATGCGACCAGGTTCCCCTTTGCAGGGGAATGACGAGATTGCATTACGTCGTCATTCCTTGAGTTCCGGCGACAGTCGAAATCCGAATAGTCGTCACTTCGGAGATCCGAGGTTTATGAAACATGCTCTTCAATCCCGCCCTTACTGACATGGCGGCGTAATCAAAGAGCTTTGCTCATTACCCGGCACACCTATTACGGCAACGCGGATTCTACGACCACGTTGTACGCGGCGAGGGATAATTGGACAGGGCACGCACATATCGCGTGGACAATCCCGGGAAATGGTCTGAGGATGCCGACAACCCTGCCAACCGGCGAGGCCAAAGGCGGATTTGAAGAGCCTGTTTCATAAGTCGCACCGCTTGACCCGTACTATGCAGGACGGTCAGTGTTCCCGCGAAATGAGACCTTTGCATAACTGATCGTGTGAAGGCATAGCCGCAAGATTCGACACGTTGTTCAATGGTGAATCCCCGCCTCTGGGTTCCGGCTCGGAGGCCGGAATGGCGGTTTGGCGGGCTCTCACCCCGGCCCTCTCCCGCGGGAAAGGGGGTTACGCGCAGGTCCCCGATCGGGGTCGGGGATGACGGTAGATCGGGTTCGGGGACGACGAGTGTGGAGATTGTTGGCCTTCTCGCACACAGGCTCGGGTAGCCAATCCCCGCCTCTGGGTTATGGCCTTCGCCGGAAAGACGGAGGTGGTGGGTTCCGGCTTTTGCCGGGGACGATGGTGTGCGGGGCGCGTTGAAGCAACCCCGGTGGTGTTCCGGGGTTGCTTCGGTTGACAGTGTCTCTGTGGACGTAACCGTGACCGGCTGAAGCCGAGAGGCGGTTTGTTTGGAAGGAGTTTTTCCTCTGTTGTCTTCTTCCGGACCGTGTGACAAGCGCACGGTATGGCGGTAACTACCCGCCAGTTACAGACGGCCGTAAGGCCGCATGAGAAGACGATATTTTCGGCTCTTCACCCGCGCCCCGGTTGAATTGGGCGCGTTCGGGCAATGAAACAGACGCGTTGCTTCCGGTTTTCGGCTTGTTCTCCGAGGCGAACTCCGGTCGCATCCCTGAGTCACACTCACGTGCGACCTTTAACGGGCCCCGGGCCACCAAGGCCAGGGTTGGCCGCCACGCCTACGTAGGCGGCATGTCAAAGTCGTTCTCTTCCCCTATCGGCTGCGCAGCCGGGGGCGTGGGAATCCGTGTTTCACCCGCGCCCTCCTTCCAAAGGCGGACGCTTCCTTTCTCAGTTGCAACGGGCTTTAACACGAGGTGAGGTTTACCTCGACGCTGGCCAGAGTTGTCCCCCGTTGCATTCCGATGGGGTTGGTTGGCATGGACATCGTTTATCGACACGACTTATGTTGATATTAGAACGTGCGTTCTGGTTTGTAAATGAGGGTTTGGCACATGTTGTTTGGTTTGGGATTGAGGGGGGATGACCACCCGGACCCCTCCCCAGGGCGCCCCCACACCGACGCCCCCACGTCGTGTGCTTTGGGAACGGGATGTCGGATGTCGATGCGTGTGGACGGTGTCCGCTCGGGGCCCCGCACATCCCCAGGGCGCCCGCACACCGACGCCTCTACAATGAATTTACAGGTGCCTCCGCCGAGTCACGCACAGGTAGCGCGGGGGTAAGAGCGTGTTTCAGAAGTCCTTCGCACATTTTCGTGTCGAACGCCATGCGACGAGATTCCCGTTTTCACCGGAATGACGAGATTGGAATACGGTGCCTTACGTCATAATTCCGTCGAAAACCGGAGTCCAAACAATCGTGACCCCGGAGGTCCGAGGATTCTGAAACAGGCTCTTGAAACCCGCTCCTACGATCTAAATTAACGGTGCCTACGGGGGCGTAGCGTTCGCCTGTTCCGTGCCGTTCAGGTCTCCGAAAAGAAATCGCTAAGGAGCTGGTTGACCGTTTCGGGCCGGTCCCAAATGGATACGTGGCCGGCATTGGGGACCACGTGTAATTCCGATCCCTGTATCGCCTGATGGGCGCGTTCTGCGTGTGCCACCGGGAAGAATCGGTCCTGGCGCCCCCAAATGATCGCTGTTGGCGTCTCAACCGCACTCAATTCGTCGTCGCTGAATACCAGTTTTTGGCCTCTTAAGTTCGCAAACTTGGGAGCATGACGCCGAATAGCCAGGGCGTGACCCTCGAGGCGGGTTGTTTCGTATGCGTATCGTTTGAATTGTTCCGACTCCTGTCCGCGGGAGTCCACAACTTCCTTGATGTCGAAAAACAGGTTCTGCATGAACTTCCTGGGCCGCGAGACTGCGTGGCCAAAGCCTGGCAGGGTCATCAGTCTGAAAACCCATGGAAGATGGGAACCGAGGCCCGTGGAGTTGATCAAGGCGATGCTCCTGATTCGCGGAGAACGATCGATCGCCTGCGAAAGGGCAATGAATCCACCCAGGGAGTGACCGGCTATTCGCACCGATTCCAACTGCAGGGCTTCAATGAACCCCCGCACGTATTCCCGTGCGAACTGTCGCAAAGGCGTGGGGACAGCCGGCTGGCTGGACAGGCCGAATACGGGGCTATCCGGCGCCAACACTCGGTACGAGTCTTTTAGGGCAGCTATCTGGCGGCACCAGACCGCCCCACCGGCGCCTCCGCCGTGTATGAGTACCACGGGCTCGCCTTCACCGTAGTCAAGGTAGTGTACGCGGTTTCGGCCCACGTCTACGTACCCGCCCCTGTAGTCGAGTCCCGCTTGTGCGAGCAGTTCGACCATGCTGTGGTGAATCCGTTGCCGGACCGCGGTCATGGGCGGAGTGTGTTCTGACGTAGCTTCCATTGCAGGGAAACTATATATGCCGTCGGAAGCCGCGTTAGGGCGCTGGCCCGAAGAATCAGGGTCACGGGACCCTTCGACGATGCTCCGACGGTACTAAAATCGGATCATGGTGATCGAACGAACGGAATCACGAAGTCAGGAACAACCGGCAGATCGGGGCGCCGACTCGCCTGATCCGGCCACCGATCTGCGCGCGCTGGCCCGTGAGCTCGTCGAGTTCCCAAATATCGCCGAAAAGCTTGCGGGGAACACCCGCTTTTTTCTGTCACGCGATCTGGCTCTGGCGATGGTCCCGCAGACCCGTCTTGACGACGTCGAACGCCTGCAATCAGAGACGGCCGAGGCGCGCTTTATGCTCGACACCGTGGGCGACGTAGGCCTCGGCGGCATTGCGGACCCACGACCCTTGCTGCGCCGCGCTTCGTTGGGCGGAATGCTCTCCGGCGCGGAACTAATGCAGATCGTCACAATTATCGACTCGCTTTGGCTGGGCAAATCGGTAGTCAATTCGATGAAGGGCAGGGCGCCGCTCCTTGAAAGCATGGCAGGCGAAATCCCCGACCTCCGGCCCATAGCCGAACGGATCAGAGGATCTCTGTCAGGCACGGGTGACGTGGCCGACGACGCAACACCGCGACTGGGTCCGCTTCGGAAGAGGGCCGCCCGAGCGTATCAACGCCTGTTGGGTCTGCTTGAAAGAATGACGGCTCGACCGGCCATCCGGGCCGCGTTGCAGTCGTCGGCGATCGCCACGCGCGGCGATAGATTGGTTTTGGAGGTAAGGGCGGGACTTCGCAATAACGTGCCCGGCATCGTCCACGACGTGTCGAATACGGGCGCCACAATTTTTGTGGAGCCGTTTCAGGCTGTCGAACCCTGCAATAACTGGCGTGAACTCGCGGCCGAGGCGCAGCGAGAAGAAGAGCGAGTGCTCATCCGGCTCTCCAAGATAGTCGGCGGTCGCGAGCAGGAAGCGACCTACGCTCTGGAGGTTGCGGCCGACCTCGATCTGATCATGGCGCGCTCCCGGTTTGCGTCTTCCATGGACTGCGTGCGTGCGGTGTCCTTGCCTGACGGGGATGAGACGTCCATCCGGCTGTTCGGCGCCCGTCATCCGCTTTTGGGCAATGACGCTGTGCCTGTCAACGTGTCGATCGGCCCGGGGTACAGGGGGATTGTGATAACCGGCCCAAATACGGGCGGCAAGACGGTGGCGCTCAAGACCATCGGCCTCTTTGCCCTGATGCACCAGTGCGGGATGCAGTTACCGGCTTTGACGGGCACGGCTCTGGCCATTTTTGACGGTGTCTACGCAGACATCGGCGACGCGCAGAGTATCGAACGATCGGTTTCGACCTTTTCGTCCCACATGGGCAACGTCGTGCGGATCGTCCGCGAGGCGGGCCCCCGTTCCCTGGTTTTGCTCGACGAACTTGGCACCGGCACCGACCCAGACGAGGGCTCCGCGCTGGCCCGCTCCATTCTTTCGTATCTGCTCAGACGCGGCATAGCCACCGCGATTACGACTCACCATCGGGCCGTTGCGGAGTTCGCCACCTCACTGGACGGGGCGGTGAACGCATCGGTGGAACTTGATTCTGAGTCCATGTTGCCCACGTATCAACTCGTGACCGGCATTCCCGGGCGGAGCTACGCCCTGAACGTCGCCTCTCTGCTCGGACTCCCGCAAGACATTTTGACCGAAGCACGATTGATGCTGGACGACAAACACGTCGAGGCCGAGCGGTTGCTAGATCAACTGCAGACGGAGCGCAATCAGTTGCGGGATGCGGCCGTTAAGACGCAGGAAGAACTTGCCGGCGCGGCAGCGCTCCGAGTCGACTTACAGCGACGCCTGAATACCGTCGTACGTCAACAGGAAGACCTCGTAGAACGGACGCGGTCGGAACTTCGCCGTGATGCAGACGCGGTGCGAAAGGAGTTGCGCCGCGTCGTTGCAGACGCAAAACGGGGCGCACCACCAGCGGAGGCACAGCGCGCAGTCAGCCGGATCCGGAACATAGTGAGTGATCCAACGTGGTTTCCCATCGTCGGCGTTGACGAGGCGAAGGAGATGGCTGGCGGACAGTCTCAGGGTTCCGCGGAGTCCGTAGCGCGAGGCGTTCAGCGAGGCGACCTCGTGGAGATCAAGGGCCTGAACATCAAGGCCGATATCCTGGCCGTTCACAATGACGGCACGGCCGACCTGAGGATGGGCAATGCCCGTATCCAGTTGTCGGCCAACCAGTTGCGAGTCGTGGAAGAGGCGGAGGAAAGGGCTGAGGAACCGCGGTCTGACGTGACCGTCGATGCTGGTGACGAAACGGCGGAGACGAGCAGGCTCGACGTCCGCGGCTACCGCGTCGAGGCGGCCGAACTCGAGGTCGATCGGTACGTCGACCGTTGCGCCCTTAACGGCATGGAAACGTGCGAGATTCTCCACGGCGCCGGTACGGGGGCGTTGCGTCAAGCCGTCAGGGAGCTTTTAGCTTCATCGTCCCACGTTGTGGGCTTCGGCCCGGCGCCGGCAAAACGCGGCGGTAACGGCGTCACCGTCGTCGAATTACGCTGAAAACGGCCGGGACTGCCGGCGTAGGTTTTCAGCTAATATCGACACTCAGCGTCGTCCATCAAACGATCCGGCCATTACCTTCATTTGAAAGGTGGTCATCCGCCGGGTCCACCCTAAGAGGGTGTCTAAAAAGTCCCTCCGTCCTGAGCAATACCGGGCGGTCCGGGGTCAAACGTATGGGCCGGCCCGCCTCGTTGAAAGTAGATTCTTCGGCTTCGCTCAGAATGACAGAATGACAATTGTTTTTAGACACCCTCTAAGATCGGGCAGCCACTTCAGGAATCCCGGCAGATACCGGATTCGGTCTCCCAGAAGTTTCATCGAGGCCGGAACCAGGATCGATCTTATGACCGTCGCATCCACAAAGATTGCGATGGCAAGACCAAAGCCGACTTGCTGGAACGTGGCGAGTTTGCCGACTGTGAATCCCAGGAAGACCGCAACCATTATTAGCGCCGCGCCGGTGATGATGGCGATCACCACTCTTATGGATTCACCCTGTGTCAGATCCCTCTCGGCGACTTTTCTAATGTCGTCGCCAATAGCGGCTTCTCCGGCCACCTAGACGTCGAAGCCATCGGATGTGCCGGATTCGGCTTTTTCCAGGATGCCGGCAGCGTTTCCGGAGGAGACCAGGGTGATCGGGATGGATGAACGTCCCCGTCCCGTCCGACGCTGTAGACCGTGCCGCTGCGTTAGGCGTGAGCAGATTCAGATTGAGGATCGAGTTTGGATCATGGAGTACAGGATTATCGCTGTCGACGTTGAGCGGGAGGATTTCGTGTCGGTTTTGCGGGTATTTGGTCAGTAACCACATGAGCCGCACGCCCGTGCTTTTATTCGTCTTTAGCCCTCACGTCAGCCGAAGCCGAGGAGATGTAGACTCGGTCGTTCCGGCTCAGGTGGTTGTGCGGCCGCGATTACTTTGGCGAGAAAGGCGATGGATGGTGGGACCAGTCTAGCCTTCACGCGACGCACGAATCCGCGGCAGCTACTCATTCCCGGTTCGAGTTCGCGGCATGTGGAAGCCGGAGATTCAAGACAATGGCGACAGTAATGGTCGAACCGGTCGAATTGGTAAGACTGGTACACGCTTCACCGACCCGAGTATGCGCAGTTGTTGCGGGTGGAGGCGTGTTGGCATTGGCTTGGCTTTTTGGTGAACAGGGCGCGTCGAGGACGTTTCTGGACGCCCAGATCCCTTATTCCATGCGGGCGTTGGACGAATACGTGGGTGTCGACGCTGAGCAGCACGTTTCGCCGATTGAGGCCGACCGAATGGCGACAAGGGCGCTGACGAGAGGGCATCATCTGGCCGAATCAGTTGAAGGCGTTGCTGGAGTATCCTGCACAGCGACCATTGCGACGGATCGGCCCAAGAAGGGCGAACACCGATGTGCCGCGGCGTGGGAGCGTGAAGACAACAGAGCCGTGTACTCCCTGACACTCGAAAAGGGAGCGCGCAACCGCGCAGGGGAGGAAGAGGTGGTCAGCCGGCTTTTGCTCAATACGCTGGCGGAGGCTTGCGACGTTGACGAACGTGTGGACCTACTCCTCCTCAAAAGCGAAGCCGTCGTTAAGCATCTGTCGAAGAGGGGCGGTTGGAAACGATACAGGTACCGGTGATGAATCTGACATGCGGGACTTGATCGAACGTCTTTGTTCCGGCGCGCTAACGTTTGTGGTTGTGGAGCCCGATGGGCGCCAACACTCTGTCGCCCCTGAAAACGCGGTGCTGTTGGCGGCATCGTTCAATCCTCTCCACCGCGGTCACGTTGGCCTGCTTTCGGCGGCACAGGGCATTACGGGCCGGCTCGGCTACTTCGAACTGTCCGTCGAAAACGTGGACAAGCCGCGATTGTCTGAACAGGATCTGAGAAACAGATTGGAACAGTTCGCCGGGGTTGCGGCGGTGATCGTGACGAACGCGCCGACGTTTGTGGAAAAGTCACGGTTGGCGCCCGGTACGGTCTTTGTGATGGGTGTTGATACCTCGGAACGGTTGTTTGTCGATCGCTACTATAGGCGCGAGGAAGCAACCGGAAGTGATCAACAACGGGATTCGCCTCCGGCCCTGGCGCTGAAGGAGTTGCGCAGAAACGGCTGCCGCGTGCTGGTGGCTGGACGAATGATAGGTGACCGTGGTTTCGTAACCCTGGACGATCTGGAAGTGCCGGAGGAGTTTCGGAACCTGATGGAGGCGATCCCTGAGTCAACTTTCAGGGAAGACATCTCATCGACGGCTGTCAGAGACACCTCGCGCCCCCTTTGATTCCTCGATCGGGGCCGGAGATGACGGGTGATGACCGGGTTCGCGGAAGACGGATGATGTGGAGTCAAGATCGAGTGGGGTGGATTCCCAGGCGGGTTTCAAGAGACTGTTTCAGATGTAGCGTCATGTTTGGCGGGAGGGATTTCCGCTTGGTCATACTGGCTGTGGGGAGAGCCTGATGAGTCGAAGCAAGGCGCCGGCTGGGCCGATGATAGCCGCCTGCGCCGCCCGATAGGCTGAGTATGCGCCCGCGGCGGCGCGCCGCATCCGCCACAGGGCGCTCAGGTTGAAGGTTGTGGCGAGCAGGGTCCACTCAGCCGCGACGTTGGGTTAGCCGCGCAACAGGAACCTCCGGGCTTGCTGTTGCTCTTTGATGATCCCGAAGACCGGTTCGACCAGTTGCTTTATCTGTTTATAGGCGCGTTTGGTTTCTGGCGGCGGCGCAGCGCAGCGTCGTGCGGGCCTATCTCCAGGGCCCGCCCATGCCGTCTGTCCGTCGTACAGACCCCCCGAATGCCGGACAGGCCCGGCGGCACACGGCCCCTGAGGCCCTGTAGAGCCGCATCATGGTCTTGCGAGTGAGCCTGGTACCGGTGAAGCGCAGCCACTGTCCCTCGGGGCAACGGTAGCGGTCGCTCGCCTCGTCATAGGCGAAACGGTCCTTGTGATACGGGCTCTCCAGCGCCCGGTCCTGCGCCTCCGGCATGACCACCTGTTGGCCTCTTCGGCCGCACTCCTCAAGATTGCTACCGGAGTGATAGCCCGCATCGGCCAACGTCGTCTCCGCCCTGACCCCCGCCGTCTCCTCCGCCTTCTCCAGCATCGGACCCAATTGCGCCTGGTCGGTCGTGTCGTCCACCACGTCGGCCGCCGTGATCAGCATGCCGGCCGCTTTCCCCTCAACCGTTACCGGAGAGACCATCGCCTGGGAGTTGTAGGACATGGCGATGGTCTGGCGGGTGTTCATCATCACGGCGTCCTGATCGGTCAGGTTGATTTGCTTGAGGCGACCGCTGTTCGCAAGCGTCTCCTTCGCCCGCCGCATCCGCTCCCGCAACGCTTCCTTGCCGGCAAGCTCCTGCGGCAGATTCGCCGGCGCGGCGTCTTCCCCTGCCTCGTTCTGCGCCTCGAGGCCGCAGATCGTTCGTTCCGACCGTTTCAACAGACGGTGCAGGGCTTCATTGTCGTAGGTCCGGTCATTTGCCGCGTTGGCCCTTACCTTCGTTCCGTCCTGTAAGCCGTGCGCACCGTGTGCTTGAGCAGATTCTTCATGCCATCCCGGTGGGCGCGGTAGAAACGCCACAACGTGACGTGGTCCGGTCGCTGGCAGCCCGTCAGCCACAAGTACGGTATCTGGTCGCGACAGGCCGCCTCCAGCTTGCGGCTCGACCGCACACCGGTCATGAAGCCGTAAAGCCACACGCCCAGCAGCGCCCGGGGATGGTAGGCCGGAGCTCCCATCGGGTCCCCGTCTTTATCAACACCGATCCCGGCCCAGCCGTCGCCGTCCAGAGCATCGACGAACTCACCCACAAATCGAACAGGATGTCCGGCAGACAGCAACTCGTCGAGGCTCGGCGGCAGCATCCACGTCTGCTCCCGGTTCATTGGTCGATGCGGCATCCTCGGTTACCTCCAAATGATGGCGTGACCCTCGCCGACGATACCCCACGCTCAATACCCCCGACTTATGAAACAGGCTCTTGAAATCCGTCGCGAAACAGGTACGGCACGCCACGGAGTCACTGTCTATTTTCTTGGCGATGGCGCGACTTTTGGGATTGATTCTTAACGCGAGGCCTCGTAAACGGAATGGCGTCGCGACCCAAAACCAGCGGCCTGGATTCCTCCCTAGGTTCGGAGTTGTAGAGGTCAACGAATTCGTTGACCTCTACAAGAATGACAATCTCCTCCGCGCGTATGGTCTCGCCGCAGGTTAACACCCGCTTCAGTTGGAATTGATTGAGCGAAATCTCGCGTCCTAGGCCATCTACAAAGACGATTTAGATTCCTCCGTCGGGGCAGCGGGGACGACCGGCTGCACCGGCGTCTTCCCGAAGTCTGTGCGAGGTGGTCCTACCGATTCGTGAGGCGACTGCCACCATATTGTGTGTGCTGGTGCGAATCGCCCAAGGTTCGAGGTCTGGAGGTATGGGCAAGGTGGACGACAGCGCGTTCGGCCCTGGGGATCATTCCCCAACGCGCTCCAGGTTGTGGGCGACTGGCTGCCTATGACACACGCCTACAATCTGCTCACGTTCCTCTGGCTGGCTGGGACCTGGGGAGGGGAACTAACATCGGCGCGCCCAACTGGGTCTCCTTGGCCTATCCCGGAGCAATAGCGGCGGTCTGCGCCACCGCCGGTTTGCGCCGGTTCCGGTGGGATTAAGCTGACGCTGAGTAGATATCGCCCTCCGCGGTCACGGCGTCGATCTTACGCCCAACGTGAAAGGGTTCTGTTTTCGCCTGAGTGTGGTGGGCTCAAATGCGCCGCTGTGCGAACTGTTCGGTGGGTAGTCGCAATGTAGACGACACAACTAACATGTCTCGGTCGACAACTCTGGGGTTTTGGGCAAAGCCTCACAGACCAACCCAAAATCTATGAATGACCAGGAGGAAGGCGATGGCGACTAGAGTGTTGCCCTTATGTCACGCAGCGCCCGTCCCTCGGCGTCTTTCCAGGCCGTGAACCCGTTTCTATTCGCTGCCACGAGAATAGAGGCCGCAACAGACGCAGAACCGAACGTCTGATCCTGGGTCAGTCTATAGGCGGTGGCCTCGTCCACCAAGATTCCCTCTTCTATCAAGGCTCTTCTAATCTCGGCGAGGCGTTCGGGTAGGGAAGGACCTACATCCATCACAGCCTGCGACCCGGCCAGCACCACAAAGCTGTTTCTATCGTCCTGGCGCGCCCTAGCCTTTACCCCCTTTGAGTCCAAAGACAGATAGAGGGGATACTCCGCGCCAGCCGGACCCTCGGTAGTGGTCTCCTCAACGGCAGGTTCCTCCGCTTGCTCATTGCCACGGTCCAGAGCGGATTTTAGCCGTGCGTCGATTAGGTCTTTGACGAACTGGGCGAACGCCTGTTGAACCAGGGGTGAAAACTGCTTGACTAGCTGCTTGGTCTTCTTCGTTCCAGGATACTCGATTCGAGTTAAGATGAACCGTACAAAGTCGTCACACGGATTCCTCATCTCTTCGGAAAGCGTACGTTTGATCTCGTTGGTGTACTTTAGCTCTCGTGCCGCCTCCACGGTTTCCGCAGGGTCAAAACTGTCCTTGTGGAATTGCTTGAGCTGCGCGACCTGTAAGTCCGTGAACTCCAACATGTTGAACTCGAAGAACGGCCCCTTGTCCATCTCTCGCGGCTCGTCCAAGTCGGAGTAGAATCGATAGATGATTCCGTCGGTTAGAATACCAAACCGGGCGGCGGTGGCAGAAAAGTAGCGGAAGAGTTGCGATTCCTGCTCTACCCTCAGGGTGGTGCCGTGCTTCTTGGCCTCAATCAGGACGACGGGTTTGCCGTTCTGCATCAGGGCGTAATCCACCTTCTCACCTTTCTTGTTGCCGAAGTCCGCCGTGAACTCTGGCACCACCTCAGTTGGATCAAAGATGCTGTAGCCGAGCATTTGGATAAAGGGCATAACGAGGGACGTCTTCGTCGCCTCTTCCGTATCCAAGTGTTCAAGCCGAGCCTGAAACCGTCTTGATCTTGTCCGCACATCGTCGATGAAGTCCATGGCCTCCCTCTCTATCGCTGAGGATTATACCCACATAGTTCTGGTGCTCGCCATAATGGCCGCCAAGTCATACTTCCAAGCTGAACCGCAGTGTGAAGGTTCTTGATTTTGTCAAGTCTGGTGGAGCTGACGGGATTCGAACCCGTGACCCCCTGCTTGCAAAGCAGGTGCTCTCCCACTGAGCTACAGCCCCATCGACGGTCGACACACGTTCGTGCCGGCATGTGTCTTACTGAGCACTCGAACCGGCATGCCCTGATCGGCGTTCGGATCGCCAGTATGGTCGGCAACCTACCCATTCGGCCTACCGAACGGCTCCGCTCAGCGTGCCAACCGTGACTACCGGCGATGCCCCATTGGAACATTATGCATATATTGCGGGTCAATTGGCGGCCATCTCCGGCCGGCAATAACCCATTCGTTGCGCTTTAGGCTCAGTCGGGTCGATTACGCGGGGCGGGGGAGTACGTGTGGGTAGTCTTTAGTGGTTCATTCAGGATCAGAGTTGGCAAGCGACGCCGGGCTGTCAGTTCGTCCGGTTGAGCCGATCATGTGGGGCAGAGGAGCACGTCTGGCTGGTCTTTGGTAGTTTGTTCAAGACCAGTATCGGCCTGAGATGCTCGGCCCTCGGGCGTATCGCTTGAGTACACCCTGAAACTGCTGGCCAACCCAAACGAATAAACTCGACATCCGATGCCCATATAAAGATTCGCACCTCACCTGGCGCCCTCAAGATGCAGCCTGCTTGTCGGCCGATCGGAGAGCGAATTCCGTGTCGTATACATACTGATCGCCTTCACGTTGATAATCACGGGCGCGACGATCGGCTGCGTGGTGATCGAAAAAGTGGAGTGGCTTGATTCGTTCTAATTGGCCATAATCACCGTAACCACGGTAGGCTTTGCGGAGGTACGCCTACTCACCAGACAGGAACGGGGTATTACGATTGCTCTGTTGATACTGGGGGTCGGGAGCATTTTTATGCCTTTGGCGTGGTTGGCGAGTTTTTGTTGTCCGGTCATCTCGGTGGGCTTCTGTAGCGACGACGTATGGACAATGAGATAAGTCAATTACGGAACCAGGTCATTGTCTGCGGATACGGGCAGACGGGGTTTCATGTCTCAATCGAGTTGATGCGTGTGGGCAGGCCAACGGTCGTAATCGACAGTTCTGAAGACGCGGTGGCCGCCGAGATTGAGGACGGCCACTTGGCGATTCGCGGGGATGCCGGTGACGACGAACTCCTGCGCATGGCAGGAATCGAGCGGGCCTCGGGCCTGGTAGACGCCGTGGCGCCAGACCTGCCGATCATCGCCAGGGCGGAACAAAAGGTCAGCGAACCAAAACTCCGCAAGGGCCGGCGCCGACCAGGTTGTTTCGCTCTACCGCATCGCAGGGCGCCGAATGGCACAGATGGCCATTCGTCCGGATTTCACTGAGTTCCTCGACCTGTTGGTCCACGACCATGACGTCGAGATTAGGCTCGACGAGATTCGACTGCCCATACCGACAGCCCTCGAAGGTATGAGACTACGGGAATCGAACCTGTTGACAGGTTCGGGCGCCAACATTGTAGGCATCCGTAAGGGCGGCGGCACATCGATCGCGATAGCGACATCCGACACGATTCTTAACGCCAACGACGTCATCCTCGCGATCGGTACTGGGCAACAGCTGACGTCTCTACGCGGACGTTGCCGGTAGGGCAGCGCGCCGGATTCATTCAACCTGTCTGGACGTTCAACGATGGCGAGGAACCCCTGGATTTTTTGGTAATCAGGCTCAGTTCGATTCTTCGTCGCGGCGGCGTTGGCGAGACTCTTCCCGAATCTCCAGGACGCGCCCCCTTATAAACCAGGCAACGGCAAGGACCACGATAATCACGATCGGCAGGACGAATGGCCGCGTAAATTCCCGGATCTCCTCAAAGTTGCGCCCTAGCAAGTATCCAGCCCATGCCAGCCCAAGCGACCACGGAAACGCGCCCACAAAGGTGAAGATGGCGAACCGCGGCACGTTCATCCGGGAAACGCCTGCGGGTATCGAAATGAAGTGGCGCACGCCCGGTATGAGCCGGCCGACGAGGATCGTGACTTCGCCCCGAGTGGCGAACCAGCGATCCGCCCGGTCGATGTCCTTGCGCGTGATTAGTAGGTACTTACCGTACGTCTCGATCAGAGGACGGCCACCAGCGCGGGCGACGTAGTATTCGGCCAACGATCCGATGACGCTGCCTACGCCTCCACAAAAACCCGCAAGGAAGACGAACTCGATCCCGAGCCCCCGGTCGGCAATCAACCTCCAGCCGGCCATAGGCATGACGACCTCGGAGGGTAGGGGTACGGCTGTGCTCTCTACCGCCATGAGCACGACGACTCCGAACCATCCAATGGCGTCGAATACGTCAGCCGAAAAGTTGAGGAGGATTCCCTCCAGGGAGTGAAGCAGGTCCAAGGGGATCTCGGAGTTACCACGGTCTTAGTGTCGAGCGGATGCCGTGGATCAGCGGGCGAACCTCTCGATTGTAGACCCATGAATTGCGGCGGGGGAGGGCCTACGCGGATTCCCTTGCCGCGGCGAGCGGCAACGGTCCATTCCAGTTGTGCGCTTCAGTCAAATGCCGCTCAAACTCAAACAGGGCCGCAGAGCCCACGCAAAGACGTCGAAGTACCTTACGTACGCCCGGGCGGAGCGAAGGGCCATATTTTGGATTTGGCGACGCGAACCCGATTTGGACCGCAGGTGGACAGCCGATCGAACGCGTCGAGCCGCGTCGGCGGGCAGGGCGGGTGGACGAGCCGCGTGACGGGTAGTCCTCTGAAGTCTGGCAGGGGAGTGCAGACGCGGATTCCTGAGCCTCGGCGAACGGCAAGGTTTCATTCCAACCGAGCGCACCAGGCAAGCGCAGCGCCGCTCAATCTCAAACAGGGCTGTAGAGCGCACGCATGCACGCTGAGGCACTTTTGATACCCCGGCGCGGAGCGAAGGGCCTTATATTGGATTTCGCGACGCGAACCCGACGTGAACCGGATGCGAACAACCGATCGGACTCGCCAAAGCGCGTTTGGGGGACAGGGCGGTTGGGTGAACATTGCGCCGGCGCTTAAGCCGCGTCGAGGATCGGCCCAAAAAGCCGCGTTTTACAACCGTGCGTCGATAAATTCGAGCGCCTGGACCACCTGTGTTGCGTATATCTCACGCCAATGTGTGCGAGAGAAGCGCATATCTGTCGCGTAAGGTGAAGCGCTCGCAGCGCGAGGTCAATACACAAGGTTGCAAACTTGAATCGCACTTCAATCACCCTAAATACCAAGGTTGTAACAGAGTCTATGTCGACATTAGTTTAGGCGTTGTTCGAAACAAAACAGGAACAAACATGAAACGATGACCATCAGAGGGATTGACTGAATTCCAGACAATGATTTATCGTTAGACAGGCGTGGATGGAACACTTTTCCCGGCGCAAATGGACCGTGGAATCACAGTTC
The DNA here is from genome assembly GCA_965224235.1 of Dehalococcoidia bacterium. Taxonomy (GTDB): domain Bacteria; phylum Chloroflexota; class Dehalococcoidia; order Lucifugimonadales; family Lucifugimonadaceae. Next base: position 362,275 of record CBDCYP010000001.1, on the reverse strand, counting down.
GCGGGCCGTCAGATCGGGTAGTTGAGGCTCGAAAGTCGTAACGCCCTGATTCAGGGCCACACAGGCGGTGATTCGATGACGATGAGAAAGACCACCAAGATGGTGGCAGCGGAAAAAAAGCTGCGGCGGCCGCTCGAAAAAGCCCTGCCCGAGTTGATCAACGACAACGGACTGACTGCAACAGCCAAGCGGCTTGGCGTGAGCAAGGCGACATTGAGCTACTGGTTGCTGAAGCTCGGCATCACGTTGCGAAGAGTGGCCCTGGCCCCCGGCGAAACTATTGAAGTCAAGCGGGTGAGCGACTAACTCGGCTGTCTCGTGATTGACCCTGTTTTTTGCCCGGTGTTAGGGTAGTGAAACGATTCACGAACAAGCCGTGCGCGTCGGTAATTGCGGGTTCGCGTAACCCGATCTGACCACACGGAATGTACCGATTGAGGGACTCCCGGAGTGGTGACACGAAAACTGGCAGGATTCGTCGCGTCATTGGCCATCGCAGCCTCGGCGATCATCGCCTGTTCAGACCCGATCCAACCGACGGCTACCCCACCGTCCTTTGCGCCCACTCCGGCGCTATCGCCCGATAGGGGGGCATCCGGGCAGCAGTTTCAGGTAAGCAGCGTCCCCGTTTCAGCAGGAGACCCCGTAAACGGTGAGAGCCTGTTTGTCTCTCAGGCCTGCTCGGGATGCCACCGGACAGATTCGGAAGTCCTGACCGGGCCGGGTATGAGCGGCATCGCCGAACGGGCGGGGGAGCGGAATCCGCCGCTAACAGCCGACGAATACTTGACCGAGTCCATTCGTAACCCCACCGCGTTTTTGGTTGAGGGATTCGACCCGCTAATGCCGTCGATTGTGGGACTTACCGACCAGGACGTCGCGGACCTGATCTCGTATTTGAAGTCGCTGCCGTAGCGGGTGCCTCAGAACGGTCCCTCAAGTGAACACACCCGTCTCTCGCGCTCCGTGTATTCCCGCCCTCCCGAGATTGGCGGTACTTTTGGAGTCGTTGCCTTCGCTGGTTACTGAGCAGGTTTCGGTGTTCGGTCGTCCGAGCCGGGAATTCAGTCTACGCGCTCTTCGGAAACGGACGCTTTGGCGATCAGGGCTGCCGTGTAGCCAGCGGCAAACCCGTTGTCGATGTTCACTACGGTCACTCCGGGCGAACACGAATTCAACATTGCCAAGAGCGCTGTAACGCCGCCGAGATTCGCCCCGTATCCGACGCTAGTCGGCACGGCGATCACAGGCGCCTTTACGAGCCCTGCGACCACGCTGGGCAGGGCGCCCTCCATGCCGGCAACGACTACGAGAACGCGAGCTCGCCGCAACTCATCGATTCGGCCAAGCAGCCGATGCAGACCGGCGATTCCGACATCGTTGACGCGATTGACGGCGCAACCCATGAGCTCGGCGGTAATCGCAGCTTCCTCCGAGACCGGCAAGTCTGAAGTTCCTGCCGATGCAATAGTGACGCCCTCGATCTTCGGTTTGGGAGCCCGTTCGTCGGCCCAAATAAGCCTTCCAGACCGGCTGGATTGAGCAGACGGGATAATGTTTCTCACCTGTTCGAATGCTTCGTGCGTCGTTCGGGTCACCAGAACCATCCCGGAGTGTTCGAATATCTCGGCGGCGATCGAGGCGACCTGCTCCGGTTCTTTCCCGTCTCCGTAGACAACTTCGGGGAAACCGGTCCGGGATTCTCGATCGACATCCACATTTGCGTACCCAAGATCTCTCGCCGGACCGAGGCGGCTTTTGAGCGATTCCGCGGCTTTTGCGGCGGAAAGAGCGCCGGTCGAGACTTGCTCGAGGATGTTGAGGATCGTTTGGTCGGTGTTCATGGGCGTTCCAGAGGCTCGAGTTGAAACAGGTCCATATCGTCAGGGCAACGCCGGATCACCCGGCCTGAATTGACGATAGGTTGTGGTCGTCCCTATACTCAGCCGCCTATATTGTGGTTCTTTCGCTCTGCGAAGAGGTCGGTTTATGTGGGTCACTTGCCTTCAGGAAAATCTTAGCCGTGGACTGGCAACGGTCGGCCGGGCGGTAGCAAGCCGCGCCACCTTGCCTGTCACGCAAAACGTTCTGCTCCAGGCAGATGGTAATCGCCTGAAGATTACCGCTACAAATCTGGAAATCGCTATCAGCACGTGGATCGGGGCGCAGATCGAGTCCGAAGGCGCGGTGACGATACCGGCCCGCACGCTCACTGACTTCGTCAACTTGCTGCCTCGCAAAAAGGTTGAGATCGATCTAGCAACCGATCCATGGGGCATAAATCTCAAGTGCGCCAACTTCACGGCCAACCTGAACGGCACGGCGCCTGACGATTTCCCCCCGATTCCGACTGTCGCCGACGGGGCATCTGCAAGTATCCCCGCGGACAGCCTGAGAGGCTCCCTCGAACGTGTCGTCTTTGCGGCCGCAACTGACGATTCGAGGCCTGTTCTTACCGGCGTCAAGCTGGACATTGCCGGAAGCGAGTACACAGTCGCCGCCGCCGATGGGTTCCGGCTGGCGGTGGAGATCGGGAACCTGGCCGCCGAGTCGGACGTCGATATCGGAGTGATCGTGCCTTCTCGGACGTTGACCGAGGTAATGCGCCTCCTGGGCGATCAGACGTCAAATGTCGAATTCAGGGTCACTGAGGCCAAGAGCCAGGCGCTTTTCACGCTTCAGAATGTCGAAGTTGTGACGCAGTTGGTGCAAGGGGCGTTCCCCGACTACGAGAAGCTGATACCGACCAGCCACGGGACGTTGGTCAAGGTGGATCTGCAAGATTTCGTGCAGGCTACCCGCGCGGCCTCGATCTTTGCGAGGGACGGCAGCGGCATCATTAAGCTGTACATCAATCCGCCGGAAGACGGTCAGGGGGGCGAGGTAAAGGTGCAGTCGAGGGCCGAAGAGGTTGGCAACAACGAAGGCGTTATTCAGGCCGACGTCGAGGGGGATGAATCGAGAGTCGCGTTCAACAGCAAGTTTTTGACGGACGTGCTGGCGGTACTGGGAGGAGATGACGTCACTCTCGAAACGACTACTTCATCAAGTCCCGGCGTCCTGCGGGCCAGTAATCATCAGGGTTACACCCACGTCGTGATGCCAATGTTCGTGCAGTGGTAAAAGCCCGGGGGTTTTTCTCGTAACGTCTGGGAATGGCGTATTCTCGGGCGCCTATCCGCCATGCAGTCCAGCCATCGTGACTATCCCCGTAGAGAGCACGTCGAGTACCCACTCGATGTTCGCAGTAGTCCCTCCCCCTTCGGATTCCCTCCAAACACCGGCCGGAGATAACTCTCGCGCTCGTCCTCTGTGAATTAATCTCACGGAGGACGGTGCGCCTGCGATGCGGCCCTGATATCGTCGCACAGTTGACCGGCTGGACATATTGAAGACACTTCGCCGACCGACCGGCGAGCAAAGGTGGCGTACCTATGGGTGATTTTTCAGGGAAGATAACGATAGTGACCGGAGGAGCTCTTGGGATGGGCCGTGCCGGGGCCCTTGCGTTTGCCCGGGAAGGGGCCAAAGTGGCCGTCGCCGATATCGATGAGATCGCTGGCGCGCAAACGGTTCGGGACATGTCCGGCATGGAGGGTGAGGGCGTCTACATCAAGGCGGATATGGGGAACTCCGGTGACTGCCGACGGGTTGTCGACGAGACGGTGGCCGCTTTCGGAGGCGTTGATATCGTCTTCAACAACGTGGGGATCCAACCGGCGGAGTCTTATGCCGACGCGGTCGAGTTACCTGAGGAGACGTGGGATCGGATCATCGCAGTCAATCTCAAGAGCCGTTTCCTCATGGCCAAGTACGCCATTCCGCACATCCGAACGCGGGGAGGCGGCGTGATTGTCGACAACGCCAGCGTTCAAGGACTGCAGTCAATGCCGGGTGTTTCTGCGTACGCCGCCAGCAAGGGCGGTGACCTGTCGCTTGTCCGGCAATTGGCCCTCGACTTTGCTAAGGACAACATACGGGTGCTTGCGGTTTGCCCTGGCACGATCGACACACCTATGGTCAGGGTGGCGGCCGCTCAGACGGGCAGGGACATCGAAATCGAGCTACAGGACTACGGCCGGACTCATCCGTTGGGCCGGATCGGACAGCCGGAAGAAGTAGCCAACGTGGTGCTGTTCCTGGCCAGCGATCGGGCATCATTCATGACAGGTGAATACGTCTGCGTAGACGGCGGGATGATGGCGATGGGCGTATGGGCAGGCGGGGCAGGGGCGGATCTATAGTCCGTCACAGAAGTCCCCCGGCCTGAAAAGCGCTAAGCAACATTTGTCTTCCCCGACCCCGATCGGGGAACCGCGAGGCGGTGTGAGTTCCCTGAGCTCCCTAAAATGACGCGGGGAGTCAGCTTTGTGTGACAGGCTCCTGCGGGCCAACCGCATGGTGTTTTTGGCGCGACGGAGCAGCCACTCGATGCGTGATGGGTCCTAGCCCAGGCACCACAGCTTCATAGCGTCAATCAATGCGATGATCGCTTCGTCGGGGTCGATAGAGTAGGGTTGCCCCGTATCCGTGACGCCTTCATTGGTATGCATCTGTAAGGAATACCGCGTTTCGGTTTCCGTCCGACGCGTGGTAGGTCTTGATGTCTACGATTTTCAATTGCTTTTCCCGCAGGCCGTTGAATCGTGCGACGGCGCAGTATATCCGGCAACTGCCAGCCTGCGCCTCGTTTAACCTTGTAGAACGAAAACTTGCCATGAATCGGACTATTCGACAGATTCGACGACGCGCCCCCGTTCGGAGGGCCGTCAGGGTGTTGGTGGCTCTGGCTCTACTGGCCGCAGGCCTGGGCGGTCTCGCCGAGTCGGGCAGGGCACAGGCGGCGCAGGGAGGTCCTCATGTGGCGAGGGTGATCGAACTCGACGGCGCAATAGACAACGTTGCGTCCCGGTACATCGACAGGTCCCTTGAAAGGGCGGCTCTGGACGAAGTTAGCCTCGTGATCATTCGTCTGGACACGCCGGGCGGCCTTTTGCACTCCACCCGAGCCATCGTGGCGGACATGTTCGCGTCTCCGGTGCCGGTCGTCGTCTACGTGGCGCCGGAAGGGGCGCAGGCCGCGAGCGCTGGTACGTTTGTCGCCGCCGCCGCCTCAATAATGGCGATGGCGCCCGCCACGAACATCGGCGCCGCTTCGGTCGTTGGGGCTGGCGGGGAGGAGCTTCCGGAAACCCTGCAAAAAAAGGCCAACGAAGACGCGGCCGCCTTTCTCAGGAGCATCGCAGACCGGAGGGGGCGACCCGGCGACGCGTTGGAGGCCGCGGTTAACGAGGCGACGGCGTACTCGGCGGCGGAGGCGGTTGAATTGGGAATCGCCGATTTTGTAGCCACAGACATCGGCGATCTGCTTTCGCGGCTCGACGGGACGGAAGTCGAAGTTTCCGATGGGGTGGCAACCCTCCGAACTACGGGCACGGTGATCGAGCGAGTGGAGATGAACCTCATCGAACGCAGCCTCTCGTTCCTCGCCAATCCGAACATCGCTTTCCTGTTCATATCTATCGGCGGCATTGCGTTGATAGTCGAGATCTGGAATGTCGGGTTGTGGATACCGGGCACGATAGGCGTGATTCTGCTGCTACTGGGCTTCGCCGGAGTGGGCAATCTGCCATTCTCCTGGGCCGGGGTGGGTCTCCTGGTTCTCGCTCTCGGGCTGTTCGTGCTGGAAGCACAGGCCCCGGGTATCGGGTACTTCGGAGCTGCCGGGGCGGTCTCGTTGATACTTGGGGGCATATTCCTCGTGGGTTTTTTCGGCGCTCCGGAGATTCCAGGACCGAGGATTGGGGTAAGCCGCTGGCTTTTGTACAGCGTCGCCGTATCGTCCGGTCTGGTGGTCCTCTGGTTCGCCCATGAGGTACGCCAGTCTCGCCGCAACGACCGCTACGTGAGTCCAGTGTCTCGGGAACGGATATTAGGCATGGATGCAGTCGTAGAGGTTAGACTTGCCCCCACAGGCGAGGTACGCATAGCTGGCGAATCGTGGTCCGCGGAGCTCGAAGGGTCGGGTGTCGCTGAGATTGGCGAAACGGTAGTGGTCTCGCGTGTGGATGACATTAAGCTTTTGGTGGTTCACCCGGAGCGAGAAGAATCAGAGAACCGTCCGGAAACGGACCAGCCATGAATCTCCAGATGGGGTTTCAGAAAAACGGCGAAAGGAACAGTTGAATGGGAATCATTAATTTTGTGAGGGACTACGAACGTATTGCCCGCTTCAGACTGGGCCGGTTCGAGGGGATGAGGGGACCTGGCATCGTATTTTCCATCCCGATACTCCACCAGATCGTGAAGGTGGACACGCGGACCCAGTTGATCGATATACCCAGGCAGACGAACATCACCAAAGACAACGCGTCTATCGACATCGACTTTCTCGTCTACATGCGCGTGGACATCAATGAGGCGCACAAGGCGATCCTGGAGGTCGAGGAGTTCAAGATGGCCGTGGTGGGTCTCGCCACGACTACGCTCCGAGCCGTGATTGGAGACATTGCGCTCGACGAGGTGTTGTCTCAACGGGATCGGATTAACGAGCTCATCAGGGTCAGACTCGATCAGGAGACGGGACGCTGGGGCATTAAGGTCACGAACGTTGAGATTCGCGAGATCGACCCGCCGAGAGAGATCCAGGAAGCGATGAACCGGCAGATGTCTGCCGAGAGAGTCAGGCGGGCGGTCGTGCTGGAGGCTGACGGCACCAAAGAGGCGAGCATCACCGTGGCGGAGGGTGAGAAACAGGCCTCAATTCTTGAGGCGGAAGGCCAGAGGCAGTCCGAGATTCTGAAGGCGGAAGGTGATCAGCAGGCCGCCGTGCTGAGGGCACAAGGGTTTTCCGAGGCTCTGGAACGGATATTCCAGGTCGCACGGGGCGTCGATGGAAACACGATGACGCTTCAGTACCTCGACACTCTCAGGAACATCGGCGAAAGCCCGTCTACGAAGTTCATCTTCCCGATGGAATTCACCCGTTTGCTCGGAAGCGTTGCCGACACTTTTGGCGGCAGCTCCGACAACGGCAAGTAGGCCGTTCGTACATCCGCGGCGGGGTGTGTTGGCGGCACCCCGCCGCGCCTTCCGGGTCACGCCCGGACGCAGCGCGGTTGGCGCTGAAGCATCCCAGTCGGCAGGGAGTAGGCTGCTCCGCCGGTCTGCCAGGCGGCGCCCAAACTCTGAGTTGGATGGGTAGCTAAGGAATCTCTGAACAAGTGGCCGATGCGCTTGGCAGAGCGGAGGTTCCCCCCTCCTGAATCCTCCCCCTGTAGGGGAGGAGGCCAGAACCCTTCGACAAGCTCAGGGCGAACGGATTGGAACACGGAGTTGTTCAGAGGTTCCCTAACTTAAACGCCCAACCATCCGTATTGCCTTCCCAGGCCTGCCTCGTCAATTCCCCCATCCTGACCGTCCCCAGACAAGAGAGACCGGACCTGAGCCGTTCCATCGCCGCCCTCGAGCAACAGACCGCCTCAGGGCGTTCCCGGGCTGTGAATCGAATCCTCCTGGCCTTGTGTGCGCAGTCAATACGCCGCGGCATTTCGGTTATCTGCTCCCAGTAGAGCGGGTCCGCAATTCAATTTCTCTCACAAAGGGGCCATGCAGCACAACAACGGCGGTCCATCGGCATTACACCGGCGTATATCCCAATGAACGGCAGTGTGTGGCGGCGTATATGCTGGATATTGTGCTTGTGAGATGGCGTTTAATCCGGCAAAATGCCAGATAGGTAGATTGGGTAGTTGGATGGTTACGGACGGTCAACTGTCACGTATGTTGCAGCGACGTTCCTGCGGTATTTGGCGGCTGGAAACGGCCCAAATTGCCCGCCGATTAGGGCAAACAGTATCCGAAGCCATCCCGGAGGTTTGAATCGCCTGTATGGCGCGTTTGGGAGATTGGGAATACCCGGAGATCAACCTCAGCGCGTCGATCGACGTCGCCAGGAAGATCACGCGGGAATTTTCCGGGGAGGTGTCGAGGACGGGATTGGCTCGTTCATTGGGCATGTCCGAACGAGGCGGCGCTTTTGCGTCGAGGCTCGCTGCGATGAGGCTCTGGGGTATTGCCACCGGCCGGAGCCGGATTAGGCTCACCCGGGACGGTTCGCATGCCACAGGCCCACTTTCCCCTGCCGAGGCCCAATTCGCAATGCGGGGCCTGGCGCGCTCCGTGCCGCTTTTCGTGGAACTCGGCAAGCGGTTACCCCAGGCGCCGAGGAGCCCCGAACACCTAGCCGTACTAATCGAGGAGGTCACCGGCGTCGACCAGAGCTCCGTTAGTCAATCGCTGGCCACGATCGACAGGGTGTTCGGCGAGGTGAGGCAGTATTTGATCGATGCCAAAGAGCCTCAAGTTAGCCATGGCCGCCAGGACAACCGGGAGTCGCATGATTCGCCCGAATCGAGTCCTCAGGCAGATCGCGGCGACGTATTGAATTTAACCCGGCAGCCGGTCCCCGAGGTCGACACTGGAGGCAGGGTCGAGTTGTCGCTACCCGGCGCGTCGGTGTCGTTGCCTGAGTCGGTCGAGAACCTCGACCTGGCGCTCACTGTGTTGATAGCCCGTCGAAGGGTCCTGGCCGCCAATGGCGGGGCAACGAGGCAGACCAGCGGAGCGGATTCCGACCGAACATCGGGATAGAAGGGACTGTGGCGGGCAGTTCTACAGGTACTCTTTGACCTTTGCGGCAAGTGTGGCTGTCATTCCCGGCGACGCTGCGACCTCTTCGATCGGCGCTTCCTTGATTCTCTTCACGGAGCCGAATTGCCTGATGAGGGACTTCTTGCGTTTGGGGCCGATACCGGGCACGAGGTCCAGAGCGGACTTGATCGACGATTTCTGTCGCATCGACCGGTGGTAGCTGATAGCGAATCGGTGTGCTTCATCCCTGGCGCGCTGTACGAGGAACAACGCCCGGGAGTTGCGAGGCAGGACGATCGGTTCCGGGCTGTCCGGAACGAAGATCTCCTCGTTCTTCTTCGCGAGTGACGCCAACGGGACTTCTCTTAGGCCCTGATACAGCATGGCCTCGAGAGCGGAACTGAGTTGGCCTTTGCCGCCATCGATCAACACAAGGTCCGGCATCTCGTCGAAGCTGTCGGGTTTGGCGCCCGGCTTGCCACCTCCGTTGATGGCTTCTTTGAGCCGCTTGAAACGCCTGTTCATCACCTCGCGAATCGAACCGAAGTCGTCGTTCCCCTCAACGGTCTTGATCCGGAATTTCCTGTAGTGGCCGCTGAGAGGCTTGCCGTTTTCCATGACGGACATGCTGGCGACGGTGTTCGTTCCCTGAATGTGGGAAATGTCGAAGCACTCGATTCTTTTGGGCAGCCTTGGAAGGCTGAGCTGTTCCTGTAGCTCGGACATCGCCTCGGCCATCAGGTCGGAGTCGGCGTGCCACTTCAGGTTCAGTTGTTCGAGACCCTGTTCGGCGTTTTCCTGAACCATGTCGATCAGACGTTTTTTTGGGCCGCGCTGAGGCACCGCGAAGTCGACAGGGCCCTGGCGTTTCTCGCGCAGCCAATCGAGGATGAGCGCTTCGTCTTCGGGGCGCGCATGGACCAACACCCTACGCGGTACGTGGGACGCCGAGTCGTAGAACTGCTTGGCGAATTGGCTCAGGATGGAAGTCAGATGGTCGTTTTGAGTGCCCTCCATGATGAAGTTGTCGCGGCCGATCAGGTTGCCGTGCCTGACGAAGAATACTTCGACCCATGCTTCGTTGTTGCCATAGGCGACCGCTATGGCGTCCAGGTCTTCCCGACCCAACCCCACGACTTTCTGACCCTCGTAAACCCGCTCGATGGCGCGCAGCCGGTCCCGCAGGGCCGCGGCGCGCTCGAATTCGAGCTGATTGGAAGCTGTTCGCATGGCCGCCTTGAGTTCTGTAACCACTTCCCGTGTCTTTCCCTCAAGGAAAAGCAATATCTGGCCGATCACGAGCCGGTATTCACTTTGGTCAACGTAGCCCGTGCAAGGGGCAACGCACCGTTTGATGAAGTACTCGAGGCACGGCCGGTCGTCGGTACCTGTGATTGTCTTGGTGCAGCTACGGTAGGGGAACAGCCGGTTCAGCAGATCGAGTGTCTTGCGGACGCTTCCTGCGCTGGCGAACGGTCCGAAGTAGCGTCCGTTGTCCCGGGACGTGCTACGGGTCACATAGACCCTCGGGAACGGCTCGTCGAGGTCGACCTTGATGTACGGGTAGGTCTTGTCGTCCTTGAGACGGGCGTTGAATCTGGGTTTGTGCTGCTTGATGAGACTGTTTTCGAGCAGCAGGGCCTCTTGTTCCGACTCAGTGACGATGTATTCGAAGTCCTTAATGTGACTAACAAGTTCACGGGTTCTCGTCGGCATGCCGGTCCTGGCGCCAAAGTAGGATCGGACGCGGTTTCTGAGTGAAGCGGACTTGCCCACGTACAGGACCTGATCACCCGCGCCCCTCATCATGTAGACGCCGGGTTGCGTCGGCAGGGCGGCCAACCGGTCCTTAAACCCATGTTCGGTCGGGGTTGGCATAATCCCTCCGGATCAGTCCCGCCCGGCTGTTTGTGATGGCCCGGAGGCGGCAGGGCGGGGGAGACGGTCGAGGCGGTCTATCTGAGTACTACGGTGAGCACAGCGAGGGCCACTACGACGGCTGCTACGAGAATGGAGAGTTTGCGAAGTTCGGCTGGAAGGGAGCGAGCGAAAACTTCGGACCGCTGACGTCCCTGGCGACGCTGCCCGCTGCGGGCGCGAGTGATGACGGGAGCGCCTCCGGAGGTCGCGGCGAGACCGGCGGGGCCTCGTCCGGCAGCGGCCGGAACAGCTGCGGTCGCACGAGTTGGCGCGTCGTCCTGGCGCCGGGACTCACTACCTTGCACGTATACATTCGGCGCGCTTTCGCGACGGCTTCGCTGTCTGGGTGACTTTTGATTTCGTTTTCTTGCTGGTCTTTTGGGTGGCATGGGAATTCTGTTGCCCTATCCGGACTTAGGGGGTTGGACTGACCGTTACGTCAGCCTCCTGCGATGCCCAACGGAGCCCTTTTTCGGCCATCGTCCGGGCTGCGTCTATCGTTATATGCGTCGCGTAGTCGATCGAGACGTTGGACGTGTTCCACATGAAATGATACAAGAAAGGGTCGATCGGGCTGCTGTCGAATGCTTTGGCGAAGTAGCGGTGCTGAGCATTGTCTGCGTGGCGAATCAATTCCCGCGCCGATTCTTCGTCGAGCCGCTCCCGTTGCATGGTGCGGGTAATGCGGTCTTCCATCCTTGCGACGACCCCAACGCGCAGTACGTCTTGCCGGTCGGCAAGGATGACGCCGGCGCCGCGGTCGTGGATCACGCAGTTGCCGACTTCCGCGATGTCGCGGATCACGCTTGCGGCGGTATCGATGAAGTGTTGTTCGTCGATCTCCTCGGCCGCAGTGGCAGGGGTTTCTTCCATCTCGGAATAGGGGCGGGCGAGGAGCGTATCGATACCCGGGCCGAAATATGGGTCGCCTCCGAGTCCGGCGACGGCGGATTTTTGCAGCATGCGCTGGACGCCCTGTGCCAATCGCGACGCAAAAGTGGGAACGCGGCGTTCTGTGTCCACGAGGGCCCCGACCGTGGCGCCGACTCGCCGCGCTACGTCGGCGAGGACAAGCCGGTCGACAAAGTCGATGCCCATGTCGCGGGCAACAGCCCTAGAGAGGAGATACGCCCCCGCGCCTACTCGACCTTCAATTGTGATTACCGTCATGTCCATCCCTTTTTTCGTCGCCAGAAACACTTCCTGTCGGCGGATCTTCCGCTCTTGGATGTGCGGCGTCGTACTGCTGCCGCCGGTGTTCCGAGGTCAGGTGTGTGTAAACCTGGGTGGTAGAGATGCTAGCGTGACCTAGGAGTTCTTGCACATGCCGTAGCGATGCGCCGCCTCGAAGCAGGTGGGTCGCAAAGCTGTGGCGTAGCGCGTGCGGAGTGATATGGCTCGTGATGCCGGCCCGGGTTCCTACGCTTCGAAGCGCCAGCCAAAACCCCTGCCTGGTTAGTCTGCCGCCGCGGTGGTTCAGGAACAGCGCGTTGTCGGTGGAGTCGGTTGCGAGATGATGCCGGCCGTCCTTAAGGTAGGCGTCTAATAATTCGATTGCGCCGTCGTGCAACGGGATGATGCGTTCCTTGCGGCCCTTTCCCATTGCCCTGACCTGTCCGTACGACATGTCGACGTGCTGCAGATCGAGCGCAACGAGTTCGCTGACGCGTAAGCCGGCCGCGTACATCAATTCGATCATGGACCTGTCACGCAACCCCGCGGGGGATGTTTCTGACAGCAACGAGTCGAGGAGCGTGTTCATCTCATCGATCGACAGGGCCTTTGGCAGCGTTTTGCCGCCCTTGGGGGCTCGTACGGTGGCGAGGACATTTGAGGCGGTGATGCCTTCGTCGTTGAGGAACCGCATACAGGCTCTTAGTGAGGCGATCTTTCGTGCGCGGGAGGTTATTGCGTATCCACGCTCGTCCAAATCATCCATATACGCGGTGAATGCTTCGACGTCGAGTTGGTCCCACGACCAATCGGCGCTGCTGGCTCGAAGGGCGAAGAACTCCGCGGCGTTGGTGAGGTCCGCCGAGTATGAGCTCAGCGTGTTGCGCGAGAGGCCGCGCTCTACGGCGGCGTATTCGAGGAACAGGTCAATGTGTTGTCGGGCGGCGCCCAAAGTTGCTGGCATATCGGTGTGTCTTTGTGGATTACGTGTTGGCCGCTGCGTTCCGTTTCGCTGCCGTCCGCGGTTTGCGGCAGGGCAGAACTGGTTTGACGCTGTATGGGGCGGAACCTAGAATCGAAAACCTGACTGGCCCTGGGACAATGATAAAACACCGGAATCGTGGATACATCAACGTGACTTTTTGCGCGATCGCATGGTGTGTTGGCGGCGGCCAACGCAGTTGGGACATACCCTCTTGAATCTTCTGTCCATCCCCATACCGTTCGACCCGAACATATTCGGTGGCGGGGTCGTCCCATTGAGTTGGCACGGCTTCCTCAGTTTCGTGGGGGTTGCCGTAGCCATCTACCTCGTTGCCCGGTGGGCCCGCCGAGAGCGGCTCGACCCGGACATCGTCTACAACGTTGCGATCTGGGGGATCATCGGCGGTGTGATAGGCGCGAGGGTTGTGCACGTTGCTGACAACTGGGGCGCTTACTCGGGAAACATCGGCAGTATGTTCCAGATCTGGTCCGGCGGGATCGGGCTTTGGGGCGGCATACTGGGCGGCTGGCTGGCCGGCTCGGCGTATGCGTACTTCGCCAAGTACCCTGTGGGCAAACTGATGGACGTGACCGCCCCCGCGATGCTCATTGGGCAGTCGATCGGCCGGATCGGGGACATCATCAACGGTGAACACTGGGCCAGGGCGACCGACCTCGCCTGGGGTTGGTATTTCACCCATATTGACAGCCCGGCGAGGATAGGCGCTGAAAGATTCCACGGCGACCCGGAAGCGCCGGTGCACCCGGCAGTCGTGTACGAAATGATCTGGAACATGGCTGTGGTTGGGGTGCTTTTCCTGCTACGGGGACGGCTTAAGCCCGCCGGCAGCTTGTGGGTGGTCTACCTGGCGCTATATGCGATCGGCCGGTTCGGAATTCAGTGGCTGCGGCTCGACCCGGTCAAGTTCTGGGGCCTGCAGGAAGCGCACCTGATCGCCATTCTCGTGCTCCTCGTGGCGGTGCCGTTCCTGATTATCAAGACCAGGTTCATTCGACCGGACGGCGACGTGAACTCAATCGCAACGCCGACCCGCGGCCGCGAGCAACGCCGGCGGCGCAGGGCGGCCGCAAGGTAGTCGTACTACGCGCTTGCGCTAAGAAACTATCTCAAAAACCCCGGCATTCTCGCGAATGCGGGAATCTAGGGAATCTCTGAACAAGTGGCCGATGCGCTTGGCAGAGCGGAGGTTCCCTCCTCCTGAATCCTCCCCCTATGGGGGAGGAGGCCAGAACCCTTCGACAAGCTCAGGGCGAACGGATTGGAACACGGAGTTGTTCAGAGGTTCCCTAGAGAAGGCCGTCGCCGGGTAGTCTTCGAGTTGGCTTACACTCAGAGCCGGGCAGACGGCCGGATGTCGAGCAGGCCAAGCTCCCTGATACGGCGTCCACGCCAGACATTTTCGGTCGGGGTATAAGCGGCGTCGACAATCCCCTTGCCCAACGGCGCGCCGCCCAGCCTAAATCCTATGGCTGGGAAATTGGAGCCTGCGGATTCAAGGTCAACACGCAGATGTTGGCCTCCTGCGCCCACGGTCCTCACGTTGGAGGCGTTCAACCCTCTGGTGACGATAACCGGCTCCGGGTTTCCCTCACCGAAGGGTCCCAGCAGCCGTACAAAGTCCCACGTCGAGGCGGTGAGTTCGTTGAAGCCGATTTCGTAGTCGACGCTAATTTCGCGTTGCGGCTCGACTCCCATCATGTTCCATTCCGCCAGTCTATTTACGGCATCCAGCACTTGATCTAACGACGAAGCGGAGGTAGTAAAACCGGCCGCTCGTGCATGGCCACCAAATTTCGTAAGCAAGGATTCGGACGCCTTCAGGGCTGAGTGAATATCGAACTCCGCCACACTTCTGGCCGAGCCGCGAGCGACGCCGTCCGCAACGGAAACGGCGACTGCCGGCCTTCCCATCGATTCGCATAGTCTTCCGGCCAACGGCCCCAGCAAGCCGGCCGAAACTCCGTGGAATGTAACCGCCGCGATCGCGGTCCGTGCTGTTTCGCCGGCAATCTGGGCAGAGGCCAGGCGGTGCAGCTCGTCGCCAAGTTTTCGGCGTTCGCGATTCGTGGAGTCCAACCGTCTCGCCAGATCCAGGGCCAGATCCGGGTCATCGGTCGTAAGTAACGTGAGGCTGGGCGTAGCGTCGCCCAACCTGCCTGGCGCATTCAACCTTGGCGCCAACTGAAATGCCACCGATTCCGCAGTCGGGTTGATCCATTTGCCGGCCGGTCCCGACACCTCTTTGAGGGCCTGCAATCCTGCATGCCCCGTGAGTCCGAGTTCGGCCAGGCCGGCTTTTGTTATTCGGCGGTTGTCGCCGAGCAACGGTCCTCTATCGGCAATCGTTCCGAGGGCTGCCAGAGCGGTGTGGAAGGCAGGTTGTTCGGTTCCTGCCAGCTCGAACATTGCCCGGCCGAGCATGAACGCCACGCCGGCGCCAGTGAGTTCTCCGCCTGGAGAATCGGACAGGTTTGGGTTCACGATTGCTACCGCGGCTGGCAGCACGTCCGTCGCAATGTGATGATCGGTGATGATCGTGTCGATTCCGGCCCTTGTGGCGGCATCGACCTCGGCCGTTGCGTCTGTGCCGGTGTCGACGGTCACGATCAGGGTTGCTCCTAAGTTCCGGAACGACCGGACGGCCTCGACCGTCAGGCCGTGCCCCTCCTTCTCCCTGTGCGGGATATAGGGCAGGGCGTCGCCTCCGAGGCGGGCGATGGTGTCGACGAGAATGGCCGTACCCGTCAGGCCGTCGACGTCGAAATCGCCAAAGATGCCGATACGCTCACCGGCCGCTGCTGCGGACAGCAAACGGGTGGACGCGGCGTCCATGTCAGGGAGATCGAACGGAGGGGACAGTCCACCCAGATCGGGGTTCAGGAATTCTCGCGCTTGCCGGTCAGTCGTTATGCCCCGGTTGTAGAGAAGCCTTGCAGGAAGGGGTCCGGAAGGGCCTCCAATGCCCGCCAAATCAAGGCGGAATCCGTCAGGTGGAGGTTCGGCGATTCGCCAAACTACGGACTTGCTCATGGCGTGTGGGGCAGGGCGCAGCTAATTCAGGAATTCCTTGAATATCACGCTGGCGTTGTGGCCTCCAAAGCCCAGGGAGTTGGTCATGGACGTTTCCACGCGACCCCGGCGCGGCGTGTACGGAACGTAATCCAGGTCGCAGTCGGGGTCGGGCTCTTCGAGATTGATGGTCGGCGGAATCGCCGATTCGGAGATTGCCATCACGGAGAATGCCGATTCGATGCCGCCCGCTGCGCCGAGAAGGTGGCCGGTCATCGACTTTGTAGAGCTGATTGGGACCTTGTAGGCATGGTCTTTGAAGACCCGTTTCATGGCTATCGTCTCGAACTTGTCGTTGAGGGGAGTCGAGGTGCCGTGCGCGTTGATGTAGGTGATGTCCTCCGGCGCCATGCCAGCCATGTCGAGGGCGTGCTGCATTGCCCGTGCTGCGCCGAAGCCCTCGGGGTCAGGCTGTGTGACGTGATGAGCATCGCTCGTCGCGCCGTAGCCAGCGAACTCGGCCAGCACGGTGGCGCCACGATTCCGGGCGTGATCGATGTCCTCGAGGACCAGTACGCCGGCGCCTTCTCCCAGGACAAAGCCATCCCGTCCGGCGTCGAACGGCCGCGACGCCCCTGCCGGATCGTCGTTGCGCTTCGACAGGGCCATGCAAGCGCTGAAACCAGCCAGCCCAATCGGACATATGGCCGCCTCGCTGCCGCCCGCGATAGCGACGTCGACTCGTCCGCGGCGAATCATCTCTGCGCCTTCTCCGACGGCGTCCGCGCCGCTTGCGCACGCCGACACGGTATTGAGGTTCGGTCCCTTTGCGCCGATCATCATGGAGACTTGGCCTGCCGCCATGTCACTTAACATCATTGGGATGAGAAATGGACTGACGCGTTTCGGCCCGCGACGGGCGAGAACGTCGTACTGGTTCGACAGCGTAATAATGCCGCCGACGCCGCTTCCGACGAGCACCGCTACGCGGTCGGGATCTTGCCACGACATGTCGAGACCTGCGTGGCCAAGGGCTTCGAGGGCGCTGGCACAGGCCAATTGCGAAAACCTGTCCAGCCGCCTTGCCTCACGCCGCCCGAGGATTGCGGCGGCGTCGAAGCCATGGATTTCAGCAGCGATTCGGGTCTCGTAACCCTCGGAGTCGAAAGATGTGATGCGATCGACCCCTGACTCGCCCTTCATGAGACTGGACCACGTGCTCTTGCGATTGAGGCCCAAAGGTGTAATCAGGCCGATGCCTGTGATGACGACGCGCCCTGTCATTAGCAATAAACTTCCGGTTAGAAGTGCCTGGCGGCAATTAAGCATTCCTGCCAATGAGTTTGGACGAACGTGTCGCACGCCAAACTCGCGGCTCGGATTATAACAACCCTGAAGATACGATCCTGTTTATGACGAAAAACCAGTTCACAATTCGAGCCCAACATGCCCGCCGGAACCAACGAACGAATGCATGAACCCACCCATACATCCCTGACGGAAGCATCGGAGTCGGCCGGAGTCGGGAAGTCTACAGGCAGGCCTTCGTTCCGCATAGAAACGCATGGCTGCAAGCTGAACATGGCCGACAGCCAGAGTCTTGCCGGGCGGTTCATGGCCAGGGGCTTTCAGGCATGTCGCGACGGCGAAGAGCCGAGCGTCTACGTGGTCAACACATGCACCGTCACGGCCGTCGCTGACAAGAAGGCCCGGCAGGCTGTCTCGTCGGCGCGGCGAAGATTTCCCGGAGCGATCATTGTTGCGGCGGGTTGCTATCCGGAACGGGACCGCACGGCATTCGACGCATTCGGGGCGGTAGATCTCGTTTACGGCAATCACGACAAGCATGAAATCGTCGACGTAGTCTCGGGCATCGTTGGGATGGATTCGGGGGAATTGGCCGAAGCGGAGTTGAATATTGCCGATGTCTCCCGTTCGGTAGGAAGGTCACGCGCATCCGTCAAGATTCAGGAAGGATGCGATCAGGTCTGCGCCTACTGCATAGTTCCCAGGGTGAGAGGCCGTGAAAGAAGCCTGCCGCCGAGTGAAATCGTCGATCGTATCGGGGCTCTTTCGCAGAGCGGTTGCCCAGAAGTCGTTCTCACGGGCACTCAACTGGGCACTTACGGTTTCGATATTCCGGGGGCCAACCTGAGAAAACTTCTCATCATGATCCTCACGGGCACGGACATTCGGCGGCTCCGAGTGTCTTCATTGCAGCCGCAGGAACTGGACGAGGGGTTGTTGGGCGTTTGGGAAGGCCACGGACAGGGCAGACTAGCCCCGCACTTCCACATGCCGCTGCAGAGCGGGAGTGACCCCATATTGAACAGGATGCGGCGGCGTTACACGGCGAGTGAGTATGAACGGGCGGCGGCGGCGGTACGTGAGGCCGCGCCGGGCGCTTCGATCACAACGGACGTCATCTGCGGGTTTCCGGGTGAGACGGAACGGGACCACGAGACTACTCTTGCTTTAATGCGGAGCGTGCGATTCGCGGACGCCCACATTTTTCCTTACTCGTCCCGCCCGGGTACGAGCGCGGCGCACTTCGGTAGCCACATCGACTCGGCAACGAAGACGAGACGGGCGGCGGAGGTGCGAAGGTCGGCCTCTGAGTCGGCTGCGGAGTATCGACGCGGCGCTGTCGGCGGACGGCGGACGGTACTGTGGGAAGGGCAGCGCGGACGATCGGGCCTTACTGAGGACTACCTGCGGGTTGCCTTCACCAACGCGGCGCTTGGAGGTTTTGTCAGCCGACGAATTGAGCCATCGGCCGCCGATTCGTTCAGCAAGGTCTCATTGTCTGACCCAGTGTTGAATCGTCTTGCCAGCGCCCAAGACGATTCATCAGCCGATGACATTTTTGAACGAGTGAAAATCGTGGGTGTCAAAGAGGGCGTGCTGCAGGCCGAGCCTGTGTGACTTCAGGCAGTATGCCGGACGCGAAAAAGGGGCCGCCCCGGTGGGACGACCCCTTTCTGTAGTGTGGATCGTTATTTCCGACTGACTTGCAGACGAACGTTTTAGAAGGTCACGGGATTGAGCGAAAGACCGTTCTTGTCGCGCTTGAGGTAGCCGGCCCGCTCGGTGTATCCGTGGGAGAAGACCATCAGCCAGCCCTCCCGTTCGGCTTTTTCGAGCATCTCCTTCTTGACCTTGAGAGTCTGTTCCGGAAAACGATCGAATGCTGTGATGTAGGGCAGGGGAAGGTGGTTGGGGGTGGGAATGAGGTCTGACAGGTACACGACCCGCTCACTGCCGGCGTTGACAGTGACGATCATGTGGCCACTGGAGTAGCCGTCGGTCACGATGGCGTGGACGCCGGGGGTGACTTCGGTGTCGCCGTCAAGGAAGTCGATCATGCCGCGTTCTTCAAGCACTTTCAGATGCTCGATACCGTGCCCGTACACCGGGATGGCTCGCTCGTTCGGGTTGAAGGCCTCCTCCCACGCGGTGCGCTGTACGAGATACCTGGCGTTGGGAAACGTGGGGATGATGTTGCCGTCACGGTCAAGGCGAGTCGAACCGCCGCAGTGGTCGAAGTGCAGGTGTGTGAGGATCACGAAGTTGATATCGCGAATGGAGACACCGTGTTCGCGCAGGTTGCGCTGCAGCTTGCTGGAACTGTGTCCGTAGATTTCCCGATTAACTTCGGGTTCCTTCGAACCGATGCCGGCGTCGACCAACACGTTTGCCTCGGGGGCTGAGATGAGCAGGCTGTTTAACCCCAGGCGTACGCGGTTCTTTCGGTCTGGTTTGGCGGTTCTCTCCCAAAGGACTTTCGGGACTGGGCCGAACATCGGACCTCCGTCCAACAGGAACGAACCGTCACTGATGACTCGCACTGCGACTTTATTGCTCTGCATGTGACACCTCGAGTCCGGGTTGTTGCGTTGCCGAGAAACGTGATTGGCCGGGTCGTTTGCCGTTGCCGGCTTGGCGATTCGGGCCGCTAACTCAATCTCATCTGGCGACCCCCGTTAGCGATGCCTGGTGAGGTCCCCAACAGTGGCGCCACAGGAAGGCCGGACACGTCTGCCTGTGGTTCCAACTGATTGCCAAACGATATTGCCTGGCTGGTACGTAGTACTAGGTACGTTCGTACTATTTTCGGTGACCTAGTGTATAGGTGTTGTTTCGAACAAGTTCAAAACTTTAAGCGGATTTCTGGGGCAGTATGGCCTGACGGGTTTGGCGTTTCCAACCGTTCCACAGACGAAACTGCCACTACAATGCACAGCGAATTCGGGATTCGACGGACGTAAAAATCCGCGTCCGGTCCCGCAACGGTATTCGGCAACGCGGAGGTATTAGCGGTTGAAAATCAAAGTGGCGATTGGCGACGTTACCGAACAGGAAACGCCCGCGCTGATCGTGAATCTCTTCGAAGGCGTGAAAGATCCCGCCGGGGCTACCGGCGCGGTCGACAGCGCGTTAGGCGGTGTTATATCCGGGTTGATTTCAGATGGTGAGATTTCGGGACGCCTTGGCGAACTGACCCTGATACACACTCCGGATTCGGCATTTCCGATGTTCGGTCCGGCGAGGGTCCTGGTTGCAGGTCTCGGCAAGCAGGACGATTTCGTATTGGATTTGGATACCGTCCGGCATGTAACCGCGAGCGCGCTGCGCAAGCTGGAAGCCGCGTCGATCACGCGTGCAACGACTATCGTGCACGGCGCCGGAATCGGCGGGTTTGAGCCGGATGCCAGCGCCGAGGCGATCGCCGAAGGCGCGATCCTGGGCTTGTACAAGTTCGACAAGTACAAGTCGAAGTCAGACGACGATAAGCGAAAATTCGAGTCGCTCACGCTTGTGGACATTGTTCAGGACAATCGAGCGATCCTCAAGGCCGGAGTCGAGCGAGGCGAGACGTACGCCAATGCAGGTATAGCAGCCCGGGATATGGTCAACGAACCGGCCAACCTGTTCCCACCGTCAAAGATGGCGGAAACCGCTTGTGACGTGGCAAGTTCGGCGGGGCTAGGCTGCAACGTTCTCGAACAGGACGACATCGAAAAACTGGGGATGGGGGCTTTCCTGGGCGTTGCTCAAGGCAGCAGTCAGCCACCGAAGTTCATTCATCTCTCGTACGAAGGGGACGCGGAAGACGGGCAAAACAACATTTGGCTGATTGGAAAAGGCATCACATTCGACACCGGTGGGATATCACTCAAGCCCGCGGGCGGGATGGCGGCAATGAAGGGCGACATGGGCGGGGGCGCGGCGGTTATCGGCGCTATCGGCGCGTTGGCGCGACTCAAACCGCGAATCAACGTGCACGCCATCGTGGCCGCCGCGGAGAACATGCCTGGCGCCTCGGCGCAACGGCCCGGGGACGTCGTCACTTCGATGAGTGGCAAGACGATCGAGGTCGATAACACCGACGCAGAGGGTCGCCTGACGCTCGCCGACGCGATCTCTTACGCAAAGTCGAAGGGCGCCAATCGCATCGTGGACCTGGCAACACTGACCGGCGCCGCAACGATTGCCCTGGGTCGGGGGCAAAGCGCTGTGTTCAGCAATAACGACGAACTCGTCGACGCCGTGTTGGCAGCCGGCGCGCGCAGGGGAGAGGCGATGTGGCGTCTTCCCCTGGACGAGGTGTCGAAGAAGCAGAACCGATCGAAAGTGGCTGACATCAAGAACACGGGTGGACGGCCCGCCGGTTCGATCACGGCGGCTCACTTCATAGCGGAATTCGCCGGTGAGACTCCGTGGGCGCACGTCGATATCGCGGCGACCAGCATGGCTGATTCGACCGATGGAGTGAACGTATCGGGCGCCACGGGCGTCGGCGCAAGATCGCTGGTGCAACTCGTGGAAGATCTCTCAGCCTGACGGCAGACAGGATTCGTTACACCGTAGGAGCCGTCATCTGATTACATCCCGGTAACAGGAAACGTTACAGGTGGATCCGCCTGCGTAAGGCGATGCGTGAGGCAGCACGTGGCATGGACGCGGGACCGGGCGGGTTTCAGAGCGGCTACGCATCCATGGAAGAAGCGGTGGGTCGGGAATTACGTTGACGACCTGCCCCTGATCCGTTCCTCTAAAATTCGCCCGCGGAAGTGTACGGCATAGGAGTCGGCGTCGTTCGACTTAACAGAATTGGAAAGGCTTTTGTCATGACATATGAACCCAGGGTCCACATAGATGATGATCTGTTGAAACGGTTCCAGGAGGTGACTTCCGCGACATGTTTCAGCGCCATGTTCCGGATGGGGCTCGAGGCGCCGGAGGGCACCTACGAGATGGCGTCATGGCAGAACTGTTTCATGTACGGCGTGAGGCCAATGACACCGGGCCGCAAGATAGCGGCGCGTGCCCGTACGTTGCGGTTTATCCCGCCGCGGCCGGACCTGCTTGAGATTACGCGCAAGGGTGAGCATTCACCGGAGTACGCGGCGATGGCGACCTGCGGTCCCGGCGACGTGCTGGTTGTGGATGGGAATCGCGACGCCCGGCATACGATTCTGGGCAACGTCAAGACGAGGCATCTGCACATGAACAAGGCCGTGGGAGTCGTGACGGACGCCTCCATGCGTGACGTCGACCTGATCGGCGACGAATACGGCATGGCTGTGTTTGCGGCCGACCGTCTGCCGACCGTGAATCGCCCCGGCATCGAAGCGTTCGAGGCGAACGTCCCGATCGGATGCGGTGGTGTTCTCGTTATGCCCGGCGATCTGATCGTCGCGGACGATGACGGGGTCGTCGTTATACCCTGTCAGCTCGCGGCTGAAGTAATCGCCTGGATCGAGGAACACGAACGGGTCGAGCGGTTCATCATGGGGTTGATGGACGCTGAGAATGCGCCTCCGGGCCGCTACTATCCTCCAACGGAGGAAACAGTGGGGCGGTACCGCGAGTGGCTGAGGGAGCAGGGTGAATCAGGGTAGTGACGCTCAGGACTGAGTTTGATTGAGCATCATGTGGGTGCTAGTCTCATTATTCGGCATGGTGGGCGTAGTGTAGTGGTTAACACGTCAGGTTGTGGCCCTGAAGATCGAGGGTTCGATCCCCTCCGCTCACCCCAACAAATGCCCAAAGTCGCGTAGACGGGCATGCCGGACCAATTGGATTTACCGTCACTTTTCAGGCGCGGTGCAAATGGCTCGGCGTTATCGTCATATCGCCCCGTCGGACATACCGACGGGCACTCGCCAACCGTGCGCCCGTAGCTCAGTGGATAGAGCATCTGGCTTCGAACCAGGGGGTCGGGGGTTCGAATCCCTCCGGGCGTGCCAACTCCTACTATTTATGCGGGGTAGCGCCGTACCCGTTGTCGCACTTAGTCTCCCCTCGTTAACGCTAACCTTCCCCGCTATGGAAAGCGACGTTGTCGGGTCTTGCGGTCAGCGCAGCTTGACGGCCGTGCCGTAGGAGAGGATCTCTGCGGCGCCGTTAGCGACAGCGGCGGTGGTGTAGCGGACTGCGACCACGGCGTCTGCGCCGTAAGCTTCCGCCTCGGTGATCATTCGTTGCGTCGCCTGCTCCCGCGACTCCTGCATCAGTTCGGAGTAGGCCGTCAACTCGCCGCCCATAATGTTCTTGATGCCGGCCAAAAAGTCCCGCCCGATGTTTTTGGCGCGAACGGTGTTGCCTCTTACCAATCCAAGAACTTCTGTGATTTCCGATCCCGTCACGTTATCTGTAGATACGACAATCATCAGTCTGTCCGGCCTTTCAGATTCAAAGTTTTGCAAGAGCGATTGTATTGCAAGGCCCGTGCTGGGCAACCTTTTTGGAGGCAGCGTCGCGCCAGGGTGTCCAATCAAACCGTGGCTATTGTGCGCGATTCGATCCCGTCCCAATCGATGCGCCTGCCAAGGCCCGGGCCGGTCGGCGGGTACATGTGCCCACCCTCAACGCGGGTTGTATCCTGAATGAGGCTCGCAAACGCAGTTTGAAGAGATGGTGGCGGCGCAAGCGGAGAGCTGGCGTGCTCCCACCAATCATCGTTCCGCACCGCGGCAACAACGTGCGGATTGCCTCCGTGGCACCCCACACCGAACATGTCACAGAGGTTCGCCAGTTTCAACTGGCCGGTTATGCCAAGGCCCCGTTGGCGGACGATGTCGACTGCGCCGGCCACGAGGTAGGGAACTACCAGGTAGGGGTGGCCCTCGATCGACTCCAGCGCCAGGACGGGAAGCTCCAGCGCGTCGGCTAATTTCTGGAGTCCCCGGATATCGACCTCTTGCAGAGGTTCCTCGATCCAGAGGTATCCCAGGTCTTGCAGGGCCTTTCCGACGTGAATCGCTTCGTCGACCGTGTACTGCTGTACCGGATCGTGCATCAATTCAAACTCATCGCCGACGAGGTCGCGAAGTTCGCTGGCAAGCGACAGATTGGTTTCGACTCCCAGCATCATGTGGTCTTTGAAGCCGAAGAACCCGTCGTCTTTGGCCTTTGCGGCAGCTTTGAGATTTTCCTCGTAGGACAGAGACGTAACGACCTGGTATGCGCGGATGCGGTCCCTGAAGCCTCCGATCAACTTGTGGACCGGCATGTTCGCCATCTGCCCGGCCAGGTCCCATAGCAGCATGTCGATCAACTCGATCGGGGCGGTCGACGGCACATGGAAGTACCTTCTCGCCATCCACAACTTGTGCCACATTCGCTCTCTGTCGAGGGCGTTTTCCCCGATGATTTCGGGACCCCACTGGGCCTTGAAAGCGTGTGCTTCCCACTCGACGTGGTCTTTTCCCCAACTCACGTTCAGGAGCCCGCAGGTCTCCAGATTCGAGTCGGTCCGTAGTCGCAGGACCGCACCATATGCCGGTCGCGGCTCAAGTCTGACCGGTTCGCCTTGCCACGGGCGGTGGCCGAAACGGGCCCGATACGACCCCGGGTACTCCATCATGTGGCGGTGCGGCCGCCATGCCGGTTCGATCGACTCGCTCTCGATGATGTCGATTCGTATCTCTTCTATTTTCATGTGATCAAGAACTCCGCTGATTCCGGGGCTCGAGGCCCCCGTCCCGCTAATGATGGCGTGTAAATGGGCGAATTCGGGATTAACATCGCGTCAGAGGCCGCGTATGGTTGCCGCTCATGTTGTCCGAAACTCCGGGAGAGATTATGTACCCCAGCAATATAAGACAAAAGATCCGCGATGACGCGCTCATGTTGGGCACGTCGATGTTCAGTCTCGAGCCGCACGTCGCCGCGGCCATATATCAGACCGGTCCCGACTGGGTCTGGGCCGACCAGGAACACGCGCCGTGGGGCACGGAGTCGATCGGGACGGTCGCCGTGCAGGCCAGGCAAGCGGATGTCGCGCTAGTCATACGCGTGGCCTGGAACGATCCGGGTTTGATCAAGAAGGCTTACGACGTCGGCGCTGTAGGAGTAATGGTGCCTCAGGTGGACGGGCCGGATGAGGCTGCAATGGCCATCCAGTACGCCAAGTACCCGCCAATAGGTAATCGGGGCATCGCGCCTTGGTTTGCGTCGATGCTCGGCATTGGCGCGGGCGACGTGATCAAGCATGCGAATAGCGAGACGATGCTGATTCTCCAGATGGAGAGCGTCGAGGCGTATGAACGTCTGGACGACACGCTGAAGCTTGAGCACTTCGAGGTCCTACTTGTTGGTCCCACCGACCTTTCGGCGTCGCTTGGGGTACCCGGTCAAATTCACCACAGCAAGGTTGAAAACATCATGACCGACGTTGCTGATCGGATGAAGGGGACCGGTAAGGCGCTGGCCTCGACGTTCGCCGATCCTGAAGACTGCCGCCGCTGGATTGCGGCCGGTTACAGGATGATGAACGTTTCGTCGGTGTTGGCGCTCGGAACTGAACGGACCAAAGAGATATACGCTGAGTTCCGCGAGCAGTTTGGGTAGACCAGCGGTTGCGCAACGCCAATTGCCATAGCACTTAAGGAGACTGTCGTTGGTGCTCGAAAGATTCCACGTAGCGAAAGACGAAGCGATACTGGTTCGCCAGGAGGACATGCGCTCTACTCTCGAGGCGATGTTTTCGCTCATGGGGATGTCGTCGACGGATGCGGCGCAGGCCGCGGACGTGCTGGTGTACGCCGATCTGAGGGGGATTGAATCGCACGGCGTTTCCAACCTGATGCGCAACTACGTCAGAGCCTTCAGCGAGGGCGCGATCAACCCCCGGCCGGAAGTGCGCGTGGTCCGCGAAGCGGCAGCCGTCGCCACGTTGGACAGCGACCGCGGTCATGGTCTCGTGGTGGGTCCCTTTGCCATGAAGATGGCGATAGAAAAGGCCCGCTCGGCGGGGATAGGGGCTGTCGTCGTGGGAAACGGTCGCCATTTTGGCGCGGCTGCCTACCATGCGCATATGGCGATCGAGCACGACATGATCGGGATATCGATGACGGTAGGCGGCACGGCAATGGCGCCTACCGGCGGAGCGAAGGCGTTGGTCGGGCTGAACCCATTGTCGATTGCTGCTCCGGCGCGGCACGAGGAGCCTTTTATTTTCGACGCCTCGATGAGCGCGGTCGCAGGCAACAAAGTGCGGCTGGCGAGACGGCTCGGGGCATCGCTTGCGCCGGGCTGGGTAGCCAAACCCGACGGCACCCCCATCATGGAAGAGACCTGGCCTGAAGACGGCCAACTCATGTTGCCGGTAGGAGGGACCAGGGAGGGGGGATCGCACAAGGGGTACAGCCTGAGCGTGATGATCGACATCCTTTCCGGCCTCCTGTCGGGCACCGGCCCTGGATTTCTCAACCGCGGCGTCGCATCGCACCACTTCATCGCGTACAACATCGCCGCGTTTACCGATGTCGATGACTTCAAAGACTCGATGGACGAGTACATGCGCAACTTGAAGGACTGTCCACCGGCGCGCGGTTGGGATCGCGTGGTATATGCGGGCCTGCCGGAGGCCGAAGAAGAGGTCAAACGGCGGGCTGAGGGCATCCCGTATCACCCGGAAGTGATCGACTGGTTCCGCGACATTACGGCTGAGTTGGATCTGCCGTGGAACCTGACATCGTGACGCCATGGATCGCGAACCGGCCGCGTGAACAGAGCCCCGGTTCGTTAGAATCGGCCGGAACTTTATAACGTTAGCAATCAGGACAAGGGCTTACCTCATGCCGAAACGACTCAACCGCGCTATAGAACTACTTGAAGCCGGGCAACCGGTGTTTCCGACCAGCGCCGGGCAACTGACTTACGAGAACGGCAAGAAAATGGCCGGCACATACGCCGACATCTTGCTTGTCGATTTCGAGCACGGGGCGTTCGACGTTGTCGGACTGCACCAGTTCATGCTCGGTCTGGCCGATGGCGGACCGACCCCGAGCGGTCACAGGATTCCCTGCGTCATCTCCACGCTGCCTTCGAACTGCCGGACCAGGGATGAGGTGATCGCCAATCAGTGGCAGATCAGGCAGGTACTGACCGCCGGAGTCCAGGGCGTGCTGCACACTCACGCGCGTCAGGCCTCAGCCGTTCAGGCGTTCGTAGAGGGCGTCCGGTACGTATGGCAGACGCTCGGCGTTGGAAACGGTCTGGGGCAGGGGCAGCGGGGCGGAGGCGGCCAGGGAACCCCGGCAGACATCTGGGGCCTTTCGACCGGCGATTACATGCGGCTTGCAGACCCTTGGCCTCTGAATCCAGACGGCGAGTTGCTGCTTGGCCTGAAGATCGAGGACAAAGAAGGGATGGCGAACGCAGATCAGATAGCGGCCGTGCCGGGCATTGGTTTCGCTGAATGGGGGCCAGGTGACATGGGCATGTCGTATGGCTACGCTGACGCCCACGACCCGCCTTACCCGAAAGACATGGACATGGCCAGAGAGGCCGTCAAGGCCGCCTGCGACCGCCATGGGGTGAAGTTTTACAGTTCCTGGAACGACCCAACGAAGTCGTTGAGGGAGAACTACGAATTCGTAAAGGAGTGGGGTGTAGCGATTCCCGGCGGATATAACGAAGAGGCCGCACGAATCGGGCACGAGGTGTACGGCCGCACGATGTTCGTGTGACCGGAACCAGTCATCCCCACATACCCCTTACCGTCATCCGTCATCCCGCGTGACGGCTGCCATCATCTGTCATCCCATGGCCCCCGCCACCCGTCTTCCCCGACCCGATCGGGGACCCTACGGGCCGGCTGGCTGTTTTCCGGTTGGTTCAGGGAGCCAGGGCTATGGCGGCTGCGCCGATGGCGATGAAGATTGCGCCGATAACGCGTGCTCTGGTGGGCCGCTCTTTCAGGACGTAGACGCCGAGCACCACTCCGATCAGAATGCCTATCTCCCTGAACGGCCCGACGTAGCTGACGGGAGACAGGCGGAGGGCGCTTAGCACCAGGCCGTATGCGGTGAATTGAAGCACTCCGCCAAGGACGATTTCCTTACGGTGAGCGCGAAACTCGGCGGCGAAGTCCCCTGGAGAGTAGTTTCTCCAGATCAGGGCCAACATTCCGAGTCCACCGCCGGTCGATAGACAGAACATGTAGAGAAGCGGGGGGACGTGCTGCACACCTTGCTTGTCGACTATCGAGTACGCGGCGATTATCAGCCCGGTGGCCGCCGCGTAGCGGACCCCTATGTCGCTCATGGCCCTTCGGATCAGTCGCATCGACCCACCCGTCGGACCGCCGCTGGCGCCGACTGACAGGACGCCTCCCACAATGAGGGCAGCGCCGACGGCTGCCGGCCAGGTCACGGTTTCCCCGAGGGCCGTTATGCCCAGAATCGGTATGAGGGCGATGCCGAGACCCCTGGCGACGGGGTAGACCAGTGAGAGGTCGGAGTGCTTGTACGCCCGCCCGAGCGAGAAGAAGTAGCCGGTGTGAAGGGCCACGGTTGCGGCGACGTATCCCCATCCGGCCGCATTCGGCGGGTCCGTGACGAGATAGTAGATGGCGACCGGCGTGAAGATAACGCTGCCGGCAGCCGCCATCCACCAGGTGAACACCTCGGGAGTGGTGGCGCGTTTGGCGAGCAGATTCCATGTCGCGTGGGCAACGGAGGACATGAGGACGAGGACTATTGCGGCGCCGGTCATGGGCGGTTTGGACTCATTTCGAATTACGGGACGCGGCAGTTAGCTTCCCGGCCGATGCCGATGTAATCACACCCGCGTCCACGCAAGGCAATGGCCCCGGCCTTGGGTATACTTCCGCCGGGCCCACGTTATTGAGTAGTCGGGAGCGCTCCAATTGCATTATCAGGACGAACGTACCAACGGTTGCCGAATATCGGATTCCTGGACCTATAGAGGTCTGAAAGCCGTGGTGATGGAGAACGAGCTGCTCCGTGTGACAGCGCTGGCGGACAAGGGCGCCGATATTTTCGAGTTTGTTCACAAACCGACCGACACGGACTTCATGTGGAGGACGCCGTGGAGTGTGCGCGATCCCTCATTGTTTATTCCAAGCACGGGATGGCCGGAAGGGGTGTGGCACGACATGTACGAGGGCGGATGGCAGACGATTGCGCCGACAGGCGGCTTTCCCGGGGAGTACATGGGGGCAGAGATTGGGCAACACAACGAGTCGGCGCTGATGCCGTGGGACTGCCAGATTGTGACCGACACGCCGGAACAGGTGAGCGCCCGATTCCGGGTCAAGACGTACCGCACACCGTATTGGATCGAGAAGACCCTCACGATTGACGAGGGTTCGGCGGCGTTGAAGGTCACCGAGTCGGTTACCAATCTGGCCGAGGAGCCGACGGAGTGCGTTTGGGGGCAACACATTGCGTTAGGCGCGCCGTTCCTGAACTCGGGTTGCAGGCTGGATCTGCCCGGGTGCGAGGTCTACAACATGGGCGACGGCTCGCCGATTGGGAGTCGCATGGAAGCAGAAGGGCGAGGCAAGTGGCCGACGAGCCCGGCCGCAGGCGGGGGGACGGTCGATCTTCGTGCGTTTCCCGATAGAAGCGAACGGCTCGAAGACCTTGCAGTATTTCACGGCTTGAGTGACGGCTGGTACGCCGTGACCGACCCGGACAGGGGAGTCGGGTTCGGGTTTGTATTTCCCAAGTCGGTGTTCGAGTACATCTGGTACTGGCAGGTGTTCGGTGGCAGGGGCGGCTACCCCTGGTACAAGCGTGCCTACAACGTGGGTCTGGAGCCGTTTTCGAGCATGCCGAGCGGCTTGCCCTTACCGCCCGGAAGCGACAAGACCTCCTTCACGCTGGAAGCTGGCGAGACTCGCACGGCGAAGATGACGGCAATTGCCTACGAGTCCACTTCGGGCGTCGATTCGATATCGCCGGATGGCACGGTCACGGTAAGCGGCGGATAGGCCGGGCCCGGTTTTATTGGTGGGCCCTCACCCCGGCCCTCTCCCACGGTAGAGGGGGTTACGCGGAGGTCCCCGATCGGGGTTGGGTATGACGGGTGTGTGGTGAGTTCCGGCCTTTGCCGGGGATGACGGGGGGTGGGTTACGGCTTTTGCCTGGGGTGACGGGGTGTATGGTTGGTGGTCAGGGGTAATTTTGGCGCGTTGAAGCAACCCCGGTGGTGTTCCGGGGTTGCTTCGGTTGACAGTGTCTCTGTGGACGTAACCGTGACCGGCTGAAGCCGAGAGGCGGTTTGTTTGGAAGGAGGTTTTCCTCTGTTGTCTTCTTCCGGACCGTGTGACAAGCGCACGGTATGGCGGTAACTACCCGCCAGTTACAGACGGCCGTAAGGCCGCATGAGAAGACGATATTTCGGCTCTTCACCCGCGCCCCGGTTGAATTGGGCGCGTTCGGGCAATGAAACAGACGCGTTGCTTCCGGTTTTCGGCTTGTTCTCCGAGGCGAACTCCGGTCGCATCCCTGAGTCACACTCACGTGCGACCTTTAACGGGCCCCGGGCCACCAAGGCCAGGGTTGGCCGCCACGCCTACGTAGGCGGCATGTCAAAGTCGTTCCCTTCCCCAATCGGCTGCGCAGCCGGGGGCGTGGGAATCCGTATTTCACCCGCGCCCTCTTCCAAAGGAGGCGCGTCCTTTCTCAGTTGTAACGGGCTTTAACACGAGGTGAGGTTTACCTCGACGCTGGCCAGAGTTGTCCCCCGTTACATTCCGATGGGGTTGGTTGGCATGGACATCGTTTATCGAAACGACTTAGGTTGATATTAGAACGTGTGTTCTGGTTTGTAAATGAGGGTTTGTCACGGATGTTTGTGATGGGCCCTCACCCCGGCCCTCTCCCGCCTGGAGAGGGAGTTACGCGGAGATCCCTGATAGGGGTCGGGGATGACGGGTGTGGATGCCCACACACCGACGCCCCTACGCCGGTTGTTGGTGGGAGGAGGGTTCCGGGGTGCGCCGGGGATGATGGGTGTGTGGTCGGGTTGCGGGTTTTGCCGGGGATGGCGGTAGGGAGCTACCAGGGGAAAAGTCGTTCGTTACGCCTCGGCCATGGTCACATGACCGGTCTGGTGGGCCTTGACCCAATTCCAATCGATTGGGACACCGATCCCCGGCCCCACAGGCGCGAACACGTTGCCGTCGCTGTCGATACCGTCGAGGTCGTCGTTGTAGTCAGCGTAAACGGGGTGTCGCGTCGACTTGACGTTGGGGTGGATCAGGCCGAGTTCGTAGTAGTTGGTGTTCCGTATCGAGGACATCACGTGGCGGTGAACCGGACCCGGGCCGTGTAGCTCTACGTCGAGCCCGAACCCTTCGGAGGCGTGGGCGATCTTCATCGCGCCGGTAATGCCGCCGTCCTCGTGTGCGCCGGCCCTCACGTAGTCGGTAGCCTCTTGCAGCAGGAAGTTCACGTGTTGCTCAAGCAGCCGGATGTGCTCGGTCTGCAGTATGGGCGTCTTTATCATCTGGCGAAGTTTTCGATGTGCGTAAGTCGAAACGCCGCCGTCCTTGAAGGGGTCCTCGTACCAGAAGAAGTCAGCTTCATCGCAGGCCCGGCCGACCGCCAACGCCTGGGCGAAGTTTTCGATCTCGCACGCCGGATCGATCATCAACGCCATCTTGTCGCCTACCGCCTCGCGCACGGCGAGGACGTTGTCGATCTCTCGCTGTATGTTTTCCGCGGCGAGTCCCCATCCATGGATTTTGAAGGCTGGGTAGCCCATCTCCTGGCACTGGACCGCGAAATCTGCGAACTGGGCAGGATTGGACAGCCCTCCGTTTTCGTCACCATGCAGGGTCGAGGCGTACGCCGGGAGTGGCCGGCGGGCGCCGCCAAGCAGGCGGTACAGGGGTTCGTCGTACATTTTGCCCATTATGTCCCACAGGCAGATGTCGATCACGCCGACACCGGTCATGTCGTAGTGGCGGAGGCCGCGTTTGAGGTCGTTGTAGATCTTCTCGCGGGCGGTCACGTCTTTTCCGATTAGGTACTGGGCGCCAATGGCCACCTGCTCACGGGTCGGGCCGCCAGCGATCGGATACTCGCCTGTGATGCCCTGATCGGTGTGGATCTGAATGATCCCGCCTGCCTGGGTCAGCCGGCCGTCAGGTTCGTAGACCATATTGAAGGTGTTGTAGTCCTTGCCGAGGTTGTGGGCAGTGAACTCGTACGCCGTGTACTCGACGCTCGTGATGAACGGTCCGGTTTTCATATGGGGCTCCTCCGGGGTCAGGCGATAGGTGTTTTTTTTGGGTCGTGGACGTCTTTGATTAGAACGAGGAATTCGTTAACCATCTTGGTGATGGCGCGTTCGTTGTCTTTACACACTTTTTTCAGGTATTTCTCGTATTCCCTTGCCTCTTCGCGGGTACGGACCCTGGAAAACCACGCCAATTTGGGATTCTTGCCTCTGGTGGATTTGGTTTTATCAGTGACGTGCTCCATATATCGCGAGCCAAGATCATTGGTCTGGCCGGCATAGTATTTCCCGCCTTTCAGGTGCAGCAAGTAGACGTAGAAAACATCGGTTTCGGCGTCCTTGCGCGGTCGCGGGTCTGGTGCGTCGACAACGTATTCGGGTTTTGATTCGGCAACTGAGGTCTTGCGCGGTGTCCGTTTGGGCCTTGCGTTGGTGCGTGAAAGCTTCCGTTTACAGGTCAGGCAAAGTTCGTATTGGGACGGCTTGAACTGGCCGCAGTTGCTGCACTCATCGATTTCAAGGTCTTTTTCTTGCTCCCAATGAGGCATGCACAGGTAGTGATTCGAAGGGATTGATTCGTCGCACTCGACAAAATTACAGATTTTTGGCATCGACTCGCTTTCGCTGCGCGCCGGGCAGGTTCGTTGGTCACGCGTCGTCGGCAAATGCTAGCACCACCGGGGGCTGTCAAGAATCGCTGGCATTCCGGGGCGATTCGGTTGCCCGGCACTTGCCGGCGTGCAAGAATGCCGCGCCTAGGGCCACTTCACTCGAATGATCGGACAACGACATGCTGGCGCTCCGTTACCACGGGAACAAAGACCTCCGCCTGGAGGAAATACCTGATCCTTCGCCCGGACCGGGAGAAGTGCGTGTGAGATGCAGGTATACGAGTATCTGCGCGACCGACATCGAGGAGTGGCAATACGGCCCGATGTGGGTCCAATACGGGTCGCCGAACCCGCTTTCAGGCAGGTCTGCGCCTCTGGTTATGGGGCATGAGATCAGCGGCGTTATAGACGGTGTAGGGCAGGGCGTCGACGACTGGTCGGTCGGCGAACGGGTGGTGGTGAACAACGTTCGCACGTGCGGTTCGTGTTTCTGGTGTACCCGTTCGCAACAGGCGGTGTGTCCGAACATGGCCGTAGCCGGTCTTTCGGCCGACGGCGGCTTGGCCGAGTACATGACGTGGCCTGCCGACATGATCGTTCGCCTGCCGGACTCCATTCCGGACGTAGCGGCCCCGTTGACCGAGCCGGCAATGGTAGGCGTGCACGCCGCGAGACGGTCCGGGGTGAAACCGGGTGACACGGTGTGCGTTCTGGGCTGCGGCACGGTGGGGTTGATGACCGTTCAGGCGTTTGCCGCGGCAGGAGCGAGGGTCATAGCGGTCGACGTACGCCAACAGAGCCTGAAGATGGCCAGGGACCTGTCTGCAGACGTGACGATCGACGCTAGGGCGAACGACGTTGCCGCGACCTTGCTGGAACTGACCGACGGAGTTGGGCCGGACATAGTCGCGGAGACAGCCGGCGCGGCCGATACTCCAGTTCAGGCGATCAAATGGTGCAGGCGGGGCGGAACAGTTGTCCTTGTGGGCATCTACTCGGCCACTCCGCGGGTGGATTTCAACGATATCGTGGGCGTGGAGAAGACTGTGATTGGATCGGTCGCCTCGTCGCCCGGAGACATGAAGTTGACGGTCGATCTTATTGCGCGCGGCAAGATCAAGACAGGGCCGCTCGTGTCTTCAGTAATCCCTCTGTCGAGGGCGCTTGAAGACGGGTTCGAGAAGATGATCGCGCCTGGCAAGGACGTGTTCAGGATCGTCGTTCATCCGGGGGAGTGAAAACGGCCCTGCAACTGTAATTACGACAAATTAAAACGCCAAAACCTTTAGGTTTGCGTATCGGACAAGGCGAGAATTTACATGCACTATAACGACGAACGAACAAACGGCTGCAGGGTGTCAGACGCGTGGACATACAGGGGCTTGAAGACCGTCGTCCTCGAAAACGAATTCATAAGAGTGGTCGTGCTCGCAGACAAGGGCGCCGACGTCTACAGCTTTGTTCACAAGCTGACGGATACCGAGTTCATGTGGCGTTCGCCGTGGGGCGTTCGCGATCCCAAGTTGTTCACTCCCCATTCCGGCTGGCCGGTCGGCCCGTGGTTGGACCTTTATGAGGGCGGCTGGCAGACGGTTGTTCCGCACGGTGGCTACCCCGACGAGGTGTACGGCGCCGAGATGGGGCTGCACGGTGAATTGAACACGATGCCGTGGGACGCGGTCGTAGTCGAGGACTCGGTAGACACGATCAGCGTGCGGTTCAGCGCGCGGGGCGTGAGGATGCCGTTTAGCGCCGAGAAGACGCTGACCATCAGGGCGGGCAGTTCGACGCTCTATCTGGACGAGTCGGTGACTAACGAGGGAGAGGAATCGCTGGATTGCGTCTGGCTTGAGCACATAGCGATTGGCCCGCCGTTTCTTTCGGACAGGTGTCGGTTATACGTGCCCGATTGCAGGATCATAAATCACCCCGTGCCGACAGCCGATTCCTCGGTCCTTAAGAACGGGGCAGAGTCGGATTGGCCGATGGCGTTACAGGCAGATGGGTCGGAGCTCGACTTCTCGCGTATCCCGTCGAAGGATGACCGGACCCTTGACATGGCTTACATGGCCGGCATGGATGAGGGTTGGTATGCCGTGCTGAACGAGGAGACAAACGTGGGTTGGGCGGTTTCTTACCCATCAGACGTGTTCCAGTACCTGTGGTTTTGGCGAAACCTTGGCGGCGGCTGGGGATATCCGTGGTACGGACGCTCCTACAACGTGGGCCTGGAACCGTGCACGAGTATGCATAACGGCGGGCTGGAGCAGGCTCAGGAGAACGGCTCAGCGCGCTCCTTCGGGCCAGGTGAGACGGTGAGAGTGTCGATCACGGCCGGAGCGTTCACAGGCGCAGGCGCGGTCGAGCGAGTGTCGCCCGATGGGCATGTAACTCAGGGTTAGGAATGACGGCAACGCCCGGGGAGGGCAGACCGATGCAGATAATAGACACGCATTGCCACGCAGGGCACAACTGGTTCGAGCCATTCGAGACACTGCTGTTTCAGATGGACCGCAACGATGTAGACGGCGCTGCGCTCATCCAGCACGGCGGGACCTACGACAATGACTACCTGTTTGAATGCGTGTCTGCGCAACCCGGCCGCTTTAAGGTCGTTGTGAT
Organism: Dehalococcoidia bacterium; assembly: GCA_965224235.1. Taxonomy (GTDB): domain Bacteria; phylum Chloroflexota; class Dehalococcoidia; order Lucifugimonadales; family Lucifugimonadaceae. The sequence goes on along the minus strand of CBDCYP010000001.1, from coordinate 326,776 downwards.
GATCGACCCCGAAGACGCCGATCCGATCGGTACGCTAACCCGCCTCGCCGATCGGGGAGCGGCCGGTGTGAGACTCGGCCCGGCTTCCCGGGTCAATGGCAGTGATCCTCTTGCGCTGTGGAAGAAGGCTGGGGAATTGGGGCTCGTGGTGTCGTCACTGGGTACGGTGGTGGACTTCGGATCCGATGAGTTCAAAGGGCTCCTCGACTCGTGCCCCGGGACGACGGTGGTGATCGAACATCTTGCGGGTGTGGGCATCACGGACCCGCCATATACGCACTACGAACGGGCGTTGGAGTGTGCTGAACGGCCCAACACATTCATCAAAGTGCCTGGTTTGGCTGAAATCTGCCCGCGACCACCGCGCCTCGACCCGCATTTCCATTTTGAAGACGTACCGCCGCTGTTCGAGATGGCGAAAGAGGCGTTTGGCGTGCGGCGCATGATGTGGGGGAGCGATTTCCCACCGAGCGCCGGCAGGGAGGGCTATGCGAACACCCTTGCCGGGGTACTAGAGCACCCGGCGTTTTCGGGCGGTGATGATAAGGAGTGGGTTATGGGGCGGACGGCCGCCGGCGTCTGGGGGTTCGACGAGGGTTAGTGAGCGTCTGCGACGGGTTCAATTGACACTGACCCCATCGCAGCGTACGGCCGGGTTGGCTGCTACTCGGCCCAATAGGCGATCGCTACGAGGCCGGGGCCGGTATGCGCGCCCATGAACGGGTGAAACTGCGTTAGGAACAACTCCTTGCAGTCGAATTCGTCGCCCAGTTTGGTCAGCATTGATGCCGCCTCTTCGGCCGCCCCTGCGTGCATCACGTTTACGTGAGCGAGTTTCCCAGTGAGGTCGGTGCGGGCTGACCGAATCAGTCGATCGAACGCCCGTCGCCGGGACCGGGGTCTGGCTATGATGGCCACCCGACCTTTTGCGAACTGCAATACGGGCTTGATGTCGAGCAACTGCGACGCCCAAACAGCGATGCGCGGCGCGCGCCCGCCCTTGTGGATGTACTCCAGCGTTTCGAGGTAGGCCACGAGGCGGACCTGGGACGAGACGTGTGCGGCGGCGGCTTCTACTTCGTCGAGCGAAGCGCCGCGTGCGGCTGCGCGTGCCGCCTCCAAAACGACGAGGGCCTGCGAACCGGCAGCGCACCCGGAGTCGAACACCCGAATCGTGGTGTTTGGCAACTCGTTCCGTGCCAGGTCTTTTGCAACCCGGGCTGCGTAGTACGCGGCGCTCAGGTTAGAGGCGAGAGTTACGCACAGGATCGAGTCGGCAGTTTCGGCCGCCGCGTTGAACGAATCGAGCCATACCCGGGGCTTCGGCGCCGACGTGGTGGGCAGCTTGTCGGCGTGAAGCAGATCGTCGTAAAACGTCTCAAGGCCGCCGGAAGGCCCGTCGACGTGCGTGCGGCCGTCGATGGTGATCTCCATCGGGGCGATGCCTATCCCAAACTGCGCCGCCATCTCCGGCGGTATGGCGCTGGCTGAGTCCGTGACTACGGCCACGCGTCGGTCCCCCGGTCCCGGTTTACCTTGGTTTGATTCTATTGTTTCCATACGTTCCCGATTATTCAACACTGTGAATCGCTGGTCAAAACTACTTGCCGCCAAGTATGGGCGGTTGATTGCAAGTGGGTATCGGCGATGATGGCGGAATATAATTGGACGGGCTCAAATTTGCAGCGACGGTCTCAGGGCGGCGCTGCACATAGTGGGATCTTTTGAAAAATGGACGTAAAACCGCGTGGGCGGATCAATATGGTCGACATCGGGGCCGCCGAACTGGCGCGGCGGGACGGCCTTGTGCGCGGCCTCGCAGAACTCTTCGCGCGTCGCGGCTACGAGCCGGTAGATACGCCGCTCCTTGAAGAGACGGAGTTGTTTATCCGCAAGTCGGGCGGAGATCTCTCTTCGCGGCTCTACAGCTTCCGGGAGCCTGGCGGATATGACGTTAGCCTGAGACCGGAGTTCACTGCGCAGGTGCTGCGTTTGGCCGCAATGAGGCGTTTGGCCGCGTTGCCTGCCCGATTCCAGTATGCGGGGCCCGTATTTCGATATCCGGCCCAGGATGACGGGGACCGGCTCGACAGCGGCCAGTTCTGGCAGTGCGGCGCCGAGATCGTAGGGCCGCAGTCGGCGGCCGCAGACGGCGAGATCATTGCAATGGCGATGGAAGGGCTGTCGTTCGCCGGCGCTCCCGACCGTGCCGTCACCTTGGGTCACGTTGGGATGATGTGGGACGTTCTCAAGCCTTTCGGGCTTTCGGACAGGGTCAATCTGTTTTTAGTGAACAGTATTGGCAAACTGTCTAGCGGCACAGAAGGAGCGCAGGACGTGCGTGCCGAAAGCGTCCGAATCGGCCTGTTGAACGAAGCGGCGGCCCGTATGAGGCACAGCATCTCTACTAACGGGCGCGATCAGGCCCTGACGCTTGTTACCGCGGTGTTGGGGGAGACTTCGAATCCAAGCAATTCGTTTACGGGCGGGTCGCGTACGAAAGAGGAGATTGCCGAGCGATTGGCGAGAAAACTGACGCAAGCCGATGACCCGGTCCGTTTCGGTGAAGCGCTCGATGTTTTGGGGGTCCTTGCGGGTTTGAAGGGGCGTCCTGACGACGTGTTTGGAAGGGCGGAGGACGTGCTCAGATCGGTGGGGCAGACTGCGTCCCCGTCGCAGCGTCTCAGCCAGGTTGTTGAGTGTGCCCTGGCGGAAGGGGTGGAAGAAGCCGAATTGCAGGTCAATTTGGGCCTGACACGCGACATCGCCTACTACACGGGCATGGTATTCGACGTCTTGGCTGGCGGCCAGACAGTCGGCGGGGGTGGGCGGTACGACGGATTGACGCGGGCGTTGGGCGCGGAAGAGGACGTTCCGTCGTTGGGGTTCGCATTCAACGTAAACGCTCTTGCGACTTTGGCGTCTGCGGTCGATTCCCGGCGCGATGGTATTCTCGTCGCGGCACATGGGCCGGACGCCGTCGCGGCTGCGGCCCGACATGCGGCTGGGATACGAAAGGGCGGGGTGAAGGCTGTAGTGAGTTTTGACTATGCGGCCGATGGTCCAATGCTCAGGAAGCAGGCCGGTTCGGCTGACTGTTCGCGGATCGTGATCGTCGACGCGGACGGAGCAACAACTCCGGAGGAACTGTCTTGAGCCTAAGACTTGCCCTGCCATCGGCGGGAGCGCTGTCTGAAGGCGCGGAACAGTTCATGGCGAGTTGCGGTCTGAGAGTGTCGAGGGCTAGCTCGCGGCGTTACACGGCCACTGTGCCGGCGTTGCCGGGCCTTGCTGTGCTGTACCAACGGCAATCAGACATTACGTCCGAGATCGACAGCGAAAGCGCAGACATCGGCATTGTGGGGCTCGACCGATATCGCGAGTCGCGACGAGAAGGCGGCGACACGCTGCTGATACTGGACGATCTCGGTTTCGGCGCCGCGAGCCTGGCGCTTGCAGTGCCCGACGCGTGGGTTGACGTGACGAACGTCTACGATCTTGCGGACCTTGCGCTGGAGTTCAAAAATCGGGGCAGGGAACTGCGCGTCGCCACCAAGTACCCGCGGTTGGTGAAACGATTCCTGAACCTGCGGGGGATCAACTACTTTTCGTTGGTTCACGCGTCGGGGGGCCTCGAAGCTGCGCCGATCATGGGGTATGCAGACATGATTGCCGACATCTCCGCCACGGGAGTAACGCTTCGGGAGAATCGGCTGAGGCCCCTGTTGGACGGAACGGTGATCGACTCGCAGGCGGCGTTGATCGGGAATGGCCGGTTGCTGGCCGCAGACCCGGGGCGGTTGGCGCTGATGCGCGCCATCCTGGAGCGGATCGAGTCGTCAATTCGGGCACGGAAATACCAAAGGATTTCGGCGAATATTCAGGGCGAGTCGGCGGAGGATGTGGCCAGGTTTGTGATGTCGGAACGAGAACTCGCCGGGATTCAAGGCCCCACCGTCTCCGACGTTTATTCGGACGACGGCCGCAAGTGGTTCAACGTGCAGGTGGTTGTTGGTAAGGGCGAGTTGATCTCTGCCGTCGATCACTTCCGCGGCATGGGTGGAAGCGGCATCACCGTGAACGAAGCATCGCACGTGTTTCGAGCTCGTTGCGATTCGTATGACCGGTTGATGTCTGATCTTGGGCCACACTTTGAGGCCGGAATGGCGGAGCGCGGCGCCCAATGAAGCGAATCGCCGGTCTGAAAGCTGCGATCGAGTACTTTCGGCAAACCCGGTCACTGACCCGCCCGAGTCAGATGTCCGACGGAAACGGGTCGTTTGAAGAATCGATGGAGCCAGGGGAATTCGCGTCTCGGGTGATAAGGGAAGTCCGTTTGGATGGAGACAGGGCCGTAGAACGCCTGTCTGAACACCTCGACGGAGCCCCCCTGGCGTTTATCGAAGTTCCCGCGGACACCGTCGAAGCCGCTCCCTCCATGATTTCAGGAGAGGATAGGGACGCGCTGCAATTCGCGCTGGGGAGGATCCGCGCGTTTCAGGAAGCGGCCGCGCCTCAGGGGTGGTGTGACGAATCTGGTGAGATTGGGGAAATTGTCACGCCCATCGACTCGCTGGGCGCGTACGTGCCGGCAGGCAGGGCGCCGTTGGCATCGACGGTACTGATGACCGTTGTCCCTGCGCGGGTGGCCGGTGTGAGGGAGATTGTATTGTGTACCCCGGCGCCGGGCGATGAGTTGCCGAACGTGCATGTCCTCGCCGCTGCGGCGCTTGCCGGTGTGGACCGAGTGTTCAAGATAGGGGGAGCGCAGGCCATAGCGGCGATGGCGTACGGTACTGAGACTGTGCCGGCAGTCGACAAGATCTGCGGGCCGGGGAATCTGTGGGTCACGGCGGCCAAGCGAGCTGTTTATGGGGACGTTGGGATAGACGGAATATACGGTCCCACCGAGACACTGGTAGTGGCTGACTCGAGCGCGAGTCCCGAACTTGCTGCCGCCGATCTCATCGCGCAGGCTGAGCACGACATTTCCGCGGTTCCGGCGCTGGTATCGATCGGGGAGGGCGTCGCGGACCGAATTGAGCTCGAAATCGACAGACAATTCGACGCCGCAGGAGTGCCCGGAACGGCCCGGCAGGCGATGAACGACAATGGGGTGTCAGCAGTTGTCGATACCGTGGAAGAAGCGGTCGACGCGGCGAACTCGTTTGCGCCTGAACACCTTTGTTTGTTGGTCGAATCGGCACAAGACTATTGCGGTTTAGTGAGGTCTGCAGGCGGTATTTTCATAGGGGAGCACTCAGGCGAGGTGTTGGGCGACTACGTAGCCGGGCCCAGCCACGTTATGCCGACGGGTGGGACGGCGCGTTTTGCATCGGCGTTGAGCGTGAGGGATTTTGTGCGCGTTACGCCGTTCCTGAACCTTGGCGCGCAGTCTCTACTTGATGTTGGCCCCGCTGCTGCACGGCTTGCCGGCATGGAGGGCCTGGAAGGCCACGCGGCAGCCGCGGAACTAAGGTTGAGGCGGCTGGTGGGCGAATAAAGGAAACGCGGCGGGAGTCGCAATTGATCATGTCGGATATCACACAACTGATGCGAAAACACCTCGTGGAGGTGACGACCTACTCCGGGGTCGACCCGTCGGAGGAGTTGGCGCGCTCGGCCGGAATCAGGCCCGAGGACGTAATTCGCCTCAACGCTAACGAAAATCCGCACGGCGCGCCCACCGAGGTAGTGGATGCCCTGGCCAATCTGCCGCTCCACGAGTACCCCGATCCGGAACAGAGGGAACTGCGGAAGGCACTGTCCGCCTACACGGATCAACCCGTCGAGAGGCTAATCGCAGGGGCTGGCGGCGATGAAATCATCGATCTGCTGCTACGGCTGTTCGTGGAGCCCGGAGACAAGGTGATCGACTGTGAACCCACGTTCGGTATGTACGGGTTCTGCGCCCGCATAGCCGCCGCTGAGGTGGTGTCTCTGCCAAGAAATGACGATTGGTCGATTGACCTTGGGGCGATCAGGTCCGCAATCGACGCAAATACGAAGATCGTGTTCATCGCGTCGCCGAATAACCCCACGGGCAACTCGATGTCGGAGGCCGAGGCAGTTGGGTTGCTGGAGACCGGCCTGATCGTTGCGATCGACGAGACCTACTACGAGTTCTCGGGAACCACGCTTGCGCACCTCGCCGGGGAATACGAGAATCTGGTGATACTCAGGTCATTTTCGAAATGGGCGGGAATCGCGGGTTTGCGGGTTGGGTACGCCATCGGTTCGGAGATCCTTGTCCGGCACCTGATGGACATCAAGCAGCCATACAATATCAACGTGGCTGCTGCGGCGGCTGCAACGGCAGCGTTAAACGCCTCAGAGCGTTTGCTGGCGGGCGCACAGTCGCTGATCGAGCAGCGGCGTCGAATTGAACGGGCTGTGGAGGGGATAGACGGGATGACGTACTACGAATCAGACGGCAATTTCCTGCTGTGCCGATTCGACAATCTGACGGCCCGCGAGGCTTACGAGCACCTGGCCCGCCGCGGCATTTTCGTGCGGCTTTTTTCATACCCCCGGCTCGCCCGATGTCTACGCATCAGCGCCGGTACGCCGGAGCAAACCGACAGGCTGATTGAGGCCCTTACGCGACTACCCGACGGTAGTTTAAGTCGATAGAGGATCAGGACGTGTCAGAACAGAGCGCAAGGGCAGCGCGGGTCGGTTCGATCACGCGTGAGACAGGCGAGAGCAAAATCTCCGTGCGGATCGATCTTGATGGGACCGGCAAGGCCGAGATCGAGTCTCCTCTGGGATTTATGAATCACATGTTGTCCCAAATTGCCCGCCACGGGATGGTCGACCTCACAGTGGAGGCCAGCGGCGATATTCACACCGGTTCGCACCACACCGCCGAGGACACGGCTATCGTGCTCGGCCGTGCCATAGACAAGGCCCTTGGCGAACGGCGGGGCATCGTCCGGATGGCCAGTGGGTTGGCGCCGCTCGACGAGGCGTTGACACAGGTCGCGCTCGACCTGAGCGGCCGCGGCTACGCGGTCATCGACATGGCGTCGAGCAACAACGTGGGCGAATTCCCCGCCGACCTGGCAAGACACTTCTTTGAGTCGATGGCCATAGAGGGGCGGTTTAACCTGAACCTGCGGGTCATTTCGGGTCTGAATGAGCACCACGTTATCGAGGCCTCGTTCAAGGCGTTCGCGAGGGCGCTGCGTGCTGCATGCGCGGTGGACCCGCGATCTCAGGGCGGGGTTCCGAGCACCAAGGGAACCCTGTCGGACTAGGCAGGTTCGAGGTCGAATGTGAAGCGTTCGATCACAGGATTGGCGAGCAGCTTCTCGCACATCTCTGCGACCTGATCGCGGGCATCTTCTTCATCCTTTTCGTTTACGGTGATTTCGAAGTACTTTCCCGCTCGAACGGCGTCGACCGAGTCGAACCCCAATCTACCGAGAGCCCTGGCGATGGTGATCCCTTGAGGATCGTTGATCGTGGGCTTGAGGGTTACCTGAATACGTGCGACGTACACAATGACTAGAACGGGTTTTCTGCGACGCTCTCGGGAGCTCTGTCCTGATACTCGTCAATGAACTTGAGAATGGCCTCTTCGTCGAATTTTTCAAGGTACAGGTGGTGTCGCCACGCTGTGATGGCGAACTTTGAGGGCATGCCGGGGTAGGGTGACATTATGTACTGGGCCGGGTTGGCCGGGATGAGGTCGAGCAATGCCTGAACGTCTTCAGGGCAACCGTCCGGGCAGTCATAGTGAAAGCCGACGCCCCCGTATTCGAGGTTCTGTATCAGGACCTCATCCGGAAGGAATTCTTCGTATATCCCCCACCGCGCCGGAGAGCCGTAGGGCACAGCCGAACCTTCTCCGAATTGGGGCAGTGTGAACCAATGGGTACCGGAGGTTGCGGGGACGACGGAGTAGGGAGCATGGCTCGCGCCGGGCTCGATTTCCTCGCGGCCATCATCTACGTCGATGAGAATATGCCCTCCGGTGTTCAGGCCGAGCGGCTGACCGTCCGAACCGGAGCGCTGAGGCGTCAGCCCCGGACCTACAAGCAACGCGGCGATCAACATTGCCGCGATGAGCGCGCCGCCGGCGATAAGGATCCGTCGTCGCCGCCGCTTTTTGCTTTGGCTGCGAGCGCGGCGTTCAGCCCTGATCTCCGACCTGGTCATGCCGCGCCGGTTTGTCGGGCGGGTTGTGGCGACTCGTTGGGTGTTTTGTGTCATGAGCGTTCGTTGCGGTTTATTGAGCCGAAATGGGTATGTGGGCCTATTAAAACTCTAGGCTAATTGATCGCGACCCGTAAGTCGCTTGAATGCTTCTTTGTATCGATTTCCTGTTTCGCTGATCACATGGTCCGGCAAGGCAGGCGCCGGCGGCGCTTTATTCCAGCCGGCGTGAGTTAGCCAATTGCGTACGTATTGCTTGTCGAATGCGTGGGGAGAATTGCCTGGACGCCAATCTTTGGCATCCCAGAACCGGCTCGAATCCGGTGTAAGAAGTTCGTCGATGAGGGTGAGTTCGCCGTCGATGAAGCCGAACTCCAATTTGGTGTCCGCCAGAATCATGCCGCGGGCCTCCGCCCATTGGCGCGCGAGTCGATAGACCGCGAGGCTCATTTCTTCCAGGCGGTTATAGAGGTCTACCCCGACGAGGTCTTCCCCCTCATTTCGGCTCAACGGAACATCGTGCCCAGATTCCGCCTTGGTCGATGGTGTGAACAAGGGCTCGTCGAATCTCTCCGCTTCCAGTATTCCCGGCCTTAAAGGAGCGCCGTTAAGGGTTCCGGCGGCTTTGTACTCCGTCCAGCCCCCGCCTGTGATGTATCCCCTTACAACGCACTCCATGTCGATTCGTTCGGCCCTTCTGACGACCATGGACCTGCTTCGCAGGGCAGGGGATAGATCTCGCGCCGCTGAGATTTTCGACAGATTTCCCAGCGCATTTGTGTCGTACGCCATGCCCACCATGTGGTTCGGAACCGAACTACGGGTCAGTTCGAACCAAAAGGCCGACATCTGGCTGAGGACCGCGCCCTTACCGGGCACGGGAGTCGGCAGGACCACGTCGAACGCCGAGATCCTGTCGGTGGCAACCATGAGCATGAGCCCGTCACCCATGTCGTATGTATCCCTGACCTTTCCCCTATGTATGAGCCCGGGCAGTTGGGTTTCAAATACCGTCGTTGTCATTGAGGAACCCGCTCGGCATTCGACTTTTCGTATTGTTCCGTCAGGCCGATTCGTTCGAAGATTGCGTCAGTGAACCGGAGAAAATAACCGTAGTCGAACAGATTTGCCAGTTCGTTCGCAGAAATCCTTGCCGCGACTCTCGGGTCTGCGGCGGCAAGTTCGCGGAAGTCTGAATCGGAATCGAATGCGGCCAGAGCGTGGTCCTGTACCAGTTCGTATGCTTCGTTTCGGTCCATCCCTGCTTCAACGAGGGCGAGCAGGACCCTGGAGGAGAACACCAGGCCGCGTGTGAGTTCGATGTTGCGCTTCATGCGGTCGGGATAGACTGCCATGCCGGAGACTACGTTTGCGAGCAGGTGCAACATGTAGTCGACCGCCAGCGCCGAGTCAGGCAGGATCATTCTTTCGGCCGACGAATGGGAAATGTCGCGTTCATGCCAGAGGGCCACGTTTTCGAGTCCTGTGATGGCGTGGCCCCTGACCAGCCTGGCCAGGCCGCATATGCGCTCTGAGAGCTCTGGGTTCCTCTTGTGCGGCATTGATGAAGAACCCTTGGAGACAAATCCCGGCTCGCCGAACGGCTCCTCGACCTCTCTGATCTCGGTCCTCTGGAGCGACCTGATCTCGGTGGCGATCTTTTCCAGGGTCGCCGCAAGCAGGGCGAGGGACTGGACGAATTCAGCGTGCCTGTCGCGCTGTATCACCTGATTCGAGACCGGCGCCGGGGTCAGGTTGAGCTGGGCGCAGACGTATGCCTCGATCTCGGGCGGGACGCTGGCGTAGGCGCCAACCGGGCCCGACAGCTTGCCGACCGCCACGCGGCTTTGTGTTTCGTCTAGACGATCCATGTGTCGAGCAAGTTCGGTCCACCAAAGAGCTAGTTTGAGCCCGAAACTCAGCGGCTCGGCGTGAATGCCGTGGGACCGCCCAATGCACGGTGTGTCCTTTAACTCGATTGCGCGTGCCGCGGTCATGTCCATCAGGCGCTTTACGCCGGTCCGGATTAGTCCAAGCGCTTCGACCATTTGCAGGCTGAGCGCCGTGTCTTTCACGTCATTTGAGGTGAGGCCGTGATGCAGCCATCTGCGTTCTTCTCCCAGCGACTCGCCAACGGCACGAGTGAACGAGACGACGTCGTGCCTGGTGTCGTCAAACCATCGGTCGTACGCTGCGCGACTGAACTCGGCCCTGCGAATCAACGCCATGTCCTGGAGTGGGATAACCCCTAATTCAGTCCACCCCTCGGACGCCGCCACTTCAATGAGAAGCCACAGTTCAAACATGTGGTCCTCTGACCACACGGCCTTCATCTTCGGGAGGGAGTATCGCTTGATCATTTCGGCCGTTTCCCGGTGTCGACCTCTTTTTGAAATCGTTCCCGCGGGGAGCCCACTACGGGGGCACCAGGACGACGGCGACCGGGTCGAAGAAGTTCTTGAGTATGTTCTTGCACGAAATCCACTACCGGGTGGAGTAGTTCGAATGGCGTTGCGGCGATGTTGTTTTGGCGGCAGTGCGTGAGCAGTCTCCCCCGAGCAAATACGAAGTCGGCTTCTGCCGCCGCGCATGCGTCGCCCCCCGGACCGTCTCCGACGAATACTGTTTGCATTCCGGCTGTCCGTGCATCATCGATGGCCTGGCATTTGCATACGCCCCATGCGGCGTCGCAATCGGCCCTGCTCACCGGATAATCGTACCGAAACGGCCCGTCCGGCGCGGACTGTTCACGAACAGCCACCGCGACGATGGGAATGTTGCCGAGGCTGTTGGCATCAAGTAGCGCCTGAATGTAGAAGTCCAGGCCGGCCGAGACCACCGTAAGATCGTGCTCCGTTGCGCTGGCGGCGTCGGCGAGTTCCCTGAATCCGGGCCTGAGCAAGGCGTGCTGTTTTACGTATTCGTACATCTCGGCCATTGTTGCGTCGACGGCGTTGAATGCCTGCTCTTGATATTCCCGAAACGTGATTTCTCGGTGTCTGTAGGCCCTTGCGGACTCCTTGGCTCCGGCTCCGCCGAATCGTTCAAGCAGCAGGTGGGCCACGTTGGCGGTGGCCGCCGTGTCGTCGAAATCGCAATTTATCGAGAGGGCCACGGGCCAATTCTCAGGCGGTTTGGGTAGCCGCGCGTTCGGCGATGTCTGTTCTGAAGTGGGCGCCTTCAAATGAGATCTGCGAAGCCATCACGTAGGCCTGATCCCTGGCCTCGCCCATGCTGGCGCCGGAACCGACAGTTGAAAGCACGCGGCCTCCAGCGGTAACGATGTCGCCCGAGGGCCCGTAATCGGTTCCGGCGTGGAAGACGATGCCCGACGATCCCGGTTGGGATATGCCGCTGATCGGGACCCCGGTTTCGTATGATCCGGGGTACCCCCCCGACGCCATGACCACACAGACATGAGCCGGTCCTCCCCACGTCACCGGCACATCGGATAGCCTCCCGTCTGCGGTGGCGCGGCAGATGGCAGCCAGATCGGTCGTAAGCCGCGGCAGGACGATCTGCGCTTCGGGATCTCCGAATCGGCAATTGAATTCAATGACTTTGGGACCTGCGGAAGTGACCATGAGTCCGGCGTAGAGCACGCCGCGAAATGGGCAACCTTCGGCCGTCATGGCACGGGCTGTGGGTTCAAGGATTTCACGCCGTATCTGCGCGGCAAGGTCCGGATTCCAGAATTCCGGCGGCGAATATGCGCCCATACCGCCTGTGTTCGGACCGGTATCGCCATCGCCCACGCGCTTGTAGTCGCAGGCCGCGATTTCCGCCGATACCGTTTCGCCGTCGATGAACGCGAAGATACTTAACTCGGTCCCGAAGAGGCGTTCTTCGATCAGGATGGTCGAACCTGCATCTCCGGGTTTATTTTCTGCAAGCATGTCGAATACGGCTAGTTCGGCTTCTTCAAAGGTTTCAGGGACAACGACGCCTTTGCCGGCGGCGAGACCGTCCGCCTTGACCACGAAACTGGCTTCGGGGCGTGTGCTCACATACTCCATGGCTTCGTTTGGCGAGCCGAACGATTCCGAACTAGCGGTGGGGATGCCATGGCGTTGCATAAGGCCCTTGGCCCACCCCTTGGAGGACTCGATCCGGGCGGCGGCGGCGCCTGGACCGAACGCGCTGATTCCTGCCTGCTGCAGTTCGTCGGCGAGGCCGGCGGCCAGTGGCGCTTCCGGCCCGATCACGACCAGATCGGCCTCGATTACGCGGGCCTTTTCGACGACTCCGGGGATGTCTTCAGCAGGCACATCAAATTTTTCGGCGAGTTCGCCGGCGCCGGGGTTGCCGGGTGTCACGAATAGCTGATGTGGCGTGTTGGATTGACTAAGTTTCCATACGAGGGCGTGTTCACGCGCGCCCGAACCGACAACGAGGATCTTCACAACTTGCCGCCCGTGTCCCGTACTACTCCCATTCGATGGTTCCGGGCGGCTTGCTCGTGATGTCGTAGACGACCCGGTTCACCGAAGGGACCTCGTTAACGATGCGGGATGAGATGCGGCCAAGCGTGTCGTATGGCAGCCGCGCCCAATCGGCGGTCATTGCGTCGTTGCTGGCGACGGCCCTGATAGCCACGACGTGCTGGTATGTACGGCGGTCGCCCATCACTCCAACGGTGCGGGTGTCGGTCAACACTGCGAATGCCTGCCACAGCTGCTCGTAGAGATGGTCGCCCTTCACTTCGTCGATGACGATCCAATCGCAAGCCCTCAGCACTTCGAGCTTTTCGTGAGTGATTTCACCGATTATACGGATGGCGAGACCGGGTCCCGGGAACGGTTGCCTGTTGAGCACCTCTGACGACAGGCCCAGTTCAGCCCCGGCCAATCTCACCTCGTCTTTGAACATGTAACGAAGCGGTTCAACCAATTGCAGTTTCATTCGCTCCGGCAGGCCGCCAACGTTGTGGTGGGTCTTGATCTTGTGTGAAGCGGTGGATTCAGCGGTCTTGCTCTCGATAACGTCCGGATACAACGTCCCCTGGGCCAGAAAGTCGACCTCTCCAAGCTCGATTGCTTTCTCCTCGAACACGCGGATGAACTCTTCGCCGATGCGCTTTCGCTTCACTTCGGGGTCCGTTACTCCCTTCAGCGCCGACAGGAACCTCTCGGACTCGTCGGCGTAGACGAGCTTCAGGCCAAGATTGCGGGAGAACAGGTCCTGGACCCTTTCGGGCTCTGCCCGTCGCATCAACCCGTTGTTGACGAATATGCACGTGAGCCGGTCGCCTATGGCTCTGTTAATAAGGGCAGCAGCCACCGCTGAGTCGACACCGCCGGAAAGGGCACAGATGACTCGCCCGTCGCCCACCTGCGCCCGAATGCGGTCGATAGCGTCGCTCACGAAGTTGGACGGGGTCCACGTGCCTTCGCATCCGCAGACCTTGTAGGCGAAGTTTCGGATGATCTCCGCGCCCTGCGGTGTGTGTGCGACTTCCGGATGGAACTGGATGCCGTACATACCAAGGTCGTTTCCCATCACGGCGATGGGTGAGTTCTCCGATGACGCCCAGACACGGAATCCCGGTGGGAGTTCATCGATCCGGTCCCCATGGCTCATCCAGACGGGAACGGACGCATCGAGCCCGTCCAGCAATCCATCTTGGGAGTCGGCGCGGCGCAGTACGGAGAAGCCGTATTCGCGGGCGGCACCCGGCGCGACTTTCCCCCCGAGTTGGTGCGCCAACAGCTGCATGCCGTAGCAAATGCCAAGCACGGGAACTCCGGCATCGTAGACCCACCCGGGGGCCATCGGCGCGTTTCGTTCATATACGCTTTCCGGACCACCTGAAAGCACGATGCCGCGAACGTCCTGTTCGTCCAGGATCTCCGGCCCTGACGTGGGGGGGACAATCTCGCAATACACGTTGGATTCCCGGAAGCGGCGGGCGATCAGCCGACTGTACTGTGAGCCGAAGTCAATTACGACGATGCACTGCGTGCGCGCAGCCTCGGTTGCGGCCGGAATCCTCCGGTCGTCGATGCGGTCGCCCTGGGCGATTTCCAGGTATGTCCCGACCTCGATGTCATCTGAGGTAGAAACGCGGCGGGTGGAGGCCTTGTCATGGAGGATTGGCATGGGTTGGAGAAACGTTCTCTACGTAGCTGTTGTGCTAGACTCCGTCAAACTGAAATTAAACTGAGGAATGCGCCCCGTCTACCGGGGCGTGTTGGCGTCGGGATGCGGCTTGAGTGGTCGCAGCCGGACGGGCCAATGCTACGACATGTCTCCTGTCGAAATAGCGGTTGCGATCCTGCAACGCGGAGGGATAGTAGCTTTTCCCACTGATACGTACTATGGACTCGGCGCCAACGTCTTCGATGAGAATGCTGTCGAGCGGGTTATCAGGGCCAAGGGCAGGGCGCCGACATCTCCGCTTCCGGCGCTTCTTGCGGATGCCGGCGATGTCGGTAAAGTCTGCCTCGACCCCCCGTCGGAAATGGAGAATTTGGCCGAGGCGTTCTGGCCGGGGGCGCTTACGATAGTTGTGCCGGCGGTCGATGGCGTTGCTCACGGGGTTACCGTCGGAAAAGGGACTGTGGGCGTTCGAGTTCCTGATCATGAGATACCGCGAAGTATCGCGAGTAAACTCGGTTACGCATTGACTGGCACAAGCGCAAATTATTCGGGCCGCGGCCCACACAAGACCGCCGCCGACGTGCAGGACGACGTCGGCGACGACGTCGACTACATCGTGCCCGGCGAATGTGGGAATCACACGGCTGCGTCGACCGTGGTCAACCTGTGCGGCAAGTCGCCCGTCGTACTGCGAGAGGGCGCAATCTCGTTGGCAGAACTTGCGCCGTTCCTGCCTGGCGTCAAGGCGATCAGCAGCGTTCGATGAGAACAGTACGCCATTTTGGCCTGCGTGACGGGACGGCGGGCTAACGACTATGGGTGACGGAGTATTCGCGGGCCTGCCAGGTACGGCCGAGGGCGACTTGAACGCCGCGCTGCGCGATTTCGTCGAGTCGAGGACGCTGCCCCTTTACGACATGATGTCGTACCAACTTGGCTGGGGCAGGGAAGAGGGTGAATCGGCGTTGTTGGGCCCACCGCCGCGTCTTCATGGCGGGATGACACTTGCGGCTGCCTATGCTTCCGGTGGGGACTACCGGCCTGCGATCAATCACGCCATTTCTGTCGAGATGATGAACAGTTTCTGGTTGATCCACACCGACATAGAAGACGGCAACACCGAACGGGCAGGGCGGCCGTCGGTATGGTGGAACTGGGGTCCGGCCCAGGCGATCAACGCCGGAGATGGTATGCACGCAATGGCGAGGTTGGCCCTGTTCGGGTTGAGTGATGAGGATGTAGACCCTAAACAGGTGGCGTTGGCGATCAGGGCGCTAGACGAGGCGGCCGTGAAGATATGCGAGGGTGAATACGCCGACATCGCCAATCAGGAGCGAATGTCCATGACCGCGGCCTCCTATTTGGAGATGGTCGACGATCGGGTAGGAGCGTTGTATGGGTGCGCCGCCAGACTCGGCGCGTTGGCTGTTTCTGACGATTCGAACCTCGCAGATGAACTGGATCAATTTGGACAGAAGATCGGGTCGGCTCGGCAACTTGCGGAAGATTATCTGACGTTATGGCCAGCGGGGGAGAGGGACACGATTCAGCAGGGGCGGATGATTACGAAGAAGAAGAGCCTGCCGGTCATTAACGCCTTCGCGATGGCAGAACCCAGGACCAAACGCCTCCTTGGAGAGATGTACATGCGGCGAGTCCTCGAGCCTTCTGTGCTGGATGACATAGCACGACTGTGTGACAGCGCGGGAGGCCGCGAGGTTACCAAGTCGGCGGTAGACCGGCTGCTGCACGAATCGGATGTGGGTCTTGAACGGTCGGGGCTCGATTCCCATGCGTGCGATTTGCTGAGGGAGACCGGCAGAGCCCTCGTGCCGTCATGTCCCTGATTCACGTCGAATGAGCGCCGGGTGGAAAACCTTGTCGGACCTCGATCCGGCCGACAAGCGGTGCCTTGTCAGGGTGGACTTCAATGTCCCGTTTTTGCCGGGCACGCAGACCATCTCTGACGATTCACGCATCAAGGCTGCCCTGCCGACCATTAGGGATCTGATCGGCCGCGGGGCGTCGCTCGTAGTGTGTTCTCATTTGGGCAGGCCCAGGGGCAGGCCGGCGGCTGATTTGCGAATGGCGCCGGTCAGAAAACGGTTTGGCGAGCTTCTCGGAGCAGATATCTTCGACTTTGGCGGCCCGGCCGGTCCCGACGTAGGATCCGCCGTCGCCGCCCTCGGACCGGCTCAGGCAGGCATGTTGGAGAATCTGCGTTTCGACCCGGGTGAGGAGACGAACGACGACGGGTTTTCCAGGAGCCTTGCGTCGCTGGCCGATGTTTACGTCAACGACGCGTTCGGCGCAGCCCACAGGGAGCATGCCTCTGTCGCGGGCGTGACGGCCTATCTTCCTTCGTATGCCGGACTCCTCATGGAGAAGGAGCTGGAGATGCTGGGCCACGTGCTGGGGTCGCATGAAAGCCCATCCGTAGCGGTAATCGGTGGCGCAAAGGTGGCAGACAAGATAGGGGTGATCTCTAACCTTTTGGCAGGGATCGGCAGAGTGCTCATAGGAGGGGGGATGGTTGCCGCATTTCTACGGGCCAAGGGCATGCAAGGCGGCGGCGCCGAACTGGACGAGGCCGAACTGGAAACGGCCAACGGGCTGCTGCGGAGTCACGGCGACAAAATTGGTATACCGGCGGATGTCGTGGTAGCGAACGAATTCACTGCCGATGCGATTGCTTCGGTAGTGGCGGCTGACAGGGTGGCGAAAGGGGCACTAATTCTCGATATAGGGCCCGACACGGCGGCTGCCTACGCAGAGGAGATCGGCCGGGCCAAGACCATCCTGTGGAATGGCCCGATGGGGGTGGCTGAGTGGGAGCAATTCAGCCAGGGAACGCGGACGATTGCTCATGCGGTATCGTCTAATTCGGAGGCTGTATCGGTCATTGGCGGCGGTTCGACGGCAGAAGTAGTTTCGAGACTAGGGCTGGAACGGAGCATCACCCACGTTTCAACCGGAGGCGGGGCCTCGCTCGAGTTTCTTGAGGGCCGAATACTGCCCGGTGTGGCAGCATTGGGCGGTTGATGTAATTTGAAACGGTCACCAGTTGGCCGGTAGTTGAGCGAGAGGCAGAACGATGCGCACCCCTGTAATAGCGGGCAACTGGAAGATGAACACCACGCTACAGACCGCGACGGAGTTGGCTCGCGGCGTCGTCGACGGCACGGCAGGTATCGCGGGGGTCGTAACGACAATCATCTGCCCGCCGTTCGTGAGCCTGCAGGCGGTCAAGTCCGTCGCCGCCGGATCTGACGTCGCGGTAGGTGCGCAAAACGTTAGCGCTGAGCCATCCGGAGCATATACCGGTGAAGTATCCGTCGAAATGCTGGCAGGACTGGTGTCGTACGTCATCGTCGGCCACTCTGAGCGACGCTCGCTGTACGGCGAAACGGACGACGACGTAGCTGGCAAGGCGATCGCTGCGGCGACAGGCGGGTTGAAACCGATCGTGTGTGTCGGCGAGCCGCTAGAGGTGCGCCGTGCGGGTGACGCCGAGCGGTACTGCCGGGGACAGGTTCGCGGGAGCCTGGCGGGATATTCCGCGTGGGAATCCCTTGTGGCGGCCTACGAACCGGTGTGGGCGATCGGCACCGGCCAGGCCGCGTCGCCTCGGGACGCGCAGGCAATCGCACGAGCCATCAGGGACGAATTGTCGAATATCGCAGGTCAGGCGTTCGCAGAGCGAATTCCGGTGCTTTACGGCGGCAGCGTGAACCCCGAAAACGCCGGCCCGTTTATCGACCGGCCGGATGTCGATGGAGCATTGGTGGGCGGCGCAAGTTTGCAGGCCGCCGACTTTTCGGCCATTGTGCGTGTGACGGCGGGTCTGGCCCTTCAATGAAAAGACTCGTCGCGGTTGTTGGACCTACAGCCGCGGGCAAGTCGGCCGTTGCCATCGAGATCGCGCATCGCTTTGGCGGCGAGGTTGTTAACGCCGATTCGAGGCTCCTTTACCGCGACCTCGACATAGGCACAGCGAAGCCGACCGCCGAGGAACGCCGCGGAGCGCCCCATCATCTGGTGGACATCTTGAACCCAGATGAGTCTTATAGCGTTTCAGCGTTCCTCGATGATTCCAGACGATTGATCGATGAAATCTTCGAACGCGGACGGTTGCCAATCCTCGTTGGCGGTACGGGGCAGTATGTTTGGGGCCTCCTTGAGGGATGGGACGTGCCCCGAATCAGGCCCGATGCCGAACTGCGCGAGAGGCTCGAAAAAATGCTGTTTGACGGGGGCGTCGACTGCCTCGTCGCGTACCTGAATGAGTTGGATCCTGAAGCAGGAGCGGCGATAGATCTGCGGAACCCCCGTCGAGTCATGCGGGCAATAGAACGTGCTCTCGCGGGTGAATCGGGGACAGGTGGGCGGCTTTGGCCGGCCGAACCGCCGTACGACGCGCTGGTAATTGGGCTGACGGCCGATCGGGGAACTCTTTATGAGCGTATCGACGACCGAATTGACGGCATGATTGCCAGCGGGTGGATAGATGAAGTGAAGGAGTTATTGAGAGCCGGGGTGGCCTGCGACGCCCCCGGAATGTCTGCGATCGGCTATCGGGATGTGGCTCGTCACGTACGTGGGAAAATCGGTATGGACGAATTGAAAGCCGCCGTAATGAAGACCACCCGTGCGTTGGTCCGAAGGCAATACAACTGGTTCAAGCTGGCCGATTCACGGATCGCGTGGATCGAAGCAGGGCAGGGCGCGGTAATCAACGCCAACGAGTTGACGGAAAGTTGGCTGCAAACGGAAAAACGGCTCCGGATCGGGGTCGAGGGGCAACTGGCGCCTCTGCCGCAACATCGAATCTGAACACAACGGCCGCAACACACAGCAGTCGACAGGAATAGGGATGATCGAATTCGTCAAACTACACGGCGCCGGGAACGACTACATCGCGATCGACGGCCGGGGCGTCGACAGGGATTGGGGAACGCTCAGCCTGGAGATGAGCCGGCTCAACTTTGGCGTCGGCGGTGACGGCATCGTCCTCGTCCAGTCGTCGGGTTGCGCTCAAATCCGGATGCGGATATTCAATCCCGATGGCTCTGAAGCGGAGATGAGCGGGAATGGGATTCGCCTGTTCGCAAAGTATGTCATCGACCGTAAGATCGCTTTGCCGGGTCCGGACGGGCTTGTAGTCGAAACCGGCGGCGGCGTGAGGACGGTGTGGCCCGAAATTCAGGCTGGCAAGATGGTTTCGGCGAGGGTCGCGATGGGGCCTCCGATCTTTGAACCAGCCGAAATTCCGGTGTCGGGGAATGTGGCGGCCGGTATGAATCAAGTTATCAATCATCGAATTGAGGTTGCGGGCCGTTCGATTCTGGTCACTTGCCTGTCAGTCGGGAATCCTCACGCGGTGTCGTTCTTAGACGTGCCGGTGGACGAATTCCCATTGACCGTAGTGGGCCCGTCGGTTGAGAATCATCCTGACTTCCCAAATCGCATCAATTTCGAGATCGTAAACGTTCTGGATCGCGGCAACATAAAGGCGCGCATATTCGAACGAGGGGCAGGGGAGACCCTGTCATCCGGAACCGGGAGTACCGGCGCGGCTGTGGCCGCCCGCCTCCACGGCCTTGTCGATGACGAGGTGGTGGCGCATGTCCCTGGCGGCGAGTTGAAGATCACCTGGCCGGGCGAGGGCGAGATTTACCTGGAAGGGCCGGCGGTCGAGGTATTTACGGGCGTATGGCCAGATTGACGCTCAACGGCGTTAACATCTGAACTGCAGCGGCACCGACTCGGCTTGAGATCGATAGTCCGACCAATACGTGAAACTTAGGGAGAGACCATCTCGCAATGACATTTGCAAAGCGCGTTCAACAACTGCCGCCGTATCTGTTCGTGGGCATATCCCGAACGATCGCAAGGAAGAGAGCCCAGGGGATAGATGTTGTCGATTTTGGGATCGGCGACCCTGACATCCCCACGCCGGGGCAGGTGTTAGAGGCGCTCGGGCCGGCTTCCGACAGACCGGCGAACCATCGATATCCTGAGTCCGAGGGGCTTCCAGAGTTCAGGCAAGCCGTGACGGATTGGTACGGCCGCCGCTTTGGCGTTGAGCTCGATCCAGCGACCGAAGCTATAAACCTAATCGGCGCAAAGGAGGGCATCGGCCACGCGGCGTTGTGCTTCATCGACCCGGGCGACATCGCTCTTGTACCGGATCCTGCTTACCCTGTGTACTCGATCGGAACGATGTTCGCCGGCGGAGAGTCGCACTATGTCCCGCTGTTGAAAAAAAACGCCTGGCTAGTCGATTTTCAGGAAATATCCACCGATGCCGCGAAGCGGGCCAAGGCGCTTTGGCTCAACTATCCGAACAATCCCACGGGGGCAGTAGCGTCGATCCGATTCTTCGAGGAGGCGGTCGAATTTGCGCGTCAGTTCGACCTCTACCTGCTGCACGACGCCTGTTACACGGAGGTCACCTACGACGGTTACGTGGCCCCGAGCATCCTCCAGGTTGAGGGCGCACGCGACATGAGTATAGAGTTCCACTCCCTCTCCAAGACGGCGAATATGACAGGTTGGCGCGTGGGGATGGCGGTTGGCAATTCGGAGATGGTGAATGCGTTGATGCGGGTCAAGTCGAACCTCGATTCCGGACTTTCGCAGGCGATACAGGAAATGGGGATCGCGGCGCTTAACCTACCCTACGAGTGGCTAGCAGCGAACAACGCGGTCTATCGACAGCGGCGGGACAAGCTCGTCAGCGGACTGCGGAGCATTGGCCTCGATCCGGATACGCCAACGGCGGGCCTCTACATCTGGTCGCCGGCGCCGACCGGTTACACGTCGGCGGAATTCGCTCAGTTGCTTCTCAATGAGTTGGACATGGTCGTGACCCCGGGAACGGGGTACGGTCCGTCCGGTGAAGGCTACATACGGCTGTCCTTGACGACGCCGGATGAAAAGGTCGACGAGGGGTTGAGGCGACTTTCAAGCTGGTCGATTCCAGCAGCGCCGGTCAGTTAGCGGCGGACTCATCCAGCCGATACATCGGCGCACCTGCTAAGCCGGTATTATCGGCAGCACGATACGAGACGGCCGCCGTCGATCGACAAAAACAGCATTCTCGGCGGGTTGGGTCCGTGTGTGGCGGCCCATCGGCTCCCCGGTATTGGGATTCACGTCAAATCTGGGGAAATTACTGCTGGAGATGTCTACCCGGATGCGATGCCCGGCCTTGAACAGATTGCTGGTTGTGGGCAGCGGGATGGTCACCGGGTACACCTCGCCGGGCGTCATCATGGTTGGTTCGGTCCACGAATCCCTGTAGCGGCAGCGCAGGATGGAGTCCACCAGGTTCATGTGATATCCCTCAGGGTAGTCGTCGGTTGGTGGATAGATGTCCAGCAGTTTGGCCGTGAAGTCGGTATCAGGAGCTGATGACGAGACCCACAGTTCCACCTTGATCGGCCCGGTTACCTCGATGTCTTCCTTGAGGGGAGGCGTCTCGAACACCATTACGTCGGGCCTGTCTGCCAGCAACGGCCAGGGTGTGCGGCAGGCGATCAGCCCAGGCCGCTCCCGTTGGTGCATTGGCCCTGTCGGCACAAGGGAAATCACTTGGGGAAGGACGGCTGCGGCGCGCTCGCCAAAGGGCGGGATCTCATCGATTGCCGGGCCGCCGTCCTCAGGCCGCGGCAGCGAGCTGAATGACGCCATATTCCCGCCGAGCGTCGGAACCGGCTGTTCAGGGTCGAAAGTATAGGTGAGCGGCGGCTGGTCTGAGTCCAGCGCATCCTCGCTCAGCGCGCCGTCGCTGCGCATGAAAAGCTGCCACTGCCGTGTCTTCGCAATGGGCCAATTCTGCTCGGCTCGCCACACCCCGCCATGGTTCAGACGGCCATCCGCATTCCTGGTTCCGTCGCCGCCTCCCATCACGAAGATCAGTACCGGCGGTTCATTCTCGACATCATTCTCTTCTCCCTTCAGCCACCGGTCATACCAGAGTCCTCTTACGCGATTGAACTCTGCCATACCCCACGGGGCGTCTGCGCCGAAATCTGCGTCGCCCTCATGAGTCGCGTCGCTGCGCATCCCGCCATGAGCCCAGGGACCCATCACCAGGCGAACAGGGCTCGCGTTGCGCCGCTTCAACCCGGCAAAGAGGTTTACC
The DNA here is from genome assembly GCA_965224235.1 of Dehalococcoidia bacterium. Lineage (GTDB taxonomy): Bacteria > Chloroflexota > Dehalococcoidia > Lucifugimonadales > Lucifugimonadaceae. Next base: position 304,368 of record CBDCYP010000001.1, on the reverse strand, counting down.
GACGCATCTGCGAACGGGTCCCACCAGCCCCCTGAGACGGCTACCGGCAAATCTGCATGGCGGTCCAAGTAGGGTTCCTGGTTATTGTTTTCGTTTGCCCACCACTCGTCGTACTCGCCGCGCTGGTAGTAATTGAAGAGTGTTTCCTCCAGGGAGGGGGCGTCCGCCAGGCCTGTCTCGCCGCGCCGCCATGGCGTGCTGGCCAGCCACTCGCCCATGTTGCGAAACGTCTCGATCACCCGGCGCACACCTTCCGGGTTATCGCGAAGCTCCTGTGCGTCCAGCGCGTGGTTGTGGATGGCAGCGGCCATGTGCAGGGCCATAGCGCCGCCTTCACGCGCTTCGTGGGCGAAGATGTTCGTAGGCGCTTGTTCCACCCACTGCGCGCCGAGATTCGGAGGCCGATGCAACGCCATCACCGTTTGCACGATACCCCGGTGGGAGCTGCCGAGCGTGCCCACCGGGCCGCTGCACCATGGTTGCGCTGCGATCCATTCGACCGTGTCGTATCCGTCTTCGCCTTCCCACGGGTTCGCCGTGTGGTAGTAGCGTCCGTCACCCTCCGACTTGAACCGGGACCTCAAGTCCTGAATAACGAGCGCGTACCCGCGGCCCGGGTAGTAGGCGCGGACCGCATCCCATTCCTCGTTTGATTTATCCCAGGACGTACGTATCAATAGGGCCGGAAACCGTCCAGCCGCCGGGCCGCCGCCGTCCGCTGCGGGCAAGTAGATATCGGCGGCAAGGCGCACGCCGTCCCGCATCGGAATCATTACGTCCTGCTCACGATAAGGCTCGGGACCTGTTGTTGCTTCTTCCACCTGCGCGCTCCTTCTAATTCAGGTTGGAACCTCGCGTTGGGCCGGATTCCAAACTGCGAATCCGGCTATCAACACCTTCAGGTCAACACTGCGACTTTATTGCGTTCAATCAGATCGAAGTCGATCTTTGCACCCAAACCGGGTTCGTTGAACGCGTGCGCCATGCCGTTCTCATCCGGCTCGATATCCTCCACCAACCCGTACTTTTGCGCTCCCGATGGCAGGAGCACCTCAAAGTACTCTGTGTTCTTGATCGCCATGATGGCGTGCAGGTTCGCAACGTTGTTCAGCGAGTTTCCACCGTGGTGAATCTCGTAGTTCATGTGGAAAGCTTCGGCCAGATGCGCCGTCTTCATCACTGGTGTGATTCCCCCTTTTACGGCCACGTCGCCTCGCAGGTAATCGGTCGCCTGCGATACGAGCCACGGAGCGTACGCCGTGAATCCGCCCGGAGAATGCTCTGTCGCCATAAGAGGAACGTCGAGATGGGCGCGAAGCTTGACGTAGTTGTAGAGATCGTCCTCGGCCAGGGGATCTTCATACCAGTAGTAGCCGAGGTCCTGGATCGCTTTACCGACTTCGAGCGCTTGCGGATAGTCGTATGCCCAGATCGAGTCCAACATAAGCCGATAGTCGTCGCCGACCGCTGCCCGTACAGCCCGGCAAATCTCGATGTCCTCCTTGATATCGATGGCAGGAGGATGGATCTTGTACGCCGCCCAGCCGGCGGCCTGAATTTCCGTCGCCTGTTCAGCGTACTCTTCGGCAGACCCCAGGCGCGGCGAACTGGCGTAGGCCGGGATACGGTCCCGGTAGGAGCCGAGAAGTTGGTGAATCGGCAGGCCAGCGATCTTGCCAGCAATGTCCCAGAGCGCGACGTCCACTGCGCCAATAGCTCGCATCGTGGTGTTTCGGTATAGGTGGGCCATCGCTTCATGCAACCTTTCCCGGTCGAGCGGGTTTTGGTCCATGACGACCGGTTTCAGGTAGTGGATGAGAGACCGGGCGTCCATCTCGGCGCTGTGGCCGGAAGTTCCCAGGAAGGCGTGGCCTTCTAGCCCATCATCCGTCCTGATGATCAGGAGCCCGATCTGGCTGGTCCCACTCAAACGACCCGTGTGCCGCTTGGGAAGCTGCAGGGGGATACCCTCCCATTTGAATAGAGTGAGCGTAAGGTCCGCAATCTTCATCGTCCGGCTGTCCTTCTGTCTCGATTTCGCCGACAATTCAGATCGTGAAGCGGGTTTCAAACCCGTCTTTGGCCTCGCCCGGTCGGCAGGGTTGCCGGCGTCCTCAGATCATCCTTTGGCCGCCGTCGATATGAATTGACTGACCCGTTATCGAACTCGCGTCGTCAGACACCAGGAACGCCACCAGATTGCCTATCTCCCCGGGCGTCTGTTCTCTCCCCAGTGGGACGAGGTCAAGGGCATTTTCAGAGAACAGCTCGTGGATATCTTTCTCAGCGAGAGATGCGTCCCTGTTTTTCATCTCCGAAATGGACGGTACGTGGAACGCAGTCCAGACTTGCCCTGGGCAGATCGCGTTTACGTTGATGTTGTGTTCCGCCAAACTGGATGCCAAGTACTGGGTGTAGCTGATCACCGCGGCTTTTGAGGGTCCATACGGGCTGCTCATCCCGGCCGAACCCTTTGGCGGCCCCCACCATATGGGCCCTCGCCCGGCGCCTGACGCAGTGTTGACGATTTTTCCGTACTTCCGTTCGATGAAATGGCCGATTACTGCCTTCGTGCAGCGCATAATGCCCTGCACATTTATGTCCAGTACGGCATCCCAGTTCTCTTCCCAATCGTCATCGAGACCGCCCCCGTCATGGCCTGCCAGCCGACCTATCCCCGCATTGTTTACGAGGATGTCGAGACACCCGAATCCGGCGATCACGTCCTCCACGCACTTGTCTACCGAGGCTTTATCCGTAACGTCCATGTGTACGGCGATGCTCTTGCGGTCGAACGCCTTCACCTCATCCACAACAGCGACGGCCCCTTCATCGTTGATGTCGGCGATCGCAACGTCCGCGCCCTGTTCGGCCAGCTTGAGCGCAATGCCGCGCCCTATGCCCTGGCCGCCGCCCGTCACCAGCGCCGTCCTTCCTGAAAGATCTGCGAGCATCTCTTCTATCTCCTCGTGTGGCAGCCGTTGCCGGACTCCACTCCAAGCCCTCGACCGGTTAGGGCTAGTACTAACAGACGGACCCGGCGTTGCAAAATCACCAACCGGACGCCCCGTTCCTATTGGCGCCGATGGCCTGCAGCCCGGTGAGCCCATAAGGCAAGACACAGCTTTGGGTCCGTCTGTAAGGCTCCTGGAGCAGGACTCAGCCTGCGGCCAGCGCTCAGACTATAAGATTGGATGTGCCTGCGCCGTATGCTGCCTGAACTCATCCGTCTTCGACTTCAGTTGGTCGCCAGATGGCGATTCGACCGGTTATTCATCCTTCGACAACTCTCAGGAGCCTACCCGCAGGTAAGCCGACACCGTCAGGCGCCAGGGCGATCCCTATAGAATCGTAGGCCGCGGCCTTCCCGATCCGCTTTGCTCCCCGCCGTAGAGACCCTCGGAGAAGTGTGAAGAGGCCCCAGGGCAGGGCAGACCATTTGAGCAGACGACAATCCATACATCCCACGGGTCCGCAAAAAGAGCGGGCAATGCTTGTCGGGGCCGCTGTGCGAGGCAGTGACGACCTTTGGGACCTCGACGAGTCTCTCGACGAACTCGCGGAGTTGGCGAACGCGGCCGGCGCTAACGTCGTAAGTCGAGTGACGCAGCGCCTCAACCATCCATCGCCGGTCTATCTGGGCACAGGCAAGCTGGAAGCCCTCAATCCCGCGGTGCGTTCGAATCACATCGACACCGTGATATTCGATGACGAACTCACGCCTACGCAGCAGCGCGCCCTCGAAAACAAGCTTGAGGCCAAGGTCATAGACCGGACGGCGCTGATTCTGGACGTTTTTGCCCGGCGGGCGAGAACCAGCGAGGGCCAACTGCAGATCGAACTGGCTCAGACGGAATACCTGCTACCTCGATTGGCAGGCCAATGGTCTCACCTTGAGAGGCTCGGCGGGGGCATCGGAACGCGGGGCCCCGGCGAGACGCAGATCGAGACCGACCGGCGTCTCGTGCGGAGCAAGCTGTCCCGGATCAAACGCGAGCTGGACAGGGTCAGAAGTCAACGCGCTCAACAGCGCAGCAAGCGTGCGGTCGGCGCCACGAAACTGGTTTCACTGGTTGGATACACGAACGCCGGCAAGAGCGCCGTATTTAACCGTCTCGTCTCCGGCGAGGTCTTGTCGAGGGACCAGTTGTTTTCGACGCTGGACACGACCATCAGGAAGTTGTACTTGCCATCCGGTGCGCCAGCTACGCTTAGCGACACGGTCGGCTTCGTCCACAAGCTTCCGCCTGTGCTCGTGGCCTCGTTCCGGGCTTCTCTTGAGGAGTTGCATCAGGCGGACCTGTTGCTGCATGTCGTGGACGTTAGTAACCGGCACGCGGCTGAACAGGCTCAGGTGGCGGACAATGTGTTGGACGACATGGGCCTGGCCGAGAAACCACGAGTCCTCGTACTAAATAAACTGGACCTGGTTACCGATGATCCTGATACTTTTGAGTCGAGGATCCCAGCGCAGGACGGCCAGGCTGTAACCCGGGTAGCGCTCACCTCGGCCCTCGAAGGCTGGGGAATAAGCGAACTGCGGCGGGTGATAGACGAAGAGTTGTCCACTGCGATGGATCCTTTGCCGGCGGCGGCGGCGCTCTGATTGGAATGGCGACGCCTGCCAGGCGCTTCCGATATCGATCTTGATCACGTGTCCCGGGATGGAACCAAAATGCAGATGACAGAAGCCGAGAACCCACTGGACCTAGGCAAGTTGCCCGGCCGCCCATTCTTCACTTGCGAAAGCGACGCCTTTTTGATCCTGGATCAGGATGCGCTAGGCGCCGGTCTTATGAAGGGCAACCTGGAACCGTGGTACCGGTTCGAAGTGGGTCCGGACAACCTATTCGAGACCAGGCCATTGCAGGTGACGGACCATTCGGAGGCAAAAGTCACCGTCGAATGCGAAGGCAGCGCTGTGGAACTCGACCTGGAGACGGGCGCCGCGCAGAGACAGACGCCCGACGGCGCGCGCTGGATCTACTACGGCGGAATGGTAGAAGCCAACGAAGGCTCGGGCTGGATGCCATTTTCCGGACCGGCGGGCGCGAGCATAGCGGTGGACGAAAACCTTTGGTCAATGCGGTAGGGAGCCTTGCTTACCTAACTTCGCACTAGATATGTTATGTAAAGTTAGGGGTGTGGTTTCGTAGTGAAGAGCCGTTTGAACTCCGCATCCACGCCCTGGTCAAGTTCGCATTAGGCAACATTGACCTAATTCACGTTGGTTCCGAAGACTGCCGGAACGTAATGGAGATTGCTCCGCACCTTGTCGGCTGTCTGCACGGGCGTCTGCACGTCCCCCTGGTACATCCCTCCGGGTTCCGCATCCTGCCAGACATGACGTGAAGGTTGGTTACCAAGACCTTCTTTTTGTCTCGCTCTCGGGTCGCCAAACCGGTGAGGGTTCCGCCCCCGACGTAATCCACGCTCTCGTCGTCAGTCCCCTCGTCAGCAGTCCTTCCGCTGTATATTCCCAGCCCGCTAACGAGCGGACGTTGGTAGCCTAGTCGGGTCGTCATCAGCTTCCATTCCCTTCGTCCGAAGATTCCTGCGCCCCCGGCGTTGGATCGGGAAGGTAGAGTGTCGGTACCCCCTTGATTAGAATCTGCACCGGCACCCCCTCCAGCGTTGTGGGTATACGGTCCGCAACCGGAAGTGTGCTCTGGTCCACCTTTGCGGTTACCCCCACGATGATGCCGTTTTTCGCTCCAGGGCCGGTGCAAGGTGTGCGGTCCGGGTTGCGAAACCGGCCCTCGCCGACAGAGATCACGTTGGGCTGACGCCAGAACAGGTCGTCATATTTTTGTCGTATCTCGTGGATACGCTCAAAAGTGAGCACCACGGGACTGCGTCCACTACTCGTTGTCACAGAACCATTTTCCTCCTGAACCTTGACGGGACATGGGTTTTGATCGGCGAACTCCCACTGGAGATCGATGACGTACCCGTGAACCGCTTGAAACCACAGAACCAAGGCTGCCCACAGAGCAACGGCGAAAATCTTAAAGGCCATAGGTCCCTCCAATTTTCAGATGTGAATACCGCAAAGCATCCCCCTCTGTAGTGTTAGGGGGTGTCTAATAAGTCCCTCCGTCCTGAGCAATACCGGGCGGTCCGGGGTCAACTGTATGGGCCGGCCCGCCTCGTTGAAAGTAGATTCTTCGGCTTCGCTCAGAGCCTGTGATTTTATTGCGAAACCTGCGGTTTGTTAGTCTCAATTTAGCTTTGAAAGCAGTCTCAATAAGACGGCTACAGGGGAATTATTCACAGGCTCTCAGAATGACAATTGTCTTTAGACACCCTCTCGAAGGTGTCTAATAAGTCCCTCCGTCCTGAGCAATACCGGGCGGTCCGGGGTCAACTGTATGGGCTGGCCCGCCTCGTTGAAAGTAGATTCTTCGGCTTCGCTCTCAGAATGACAGAATGACAATTGTTTTTAGACACCCTCTTAGGCGCCACAGGCGAACAGAGAACTGTCCCAGCGGTTCGCCTGAAGCGATTCGCTTGTCGGCGGCTCTGTCCCTGGAGCGTCGCAAGCAGGTCGTTGTTAAGATATAAGCACAAATGTTCTAATCCGTCAACCCAGCGCATGACCTTATTATTTTGGTCATTGAGCCGGGGAATGCGCCTCGTAATTGCGGTTACCCGACACGGGGGGGTAATCGTGAACCGAGTGAGCAGTCGAGAGTACTGCGCACGGCAGCAGGCCGAACGTCGCGGTGGGCGCCGTTTAGCTAACCAGGCTCGACGGCGACGCCCGCACATACGAAGCCGCCGAAGATGGCCGTCGCGAGCGGCACGGCGATCAGGAGGAACACGAATCACCACGGCTCGAGCAGCGATGTTTCCACCATGAGTAAGCCATTCTACGGCTCGCCGGAGGGGGTTTTCGGACCGGCGTCGGGGCTGCGGGCAGGAAGCCTGAGGCCTCAAATAACGCCAACCGTCGTATATTGCCGCGACTTCGACGATTGTCGTTTATGCTCCGGCGGTCCTCCAAACTGGGCGGGTGTGGTTTCGTGGTGAAGAGCTGTTTTTGGCCCGTTGAACACTCTTGGCCGTGGTTTGGCTCAGGCCACGGCTTTCTTGTGCGGCTTTAACCACCGGCATGCGCCGCTCCCGACGGCCCGCTGTTTGTCTTGAGCCGCTTGGGTAAGTCTTAAAAACGGGCCGCATCGTATCCCCATAGACTTATCATTGACTTTTCGCGATACGGTTGTGTGGATGCAATGAAACTGATTTTTCGAACGCTCCTGCTGTCATTACTCATTGGGCTAGCCGCTTCTGCGGCGGTTGCCTGTAGTTCTTCCGGCGACGGAGGACAGGAGCAAGTCGTCCTTGACCCGGCGGCTCTTTCCGGGGAATCCAATTCTGCGTCCACGCTTGTCGAAGCGACGGTCCTTGCTGACGGAACAATCGCAACACCGACGGCGATTCCGGCCGCTCCGTTACCCGAGGTGGTCCCAGACGGCCTCGAGGTGATTTGGGAGGCCTACAACATCATCGTCAACGACTACGTGGATCAGTCCAAGGTCGATCCAATGGTTCTCGCTGAAGCCGCCGTCGACGCCATGGTCGAGGCGCTGGAAGACAGTCACAGCTCTTACATACGGCCGGAAACGTTCCGATTGGAGACGCAGAGTTTTCAGGGGAAGTTCAGCGGAATCGGCGCCCAGGTCGATCAGTCACCCGACGGGCAGCGGCTGATAATCGTGGCGCCCTTGCCGAACACGCCGGCTGAGCGGGCCGGTATCCGCGCCGGCGACCTCATTATGGCGGTCAACGGCGAGGACACCGAAGGTTGGAGCATTCTTGACGGCGTTAACAAGATCAGGGGTCCTGAAGGCGAGCCGGTGACTCTGACCGTCCGGCACGTGGGAGAGCTCTACGGTGTGGACATCACAATTATTCGAGGAACCATCGAGCAACCGAGCGTGACCTCCCGCCTGCTTGAAGAGACGGATTTCGGGACCGTCAAGATAAATACGTTTACGGCAGAAACACATCAGGAATTGCGTGAGGAGATTGACGATTTACTGGCCCAGGGGGTCAGGGGAATCGTAATGGACCTGCGCCAGAACCCCGGCGGGTTGCTTACGTCAACCGTTGACATCGCCAGCGATTTTCTGACCGACGGCCTGGTTACGTACGAGTTGAATGGACGCAACGAACGGCGGGACTGGCACGTCAAACCGAACGGTAAATTCCCGGACATTCCGCTCGTCCTGCTCGTGGACGAGTTTTCCGCCAGTGGCTCCGAGGTGTTAGCGGGGGCTCTCCAGGATCATAGCCGGTCGGTTATTATCGGCACGAACTCCTTCGGTAAAGGCAGCGTGAATCTGCTGCGCGAGTTGAGCAACGGCGGCGGCGTATATCTGACCACTGGCCGCTGGTACACGCCGCACGGCCGTCAGCTGGAGGATCTGGGTGTCACCCCTGACGTAGTGGTTGAATTTCCGGATGCGACCTCCCTGCGGGACTCTGATTTCGAGGACGTGCAGATGTCCGCCGCAATCGAGCAACTGGAATTCCAGACAGGCGTCTTGCAGCACCGCTAGGCCGCCCCGTTATTCGGCACCATGAGCGACGAAATCACCAGGGATATCGCCACTAACCGGCGCGCCCGTTACGACTACGCGATTCTCGAAACCGCGGAGGCTGGAATCGTCCTTACCGGCGCCGAAATCAAGTCGGTGCGCGAAGGCCGCGTCAATATCAGAGAAGCCTACGCTCAGGTGCGGGACGGTGAGATATCGCTCTTGAACATGCACATCGCCCCGTTCAAGGGCGCGAGCCACTATTCGATTGAGGAAGACAGCACCCGACCCCGAAAGTTACTCCTGCACAAGTCGCAGATCCGCCGCTTTGGGCTCGCCGTTGAACGCGATCGTCTGACCCTCATTCCGCTGCGGCTCTACATTCGAAATCACCGGGCGAAAATCGAGATCGCGTTGGGCCGCGGCAAACGCCAATACGACCGTCGGGAGACGATCAGGCGCAGGGATGCCGAACGCGAGATGGCGAGAGCGGCCCGCCGCGGCGACTAATCGACTGCGCGGCCGATTCAGATCGTAGTGGCGGGGTTTCAAATCCGCCTTTGGCCTGACCGCCTGTCAGACCTCAGATTATTCGCTCCGGCCAGAGCGCCTCTCTTGTCACCTCGAACGACCTCCACGTTACTATTTGGACTTCCTCTCAGGCGTTTGCTTGCGCCAGCCTTTGACGGATGTGGTGGGGTTGGAGATATGATTGAACGGTAGTTATGGGGACGCGTGGATTCGACAGGGAGGTTTATTGCCAGACTGCGGGTCGAGGGGCCGTCAACCTCGTTAATCAGGCGGCGAAAAAATAACAGGCGATCAAGAACTCGCTTACGCTGCTTAAACAGTAGCGTCGTCTCCCCATTCCTGACCCTGGGTGGAGTGGATGAGGCGCTGAAAATCCGGGGCGCTTCACCGGTGACGCCGATGTCCGGTGACAAAGATCGTCGGCTGGCCGCTGTGAAATTTGCCGGAGGGAGCAGCAGCGGTAAGAACTATCCCACCGGTTATACCCGTAGACGTCGAAGCAAAACCCTTTCTGGACGGGGAGTTCGACTCTCCCCCGTCTCCACCAATAACTACAACTTCGCTTTTGCCACTCGCCACCTTGCTGACCGCGTGGTTGGCCGACGCCCTCAGACCACCCCTACGCCGGTCGGTTCGTCCTTGACGCGAGCCCGGCTGACGCATGCATGGTTTCATCACGCGAACCTGGTGTTAGCCCCAGTCTTTTGTTTTAAGGTCAGGCCCTTCGTGTTCGAATGGTTTGATGTCCTGTACGACGATGCTGAGGGCGCCTTCACGCTTCGAGATGACGCCTTTGGCCACGAGTAGCGGCGCCGCGGTGCGCAGCCGGATGCGCTTGTATACCGCCGGATAGATGATGAGCGGCGAATGGCCGAACTCGTCCTCCAGCGTGATGAAGGTGGCCTTTCCCGATGGGCGCTGGCGGCGAATCACGATGCCGGCTACCAGGACTCTGGCGCCTTCAGGCAGTTGAGCCAGGCGGTCGCTGCGCTCGAGGTTGGGTGGCAGCATGGGCCGCACGTACGCCATGACGTGGCTTTCCGGGTGTATGCCCATAGCGCCATACTCGCCCATCATTCGCTCCCATTGCGATTCATGGGGCAGGGCAACCATGTCCTGTTCCACGGGCATGTCGAGCGCGAGTTGCCTGCCGATGGGCCGGTAACGCAAGCCCGCCTCCCACCTGAGAAGCCGCCGGTCCGACGCTCTGCCGGGAACCGCTGCCGCCCTGCCCTGTTCGCCTGAGCGATGCTTGCGCGGCCGATAACGTGAGTCGAAGAGATCGAGCGCGCCGGCTCTGGCCAGGTTGTCGAGCGGTTCCTCCTGTACGCCGGTGCGCGCCATGAAGTCGGCGAATGACCGGAATGGTCCGTCTATTTTGCGGGCCGTCATGATCTTTTCGGCCGTTGCCGACTGGACGCGTGCGACGTGCTTCAGGCCGATGCGCAGTGCGCTGTCTTCGATAGTTGCCAGTTCGGCGCTGAGGTTCACGTCCGGTTGCCGCACTTCGATACCGTGCCGTTTGGCGTCTTCCTTGAGGGTCTCCAGGTTGTAGAAGCCCATGGGTTGGTTGTTGAAGAGGCCCACGAAGAACTCGAGCGGGTGGTAGCGCTTTATCCAGGACATTTGGTAGGCGGTGACGCCGAAAGCGTATGCGTGCGCCTCCGGAAACTGGTAAAGCCCGTGGAACTTGCGGAATATCTTTTCGGCCGCTTCCTTCGGCACTCCCTTTTTCGCGGCGCCGGCCATGAAGCGTCGATGCCACTCCGGCACCTGCCGCTCGCTGTCCCGGCGGGCGAAGGCGCGGCGCATCTGATCGCCCTCGATCGGCGTCATACCGGCCACGTGGACCGCCAGTTCCGCCAGCTGATCCTGGTACAGCGGCACGCCCAATGTCCGCTTCAGCGCCGGTATTTCCAGTTCGTGGTCGTACTCAACCGGCTCGTGACCGAGGTGCCGGCGGATGAGCATGGAGACGCCGTTGTTAACGCCCACGCCGGGGCGGACAGCGCCCACCTCCCAGGCCATCTCTTCGAGGTTTCGCGGTTTGAGGCGTGTGACCGTCTGCATCTGTGCTGCGGACTCGATCTGAAAAACGCCGATCGTGTCGGCTGCCCATATGTCGGCGTAAACGTTCACGTCGGTGAAGTCGATACGCGATAGGTCGATCACCTCTTCCTTGTGCAGGCGTATCAACTGGAGCGCCTCGGTCATTTGCGAGAGCGCGCCGAGGGCCAGGAAATCGATCTTGACGAAACCTGCGTCTTCGGCGCTGTTCTTTTCCCACTGGCATATGAACCGTCCGTCTATGGCGCTGCGCTGGAGGGGCACTGAGTGCGAGAGCGGCCGCGCACTGAGGATCATGCCGCCGGGGTGTTGTGCGAGGTACTTTGGGAAGTGGTTCAACTGGCTGGCGAGGCTTATCAGGTCCTTCCAGAGCGGCGCGTCGATCCTGTCCCGATACTCTGGCAGTTCCGCCATTTCGTTGGCCAGGTTTTGGATGCCGGCGTGGCCGTCCATCTTCTTGATCAACTTTGCCAGGTCCTCCCGGGGCAGCCCCAGGGCTTTCCCCAGGTCCCGTATAGCGCCGCGCACGCGATAGGTGGAGATCATGCCCGTGAGCACGGCAAACTCCGGCCCTTTGCGGTTGTGCACGCGGAGGATCAGCTCCTCACGAATCTCTCGGGGGAAGTCGAGGTCGATATCCGGAAGGGGTATCTCTTCACCATCGCGGGCGTCCGGCATGAACCGCTCGAGGCCGAGTCCGAACTTGAGCGGGTCGATGTGCGACAGGCCTATCAGGTAGCCGACAACGAGCGCCACGGACGAGCCGCGCCCGCGCCCCGGGGGCTGGTCGTCGAGGCGGGTGTGCGGGTCGACGATGCCCAACTCGATCTGGATCTCGTGTGCTATCTCGACGATGTCGCGGTATTGCAGAAGAAACCCTGAGAGCTTGTACCTCTCTATCAGGGAGAGTTCCTTTTCGAGCCGGTCCTGCAGGCTGTTCCAGACCTCCTTATCGGCCGGATCGTACTTGTGGCGGGCTGTCTGCTGGCATATGCGACGCAACCAGGATGCCGCGGTGTGACCCTCCGGCGTCTCATAATCGGGGAAGCTGTAGACCTTCTTGATGTCGGTTGCCAGATCGAATTCGCACCGTTCTGCGATGGCTATCGTGTTGGTAATGGCCGCAGGGTAGTCGCTGAATAGCGTTGTCATTTCGGCCGGCGTCTTGATGTAGAACTGGTCGTTCGGGCGGCGTTCGCTGTGGGCTTCTTCGAGCGATTTGTTGTACTGTATAGCCATAAGCGCATCGTTCAGGCGGTGACGCTCCCGAATGTGGTAGTGGACGTTGTTGGTGGCCGCGAGGCCGATGCCGAGATCGCGGCCGAGCCTGGCGAGCAGCCGGTTTCGGGCTGTGTCTCCCTTGACCAGGTTTTGCTGCAATTCGAGGAAATAGTTGTTTTCTCCGAACCATTCTGCGTACTGCCGGGCGAGTGACCTTGCCGTTTCGTACTCACCTGCAAGCAGCAACTCCGGGAGTTGGCCCTGGTGGCAGCCGGACAGACAGATGAGCCCCTCAGCGTGTTGTGCGAAGTGAGCAGGGTCCAGCGCCGGTTGGTTGCGCTCCACGGGCTCCAGGTGCGCCTTCGTCAGGAGTTGGCAGAGGTTGCTGTAACCGGTTGCGTTCCGGGCGAGCAGCGTTACGTGGTGGCGGCCCATGCCGTCGGCGGTCGGGGTGGACAGCGTTGCTTCAGCGCCGATGATGGCTTTTATGCCGACCGCTTTTGCCGACTGGGCGAACTCCATGGCCCCGCACAGGTTGTCGTGGTCTGTGATGGCGAGCGCGTGGATGCCGAGGCTGTGGGCGCGGACGAGCAAGTCCCAACCCTCGGACGCTCCTTCCTTGAAGGAGTAGTTGGTGTGGCAGTGCAACTCTGCGTATGGGATGGCAGTTTCGCCGGGGCCTGTCTCTCGCCATTCGCGGTCCTGAACATCGAATTGGGCCGCGTCGGCGTGGCGGACAAGACTGCGGCCGCCGCTTATCCATCCTTCATATACACGGCTTTCCCAGTTAGGCCGGGTGTAGCCGGGCGGTCTTTCTTTTTGCCCGTCTTCCAGAGATGCGCTGTTGGCGCCGGGTTTTTGGCCTGCCGGAGAGTTCAGACCGTCGCGTCCGCTTTGCTCGGCGATACGCCGCTTCCACTGGGGCCTTTTGTCGAGCCGCGGTGAGCTATAGACCTCCTTTGCTTTGGACAGGCTGCCAAGGTCTTCCCCTGGTATTTTGGGCGTGCTGTTTTCACTTCTCATTTGTCAGGGCGCTTTCGATTGACAGAGGTGGGCGCGTGCATGATCTCAACCGGCGTATCAGTCAGTCTGGCGGCGCCAAACCCGGCGTGTCAGATCATGGAAGATGGTGACGTGTTGGCCGTTTTCCAGGGTCAACGAGAAGTAGAGCCGTTCGATCTCCTCATCGGGTCCTCGCCACCATTCGTCATTGATTTTCCAGATGTCGTCTATCTGGGATACGGCCAGCCACGTCTCCTCAACGTGCCTTGTCTGACGTCTCGCCCTCGAGGGTCTAACGTCCCTGACCGTTGCCGTGACGCACACGGCGGCCGGTGAGCCGTACTCCGTCACCCTGACCTGTACGGGGCGCGGCGCGTTGAGCGGCTTGATGGTGGGGCGCGGCGTGCCTTTCACGGTGTCAGTTCTACGAGGGCGTGTCTGCGTTCCGGTATACGCGACCACGGCTCCAACTCCCTTACCTGATAGATGGGCGGTGGAACTCCGAGTCTTGCCCTGAGCTGGCTCATCGCCTGTCTGAGGTGATCTGCCTGCTGGACCTCTTTCCACATGGACTCCTGTTGCCAGGCTTCTCCGCTCAGTTCCAACAGGGTGAGTCGCATGTCCTCAAGCGGGCCCGGGATATCGACGCTGTCCAGTTTTGCCTTTATGGCTAATAGCGCCGGGTTCCTGGCGCCGACCGGCTCCCGAAAGGCGACTTGCAGTCTCCATGGCGGGCGGCGAAACACCTGCGCCTGTAGGTCGGCCCGTCGGGCGTAGTGGTTGGCCATGACCGGTCTGCTGAATGCCCGTGCGAGCAGACTTTCGATGCCGGGGATGATGGTGGACATATTGACCGTGGCATCGGGGAAAGACAGGCCCTCCGACACTGTGACGACGTGCTTGCGCGTCAACAGTGGGCGGTCATCGAGGCTATTTGCGAGCCGCCATATCGTGCGGCCGTCGGCCCCGAACTGAGCTTCGAGCGGTCCCTGCGAAAGACCTGCCACGTCGCCCATCGTCCTCAGGCCGAACGAGCGCAGTTTTTGTAACACGGCATACGGCACGGGCAGCAGGTCTAGCGGAAAGGGGCTGAGGAATCTCCCCGGATCGCCTGTCACTTTACGGCCGCTGCCCGATCGGCTGATGGACGCCGCCACGTAGGCGAGCCACTTGTTCTCGCCTACGCCGATGCGCGCGTCGAAGTTGTCGAAAGCCGATGCGAGGATGCGCACAATTTGTGCGTCATTCCCGTAGAGAGCTTCCAGCCCTCCGATGCCGACATATGCGGCGCCTGGTCCGGCGTCTTCCACGTCCGGGGCCAACGCTTCGAGTCGTTCGAGTAGATCCTCGAATACGGAGACGTAGTTCGGCAGATCGGCCTCTACCAGGATGGCGTTCTTGTGACGGGATACGGCCTCGCTCAGCGGCATTCCGCGTACTACGTCGGGCAGGTTGGGCGAATGGTCGAGGACGATCCGTTCTGCGGGGTTGCCGGGGGTGCGGCGCTGCCGCGGTAGCGCTGAAGCGCTCTCCGGCAGATCGATGGCAGCGCCGGTGATCAGCGCGGGCCTGGAACCGCGAAGGGATGGCCGTCTTGCTGCTTCTACCTGCCAGCAGAAACTGGGTATACGTATACAGGCGATCGATCTGCCAGGGCCATATGAGTCGAACATAGCCTCGTCCATACGCCTTCTGTGGGCGCGTGACGCCTTTTCCCGCCAGGGAAGATTCGGACAGCGATCCCCGCTGACAAGGGGCCGACCGTTTCGAAGAGGTCTTTTCAGACCTCCCAGCCATCGAAACGGTGGCCGGTTGACCGCATACCGGGAATCAGGTTCCCGCTGCGGGCCCTAATGATAGAACAGGTGTTCTACAAGTCAAGTCTGTTTGTCAGACTTTGCCAAGCGGTCCGTTTCCGTACGTGTGGACTGGGACGCGTCCCTTGTCGGGATGACGGGCTGCCGCATGGCGGCGCATGGGCCGGATGAGGGGGGGCGACGGCCCCTTCCTTCCTTATCCATCCCGGGCTTCGACTACTCGACCGTTAGTGGGCGGGTCATTGGTGTAAATTTACAGAACATGATCAAGCGTCCGGAGAGAGTGGAGCATGTACGAACTGGAAATAGTCAATCCCGTGTCACCGCAGCAAGGCGAGGTCAGCGCGTTTGCTTACGCGCTGCGCCCGTCAAACCTTGAGGGCAAGGTCATTGGCCTCATGTGGAACGGCAAAGCGCACGGCGACGACGCGCTCAAGCGGGCCGGCGAGCTCATAAAGCAATGCGTGCCGAGTGTGGACGTCAGATTCTACTCCGGCGCCCTACCCTTCCCTGACCACATCCGCAACAAGGCGATATCGGAGATAGACGTAGCGATAGGCTGTACAGCGGACTGAGGGTCCTGCACGTCGTGGCTTGTCTACGACATGGTTGAACTGGAGAAGGCAGGCGTTCCGACCGCCGTCATTCTTTCGGACGGTTTCCAGCACGACGCTGATGCGAGCGCACTCGCCTTTGGAATGGGGCCCATCCCGCGGGTGGAGGTGCCCAAGGTCTACAACAACATCACGACCGCCGAAGCTCGTAGTCAGACCGATCCTGTGGCGCCGGAGTTGATCGAACTGCTGACGAAACAGGTGACGGGCGAAGTGATCGAAGAGGCGGCGGTACAGGCTGCTCAATCGAGGCGCGAGGTGTTCACCGGCGAGGACCAGTTTGACGCGCTTGAGCGTTTCAACGAAGAGTTCCTGGATCGTGACTGGGGTGACGGTTTTCCGCTGATTCCCCCCACTCCGGCACGCGTGGAGCACATGCTTACGGGAACCACACTGGATCCGGACGAGATAGTGTGCAAGCTCCCGCCGGGCAACGGCATGGTGACGGTCCAAAAGGTGGCCGCCAACTGCGTCATGGCCGGATGCAAGCCGGAGCACTTGCCGGTGGTCATCGCAGCATGCCGGGCCATATCTCAGATGGACCCGTTCGCCGCCCGGGGCCTGCTCATGTCGACGAGCGCGGGCGCCCCTCTGATCCTCGTGAACGGGCCTGTTGCGCACGAGATCGGACTTAATTCAAAGCGCGCCGCGCTTGGCCCGGGCAAAATATCGAAGGTCAACGTGGTCATAGGCAGGGCGTTCACGCTTACGTTGAAAAACGGTGGACACTGGTACCCCGGCGTGCTGGATATGGACACCATCGGCACGCCCCGGAAGTTCAGCTTGTGCGTAAGCGAGAACGAAGACGACACTCCGTGGGAACCGTGGCACGTTGAGCAGGGCTTTGCTCCGGAGCAAAGCACCGTCACCATATTCCCGACCGGCGGCGAGCGAGACCACGGTAACCAGGGAGTCGATACCGCTGACGGACTATTGAGGTCGATCGCCAACTCGATTGAAGGCCGCGGCGGTTACATCGCTGACTTGCAGGGTGAGCACGACCGCACTTCGGCCGGCCAGATTCGCAGCGGCGGCGGCACGCTCATTCTTCTGGCCCCTGCTCATGCGCAGCCAATCGCCAACGGCGGGTTCAGTAAAGCGGCGGCCAAGGAGTTCCTTCACCACCACGTGACCGTGCCGGCCAGCAAGCCGATAAGTAATTTCAACGTGCCGGACAAGGTGCGGTTTCAATACCGCTGGCTGTACGAATTGCCGGAGTCGGAACGCGAAAAAGTGATGCTGCCGGGACATCTCCACGCAGGGGCTTATCACATCGTGTGCGTCGGGGCGAACGATCGGGCGAAGAATCTGCTGATCAGTTCGGGAGACCCGTCGATAGTTGAGATCACCGGGCGGGTCAAGTAAGGGTAGGCCGCCGCCTACGCCTGTGTGTGTTTGGTATAGAGACTTGCCGGGATATTCGGGCACGCCCCTGGCGAAGAAGCTGGGCATCAAATCAGGCGGTCGAGTCGTTCTGGTAGAGGCTCCCGACGGATTCGAAAACGATCTCGAGGGCCTTCCGGATGGCGTCTCGTTATCCCGGGATGCGACGACAGCCGGTCAGGCAGACGTGATCGTACTGTTTACAAAGTCACGGTCGGAACTTGAACATCGTGTGCCGGACCTGGGTGACAGCGTCTTCCCTTCCGGCGGCTTGTGGATAGCGTGGCCCAAGCGGTCTTCCGGAGTGGCAACCGACCTTACGGAGGATGTGCTGCGCCAGGTTATATTGCCAACCGGCATGGTCGACAACAAAGTGTGCGCCGTTGACGACGTGTGGTCCGGACAGCGTTTCGTGTGGCGAAAAGAGATGCGCTCGCAAGGCCGGCCCGGCAAGGTTGTTCAGCGTCGCTGATCCCCTACCGAAACTGCCCATCGCCATCTTCCGCGGCGTCCGTCCGCCTTCCGATACGAAAACATGGATGGTCAGTTTTGCGGCGGCGCGGCGGGCGGCTTTTGCCAGCCGCAAGGCCGGACGAGAGCGGCCGCCATGCCGCTCAAGCGCGGGGTAGTCGGGTGAGCCTGACCGCCGAATCGTGATGGACGTATGTCTGGCCGACCGCTTCGATATGCCAGAGCCGCTCGAATCGACTTCGCGGTCCGAGTCTATCGCGGTAGGCGTTGCTGACTAACATCGCGGCCACCGTCAATATGATTGCCGAGACAGCGATCGTAGCGACCAATCGAGGCAAACCGGGGCGGCGTGTTTCGATCTGTACGTATCCCATGGGTCTTCCTGGCGAAAAGTCGGCTATGACGGCGTTTTGCGTAGGCGCTATGGCCAACGCGAGCAATGCGCCGCCGAAGAGGCCGCCGAGGTGGGCCATGTTGTCGACGCCGGATAGCGTGATGCCCAACACGAAGTTGATGCCAACGATAAACAGAACGGACATCATGGCCTGTCGTCCCATCTGTCCCAGGACATGGCGGTTCAGCAACAAGTAGGCGCTGAATGCGCCGACGATGCCGAATACAGCGCCACTTGCGCCCGCCCCTATAGGTGTGCTGTTGTAGATGCCAATGTCAGCCCAGTAGCTGAACAGGTTTCCCAACACGCCCGCGACCAGGTAGATCGCCGCAAAAGCGACGCTGCCGAAAATTCGTTCGACCATGCCTCCGAAGATGAACAGGCCAAAGGAATTGGCCAAGAGGTGAAAGAATCCGATGTGAAGAAACATCGGCACGACGAGCCGCCACCACTCGCCGTGGGCGATCGCCGGCCCGAATTTGGCGCCGAAGCGGATCAAGTTTGGAGTGTTCTGCGACCCCCCGGTGGCCTCCAGCCCAATCCACATCAACACGTTGACGGCGAGTAGCACGACCGTAATCGGAGTTGCCTGTAGGGAAACTGCGCTCCCAAACCTGCCCGTAACGTTCATCCGATCCACGTGATTCCTGACAATTGCAGCGTATTGAAGACGATCCGGAAATGAATCATAGCCGCTTGCGCCGGGATTCAGGGAGTCGCCGGCGCTGATCCGCGAACGGCATGGCGGTAATCCCGTTCAGGCAAAAAGTTAACTGAATAGCTTTGGGGTCACGAGTTCGGATTGAATGATAGGACAATTAATAATGACATGAAGAACGCCGCGCGCCGCGCCGGTTTCAGGTAATTCTGATATCAAGTCTCATACGGCTTTATAGCGTGCGACTTGCATTTTTGCACCGTATCACGCTATGTTTTGTATAGTGCGAAGTCCATTAATTGGCGCGGCAGACGCCAGCAAAGCAGAAAGCAGGGAGATCGGAATTGGCGCTAAATATAGTCAATGCAGACATCAACGCATTACGCAAGTTGACTCGTCCCGGGCGAGCCAGGTCAGAAGAGACACTTGAACTGATAAGCGCAATACAGTCACTGAAACCTGATAAGGCCATGGCCCTTGTGCTTGAGGCTGGCGATACTATCCCAGGACTTAGGTCAAAGCTGGGATATGCCGCCCGCGCCGCAGGCGTAAAGCTTCGAACCGCCAGCGACGGAAGCCAACTCATTTTTGCCCTCCAGAAGAAAGGCGTTGCGCCTGTTCAAAATCGGGAAGGCGCCGAGGAAAGACGGGAGCTGGTGCGGTCGAACGCCATGCAACTTGCCGAGGCGGGGAAGGTAGAGATAAGGGCGGAGGATGTTCTCGAGGTCTTGCCGGAAGGCGACCAGGTGTTTCAAATGGCCAGGCCGGCGACGGTGGTAGGGGCGGTCCTGCGGTCGATGCCCGAATTTATGCGGGTTGACAAGAACCTGTTCCGATTCAAAGGCAAGGGCTAGTTCACCCAGCCGTTAGGCAAACTCTGCGGTCCTCTCTACAGCTGCACACTAACATTTGCGCCAAGGCTTTCCCGTGGGGTCGGCATTGGCGCTTTGCCGCCACGGGCGCCGACAGCCGTTCAATCAAACCCGGCATAGGTCGGGGAGCGCGGCGGGATTGACAGGTCGGGCTGAACTACTGGCCTGAAACGATGTCGAGTTCGGGAACCGTATCGATAATGCCCCGCTCGGCTGCCAGATTGAACAGGGTTTCGAGGGCTTCGCGCCCTTCGTCTCCCATGTCTTCGGTGTCGTCATTTACGTACATGCGCACGAACCGTCGAGCGTCTTCTTTGTCGATTCCGCGGCCGAACGCGAGCGCGTAGTCGAGGGCGTCGTCCTCGTGTGCCCGTGCGTACGCCACGCTCTGCCTGAGGGCCTTGGCGATCGTCTGTGACAATTCGTCGCCTAGTTGGCGATTGACACAGTCGAGGCCCAGGGGAATGGGCAGGCCGGTTTCTTCGAACCACCGCTTGCCGAGATCGACAATGGACGTAAATCCGCGCTGTTCGTACAGGATCTGCCCCTCGTGAAGCAGTATCCCCGCATCCGCCCTGCCCTGCTCGACGGCGCCCTCGACATCGTCGAAGTCCATGAACATAGGCTCGAACTCATCCGGTCCGAACGTCCGCCACAGCAGATATGAGGTCGTGAACTTCCCCGGCACGGCAATTGACTTGCCGGCAAGGTCCTCCTCCCGCATGGCCTGATTGGCCACCACGACCGGGCCGTAGCTGCGACCGACCGAGGCGCCGCAAGACATGATGCGGTAGCGCTTTGCCACCATTGGATAATGTGCAGCCGATATTGCCGTCACGTCGAGTTCGCCTGAATTGGCCCTGAGATTGAGGGACTCTATGTCCTCCATGTGGTGGCCGATTCCATAGTCGGCGATTGTGACGTGTCCTTTCGCCAACGCGTAGAACATGAAGGCATCGTCTGCGTCCGGGCTATGCCCGAATACGATTTTTCTGTCTTTGGTCATTTGTCGTCCTCAACCCCGGTTTGTAGAGGTCTGAACACATTCAGCCAGGTTAACGCTGCGAATGTTCTGGTATTCGTAAAGCCCTCGGCATTGACTAGCGGAAATTCGGCCCAGATCATTAGTCCATTAATTGGCGGCGGCGGTCGCAGATTGCGATGCGGCGCGGCGCCTGACGTGAGGATCGATGTTTTCGTACTTTGTCGTGCGCTGTGCGGGGTTGAATCCGGCTTCCGTGATTAACTCCCGTATTTCGTCGAGGTTCGTTCGGTTGTAGAAACCGGCGGCGAGCATGACGTTTTCGTCGAACAGCGTGCCGCCAAAATCGTCCGCGCCGAACTGCAGGGCGATTTGGCCCGTCTTTCGGCCTTCTGAGAACCACGACGCCTGGATGTGCTGCACGTTATCGAGGTAGATTCGGGAGAGGGCGATGAGGCGGATGTAGCGGTTGGCGCCGGCTTCCGTGTCCACCTTTTTGGAAAGAGCGGTGTTGTCGCGCTTGTAGGACCACGGAATGAACGCGGTGAACCCGCCTGGTTCACCTGCAGACCGGTCCTGAACATTGCGAATGTGCTCGAGGCTTTCGACTATGTCTTCGTCGTTCTCCACATGGCCGTACATCATCGTGGCCGTTGTCATAAACCCGACCCGGTGCGCCTCTTCGTGGACCGTCGTCCATTGATCGACGGTGTCCTTGGGTTTGAACCGGCTGATCTCGGCCTTGACCCTGTTCGAGAGTATTTCCGAACCTCCGCCGGGCATGGTTCGCTGCCCTGCGTCCCACAACGCCTGCATGACGCCCCGCGTCGACTTGCCCGAAACCTCGCACATTTTCATGATTTCGGGCGCCGACCAATAGTGGGGGGTGACGACGGGGAATCGCAGAACAGTTTCGCTAACCATCTCTGTGTAGTAGTCGAGGGGCAGGTCGCTGTTCAGACCGCCCTGCATGAGCACCGTCGTGACTCCTTTGTCGGCCGCCCGTCCGATCTTTTCCATGATCTGGTCGACCGTATAGGTGTACGCGGACGGATCCTTCGGGTCTGTGCGGTAGAAGGCGCAGAACGAGCAGTAGGCATCGCACAGGTTCGTGTAGTTGAGGTTCGTGTCGATTACGAAGGTGACCTGTTCCTCGGGGTTGTGCCTGTACCGCCAGGTGCGGGCAAGAGGGGCCAGGTCGAGCAGATCGGCATTTTGGAGTAGGTACATTCCCTCTTCCGCGGTGATGCGGTCCCCGTTTTCGACCTTTCGTCTGATCTGGCTGATCATTATCGTAATTCCTGTTATCCCCCGGCTATTGGACCAGGGAACCTGCCAATCGCGTACACCCGAGTGTTGTTGCGCAGACCGTTCAACTTACAGCCTGCTCGTCAGTTTTTCCGGCGCTACTCCGGGGCGGAGGGATTTTAACCTGTCCCGAAATTCGCCCAGTCCGCGGACCTCTTCGTCGCCAAGCCGGTACGTGAAGCGCTGTATGTAAGACGCCGCATCGCGCGCGCTGCGGCCGAACAGGGCTGTTTCAGCCGCTATTTCGTCAACCTTCGACAGGCCTTTGTCCAACGCCGCCTCAAGGGAGGCCCGAAACTCGCCGGTCACGTCACGGGGTGAGTCGGCGCGTACCACCCACGTTGCGAATACGAATGGCAGGCCGGTGAGTCTGAACCACTCCTCGCCGAGGTCACGAACGTACGGGTACCCTGCAAGTTGTTGTCGGGCTCTGATGGCTTTGTCCCCAATCAGCAGCAGCGCGTCGTTTGGTTCGTCTGTCTCCACGTACTCGGCCGGGTCTATCCGCCACCAGTCTCTGAACAGGACGCGAATCAGTTGTACCGACGTTGCAGATTCGGACGTGAGTCCCACCCTGCCGCCCGCGAGGCGCTCTACCGGACGGCGCGAGAACAGCAGGACGCTTGTGGCCGGTCCAGTGGCGGCAACGCCCATGTCGCCAAGTGGGCGAAGCGTGTCGCCGAGGCGGAATACCTCGACGACCGGCAGGGGTCCTGCCTGTAGCTCGCCGCGCTCAACGGCAGAGGCCATCGCCCGGGGCGGCATATCGGTCAATTCCCACGGTCCGGCGGGCAGGTACCGGTAAAACACTGCGGAATTCAGGTATGGCATGCGCCCTACCCGCAACGGGTCAGTTTTCATAGACCCTGATTTCGTTGTAGACGGCGTCCCGCTCGACCGGCGTTCTTCCCGCGTCGTTGATGAGCCGAACCATCTTGTCTCTGGCTATTCCGGCGGGTGATTGAGCCAGCGCGGCATGGGCGATCCTCTCTTTGCCAATGGTGCCGTCCAGGTCATTTGCGCCGAAGTTCAGTCCGACCGAGGCCGTCGCTTCGCCGAGCATGACCCAGTAGCTCTTTATGTAGGGGATGTTGTCCAGCATCAGCCTTGCCGCGGCGATCATTCGCAGATCGTCCATCGGCGGCGTGTGACGGGGCCGAAGCATGGTCATGCCGATTTGATACTCAAGCGGTATGAACGCCAGGAATCCGCCGGTTTCGTCTTGCAACTCCCTCAGGCGCATAAGGTGGTCGATGCGTTCTTCGAACGTCTCTACGTGTCCGTACAGGAGCGTGCAGTTTGTCTTGATGTCCATACTGTGCGCCGTGCGGTGAATGTCGAGCCAGCGGTCCGAGTTGGCCTTGCCCGGCAAGAGGAGCCTGTGGACGCGCTTCGAGAACACCTCCGCGCCGCCGCCTGGCATGGTGGACAGGCCCGCCTCCTTGAATCGCGCCAGCGACTCTTCAGGGCTCAGCTTCCAACGGCGCTGGAAGTAGTCGATCTCAGACGCAGTGAAAGCCTTAATTTGAACTTGCGGGTAGGCCTCCTTGATGGTCCGCACCATCTCGACGTAGTATTCGAACGGCCATGTCGGGTGATGTCCACCGACGATGTGGACTTCCCTGATCTGGTCATCCACGTGGTCGAGGATTTCGTCGATCGACATCTCGTAGGCGTCTTCGTCGCCAGGTTTTTTGGCGAAGTCGCAGAATTTGCAGCTCAGGACGCATATGTTCGTGGGGTTTATGTGGCGGTTGAGAACAAAGTAGACCTTGTCGCCGGAGAGGCGTTTCTTGGCGAAGTCGGCCATCTTCCCCGCTGCGGCAAAGTCATCTGTTTCCAGAATCGTCACGCCATCGCCGTGGGTCAGGCGCTCACCTGCACGAACTTTTTTCCACACCGGTAAGAGGTTCGCGTCAGCAAACTGCACGCCGTCTACTTCCAGTAATCGGCCCATCGAGTATCCACCCTTTCTATGATTTCCGGATCCATCACAAGCGGCTTCGGATATCCGGCCTTCCATGTTGCGTCGATGCCCATGACGCCGCTGTGCACCGGCTCGATTCCCCTCAATTCGGACTTCGAAAAGAAAACGTCCCTTGCGGGGTCGAATCTTGTGAAGATACCCCAAAGGAGTTCGACGTCGTCATCAATATTTACGTCTTTTGATACGACGGCAACGATCTTGACGGCACCGATCAAAGGGTTCGAAATCAGGTTTTGCAGGACTTGCCGCCCGTTGCCGGACGTTTGTATGACCAACAGTGCCTTTCCCACCAGACGGCTGCTCGATATGCCGGGCGCCAGCTGTTCCAGTTTGGCCGGTACCGCCACCGCCGTTGCCCCCCCTGCCGAAGCGGGTGGTCCGGTGGCGTCGATGATCATCTTGCTGCCCTTGTGCATCTCGTCGCCGGTGAAGTCGAGCGTGTCGATGGCAGTGCGGGCGATGAGATGAAAGTCGCTTTCGGCATCGAAATTGCGCCTGATTGCCTGCAGCACCGCGCTCGGGTCACGCGGACTGACATCGCCGCTGACTAGCACCAGCGCTTTGGTCAGGGACAACTGTCCCTCGCCGAGCAGGCCCAGCGCCGTCTTCAATGGCTCTCGCGTGTAGCGTTCCTGGACGGATACCACGAGCAGGTTGTGAAACCCAGCCTCGTAGTAGGCCCACAGGTCTACGATCTCGCGCCGCAACAGGCGGATGATCGGCTTGAGAGCCACCTGCGCCGCTTCGCCGAGGTATCTGTCTTCCTGGGGTGGTTTGCCCACGACTGTGGCTGGATACACGGCGTCTTTCCGGTGGGTCATCGTCGTCAATTGAAATACCGGAAACTCAGCCGCCTCCGAGTAGTGACCGAAGTGGTCGCCGAATGGACCTTCAGTCATTCGCCTGCCTGGCGCAACTCGTCCTTCGAGTATGAACTCGGCGTTTGCGGGAACGTTGAGCCCGACCGTCCTGCCTCGCATCGTGCGGGTACGCCCTCCGCGGATGATGCCTGAGAACGCAAGCTCGTCGATCCCTTCGGGCAACGGCATCACGGCTGCGAGCATCAGCGCCGGATCTCCGCCAAGGGCTACGGCCATTTCAAGCGGTTCGTTTCGGGACTCGGCCCTGTGATGATGAAAGCCGCCCCCCTTCTGGATCTGCATGTGCATGCCGGTCGTTACCGGGTCGTACACGTGCATTCGGTAGATGCCCATGTTCGGAGCGGCTGTGTCGGGGTCGCGACTAATGACAAGCGGGAACGTGATGAAGCGGCCGCCGTCGCCGGGCCAGCACTTCAATACGGGTAACGTCGACAGGTCGGGTTCATCGTTCACGACTTCCCGGGCTGGGCCGCGTCGGACACGCTTCGGGCGCGACCGCAGCAGCCGGAATACGGCGCCTCGGTTTGCCCAGAGCGCGCCGAGCGTCGGCGGATTGACGCGTTCGGCAAATGTTGCCAACTCCTCGCCTATCTGTTCGGGGTGCATTCCCAAAGCGAGCTCGATGCGCCGTTCGCTGGCAAGGAGGTTGATGGCAAGCGGAAACTTCGCTCCATCCACGTTTTCGAACAGCATTGCGCTGCCGCCGGACTTGACCATCCTGGTGGCGACCTCGGTTATCTCCAGTTCCGGGCTTACCGGTACGGTGACGCGATTCAACTCGCCCTCGGCTTCAAGGGCACGGATAAATGACTGGAGGTCCGAAAAAGGCATTTCTAACGATCGGACGGCGCGTACGCGCTGGGCTGGGGACCTCTCCACTCCCTGAGGAGCGGCGTAGTAACTCCGAGGTGGTGAATGACTCTGCAGGCGACCCCGTCGACGAGATCCTGGATGGTTTTCGGTAAGTGGTAGAAACCCGGGCTCGCGGGCAGGACTATCGCTCCGGCCTCGGTTGCGGCGGTCATGTTCCGAAGGTGAACCAGACTGATCGGGGTTTCCCTTGGAACGAGAATGAGCCGCCGCCGCTCCTTCAAACACACGTCCGCCGCCCGTTCTATCAGGCCGCTAGAGATGCCATTTGCAATTCGACCGAGCACACCGCCGGAACATGGGACTATCGCCATGCCGTCGATCGGGAATGAGCCGCTGGCTATCGGCGCGGCCACGTCTTGATGATGCAGCAGCGTGAGTCCGGATTCGGAGTCGGCCAGTCCGATCCACTGGTGGATCGGATCACGATCGGCTTGAGTGTTTCCCGTGAGTGAGATTCCGGATTCGACATGGAGTACCTTGCGCCCGGAATCCGAAACCACGGCAAAGACCTGGTGCCCTCCCCGCAACAGTTCGTACAGGACTGTTCTCGCGTACGGGGCGCCACTCGCGCCGGTTATTCCGATAACGAATGTTCCCACGACTACGGCTCCTGCCAACCCAAGCAACGGTCGCCCCGATTGGCATTCTCAAATGTCCGGTCAGGTACGGTCGCCCGCGGCCGTGCCGCTGATATGCAACTAATTTTCATCAAATCAACACGTCAAGAGATGCAAATACGCCGAACGCCACGGCAATTATCCCGTTCATCGTAAAGAACGCCACGTTCAGCCGTGTCAGGTCCGTAGACGACACCAGGCTGTTTTCGTATGCGAGCAAGATCGCCGCCGCCGCCGCTCCGGCGAAGTACAGAGGTCCGGCATTGAGCAGTACACCGGCAACCACGATCGCAGCGATGGCCGACGCGTGGAGCGCCCTGCCCCACACCAACGCGGACCTTATGCCGAACCTGGCTGGAATGGATTTGAGTCCCTGTGCCCTGTCGATTTCAAGATCGGCGGTTGCGTACAGGACGTCGAATCCGGCGACCCACATCATGGCTGCCACGCCCAGGCAGATGATCCCAGAAGGCAATTCGCCGGTGACGGCGATCCAGGCGGCGGGCGGAACGATCAGGTACACCATTCCCAGGCCGAAGTGGCTTAGCCACGTGAATCGCTTCAGGTATGGGTACGCAAGCATCACCAATACCGGAATCGCCGCGAGCCTCCACGCAAGGGGTTCGAGTTGGGATACGGCAAATCCGTATACGGCAAATGAGATCGCCATGTAGACCCACATTTCCCGATGAGAAAGCAGGCCGACCGGCAACGCCCTGCCCGACGTACGTGGATTTCGAGCGTCGATTTTGGCATCGATAACGCGATTCGAGCCCATTCCGAATGTCCGCATGGCGACCATCGCCAGCACGACCCAACCCAGGCTCGGCCAATCCTGGCGCATCTCCATTGCCATGAGGGCCGATACGACGGCGAAAGGCAAAGCGAATACGCTGTGCTCGAACTTGATGGCCTCGGAGAAGACCATGAATCGTCGCCACGGCCGAAGGACTACGCGGTCCGTGCCCGCGGTCGTTCCGCCGCCGCTCATTCGTCGCCTGCCTGTCGGGCCTGTACCGGGGTCAGGCTGTTTACGAACATTTTTCGCAACGTTGGCAACGTGTCTTCCGGCCGCGGTCCCTGGGAATAGAGCCAGTGAATCAGTATCTCGCTGATGGCGCCGAGCCAGATGCGGGCTGCGACTTTGCAGTCGACTGGAGGCAGTTCGCCACTGTCGACCGCAAGATCGAGCTGCCGTTCGATCATTCCTGCGAATCGGTTGAAAATCCTGGCTCGTGTTCGTTGAAATGAATTGCCCATGCTGTACCCCTGAAGTAACAGCAGGCGGGCAAGTTTTCTTTTTCCGGCAAGCGCCTGGATCACCGCTTCGATGGCGGCTTCGGCGCCGGCCAGGTGAGTTGGCGCCGTCGCTGTCGCCCGATTGACCCGCGATTCCAACCGCCTGGCCAGTCGGTCCAACACGGCGAAGAACAGGTCTTCCTTGCTGGGAAAGTGGAAGTAGATGCCGCCTTTTGACAGGGACGTCACCCGGCCGATCTCCTCGACCGGAGCTTCATGGTAACCCTTTCGGGCGAACACGTCTTCGGCGGCGTCGAGTATCCGATGCCGGGTCTTGTCGGAGGTGGTATTGACGGCAGGAGGCATGAGTGACGGTGTCAGTAACCGACCGACCGGTCGGTTTGTTCGAGGCTATATGACCGTTCGTAATTTCGTCAATTCGACGGGGGTATGCGCCGTGCTAGACTCAGCCTCCGCACCGGTCTCACACATTGGATACAGACATTGAATACGCTCGTTCATACACCGCCGTCATTCAGAGTGTTGGCCACTGGCTTTGTACTGCCTGAAGGTCCGTGTGTCGGCCCTGGCGGCCAACTGTACGTCGTCGACGCCGGAACCGGCTCGATCTGCCGCATAAGCGAATCGGGTGATGTATCTGAATTCGTTTCGACAGGAGGCCGGCCGAACGGACTGGCTTTTGGTCCGGGAGGTGATCTGTTTGTCGCCGACGCTGGGCGGAGGGAGATTCTGAGAGTCACCCCGTCGGGCGAAGTCACCGTGTTTGTATCTAATTTCGACGGGCAGGCATTTGACGGACCGAACGATTTGGCTTTTGGCCCTTCCGGCAACCTTTTTTTCACCGATCCCGCACGCAAGCCGCTCCCTGATCCATCCATCAGCCCCGTCTACAGGGCGACCCCGGACGGCGTGGTGTTTCCCTTCGCCGCGGATCTCGCATATCCGAACGGCGTGGCCTTCTCTCCGGACGGGAAAGAGCTATACGTGTCGGAGATGCGCGCCAATCGCCTGCTGGCGTTCGAGATAACGAAACTCGAACAGTTGGCGCAGTACAGGATGGTCCGGCGTTTCCGTGATCCGTCGCTTCCGGACGGCTTGGCTACAGACTCGACCGGCCGAATATTGGGAGCTCTCCCTGGCATCGGCGCCCTGTCGATTGTCTCGGCTGCCGGGAAGCTGGAGGAGCTGTACCACATCGAGGGCTGGCGACCGTCGAACCTGGCCTTTGGCGGCGCTGACGGGCAGACCGTTTACGTGACCGACGAAGCGACCGGCACTATTGGCGCTTTCGATCACGATGTGCCAGGCGCCAACCTATTCTGATATCGCCGCACAATCGCGCGTAGCCGGGTAATGCCGGTTTTTGTAGTCGCAGCGCCGCCCGGTCGTTAGCGTCGGCCGAACTGGTACTCCAACGCCCCGGCGTCGAGGTGAATCATTGTTGGCCGGCCATGTGGACAGGTGTGCGGCTGTTCAGTCTGTTCGAGCCGGCGGATCAACTCGCGACTTTCGTCGGTCGTCAGCGACATGCCGGCTTTGACGGCGGCGTGGCACGCCAACGTGTAAAGCAGCCTGTCCTGCCACGATTCACTCCCCCGCCCCTCGGTGATTTCATCCAGAATATTGCCGAAAACTGTCCCCGGTGTATGGCTGTGACTACTGTTTGCCATCATGGCGGGAACCGCTCTCAGGATTATGGACGTTCCTCCGAAGGGCTCAGCTCGAAATCCGGCTTGCTTCAACTCCTGCCCGTGCAGCTCAATCGCCTCCATCTGACTCGGATCGAGGTCGATCGTTTCGGGCATGAGAAGCGGTTGGGCCTCGGCGACCTGCGATCCGGTCCTCTGCCTGATCTCTTCGTATAGGACGCGTTCGTGGGCGGCGTGCTGGTCCACGAGGTAGAGGCCATCGGGCCCTTCCGCAAGGATGTAGGTTTCCCGTGCCTGGCCGATAACCCGGAGAATGGGCAGCACGGACCGTTGCGAACCTGGAGTCTTCGCCGGTTCGGGAACAGTTTCCATTGGCGCCTGCTGATCTTCCGGAACGTACGACGGGCTCGGTTCCGCCTCTTGCGAGGGCGAGATCGACCTGCTCGGCCACATAGCGACCGCGCCGAACGGATTGTTGGCATTGGGGATCGACAACGCCCGGCCTGCCGGGTTTGACCTTGTCGCAATGCTCATAGTTCGCACCGGCGCGAAATCGCTCAGGGCCAGGCGAATGGCGCGCTGTATTTCTCTGAACACCAGGTCTTCACGGAGAAGGCGGACTTCGAGTTTCGCCGGGTGCACGTTCACGTCCACGTCATCCAGCGGGGTCCTAATCGACAAGACGGCGACGGGGAAGCGGCGTTCCGGCAAGAACCCGTGGTAGCCCTGTTCAACCGCAAATGCCAACCTGCGGTTTTCAATCCATCGGGCGTTGACCGCCAGAGTCACGTAGCGCCGCGTCCCCCGCGAGGCGCCGGGGTCGCTAATCAGTCCGCTCACGCTGAACGCAGCGGAGTCGTCGTCATCGATCGTCAGCATCGAGCCGGCCAGTCGGGCGCCGTATGCGGCGGCGATCGCCGCCTTACGGTCGCCGGAGCCGGGAGTCGCGAAGCGGGTGTTGCCGTCCGCGACGAAAGTGAAGGCCACTTTCGGATAGACGACCGCGTATGTGCTCACAAGTTGCCGGATGCGGGTAAGCTCCCGTCCGGCAGACCCCATGAACTTGCGGCGGGCGGGCACCTTCGCGAATAGGCCCTTGACCTCGATCCGCGTACCTGTAGCGCCGGGGGCGGGTTCCTGCGCTATCCGTTCGCCGTTGTCGATTACAAGCCGCGCGCCGGAGTCGGATCCTTTGACCTTGCTTACTGCCTCGACGCGCGCTACGGAGGCGATAGACGGCAGCGCCTCTCCCCTGAATCCAAGCGTCGCTATGCCGGAAAGATCGGAGGATTCGTCAATCTTGCTGGTGGCGAAACGCTCGAATGCGAGTGCGATTTCGTATGCCGGTATTCCTTGACCGTTATCGGTGATGGAGACTGATTTGGCGCCGCCGTCGGCGACCTCGAGCCTGATTCTGGTTGCGCCGGCGTCGAGGGAATTTTCGACCAACTCTTTCACGACGGAGGCTGGCCGCTCTATCACTTCACCGGCCGCAATACGCGACGCAAGTTTCGGGCTCAGGACACCTATGGCCATGATTTGGGACTGGTCCAACGGGTTTTCACGATGCCAGCGAGTATAGCCTGATCTTCACTGATATCGGCTCAGAGAGTCTTGCGGCGGTGGAATCTTCGACGTTGTACCGGGGCGCCGATTCACCTACGGGTATTGGTCCACCGGACCAGATTCTCTGTTCGAACCATCCCTGCAAAACGTCCGGCTGACGGCTATCCGCACATCCATCGCGGCACGGCTACAGGCGCCATATGCGGCGGGTAAGAACGGCGGCAAGTACGGCGGCTGAAATCAGCAGCGCTCCAGCAGCCGCAAAGGCGAATAATATTCCCGAAGTTTCCGCCACTTCTGCAAGTGGGATAACACCCAGCGGAATGAGGCCGAAATTCATCATGTAGATTCCCATCACCCTGCCTCGATGATCTTCGTCGGTGTTTTCCATGATGAGGGAGGCGTTAAGGGAACGCCGCCCCGAGTCCCCAATGCCCAGAAGAACCATTATCGCCACAACCTGCGCGTAAGAAGGAGCGAACGCAGCGAGCACTATTGCGCCGCCCGACATCGCCGTCGTGGCGATAAGGACCGGTCCTCTCTTGCTGCCGCGTCGAAGGCCGGCGATAAACAGCGAGCCGGCCAACGATCCGAGCCCGATCATGCTCAACAGCAGGCCGACCGACGCGGCATCCCGCTTAAACGCCTCCTCAACGAACGCAGGCAGAAGGCTGCGGAACGGCATCGCGAATACAGTACTCGAAAGGGCCAGCAGCAACAGGAACAGCACCGTTCGGTTGTTAGCCACGTAGCGAAGTCCATCGGCTATTTCGGAAGCCATGCGATGACGCGCCGACGAAGCGCCGGCGGGCAGACGCGGCATCCGGCTGGTCAGGACAGAAGCCAGTAGCGCCAGGCCCGCAATCGTGAAGTACGCGATGTCCGGTCCGGCTGTCGCATACAGCACTCCCCCGATTCCGGGCGCGGCGAGGGTCATGAGAGACATGCCGCTGGCGTTCAGAGCGATGGCGTTCGTCATATTCTCGCGACCGACGAGTTGGGGAATGACGGCCTGCCTGGCTGGCATCAGGAAAGCCCAAATACACCCCTGGAGGGCCGCCGAGCCGATCAGATGCCAGATTGTCACTGCCTCGGTCAGGATCGAGACCCCGATGAACAGCGACATGATGGCGATCCCCAGCTGGCCGAACTGAATGACGCGTTTGCGTTCAACCCGATCTGCGATCACGCCGCCAAAGAGAGAAAAGATCAGGATTGGAGGAGCGAATGCCGCGCCTACGAGGCCAACCATCCTGATCGAATCGGTCAGATCCCACGCCAGTTGGGCGCGCGCCACCATCTGCATGTTGACCGCGGCCATGAGCGCGATCAGCCCGAACCAGAAGTGCCGGTAGTTCTTGTCCCGCAGGGAAATGAAGGTGTTGCTGAAGTATCCGCGCGCCGACGGCGGGTTAATTGCCCCGCTTCGACCGGATGCAGGATTCTTCAATGACTTTGGGGAATGGTGATTGTGCGGCGGGCGACAGAGACCTGGAATAGGGAACGGCGAATCCGAGCCGAAATCAAGGAATTCTTCTGAGCGTCGGCCTCACAACCATATAGAAGGCGGTGACGGCAAGTAAAATTACCGCCAACCCGGCGATGGTGCGTTCAGCCCCGAAACGGTCGAACGAGTAACTCACCGGCAGTACGCCCAAAGGCATCAGGCCGTAGGTCATCATCAGTAGGCTCATCACCCTGGCCCTGAATTCGTCCGACGTCTCTTCGACTGCCAGAGCCTGGGACAGCGCCCATCGAATGGACTCGCCAAATCCGATTCCGAGCATGGCCACGAGGCCGACCATATACACCGGCACTGTCGCTATTATCGCCATGACTAGCCCGGACACGACGGCAGAACCCAACAACACGAGGCCTCTTTTTTGTCCGCGCCGCAACCCCGCCACTCCTAGCGCGCCGACCAGCCCTCCGGCGCCGGTCACGGCAATCAGGATCCCCACCTGTTCCGGCCCTGCGCCGTAGACGTCTTTGGCAAACACCGGAGTCAACATTCGAAACGGCATGGTAAGCAGAACAACGGCCACGGCGTAAAGCAGGAGGGTTTTTACCACGGGCCGCTGGTTCACGTAAGTTACCCCGCTCTTGATGTCGGCGAAAACTGATTTTTTCACGGCTCGGGGGTCGGGATGGTATTGGGGAATCATGCTGGTTGCGACCACCGCAGAGGCGTACAGGCCGGCAATTGCGTAGTAAACCCCGTCTGGACCTACGAAGGCGTATAGGAGGCCCCCAACCGCTGGCGCGCCCATCGTCATCAGGCTCATGCCGACAGCGTTGAGCGATATGGCATTGGTAGTCGTGGCATTCCCCACCATGCGCGGGATCATGGCCTGTCTCGCAGGCATTTGAAAGGCGAACATGGCCCCCTGGATCACAGATGCGATCAGCAGGTGGACCCAATTGATCATTCCGGTCGTGATCAGTACCGCGATTACCGTGGCCAAAATTGCGCCCGCCGCCTGCGTACTTTGGACAATGATTCGCCGCTCGAACCTGTCTCCCACCACACCGCCAAACAGGGACAGGATGAGCATGGACGGGGCGAATCCAAGGGTTACCAGCCCGGTCAAGACAGCCTCTCCGGTCAGGTCGTAGACCAATATCCCGCGCGCTGCCATCTGCATCTGCACGCCGCCCATGGCGAGTACAAGCCCGATCCACAGCATGCGGAAATTCCGGTTCCCGAGGGCGTAGAACGTTCTGGCGAACCGGGAAGTCCCACTGACCGGTGTTCTCGCGGCGATGTCGGGGCCGCCAACGCCCGGCGAGGGGTTCGCGTGATTATTTGCCGCTTCTTTCATGGCAGGTACCTGGGACACGCCCCGAGGCATAGGGTTTCCGCGGGCTTGGGCGAAACGTGGGCCCGCATCGTCCACGCCGGGCGTAAAATTCAACCAGACAGACAACGAAGGATACGCCGCTTGATAATGAAAGAACCTGTGTTTCAGGACGTACTGGATGCCCGACGGGTAATTCAGCCGTACATCCACCGGACGCCCCTCAGGCATTACCCTGCCCTTTCCGATCTGATCGGGGCCGAAGTTTGGGTCAAACACGAGAATTTCCAGGTTGTCGGTTCATTCAAGATTCGAGGTGGACTAAACCTGATTGCCAGAACCACTGAGGCCGAGCGGGCCAGGGGGTTCGTCACCGCCTCCACAGGGAATCATGGGCAATCGGTCGCATTTGCGGCAAGGGTGAACAGGTCAAAGGCAACGATCGTCGTTCCCGAGGGCGCGAACCCGCTCAAGGTGTCTGCGATGCGGAGCCTCGGCGCCTGCGTCCTGCACCACGGACCTGTATTTGACAGCGCGCGGGAGCACGCCGAAAAAATGGCGGACGAGGATGATCTCCGTTACGTCCATCCGGCAAACGAGCCGTTGCTTATCGCCGGAGTCGCGACGTACTCGCTGGAAGTTCACGAGGATCTTGGCGGGATCGACTACATGATCGTCCCGATGGGCGCCGGCAGCGGCGCTTCAGGGGCATGCATCGTGTCGGACGCCGTTTCGCCTTCAACCAGGGTGATAGCAGCGCAGTCGGCCCAGGCGCCATCAGCGTATTTGTCGTGGCAGCGCGGCGCCCTGGTGAATGCGCAAATGGAAACGGAAGCTGAGGGACTCGCAACTTCGAGTTCCTATGAATTGCCCCAGTCGATACTGCGCAAAAGCCTGCACGATTTCATTCTTGTGGGCGATCAGAGGATCAAAGAGGCTGCCGGCCGCTTCATCGAAGCGACGCGCACGCTGATTGAATATGCCGGGGCATCTTCGCTGGGAGCTGCGATGGAGATGAAAGAAACCCTGAAAGGCAAGAAGGTCGTTCTGGTCGCCAGCGGCGCCAACGCCTCTATGCGGCAACTCGCCGAGTCGCTCGCGGCCATCCGCTGAGATGACGAGCCGGATTAGCTTACGCCTGGAGCGCCCTCGTCGCCGTCTGCGATCTGTCCGTCGAGAACCCCGACTCTCCGGTAGTCCTCCCGCAGCAGAGCGTAGGCCCGGTCTACGTAGAGTCTGATTAGGTCGGCTGACTTATCGTCGAGGTCAGTGGCTGCGGCAACGATACGGTCGATTTTCCGGTTATCGGGGAGCCGTTTTCCGATGGCCAACAATCTTGCCACCGACTCATCGATGGTTGCCTTGTCCCTGCCTTCAGATGCGTATCGCAATCTGCCAACGAGCGTGGACATCTCTCCCAGAAGGTCGGCCTCGCCCATCATGTCGTACATCACCTCGTCGATTTCCGACACCGAGGTCGCATCGGTCTTATTCGGAGCTTCTTGCCACTTACCTACGGATTCCTGATAGGCGAGGTGGTACTCGGCCACCATCTCGCCTACTCTGCTCATGAGGTCCGGAGTGTCCTCGAGATTGCCGCTGCCGCCGAAGATGAGATCGTCGCCCCTGAGTTCGGCGATTCGCTCTATGAAGCCTTCATCTTCGACCGGTTCGGGGGCGGGCGGAAATGCGAATCCCGATACGTCGGAAGAGCCCATGGCTTCCAGATGGCCGGACAAGAACGGGGGCACGTACTTGGCCACGTCGACAGATATTGGAAGAATCATGATGTAGGTGGCGCCGGTTTTCCCAGGATCTGATGAGTCGCTGAAGTACACGATCGCATGGCCGACAGGGGTGTCGGGGTTTCCTCTTCTAAAATCCAGCGCCATGGTGTGTTCCGCCGATCGTCGCGCCCGTAAGCCGACAGGTTGCGTCCGGCTACCTATATTCTAATTGTGACGGAGAGTCGCGGGGGCGTCGGCTCGAATCGACCATACGTTGGTCGACGGGCGGCGCCTCGCAGAGTGTGCCAGAGGCGTCAACATCATCTACAAGTCCCTAATTCGTCCGGCGATATTCAGGCTACCTCCTGAGCGCAGCCAGCGGTTGGCCGAGGTGTTTTTGCGCATGGGCTGGATGTGGTCGGTTGGGAGGCCTTTGATCGCGGGGTTTGACGACCAGCTGCGGACGACGGTCGCCGGTCTGGAATTCCCGTCGCCGGTGGGCGCGGCCGCCGGACTCGACAAGGAGTTCAGGTTCCTGGGCTCACTCCTGAATCTGGGTTTTGGTTTCGCCACCGGCGGTACGGTGACCTTAAACCATCGGCCGGGCAATCCCCGGCCGAGATTGTTGCGGCAGATTGAGCGTAGGGCGCTTGTAAATGCGATGGGTTTCCCAGGTCCGGGCCTCGACACCATAAATCGTCGCATCGTATCGTCAAGCGTCCGTTCGCGGTTGTTTGTCAGCATTGCCGGCACGTTGGAAGACGAGGTTGTCGAGTGCCACCGCCGGATAGAACCTCACTGCGCCGCAGTGGAAATCAACATATCGAGTCCCAATACGAGCGGGTTGCGAGCATTTCACGACCCCGGGCGACTGAGGGTATTGGTACAGGCTGTCGCCAGCCGGAAGAAGCGCCCGCTCTTCGTCAAACTACCCCCGTGGGAGCGCAATCGTCAGTCTCGCGACAACGGGATTTCGTTGGCTGAGACGGCCATCGACTCCGGCGCGGACGGCGTGATCGTGGCGAATACGCGTCCAGTGGAACACGGTGGGCTGAAGGTGGGCCGCGGCGGGCTGAGTGGCGCTCCATTGTTCGACGACACTTTGCGCATGATCGCCGAGACTCGGGCGAGTTTGGGGAAACGGGGCGAGATCATCGCTTGCGGCGGCGTCTGCACCGCCCGCCAAGTGTGGCAGTTGATGGCCGTCGGAGCATCGGCTGCGCAACTCTATACGGCGCTCGTGTACGAGGGGCCCGGCCTGCCGGGATCGATCAATCGCGATCTCGTTCGCATGATGGAGCGAACGGGGTGCAGGTCCGTCGGGGAAATAGCGGGAGCTCCACCGGACCAGGCCGGGCGTCCCTGATTCATTGGATGCCCGCCTACCGACGCCTGCCGGTTAGTTGAGCGTCGACCTCTTCCCTCGTGGCCATCGATTCCTGTGATCCGGGTCGTGAAACGCTGACAGCCGCCGCGGCAGAGCCGAACGTGACTGCGTCACGCAGCGGCATGCCCTCGCACAACGCGAATCCCATTGCGCCGTTGAACGCGTCGCCTGCCGCTACGCTTGCCACGACTTGCGTGTCGAAGGCGGGGATATGGCCCGAGTACTCGCCCGCCTCGACGTAAGCGCCCTGTACGCCAAGCGTGACGATGACAGTCCGGATGCCCATGCTCCTGATTCGCCGTGCGGCAATCCCCGCCTCTTCCGGATTTGTGACCGGAACGCCTGCCAGCGCCGCCGCTTCCAACTGGTTCGGGGTGATGATGTCGGCGTGCTCCAGGAAACCATCCGGCAGGTCGCGGGCCGGCGCGGGGTCGAGGACCACCGTGACACCCATTTCCCGTGCGGCCCGCATCGCAGTCAGGGTAGGAGCGAGCGGAATTTCCTGCTGAACCAGTAGCACCGCAGCTTTTTTCATGGCCTCTACGGCGTCGCTGGCTTGCCAGTCGTCGCATCGGGCGTTGGCGCCATACACCGGGTTCACGTAATTCTGACCACTCGTTTCCACGAAGATCACGGCGATTCCGGATGACTGGCCGATGTCCGTTTGGACGTGTTTGGTGTTGACGCGCTGCTTTTCGAGGTACGAGCGCAGTTGCCGGCCAAAGACGTCGTTACCGATACGGCCAACCATCAAGACCCGATCAATCCCGTCGGCGAGACGTGACGCTGCAACAGCCTGATTGCCGCCCTTACCACCCGGCGCGGTGTAGAAACGGGAGCCTTCAGCAGTTTCTCCCGGTCCGGCCAGCCTTTGCGTCTCGACGATCAGGTCCATGTTAAGCGCGCCGAAGACGACGATCTTGTTTTTGTCGCGAGAGATCATGGTGCTATCCTGTCGCTTTCCGGCAGCTGTTTGAGGATTCTCGCCACTGCGATGCCAAGCGGCCCGACGACGCGCCTGTCCGCCGACCGAATTGCGCCAGGATGGCCGTTTTCCATGGCCATGCCGAGACCGGCCCATCGCAGCATCCCTTCGTCGCCCGCCCCATCTCCAAACGCCGCGAAGCAAGCCGGAGGCTTTTTCCAGGCATCTGCAAGATGTTGAAGGGCCTTCTCCTTGCTCCCAGCCTTGTTGCCGACTTCACAGAAATGAGGCAGCGAATGTGTCACATTTGCCCCACCGCCGATTACAGACCGGATCGCGGTGACCACCTCCGCGGCGTCGGGTTCAATCACGCTGAGAACGAGCGTGGGTCGGCGGGCTGCGAGCGGAGCGAGGCGATCTACAAGTATTGGTTCGATATCCATTCGCTCAGCGTCGCCTTGTGACCACGGTGTTGCCCCTTGAATGTAGACCTCGTCGTCGACAAAGACGTTGATTTGAGCTCCGAGTTGGTCAAACGTCTCAA
Organism: Dehalococcoidia bacterium; assembly: GCA_965224235.1. Taxonomy (GTDB): domain Bacteria; phylum Chloroflexota; class Dehalococcoidia; order Lucifugimonadales; family Lucifugimonadaceae. The sequence goes on along the minus strand of CBDCYP010000001.1, from coordinate 266,291 downwards.
CGGCGAGATTTGCTGTATCTTCGTCGAGTCGCATGTGGCGCAGCGCTGTTGTCAGGTCGGAATCGACCGTCAGAGCTTCCTGATAGCAGATAACCGGGGTCCGGGTTCCCAGTTCTCTGGCGAAATGGATGGAGCTGCGCAACATTCGGCCGGTGGCGATCAGCACGACCGCGCCCATCAGCTCGGCAGCCATTGCCGCTGCCTTAAGTCGATCCGGAATGACGCGGTCCGGCCCGGCCATCGTGCCGTCGATGTCGAGGACAATTGCCGAGTATTTTTCTCTGTTTAGCAATGTTTAACCGTCATTCAGTCCAGCGAGAAAGTTCCGACATAGGAGCGGCCGGTGGTTGCGGATGTAGATGAGCATAATGTTGCGGCGTGTGAACGGCGTGTTGCATCATCGGGTTGCCGGTCGGCCGAATCTCCGGTGGCACAGTCGTATGGACGGTCACATTGCGGGTTGTCTCAAATCCAGGTAGTTGCAAGAGTTGAACCGGATCAACCCGCGGTTTGTGATGTGGGCGATTTTTCTGGCTGTCGCCCTCTACATTTTCGTGTTGGCTCTACGGGACCGGAGTTGAGCCCGTTGCCTCGCCAAGTTTGCGACTCCTCCGAATCTATGGATCCTCATATATCCCGGGTACGCGGCAATGGCGCCCGCCAGAACGATTAACCCCGCGGTAGCCGTAGCCATCACCGCCAGGGGCGCGCCTAGCCAGGCCGCCACCAGTCCCACCTGCAACGCGCCAATAGGTCCGGATCCGATCGCCACGGCCAGAACCCCCAGGACCCGCCCGCGCATTTCGGGCGGAGTCGACGTGATGACGATGATGCTCTGCAAGGCGCCGAATGCGGCCATCCCGAATCCTCCGGCGAATAGAAACGCCAGGGCCAACGCGTACCAAGAAGACAAAGCGAACATCAAAACGGCCAGCAAGAACACAATCGAGCCGTATACGTATGCCCGGGTGTAATACTTTGGTTTGGCGCGGGCGGCGATGAGCAGCGACCCCAGGGTCGCGCCGGCCCCCTCTACGCTAAACAGGATGCCCAACCCTATGGCGCCCGCGCCTAGCTTCTCGTCAGCAATCACCGGCACCAAGTGGCTGTACGGGAACGCGAATGCGTTCATCGCAACCGTTATTGCCAACGTCATTACCACCACCGCGTCGGAGCGAATGTAGCGGATGCCTTCTATGAGGTTTCGCAGTGGCCGCGCCGCGCTACGAGAAGTGGTGGGCGCGCGGTATTTGAGCGTCGCCGCCATCAGAAATGCGCATATGAATAACCCCACACCGGAGGTGTATGCGCCTGCAATCCCGACTGTGGCCAGGAATCCCCCTGCAATCAGGGGTCCTAGCATCCTCGAAAAATTGCTCGTCGCCATCTCGAGGCCCATCGCCGTGGCGAGTTGCTGGGGTTGGACAACCTCGGCGATCATCGAGCGCCGCGCCGGAAAGTCGATCACCCACACGAGACCTGCCAGAAACGCTCCAGCCGCAACGTGCCAAAACTGTATGTGTTCGGTAATCGCAAGCGCGGCCAAAACGGCGTATGTGACGGCGAGTAGAGACGTGCCGGCCATCAGCAGCAGGCGACGGTCGATTCGATCTGCAACTACGCCGACGAAGGCTCCCAGGACCAGCATGGGCAGCATCCTGAGGAGCCCGACGAACGCCACCCAAAACGGGGATCCGGTTAACTCGTAGACGAAGAAACCCAGTGCCACTGTCTCCAGCCACCGCATGATGTTCGTGGTGGCGCCCATGGCCCAAAGCCGCCGATAAACAGGATCGCCGAAAAGCGCGCTCCAAACGGTCTCACGTTGAGAGGAACCTGACGTCCTCGATGGGTTTCCGGACTTCAATGTAAACGCCACTCGCAGCGCATCACGTGGAACGGTCCGGTGAGGGAATTGATGGCGTTGGGCTATTCTCTTCCCCGGTAGCCCAAATACCGAGTTGCTCGTCTTGGGCTTTGGCCTCGAGGCGGCGGAAACCGTCTGAGTAGCGCGCGTTTTGCTCTGTCGATCTGGCGCCCAGTCCGACGGCGATGAGAGCTGCGTTCACCATGGCGCCATCGACGTATACGTACCTGAGCAGCCTGCCCTGCGTGTCAGCGCCGATCCTGTCCCGCTCCATCTGCACGTCCTTGCCTATTACCCAGTTCCTGTTGACTTCAGTCACCAGATCGTGCCACGGATGGCCGTATTCCGGCGTGGCGACGCCGATGTAACGGACTTCCACCTCAGCTTTCCCGACGCGTACAAAAATAGTGCGGCCGTCTATGACGCGGACGACCTTTCCGCTTTCCAGTTTAGGTTGAGTGTTGGTGTTTCCGGACCGGAACGGCAGGACGGCGATGAGTAAGGAAAAGATGATGACAAGGCCGACCAACGTGACAAGAATCTGCCACCATCGGTTGGTCCATCCGCCGGGGTTCCCTGCGCCGGATTCGGCCGACCATGAGCGGTCGATGTCCCGCTCACTCGGTCCCTCGTTCTTCCACGGAGGCCGAACGTCCTGCGGGTCTTCCGGTTCGTTCATGTTGGATCACCGCATCCTGCCGGGTTTTGCCGGCCGGGGTTTCCGTTTGGCGGCGAATGCCCTGCCCTGGGTTTCGTGACTCGTACGCATAATCAGGACGGGTTCCGGGTCAAACCTGCCAGATTCGGTTGCGATGGCGCTCGCTCGATCAGTCCCGGTCCCTGAGCCTTCGCCCTATTGACGGTTTTTTCGACTGGGTAACTCTCGAGTTCCTCCTCGGGGTATGGATGAATGAGGGACTGAAGCGGTTCCGGATCGACCGTGACGGGGTCGATCCACAGCGTTTCGGCCTCGATTTCGAGGATAGCCGGCATGCGAGGGTGAATCTGCCGGAGGGCCGGATTCGGGGCCGTCGTCACGATTGCGCATGACCTCGTCAGTTCGCCGGTAACAGGATGGCGCCACGTGTCGTAAAGGCCGGCAAAGGCGAACGTCTGTCCGTCCCTGCGGCGGATGAAAACGGGCGTGCGGTTCGACTTGGCCCCCGTCCATTCGTAGTAACCGTCTGCAGGCACCAGGCACCGCCGGTTTCTCAGCGGACGACGCCAGAATCCGCCGGTTGCCATGCGGTCGTCCCTGGCGTTGATGTTAATCGGCAGTGTTTGGCCGTCTTTAGCCCACGATGGAATAAGCCCCCAGCGCATCGGTTCGATCACACGATCGCCGCTCTGGTTCGTGACCGTGAGTATCGGCTGCGTCGGAGCGATGTTGTAGCGAGGCTGTTCCAGGGCGCCCGGTAGTTTTGTCAGATCGGGCCGATAGTCACTTGGGTATCTGGCGACGGCCGTGAAACGTACGCCAAGTTCACCGACCTGTATCAGAACGAATCTTCCGCACATGGCCCTATCTTAGTTCGCAGGACATAGCCGGGCCCGCGCCGGATACGTCCGCTTTCACCTGTTTCAGTCGCGCTCCAGGGCCGATGGCTTGCGTTTCGTCGTAATTGTTCAGTCTTCGTGCGGTATGGACGGATCATATCCGTAGTCTCGCAATCGCTCCCGTGCCATCTGTCGCTCTTCATCGCTAAAGAGCGTCTGCCATCGTTCTTGAAGAACGAGAGCCTCCGCAGAGATGTCGAGCCGCTCGAGCTCGCAGAGTCTGGTCAATCCCGATTGGTGTTCAGGAGCACGGAGCAAACGCTTGGCCGTTATTACGCCACCGTGTTCGCCAACCATTCGCAAGAAATAGGTAGGGCGATAACCAAGCCTGGCAGCAGTATGGTAGACGTTCACCATCACCTCATGGAAATCGGTTTCAAGTTGTTCGGTCATTCGCTCCTCATTCCGGCTCCTCGTTGAGAGCCCCCATCTCAGTCTTCCCCCGGGGAAGAGGCCAATTCCCTCCCTCAACTCTGAACACTCGCGTGCCACTCCGTCGAATTGACCATTATCCGGCCCGTTGCTAGCATTGTGCCTCAGGTTCAACTTTCGCTTTTGCCCTTGGCCCGGTTTTTGGGGTGACAGCGAAGTCGGTGAATCAGCGAGCATAAGTCAAAAGCTGCTGCTGTCACTCCCGGCTGGCCTCCGGAAGTGATAGCCGCTGTCGAGAGGTCCCACCTAGTGCCCCACGTAACCTCACTGCGCTGTCGCGAATGCGGCCGCGACTATCCTGTTGAACCGAGTTACGTCTGCGACTATTGCTTTGGCCCGCTTGAAGTTGCCTACGACTACGCCGCCGTCGGCAAGTCCATCAGCCGGGAGAGCATAGAGAGCGGTCCGCAGACGATTTGGCGATACGACGATCTGCTACCGGTGAGCCGGCGCCACGCAGTCGACATCGGGGCCGGCATGACCCCGTTGCTTCGTTCGACGAACTTCGCGCGAGAATTGGGTCTGAACAACGTTTGGCTCAAAAACGACGCTGCCAACCCCACCTGGTCTTTCAAGGACCGGGTCGTGTCGGTCGCGGCGACCAAGGCGCAGGAGTTCGAGTACGACGTGCTTGCGTGCGTGTCGACCGGAAACCTGGCAGGGGCAACCGCCGCACACGGGGCCAAGGCCGGCATGGAGACGTTGGTGTTCGTCCCGGGCGACCTGGAGCCAGGCAAGATAATCGGCGCCGCGGTGTACGGTCCAACCCTGGTCGCAGTGAATGGAAACTACGATCAGGCGAACCGACTGTGCAGCGAACTGGGCGATGATCGGCGTTGGGCCTTCGTGAATATCAACATGCGCCCTTACTACTCGGAGGGTAGCAAGACCCTTGGATACGAGATCGCCGAGCAACTCGGCTGGAAGGCGCCGGACCACATCGTCGTTCCTGTCGCCTCCGGTTCGATGCTCACCAAGGTCTGGAAGGGCCTGAAGGAGTTTGCCATGCTCGGGCTGATCGATGGCCTGAATACGAAGATGCACATCGCCCAGGCGGCTGGCTGCGCGCCGGTTTCACAGGCGTTTCTGGATGGCAGGACCCACGCTCGCCCGGTCGTGCCCAACACCGTGGCGAAGTCTCTTGCCATTGGCGACCCTGCGGACGGGTACTACTCGATCGGCATCGCGAATGAATCGGGCGGAACGGCAGTCATCGTGCCCGAACCGGAGGTTGTGGAGGGGATGAAGTTCCTCGCCGACACCGAGGGTCTCTTCACAGAAACGGCGGGCGGTGTGACCGTGTCGGCGCTGCGCATACTGGCAAGGGATGGCGTGATAAAGCCGAATGAGTCCGTCGTTGCCCTGATCACCGGCAACGGGTTGAAAACCCTCGAACTGATGGAGCCGTACCTGTCACCAGTGACCATCGACGCTACGGTCGAGTCGTTCGATGCCAACATCGAAGGCCGGATGAAGCAGCGCCAACCGGCTTGAGTGGTTGGCGCGCTCCGTCCTCGTTTCGGACGCATCGAGCATGTTGAGCATTATCGACGCCGGCTGGCGCGTTATCATGTTCAAGATGAAATTTGACCACCGGACAACAATTCGTAAGACCAGCGTCTGGTCCCGCAATTGAAAGGGCTCTTATATATGGCAATCAAGGTAAAAATTCCGACCCCCCTCAGGCGGTTGACCGGCAACCAGTCGAGCGTGAGCGCTGAAGGCGGGACGGTCAGTTTGATGATCGACTCGCTGGACGGCACGTTTCCCGGGATCAAAGAGCGGCTTTGTGAGGAGTCGGGGGAGTTGCGCCACTTCGTGAACATCTACGTCAACGGTGAGGACGTTCGGTACCTTGACGGACTCGAAAGCCAGGTGACCGAAGGCGATGAGGTGAGCATCGTCCCTGCGGTAGCTGGCGGCCGCTGAATTTCGCCAGTTTTACTGGTCGCGGCGTTTATTGGGAAATCGGCGGGCCAAGGCGGCCGCGACTGGAGGGTGTCCCCTACTCTGTAAGGACTTCTCCGATAGCCTCTCGGACCACTGATTCCGGCAGGTCTCGGCTGGTAGTGGCCTTTCCCGGCCCTTCCAGCAGAACCCATCGAATCGAACCGCCTCGGGACTTCTTGTCCGAGCGCGTAGCTTCTATGACTTCGTCTACAGAAATCCCCGGCGCCTTCACCGGTAGACCGTAGCTGAGCAGAATCGCTCGATGGCGTTCGACGAGGTCGCTATCGATCATGTTTAGCCGGCAGGCGATGCCGGCTGCCGCCATCATGCCGACGCTGACCGCCTCACCGTGCAAGAAATGCCCATACTCAGTTATCACCTCGAGCGCGTGGCCGACGGTGTGGCCGTAGTTCAGCAGTACCCGATCGTCACCGGTCTCGAACTCGTCGGCTGCGACGACCTCTCCCTTGATCGCGACGCTGCGCCGTATTGCGGCGACGGCGTCTTCGCCCTTGAGGGCCATCATGTCGCCGGGATTAGCTTCAAGGGTTGCCAATAGCTGCTCGTCGAGTATCAGTCCGGCCTTGATTGCTTCCGCCCAACCCGACGCCAATACGCGCCTCGGCAGGGTGTCGAGGTAGTCGATGTCCGCGAGAACTAGCCGCGGTTGGTGGAACGCGCCTACGAGGTTCTTTCCGGCCGGCAGGTTTACCGCAACCTTGCCGCCTATCGACGAGTCGACCATCGCCGCAAGCGTGGTCGGGACCTGCACGACCGCCACACCCCGTAGCCAGGTGGCGGCCACATAGCCTGCGAGGTCTCCCACAACTCCGCCTCCCATGGCGACCACGACATCGCCTCGCTCGGCGTGCATGTCAGCCAGCCATCCGTACATCCTGGCAGCGCTGTCGAGGTTCTTGGCAGATTCTCCCGACGGAACAGCCAACATGTGCGTTTCGAAGCCGCCGGTCTCTATGGCCTCCTGAGCCAATCTGGCTGTGTTCGGGAACAAGACGCTATCCACCACCAGGAATGCCCTACCCTTCAGACCGGCCCGATTTAATTCGGCGCCGAAGGTCCGAACCAAGCCGCGGCCCACAACCACTCGGTAATCCCCCTGGGACGCGGTAATTACGGCTGCCAGGTTCCGGTCGTTTGGATCACTCACTGCCATGGGCTCCCTGGTACGTGTGCCATGCGTTGGCAATGTCAATCGCCACGTCGGCGTGGGCCCTGATGTCGGTGTCGATAGTGAAATCTGCCTGAGAGTAGGCGCTCTCGCGTTGGCTCAGCAATCTGCGGATCCGCTCAACGGGAGCGTCATCCCCCAACAGGGGCCGAAGGGCCCGGGTGTGTTTCTTTCCATAAGCCAAGCGCTGATGAATCATTTCAGGGCTGGCCGTAAGCTGGATGATGATTCCCGTTTCCTGCATCAGTTTTCGATTGGATGAGTCGACCGGCACCCCACCCCCAGTGGCGATAACCTGGCGGGAACCCCCGGAAATATCCAGCAGCACTCCTCTTTCAATATCCCGGAATCGCTCCTCGCCGTCGTCTGCGAACACCTGCGGGATCTGTTTACCCGCACGCTGCTCGATCAGATCGTCGGTATCCACAAAGGCCCAACCAAGTTTGTTGGAGGCCAACCTTCCGGACACCGACTTGCCGGCGCCTGAAAAGCCTGTCAGGTAGATGTTCGCTTTTGCCGGCATCGCAGTTGCTCAGGAAAATGGGGTAGCGGGATGTCTGAAAAGACTAACGCCTTGAGCGGTTTGACCGGTATGTCCTGGCGGCTACGGAGTCACCGGACTTTGAGGGTTGCCGAAGGCGCTGAGTGACTCGATGTAGGCGCGGTAGTTCCTGCCGATCTCAGCAAGGCTGTCGCCGCCGAACTTCTCGAGGAACGCATCGGCGAGGACGAGCGCCATCATCGCCTCTCCGATGGGGCAAGCGCGCGGAACCTGGCAAATGTCACTGCGATGGTAGGCGGCTTCGATCACTTCACCGGTGTTTATGTCTACGGACGGCAGTGGCGCGGTCATCGTGGCGATCGGCTTGATTGCCACTCTCGCGACGATCGGCTCCCCGTTCGACATGCCGCCCTCGATGCCGCCGGCGTGATTCGACAGGTGGCTGAACCGCCGCGGGTCTCCGGGGTCGGGGATCAACACGTCCTGCACTTCCCTGCCCGGTTGCCGTGTGTTGGCAAAACCGGCGCCGATCTCCACCCCCTTCACCGCGTTGATACTCATCATCGCCTGAGCGAGCCTCCCGTCGAGCTTACGGTCCCAGTGGACGTGGCTGCCCAGTCCCACCGGGACGCCTGTCGCGATGACCTCGATAACGCCGCCGATCGTGGTTCGGGCTGCCTTGGCGCGGTCGACCTGCTCTTTGAAGGCGATGTCGGCCGACTCGTTCGCGGCTCGCACTTCAGAGCCCTCGACCGCGTCCCAATCGGGTATCTGGCCTGCGGGAGAGTCGAGTTTGGCTACGCCAATGGAGACGGTGTGGGCGCGGATCGCAATTCCGAACTCTTCGCACAGTTTTCTGGCGACAGTTGAGGCAGCGACGCGGGCTGTGGTCTCCCGCGCGCTCGATCTTTCGAGCACGTTCCGCAGGTCGTGGTGGCCGTACTTGAGCGCTCCGGGGAAGTCGGCGTGGCCCGGTACCACTCGGGTGTGGACCTTACGGTCGACGTCTTCACCCACCGGCCCGACAGACATGGCGTCGGTCCAGTTTACGAAGTCCCGGTTTTCGATCCACATGGAGATCGGTGAGCCGAGCGTGACTCCGTGGCGGACACCGCCCAGAATATCGGCCCTGTCTTTTTCGATCTTCATGCGGCCGCCACTGCCGTATCCTCGCTGGCGGCGCGCCAGGTGCTCCTCGATGTACTCTTCGGTAATCGTCAAACCTGCGGGCACGCCCTCGACGACGAGAGTCAGCCCTCGTCCGTGGGATTCGCCGGCGGTCAAGAATCTCAGCATGGTTACTCAGGCCGTCGCAGTTTGCATCGCGGGCACGGCGCCTTTGGGATATCGGGTGCGCAGTTCGCCGCGGGCAAGCCGTCGAATTGGTGGATGTGTTCGCCCCGTTCTGGCGTTCAGGCCCCTCTGGTAGCTCTAGCTATCGCCTCGAACATCACGTCGACAGGCGCATCACGCCCGGTCGCCAGTTCGAAGCCTTCGACACCCTGCAATACAAGCATTGACTGGCCTCCGGCGACTGCCCCGCCAGCACGCTCGACCTCCCGCAGGAACGGCGTCATGGGTGGTGCGTAGACAGCATCGTATGCCAGCGAGTCAGCTGAAACCAACTCAGCGGTCACAGGAGTCTGGTCGGCAGCGTCACCTCCGGCCATGCCCATGGAAGTCGCGTTGACGAGGAGATCGGCATAGGGGACGACGTCGGCGAGCTCATCCCGGCCGAGGCCGATGGGATTTGGCTTGAATCGGCCGTCAGCCAGATCCGCGGCGAGTTGGCGGGCACGGCCGGGTGTGCGATTGGCGATGGTCAATTTCTTGACGCCTGCCGTCCGAAGTCCGTGGACGATAGCCCGCGCTACGCCGCCTGCGCCGAACACCACTGCTGACTTGCCGGCCGGATCGAAGCCTGCCATCTGCCTTAACGCCCGAAGGAAACCCGGCGAGTCAGTGTTGTAGCCGATCAGTGTCCCGTTGCGATTCATGATCCAGTTGACCGCGCCGATCAACTTGGCGGTTTCGTCGATCTCGTCCACAAGGGCCATTACTGCCTGCTTGTGAGGAAGTGTCACGCACCCTGCGAGGAACGACTCCGCCCGCCACGACGAGATGGTCGCCTCCAACTCGGAAGGCGGGGTTGGCCATGCGCTGAATGTGGCGTCGATGCCAAGGTGGTCGAGGCCAGCCTGTTGAAACACTGGCGATAGCGTGTGCCCCAGGGGATACCCGATGATTCCCATTGACTTGGTCATTTGCGCCTCTTTTTGCCGTCGAGTTGATTGGTTGTGTTCAGACAGGCGATTGCCACTTCGCGGTCAGATCGACGAGTTACCAGGCGATCTGGCAAGCTCCCGTGTTCGATAACAGGGCAACTGACCGGTCTTACCGTCATTATCGGTTAACAATATCAGTTCGGAGTGATCCTATCGGTGAATTTGAGGCGGCTGGTTGGCTGGCAAATTGGGATGCAGCCGGTTGGACATTTCTCCAAAGTTCATCGGCGCCGGCTGGCGAGATAGGCCTCCAGGATCACGGCTGCCGCAGCTGAGTCGAGGCGGCCCCGGTTCCTGTTGGCGCGAACCCCTGCATCTCGCAGTTTCGCCGCCGCTTCAACCGTCGATAGACGCTCATCCCATGTCGATATTGGTGTCGAGGTGACTCGTCTGAGTTGGTCACAGAATTCGAGCACTTTGCGGGCCTGTTCGCCGCGGCGGCCGTCCATGCTCAACGGCAGGCCGATCAGGATGGCCCCAACCCCCCAGTCTTTGGCCGTCGTAGCGACCGCCGACAGATCGGCGGATCCGCCCACCCGTATCAGCGCGTCAATTGGAGTCACGACCGTTCCGGAAGGGTCGGAAATGGCTAATCCCATACGAACGTCGCCAAAATCGACCGCAAGCACTCGCCCGCAGAGACTACCTATTTCGGGGCTCCTGACGAGTTTGCTGCTTCCTCGATCACACCGCGCGCCGCTGCAAACGCATCATCGAGTTTGGAGGAATCGCGCCCACCCGCCTGCGCCAGATGCGGACCGCCACCACCGCCGCCGCCCATAATCCGTCCCAACAGGCGCACGATCCGGCCAGCGTTCAACCCCTTGCCGACGAGGTCTTTCGTCACCATGACCATTATCAAAGGCCGATCGTCGAACACCGCTCCGAGGACGGCTATCCCTGTTCCCATGCGGGTCCGCATGCTGTCCGTTGCGCGGCGCAGCGCGTCCGAGTTCGAGGCCGGAATCCTTCGCACTACTACCGGCACGTCGATGTTGCCGCAAGCCACGGTGAACTGTTGGCCCGAAGAGTCCGCTGATCGATCGCCGAGACTGGCGGCCAGTATTTCGTCTTCAAGGGCGGCCACGCGTTGACGATAGTTGTCCACCTCATCCAACAGGGTCTGAGTGCGGTTTACAAGTTGGTCGACGGGTGCGCTGAGTGAAGCTGACAGGCTATCCAGAACGTCAGAACATTCCGATATCGCCTCCTCGGCGCCGATCCCGGTAAGGGCCTCCATTCGCCTGACGCCTGCCCCGATTCCGGACTCTGACGTGATTATGAACGCCCCGATGCCACCCGTATGGTCCATGTGGGTTCCACCACATAGTTCGAAACTCCACGGGTGATCGATTCGTACGGTGCGAACTTCGTTGTCGTAGGTGTCGCCGAAGAATGCCAACGCGCCGTCGTCGATGGCCTTGCTGTAGGTCGTGTGATGGATATGAACGTCGGCGTTTGCCCGAATGTTCTCGTTGACCCGATCCTGCACCACCCTGACTTCGGCCTTGCTGAGCGGGCTCATGTGGGTGAAGTCGAACCGCAGGCGGTCCGGCGCCACGAGTGATCCGGATTGACGCACGTGGGAGCCAACGATCTCTCGCAGCGCGGCGTGGAGCAAGTGGGTGGCGGTATGGTTTCGCCGAATCTGCTCACGCCGTTCGAAATCGACATCGGCAGTAACCGTGTCGCCGACTCGTAACTCGCCCTCGTTGATATGGGCGTGGTGGACGACCAGTCGCGCATACGGGGACTGGGTGTCGTTAACCGTGATGTCTGCGTTGGCGCTCGTGATGCGTCCGGTGTCCCCAATTTGTCCGCCCTTTTCGGCGTAAAAAGGGGTTTCGCGCAATACCACTTCTACGTCCTCTACGTCCTCGCCCATTGACGCAGAACGGACCAACACTCCGCCATTTATGATGCCGATCACGACCGATTCGGCAGTCGTCCCCTCGTATCCGAGGAATTCTGTGAAGTCGACACCCAATTGCTCGTATATTCGCCTCTGCTCGGCATCGCCGCTGAAACCGGCCGACGCGGCCCTTGCCCTCTCCCGTTGCCGGTCCATCTCCGCGTTGAAACCGTTCCGATCGACGGCCATTTTGCGTTCAGCAAGCAACTCCGTGGTCACTTCGAGCGGGAATCCGTACGTGTCGTACAACAGGAAGGCTTCGCGTCCGGTGATTTCACGGGACCACTTAATAAGGGAATCTCTTGCAGTCGCAACCTCGCTCGACTGTTTCCCCGGCCCGTCCGCGTCGTCTATGGCGTTGCAAAACCTGGCGATGGACGACTTTGCCGATTCCGTCGCTGCGCGAATTCCTGTGGACGAGGCGTCTTCTCTCGAACGGGAATCGGATCCGGTGGAAAACAGGTCGGCATGGCTGTCGGCGGTATCGGACTCGCGTTCCATGACGTCGATCAGGCGCTCCACTTTCTCGGCGTTATCTACCCTGTACCGGATCATGCCGGCCAATACGGACGTGCCGAACTCGAGCGTTCTTGCGAAGTTGTTCTCTTCAAATTCGAGCGTGCGCTTGATGAACGGGAAGTTGCTCTTCAGTTCCGGATAGGTGTCGCCTAAGGTCTCCGCCACTACGTCAGCCACGACTGCGAGCACGGGCGATTCGAGTTCGAGCGATCTGCCGAAGAGCATGCCTCGGCGGATAAGGCGGCGTAGAACGTAACCCCGGCCGGTGTTGCCCGGGACGACGCCGTCGCCTATCAAGAACGATGCGGAACGGGCGTGTTCTGCGACCACCCTGATCGCCTTTTGCACGTCGCCGCCCTGCCCCATCGAGCATCCGGACAACTCTTCGACGCGCTTCACGATCGGAAGGAATACGTCGGACTCATACGGCGAATCGACACCCTGTATTGCGCAAATGGTTCGTTCGAGTCCCATTCCGGTGTCGATGTTGTTCTTGGGGAGCGGAAAATCGTTGCCGTCGAGGTCCCGGTAGTACTGGGTGAACACGAGGTTGTAGAGCTCGATGAAGTCGTCGTGGATGTTTGGCCCCCACGTCGTGCCCAGGGCAGGGTCGCCATCAGCCGGCACCGCCGCCATATCGCCCCGATAGAGATGGATTTCGCTACAGGGTCCGCAGGGTCCTTCCGTTCCGGCCGGTCCCCACCAGTTTTCCGATGCGCCAAACCGGTAGATTCGGCCAGCGGGTACGCCCAGCTTCAACCAGATCTGTTCGGCGGCGTCATCATCTTCGTAGATCGTTATGTACAGCCGTTCAGGGTCGAAACCGAGCGCATCGGTCATCAACTCCAGCCCCCACTCGCAGGCCTCTTCCTTGAAATAATCCCCGAAACTGAAGTTGCCCAGCATCTCAAAGAGGGTCATATGTGTGGCGTCGCCCACCTCTTCAATGTCGGTGGTTCGAAAGCTCTTTTGGACCGTGGTGATGCGTTTTCGCGGTGGTTCGAGTTCGCCTGAGAAGTACGCCTTGAACGGCGCCATGCCGGCGTTGGTGAGCAGGAGTGTTGGGTCTGCCGCGGGGATGAGAGATGCCGACGGCATGCGGAGATGTCCGCGGTCTTCAAAGAACCGCAGGAACGTCTCTCGCAAATCTTGCGCGGTTATCACGTGTGTCTATTCCTGGGCCTCAAGCGGCGCGTCGTCCGCAGAGATTGCCACTGCTCGCCGGCGCAGATCGTAACGGTCTGAATTCCACGATACTGGCCTGACCGGATTTGGATTTGGGCTCCGAATCCAGTTTAGAAACCGTTGAAGCAGCGTGTCAAAGTGAAAAGGGACTATTGCGGTCCGGCCGTCGTCGGGGTCTTGAGCCGTGACGCGGCCGTCGCTGCACTACTGATCCGTCGTTTCCTCAATCCGTTGGCGTTGATCGCCCTCCCTCGTCGTATTCGCCGCGAGCGCCAATTGGGCGAGGGCGATCTCGCGATCTTCGGGCGACATCATCTCGGGCTGTACGAACTCGTCAACCGTTGGGACGGGCTCCACTTTCGGCACTTCGGAGTCCCATGGTAGACGGGCCTGATCGACGCCCCAATACAGGGTCTGATGCGGGAACGGTATCTCGATGCCAGCGGCGTCGAACTCTCGTTTGATCCGTAGGTGAAGCTCGCCGGAGATCTCCCACTGTTTGAGCGGTTTGCAGTCCCCGACCATCTTGATGGTTATCGCCGAGTCGTCGAATGAGTTGACCCGGAGTACCTGCGGCGGTGTGATGATCAGCAGGCCGAAGTAGGCATCGTGTGACAGTTCGTCGCCGATGCGGTTCAGAATTTCTATTACGCGCTCGAGGTTTTCCTTGTACGCGACACCGACGTTTATGTTCACCCTGGACCAATACTTGGTGAAGTTGGATGTGACGGACACGTCACCGTGCGGAATGACGTGAACCTTGCCGTCGAGGTCTCGCAGCACGGTTCGGCGCATGTTTATAGATTCGACGAGGCCGGCGATGCCCGCGATCTCGACCACGTCACCTTGCCGGTACTGGTTCTCCCAGAGAATGAAGACGCCGTTGATCAGGTCTCGAACGAGGTGTTGGGCCCCAAAACCTACTGCGATGCCGGCGATTCCAAAGCCACCAAGGATCGGGCCGATGGGTACCGACAGTTCTGTCAGAATCATGAATATGACGATAAGAAGAACAAGGAAATTCGCAGTGCCGACGAACACGGCCGAGAGTGTTTCGGACCGCTTTGCCATCTCCTCACGATCATCGGCCGTCTGCTGACCGAAGTTCGTGGAATTCGCCAATCGCGGCAGCCACCGCTTCAAGAGCCTGGATACCACCCATCCCATGAAGATGATCAGTCCGATTCGGGCGCCGTCGGTAAGGAACCATGAGCCGACTGCTCTCCCCACGTTCTGCAAAACCCCAATTGCCGGGCCGACTTCCTGACCCAGGACGTGCAGGATTCCGAGAACTGCCGCGAGCGCCAGCATCCCCCCTGTGACGACATCGGTTAGCAGAAAACCGACCGATCTGATCGTCCCGCCGATGTCGGATGGCGTGTCAAACTCTTGCAGCGTGTCGGCTGCCCAATCCAGGCGCCGGCGGATGAATAACCGCAACAGGAACCAAACGGTAACTGCCCCGAGGGCGATCAATATTGCCCAGATCCCCATGTCGGCCAGCCAGGCGAGAAATGTGCCATCGGCCGGATTGCCGAACAGTTCACGAATCATTTGGTTCACGATGGCGGCAGCAAGAACTCAACGTAGGTGTCCACATCCGCGGTTGTTCGGCAGCAATGTGTCCGCCAGCTCACGGGTTTCGAGGAGAAGGGGCCGCATGAGGTTCGTACCCGGTGCGATTTCAGGTTTCAATTTATTCCCACAACGTGGCATACGGCCCACCCTTGCCATTGATGAGTGCGCCGAGATTCAACTTAGTCGACTCCTGCTCGGCGGCGCGTTGGCGTCCAATAAGGTCGAAGATGATGGCAGACAGGTCATCTAGCTGGTTTCCGGACAGGCGCTCCCCGAACAGATCGCCGGCGATCTGCCTCACCTGTTGGCGATCGATTCGCAGGAGGCTGCCGGCGAAGAACGGGACGCCGACGCTGGCGGCTTCCCCCGGCGCTTGTTCATTCACATCCTGACTGATCAGCCCCAGTATATTTCTTATTGCATGGGTCCGTACTTGATCTTCGACCTTCCCGGGAATCCCGACTAATCCCAGGAACCCTTTCTCCCGTCGCCGGACGGCGCGGCTGAATTCTTCCTCAAGCGCGTCTGCAAAATCGCCACCTGCGACGTCCGTGAGGTCCAGCGAGTGGATCATTGGCCGCCCTTGTAACTGTGACCGGGCGTCCACCGCTACGAATTCGGCCAAATTGGGAAATACGATGAACGTGATTTCAGTGTTCTTGTTTAACGACTGATTAAACATTGCGGTGCGGTCAACGGGTTCAGCCTGCGCCGTTTGGGCGGAGCTAGCGTGAGAACAAGTCCTTTAGCTTGTCGAAGAACGATCGGCCTCCTCCCCGTCGGAAGCGGTCCCAGTCATTCTGAGCCGAACCGGAGCGCGACAGGTTTGCCATTCGTTTTTTCATTACTTCCTTGATGAGCGCCTCTTCGCCTTGATCGAGCCAGAATCCGGCGTCGGCCGGGCAGGCTTCAAGTTCGAGGTTGTAGCCTCTGTATCGGAAGCGGGTCATGTGTCCGTGGCAGTGTGGGCACACATGATCCACGGCTTGTTCGCCGTATCGCCGCTGTCCCTTGACCATGCCCGCACTGAAGTGATTGTCTTCGATCGATTCAAGCGCTTCGAGCGAAATCCAGGAACCGTCGCACTCCGGACACTTCATTGACGGCTGTCCGGCAAGTTTAGAGTCCGCGAGGGCGGATTCGTCGATGGGGCATGTCAGTGTTTTCATGGCGGTCAAGTCGGTTGAGGGTTTGCGCCCCAGTTGTTGATAGCGAGAGACGTGTGAATAATACTGCGCGTTCGTCGCCCGTGTGGAGACGGGGTTGACGCTTCACCCACGAGGCGTTGCTATAAAAAAGACGCTGCCGTCTCTACCCCATTGTCGTGGAACGCAGCCGCCATTTTCATTACATTGTGTCGCCTTCGCAAGGCCACGGTGATTGCCGCGCACCCGGGAACCCACGTGCATTGCGATATGAGGATTTCAGGCTCCGTAGTAGTTCTGAGACCGGCTCTTAGAGCTGCCTCAGATGAGGATCGAAGCGGTCCCGTAGCCAATCACCCAGGAAATTCATTGCGAAGACTGTCAGGAATATCGCCATCCCGGGGAAGAACGTGATCCACCACTCGACGCTGATGTATGACCTCCCCTGCGCCACCATCAGGCCCCATTCGGCCGTCGGCGGCTGGATGCCGGCGCCCAGGTAGCTCAAGATCGACAGGGCCAATATCAGCGATCCTACTCTTAGAGTTGAAACGACTATGAGAGTGTTCACAACGCCGGGAAAGATGTGCCTGAACATGATTCTGAATGTCGTCGCGCCCATCACCTTGGCCTGGGACACGTAGTCCCGGGTTTTCAGGGATAGCGTCTCTGCCCGGATCTGGCGCGCAAAGCCGCCCCAGCTGAATATCGCCAATAGCGTTATGAGCACTGTCAGGCTCTGCTCGAAAACTATCACGACCACCAGGGCGATCAGCAAGAATGGCACCGCCAGCGTGAAGTCGACGATCCGCATTAACACCTCGTCGACCTGACCGCCGTAGTACCCGGCAACTATGCCGACTATCGTTCCGACGATGCCGCCCGTGGTCAGCACGACAGCCGCCACGATCAGTGAAATCCGGGCGCCGTAGATAACGCGGCTCAGAATGTCTCTGCCCAAGATGTCGGTCCCAAGCAAATGAGAGGAGTCGCCACGCTCGTTCCAAACGGGCGGCTGTCCACTCTTGAACAGATCGCCTCGCAGTGGATCGTGGGGCGAAATCCAGGGCGCGGCCACCGCCGCAATGATCAGCAGTCCGACCAGCGCCCCCGGTATTACCGGCCACTCCCTGACAATTCGCCAGCCAACCGCCAGCCAGCCCGTGCCCGTTTCATACGTTCGGGGATCAGGGACTGTGATCGATTCAGTCACGCAGGCCCCCTCAATATCGAATCCGCGGGTCGATGTATGCGTAAAGAATGTCCACCAACGTGTTTATGGCCAGATAGATCACCGTAAACACAAGGACCACGCCTGTCATGGCAGGAAAGTCGTTGTTGTTGACCGACTGCACCGCCAATCGGCCTAGTCCGGGCCAGGCAAAAACGGTTTCGGTCACCACGGCCCCTGTAAAAAAGGCAGCCAGTATGAGTCCGCTAAACGTCAGCGGCGCCAGCATGGCGTTGCGCAGTGCGTGCTTCCACACAATGGACCTAGAACTGACCCCTTTTGCCCTCGCCAGCTTGATGTATTCGGATCCGAGCACTTCGAGCATGGCCGAACGCACGATTCTGAGAATGCCTGACGCGGTGAGCCAACCCAGCGTGATGGAAGGCAGGATGTAGTGGTTCAGACCGCCCTTTCCGGATGTAGGCAGCCATGAGACCTGTACCGAAAAAAGCAGGATGAGCATGATGCCCAACCAAAACGGCGGCAGGGCCTGGCCGAAGAGTGCAAAAGTACGGCCGATGTAGTCCCAGGCAGTACCCCTTTTCACGGCGGCCAAGATCCCCAGCGGGACACCGACAGCCAAGGAAAAAACGAACGCCCCTGCCGCGAGCTGTATTGTGGCCGGGATCCGTTCCAGAATCACCTTCCGCACCGGACGCAGTTCTCGCAAGGACTCGCCAAAATCCCCTTTTAGCGCATTGCCGAGCCAAATGCCGTACTGAACCACGAGAGGCTTGTCCAGCCCCCATCGTTTTCCCCAGGCGTCCCATTGTTCCTGGCTCGTGTAGGTTGTAAGCAATACGGTCCGGGGATCACCGGACTTGTGCGCTAGGGCGAACACGAAAACGCTCGTTGCAAAAGCAACGAACACCGCATACACGATGCGCGTCATTATGAAACGGCGCAATGGTCCTCACCGGATACCCATGCTGCCTGCCGTATTCGCAGCATGGGAGGGATTTGGGCTGCTCAGGTGACGTGACACAGGTCACTCACGCCCTGACCGGATCGCGGAGTAAAGGTCCGTTTGGTCCGGCCAGGGCAGTTTTTCCCGCGTTATCGAATGACGGCTCTTTCGAAGTCACCCGCTTCGACTCCGGGCAGAGTCGTCGGCTGCCACTCGACGTTCTTGGCGACGGCGGCAAATGTCGGGACTTTCACGATCAGTGTGGCCCAGCGGTACTTGTGCAGGCAGTCCTGAGCCGCAGCGTTTGCTTCCAGTCGGGTCTGAATGTCGAGTTCTGCGCGGATGCCGAACCAGGCGTCGTCAACGCAATTTATCTCGACTCCGGGGTTCCATCCCCCGATGACCGGACGCTGGTTGTAGTGCTGCGGTGTGTCGGGAGAGGGGGAGCCGTATCGCCATATGTATGCGCCCACAAATGACCTGTCGACCAGGCTCGGCCGTTTCGCCGCGTATGCCGTCGAATCAATGTTCACCTTGATGCCCAGGTGGTCTTGCCACATCTGCGCTATCGCCTCACCCGTCTGGGGGTTGACGATAGTAGGCAGATCCGGAGTCACGAAGAAATCGATTGAGAACGGACCGAATCCTGACTGGTCCAGCAAGGCCTTCGCGCCCTCCGGATCGAACTTGAATTCATCCCGCCATTCTTGCTTCCATTGGGCGTCGTCAGGCGAGAAGTTGTACCAGGTGTTTGGTCCGACCTGGCCCAGGCCGCTCAGGATCGCAAGGTTGATCGCGTCCCTGTCTATGGCCATGGACATGGCCTGCCGGACCATCGAAGATCGTTCCATCCTGTCTGGGTCGTTCGGATCTCCAATCCAGGGGTATTCGTCAGTGGGCTGAAATCCCGGCCGGGGTTCAACAGGTTCTCCGGTCAGAAGGTCAGTGCCAATCCAGTGGTTGCCTGTGTACCAGACAGTCGTTCTGGCGGACGTGTTGGTTTCAATAGCGTGGGCGCCCGTTTCACCCAGCACCGAGCCGAGGAATCTGAGCGAGACTGGCGAGATATCGACCTCTCCAGCTCTGAATGCCGCCAATCGAGTCGCTTCTTCCGGGATCTCCCGGATCACCACCCGTTCGACGCTCGGAACGGCCCGGTAGTGGCTGTCCTGAGAATCCAGGATGACTTCCTCATTCGCAACCCACTTGTTCACGGAGAACGGGCCTGTACCGATGGGCGTCTCTGCTGCCCCGTCGGGGCCCAGATCGTCAAATACTTTCTTACTCCAGATCCCTCCGATCTGGCTGTTGTTCGACAACTGACGGTCCCACTGCGGCGGAATAAATTCTCCGTCTCTGGTGGTCATGGTGACGGTGAAGTCGTCGACCTTGACCCACTTGTCCATCCACTCTTTCGCTTCAGCAATTTTGGCTAGAGTACCTTCAGCGAAAAGCGCGTCGTCGAAGGTATAGACCACATCGTCTGCTGTCAGTTCGCCCCAACCGTCATGGAACTGGACGCCTTTTCGAATCTTGAACGTAACTGAGGTGCCGTCTGGGGCCGCCTCCCACGATTCGGCGAGCGCCTCCGGGACTGTGTCGCCAAGGACCGGTGCGATATGGGGGTGGTAGGTCAGGGGATCGGCTACGCCCCACGAGACCTTGTCGAGATTGACGGGCCACTTCAGGAGGCTGGGCCTGAAGAGGGGCGGTGTGATGCTACCGACAGCCACTCGCAACGTTCCGGACTGTTCGACCGGCGCTTCCATCACCGGCGCCTGGGTAGCGACGACTACGACCGTCTCTTTCACCGTGACCTCTTTTTCGACGACCACCGTCTCAGTCACGGGCTTTTCGACTTCTACAATAACCGTTTCTCTGATGGTTTCAGGTTCCGGGGAACCACATGCCGTGACAAATGCAGCCGTCGCCAATATGGCCACTGGCACGAGTCCCAAAAATACTTTTCCTAGATTGATTTTCATGGTTACCCACCTAACTGATTTGGAAACGCGTCGCCCATTGGGCCCGATCCAGCCGCGTTGACCCCAAATTGAAAGTCGCAAGAGTGTGAGAATTCACCTCTGAAAAGCCTCTGAATTTGACCGGAATTTAGCACCGAACGATTCAAGTGTCAAAGTTCAAAGGACCTGGCGGGAACCGGCTCCGCACCGGTCGACCAGGGTCGCTGGCTAACTGGAAACGACGGTCGATAAGGCTGAGAATCTGCTTGATTCCGTGGGCGGTTGGACCGAAGTAGCGTTCTTACGGTCATCCCTCCGCCGAGTGGTCTGATTCCCCGGCGCGCGCCATCACCGGTCTTACCGGACACCCGGCGTCACCCACAATCACGTGCATCCGGCATCGCTCGTCGTCCCCGACACCCCGCGTCACAAGTCTTCCTCGACCCCTCGCGTCATCCGTCATCCCCGACCCCGATCGGGGAACCAATACCGGCGCCGGGATTACCCGGCGGGATCGACTTTGTAACGGAAGTCGCAGTGGGAGGCGCCCTCCATGATTGTCTGGGTGCGTTTGAGTTGGATGTCTGGATTGAATCCTGTGGAGAATTCGAAGTCGCGAGTGCAGGAAAAGACTTCTCCGAGGTCAGCGAATCCAAGTTCGCGGTACATCTCGGCGTAACGGCAACGGGTGACGTTGAACGAGTATTCGGAGTCGTTTTTTTCGATAACGTCGATTTCAAGCGCGCCGTTTCGCGTCCACGGTTCTTTGTTGTCGGCGAAGTCTTTAAGGCCGTTGGCGCCGAGCTTATTGGCCATCGCCGCGCCCTGCTGCCGGGCGATGTCGGTGATTGCGCGGCGGGCGATGTCGGCGGCCCGGTCCCGTCCAATCTCATCCTGATATGCCCGTATCAGCGGTCCGAGGACCATCGCCTCGATCCGCCTCCGGTCGAGGACGCCCAGCCGCTCTTCAACGGGTCGTGATTCTTCTTCTGGCCTGGACTGATCCATATGCTTCCCAATCGCAATAGCGCCGCTGGGCCTATTGACTATGTCGACAACGATTACGGGCCGTTGTCTGAGGACGAACCTAGCGGCGTCGGCAATATTGCGGAACGCCCTCCCGGTCTAAACGGCCTCAACGCTAATCGCTACTGCCCCTCCCCCAGCGTGGCATATAACCGCCAGGCCGGTCTCAAGGTTCGACTGCCGGAGACTGTGGATCAGCGAAACCACGATCCGCGCCCCGCTCGCGCCAAGAGGATGACCGAGGGCGATTGCCCCTCCCCGGACATTCACCTTGCTCCAATCCCAGTCGAGGGCCTTGCCGTTGGCCAACACCTGGGCTGCGAACGCTTCGTTCACTTCGATCAGGTCGAAATCGCCGAGTTCCATGCCCGTCCGTTCGAGCAACTTGCCGACCGCGGTTCTGGGAGCGTCAAACAACATTCCAGGGTTGTTCGCCGAATGTGCGTATCCGGTTACACGGGCATAGGGGTCGACGCTGAGTTCGGAAGCTCTGTCGGTCGACATGATTATGAACGCTGCTGCGCCGTCGCTGATCTGCGATGCGTTGCCAGCGGTCACCGATTCACCGGGAGGGAACGCGGGCCGGAGTCTGCCGAGCGATTCAAGGGTGGAGTCGGGTCTGGGACCTTCATCGACCGAAATGGGGTTGGTTTTGCCCCTGCGGCCTTTGGTCAGAACGGGAACGATTTCAAGGTCGAACCAGCCTTCTCCGGAGGCGACGGCGGCTAGCTGGTGTGATCGCGCCGAGAACTCGTCTTGCTCACGCCGGGATACGTCGTATTCGTCCGCGATCGCCTCGGCGGAGCCAGCCATGTGCCGGTTTTCAAAGGGGCACCACAGTCCATCGTGCACCATCGAGTCGATCAATGTCGCGTCGCCGAGGCGTTGACCGGTTCTGCTGTTGACCAGCAGGTGGGGCGCTGCGCTCATGTTCTCCATGCCCCCGGCCGCAACGGTCTCCACCTCACCGAGCTGGATCATCTGGGAACCGGCGATGATCGCCGCCATTCCGGAGGCGCAGGCGATATTGAACGTGATCGCCGAAGTCGTCTCCGGGATCCCCGCCGAGATCGCCGCTTGACGTGCCGGGGTCTGCCCCAGGCCGGCGGAGAGCATGTTGCCCATCACTACATAGTCGATCTCGTCGGGGTCGATCCCTGAACGGTCGATTGCGCCTTTGAGCGCAGTGGCGCCTAACTGGGTAGCGGGCGTTGTTGACAGACCGCCGCCGAACTTGCCGACCGGCGTCCTGGCCGCGCCGGCAATCACAACGTCGCGCTTAAGAGATGTTTTCATTGCCTGCCGAACCCCGGACTCCTAGATGAGTGTGTATCGGTCCGAGTATATCCGCGCCGGCATTGGAGGCGATGCTTACATGGGTGAACGCGGCCGGTACTGCAACGCCTCAGCCATATGGGCGGTCAGAATGCGTTCCTCTCCGCCGAGATCGGCGATCGTCCTGGCGACCTTCAGCACCCTGTGGAATCCCCGTGCGGAGAGTCTCAACTGGTTCATCGCCATCTGAAGTAACGAGCGGGCCGAGTCCTCAACGGCGCAGTGTTCCCAAACCTCGACCGGCCCCATTTCGGCGTTCGCTACCGGTCCACCCTTTTCGAATCGGGCATGCTGTAACTCCCTGGCCGCCGATATTCTCCGGCGGACGATTTCGGAAGTCTCGGATCCGGGAGGCTTCACCAACTTTTCGTACTCGACCCTCGGCACATCCACAAAGATGTCGATCCGGTCCATCAGCGGTCCCGATATCCGCCTTTGGTAGCGTGAGATGGTTGTCAGAGAGCACGAGCAGGCCTGCGCCGTGTCGCCGTAGTAACCGCATGGGCAAGGATTCATTGCGCCGACGAGCATGAAGTTGGCCGGAAACGTTACGGTTCCCTGTGCCCTGCTGATCGTGACGACTTTGTCCTCAATGGGCTGCCGCAGCACCTCCAACGACGAGTGGCCGAACTCCGGCAGTTCGTCGAGGAATAGCACACCTCTGTGACTGAGCGTTATCTCACCCGGCCGGGGGATTGCGCCTCCGCCTACGAGGCCGGCGCTGGAGATCGTGTAGTGGGGCGAGCGATATGGGCGCTCGTGGATTAACCCGCTACCCGACGGTAGCAGTCCGGACACGCTGTAAATTTTCGTGACGTCCAACGACTCAGCCGATGTCATAGGCGGCAGGATCGAAGGAAGGCTTCTCGCCAACAAGGTCTTGCCGGATCCGGGTGGGCCGGTCATCAACATGTTGTGGCCGCCGGCCGCCGAAACCTCAAGCGCGCGTTTTGCGTGCTCCTGTCCTCGAACCTCGGCGAGGTCAGGCGCGTTTCGGCCAATTCCCTCGCGCGGCTCTTTGACGCTTGTATGTACGGCCTGGTACAGGGGAATGGAAAGTTCAGACCGCAGGTGACCCGCCAATTGGGCGAGGGCATCCACCCCTGTCACGTTTACCCCCTCTACAAGGGCCGCTTCGGCAGCGTTTGGCGAGGGCACGAATACATTCTTGATGCCCCGTTCCCAGCCGACTGCCACCATGGGCAGGATTCCCTGGGTTGGTCTGAGGGCCCCGTCGAGAGCCAGTTCGCCCAATAGAAGGGAACCGTTCAGGCTGTCAGGAACCTGACCGGACGAAAGGAGAATGCCTATTGCTATCGGCAGGTCGTACGACGGACCGGATTTTCTGACGTCGGCCGGCGCGAGGCTGACTGTAATTCGGCGCATCGGGAATTCAGCGCCGGAGTTACGGATGGCAGCTCTTACTCGTTCTCTCGATTCCTGAACTGCCGCATCTGGCAGCCCCACGATGTTGAAAGCTGGCAGGCCCGGTGAGATGTCAACTTCTACCTCGACGAGAAACCCGTTAAGTCCCACGACAGCGCATGTTTTGGTCTTCGCAAGCAAATTTCCCCCAATATGGCGGATACTGCCGTCTCCGGCATGATTGGAACATTTGTTCCGCTTGCTAGATCGTATGCGCGCGCTGCCTCTACCGTGAAGTCAAAGTGTCACAGTTAGTCGAGTGAATCAAAAAACGTCAGGTCTGCGCCGAAGTTGTCCATGGCGACCACCGCATCTCCCTGAAGAACAGCTCTGATGTCTTTCGTGCGGTGGGACAGGGTAATTTCCTGCTTCGGCGACGGATACTCGACCCCAATGGGTTTTCCCGGTTCCGGTCGGGGTATGAACACGTAGTCGCCCAGCACCCGATATTCATCCGTTCCCTCGACCCGCAGCTTCGTTCTGTCTGCCCACAGCGGCAACCTGATCCATAGTGGAATTGGGTGACGGATGGACACGCGAACCCCGGTTCCGGCTTCCCCGGCAACTACTTGCGCGTCGGGCGTGTCTTGATCCAAAAGCAGGTTCACTCTGACACCGTCGACCCCGCGTACCACGCCCTCTATCAGCGCTTCGCAGAGGGTTCCGACGGCACCTCCGACGATGTCCATATTGAAGCTGATCCTCTGGACTCCCAACGGGTGATGACCATACGGAGCGGGAAACCCGAACGCTCCGAGATGTCGATTCCTCACGTCTCTCAATCCGTCTTCGTTTGACGGATTTGCAGGCTCGGGGATGAACCGGACGTCCCGCAGTTGGGACGGCAACAGGTGGCCGCGAAGTATCCTCTCAGCGTCCTGATACGACCGGGAATAGCCGTGCCGGCCGAGTATGAGCGCTGTCTCGATGATGTCGCCGGTGTTGTTGCATTCTCCCAAGTCAGGCGGGCTTTCATCGGCGCTGCTTTCGATCACCCAACCGAGTTCGTCTCGAATGGCCCAAAGCCCGTTGTCGCTGAACGCCCACACACGTTCCATCAACACGGCGTCACCGGTCAGGTCTGCAAGTTGGGCCAGCGAGGACATGACGCAAGTCGTGGAGTGCGTGTGGGTTCCGAACTTGCCGCGGTCGTACGATCCGTCCGGCAAGAAGAACTCGGACGTGGTCTTCTCCGCCAAGACCGAGGCGAGTTCGAGAGCATTCGCGTAACCGGTCGCCCTGTAGTACTTGACGAGCGGGCCGATGGCGCGGGCGACGCCGGTGATGAACGTGTTTTCTCTGGTCCAACGGAGACCGAGTTCCGACTCCAGCTTTGTTCGGTTCCAACCTTTATCGGGGTCCCACACGTTGAGTATGAATTCAATACTGGATTCGGCCAGTTCCCTTGCCCTGTCGGAGTCTCTATATCGGACGAGCGCATAAAGGGCGTGAAATCCCTCCCGCACGTTGTGATCGTTGAAATTGACGATGGGCCCGTCCACCTGATCGCGGTTCATGGGCAGAGGTACGGGACCGGAGTACGAGAAAAAGGCCGCGGCGGCGTGTTTTTCGACCGTCTCCTCTGAAATCGAAACACCGGCCGTGTCTTCCGCTGTCAGCAGTGCGTTTAGGTGTCGGCCCGGTACATGGGACTCAGAGTGGATGTTGCTGAAACCGAGCCGCGGATTGGGCAGAACCTCGGACATAAAAAACGGGATATCGTTATCGTCGGCGTTGAACACATTCGACATCGTCAAGCAGCCAAGCTCGATGGCCGCTTTTATGTCGGTAGAGTTGACGTTGGATACTTTCAACCTGCCGCCTCCTGCGGTCTGCGCGGTATGAGACCGCGCCCTGCCGGCTAATTTATGCCAGGGAGGGTCATCGCGACCCATTCACGCCGTGCTGGACGGGACCGCCCGATTACGCAGACGAATCCAGGGAGAAACACCGAAGCTTGTCTCACAGGCCCATTCCGCTTGATCTACACTTTGCACCATCCGTCATCCCCGATCCCAGTCGGGGAATCGCCGCTTTTGGTCACTCATCACAGGAGCATCATGGACGATAGGTCGTACAGACGGCAGGCCCATCCGCCCTACTGCACTTGCGTAGCCTGCACGAGGCGCGGAGCACTGGCCCGGCGGGGAATGGGTTGGCGGATCAGGTCATCGGGACCTGTTCGCGCCGTACTGGACGGAATCGCACGCCTGTTCGGGCGCAAGTAGCGAGAATCTCCGTTCGTTCGTTCACGCGATACGCTGCCGGGCGTCTAGGTTCTCCCCCGGGTCATTAAGTCCCACACCCAACCGGCGAGGACGCCGCCGACCACCGCAACAGGCAGGCCGACAAGCAGGCCAACGGCAAGCGCCTCTCCGACGCCGGTCTGCGCGGTATCGATCCTGAACAGGGAGATGACCGTCGCCGCAACGCCCACCACAGCGCCCAGACCCGCGCCTGCAAGCATGTTATTGCTGAGCCTCACGGCTGAACTATCCTCCACAGGCTGATAGCAGCCCGGTATCCGTCGCCACTGACACGGCCCGAGTTCGCTGTCATCCCAAGAACATCCTCACTTTGTAGGGTCGGGTTTCAAACCGGAGTTTGGACTCGCCGGTTGGCAGGGTTGGCCGGGGTCCCAAGACCATTCCTAATTCAGCGAATAGACCTCATACGGATTCGAACAGGGGTTGCCGCGAGTCAGGCGCATCGTACCGTTCGCGGGTTCGACGATCATCGAAACGACGCTGGTCCAGTGTCCATCCCCGGGGTGATCGTTTACGTGGCGGCAAATAGACGTCGGGTAATCCAGGTGATCGGACAACAGCGATCTGACGTGTCCCAGCCCAACGCCGCCGGTTTGATTCCCGAGTAGCGATTCTGCCCGCGACATTCTCGGTAACGATTGGATCAACTCTGGAAACTGCTCGTTGACGTGCGCAAGCTCGGGATGCACGCAGTGGTTGGTGTGCACCAGGACTCCATTTCCGTTCGCCCTCAGAACGTGGACATCGTCGACCGTCACTTCGAGGTCAGCCGCGCCCTCAGCTGTAAGCAGAGCGACGTTGGCCGGAATGGCTCGCCTGGCTCGCCGTACTTCTTCGGTAACCGCATTCAGCGACGCGTGCATGTACATGCGGCGCACGAGGAAGTACCAGGGCACACCCACTCCGCGGGCCGGCGCAGGCAGGGTGTTCATGACGACTCCAAGCCCTGCTTCATTGAGGCCCATGTAGCCGATTACGCCGGGCTGCGTGAAGTTCATGTGCGCCGGCGCCCCTGTAGGCCGCCGGATCAAGACGATGGAGAACCGGTCCATCGCGGGGTCGTTATCCCAGTTCTGTCCGGCCATTCCTGTTCCCGATTCCGCGCGTTCGGGTTCGACAACCACCCCGGTGCAAGCCCCGTCGATTGCCGCGGGCACCTGGTTCCGCACGTTCACTAGCATCACCTGGTCGACGGTCAAACCCGCGCCCTCCGCAACGCCTTCAACCTCGCTCATGAGTTCGGGAGCGTACTCGGCGGCGTGCGCGATGGACGTGCGGGCGACTTCCAGAGCCTGCTCATTGGAAATCGGCCGTTGTCCTGCCCTGCCGACATTTATTCGGTGAGTCACCACCTCGACAAGCTCGCGGAGTAGATCGCGGGTCGCCTCTCCGATCTGCCGTCCCATGTCGCGGTGGCTTCCTGCCACCTCGATCATCGGGAATCGGGATACAGCCACGGGCGCAGAAATGTTCACAACAGGCTCTCCAAATTCGCGTTATATCGTTCAAGCGAGTTTAATGCCGCAAACCGACAGGACAAGGGCTTTGCCCACGACAACTTATGACTTGATCGCCGCGATTCCTGGCCAACGGCGACCGCTGCACGCGCGCAGCGATACATGACCCGCCGATGGCCCGCTGCTACACTCGGCTCCCTTGAAAACAGTCGAAGTTTGTGGAGTATTTCATGAGCCTAAGCAACGGACACACTGAACGCGTCCTGCGAAGCGCCGAGTGGTTCGGTACGCGGGACCTCGAAGGCTTCCTGCACCGGTCGGGCCTTAAGTCCCAGGGTTGGTCGGAGGAAAGCTTCGCGGGCAGGCCGGTCATCGGTATCGCCAACTCCTGGAGCGAGGCCACGCACTGTAACGCGCACCTGCGGGAGTTGGCGAGCCACGTTAAGAGGGGCGTTCTTGCGGCGGGCGGCTTCCCGTTGGAGTTTCCCACAATTTCGCTGGGCGAGTTCTTTCTTTCGCCTACGTCCATGTATTGCCGGAACCTGATGTCGATGGACGTTGAGGAGATGATTCGAGGCCTGCCCATCGACGGCGTAGTGCTCATGGCCGGTTGCGACAAAACGACACCGGCGATGTTGATGGGCGCGGCGTCGGCCGATCTGCCGGCAATTTTGCTGACGGGCGGTCCGCAGCTTAAGGGAATTTGGCGAGGCGAGGAGTTGGGTTCATGCACGGACTGTCGCCGGTATTGGTCCGAACTGCGAGCGGGGACGATCACGCAGGCCGAGTATGACTCGATGGAGGAGGCGATCTACAGATCTCCCGGGCACTGCATGGTGATGGGCACGGCGTCCACGATGGCGGGGATTACAGAAGCCATCGGCATGATGTTGCCGGGCGGCGCGGCGATTCCGGGCGCGGATGCGCGCCGCAGCGTCCTTGCAGAAAACACCGGCCGACGGGCTGTCGCGCTGGTAGAGGAAGGGGCCCGCCCTTCGACGATCATGACTGCCGCATCATTCGATAACGCTCTGAAATTCCTTGCGGCCGCCGGTGGATCGACGAACGCCATTGTCCACATGACCGCGATTGCGGGTCGGGTCGGCATCGACTTGCCGCTTGCCCGGTTCGACGAGCTGTCTCGGCAAACTCCGATGATCGTGAATCTGAAACCCACCGGTAAGTACTTGATGGAGGACCTCTTTTACGCCGGTGGGGTCGGCGCGGTCCTCCGGCGAATGCAAGATTTGCTGGACCTGGAATGTTTGACGGTGTCGGGCAACCATTTGGGGGAGGACATAGCCAATGCCGAGTGCTTTAACGACGACGTGATTCGGGACGTGACAACCGCCCTTTCGTCAGAGGGCGGCCTAGCCTGCCTGCGCGGGTCGTTGGCTCCGGACGGAGCTGTCATAAAACATGGCGCAGCGTCCCCCGCTCTTCTGCAACACCGGGGCCGGGCCGTTGTATTCGACAGCTACTACGATCTAAGGGCGCGGATTGACGACCCGGATCTCGACGTTGAGCCAGAAGATATTCTCGTGATGCGAAACGCCGGTCCGGTCGGAGGTCCCGGCATGCCGGAGTGGGGTTTCCTGCCGATTCCCCGCAAATTGCTGGAACGCGGCATCCGCGACATGGTGCGAATCAGCGACGCCCGGATGAGCGGCACGGCGTTCGGGACGATCGTGCTGCACGTGTCGCCGGAGTCAGCGGTCGGCGGGCCTCTGGCCCTCGTTCGGACCGGAGACCATATCGAGATCGACGTTCCTAATAGACGACTCGATCTTCTT
The DNA here is from genome assembly GCA_965224235.1 of Dehalococcoidia bacterium. GTDB lineage: Bacteria > Chloroflexota > Dehalococcoidia > Lucifugimonadales > Lucifugimonadaceae. The sequence goes on along the minus strand of CBDCYP010000001.1, from coordinate 236,765 downwards.
GTAGAAGCCTCGGAACTGGCGCAAAGACGTGCGGAGTGGGACTCGCTGCCCCGTATGTCTCATCAGGCATACAGTCGAGGCTACGGCCGAATGTACGAGCAGCACGTCTTGCAAGCGCAAGACGGGTGCGACTTCGACTTCCTTCGCGGCAGGACACCAGTAGAAACACACGTGTGACCCCCGCAAAGCCCACCTCCGGGGGCGCCCGGCGTTGCAACTTCCACCTCGCGGCCACCCTTCAGTTGGAATACCACCTGAGGGGGTGTCTCTTGCGGGCGGCGAAAACGGGAGTTGGGCGGGGAGTACAAGCGCTGCCCCAAACTCACCCACCTGTCGTTTTAGAGGGTGTCTAATAAGTCCCTCCGTCCTGAGCAATACCGGGCGGTCCGGGGTCAACTGTATGGGCCGGCCCGCCTCGTTGAAAGTAGATTCTTCGGCTTCGCTCAGAATGACAATTGTTTTTAGACACCCTTTTAGAGAATCTCGACAAGTTCGGTTAGCGAACTAATCCGGGCGCAAGGGATATGGGACGGCGGCTCTGTGTTAGAATTCCGGTCGATCCACACCGCGCGGATGCCTGCAGCGACCGCCCCTTTGACGTCCCTCCCTATGGTGTCGCCGACCATTGCCGCCTCGGATGGAGAGGTTCCCAACGCTCCGAGCGCGGCGCTGAATGCCGCTGAATGGGGTTTTCCAACTCCTGTACCACGGGATGTGACTACAGCTTCGAGTGCGTCGGCCATGCCTATCGCGGCCAGTTTACGGTGTTGGTGCGGAGGCATCCCGTTCGTGAGGATTCCAACTTGAACCGATCTGCCAGGATGCGCACAACGGATTGGACTTCCGGGAACGGTCCGACGCGGCGCCACATCTCGTCGGGGAATTGCTCGGCGAGCCTGATTGCGAGGGGAGCGTCATCAATGCCGCGGGTCTGGAGAACTGATCGCCGCGTGGATACGCGAAGATCGTTCTGCCAGGTTGATATGTCGGCCAATTCAGGCGGTTCGGTTCCGGCTTCTCCCCATAACAGGTCGCGGCCGCCGATTCCAATCTTGCGCAGGAAATCTGACTGCGGCGTCGTTTCCCCGGCGCGGCGAATAGTTGCCGACATGCCGGACGCCGCCGCGGGCGGATCGATGTCGTGGCAGCAAGCAATTTTCATCGCAATGGCCAGGTAGGAATCGTCGTACGCGGCCTGATGAATTGTCAGAGTGTCGTCAAGGTCGAAGATGACGGCCTTCAAACCACGGATTGCCATTCTGTTTAGTTCTTGCGAGGATTCCGATACAGCCTGTCAGTAGGCGGGATTGGAGCGGGCCCGGGCGTCGACCACGCCAGGTGTGGGCAGCGCGACGGTCCTGCCGCTACCAGGGGACGGCGACGGGCAATGCAGCGATCTCGGTCAAGGGGTCGGCGCGTCAGGCGGGATCAGCTTTTCCGATCGAAGTTCGTCCCAGAGGGCCGAAGGGATTGGGGTTTTAACCATCTGAATGTTCTGTTCCAACTCGACCACGTTTGAAGAACCGGGTATTACCGTGGCGATGGCAGGATGCGCCAAAACGAATTGGAGAGCGGCGGCCTTGAGGTTCACCCGGTTTCGTTCGCACACCGCGTTCAACGCTCTCGCCCGATTGACCAGGCGCTCGGGCGCGGATTCGTAATCGTATGAGACTGGGCGGTCCAGATTTCTGGCGAGAATGCCGGAGTTGTAAGGACCGCCTATGGCGATCTTTACGCCTCGTTCGATGCAGAGCGGCAGGAACTCCCGGTCTGCGCCCTGTTCGAGCAACGTATATCGGCCGGCGAGCAAGATGATGTCGAGATCGAACTCCCGAACGAACCTCGCCGTCATCTCCCATTCGTTCATCCCGCAGCCGATCGCCTTCACTACTCCTTCCACTTTAAGCTCTGCCAGCGTCGGCAGTCCAGTCGCAAACGACTCACGTTCCAGCCCTCCCTGGTCAGCATCGTGTAGATAGAGGATGTCGACCCGGTCGGTGTTCAATCGATTGAGGCTTTCATCGAGGGACCGCAGGATACCGTCGCGTGTCATGTCGAATTCCGGTATCAACTCTGGCAGCATTTCGGGGCCGAGAAGCTGGTCGTCGACGGGATTCAATACCCGCCCTGCCTTAGTCGAGATCGTCAGCGATTCGCGGTCCCTGCCGCCCAATCCGAGGCCAAGCCGGACCTCGCTTCGTCCGACACCGTAAAGGGGCGCGGTATCGAAGTAGCGCACTCCGCTCTCGAGCGCGGCGTCGACGATCCGTTGCGACTCGTCAAACTCAACTCCGCCGTACAGACCGTCTGCGTGCGTGTCGCCCCCAAGCGGCGCGGTTCCAAGGCCGAGCCTGGTCACCGTGACGCCGGTATCGCCAATGGGATATCGCTCGAATGGGTTCATTGGCGTTCCACGTGTCTCTTTATCGATTCGCTACGGCTCATATACCGCCGGCTATGGCATCCCCGACGCTCGACGTGCTCGAATTGCCACCCAAGTCCGCAGTAAGAATCTCACCCTCGGCAAGTACGCGCAAGACCGATTGTTCTACAAGGTCTGCGGCGTGTTCTTCCCCTAGGCGCCGGAGCATCATGGCCCCGGTCAGGATCTGGGCCATCGGGTTTGCCAGGCCTTTCCCTTCAATGTCGGGCGCCGTGCCGTGCGTGGGTTCGAACATCGACGGGCCATTACCGCCGGGGTTCAGGTTTGCGCTCTGGGCGAGGCCCATGCTGCCGGTGACCATCGCCCCTATGTCGGTGAGGATGTCGCCGAACAGGTTTGACGCAACTATTACGTCGAACTGCTCCGGCGCACGGATCATCTCCATACACGCGCGGTCGATCAACATGGAGTCCGTCTCGATGTCCGGGTACCGTTCCCTGACCATGTCAAACGTTCGGTCCCACAACACCATTCCGAACCCAAGCGCATTCGACTTCGTGATCGACGTAACCCGGTTCATTTTTCCGCGCCGTCTGGCCAGTTGGAATGCGTACTCAATAACCCGCTCCGTACCGCGGCGTGTAAACACGGCCGTTTGGACCGCCACTTCCTCGGCGAACCCCTCGTACTGAAATCCGCCCACGTTGGCGTATTCGCCCTCGGTGTTTTCCCTGACCACGACAAGGTCGATGTCGAAAGGTTTTTTTCCGGCTAGTGGAGACTCCACACCGGGGTAGAGCACCGAAGGCCGTTCGCAAACGTACTGGTCAAACGTCCTGCGGATGGGCAGTAGCAGGCCGTTCAGGGTGATGTGGTCCTGGATGTCGGGGTGCCCGACGGCACCGAGAAAGATGGCGTCGAAGCTCGCGAGCTGATCGACTCCGTCCACCGGCAGCATCTTGCCGTGCTCGAGGTAGTAGTCGGAGCCCCACGGGAACTCGGTGAAGTTCATTGAGATGCCTTCACTTACGCCAACCGCGTCGAGTACCTTAAGGCCCTCGCCGACCACTTCCTTGCCGATCCCGTCACCTCTGATTACGGCGATGTTGTAATTACTCATTCTTGTCGTCCGTTCGAAGCGCTGCGGTTACCGCGTTGCGCCCCGCTCCTTAACTGTTGGCTAATGCGGCGGCCCTGCGTTCGAGTACCAGCAACGCCGCCGAAGGGTCGCCTTCGGTGTATCCGTCCGCAATGAGATCGTCGAAAACTCTCGCAGATTCCCTCAACGTTGGCATCGCCAGTTTCATGTCGTCGGCCAACTTCGTGATGATGTCAATGTCCTTCACGAGATTGCGAGCGGGCGCGGCAGAGTTTTCAAAGTCCCGCGCCGCAGTGATCGGTCCATTCCGTTCCACCATAGTGCTTTGGCCCCAACTCACGCTGAGTACGTCGACGGCCTGTTCGATGTCCACGCCAGCCGCGTCAGCTAACGCGAATGCTTCCGCCGCCGCCACCGAGTGGATTGCGACGAGGGTCTGATTGATCAACTTCATTGCGGTGCCAGCCCCGGTCGGCCCCATGTGCCGAACGTTCGCGCCCATCATTTCGAAGAAGGGTCTTGCCTTTTCGAATGCTCCGGCTTCGCCCCCAACCATAATCGAAAGCGTACCGTCAGCCGCCCTGAGAGGTCCCCCGCTGATGGGAGCGTCAAGAAACTGTGCGCCGACTCTTTCGGCTGAGGCGGAGCAATCCCGTGACGTCGCCAGGTCAACAGTGCCGTGATCGACAAGCAACGTTGCCGGCCTGGCGTTTTCGGAGAGCCCGTCCGGCCCCATGAAGATGTCCCGCGTGGTTTCTACGCTGTCGAGGCACGCCATGACGACGTCGCAACGCTTCGCCACCTCGGCGGGCGAGGCGGCGGCGGCGGCGCCCTTTTCCACCATTGCGTCCACCTTGGCGCGGGTCCTCGTATACACGACCAGATCCGCGCCATTCCGGAGAAGGTTGTCCGCCATTCCCTGGCCCATGTTTCCGAGCCCTATGAATCCTGCTTTCATGTGCAATGCCCTGTTTTTTTTATGTGTAAATTGACCGAATATGACCCTTTCGCGCCTTCGCGATACTGAAATATCGGCGCACGGGGCCGGCCGATTATATGCCGATGAATGGTCGGAATGGCCCCCGGGGTCGGCGTTATGACGCTGGCTCGGATCGAATCGCTGGTACGATATCGGCGCTTCGGAGCCGCGATTAACTGGCTCCGATTCGTTGGCGAGTCTTAATGCGGACAGTACCTGAAATATCGGCGTGCGCGTGGTGCCTGACGGGGCCGCCCGCCGAGTCGTTGGACCGATTGCGTGGCTTGGGATTCGACATGGTCGATCTGCGCACGGATTGCTGGGAGGGTATCGGACAGTTTGACCTCCGCAACGCGGGGTTGACGGTCCCGTGCGTTGGCATCACCCCCGCTCCTCTGCCAAACGGTCTCGCTCTGGACTCGTTGGCCACAGCCGACGCTGAAACCGCCCTGCCCTGCCTATTTGACGCGCTCAAACGGGGCGCGTCTTTAGGCGCGAAGACGGCCTACATGGTGACACCTGCGTCGCGGGTCGGTAGTTCACAGACGTACATTGGTTCGATGTCCGGATTGGGCGATGAAGCTGCCCGACTAGGCATGAAACTGTGCGTCGAGCCGTCACCCGGCAACGCCCTCGGAGACTACAACGAGACGATGCGGCTGCTGGATTCCGCCGGTTCGGATGGTCTGTTTGCCTTGCTGGACCTCGGCCACCTACTTCTTACGGGGGAGGACCCGGCCGCCACGGTTCGCATGCTAGGAGATCGTCTTGGGTATGTGCATGTCGACGACAACGACGGTAAGTCAGATGTGCACTACGGCCTGCTCGAAGGCGTGTTGTCCGAACGGACGTTGTTCAGTTTTCTCGACGCGCTTGACGTATCCAATTACGATGGCCCCCTTGCCATCGAGATCAAATCCGATTTGGCATCGCCCCTGAAGTCGCTTCTCCGTTCCCGCCAAGCGATATCAGACTGGGCTTCATTAACGGCACAGGTTGGACAGTATTCATCACCGCCCGAAGGCGGTAAAGGCATTGTCTAGGGCCGCGCCGGACCACGTCAACTTAGTTCAAAAGGTCACAACCGTTCCTGTGGCGTGGAGTGCATCACTGGCGAAGATTCCGATACCATGCCCCCATGAAACGAGTGCTCGAATACCGCGGCGAACAGATAGTGGTCGAGACGGCGAAGGTTCAAGGTCGAACAAAGGAAAGAGTTGATATGAGAAAACGATTTGGACGTGCGTTTTACCCTTTCGACCGATCCACCACAACCGTACACCGCGCCTCACCTAGACTAGGGCCCGGTATCGGTATGAAGGAACTTCCCTCAGACGGTTTCCGATAGAGTGACAGGAACGCTGGCGCCGCCTCCAACGTCAACTCACTAGCGTCTTCAAACTTGGGCCAGCCGACGAGCGTTAGTTCTCCAGTCCACCACCAAAGCTGCGTCGAAGTATCCATGGATGCCACACGCAGTACGTAGCGACGGCCCGCATCGTCTGTCGCATTCCTGAATCCCTCCCACTCCACGATATCCCCTGAGCGTCTCACATAGGACCAGGTGCTCGGAACACTGAAACAGACCCCCAGACGAATGGCGAATCCCGACTTGTGTATATCCAACTTCTTTACCTCAACCCAGAGAAGACCGGTGTCCGAGCAAGTCCGGACTTTGGGAGTGATTGATCGAAGCCGGTCGCCCGTCAGTATCGGGGAAATCACTTTCTCAGAGGAGCATACGTCCTGGATGAGACGCTCTAGCACTAGACGGGAGCATAAGGGCAAACGGTTTTCTTGAAGCCATCGCACCGGGTCTGTGGAACTCGGCAGTCGTAGAAGGTCTGCCAAGAGCGTATCCGGCCCCGGATCAACTAAAGACCGGGTTGGGGAGGCTTCGGCAGGAAGACGGTGTTTACCCGGCTGGCCGTAGAGCCTTCTCAATTGCTCCAATAACCGAGCCACCCCCTCCTGTTGGTCGGCCGTTAAGGCGATGCCGGTAAGTCGATTTGGGACGTCATGGATCAGCCTCCCAAGCTCAAGGGACTGCAAAAAAGCCAGTGCCGCGACCTCAGCACTTCTTTCGGCCTCAAGCCATTTCAGAGCATCGACGCGGGCCGGTAATTCAAGAAGCTCTTCATACAAGGCCCGTGGGAGGCCATCTTGGGCGAATGAGGTTTGAATTCTCGGCCTTACGTCCCTAAGGGCAGACAACGTATCTCCCAATTGAACGTCCCGTCCCGTGGCGGCCTCGCGCCCAGATGCTGGGGCCAATCTCATCCTTCGAAAGATGACGTGGGTGGCGAGAGACCATAATGCCGCGTGAATGTTCATGGGAAGTGTAACGATGCCTGTCGTCACAAAAGAAGACCGCTCAGACCGGGAGTGTCTAGCTTTAGGCTAGGAGGTCTGAGCGGTAAGATCAAGTTAGTTGACGGCTGACTAGGTCACCAACTCGTAATCAGTAGGGACGCCGGTGTTGACGCAAACGCCGCCCCAAACCAGCGTGCTCTGGGCGTAGATAATCTGGCCAAAGACCAGACCGGCACCCGTTTCAAAAGTCTTATAGCTCGGCCAAGTGGTCGAGAAAATCCAATTCTTGCTTCCCGTGACGAAAATCCACTTACCCGAATACACATTGGTGATGTCCCCTCGGTAGAATGCACTAAGCATGGGGCCAGCGCTCGACGTCATTTTCGCTTTCCAACGAACCCACCCATTCCCGAGATTGACAAGGTTCAAGGAAAGTGAACCGCAGCTCCCTGTCACGGTGTCGGCTAACACGTCCTCTGGAGAGTCTCCGTATCCACAGAGATTGAGAGCGGTCATTTGGGCAACCGCCTCCGGTGTGTTCGGGGCCTCTGAGCAGTCAAAGGTCATCTGGACTTCAATCGAACCCACCGGCTGACCCGGCTCTGCTATCGGCTGCGCCAAGTCCTCTGTTGATACGACTACCGTCTCGTCCGCATGGACTGAGCCGACGAATAACGTCGCCGATAGGCCGGCCACGACTACTAAGAGAACTAACATTGTGATCTTTATATGGGTTCCCATGAACTAACCCTCCTAAGATTAAGCGGTAAACGGCATTGTCTGGGAGAAGTACGCATTACGTCAACATAGTAAAAAACATCACGAAATTCGTTCACAAATTCACGAATCGGGAAGGTGCCGTCGTCGTCGGGTTTCAGCGCCTCGCAACCCTCGCAATTGCAGAGGCTTCCCCCCACGTCGGCGTAGCAGTTGATCTCGTCGTAACAGTGCTTGGGCATGTTGCCGCTATTCCTCGTCCGGCCCTTTCCCAAGAGAGTCGAAGGCCTCAATGTCCCAGAGATCGAGTTCGACCTGCATGGTCCGTTCCATGTTCTTCGTAAAGTCGCGTGCCAAGGTTGAGACGTACACCGTGCAGACCGGTCTCACGCTCCCCTCGCGGACCTGCCGGCTGCCGTAACTCGCCAGTAGGGCGACCGCCATGCCGGCGTCACCGTTCATCTCTTCCGACCGCTGGTAGTACATGCACATCAGGGTCATGCAGCACCCCCGAATAGGTGCGGCAATGGACGCCGTGCCTTGTACAACGAGACGATGCGGCTGCTGGATTCCGCCGGTTCGGATGGTCTGTTTGCCTTGCTGGACCTCGGCCACCTACTTCTTACGGGGGAGGACCCGGCCGCCACGGTTCGCATGCTAGGAGATCGTCTTGGGTATGTGCATGTCGACGACAACGACGGTAAGTCAGATGTGCACTACGGCCTGCTCGAAGGCGTGTTGTCCGAACGGACGCTGTTCAGTTTTCTCGACGCGCTTGACGCCTCCAACTATGACGGCCCCCTTGCCATCGAGATCAAATCCGATTTGGCATCGCCCCTGAAGTCGCTTCTCCGTTCCCGCCAAGCGATATCAGACTGGGCTTCTGCCGCGTGATAACTCGACAGATTCGTTGAATTCGAGCCCTGTCGCCAGGGTGAGATTCCGTCGAATGCTACGATTGAGGCTGATTCCGCGCAATTTCACAGATGGAGGGGCAAGAACGCGGTGGCCCAAGTCAGAGTGATGTACTGGAAAGAGATTCCGGTCCAGGTGCAGGCCGAGGACGGGGACGATTCCGTGTCGATGCCGCTTGACCCCGGGTTTCAGGAGGCTGTGGACAGCATCGCGATGTTCGACGGCAGCGCGGGGAGCGATGAGTATCTCGACGGCTGGGACTGGGGACAATACAAAGAAGTCGAAGGGGGCGCAGATGAGGCGGCGCGTTCGACGGCCGACCGTTACAACTCCGGGATGCGTGACGATTTCGTGGCGCGACTGAGGGACCTTCATCGAACGGGCCGCCGCGAGTGCGCTCCGGGCGCCATAGATCACTGGTTCGACGACTGAGGAGGGCCCATGGGCCGACTGAACAATACGGACTCAAACGGCGAAGACAATCAGGGAATCCTCGTCCGGCTCGGCGCCGGTGAAATCCTTTTACTTGACGGCGCCACCGGAACCTACCTGCAGGATCGCGGTCTCGAACCGGGCGGATCTCCGGAACTGATGAACGCCGAGGCGCCGGACATCGTCCGCCAGATGGCCGCGGATTACTTCGCCACAGGCGCCGATATGGTCCTCACCAACTCGTTCGGCGGCTCGAAATTCATGCTCAAGAAGTACGGAGTCGGCGACCGCGTCCAGGAGCTCAATCGTCTGGCTGCCGAACACGCAAGGTCGGCAGCGCCGCTGGGTAAGTTCGTAGTCGGTTCGGTAGGTCCAACCGGCGAGTTCATGGAGCCGTTGGGTGAAGTCTCGGAACAGGAGATGTACGACGCGTTCGCCACGCAAATCACCAGCCTCGCGGAAGGCGGCGCCGACGCCGTCGTGATCGAGACCCAGATGGCGATTGAGGAAGCGACCACCGCCGTGCTGGCGGCTCGCGAGAACACCGAACTGGTCGTGATGTCGACTATGGTGTTTGACAAGGGACCGCGCGGCTACTTCACGATGATGGGAGTGACGCCGGAACGGGCCGTCGTAGAGTTGCGCGAAGCCGGCGCAGATATAGTGGGCACGAACTGCGGCAACGGCATCGAAAAAATGCTGGAGCTAGGAGCCATCATGCGCGCCGTGACGGACGATCTCCTGATCATTCAGTCAAACGCCGGAATTCCGTCCATCATCAAGGGCGAAATCTGCTATCCCGAGTCGCCGGAATTCATGGCCGAAAAGTATGGGAAGTTGGCGGAGATGCCGATCAACGTCCTCGGCGGGTGCTGCGGTACCAAGCCGGAGCACATCAAGTTGCTCGTCGAAACCGTGCGGGCCACGTAGGGATCAGAAAATGACGCAAACCAGGACACAGCCAACAGTTAAAGACGCCATAAAACGACTGGGCCGTTGCCTGGAGTTGGTGTCGATGGACCCCCACTTCAATGACGTGACGGTGGGCCTGTACTACCGCGGCAACGTCGTTACCGTCTGGTCGTTCAGCAGGGTTCCGGGAATCGAAGGCCGCGTTGAGCAGATACGCGATCGGCTGGTCGCCCTCGGAGGCCTGACTCCGGTCGATGGCACGCACGATAAAGCCGTGTTCCCTTCCGAGTCGATATTTGAGAAGCCGCTGCGCTTTCTGTTTACCGAGGCCGTGGAAAAGGATCCGTCGGTCGCCCCAGCCGATGGACCGATCACGTCGCCGGACACAAAAACCAGGCTCACGTTCACGGTGACTGGCGGGCAACAAGGGGACAAGTACGTCTACACCGTCTCTGCTGCCGGAGCGGCCCCGCGCCCACAGTCGCGCATACGGGCCGTGGTCGGCGGATACATGAGGTACGGTGAGTGCAAGCGCGTCGCCCCCGACGGTTTCGTTTTTCCTGACAATGCCCGCCACGATGAAATGGCTAGGGTTCTGTTGCCTTTTGCCCGAAACGTCAGCGCCATAGAGAATATGCTTGCTTCCGAGGAACTCGCCGGACAGATGACTACCCAAACATTGGGATTCTCACAAACCTGAACGCCCGGAGCGGGCCGATCCCGTGTTGCAACCACACAGGCTGGAGCGATTGCGATGGCAGTAACCCACAAAATGACACCAAAAGAGCGGGTCCTCAACGCCCTAGCAGGGCGGCCCGTCGACCGGCCCCCCGTGTCCAATCCCACCAGCGTGGCGACGGTTGAGTTGATGGATCTCGTGGACGCACCCTTCCCTGCCGCCTGCCGCAATCCTGAACTGAATGCGCGTCTGGCCGTTACCGGTCACACCGAACTGGGCTTTGACTCGGTTCAACCCTACTTTTCTATCATTCAGGAATCCTCCGCCCTCGGTTGCGATATGCAATGGGAGCAAAAAGACAATTGGCCAACCGTCCGGATGGCCAATCCGATCTGGAAGGGTCCCGACGACGTGCGAATACCGCCCGGATTTCTGGAGCATCCCGACAACCGGGCCGTGACCGACTCAATTCGGATCATTCGCCAGGAAGTGGGCGGTGACGTGGCTATCATCGGCAAGACGATGGGTCCGTGGACACTCGCCTATCACGTCTTTGGAGTTGAGCCGTTTTTGCTGGCGACGATCGACGACCCCGACGCAGTGATGAGTTCGATGCACAAACTCAAGGAGATATCGGTCCTGTTCGGCCAAGCGCAAATCGACGCCGGCGTCGACGCGCTCACGTTCCCCGATCACGCCACCGGGGACCTCGTGAGCGGGGAGTACTACAGGCGATTTCTGCTGGAGATTCACCAAGAGATGGTGGAGCGACTGAACGTGCCGCTGATTCTGCACATTTGCGGCAATACGGTGGATCGAATGCCATACATCGCCCAGTCGGGCATGGCCGCTTTTCACTTCGATTCCAGGAATGATCCGGCAGAGGCAGTGGAGGCGGTGGGGAACGGCATCAGGCTCGTCGGAAACATCAACAACCCTGAAACTCTTTACGCGAGGGGGCCTGCCGAAGTGCGGCTGGAGGTGAATCGCGCCCTCGACGCGGGCGTCCAGATGATCGCCCCCGAATGCGCCATTCCTCTCAAGACCAAGCTGGAAAACCTCCTCGAAATACCGGCCGCGGTGGAGGATTGGGCAGCGGAGAGGATGCAGGGACAGGCGCGAGTCGTCGATTCCGTACTTTGATCGTATCCGAGAGATTTGGCGCTGGCCGCGTTGGCCCTGATAGACCAAAATTGACACTCGTCAGAGATTCCGATCACCCGACACTTATTGCTCAGTAACAGAGATATGCGGGCACTAACGCTGTCCAAAGTTCAGGGGCCGCTGCGAGATTCCGGCGGCCGGGGACCCTTGTTCGAGACCGAAGAGAACCATGCCGATAACTAACGAAGGTCTAAAGAAAGAATTCGAGTACGTTACCCGGCCGGGGGAACGGAAACACATAGCTGAAACGTTCGATCAGGCCGACGAGCTCATGCAGGAGATGGCCCTCGCCCTGATCACGGGCAAGCACCTTGAGATAGACCGGCTCACCAAAGAGGCCCTGGATCGCGGATATTCGGCGAATCACGTGCTGGACTACGGATTGCTCGCCGGTATGTCGATCGTCGGGGTCAAGTTTCGGGACAACCTGATATTCGTACCGGAAGTGCTAGTTGCGGCCAGGGCGATGAAGGCCGGAATGGCCCACGTCGAGCCGATACTTTCGGCAGCCGGCGTCGAGCCCAAGGGTAAGATAATCATGGGCACGGTGAAGGGCGACCTGCACGACATCGGAAAGAACCTGTGCATCATGATGCTCCGCGGCGCCGGCTACACGGTGCACGATCTTGGTGTCGACACGTCCCCGGTCGAATTCGTGGACGCAATCGAAGAATATGAGGCTGAGCTGGTCGGGATGTCCGCCCTGCTAACCACAACCATGCCGAATATGGGCCGCACAATTAGCGCCATTGAAGAGGCGGGACTGCGGGATGAGGTTCGCATCATGGTCGGCGGCGCGCCGGTTACCCAAGAGTTCGCCGATGAAATGGGCGCTGACGGATACGGTGAGAACGCGGTCGAGTGTGTAGATCAGGCGAATGAGCTCATCGTCTTACTCGCAGAACTCCGAAGTGGCTAACGATCCAAGCGAAATGTCAACGGGCGACACAATACCGGCTGTCGATGTCGAAAGGTTCAAAGCGAGCATAGAACGGCTGGCAGTGATCTACCGCGACATCGCGCTGAAGGCCGAAGACGTTACTCGCACGCGATGCCCGTACAAGGACGCGAATTCGCGCTGCACCGCTATGTTTGGATGCCGACATCAGTACTTCACCAAAGATCCCGCCGCTCGACCGGTCTGCACCGGCAGCGATAAGCTGGACTACCGAGACGCTTGGGAAACGTGATCGCCTGACGTGACGATCCCCCCACGTAAAGGCGGGTTCGCAACCCCCCTCCCCACGGCTGCCGCCTCGAGACGCCACGGCCTGATTGAGGACGAAACCGCCGCCCCTGCGATCTGAATTGGCGGCGTAATCAAAACGAATTGGTATTCCTTCGATGAGTCCACTGATTCACGGCAACACACGGCTGGAACTCGATCCCGGTCAATCTCTGTTTGACCACGCAGACTCACTGCATGTCCGCGTACCCACGTCGTGCGGACGGACCGGGGAGTGCCACGAGTGCATAGTCGAGTTAAAGCAGGGTTGGGACGCGCTCAACACAACGACTGAGTCCGAGTCGTTCTTGCGCGGCAACTACCGCCTCGCCTGTCAAGCGCGGGTTGTGGATGCGTCGGCCATAGTCGAATTCGCCGTACTGCGACGCCAACCCAAGATTCTCACTCGCGGTATCAGGAGGGACGTCAAGCCTGCCCCTTTCACGTTGAGGGAGGACGACAAGGTCGTATTCAAGGGTCCGGGCGGCCCTCGGGCAATCGACAGATACAGGGGATCGATATTTGGGCTGGCGGTCGATCTTGGCACAACGACGGTCGTGATGAATCTGGTCGACATGGAGTCCGCCTCGGTCGTACGGACAGCGTCTTTCGAAAACCCGCAGCGCTTCGGTGGAAGCGACATCATGAACCGCATCTCGTACGACGGCAGCAGGTTCCCCGGCGAACTGCAGGCCGTGTTGATGTCGTCCATTAACTTTGAAATCGGGGAAATGTGCAGGGCCGAACGTATTCGGCGAAGGCATATTTACGAGTTGGTCGTAGCTGGCAACTCCACGATGAGAGACCTGTTCTTCGGCCTGGACGTTCAGCCAATCGGCCTAAAACCCTACCGGTCTTCTACCGAGACCGACTTAATGGAAAACCGCCGTGACACCACGGCCATATACAGGTCCGCGTCGGTTCTGGGCGTGAGAATCCACCCGGATGCGGTCATCTACGGCGGCCCATTGGTCGGTTCGCACGTCGGAGCGGATGTGGCCGCTGACATGCTGGCCGTCGGTATGGACGAACAGACTGAACCGGTCATGCTGGTAGACGTCGGCACGAACACCGAGGTGGTGGTGGGAACGAAAGATCGAATGCTGGCGGCCTCTTGCCCGGCCGGCCCTGCCTTTGAAGGCGGCGAGGTCAAATACGGAATGCCAGGCTATGAAGGGGCAGTGGAAGCTGTGAGCATCAGCAATGGCCGAGCGTCGTGCAGGACCATCGGGGACGCCGAACCACAGGGGATATGCGGTTCCGGACTCATCGACCTGCTGGCCGAGCTTCGCCGCAATAACATCATGACCGAGCTGGGTCAACTCGGTGAAGGTATGTCCGAATTCGCGTTCGTTCCTGAAAAGGGCTTGACCCTGTCTCGATCCGATATTTCTGCGCTGGCGCAAGCGAAAGCAGCGAACTACTGCGGGCAATCGATAGTCCTTCGACGCTACGGACTACCCATGAACGAGTTCAGTAAGCTCTATCTGGCCGGCGGGTTCGCCAACTACGTAAACGCTGAAAATGCGATCGCCATCGGATTTATCGCGGGTCTTCCGGCCGAGCGCATCGAGAAGGTCGGCAATGCATCGCTCGAAGGAGCGAACATAATGCTGATTTCCGGCCCTATGCGTCGCAAGATCGAGGAACTCGTCAAAACGGTCGAACACGTTGAACTGGAGACCGAGCCGGACTTTTTCGACTTTTTCGTGGAGGGGTGCCACTTCAAACCGTTGACATCGCCGGCATAGCCAATCCCCGGCTGTCTGCCGGCATGTCGGCCCGCCGTTTATTGGTGTGAGTCGTTAATCTTCGACTTTGCGTGACTGTTCAGACTTCGTACCAAAGTTGCGATGAGCCAGCTACGTTCCAGCGCCATACTCACGGAAGCGGGTATCCACCGGTGTGTGGGGCGTTCATCCCATCAGGACTGAACATCTACTAATTCGCCGTCGCGGTGGCTTGTTGATGCAGCTCGCGGATATCCTTAACTGCCATGGACAAGAAAGTACTAATAACCGACTACGTTTGGCCCGATCTCGATGCGGAACGGGAGGTGCTCGAAGCGGCGGGCGTCGAACTCGTGGTGGCCCCGGATGGATCGGAGGAAACTCTGGCGGCGCTTGCGAGCGACGTAAACGCCATCATGTTCTGTTTCGCGGGAGTGACTGGCAAGGTCCTGCGATCAGCGCCAAAGTGTGTTGTAGCGTCGCGATACGGCATCGGTGTGGACAACATCGACTTAGCGACGGCCACGGAACTGGGCATCGTCGTCACGAACGTTCCCGACTACTGCGTCGACGAAGTGGCCGATCACGCCATTGGGATGATCCTTGCGCTGAACAGGCGCCTAGGCCAGCACGACCAACTCGTGAAAAGCGGGGGTTGGGCCGACCTCGCTCTCAATCAGCCGATGCGGCGGATGAGGGACGCCACGCTGGGCATCATCGGGTTCGGCAGGATCGGTCGCGCCGTCGCAGTCCGCGGCTCAGTGTTCTGCGGCAGAGTCATCGCCTACGACCCACTCCTTGAAGCAGGCACGAGAGCCGACGGTGTTGAGTGCGTGTCGTTCGACGATCTGATCGGTCAAAGCGACTTCATTACGGTCCACGTCCCGCTCACGTCGTCGACCGAAGGACTTATAGGCGCCGGCGAACTGGGCAGCATGAAGAGCGATGCCATCGTCGTTAACTGCGCACGCGGCGGATTGATCGACGAAATGGCTCTCGCAGAGGCGCTGGCAGACGGCCGCATAGGCGGCGCCGGTCTCGATGTGCTTCAGCCCTCCCCGCCTGCCGACGATCACCCGTTACTCGCATTCGACAACGTCATCATCACTCCGCACACAGCGTTTTTTTCCCAGGCGTCTACCTTGGAACTGGAACGGCGCACTGCTCAGGAAGTGGTGCGGGTGCTGGACGGCGGACGCCCTGAGAACTTCATCAATCCAGAGGTCGCAGGCCACTCAAGAGCCGGCCTATAAGCGCGTAGCGGCCGATCCGTAACCAGGCCAACGGGAACTACGACGTCAGGCCTGGTCGTTCACACTTCCACCCTGCCCCGCGTGCCGTCGGCAAACGCTGACCTGCAGAAGGCCGGGTAGTACCTGGTCTTCTTGGCAAGTACGGCATCGCTTCGACTCCACGGCGTCGACGGAATCCGCTTGATCCCGGGAGTCCGTTATTCAGTCTGCCCGGAATCTTGATTCGCGGTTCGAGGGGCGATCAGGAGTGCAATTCCGAATAGCCCGATTCCAGCTATGACAGCGAAGACCGCAAGGCCAATACCCCTGCCGACGTACGCGCCAACCAGACCGGCCGCGGTCAATACGACCACAATGGCGAAGGTGTAGATGAAGTCATTACGCATTCTCATACCTCAGATATTATCGCTTTTTTCGGGGGATCACGTGCGGCCGCGGGCCGACATCGTTGACTCTGCCGGATATGATTAATGCGAGCGGCACATGAAGCCGCCTAATTTGACGGCGAGGCGGTTCTCCGATTGTGTTGACCACGGGGCGCCGCCCGAGGTCGCCTTTGAAGCGGGCTTCCTCGGCGCCGCAATTCAATTACATTGACGGGTGGTCAGTGAACAAGGGCAAACGCCGTCAAAATTGCGATATATCCAGGGCCAGCGTAGCTCAGAGGCAGAGCAGCTGTTTCGTAAACAGCAGGTCCCCGGTTCGAATCCGGGCGTTGGCTCCAGCCCCCTCCCACTCCTTTTCGCCGCTACTGCGGGCCATAGGTCCGGGATGCGACGTGACATTCCGCTCGATGGCTCAGGTTCGGCAAACCATGTCAAACACAAGTATCGTTGAGCAAAAGAAACCTGAACGGCCAGGAGCGCCATGAAGATACTCGGCTTTTCATCATGCTCGAGGACGGCTCACACGTTTTGAGACTCGAGGACTTTCGCGTGACCAACGGCCCTGATCTCCGCGTCTTGTTGAGCGAAGCGCCGGATATCCGTGACAGGGGTTAATTCCAGCAGTACGACTACGTGGAGTTGGACCGGCTCAAGGGCAACATCGGGAATCAGAACTACGAGATTCCCGTGGATGTGGCGGTCTCAGATTTTCGGTCCGCGGTGATCTACTGCAAGGCGTTCCACGTGCTATTTTCCGTAGACCCCCTGGCAGGCTCGTCTTAAGACGGCGCCTGGTTCCAAATCGGGATGATGACCAATTCACATCGTAGAGGCGAGTTTGAAGGAGCCTGTTTCAGAATCCTCGGACCTCTGGGGTAACGAATGTTTGGATTCCGGTTTTCGACGGCATTAAGAGGGGTGGCGCCGTATTCCAATCTCGTCATTCCCGTGAGAAGAGACCTTTGCGTAACCTCGACACATATCATTTGTATGTTGCGAAGGACCCAAGCCATCCAGATGGCATGCCCGGCCCCTCTTACCCAGACCCTTCGGCTTCGCTCAGGGTGACATGGGGATAAGGCGTGGGCGACGGCCTAGTCATGGACTTCGGCTTCGCTCAGGGGGACAGGGTGACAGGGTGACATGGGGGCGTTCAGGGTGACAAGGAGTGAGGAATCACTGGTCGGGGAGCTAAACATGCAAAGGTGCCTGAGAACGGGAATCTGATGCCCTGACGGTCAATACGAAACTAAGCAGGAACCTTCTGAAACAGGCCCTTGAATCCCGTCTTAGGCTCCGCGAATTGGCAGCTTTGCCCTCCGAAGGTCACGGCAAATCCGATTGTTTGACTAGCCGCGCCGCCGCGGCTAGCCTACGGCGGGCCCGCCAACTCAACCGAGTCAAATAGGCCATTTCGCTGCTAGGCGCGGCGTTGCAAACTGTTCACGCCGCTCATCACACTTCAAACCATTAGGAGACTCAATTCGCATGTCGAAAATGACCCTCGAAAAACTCCGCGAGTCCCTGCCGATCACTCGTGAAGTTGCGTATTTCCAAACCGGTACCCACGGTCCGACTCCAGACCCTGTACTCCAGACTGTCGCCGACTCAATGGCCGCAGAGTCTCGATCGGGATACGCCATACCCGAAACCAGCAAGCGATTGGCAGAAGAGGAACGGCAGGCGCGGGAAGGACTGGCCGCGCTGATCGGGGTCGAGTCGTCCGAACTGGGCATCATCCGAAATACGTCATGGGCAATGCAGCAGGTCATGCGAGGGTTCGAATGGCGGAAGGGCGACGAGTTCATTATCTCGTCCCTGGAGCACGTCAGTACGTTCGGAATATGTGTCGCCCTGAGGGAACAACGAGGAGTCGTTACTCGTGTCATTGAGGCTGACCAGGGCGACGCCGTTATGCTGGAGGGCCTCAAATCATCGTTGAACGAACGAACGAAACTCGTGTGTTTGAGCGAGATCGCCTCTCCCGACGGTAGGAAACTGCCGATACGAAGGGCGGCGGACCTGTCACACGAGCAAGAAGCGCCGATAGTGATCGACGGCGCACAGGCAGTCGGTCAGTACCCGGTAGACGTGAAACAACTCGGTTGCGACTTCTACGTCGGTTCGGGTCACAAGTGGCTGCTCGGTCCATCCGGGACCGGTTTCGTGTACGTGACGTCCGATCATATCGAAGGGTTTCAGCCGAACTTCATTCCGGATTTTCATCCGTGGACGTTTCCTGACGCCCCCAAACCAGTCATCGACGCAGCTGCCCGATTGGAGATTGGGACCATAAACCACGCCGTGATCATCGGGCTGGGTCACGCCGTCAGGTTGATGAACGAGATCGGCTTTGAAACCATCGAGTCTCATGTTTCCGAACTGTCACAGACCCTCCGGGAAGCCGCCGCCGAGATGCCCGGGGTTAACGTCCTGACGCCGTTGGAACCCGGAGCGTCCGCAGGGATCACCACACTGGCCTTCGATAGTTTCGTCGACAAAGACCTGCAAGGTCTGGTCGGACGGCTTTTCGAAAACCACGGTGTGCAAGTCAAATTCCAGTGGCTTACGGCGGACCCTCCCCACCACGACCGCGTAGGAATGCGCATCTCCGTCGCGGGGTTCAACACGTCGGAAGAGATTGATCGCCTGGTAAACGGCCTCAGAGTAGAAATCCCGGCGTAAATAGAGCCGGCATTCCCCTATCGATTCGGGGTCGCCGGCGCGCGGCGCGCTGGACGAGACACGCACCACCCTGCGCGTCTAGTTCCGGCGGCCCCTGAGTCGAGGGTCCAGCCTGTCGCGCAGCCAGTCGCCGAACAAGTTTGCGCCGAGCACCACGAAGACGATCGCCAGGCCGGGATAGAGCGACGGTCCGAACACTATGAGAATGTCTTCCCGTGCGTCCGCAAGCATTCGGCCCCACGTGGCTGTTTGGGGGTCGACCCCCAGGCCCAGGAAACTAAACGCCGCCTCGGCCAGAATCATTCCGCCGAATCCCAGAGTTGCCGAGACGATTATCGGAGCGGTCACGTTCGGGAGGATGTGTTGGAACATGATCCGCGTCCTGCTCGCCCCCAACGCCTCGGCGGCCCGCACATACCCTCGGGTCTTTGCCGAAAGCGTCTCGCCCCGCACCAGTCGCATGCCGCCATACCAACTGCTGATCCCGAGGAACACGATCACATTCACGATTCCGCCTCCGAGAAACGTGAAGATCGCTATGAGAAGTACGAGAAAAGGTATCGACTGCTGAACATCAGCGATTCGGGTGATCACGTCGTCCACTAACCTCCCCTGCGAGCCAGCCAGCAGACCCATCGGTACACCGACGGCCAAACCGATTGCCACCGCCGCGGCGCCAACCGTCAGAGATACCCTCGAACCGTGGACAATACGGCTCCAGATGTCACGCCCGAAATTGTCGGTGCCGAGAAAACCTGAGCCTTCCTCCGGATTCGACCATGCCGGCGGGGACAGAACGTGATACAAGTCGATTTTGCCGGGTGGATCCGTAGCAATCCACGGGGCAAATGTGGCCATCACGGCGAATAGAAGCACAAGCGCCGCGCCCAAAATACCCTGCCGATTTATCCAGGCAGACCTCAGCCACGTGGGCCTGGCCACATCCCACGCGCTGCGGACCTCGCCCCGGTTGACTGTCCTCTCAATGTTCTCCAGAACAGAGACTCCTCATAGATGTCACGCCAAGGCGTGGGCCAGTACGAACAGCCTGCGACAAACTGCCGCGCTGACGCTGACGTCGAATACCCCGTCGGGGCGCTTGCGAGTGGTGTTTTTAATCATGAATGTCTGATCCGAGGATCGGCGAGCGCATACAGGATGTCCATGAAGATGAACGCCGCGATAGTTATCGCAGAAAGCATGAAGGTGCAGAAAAGCACGACAGGATAGTCACGGGAACCCACCGACTGGTAGAGCATGCTTCCGATCCCCGGCCACCTGAACACTACCTCGACCACAACCACCGTGCCGATCATTGCCGGCAGCGAAGATACGGTTACGGTGATGAGGGAGATAGCCGCGTTACGCAACGCGTGCTTCGAGATGACGGTCCGCTCAGGGACTCCCTTCGCTCGCGCAGTCCTGACGTAGTCCTGCCCCAGAACTTCGAGCATTCCCGATCTGCCCATGCGCGCTATCACGGCCATCAGATTTACGGACTGCGTCACGGCTGGCATGATCAACGCCTTGATGCCCTCACTTCCGGTGGGCGGCAACAACTTGAACTGGACCGAAAGCAGGATGATGAGCATCATTCCGAGCCAGAAATTCGGAATGGTCAACCCGAGAATCGCGGTCGTGGTTGAAATCGTGTCGAAGGCTGTGCCTCTTTTTAGGGCGGCAAAAATGCCAAGAGGCAGGCCCACGACTATTGCGATAACCACTGCCGCGCCGGCAAGTTGCAGGCTCCTCGGCACGCGCTCCAGAACTACCTCACTGGCAGGTTGGCCAAATCTGAACGAGGTTCCGAAATCTCCCTGAATGGCTTCAATCATGAACTTGAAGTACTGGACGTAGATCGGTTGGTCCAGGCCCAGTTTCTTCACGATCGCCAAGTATTCAGCCCGCAACTCCTCGGCGGTTTTGTCCGGCTCGAGTTGAACGAAAAACGCCGCGGGGTCGCTATTGACCCTGATCAAAAGGAATACGAGAGTAAGCACCCCGATAAGGGCGAAGGCCCCTTGTATGACTCTTCTAGCCAGAAACCCAGCCATGGCGTTGGACCCGGTGATTAACAAACGGGGCGGACCGCCATGCGACCCGCCCCGCGTTTAGTCAGGCGCCTGCCGTTCGCCGCTACTCAGTAGCGATGAACATCTCGAATCCCATCCCGAAAGTGATGGGCGGCAGGCTGGGCGCCAAACCGTACACCGCCGGAATGGTGTAGGCGTACAGCGCTTGAGCCTGGTCGTGGATGTGCTGCGCAGCCTCCATCAATAGCTGGTTGCGTGTTGCGTCGTCCGTCACAGTTCGAAGGTGGGCGCACAGATCGGCAGTGACCTGATCTCCACCTTCTGAGATGAATCGGTTGTTGCAAACGTGGTCACCGGGGTGCCAGTTCATCCCGATGTTGTACAGCGCCGGCAACTCGTTGTTAATGAGTTGTCTGATCCACTCCGCTGACTCGGGTGTTTCCATTTCGACTTTGATGCCAACCTCAGCGAGCTGGGATGCCATGGCAGTCATGAACTGAAGGTCTCGGAAGTAACGCCCTGTCGTCGCCGATACGCCGATTGTGAACCCATCCGCGTACCCCGCGTCGGCAAGCAACTGTTTGGCCTTTTCGGGGTCGTATTCGTAGCGGTGGATGTTTGGGTTGTAGGCAACCGCTGATGCCTGTGCTCCCATCTGACCGTCCATCACTGTCCCGAAACCGCCAACTATGGACGCGTGAATTCGCTCGAGGTCAATCGCGTGAAGTATCGCTCTCCGGACGTTGACGTCCCGGGTCGGAACTGACCTTTGGCCAGGGTCAATCCAGACCGTCTGGGTCTGGAAGCTTTCGCCCGTGAATACGTCGTAGCCCTTGCTCAGCAGTCGCGGCACCTGGTTAGGCGCCAGACCCGCCGCAATCTGTACCTGGCCGGATTCAAGCGCGGCGACTCTCACTGCGCCTTCCGGTATGTGGAGAAACTTGATTTCGTCGATCTGGGGCTTGGCGCGCCAGTAGTCTTCGAATCGGCTGAGGGTCAGGAAGTCTTCACGACGCCACTCGACAAATTGGAACGGACCAGCGCCTGCCGGATTGTTGTTGAATGCGTCGATGCCCACGTCTCGCAAGAGATCGGGGGCAAGAGGCATCATGTCTCTGAACGGCAACAACCAACTGGCCGTCGGGGCCGCCAAGGTGAACTCCAGGGTGTTGGCGTCCACAACCGTGATGTCAGAGTAGTCCCTGAATGTACTGTAACTAAATGCGAGTTCGGCGTTGCCTTCGGTCAGCGTCTCGATGTTGTACTTTATGCCCTCTGCGTTCAAAGACTCGCCGTTGTGGAACGAAACGTCATCCCTCAGATTAACGGTTAGCAGAAGATCATTTATTTCCCATGAGCCGAGAGCCGGAACGAAGGCGGCTGATCCACCTGGGCGCTCAGCGATGCTGTCATACATGAGCTTGGACACGATCCGGCTCTGCTGAGACGGGAAGAGGCCGCCGATCAGGTTGACGGGGATGGCGCCCAGCGCCACCTGAATTTCCTGCCGAGGCCTCGGCGCTGCCGTCGCCTGGACGACTTTTTCCACGGTAACGGTCTGGAGGACGGGTTTTTCGACCACCTTCTCCCGGGTTACGACAACCGTTTCGACTACCTTGACGGTTTCGCCGGCAATCGTCTTTTCGACGATGACGGTTTCAATGACCTTTTCGGTGATCGTTTGACCAGGTAATTGCTTCTCTACAATGACGGTTTCGACGACAACGACTTCCGTCCCGCCGCAAGCGACGGCAATTGCCAAGCCGCTTCCTACCAGAAGCATCAGTAACGCCCTGACGTGTTTTTCCAAAAATGATTTCATTTCGGTTGATTGCCCTCCGCTTGCGGCAGTAGTTGGTGTTTTAGCGAGTTTACCCGTCTTGATTCTGACGCGGCGCCTCTTTTTTGGTGTGAGCGAACACCGTCGGCTACAGTCACGTCACGACGTTATTTCGTCGCGTGTTACTGCGCGGTCGTCTTAACGCCCAAGGGAGAATTTTCGCGAATTTGGGGGCCGTGTCAAGTCTACGAAGATCGTTCTGCGCCGTCGTGAGCAAGTCAGGAACTCAGCCGGCCGATCTCCTCCAGGATGTGCCACAACCCCAGCTGTTCCACGGCGTGGCTCCGGTAAACGCCTACGTGGTCCGCCCCGTTGTCCATCGCAACCCGTGCGCCCTCCAGCAGCAAGTGCGGGTCCTGAAAACTCCCCGGGTGGTAGCAAGACAGTTGCACGGTGAAGGGTTTTCTCCCCCCTACCGTGTCGGCCATCCAGCTCGTCTGCCGACGCACCTCGTCGAGGTCCGATCTGGTTCTGAACCAGATGTAGTACTCATCCATCAGATCCTGGGCAACCCACGCCTTCGGATCTTGCATAACCTTGACGTAGTCATCCCCGTCTGCCGCGATCATCGTCGTCGAGTAGACCAGGTTCGGGTCCAGGGCCTTGACGGCAGCGCCCGTCTCGGCAAGAAACAAGGTCACGTAATCGGCTCGGAACTGCATCCAGTCCGGGTCATCGTTCGGCAATTCCTCAGGATTACGGCCGTATTTGGATTCGAACGCGTGAGCCATTATCGACTCATAGCCGCCCGTGGTCACACTGCCTTCATCCGTGTTTCCCAACACAAACTCGATCTGTGTCCCGGCGCCTCCCGAACCATTGATCAATCCCAGGTACTTGTCCGTTTCGAACTTACGCGCGAGTTCGTCTGCGAAGCTGAGGCTAAGGAATTCGCCCAGGGCCGACGGTTCTTTGCCCCCCCGCGTTAGTGACCATGAATCACGGTGGTTTCTGGCAAATGCCGACGTGTTGAACGATGTCTCGCGGTGGCTGTATACAGGCCTGTGTCTGTCGAGGATGACCCTGGCCTCGGCGGTTCCGACTTCCGGTATGAGGTAGTCGATCGACCAGGCATACTTTGCGGAAACACCTCCGTGGCGGTTCAGCGCCACGTAAGGGTGTACGTCAATCCCCTTTTCCTTCGCGGCCTCAACAAATTCGGGTGAGCCGCCGGAAGGGAACAGTCTAGTCACTCCGTGGTCGGATGCTTTCCGGACGAATTCCCTGACGTCAGATTCAAAGGTTGAACTTGATGCGGGCGAGGTGATGCCTCCCGTGTCGCACCAGAGCGGCAGGAATGCCATTTTATGTTCCTTTCGTTGGGGTTTGGGCGGCCGGTCAGACCGCTCGATCGCCGGGCAACAGCGCCTGCCGGGCCGTGATATTTCCGGACCTTCGGCCGAACTTAGTATTGAGCGCGCGTGATGTCAATCCGCCGGCGGGCTACGAATAGTCGACGCCGTCTTGCGCGGGTCCGTACCCCGGCGCCCGAATACACGCCGCCAGCTGGCCGTTCCCAACGTCCCGCAACTCCGGAATGATCGTGCCGCACTGGTCGATCGCGAACGGACAACGGGTGTTGAAGACGCACCCCGGCGGCGGATTGGCGGGGCTTGGGATGTCGCCTTCGAGGGTCATTCTTTGGCGCTGCCGTTCCAGGATGGGATCGGGAAGCGGCACCGCTGAAATAAGGGCCTGCGTGTACGGGTGGCGGGGGTTGTCGAACAGGACGTCCCTGCTGGCGATCTCCATGATTTTGCCCAGGTACATGACGGCCACGTTGTCGGCAATATGGCGCACGACGGAGAGATCATGGGCGATGAACAGGTAGGCGAGGTTGAACTCATCCTGCAGATCTTTGAGCAGGTTGATTATCTGGGCCTGGATCGACACGTCGAGCGCCGAAACCGGTTCGTCAAGAATTATCAGCTTTGGGCGGGCTGCTATCCCCCTGGCCACGGCGATTCGCTGTCGCTGCCCTCCGCTGAATTCGTGCGGAAATCTTGTGGTCATGGTGGCGTTTAGCCCCACGATCTCGATCAACTCGGTGACCTGCCTGAGATAGTCCTCCTGGTCCTTGAAAAGATCGTGAATGCGAAGGGGTTCGCCGATGATCCGCTCAGCGTTCATCCGGGGATTGAGGGAGTCGAACGGGTCCTGGAACACGAACCCAATCTGGCGTCTCAGCCTGTTTACGTCGCGGCGTGACAAGGTGGAAAGGTCCACGCCGTCAAACATGATGCTGCCGTTCGTGGGCTTCTGCAGTTGCAGGACTGCGTTTGCCGTGGTCGATTTACCGGATCCGCTCTCACCAACCAGCCCAAGTGTTTCCCCTGCCTTGATCGAAAACGAAATCCCGTCGACGGCCTTCACCCCGCCGGCACGGAACTTCACGATGAACCCGCGCGTTATCGGGAACTCGACCTTGAGGTCTTTGACTTCCAGGACCGGCGTGTCGGCCGCCTGCTCGCCGTTGGTT
This sequence comes from Dehalococcoidia bacterium, assembly GCA_965224235.1. Lineage (GTDB taxonomy): Bacteria > Chloroflexota > Dehalococcoidia > Lucifugimonadales > Lucifugimonadaceae. The sequence goes on along the minus strand of CBDCYP010000001.1, from coordinate 211,541 downwards.
CGTGAAAACGTATCTTCAGCGATCAATCCGTCGCTCCGGCCGATAGCGCTTTTGGCGAAACCTTCTCCCACTCCCAGCAAGCGGATTTGTGATTTTCGCCCACGGAAATCAACTCAGGGTCGTCATTGGCGCACCGGTCTACAACCCAAGCGCACCGGTCCTGGAATGCGCACCCAGACGGCAGGCGCAGAAGGTCAGGGATCTCGCCTTCAATGGACTCGAGCCGATCCTGAATAACGCTATCGAGGCGCGGCACCGAATTGAGCAGCCCCACCGTGTAAGGATGCCGGGATTCCCGGTAGATGTCGACCGCGCTGCCCTGCTCCCTGATCTTTCCTGCGTACATCACGTTAACGCGGTCTGCGTATCGCGCCACGATTCCGAGGTTGTGGGTAATGATGATCGTCGCCGTTCCGGTGTCTTCGCTGAGGCGCATGAGCAGTTCGAGTATTTGAGCTTGAATCGTGACGTCGAGCGCGGTAGTTGCCTCATCGGCGATCAACACGAGAGGTCTGCAGCTAAGCGCCATGGCGATCATCACCCTCTGTCGCTGCCCTCCGCTCAACTGGTGCGGGTAGTCGGACACACGCGAATGGGGATCGGGAATGCCGACCATTTCGAGCAGTTCGACGGCCCGGGTCCGGGAGCTGTTGCGATTCATTCCCATGTGGAGTTGGAGCGGCTCTGCGACCTGATCGCCAATTGTCAGAACCGGGTTCAGCGATGTCATTGGCTCCTGAAAGATCATGCTGATGCGGGCGCCTCTGACCTTCTGCATGTCGCTGAGGGGGAACTGCATGAGGTCTTGACCTTCAAAAAAGACCTGGCCTCCGGTAATACGTCCGGGTGGATTGGGGATCAGTCGCATGATCGACAGAGCCGTCACGCTCTTGCCGCATCCGCTCTCACCGACAATTGCCAGAGTCTCGCCCTGGCGCAGGTCGAACGAAACACCGTCTACAGCATGGACGATGCCCGCGTCCGAGACGAACTCGGTTCGGAGATCGCGTACTGAAAGAATTGGCTCAGAGTTGCTCAACTGAGACGTCGCCTGCCTGGAACTACCCTATCCGAGCGAACAGGACGCCGCTGCCGGAATTCGGTGGAATGTTGGTTTCTGACCACTGCGTCGGGCCTTTCTGACCTCGCTTCACGCTTGCCCTGCCGCCGGAATATCGCTTGGCTGTCATCGGCAGCAACTGCCTAAAGAATAGACCAAATCTCCCGGGCGAGAAACATGGCCCAACTTGTGTATTTTGGGACTGTGGACGGTATCCGATCCCGGCAGATGCCCGGCGCGGTGGAACACGTACGCTATTCCCGCCGGCGACGAGCGATATTATGATATTGGCGTTCCTCCACGGAGGTCTGGAATGCGTTCGTCCAAGTGACCGACATCGTAGGCGGAATCGAAATCGACGGGATTTGGGGACTTGAACCACATCCTCTGGTCACCCGGTCAACCAGGCAAAGAGCTTTGCAGGCGGAAGCGAGTCTGAAGGAGCCCAGATCCTTGAGCGGCATGCCCCGATCACTTGGTCTGGCGAAAAAAGGACTATTAAGATGGACGCAAATTTGAAGGAATTAAGGGTCTCGAACGACATCCTCGGTTCACCCGACGCCCTGAAATCGAGGCTGTTGGGTGAGGGCTACTTGTTCTTCAAACGGCTCATCGAACCGGATCAGATCGGCGGACTGAGGTCGGAAATTCTCGACCTTTACAGGCAACATGACTGGCTGCTTCCGGGGACGGACCCCGTGGAGGGGCGGGTCGACAAGTCGAAGAGTTGCGCCGAGGGGGAACCTCCATACCTGGAGGTGTACCAATGCCTGTACGGACTTCGTTCGTTCCACGCCGTGGCGCACGCACCTGAGTTGACCGCCACCATGGAGAAACTCGTAGGCGGTGAGGTTCTCGTTCACCCCAGTAAAGTCGCCCGCATGTCGTTCCCGCAGTCGGACCGGCACACGACCCCGATCCATCAGGACTTTGTCCATTTCCAAGGTTCGTACCATACGTTGACCTGTTGGACTCCGCTTTCGGACTGCCCCGTTGAGTTGGGCGGCCTTGCGATTCACCCGCGGCCTTGGTCGGGCGAGATTTTCGGTCACCACTTTTCGCTCGGCGCCGGCATGTTGAAAATCGACGAAGACCAGTTGAGCGGCAGTTGGCACACCACCAATTACGAAGTCGGGGACGCGCTGATATTCCACAGTCTCACGGTTCACAAGGCGCTGCCGAACGAAACGGACGAACATATTCGGCTATCCCTCGACAACAGGTATCAGTCCGCGAGCGACGTGATTAACGACAGGCAGTTGCAACCACACCTCAGCGGCGCCGGCACGAGGTGGGGCTGGGATTCGATCTACCAGGACTGGCCCGACAACGATGAACTCGCCTACTACTGGAACGACATGGAGACCCGGGTCGTGCCGTGGGACGACGGATTCGCCGATAAGGGCGTCATGGACGCCATCGCCAAGGCCCGTAACGGCGATGAAGACGCTATCTACAGCCTGAACATCTTGCTCAAGGCAAATCCCGGTTCAAAGTGGGCGGGACAGGCTGCCGAAACCCTGGCGGGAGTGTGAACCTCATGACAAAGAGACCGCACAAGAGTCCCGTCAATCGTATGTTTCAAAAACCCCGAGCACGGAGACCACTGCAATTCCAACTGTTTGGGCGTTTCTGAGAGGCCCCTAATAGGGTTGAGACGGCATTAGTGGAGGAGGAGTTGGCGGCGCAGCCCCTATCCTAATCACTTTATTTTTTTGGGAGTAAAGACAGTTTGGCCGAGATTTGAACCATGCCTGAAAGACTCTTATTAATGGCGTCTGACGCCTGGATCCGAGACGCGTGCGGTGTGGATCGAGATGGGCGGGCTGTTGAAGCATTGGTCCATAGTCGTGCTTATGATCGTGAGAGTCCGCCAGCGAGCATTCTGGTAATCGGTGACCTGACTTGCGGGACGCCGAGGCAGGCGGTAACCGACGCTCTGGCAGAGGTTGTTCCAGAGATGGGAAACAACTCCGGAAGCGGCCCGGCTATTTCGGTCGTGCCCACCCCGCGTCCGGCCGGAAACGGCGTCCCCGCTGCGCCCTACCCGCCTGTCGACGGGTTTTTCGACCATGAATCGGACCCTGTGGCTCGTTACCTATGGCGGTGGATCGGTTACCTGGCCCCGGATCTGATCGTGGAGGTCCGCGGCGGGGATTCAACCGAGTGGCGCGCGACGGATAGTAAGACGGCCGAGCAGTATGGCGCAGCCCGCGAAGGAGTCGAGGATGACTCCCTGTTGGGGGCCTTTGGCAATGGGGCGGGAGATACTCCGGGGGCCATTCCCGGGCTGAGGATCACAGCGCCTCGCGGGGATCTGGGCGCCGAAATCAGGAGGCTGATAGCGATCGGGATCGAAGCCGGGATTAAGCGGTCGGGCGCGCGGCGTTCCCTTGCCGCCCTCCGAGAGCGCAGCGCGGCCGACGTGGTCCGGATATTGGTTGGCGTTTACGGGTACACGCTCGATCCGGTCGTGTACACGCAGGGGGTCTCGATCGGGGGACGGCTGGCCGCCTGGGAAATGGGCATTACGCAGGCCGACCCGACGGGGAACATTAGAGAACTAACGGAATCGCTGCTCACAGCCCCAAGTTCGTTTCTTGACTCAGGCCCCGATGGCGCCGCGCTCGCAGGCCTGACGTGGGCGTGCGATCTGGCCCGGACTACCGGCGACGGACAGGCGAAAAAACTGTTCCTGTTTGCGGCTGACCGGTTTGAAGATCAGGGCGAGTCGATACCGCCTTCCCCTGCGGATGTCGATTTTCGCGTCGAGGACATGTTTTTCGCGGCGACCGTTCTCGGGCAAGCGTATCGGTTGACCGGGAACAACCGCTATAGCGCCTTGCTGGAACGGTACATGCGTGACTGCATGCAGTCTGGTGTTCAAAGGACGGACCGGTTATTCGACCACTGTCAGGGTTCGAGGTTCTCGTGGGGACGAGGGAACGGGTTCGCAGCGCTCGGGTACGCCGAGGCGCTTACGTACCTGCCAGCTGATTCGCCGGTCCGTTCGAAATTGGCCGAGGCGCACAGGGCTCATCTGATTGCGTTGCTCCAGCACGCCGCGCCATCGGGAAAACAGCGCCAGTTGACCGACTTTCCAGGTTCGTACGAAGAGTTGAGCGCCACCTGCATGGTAGGGATCGCCCTCGCCCGCGGCTTGCGTCACGGCTGGCTGGACGGGTCGTACTTATCGGGACTCACACGGTGTTGGGATGCGGCGTTGGAGAGCATTGACGAAGATGGTGGCCTGGTGGACGTATGCGCAGGTACGGGCCCTCAAACGTCGGTCAGGGAGTATCTGGACCGCCCTGCCGTGTCCGGCCGCGATGACAGGGGTGGAGCGATGGCCATGTGGTTCGCCCTCGAGATGGCCAAACTGGATTCCTGCATCGGGTAAGACGACCCTCTCTCTGGTCATTCGGTCAACCTGCCGGGCCTATCAACCCTGAATCCCCATGCCCCCGATATGCGTTAAAGTGTGCGAAATGGCCGCGCATGTTGCCTATACCTTGTCGCCGCGCACGCACAAGCAGCGCGACTTGAGGTTTACGCTTTGACCGTAGAAATTAGTAGAATTCAGGATGGTTCAACCCGTCTGGAGCAGCAACGGGAGGGTGATTAATGACCGATGAAAACCGCCAGCTAGCGGCCCACCTCCTCCGCAGGGCCGGATTTGGAGCATCGGCGGAAGACCTTGACAGGCTCGCCGGCCGGTCTTACGAGGACGTCGTTGAAGAACTGGTCCATCCTGAGCGCATGCCGGAAGTGGACGATGACATCATCTCTCGCTACTTGCCGCACACCACGAGTAAAGACGGTCAAGGCGACTGGAATGCCCGATGGATGTACCGGATGACAAATTCGCACCGGCCGCTCGAAGAAAAGATGGCGCTCTTTTGGCACCACGTCTTCGCGACCGGCTGGACGAAGAGCGAACATACTCCAACGATGATCAACCAGATCCAGATGTTCCGCGAAATGGGGTTGTTGAACCTGCGGACCATTCTCCTCCGCTTGTCGCAAGACCCGGCCATGATCTACTGGCTGGACAACTGTGAAAACCACTCGGGCGCGATCAACGAAAACTACGGCCGGGAACTTCTCGAACTGTTTTCGATGGGGATCGGCAACTACACGGAGACCGACATCAAGAATGTCGCACGGGCCTTTACTGGCTGGACATTCGAGCAGCCCTTGCCGCTCTATCCGTACGGTCACTTCGACAGCAGGTTTGTCTACCGTCCCGACGATCACGATGACGGCGAGAAGACGTTCCTGGGTCACACAGGGAACTTCAACGGCGAAGACATCATCGAAATTATCGTGAACCAGGAAGCCACCGCACGATTCATCTCCCGACACCTTTACAACTTCTTTGTCGCCGACGAGTCCCAGGTGCCGGCGTGGAGCATCGAAGCTCCACGCGATCCGGCCGCGATCGATACGTTGGTCGCAGCCTATATAGGCTCCGACGCCGATATGCGCTCGGTCATGAGGACGCTCCTCAACTCGGAATTCTTCAAGAACGCAACGCACAGCAGGGTCAAATCGCCCACAGAGTACGTAGCAGGCGTCATCAAACTATCGGGCGAGTTTCGGATGCTGGAACCCGGGCTGGAAAACATTGAGGGTACTCTCGCAGCCATGGGTCAACGCCTCATGGACCCCCCTACCGTCGAGGGATGGCACACCGGGAAAGAGTGGATCGACGGCGGAACCCTCACCGAACGAATCAACTATGCGGTGGATATGGTGAGCGATCTGAAAAAGCTTGGAACGCGCCGGATCGTCGATACGCTGGCGTCGTCCGGGGGGCCGGTCTCAGCGGAACGGTTCGTAGACATAGTCGAAGAGCTGTCAGGCTTTGTCGGGCTCGCCGATGAAACCCGGCAGGAGTTGATCCATCTGGCCGAAGAAGAGGGCGACCTCACCTTTGGCAACGAAACCGAACGCAAGCGAAGCGAAGAACGAATCCGGGAGATGCTGACCCTTGTCGTAGCGACAAGGGAGTATCAGTTCGCGTGATTGACAGGAGGCGTCCCAACTTGGAAAACGGCCGAAACGGAAAGAAAAAAGAACCCGTACTGGTAATCATCCAGCTTTCGGGCGGCAACGACTTTATGAATACGTTGATCCCGTTCACCAACGGGATCTACCACAACAGCCGGCCGCTGGTAGGAATTCCGGAAGACAAGGCGCTGCCGATCAACGGTGAATTGGCGTTCCACCCGTCCGCGAGTGTGCTGAGGGACCTGTACACCGAAGGGAACGTGGCGATCGTACAGGGTATTGGCTACGAAAACTCGAGCCGGTCTCACTTCAGGGCGATGGACATTTGGCACACGTGCGAGCCGAACGAAATCGCCACGGAGGGTTGGCTGGCTAAAGTGATCCGGGAGATCGACCCCGAGGGCAAAAACCCACTGACAGGCGTCAGCTTCGGCCGCGGCCTGCCGCGCGCAATGGCCGCGCCCGGAGTGACGGCCACGTCGGTCGGCAATCTCGACAACTACGGCCTGATGACCGGTATCGAACGCCACCAGGAACGGGAACGACGGCTCGAAACGTTTAAGCGGGTCTACACGCCCGCTATCGGCTCCGGAGTCGTGATGGATTACCTCGGTCAGACCGGTCAGGACGTCTTGCGCGGCGCCGACCTGATCTCGGTGGCCCCGCAACGCTATGCGTCTACCGTCGAATATGCGGACAACCAGATAGCTCAGGGGCTGCGGGACGTTGCCAGGGTGCATACGGCGGGCCTCGGCACGCGCATCTTCTACACGCAACACGGCGGTTACGATCACCACGCCCAGGAAATGCCGGCGCACGCCAAGCTGCTTGGGGAACTGTCAACGGCGATTGTTGACTTCTTGACCGACCTCCGCGAGCACGACGCAGCAGAAGAGGTGGCCATCCTTGTGTTCACCGAGTTCGGCCGCAGGATTCAGGACAACGGGAGCGGCACCGACCACGGCTCTGGTGGAGGAGCGTTCATCATCGGTGAAAATGTCGATGGAGGCCTCTACTCCGAATACCCGTCGATCGAACGCAAGGACTGGCTCAACGACGAAGACATGAGGCACACCATCGACTTCCGCGGCATCTACGGCACGCTGCTCGAACAGTGGATGGGCATAGATCCGAGGGAATTCGTCAACGGCGATTTCGAACAGATCCAGCCGTTCAAAAAGACTCTGGTCGGCGTTTAATAAGGTGTCAATATAGGGAACAACCGACCGGCGTAGGGGCGGGTATGAAATCCGCCCTTGCTGAATTGGCGAAGAAGTCAAGACGAATTGGTACTACCAGACACCCTTTAAGGCCAGACGCAAACACCGGTCAAAACAGGAAATCCGGAGATTCATGGCGATGCAGGCACAAAAAACCTCGAACGGAAGCCGTCCCTATGCCCTGCTTAGGGCGGGCTACCCCTACTATGCAACACTCGGGATGCGGCGAGTGACCCAAAACCCCGTCGACATCGCGTTCGGAGACGACGGGATTATGTACGTGCTGTGCAGACAGCGCGGCATCGGAAACAACCTGCGCCTCATCAACTGGGAAGACGAAGACCTGGGCACGATCGGCGGCGGTAATTTCGAATGGCCGGTGACCCTGTTAAGGGACAGCGACGGGGCCTTCTTTGTGAGCGACGAGGCGAAGCATCAGGTGATGATTCTCGACCCCAAGGGCGATTTGATCAAAGCCTGGGGGACGCATGGTTCGGCGCCCGGCGAGTTGAATCGACCATCCGGGATGGCGTTCGACGCCGATGAAAACATCTATGTGTCGGACACTCTGAATCACCGGATCCAGAAGTTCTCCAAGGACGGCCGGTTTGAATCGGGGTTCGGGTCGTTGGGAGATGGGGACGGGCAGTTGAACATGCCGTGGGGCGTGGCCGTCGACGACGAAGGCATGATTCTCGTTTCCGACTGGCGAAACGACCGCATTCAACGGTTCACGCCGGATGGGGACCACCTGATGAGTTTCGGGAGTTCGGGAAACGGCAACGGGGAACTAAACCGGCCGGCTGGGATCGAAGTTGACTTCCATGGTGACATCTATGTTGCGGACCGCGGAAACAACCGCATCCAGTTGTTCGACCCGAATGGGCGTTACGTGCGGCAATTCAGAGGCGATGCGACGTTGTCGAAGATCGGCAGGATATACATCCAGAACAACGTCTCGGCCTTGAGGGCCCGGGAAACTGTCAGCACCGAGCCGGAAAAGAACTTTGTGTCGCCCACGTCGATGCGGATCGGTCCTGACGGCCTCATGTACGCACCTGACTTTGGCCGGCACAGGGTGCAGGTGTTTAAGAAAGAGGCGTATCGGCTTGCCGAGGGCGAAGTGGCCCCGCCAAGGAATTCTCCGACGCTCTACACGGTATGATGCAGGGGTTTCGTTTAGTCTAGGCTCATGCGACAAGGGCCCCATCACCAGACATGACCTTGGACGGACTGCGGACGATAATCCTTTGCCCATGATGTTCGGGTTTGCCCGACAGCGCCGACAACTGCTCGAAGCAGAACTGGAACGTTTCGCATCCGAAATGCCGCCATATGGCGCACACCGCGCATACCTGATCGGGGACGTAGCAAAGGGAAACATTCAGCCCGACACGGAGTTGGATCTGGTCCTCGTCCAGGACACAAACGAACCGTTCCACCGAAGGGCCGACTTTTGGGTCACCCATTTGCGGCCGTCGGTCGGAACGCGGTTCCTCGTCTACACTCCTGACGAATTCGAACAGCTCGCCGACTCCGATCCCTTGCTGGTCGAGACACAGGCATACGGAGAGGTCATTTTTGGTGGGTAATGGAACGGCAGAGACACAGGCCAGGAGATGGCTTGCGCAGTCCGAACACGATCTGAATGACGCCCGGATGGCGGCCGATTCCGGGCGCCATGCCCTAGCTTCCTTCATGTGCCATCAGTCTGCTGAGAAGGCAGTCGCCGGGTACCTCTATTCGAGGGGTGCCGAGAGCGTCTGGGGGCACTCCCTGTCTGATCTGTGCCAGGACGCAATGGCCCTCGACCCGTCGTTCGACTTCATCAGGTCTATCGCCATGTTGCTCGACAAACACTATCTCGGAGCGCGATACCCGTCCGGTTTGCCGGGTGGAGTGCCGGCCGAGACCTACGAGGGCCTTGATTCCGAACGTGCCCTCGAGGTGGCCGGGGACGTGAGGGCCTTCGTCAATGAGCGTCTGTCCTACAACGATCCGGCCCATGCCGGCTGAATTGCCGCAGGGGCGCGCCTCAGCTGCCACGGCGTTACTCGCCGTTGCGGTAATTGTTCTGCTGTCTTGCCGCGGCGGTGGACCAAATTCGGAAGAGGTGTTACCTGCCAACGGGACCGTCTCGGGGATAATAGTCACCAGCAACGGTTTCGACGACGGTGAGGAGATCCCGCGGAAGCACACCTGTGACGGCGAAGACATTTCACCCGATCTCCATTGGAGCGATCCGCCTGCGAGCAGCCGTTCGATTGTCGTTTTCGTCGACGATCCCGACGCCCCCGGAGGCGCGTTCATTCACTGGACTGTCATTGATCTGTCAGTAGACATCCGGGGTCTTGCGGAAAAGGTCGGGAATGCGGCGTTGCTGCCGGAGGGAGCAATCCACGGCCAGAACGGGTTCGGTAGAAATGGATATTCAGGTCCGTGCCCCCCGGCAGGCAGTCCGCACGAATACCGTTTCTGGGTGTACGCGCTCAGCGAACCCCTCGCGTTGTCACTTGGCGTTAAGAGCGAAGACGTCGTAACCGCGCTCCGCGGCAAGGTCGTCGCCGTCGGGAAACTGACTGGCACATACGGCAGGCCCTGATTGGGCATATCGGGTCGTATATGTCGGTATGTAGTAATCACCGTATGAACTGGTCCATCGAGAGTCGTGGTGGCGGAACGGGGCTTCCGCCCTGCTGACCCATTCGTTTCTGCATCTCACAGGCGTAGGGCGAGTCACCGAAGAGTCATGGTGGGAACAGGGCATCACCGACTGGGACGACCTGGTTCAGTCAGGGCAGGCCGACGCCCGGCAAACGTCCGAACTCGAGGAATCGGTTGTCCGACTGAGTCAGCGTGACGCGGCCTGGTTCGCACGGGTTCTGCCAGCCGGAGAACGGTGGCGGCTGTACGCCGAGTTTGTCGATGACGCCGCGTTTTTGGATATCGAGACTACAGGGCTGTCATCAGAGTATTCCTACACGACAATGGTCGGCGTCCTGGACAACTCGGGGTTTCACCCTTATGTCCGGGGCGACAATCTCGATGAGTTTCTGTGCGCTCTGCGGAACTACAAGCTCATCGTAACGTTCAATGGCGCATCGTTCGACCTGCCGTTTCTACGCGGAGAGTTTGGGGAACTGCCGACGGGATTCGCCCACATGGACCTGCGCTGGGTTCTGGCCCGCCTTGGGTACCGCGGAGGACTCAAAAAGATCGAGCGCTCGACCGGACTAAATCGTCAGGGCGGACTGGCCGATCTGGACGGCAGGCACGCGGTTTTGCTGTGGGAAATGGCGCAGCAGGGCGAAGACGAGGCGTTGGATACGCTCATCCGATACAACGCGGAAGACGTCGCGTCGCTGCCCCTGCTGGTTGAAATAGCCATCAAAGAACTTTCGGCCGGCACACCGATGGCTGAAGAGACCGTCTCACCCTTTCCGCGATTCGACTGTACAATGCTTCCCTACGACCGATCGTTGATCCGATGCATGACGGGTTAGGCGCATAACAGCCCGCCGACGCAGAGGCGTTTTTTTAATCCCGCTCTCCCCATCCGTCCTCCCCTACCCCCGGAATATTCGGCCCAATCGTGCCACAAGGCCGGGCGGATGCTGAACTGTGCCCAGTAGCAACCTAAGCGGTCGAAAGGCCGGTTCTCCGGGCGAATCGCGTCCTGGCGACTTGCCTACTCTGACATACCTCGAACGACCTCAATTCAGGCGGACGGTTCTGATCGCCGCCTGGGCTGGGTGGCCGGACGCGGCCGAAGCCGCCAGCCGGACCATCCGCGAGGTCAACCGGAGGTTGCCCACAGAAAAGTTCGCGTCCATCGACCCGGAACATTTCTATGATTTCTCGCAGCAGCGGCCTACGGTGAGCTTTGGGGACGATGGTGTCAGGATGCTCAATTGGCCGACCAACGAGTTCTATTACTGGCAACCCGAAAATTCTCCCATTCAGGAACAGCGAGACGTCATTGTTTTTCTGGGAGTTGAACCGCATCTCCAGTGGAGACGCTACGCCGACCAATTGCTCGAGGTCGCAGACCCCGCAAACGTCGACCTGTTAATAACGGTCGGCGCCCTGCTCGATTCAGTGCCACACACGCGATCGCCTCGCGTGACCGTTTCTGCTGGACAGGACGACTTGGGACGAGGCTACGAAGGGCTGCGGTTTCCACGGCCCGCTTATGAAGGGCCGTCCGGAATCACCTCGGTCATCACGGAAAGGTACTCCAGGCGCGGTGTGCCCTGGGTGAGCTTGTGGGGCCATGCGCCGCACTACGTCCAGGTCGCCCACAACCCGTCGCTGGCCCACGCCATCCTTCGGGAGCTACAGCAGTTCCTGCCCCGTGAAATGGAGATGGACGAACTCAGGGTAGAGTCCGAAGAGTACGCGGCTAACTTGACCCGGGCGCTTGAGGGCGAAAATGAGATCGCTGGATACGTCAAGCGTTTGGAAGAACGCTACGACACCGAAGAAGAGGCGTCGCGACACCCGGAACCGGGGGAGATCCTGCTGGAACTGGAAGACTACCTGCGCCGCCAAAGAGGATCGACTGATCCGGAAGGACCCACTACCGATTGAGCAAGTTAGCCGATACGCTTTCAAGTCTTGGCCAAATGGACCCCGCGCCGATCGGTTTTGGCCAACCGCAAAATCGAAGTAAAACGCCGCTCATTCTTTTGGCGGGCAGGACCGGCCGTGACGAACTGCCCCTCGACGTGGTCGGCGCGTTGGACTTGCTCGTTTTCGACGTAGCAACTTCCGAAACGCCGAAACCGCCCGAAGACTGGAAAGGTCTTTGGGGGATCGCCCTGTCGTCTGCCGAATTGGAGTCGTTGGATGCGCTCAAGGAGGCTGGATGCCACTTTGTGCTTATCCACTCAGGTGAGGCGGGTTCGGTAATTCTCAGGGACGACGGCATGGACAGCGGCTACGTCGCGCCTGCCGAAATGACAGACAGACGTGCCCGCGCCATCGAAGACATGCCGTTCGAATTTCTCGTGATTCGACAGGAAAGCGGTTCCAGCCTCGCGACGGTTGAAGACGTAATTTCCCTTCAGGAAACCATGTCTCTGTTCAACATGCACGTATTTCTCGAGGTCGGGCAACTGCCGCCGGTAGAAGCCCTGGAAGCCCTCCGCGATCTGCCGGTATCGGCCTTGCTCTTCGACGCCGACAGCGCCGACGTTCATGAGTTGACCAATTTGCGGGAAGCCATCGCAAAACTTGAGCAACGCGAGGATCGCGGCAAACGGTTGCCCACGGCGCCGTTGACCTTGGGACGCGGGACGAACACAGCCCAGCCCGACTACGACGGGGACGATTGGGAAGATGACTAGGGCCTGTTAACACTAACGGGTTTGAACATGTTATCTTTGCCGGTTGGAAATCACACAATCCCGGTATGAACGCATCGCTCACTGCCTGCCAGCGCAGAGGGGCAACGTAAGCATGCCGAACCTGCAGGTACTCAACGCAATCCTTTACGCCGCCGGGAACGGACGCAAGTGGCGTGGGTTGCCGGCACGCTTTGGCAACTGGCACACCATCTACACCAGGATGAATCGCTGGTCGAAGAACGGCGTGCTCGACAGGGTATTCGAACGGCTGCAGCGGGAACGGATAGTCCGAATCAAGCTCAAGCCGGTCTCGATGGACAGTACCATCGTCAAGGTACACCCCGACGGTACTGGAGCGTTAAAAGAAACGGACCGCAATCCATCGGCAGATCCCGTGGCGGATAGACTACCAGGATTCATATGGTTGCCGCGGGTGCCCGAACGGCCATGACCTTCCCGCTCTCTCCGGGAAAGGCCCGCTATGCGCCTGAAGGGCGCAGCCTGCTCAGGCGTCTTGGCGCACAACGCCCACAGTTTGGCTCTGGCAATGGACCGGGCGTACGAGGGTGGCGAGACGCGCCAACTTGCGCCGGCGCTGGGGTTCACGCCTGTCGTTCCACCGCTCAGAAGCCGGGTCGAACCCTGGGAAGTACGACAGGGAGATGTACAAGAGGCGAAATGAGATCGAGCGCGCCTGTTCCGGAGATTGTAAGGCTACCGCCGTATCTTCTCCCGCTTTGAAAAGCCGGACGCCCTCTTTCCGGGATTCATATTGTTCGCCCTCATAGCTGATGCGCTGAGATAATGTTAACAGTCCCTAGTCAAGTTGGCGCAAGCGTGGGTCGAGCCGGTCGCGTAGCCAATCGCCGAGGAAATTACTCGACAGTACCAGTAGGAATATAGCCAGGCCCGGGAAGAATGCGATCCACCACGAGGTGGCTAGGTATTCCCTGCCGTCCGCCACCATGACCCCCCAAGCGGGGGTAGGCGGCGGGATGCCTGCGCCCAGGAAACTAAGCGTAGCCTCTGCGAGGATAAGCGAACCGACCCGCAGCGTGGCGACGACAGTCATCGTGTTTATAACGCCCGGGAGTAGGTGCTTCCACATTACCCAGAACGTGGATGCTCCTGCGACCTGCGCCAACGAAACGTAGTCGGCCGTTTTGATCCTCAGAACGTCGGCCCGTATTTGGCGCGCGAATCCGTTCCAGCTGAACACGGCGAGCAGGACGACCACTACGGTCATACTCTGGCCAAAAACGATGACCGACACAAGCGCGACGAGAATAAACGGTACCGCCAGAGTGAAGTCGACGGCCCGCATGATGACCTCATCGACGTGGCGGCCATACCAGGCCGCGATGATTCCCAAAGCGGTCCCGGAGGTCCCGCCAATAGCAACCACCGTCACAACGATCAAAATGGAGATCCGGGCGCCGTAAATAACGCGGCTCAACACATCCCTACCCTGGGGGTCGGTCCCCATGATGTGGTTGGCGGTTCCTTCCGGATACCAGACCGGAGGTATCTCACGGTCACCCAGATACCCGAACAGTGGGTCATGGGGCGCCACGACAGGAGCAAAAACGGCCGCGATCACCATGAAGAGCATGATGATCCCCGGGATAACCGGATAGCGGTTGAACTCATGAATCCAGCCGCCTATGCGGCCGCGATCCTGACCGGGTATCACAGGCGACTGCACTTCTGCAATTACGGGACTAAGGTTCATTCCAGCCGTATCCTGGGATCAATCACCGCGTAAAGAACGTCGGTCAGGAAGTTAACTATCACGTACAGCGCAGTCAGTAGCAAAACCACGCCCGACAACACAGCCAAATCAAGGTTGTTTACTGAAGTAACTGCCAGCCTGCCCAACCCAGGCCATGAAAACACCGTTTCGGTAACAACGGCGCCCGTCAGGAAGGCGACAAACACCAGTGAGGCGTATGTCAATGGCGCGATCATGGCGTTGCGGAAGGCGTGTTTCCAGATAATCGCGTTCGATCCAACGCCTTTCGCCCGAGCCATTTTCACGTACTCAGAGTCTAGAACTTCCAGCATGGCGGATCGCACGAGGCGAAGCAGACCTGAGGCGGTGAGCCAGCCAAGTGTGACGGAGGGAAGGATAAAGTGATCGAGTCCTTCCCGCCGGCTCGTCGGCAACCACCCGAGTTGCACCGAAAACACAAGGATCAGCATGATCCCTAACCAGAACGGCGGGAGGGCCTGGCCGAACAACGCAATGGTTCGGCCAAGGTAGTCCATCCAGCTACCGCGCCAGACGGCGGACAATACGCCAAACGGCAGCCCCAGGAAGATCGCAAACGCGAATGCTCCGGCCGCTAGTTGGACGGTGGCCGGGACCCTTTCCAGTATGACGTCCAGAACCGGCCGGCTTTCCCGTAGAGATTGGCCGAGATTTCCGGTCGCGGCGCGCCCCAACCAAAGTCCGTACTGTACGATGAGCGGCTTGTCGAGGCCCCACTGGCGGCCCCATTCGTCCCACTGTTCCTGGGTGGTGTATTCGTTCAGGAAAACGGTGCGCGGGTCCCCTGACGCACGGGACAAAACAAATACGAACAGCGTCACCAAGATGACGACGGCGATCGCGTAGAAGAATCGTCGTACCAGAAACCTGGCCATTACCGACGCCCGTTTTTACACTTTCCCGGACAACTTAGAGGCCGCGAAACCGGCGTTCGCGCCGACGCTGCCCTCAGGGAGTGCCCGACTAAAGCCCGACTAAAACTGATCGCGACGACGAGGGGTCAATTTGACCTCGCCGCCGCGATCGTAACCGAACTTACTTCAAGACGACCGACTCGAATGTACCGGCGTAGCCGGCGCCTTCCGAGAATGGCCTCCACTCAAGTACGTCTCCGCTGGCCACCCAAATGCTGGGGACGCCTACAACCGGCGCCACCGTCAACCAGTGCGCTTGCATGTCCTCAGCACGGATGTTGATCTCGATGCGCTTCTGCGGATCTTCCTCGGCGTCGGCTTCCATCCAGAGGTCGAGCACCCACTGAATCTCCATGCCGCGGTTCCATCCCGCTGAGGGAATCACTCCGTGGCTGTGAGCATCGTCGATCTTACCGACCGAGGCGTTTGAAGCCCACATCCAGACCACGTCGATCGATCGTTCAACCATGGTTGGCCTTCGGGCCTGATACGCGGTGCTTTCGATGCTAACGTCGAGCCCGATGTTTCTCCACATCTGCGCGATCGCCTCCCCGATCTCGACGCTAACGACGCCAGGCACATCGGGCGGCAGGTAGAAGGGAACTTTAAACCCGTCAGGGAAGCCCTGCTCGGCAATCGTCTGCTTGGCGCCTTCAGGATCGTACGGAATAATCCATTCGTCCTTGAAGAACTCGGGGTTGGCGTTCTTGTCGAACCCGTACCAGGTGTACTGTGGCGAGCCAAGGCCAAGAAGAACTTCCTGGTTGATGAGGTCCCGGTCGATGGCCTGCGCCATAGCGTGCCTGATCAGACGGGCGCGTTCCATGTTGGCCGGGTTTTCGGGGTCTCCGATCCAGGGGTGCTCGTCATCAGGCTTCAGACCCGGCCGGGGGTAGATGTCCTCCCCGCTATTGTGGTCTTGCTTCATCCAGTAGTTGCCGGCGAACGCCACGTGTCTCGACGACGGATTTCCGATTTCATGGAAAGTTCCGCCAGTCGCCTCAGCGGCGTCGGCCAGTCTGTTGGTTGGGAACTGCGCCAGGTGGATCTCACCGGTCTTGAATGCCGCCAGGCGAGTCGCAACTTCGCCAATTTCGACGATCTTTACGTTGGCGACGCCGGGTGTCTGACGCCAGTGAGGATCGATTGCCGAAAGTTGAACGATGTCGTTGCCCTTCCATTCGTCCACCTCGAACGGGCCGGTGAACACGGGGGTCAGTACGGCTTTGTCGTAGCCAAGTTCGTCGTATGCCTTCTTGCTGATCATCGGTACGGATCCAGTGTTCTGGTGCATCCACCCGTACCACAGGCCGCTCCACTTTTTGAAACGGAACTCAAACGTACGGTCATCCAGCGCGACGCCCTCTGACATGAAGTCGCCAATTTCGACTCGAGCCCACGTGCTGCCATCGGCCTGGGTTTCATTGAAACTGAACGCCACGTCGTGTGCTGTCAACTCACCCCAGTCGTCGTGGAAATCAACTCCCTCGCGAATCTGGAAGGTGATCTTCGAAAGATCGGAGGCGATTTCCCAGCTGGGAGCAATGCCCGTGTCGTTCAACTCGCCAATTAGCGGAGGCTTCACATAGTCGGTGCGAACCAACCCCTCTCCGACTCCCCAGGAAATGATGTTGAGATTGCCTGGCCACGGGATCTTGCTGGGCAAGAAGTTGGGTGGCGTGATCAACGCCACACCCACGTTCAGCGTACCGGTCGGTCCGGAGGCTGGTGGCGTGGCTGTGGGCGCCGGTGTAGATGTGGGCGCGGCCGGGACCGATGTTGCGGTCGACAGAACCGGAGCGATGGTTGGTACCACTGCCTTCACGGTAGCTGCCGGAGCGGTTGTCGCCGCCGGCGCCGGCGCCTGGGTCGCAGGTTCGGGGTCATCGCCGCCGCCGCACGCCGCCACTACGATCGCGGCAATGGCAATGGCAGCCAGAATCAAAAACTTCTTTGGAATCAACTCGGTTCCTCTCATTTTTATGACGCAGCCGATAATGGTCCGCGCGCTCACGCGGTGTCGAGACATGCCAATGCAGTCACACACACCCGCTCCACTATTTCGGCCGATATGTTACATGCTTAACGCGCTCAACGTCCGGTCCCTCGATGTGAAAACGACCCGCCATGCATTACTTGCTGAGCCCGCGCCCGCGCACGAACAGTAGCGGCAACAGCTGAATCAGTAGCTGAAGCAACTCCTGAAACCGAAGCCGTAGTGGTCTTCCGACTGTAAGGTGGCCAGTTCGCATCTTGCGTCCAGAATCTGCAGCGGCTCGTTGGGTCCGAAGTTCAATTGCACCTGCTGAGCGCCCACCACTCGCTCTACCGCGGGCATGGGAGTGCGTTCGTACCACATGTTGGCGCCTATACCGGAACTAACGACGGCCTTCATCTCAGTCAGCGGCTCAAGCAGCGCCGGACCTTCGTTGTCGGGATCCTCTTCGCCCGTCAAGAGCACCGTGTCAATCCCGGCCCGTTCGCAGGCTTGCACCACTCTGGCGACCTCCATGAAGTCGTTGCCGCCCGCGTCCCATGTGACGACCGCGCCGGATGCGCCGAGGTCACGCGCTATGCGCGCCGTCTGGCCCGACTGAACGTTCTTTTCGGCTTGTGAACTCCAACGGGTCCGTATAGTGATGACGCCGATAAAGTTGCACTCCCCGGCCCGATGCTTGCGGAGCAGGCCCGTGACCACGGGGTTATTAATCATCTCGTAGCTGTAGGAGCCGCAGATCGCTCCGTCGAGAATTTCGGTGGGCCGTAACACCCATGGAGGCGTCTGCCTGGTCAACCCGTAGATGGCGACGCCGTATGCGTTCAGGCTGTTGGCATAGTGCTGAGGTGAATTCATGCAGGCAACGTACACAACGGAGGGAACGTCGTCGTTCAGAGGCCGGTTGCCAAACACCTCGGATTCGTCTGCCGGCGCGTCGAGAGTCGTATTTGCAAGCAGGTCGGCGACCCGTAGCGCGGCCGCATGAATCGTCTCGTTTTGATCGTCGAGATGTAGCGCCGGGCTCACGCCAAGGCTCATACAAATGTGGTGCAAGGCGCCATACGGCGAGGCGTCGGCGCCGGGTCCGCTCATGTCGAATAGATTTGATCCCGGTCCTGCCGCGCCGCCTACGACGCCCCCAGCCGGGCTTGCGAGTTCATAGGATTTGATCGGGCTGAGCGCGGTTACTGCCACGCCGGAAAGACGATTCGTCTCTCCCACGCCTACCGACGACACCGGCCTGCCGGCGACCCCCGGATACACCTGTCCGGGGCCGGAGATTTTCACCCGAGGTTCAATGACGTCCTTGATGGCCGTGACGCGGGTCGACTCGCCTGGATGAACGAGTTCCACCTGGACGGCATTTACCCGCGGGTCGGACCTCGCGGCTGCGATCACCTCCTCGATGTCGACGGCAAGTGCGTCGGCCCTCAACTCGGTCTTGGCTCCAAATTCGACGCTCCTCACGTTGTACGTGTTGAGCTTCAGAGATTCTTGCGGATCGATGTGCATTGGTCAGGCTCCTCCACAAGTGGCGCGACACCCTTGCCGGTGGGAACGATTCCGATTCGGCGTTCGGGCAAGGGCTGGAAAATGGCTTTCCGCCATGTCATATCGTGCGCCGGAGGGAAAGGCGCGAGCGCCGGTACGGCCTCCACATTAGTGAGCCGCTGGAGTGAGCTGCTGGCGCTCGCTACTTCTTGCTGCGGCGCGAGGCTCGCGACTTCGCGCTTTTAGTGGAGGCCTTGGAGGCATATTCACCTTCGAAAAGGCCCGTGCCCTGCGGCACCGCTTCATCGATTGTCTGTTCGAAGTCCTCGCCTGCTTCGTAAGAGCGAAGAAACTCTTCGCTTACAAAGAACATTCATATACAGAATCCGTCGCGGATGATGTCCTCGTGATGCCGGTCGCACGGGCATATCTTCTTGCGATCCACGACCGGATCGCCGCTCAACGGCATTCAAGGGCAGTAGCGATAGCCGTGATCCAGCTCGTTTTTGCCGAGCCCCTCCTGGACGACTTTAACTACCTCCGCGTCTGGGAAAAACTCGTACGGCCCCCTGCTGACGTACTTCTCTGAGAAATTTACGGCCCTCTGAAGGGCTTCGTCCTCGGTCAGTTCTTTCCTGGGCATTGCTGCTCCCTCCTGAGTTCAGGTTTTGAGGTAGATTTGCCGGTCGTTCGGGATTCTATTTGAATTGGCCGGACCTGAGGCTTTGATGGGACCGGCACGACATGTTTCTGAAGCTGTTTTTCTGCTTCATCAGGCGGTCAAGTATGGCCGGCATCGCCGATTCCAGGTCTGCTTCTGACCTGTCGTTGGCAACCTCAACACTCAACACGGCCGAGGTCCCGCAATCGCACCTGGCGCCGAAGTAGACCTTCTGAAAGCCGATGCCGGCGGGGGTCGGCACGTTGAGTTTGGGCAATGGGACCAGATCGTGGCTCTCAGGCAGGGCCTTAAATACGGATTCGAGTATCAGTTTGCGGTCTATCATGTTGCTGCCCGGATCGTATCCTGCGCCATGGAGACCAATATCGATTGGCCACTTCCGGACACCGGTCCGATTACTTATACAATCACTGTATCCGGAATTCCATAATCGCCGGATTTGCACCGGATTTTTGGAGGAATGAAACTTGACCGATTTTGACGCAGTCATCAAGGTATTCACCTCGAACGGTTGAGGCCCTTGCCACATGGTGAAAGTGTACCTTTCACGAAAGGGTGTCCAGTTCGCGGAGCACAACGTCTCACTTGATGACGACGCGACCAGGTATTTGTTGGCCGAAGGCTACTCCTCGACTCCCGTCACGTTCATCGGAGACGAGCGAGTCGTTGGCTACAAGCCGAAAGATATCGACACCGCGCTAGCTGCGTTGCCAGCCTGAAGCGCCAGCCCGCGAGTCGACGCGCGACATGCCGGGCCTGCCGGTCCGGCGCCACGCGCCGACTTTGGCGTTAACCGGGCGGACTTTCATATCCCGATTGTTGGGCGGTGACCCGCTTGCTTGCGAATCGACACGGTGGGCTGAGTGAGTACCTGAAACTGCTCGGTTACAGGCGGTTTCACTATTTCTGGTGGCCCAGGTCGGCGGCACATATGACTGTGCTGCTGCACGGCCTGGGCGAATGCGCCGACACCTACGGGCCGTTCGCCAACCGAATCCGCCGGTCTTCCGAAGTGATCGCCATGGACCTTCGCGGCCATGGCGGCACACCATGGGAGCCCGACGGCATGTACGACTTTGATGAGTATGCCGACGATCTGCGGTTACAACTGGCTTACTGGCAGCGGAAGGCGGTACTGGCTGGAACGGGGCTCGGGGCGCTACTGGCAATTCGGGCGTCCGAACGGTGGCCCGATCTTGTCGGTGGGCTGATCCTTCTCGGACCGCCGCCGGGCGACCCCAAAATCGCAAGTCTGGTGGACCTTGTACTAAAGCCGGGTGGGGTCGATATATTCGGGGATGACCCTTCCATCCGGGCTTCAGACATCGTCGAGATGCTTACGTGGGCGCGGGCGGGCGGGCTTCGGGCCCCCAAATTCGATCCTGCCGCAGTGAACGTCGGAAACCACCTCGACTTGACTGATTACGCCGAACCCTATGTGCCGACGCTGATCGTCACCACCACCGATGGGGGCGGACCGGTCTCATGGCCGAACTGGCCGAATGTCAGAAAAGTGGTGATTAACGGAATGGGAAACTGGCCGCACATCACAAACCCGGTCGGCACAGCGGAGGCGGTCACGACGTTCCTGGATCGTCTTAACCCTGGGTAACAGTCCGGATCCGCCTCGACTTTAGCGCCCACCCGGGCCGGGTGTGGACCGCCAACATCTGCACAGGGCGCCTGATTCCACAACTCTCTGGTTGAAGGAATCCCGGTCCATCAAAAACAAGACGTTACTTGGGAGGATAGTAACGGGTACAGGAACCAGCCTGGGGCGACTGGTACGAACACTTGCATACGTCACCCAATTGCCAC
Source organism: Dehalococcoidia bacterium (assembly GCA_965224235.1). Classification (GTDB taxonomy): domain Bacteria; phylum Chloroflexota; class Dehalococcoidia; order Lucifugimonadales; family Lucifugimonadaceae. Next base: position 190,225 of record CBDCYP010000001.1, on the reverse strand, counting down.
AGGCTGCTAGGATGATACTCGGGAAGCTGTACCCAAATCGTCTCGGTGGGTGTAATTCCGGACGAGGAACTGATGACGACGCATACCAACATATTGCCGGAGGAGATTGAAGGCCTGGGAGACGACCCGGACGCTTCTTGGGGTACCTATCCCATTGACGAACTGTTGATCCGGAATGAGAGCCAGGCCATCGAACAAGTTTTGGGCCGGATTGAGCAAGATAGATACGTTATGGACCCCGACTTCCAGCGCGACTTCATTTGGGACGAGGCCAAGCAGAGCAAGCTGATCGAGTCCGTACTGATGCGGATACCGCTCCCGGTTTTCTATCTTGCGGAAGACCGGCAGGGACGCCGGGTTGTGGTAGACGGCTTGCAGCGGCTGTCCACGTTCCAGCGCTTTGCGAAGAACGAACTCAGACTTAATTTGCCCAACCGTCTTGTTCTGCATCGTAAACGATTCAAAGACTTGGACCCCAAGCTCCAGAATCGTTTCGGAGACTGCAATCTCACCCTCTACGTCATCGATGAGAAAGCTCCTGACCAGACCCGTCTGGACATCTTCGAGCGGGTCAACAGCGGGGTGCCGTTGACCCGTCAACAGATGCGCAACTGCCTGTACATGGGTAAAGCCACACGATTCCTGCGAGAGGAATCGACAACCAACTTGTTCCTGGAAGCGACCGGCGGAAGTCTAAGGACGGCGACAATGAGGGACCGCGAATTCGTCAATCGATTTTGCGCCTTTCAGATCCTCGATCTTGACAACTACAGGGATATGGACGACTTTCTCGCGAGTTGCCTGAAAAGGATGAACGCCGAACCCGAATTGCTGCCATCGGTATCAGATCAGCTAAAGACCTCGCTTGGCAACAATCTCCACCTGTTCGGCAGACATGCCTTTCGTAAACATGAGCCAGAACAGGATTACCGCAACGTAATCAACGCGTCGCTCTGGGACGTTATGTCCACAGGTCTTTCGCGATATCCGCGTCAGATCATTGAGGAACGCTCCGCCGCAATCAGAACGGAATTCTATCGGCTGATGGAAGACTACGATTTCACCAATGCAATTACCTACGGCACCAATGGTGTCCGGCAGGTAAGAAGTCGGTTCGCCATAGCCGAGGCGATGTTCGAGGATGCGTTCCGTGTTAACCCGGCTTGAACTTCGCTTTTTCAAGTGCTTCGAGCTCCTGCGATTGCCCCTTGCACCACTGACACTTCTCACCGGAATCAATGCCTCTGGCAAGTCGTCGGTTCTACAGGCGATCGTGCTGCTGCACCAGACAATGCGCGAACACGAATGGTCGACACGGCTCGTACTCAACGGCGCGGGTGTCCGGTTGGGTACAGTATTGGGTACAGTATCGGACGTGGCTGGCAGGGACGCCTTCGAGATCGCCTTGGAGGACGAACAACACGTCTACCGCTGGGGGTTTGGCGGTGACCGGCGAGATATGTCAATGGAAGTCAGGAGCGTCACCGTAGACGACAGAATTTTCATATCGCCCCAAGAATTACGATACCTACTGCCTCCAGACGAGACTGAGACGGCCGCGTCGCTTACCCGTCCTCTGCGGAATCTGACGTACATCACGGCGGAACGGATAGCCCCGCGAGAAACCTATCCCCTGGAAGATCCTCGTCTTGTTAGCGTCGTCGGTCCCCGAGGCGAACACGCGGTGAGCGTTCTGCATTGGGGCCAAGACGAACCTGTCCTCAGCCAGCTTGTACTACCGGGGCCACCCGCCTTTCGGCTGCGGCAGGTAGAGAGGCGAATGAGCACACTCTTCCCTGGCTGCCAAATAGACCTGCAGCAGGCACCTCGGGCAAACGCCGTGACTTTGAGATTACGCACATCGAACGCCACAGAGTTTCACAGCCCCGTTCACACAGGGTTCGGCCTTACTCAGATTCTGCCCGTTATGGTGGCGGCCCTATCCGCGACCAAGGGCGATATCGTCCTGATCGAGAATCCTGAGGTGCATCTGCATCCTGCCGGCCAAGCGCTGATGGGACAGTTCTTGGCCGATGTGGCACGCGCGGGAATACAGGTAATCGTGGAGACACACAGCGATCACGTGCTTAGTGGAGTTCGTCGCGCGGTCAAGGCTAGCAGTCTTAACTCAGAGCAAGTCGCCGTCCACTTCTTCAGGCCCCCATCGGATGAAATGGCTCCGGTGCTGAGTCCCACGCTGGATGAGTTGGGCAACATTGACGAATGGCCTGAAGGATTCTTCGATCAGTTCGACAAGGACGCAAACTACTTCGCGGGATGGTCAGAGGACTGAATTGGAGCTGATCCTAAACGACTGCTCCATTCATGGTCAGTTTCCGAGCTTGGGAGCATTTCGAGACGCGATCGGGCGCGTAATGACCATAAGAGCGACCGCCCGGCGGTTCAAAAGGGACCTACAGTGTCATCGCAATGTCGCCAACGCTCAAGTAACACCGAACTTGATGATGCGAGAAGCGGCTCCTCGGGCTTTGGACAAAAACAAGCTCAGGGCCTTCATGGGATGGCTAGATAGATATGGCCCCTTTTGGGATGATGTCAGACAGCACAGCGCCGACGACGACTTATTGGAGTACAACGGTGAAATGGTAACCGACACGGCAATCGGAGAGGCTGCCTATTGTCTTCTTAAGGGAATTGACCGTAGTCTCGTCAGCGTTAAGCCCTCTTCCTGGCTAGTCTCACCCCTGTTCGTCAACTGGCACGACAACGGGCATGTAAGGGGCGTCGACGTCTTTAACTATTGGGACCCAGATGCGGTTGAGGCCGCCCTTGAATCCGCTCCCGTACCATTCGGATCTTGGAAGGACCTAGAAGCGGTAGCTCGAACGAGGTGTCCGGATTTGACGTTCTCTAATGACAGTTTCGACCCGTTGGCAGGACACCCTTTCGGCAAAGGCGCAGCCGAGCGCCTTCTGTCACGTCTCAACGTTTTGCAGGATCTGAAGAACTGCTTTAATGAGCGAGGAGAACGGTCTCCCAAAGGTCACTCTCTGTACCGGGAACACTTTACTGGCGACAAGGCTTGGTTCTCCGACTCGTCCCGCACGGAGAAGTCGGAATTCGAGTCAGACCTCACCTTTCAACATCCCACGAATGCCGGAGAGTGGCTTTTCTGCACTTGGCACGGTAAGGTGAAAATGCCCCAACTACGGATTCACTTCTCGTGGCCGATCCGGGTGAGCGAAGCGCTTTACATTGTGTACGTCGGACCGAAAATTACGAAACGGTAGATACTAACCATCGAGCGAAGCCACGGCTGTCAGACGGGCCCCCAAATTCGATCCTGCCGCAGTGAACGTCGGAAACCACCTCGACTTGACTGATCACGCCGAACCCTATGTGCCGACGCTGATCGTCACCACCACCGATGGGGGCGGACCGGTCTCATGGCCGAACTGGCCGAATGTCAGAAAAATGGTGATTAACGGGGCAGGGAACTGGCCGCACATCACCAACCCGGTCGGCACAGCGGAGGCGGTCACGACGTTCCTGGATCGTCTTAACTCCGGGTAATAAGCCAGCCGAAGAAGTTGACAAGGCGACGCCCGATTCCACGGGTCGAGTCAGACCGCGACGAACCGACCGAGGCCGACACGCGGCGCGCACCGGCCATTCCGGGAACGGTCCGGCCGCGCGGCGATTGCGTTTTCGCAGGCGGCCGACGTTTTCGCCGCGCGGCCGATTGGATCAGACGCGCCTTAGGCGCCGTTGGCTTCCCGGACCTTGCGGACAGCCTGCTGGATTTCGTCCAGCTCCAGAACCATCTCCGCAACCCCTACCTCATCGTCGTAGACCGTCGCGTCCGCCTGGTTTTTAACCTCATCCTCGGTCACGTGAAACACCGGCAATCCCAGGGCAGTGCCAGCCAGCGCTCCGGCCCAGGACGGGTCGCCGTCCACCATGGTCGTGGCGTAAAGCTCGGAACTTTCTGCCGTAGGAGTGCCTAGGAGAACGACCAGATCGTCGGTCCCGACCTTTTCCACGGTCCGCTTGATTTCATCTTGACCTTCAAGGTCAAGTGCGCCAGCGGAAGTTCAGACGAAGCAGTGAGTAACTTCCAGTACGACTTCCGCCCCGGCGGATCGAGCTATCGTGGCGATGGAATCACCCTGGATTCCATCTCGCTCACCGAGAGCGATTACACGTTTGCCATTCAGGTCCAATTGAATTCTCCTTGCGGTCCGGTTGGCGGTCTTGAAATTTCGGCCCGTTCCTCTTGAGCCGTAAGCGCAACTTCAGTTTCCGGGCTCCATGATAAACGACAGGCCGTCAGACATCTGCGTCATCCTGCCCAAAAACAGGCTTCCTTTCGCGAGGAACATTACCCGATTCAGGCTGCCGTTAGAAAGTCCGTCAATTGCGTGGGGCATGAACGGAATCGCCGACGCAATGTGGCCCTGCGTGGGAGAAAAACCCGGCATGCCGTGACGGGCCACAAATTTAGGCATGTCCTCTCTGCTTAGCTGGCCGGCCCTTACGGCAAGCGCCGCGATTAGCTTGTAATTGAGTTCCGGCACGTTGCCGGAGCCGGCAGGCTCCGTCACCTCGGGGTTGTGCATTTCAGTGGCGTACTTGTCGACGTCGGAGTATCCAAGGCCTAAGCGCTCCAGCGGTTTGGAGACGAGTTCGGCCAGTATCGCCGCCTGCGCTCCGCCTGCTCCCACATCGTGTTTCCCAACGGAATCGAGCCGCACGACAGGGCTTCGTCCATCGCTTTTTTGCACGAGCATGGCCGAACCGGCAAGGACGTCTTCGAGAACGGGCATGTCATTTCGGACATGCCCCTGGTATTTCATACCCAGCTTTGCCAGCGAGCACCCGCCTACGATGATCACCTGCTCAAAAAGTCCCGCCGCGACTAATCCCGCCGCGATCAGGACGGCGTGGTTAGGGCCGGTGCAAAACGCCTTTACGTCTGATCCGGTTGAATTGATCAGGCCGCAACCCTGCCCGATCGCCTTCGCGAGGTTTCCGCCGCCCCTCTGGTAGCGGTCTCCTACGGCTTCCTCTCCGCTATTCAGTATGTATGGGACGGCGAGCGGATCGATCCCGAGGTCCTTGATGAGGCATTTGACGGCCATAACTGCCGCTGCCTTGCATGCCAGGTTTTCCAGCAGTACATCCGCAAATAACGACGCATCCTCTCTGTGTGCGGCGTTAACCGCGCCGATCAACTCACCTTCACGCAGGTATATCGGAAGATTGCCGGAGCCCTCACCGAGCTGCCCGCTGATCTGGTCGATCGAAACGCCGGACTCAAGTAAGGAGAGTTGCTTTTCCGTCCAACCTCCGGTCTCGCTCAGGGTGGCCGCCATTTTGCGGCTAAACCCCTCTTCGAGCCATAGCAGGTCAAAGTCGTCCATCATCTTCATCACGCCGTAGAATTCCTCTTCCGGCATGATGTGGCCATAAGGCTGGTCGCGCTCAAAATCCCCATCGAGGCCGTACCAGGGTTTGTCCAACTCAGCGAGCCCGGCGGGCTGCAACCCGCCCAGATAGGTCCTGTTAGGCGCGTAGGCGGCAGCTTGCTCGAAGCTGCGCAAGTGGTTCGTGATGACTTCGGTAACGGCGGGATTACCGTGAATGTCCCTCGCTGGCCGTGAGCCGTGTCTGACGAGGCCGGGGGTATGGGCAAGAAAGTTCCTTGCTCCGGTGATTACGACTGACCGAGTGTCCAAAGCTGTTTCCGCCTGCCTTTCAATCGCGTATTGCCGTTCGATTGTTCACCTTACGAGCGATTTCGTAGATTAACATCCCAATCGAGGAGCTAGCCCTGCGGTTTTGCGTCACCGACAGGACCACGGTCCGCAGGAATCGCGTAGCACGTAAGAGGTGGAAATGGACACCGAATCCCCGAAGACGTTGGTAGCAGTCGGAGCGTCAGACTCCGCGGGCGCTGACGGGATAGCAGCCGACCTTCGCACGTTCGCGGCCATGGGTGTGCACGGTACTGCCGTTGTGACGGGGGTCGTGGCAAGGCGCGGCGAAGACACCGACGTGATCGCAGCCAACTCCGCCAGCGAAATCGTGCGGCAGATCGAGTCGGCGCTCGATGCCACCGGCGCGGAGGTGGTCAAGATCGGTTGGATGCCGGATGTCGAATCGATCGTCAGAGTATCGCGGGCGCTCGATCGCGCGTCCATCAAACACGTGGTCGCGGACCCGGATGTCGCTCATGCAGACGACGCGCTGAAGGATGCCCTCAAGGATGAACTCATGCCAATTACCGAACTCGTAACGGTCAGCATGCCGGAGGCGTCTGCCCTGCTTGGTATCCCGATCAGAAACGCCCTGGCGCTTAGGGCCGTCGGGAAATTGCTGGGCCGCGCCGGAGCTGCGAACGTGCTTGTGAAGGGAGGCAATCTGCGCGGCGGCGAGTGCCTGGACATCCTGTGGGATGGCAGCGACTACCTCGAATATCCGAGCGAACGAATCGAAACTACGTCCGACGAAGGCGCCGGCAGCACATTGGCTTCTGCCATCACAGCCGGGTTGGCGTTAGGGCGAGGCGTCGAAGAGTCCATCGCCATCGCAAAGATGTACGTGACCGAAACGCTGCGGAACTCGTACTCCGTCGGTGCATACGGGGGAAGCCCGAGCCAACTCTACCGGTGGTGGGAAACGGGAGGCAGCGACGGTTACGGCGGCTAGCTGTCTGGCCTTGCCGGAGCGGATAACATCGCCCTTTACAAGTAATCGTGACCACTACTCAGCCTGCATCCATCGGAGCATCAGAATGATCGTCGACGTTCACACACATATTCCAAGTCACGAAGATGCTGTCCCTGCGGGACACCTGCGTTCGGAGACGACGATGCGCTCGGGCCAGCCCGTACGACAGACGAACAGCGTGGCTGACTATCTTGCCGACATGGGCCCTGTCGACAAGGCGTTTGTCTTCCCAATAGCTCAGCGCCCCTGGAAAACGGGCGAATATTTCGGTCTCGGGACTCAGGGGTGGCCTGAAAACATGAACGGGAACGATGTTTCGGCCGCCGTAGCAAAATACGCGCCGGACAAGATAATCCCCTTCATGTCGCTACACCCGCTCGATCCCGGCGTGAATGACGAGTACGACCGCAGCGTTGGCGATCTCGGCTGCAAGGGCATCAAGATGGGCGCCAACTACCAGGATTTCGACCCCAACAGCGAGGCCGCGTATCGTCTCTACGCGAGGCTGGAGGTTGACGGCATTCCCATCATCTGGCACATGGGCACGTCGCCTATGTGGGACGCGCCGCTCCTGTACGCCCACCCTCTCACGTTCGACCGGGTGGCTGCGGCGTTTCCGAGGCTCAAGATGGTAATGGCGCATCTCGGCCACCCATGGCACATAGACACGCTCGCGGTTGTACGGAAGCACCCAAACGTCTGGGCCGACGTTTCGGCACAGTTCTACAGGCCCTGGTCGTACTGGAACGGGATGCGGCTGTTCCACGAGTGGGGAGTGACGGAAAAGATACTCTTCGCTTCGGACTGGCCGGTGACGATACCGCAAGACAATATCGACCACATGCGCGGGCTCAACAAGTTCGCGAAGGACCACCACCTGCCCGGCATCCCCGAAGAGGAGATTGAAGCCATCATCAACCGGAATGCCGCCGAGATCCTGGGTGTTTCATAAACAGCTGCGCCGATCCCAGAATCGAACCGAAATGGCGGCGATTTGAATCTGATTGAAAGGACCCGGGCGAGGTTCCAGGTCGCACCGTTTTATGGCTGGTACATCGTCGGCGCTCTCTTCTTTTCGATGTTCCTCGGCGTCGGCGCAAGGAACGGATTCGGCATCTTTGTCGAAACGTGGGAGAGGGAGTTTCACGCGTCGGTTGCGACGATCTCTATCGCCGCAGCGGTCGGATGGCTCGTGAATGGCGCGAGCCAGGTGGTGTTTGGACGGATGGTGGACCGGTTTGGCGGCCGCATCGTAGTCACCATTGGCCTGATTGTGATGGGCATTGGCACCGCGTCGATAGCCGCCGTCGGCAACGTTTACGCCCTGATCGCCCTCTACGGCGTGGTGGTCTCGTTCGCTTCCGGCGCCCTGTCCGGGGGACCGCCGAGCGTGGTGGCGGCGCGCTGGTTCCGCAAGAGCCGCGGTCGAGCCTTGAGCACGTTGGCGTCGGGCGGTTCCATCGGCGGGCTAGTATTCGTGCCGTTCCTGACCTATTTGCTGATCTGGACGGACTGGCGCACGTCGTGGTTGATCGCAGGCGCCATTGTGTTTTTTTTCGGCGCGCCGCTCGTATACCTGGTGGTCAGGGACGACCCCAGGGACGTTGGCGAGTCACCGGACGGGATTCGGGATGAGACAGGGGGCAGAGGCCCTCCGGCCAGGACGCCCGACACCCCTCTTGAGGCAAAGAATTGGACCGCGCCGTTCAGGACCGTACCAATCTGGCAGTTGTCCATCGGATATTGGGTCTGCGGTGTAACGACGGGTTCGATATCGGTCCACTACGTTAGGTGGGCTGTCTCCGAGGACATCACCCCGACCACAGCCGCATTGGCATTTGGGCTTCTGAGCGGGATCAATGCTGTTGGGGTGATTTTGATCGGCAGTTTGTCCGACCGCGTGGAACGCCGCCTGCTCCTCGGATGCGTCTACCTTGTGCGGGGCTCGGCATTCCTTCTGCTCATCATCTTGCCCGGCCAGTGGGCCTTGTGGGGATTCGCGCTCGCGGGCGGCGCGTCATGGCTGGCCACGGTGCCCCTGACGACAGGGCTGGCCGCCGATTTTTACGGCCTGAAACACATGGGCTCGCTCGTCGGTCTCATCAATCTGGCTCACCAAATTGGCGGAGCGCTGGCCGTCTACCTGTTCGGGGTAGTATTCGACGTCTGGGGAACCTACGATCCGGCGTTCGCGGCGGGCGTGATTTGCCTCGTCATCGCCGGCGTGCTTTCGTTGACCATCAGGGAACGGCGGTACTCGATCAGATATGCGCAGGCTGCCCGGGCATCTGCGCCCGCCGGTTCGGCAAGTAACACCTAGGGAATCTCTGAACAAGTGGCCGATGCGCTTGGCAGAGCGGAGGTTCCCCCCTCCTGAATCCTCCCCCTATGGGGGAGGAGGCCAGAACCCTTCGACAAGCTCAGGGCGAACGGATTGGAACACGGAGTTGTTCAGAGGTTCCCTAGCTAAATTGTCACCGGATTCGTTTATGACCAGCCCACTGCGAATACTCCTCCACCATTCCGAAAGCGCTGACCCGACGCTGATCCGCTGGATCCGCGAGACCATCGACGCCATAACCGGACTGGGTCCTCAATCTATTGTCCTCGCCTTGGGCGTGGTAATAATCGCTTTTCCGCTGACAATCGCATGGATGGCTTCACGCCGTCGCAAGGCCACGCGCGGGCGAAACTCTGATTCCTGACCCGGCCCGAGTCAATATCGATCCGTTCTGAGGCCGCAAATCGATAACTATGGCCGCATCGGCTACGAGTCGCAGCCGCCAGCTGGCACGGCTGCCGATGCCTTGCGGTACCATTCGTTTCAATATCCGCACTCGCTCCGCGCGATGCGGCGCCACGTGTCACAACCCTCAAATCCCTGATTGACGGAAAGGAATTCGATTGGCTCACCTGCTCCTTAGGTCTGCCATCGTTTCAGAATACCCATGAGAGCAGCGCTTGATGACGGAACTGGCCGCTATGTTGTCCAGGACGTGCCCATGCCGGAGATGTTTCCCGGTTCGGCTTTGATCAGAGTCCGGCGGACCGGAATCTGTGGGTCGGACCTGCACCTGACCGACTCCCGGACCGAGCCGCAGACACTACCGACTGGCCACGAGGTGGCGGGTGAAATCGTCGAACTGCCGGCGGGTGAGATCCGTTTGAAGGTCGGCGACCGGGTGGCGCTGGAGACCATCGGCGCGGGCCTGTGCTGCGGCGACTGCTTCTTCTGCAACGACGGCCAGTTCAAGCACTGCGTAAACCTGGCGGAAGACACCGGCGGCGGTTTCGCCGAATACATGACTCGCCGGCCCACGGGGCTGTTCCCGCTCGACGAACGCATCGATTGGGTCGACGCCGCTTTGGTCGAACCCATGGCCGTGTCGGTCCATGCCGTCCGCTATGGGCGAATCGCCATGGGCAGCACAGTCGCAGTGATCGGCGCGGCGACCATCGGCCTGTCGTGCATCGCCGCAGCGAGAGACGCCGGCGTGAGCAAGATTATCGCCTCGGCGAGGTACCCTCAGCAGCGGCAAGCCGCCCTGGCGATGGGCGCTGACGAAGTGGTCGGCTCCGAGCCGGGCGCGCTTGAAAACGCCTGTCTGTCGGCGACGGAAGGACTGGGCATGGACGTGGCCTTCGAAACGGTCGGAGGCAACCAGGCGGACACCCTTGTCCAAAGCATCGGTTGCGTACGCAACCAGGGACGAGTCGTGAACGTGGGGGGAATAAAATCTCCGCAGACTTTTGATTTCCTTACGCCTCTGCTGCGGGAGATCGATCTGTTGTCTTCGAACTGCTACGCCGCCATTGACGGCCGCCATGACTACGAGGTCGCAATCGACATTCTTGCCTCCGGTGAGGTCCCATACAGGGACATAGTCACTCACACCGTATCCCTTGAAGATACGCAGCAGGGATTCGACACCGCATACGACAAGTCGAGCGGCGTGATCAAAGTTCACATTCAGCAGCACGACTGAGCGCCCCGCCGCCGGCGCGCCCTTTCGCGCCTCCACGGCATACTCGTTCTATTGCCGGCGATTGACCGGCCTTCAATTTAGGAGCTTGTCTCGTGCCAATTGAGATAAGACAAAGAACCGAATCGGAACTTGACACGTTTCGAATTACCTCGGAAATAGCGTTCGGGGAGTCGCCGCTGCTTGATCCCGAATCGACCAGGGAATGGCTTTCCCGCCATGAGATGGACCGCGATGTGGCCGCGTTCGAACATGGTCAGATGGTAGGTACCGCCGGCGCATACTCGGTCCGTATGACCGTGCCCGGCGGCGTTTCGATTCCGGTTGCAGCAGTCACCGACGTCACCGTGTTGCCGACTCATAGCCGCCGCGGCATCGGAACGATGCTTATGCGCGACCAACTCGAACGCGTGCGTGACCGCGGTGAGCCGGCGGCAGCTCTCTGGGCTTCCGAAAGCGTCATCTACGGCCGTTGGGGATACGGCATGGCGATGCAGACCGAAGCCGTTTCGATCGACACCAGGCACAGCCGTTTCCAAAACCAGGTGACGCCACGCGGCAACATGAGGATCGTTACCGTCGATGAAGCGATGGGAATATTTCCCGGCGTGTGGGAACGGGCGACACCCAGATGGCCCGGATTCATGACACGTAAACCGGAGTTTCTCAACCGGACACTCGCGACTCCCAATCCCGAACCAAGCCCCGGCGAAAGCTGTCTGTTCCTGGCCGTTTACGAGGAATCCGGATCCATAGACGGCTATGTCATGTACCGCATCTTGCCGGGCTCCGACGGCCGTAGTCTGAAAATCATCGAGCTAATCCCCACCACGGACCCAGCTCACGCGGCGCTCTGGAGGTATTGCTTTGACGTCGATCTCATCTGGCGAGTGTCCAACGATCTGACACCGGTTGATGATCCGCTTTGGTGGATGCTGGCCGACCCGCGGCGCCTGAAGCGCACACGCTACGACGCTGTATGGCTCCGCGTCGTCGACGTGCCTGCGGCGCTTTCTGCACGGAAGTACCTTACCGCCGGCAAGTTGGTCATAGCCGTGGTCGACGAATTTTGCCATTGGGCCGGCGGCCGATTCGAACTCGACGCTACCGAAGCAGGCGCAACCTGCAAGCCGACCAGGAAGGAACCCGACCTGGCTATGGGCATCGCCGAACTTTCGGCCGGCTATCTCGGCGGCGCAGATTTCGGCGCAATGGCACGCGCGGCTCGGATAGAGGAACGTTCATACGGCGCGTTGAGAAGAGCGGACATGTTGTTTGCGTCAGAACGCGCTCCGTGGTGTCCGTTCGATTTTTGACGCCGGCCCGACCGAGTTTACTTTCACGCCAGCGCGGTTGCTTGGACGTCAAGCGTAAATGGCCTGTTTTGCAACGGCCTCGATCATGGCCTGGATATAGCCGTTTGCAAAGGCCCGGCCGCGGTGGCCCCAGGTCGAGTCGCCCTCGGTGTGCGGCACGTGGTCGTCTATGAAGAAGCTCTTGTAGCCGGCTTCGTGGTACGTCTTCATCGCCCTGTACATGTCGACGTGGCCTGTGTTGATGAACTCTTCGTGAAAGCTCTCCGGATTCGGCCGGGAAACGTTCCGGAAGTGCACGTACAGGATGCGGTCGCGTTCGACCATCTCCTTGATAAACCCGTAGATGTTGTCACCTGCCGAGTCTGTCATCTCTGAGATCGTCCCCTGGCAGAATTCGATGGCGTTATGGGGAGAATCGACGATGGCCAGATATCGGCGGTAGTTGTCATAGGAGCGAAACAGCATCGGTATCCCGCCGAGCGAATCGACGGGCGGATCGCATGGATGGATTCCGATCTTTATGCCCTCCTCCTCGGCCACAGGGATGATGATCTTGATCCAGTACTCGAGGTTCTCCCACATTTCCTCTTCTGAAAAACGTCGTCCATGGGTGAAGGGCATCTGCCTTGCGACTTCGTTATCGAACGCCGTGGCCAGGGCGCCGCCCCTGATCTGCGCCTCGGGAGTTCGCCACACGTGCGACGGCATCCAGTGGTATCCGAAGATGGGGATTCCGGCACGGGCCATGTTGCTGATCGTGATGATCATTCTGTCGATCTGTTCATCCCGCCTCGGCCCGTTGAGCATGATGTGGTCGTAAAACGAGATGGGCACGTTCTCGATTGCAGAGAGTTTCATGCCGTACTCCTCAATCCGAAGCCTCAACTTCACGAGGTCCTGAAGCGCCCACGTCCCGTCGATGGAGGGGATGCTCTCGGTACTGGGGATGATGTCCGTAGCGCCGAGTTGTTGCGCGTAGCGCAATGACTCGCGCGATGTCGCGATTCCGCTGCCAAATCCGGCTCGCATGATCTCTACCTCCATTGGCCCGGCTACCAACACGCTACCGGACTTTGAACGACTATAAGGGTACTACAGGCCACAGAACGGCATTGTGGGAGTTTTCGTCATAGCCCGTGCGGGGGAAAGATGTTTTGCCTGACTTGCCGAACGCTTTCGGCCGAAAACATCTGCGTCTGATCGCCGAATAGCGTAGGTCCGACTTATTTGCGTAGTCCCACGTCAATACGAAGATAATGCTGGGCCTCTGATGTGTTGTGCCACAATCCCTTCAAGTAGCTGAACAAAAGCACCTCGACCGGCAGGCGAGAGTAACTGGCATTGTTACAATCATAGCCCACTGACACTTAACGTCGGCTGTTGCAATTTGTCCATTATATCAACACCAATGGCAACTTGAATATCTGCCATGGAATAGGTAGGCACAAGACAATCGTGATGACATTACCGCCTGACGCTGAAACAATTCCACCCTTCTTCCATCCTGGAAGTTGTATAGGCCTATGGCAAGAGATAACAACACGGTCCGCTGCCGCCGGGCGCCAACAAACACCACCTTGAGGCTACCCACCCTCTCCCTCAAGTGGGATAGGGGTCGTGCTATATTCCCACACCGCGGTAAAGGCCTCTCCGGCCACGGTGTGTAGGCGGCGGGGTCGCCATCGTCAGGATGGCGGCAAAAGTAAAGAGCGCGGTTCCGGCCCACCAGGCTGGGTCGTATGACCCGGTGATGTCTCGTACGTATCCAGCGGCTGGAGCGCCGATACCACCGACGACGAGGTTGATGGGGTTCACCAGCCCTCGGATGCTGCCGACGCTTCCTCTCCCGAAGTAGTCCGCCCAAATGAAATTCTGCAAGAACATCATCCCTCCGATGCCAAGGCCGAAGACTGCCATCGAGATGAACATGATCTCCAGGTTCGCGGCGTAGATGGTGAGCACACTTGCCGTCGCGAGCAGCGAGAGACCAAGGCCACCGAGAAAGCGCACCGGAATCCGGTTAACCAGCATCCCAAACAAGAACGTCGACACGCCGGCGCACACCGCGTCGAACGCCGTGGCGAAGGACACCAACGTCGGATCAAGCCCGCGGTCCATGAAGGCGGGGATCCTGTGGAGAGCAACCGTACCGGTCGCCATCTGCACAACGGAGAACACCGTCACCAACCGCCATAAAGCCGAGGTGCGAATCGCGTCGCGGACCGACCATGACATCTCGTCCCTCAACTCTCTCCTCCCGGCCCGGCCCGGGCCTTCCGCCGGAGAGAGTTGGCGCGCTCCATCTGGCAAGAGCCCTATGTCCTCCGGTTGTCGACGGACGAACATGGCGGAAAGAGGCACTATGACCGCTACGCCTATTGCGGCCAGTATCAGCCATGCCATCCGCCAGCCCATCTCGTCGATCAAAATCTGCGTCAGCGGCACAAACAGCAATGCCCCGATAGGAATCCCAAGGGCCATGAACGACAGTGCCCGGCCTCTGTTTCGGACGAACCACTTCTGCACCGGAACAGAGGTCACGAGAGCACCGGGGCCACTCATTCCGACGAGGCCCATAACCGCAAATAGCGCAACGAGATGCCAAGCGTAGTCCATGTAGGCCAGACCCACCATCGCGGCGCCCGTCACCAGCGCCGCGACAGGCAGCATGACGCGCGAACCGAAGCGATCAAGCAGCCAGCCAATGATCGGGCTGGTCACGGAACTGGCGCCAAGGCGGGCCGTCTGAGCCCACCCGAAGGCTGCCCGGCCGATGGCCAGATCGTCCCCCATCGGCTTGATGAAGAGGCCGAAGTTGAGGGACCCCATCGCCATGCTGACGGCGCCCGAAGCCGCCATCACCCCAACGATTATCCATCCGTAGAAGAATTGCGGCGGTTCGGCGGCGTCCTGGCGGTATTGTTCCTCACTCATACACGGAGTTTACGCAATCAATGCGACGTTAGTGATCTCATCATTTTCCCGTAAGGGAGACTTTTGCGTAACCTCCACACATGTCATTCCGAGCGCCTATATGACATTCCGAACGCAGCCGAGGAACCTGGGCCATCCAAACGGCATGCCCCACCCCTCTTACCCAGACCTTTCGGATTCGCTCAAGGTTACATTGAGTGACGAATCTCTGGTTGGGGAGCTAGTTATGCAAAGGTCTCCAAGGCGGGGTATCTTCAGTGTAAACCCGATTTGTTCACGTAGGATGCCGTCAGACCCATAGGATAGCCCAAATGAGATAATGGCATCATATGCTGATCTTTTGATATCGGTCAATTCCCGGCAGCACATACATACAGGGCAAATTCAGGTATATAGCCTATCTGTCTCTATATATATGATTTCATTCCATATAACTGTTACACGTCATTCAATCGCATCCACGCAAAGACGAATGGTCAGTTATGCCCGCGGAGACTTAGCGAGGAATAAATAGAACTGACATTCAAGTTGGGGAATCGGTCCGCACGGTGAACTCGGGGTCAGTCGCACCTGTCGGAACGCCGCAAGGCGATGAACGACAAATAAAGTGTTACCTGGACGCTCAGGACGTTGAAAACCCGCAATCGGCACGCCCTCGAATTATTAACAGATGTAAGGGTACTGCCGGCAACGTTGCAGCATGACGTGAGTTTTCGTCATAGCCCGTGCACAGGAAAGACGTTTTCCCTGATTTGCCGAACACTTTCGGCCGCGAACGCCTTTGTCTGGTCGTAAATCGCCGGGCCGAGATCGGGCGGAACGTCGTCTGCAAACGTTGCCGGGACTTGTAACGCATTGAAAGACTCCGGCACACGCTCGGGAAGCTCAAATCCGGCCATCGTCGCAAAATCCATGGTCCAGGCCCTTGCGACGGCGCCCGGATCGTAGCCACCGCCACCGACTGCCACCCACCGCCCCGATTGCGCGGCCAACTCGCCCAGCCTGCGCACGGCTTCGTTGTGCCCCTGCGTGGTCAGGCGCAAGTGTGTGATCGGGTCGCGGAAGTGGGTGTCGATGCCCAGTTGAGTGAACACCAGGTCCGGTGCGAAAGAGTCGAGTAGTGGCGGTACAACCGCGTCGAACGCCTCTAGCCACACGTCGTCACCGGTGTACGGAGCGAGAGGCACGTTTACCGAATAACCCTCGCCATCTCCCCTGCCCGTCTCATCCGTGTACCCGCTGCCGGGGAACAGATACTGCCCGCTTTCGTGAATCGAAATCGTCAGGACCCGGTCCGATTCGTAAAACCCCAGTTGGACCCCATCGCCGTGATGACAGTCGATATCCACGTAAGCGACCCGCAAGCCGTCATTAACCAAACCCTGTATGGCGATTACCGCGTCGTTGAATACCCCGAACCCCGAAGCGCGGGCTGGCATGGCGTGATGGTGCACTCCGCCTGCGATCGCGAATGCGACTGGAGAAACGCCGGATATGACCAACTCCGTCCCCACAATCGAACTGCCCGATGACAAGGCTGCTGCGTCGTAAAGGCCGCGGGCAGGTGGATTGTCACCCTTCCCAAACCCGAATTCGCCCATGCCCGGGACGATCATCCCTGAACCGATAGCTCCCACCACGTCCACATAGTCGCGGTCGTGAAACCGCTCGATCTCCTGCCGGTTGGCCGGCATTGGAGGAACAATCTGCACGCCGGGGTCATCGAACAGCCCCGACGCGCACATCAACTCGACGGTTTGGGCGTAGCGAACGGGCTTGAGCGGGTGGTTGGGCCCAAGATCGAAAGCTGCAAGTTCCGGCGAGTAAACCAAAGACGCCGTATATATGTTGGTCGCCAAATCAATATGTCCTGAACGCAAAAGCGTGTTTCCTGCGGGGTCACGCAAACCATATCGCGGGTTGGCCGGTCGCTGCACGGACTCGGCGTCCCTGCCCATCCGAACACCGTTTCCGCCAGCTCGGCGTCGTCCTCCTCCCCGGTGACGGTACCGCCGGAACGTCAGCATCTATGACGCCTTCTACGTCGCAGCTGCCCGCGCCCGTGGCTTCTCTCTCATAACTGCCGACGGACGGCTTTCACGATCACCGGGCCTCGGCGTGGTGGTACAACGTGGTGGTACAACAGGTTCGCATGGGGTGATCCGACCCTTGTAAAAGTGTTACCTATATGCCCGGTCGTTCACGGAGGTTCCCGTTTTCATGGAAAAGACGGGGAGGATTCTGCTTTCTGAGACAGCCTCACGAGGAACTGCGCCTACCCTATGCCGCCAAACCGCCCGGGACTGCCCCCCCAGCCGTGCGCGACTTTGCGACAATCCGTAAGATCCCTTCCGGCAGAGGGGGAAAGTTCGTCTCCGCGACAGCGGGGCACAGTGGACAATCGACTGGCGCTACGACACGTTAATATGAGAGTCCCTGCAAGTTCGGGGTAGTTACTTAAAGGAATGAGCATGACAGCAACAGGGGCCGAAATATACGCGCAGATAGGCGCGCGAGCAGTCATCAACGCCCAGGGCAACCGGACTGTGCTCGGCGGTTCGGCCACCGTGCCAGAGGTGACCGCGGCGATGGCCGCCGTGAACGACACCTACATCGAGATGGCGGAACTACTGGCGCGGTCGGGCGAGTACATCGCCAATCTGCTCGGCGTCGAGGCTGCTTACGTCACCTCCGGCTGCTCGGCAGCCCTCGCCTTCAGCGCCGCGGCGTGCATGACCGGACGAGACCTCGACAAGATAGCCCAACTACCCGACACGACGGGTATGAAAAACGAGATCGTTATCCAGAAGGCCCAGCGCTACATCTACGACCGCAGCTTCACGGTTCCCGGCGCGAAGCTCGTCGAGGCCGGCGACGAAGCCGGATGCACCCGCGATCAGCTCGAGGAGGCCATCGAAGATAACACGGCGGCCGTCGCATACCTCATCCGGGCAGGCGAATCCGGCTCGGTCCTGGCGCTGGAGGAGGCGGTCGAGATAGCGCACGACGCCGGCGTGCCCGTCATAGCAGACGCCGCGGCGCAGATATACCCCCTTGATTATTTCTGGCGCAACGCCCAGAGCGCCGACCTCGTCTGCTTCGGCGCCAAGTACATGGGAGCGCCTCAATCCTCCGGCTTCCTCTGCGGACGCAAGGAACTTGTGGAGGCCGCGTCCGATCAGGGCTTCATCGCCTTCCAGGAGAACGACGGCCGCTCCTTCGGACGCCCCATGAAGTTGGACAAGCAGGAAGTCGTGGGCGTACTCACCGCCGTCAAGCGATGGGTGACGATGAACCACGAAGACCGCCTACTGGGATACGAGGAACGCCTGGCCAGAGTACGGCAGGTTTTGGCGGGAACCCCCGGCTTGGGCTTGGAGATTGAGAACGTGCCACAGTACTTTGGCTCCACCCTCAACGTCACCATCGACCCCGGAGTAGTTGGCAAGACGGCGCAGGACATCGCGGACGATCTGGACGGCGGCAACCCCCGCATTTGGGTCATGGTAATCGACGACAATACCCTCACCGTCAACTCCCACGCCCTCAACGAAGGCGAGGAGATCATCGTTGCTGAGCGACTCCGCGCCGCCGCGGGCGGCGGGTAGACGGGTAGAACGGTCTCGGACTAAACGGGCTTCCACGTTACTTGTGATCCTGATCCTGCCGGAGGAACGTTCTCGGTACGTTCCCAAATCCCATAACCCCGTTAACCCTGTGCTCACCATTGGGCTACCGTATGGAGACCATTGACCGATCCGAACGTTGGAGGTCCGGCGAAATGCCATGAAGCGCAAGCCCGGCGCGCATCTGTCGCAGGGTGGCATCGAATTGGCGCGGCTAGTCGGAGAAACTTCCGGCCCGTTTAACCTGGTGGTGACCAGCCCGATTCCTCGGGCCACCGAAACGGCCGTCGCGATGGGCCATGAGGTCAATGAGACCGTCGAGTTGCTCGGGCAGCTTCCCCTGGATGTACTCAGTAGCGCAGGTTGGCCCAGTCCATTCTCCAGAATCTCCCATGCCGTCTCGTCGGGTGGCCCTGCCGCGGATTTCGCGGCCGAGTTGGCCTGCCTCTCGTTCAGCATTGGCGAGCGCGTACCGGAATCCAAACAGGCTCTCATCGTCACAAATGGCGGATTCGTAGAGCTGGGAGCGGTAGCTGCCGCTCCGGACTACTCGCACAGGGAGTGGTACGGCGCCATCGGCTACGGTGAGGGGGTAAAGCTAACCTTCGACGGCCGCTTCACGAGCCGCGAAGTCCTCCGGGCGCCCGACACGTACCACCTGGTCGAGAACTGATCTACTGCCATCTACGTCAAGGACCTTACGCCTGGCGGCGCTGCGCCTTCCGCCTTGCAAGTACAAATGCGCCGGAAAGGGCGGCCATGGCTGTCAGTATTACGGCGATGACGACGACCGCTGACAGTTGGCCGGACGCGTCGCCCTGCCGAACGTCCGTAGCAGGAAGCGGGTAGCTGCCCGGCTCACCAGGTGGCGCGGACGTTGGCGCGGGCATGGGCGTCGGCTCAGGGTTTCCTGACTTGACTGTATCCGCCGGCTGTTCAAGTGATGGCGATTTGACGGTGTCTACCGGCGGCTGAAGAAGCGGCAATTGGGTGGTGATCGGAGGCGGAAGTTGGGAGCGAGCCGAATCAGGAGTCGGCAGCGCGTTGGCGCCCAGAGTCGATCTCCAAGTATTTTCCACATCGTACAAAGATTCTCTGTAGGTCGAATGAAATGCATCCGCAATCTTTTGCCCTGAATCGAGATTCGCGAGCAGCGCGCCTATTCGCTCCCGGCCGTACGTATCGATCAGATAGCCGACAAAGTGGCCTGCCTGTGGGTAAAACACGCCGATTTCGTTGCGACGGCCGGGAACACGGTTCATATTCTTCAGGGGCAAAAGGCGTCCGTCCCTGGCCGGGCTGGCAAGCCGTTGTTCCAGGGACCCGTCGTCGCCTTCATTCTGAAAGTAGACGGCGAGTCCCTCATTCAGCCAAGATGGCGCATTTTGGCCCAGCGGAGATTTCTCCGATTCTGCTACCACCAGGTGGGTCATCTCGTGGACAAATATCCCGCGTGACGGCGCGGCCATTACGAACAGGCCAAACTCCGACATGGCGAATCCGGCGAAAAATTGCCGGTCGGTGGCGGTCTTTGAGATGGGGGGGAAGTACGGCGTCGCTTCCCTGACTGAGTTGAAAAGAACAGCCTTTATGGAAGGTGAATCTTCGACGCCAATCGTCGCGGTGATTCTGGGCAACACCGTTACGGCGTGATCGACAAGATCCCGCGCGAGGTCGTCAGTAATCCCGTGGTAAATGGCGGTCACGGGTCCGTTACTCACCCTCCTCCAATCGATCCGGGGATCCAGGTACTCGACCGTAAATGGGGTCGTGGAGTGGGTTACGCCCTCACTGTCCAATAGTTCGAAATGGACGTCGAACTCCGTACCGGGCGGGTAGTAAGTTGCCCCGCCGGTCGGTATCGTGAACTGCACGGTCAGATTGTCGAATGCCGAACTGACACGCGCGTCGGCGTATGCGTAGGTCGAAATACGCGACGGCCCGTGCGGACGGTAAATCGCTTTCGCTTCGACGGTTTCAAGCGCGCCGGTTTCGATCTCGGCATGCAGTTCGATCTTTTCGCCGAAGTCGATTTCGGCGCGGTGCTCGACGATCGGAAGTAGCGAAACTTCCCGGGACGCATCCGGCAGAGATGCCTCGACGGCTGTTGCCAAGGTGGCTGACAAGGCAATTGCCACAGCTGCAAGCGAGGCTAGGTATGTGGTGAGTCGCGCCAATCGTTGATTTCCAAACCCGGGATCTGTGCTCGTATTTTGTTATACGCCCAAAGTCGCTCTGAGTTTTTGCGCTGTCGAGCTTTATTTCATCTGGTCCGCGGAAAAGTGGTCTTTCACATCCGTTTGGCCGGTATGGGCTTGCAACGCCGGACAGCTGTTTCGACACTGGCCGCCGGCTGTCCGCGTGTCAAGAGTCCGGGAACAGATGACGCGGAAGCGAACGGTCGGTCCGGTTTTGACACCAAATTAACGTGCACGTAGCATCCGGCCAATCCCCGTCCGCAGGTCGAGATACACACACGAACGGACGGCGATGTCCACAGGAGGCAACGGGTACAAAACATGCGCTACTACCAATTCATGACTAACTGCGAGGACAGGGTTGGCGTTCAGACAGATGAGAGCACTGTGCTGGACCTGACTTCGATTGAGCCAAGCGTCAATTCCACGCTGGAACTGTTTCGCGTCGCCTCGATAACCGGTTCCGATATAGACGGCGTCTCGAAGTCGCTCATCGGACGCGGGGGCGCGAACGAAGTGCCGGTCGCCACCCTCCTCGACCCGTCAGCTCCGGGCTGCCCGTACAAGTTGTTGCCGCCAATATTGGCCCCCGAGGTTTGGGCGGCAGGCGTGACCTACCACGATTCGATGCGAGAACGGCAAGCGGAGAGCGGAACGCCCGACGTCTATCAGATGGTCTACGAAGCGGAGAGGCCCGAAGTGTTCTTCAAGGCCACGGCCCAACGACTTGTCCCGCCATTCGGCGAAGTGGGCATCAGAGCCGACTCAGACTGGAACGTTCCCGAACCGGAACTTGCGTTCATCCTGTATGGCGGGCAGATGGTGGCGTTCACGGTTGGCAACGACATGAGCAGTCGTACTATCGAAGGCGCCAACCCGCTCTACCTCCCCCAAGCCAAACTATACGACCGTTCCTGCTCCATCGGCCCGTGCGTCGTAACCCCCGATTCCCTGGGTGACCCCCAAGCGCTGCCCATAAAGATGTCCATAGTGCGGGACGGCGTTGAGGTTTTTGGCGGGGAGACCTCTACTAGTGAGATGAAGCGGACGTGCGCAGAGATTGCAGACTGGCTGCAACGTCATAATCCTGTGCCCGACGGGACGACGGTGCTCACCGGAACGCCTTTGATCCCGCCGCCGGATTTCACCTTGGCGGAAGGTGATGTCGTGAGCATCGACATCGACGGGATCGGCAGGTTGACCAACTCGATCGTGGTGGTTTAATCCTGTGGCGGGCGCGTCCAGGCGCCTCCACCGCGGCCGGAGAACCGGGAACCGCGATTCGGCCAGCCTCCGCCGATATCGGCGCGATCGGATGGTCTGTACGAGCCCGTATCGCGAGATTTGGCGGCGGCGCGACTCAGATTCAATCCCGTTAGTCTGGTGGTAGGCTGAATACACTTGCCCGCACGCGCCTGTTCATTCCCCGGCGTCATGGTGGCAGCGGAGTATCAGACGGAGTTGACAGGTACTGGTGATTGAATCCAAAGCGACCGTCCGAATTTTCAGACTGGACGGCAAGGATGCAAGCGCCCGAATCCGAGTGCCAGGAGAATGCGTGGATATGCACAACAACCCCCTTTCAAGATTGGATTCATCCCCGAAGGATCGCGAAAGGCTGCTATCTTCCTGCCGCCTTCAGCCTGGCGATATCTGGGTCGACAGAGTTCGGGGACATCGAGTCGGCTGCCTGGATTCGTCTGACCCCGACGCTGTTCAAACGCTCATGACTGGAGAGCGCGCCCAACTCGCTATTCACGACCCTCCTTACAACTTGGCCGTCTTTGAGCGCCGCTCCATCGAGGCCTATATCGAATGGTGCCGCCAATGGGTGGAGTTGACGGACGCCAGCTTGACCACTGACGCCTCGTTTTATGTCTGGCTTGGAGCGGATCAGAAAAGCGGATTCCAGCCTTTACCGGATTTCATTCTTATGATGCGGGATATGCCGTTCCGCACACGCAGCTTTGTAACAATGCGAAATCAACGCGGTTACGGAACTCAAAAGAATTGGATGGCCGTTCGTCAGGAACTGCTGTACTACGTGAAAGGGGATCCACATTTCAATGTGGAAGCTGAATACACTGACATCCCCAAGATTCTCCGAGGTTATTATAAGAAAGTGAATGGGCAGATTACTGAAAACCTTGAAAGAAGCCGCTCCAATTACATCCGGGCAGGAAACGTTTGGGTGGACATCCAGCAACCGTTTTACCGTATGGCAGAAAATGTTTCCGGCTGCTATGCCCAGAAACCATTAAAGTCCATCGAGAGGATTATCTGCGCGAGTTCGAATCCGGATGATTTGGCAATAGACTTCTTCGCCCACTCCGGAACTACGTTACTGGCTTCTGAATTACTCGGCCGCAGATGCTTCACAGCTGACATCGACCCCATTTTCGCTGAGATTGCCATTAGAAGGCTCGAACGATTTCGGTCGACCGGCAGAACAGGGTGGCAAAATGGGAACCCCTTCGAGAGTGAACTCTCCGTTTGTCGCTCACCCGCAACGCCCGAGCCGAAAGTGGCGGTACAGAAAACTCTAATTTAAAGGTGAACGAGTGTGGAGCATCTCCGAAGAGAAATCGACTCGCTTTTAAGCCGTTCACCCAACGAACATGATATTAGGGAGCGGCTCAATTCCCTAGTGTCGATCTACCCATTTAATGATTATGAATATGTCATTTCTAACCTTCTCTCTACTGGTGTTCTGACCCTTGACGCTTACCACGAATTGCGTGACAACTACATTGCCAGGAACTTGTACCTGTACGTGTTCGAGATAAGCGCGCCGCGCACGTTTGGGGAGTCGTGGGCGCAAGGCCAACTTAAAAGTCTGATCCCGGCCTTGCAGAAGCCTTCAAAATCCTTGGACCTAGAGTACTCCGGGCAGTATGACTTTTACTTGGATGGGATTCGAATCGAAGTTAAAGCCTCGCGCGCAGTCGACTCGGATGTATCAAAAGGCCCGTTATATGAGAGGGCGCTGGCATCTGATTCCGAAAAAGGATTTTTGATGAACTTCCAACAGTTGAAGCCTTACTGCTGCGACGTGTTCGTTTGGGTGGCGGTGTGGAGGGACGTTATTAGGTATTGGGTGCTGTCTTCTAACGAAGTGGAAACAAACCCCTACTACTCCAGAGGCCAGCACCGGGGAAACACCGGAGAAGGGCAACTCCACGTGAGGCCCGACAATATCCACGACTTGTCCGGTTACGAAGTTCTCCCCAACGCACTCGAAAGGGCGATTCGGGATGCCCACGACCGTCAGCACAATCGGTGAGCTGAACGGCCGGTTCCTCCATCTCGAACCATTGCCGCCTGCCGATCGAGGCGGCGGGACTACGAATTTCTTGGAGGTCTATGATGTCTGTCCCCGACACGTTGAGCATCGACATCGACGGGATCGGCAGACTGACCAACTCGATCGTGGTGGTCTGACCCGTCTGCGGGTGCGTCCAGGCGCCTCCACCGCGGCCGGAGAACCGGGAACCGCGATTCGGCCAGCCTCCGCCGATATCGGCGCGATCGGATGGTCTGTACGAGCCCGTATCGCGAGATTTGGCGGCGGCGCGACTCAGATTCAATCCCGTTAGTCTGGTGGTAGGCTGAATACACTTGCCCGCACGCGCCTGTTCATTCTCCGGCGTCATGGTGGCAGCGGAATATCAGACGGAGTTGACAAGTACTGGTGATTGAATCCAAAGTGACGGAAATGACGGCGTCCCGTCAGTCGATAGCAAACGTTCGTGAATTGGCGAACCGGGTGCGGGAAAATGTGCAGCGTGTGATTGTCGGAAAGTCCGAATCCATCGACCTCGCTATAATCGCGCTCCTGTGCCGCGGCCACGTGCTTATCGAGGACGTACCGGGTACAGGCAAGACCACGTTGACCAAGGCGTTGGCCGCGTCACTCAACTGTGAATTCCACCGCATTCAGTTCACCCCTGACCTGGTGCCGTCCGACGTGCTCGGAATCAATTTCTTCAATATGCGGTCCGGCGAATTCGAGTTCCGGCCAGGGCCCATATTCTCACAGGTACTGCTGGCAGACGAGATAAATCGGGCCACGCCGCGTACACAGTCCGCCCTGCTCGAAGCGATGCAGGAGCGTCAGGCGTCAATCGACGGGGTGACCTCCACCCTGCCCGACCCCTTCATCGTCCTGGCCACTTTGAACCCCATCGAGATGGAGGGCACGTTCCCGCTCCCCGAAGCCCAACTGGACCGCTTCCTTCTGCGGGTGAACCTCGGCTATCCCACGCTCGAAGAGGAATCGGCGATGCTGACGCGGTTCCAGTCAACCCAAAGTTTGGAGACGATTTCAGCCGTCGCGGGGCCGGAGGAGATTCTCGAAGCTCAGCAAGCAGTTGAGCAGGTGCGCATGGATCCCACGGTCCGCGACTACCTTCTCGCGATAATTGCGTCGACTCGGACTCATTCGCAACTCAGATTGGGCGCCAGCCCCAGGGCCTCTCTCAGCTTGCAGCACGCCGCGCAGGCGCGCGCCGCGTTGGCGGACCGGGACTATGTGATCCCCGACGACGTCAAACAGATGTCGAATCCCGTGCTCGCGCATCGTGTCGTCATAGAGTCATCCGCGGGCCTGCGAGGCAGGACGCGAGACAATGTCATCTCGGAAATTCTCAATTCGATCAGCATACCTATTGAAAGATAAATCGCCCCGGATGTACCGCCGCTTGTCGACAGGGTTTTGTTTCATAGGTCGTTGCCGCCAGACTAACCGTCGTCCCAGGGTTGACACGAAAATGGCAGAGAGAACGTCACCTCCGGCCAGCCGACCGGAACTGCCCTTCAATTGGCCTTGCGCCGAGAATATGTTTGGCGACACCGGTTAAGGAGTATGTCGACATATGATCAGGACAGATGAGTTTTCAGGAAATTCTCAATGACCGGAGTCAGACTGCTGGTTGGGACTCGCAAGGGGGCGTTCATCCTGACCGCGGATGGGAATAGGGATCGGTGGGACGTTAGCGGTCCGCACTTCGGCGGATGGGAGATATTCCACCTCAAGGGCTCCCCGGCCGATCCCCACACGATCTACGCGTCGCAGTCGACACCTTGGTTCGGACAACTGATTCAGCGTTCGACCGACGGCGGAAGAAGCTGGTCCCCGGTGGGTAACGAATTTGCCTACGAAGGTGATGTCGGTACGCATATGTGGTATGACAATACCCCCCATCCGTGGAATTTTGCCCGCGTGTGGACCCTTGAGCCGTCTTTGACCGACCCGAACGCAGTGTACGCCGGGGCGGAAGACGCCAGCCTGTACCGGTCGTCTGACGCAGGCGAGACGTGGCAGGAACTATCGGGCTTGCGCCAGCACGAAACGGCGGAGTCCTGGCCTCCGGGCGCAAGTGGACTTTGCCTGCATACGATCATTCAGGACCCAGCGAACAGTCAACGAATCACAGTAGGGATTTCAGCGGTGGGCGCGTTACGGTCGGATGACGCGGGACAATCATGGCGAACGATAAATAATGGCCTGCGCTCCGTAGATGTCCCGGACCCCGAGGCCGAAATTGGGCACTGCGTTCACAGAATGGCCATCCACCCGTCGCGGCCCGAAGTACTGTTTATGCAGAAACACTGGGACGTGACGCGAAGTGACGACGGTGGAGATTCCTGGTACGAAATAAGCGGGGATTTGCCCTCTGACTTCGGATTTCCGATTGACGTTCACGCCCACGAACCGGACACCGTCTACGTGATTCCTATCCTCAGTGAGTCGGAGCACTTCCCGCATGAGGCGAAACTACGCGTCTACCGCACCCGCACGGGTGGCCATGAATGGGAAGCGCTGACCAATGGATTGCCGCAAAAAGACTGCTACGTAAACGTGTTACGAGGGGCGATGGCGGTAGACTCGCTCGACTCATGCGGCGTGTATTTTGGCACCACCGGCGGTCAGGTCTACTGTTCGTCCGATTCAGGGGATACCTGGGCCCCTATAGTTCGAGACTTGCCCGCGGTTCTGTCCGTCGAAGTCCAGACGTTGCCATGATCAGGGTTACGCTTCCCCCGCACCTGCGGAATCTGGCCAACGTACAGGGAGAAGTCCAACTCAACGTGAGCGGACCGGCGCGACGCAACGGTCGGTCATCGACGCCCTCGAACTGCGTTATCCGATGTTGAAAGGAACGATTCGATACCACTCCGATAAACGGCGGAGACCGATGGTGAGGTTCTTCGCCTGCGGCCGCGACCTGTCGAACGAACCGCCGGACGCCCAATTGCCCGACGAAGTCGCAGGGGGAACGGAACCTCTCAGGGTCGTTGGCGCCATTGCAGGGGGTTGATCGGGAATTGATGTTGGCCAGACAGATATGGGGCGACCCCGGTGTGACGCACGGCTGCTCGAACAGAGAGAATCGGTACGATTCACATATATCGCGTGGCGAATGGATCACGTGTTCAATGCGCGACGGCGCGTCCACCGAGTCTGCGAAATGCAGCGGAGCTGAGTCTTGTTGTATCCAGTAGGCGTCAGGCCCCCGCCGCGCATTTCCGGTGGCGGCGCAGCAATCTCAGACCTGTTCGTCCTTCTGCTCATCATCGTCGTCATCGTCGGCGCCGCGTTGGGCGAGCCCCTCATCGCGGCTGTCGGCGCTCTCGTATTTGTCGTTACCGTTGCGGCTCGGGTATGGGCCCGGTTATCACTGGAGGAGGTATCTTACGGCCGCGTTTTGAGCGCCGACCACCTGTTCCAGGGCGACGAAATCAAGTTGTCGCTGGCGTTGGAGAACAACAAACCGCTGCCAGTGCCATGGGTGCGCATACGAGATTTCTTGCCGCTGGGTCTGCAAGACGCGTCCGAAATGATTACCGAACGGCCGTTTCTGGGAGGTTCCGAGATAACCGAAGTGACGAGCCTGGGACGTTATGAACGGGTACGCATCAATTTTCGGGTCCGGGCGGCCAACCGGGGCTTTTACCGGCTGGGTCCTGCGAAACTTGAGAGCGGTGACCTGTTTGGCATGTTCGGTTCGGCCCGGGAAGAACCCCAATCTTCTCAAACCATCACGGTGTACCCGAAGATCGTGCCGGTTCCGTGGCTTGATTTACCGGCGGCGCGGCCGATCGGCGATACAAGGACGCCAATGAGCATCTGGGACGACCCGTCGCGGCCAAGCGGCATACGGGAGTACCGGTCCGGCGATCCTGTCCGTTCATTCGATTGGAAGGCCACCGCCCGGCACGCCGCGCAAGAAAAACTGTTCGTCAGGACGTTTGACCCTAGTGTGTCTCATTACGCAGTCGTGCTGCTGGAAGCAGCAACCACAGACCGGCCGTGGGAGGGGTACCTGGCGGACGTGCTGGAACGGGCGGTCACGTGTGCGGCATCTGTTGCGGTGCGCGCTTCAGAGGCCGGCCACCGGGTTGGACTTATCGCCAACGGGGTGCCGCCGCACAACGAGGGCAGCGCTGTAATACCCCCGGCAACCTCGCCCGGCCATCTTCTTGGCATCATGAAGTCGCTCGCCATGGTGAAACCGATGGCCGTGAAAAGTCTGGACGAATTGGCCCGCAATCACGGGCGGGGCGCTATGCCGCCAGGCGCAACGATCATATACGTGGCAGGCGCTTTCAGGCCCGGCCCGGTCGAATATGTCGCAGGTCTGGGCCGTCAGGGTTACCGCGTCCTGACGCTGTACGTCGGCGATGATGACCCGCCGGAAATTCCGAACCTCAACGTGATGTCCGTAGGCGCATACTTCGCCGAACAATTGGGTGAAGGCAACCCAGACGGTGACGACCCGGACCTCCCATTCAGACGACCGGTGGGCAAGTCAATTGGCTGACAATCGCGGCAAGATCATTCTCGGAACGCTGGCAATTGCCGAAAGCGTCTGGATCTACGCCGTGCTGTCCGTGATCGGACTGCTAATCGGACTGGGGGGATCGCCCCTGGGGTGGTTCACCGTTTTCGCACTCTACGTGGCGGGGATGTTCGTCGGCTGGCTGACGATGGGGCTTCGCGGCAACAAGGGAACGCTGGCCATCCTGGAGGGTCTGATCGGGATCACTCTCGTGTACCTGACGGTGGCGAGCGGCACGTTTTATGACGACCGCGCCTTCGACATGGCCTGGGCCGCGAAGCTTACCGGAGCCGATTTCGAAGCGAAGTCCTTCGCCGGCGTCATTTTCTCTCTCATAGCAGCCGTATACACATGGCGAAAAACTATCGGCATCGTCGCGGACGACTACGCGTCCGATCGGCTGCAGCGAAGTTTCAAGATCGGCATCGCGGTCATTGCCATTGGCGTCTTGGCGGAGCAGATCAGTTCGATAGACGTGGGCATGCAGACCTTGTTGATTCCGTTCTTCGCCGCAAGTCTCGCAGGCCTCGCGGCGGCGCGCCTGCCTGAGCAGGGTCTCCGCGGCAAGGGCGCAGCCTGGGCCCGCGTTATTGCGGCCTCGATACTCGCTGTAATCGCCCTCGGCTTGATTCTGGGCTTGCTGGGAGGCATCTACGGCGGCGTCGGCGTGAAACTGCTGTTTCGGGGCTGGGGCCTGTTGGTTGACGGCCTGCTATGGATACTGCGATACCCGCTCGAACTCCTTGTAAACCTGATCATGTTGATTTTCAACTGGCTAAAGTCCATGTTCGGAAATGAAGAACCGCCCGAAACCGAATTGGGGGGCGGCCCGCCAGGCGCCCTGCCCGAGGGCGTCGCCGAATCGACCGGTGACAGCCAACTCTTCGAGACCATCTTCAACATCATCCAGTACCCGCTTCTGGCCATCCTGATGATCGGCCTGTTTTTATTCCTCGCATTGGCGTATCGGAAATTCATCGCACGCGACGGGCGCGGCGAAGACGAGGACCGGGAAGCGCTGGAAACGGACGCAGACCCGGCGAAGGACCTTTTCCGCTTGCTCGCTGGTCTATTGCCGTCCTGGTTTACCCGCACGCGTGAGGAGCCGAGGAGGTGGCGTTACCCGGAAAACGAGGTCGGGGTAACAGAAGTGTTCTTGTTGTACTTCGACTACCTGACTGCCGGAGTTTCAAGGGGCTTGGTGTTCGTGCCATACCTGACGCCCAACGAGCGCGTGCCGGAAATGCAGTCGGTGATGCCGGGCGCGCGCATCGGACTGATCACCGAAATGTTCAACGCAGCGTGTTACGGACACCTGGCGGCCAGTCGGTCGACCGTCGATCAATTGAGGAGCGAGCTTGCCTCGTTCACCGGGACTGCCCCGGCCGGTTCAGACGCCGGCTGACAACGGAGTAATCGGCTCCGGAATCCTGATCACCCTCAGCAAGTTGGTGTTCCCCGGAACGCCGATCGGCATGCCGGCAACCGCTACCGCCAAGTCTCCGTCCGTTGCGAAACCGGTCTCTTTGGCTGCTCGCGAACCCTCCGGGAACATCTGCTGCAGACGGTCGAATACCGGTGCGTTGAGCGTTATCAAACCCCAACGAAGAGTGAGTCGAGGGCCAGCGGTTTCATCACGCATCATGGCTACAAGCGGTGTGGACGGTCTGTACGACGCGACACGCGCGGCTGTGCTGCCGGACTCGGTGAAGGCCAGGATGACCGAGGCGCCTACCGCCCGGGCGGTGCGCACCGCGCCATAGGCGATCGCTTCGTCCAGGTTTTGCCCATTTCGCTCGCGGGCCTCACGACGACGCTCCAACATGCCCCCGTAGTCCAGTTCCTCTTCGGCGCGCCTGGCGATCTGGGCCATGTACTCGACAGTTCGCACCGGATACATGCCGATCGACGTTTCACCAGACAGCATGATCGCGTCGGAGCCGTCGCGGACGGCGTTGTGCACGTCGGACGCTTCTGCGCGGGTTGGGTGGGGTGATTCGATCATCGACTCCAGCATTTGCGTCGCGGTGATGACGACTTTTCCGGCATCGTTAGCGTTCCGGATCATTCGCCTTTGGATGCCGGGCACGTCCTCGATGGGCATCTCCACACCGAGGTCTCCTCGTGCGACCATCACGCCGTCAACCTGTTCGAGAATCGATTCCAGGTTCCTGACCCCTTCAGCCACCTCGATCTTTGCGATCAACTGGTGCGGATAAGCGCTGTTCTCTAACCAGTCCTTGACCTGAGCCAGATCCTCAGAATTCCGTACGTAGGACAGGCCGATGAATTCGACCTCGTTTTCCATGGCGAAATCAAGCGCCGACCTGGTCTCGTTCGTCAGGTAGTCGAGTGTTGAAGTAATTCCGGGCGTCGTCACGGCTTTCCGAGACTGCATCACGCCGGGTGACGTCACCCGGCAGTGAACGTCGACACCGTCGACGCTCTCGACCATTAACTCGATGGCGCCTTCATCGATCAGGATTCGCGAACCGACCTGAACGTCGCCGTGAATTCCCGACGGCCACACGTTGGTGCGATCTGCCGTGGTTGTGACGGCGGATGCGGTTAGTGTGAACGGAGCGTCTTGTTCAAGCTGGATCTTCCCTTCGCCAACTTCCCCGTTACGGTACTTGGGACCCGGGAGATCGGCGAGAATTCCGATCGGCGCTCCGGTGATCTTCGCTGCAATGCGGACGTTTTTGACGTAACTCCGGTGAGATTCGCCGTCACCATGGGAAAGATTAAGCCGGGCGACCGACATGCCGGCCCGGATCAGGTCGCACATGATCTCGACCTGACCGGTTGCGGGGCCGAGGGTGCACACGATCCGGGTGCGAGGCCGCCGGATCACGCATTCCGGCAGGTGGTAATCAAATTTCTGGTTATTGTTTGTCGACATCTATGTTCGTTGCGTGTGCCCGTAAAACGATATGCTGGATATTAAGGGTCGCGCTGGCTAATTTACAGCCGGTACAAGCGCTCCGACACGCCTCGTTCCGGCAATTTGACGTTTTGATTTGTTGACATAATGGTGTCTCGAACCTAGACTTTGATCGTCCCCACAGTGCCATTTTCAGCAACAGAGAGCGAGATCATTTGACTTCAGCAAGGGCACTCCTCGAACTCCAGCTCACCGACCAGCAACTGGCGACGCAACGCCGCGAATACCGACGTGTAACGCGGGATCTCGAAACCCAGGGTGGTTTGCCAATGTTGAGGGATCGGGCCGAAAAAGCCCGAATCGGGGAGTTGGAGGCGAGGCTGGAGTTTGCCCGACTGGAGTCTGAATCCGCCGCGTTAAGCGAGCGCCTGGCCCGCCTGGAAGAGCGCTTGTACGGCGGCGCCATAACCAACGTTCGCGAGTTGACCGCCATCGAGACGGAGCACGCAACCGCCAAACGGGAACTTGCCCAGGTCGAGGAATCGACCGAACCTGCCCAGATTGCGGCCGGAGAGGCGCGGAAGCTGAACGAAAAACGCCGGGCCGAACTGGAAGCGGCTGAACGTATCTGGGGCGAAAACGAGAGCCGGCTGAAAACCAAAAGAAGGCAATTGGGCCGACAGTGCCTCAAGATGGACAAAGAGCGCAAGATGTCAACATCCGGCATCCCGGCCGACGCCTTGTCCCTTTATAACTCTCTCCTGATTCGCAAGGGAGGCGTGGCCGTGGTACGGGTAGAGCGCGGCGTGTGCCAGGGGTGCAGAGTACGGCTGCCCCTCCGGGAATTGGCTCGTATTCGGGCCGCAGGGAGCCTAGTTTCCTGCAGTAGTTGCGGCAGGATCCTGCTTAACGACTGACCAATGCGGGCAGTTGGCTTCTACAGATCCGCCCTGCCCGGCGATACCCCATCCGGGGTCGAGTCCGGGTACCTAACGTCGTACGATTTCCAGGTTGACAAGACGATTCGCGTTTATTGCGATCAAAACCGCCACACTTTGGTCGAGACGTTTACGGATGCCGACGGTGACAAAACCTACGCGAGCCTGATTGCGAGCTTCACAGCGCCAGAAGGGCGCCCCGCCCTGGTTCTTACCCCTGATTCCACGCACCTCGCAGACGATCTCGAAACGCTCGTCGAACGGATGCTGGAACTGCAGGCCACGGGCTCTGAAGTCCGATGCCTCGACCCGAACTACCCGGATCTACTGCAAAATAGCCTTCGACTCTTAAGCCTGCGGGGCAGATCGGCTGGCTCGTTGCGGCGAATCCGCGAGGCGATTCTCGCAAAGGCGTCCCGCGGCGAGGTGCTCGGCCGGACCCCTTACGGTTATTGGGCCGGTCTGGACGGCCAACTCAAGGTCAACGATGTTGAGGCTGCTGTCGTCAGGTATATGTTCGATGCCTACAACGGACCGGCGCCGGACGTGGAACTGCCCCCTTCCGGTGGACAGGGTTTACGGAGGATAGCCGCTGGGCTTAACGAACAGGGGCACAGGACGCGTAAAGGACGTCCCTGGACACCCGTCGCCGTTGCCGGAGTGCTGCGAAACAGGGTCTACGTCGGTACGTACACGCGCTACGGAATCCGCATCTCAAGCTCGCACCGGCCCCTGATCGACCGGGCTACGTTCAACCTGGCCCAACGCATCCTCGAAACCCGGAAACCGGTCCGCCGAGCTCCGTCTGCCGAGCCCTATCTTCTTGGGGGACTAGCTCGCTGCGCGTTGTGCGGCCGGGGGGTGTTTGGCCTCACGAGAAAGCGATCGTGGAAACGCAAGAACGGCGATAAGATCGACCGGATTTACAGATACTACGAATGTCCGGGTGGGACGGGGCCCGGCAGGGGCAAGGTCGAAGGACATGCCGCATGGCGGGCAGCCGAACTCGAGCAACTTGTCAGGGACCAGTTGTTACAGTTAGCCGGATCGGGCCGCGTGTCTCGCGTCGGGTCCCACGTCGCGAGCCGCACCTCTTCGGCCAAACACGCGGCGGATGTCACCACCGCAGAGCGGGAATTCATGAAGGCGATCAGGTCGGTGGCTTCCGGCTACGGCGACATCGCCAGACTCAGATTACCGCTTGAAAAACTCGGAAGGGCCCGTGCTGCCAATGCGAACGGCGGCGATTCCTTCGTCGACACCGTATCGCTTTTGGAAGCCGCGACGGGACAGGACATGAATGTGGCCAGACAGGCCATGTCCAGCCTTTTGGAATGCATCATCGTGAGTCCCGACGGAGCGAAAATCGAACTGCGCCGGGGGCCGGTCGCACCCGCGACGAACCGTCGCCGGTCCCGATAAACGGCATTGAGCAACGGCCCTGGGCTGCTATCATCAGGTCCGACCAAGGCGGACGGGCGGCCGCTCCTCGACACGTCGAGGGGAGGAAAGTCCGAGCACCTTCGGGCATGGGCGCCCGCTAACGGCGGGGCGGGGCGACCCGACGGAAAGTGCAACAGAAACACACCGTCCGCGCAGGCGGATAAGGGTGAAATGGCGAGGTAAGAGCTCACCGCCCGGTCGGTAACGGCCAGGGCAGGGCAAACCCCGCCCGGTGCAAGGCCAAATAGGGGGGCGATGACGTAGCCCGACCAGCCCCCGGGTTGGCCGCTTGAGCCCTGCGGTAACGCAGGGCCCAGATGGATGGCCGCTACCTCGCAACAAGGAGAGGAGGAAGGTCTTTTGGGATCGTAAACTCCCTTGCCGCGAGGCACAGAACTCGGCTTATAGTCCACCTTGATCGAACACCCGCGCCCTTGTTGGCGCGGGTGTGTCATTTGCGGTCATTCAACGCCGGAATCCTGATGCCGACGCCTGACGGGCTGCGAGGCTGCGAGGCTGCGCGTCGGGCGTCGGGCGACGGGGTCAGCACGCGAATTAGCGGGTCTGACTGGTGACCGGAGTGGGTTCGCAGGGGTTGGACGGCCTTCAGGCGTCCTGACCGCGCCGCGCCCAATCGGCATTCGAGAACATGTCGAGGCCGGGGTCTGCGGCCACTCCGTTAACTGACTCAGGCGGGTTGGACCGGATAAAGTGTTCGTCGAGTTCAACTCCCCACCCGGGTCCGTCCGGGATCGGAAAGTAACCGTCGACCACCTCGGGATAATTCGATCCCGCTTGCTTGACGAATGGATCGGCGAAGTCGTTGAAGTGCTCAAGAATCTTGCCGTTTCTCAACGTCAGGGTCAGGTGTAGCCCAGCCATGGTGGAAATAATGCCGCCGACATTGTGGGGCGCCACCATGACAGAGTGGGTCTCCGCGGTCGAAGCGATCTTCTTGGCTTCGAGTATTCCGCCGCATTGGGTGATGTCAGGCTGCACGATGTCCACTGTGCCGCTGGCCCATAGCTCTCTGAACTCGGGAGCGCCGTAGAGTCGTTCGCCGGTCGCAATGGGCAGCGACGTGTGCTGGCGGACCGAACGCAGCGCGGGTATGTCGGAGGGTCTTACCGGCTCTTCAATCCATCCGACGTTGTACCGCTCCACCATGCGCGCCACCTCGCGCGCTTGATGCGGGGCAAAACGCCCGTGCATTTCCAGCATGATCTGCGCTGTGGTCCCGGCTACGTTTGCAACCGCCTCTATCAGGTCGAGCGATTTGTAAAATTCCGGCCGTTCCAGCTCTAGATCGCCGTTGCCGAACGGGTCGAACTTCATTCCTTTGTATCCGCGTTCCATGACCCGCCTGGCGGCTTCCGCAAACTGCTCGGGCGACCGCTCGACTGTGTACCAGCCGTTGGCGTATGCCGGTACCCGGTCTCTGGCCTGGCCGCCCAACAGCCGGTAGACCGGTTGCCCGCAGGCCTTGCCGATGATGTCCCAAAACGCCAGTTCGACCAGTGCGAGACCGGTGTAAACGACCTCTCCCGGCTTGCCGAAGTCGAGAAGGGTCATGCGGCGGTAGAGCGCTTCGATGTTGAACGGATCGTGACCGATGAAGTGGCGCTGCGTGTCTTTCAGGTACTCGCCAACTGTGTGCGTCTTGCCGAGCGCCCTGGCTTCGCCAACGCCAGTCAGGCCGACGTCCGTTTCGATGAAGACATAGGTCAGGTTCCGCCACGGGGTACCCAATACCGCGGTACGAAATGAAGTGGTTTTCATCCGTTCATCCTACCGGCAGTGAAAGTTGTCCGGCCAAAGCCCCGGCCAGCAGCGAACCCCGGTCGGCCGCGGTCTGCAAGTGGATCATGGTCAAGCGCTTCGGCCGCATGGCGCCTGCCGGAGATACTCTGCGACCGGAGCCGAGCGACGCCGACCCATGGGTTGAAGCAGGGCGCAAAAATCATGCGGGACCTTGATCTCTACGAACGACCGGCAGGCTTGGCGCAACGGCCCGACCTGAACCGGTCGGGCCGTCTGTCAGATCGCATCTGTTTCGCCTACCAGGTCTGGTACAAAGACATCGTGTTTTCGTCCATGGTCTTGACGTCGAGCAGGCAGCACTGGCCCTCGGAGTTAAGTTGCCTGGCTTTCCTGATCGCGTCACCGAGTTCGTCTGCATCTTCGACAGTAATTCCGACAGCGCCCAGCCCCTCGGCTATGCGAGCATAGTCACCGGTCATGTTTCCGGCGCCGTACTTCTCCATTGCTGTGGGGATAGACCGGTCGTAGCCGCCCATCGTGCCGTTGTCGAGGACGATAGTCGTGATGGCAATGCCGGAGCGCACCGCTGTTTCGATATCCAACCCCGACATTCCGAATGCGGCGTCGCCCATGAAGTTCATGCAGAACTTGTCCGGATTGGCGATCTTCGAACCGATCATCAGTGGAATTCCGTAGCCCAGATGCGTGGTTTTGCCCCAGCCGATGTATCCGTGGGGCACGGTTGCCCGGTAGAACGGCATGATCTGGTCGCGGGGGTGTCCGGCGTCGTGCGTCAGGATGGAGTTGTCGTGATCGACGGCCTTGTTGATCTCGTTCACAAGGCGATAGGGGTTTATCGGCCGTGAGTCTGAACTGAGCAACGGCTTCCACTCTTCCAGCCACCTGCGCCGTACGTCCGCCACATCTTCCTGAACAGCGGTGTCCCCTCGCCGTCCCTGCTCGCCGAGTTGTGCCTTGGCCTCGTCGATCATCGCCTCGAGCACCAGCCTGGAGTCGCCTGGCAATCCTATGTCAATCGAGTAGTCTTTGTTGATGTCGTCCACGTTGTTAGTGGAGTGGATCATGAACTTGCCCTCGGACGGGACGTCGATGCCGTAGTTCGTCCGAGTCAGGCTCGTGCCGATGCCAAAGTAAACGTCGGACTCTTTCAGCCATGTCCAGACTCCGAGCGGCGCCGTACGGTTCGCAGCGCCCAGCGCCAGGGGATGGTCTTCAGAGATCGCGCCTTTTCCCTCCATGGTTGTTATCACGGGGATTTGAGTAAGTTCCGCAAACTCCCGCAGTTCATCCGTAGCCTCTGCGTAGTACACGCCCTGGCCTGCTGAGATGACGGGGCGTTTCGCAGACAGTAGTTTGGTAACCGCGTCCTTGTTGTCGGAACGGGAAGGCATGACCTTCCACTCCTGGGGCGATTTGTACGAGTCTAGGTTGGTGACCTCGCCCAACATCACGTCACGGTGTATCTCATACACGACCGGACCCGGCCGGCCGTTGCGCAGCGCGTGGAACGCCCGTCTGAGCAAGGGCACTATGTACTCCGGGCCGGTTGGCGCATCCACCCACTTGGAAATATGCTGATAGTTCGTGGTCGCCTTGAAGTGCGGCTTCACTCCAGCCTTGTACAGACCAGGCCCATCGGGGAAATACATGATCGGAACCCCGTCACCCCAGGCCTGGGCAATTCCACCGAATGAATTTTCGACTCCCGGCCCACCTTGAGAGGCGAAGATTCCAGGCTTGTTGCCGTTGTTCATCCGGCTATACGCGTCAGCGGCCATGATGCCGCCCCGCTCCTGCCGGAACGTGATTGGGCGAATGTCCGCCTCCGCCACCGCCTCGATCAAGGGGTTTGAGGGAAAACATGCGATCCACTCGACGCCTTCCATCTTGAGCACGCTGGCAATAGCTTCGTAGCCGTTCATTGATTGAACCTCCATTGTTGGGCCGCCCGGCCAAGTCCTGCGAATCAGGCCGGTTACCGGGTTGCCTCAGTGTATGCCGGGCCTCCCCTGCCCGCAATCAAATATCAGGATTACGGGTCAGTGGGGCCCACCGGACCACACGACCGGCTATCGATCCGCTTGAACACTACAATCAGTGACTTCTACCATTGCCGGTGACCACGCATGAAAACACCGCGGACAAAATACAGCGGGCGCATAACGAAGCGCGATCTTTTGGCCTCACTGCCATATGTCAACTCGACCATTGCCATCCCCGAATTCGATGATCCGGTGTCGATCGTCAGGGACGGGTGGGGTGTGCCTCACGTAAAGGCGGGTTCCGAGTGGGACGTATTCGCGGGCCAGGGATTCGCGACCGCGGAGGATCGTCTCTCGCACATGGAGTACGACCGCCGACGCTCTTTGGGTAGGTGGGCTGATTGGGCTGTCCGGCCGGCTTGGCGCACGACCGGTTGTGGCGCGGGCTCGACACGCCGAACGCGCCGGCAAGGCCGGACTTCAGGGCGCGGCGTGTCACCGCCCATTTAGCTAACTGGCGCGGCGGCGGGGCCGACGTGAAGACAATGCAGGCTATGCGCGCCGATCGGGTTTCCTTGCCGGGGCTCACGTACCCGCGGGTAGCAGCCGGCCTTTATGTAAACTAAGAGCCACTCGCTAACGCAGTCTCGTTGCTGTGGGAGTGGGACGGCTCGATGGAGGTCGACTCACCCGCGGCCGCCATTTACGGAGCCGGCTGGGATCACCTCCTAAAAACGGTGGCGGGTACTCTTTTCGGCTCGCTCGCGGATGAGGGAACGAGCGCCAGTGGTCGAGGTGCGTACGTACACTAGTCACAGATATTCAGCCGGGCCGTCGCCGACATGGAATCCGAGGGCCCGTCCTTGTTCCCTTGCGGTTACGCGTGGGGCGTCATGGCGCAAGATTCGCTAGCGGCTGCTGTCCGGGAGTTGACCGATCGCCTCGGTCCTGACATTGCGTCGTGGAGATGGGGCGATATTCACCGAACTTCGCCCCAACACCCACTGAGCCCGAACTACCCTGAAGCCGCCGAACTATTGGACCCGGCGGGGTTCAGGTACGGAGGCGATGCCGAGACACCGCAGGCCGCCGCATTCTCACTCACCGACCGCTTCAACGTAACCACCACTTCCTCGAACCGGTATGTTCACGACACCGGCGACTGGAACAGGTCGTTGTGGGTGGTCCCGCTCGGCGCTTCCGGCCATCCGGGAAGCCCGCACTACGCCGACCAGGGTCCACTTTGGGCCACGGTGCGCTACGTGCCCCAACTATGGGATTGGGATGACATCAAAAAAAGCAGCGAATCCCGTCAACAACTCATTCCGTCGCGGGATGACGGGTAACCTGGCCATGCGGCACGGCCGATTTTTCGACGACTTCGAACAGGGGCAGACCTTTTCTCATTGGCCGGGACGCACCGTCACGGAGGCGGACGACATCTGGTTTTC
Organism: Dehalococcoidia bacterium; assembly: GCA_965224235.1. Lineage (GTDB taxonomy): Bacteria > Chloroflexota > Dehalococcoidia > Lucifugimonadales > Lucifugimonadaceae. The sequence goes on along the minus strand of CBDCYP010000001.1, from coordinate 151,154 downwards.
CCTGCTGACCCAAAACCAGAACCCACTCCACATCGACGCCCACTACGCCGCCAACCGGGGTCCGCACTACAAACCGCTAGTGAATGGGACGCTCGTTTTCGCTATCGCCGTCGGGCAAACCGTGGCAGACATATCGTTGAACGCCATCGCAAATCTGGACTACGAGCAGGTGACGCACGAGGCTCCCGTTTTTCACGGCGATTCCATCTACACGGCGAGTACGGTATTGACGGCTCGGTTAACTTCGCGCCAGGACCGCGGGATAGTGAAAGTCGAAACCGTCGCCAAGAACCAGCAGGGAGTGCGAGTTCTTAGTTTTCGCCGTAACGTGTTACTGCCCTGCGCCCCTGACTGACACCTCTTGGGCCAAGGCCGCAACGTTTTCGCAGGCCGCGCGGTCGTCGTAACGCGGCAGGCGGGCCCAAAAATCCTGATGGCGCTGCAACAGACTTAAGGAGGTCTTTCGTGTCCGGTCCGCTTGAAGGCGTAAGAGTCCTGGCGATCTCGCAATTCGGCGCCGGTCCGTACGGCACTCAGGCGTTGGCTGACCTTGGCGCCGAGGTGATCAAGATCGAAGACCCTGTGTCCGGCGGAGACGTTGCGCGTTACGTGCCGCCATTCGAGATCGACAGGGACTCGCTGTATTTCCAATCGTTCAATCGCGGCAAGAAATCGGTGGCGATCGATCTGCGGTATACGGCCGGGCTTGACGTCTTTCGAGATTTGGTACGGATATCCGACGCCGTATACAACAATCTGCGAGGAGACCTGCCGGCCAGGCTTGGCCTCGACTACGACGGGCTCTGCCACCTGAACAGGGCCATCGTCTGCTGCTCCCTGTCGGGATTCGGTACGGTCGGACCGCGCAAAGCCCAGCCCGGATACGACGCCATACTTCAGGCCCTGTGCGGCTACATGGACATCACCGGCGAACCCGGCGGCCCACCGACAAAGTGCGGTGTTTCGATAATCGACTTTGCCGGCGGACTAGCGTCAGCCCTGGGGTTGGCCGCAGCGCTCGTCGAAGCGCGAAGTAGCGGCATAGGGCGGAACGTGGACGTGAGTCTGTTCGGTACCGCGGTCTCCATGCTGTCGTATCTTGCGACGTGGAACCTCAACAGGGAATGGCAACCGGCGCGGACTGAAGGATCGTCGCATCAGACGCTCGTTCCCTCGCAGAACTTCGAAACGGCCGACGGCTGGATCACGGTATTTTGCGCCAAAGAGAAGTTCTGGCTGTCGCTGGTCCACCTGCTGGACCTGCCCGAACTCGCAGAAGACTCCCGCTTTTCGTCATTCGCCGCGCGCAGTGAGAACAGGGACGAGCTGCTACCCGCGCTGGCGAACAAATTCAGGGAACGGACCACCGCCGACTGGCTCGATGCAATGTCAACTCATCTGCCTTGCGCGCCTGTCAACGACCTCAGCGCGGCGCTAAGCGACCCACAGGTTGCAGCCCTCGGCATGATCTCCCGAACCCACCACCCTGAGTACGGAGAGATCTTGCACACGGGGAGTCCTATTGACACCGGCAGTACGGAGAGCAGCACGGCTCCCGCGCCGAAACTCGGCCAACACACCGATGACGTGTTGTACGGTCTTCTGGGTTATGACTCGAACCGAATTTCCTTTCTCAGGGAAGCGGGCGCCGTCGCGTGACCTGACGACATTCCTTTCGCAAATTCTTCGAGCGCCTGAGACGTGTTTTCTGCCGGGGAAGTAAGTCAATGGCAGCGGGAAAACGGGGAGATTCGGCCACGAATTCCGAAGTGCGTGCGCCTTGGTAGAATTTCTTGAATGTGTCACTATGCTACGAATACAGTCCTGCACTGTAACTTGACCCATGACCCAGTCGGTTGGGATTGCGAAATGAAATCGGGTACACGCCGCTCAGTGGGCGCAAGCCGACACTCTGCCCGGCGCCTCTGCACGTCCAGGAGGCGGCCATGCAGGATCCTATAGCCATCAGACCGGCGAATCTCGCTTTGAATGCCACCATCAAGGTTGTCGGAGTTGGCGGCGGCGGCTCGAATGCCGTTAACCGGATGTTCAGGGACCCGATCCCCGAAGTCGAATACATAGCCGTCAACACGGACTCCCAGGCTCTCGAATTTTCAACGGCGCCGGTCCGGGTTCGCGTCGGTGACGAAACGGCCCGCGGCCTGGGCGTCGGCGGAGACCCGTCAAAGGGCCGGGCGTGCCATGAAGAAAGCATCGACGTTATCCGGGAAGCGCTGGCAGGCGCAGACCTTGTTTTCGTGGCAGCCGGCATGGGCGGAGGAACAGGAACCGGCGGTTCGCCCATAGTTGCGCTGGCAGCCCAGGAGATTGGCGCCCTCACCGTCGGAGTGGTAACAAAGCCCTTCTCTTTTGAAGGTTCGCTTCGTATGAAAAAAGCCATGGAGGGCATAGAGGCGATGAAGGAGCGCGTCGACACCCTTATAGTCATACCGAACGATCGCCTCCTCGCCATTTCCGACGAGCGACTGACTATGGAGAACGCGTTTCGCATGGCAGACGGCATCCTGCAACAAGGCGTGCAGTCGATTGCCGAACTGATCCTTGTCCCTGGAGAGATCAACCTCGACTTTGCTGACGCGCGCGCCGTAATGGAAAACGCGGGTCCGGCATGGATGGCCATAGGCCGGGGCTCCGGACCGGACGGCGCCGTCACCGCGGCGAAAGAAGCGGTGAGTTCGCCATTGCTCGAGGTGTCCATTGAAGGCGCTACGGGCGTGATTTTTAATATTACCGGCGGCGCCGACCTGACCCTGGAAAAGGTTCATCAGGCGGCCCAGGTGATTTCGGAAATGGTCCACCCCGATGCCAACATCATTTTCGGATCGGTGACCGACCCGAAACTCGAGAATGAGGTCAAACTGACCGTAATCGCTACTGGATTTCCGGTTGACGACGAAGTTGTGGAAACGGCCGCCATTATTGAGGCCGAAATGGAGATGGATGCTGAAGCCCTCGCCGTACCGCCGTTCTTGCGGCATCACCCGGCGGCGAGAAGGCGCATTTTGTCCGGCCGCCGCAGGCCGGATTCGGAGAGATCTCCCTGAGGGCCGCACCTGCCCAACACCAGCTGATCGGTTCCAATACCAATCGTACTAATCACGCCGCCAGCTCAGATAGTAACGGCGGGTTTCAGACCCGCCTTTGGCCTCGCCAATTGGCAGAACTTTGCCAAGCAATTCTCGAGGACTGCTCCGAGACGATTCGCCGCCATGGCATGCCGCCCCGGTTCGCGCACACCTGGCTGTATCAGATCAACCTGGTAAGAGCCTGTTTCATAAGTCGGGGGTATTGGGCGTGGGGTATCCTCGGCGAGGGTCACACCATCATTCGAGGAGAGCCAGACGCCACTGCGTCCGATGGGGCGGGATCAGATATGGATGTTGCCGCCCACCCTTGATGAGCTGATCCCCGCCGACCACCCGGCGAGGTTCGCGGACGCGTGCCCGGACGGTTTGGACCGGGAGGGTTGGGCTGGGTTTGGGGTCGATGCAGGCGGGGACCCGATGGGAGCTCCGGCCTACCACCCCGGGCGCTGCCGGGCGTGTGGCTTTACGGCTTCATGACCGGTGTGCGGTCGAGCCGCAAGCTGGAGGCTGCCTGTCGCGACCGGATACCGTACTTGTGGCTGACGGGCTGCCAGCGACCGGACCACGTCACGCTGCGGCGGGTCTACCGCGCCCACCGGGATGGCATGAGGAATCTGCTCAAGCGCACGGCGCAGGCGGCGGTCACGATGAATCTGGTGGAGTTGGCGGCGCAGGCGGTGGACGGGACGAAGGTCTGGGCGAACACGGCAAAGAACAGGACCTACGACGCCGACGGGTTGGGCCGGTTGGAACGGGCGATAGAAGAGTTGGAAGCCCAGAACGAGGCAGGGGAGGACTCCGCGCCGGCTAATCTGCCGGAGGCGTTGCACGACCGCAAGGCTTGCGCGATCAGGTGCGTGAGACGGTATGCAGGCTTGCCGGTCGGGATGGCCAAAAGTACATCAACCTGACCGACCGGGACGCCGTGATGATGAACACCCGCCAGAGTACCGCCATTTTTTGGCGTCGAACTCGGCCTGCGTGAGTATCCCGGACGCCGTGATGATGAACACCCGCCAGGGTACCGCCATGGCCTACAACGCCCAGGCGTCGGTCTCGCTGGCAGCGGCTGAGGGGAAAGAGACCGGCATGCTGATCACGGCGGCCGACCCGGCCGACCAGCCGCAACCGGGTCCGATGCTGGAGAAGGCGGAGACGGCGTTGGCCGATGCGGGCTGTCACTCCGGGAGCCATCTGGAGGAATGCGGCCGAAGAGGCCAACAGGTGGTGATGCCGGAGTCGCAGGACCGGGCGCTGGAGAGCCCGTATCACAAGGACCGTTTCGCCTATGACGAGGCGAGCGACCGCTACCGTTGCCCCGAGGGACAGTGGCTGCGCTTCACCCGTATCAAGAGCGCACCGGCCAGACCCTGATGCGGCTCTACCCTACCGCGCCTCAGGGCCCCCCGTGTGCAGGTCCTGCCCTGCCTTCGGGGTCTGTACGACGGACAGACGGCATGGCCGCAGCTTGGATATAGGCCCGCACGACGCAGCTCTGCGCCGCCGGGCCTGGATGTCCACCGAAGAAGCCAAACGCGCGTATAGGCAGAGAAAGCAACTGGTCGAACCGGTCTTCGGGATCATCAAAGAGCAGCAGCAAGCCCGGAGGTTCCTGTTGCGCGGCTTACCCAATGTCGCGGCTGAGTGGACCCTGCTCGCCACAGCCTTCAACCTGAGCGCCCTGTGGCGGATGCGGCGCGCCGCCGCGGGCGCATACTCAGCCCATCGGGCGGCGCAGGCGGCTATCATCGGCCCAGCCGGCGCCTTGCTTCGACTCATCAGGCTCTGCCCACAGCCAGTATGACCAAGCGGAAATCCCTCCGGCCAAACATGACGCTACATCTGAAACAGGCTCTTGAAACCCACCTCTTCCCCTTTCCGCCGCCGCCGGGCGCGATTTACCCACGCCCAACTGCTGAATCGGCCACGGGTTCGAAGAGGCTGACGACCATCAAACTCCATACCCCAGCGCCCTGCCCTGACGGCTTCGTCAGGGGCTAGACGTGCTTATCGACTGAGGAAATCCATGAGTGCGTTGGCGATAACCATGTGCCCAGAGTGGTTTGGGTGGACTGGCTCGGGACAGAACGTACTTGGAGGCCGATACGTTAGCTGCTCCTGGAACAAGTCGTGGAGATTGAACAGCAGCGTGCCGTGTTTGGCGCTCATCTCTTCAACGACGTTGATGTACTCGGGAATCATGCCGAGCACGGCGCCCTCGACCTCGTCGTCCCGGTCCGTCGAGATGTAGAACGGAGTTACGAGTAGGATCGGATTTCGCCCAGGGCCTGACGCGAGGAGGTCAGGATTTCATCGTAGTTCCGCTTGTACTGGTCGGACGGGACGCCGTCAGGGTCGCCTCGCCGGGAACTGTTCAGATCGTTGATTCCGATCTTTATCGAGAGACGATCCGGCCGGTGATCGATCATGTCAGTCTGCCAGCGCTCCTTCAAGTGGGTAATTCGATTGCCTCCGATACCCATGTTGACCCAGTCGATGTTCCGCTCCGGGTACCTCGCCGTGGCAAGCTCCGTGAACATGCTCACGTACCCATCGCCGAGGGGCATGGCGCGGTCTCGCCGTCCGCAGTCGGTGATGCTGTCGCCTATGAACAACATTCTTTCGCCGTCTTGAATCCAGAATTTACCCATCACCCTACTCTGCTACTTGATGCACGCCGCATTGTAGGGAACCTCGATGCACAACGGTCCGCGAGTCGTAAAGCCTGAGCGCGATTGCCGCTGCCGAAGTGCCCGTGTCACACGGTCCGGTTCCCCTTTTACAGGATCGCGTTTCGGGAGACAGGTCAGTGGCGCTCATGCCATCACACGTTGGTCCGAGTAGTCTAATAGTCGCAAAGCGCGCCGTCGCCCGTGTACAAGTTGCTACGCGGCCGGGACTATGACGCGATCCCCTGCCACATGATGGGCAATGACCCCGACTGCGCCCCTGAGCTATAATGCACCCGCGTTAAGCTCGCCTGACCAAATGGACCGCCTGATGGCCTTGACGCCTTCACAGGACATCGGGCTGGTTTCCGAGACGCGCGCGGCATTGACGTCGCGCCCCGCTAGGCATCTTTCGCCTTCCGGTCTGCCAATGTTCGGCTGAACGTTGGCTCCCTCCTCGCCCCGTCGCGCTCTCCGCTAATGATCTTGTCGACCGGGGACTCAACTATCCTGCCGAACAGGTCCCAGGTCGTGGGGTCGACGACTCCCATCTCGCGCCCGCCCATGGCGTGCCCGAAGCGGAGGCTCTGTCAATCCAGTTCGAGAGCTTTTCACTGTTGAGAGGGTCTTCACGCACACTTCTCCTGTCACCGGCTTTATTCTTACGGGCCGGGCCCACAACTGCCCCCTGTTGCCACGGCCTTCGATACTCCAATTCCTTCGAAATCGCTTTTGAGAGTTGTTTCTGCGCCTGGCTCAAGCTCAGACCCGAGGATTTCTATCTTCGTAACGAGCGACTCGTTTCTACGGACCAGATCGACATTGATCCTCACCTCGTTGCACAGCATGTCGCCGGAGTTTAATACGATGGCTTCTACTAGGCCGCCGGACTTGCCCGGTTCCAGTACGATTTTAGTTCTCTTGACGACCAAACCGGAATCGCCGAACTGATCTGAGCTCGCCGCTGAGTCCGCCTCCCCTGCTTGTGAGGATTGGTCTTCTCCTCGCTGCGCGGGGCCAGCCCCGGAAAACCCGGGTTTAGCTTCACCCCCGGTTTTGCCACCACGGCTGCGAATATCTTCGGTATCAGCACCGAACCCCGGAGGTTCACCGCCACCGCACCCCGCGCCAAGCAGAGCTACCGCGACCAGCGTGGACAGTACTATCCCTCTCGCGACGTGGCTTCCTCTGAGCATGCCGGCATCTCCCCTTAGTTAACTACAATGACGAGCGCTGCGCGCCCCCCGTTCCAGATTTCAAATGCTCAGAAATCGTGAGCGCGGACCTGCCGGTGGGCGAACCTATTTGAATCCGTGACACCGTTACCATTCTGCGGCGGCCGTTGTGTCGTGCCACCCCAGAGCAAACAAATCGGTCAGGCGCCTATATTATGCCAAGGAGGGGTTGTCAGGACCTTTCTCCTCCCAGGCGTTCTCCGGCGGGTCTCGCGCCCGGTCTGGCTCCGACGGACTCCGAGGGCGGCACATGCATTGTGACACGTGAGAGCAGGCAGCGGCAATTGCGCCATTCCCGCACTGGAGTGGGCTTATCCCCACCTTTGGCCCAATCTGAATTCGGGTATTGCGGGTTATCCGGCCACTCCTCAAACCGGTAGCGATCTCGTTCTCTTATTGCGCGGTTCTATGAGACACGCCTCCGCCGAGCGGTCGACTGCCGCCCAGTTGGACAGGTTGACGACAATCATGTGTTGCTGTAGCGTCGCAGGCGCGGAAATTACGAAAAAAGTAAGTGCCGGAGCGCCATTGTTGGTGCTCTTACGCCCGACGCGCGTGGGCGGGGGCAATTCGGTAGGGATACGAGGAAAGACTGATGCAAATGAGAAAGTTAGCACTTACGGCTCTGGTCATGCTTGCGGCTGGGGCCGCCTTGGCCGTCGCTTGTGGCGGCGAGGAGATCGTCGAGGTCGAGAAGGTCGTGGTGCAGACGGTCATCGTGGAGAAGCAGGTCGAGAAGAAGGTAGTTGAGACGGTCATCGTCGAGAAGCAGGTTGAGAAACTCGTTATCGTGACAGCCCAGCCAGCGAAGGTCGTTGCTGCGGAGAAAGCGGCGCCCACGCCCGAGTCGGCAACGAAGGCCGCCCCGGCAACTGCGTCGGGCCACGTGAGGGTGTCGACAAAGACGGAACCGCCCATATTCAGGGTCTCTCTTAGTGGCCGGGGCTGGTCCGACGCACTTCTCACGAGGTACGGGGTGTTCGAAGCCCTTATAAGGGCGGATCACTCCCCGCCGCCGGACTTCGGACTTTTTGGTGGCACGGGCATCGCCACTGACTGGGAGATCGCCGCTGACCAGAGCACGATCACTTTCAAGATCCGGGAGGGAGTCCAATTCCACAACGATTGGGGTGAGCTAACCGCGGAGGACGTGGCATTTAGCTTCAACGACGCGATCCGCGAGGGCTCCATATTCACCCGGGCCGCTCCGTTCAGCGAGTGGCAGGACCGCTGGGAGGCCATCGACGACCGAACGGTGGTTCTGTACCTGAGCGAGTGGAACGGCACGTGGGGGCTCAGGCTTTCGAATGCGGGTGACACAACCGTCCCCATTGTCAGCAAGAAGGCGTTCGAGGAACTCGGGTCCGATGATTTCAACGTGACGGACATGGGGACCGGTCCTTTCACCGTGCGGACATGGGAAACGAACAACAAGATCGAGTTGGACCGCTTCGCTGACTATTTCAGGGAAGATGGCAGGGCCATGGTCGAGAGTCTTACCTACATCACCATGCCGGAGGTAGGTACGCAGCAGGCCGCCATGGAAGCAGGTGAGTTGGACATCGCGACCGGCTCCGGAGGCGGCATAGATCCAGCGCTAGTCAAGCCGTGGGTCAAGAGCGCAGGCGCCACAGTTACTAACATAGGTCCTCCGTTCGGCGCAACGCTGAACATGTCCGGTAATTACTGGTCTGCAGTCTTCAGGGATACCGGCGAGAAGTGGGGTCCGTTCCCCGGGTTCCAGCCTGACGAGGACCACCCGTGGATCGGCAACCCGGACGCGACCGGCTGCGACCGTGCGGTGATGTTCTCGTCGGTGCCGCCGCCGGAGGGCTCGGTATGCGAACAGATGGAGAATGCGCGAAAGGTTCGCTGGGCCATAGCTATGGCCATTGATCGGGATCTTCTTGTCGAGACAGTGATGGACGGGTTGGGCAGATCGGCTTTCACTGACGGATTGCCCGATTCTGAGTTCTCGAAGGACCAACCGGGCGGTCTCTGGCACATCCCGTACGACCCTGAACTTGCCAAACAGTATCTGACGGAGGCGGGATACCCGGACGGCTTCGACATGCATATGTGGGACGGCGTCGATTACAACAAGTACCTGGCAGAGCCGGTCGCGCAGATGTTGGAAGACATCGGAATACGCGTGACTATCGACTCGACAGCCTACGATGCCTATCGGCCACGCTTTGTAGATCGTTCCATCGATTTTCCATACTTCCACGGCGGCGATATAAGGCTCATTGATGCCGTTGCGCCGGGTGGAAGGTTCCCTACACTCGGCGGGGTTCAAGGCGTCGAAATACCCGACCAACTCGTCGAGTTCGTCTACGCAAACAAGACAGAGCCGGACAGGGATAAGCGGATTCAGAACAACATCTACTTGCAAGACTTCAAGAGCTATTGGATGATAACGGTTCCCACCGTGTATCCCCTCGGCTTGTTATATCTGGTGGCCGGCAACATCGAATGGGATCCCCATCAGTCTGTTTTCGGGTTTTTCAACTCCCCTGAAAGGATCAGGATCAAGTAGCGCGATGCGATTGTTGCGTCCGATCACCCCGTGTAAGTGCGAAGGATAGGGACGCGCGCTTTATGAATCCACCCCGCGCCTTGCCCGCCGGGAACTTCGGCGGGCAAGGCGCGGGGCTGTCACCGCAACTACCGGTCCCCAGCACTGCCGTGTCTGGTCGACGGGACATGGGATGATACGTGACCAGATTTGTCGTGCGGCGGATCGGATACCTGGCGCTGATGCTATTAGCGTCCAGCGTGTTCGTGTTCGCATTAACGCGTGCTCGAGGGGATCCACGGATACTTTTCCTGGGCGATCAGATATACACGACCCAGGAGAATTGGGACGCCTGGGGACGAGAAATGGGGTTGGACAAGCCCCTCCCCGTCCAGTACCTGGTCTGGGCTGCCAAGGCAGTTACAGGTGATTTCGGCCATTCGCTTGTAGAGAAGCGAGCCGCGTGGACGATGATCCGCCAGAGGATCCCGGCCACCCTCGAGTTAGGTACGGTCGCGTTTGCCGGAGCCCTCATTGTCGCGATACCACTCGGCGTGTTGTCGGCGGTGAAGCGAGGCAGTGTCTGGGACCTGATGGGCCGAATGTTCGCCTTGTTCGGGCAGGCCCTCCCGGCTTTCTGGGTGGGCCTCATGCTGATCCTCATCTTTGCGGTGATTCTCGATTGGTTCCCCACTTCCACCAGGGGTAGCTTCAGCCACATCGTCTTGCCTGCGGTAACGCTCGGCTGGTCGGCGGCGGCATCCTCGTTGCGTCTGGTGCGTTCTTCGATGCTAGAGGTGCTGGACTCCGAATACGTGAAGTTCGCCAGAGCCAAGGGGGTGAGTGGGGACTGGGTGGTCTGGAAACATGCCTTGCGGAACTCGATGATCCCGCCACTAACACACTTCGGGTTGCTTGCGGCGGCCTTCATCTCGGGGCAAGTAGTCGTCGAGCAGGTCTTTGCCTGGCCTGGTATTGGTCGGCTCGCGATCGACTCGGTTTTCGCGGCAGATTTTCCAGTGGTCGCGGCCGTGGTCATACTTTTCACAGTGGCCTACGTCGGGATGAACCTGCTTGTGGACCTGCTGTATGCAGTGATCGACCCGAGAATCCGGTTCACGTAGAGACTGAAAATGGCTCAAGGCATATCTGAATTCGAGCGTGGGAACACATTTCGCCAGACACGGTGGGGTAAGACCCTCTACGTGCTCCGTCGCTGGCCGCTAATCCCGTTGCTGATAATCGGTATCGTGGTCTTCATGGCGATTTTTGCGCCCCTATTAACCGGGCACGACCCGCGACGCGGAGACCTCCGCGACCGGCTCACCCCCCCGATGTGGTTAGAAGGCGGTACCAGCAAATACCCGCTGGGTACCGACGATAATGGCCGCGACATCCTGACCCGCATCATGTACGGCAGCAGGATCTCCTTGATGGTCGCGGGCATCGTGTTGAGTGTGGGGATGGTCCTCGGTACTTCGGTGGGGCTTATAGCGGGCTACATCGGCGGCAATGGTGACGAGGTTATGATGCGCTTTGTTGACTTCACGCTCGCGATCCCGTTTGTGTTGGTCGCCATCGTACTTGTGGTACTGTTCGGCTCAAGCCTGACTCTGATCTTGATCCTGCTTGTCGTGTTTACCTGGGGCGGATACGCGCGCCAGGCGCGCGGAATGACGCTGGGTCTGAAGACGCAGGACTACGTGGCACTGGCCAGGATTGCAGGCGCCTCTCCTCCAAGGATCATATTTCGTCATATCTTGCCCGGTATACTCAGCACGATCATGGTGGTAGCAAGTGTGGCCGTAGGTTCATTGATCCTGACTGAGGCGATCCTTAGCTTTCTGGGTGTCGGGATTCCGAAGCCCAATCCGGCGTGGGGGCTCATGATTGCGGATGGGCGAAAATGGTTGAGAGCCGCATGGTGGGTTTCGATGATGCCCGGCATCGCCATATTTGCGACTGTCTTTTCAGTAAACTTCCTTGGTGACTGGATGCGAGACAGGTTTGACCCGCGCCTGCGTCAGTTATGAACGTTGCTGCAAGCCGCTGCACAACTCAACCAGGAGGCCGGTGTCACGGCGTCCCGGCTGATCAGTGACCTTCGTGCGATCGCGCGTACCTGGGCGAAGCGGCCTGAGAATGTCCTTCTCGGTACCGTACCGACCGGCCGGGGCAACTCCGGGCGCTGCGCCGGGCCGAATACCGGCAATCGTGCGCCGGATCCGCGTCGCCCATCTTCGGTCATTGTGCGACCCTACACCATGCGGTATGGTCGGCCGCGCCCGCGGAACGGAAATTAAGTGATATTACCGAGGAGGTACGGAGAATGGCCGTCGGACCGGTTGTGACCAGCGTAGAGCTGCGGAAATTCACCTACGAAATGAACGACGTCGGGGTTGATGAGTCGATAAACATCCCCGTCTACAAACGCGGCAGCAAGCACACCGCCAGCGAGATGGCGCTCCGAATGTTTACGGACGTGGGCATCGTGGGCGAGTATCTGGGCGGCGCGCCGACTGAGTACGCCGGGATCCCACTGCTGATTCACAAGGTGCTCGGGCAGAACGCTCTGGAGCGCGAGGGGATATACAACCAGACAAAGCACCAGATGCGGCAACACGCACGCATGGGCATCTCACAGATCGACATGGCGTTGTGGGACATCGCCGGCAAGTTCCATGAAGTGCCCGTGTACGCCCTCCTCGGCGGATACCGAAAGAACCTCCCTTGCTACGCAAGCACGTTCGTCGCAGACAACGAGCCGGACGGGCTCAGCAGCCCTGAGGCATACGCCGATTTTGCCGAGCAGTGCCTGGAGATGGGCTATCCCGCCTTCAAGATCCACATGTGGCAGGACTCGAATATAGAAAGGCAGATCGCGACGGTCGAGGCGGTCGGCAAGAGAGTCGGTGACAAGATGGACCTGATGCTCGACCCTGGCTGCATTTACGACACGTTTGCCGACGCCTGGAAGGTGGGGCGGGCCCTGGACGATTGGGGTTACTACTGGTACGAGGACCCGTTTAGAGACGGAGGCGTGTCTGCCTTCGCACACCGCCGGCTAAGGCAGATGCTGCGGACCCCGATTCTCCAGATGGAGATGGTTCGAGGTCTCGAGCCGCACGTCGATTTCATCGTCGCAGATGGTACCGATTTCGTCCGCATCGACCTTAACTACGACGGTGGCATCACAGGTGTGATGAAGATCGCTCACGCGGCCGAAGGTTTCGGCCTAGATGTTGAGCCACACGGGCCCGGACCCGGCGCGCGCCACTGCATGGCGTCAATGCGCAACTCCAACTACTACGAGATGGGCCTTGTGCACCCGAAGGTGCCGTCCCACGCGGCGCAGGTATATCTCGACGGGTATTCGGACCGGCTCGATTCGATCGATGAGAACGGCTGTGTGCATCCTCCCGAAAAGCCTGGGCTCGGTGTCGAGCTGGACTGGGAATTCATCGAGAAGAACACGGTGGACAAGGTCGTGCTTGACTGACGGACTCCCACTTCACGCGTGATCGCGGCACTGCGCGCCCGAGCTATTTAGGACCCGCAAGCCGGGTCACCCAGGGTCGCGCATTTACTCCCGTGACGCCTTGATGACGGCGCGTGCTGATCAAACACCCGTGCTTCCGCATTGGCCTAGTAGCCGGCCGCTTTGTCCACCTGATTCTTAAACGGTTCTCCACGCACATATCGATTCAGATGGTCCATGAAGATGTCCATTGCACGGGCTGCGTTTCCAGTACCGCCGGCGGCTGAGTGTGGCGTAACGACGGTGTTGGGAGCACTCCAGAACGGACTATCGGCCGGCAATGGTTCCGTGGTATGGGCATCCAGGCTGGCGCCGGCAATCGACCCTTGGTTGAGCGCCTCTAACAGCGCCCCATCCTGTGCAATTCCGCCCCGAGAAGTAACTATGAGGTAGGCGGTCGGTTTCATCGCCCGGAACTCCGCTTCGCCCAGCATTCCCAACGTTTCGGCCGTCCGTGGAGCGGTGATGCACACGAAGTCCGCCTCACCGAGGAACTCGTGCAATCGGTCGCGGGTATATATCTCGTCGACGTACTCGCACGGCGTAGTCGTACGGCGCAGGCCGAGCACCCGCATGTGGGCCGCCTTGCATTTGCGCGCAAGGTCGGCGCCCGAATTGCCAAGGCCGATTATGGCGACCGTCTTGTTGATGAGCTCGCCATGGCCACCGGTGATCCACTCCTTGCGCTCATGTGCCGCCAGGTAGTGCAGGAGTTTCTTGGTCCACATGTAGATATGCATCATGGCGAACTCGGCCATCGGGACGCCGGCGTTGCCCTTGATGCAGGTGATCACGACTGGACTACTGATCAGTTCTGGATAAATCGTGTGCTCGACCCCTGCGCTCCAGACATGCAGCCACTTCAACCGCTTCGCCATGGCGAGGGCATCTGGGCCTAACCCTATCGTAGCGATGATCTCGGCATCCCCGATCGAACTCTCGAGCAAACTGGGTGGCTCATCGAAGTACTCGATCTCGAAACCGGGAGCCGCAGCCCGTATCTCGTCGAGCCGGTCTCTTACGTCGGTACTTTTGTGAGACTCGGCCAGGAAGTAGGGGAGAGTACCGATGGCCTGTGGCCTTTCCATCAGAACCATCTTTCTCTTCGAGCTCATATTAGGCACCTCTCACCATTGGGTCTCAGGGGGTAGGTCTGGTTGCAGAAAGTCAAGCTGCTGTCTGGAGGATGGCGGATTCTTGACGCCAGGCAGAAATGCTTCCCCGATGGGCAGCCGCTCGCCTATTCTAAAAGACTCATCCCTTTCGGCGGAAGGTAATACTGCTCCTCGTTCGGCCCACGTCTGGTCCAACAACGCCCATCGCCGCAAAAGGGGGTGACTGCTTCATGGGAGAGACGGTGAACGGCCATCCTCCCGTACTGTAGGTCGTGAGAAAAAGTGGGACAAGTTTCGGGCCTGTGTTAAGAGAGACCGCAGGCGGTTTGAACTCCCTGATGACCTGACCCCGATAACAATTCCACTCAATATCTCGGTTCGGCGACTACCTGAAGCCTCGGCATAATCACCTCAGGCGCCGGCGGCCCGTATCTGACGCAGCTACTCGGGAATGGGACCGCCTAGTAGTCGCGGAGCGCGCCATCGCTCGTAATCAGGGGCGGACGGACGTGTCGCTGAGACGGGTAGTGCTTGAACGCCTCCTCGTTCAGTTCGACGCCAATCCCCGGCTTGTCGGGCACGATCAAATGTCCGGCTTCGAGTTCCAGCGGTTCTTTGACCAAATCGCTCTTGGGCGGCACGAACTCGTTGCCGGTGTACTCCTGGATCGCGACGTTGTGGATCGCGGCGTCGAGTTGGACGCACGCAGCCGTCATCACCGGCGAACACGGATTATGGGGAACCATCCCGACGTAGCTTGCCTCAGCGAGGGCCGCGATCTTCTTAAGGTTGGTGATACCGCCTGCAAGGCTTATATCCGGCCGTATGTATGCTGACCCGTTCTTGTTCAACAAATCGCGGAATTGGTAGATCGTGTACAGCCGTTCGCCGGAGGCTACGGGTATCGGGATGCTGTTGGCAACATGCGCCATGGCGTCGATGTTGTCGGGCTCGATAGGGTCCTCGAAGAAGAACAGTCCGTAGGGTTCGAGCGCTCTTCCGGCGCCAATCGCTTCGGCTGGCGTCAGCCGGTTCACAACGTCGATCATGAGGTCGAGCTCCGGTCCGACCGCTTCGCGCACTGCTTCCGTATACGTCACCATCCTCCTGATAACACCCTGGAAGCTGTTTGGGATCCCCAACTCAAACGATCCGAGCGGGTAGAACCGGAGCGCCGTGTAGCCCTCTTCTACCAGCCGAAGCGCGTTGTCGGCCATCTCGTCCGGGGAATCACCCACCAGGTGAACGTACACGCGGACGCGCTCACGTGTCGGGCCTCCCAATAACCGGTGTACAGGGACGCCGGCCGCCTTGCCTGCGATGTCCCACAGCGCGACATCTATAGCGCCGATTGCGGCCATCGCGTCCGCTCCTCCTCTGAACAGACAGCGACGGAACATGTGCTGCCAGTGGCGCTCGATCTCCGTCGGGTCTTTGCCTTTCAGGTATTCAGCACAGTATTCGACCGCGGCCCGCACGGTGAACGGCGTGCCGCTGCCGCCGCTGCCGCCGTGCAGGTCGCCGATGCCGGTGAGCCCCTCGTCGGTCGTCACCTTGACCCACTGGTGGATCGACGCGCTGAGCGTTTCTACCTTGGTGACCTTCATTGATGTTCCCCCTGTTTGTCCATATCGGTGTCTACTCTGCCAGTCTAAGTCAACAACAGCAATCCGAACGAAAACGCCGCGCACCCTGCCCCACCCGGTTCGCCGCTTCCCATCGTGCAAGTCATTTGGCACGGAACGCCCGATCAGGGCATACGGTGATTCGGGGGCGCCGGCTCGCGAGTGAGGCCGTTGTCCTTGCTTCGGCCAGGGCCGGTTCAACGTGCAGTCACGCCAGGCAAATCCAATTCTTCAGCTCGGTGGCAACTCACAAGCCGATTCGGGCCAATCTCCTCCAGTGAAGTGGTCTGGTCCGTGCACTTGTCAATCGCGTATGGGCAGCGAGGGTGGAAGTAACAACCGGCTGGCGGATCTGCGGGGTTCGCTACTTCTCCCTGCAACGCCAGTCGCTCGCCGCGCTGTCTGGGATCGGGTTTTGGCAGAGACGAGATCAACGCCGCCGTGTAAGGATGTTTGGGTTTCTCGAACAACTCCTGGGCCGGCCCATACTCCGCCACTCGGCCGACGTACATCACGACTACGTTGTCGCTGATCTGTTTGACCACGTTGAGATCGTGCGAGACGAAAAGGTATGTGAGGCCGAGCTCATCCTGCAGGTCCATCATCAGGTTCAAGACCTGGGCCTGGACCGAAACGTCGAGTGCTGAGACCGGTTCATCCGCAACGATCAGGCGGGGACTCAACGCCAGTGCCCGGGCGATACCGATACGTTGGCGTTGCCCACCGCTCAACGCATGCGGGTACCTCTGCATGTACTCGGGACGCATTTCGACAAGCCGCAGCAGTTCAGCTACCCGGTCCTGCCTCTCGCTGTGATTGCCGATCTTGTTCACGAGCAGCGGTTCGCTCACGATCTCGAAGATCGGCATGCGCGGGTTCAGCGACGAAAACGGGTCCTGGAAGATCATCTGTATGTCGCGGCGGTGTGGTCGCATCTCGGATGAAGAGAGTTTCGCCAGATCTACGGTTTGGCCGTCTCGCGTGTGGAAAATAATCTCGCCGCCCGTGGGATCCACTGCGCGCAGGATGCAACGTGCGGTAGTCGTTTTGCCGCATCCGCTTTCACCCACGAGGCTCAGTGTCTGGCCTTCCTCGATCGAAAAAGTGACGTCATCGACGGCCCGTACTTCGCCCGCTTTCCGTCTCAGCAGGCCTTTCTCGATCGGGAAGTACTTTTTGAGGTTGTTGACCTCCAATAGTCGGTTGCCGGACAGCTCTCGGCCCCCAGTACCTGATTTCGCCTCCGCCGGAGTGTCGTTTTGAACAACCATCTATGACCCCGGGTACAAGAAGCAGCTCGCGTGGTGATCCGTGTCAACAACGGAAAGCTGGGGCGCACGCAGGTCACAGACGCCCGGCATGAAGGCAGGACATCGCGGATGAAATGTGCAGCCCTCCGGCCGGATCTGCGGGTGTGGGATTGATCCCCTGATCGAGGGCAGGCGCTCGCGCGACCGCGAGTGTATGGACGGCATCGAGCCGAGCAAAGCCTTGGTGTAAGGGTGTTTGGGCGACTCGAAAATCTTCTCGACCGGCGCCCTCTCGACAACCCGTCCGAGGTACATGACCGCCACGTCATCTGCGATCTCTGCGATCACTCCGAGGTCGTGCGTGATGAAAAGGATCGCCATCCCGTGGTCGGCTTGCAGCTCCTGAAGCAGGCCGAGGATCTCCGATTCGGTCGTTACATCGAGCGCGGTCGTCGGTTCATCGGCGATGAGCATCTCAGGCTCAGTACACAAGGCCATGGCGATCAGCGCCCGTTGGTTCTGGCCGCCGCTTAGCTGGTGTGGATAGTCCGACATTCTCTGCGCAGGGTTCGGAATACCGACGCGATGGAGCCACTCGACCGCCCGGTCGTGAGCTTCCTTCTTCCCGAGATCCGTGTGCAACCTGATCGCCTCGACGATTTGGCTGCCAATGGTGTGCACCTGGCTGAAAGAGGTCATCGGCTCCTGAAAGATCATCGATATCGCGCCGCCCCGGAGAGAACGCACCTGCCGGTCGTTGGGCTTGAGGGAAGCGATGTCCATTTCCAGTCCCCGGTCGGGCGACCGAAGGAGCATCTGGCCACCCTCGATGCGGCCTGGCCTGTCGATAATTTGCAGGATCGACCTTGCGGTAACGCTTTTTCCGCAACCGCTCTCTCCAACCAGGCCCAGCGTGCGACCGTGACGAACGTCGAAGCTGGCGCCGTCTACTGCCTTGATGACGCCCTCATCGGTGAAGAAGTAGGTCATCAAATCCCGCACCGCGAGGAGGGGTTTCTGCGCTTCGCCGCGATCGCGGGCTGCGGCCTCCTCCGCGGCGGTTGTTTCGTTTATGGGCGCCAATTCTGCCATTTCACGTTCTCACGCTGCGTAGGGGTCAGCCGCATCCCGCAGGCCGTCACCCATGAAGTTGAAGGCCAGGATAACGACAATTACCGGTAAGGCAGGAATCAACAGCCAGGGGGTGATGGCAATTGCCTGGATGTTCTGAGCGTTGTGAAGCAGGGTACCCCAGCTAATAGCGGGCGTGCGAAGGCCCAGTCCGAGGAAACTCAGCGCCGTCTCGCTGATAATCATGAAGGGCAACGCCAACGTGCCGGCGGCGATGAGATGGCTATAAAAAGAAGGCAGCATGTGCCGGAATATGATCCTGCGCTGTTTTGCGCCGGCGAGCATCGCTGCCGTTACAAAATCTTCTTCCCGCATGGCCAGGAACCGGCCGCGCACCACGCGCGCGAGGTCAGTCCACGCGAATAGCGAAATGATGATGGTGATGGCGAAGTAGATCCTCAAAACCGACCAGTCGATGGGCAACGCGGCCGCCAGGCCCATCCACAAAGGAATGGTGGGTATGGCGCGAATGATCTCCGAAATACGCTGGATGACGTTGTCGACCAAACCTCCGTAGAACCCGGATAAGGCGCCCAACACGACTCCAAGGGTGAGGCTCATGGCGACCCCGACCAGGCCGATCATTAACGAAACACGAGTCCCGAAGACAATCCGGCTGAACATGTCGCGGCCTTGTTCATCCGTGCCGAAAATGAATATACGCTCCTCGCTCCGATGGTTCGAATCGCTCATACCGATCAGGTGTCGATCTGTAGGTATGATGCCGAGAAACTTGTACTCGTACCCCCGTGCGAACAGCCGCAAGTGGTATTTCTCGGAGCAGTCCCGTTCGTAGACCTTGACGAAGGTCTCGGGGTCACGAGCTCCGGAAACAGCACAGACGTGGAGACTGGGCTTCCAGCCGTCGAACAGACGAACCGGCTGGGGCGGTATCAAGCCCCGGAACGCCTCGTTGTCCGATGGGTGGCTGTACGCGATTAAGTCGGCGCCGATCACCGTCAAGTAGAACAGTCCGACGATCACGGTCGCGAACAACGCGACCCTGTGTTTCTTGAACCGCCACCAAATGAGTTGGCGCTGCGAAGCAACACTAAATTGCTCTTCGTCCAGCGCCACGTTGACACCGGTCTGGGGCCGATCAGTAAGTGATGCCAACTGCTACTGTGCCTCGAATCGAACGCGCGGGTCCGCCCAAACGAGAAGAATGTCGGAAAGTAACGTCCCGATGATCGTCATCGCCCCGACGAGCAAGATGATAGAGCCCGCCAGGAACATGTCCTGCGCAAGTAGAGACTGCAGTAGCACCGGCCCCATCGTAGGCAGGGCCAGCACTACCGAGACGATGATGCTTCCCGAGATCAGGAACGGGAGAATGTAGGCGGTCAGACTGATCACCGGATTCATTGCAATTCGCACCGGGTACTTGAGAATCAGCTTCCACTCGGGAACGCCTTTGGCTCGCGCCGCGACGACGTACGGCTTGCGCAACTCGTCCAGGAGATTTGCCCGGACAATGCGAATGGTCGCCGCTGTTCCTGAAGTACCCAATACGATCATCGGTATGATCATGTGCAGGCCCAAGTCGCCGATCCTGGCGAGAGTCCAGGGAGCATTCACGTATTCCGGCGAGAACAGCCCGCCCACGCTGAAATCGAACCAGGCGAATGCGACGTACAGGAGCACCAACGCCAACAGGAAGTCCGGTACCGCCAGACCGAGAAAACCCAGAAAAGTTACTACGTAGTCAAGTACCGAATACTGCTTGACCGCCGAGATGATCCCGATGGGGATGGCGATAATCCAGGTAAAGACCACTGTGGCCAGCGCCAGGACAACTGTGAGCAGCAGACGGGGACCGATTATTTCGCTTACCGGAGCGCTGGACTGGAATGAGATGCCAAAGTCGAAATCGAAGAGGATTCGCGTGATCCACTTGAAGTACTGCACGGGCAGCGGCCGGTCGATACCGTAGGTTTCGCGTATAGTTTCGGCCGCATCATTCGGAAGTCCTCCCTCACCTAGCGATTCAAGGGAAGCGATGTACGCGTTGACGTAGTCTCCAGCCGGGAGTTGGATGATGAAGAAAGAAAGGACCGAAACCGCCCACAGCGCCAGAACCGCGTAGAGTACTCGACGGACCAGATAGGCCAGCATCGCGGCAACCCTAGATCGACCGAAATTCCCGAGTCATTTGAGAGCTGCGGGAACCCACGACGGATCCGACCTTCTTCCCTCCCCACGGAGGAAAGAAGGACCGGCCCGCTGCGTTTCTTCGATCAACCCTTGGAGGCTGTTCCTGGACATCCCTACTGTTGAATGCCAAATGACCACGTTGGCGGGAAGCCGTTGCTGGGCGTCAAAGCGTAGACCGAGCCGTACAACGGGTACGGGATGTTGAGCAAGTCGTTGTTTACCAGGGTGATGCTCTTGAGACCAGTGACCGTTGCAATGTCGAACATCTGGTCACATTGCAACTCGATTATCTGCCTGCCAAAGTCGATACGTTCCTGTCCAGTGGTCTGGAGGCCTTTCTGCTGAAGGTCGATGATCTGCTTTACCCAATCGGGAGGCTCGTAGCCGGGAACCGAACTTGGGTCCAGCAACCAGTCGCCTGCCTTCGGCGCCCAGCGCCCCGTGAGCCGGATTTCACCCTCCAGGAACGGCTTGGCGAGGCCCAAGCTGTGAACGTAGGTCATGTTCTCGTTAGCCAGTCCCCTCGTCCGCAGCAGGCTGCGTTCCACCGGGTTTACTTCCGTTTTGACGCCAACGTTTGTCTCCCAATGGTCGGCAACCATCTCCATGATGTCAGGCATCTTGCCGCCAACGCCGCCGTTCCACGTATCCAGTCGCACGACAATGCGCCTTCCGCTCGGCATCAACCGGAAACCTTCGCTATCTCGCTGGTCCAGTCCGATGGAGTCGAGGATCTCGTTGGCCCTTTCCGCCCGCAAGGTCCCGTACTCCTTATCGTAGAAGTCGGTCTGCAGGTACGGGGCGGCCCCGAATTGCGGACACTGACTCGACCCGACGCCTAAACCAAGGAAGAACGCTTCGTTTATCTGGTCGCGTTCTATGGACATCGACAGGGCCTGCCGGAACTCCTTGCTCTTTGCCGTGTACTCGGCGATCTCGGGATCGGCGTCGTAGTCGATGTTGAACCAGATGGAGGCAGGTGAGGTGTTTGGGGTGCTGTTCAGCAGAATGCGGTAACCACCCTTCTCGGCGTTCTGAACATGGACCGGCAGCTTCGAGGTCTGAATGTGCCGCGACTGGTAGTCGTACTCCCCGGCAATTGCCCGCAGGTTGAGAACTTCCAGATCCTCAACGAGGGTCATCTCGACGCGGTCGATGTACGGCAATTGGTTCCCTTCCGGGTCAACCGCGAAGTAGTACGGATTGCGCTCCATGATGATGGTGGTCGAGGTGTTTGGTGTCTTGACCACCCACGGCGTGAGGGTTGGCACTTCGGGGTTCGTCCACGCCCAGATCCGGTTCTTGAAGTACGTGACCCAGTTTTCGAACCCCGCGGCCTTGGCCTGTTCATTGGCTTTGTCCTCCCCGATGTAGTTCGGGTGGAACTGCTCCATGTAGTGCCTGGGCGCATAGGCAGAAGGTCCGGTACTTCCGTATCCAAGTAGGCCGGCTCCGATACTCGCGTACCTCTCCAGGAAGATGCCATACGGCTCCGCGAACGTGATCTTAAGCGTGTAGTCATCGATCTTTTCATGCACGCCGATCTCACCACCGACGAGCAGCGTCTGCGTCCCATAGCCGGCGCCCAGGTCCGGGTTCAGGAAAATGTCCTCATAGGCGAACATGTAGTCTTCGACGGTGAGGAGTTCCCCGTCCGACCACTTGATTCCCTTGCGAAGGTACAGGGTGTATTCGGTCAGATCGTCGCTGTGTTCCCACCTCTCGAGATGATGCGGCTCGACCTTCGTCTGCGCTGCGTCCCAGGTGAGAGGGGAGTCTGACATCAGGCGACCGATCTGCCAGAAGTCGTTGGGGCCCGGGAACCCTTTGCGCAACGTGCCGCCGTAGACTCCTACCCCATCGCTCGGCTTGAGCACCATAGGCCGATCCGGAAGGCGCTCTTCGAGCGGCGGCAGCTCGCCGGCTGCGACCCTTGTGGCCAGCATAGGCGCCTCGTTGAACTGCGCCGGAACGAAGTCCGATATCACCTCCGGCCAGCACGGGTCAGCGTCGCTGCAGTCCAGACGTACCGAGGGCCCCGCCTGCTCGACGATGACCGTCTCGACGACCTTTTCTACCTGGGTGACTTGTTTCTCAACGACAACCGTCTCGACGACCGTCTCTACCTGAGTAACCGCCTTCTCAACGACTACCGTCTGGACGACTCTTTCTATGCGAGTGACCGGTTTCTCGACGACGACGGTCTCGATGACCTGCACTTTCTCGCCTTCGATCGTCCGTTCGACAACGACCGTCTCAATGACCTTTTCTACGCGGGTGACCGGCTTCTCGACGATGACCGTCTCAATGACCTTTTCCACCTGGGCGACCGGCTTCTCGACGACGACCGTCTCGACCTTGGTGACTATTTCAGTCCCACCGCCACAGGCCACACCCAGGGTCGCGACGACGCCTCCCAATATCAAGACTAAGGCGAGCAATTTGAACCACTTCATAATGGCCTCCCTTGGGGATCTATGTGAATCACCCAATCCGGTTGTGCCGCGTTGAGTTGGCGGCTTATGTAATGAAAAATTGACTTTCGTCACGATCTGTTGCTATTCCGTTGGAGCTTCGGTCCGCTTAGGTTCATTAACGTCCATCACATCACGTCGCCCACGTGGGCCTCGCAATACAGCGAGTCTTGCCGAATGTCGGCGAGGTAATCGCTCTCCGGCGAGAAAATATGGTTCCAGTCCCCTTCTTCTCCTTCCACCGCGCACGCTACTGCGACCTCGTCGCATCCATCTTCCTGGCATTCCAGCGGCCGCCACCTGAACGGAACGCCGGACGGGAGATAC
This sequence comes from Dehalococcoidia bacterium, assembly GCA_965224235.1. Taxonomy (GTDB): domain Bacteria; phylum Chloroflexota; class Dehalococcoidia; order Lucifugimonadales; family Lucifugimonadaceae. The sequence continues at coordinate 128,011 of CBDCYP010000001.1, read as the reverse complement.
CCGTTTACCCATTCCTTCTGTTGCCACCTGGGATCCGTGGCTGCCACGATCTCGTTAAGTACTTGGCTCATTCGCTCTGCGGGCAAATACCAGCCTGGCCGTTGACGGTCCGGTAGCGGCTGCGCCCATCCTTCAAACGCCGATCTCGAGACCGATCGTAAATGTGCACAGGCAGGCTCTCTTGTTCGTGCATTCGTTCACCGGGGGCTCAGGAGCGGTTTCCGGATCCACCACTTCGCCGTTCCTTCCTTTGCACGCCTCGCACGCATCCCATTGCGCTTTAACTCGGAGCTGTACGTCGCTACCCTCGGCCTGTGCCCTCCTGGCCACTTCAACTCTTTCCTGGCGCCAACGTGACATCCACTCGTACCAAAAGGAGTCGTAGTCGGGATCCCCGGGCATGGGCTGCCTGGTACCGAACTCTGTCATTTTTTCAGCGAGCCCTTTGGGTGCGGCGGGCAAATTTAAGACCTCCTTGATTTTTGCCAACCCCTTCGAGTCAACTTGAATTCTTGTCGTCTACCTCTGAACAAGTACCCTACCGGCCCATTAACAAAGCGCTTCCGGAAATTCCCATTTGTTCAACGCGCAAAATAATTTGCCGTTAAACCCTCTGGAAAGAGTCTGAACGTGGCGGAACAGTCCCCAAATTGATCAGTCAACCGGGCGACTAAGACCGTCCTCCAGCGTATGGCTCACTTTGTCGAATTCTCCGGCCTTCTCTGGGAACATCTCCTTCAGTAACTCGGCGATGTCATCCACTGAGGAAACGGGGTCTATATGTCGCGACCCGCCTTTGCCCCCTCCGGGTCGAGGTTTTTGTATGAGAGGAACCGCGGTCACTTCGCCGTTTATCAACCTAAGATTCTGTATCTCTTCCAGAATGCGCTTCGCCTTGCCGGGCTCGTTTTTCATCAGATACTCGGTGACCCACTTGCGACCAAAGTACACGTGCTGGTCTTCATCGGCATGGATGTAGTCGAACATCCTGGAGCTGAGTCCGTCTCCGAATACGCCGAAAGTATCTCGACGCGCCAACAGCGAGAGTTGTCCCCGCGCCTCGCCCCACAGGTGAAGGTCAGTAGCCCTGAGTGGGTAATTGAGAGAAAACCTGTAGGCATACGAACCAGGCGTAAGAGGGTACATGCCCATGTGCCCGCCCATGGCCTCGAGGCGTTTCTCTATGATTTCGGTGTGCCTTACCTCGTCCCAGACCAGCCTCGACATGTCCATGAAGAACTCCCATGGGAAGTCCAGGTTCTCCCTTGAACTGGATGCGCCAAGTTCACCGGCCATGAGCTCGTTGTCGGCGCCGGCGTGCCACTGCCACATCAACTTCTCGCGGGCGCTAAGGGATTTCACATATTCCACCGACTCTCCAGCTTCGCATCGCCTGAATCGATTTGGATCCCTTGCCGCTACGGTGACCGGCGTAAAATATGGCGCTTCGGCCGCGAGGGTTGAAATCTCTTGATCGTTCTCTGTGACCTCCACTTCGGGAACCATCATCGCTCCCCCGGATCTCGAGAAAAGCTCTTCCAGCTTCTCGATCCATGAAGACACCTTCCGGGAGGCTTCAGGTTCCGTGGTCATAGCCTGAATAACTCCATCCATGTAGCGGATGTGCTTTTCGTGCTCAGGTATCAGCCGTTCAAGCACCTTGATGGTGGGCGCGTCGGCCACGGGATCCGTAGCCTGGATGTGGTGGTGATAGCCGCTGATGAGCTTCGGTTTAAGGACCCGGTAGATACCGGCGAGAAACGAAGGCGAGTCAGGCGCCTGCTCCAGCATCCAAAGGAACGTCCTGAACTCTTTTGCCGACCTCAACTGCCTCCTGGGCGGCCGCCTCAATTCACGAAGCCTGTTTCTCAGTTGGTCGGCGTGCTGGGCGTCATCATAGATATGACGCCCCATTTCTTTCTTGACTTCCCACTCGGCTACTCTCGGCATCCATGCCATCAAGGCCAGCATGGAGTGAAACTCCGCATCGCGGAATTGGGTAAGGATTCGGGCGTTCTGGTCTACCCCATACCGCCCTCCAAGTTTCCGCGTGTCGACTCCGTATCGTTCAGTAACTGAAACCATGACTGATACCTCTGGAGTCGGTTATGCGCCCCGCAAGTCTTTGCCCGGGGACTCTTGATTGCGCCAAGCTATCAGATTGCGAAAGTTCGCGCAAACAACGAGTGTGATCATGTCAGGGTTTTCATCTTTCGATTCCCACACGCTAAGGACTTCGCAGACGACAGATTCCGAATCACCGCCCGATCCCTTGGGTAGAGTCTACTGTGGCCGCCTTTCGGATGCGAAGCGTGTACTCCGGGCCGCAACTCCCGCTGAAAGTACCGGCACAGGCTCTTCATCGCGTGGAGTAACGTCCCCGTGGTCGGCTGCTGCGCCGCGCCCCGGCGCGCTTACGGAAGTTAGAATCCTTTTCTCTGCGGTGAGCGGACCCAGCGCCCATTTCACTCCCCGCCCGCTAATACGCGGGGAGGATGGCGCCACGTCCGCGTCCGACCCGGAGCCACTTGAGCGCCCCGGACCCGCGGATGCCTTAATCCGGCAAATAAATGTAGAGGGCGTCAACCTCCGCGGGTCGCGGAGAGGTGTCTCCGAGCGCCCGGTAAGGTTTGCCAACGATTCCGACGCGCCCGTCCAGTTCGATAATCTGCCCCTCATGTGTTCCGACGCCGGTGTCGATGACGTATTCCTCCATGTGATCCCCGCGGTTCAGAAAGAGCAGGTGCTGAGGCGGGTGCGGAACGGTCCAATCCGCCCGGCCCATCTCTCCTACGTATATATCGGGGCGCCCGTCACCATCAAAGTCGGCCACCTGCAGCGAGTGCGCGTCAACAAGCCGTTCCCGCAACACTTCGGCCTCCCAAAGGTCTTCTGGGTCGGCGCCCGGTCTTAACAGCGCGAGGCGACCGTACGTCTGACCAAAGTCGGCGGACACCTCACAAATGGCTATCTCCGGCCGGCCGTCGCCATCGAAATCGGCCGCAACCACCCGCTCTCCGTCAAAGTCCTCGGTGTAGACGTGCCGTTCCCACTCGCCGCTTGCCAACATGCGATACCAGGAACGCCCGGCAATGAGCTCCAGCTTGCCATCGCCGTCGACGTCGGCCGCCGCTAACGACTGCTCGTTCACTTCGGTCACGATCGGCCGAAAGCCGGGCCAAGGGGTTACATAAGGATCGTCAGGCAGCGGGACTGTGAAGAGCGTCTCAGCGTCCTGGTTCCAGACATACAACTCCTGCCTCCCGTCACCGTCGATGTCCGCCACCATCATGTCGTGGGTGCGGGGTGCGGGGAGGGGACTCACCTCGCGGCGTTTCCACCTTTGAGTGGGATCGTCCGGACACTCCCACCAAAAAACACAGCTGCCTCTATCGCTAGTGCTGGCGATCAGGTCGAGCTGGCCATTGCCGGTGACGTCGACGAGCACACCGCCGACGCTGATGCTTGGGAATGTGTCATCGATCAGGTGTGGTTCCCAGGCGCCGCTGCTTGTTCTGCCGAACCAGTGGACTTCGTCCGGATGGCGGGTCGAGATTACGATTTCGGGAACACCGTCGTTGTCCAGATCGCCAACCATGCAGTGCATGCGTTCGGCGGGAGAACCCTCGTATATTTTGTGACGGCGAAAAACAGGCATTTCGGGCATCTGGCGTACCTCCAGTTTCGACACGCGCTCCGCTGTCAGGCGGGGCTCAGCAACAAGGTAGCGCGTAGTGTAGCTGGCAAATTCAACCGTCGACGCAGTTCAATCTCCTTAGCGCGCGCTATAGACCTGTCCGGGCCGGGTTCGGGTTGACGATGACGAAAGTCGCGATTCGGCCCGTCCAGGTAGATTGATCGTCTATCGACGGTGCACTGCGTTCGAATTCAACGGGATCGACCCCGCGCTCGTTGCCGGGTCAGCCCGAGACGCGCCGCCACTTGCGAAGGCTTACGACCTCACGCGGCGGCGCCAGCTTCGAGCCGTACGCGGTGTAGGAGACTTCGGCAACGTAAACATCACCGTGTGAGTCGACTGCGATTCCGTGGGGTGCGAGAAACTGATCGAGCCCCTCTCCAGGAATCTCATTGCCGAAGCTGAGCACCTCGTTGAAGTCTGGGTCGAGGACCACCACTCGCTGGCCAAGCCGCGGCACTCCTTCCTGGACGGGAGGCGGGCCTCCTTCACCCACGTAGATATTCTCGTCGGCGCCGTGGCCGGATGTGATCGACATCGGCCGGTGCATGTGGACCTGCCGGATGAATGTGCCGTCTTCATCGAACACCTGTAGCCGGAAGTTCTCCCTGTCGCAGACGACCACGCGCCCGTCTCTTAAAATGGTCAAGTGGTGGGGGAGGCTGAACTGGCCAGGTTCGCTGCCCGGCTCGCCCCATGAGAGCAAGTGACTGCCGTCCGGCCGGAAACGGTGGACACGCGAGTTCCCGTATCCGTCGGTTACAAAGAGGTCTCCGCTCATGGGAGATATACAGGCATCGGTTGGACGGTTGAAGATACCGCCCTTCTGCCACTCCGCCGGCTGGCCGGGATTGCCGAGCGTCATCAACACGTCGCCGGAGGTTGTCGTCTTCTTTACCGAATGGTCAAGATCGTCCACCAGGAAGAGGTTGCCGTCGGGGGCCACATACACACCGTGAGCGCGCTGGAACTGGCCGGCGCCCCATGTATTCAGGAACGCGCCGTCTCGATCGAAAATCATCATCGGGTTGTCGCCGCGGTTGAAGACGTAGACGCGATCCTTCCGATCGACGGCCACTGAAGTGGCCTCCTTGAAGCTTATCGGGTGCGGGATGGCAGGCCACCCCGGGACCGGCTCGTAGACAGTTGTCTGGGTCGCTGAAGTTACCAATGTTGGCTCCGGATTCCGTGCAGCGGTTGACCGAGCATTCGCGACGTCGCCGCCGGGTCGTCTGTCACTGGATTTGCCCGCCGGCGCAACTTGCGGCAGCCCCGCGTCGTTTATTTTGGGCCGGACGCAGGCGATCCGATCGACTGGCGGCCTACCAGTTGGGGTAGACGTAGCGTGAGGTGATGGTAGCGCCCGCATCTACGGGCAGCAACACGCCCGTTACCCACCGGGCCTCGTCGCTCGCGAGGTAGACAGCTGCCCACGCCACGTCCCAGGCGGTCCCCTCGGTGCCGAGGAGGGACGAGTCTCTCCGGATCTCTCGCGCTTTCTCGCTGAGTCCATCGGCCACCATCGGCGTGTATAACGCGCCCGGAGCGATCGCATTAACTCGGATCCCTTCTCGGCCATATTCTGCGGCCAGCGCCCGGGTAAGACCTATGATGCCCGCCTTCGAAGTTGAATACGCGGCGTCAGCCCACGCTCGCATGCCGGCTACCGATGAGATGTTGATGATCGAACCGCCACCTGAATCGATCATACTCGGGATGGCGAACCGGCATGTGAGCATCATGCTCTTCAGGTTCGTGGTCATCAGCCGGTCCCACTCGGTTGGGGCGATATCGGCGAACCTCTCGCCCAGGATCACACCCACGTTGTTGTCGAGGATGTCGAGTCCTCCGTACCGCTCGACCGCCGAGTCGACGATGGCGCGGCAATGCTCTTCGTTGGTGACGTCCGCCTGAATTACACTGGCCTCCCCGCCCTCCGCAGTGATCATTTCGAGCGTCTCATGCGCGTGATCGGCGTCGATATCTACAAGCAGGACCTTCGCGCCTTCCCGTGCGAAAAGCACCGAAGCCGCCTTCCCGTTACCGATCCCGGGCCCGCTTGAGCCCGCGCCGGTGACAATGGCGACTTTGCCCTTCAGTCGCCCCAGGCGTTCATTCACACTGAATCTCCGGTCCCGGCGTTATCAATCAAGCGTGATGAAAACGCTGTGCCGCACCTTGCCGTCGACCGCTCTGCTGATGTGACCCTGGCCCGTCGTGTCCTCTGCCAGAAATATCTCGCCGGGACCGATCACCTTGCGCGTACCGTCGCCGACCTCAATCTCCACCGAGGCATCCAGATTGATGATGAACTGGCGGCGCGGCGCAGGATGGAAGTCGAGGTTGTAGTCAGCCGCAGTCTCGCGAAGTATCATTCCCGTGGCCACGATCTTCTCTGATAGTCGGCCGACAGCCGAGGCGTGCAACTCGTATTCGATCTCTTCGAAATGCGATCTGCCGTCTTCCCCCGTGTACAGGCGAGTTACCTTCACCGTCGCGCCTCCTACTTACGGGCCGCCGGAGTTCGCAGAGCGCCGCTCGCGAGCGCACCCGGGAAAAAGTCAACTGAATGATGGTCGATCGGCTCAAGGGCGGTGAAGCCGTTCGTGCCCGGAAACGCGTGACTTGCGGGCGTCCACGCCTTGAAGCGGGACCGACTCGAGCCCCGCGAGATCAAGTAATCAAGTGAACTCAGCTTGTCGTTACGGTGCGACACGGGCTTTTCCGCTCTGTCAGCGGCTCATTTGTACTGACAGCGACTGGGGCAATCCGTCCTTAAATCAACGGCCTACATGGTAGCCGCGACTAACTCAGGTCCGCCAGTCCGGACATGACCTCTTCCGCCAGCAGGGTCATGGAGTTAACCCAACTATCTTTGGGCTCGCACTCGTGACCAACCGCCAGTTGCACGCCGAATCCGCCGCCGTCGCCGTGCAACTGGCGGATTGTGTCTGTGACATCGCCAGGGCTCCCGACGATCCAGATTTCGTCGAGCAAGTATTCGGGCGTCACCCCAGCGTCGGGCATCTCCGGGTTCACCTTCATCATGCCGAGCATGTGAATCCTTGACAAGCTTCGCAATATGAACTGCTCATAGTCCCGTCTCATTGCGCCATCCAGGGCATCCTTGCGGGCCTGCTCTGTGGTGTCGGCGACATAGATCTCACGCGCCACGCGCCATTTGGAACGATCGGGAACGCGTCCCGACCTGCGAGCGCCCTCTTCCACCGCCTCCCAGTGGGACTTGACAACGCTAGTGGGCACCAGGGAACCTCTGAACAAGCCGCTGATGCGCTTGGCAGAGCGGAGGTTCCCCCCTCCTGGCCTCCTCCCACCGTGGGGGAGGAGGCCAGAACCCTTCGACAAGCTCAGGGCGAACGGATTGGAACCCGGAGTTGTTCAGAGGTTGCCCAGGTTTATGCCCATGGGGATCCAGCCCTTTTCGCCGGTGATCACCACCGTCTCCGACTTCTCCGGTCACGCCGTCCACGCCGATGGGCGGGTGAGGCTTCTGGCAGGGCTTGAGGTGGAACCGCAGACCGATCTCTGCCACGGGTTCGGGGACGTTGAACTTCAAATATCTGTTCTCATAAAACCCGGGCTTGGGTGCGTCCCACAGTTGCAATAAGAGGTTGATAGAGTCTCGGGTTATCGCCCATTGCTCCACGGTTTTCGGGTCGAACCCGAAGACGGCGAAAGCACCGGGAAAACCGGCGGAATTTTCAATCGGCCGACTGATGTCGCCGTCAAGCCGGCAACCGGCGAGTTGTTCGTTTCGGACGGTTACGCCAACTCACGGGTGCACAATTTCGACCCAAACGGCAAGCGCATGAAGTCGTGGGGGGAGTCCGGCACCGACCCCGGACAATTTAGTATTCCACACAACATTTGCATGATGGGAACAGACAAAGTGGCCGTCTGCGACCGCGAAAACTTCCGGGTACAGGTGTTCACGACGGACGGCGAATTCGTCGACCAGTCGCACCTCCACCACCCTGCTTGCATAACGCAAGGCAAGGGAGACGATACGAACCTTTACGACGGCGAAATGGGGCCGCCGACGGTTCAGAATTTTGTGCCCAATCTGGGCAACCGAGTGACGGTGCTGTCGGCTGACGGCGAACTCGTAAACCACTTCGGATCGCCTCTGGCCGGCGATGGCCCCTACCAGTTCATCGCCCCCCACGGCATAGCAGCCGTCTCGCGGGGCAACATCTACGTCGCAGAGGTCTCGTGGACCTTGTGGTGACGCATGCAGAAAAACCCTCCGATTGGCGAATTTGTAAGCCTGCGTAAATGACGGCGAACCGGCAGTTAGGCAGCTTGCGGCGTTTCCCGACGATCGCATGGATCAAGCAAACGATCCCTTTCTTTAATAGCGGTGGGCCGTCGATGACGGGCCCCAGTGCAACCTCGATTGACGACGCCAAAAGGCGACCCGTGGACGAATTTCGGGCAGTCTCGTGTGGCTGCGCCCGCCACTCCAGGTTGCAGTCTCGTTTTGAGTTGATTGTGACATTCGTCACTCATGCGAGTATTCTGTCGTGTCTAGACAATTCTGGGGTTAAGACATACGATAAGCGCATTCTCGGCTTCGGGAAGTAAACGTATATATGGTGAAACGCATGGGGTGCGGCGACCGCGCCGAGAAGGCAATTGAGGCTGAAATGATGATCCGAAGATCTTCCACAATCGTGGCAGGGATGATGGCAGCCGCACTGGCGCTGGCGGTGATTGCGTGCGGTAGCGAGACGATCGTCGTCGAGACGGTGATCGTCGAGAAATCGGTCCAGGTAGAGGTGGTGAAAACAGTAGAGGTAGAGGTCCCGAAGATCGTTGAAAAGATCGTCATTGCGACCGTGGTGCCCACTGCGGCGCCGACGGCTCTCCCACCGCCCAGCCGCGCCCCGATAGTCCGGGTGGCAACCGACGGCCAATTGGGTCAGGGAGGACCTGAGAGTTCGATCCACCCCTTTCACAGTGTTTCTGCCTCGGGTACGTTGATGTACAACCGGCTCATTAACTTGACCGGCAGCTACGACCCGATCCCCCAGCTCGCGGAGAGTTGGAGCGCCAACAGCGATGGGACGGAATGGGAGTTGAAACTGAGGAAGGGCGTAACGTTCCACGATGGGTCCGACTTCAATGCGGACGACGCCGTGTACAGCTACGCGTACATGCTCGACCCAGAAAACGGCGCACCGGGGTCGAGCCAGTTCACCAGGTTCATGGACGAGGCATCCATGACCAAGGTCGACGATTACACAGTCAAAATCACGCCGCTTTCCGCGCAAGCTGAGATCCCTCTGCTGCTACATAGCAAGGAGATGTCGGTCATCCCTGAAGACTCGACTTTCGCAACCCTCCAGGTCAAGTCCAATGGCACCGGGCCATACGTGATGGAAGATTTTGATCACACCTCGCAGATCTGGGCGCTGAACAAGTTCGAAGACTATTGGGAGCCCGATGAGCCAAGGACCGAAACGATCGAGTACTTTGGAATCCCTGACGATACAGCCCGCGCCGCCGCCATTCAGACTGGACAGGCCGATCTGCTCACCGCAGTCGGAGGCGCGGTCAAGGTCGCGCAGGTTAACGCCCTGCAGAACGCGGACGGCGTAGATCTCCTGATTGCAGACAATCCGGCAATCTCACTCGTCCTGTACATGGAGATCGACACGCCGCCCTTTGACGACATCAATGTTCGCAGGGCGTTGAAGATGGTGGCCGACCGAGAGTTCATCGCCAACACCGTTCTCAACGGACTGGCTTTCCCGGGCAACGACACCCCCATCCCGCCGTTCTGGCCGATATCATTCTCCGGTACCCACACTGCGCAGAACATCGACGAGGCAAAGAACCTGCTCGCAGAGGCCGGATACGACGAAGACAATCCTCTAAAACTTCAACTGCACGTAGCGGATATTCACGCCGGGGCGTTGGAGATGGTCCAGGCATTCCAGGAGATGGCGTACGAAGCGGGAGTAGACATAGAGCTCGTAACCGTCCCCAAGTCCAGATACTGGGACACTTCGTGGCTCAAGAATCCCTTTGGTATCTCAGCCTGGGGCATCAGGCCGCCAAGCCAGGCCCTCGCCATCGCCTACAGCTCGGATTCGAGATGGCCTGAGACGCACTGGTACCGTGACGACTACGACGCTCTCCTGAAGCAGGCTGAAGGCACGGTCGACGGAGTCGCTCGCGCCGGGCTTTACAAGCAAGCGCAAGAACTGCTGAATGCGGAAGGGGGGCTGATAAACCTCCTCTTCACCAGGCCGGTCGACGCCATCCGAAGCAACTGCTCCGGCTACTCGCCTCCCATACCGTTTTATCAAAGGGACTTCACAACGATCGAGTGCCAGACTCGTTAGGAGGTCCGGCGTAGAGCCGGTGACACCCGGGGCCAAAATCCAACGCTTGCAGGCCGAAGAAGGGCGCTCACGCACCGAAAGGCGGGTGAGCGCCCTGCTATTCGCGGACATACTGCATCCGAAAGCTGCGGTGATTGAATGACATCCTGCGCCACTTGCGGCAGCCATGACCCGCATACGTTCGCGAAACAACCAGGCAACGCGCCGGTCCCAAGCACGACGCCGGCGCCCCCCGGATGCCGTGCCGCCAATCCGGATTCACGCGACTAGGGTTCAGTCTTTTCGGCGATGAGAATTACACGACTAATAGGCGTCCGAATCGTCACCTCGGCGATCGTCTTGTTGATCATTTCCGTGATCGTGTTTTTCGGTAACGAGATCGGCGGAGGCGACGCCGCTTCGTCCCTTCTTGGAATTGACGCCACGCCCGAACTCCTGGCCGTCTGGCAACGTAAGTTCGGGCTGGACCGTCCCATGTGGATTCGTTATTTTGATTGGCTGAGCGACCTTTTGCGGGGTGATCTTGGCCAATCGATGACGTTTGAACAATATCCGATCTCGGAACTGTTATTGCCAAAGCTGAGAAACAGCTTCTACTTGGGAAGTTTGGCATTCGCGATATCCATTCCCGTGACTATAATATCTGCTGTGATTGCCGCGACATGGCGTTACAAATGGCCTGATCACGTCATTTCTACGTACACACTTGTAAACTTGGGAATACCCACGTTTGTAATCGGACCGGGGCTGTTGATCCTGTTCGTTTTATTTTTACCTGTGCTCCCGGCGATCCAGTTCCTGGAACGATCTGAAACACCGCTCGACTACTTCAAGATTTTCGTTTTGCCTGTGACAACATTAGTTCTCGCTATCACGATCTTCAAGACCAGGCTATTGCGAGACAACCTCATCGAAGTACTTGAGTCTGACTACGTGCAGATGGCGCATTTCAAGGGTCTGCCTCTCCATAGAGTGGTCTTCTCCCACGCATTGCCGAATGCCATCGTGCCAACATTGAACGTCTTCGCGCTTAGTCTTCCGCTGTTGATCGGCGGCGCCTTGATCGTTGAGATCGTGTTTGCTTTCCCGGGTGTAGGTCAGCTGTTGTTTCAAGCGGTGGAAACGCGAGATACACGCCTTATCGAGCTAGGTGTGATGCTGAGCGCCTTCGCATACGCCGTTGGCAACTTGATCGCCGACATCATGGGCATCATGCTCGTGCCCAGGCTGAGGACTGCATAACGTGACCCGCCAGGCAATGAGTGATGACGTCACAACTCTGTCCCCGCGTAGTGAGTGCGGCGATCTTGTCGAGCGAGACGTATGAACTGCGATCTATATGACAACCCCTTTCCGACCTTCGGCATAGCTAGTTACCCGACCTCAAGATGGCCATAAACGAAATCGAACAAGCTTCCGCGCTTGACCGGCTGCATGAATCGGCGTTGGCCTACGCGAACGTTCTGAGAAGTCCGCGTCTGATTCTCCAGTACCTGAGAGAACTTCCGCCCACCATGGTGATCGGCGGGTTCATCACTTTTGCCTACATTGCCGTTGCCCTGACAGCGCCGTGGTGGATCCCTTACTCGCACACCGCTGTAGGCGTCAGCACCCCGTTCGACACCATGAGCGGTCAGCATTGGTTCGGAACCGACAGCGTCGGCCGGGACGTGTTCAGCCGGGCGATGTTCGCGACGAGACTCGAGTTGACGATCGCCGTACTCGGAACCGGGCTCGGATTCCTCGCGGGCATTCTGATCGGGCTCTCGGCGGCACTTGTCGGGGGCATCTATGACGAAGTGATGATGCGTATCGCGGAGGCCATTCACGGCATCCCTACACTTCTATTTGCCATCATGCTCATCTCCATCATCGGGCTGACAAACGCCGGGAACACCTGGTATGTGGTCCTGATTATCGGTTTCGTCTACGCGCCCGCGGCGGCCAGGTTGATGCGCGCCGCAGCTTTGGAGTTATCCACTCGTGACTTCATCGGAATCGCACGAACTCGCGGTGAGTCAACGTTGGCGATCACGATACGGGAACTGCTGCCAAACGCCACCGGCACCCTCTTCGTCTCGTTCGGCGTCCATCTGGCAGCCGCCCCATTGATCGTCGGCTCGCTCGGCTTTTTGGGAATCGGCATCCGCCCTCCTACTGCCGAGTGGGGCCAGATGATCACTCAAAACGCGCCCGCCATGCTCGGCTCGCCCTCCACGGTGATGGGTCCGGCGTTCGTGTTGGTCGGAATGGTCGTCGGCCTGAACATGTTCGTTGACGGGCTCGCCAGGGTCCTTGGCCGCAGCAAAGACCTGCTGGCCAGGGGGGCGTGATGGCCACCATCACCGATCCTGTCCGGCGGCCAGTAGGTCTTTCAGGCGAAGCCGCAGGGGAAGGCCTCGTAGACGTCGACGAACTGTCGATCGACTACTACCAGGACCGCCATTGGAATAACGTCATCGACCGTGTCTCCTTCTCGGTAGGCAGAGGCGAGTCCTTCGGGCTGGTCGGTGAGTCCGGCTGCGGCAAGAGCACGGTACTTCGCTCGTTGATCGGCTATGCCCACCCGGCGAGTCGCATCACCAACGGGCGGGTCATATTCGACGGAATAGACCTGATCAGGGCTACTGACAAAGAACTGAGAAAAGGCATCCGGGGTCGCCGTATCTCATTCGTGCCACAGGATCCGGCCACATCGCTCACGCCTACGATGCGCGTCGGCAAACAAGTGCTGGAACCGCTTCTTGCCCACCGCGTTGTCTCTACCAAAGAGGAAGCGTACGAGCGGATGCTGGAGCTTCTGGACAGGGTGCGCATTCCGGACCCCGAAGTCAGCGCCAACAAGTTTCCGCACCAGTTGAGCGGGGGTCAGCAGCAGCGGGTTGTGATCGCCATGGCGCTGGCGGCGAGTCCGGATCTGCTGCTCCTCGACGAACCGACTACAGGCCTGGACGTCACGACGCAGGGAAGAATCCTTGAGCTTCTCACGGACCTACGGTCACAGCTTAATCTGTCCCTGGTGTACGTGACCCATAACCTGGCCGTAATCTCAAATATCTGCGATAGAGTCGGAGTGATGTATGCGGGGAAGATTGTTGAAATTGCGCCCACCCGTCCGCTGTTCGAGGATCCGAAGCATCCATACACCCGCGGCCTGATGGCATCCGTGCCGCGCCTCAGAGAGGCCGGCCCGGCGCGCTTCCCTCCTTTGCGGGGGATGCTCTACAGGGAGGAACTGCCTGAAGGCGGCTGTCCATTTGCGCCGCGCTGCGATTTTGCCCGCGACCGATGTGTCGAGCAATCCCAGGCGCTTGAACCGGCCGCGACAGACCACGCCGTGGCCTGTTGGCGCTGGTCCGACCCGGAGTTGGCGGTTAGGCCGGACAGCGCCGCGACGGCGCAACGGGTTCCGACCAGCGTCGCCATCCAAGATGGCGACGAGAGCAAGCTTGGAGTGAACGAACTCTTTGTTGCCTACCAGTACCGGCGGGGTAAGTACCTGGTAAATAGAGGCAGTCCCATACCGGTGCTCAGGCAAGTCAGTTTCGAGATACAACCGGGCGAGACACTCGGCCTGGTAGGTGAATCGGGCAGTGGGAAATCCACGATCGCCAAGGCGCTGATCGGTCTTCAACCCCCGTTCGATGGGCAGATCACCCTCGATGGGGAGGCCGTGCCGCCTTCCGTGAAATCGCGCTCCCGCGACACGCTACGCAGGATGCAGCTCGTCATGCAGAACCCTGACGCCTCGCTAAACCCCAGACAGCGCGTGGTGGACATTGTCGGGCGCCCGCTGACGGTGTTCTACGGCACCCCAAAGCGCCAAATGCGTCAACGCGTGGCAGACCTGTTGCTGGACGTGAAGCTTGACCACACGTACCTGAACCGGTTTCCTAGCCAGATGAGCGGAGGTGAACGTCAGCGGGTCGCCATAGCGCGGGCGTTGGCAGCGGAGCCCGATATCCTGCTCTGTGACGAAATCGTCTCCGCGCTAGACGTGTCGGTTCAGGGGGAGGTGCTGGAGCTACTGCGCGGGCTGCAGACAGAACGAGGCATAGCCTATCTGTTCATCTCTCACGATCTGGCAGTTGTGCGTTCATTGGCGCATCGCGTGCTGGTGCTATTTAGCGGCGAGATGATGGAGATCGGCAGCACCGACGACGTGTACACCCCTCCCACGCATCCTTATACCCACGTGCTGCTTACGGCCATTCCCGACGTCGATCCGGCCAAGCAGGTACTGACGGTCGAGGGCGCCACATCGGACCTGGTGATCGATGCTACTACGGAGTCGGCGTGTGCCTTCGCGTCGAGCTGCCCCTGGAAAGTGGGAGCGATCTGTGACGACGTCGAGCCGCCCTGGCGCCAGGTGAGCGACGATAGCCGTATACGTTGTCACATTCCACTCGACGAACTCATGGACCGCGAGAGAGGCTTTCACGAAACTATGGGGTGGTGGGCCGACGAACGCCAAAGCGGCGATTTGCCAGGCGAACCGTAAACCCAATGAGCCCAAGTGATGCTCCGGGCTTTCATTGGCCGACGCCAGGGCCTATTCCGTGCTGCTAACGACCAGAACGCACTCGGCAAACTTCTTCTGGCAGACGTACATTTCGGTGATGCGCTTGATTTCGCGAGTCTCTTCCCCGAGGACGTTCTCGAATAGACCCCTCGTCAACCGCTCTAGTCTGCCGGCATTTTCAGAACCTCCCCTCTGCGCGTCATCCAGAACGAACCGGAATATGTAAGTGAAGTGCCACTGCCGGGCACCGGAACCGGTTTGGACCCGAACCCCGTTCTTGTCCGCCTGCAAGCTGACGCTACCCAAAAGGTCGCTGCCCCTGCGCTCAAATATGAAGTCGCCGATCTCCTTCGCCTCATCGTCGAGGAGCGCCGATGTGTAGAAAAACTCGTTGCCACTGTAATCGAGTCGCCTGCCTTGCCCGGGGCCGCAGCCTGCCGCAACAATCACTACAGCAGTTAAGACGGCGACTACGAGTGAATATATTGTGATCAGCCTCATGTGCGCTCCCCACTCCGCACAGTGGCGACCATTGCGTCGCGCGCGGCGGGTCAAGCCGGGTCACCGCCCTTCACAACCTGTGCGACTAGCTCATCGGCACAGCCATGGCGCAACCGGGCGACGCCCGAGCCAGGGCACGCCGCCGCTTGATGCCGCCAATTCTACAGGACCGCGCCCCGGAGGGATTCATGATACGACTGAAGGGGCTCGTCTGGTCACATCGGCGGGGCTACGACCCTTTGATTGCCACCGCAAACGCGTACCATGCAATTCACCCCGGCGTGTACGTCGACTGGCAGGTGATGAGCTTCCACGACTGCTACCACTCTTCCCGCCGTGAGGCAGGATCGGGCATCCACGAGACCGACCTGGTGTGTTTCGACTATCCGAACACAGGCGACTACGCGGCTAACGAGTGGGCAGTACCCATCGACGAGCTGCTGAGTTCCGAGGACGCGGCCGAACTGGCTGCGGACGCAGATCCGGCGTCGTATCGAAGCTATCTGGTCGACGGCCGACTGTGGGGATTCCCAATCGACTCCGCCACGATCATCACCGCTTACCGGCCCGACCTATTGGGGGACGATGCGTCGGCAATTCCAGGCGACTGGGATTCCTTCCTGGAGATCGCGCAAGCGTTCCACAAGCCGCCGGAGCGATACGGGTTCTGCAATCAGTTCGGGAACGGCCTGGGCGCTTACTTGCTACTGGAAGGTATCGTTGCTGCGCTTGGGCAGGCGCCGTACGAAGAGGAAGGCGCAGCGCTTGATCGAGAAATGGCCCGGCGCGGGCTCTGGATCGTCAAAGAGGTCCACAGACTCAGCATCCCCCGAAACGTGCAAACGGACCACGGTCTTGGCTTCGGGTTCATGCGCAACGACGACCGCGTGGCGCTCACGGTTGCCACATTCGCCTATAGCAACTACTTCGGCGGCGGCGGTCCACGCGAGATAACTCCGGCCGACATGCCCGTCATGCCCGAGACCGGCGCGCGCACGTCCAACATTGGCGGCGTGGGCCTCGCTGTCCACTCCTGGTCTAAGCACCGTGAAGTAGCCTCGGACTATGCACGCTTCGTTATGAACCGGCAGACCCAAGGCGGCATCTACATAGACAACGAGGGGCAGCCCGGCCGCGTCTCCGCCCTCAGGGGCGACGCCTACAATAACCTACGGGACGGCTTTGGCAACGTATTGGCGGACGCATTGGACGGCGCCTACGTACGCCCCAACTGGCCCGGCTACCACTACCTTGAAGCTGGCGCCGACCCGGTCATGCGATGTTTCCTCGACGACGATTTGACCCCCGATCAGACGATTGCGGAGCTGGACCGGATCGCCGCAGAGTCGTTCCGGTTAGGCGGCAGACACGGAATGTGGAAACAAGAAGAGGCACCCCCGTGGGCCCCGGCGTTCTGCTGGTCGTAGCACTCCCCGACTCAAACATCGCGCGATAGCGGCAATGAGGATCACGAATACCGGGTTTGTTGCGTCGGCCAAACTGCGGCCGTACAGATCATATGGCACGTCCATCGAAAGCATTGCTTTCTACTCGCGCAGGCTTCACAACGCAATAAAATCTTAGACATCGCCCACTTAAGGCGCGTTTAGTTCGTACCAGGCAATCTATGAATTTCGATCCAAATGACCATTGTCCAGCACTTGGCCGCCAATTCATAGTCTACACTGTGCTTTGAGTACGTACCGGCGAATACTTGATGGTCACAGCTTCGCTGGACATTACGCGAAGTCACGCCTCTGGTCGCAAAAACGCCGTATCACAGCCAACTATCGGCGTTGATTTTTGTGACGATGTGATCGCAAACTTCCCGGCGGAATGACCGGCGAGCGGTTATGGCCAAGGAAGGCCCACCGAAATAACATGACCGTCGAATATGTAAGGAATTGCCATGAAGATAACTAACACAGAAATCGTCGTCCTCAGCGATCCCCCGCCCGAGAAAGCCGAACACACTGAGGGCATAGGTCCTCTGGCGGTACTACGCGTCCAAACGGATGATGGGATTACCGGAACATCCGAGATATTCTCGGTTCCGCCAGGGGTGGCAAAAGCCGCACTGGACGGACCTGATTCCTGGTTCGGGCGCATCCTTATCGGCCAAGACCCGGTCCATCCTGAGCATCTCAGGAACCGCCTTTACAACAGCATGATGCACGGCAACCGCCGCGGCTGGGGGGTCATTTGTATAGGAGCGGCCGATGTGGCGCTCTGGGACATCTACGGCAAGGCGATGGGTCGACCGGTTTACGAGTTGCTGGGCGGTGCTGAACGCGATGATTACCAGGTGCACAGTGAGTCACAACGCAGCGAGGCGGTCCCCTACTGCACCATCGTTCCCGATAGCTATGACGGGGAACGTATGATCTCCGACCAGCTCCGGCGTATTGAGCATCTGCTTGAGTTGGGGTTCCGGGCGTTCAAGGTGGAACCGATGATGTCGACGCCTGCCGCCGTTGTCGAGTGCGCGCGGCGGGCACGGGCCCTGATCGGCTCCGAACTCATGTTGGCGGTCGATGTTGGCTACGGCCTCAACGATGTCCCCACCGCGCGTTGGATATGCGACCGGTTGGCCAATCACGACGTGCTGTTCTTCGAGACACCGTTCCCGGTCGATCACATTGACGCCTACGCCGCTCTCGCTAAGGTTTCACCGGTGTCCATAGCCATGGGCGAGCACGCAGTTACCCGCTGGGAGTTTCTCCAGATGATGGACCATGGCGGCGTGAAGATCGTTCAACCCTACCCTGTCACCGTGGGCGGACTTACCGAGGCCAAACGCGTCGTCGATCTGGCCCATCCGCGCGGTGTATCCGTCATACCGGGCAACTGGTCGACGCACATCCAGATGGCGGCCATAGTCCACCTGTGTGCGTATTCTCCCATCACGCCTTTCTTCGAATACGCGCCCCCTCAGGCGTATTGGTCTCCCCTCCGACGCGCGTTGATGGAACACGGGCTTCAAGTCGTAAACGGCACCGTTCAGTTTCCCACGGAACCGGGTATCGGATTCAACTTGCCCGATGAGCTGGTTGAACAATTCCGGGTGAGTTGACCGTCCAGGGCTTCCTGGCCACTTCGGTCGCTGTCGCCCCGGTGTTCACCGTCCGTAAGCTCCAGAAGATGTACATACCCGGCACGCTGCGCGTACTCGAATAGTCGGCTCGCAGAGCGCAGGCTGATCCGGTCCCACTGCGCGGAACCCCTGCGCCCAGCGGCTGGTGTGTAATGAACGCACGCCGGGGCATCCCGTTCAGTTGCCATGGTAATGGGGCGGCGTCCAAGACCCGCGGGGAAGGCGGGTTTGAAGACGGTGTTTCACAAGTCCCCTCACTGTCTTTCAGGCGAAGGCCGGAACGACGGGTGGAGATGGGTTCCGGTTTTCGCGTAGGCCCCGATCGGGGTCGGGGATGACGGGTGTGTGGTCGGTGATACGGATGTGGCGCGGGTCCGCGATGGGGGTTTGGGGTGAGGGGGGATTTTGGCGCGTTGAAGCAACCCCGGTGGTGTTCCGGGGTTGCTTCGGTTGACAGTGTCTCTGTGGACGTAACCGTGACCGGCTGAAGCCGAGAGGCGGTTTGTTTGGAAGGAGTTTTTCCTCTGTTGTCTTCTTCCGGACCGTGTGACAAGCGCACGGTATGGCGGTAACTACCCGCCAGTTGCAGACGGCCGTAAGGCCGCATGAGAAGACGATATTTTCGGCTCTTCACCCGCGCCCCGGTTGAATTGGGCGCGTTCGGGCAATGAAACAGACGCGTTGCTTCCGGTTTTCGGCTTGTTCTCCGAGGCGAACTCCGGTCGCATCCCTGAGTCACACTCACGTGCGACCTTTAACGGGCCCCGGGCCACCAAGGCCAGGGTTGGCCGCCACGCCTACGTAGGCGGCATGTCAAAGTCGTTCCCTTCCCCGATCGGCTGCGCAGCCGGGGGCGTGGGAATCCGTGTTTCACCCGCGCCCTCCTTCCAAAGGCGGACGCTTCCTTTCTCAGTTGCAACGGGCTTTAACACGAGGTGAGGTTTACCTCGACGCTGGCCAGAGTTGTCCCCCGTTGCATTCCGATGGGGTTGGTTGGCATGGACGTCGTGCATCGACACGACTTATGTTGATATTAGAACGTGTGTTCTAGTTTGTAAATGAGGGTTTGGCACGGATGTTTGTGGGGGCGGAGGGGGGAGGGGACCGCGGTTGTGGCGGATGTGGGTTGCCGTCCGCACACCACCCCCCCACGGGCGCCCACAAGAGACGCCCCCACGCCGGTTGTTGGTGGGAGGTCGGGTTGCGGTTTTTGCCGGGGACGACGGGTGTGGCGAGTTCCGGCCTTTGCCGGGATCCCCGATCGGGGTCGGGGATGACTGGAGTCGGGGTTGGCTCCGAGGCGGATCAGCAGGCAGCGCAGTCTTTGAGTCGGCGGAAGTTTCGCGGTTTCCCACTTAGGGCCTGTTCACACTAACGCAGCGCATCGAGAATGAGTGCGAACGAGATGAACCCGAGGAAGAGCACGTCGAGCTTCTCAAAGCGGGAGAAGATGCGGCGAAAGCCTTTCAACCGGCGGAGTCGATGGACCTTACGTGGTCAATCACCGACTCGATGGCCTGATCGCGCTGGAATCTCCCGTAAGCCCGACGCAGGTCTCGTATGGCGGCGTGGGTCATCGACGCTCAGGCGCCGCATCGCATCCCGAACGTCGCTGCGCGTTCAGGTGAAAAAACGTTCATGCTGCCTTGAGCACATCGCCATACATGAAATGGCCCACCTGATCGGACATCGTCATAACGAGCGGTTTCGGCATCTGGTGGACCCACTGATGCGACAATGGCGTGTGAATCGGAACCAACTAAACCGTGCCCCATTCGCTCACGCAGACCGGCGTTATTGATATGGGGAGGCGCGGGGCCGGATGCCGCAAAAACCCGGGGCTGACAGCCGGCTGCGACACGCTGCTGGCGGCGCGGGACACCCTGGCGGGGAGCGTGACGCAATACTGGTTGGCAAGGTACCACGATCGGCCAGTGGGAAGACGTCATCGCGGGCGGTTCGCCACAGTGGGTTATTGTGTTGGACCTCGTAGGTGAGAGATTAACCGTAGAGATACCGGCAGAACTGGGCAGCCTCTCAAACCTGCAACGCTGTTACTTTGGGGGAACGAATTGACCGGACCGATTCTCACCGCACCAGGCGACCTCACCTACCCGGAACAACTAAGGAATCTCTGAACAAGTGGCCGATGCGCTTGGCAGAGCGGAGGTTCCCCCCTCCTGAATCCTCCCCCTATGGGGGAGGAGGCCAGAACCCTTCGACAAGCTCAGGGCGAACGGATTGGAACACGGAGTTGTTCAGAGGTTCCCTAAGCCTCTCGCAGAATCAATTGAGTGGAGAGATACCAGCAGAATTGGCCTGCCTCTCCTATCTGGAACAGCCGTGCCTTAGCGAGAATCAGTTGGCCGGATGCATCCCCGAGGGATTGCGAGATGTGGCGTTCAACGATTTTGACGCGGTTAGTCTGCTGTTCTACGACGTCTTGCTGAGCAGTCTGACGGTTAGGGACTGTTAACACTATCTCAGCGCATCAGCGATGAGGGCGAACAATATGAATCCCGGAAAGAGGGCGCCCAGCTTTTCAAAGCGGGAGAAGATACGGCGGTAGTCTTTCAATCTCAGGAACAGGCGCTCGATCTCGTTTCGCCTCTTGTACATCTCCCTGTCGTACTCCCAGGGTTCGACCCGGCTCCTGAGCGGTGGAACGACAAGCGTGAACCCCAGCGCCAGCGTAAGTTGGCGCGTCTCGTCGCCCTCGTACCCCCGGTCCATTGCCAGAGCCAGACGTGGCGGTGGCGTTGTGCGCCAAGACGCCTGAGCAGGCTGCGCCCTTCAGGCGCTAGCGGGCCTGTCCCGGAGAGAGCGGGAAGGTCATGGCCGTTCGGGCATCCGCGGCAACCATATGAATCCTGGTAGTCCATCCGCCACGGGATCTGCCCATGGATTGCGGTCCGTTCTTTTTAACGCTCCAGTACCGTCGGGGTGTACCTTGACGATGGTACTGTCCATCGAGACCGGCTCGAGCTTGATGCGGACTATCTGTTCCCGCTACAGCCGTTCGAATACCCTGTCGAGCACGCCGTTCTTCGACCAGCGATTCATCCTGGTGTAGATGGTGTGCCAGTTGCCAAAGCGTTCCGGCAACCCGCGCCACTTGCATCCGTTCTCGGCGGCGTACAGGATGGCGTTGAGTGCCTGCAGGTTCGGCCTGCTTACGTTGCCCCGCTGCACTGGCAGGCAGTGCAGCGATGCGTTCATACTGGGATTGTGTGATTTCCAACCGGCAAAGATAACATGATCAAACCCGTTAGTGTTAACAGGCCCTAGTCCGGGATCACTCCTCCCGGCGTTCGACCTATATCGCACCGACTACAGCGCGGCAGTGGGCCTTTCACAGGTCACGCTGAATCCCACCAACGACCGCATCGCCACTGTCCTGTACCTCGACGAAAACAACGGCGAAATCGCGGATGCCCACAACACGCTGGATGGCCTCCAGATCGACTTCGGCGCTGGCTTAACCACCATCAAGACAGGGTCGTCTCACAGGACGATCAAGCTACCCAAACCTACCCCATCGTGGATCTGGGCAGTACATATGACGCCAACGACGGCGAAATGGCGGATGCCGACAACACGCTGGATGGCCTCCAGATCGACTTCGGCGCTGGCTTAACCACCATCAATACAGGGTCGTCTCACAGGACGATCAGGCTACTCAAATTTACCCCATCGTGGATCTGGGCAGTACATATGACGCCAACGACGGCGAAATCGCGGATGCCGACAACACGCTGGATGGCCTCCAGATCGACTTCGGCGCTGGCTTAACCACCATCAATACAGGGTCGTCTCACAGGACGATCAGGCTACCCAAACCTACCCCATCGTGGATCTGGGCAGTACATATGACGCCAACGACGCCGCCGGGATCGACAGGGACGAGGCCATCTCGGCCGTAGTCGATTACTTTGACGATGTTATTGCCAGGGACGAGACGATCGCGGTCATCAAGCTATATTTTGCGAGTTGAATCAACTAGCCCGGGATGCGTAAGGCGACTTCCTGTTCTTGTCGATGTTGAGGCCTCCAATCCCCGCTCATCGTTTCTTTAACAGGGTATAGACGTTGTTGGCGGCGTTTATGGCGGTGGAAAGGCGGTCTTAGTCCTATGGAGGAACGCCGAGGCCAGTGGCGAGGAGCACACGGCGGAAGCCGCTCGAGCCGGCGCCGGTCGAGCCCCGTCTGCACGAGACCAACGGGACCGAGGGAACCGGGGCCGAGGGAACCGGGGCCGTAGTGGCCGTGGCCGTTGCGGCAGGGATGACTGGAGTCGGGGTTGGCTCCGAGGCGGATCAGCAGGCAGCGCAGTCTTCGAGTCGGCGGAAGTTTCGCGGTTTCCCGCTTAGTCGCTAACTTGCCGTTGCTACTGCGCTGAGCAATTTGATACGGCCCTGCCTATACTTGCGCATGTGAACCGCCCCCAGCTCAGAGAAGACGTGAGGATTTGCTGCCATGACCGAACGTTTGGCCCGATTCAGCGCTCGAAGGCCGTGGATCACTATCGCCTTATGGTTGCTGCTGGTACTGGTCGCGGCAGGGATCGGCCGAAACCTGCTACCCACTGCACTGACGACGGAGCTCGGCTTCATCTCAACTTTCACCGAGGTTGAGTCCTGGACGGCCAAGGACCTGCTCGAAGAGGCGCAACTGGCGCCGCCGCTTGGCGAAGCGGTCATGGTGCAGTCTGAAACTCTGACGGTGGATGACCCCGCGTTCCGGGCCAAGGTCGGGGAACTGACGGGCGCGCTCATCGCCATCGGACCGGACGTGGTAGCCGGCGGGCTGAACTACTACCTTACCAACGACGAACGGTTAGTCTCCGCCGACCAGAGAACGACCATCATCTCGCTGCAGTTGGTCGGATCGATTGCCGAGGCAACCCGGAACGCGGAAGAGATCATCCACATCGTTGATGAAGCGGACCACCAGGACGGATTCCGTGTTTTTGTAGTGGGCGAAGCTACTATCGCCTTCGAGAACGGTGAGTTGTCGGCGTCAGACTTGACTGAGAGCCTGTGAATAATTCCCCTGTAGCCGTCTTATTGAGACTGCTTTCAAAGCTAAATTGAGACTAACAAACCGCAGGTTTCGCAATAAAATCACAGGCTCTGAGGGCGAGCGTATTGGCGTCCCGGTGGCGCTCCTCATCCTACTGGCGCTCTTCGGGGCGGTCGTTGCCGCACTAGTACCCATCGGGATTGCCGCCGTCTCCATCGTGATAACGCTGGCGATCGTCGCGCTTATCGGCAACATCTTCGGCGAGCTGGTCTTTTTCGTGCAACTCTGGATAACGATGATCGGCCTCGCCGTGGGGATAGACTACTCGCTGATCGTGGTGTCCCGTTTCCGAGAGGAGATGGCGAAGGGGCTGAGCACGCGGGAGGCCGTTGCCCGAACGGGGGCCACGGCGAGCCGTACGGTATTGTTCAGCGGGATGACGGTGGTCATCGCGTTGGTTGGCATACTGATAATCCCGCACACGCTTTTCTTCTCGACGGCCCTTGGTGCGATTTTGGTGGTCTTAATCTCGGTTCTGGCCGCGCTCACGCTGTTGCCAGCCGTTCTCGCTCTGCTGGGGCCGCGGGTTGACCGCTTGCGGATCCCGTTCATACGCAAGGACTCCGGCGGAGGAGGTGAGGAGAAGCAGCGGCACGGTTTCTGGGAGTTCATCACGTACCGCACCATGCGCTTCCCGGTGGTCAGCGTGCTCGTGGTCGGGGGCCTGATGGTCTGGGCGTCCTACTACTACTTCGACATCAATAGGGGCTTCAACAGCGTTGAGGTTTTTCCGGAGGATTCGCACACCCGTGCAGGGTTTGAGGCGCTGGAAGAGAAGTTCTCATTCGGCTACGTCAACCCCGCCAAGATTGTTATCGACGGTGACTTGAACGATCGGCAGGTGAAAGCCGGGATCGCTCGCTTGGGGGAGGCCATCCAGTCCGACCCTGACATGGGAACATTCGTCCCGCAGACCAGCCCCTTGGGAGGCCTCGGCTTGCTCTGGCGCCCGTGCCCGGCGCACCAAGTGGCAGCTCGGCTTTCGGCGCAGTGGAACGGCTTCGGGACGATTACATTCCGGCGGCGTTCAGCGGCGTTCCGGCGACAGTCCTGGTAGGTGGGCCGTCAGCGGAGTTTTTGGACTTCACTGGGATAGTGGGTACGTACACGCCCATCTCATTCGGGTTAATCCTGACCGTCAGTTTTATCCTGCTCCTGATCGTCTTCCGGTCGATCGTCATCCCTGTCAAGGCCATCATCATGAACCTTCTCTCCGTCGGCGCCGCCTACGGGCTGATGGTTCTCGTATTCCAGAAGGGCTTCGGGGCGGCTCTGTTTGGATTTCGGCAGACCGAGATCATCGACGTCTGGATACCCCTGGTGCTCTTCGCGGTACTCTTCGGGCTGTCCATGGACTATCACGTCTTCATGCTCAGCCGCATCCGAGAGAGATTCGACCAGACGCAGAACAACGCCGAGTCCGTAGCCTACGGGCTCCGTTCGACGGCAAGCCTCATCACCGGCGCGGCCCTCATCATGTTGGCCGTGTTCAGCGGGTTCGCCTCGGGCGACATGGTCGTCAACCAGCAAGCGGGGTTTGGGCTTGCCGTGGCCGTGCTCCTCGATGCAACCCTGGTGCGAGGCATACTCGTACCCGCTAGCATGCAGATGCTAGGCGGGCGGAACTGGTATCTGCCATACTGGCTACGCTGGCTTCCCGATCTCAGAGTAGAATCAGAAAAAAGATGAATCTTCCTACATCCGAATCGTCTGGGTTGTAGTTCACAGGGAGGCGAATGCCCTTATGTATATACCGACTGACTACAGCGCCGGTTACGAGAAGGCCCGCAAAATCGCGCATGAGATGGCGTCCAACTACATAGCGCACACGCTCATCGGAGATCCGGTAGCCGAAGCAATGACCGCAGATCTCGCTGAGCTTGGTCGCAGTAAGTCTGGGCAACTTATCCAGAGAGCCATGGAGAACCCGGGGGATGAGGCTTTGCGGGACGCGCCGGCATCGGTGCGAACATTTTTCGAAGAGGTTGATACCACGCCGGATTGGGTCGACTATTCAGCATTCGCCCCGGGGGTCCGCATGTTTCATAGGAAATCGGGGGTGATACTGGCGGCGTTCGTCGCCGGAGTTCTGATAGAGGGACATACAACGAACATAGCAAAATCGTTCTTCATCAACCGGGCGCGTGCGTGACCAGGGCGTCAGACGACTGGGACAGAATAACCGTCACATGACTGAGATATTCCTTCCCGGAGGCTTGTCCAGGCATGGCGATGGCTGGAAACTTTCGGTCCGTATACGGATAATTCACGCACGTGTGCGACACCTCCTGAACAACTCGGAAGAATGGAATACCGAAGAGTGGGGCACACCGATTAGCTCTGCACACCTGGGTTACGCCATTTCAGCTTTTTCAGCAAGGCTGCTGAAACATATGAATACTCTGGGCGCCGCCTATAATGATGTCGAGCGCGAAAGCTTTATGGCCGTCTGGCGTTATTCCGGTCATCTGATGGGCATCCCCAAGACGATCCTGTTTCGTGACGAAGAAGAAGCCCTGAAACTGTACGACATTGGCTTGATGTGCGAGCCAGATGCTCCCGCAGAATCAGTGACAATGGCCCACTCTCTGGTTAACTCCGCTCCGTTGATCGCAGGGATACCTGATCCGCCGGAGCGCCAGAAACTAGCTCGCTACGTGTACAAGCTTTCGCGTGGTCTTAATCGGTCAAGAAACCGCCCGGCGTTTGATGTATCCTCCGCATTCGTCCTTCGGGTCTGTCGCGTGGTTTAAGTTTCAGCAGCGTTATGGCCACATATTGGGCAAGCTACTTCCGGGAACTTTCCAGAACAGCAATTTCACCAATTTCACCTCCTTGCTCGAAACTTCAGTATTCGATGAGGAATGAATCCCATACCAACTGCCAGACCACGTATACGCAGAAGAATCTTCGAAGTGGTGAGGCAGGCTCCGTCAAGAGACGTACGGGGGAGATTGCTTCGCTCTAACCGCGCCAGCGAGAAAGTAAATCTTGACAATGCTTCTCGTCTCTGACCGGCGTTGGACGGCATCCGGCGCGTCCCTCTGTCTGACATAGCCTCTCAACCGGCCCGTACGTCAAAGGTCATTGACTACCGGGTGGTATCATGAACCGAACGAGGTCAACCGCCGACTTGGCCTGAGAACTCCACCAAAACCTGTCAATCACTCCAGCCGTTCTCACATATGTCGGCGCCGACACCGCAAGCCGACACTTCGCAAGGAACTTTCCCATGTCCCAACGCCTCTTGGACCGGATCAATGCGCCGAGTGACCTCAGAGGACTGACTTACGAGGAACTGGACCACGTTGCGCAAGAGGCGCGAGACACCATCATCTCCGTCATAACCGAGCGCGGCGGCCACCTGGCTTCAAATCTGGGGGTCGTCGAGCTCACCTTGGCGCTGCATCGCGTTTTCGATAGCCCCACGGACAGCATAGTCTGGGACACGACCAACCAGACCTATACGCACAAGCTGGTGACGGGGCGGCGCGACGAGTTCCAGAACATCCGTCTGGAGGGCGGCCTGTCCGGATTTGGGGAGCCAAACGAAAGCCTCCACGACACGCTCTGCGCGGGCCACGCCGGCACCGGGCTTTCGATCGCCCTTGGCATCGCCGAAGCCGCCGCGAACCGCAGGACGGACTCGTGGACCATCGCGGTCGTCGGGGACGGGGCGATGACCTCCGGCTCTAGCTTCGAGGCGCTGAACAACATCGTTCATCTAAACCCTGAGAAATTCATCGTCATCCTCAACGACAACGGAATGTCCATCTCGGAGAACATCGGATTCCTCACCAACTGGCGCAAGCGGCTGATCACCCACCCCGAATACCAATCGATGGTCGGACGCATGAAGGCCCTTTCAAAGAAGGTGCCCACGGGCGAGTTGATGTATCGTCTCGTCAAGAGATTCAACACCGGGCTGGCAGGTCTCATCGTGCCGACGATGTTCTGGACCGAGATGGGGTTCCAGTACTTGGGGCCCGTGGACGGCCACGATTTCAAGCAGGTCGAAACGACGCTCCGGCAGGCCAGAACGCCCACCGGCTTAGTGCCCCTGGTCCACGTGGTGACGCACAAGGGCCATGGCTACGAACCTGCGGAGGACGACCCCGTCAAGTTTCACCAGCCAAGCTCGCCACTGGGGAACGCAACGGGAGCGCCCACGTACTCCAAAGTGTTCGCACAGACCGTCACGCGTCTAATGCGCGACGACCAGTCAGTAGTTGGTATCAGCGCGGCGATGCTCGAGGGTACGGGGTTGGCGGAAGTCCGGAGGGAATTTCCCGACCGGATCTTCGACGTTGGCATCGCGGAGCAGCACGCCGTCAGCATGGCGGCGGGAATGGCATCGAATGGACTCAACCCCTTCGTATCGATCTACTCCACATTCCTCCAACGCGCGTTCGATCAGGTTGTTCACGACATCTGTATCCAGAATCTGCCGGTGACGCTGATCGCCGATCGCGCCGGGATCGTCGGCGAGGACGGCAAGACGCACCACGGCGCGTTCGACATCTCATACCTGCGTTGTTTGCCTAACGCCGTCGTTGCGGCGCCAATGAATGAGAACGAGCTCCAACATCTTGTCTACACCGCCTATAAGCACCGCGGCCCATTCGCAATCCGCATTGCGAGGGGCGCCGCCATCGGCGTCCCAATGGACTGCGACCTCAAGGAATTGCCAATCGGCAAGGGCGCCGTCGTCAGGCAAGGCAGCGACGTCGTGATTTTTGGACTGGGAAAGTCTGCCACCGCAGCCATGGAGGCGGCGGAAATGCTTGCCGACTACGGTATTTCTTGCGGCGTCGTAAACCCGATCTTCGTGAAGCCGCTCGACGTCGGCCTACTCCTGGACTCGGCGCGCAGCGCCCGCCGAATCGTCACTGTAGAGGAGAACGTGCTCGCCGGTGGGTTTGGCTCGGCAGTCCTTGAAACCCTGGCAGAGGCAGGGTTGGAGGAAGTGTCGGTCCACCGCATCGGAATGCCGGACTTTTTCGTCGAGCACGGCACGGCGGCTGATCAACGGCGCCGGTTGCAGTTGGACGCCGAGGGTATAGCGCATCAGGTCCTCAGCGTCTTCTTTCCCGACGCGGTGTCGCGCTTGGGCGGAGCAGATGGAGTGGTGGCGGCAAGGGCCTAGCAGTCCAGCGCTATCGGGCAGACACCACAGACGGGCGGTGTAGGTCTGGCGACGTTGGAGCGCGTGCGCCCGGCGCTGCGCGGAGGAAGCGAACCGCCAAGGGCCGCGCCCAGGCGACTTCCGAGAATGAAATGGTCTTGGCAGATCAGGCGTTGTTGGGCCGACGGCTGTTGGTTGCGGAGCGCCTCATGACCTCGACGAGAGGTGCCGCAACAAAGATCAGGGCAGCCGCAGCAAGAAAGGGAAGGCCGACGAAATCGTCTTGGAGTTCGGCCAATATTCCGCTGCCTGACGCGCCGACGACTACCCCGAGCGAGTATACGGCGTAGAAGACGCCAAAGGCCATTCCGCGCCGGTCCGCGCCGGTGGCTCCGATGACGAGAGCTGTAGCGGCCGGGAATACGAGGCCGTAACCAAGGCCGAAGACGGCCATGCCGGCTGCGATTCTTCCGTAGTCCGTGAAGATACCAAGCATGGCCAGTCCGGCGGCAATTCCAATGAGGCCGAGAATCAGCGGGCCGAAGCGGCCGAACCTGTCACTGGCGCGGCTGATCGGACTTGCCATCACGACCATCGCCACTAACGCGTAGACGGCGAAGGTGTAGCCTGTGCGCGCCGCGGTTTCTCCCTGCGCTTGCAGCGCCAACGGCAGGTGTGCGACGAGCGCTCCTATGCCGACGGTTATGGCGAAGGCGGCCCCATACGCCGACAATAGGGCGGGGTTTTTCCACGTACCTCCTAGCGAGACGATCCGTGCGGCAGATTTCCGCACATGGCCGGTCGGGGAATCATCGCGGGTGATGAGCAGAAACGTGATCAGTGTCACGAGAAGGAAAGCGGAGTCGACGACGAAGACCGCATCCGCGTTCCACATGTCCCGCAGGATGCCTGCGGCCGGAGGACCGATCAATGCCGCCACGGCGATGAGCGCTCCGGTGAGGCCCATCGCATGACCCCATCTGTCGGATGAAGCCTGATCGCCGATGATGGAGAACGCGCCCGGCGCGAGCACGGCCGCGCCAATGCCGTGTACCGCCCGTACGGCGATCAATTGCTCCGGCGTCTGGACGAGCGAGTAGCTGAAGACGGCAAGGGCGGTGATCGCCATCCCAACGACCATTGGAGTACGGCGGCCCCACCTGTCGAGGACGTATCCGGCCCCCAGGTTGCCGAAAAGGTTAGTGAAGGAGTAGGCCGCGACGATGACACCGACGAGCGCGGCCGATGCTCCAAGGTTTTCGGAATAAGGGGCGATGATCGGGAACTGGACAAATAAATCCAGAAATGCGGCCAGTACTACCAGACGAGCGGCCCATATGGTGTGACGTGCGATTCCTGCCGAGCCGAGTGTCCCTGTCGCCATACTTTTCCAGTTGCGATTAATGCGATAAGTCTAGCGCACGTGAACGCGGGAGGCGGAAATCTGGACCCGCGCTGTTGCCGGGGCGTGTTTCCGATCCCCGCGCTAATTTTTGCCAACTGAGCCCCGATGCCCCCAGCTGGCGCTTGACTGTCAACTAGTTGGCGTCAGCCCCAGCAATAACGCCAGCCCGCAAGTGTTCACAGTCACACCCCCGGTTGCGGAGTTTGGCGCAGCGCCAGTCACTATTCGCATACAGGATTTGGGGTACGCCCGATAGGGGCGCAGAGCGTTTGTGACCATGGTCATGACCAGGTTTGTGATTGTGGTCATTCAGCCCGCGCAGGAGGCCGACATGTCAACGGATAACACGAGCCCGTCAGCCACCCGTACCATCAAAGCGTCGGAGTTCAAGGCCAAGCGCCCGAAGCTGATGGACGAAGTGGCGGAAAACGGCGAGGAGATCGTCATCACCAAGAACGGCCGTCCGACGGCCAGGTTGGTTGCTTACCGGCAAAAACCCAAGACCTGGTTCGGCGCGGACCGGGGCAAACTGGAGATTATTGGAGTCATCATGTCCCCGATGGATGTTGAGTGGGAAGCGGAACACGGGCTCATCGAAGGCAAGGAATGCTCTCACTAGACACGCAAGTACTCGTTTGGAGTCAGCTTGGCGACTCCAGACTGGAGAAGGCCCGAAGCCGCCTTGAACGGGCGGTACAAGGCGGCGAAGCCGCGGTCTCGGCGATAACGTTCCGGGAGGAACTCGCCTGGTCGCTCGAGAACGGCCGGATGCGCATCCTTGCGGACATGCGCTCCTGGCTCGCCACGCTCCTGGATGACGGCCTGGTCGAGATTCCGGTCGATGGCGAGATAGGAATCCGTGCCAACGGTCTGGTGAATGTTCATGCCGACCCGGCCGACCGCATCATCGTCGCAACTGCCCTGGGCGGCCTCCAGCTAGTCACCGCCGACCAGCGGATCCTCGAGTGGCCCGGCAAATTGAGGCGGTTGGACGCAAGAAAGTGATAGGGAAACGACGCCTGAATGAAACGCAGCTAATGAATACGTCTGAAATAGTGAAATACTGGCCGGAGCCTTCGGACCGGGACCTCATATTCCTGTACGGCAGTCCTCCCAAGAGCGCTGGTCCGCCGGACGGATAGGAACCCCCGAATCAATCTGCGGACTTCGTTGAATGGCTGCGGGACGATTATGCAGTCCTCGGCAAAAGGTCAGAGGACCGGAACGAGTTCGAATACGAAACCGCCGGTCCGCCGACTCTCCGCCAGCTATACTCGAACGCATTCTCGCAACGCCAGTCCGGGAACAAGCCCGCAGTGGTGACCTCGGCTCTCGACTCGGACAACCGAGAAGGGACGGCGACGAAACTGAAGTACGCTGTCGTTATCGAAAGGACAGACAGTGACTACTTGGCCTATGTGCCCGACTTGCCGGGCTGCATTGGCGCGGGGGATTCACATCACGAAATGGAGGCGATGATCCTGCATCAGGAGTCGCCGCGAAAACACGATAATCCAGTCCCGGAACCAAAGGCTACCGTAACCCTGGTCGAGGTGTAGCCTAAAGCAAACACACGACGTACGCCGGTTGTGCAGATCGATCGGCAGTCGGTGTTTCAAACTGAAGGAGAATCTCAAATGAACTCTGTGACTATTGGACTCGGGATTTTGCTCACAGGAGTCATTGTGCTCTTAATTGGTGCATTTGGCTCATTCTCATGGATTCAATTCATTATCGGGATCTTAATCGCCGGCACCGGGGCATTCACGCTGGCAGCGGCGAAGAGAAGATAGTGAGTTGGCACGTCTCCCCAAATGTTCAGGCGCATCAACTTCACTCCACGACGGCCGACGGTTGGCGCGGCCAGAGGACGTTGTGACATTCAACCCGGGAAGTCCAAAGTTGGAGATGCCATCCCTTCGTTATAGAGAGACCGATGGAGGCTGGTGCGAACCTATGGAAGCCACCGCGTATACAAACCATCGGAAAAGCAGGGGATCGTAGTTATCGCAGGGAATCCACGCGTCGATGTGCCTCACGGAACGCTGCACAATATCTTGTATCAAGCTGGGTTACGGAATGGGAGTTGATTGTGAAATAAGCCCTCGTTATAGAGAAGGGGCCGACCATCTATGGCGCCAATGTGCCGGACCTGCCCGACTGCGCGGCCGTTGCCGAAACCAGAGACGAGGTTTGCACACTCATCAGGCGGACCGATTCTGCGGTTACGTTACTCAGGCTGCCTTCCTGTGCCCAATAACTCTCGCGCAGTATCTCGGTGTACTCCGCCACCACCGCGGACAACTGGAATGTCGGGGACGCGTTCACGAAGCGCTATACCAACTCACTTCGCTGGGTCGAGCCTTGGATCTCGCTGACCCTTCCGCTGTCAGGGTCCTTGTAGCGAACGTGAACAGTCCCCACCGTGCCGTCCGCCCCATCGTGTAACTTCATCTCGTATAACGCTGTGACGTTGTGGCCCGCGCCAACCTCGCCGGCATCGACCGTGTCGTCGCGGAGCTGTTCGTCTTTGACGGCCCGGTTCTCGTACCCCATCAGGCGGTAGCTGCGTACCACTTCCGGACTGAAATCCGCCTGGATCTTGGTGTCCTAAGCGATGTTCCGGAGGGCGCCGACCAGGATGCAGAGAATACGCGCCGCGCCTCGGTCAGGGTGTCGACGTAGTAGTAGGCGCCATCCCCGTCGTTGGCGAGCTGCTCCACAAGAATGTCGTTGAAGTTTCCCATTCCGAAACCGGCGGTGGTCAGCGATATCCCCTTCAACGTGCGACCTGATCTGCCTGAGAATGGAGTCCGCCCCGGTTTGGCCGCGTGACGATTTTGGCCCTCAATCAGGTGGCCACGGGTGATGGACCGATCACGTTTGCGAGTTCGCTTTGGGACGCTCTCGACGTGTTGGCGAAGCTGTTGCGTAGCGACGGACGCGTCCTGGAACTCACCCAGTACATCCTGAAGCTTCCTTAACTTCTTGATTTCAGGTTTGAGTGACTCCCCAGAGATCGGGTGAAAGAACTCGAACAAGTGGGGCAACCGTTTGCAGTGAATCCTCAACGCTTCGATTTGTAGTCCGCGTTGAGAGTTCCTTCCCCTGCCGCCCCGTAAACCGCCGCCCGGCATGCCGGGCCCCTTTACCCTGAGCTTCAACCAGACCCACCGCCCAAGAGTACCGGCGTTTTGAATGCATATTTGGACAACAGGCAGGTTGTTCCGGCAATTCTTGGGAGGGTTGGGGTTA
The DNA here is from genome assembly GCA_965224235.1 of Dehalococcoidia bacterium. Taxonomy (GTDB): domain Bacteria; phylum Chloroflexota; class Dehalococcoidia; order Lucifugimonadales; family Lucifugimonadaceae. The sequence continues at coordinate 94,959 of CBDCYP010000001.1, read as the reverse complement.
CAATCTCCCAAACTAACGAGCATGGCGACCTATTCGCCATCAGCCACCAATAGTGTGGCAGCGGGGAGTCGAACAATGAAGATGTACTTAGGCGGGGCATGGACCGAAGGCTCACGTCAAATGGAGGTCGTCAACCCTTTCACAGGCGAGGCATTTGACACCGTGCCGATGGCGACAGTAGAGGATATCGAACTCGCAGTAAGGAGCGCCGAGCGAGGCGCAAAGGCAATGCGGGCTTTGACAGCGTACGACCGATACGAACTCCTAATGCGTGTCGTCGAGATAATGCAATCTCGCAAAGACGACTTCGGGCGGACGATAACAAGGGAAGAGGGCAAGATCATCGGGGAAGGCCTGATGGAGGCCGATCGCGCCATCCAGACCATCACCTGGTCGGCAGAGGAGGCCAAGCGTCTTTACGGCGAGGTGATACCGCTGGACGCGGCCCCCGGCAACCAGATGAAGTTCGGATTCACCATACGGGTTCCAGTGGGAGTCGTTGCCGCCATAGCGCCCTTCAACTTCCCGCTGAACCTGGTCGCCCACAAGGTGGGCCCGGCGATTGCGGCCGGAAACTCGGTCGTCATAAAACCGGCCAGCGACACGCCCCTTTCGTCGCTTAAGTTGACCGAAGCGTTCCTGGAAGCGGGGCTGCCTCCGGAGGCCATCCAATGTGTCACCGGTTCAGGCGCCTCGATAGGCGACGCGCTGGTTTCCCATCCCGCGGTCAGGAAAGTGACCTTTACCGGCAGCCAGGAAGTGGGCGAGCACATCACGCACACCGCGGGCTTAAAGAAAGTGACGATGGAGTTGGGCTCAAACTCGCCGCTCATCGTCCTGCCAGACGCCGACATGGATAAGGTCACTGACGCCACCGTCCAGAGCGGTTACTCGAACGCGGGTCAAGTCTGCATATCGACTCAACGGGTCATCGTCGACCGGGCGATATACGGCGATTTCCTCGACGCGCTGGCGCCAAAAGTACAGGCGCTGTCGGTAGGGAATCCGGAAGACGAGGCGATCAAGGTCGGACCGATGGTCCGGCAAAATGACGCCGAAAGGGTGGAAGGCTGGATCCGAGAAGCTGTCGGGGCCGGCGCCCGATTGATCACCGGCGGCGGGCGCGACGACGCCATGGTGGCGCCGGCCATTCTCGCCGACGTAAGGCCAGATATGCGGTTCTCGCGGGATGAGTTGTTCGGACCTGCCGTGGGGGTTACGCCTGCTGCAAACATTGATGAGGCGATCGAATTTGCAAACGACACCCGGTTCGGGCTGTCGGCGGCGATCTTCACCGAGAACATCGACAATGCGCTGAAGTTTGCGCTGAATGTGGATTCCGGCAACTTGAACATCAATGGCGGTACCCAGTTTAGGGCCGATCTAATGCCCTACGGCGGGCTGAAAGACAGCGGCATGGGCAAGGAAGGTCCGCCCTACGCCGTAAAGGAAATGACCGAACTCAAAATGGTCATCGTCCATCGCTCCTGAGGGGTCGATCGACGTGCAATCCGGCGGGTCGGGTTAGGACCTGTTAACACTAACGGGTTTGGTCATGTTATCTTTGCCGGATGGAAATCACAGAATCCCAGTATGAACGCATCGCTCACTGGCTGCCAGTACAGCGGGGCAACGTAAGCATGCCGAACCTGCAGGTACTCAACGCCATCCTGTACGCCGCCGGGAACGGATGCAGGTGGCGTGGGTTGCCGGAACGCTTTGGCAACTGGCACACCATCTACACCAGGATGAATCGCTGGTCGAAGAACGGCGTGCTCGGCAGGGTATTCGAACGGCTGCAGCGGGAACGGATAGTCCGCATCAAGCTCGAGCCGGTCTCGATGGACAGTACCAGCGTCAAGGTACATCCCGACGGTACTGGAGCGTCAAAAGAAACGGACCGCAATCCATCGGCAGATCCCGTGGCGGATGGACTACCAGGATTCATATGGTTGCCGCGGATGCCCGAACGGCCATGACCTTCTCGCTCCCTCCGGGACAGGCCCGCGATGCGCCTGAAGGGCACAGCCTTGCTCAGGCGTCTTGGCGCACAACGCCACTGCCACCGCCTGGCTCTGGCAATGGACCGGGCGTACGAGGGCGGCGAGACGCGCCAACTTGGCGCCGGCGCTGGGGTTCACGCCTGTCGTTCCACCGCTCAGGAGCCGGGTCGAACCCTGGGAGTACGACAGGGAGATGTACAAGAGGCGAAATGAGATCGAGCGCCTGTTCCGGAGATTGAAAGGCTACCGCCGTATCTTCTCCCGCTTTGAAAAGCCGGACGCCCTCTTTCCGGGATTCATATTGTTCGCCCTCATCGCTGATCCACTGAGATAGTGTTAACAGTCCCTAATCCTTTGCTCCAGCGGTGTTCCCCTGCCCTGCCCGAATTCCGGCCGGGTAGACCGTCTGTCTGTTAACTTTGAGAACTACCCTGCGCTGGCACTGTGGCTTGGATACAAGATTCGTAATCGGCAAACAGGCGTAAGGGCCAACCGGGACTTAGGGGCACGGATCACTCGGGCATGAAGAGAGAGGAATGAGATGAATCGCATCACTATCATCGGACTGGGCTACATAGGCTCTTCCCTTGGAATGGCGATAAAGAGCGTTTACGGGAACAAAGTCGAAGTGGTCGGCTACGACGGTGAACGCAAGATCCACAATCAGGCAACCAAAATTGGGGCAGCGGACCGATCCGAGTGGAACCTCGACGAGGCGGTGCACGATTCCGACGTGATCGTCCTTGCCATTCCTGCCTACGCCATGCCGGAAGTGCTCGAAGCCATTTCACCCCACTTGAAGAGAGACGCGACGGTCACAGACACGGCCAACACAAAACGGGCCATCCTTGAAGTGGCGAGCGAGATTCTTCCGTCCGGAGTTGGATTTGTGGGCGGAAACCCGCTCGTCGGCGGCGGTCTGGCAGGTCAGGACAACGCATCGGGCGCGATTTTTGCAGGTTCAAGATGGGCGATTGTTGCCATTCCCAGTACACCGCAGGGTTCGGTTTCGGAAGTCACCAAAATGGTCGAATCCCTGGGCGCCAAGGCATTTTTCGTAGATGCGTATGAACACGATAGCTACATGGCCGCCGTAAATGGACTTCCAACTCTCGTGTCGGCCGCGCTCATGTCCACCGCGGCCTCCAGCCCTTCCTGGCGGGAGATCAGCCGCTTCGCAAGCACCGAATTCAACAGCATGACGGAACTGGCCGAGGTCGATCCGGCGGCGAACTACGCCATGTGTAATACGAACTCAGACATGTTGGTTCACTGGATCGATCAGGTATCGGTCCGCCTTAACGACATGAAGGCGTCGATCCAGAACGAAGAAGAGCGAGAAGACCCCAACGGCCCGCTAATGGACTCATTCGTCCATTCATGGGAAGCACGCGTACGCGTTCAGGCGGGAATCGATCCCGGATCCGAAACGTCGTTGCACGACGCGTTGCCCACGGCCAGCGAAGGGATCATGCAAATGTTCCTGGGCGGCGCCGGCGCGCGGCTGCTCGGCAGGACCGGCGACAGCAAACGGGACCCTACCAGGTACGATCGCTCGCGCCTGCTTTAGCCCCGACCGCTATATGGCTATAACAGTCAGACAACCGTCGACTCTGCGGGGAGTCATAAGGGCGCCCGGCGATAAGTCGATTTCGCACCGGGCAGCCATTTTCAACAGCCTCGCCAGGGGCGACGCCCTCGTGACAAACTTCTCGCCCGGAGAAGATTGCACGTCCACGGTCAACATCATGAGGGCTCTGGGCGTCCAAATCGAACGCACGCCCTCGTCTGGAGATTTGGGGAACTCGCTCCGCATAAGAGGCGCCGCCGACGCCCTGGCTGAACCCGCGGTCGTTCTCGACGCCGGCAACAGCGGAACAACGATGCGCCTCATGTCGGGGGTTCTGGGCGGCCGCGATATGATGGCGGTACTCACGGGCGACAGTTCGCTTAATTCGCGGCCGATGGGCAGGGTCGTCGAACCCCTTCGCCAAATGGGCGCTGTCATCATGGGCCGGCAAAATGACACGCTGGCGCCACTCGTCTTCGCCGGCGGCGATCTGACCGGCATTGAGTACCGCATGCCTGTCGCGAGCGCCCAGCTCAAGTCGACCCTGATACTTGCCGCGCTACGTGCGGCGGGCCACACCCGGTTGCACGAAATCGCTCAATCAAGGGACCACACCGAGCGGATGCTGGCCGCCATGGGCGCACAGATCGAAGTCGATGGCCTGTCAATCTCGATCTCTTCCGGCCCGCTGACGGCGGCCGACGTGCAGGTCCCAGGCGACATCAGCTCCGCCGCGTTTTGGATGGTGGCTGCCGCGGTACATCCCGACGCCGAGTTGTGTATCACCGACGTCGGCGTCAACCCGACTCGCTCCGGCGTGCTGGACGCGCTGAGATCGATGGGGTCAAACATCGCCCTGGAGAACGTCCAGGAGGTCGCCGGCGAACCGGTTGCCGACATCGTGGTCAAGTCGAGTAGCCTACGGGGAATCGAGATCAGCGGCAGCATCTTGCCTCTGCTGATGGACGAGGTCCCCGTCCTCGCCGTGGCCGCCGCCATGGCCGAGGGCACGACCGTAGTTCGCGACGCCGAAGAACTACGGGTGAAAGAGACCGATCGCATCGAGGCGACCATCGGCTGGCTGCGCGGCGCGGGCATTGCGTGCGAGGGGCGAGCCGACGGGATGTCGATCGAGGGCGCGGGACGGATTTCGGGTGGAACCTTCGATTCAAGCGATGATCACCGTCTGGCGATGAGTTTGGGGGTTGCCGGTCTCGTAAGCGATCAACCGATCAACATCTCACGCGCTGAGGTCGCAGGTATCTCGTATCCGGGCTTTTGGGGAGAGATCGACCGCCTGGGCGGAATTGCCGGATAAGCCCGTGACCGAACAGATGCCTGGCGACGCCAATCCACTCGTCGTGGTCATATCAGGACCGTCCGGCGTGGGCAAAGACACGCTGCTCGAACGCATGTCGGAAATGGGTTTCGACTACCACTTCACCGTGACGGCAACCACAAGAGCGCCTCGTCCGGGCGAAATATGCGGTGTCAATCACTTTTTTCTGACACGCGACCGCTTCCTGGAGATGGTGGACAACTCGGAGTTGCTCGAATGGGCGCAGGTGTACGGCAACTTCTACGGAGTCCCGAAGGATCAGGTCCGGCAGGCATTGGCCGCCGGACAACACGTCCTTATCAGGGTGGATGTTCAGGGAGCGCGCAGGCTGAGAGCGGTCGTGCCGGAAGCGGTGTTCATCTTCGTGGCGCCGCCTTCGACGCAGTCCCTGCGAGTCAGACTGCAGGAGCGCGGTGTGAACTCAGCCGAGGAGATGGATATGCGATTGCGAGCGGCGGGCGTGGAAATTCAGGAAGCGTCGATGTTTGACCACGTTGTGGTGAATGAGGACGACAGACAAGACGAGGCGGTGGTTCAAGTCAGGGAGATAGTCCGGCGAGAATCCATGCGATGCCTTCCCCGCAGAGTGAAGATTTGAATTTGCCCGAACCCATCGGTCTGTTCGAAGCGATCGATTCGCAGCGAACTCTCCGTTACATCAAGCCCGATCCGATCCCGCCGGAATACCTGAAGCGTATCCTCGATGCCGCCGTCATGGCCCCGAGCGGAGGCAACTCCCAACCCTGGGAGTACGTGGTTGTACAAAACGCCGGCTTGAAGAAGTCCCTGGCCGAGCTCTACAGGCAAGCGTGGGCCGATGCCGAACAAGGCCAACCTCCTCCGCCTGACACTAGAAGCCATCGTTCAGCCCGCCACCTGATGGAGCACATGGAGGACGCTCCGGTCATGATTGTGGCCTGCTTGCGCGTCGATGGGCGTGAACCGGGTTTGTACGATGGGTCGAGCATCTACCCCGCCATCCAGAACATGCTGCTCGCGGCCAGGGGCCTGGGCCTGGCAAGTGTGCCTACGAACGGCTGGGCAAAATACGAACCCGAACTTAGAGCCGTACTGGGCATACCTTCGAACTACCGGGCCGCGGCGTTGCTGCCGATAGGTTTCCCTGACAATGTGCGCTACGGCCCGCCCCGACGGGACCCCGTCGAATCCCACCTTCACCACGACGGCTGGTAAATCACCAGCCGCTTACCTGATTTGCTGGCGCATATGAGCCGCGCCGAGTCGTCGAAGATTGTGTCGGCCTATATCAGATCATGAGCGTGGTAGGCTTGCGCGGCCGAAATAACCGAATGGAGGGACAACCCCTATGGACTTGGGAATCGCAGGCAGGAATGCACTAATAACGGGCGGGAGCCGGGGACTTGGCAGACAGTGCGCCATCTCTCTGGGCGGTGAAGGCGTCAATGTCGCGATATGCGGACGCACCGAGAACACCATAAACGTTACCGTTAATGAATTGACCGGGCTCGGGGTCAGGGCCGTTGGAATTGTCGCCGACGTTACCCAGATCGACGACTTGGCGCGCCTCCACGGCGATGCGGTCGAAGGACTCGGTCCCATCGATATTCTCGTGAACAACGCCGGAGGATCGATGGGCGCTACTGATCTCCCGGAGACCCCCCTCGAAAACTATCGCGCCGTCTTCGATTTTAATCTATTCAACGGTTACGAACTGTCACGCCTGGTGCTGCCGCACATGCAGGAGCAGGGCTGGGGCCGAATTATCAACATCGCGTCCATCTACGGGCGGGAGCACGGCGGAAACATCGCATACATGTCGGCCAAGGCCGGCGTAATCGCCGCCTCAAAGCACGCGGGGCTTTCACTTGCCGGATCAGGCGTGACCGTAAACTCCATAGCGCCGGGGTCGATCCTGCATCCCGGCGGCAGCTGGGAGAGATTCCGGCGGGAGCAGAGCAAAGAAGTTGTCGACGCGTTCATGACTCAAATGCCAATGGGGAAGTTCGGGTGGCCGGAACCGATAGGCGACACCTGCGCTTTCCTCGCTTCGACCCGCGCCGACCTCATTACCGGCGCATGCATCCTGGTCGACGGCGGCCAGAGCCACTCGCTGATCTAACGTTCAACCCCATCGTAAGCGCTGAGTTTTTGACGAAGCTGGGAAGCTCAAAGAAACCATCCATTGAGAGCGCCGAACTTGCCAGGTTGTCACCGTGATAGCCAAATTTGTGTATCAAGACCTGGATCCTGGGCAAGAGCTCCAACGCATAATTGCCGCCTGCATCCCGAATGGTCGGATTCAAAACAGATACCACCCAACGGCGGATGACACCATTTGGCTGGCAGGCAGGAATGCACCTACCTGGGGGGAGGACTTCCGGGTCCGCTTGAACTACCGGCAACTGAAGGCAAAAGCCGACTGGCGTGTTCAGGAAATTCAACTCGACGCCGCGCCGCCAAGTTGAGTACTTTGTGTCTTCTCATGACCCAAATCACGGTGAGAATGGTGCTTGTGATTTCCCGTAACCGACCGCTATGACCAAGATCGTAATCGCCCCACAGGAGTTCAAAGGTAGCCTCAGCGCCATCGAAATCGCGCGGGCGATCGAAGTCGGGGTTTTGCGCGCCATTCCTCATGCAGAAACGGTACTTGCCCCGGTGGCTGATGGCGGAGACGGCACCCTGCAGTCGTTGGTGGATTCGTCTGGCGGCCGCATAGAGTCCGCCGCTGTGACAGGACCGCTGGGGCAAGTGTTAATAGCCGAGTGGGGAGCGCTCGGGGACCGTGAGACGGCCGTGATCGAAATGGCGAGGTCCTCGGGGCTCGCCCTATTAGACCTCGACGACCGCGACCCTCGTATGGCTACGACAAAGGGCGTCGGAGAATTGATTGCCGCGGCCCTCGATACCGGACACACCAGGTTCATCATCGGAATCGGAGGCAGCGCGACGAACGACGGCGGCGCCGGCATGATGCAGGCGCTCGGCGCTTCACTGGTGGACAGTGCGGGTCGCGAACTTGGGCCTGGCGGGGCTGCACTGGCGAAACTCGACCGGATTGATGTGGCGAACGTCGACCCGCGTGTCCAGTGCGCCAGTGTGGTCGCGGCCTGCGACGTTAACAACCCGCTGTGCGGGCCCACTGGCGCATCGGCCGTATTCGGTCCGCAAAAGGGAGCGACGCCGGAGATAGTCGAAGAACTGGACGCTGCCCTTAGTCACTTTGCGGATATTCTGGAACGGGACCTGGGCGCAGACGTACGGGGTCGAGCCGGCGCTGGCGCCGCAGGTGGCCTGGGCGCTGGATTGATGGCGTTACTTAATGCCGAACTGAAAGCCGGTGTGGATATCGTGCTCGACGCGGTGGGGTTGGAGGATCAGCTCGACGGCGCCGACCTCGTGATAACTGGCGAAGGACAGATCGACGCATCGACCGTGTTCAACAAGGCCCCTGTAGGGGTCGCACGATTGGCTAGCCGACGGGGCATACCGGTGTTTGGCCTGGCCGGTTCGCTCGGCGATGGGTTTGAAGAGGTGCACAATTTGGGGATCGACGCCGTTTTTACATTGGTCGATCGTCCGATGACCCTCGACGAAGCCTTGGGCGACACGAATCGGCTCGTCGCATCGATAGCGGAGGAAGCAACCAGGGCGTTTGCCGCCGGAGCAAAGGCGCGGTAATCTCCTACCCCACCAGCACCATGTGAACCTCGATCGGGCCGTGGATTCCTTCTACAATCACCCCCTCGATGTCGCCGGTACGGCTGGGACCGGTGATCAGGTTCATTGAACTCGCGAGCGTTCCATTTGCATGTGCTTCGCTCTCGAGAAGAAATAGTTCGTCGAGTGACGGCAGGATCGTCCCCCGTCTTACCACGGCGATATGACGCGGTGGCGCCAACGAAATCAGCCGGGATAGCCCGCGGCGGGGATGGACGACGACGGTGCCTGTCTCGGCGACCGCATAGTCCGAACCCGTAATACCAACATCCGCCTCGAACAACATCGTCCGCCGTTCAGCCTCGCCTTTCGCGGCCGCTGATGTGTCGCCGTCCCGTGGCCGGACCACCGACTCGATTATGATCCCCGCCGACTCGAGCGACTCGTCGAGGCCTTGCATTTCGCAAATCATCTGTTCGCCGCTCTTCAAAACCACCTTGGCGTTTACACCGACACATATGCGGGTAATCACATCCACCACCTCGTCGTTCGCAGCCGTCCGGTGAACGCGCCAACCGGCCTCAGCAGCGGTCCTTGCCAAATTTTCGAACAAGTCCCCTGCCCGTTCAGTCATGACGGCTCGCACCTGTTCGGCCTGTTGACCGATTTCGCCAATCGACCCGGCCTGCACGAGTTCCGGCGGCGACAGCGTCGGCTTGTCGCCTGACGATCGGCCGAGGGACTCGCGCACCGAGGCCAGGAAATCCCGACGATCCGTCATCGCGATTTGCTCTTGTTCCGGCGATTGAAGCGGGACACAAAGGACGTTGCCGCCGGGGCCAGGAAGTCTCTGCTTGTAGTCCAGGGTCCCAGCGGAGGCGGCATCCTTCTGATCCACCCTCCTCGCGTTAACGGCCGCAACAGCCATCTCCCGACGCGGGCGCCAGCGTCAAATACCGCCCGCCGGTTAGCGCCGGCCCGCCATCCTCGCCACATCATCCCCGCTGACCTCCCACCAGAAGACTCCACGGCCTGTGCCCTTAGTTCAAGCAGCATGCGGGGCAGATCGATCTTGACCGGACACACCTCCCGGCAAGCGCCGCACAACGTCGACGCGAACGGGAGTTCCTTTGCGGCGTCTGTTCCGGTCAATACCGGCGTTATCACTGCCCCGATGGGCCCCGGATACACCCACCCGTAGCTATGCCCTCCCACTTTCCGGTAGACCGGACACGAGTTCATGCAAGCGCCGCAGCGGATGCAGTACAGGGCCTCTCGAAGTGACGGGTCTGCCAGCAGTTTGCTCCGGTTGTTATCGATGACAATGAGGTGAAATTCTTCGGGGCCGTCCTCGTCGTCGTGCCGGCGCGGTCCGTTGACCATGGTCACATACGAGGATATTCGCTGGCCGGTTGCCGAGCGTATGAGGATCCGGAGGAGGCTGCCGAGGTCGGCAATGGAAGGCACTACCTTCTCCATGCCCATCGCGGCTATGTGGATGCGCGGCGCCGATGTCGCCATACGACCGTTGCCTTCGTTGGTCACGAGCACAATGCTGCCGGACTCGGCGACAGCGAAGTTCGCGCCGGTAACCGACATGTCGGCGCGCCTGAATGCGTCTCTCAGTTGCTCCCGCGCCTGCATGGTCAGGTCTCCGGCGCGGTTCAGCCGTTCGCCTCCGGACTTCGCTGCGAGCAGTTCCGACACCTCGTCCTTCGACTTGTGTATGGCCGGCGCGATGATGTGGTACGGGGTCTCACCGGCAAGCTGAATGATGTATTCGCCGAGGTCGGTCTCGACAGCCTCGACTCCAGCTCCCTCCAGGGCGTGGTTAAGTCCCGTTTCTTCTGAGACCATCGACTTGCTCTTGATGACGGTCCGCACGTTGTTTCGTTTGACAACTTCGAGCACATATTTGTTGGCTTCGGCGGAATCTCGGGCGAAGAAGACGTTCCCGCCGTTCTTTTCAACGTTCTCTGCTAGCAGGTTGAGGTAGTAGTCGAGGTTGGCGATGGTATGTGCCTTGATCGCCCTGCCGCGATCCCGCTGCAGTTCCCACGAGTCGGTAGCCGCCGCGGCCGCGATGCGGCCCTTGTGAAAGCTTTCGTAAACGCCCTCTAGCGCTAACTTGAGCCTCGGATCGGCCATCGTGGCCGCCGCGCGTGACCGGAAATCCCTTGTGTCGGTGCGCATGTGTCAGGACCCGGTGTTCGAAGACGCGTGGGCGTTCGCCATGGACTCGTCGAGGAATTGGGCAAGATGTGCGACTCGGATCGCCGATCCACGCCTTCGGAGCCCGCCTGCCATGTGCATGATGCACCCGGCGTCACCAGCGATCAGCGTTTTTGCCCCGGTTGACTCGACGTTGTCGAGCTTTTCGTCGAGCATTGCGCTGGAGATGTCCGCCATCTTGACCGCAAAAGCGCCTCCGAAGCCGCAACACACGTCGGCCCGTTCCAACGGCCTCATCTCCACACCGTTTACGCCCCGCAGCAGTGCCGCCGGCTGTTCATCTACGCCAAGTTCCCGCAGGAGATGGCAGCACGGATGGTAGGTGATGGCGCCCCCGTTCCACCCCTTCGCGTCGGCGCAGCCGAGGACGTCCACGATAAATTCCGAGAACTCAAAAAGCCGTTTCCCCAATTTACGGGATCGTTCGAGTTGGACCGGATCGTCCCTGAACAGTTCCGGGTAGTAGTGTCGCACCATGGCGCCGCATGATCCCGAAGGCACGACAATCGGTCCGTCATGATCGAAGACGTCCAGAAACCGGATAGCAACCGACCTCGCGTCGGGCCAGTATCCGCTGTTGAATGCCGGCTGGCCGCAGCAGGTCTGCTTTTTCGTAACGTCGACCTCCACCCCGAGTCGTTCCAGCACATTGACCGCACTTTCGGCAACCTCCGGGTAGAACTGATCGACGAGGCAAGTTGCAAACAGAGATACGCGCTTTGGTTGAATCTTGGGCGAGTTTGTTTCTGGCATAGGGGCCAAACTATCAGAACTTGCGGGCTCTGCAACCGGTGAATCGGTGATTCGCAGCCGCGACGCCGCCAAAGTCAGGATGTATTCTTTGAGTTTGCATTCGCGGGAGGGTAGGAACGCACCCGCTCAAGATTCGTCAACTGAAGGGTGATCCATGCCAGACGGCACATTCGACATTGCGGTGATTGGGGCAGGAATCATCGGGCTTTCGACCGCTATGAACCTGAGTGAAAAATTCCCGCGGCTGCGAGTTGGGGTCATCGAAAAAAGTTCGACGGTGGCATCGCAGCAGTCTGGCCACAACTCCGGCGTGATTCACTCGGGGATTTACTACAAGCAGGGTTCGTTCAAGGCCCGTTTTTGCGTGGAAGGCCGGGCGTCCATGGTCCGCTTCTGCGAAGAGAACGACATCCCGTTCGAACGGTGCGGCAAGGTGATAATCGCCACGCGCGAAGACGAGTTGCCGAGGTTGCGGGCGCTCCACGAGCGAGGCGTCGAAAACCAGGTCGAGGGCCTGCAGCTCGTGTCAGGTCAACAGGTCCGGGCGGAGATCGAACCACACGTAGACGTAATCGAAGCCCTGTGGGCGCCCAACACTGGGATAGTCGACTATCGAAAAGTTTCCGACGCCTACGCGCAACGGCTTGGCGAACTGGGCGGAACGATCAAGTTCAACTCGAAACTTCGACGTGTACTGAGGCCGCGCGGCGAGACGGTCCTCGAAACGAGCAGCGGCGCGTATGCCGCGGCCCACGTCATCAACTGTGCCGGTCTGCATGCCGACGTTGTAGCGGAGATGATGGGCGTGCGGCCGGGGCTGCGCATAATCCCCTTCCGGGGCGAGTACTACACGCTGATCAAGAGTCGTGAACACCTCGTGCGGGGCCTGATTTATCCCGTCCCGAACCCCGAATTCCCGTTCCTCGGCGTGCACTTCACGAAGACGATGAAGGGACTCACGGAAGCCGGACCGAATGCGGTGCTCGCCATGGCCAGAGAGGGGTACCGTAAAAGCGACTTTAACCTGCGCGAGTTCCTGCGAACCATTACGTTTCCCGGCTTCTGGAGTCTATCGATACGTGACTGGAAGACGGGGGTGATGGAGATCAACCGTTCGCTGCGGAAGAGCGTTTTTGTTAAAGACCTTCAGCGAATGATTCCGGAGGTACGCAGCGAGGACCTTGGATCGGGTGGATCGGGAGTCAGGGCACAGGCGGTGGACCGAAAAGGCAACCTGCTGGACGACTTTCGTATCGAGAGATCCGAGGGCGCCATTCACGTGCTCAACGCACCTTCGCCGGGCGCTACTTCGTCGTTGGTCATCGGCCGCTACGTCGGCGACATGGCAACCGAGGCGTTTTCGCTTTAACGTGACGCGGCAAATCCGGCCGGAAGGCCGTCGGCGGCCGGACGCCCTGGAACGCACCCAGTTCGAGGCGATCTAGGGAATCTCTGAACAAGTGGCCGATGCGCTTGGCAGAGCGGAGGTTCCCCCCTCCTGAATCCTCCCCCTGTGGGGGAGGAGGCCAGAACCCTTCGACAAGCTCAGGGCGAACGGATTGGAACACGGAGTTGTTCAGAGGTTCCCTAGAACTGTGTATAGAGGGAGTGGGACCTGGGAGTCGGCGCTATCTCGTCGGGACCGAGCCTGATCACCTCTTTTCGGTAGATCTGTATGCGCTGTGATCCATAGTCAGGCACATACATACGGCCATCGTCCCCCACCGTCACGGACACCGGCCATCGAAAACGTTTCTGCGGTTCGATCGACGTCATTTCGCGCAATCTCATCGCCATCATGTTCGTGATCATGTAGTCGCGTGCCTGGTCCGACAGTGTGGCGTCGCCGATGAATTTCTCCACAAACAGACCAGCAGAGTTGAACATCTGCACTCGGTGATTCGCCCAATCCGCAACGTAGATGTCGCCGTCCCGGTCCACTGTCACCCCGGTCGGCCGGTTGAACTGTCCATCGTCCGAACCGGATTCACCGATGGTCATCACGTGGCCGCCGTCAGGGTCGAGTTTCTGGATGCGGTCGTTTCGCCAATCGCAGACGTAGGTGAACCCCTCTTCGTCCACGCTGATTCCCCATGGCATGTCGAACTGGCAAGGCCCTTGTCCGTAGCTGCCCCATTCCGAGATGAAGGTCCCGTCTTCGGTGAATTTCTGGACCCGATGATTCCACGCGTCGGCAACGACCAAATTGCCATCGGCGTCCATGTCAATACCCGACGGGCGGTTGAGTTCTCCCGGCTTCGTCCCGGAGGCGCCCCACTGTGCAATGACCTCACCTTCCGCAGTGATTGCGCTGATCGTGTCTCGGCCCTCGTCCGAAATCCAAAGTCGCCCCCGGGAATCGCTGATCATCGCGGCAGGCCATACGAACTGGCCTGCGATTTTGAAACCGCCTCCCACGGGCCCGCCGCCGCCAGTCAGATTGAACGCTCCCTTGTCCTCGTCGTCGAACGAAAGTCTGCGCAAAAAGCACAATCCCTCTCCCCTGCAGAGTATTAGCAGGTCGTGTTGTTCCCATAAGACAACCGCAATCGGCGTGTTGGTCAGACGCCGCATTCCAAGTGTCTTCTCATACTTGAAACCGACGCGGAGGAGACCGGAAGGCCTCTTTTGTTGTTTAGGTTTGATCGTTACCATGTCAGTATCCGCGGTTAACCTGTGGAATTTGAGAACAGAGGGAGCTTTTCAAAGTTCCCGCCGACGATCGGCGAAGACGGTATGCCGAGCCAGTTTTCCAGTACCGACGCGTACAGCCCCCGAAAGTCGTTGGTGTGTCTCAGATCGCCGGTTTCGTGGTCAGCCGGGTCAAGCGACGGGTACTCGCCGTGCAGGCCGCCATTTACCGATCTGCCCAGGACGAACGCTCCGCCCCCTGCCCCGTGGTCGGTCCCGCTATTGTTGTCCCTGACACGCCGTCCGAACTCAGTGAAGACCATCACCACCACGTTGCTGTCCGCATCGTGCTCGCGCAGGTCATCAAAGAAATCTCCAAGGGCGCCCGAGAGATCGGTCAGGAGCCTGGGGTGCGTCGGGACCTCGTTTGCGTGGGTGTCGTAGCCGCCGTGCTGCGTATAGAAAACACGCGTGCCGAGATCGGCCAGGTGGACGCGGGCGACATCCCGCAGGCTGGTCGCGATGGGATTGGATGCGTACTCGACCGTGGACTCGTATAACTCAGGCGCCCGTTTCAACTGGTCGGCGCCCCTCAGTACGTCGATCCCGGTCCGGGCGAGGTAGTCCGTCACCGGGCCGGAACCTATCGCCGGCGTATATATGCGCTTGAAAAGATCGAGCGCATCCTCTCGTTGATTTTGAGCCTCGATCCCGTTCATTAGGCCATACGTGTCGAGGTCGCCCACCGACGTAACCGTCACCTCCTCGGCCACAAGGGCTCTGGGCAATCCCCTGCCTAAACTGACTGCGGTGAGCGGGTTGGACTTGTCGGGATCCAGTTCCCTCACCGTTTTGCCGAGCCATCCTTCGGTCGCAACCGTGTTCGGCTCACACGTGTGCCAAATGTCCATGCTGCGGAAGTGAGACCGGCTGGAGTCCGGGTATCCGACGCCCTGGACGACGGCGACGTCTCCCTTTTCGTACAAGTCCTGCACGGGGGCGAAATTCGGGTTGAAGCCGAGGTTGCCGTCGATTGGCAGTACCTTATCCTCGGGGATGCCGACCACCGGCCTGAAGTCGTAGTACAGGCTGTTCCCGTAGGGGATCACCGTGTTCATGAAGTCGTTGCCGCCGGACAGCTGCACAATGACCAGAGTGGGTTCGGTTCCGTTAGTTGCCATGGGATGAATCCTCGCGGTTGGTTCCTTGCGCCTAGGCGAACTGGTACTCCACTGATGACACGATTGCCTGAATCATTCGCACGGTGCGTTCCGAACTGCGTTTACGCCCGGATTCGGTGTCAAAATCCAGGTCGCCTTCCCGTTCAGCGGCTTGCAGTAACTCCGACCGTGTGGCGTCGCTGACACCGACCGGGCCGGCAAGTTCAATACATGAATCTACAAATTCACGCGGGGATACTTGACATCGGCTGTCCGCAATCCGGTGAACAATACTCCGGAGGCCGGGCAGATCGGGGTCGGCAAGGCGGTCGACTGCGAAGTTGACTCGCTCGTTGAGCGTTCCGGCGTCTATCCACTCTTTGCCGGTGTGCCAACCCTCCACCGTGGGCGGCGTAAGCAGCGCCTGACCCATTACGGTCGTTGCGGACGACAGGGCGGTCAGGCCCGGATCCGGCTCTCTGTAGGTCCCGGCCAGTTTAATAGCGCCTGTAACGAGTTCCGACGGGTTTTTGACCTTCTTGAAGCGGGCCGCCTTAAAGAAGTCTGAGAGAAATAGGGTGCGCAGTATCTCCAGCACGCTTCCGCCCGATTCGCGGCACGTTTGGACAAGCGTGTCGATCGCAGCCTGATCCCGCGGCGGGACGATGTTCCATGCAGGGATCTGTGGTTCGTCTTCGACGAAGAAGTTGTACAGGTGCCGGGATATGAATCTGGCGGTCGCCGGCTGATCGACGATGATGTCGATGATGTCCTCGCCATTGAAGCGTCCCTTGCGGCCAAGGAACTCCTTCTCACCGTCGTCGTGGTCTTCCGGCATGTACAGGAATTCGGACGGGTACCGGGAATACGGGTCGAGAGGTAGAGGCTGCACAAAGGTCCACCCGGTAAACGCCCGCGACGCTTCCTTGATGTCCTGTTCCTTGTAGTTTCCGACGCCCATAGAGAACAGTTCGAGCAGTTCCCTGCCCCAGTTTTCGTTGGGCTCACCGGAGTGGTTTTCGCAGTTGTCGAGCCAGAACAGCATCGCCGGATCGCGTGCGAGGTCCAGGTAGATCGTCCGCAGGTCCGACAATCCGTTGCGTCTGAACGTCTCAATCTGGGCCACGCCCGACGGCGTGTGTTCGCTCTTGCCTATGGACGTGGCGAAGACATGGTGCCAAAAAAGGGCGATCTTCTCCTGCAACGGCCGCTTGGTGTTGACCATGCGGTAGATCCAATGCGCCTGCCACGTGCCGTGCGTATCGGGATTGTTCAACTCAAGGTAGTAACGCCTGAGTAGAGTATCGTCGACTTCCGGGAAGCGTTCAGGATGCAGGAGCTCGTCGACAAGCTGCTCGTACGGCTTGCGTACAAGCTCATCCAGCTCGTCGATGGTTGCGCCGAATCCGGCTCGACGCATCAGGTGGGCTGCGAGGTCTCGTTCAGTCTTTGCCATGGCGGAATGTGTGCCGGGTACTAGAAACTAACACAAAGTCCCGATGATTCTAAACTGCCCCGTCATTACCGCGAACGCGGGAATCCAGAAAGCGCCAGAGACGGGTTTGGGTACTCGAAGCGTCGCTAGTAGCCTGTTGGTGAGTGATCGCCCCGATGATACAACCTCGGCCGCTCGTTGATCACCAAATATGGAAAGAACTTGGGTTGGTGGCCGCCCGGGCGCGATGCGGTGAAATGGCCTGTCAGGCCTGAACTGACCGATACGGGTCGGTTGGCGGGAGTGCGAGGGAGTCGAACCCTCCGCAGACGGCGAAGGCAGCCTGCCAGCGGATTTGAAGTCCGTGAAGCCCACCGGGACCCATCCACTCCCGCGTTTCGATCACTTCTACGATGGTTGTCGCAATGTTATCGCGTTTATGGCCATGAATTGGCCGACGCCCCGCGCTGCTAGCGGGCCAATTGCGAGCCACCCAATCTCACCGACCGGGCGGCTCACCGGTGAATCGCGCCGGCTGACGCTGGGAGTTGGTCAGCCGGCCGCGACTGGCGAGTTAGGCGATTGCCGACTCTATCTTTTCTTGCAGGACCTTTTTCGGTACTGCGCCAACGATCTGTCCAACGGGGCTTCCCCCCTTGAATATCAACATCGTCGGGATGCTGCGGACGCCGTACATTGCCGATGTCCGCGGATTGAGGTCCACGTTGACCTTGGTGAACTTGACCCGGCCGTCATACTCGCCTGCAAGCTCCTCCACCACGGGCGCCACCATCTTGCAGGGTCCGCACCACTCTGCCCAAAAATCGACAAGGACCGGTGTGTCCGAATCCAGAACGATTGACTGAAATTCTGCGTCACTTACATCGCTTGGCTTGGCCATTCTTCGTTTACCTTTCAAATTCTGGCGACGGTCGACCAGCGTTGACCATCCCTGCGCCGGGTACTCGCGGCGTCGAGCCTGTCAATTAAATTCACTGTACCCCGGCAGGTATTCACCGGATCGGTTGATTGAACAGATATTAGTCGACCCGCGCCGCTACTCGTTCAGGTGATTTCACCACGTGGACCGGCCTTAGCGGCAGACCAGGAATACTTGGCGAGGGATCGGGGTTGTCCGAGTCTTGCATTTTTGACGCCACCTCACCGAACAGCGTCGTGATCGAAACCAGACCCGACTGCGGCGATCGCAATGCTGCTACGCCTGATGCGACAGTGGTTCCGTTATCGTCCTTGACCTCGACGCTGTCGCCTCTGGAGATGGAGAGCGCCTGGGCATCGATTTTGTGGATTTCGACTTCTTCGACCCGGTCGAGGTAGTTCATCTCTCCGTGTCGCACTACGCGGACCGGACGGTCAGGCTGACTTAACACCCTTCCTTGCGCCAATAACAGGCCGTTTTGTCGGGTTTTCGGCTCAGTTAGCGGCAGAGGGGTCAATTCAATCTTTGTCTCATCCTGACTACGATCCAGGATCATCTGCGTACCAGTGTGATCAGGTGAAGGGCACGGGACCTGAACACCGCCTGCTTGCAATCGGTCATGGTCGAGCCCGGCGTAGTCGGGCACGGAGTGACTCAACTCTCCGAACACCTCAGCAGGGGAACCGTAGTCGAATCCGGATTTCCCCATGCGTTGGGCGAGGGAGGCAAACGTGCGCCATCCGCACCGCTCTTCGTTCTTCGGGTTCCAGGCTGTACGAATTAATTGGACACGTCGTTCGAGGTTTGTGACGGTCCCTGTCTGTTCGGTATACGTGGCCGCCGGAAGGACAACGTCCGCGGCCGCGGTGACCTCATTGTCGAATACCGCCGAAACAGCGAGGAAATCTAGTTTGCTTAGCGCAGACCGGACATCTCCAAGCTGCGGCGTGCCGGGGTTCATGCCGTCTGCCATCACGATCGCCGCTTTGACGTTCCCTGCGCGCATACGTTCGAAAATCTCAGTTACTCCAGCGCCCCGTTCCCGCGGCCTGGTTCCCCCACTCGACGACCTGACCTGCAGGTGCCAGCCTTCAGGGGTACAGCCAACATCGCGGGCGCCGAGTGTGTTGGCCCCTTGGTAAAGCGGATAGATCCCGCCAGAAGTCCGGCCGATGTTTCCCGTAATCAGAGACAGGTTGACGACTGCGTGGGTGAGGGCGCTCTGGAATTCGACCGGTATCGTGTCGACCCCGAACAGAATCGATGCTGGCGCGTTCCTGGCAATAACGCGGGCGGCCCGGCAGATCTGGGTCACGCCCACTCCGGTTATTCGGGACACCAATGCGAGGTCAAATCCCCAAAGTGATTTTTTTAACTCATCCGGACCGGAACAGTATTTGGTCACATAAAGCTGATCTTCGAGAGCTTCATCCATGATCGCCCTGGCCATCCCCGCAAGCAACACGTGTTCTGCGCCCGGGTGGGGCCGGAGCCACTCTGTGGCGTACCGGGTCATCTCGGTTTCCCTGGCGTCGATGACGATTATTTGACCCCCTGCCCTTGCGGCCTTTTTGACCGGCACTGCCAAGACGTTTTGCTCTTCGGTAGGGTTGCCGGAAACAACCATGACGCACTTGGCGCCTTCCAGCTCCCAAACGGGGTTGGTGGCGCCAGCGGATCCGAGCCGGGCTTCAAGCGTAGCGGCTACCTCGGGGATCAGATTCAGGGACGTGTCTACGTTGTCGGTGCGGAGGACTTCTCTGGCAAATTTCTGGGCAACAAAGTTGTCTTCATTCGTGCCGCGCGGCGATGCGATGACCGCGACCCCGGACGAGTCTCTGCCGTCGAGTCCTTCAGCGATTCGGTCGAGGGCCTGGTCCCAGGTGACACGTTTCAGAATTCCGGCTTCACGAATGTACGGGTACTTCAGACGGGACCTATGGTTCGGGTAGTCGTAGCCGAATTTGCCCTTAAAGCACGCCTGCCCCTGGTTGGTCTCTCCGGCAAGGTCGCCCTTGAACCGGATCACCTTGTCGAACCTGTTGACCTCCGCCACCATCTGACATCCCACCGGGCAGTTGGTGCACACGGTGGTCACCTGCTTTGCTGCCTTTTCCCACTTGTAGTCCCGCTCGACAAGCGCCCCGGTGGGACAGACGTCTATGCAGGCCCCGCAGAATTCGCAGCCAGACTCGAGCAGCGACTCCCCACGGGCGGTCCCCACAAGAGCCACACCCGACCGGCCGGTAAGCGTGAGGGCGGTATCGAAGCGGACCTCTTCACAGACGCGCACGCACCTGGCGCACACGATACAGAGGTTGTAATCGCGATCGTAAAATGGGTCGTCGGTGTGGATCGGGAGATTGCGGCGATGGTAGTTGAGCGGCGTGCGCAGATCGAGTTCGACGCTCCGCACCGTGTCTTTCAACTCGCAGCGTTCGTTTTTAGGACAGATCGTGCACCGGTCGGTTACGCCGACGTGGCGTTGGCAGATATCCTGCGGACCGCACAACTTGATCCTGTGGCAGGTGAGGCAACCGTGCGGGTGTTCGGCCATCAGGAGCTCGATGACGCCCCGGCGCAGATCGGTGATCTGCTCCGTCTTTGAACTGACGACCAGCCCCGGCGCCGCCGGCGCAGTACAAGAGGCGACTATTGCCTTCCTGCCGCCCATCTCGGTTTCGACGACACACGCCCGGCACGCCCCGTACGGTTTCATCTTCGGGAAGTAGCACAGGTACGGGATGTACACGCCGGCATCCATCGCTGCCTGTAAGACAGTCTGGCCCGGCTTCGCCTCAACCGGCGCGCCGTCGATCGTAAATGAAATGTTGTCTGCCACTAGTTGCTCCGCTCAGGGCCTGGTCCTGGTCGGCAGGATCATTGAGCCGTTCCGGGATTCCCCGTTTTTGGGGGCATCGCCGAGACGTTCGTTGAACTCGTCTCCAAAATACTTCAGAGCCGAGGAGACCGGGTTGTAGCCGAGTTGCCCATGTCCGCATAGCGAACCCAGTTTCATGCTGTTGCCAATCCTGTCCATCAATTCAAGATCGGCTGGCCCGGCCGAGTACTGGCACAGACGTTCAAGCGTCTCCAGCATATGGGTGTTGCCCAGCCGGCACGGGAAGCACTTCCCGCATGATTCGTACTGGTTGAAGGCTATCAACGCCCGAATCAGATCGACAACGTCGACCGTCTCGTTACCGACAATGATCCCGCCGGATCCGAGGATAGCGCCCGCTTTGGACATCTCGTCGAAGTCGATCTTGACGTCGAACGACTCCTCGCCCAGCACACCGCCCAACGGGCCTCCGGTCTGCAGGACCTTGATGCGTTCGCCAGGGGAGACGCCGCCGCCGATCTTTTCGAGCACTTCCCTTATGGACAGGCCCATGGGAATCTCGTACATGCCGGGCCGCTTTATGTGGCCGGTCAGACAAACGATGGCGGTTCCGCTGCTGGACGGCGTACCAATTCCCTTAAACCACTTGCCGCCGTTCCCTATTATCTGGGGCACGTAGGCCAAGGTCTTCACGTTGTTGATGTTGCTGGGTTTCTGCCAAACTCCGGCGGCGGCAGGAAACGGCGGTTTGAATCTCGGCAGGGCTCGTTTGCCCTCGACGGCTTCCATCAAAGCGGTCTCTTCACCGGCCACGTAAGAGTCGCCAGTCAGGGAGACTTCCACGTCGAAACTGAATGAAGAACCGAGGATGTTCTTGCCAAGAAGCTGGTGATCGTAGGCCTTCTGTATGGCCTGCCGCGTCGCGTCGATCGGGATGTCGTGGCCGTGCCGGATGAAGACGTAGCCGTAGGTCGAATTCGTAGCGTATCCGTTGAGGATCAAGCCCTCGATGAGCGTGTGCGGATCGCTCTCCAGTATGCCCTTATCGTTGAAAGCGCCGGGGTCGCCTTCTTCACAGTTGCACAGGATGTACTTTTCCGGCGCCTTGCTCGGCGCAAGGAAGCTCCATTTGACTCCCGTCGGAAATGCTGCCCCGCCGCGGCCGCGCAGGCCGGACGCCTTGACCTCGTCGACAACCTCTGGAGGCGTCATCTCGAACAGCGCCTTATTCAGCGCCGAATAGCCGCCGTTGGCGATGTACTGGAGTATGTCCCCCGGGTCGATGTTCCCGCAGTTACGAGTTGCGATCTTGACCTGATGCCGAATCGCGGGGAGGTCGTTGAGATTTGGTACACCGTCGGGTCCGACGCTGTCGTCGCCTTCGTAAGCAAAGGCCCGGCTCGAAATCGGACGTCCGCCGATCACGTGTTTTTTGATGATCTGATCCACGTCGTCGGAAGAAACGTTGCCGTAGTAGACCCGCGGACCGCCCGGCAGAACAACATCCACCACCGGCTCGAGATACATGAGGCCGAGAGCTCCGACCCGCGACAAGTTGGAGTCCGCGTCGTGCCGCGCCAGCGATTCTTTTACCGCTTCGAATACCTCGTCTGCTCCAGCCGCCTCCCCTGATACGCCGCCGCCCACTCGGATCCATCCGTGGGGGTTGTTGTTAAGCGTGTGCCACCTGTCGGCCGCTCGGCGCTTCAGGTCTTCGAATGCGCCCGGGTTGTTTTCGTTCATTGGTACAGGTGGCCTGCTACTCGTGTGATTGGGGTCGAAGCGATCGAGCCAGGTCTCTGACGGACTCCGGCGTCACACGTCCCTTGAGGTGGTGATCGACGGAGACGACCGGCGCCTGCGCGCACGCTCCCAGACAGGTGTTGTAGCGAAGTGTCGCCCTCCGGTCGCTGGTTTCCCCTTCTCGTTGTATGCCTAACTCCTCTTGAACAATCGACAGCAGTTCTTGCGCTCCGGCCAAGTGGCATGTCGGCCCCCAGCACACTTCGAACATGTGGGCCGCGGGCGGAGTGAAACGAAAATTCGTGTAGAACGATGCCACGCTCCACACTTCGTTCACCGTTGTGCCGCAAAACGCGGCGGTTTCTTCAATGGCCTCGTCGGGGAGGTAACGTACCGAGTCCTGCACTGCGAGCAGTGAAGACAAAACAGTGACCGTCGGTTGTGGCTGCTGATTCAGAACCTGGCGCACAAGCATGCGGATATCGACGCCTGGCGCCAAATTGGTGGTTGCCAAAAGCACACTCCGGGGACATTGAGAAAGCAGTCACAATCCTAGCAGAGCCCAATATAGGGGACAATCGCCGGAACCGCCCTGAAACGTTCCCCGTCTAGGTCGCTCCCCTGCCCCGCCTGAGACCCCTGCCCGGTAACTCGCCTGTGTTCTCGCCCTCGTTTATCACGACCTTGCCGTTTACGATCACGTAGTCGATGCCCACCGGGTAGTGTTTCGGGTCATCTTTGGCGGCGTGTGTTTTGACCGTGTCGGGGTCGAACACAACGATGTCGGCCTTGTATTCGTCGCGCAGCAATCCCCGGTCGGGCAACCCAAGCCTCTGCGCAGGGAACGACGTCATTTTGCGGATGGCCTCGGGCAACCTGAGATGGGACTCTGCCCTGACGAATTCGGCAAGTACCACCGGGAAGCAGCCATACGTCCTCGGGTTAGGGTATTCGCCGAACAGTATGGCGTCGGAGGCAATCATCCCGTATGGATGGGAAACGAACGCCGGTAGCGTCTGCGGATTTGTGCCGAGGCCCACCGTTGATATCCCAAGATTCTCGGAAAGTAGAAGGTCGAACAAGGCGTCGGCGGGTTCTTGCTCCCGCATTTCTGCGATCTGGGCAATCGACTTTCCGTCGTACTGTTGGTTTTCTGCTCTACGGAAATTCGTCAGCCAGTTGTGACCCCACGTCGCAGGAAAGTCCGAACGCGAATTGATCTCTTTGGCCATCCGGGCGCGGTCAGCCGGATCCTTGAGCGCGGCGATCACCCTTTCCGGTCCGCCGTCCTTGGCCCAAAACGGCAGCATTATGACGATGGTCGTGCCCGAATACGGGTACGTGTAGCAGTCGAACGTGACGTCCATTCCGGCCGCACGAGAGTCCTCCACGAGCCCAAGGTAGTCGAGGTGGCTGCCGAGGCCCTGCCTGCTCTGCCGGTAGTGGGTCAGGTGTATGGGTATCCCCGAGCGCCGGCCGATTTCGATGGCTTCATCCCATGGCGCGAGATGGTGTTTCTGGAGCAACGAGGCGCGTGTGTGCGTGTGGTAGAAGCCGCCGAGAGAGGCCGCCGTCTCCGACAGCGCAACGAGTTCGTCGGTGCTCGCAAAGCCGCCGGGCGGGTAGTCGAGTCCGGTCGAAAGGCCCCATGCCCCTTCTTCCATCGCTTCGCGAAGCGCCGCTTGCATGTCGGCGGTCTGATCTAACGTGGCAGGAACGTCATTCCAACCGACGCCCCAGATGCGGAGTGGAGAGTTGCCCACAATCACCGCCACATTGATGGCGACGCTGTTGTCGTATTTCGACAACAGACCTGCGGCAGACAGCCAGTCGGCCTCGGGCGGATACCAGTTCAACCCCGAGTCCAGCCATATGTAGCGTTCAAGTTCGTCGCGGGACTTGAACGGGACGTGGGATATGCCGTCAATGCCGACGAGTTCGGTCGTGACGCCCTGCCTGACCTTTGGGTCGTGGTGAGGCTCGCCAAGTATCGTCAGACCGGCGTGGGAGTGGAGGTCGACGAATCCCGGGCAGACCACCCTGCCGGCCGCGTCGATCGTCCGCGCAGCTTCGACGCCGTCCAGATCGCCGCGTCGGACAACCAGCGTGTCGCCTGTCACAAGGATCGACCCGCTGAACCAGGGGCTGCCGGTTCCGTCGATAATCCGGGCGTTTTTTATCAGAAGGTCAATCATGGGAAATCTCCGGCAACTACGTGCCGCCCTTGAAGGCAAAGCCAATCTGGACCAAACTTCGTCATGCGTCGATCAACCCCTCCTGGGGTGTTGTCCACGGGGCGCGTTTCGCCCAGACTCCAGGCCGCGGCATTCGTTCCACGGGCACGTCGATCAACACGGGACCGCCGCGTTCGAGGGCGTCGGGGATAACGTGAGCGAGGTCGGCGGGATCTTGGGTTCTCAATCCCGTGGCGCCAAATGACTCTGCGAACTTAACAAAGTCGGGATTCACAAAGTCGGCTTCGTACTGGCCGCCGAAATCCTCGTCGAGGTCTCGGGCGACGTTTCCGTAAGCGCCGTCGTTAAAGATCACAGTTACTGTGTTGATCCCGTACTTGACGGCCGTAGAGAGTTCGGAGGAGTTGTACATAAACCCGCCGTCCCCGACAACGCAGACCACGGGGCGGTCCGGCGCCCCGGTTTTCACGCCGAGCGAGGTAGGGAACGAATACCCGAGGTTGCCCGCGTAGCCGGAATCGACGTAGGCCTTTGGTTCGAAAACCTGGTAGTGGCCGCGGGAGTAGTAGCCAAGTTGCGTCATTCCCCAGACCACGTAAGCCTCTTCCGGTATACCTGCTTGCAGAGCCTGCAAGACGGAGTGTTGGGGTTCATTTCGCTCAAAGGGGTCGGTCGCAATACGCCGCCGCGCCTCGGCAACCGCGTTGGCGGGCGAAGGGCGGTCCCCTGCCCCACATTCTTTCAGGCGCGGAATCAGCGCGTCGATGGTCGCCTTCGCGTCGCCATGCAGGGGGAGCGTGTTGGCGTGAGTCTTGCCGAACTCAGTTGCGTCGGCATTTACGAGAACGAGTTTGGCCGACCCTCCGGACGGGCTCCGAAGTGCAAACCGGGTGCCGATCCCGATGATGACGTCTGCGGCCTCCATGACCTCGTACAACGCGCCGCGCGGTCCCAAAGAAGAGCCGTAAGAATGAGGGTGCCGGTCAGAAATCGTCCCCTTGCCTCCCGCCGAAGTGATCACAGGAATGTTCATAACCTCGGACAGCTTGACGAGAGCGCCCTCGGCGTTTGACCTGGCCACGCCGCCGCCGGCGTAGATGACAGGAGTTCGTGCTTCGGCGATGGCTGTGGCCGCTTCCATCAGGCGTTCCTCCCCCGGCACTTGACGCACCCGGGGAGAGGGCTCCTCCAAGTCGACCTCTTCTCGCTCCACCATGGCCTCTGGCGGCATCTCGATCTCGACGGGGCGCGGCCGGCCATTGCGCATCTGCGAGAAGGCTTCCGAAACGCAGCCAGGCACTTCACGCGGGGTCAGGACCTGTTGTTGCCACTTGGTCACCGGACGAATCACGTTCATTTGATCGACGATTTCATGCAGCCCGCCAAGGTCCTTGCCGATCTGCGAACGCGGAATCTGGCCGGCGATCACAAGCACCGGCGATGACCTCGCGTACGCCGTGGCAAGACCGGATCCGGCGTTATAAAGTCCCTCTCCCGGCACTACGAGGGCGACGCCAGGCTTTCCGGTAACACGCGAGTAGCCGTCTGCCATGTACGTGGTCGCTTGCTCGTGGCGAGTTGTGATCATACGTATGCCGGGCTCGTCCCTGATCGCGGCGATGATCCCGTACATCTGTACGCCGGGGAGCCCGAAAATTACTTCGACACCCTCTCTGACGAGTGATTTGACAAGGGCCTCGCCCCCGCTCAACTTCGGCATTGTTCAGTCTCCGCTGTCGCTATATCTGGGCCGTCCCAACCTGGACAAGGCGCTTCCGACCGGGGTCATCGAACAATCGACTAGCCAGATCCGGTCAGACTGCCGGGCGGCAAGCCGCGGCGGTTGGCGAGTGTCCGGGGCAACAGATCGTATCGCGTCTCGTGTCCAGCGAAGAACCTGCGCAATTCGTCCACCATCAGGCGGAAAAATCGTGGACCGCCCCGCGCGTTAACACCCGCGATGTGAGGCGTCAGGAACACGTTCGGAAGTTGTCGGATCGGCGAATCGACAGGAATCGGCTCCGGGTCGAAGACGTCCAGCGACGCGATCATATCCCCTCGCTTGAGTCGCTCGATCAGCGCGTCAGAATCCACGATCACCCCACGTGAAACGTTCACGAAAACCGTTCCGGGATTCATCAGTTCGATCTCGCGTTTGCCGATCATGCCTTCTGTGGCCGGGGTGTGCGGCGCAAGGCAATACACCACTTCGGACAACGACAGCACGTTGTCCAGGGACGTCATAGTAACGTCGTAAATATCTGCCAGTTCTCTCGGCACATACGGGTCGTGCACGAATGCCGTCACCCGAAACGGGGCGAGCAGGCCAAGCAGCCGTCGGCCGATGTGACCCGCCCCTATCAATCCAACGGTGCGTCCCGTCAACTCCCCTTTGATGTACCCGGGGTCGGTATTCCGCACAGAGTGGTCTGCAAAAAGGACCTCTCCGGCGATGAGGCGCCTGAAGTGCGAACCGGCATTGCGAAGGCCGATCATACTCATCGCCAACGCCCACTCGGCAACGCCGTACGACGAGCCGTTCGTAGTGTCGACGGCCTTGACGCCGCGCCTTGACGCCGCTTCGACGTCGATTCGCTGGGCGAATCTGTCACCTTCCAGTTCGCCCACGATCCTTATGCGGGGTACGGCGTCCAGGACGGCGCCAGTAACACGGGGCGAGCCATGACAGACGATTAAACCGTCTAGACCCGCGGCAAACTCAATCAGATCCGCCACTGCTGGTGAATCGTCTGGTGGCGGTGCGTACCAGTCGGAGGGTTCATTGAACTCGCAGTAGTGAAAATCGGCGAACTCCGTAAGGCGCTCCACCTCAGCGGGAACAGCGTCGTCATCCCTGCTTTCGACGTTGCATGCAAGGCCGACCTGGGGTCTGTCATTAGTCATTGTCATCCACAACTTCCTGATCCCGGTTTTCGATGTCGCATACAGGTCCGATTTTTTGGGTCGAACACAAGCGTCAATTCCACTCTTCCAGGCAACCGAAAGGCTACCTCGTAGCGGCCTCTTAGTCGAATCTCCGACATACCAATAAACGGTAGACGCACACATTCCGAAAAACTCCGCGTGGTCAGGCGGATCACAACTCAGTCCAGTCCTCACCGACACAACCCCTCGCAGTGGATCATCTGGCAGGCGGCCCTACACCCTTCACAGGACGGAAACGCGAAATCTCCAAACGGCGACGGCGATGAAGCCGATCGCAAATCCGGCAAGCGCCATCAACTCAAACGCAACCGATCCTAGATCGCCTCCAAACAGCATGAGCCGGTTGAACGCGGTATTTGCCCAACCGTGCGGGGTCAGCAGCGCCAGGCCGCGCATCCAATCGCCCAGTATGAACAACGGCCACCACGAGCCCCCCAACGGCGCCGCCACCAGCGACACGAGAACGGCCGCCGGACTCGCGGATCGCACCGTACGGAATATTGACGCTAACATCACGCCAAAGGCCGACGATGCCAGGACCATCAGCAGTGCGACAGCAACGGTTGCGCCGGGCGTTTCGCCGAGAGTCATGCCAAATATGAGCGTGCCGAACAGGCCGAGTATCACGACCTGAATGACACCTCGATAGACAGACGAAAGGAATTTGCCGGAGACCGTCGCCAGCGTGCCCGCGCCCGACGTTGCCAACCGTTCGAGTGTTCCCGTCTCACGCTCCATGGCCAATGTCAGCGCAGTGAACGCAGCTGACATGAAGATGAACATCACGAGATAGCCGGGTACGGTCACGTTGGCCGCGTTTATTGGTCCGATATTCCCAACGTTCGTCACAAGAAACTGCGGCTGGCCGACCAGCCCCTGCGTCACTGCGCCACCGGCTCCGGGCGGGTTGCCGGTCGGTATGGAAACCCCGCCCGAGAGTTCGGCCAAAGCTGTGAGTACGACCGCTTGTTGTCCAAGGTTGTTCGCCAACGATCCCGCCGCGGCAAGAATCAAGGCGTCGGCTTCAGGATCGCCGGTTGTATGGACGGTCAACTCGCTCCCGCGGCCCGTCGTCACGCCGTGCGTGAAGTCCTCTGGAAACGCTATGAAGCCCGGCAAATTGCCGTCGCCCAGGCTCTGCGAAGCGTCCTCGAAATCGACGTATTCGACCGATGGCCTGTCGGAGTCGTGATCCGAGGAGATCCCCGCGATGATCTGACGGCTCAGCGCCGTATCTGACGTTTCCTGTGTTGTGATCGCTACCGTCGGCGGTCCTGAATCCTGCGCATCCTCTTCGAACACCGGGGTAAGAAAAAAGAAGAACGCCGTGGCGAAGGCCATCGGGAACCCCAGCGTCAGGATGAACCCCCAGAGATCCCGCCGCCACTGGGTAGTGTCCTTGAACGATATGAGGACGGCCTGTCGCAGCCAGTACATCAGCCGTCCCGCCCCTGAAGCGCCGAAAACAACCGCCGGGAAACGACCAGCAGCACGATGGCCGTCCCGCCAAGGACTGCGATTTCAGGCCACACGTCGACCACTCCCCCTGCATCCGACAAGATGCTCCGCAGCGCGTCGTTCCCGTACCGAAGCGGCGAGGCCCGGCTTATAGCGTCGAGAGTCCCCCCTTTGGCCGGTTCGAAAAAGGACCCGCCGATCGTTGCCATGACCATCGTTATGATCACTGCCGACCAGTTCGCCTGTTCCCGCGTTCGGGCGAACGATGCGATGGCCATGCCGGTAGCGGCGGTAAAGGCGGTCAAAACGGCGGTCACGACCAGAATTGCGCCATAGTCGGACGGGCCGAAGGACCTGAATACAGCCCAACCCAGGGTGGATAATATGAACGCTTGCAGGAAGCCCCGGACCAGCCCAGAGAGGAATTTGCCCGCGAAGATGCCGTTCAGACCCGAACCTGTCGTCAGCAGCCGTTCGAGTCGGCCGTCGAGCCGTTCTTCGACAATTGAGATGGAGTTCAACGTGACGGCGAACATAACCATCATCGTGAGAACGCCCGGGAAGAAGATGTTGAATGGCGCCGATGTCTCCCCTGTTCTTTCGACCTCTACCGTGACAAAAGGCGCCTCGCGCTGCCGTTCGATTGCCGCCGTGACCGCGCCGTCAATCTCCGCTTCGCTCGCGCTTATGCCGAGGTTCGCCGCCCCTGACGTGACCAGTCGCTTCGCTTGCAACTCCGCTGCATGCTCGGCTGCCGCGCCCCGGACGATCGACGCGACGATGCGTCCTTCGTCGCCCCCGCTGCCTCGTTGGCGGAATTCCAATACCCGGGACGACCTGCCACCCGCGACGTCATCTCCGTATCCGTCGTGGATCACCGTTACCAGCAATCGGGATGACCCGTCGAGAAGGCGGTCCGCCCTCGCTTCGTCCAACATCTCCACGTCCATTCCCGGGTCCGCCGCGATGAGTTCAATAAGCCGCGCCGATGCCGATGATCTGTCGAGGTCGACAACCGTGGCTCTACCGTGGAAGGACGAATCGCCGCCAAACGCTCCCAACATGAGGGCCAGCAACGCAATTGGCATGGCAAGCGACAACGCAAGGGCGCCGGGGTCCCTCAAGTACCGCTTGACTTCCATAGAAGCCAGATAGAAATACACTGGATTAAGCGGGCTTCACTCGCGCAGGTTGCGGCCCGTCAGGTGCAGGAAAACGTCTTCCAGAGTCGTCGTCTGCGGATCGCCCAAAGGCGTCTTCAATTCCTCGGAAGTGCCCTCAACCACCACTCGGCCGCGGTCCACGATCAAAATGCGGTCGCACAGCCGGTCGGCTTCTTCCATATAGTGGGTCGTATAGATGACCGTCATGCCCTGCTCGTTCAGGGTATTCACGGTTTCGAATATGTGATTACGAGACTGAGGGTCAACGCCGGCGGTGGGTTCGTCGAGCAGGACGAGGGCTGGCCGGGCAACCAGGGCGACGGCGAAGTTCAGCCTGCGCTTCATGCCGCCGGAGTACTTGCTCGCGCGGTCTCCGCCGCGTTCCGTCAGGCCGACCAGCCCGAGAAATTCATCGGCGCTGGCGTTGGCGTCAGCTCGTGAAAGGCCTGACAGCCTGCCGAAAAATACCAGATTCTCCCTGCCGGTCAGGTCTTCATAGATCGCAAGACTCTGCGGACACACGCCTATCCGGGCTCGAATACCGGCGGGATCGCGTCTAACGGAGATTCCATCGATGGTGACGTCGCCTTCATCGGCAGGCAGCACGGTATTCAGGATTCGCATAAGCGTGGTCTTCCCTGCCCCGTTTGGCCCGAGAAGACCGAACACCTCCCCGCGGGCAATCTGGAACGACACGTCATCGACCGCGACATCGTCCCCGAAAGTCCGGCGCACGTTCTTAACGTCAACATAAGGGTCGTTCAAAGTAGCAGTCAGACGAAATCGTCCCCGTGAAAGTCGTGCGGAACCGGTCCAGCCAGTCCCGCCCAAAATTCTACACGCGCCACCTACGTCGCCCTGACGAGGGCCGCCGCGGGTCTCGATTGGCGGAGCTGCCCTGACTGACACGCCTCGGGGACGCCGCTACTGCTTCGCAAGGTAGGCGAGTGTGTACCCGAACGCGAACAAAATTTTGTGCATGATGTAGAGAAGAGCGGATTAGGCTTTAAGTCGATTCTCGCGGGTTGCTCCAAATAGATCACGCAACCATTCAAGGAACGCCTGGACTTGCGCGCTGTTCATGTCTAGGGAACCTCTGAACAAGCCGCTGATGCGCTTGGCAGAGCGGAGGTTCCCCCCTCCTGGCCTCCTCCCACCGTGGGGGAGGAGGCCAGAACCCTTCGACAAGCTCAGGGCGAACGGATTGGAACCCGGAGTTGTTCAGAGGTTTCCTAGATCTCCCGCTCCGATGGCCGCCCCCATGCGCCCGGGGATCTCTCGTGCTGCGAGCCAGGCGTACACTTGGGTACGCAACAGCTTACCCGGACGAAATTTCCGGTGCTCAGCGGGTATCTCGTTAATGTAGCATTGGGATTTCGGCCACACAGGATCCCCTCCGGAATCATCTTTTGAACGAAGTCTTCGAGTTCCCCGGGAGACCCGTTGTCCGGCATCACCCATATGCCGATTGAAGGGCCATCGGCTGTGTTAACGATCGTGCCCAGTTGATTCGGGCGATCAGGGATGTGGATACCTTCATCAGATATAAGTTCGACTAGTTCGTCCCAATGGTGCTGAGGGTCGTCATCTGCGTCGATTAGAACACCAACGGATTCTCGGCCGGGAGCCAATATTTCAGCACCCACTGTGGAAAGGAGTGTTTCGACGGTTCCGGCAACTTTAATAGAGAAGTTTGGGACTGATTGACGGCGGCACAATTGCCGTACAACGTGCTTGTCGTCAGGCCCTTCGACAAGAAGAATACGCTCCAAACCCGTGCGTGGCATCATGTCACCTTACCTCTATCCCCTGTTCGGCAGCGGCCATGAGATTCTTTTCAGAGTACTCCACAGCCCGCAGGTCACCGTATTGGCGCGAAAGACGAACGAGTACCCCTTCGGCCTCTTCGTTTTCTTCCACCGCTCGTGCGAATCCCTTCACACAGTCACCGCTATGCGTCGTCGCGATGACCTGAACGTTGTTCTCCTGAGCGAACCGCAAGATCATGCGCCAATAGTCTAGCTGCACTGAATGGTGGATTCCGTTCTCTGCTTCGTCTATCAGCAGGAATCCGTCCCGGCTATTGGCCAGCGCCAACGCAGCGCCGAACATCCGTAACGCACCATCACCAAGACTCTTTAATGGCACAGGTTGATCATATGACTTGAGCTTGACCATCACTCGCCTTCCGCCCAGCCCGCGCATTCGTTGATCGTCTCCAACTACCGCGACACGATCCACTTCGGCGCCGAATATCGGAGCTAGAGCACGCACCGCGTGTTTCTCATCTTCCGTCAGCGCGACATTGTCCCAGTAACGCGCGATGACGTTGTTGCTCAACAACCCGGGGCCAAGGGACTCACACTTTATCTCGAGTGGCAACTCGTCTTCTTCGGGCAATTGACCAAAACCCCTGCGTAAGTAATAATTTCGAGCTCTTCCAGCATAAGGGAAACTCAAAGGGAGATGCCGGTCTACACCCTGAAATAGAATTCCGAGAACCTGGATACGATCATTCGCAAGATGGAGGCCGGGAATTCTTCCCAATAAAGATATTTGCTCACCCTCCAAAAAGGTCTTACGGATAATTAGTTGGTCCACGTGTTTTTCGGTGCCAATCGCAACACGGAAATCGACGGACGAATCCCGGTCGTAGAAGAGACCCGACCAAGACGGTTCAATCACGGGGTCGCCGTCTTCGTCAATGGCAACATGCACCTCATCTCGACGTGTCAATAGTTCATAAAGAGTCGAGAATCGCCCGCGAGCAGCGTAGACCTGCACGGCGTCCAACACCGTCGTCTTGCCAACGCTGTTCATGCCAGCTAACAGGGTCACTCGGCCCAGGCGTGGGATGGACAGTTCGTCAATCCCGCGGAATCCCTTTATCGTGAGGTCTGGGAGGTGAAGCTTATTGTTTTCGGCCATGATCTACTCCGGGCCCTAAAAATTTGACAGCATCGCTAGACGCGCCGGCACCGCTTGTAAAGCCAGACGGGCGATCTCGGGCCAGCTTTGCGTGAGGGAATTGTAGCCCAGCCCATCCTGACGCGACCCTCCCGGTCAAAGCGAATACCCGACCTCCGGGGAGGGCCTTCACTTGGCCTCTCAAAACACCTCGAACCAGCGCCAATCCTGTCCCGTTTTCGCGACGTCCGTTATACGCCACCGATTACGCGCACTGGTCATGGACGGTCAATCCCCCATCAACTGGCCACCCAAACCAGTTCCCGTCCTGACCGGCTCACCAATGCGTATCACAATAAAACGAGCTCAGTTCCCCATGTAAACCCTCTAGATCACCCGCGGATCACCGGCACCACCCCACCGGTAACAACCGTCAACGTTGGCGTTTCCTGTTCCCCGGCAACAACGCTATCGGCAAGATCAGCGCCATAAGTATTCCAAAACCCACACCCGGGCGGCGCTGCCCTTCCTGGGCGTTGCACCTTCCGCCCGAATCTTCGGCCGCTGGTTGTGCTGTTGGCGAAAGGACTGGGGAGGGAGTTTCCCGAATCGTGATTACCTGCGTAGGCGTAGTAGCCGGAGACGGACTGGGCGTTGAGGTCGCGATGGGCGCAGCCGTCGGAGAGGCGAATGGGGTTTGCGTCGGAACGGCCTGAGGGGCCGCGGTGTCGGTGGGCGCAGGGGTGTAAGTAGGAGTTGACGAACGTACGTATGAATACTGGAATGATAAGGATGGCACGAGCGTCCAGACTCTCGAGACAACCGTTCGCGAATCCCGTTTCGCAGATGGTTTCTCAGGCCGCCAAAGGATTGAAACGCTCTGGACCTTTCCGGCATCGTTCGCCGCCGATAATGGCCCCCGAAATTTCAGCTACGAAGCTATCCCATGAAGCGCCGGGGATGACCGGAGTCGCGCTGCTGACCACACGCAAAGCGTCGCGCCAACACTTAGCCCGCTCCGCTCGCTGTTTTTGCGCCCGCTCTGTGCTACCGATGTGCCCGATTTCGCACGCCGATTGGTGCGCCATCAATTTCAGGCTGGCGGCCTATGGAAAAACGGCATTGCCCTCGTCGAGGTAAGCCGACCCAGCCACGGTGGTGACGGTGACCTCCTGCCGGTAGTCATCCAGTTCGGCGGCGTGCGTCTCCGAACTGCGTTCGACATCTGACGAATCGTCGCCGCCAGCGAGCGCTTCGTACAGGACGCGTCCGTCCATTTTGTTTCCTCCGGGCAGGCCCAGCAGGTGGAGAATCGTGGGGGCGACGTCAATATTGCCCGTTGGAGTATCTACAACCGTTGATCGAAGGAAACCGGGTCCACGCGCTATCAGCGTGTTCAGCAACTCGTGGCGGCTCATGCCACCGTGCGTGCCGACGCCGACCGGGCCTCCCGAGGATGCCGAGCGCCCGGGAAAACCGGCGTCGTTGGGAGCGGAGCTCCAGCCGAAGGCCATAGTGAGGTCGGGACTCCTGCGACCGTCGATGTTGCCTACGCTCGCGGGGAGCGTGCCGGGCACAGGGCCGACCCGTTCCGACGTCAGCATCGCACCGCACCACGGCTGCCGTGCGAGCCACGTTGCCAGCCGCACCACGGTCTCAGGATCGGCTTCGTGCGCGTAGAAGAGCGATGCTCCGCCGTTCGGCGCTACCAACACGCCGCCAGGTTGGCCGCCGTTGGGAAAGCCGGCCGCCCGCAACTCGGCCTCTATATCCACGACCTCGCCGACAGTCGCGTATCCGTGGTCCGAGACCACTATCACGTCGGTCTCTTCCAGGGCGCCATTGCGTTCCATCCATCCGATGATCCGCCCGAACTGCTCGTCGGCAGAGGCGAGGGCGCTGTTGGAGAGGGCCGACCCCACTCCCGCCTTGTGGTTGGAGCTATCCGGCTCAGAGAACCAGATCAGCGCGACTGCCGGGTCGCGTTCCGCAAGCACGTACTCTGTCAGCGCCCGGGCCCCTTGCTCCATCTGCGGAGCATTAGGCGTTTCTTTGGCTGGCCATGGGCCGAAACGCTCGGCAAGCTGGTCACGCAGACCCCTGGGCAGGCAGAACTCCGGGTGGATCGTGGCCCCGCCCAGGGTCTCGGCACGCGGGTTTTGAACGTACGCGTTGCCCGAAGTGCCGACACCCACGGCCACGTATTCTTCCCCGTGGTCGTGCAGGATGTCCGCCAGCGTCGGCGCCAGCAGAACGTGTCCCGTTTGCTCGGCGACCTGTGCAAGCTGCGGCTCCATGGCTTGCAAGGTGTTGTTCGGGTCGTAGTCACGGATAACGAGCGTATTGCCAGCCAGTCCGTGCGAGCCGGGGTGGCGGCCCGTGACGAGGCTGGCGACGTTGATCCGGGTCACGGTGGGAAACACCGGATGATTTCTGGCAAACGTGACGCCACCGGCGGCGAACGCGGAGAGGTTTGGCACGAGGTCGGCCCTCACCTGTGAAGGCTGGAGTCCGTCGAAAGCAATTATGAGGACGCGGGCCACTGGTGAAAGTGTCCTTTCTCTTTCTACTGAACAGAAGCTGACCAAAAAGATAGCTTCCGGTACGACTCAGGGCAAGGAGGCGCTTCTGCAGCGACGCTGGCCATACGCCGTTGGCCTTGTTCATGGAAGAGGTCACCGACTCGTCGTCCTGTTGTGTGCGGAGGCAGGCTGCCGGCGATCCACACCTACTTCTCAATGGGTTTCGGACCGGTTATGAACAGGAACAACATGCCGGCGCGCTCGGCGGCCGTTTGCGAGAAGCTGAAGGAGAGCGGACGTGACTACACTTGAAGAGTGTCTAAAAAGGTACCGAATGTAGCCGGGTGCAAGCCGTCTGACGACAAACTGGAAGGGAGGCACCCGGAGCGTGTCTCAGAAATCGGCTGGCCGTTGAACTTTGTGGACTTCACACCATCATTCCAGGAGAGACAGACGCCACTGCGTCCGATGGGGCGGGATCAGATCAGGATGTTGCCGCCCACCCTTGATGAGCTGATCCCCGCCGACCATCCGGCGAGGTTCGTGGACGCGTACCCGGACGGTTTGAACCGGGAGGGTTGGGCCGGGCTTGGGGCCGATGCAGGCGGGGACCCCCTATGGGAGCGCCGGCCTATCACCCCGGGCGCTGTTGAGCGTGTGGCTTTACGGGCTTCATGACCGGCGTGCGCTCGACCCCTGCGACCAGCCTTCCCCGACACCAACCGTCGTAGCCCTCCCCAACCCCAAGAAACATCGGCATCCCCGCGCCGAGAGTCATAGGATTTCTCTACGCCACCTGTCATCTCTACCCCCTTCTCTGGGATAGCGCTCTGGCTGGGTGAGCGGACAGGACTGCGATGGGGCGTGAGGCCAGGCTCCTATAAGGTCACTGCTCGCCTTGCCAGAGGCACTTCGGGCGCCACCTCAACTCGAGTCGACAGATCAGTCTGAAGGCATGATGCCAGTCTCAGAAAGGGTCAGGCCCGAGCCGAGGTGGCCCGGCATTCATCATCGCAGTCTCAGAAATCGGCTGGCCGTTAAACTTTGTGGACTTCACACCATCATTCGAGGAGAGCCAGACCCCACTGCGTCCGAATGGGGCGGGATCAGATATGGATGTTGCCGCCCACTCTTGATGAGCTGATCCCCGCCGACCATCCGGCGAGGTTCGCGGACGCGTACCCGGGCGGTTTGGACCGGGCGGTTTGGGCCGGGCTTGGGGTCGATGCAGGCGGGAACCCTAGGGTAGCGTCGGCCTATCACCCCGGGGGCTACGGACAGACGGCATGGGCAGGACCTGGAGATAGGCCCGCACGACGCAGCTCTGCGCCGCCGGGCCTGGATGTCCACCGAAGAAGCTAAACGCGCCTATAAACAGAGAAAGAGCTGGTCGAACCGGTCTTCGGGATCATCAAAGAGCAACAGCAAGCCCGGTGATTCCTGTTGCGCAGCTTACCAAACGTTGCGGCTGAGTGGACTCTGCCCGCCACAGCCTTCAACCTGCGCGCCCTGCGGCGGATATGGCGGGCCCGGATGCCGGACCCTGAGTTCACAAACGAATCGCAACGCCAAATCAGTGCGCTGCCGCAGGACTCTGACAGGTCTCCATTCAGGAACGGCGTAAAATTGCCCGCCTGCGTGCTGAGGGCGATTGTTACCGCAGGAGCTCTCTCAATCTTCCAGCGCATTCGACTGGCGCCGATGCGCTTGGCCCTAAGCCCCGACCGCTTCTGAAGACAAGCTCCTTGTGGGCGCCTGCGGGCCTGCGGGGTGGGGCGCGGGAACCACGTTTCACGTTGAATACGCGTCGCCCCTAGCCTGACCATCACCCGTCTTCCCGCACCCCGACCACTATTTGTCATCCCCGTCCTCGATCGGGACACCACCTGGGTATACCGTCAAAGCAGGGTCAGGAGATCGATTTCATAACCTTGGCGGTGGCGGCGATGGTGTAATCAACGTCATCTGCGTCTATGCCGTAATGAGTGACCATCCTCATGTCATGGCTGGCCCCAAGGGTTATCACGCCCTCATCCCCCAAGCCTACCGAAAGCTCGGCGCCGTGACCGCCGGGTATCTTGAAACGGACCAGATTGGTTTGAATCCGCTCCGGGTCGAGGTCTATCCCGTCGATCTCGGCAAGGCCGAACGCCAGACGTTTCGCGTTGGCATGGTCATCTGCCATACGGTCGACCATCGTGTTAAGAGCCACGATGCCGGCCGCGGCGATCACACCAACCTGTCGCATGCCTCCGCCGAGCATCTTCCTCCAACGTCTCGCCTCCTCGATAAAATCCTTGTCGCCGCATATGACGCTGCCGACAGGACAGGACAACCCCTTTGAAAGGCAAAACCCGACTGAATCGACGTCGGCCGTTAACGCAGCAGGCGGGCATTCGAGAGCGACAGCGGCGTTGAAGAGCCGTGCGCCATCGAGGTGAACCCTCAGACCCCGGCTCCGGCCCGCATCGGCCATTCGTTTCGTGTCCTCGGGCGTAATCGCTCGTCCGCTGCTCCAGTTGTGCGTGTTCTCAATGCAAAGCAGCACCGTTCGGGCTCTGTGGTAGTCAATCGGCTGGACAGCCCCCAGGATGTCTTCCGTACTGAACATGCCGTCCTCGTCGGTCGGGATCGGGTGGGGATACACGCCGCCCAACACGGCGTAACCGCCAGCCTCGCTAAGCAAAATGTGGCACTGATCGCCCAGGACTATCTCGTCGCCGCGTTGCGCCTGCGAGAGGACTGACACCAGATTGGACTGCGTGCCTGACGAAACGAAAAGCCCAGCCTCCTTGCCGAGTAACTCTGCTGCCTGTTCCTGCAGCTTATTGACCGTGGGGTCGTCGCGGAGGACGTCGTCACCCAGTTCTGCGTCGTACATGGCTTGCCGCATCTCCGGCGAAGGGTGAGTAACGGTGTCACTGCGAAGATCGATTCCTGTCATTTGGAGGGGCCTTTCTTGTCGGCGATCGGGACGCTGCGGTTATCGTCCGTTATGGTAAATGCTGTTACGTCGAGTGATTCTACCCGCGACCAATCCTGATGCAATTGATGCCCACGGTGATGTCTTGAGACAATCTGCAGTTGAATTCGAAGTCGGTGGCGACCGAGTAGATGGCATGCTTGCCTCACCCCACAACGCCCGACCACCGTTCCCGGGCGCGGTGGTGTGCCATGGGCACCCCCTGTTCGGGGGATCGATGGACTCCCCGCTCACGTATGCCATCTGCGAGGCGTTGGCAGAAAACGGCGTAGCGACGTTGAGGTTCAACTTCAGACCCTTCGGGCAGGGCGCAACGGAAGAGGGCGGCGCCGCGTGCCAGGACGTGGCCGCAGGTTTGAACCTGCTGCGAAACTGGCATGACGTGAGGCGCAACCGATACGGGCTGGTTGGGTACTCGGCCGGCGCCGCAGCAATCCTCCGAGGGCTTGGGGGGTTGAAACGGGCACGGGCGATTTCGCTGATCTCGCCGCCGCTCTCAGCTTTGAAGGCCACGCGAATCGGTGACGACAAACGGCCGCGCCAGTTTGTGATTGGCGCCGATGACCGCATCGTCGACCCCGTGAAACTCCAGGA
Organism: Dehalococcoidia bacterium; assembly: GCA_965224235.1. GTDB lineage: Bacteria > Chloroflexota > Dehalococcoidia > Lucifugimonadales > Lucifugimonadaceae. Next base: position 55,901 of record CBDCYP010000001.1, on the reverse strand, counting down.
GTCGGTCGAGGCAATGAGGAAACCTGTTGACTTGCAGGTGATCCCGGGCGCCGGTCACACGTTTGGCGGCAACGAGCGCGAGGTAGCAGCGGCAGTCGGCATCTTCATGGGAATGCGACTCAGGCGTTAGCGTCAGACAAATCTGCCGTCTAACCTTTTTGGGCGACCGTATACTCGAAGTACAACGCCACTCACACGCGTTGCGTTAATACGACGTCCTGTTCGACTTGCCAGAAGACACAACTCCCGACATACCCGCCATCCCGGAAAAGGCAGCGGGCAGCCCTTCAGGCGGAGGGTGGACGATTTTTGTCGACCCGTTGGCCTGGCTGATGTTCGCGTTGGCCCTGGGTCTCGATCAGCTCACGAAATGGCTCGTCACCAGCAATCTCGCGTTATTCGAGTCCATACCAGAGGAAGGATTCTTCCGGATCACGTACGTTTGGAACACCGGCACGGCGTTCGGACTGTTCACCGGCAGGGGAGACATCCTAACCGTCGTTTCGTTGGTGGCCGTGGCGATGCTCATATTCTTCTACCGGCATGCCGGGCGGGAATCGTCGATAGTCAGGCTGGCCATCGGCCTGCAACTAGGCGGGGCGTTGGGAAACATCGTCGACAGGTTCCGTCTCGGCCACGTTACGGACTTCATCGACGTCGGCCCTTGGCCAATCTTCAATCTGGCCGACTCGTCAATTGTCATTGGGATCGCGCTGATGGTTTTCTACCTTTTCTACACGCGGGAATCGCAAAAACCACCGGTCGAATCACCCGCCGGGGGATCGTCAGGCGGGCATCTGCCCGGTGAAACAACGCCAACGCCCGGGAAGACAGGCGACCCCGCTGGATCCACAGCGGCCACCACCTCAACGGGCGATGACCGTGGCTGACGATCGATTGATGAACAGGAAGATTGCCTGGACACTGCGTAATTCCGATGAGCCCGTGCGACTCGACGTGGCCGTTGCCGGCAAGTTGGACGGGGTAAACAGGTCGCTGGCCCGAGAGTTAATCCAGGGTGGATTTGTATCGGTGGCTGGCAAAACATACCGCCGCGGATCATCACGCGTAACTTGCGGCGACGAGGTGGTAGTCGAACTTCCTGACGATCCCGGGGACGTACAGGTTTCGCAAGGCGCCGAATTCGACGTGGTCCTTGAAGACGAGTACCTGATCGTCGTGGACAAGCCGGCGGGGGTCACCGTTCATCCAGGGCCCGGGCATAGCGGCGATACCCTCATCGAAGCGTTAGTCGCATCCCGGCCCGAACTCTCCACCGTGGGTGATCCCGATCGCCCCGGATTGGTGCATCGGCTCGACAAGGACACGTCGGGATTGCTCGTGATAGCTAAAACCAACGCGGCGCTGTCAAAGCTCATCAGTGCGATCAAGGCGCGGGCCGTTGTCCGAACGTACAAAACCTTGGTAGCCGGCCAATTCAGTTCGGACCAAGGCGTCATAGATGCTCCAATCGGACGCGACCCGGCCAATCGAACACGTCAGGCGGTGGTAACTTCCGGAAAGCTGGCGAGAACCAGATATCGCCTGGTGAAGCGATTGCCTGGCGCGTCGCTTCTTGAAGTCGTACTTGAAACCGGACGGATGCACCAAATCAGGGTCCACATGGCCGCTGTAAAACATCCAATAATCGGTGACAGGACATACGGCAACAGCCCCGGCCCTCCGGGATTGGAACGACAGTTCCTGCACGCCACTCGACTGTGGTTCGAGCACCCTTCAACCGGCGAGACTGTCGACGTGAAGTCCCCGTTGCCAAGCGACCTTGGCAGGGCCCTGACACACTATGAGTCCGGGTGAGCCAAACGGCCCCTGATTGAAGATAGACCCACTGGCGTAGGCGCGTTTGCAACCCGCCCACAATTGAAACAGTATTCGAAAGGCCATGAACACAAAACCCGTGTCAGAATCAAAAACGCAAATGGCCGATACACAAACATCTGCGCGGGTTCGGTTTGCCCCCAGTCCAACCGGCTTGCTCCACATTGGAGGGCTCCGAACCGCGATCTTCAATTGGCTGCTGGCAAGGCAGACGGGGGGTCAATTCATCCTGCGCATAGAGGACACCGATCAGCGGCGATACGTCGATGGCGCGACCGAAGACATCATGGAGTCGCTCCGGTGGTACGGGCTGGATTGGGACGAAGGGCCGGGAGTCGGCGGACCGAACGAACCCTATTTCCAATCGCAGAGAAAGAGTTACTACTCAGCCGCGGTCGACAGGTTAATCTCGGCTGGCGCCGCGTATTCCTGCGACTGCGCTCCCGAACGCCTTGCCGAGTTGCGCAATTCGCAACAGGCGGCTGGCCAACCGCCAGGCTACGATGGGCGCTGCCGAAATCGACAACCACGGGACGTCCCGGACTCAGACCGGCAAGGGCGAGAAGTGGTAGTGCGAATGCGTGTTCCGGAAAATGGAGATTTGAAGTTTCACGACGTTGTCCGGCAAGAAGTCTCGTTTGATCTCTCGAATCTATCAGATTTTGTCATCATGAAGTCGGATGGTATGCCCACGTACCATTTGGCGCACGTGGTTGACGATTACGAGATGAAAATTTCCCACGTGCTCCGCGGTGAAGAGTGGATATCGTCCACGCCGAGGCACATCCTGATACATCATGGCCTTGGAATTACCCCGCCGGTATACGTCCACCTGCCGCTGCTACTGGGTAAGGACCGGTCGAAACTGAGCAAGCGTCACGGCGCCGACCGCGCGCTGGCCTATCGCGGCCAGGGGTTCCTGTCCGACGCGATGTTTAATTTCCTGTCGCTCCTCGGATGGTCGCCGGGTGACGACACCGAAGTTATGGCCCGCGACGAGATCGTCCGGCGGTTTTCACTCGACAAAATCAGTGAATCCCCCGCCGTGTTCGACGTCGACAAAATGACGTGGATGAACGGCGTCTACATTCGATCCATGAGCGCCAGCCAACTGGCGCCAATGCTGATGCCGGCGCTCGCCGACCCCAAGGACGGACTGCCGAACTCCGTACCGCGGCCCATTGACCCAGCCATGGTGGAGGCGCTGACTCCGCTGATTCACGAACGGCTGAAACGGCTCGATGAAGCGCCGAAATTGCTCGACTTTTTCTTCACCGATGACGTGTCGCCCAATCCCGCAGAACTGATTCAACGCAGGATGGACCGGGAGTCGACCATTTCCGCACTCGCAGCCGCACTCGATCTGTGCCGCACCGTCGACTCGTTTGAACCCGCGCCCCTTGAATCGGCGTACCGTGCGCTTACAGCCGAGATCGGACTGAAAGCCGGCCAACTGTTCGGTACGATCCGAGTCGCGGTGACCGGCAAGCGCGTTGCTCCGCCTCTGTTCGATACGATGGCCGCCATCGGCCGGAACATGTGCGCTGCGCGGCTCGAAAAAGCGTGCTTGCTGCTTTCGGATCGGGTCGAAGCCGAAGCGGTCAATACGTGATTACGCGCAGTTCAGCCAAATTGACCCTTTTTTGGGCGAACCGTATACTTGAGGTGTTAGTAAGAACGAATTTCCGGGGGCATCTTTGGTAGAAATCAAAATCAATGAAGGGGAGAGCTTCGAAGCGTTTCTTCGGCGTTTCACGAAACGCGTGCAGCAGGAAGCTGTGATTGCCGAGGCACGGAGGCGTCAACATTTCGAGCCACCGAGCATGCTCCGCAAAAAGAAGGCGGCCGCCAAGCGCCGCAAGAGCCACAAAGCCACTCTCAAAAACATGTAAGCGCAAGCCCGCCGCCCGGCGGGCTTTTCAGTTGATCGTCGGCCGGCATACTTCCGCGTGTTTTCACTCTCGCTCTTTTTGTTTCCTCCGCTCTGCGTTACCGTTGACATGCCAGCCCGGCTTGCTATTGGGCGATTCCACCCTGGCGCCAAGGCAACGGTAATCGTTCATTGAGTCAGCCCAACTTCGGCATACTCGTATTCCCGGGAACGTGGAGCGACCGCGACTGTCACCACGCGATCACCTCGGTCCTCGGCCACAAAGCCTCGTTCGTTTGGCATAAAGACCGCGACCTGTCCGCGTACGATGCGCTTGTCCTGCCCGGCGGATTTTCGTATGGCGATTACCTCAGGGCCGGAGCGATTGCACGGTTTTCACCGGTGATGGAATCGGTCATTGAATTTGCGAACGAGGGCAAGCCTGTCATCGGAATCTGCAACGGCTTCCAAATCCTATGTGAAGCCGGGCTTTTGCCCGGCGTCCTGATGCGCAATGAGCACCTTGAGTTTCGGTGTGTCTGGACGAACCTGAGAGTCGAGAACGAGCGGACGGTTTTCACAAGCAACGCCAGTCAGGGGCTGACCCTTCGCCTGCCCATCTCCCACGGGGAGGGCAATTTTCAGGCTGAACCTCATGTAATTTCGGAGCTAGAGGAGTCGGGCAGGGTAGTTTTCAGGTATTCGACCGCGTCGGGAGAGATCACTACTGCCGCCAACCCGAACGGCTCGGCGAACAACATCGCCGGGATCATCAACGACCGCGGGAATGTTTTGGGCATGATGCCTCATCCTGAGCGCGCCTGTGAGGCCCTCCTGGGCAGCGTTGACGGCAATGTGTTGTTTGAGTCGATATCGGCCTCATTGGGCCAGCCTGTCGGGTCCGCCACGTGACATCGCCGTCGGAATGTAAATTCAACCTTCTGGCATTCGTAGAGCATCCGTTGAGCAGTCTGCGCGACGCGATAGGGCAGTGCATCACCGGATCCTACATCGGCGCGCAGCCACCGTATGAACATTGACTGAACGCATAGAACCCGAAACTGCAAGCCAGGCGATTCTCGACGAACTGGCCCTGTCGCGGGCTGAGTACGAGGCCATCGCGGACCTGCTCGGCCGACTACCCAATCCGCTCGAACTGGGGCTGTTCGGCTCATTGTGGAGCGAACATTGCGGCTACAAGCACACAAAGCGCCTGATCAAAACGCTTCCTTCTCATAGCGACCGGCTTCTGGTGGCGCCGGGGGCAGAAAACGCCGGCGTGATCGACGTCGGCGACGGCCTGTCCATCGCCATGAAGATCGAATCGCACAATCACCCATCGGCGGTAGAACCGTTCCAGGGGGCCGCAACCGGCGTCGGTGGAATCGTCAGGGACATATTCGCCATGGGGGCGCGGCCCATTGCTCTATTGAACTCCCTTCGATTCGGGCGTCCGGACGATGCTCGAAACCGGTTTCTGATGCACGGCGTAGTCGCCGGGATTTCAGCATACGGGAACTGCATCGGGGTGCCCGACGTCGGAGGCGAGGTCGTGTTTGACGATTCTTATTCCGACAATCCGCTCGTCAACGCCATGTGCGTGGGACTGATCGAGGACGGCCGAACCCTGAGCGCCTCTGCCCGCCATCCCGGCGACCGGCTGATACTCGTAGGCGCCGACACCGGACGGGACGGCATACACGGCGCGTCGGGTCTGGCCTCACGCATTTTCGAGGAGGAAGGCGGATCGCGGTCGGCGGTCCAGGTCGGAAACCCCTTTCTCGAAAAGGTGCTGATCGAGGCATGTCTTGAGGCAGCGCAACTGGATTGCCTAGTCGGAATGCAGGACCTGGGCGCGGCCGGACTGGCAAGCGCAGCGATCGAAATGGCAAGCCGCAGCGGCATGGGACTGAAGTTAGACGTAACAAAGGTCCCGCGCCGTGAAACTGGCATGACCCCCTACGAAGTTATGCTCTCCGAGTCTCAGGAGCGAATGCTGCTGGCCGTCAGACCGGGCGGCGAACGTGAAATCGCCGAACTGTTCAGTAAGTGGGACCTCGATTCGACGATCATCGGCGAGTTCACCGACGGCAACACCGTCCAGATAAACGACGGTCCTGTCGAGGCTACTAAGTCACCGGTCCATACCCTCACCGATGCCCCGGAGTACGTTCTTTCCGGTAAAAAGCCTGATTGGCTCAGCCGCGTTCAATCCGAGGAGCCGTCTCGCCTTCCCTTACCCGACGTATCACCGAACGACGTCCTGTTGCGGCTGCTGGCTTCGCCCAATATTGCCAGCAAGCGGGACGTATTCAGGCAGTACGACCACCAGGTGCAGAACAACACCGTGATTCCGCCAGGCGGCGATGCGGCTCTCCTGAGGCTGAAGGGCGGCCGCAAGGCAATCGCCGTCTCCGTCGATTGCAACGGACGCCTCTGCTACCTCGACCCGTATGCAGGTAGCGCGATCGCGGTTGCCGAAGCGTGCAGAAACGTCTCTTGCACAGGCGCCGAGCCCGTAGCGCTCACAGATGGCCTCAACTTCGGTAACCCCGAGACCAACGACGTTCAATACCAACTGACAGAGTCGATACGGGGCATCAGCGACGCCGCCCTCGCATTCGGCGTGCCGGTCGTTAGTGGAAACGCGAGTCTGTACAACGAGTCCCTGGGCCGGGCCATATTACCGACGCCGATCATTGGGGCGCTGGGACTACTCAATGATGTTTCGCGCCGCGCTGCCGCAGGCTTCAAGTCCGCGGGCGACGCGGTTGCCGTTATCGGCGCGAGCGCCCCGTGGGACACAGTTGATGGCCTATCCGGAAGCGAAATGGCCGACGTGCTTCACAACTGGATTGGGGGCACGCCAGTCATAGATCTCGCATTCGAGGTGCGCGTACAAGCCTTGTGCCGCGACGCAATCGGTAACGGCTTGATCAATTCGGCGCACGACTGTTCACAAGGCGGGCTTGCGGTCAGCATCGCAGAATCGGCGATCATTGGAGGACATGGCGTAACGATTCCGGCGCCGCTGACCGATAGATGGGATGCCTGCCTCTTCGGAGAGACACAGTCGCGCATTGTAGTATCGGTCGATAATGCCAAGATCGGCGAGTTACTCGAATTGGCCGAGCAGCACAACGTACCGATCTGCGTTTTGGGAACGGTCGGCGGAGACCGGCTAAGATTCGGGGACGAAATGGACGTTGGGTTGCAAGATGCCGCGCATGCCTGGAATACGGGATTCGGCGCCGCGACGTCGAGTTGACGGGCCTACACTGAGCACGCGGCCGTACGTGCGCGATAATAACTACTGATTTGATTGGTCGAACGAAGTTCACGGGCGATTGCGCCCGCGTTTTCGCGTGGAGGCAGGGTTGCCCAGATACGATTACCAGTGCCGTGATAACGGGCACATATTTGAAAAGATTCAGAGTTTCCACTCCACACCGGGGGCCGTGTGTCCGGCGTGCGGCGCTGAGTCGGACCGACAACTGTCTATCCCCGCGGTTCACTACAAGGGTTCCGGGTTTTACACCACGGATCATGCCCGCACCAACGTTGGCCGGTCCGGAGGCGGTTCTGGAAAGGACAACAGTTCCTCGGACAAGGTGGACGACAAACCCGAGAAAACCATGTCTTCGAAGAAATCGGACTCTGCCTCCGAAAACAAAAGCGCCGACTCCTGACCTCCGGGTAATTTGCGAAGCCTTGATCCGAACGTGCGCGCAGTAATTCAGCGGGTTGCAAACGCCGCGGTCCACGTCGGCAGCCGGGCAACCGGATCAATTGGCAGAGGTCTTGTCGTTCTCGTAGGTGTATCTCGTACTGACACTGACGAAGACATCGAGTATCTGACGAAAAAGACCGTAAACATGCGGCTGTTCCCCGATCCTTCGAATGCGGCGCGGGGGTTTGAACTGTCAGCGCCCGAAATCGGCGCCGACATCCTGCTTGTCAGCCAGTTCACCTTGTACGCCTCAACGCGAAAAGGACGCCGGCCTGCTTTCACCGACGCGGCGCCCCCCGACATCTCGGCGCCGCTATTTGAAAAGGTAATTCATGCCTTCAGGCAAACTGGCTTGAAAGTAGAGACCGGAGAGTTTGGCGCAAGCATGAGCTTGTGCCTGACAAACGAAGGCCCCGTGACGATCACGTTGGATACCGCCGAACGCAGCAAGCCGCGCCGTTAGTATGGCGCAACCTATGTGGGTGACCAGAAGCCGAGGTATCCGTCGCCTATCACGGTAGGTGGATCTATGCCGCTTGCGTCTATCACCCATACCTCTTCCCAAAGAGTTTCCGGCGACTGAATCGGCAACTCCAGCGATGGATCGGCGGCGTTTTTCACTACACTCCCGGAAACAACTATGTGAGTGCTGTCCGGAGACCAGAGGCGGGTTGAATTGCCGTACTGTTCGAAGAACGATTGAACGAAGCTGAACTCCTGAGTCGGGACCATCAGCGCGGCGAACGACTCTTCACCCGAGGCGACATCCCAAACGGACCATTCAATGCCGCCGCGAAGTCGCGTCGAAAGCGAAGCTACGGCAATCTTCGATCCGTCGGGCGACCACCACGCGGCGCGGATCTTCCGCTCGATCAGCATCTCTTCTTCGCCATCGTCGAGTGAGATCAAGGCCAAGGAGTCGTAGAGGCCGTTGAATTCACCTCGCAATACGGCAACTGTCTCGCCATCCGGCGACCACCTGAACGCGGCGACGTCGTTAGCCGTTCCCAGGACCCTGGAGTCACCGTCCGAAAGCCCGGATATAAGGATCAGGATGTTGCCCGATGATGAATCGCCGTGGAGGAAACGGTCAGAACCGCCGGCGAACTGGGGCGTCAGAAACCGCATTTCCTGTCCATCGAAGAGCAATTCCCTATCCTCACCGTCATAGTCGACGGTGAACAACGACCCCGCGACATGGATCACGAGACTTGATGAACGCGGACCCCAGTCCAGGTACACCGGGGCGCCCGTCGCGACCATGTAGCGTCTGTCGCCGGTCTCACTGTCGAAAGTCGCCGTAACCAATTGTTCCCCAGTTCCGGCAATGACCGCAATTCGACCTCCGTCGGGAGACCACATGGCATAGTGGGGCACTCCATTCCCGATCCCCCGCGTCTCAGGGTGGTCCACGAATAATGTCACCCCCTGACCATCGCCGTCCGCCGGCGCGCGCATGAGACTAATCTGCGCGGCTGGCAGAAACGGCCTGATAGCCGAAAACAGGATGCTGCCACCGTCCGGCGACCACACAGGCCACGCAAATGCGCTGTCGAAGACGGAGTCGTCCCGGGCGACAGTCTCTGGCGAGACTCGCCGCTTTTCAGTGCCATCAGGGTTGACTGTGTAGACGGTTCCGTCGATTCCGGCAATCGCGATTCGGTTGACCGATCCGGTCGCGAAGACTTGCGTTGGAATCGGTTCAGGGTTTAGCGGAGAATCATCGCCGCCGGGAGCGCCCGAGGCGCTTGACTCCGGAGGCGTCGCGGTTGTTTCAGGGACAATAGGTACGGTTGGCGCTGCGCCCGGGCTCGGCGCAGGGGACTTTGTTGCCGGCTGCGGGGACGGAGCGATGGTCGCGGTGGGCGAAGTCGTCGTAGCCGTAGCGGTAGCAAGCGGCGGAAAGGTGGGCGTGGGTTCACCCTTCTTCTGTGAGCATGCCGTGCTGACGGCCAACGCAATCAGGAAAACAACCGCCGCGATCGCGTAGCAGTTGCCGCGAATCCCGATCGATCGCTGCCGCTTCGCTGTTTCCGGTGTCTGGTTCGCGCCGGACCCGCTATCGCAATTCAAAATAACGCCGAATCAGGCCGAAACGACCGGTTCCACGTCAAGACCGATGTCCAGGGCCTTTACCGAGTGGGTCAGAGCGCCGACCGATATCAGGTCGACCCCTTTCGCGGCGATCTCGGCAACTTGATCCAGTGTTACGCCGCCGGAAACTTCGGTCAGGCATCGGCCTTTGACGATCCGTACGGCCTCCCTGATTTCGCCAAGCGACATGTTGTCGAGCATGATGATGTCGGCGCCCCCGTCGACGGCCGCGCGGGCTTCGTCCACTGACTCCACTTCGATCTCAATCTTCACGGTATAAGGAGAATTGTCGCGGGCGATGCGGATGATATTCGCGGTGCCCTCGCCGTCGGCTCGCAACGCCGCGATGTGATTGTCCTTGATCAGCACGCCGTCCCCAAGGTTCCGCCGGTGGTTTCGTCCGCCGCCGGCCGCCACAGCGTACTTGTCCAGAGCGCGGAGCCCTGGCGCTGTCTTGCGTGTGTCGAGGATTTCCGTTCCCGTCCCACTCACCGCGTCGACGAACCTGGAGGTCAGCGTCGCGATCCCGCTCATCCGTTGCAGAAAGTTGAGCGCCGTTCGCTCCGCCATCAGAATGCTCGCAAAACTCCCCGACACGGTCCCCACCGCCTCGCCAGCTTCGATTGTGTGCCCGTCAGATACCAGTTCGGTCGTGTTCAGCGAAGGGTCAACCCTTCTGAATACCGCCATCGCCACCGGTAGGCCCGCCAGCACGCCGCGTTCGTGTGCGACGAACCGCGCCTCGCCTGTCAGGCGCTCTGGAATAAGGCCGGAGGTCGTGACGTCTCCGGCGTTTAGGTCCTCTTCAAGCGCCCGGTCGATCACCGACTCGAGCACGCCCGGCGGCGGTAACGTCGGGCCGGAAGCCCTGCTATCCACCGATCTCGAGCATTCGCTCTAACGCCTTGATCGCATCATCCCGATCATTGCTCGTTACTCGAACACGATTTATCACGAGGCCGGCCATCAACCCCTCAAGTACCCAGAGTAGATACGCCGGATGAATTCGATACATGGTCGCGCAGGGACAGATCACCGGATCCAGGCAGAAAATCGTCTTGTCAGGGTTCTCCTGCGCCAGTCGATGTACCAGATTGATCTCTGTACCGATCGCCCACGTTGTGCCCGGTTCGGCATCGGTTACGGAGCGCACAATGAACTCGGTAGACCCGTTCATGTCCGCCTCTTCAACCACCTCCATCGTACATTCGGGATGGACGACAACATTTACGCTAGGGTGAGCGTCTCGTGCCTGTCGAATCTGATCGACCGTGAAGCGTGTGTGGACGGAGCAGTGGCCCTGCCAAAGCACGATCTTGGCGCGCCTGATCTGCTCAGGCGTCAATCCGCCCATGGGCCGGAAGGGGTTCCAGATGACCATCTCGCTCGTCTCAACGCCCAACTTCAGGCCTGTATTGCGGCCGAGATGCTGGTCCGGAAGGAAGAGTATCCTGCCGGACTGCTGAAACGCCCATTCAAACATCTCCGCGGCGTTCGAGGAGGTACAAACTGCGCCCCCATTTCGGCCGCAGAGGGCCTTGATCGCGGCAGTTGAATTCATATAGGTGATGGGGACGATCTCATCGCCGCCGCCAAGGACCGAGGCGATGTCGTCCCACGCATCCTCTACGTCGTCACTCCTCGCCATGTCGGCCATGGAGCAACCGGCGGCCATGTTCGGCAGAATCACGTTCTGGTTGACCGACGTCAGCATGTCCGCGGTCTCGGCCATGAAATGGACACCGCAGAACACCACAAAGCTGGCATCTCGCTCGGCCGCGGCCATCTTGGACAGCTTGTAGGAGTCCCCGCGGAAGTCCGAATACTTGATCACGTCATCCCGTTGGTAGTGATGGCCCAGGATAATCAGTTGGTCTGCCAGCGTTTCACGCGCGTCCTTGATGCCCGAATCGAGTTCTTCGGGCGAGAGTTTCAGGTAGCGCACCGGCACTTTTTGCCACCTCACGCCTGACTTGAACTCCTCTTCCAGCGTGCGCGTGCGAAGGTTGCCCGACGTTTGGCAAAATGCCGACTGTTCGAGTTCGGTGACCGGTATTGCCAACGTCCTCGATCTTCTGTTAGCTGCGGTTGTCACGACGACTCCGTTTCAGGAATTGGTGTCCGGGCCTGATAGCGGCGCCATTGCAGACGCTCCATCATGCTACCGATGCCACCGTCTTGCTCGTCTCTGTCAACTCCCCCTGAAGCGACCATGGGGTGGTCGCAGTTATCTCGACCTGTTTCATTTGGCCGATCAGAGAATCTCCGCCATCCATATAGACAATTTTATCGCCCCTGGTGCGCCCCTGTAGCTTTCCCCGGGTGCGCCCATCAAGCAAGACATCGAATTTTTGACCTTCAAGGACTTTGTTTAACTGGCCTTGTATTCGCTCCTGGAGTTTACTGACGCTGGCCAGCCTCGATTTCTTTTCCAACCGTTCAACGCTGTCCGGCAATCGCTTTGACGCCAGGGTTCCCGGCCTATCCGAGTAAGCCGCGGCGTGGACCTTGTCAAATCGAATCAACTCCAACATTTCGAGTGAATTGGAGAACTGTTCTTCCGTTTCGGCGGGGAATCCGACGATCAAGTCAGTGGTCAGAGTAACATTGGGAATGGTCTCCCTGACCTCTTGGACCTTGTCCAGATACTGCCCGCGCGTGTACGAACGGCGCATATCGGCAAGGATTGCGTCGTCGCCGGCCTGCACAGGCAAATTGACCGACTCGCACACCTTTGGCAAGTCCGCTACGGCCTGAATAATGCGGCGGGACATATCGTTAGGATGCGAAGTCAGGAATCTGATCCGTTCGAGGTCTTCGATTGCGTTCACCTCGTACAGCAAATCGGCCAGGTCCCTGCGCGAGGAAAGATCCTGACCGTACGAATCGACGTTTTGCCCGAGTAGAGTCACCTCCCGCACGCCTCGCTTTACGAGTAACGTCACCTCGCGAACAACGTCGTCAACCAACCTGCTGGTTTCTCGACCTCTCCGGTACGGGATGATGCAAAACGTGCAGAATTTGTCACAGCCGTGAACGATCGGCACAAATGCAGTAACCCCCGGCCTGGCGGGAACCAGTGAATCGAGGCAGCCCTCCATGTCCGCCCCCGACCGCACGGCGGCGACCTCCAGGATCGGCGCGAACTGTTGCGGCCGCGCCCACACGTCGACATGCGGAAACCTTCGGCGAAGTTCGACCTGCTTCGGTCCGACCATGCAGCCCATAACGGCGATGACGCGTTCCGGATGGGCGAGCTTGATGGGGCGCAGGCGGCCTAGCAGGCCGGTCGCCGTGTCCTCAGCCGACTGGCGCACCACGCAGGTGTTGAGAACCACGATATCTGCCTTCTCGGGCGTGGCGCAGGTCTCAAATCCCAGTTGCTCAAGCCCGCTTGCAAGACGCTCGGAGTCGGCCTTGTTCATCTGGCATCCAGCGGTCCAAAGATTATAAGTAACCATTACCGGAAGACCTGCTTCTTCGGCTCGTTTCGATCTATTTCCAGAGTTGGGGTTGCCAGTTCTGCGTATTCAGCAGGCCAGAGGCCGGTGATGTTGCCGAAAACGCAAATGAGAGACCAATGCCGCTCGTTGGCGGAGGGAGTATCCTCAATTGTAGGGTATCAAGGGTGCTCAGGCCATAGGCAGGGAAACACAAGGCGCACCCCGGCGCGCCTTGTCTCACACTGAGCCTTGTCTCACACTGAGTTTGATACGCAAATGGCATCTGAGATCTGACGGGCGCGGGCGTTCCACTCTCTGGTGGGTGGGGGATGGATGTATCGAAGGTTGCCGCCTTATCCGGACTGATTGAAGCTAAGTAGTGAGCCTACGCCGGGCTCAGGCGTCCAAGAGGCCCTTGCTCCGAAGGATTTCTATGTAAGAGTCTCGATCCAACTTGCAGCTGATGGCGTCCTGCAATTGGTCCGTAGTCAATTTCAACTGTTGCCGGATGCTGTGGAACATCGGAAGGTCACCGCTGGACTTCCTTGAGCGCCGCGTTCGACTGACACGCTTGTCATCGAAGATCAGCCAAGCGAGGAGATCTCGACCTGACCTGGTCTCAAAACCAAACTTCCTGATCAGACCATCAAACTCACGGGCTGTTAACTGCATCGGCTCTACGGACCTTCCGAGAGAGTACGACCCAAACAGACGAAAGGTCCGGCCCTAGCCGCTCCTGCTCTTCTTCTAGTGTGAGAAAGAGTTCAGCGATTGTCTCCTGAAGGTCTTCAAACGCTTCAAACGGGTTGTCCCCAAATCCGAATTCATTCAACTCAGGAGACTCCACGACGTATTTGTCTCCCTCTCGCATCAGTTTTACTTCGATGGCTTCTACAACGCGTAGACGCCCGTCACGCAGCCTGCCCAATTTGCAATGTTCGGGTAGCGGAGTCACCTTTTGCAAGTCAAATGAGCCGCCGGGCTGCACAAAAGGGGGAAAGACGTCCGGAATGGCATCGCTCCCCTTCTGCCTTCCCAGTTCGAGTATTTGTGCCGCGAAAACCATGTTTCAAACTCCTAATTGAACGGCTCTAATCGATGTCGAGCCCAAGAACATCGAATTTGCCCAAATTTGGAACTCATACCTGCCTTCCCTGGGCATCGAGAGAGGTGGAAACGGAAGGTGCAATGCGGTTGCAGCAAGTCGGTCATTCGCTATCAACTCGCCTTCAGCGCCCGGAATGACTTCACCCGTGTCGGCCTGAACAAAGCGCACTTCCATTTTGTAATAACCGTCTGCGTCCGCCACCTTGAAGTACAGAGAGATCGGTCGCTGGGTCGGGAATCTCGTCGCATGCACGGCGTCGAAGACGCCTATGAGGCTCTTCTTGCCTGTGGTCGGGTCGACAACGGCAGTATCGCATACCAAGGCCGCCACTAATAGTGGAACTACTTCGCTGGGCGTGCGATCTTCGGTTCGCGTCATGGGCGGGATGCCATGTCGGTGGTAGGAGGCTGTCAACAGACTACTGATGCACGGTGTTTAGGGCGTCCATACGGCGGCCGTCGCGGCTTGTGATATTCGAAGTGATAACGCTTGCGTCGAATCCCTGATTTGGAACTCAAAAAAAGAGAGTAAGTGGCGGAGGGAGTGGGATTCGAACCCACGAGGGAGCTCAACACCCCCAACCCGCTTAGCAGGCGGGCGCACTAGGCCACTATGCGATCCCTCCATCTTGGCAAATCGCGGGCTAACGGATTCCAATATAGACCCGACGCGCATCGGGCCGCAACTTTATTACGGTTCCCGTATATACAGTCTACGCCTGGCTCGGCGGCAGCTACTTCACCAACCGGCGGCGCATGAGGTACGCGGCGATCGGGAACAGGACGGCAGTCAAACCGATCATATATACGGCGGAGAGCAGGTGAGTCATGTCCAGGTTCGCGGTGACGAACCCTCTCGCCAGATGTACCGCAGGGGTTAATGGGGCGACCCACGCAATCGGCTGAATCCATTCCGGCAGAACGGATACGGGAAAAAACGTTCCGCTGAAAAAGTAGAGAGGCGTCGCAACGATCGTAAAGGAGAGGGACAGGGTGTGCTCATTGGTGGAGACCGCTGCAAAGATGAGGCCAATCGCTCCGAACTGCATGCCCACAAGGATTGCTGCCAGAAGGACCCCCGCCCCGGAAATCGTGTCGATCCAGCCAAGCGCCGCGGCAACCGCGCCAATAGAAACTGCCGTGATTACGGACCGTGACATCGCCCACGAGATATCGCCCATCGCGATCTCTTTGACGCTTACGGGAGCGGTGAGGATTGTTTCGTAAAGGCCTTTTTGGATACGAAAGAATGAGCCCCACGCACACTCGAAAATCGCGTGGAACATTGCCGAACCAACTATCACGCCGGGCGTTACGAACTGCGCGTACGGCACGCCTTCCACCTCGTTTACGAGTTGCCCGACGCCAAAACCAATCGCCAAAAGAGCCGCGGCCGGTTCGATCAGGTACCACGTCATGGCCGTCCACCAGGTCCGCCTGAACACCAGCGCGTGCCGGAACCACATCCCTGCGACGCTTTGCAGCCTGATTCCCGCCACCCGTATGTTTCGACGTGCAGCCACTACTCGTCCAGGAGTTTTCTTCCGGCAACCGAGAGGAAAACGTCTTCAAGGTTCGCCTGTCTGTACGTCACGCTCACTCCTTGCAACCCGGTCAGATCCGGTCGCTCCCCGCTTCCGGAGGTTACCGTTAAGGTCGTCCCGCTCACGCGAAAATCGAATCCTGCATCTTTGATCCACGACACTACGTCGCGCCGGATTCCATTCGAAACGCGCACGAGCGCAACCTCGGACCCGGCATGGCGAACCACAAGTTCCTCCGGGCTGCCCTCGTCGAGGATCTTGCCGTGGTGCATGATGGCCACCCGGTCGCACAACGCCGCCGCTTCTTCCATGTAGTGCGTGGACATCAGGACCGTTACTCCGGTTTCCTTTAGTATTTCCAGTTCCTCCCAAACTCGACCTCGTCCCTGCGGATCGAGCCCAGTCGTAGGCTCGTCAAGGACAATCACCTGCGGGTCGGTCATGAACGCGCGGGCGATCGCTAACCGGCGTTTCATTCCGCCGGACAGGTGGTCGATCTCCTCCCGCGCCTTGTCAGTGAGATCGAAGAACTGCAGCACCGAGTCCGCTTTTCGCGCAGCAGCCGAGTACCTGAGCCCGGCAAGAAATCCGTAGACAATCAGGTTGTCTCTTGGAGTCAGGTCTGTGTCGAGGCCGTCTTCTTGAGTCACGACGCCCAGCACGTCCCTCACCTCTCTACCCATGGTGGACACGTCTAGCCCTGCCACTATCAACGTCCCCGCGGTTAAAGGGGACAGAGCGCTCAACAGGCGCATAGTGGTAGTCTTGCCGGCGCCGTTCGGGCCGAGGAGGCCGTAGGTTTCCCCCTTGTACACGTCGAACGAAACACCATCCACCGCCGTCACAGAACCAAAGTTCTTGACGATGCCGGACGCGCTGATAATCGGATCGTTTCTAACGCCTGCCATGTCTGGGTTATCGATATTCATCCGTCGGTTCATGTATATCGCGATCTGTCACGGCCCAATGCGCCCCTGAAACGCCTGTCAAAAAAACCGCCGGAAAAGCCCGGCGGGAATGCGAGTGTGCGATCTTTCGGAGAAGGTCAACACGCTCCCGAGGTCGAACTTCCAGGTGCATCGCCGATCCACACCTCTCCACCCTCGAAGTACTCTTTTTTCCAGATAGGGACGATCTGCTTGAGCCGGTCGATGAAATGAAGCGCCGCCTCAAATGCCGGTCTCCGGTGCGCCGCCCCGACCGCAACGATCATGCTCGTTTCGCCTATATCGACCCGGCCGGTCCTGTGTGCGACGGCCACCTGGCCAATTTCATATCTGCCCTTCACGTCGTTAATGATCTCTGCGATTACCTGATCGGCCATCGGGCGGTACGCTTCATACTCCAGATAGAGCACCCGCCTTCCCTCGTTGTGGTTACGCGTTACGCCCAGGAACGTAACGACCGCCCCGTCTCTTTCGGTTCGCACGAGCTCAGTTAACGGCCCGGGTTCCAAAGGATCATCCGTGATAGTGATCTCCTGTGTGCCCGTGTCGGACCCCCCGCTAACCGGCGGTATTACCGCCACTTCATCCCCGTCCTTGACCGGTGTCTCATACGAAGCATACTCGCCGTTCGACGCCAATAGCACAGTTTTTGGCAAACGCCAGAAGCCCGGAACCGCGCGCGACGCGGCCTCGACCGCGTGGGCGATGTTCGCGGGCGCGCGTAATTCCACTTCCACAGAGGACACGCCGGCGGCTTCCCTTACGCCGGCAAAAAGTTTGACTGTTACGAACACCGTGTTGCTTGTAGTCATATTTCTACGTTAATGCCCTGAATCCTGCCAAACCGGTGGCGATCGGCTGCGAACGCGGGGCACAACAGTCGTTTGAGTATAGTTCAGGCGCCTTGAAACCGGTCGCCGAGGGCGCGCAGGCATCGCGGTGTACCCCCAGGTTCCGGCGGACGCGTGCTCTGCCGGTGGAACTCCGTCGTACACGCCGGTTTCTTGCGGGTCCGCTTTGACGTTGAGAATCGCCGGACCGTAAACTTGTAGGCTGATACCGCCGACATCATTGGTGCGGCGTGATCCCGAATTGTTCTTATAGCGGGCCGAAGCGGCAGAGCATGTCGCAATGGCCGGAAGTTCTTGGTAAAAATTGGTACGAATACGGCTGCGCCGCATGGGCGCAAAGGGCCGACCGTTTTACAGGGTCGTTGTTGCTGACCAAAAGGCAGCAAGAGACGGCAGTTTTGTCGAGCAGATCGGCACCTACGATCCGTTCCCGGACCCACCGGCGGTGAAAATAGATGAAGAAAGGGCGCTGCACTGGCTTCGACATGGCGCACAGCCGTCTGACCCTGTTCAGCATCTTCTTAGTAAGCTCGGCGTACTCGACAGGGTGAAGACAGGTGGATGATCCTGAAGAGATGCAGGTCGAAACTGCTGAAGAGGATGAGCGGGACGAAGAAGATCGCATAGTCGAACTTGTGGAGTTCATAGCCAAAACCCTCGCCAACCACCCCGACGCAGTCAAGGTACGGTCCGAGGAAGAGGGGAGCCGCACGATCATCACCCTCGAGGTCGACGACCGCGACAAGGGCAAGGTGATCGGCCGGCAAGGCCGTGTAGCCCAGGCGTTGCGGTCTCTACTTAGGGTGGCAGCGGTCAAGCAGAATACCCGCATCAATCTGGAAATCGAATAGAGTAGGCCACCGGGCGGCGGGCTCGGTATTCCCACAACCAACGCGCAAGTTGGTCATCTACAGCGTTAAACGTTGGTGCCAGGGTTTTTGGGTCCGCGGGCGCGGGCGTGCCGTGTGATGTGATCGACGCTCCGATCAGCCGTTGTACGATAACGACGTTCGGCCTTTCGAGACGATTGCACGCGCGGGGTAGGTAAAGAAAATGTCCGGTCACTCCAAGTGGAGCACCATAAAGCACAAAAAGGGCGTCGCCGACGCACGCCGCGGACAACTGTTTACAAAGTTGGCGCGCGAGATCATGGTGGCTGCGCGTGAGGGTGGCGGCGATCCTGACACCAACTTCAGGCTTCGACTGGCCATAGATAACGCAAAATCCCAGAATATGCCGAAAGACAACATCGAGCGGGCTGTCAACAAGGGCGCTGGCATCGACGATGGGGTTTCCGACGCGCTTGAGGAGATCACATACGAGGCATACGCTCCCGGCGGCGCGGGTCTTCTCATCAAGGCACTGACCGACAACAAAAACCGCACCGCCTCCGACATCAGGGCCAGGGTCACCCGTAGCGGTGGGAACCTGGCATCCGCCGGCGCGGTTTCGTGGAATTTCGAACGCATGGGCATGATCAGTATGGAAGTGGCGGCGGGAGACCCGGAGGACATGGCTCTGGAGGCGGTCGACGCAGGGGCAGAAGACGTGGACGTCGTCGACCACACGGTAGAACTCACTGTGCCATTCATCGGATTCGGGGCGCTAAGGGCGACCGTGGAACAGATGGACGGGGTCCAGATCGAACGTGCAGAGATAGCGATGCTGCCAAACAGCACCGTGCCCCTTGATCGTTCGACCGCGATGCAGACGTTGAGACTGCTCGACGCGCTCGAAGAACTAGACGATGTCCAAAAAGTCTTCTCAAACGCAGACTTCCCAGACGAGGTCTTAGAGGAGTACGCAGCCGCGTCGTAACGATTCACCCGTGCAACATGAAACAGTGCCGACGACTAAGTAAACCGGCAGACCCGAATTGATTCCAGCACTCGAAACTCGTCAACTGACCAAGTATTACGGTCCGATTCGGGGCATCGAGAACGTAAACCTTAAGGTCGAGCCAGGCGAGATATTTGGACTCCTTGGACCGAATGGCGCAGGCAAGACGACGACCATTCGGCTCCTACTCGACTTCCTGCGGCCAACGAGCGGTTCGGCCCAGTTGCTGGGACTCGACTGCCGACGCGACAGCAAAGAGATCCGCAGGCGCGTCGGGTACCTTCAGGGAGACTTTGCCAGCTACTCCGACCTTACCCCCCGCCAACTGGTAAGTTACTTCGGCCAGTTGCGAGGCGCCGGCCTGGGCAAAGCGCTGTCTTACATGGACAGGCTGGACCTTGAGCCGGACCGGAAATTCGGCGTTTTATCCAAAGGCAACAGGCAGAAAGTCGGACTCGTACAGGCGCTGATGTCGGAACCTGAGCTCCTGATCCTTGACGAACCGACCTCAGGGCTGGACCCGCTGATGCAACGGGTGTTCAGGGAAATCGTCGCCGAACTCAAGTCGGAGGGGCGCACGGTGTTTCTCTCATCGCACGACCTGTCCGAGGCCGAGTCCATTTGCGACCGGGTTGCGATCATCCGTAACGGGCACATCGCCGCGGTCGAAAGCATCGAATCGCTGAGGCGTCGAACGCTGAGGTTTCTGACATTCGAGTTCGCAGAGCCTGCGGACCCCGCGTCATTTGCAGGGCTGGCGAATGTGCGTGACGTTTCCGTCGATGACCGGATGTTGACGTGCGCTGTGACAGGTTCCGTCGACGCAGTTATCAAGGTTGCGGCGCGCAGCACGGTACTGAACATCACGGCCGCCAACTCCTCGTTGGAAGAGATATTTATGACCTTCTACGAAGGCGAATCCCTACAAGGCGCGGCCGATGCTGAATAGCGTTTTCCTGAAGTCGCTGCGTGATCAACGCTGGCCGACGTTGTGGTTTGGCCTGGCCCTGGTGGCTATTGGGATGTACACCATCATGTTTTTTCCCATAATCGCGGAAGCGACCGGGCTATTGGATTTTGTCGAAAACTTGCCCGAGGAACTCACGGCGCTTTTCGGCGGCGCGCTGGACTACTCAACCGCCGAAGGTTTTCTGAGCGGCGAGGTGTTCTCATTCACCAGTCCGCTCGTGGTCATCGCGTATGCTATATCCAGGGGCGCTACGGCCGTCGCCGGAGAGGAAGAGTCGCGAACACTGGACCAATTGCTGGCCAACCCGATCCCGCGCTGGAGAATCCTCCTCGAAAAAGGCGCGGCGATGATCGTCGGAACTGCAATCCTCGGCGTGTTGTTCTGGATCGCCCTGGCTGGTGGGGCAAAGATCGCCGGAGTCGACCTGAGTTACTCTTCGCTGACAGCCGGGATAGTAGGAGTTAGCCTGCTGGGCATGGCCTGCGGTACGTTTGCCCTGATGATTTCCGGGGCTGTGGGCAAACGCAGCGCGGCGGCTGGAATCGCAGCGGGAATTGCCCTCGCGATGTTCCTGATCAACGCATTTCAGTCCCTAGTCGACGTTCTAAGACCCGGTAGATTTGTGTCGTTTTTCTACTACTACGACGCAAATGATCCGTTGATTTACGGCCTGAGCGCCGCGCACGTTTTGGTACTGTTGGCCGCGTCGGCAGTCGCGCTCGCGGTCGGCGCGTTGGCATTTTCACGCCGGGACCTTGGCTGACCGGATTGATTCGACAAGCTGGACCGCGTATGAGCAGGTCGAAAGCTCATCTGTTCCAACTAATTCATATTTGTCGTCCTGTGGACAGACAGGTGTAGCAACTGTGTTGATAGTTAAGCGTTTCGAGCGTGTTCTGCCTCCCGTTTGGCGCCGTGCTTGAGCATGGCATTGATGATGGTCAGTAGCTTGCGCATGCACGCCGTCAGAGCCGCCTTCTTGCTTGGGCTTCCCCGCCCCCGACATCCGTTCGTAGAACTCCCTCAGTGCGGGGTTCCAACAGACTGCCGCCAGGGTGGGCATGTACAGCGCAGCGCGCACTTTGGCGCGGCCTCCACAGCGGCCGCGTGTGCCCCGGAACTTCCCGCTGTCACGGCTCAGCGGCGCCACACCCGCGAGCGCCGCAACCGCTCTCCTGTCGAGGGATCCCAGCTCCGGCAGCCCCGCCGGCAGGGTAAAGATGGCTACGGGTCCGATGCCGGGCACGCTCTTCAGAAGCATCTCGCGCTCGCGCCACAGCGGACTCTCCCGCATGCGGCGTTCCAGGTCATTGTCGACCTCCTCCAACTGGCGATCGAGGAAAGCGATCACCTCGTCGATGCTCTGCCGGACAACGGGCAAGGCGCGCCGGCGCCGCAGTTGCCCGGCGGTCCGCATCTGGATGACTTGGCGGCGCGGGCGGCGAGCCTCTCAAGTTGCCGGGCCTCGGCAGAGACGAGGAGCTGGGCTTCGACTCCGCTGACCTCCCCGAAGTGGGCTATAACCGCGGCGTCGATGCGGTCGGTCTTCGCGAGTATGCCCTGGGAGCGCGCAAAGTCCCGGAACTGGTGGGGGTTGACGACGGCATCGGGGACGCCCGCGACACCGGACGCCACGGCGAGGGGGGCTCATACCCGCCCGCGGCCTCCATGACGACGATGTGAGGTGCGAGGGCGCTCAGCTGGAGGACGAGACCGTCCACCGCCTCCTGGTCCCGGTTGACTCGCCGCGCAGCGCCGTTGGGGCGCACCGCGGCGTCCACCCATTCCTTCGAAACATCGATCCCTACGAACACTGGCGAGTCGGCAACCATCGTTTTCTCCTTTGGCCCATCCTTGCAGATACGGGTTCTGTGACCCTGGCAACTGTTCGGGCTCTAAGATCAGACAGGCGGGGCGACCACGCTACGCAACCGTCTCGGGGACCAAGGGGGGTACGGTCTGCCCCGCCACCTTCACCAACATACAAGGGGTCGGGCCCAAGCCCCGGGACAACCGCGATTCCCGTATTCCCTGCCGCAGGAGACGCCCGTACGACCGATTACCCGATAGGCGGTCTGCGAGCGGCAACACGGATACGACACAAACCGCGGTTCCCGTTTTCCCCGACGCTGACGTGCAATGGCAGACAGGCGTTTCCTTCAACGACGGGCGCGCGGAACAATTCACGCATGCGACGCAATAGCAACGGAAAACTGGGGTACTCGGGGGTGGTCGACTTGGACTCAACCGAAGTCGGGTAGGGGAATACAAGTCAGGACGGCCGCGCGTAATCCCTCAGTCCATTTGAGTTAGGACAAGCGGAAATCAGTCGGCTTGGTGCTTCAGGCGCAGGTTCGAGTCCCTTTGAGTGGGCGGACTGGACAAAATCAAGAACCGAGCCCGACTCTGAGGTCACCCCATCGCTCGGCATGGGGATGGTGTACGTCAGCACGGCCTCTTCTCCGGTCACCTCGATGCCCTCCACGAAGTTGCGGATGAGGGCCTTGCGCTCAGGGAACGTCCCCTCCTGCAAGAACTCCCGGAAGTCCGCCACGTACTCCTTGATCTCCTCGGTGGTGGGAAGCTCCACCCTCCGCTGCTCAAGCTGAGTTGCGGCGTCCTCCCGCTCAGCCTCAAGCTGCTCCTCTCGGTGCCTCAGCGAGAAGATACGGGGCGACAGGACCTTCCAGGCGTCAGCTCGCTGGTCCAAGGGCCTCGTAGAGCTTCTGGAGCCTGCTCCGCACGTCCCCCTAGCTCGGCGTCGATGACCTCCAGCCTACCGGACAGCTCCCCGGCCACCTTGTCGATCTCCTCCGCCACCAGCGTCAGGAGTTCGACGATGGTCTCCTCGGTGAGAATCCGCTCCCTGATCTTCTCAACCACGAAGCCCTCCACCCTGGGGGCGTTCAGGTAACGGGCGGTGCACGTCCCTGCGCCTTCCCTGAACAGGGTGCCGCAGACGTAGTAGGCGAACTGGCCGCTCTTGGCCCCCTGGCCGGTGCAGGGCCTGCCGCACACGCCGCACATCAACAGACTGCTCAGCAGGAACTTGCTGCCCACTCTCGCGGGCCTCTGCACCTTCGGCGCTCGGTCCCGCATCGCCTGCTGCACGGCGTCGAACAACTCCCTCGACACCAGCACGGGCCACGTCCCCTCAACTCGCACGGGTCGGGGTCGTTCTCTCCCTTCGACGTGCGGCCCCAGACGGCGATCCCGGTGTAGGCTTCGTTGGTCAAGAGGTAGTGGAGTCCGCCCTTGTGCCAGCGCTTGCCCCTGTTGGTGACGCCCCGGTCGTTCACGGCCTCGCATATCTCCTTCAGGCCGTTGCCTCGCATTGAGTTCTCGAATATCTCCTTCACCACCGGAGCGGTGGCCGGGTCAACCTCCAAGGGGGGATGCTCCTTCAGCCCGTCGTTCACCTTGACTCTCCGATAGCCGAACGTAGCCTTGGAGCCGAGGATGAAGCCACGGGATCCGGCCTCCCTCATTGGCGGGACGCTCCTTCACCCCGTCGCCGACCTTGACGCGAACGTAGCCTTGGAGCCGAGGAAGAAGCCACGGGATGCGGCCTCTCTCATTCCCCGCAGGACGTCCTGGGCAAGATTCTCCGAGTTGAACTCGTCCACGCTCTCGATGATGGCCTCCATCAGCCTGCCCGTGGGGGAGTCGTCGGCGTGCTCGGTGATGGACACTACGCGGACACCCTTGCGCCTGAGCATGGACTTGAAGGCTACGGCGCGCTCCCGCTTCCGTGTGAACCTCGAAAACTTCCAGACGAAGATGACCTCAAAGGGGGCTATGGGCTGGCTGCCCTGCCCGATCATCTCCCGGGACTGAGGACGGTCGGCGACCCGGCCGCTCTCCGCCTCGTCCACGTACTCCCTTGCGACGGAGTAGCCGTTGGACTTGGCGTAGTCCCTGTGTGCCCTCAGCTCTGGGCGGACACGGACAGGTCCACGTCCTGCCGGTCGCTGGACACCCTGGTGTACAGCGCCGCCGGTGTGAGGGGCTGTAGGCGCTTCTTCATGCTGCCCTCCTCCAGGTGGTCGCTGTTTTCGATTTCAACCCACCGTCACCCGGACCCAAACAATCCCGTCAACGTGTTCAAAGCGCCCATCGGCTGAAACGAGATCCGCGCCCGTTTCCATCGCGTGAGCCGCAATCCAGACATCGTTTGTCGGAATTGGCCGCCCCTTCGCCTTCAGCGCTGTCATTACCCGGGAGTAGCGGTCCGCAGTCACTGGCCCCACAGGAACGAAGGACACGTAGGGACGTTCGAGGAAGGATCGAAGTTCCGCAATGTTATGCTCGAAGTGCGTCCCCTGCCGGAAGCCGAATAGCTGCTCACCTACCACAATAGCCGAGAACAGCACCTCCTCAGCAGCTTGTATCAGGTCTCTCACCTCGTGGTTGCCCCGCATAAACGCGGAGTAAGCGTTGGAGTCCAGGAGAATCCTCATGTCCACGCTGACTCGTCCACGGTCTCAAAGACCTCAAGAGCAGCATTGAAACTCTCTGCCTCCTCCCGGCTCCACAGGCCGAACAGGTCGTCTAACGATGGCCCTATCGCGTTCGGATTCCCCTTATTGTCCGTTATGCCGGCACCCTTCCTGAGCAGCCTCAACGCAACCTGATTCATGGAGATTCCCTCCTGCTTTGCGAGGCGGCGCATAATGGCGCACAGTTCGTCGTCGAATCCCCTGACCGTAAGTTGGTTCATGTCGTGCCACCCCATCCGAGTCACAAATAGAGGCTCTTCGAGTCATTCTGTTGATCATTGACGCGCAGGTCAAGATTGGGTGGTCAATTCTTGCATGAGCAGCCGCCACGCCGCGAGAACGCTGATGACCAGCAGCGCGAACAGCGCGGCGGCGGCCAGACCGAGGGTCCGGGCGACTTTCCTCATCCTCCCGTGCGCGGCAGTCTCCTTACGATACGCCTCCGCTTTCGGGACCCAGCGGACAGGCTTATCCATCGCTCTTCCCTCGCTATCGGCTGACACGTCAACGGTTGTATCGGGCATGACAAATTATCATCGGATAGGGCCTTTGTTTTAGCACCGTTTCCCATTTATCAGCATGTGCAATCCACGACACGTCAGGCGACGTGTCCCCCCCGATTTGTAGCTAATACAGGGTGATTTGGGGTGCGGCCAGTGGTATGACCGTTCCAGAAACCGGGTCTGTCGCTGCAATTTGCAGCCCCCATGCAATCGAACTGGGTATTAGGGACGTATTGTCCCTATCTATCCCCCTCCTACGGGACGCATCCGGTGGTAAAGCGAGTCCCAACGTTAGGCGCTCATCCCGGACAGCGCCAGTCGGGGAGATTCCTGCTTCCAGAGGGGCGCCAGGACCGGCCTAGTATGCCGGTCCATGCCAGCACGGGCGAGCATGATACGAGGATGGGGAGCGACATGGTGGCCATCCGGGCCGCTGTGCGCACGTAAGTGGCCTCCACGTCCTCGGTGTCCACGACAAAGAGCAGGGAGTCGCAAAGCCGAGTATCCCCGCGGCCTCACCCATGGCCCTGGCTGTCAGGTAGTACCGTCGGCTTGAAGGAAGGTGAGCGGCGCCGTGACTGACGCGTCCGGCGATGCCGTCTCAGCCAGCAGGCCCGTCAGGGCGCGGTGGATGGTCGCTGGTGGATCACCCAGGATGCCTGCCAACTCTGTCGAATCGACGAAGGGCATCCGGCTGAGGGAGTCGAGTATCTGCCTGTCGGAGAGCGTCACCGGCCGGGTCTACCAGTCCTGCGCGGTGTTTGATGCCCGCAGAAGGCGGCCTGGCCGATAACGCAGTGCGAATGACCCCACAGCAAAGCAGCTAGGGATGGAGCGTTACAGGGGAAGCGTGCGGCCTTCCTCCCGAAGGCGCTGGCGACGCTGCTGCGCGTCTGGCATCGCCTTGGACACCAAGCCCCAAAAGTCCGTCGAGTGGTTCCGATGGGTCAGGTGCGCCAACTCGTGCACGACCACGTACTCAGTGAGGGCAGGCTTCAGCATGACGGCCCGCCAGTTGAAGCGCAGCGTGCCGTCGGGTGCGCAGCTCCCCCAGCGTTGGCGTTGGTCCCTGACTAGTATCTGCGACCTCTCTCCTCTGCCCAGCCGGGGCCACCAGCGGTCTACGTTGGCCGTCAGTCGCTCGGCGGCGCGGGCCCTATACCACCTGACGATACTGCGGCGAATCGACTCGTAGCGTTCACCGTCATTGAGACCCTGCGGCACGGCGACCCGGAAGCGCCAGTGATCGAAGCGGACCTCAGGCGTCCGAACGTCCGCAGACTCGACGATCATGCGGACGTTGCGGCCCAGGTACGGCAGCGTCTCACCGCTGACGAAGCGCTTCGGCGCAGCTTCCAGCATCGCCCCAGACGCACGGCTAAGGATCCAGGGCGCCCGCTTGCGAACGATGGCCCGCAGGTCGTCGTCCGTCGTTGTCATGGGCGCAGCGACCTGCACGCCGCCGCCGTCAACCGTGATCTGCACGGTCTTTCTGCGCCGTTCGCTTCGACGAACCTCGTATTCGATGGTCGTGTTGCCGAAGCGGATACGACCCCGTTCGTTCACCCCCGACTCCTCCGGCGGGCCAACTCGACGATCTGACTTGCCAGCTCCTCCAATCGCTCTTCGGTGTAGTCGCCGGTATCTCGCAGCTCGCGCTTGATGTCGCGGCGCATCTCCCGCTGGACCTCCAGGTTCGATTGCCAGTCGACCACGGCCTTGTGGCGGTCGACCATGGACTCCACCTTCCGCGCGACGCGCTTGGTCTCCTCATCGAAGTGTGTCCGGTACGGAGTCGGATCCTCGCGCACGGCCGCATCGGGAACTGGACTCTCCGAGCGGACGTCGAGCAGCTCGTATACGGCAAAGGACACCGGCGACAGGCCATGCACGGCGGCGATGTCGGCCTCGCTCTGCACCTGATGCCGCAGGTCCGCCAGACGCCGGCACGCTTCGGCCGAGTCGATCAGCCGGTTGCGCAGGTCTTCGATGATGCGCGTCAGCCGCTCCGAGAGCCGCTCGTAGAATACGGGATTGTCGGTGAGGCGTTCGTGGATCTGAGCGCGAATGGCGTGCTCCATGATCGATGCGCGGGCCTCGTCGTGCGGGAGGGCGGCGATCTTCTGTTCGAAGTCCTGGTCGAGTATGGAGACCGGCCTCATCAACTCGCGGACATTGGCGCCTATGCGCTCGTCCACCAGCTTCTTCACCTTGGCCCCGATCTCGGTCCAGTTCACGCCGGCGTCCTCACGCAGGAACTGGGCCCGGACGTAGGCCCTGATCTCCGTGAGCCGCGCAAGCCGGTCTCTATATTCCAATGCCCGCGGGTCGGGCAGGAAACGGTCCATGAGGCGTGAGAACCGGCGGTAGTCCGCATTGAACCGCTCGAACAGGTCGGCCTTGAAGTTGCCCTCGGTCGAGGCGTCGGGCGCGAAGACAGCCACGCACTCCCACGTGTCGCTCAAGTCTCGGCCCTTGAAGTACGATTCCGCCTGGACGGCGGCCGCTTCGATGACCGGCGCCGGGTCCTCGTCCAGCTCGCGCATCGTGTCCTGCACGTCCGGCCACTCGAACGTCGAGAGCGCCTCCTCCAGGTCCCGGGAGACGCCGTGGTAGTCCACCACCAAGCCGTGGGCTTTCTCCGTCACGACGCCGTCCTGCTCGTGGGAGAATCGCCGGTTCACGCGGGCGATGGCCTGAAGCAGGCCGTGCTCCCGAAGAGGCCGGTCCAGGTATAGCGCCTGCTCGACGGGCGCGTCGAAGCCGGTGAGCAGCATGTCCACCACGACCAGCGCATCCGGCTCCCCCTTCGGATCGACGAAGGCGTTGACGACCTGCTCCTGGTCCAGGTCGCGGGCCGCTCTGAACTCCGGGCCGTCGTTGGGCGTCGTCGTGATGACGGGATAGGCGCACAGGCCGAAGCTATTCAGGCGCTCGGCGTAGCGCAGCGCGGCGGCCCGGCTCGGCGCGACGACCTGCGCCTTGAAGCCGTTGGGCCGCAGCTTCGCCTTGAAGTGCTCGGCTATGTCGAGGGCGATCATCTCGATGCGCCGCTCCGCCTCGGCCACCGTCTCCTTGTTGGCGTAGCGGCGGTGAAGCTGCATCTGGACCGCGGGCGGCTCGCCGCCGAACATCGCCTCGAACAGCTTGTCCAGCGTCTCCGGCCCCTCAATGGCCAGCTCCGGGAGCCGCGCCTCGTACCAGATGGGTACTGTCACGCCATCGGCCACCGACTGCGGGATTGTGTAGGCGTCGATGAGCGAGCCGAAACGCCGCATGGTACTGCGCTTGAAGTCCTTGTCTATAGGCGTGCCGGTGAAGCCGACAAGCGCTGCGTTGGGCAGGGCGCCGGACATGCACGCGCCGAGCTTGCCGTACTGCGTGCGGTGGGCCTCGTCCACCATGACGATGACGTTCTCTGAGGCGTTGAGCACGTCGAGACGGCCCTCGGGGGTGGTCAACGCCTCCTCGAACTTCTGAATGGTGGTCATCACCGTCCGGCCCGCTCCGGTCGTGAGCAACCGGCGCAGCTCGCGGGCGCTCGACGCCTGCTCCGGCGCCGGGAAGCCGCAGCGCTCGAAGGTTCCGGTGATCTGCCGGTCGAGTTGCCTCCGGTCGGTCACCACGACGATGGTGGGATTGCCCAACCGCGGCTCGCGGCGCAGCTTCGTCGCCAACCACAGCATCGTCAGCGACTTGCCCGAACCCTGGGTGTGCCAGATCACCCCGCCCCGCTCCTCCGGCTTCCGGCCCGACAGCATCCGCTCCGTTGCCGCGCGGACGGCGCGGTACTGCTGGTAGCGCGGCAGCTTCTTCACCAGCCGTCCCCGCTCCGGCTCGTAGACCACGTAGTCGCGCAGAACGTCCAGCAGCGCCGACGGCGACAGCAGCCCGATGATGAGCTGCGCCTGCCCCTGCGGCTCAACGCCGAAGCGCTGCCGCACCTCGTCGTCCGAGTACGGCAGTACGGACTTCCACTCGAAGTAGGCGTTCTCCGGCGCGCCGAGGGTGGCATAGGCTGCGGCGGCCCCGCAGTGGGCGACGCACAGCAGGTTGTAGTGGAACAGCTCCGGCGCGCCCGCGCCGTGCCACTCCGGCCCCGCCTCCTGGTAGCGCAGAAGCTGGCGCACCGCCTGGGACCTCCACACGTCCAGCAGCGACGGCGACTTGGCCTCCATCACCACCAGCGGGACGCCGTTGACGAACAGCACGAGGTCGGGGATGACCATGCGCTCGTCGTCCTCCGTGCCGCCCCGATCGCTGCCCCGGCGGACCCGGAACTGGGTCGTGACCACGAACTCGTTGAGGCCGCCCTCCGGGTGGTCGAAGTCGAAGAAGCGGACGGTGCGCGAGTCTCTTCCGCGCGGCCCGTCGACGGTCAGGGGCATCCCGTAGGTCAGGTACTCGTGCACCCGTTGGTTGCGGGCCATGCCGGTGGCGTTGACGTGCTCCAACTCGTAGGCGGCGCGCTCCGCCTGCTCCTCGGTCATCCACTCGTTCACCCGCGGCAGCGCCGTCTTCAGCCGCCTCCTCAGCAGCACGTCCCGCTTGTCCCCGCGCTCCGCCGCCAGCGCGTCGCGGTGTACGTATCTCCACCCCAGCCGCTCCAGCAACCGTCGCGCCGGGTCCTCGGCGTGGTTGAGTTCGTTGAGCTTGGCGGGAGTGGTCATGGGGCGGCCTTACCGAGTCGCATCCTGGGCGGCGCCGCCCAGCAACTTCCGCAATTCGGGCAAAAGGCTGGGGATGTCGGTCTGAATGATGTCCCAGATAACATCTTCGTCCATGCTCAGATAAGCATGGGTCACGCGGTTCCGGGTCCCTACGATACGCCGCCATTCAATCTCCGGGGTTGCTTCCCGCACATGGTCAGGGACATGCGTTGCCGCCTCACCGATGAGTTGGATGTTGCGCAGGGTGGCGTCGTAGATGAGACCGTCAGCGATGAACGCATCTTGGTTCAGTCCCTCCGTATAGGACAGGACCTTCTCAGCAAACTTGATCATGTCTTGAATGTAGAGACGCCAACTGCGCGTTTCTTCTGTTGCATCACACACTGAGAGCCTCTCTCTCTACGTATGGACGCAACTCCGGCCGCAACGCCTTGTCACTTACCAGGTCGACTCGGCGGCCCAGCAGATCTTCGACGTAGAACTGCACGCCGAAGTACGACCTCGACGTTGCCGGACCGTCGAACCGGACCAGGATGTCAATGTCGCTCTCATCGGTGGCCTGGTCACGGGCGAAGGAGCCGAACAGGGCGAGGTGTGTTACGCCGAAACGCTCGGCTAGAGTCGGCTTGTGCGCCCGCAACAGTTCGAGGACTTCTTGTCTGGTCATTATGTGCCTCGGCGTGGTTGAACTCGTTGAGCTTGGCGGGAGTGGGCATGGGGCTATCTCGGCGAATTCTTCAACTCGGGGAAGTAGGTGTCGTAGAACCCCCGGTCCCGTGTGAGAAGCGTATCGGCTGCGGCCATGGCGTGAGCGCCGATCAGGAAGTCCGGCATGATCCGATTGCGCGGCCCTCCGTCCTTGCGATACCTCCACCAGCGCAGCCCTGCTTCGTAAGCGATCGAGGAATCGACCGGGGAGAGAGCCGCGCCGATCTCCCTGAGCGCTCCATCCAGTGAGGCCCGGTCGCCGAAGGCAGGGACGAGTTCGGAGTACACCACGTCGCACACGATGATGGCGCCGGCATCGTAGGCCGCGCTTAATCGCTTCTGTGATTGGAGGTGATCCGGCGCACCGGTCAGGAACACGTCCAGCAGGACGTTGGTATCGACGGCTGTGATCATCTCCCACGTATATCCTCAATGTAATCGTCGACATCTCCATTCCAGGGCCACTTCCCATCAAGGATCCCGCTAACGCGCTCCACGGGATGTTCCGCAGTCGTTCTCTTCCTGATCAGAAGGCCTTGTTCCGTCGGGGTGACCTCGACCTCAACGGTGTGGTTCATCCCAAAGCGGTCCCTCAACGCCTTGGGGATAGTGATTTGGCCTCGTTCAGATATCCGCATGATTTCTCCAGTATGTATTACATACGCACGAAATCATACCATAAGTAGCGGAGGGCATACAAAGGGCGAAGTCCGGTTATCCCAAAGTGGTCCGCAAGGGCATTCTCGTGCGCCCGCAGCCGTCCGAGGGCTAAATCCCTGTTCATTGGCTCTAAGAGGGTGTCTAAAAAGCATTGTCATTCTGAGCGAAGCCGAAGAATCTACTTTCAACGAGGCGAACCGGCCCAAACAGTTGACCCCGGACCGCCCGGTATTGCTCAGGACGTAGGGACTTATTAGACACCCTCTAAGCGCCGGGTCCTCGGCGTGGTTGAGTTCGTTGAGCTTGGCGGGGGTGGTCATGGGGACTTGATCACTTGAAGATTGGGAACTCTTGAGAAGTCACGGTCATTCGACGCCAGGGGACACTTAAGCAACAGTGCGGTGGCTGTGATCCACCCATCGGCCATTTCCAGCCTGCGCCCTGTCGCCTTACTTTCGCAACGAAGACGGGCGCATCTCTCCACCAACTCAGCGTTGGGCCAGATTATTTCGTACTGTTCAAGATGAAGCGCCAATTCGTTTCTCCTTTTTGCTCCCCAGCCATTTGAGTAAGCTCCATACCACATCTCCTCCAGTGTCTGGAACGAGACAATTCCCTGGCGGCCGCGGAGTTGCTCTAATTAATAAACGGCTTTGGGGTCTTGATCGAAAATGTACGATACGACGTTGGTATCCACGACTACCATTCGGCAGAGTCCTCACGGCGCACATCACGACCTTCATGAATGGCGCGGATGAAGTGATCCACATCAAATGGTTCACTGGCAGTGATCACCTTCTCAGGATCGAATATCTTTGGGTGAGGATTGTTGCGGAATGCTCCGAGGTCGAAAGGCTCGCGCCACGAACGCGTTTCGCTAACCCTTTCTACATAAACACTCCCCCAAGCGTCGTCTCTGTCGAACCGACCGCGGCCTCTGACATCCACATACTGCGTCGCCAAGCGGAGCATCTCGTCGTTGAGGGAAGGCTCGAACTGCAGGCGGACGTAGCCACCGGAATAGTCGTGGAGTTGAGCTGTGCCACTAGCCCAGTTGACCTCCTTCAGCCAGCCGTGGAGGAGTGCGTCTTCTGTAATCTGCTCAGGGGTAGCAGCCCGAACTCTCCGCTCAATCTCAACCTTGCGGGAATTGGCGGCATCACCCAAGAACACTTGCGTGCTCTCAGGGAGCCCGGACGGCGCTTCGCAAAGCTTTTCGGTCACTGCCAGGGGCAATCTGGAGTGGGCACTCCCATCCCAGGAGAGCAGCGCACCAATAGCTTGGCTGCCAAGGTTGCCAAGATAGCCTTGCGCGCCCGGTGGCGGCCCCAGAGTCAACTCGGCAACAAGAGAACCCGGATGAGTGGCCGCCAAGTGCAGGGCGCTTTGGTCCCGGACCCATGTCGGCGGTCGCCCCGGCCCCGGCACACGATTTCCAAGGTGTTCCACCATCAGTCGCATGGCGTCTTGGATGCACTTCAGCGCGTTTGTGAAGCCATCTATCGAGACCCCATTTTCGCCAATCCCAGGCTCTTCGAATGTAACGTGCAGTGTATTCGTCACCATGACCTCCTTTCGGCGGCGGAGCGCCGACATAGCAACTCATAGATCTGCCAACTCTACCCCACCCGCACCCGCCCCGACAGCGCCGCCTTCAGCCGTCCCTTCAGCAGCACGTCCCGTTCGTCGCCGCGCTCCGCCGCCAGCGCGTCGCGGCGCACGTAGCTCCACCCCAACCGCTCCAGCCCAACCGTCGCGCCGGGTCCTCGGCGTGG
Source organism: Dehalococcoidia bacterium (assembly GCA_965224235.1). Classification (GTDB taxonomy): domain Bacteria; phylum Chloroflexota; class Dehalococcoidia; order Lucifugimonadales; family Lucifugimonadaceae. The sequence goes on along the minus strand of CBDCYP010000001.1, from coordinate 22,852 downwards.
TTGTACTCGTTGAGTTTGGCAGGGGTGGTCATGCTTCCACCTTACTGAGGCCCACCTTGTCCTCATCGCTTGCATCACACACTGAAAGCCTCTCTTTCCACGTATGGCCGCAACTCCGGCCGCAACGCCTTGTCAGTTACCAGGTCGACTCGGCGTCCCAGCAGGTCTTCGACGTAGAACTGCACACCGAAGTACGACCTCGACGTTGCCGGAGCGTCGAACCGCACCAGGATGTCAATGTCGCTCTCATCGGTGGCCTCGTCGCGGGCGCAAGAGCCGAACAGGGCGAGGTCGGTTACGCCAAAGCGCCGAGCCAGTGTTAGCTTGTGCGTCCGCAGCGTATCAAGGACTTCTTGCCTCGTCGTTATTCTCCTCGGCGTGGTTGAGTTCGTTCAGCTTGGCGAGGGATGGTCATGGGGTTATCCCGTTAAATGAAGTTATCGCGTCGTGTACCATGCCTTGAACACATTAGGGCATATTAGTCAATGAGTTCATACTTAGATTTATCTAACGGCTGAAAGTCTTTCAGAGCAGATACAAAGAATCTGTCCATCACCTTCCATGCACGGTGCATAGCCTGTTCTCGCTCTTCGCCAGACATCCCTACTTCTTTACCATGGGCTAGCGGGTTTCTATAATTCTTTTTCAGGTCGTCTAGCCAAGGCCGGGCTATGCGAAGGGAGTTGCGCATCCGCTCCCAGGAAGGAGAATCGTCATCCCTATCCTTCGGGTCAAGATAACATTGCCTGATAGACTCAACAGCTCGGTAACAATATAAGCCAGTGTCATCATGCGAAAGGATTGCCTCTCGTAAGTCGGCTAAGGCACGACGACATTGGGTTTGTTTGGTCTGGGTCAGTCCGCCCGCAAACAGCAATTTGAATAAGGTGTCATAATTGTACTCCCGTCCTGATTCAGAGCGACGGAGTGAGTCTATCTGAACACTAGGGACCTTGTAACTTCCACTATCAGGGTCGATGATTGAGGTTATCTCAACATCCAGTCCGCGACCCTCTACGTACCCATATGTATCAATCAGCATCCTTATGAAAGTTGTCACCCGGTTATGGAGCGTCTTATCGATGGTGATGGGCTTCTCGCTGTGCAGGCTCACCATAACTTGAGCATAAGAGACTACGACTAGAGCATTAAAACTCTGCTCATCCCACACTATTTCGAAGCGATAAGGCACGCGATTCAGTGTTACCCAAGTACGTTCAGGTATCACTCTACCACTGACTACACACGTGAACATTCACGTCACCTCCGCAGTCTGGCCAACAATCTCCCTCACCCGCACCCGACCTGTCAGCAACGCATCAGCCGCAGACGCTTTCAGTGACTGTAACACCTCCCACGCCTCCCGATCCCGCTCTATCCTCTGGCCCATCCCATCCAATACACCAGCAATGGTCCGCTGTTCCGCCTGGCTTGGGAGAGCAATCTGGAGCACCCCTACTTGCTGAAGATTGATGTTGGCCTGTGCGAGTTCCACACGCATATCATTGACTTGTCGCTGCATGGCAGCTCCTTGAAGTGCCAACGACATAAATCCTGGCAATATCTGCGAGCCCTTGGCCAGCCGGATGATTGCTAAGGCCTGGTTGACATTTGCGGGCAGGATGTCCCCAGTAATCAAAGCTGATCGGCCTAGCGCGCCTGCGATGCTCAGGACTAGGTCGTTTTTCATCAAGATAGAACGTGAGAGCGCTCGATGAGTCTCGTCAGTGATAAAGCGCAGCTCCCCGCCTGCAATCAGACCATCGTCAGAGATATTCTCAACACGCAGGAACCTCACGCCTGATGATGTGTACTCGTAGCCCAAAGTGGTGGGGGTTGTCCCTTTGGTAATCCGATCACACTCATCCCCCAGCCGCACCACCTGCCACTCCGCCGGGATCGTCCCCAAGCCCGGCGCGTCCTTCCACTCGGTATGCCACCCCGGCATCCCGCGAGTGAGTAGCTCATGGAGCAGGGCGTCGCGCAGGCGCTCGGTGGCGGCGATGACGGCTTCGGCGCGCTCAATGGCGTCGTCGATGGAGTCCAGGACGGCGGCGATGGCCCGCTGCTCCGGCAGGGGTGGGAGGAGGATGGGGAGGGATCTTGCGTCATCTCGCGTGATTCCTTGGATAGTGGTGCCACGGGACCTCCACTGCAACGATGGAGCTAATCGCACCAAAGCCCTGCACAAGTAGTCCGCATCGACTCGACCATCCGTTACGAGGCAAGTTATGTCTTGGCTAGCGCCCATGGTCTCTGTTGCTATACCGGCAAGGCCAACTGCGGTTCTTGTGGCCAGCAGCAAGGTTCCCGGCTGACAGATCACAGTGTCACCTGAATGGAGGCCTTCGGTAGTTAGGAAGGAGCGGGCATTCGCTATCCTTACCCGGAACACTGTCAAATCGGCACCTGTAACGAAAGGAATGTGCCCATCCCAATACTCCGACCGACTCTTGCGAGGAGTCCCACCTTGGCTCATGGTTACCACATCCCCCAAGCGCACGACTTGCCAGCCGTCCGGTACTTGGTGGGCATCACTTCGCATACAACCCCTCATCGTGTACTATGTATCATCGATAATCTGCTACCGACGTTTCCAAATAGTGCTGATAACAAGGTACCCTATCAGGAAGCCAAACATTGGTGGGAGGATTACAGGTGTATCGACAGAGAGCTCAATCAGCCCGCGCTCCAGTAGATTTTGTCTCCAAACGTTCAGGTCAGGGAGTAACTCCATCTGACCTTTTTGGACCCGCATGCCGATCTCCCAGAACGAGATGGCCGAAACCGCGACTCCGTCATCGTGCAGCCCGCCGTCGATTGCCCTACGGGTTTGCGCTCCCAGCCTCCAGCCGTCTTGCTCCTGCCATGTGAGAACGTGGGTGTCCAGCAATATCAAAACAAGTCCTTGCCGCCATCGCCGCTGGGCTCGAACCACTCCGCGGGCATGGGCGCAACGATGTCGCCGTGTATCTCAATAATGTCCCTGTCGCGGCCAAAGGGCGTCCTTCGCTTCTCCCGGTAGGCAACCAGCCTGGCCGTCGGGCGGCCGTTCTTGGTGATGACGATCTCCTCGCCGTTTTCCGCCACTTCGTCCATCAGCTTCAGACACCTGGCCTTGAACTCCGACGCCTTGATGGTCCGGGCTGTGTTTGCTAAGGAACCTCTGAACAACTCCGTGTTCCAATCCGTTCGCCCTGAGCTTGTCGAAGGGTTCTGGCCTCCTCCCCCACAGGGGGAGGATTCAGGAGGGGGGAACCTCCGCTCTGCCAAGCGCATCGGCCACTTGTTCAGAGATTCCCTAAGTTGCTGTCTATTGACATGCTGCGCTCCTGTACGACTGGATGAACTTATGAAACCATGGTCATATCATAGCCGTCCCTTACCGGACCTACCCCATCTCCGCCAGCAACCCGTCCATCCTGGCAACGGCCTCATCCCGCCGCCGCTCCGCCTCCCGCAGCTGCGCCAGGGCCTCCTCCACGCTCATCACATCCACCGGCTCAGCCGTGTCCACGTAGAGGCTGATGTTCAGGTTGAAGGCTCCGACAGCAACCACGAACGCCCACCCGACTGCCAACCCTCCATTCATCTATGTGCTCTCATTGGTCTGGTCATGGGCCGTAAGTTCATACAACGTGAGGCCCCGGCCGGCCTGTTTGGCTTCCAGCCACTGCTTGAAGGAACGCCGGCTCTCGCCAGACTTGCGGCCCGCCAGCAGCATCTCGACGCTGATGTCCTCGTCCAGGTCGGGCCAGTGGATCCCTTGCCCGCCGCCGATGAGCTCCCAGTTGTTTCGCTCCTCCGGCATCGCGTGCGCCAGACGGGGGTACCAGGATAGCGGCACAGAGATGTCGCGCCCATCGGACAGTTGCACGGCAAGAGTGTCCTCCGTCACCGAGACCGTCATGGCTTCCGGCACGTTGATTTCAGTCGTTGAAACGTACATTCCACTCCCTCAAGAAGGATTCTTCATGCGCTTCTATAATGCGCTCAATACGTCGCAGTTCATTGGGCCTCATGCCGCCGCTGCTCTGCGGCGCTACCGGGTCCAGCCAGAACTTGGCGATGTGATTGTCCCGCTGCACGTGCACGTGGGGCGGCTCTGGCCGATCACCCAGATAGAAAAAACGAAACTGCCCTTCTCTCAATAGCGTCGGCGTCACTCAGCTGCCATCCTACCGGGCAAAGCCATTTCCGCGAGCAGTTCGTCCATCCTGGCAGCCGCCTCGTCCTCTCCACGTTGCCATACGCTCCTCACTCCCTCGCGTCCAGCCGGCTCAGCGGGCCGGACCAGTCGAGGATACGCAGGTCCGCGGTGACCAACTGGTGGCCGCCCAGCGCGGTGGCCACGATGAGGCGGTCGGCGGGGTCGCTGTGGAAATCGGCAAGCTCATTGGCGCGGATTCCTGTCTCCCCGTCGACGGGGATCTCGATCAGGCCGTCATCCAGGAGGGTGGCGCGCCAAGAGCGGATGTCGGCAAGGATGCGCATCCGGCCCTTCTGGTGCAGCATGGCGAGTTCCCAGAAGGTTATCGCCGATACTGCGGCCTCGCCGCTCTGTACCGCCTGCTCGAGGCGGCTTCGGGCCCTTCTGCCCAGCCTGGCGTCGCCAAACCGACTCCAGACCAGTACTTGCGTGTCTAGTAAGAGCATTCTTCGCCGTCGATGAGCCCCTGCTCCGCTTCCCATACAACATCTATCGGGGAGATGATGTCACCAAGGATCTCCAACTTCCCCCGGTCTGCGCCGAACCAGGTCTTGGGCTTCTCCCGGTAGGCAACCAGCCTGGCCGTCGGGCGGCCGTTCTTGGTGATGACGATCTCCTCGCCGTTTTCCGCCACTTCGTCCATCAGCTTCAGACACCTGGCCTTGAACTCCGACGCCTTGATGGTCCGGCCTGTGTTTGCTGCGTTGCTGTCTGGTGACATGCTGCGCTCCTGTACGACTGAATGGACCTATAATATCATGGTCACGACCATGGTCATATCATAGCCGTCCCTTACCGGACATACCCCATCTCCGCCAGCAGTTCGTCCATCCTGGCAACGGCCTCATCCCGCCGCCGCTCTGCGTCCCGCAGCTGCGCCAGGGCCTCCTCCACGCTCATCACATCCACCGGCTCGGTCGTGTCCACGTAGCGGCTGATGTTCAGGTTGAAGTCGTTGGCGCGCATCTCCTCCAGGTCCGCGACGTGGGCGAAGCGGTCCACGTCCTCAAAGGCGTTGTGCGCCTCGACGATCCTGTCGATGTGCTCCCGGTCGATGAAATTGCGCGCCTTGCCCTGGCGGAAGCCGCCCTCCTGGGCCGCGTCCACGAACAGCGCCTTGCCGCGACGCTCGACGGGCTTTGCCTTGTTCAGCACGCAGATGGCGACGGGGATGCTGGCGCCGGAGAAGAGGTTGGGGGCCAGGCCGATGACCGCCTCGAACAGGTCGGCCTCCACGATGCCCCGGCGTATCTTCCCCTCTGCGCCGCCTCTGAACAGGACGCCGTGAGGCATCACGACTCCAACCATGCCCTGGGCGTTGGTCACGCCGAGCATGTGCAGCAGGAAGGCCAGGTCGCCCTTCGTCCTGGGCGGGATCGCCCCGTAGCGGTCGAAGCGGTGGTGCGGGTCGTTGGGCGCAAAGTCGTGCCCCCAGCTCTTGAGACTGAAGGGAGGATTGGCGATGACCCGGTCGTAGGAGAGCAGCCTCCCCGACGGGTCCACCAGGCCCGGCTCCGCAATGACGTCGCCGGCCTCCAGGCGAGCTGCTCGCAGGCCGTGGAGCAGCAGGTTGAGCTTGCCGATGGCCAGGGTTCCCAGGTTGCGCTCCTGGCCATGCAGCGCCAGGTCACGGAGGTCTCCGCCGTGCTCCTGCACGTACTGGGCGGCGTAGATGAGCATCCCGCCGGAGCCCGCCGTGGGGTCGCAGATGCGCATCCCCTCGCGCGGCTGAAGCAGCTCGATGATGAGCCGCACCACCGGGCGCGGCGTGTAGAACTCGCCGCCCTTCTTGCCCGCGTCGTCGGCAAAGCGGTTGATCAGGTACTCGTAGGCGTCACCCAGCACATTGCCGCCGCCGGCCGCGTCTTCCCTCAGGTTCTCGTCGCGCAGATCCAGGCCCCCGAAATGGTTCAGCAGGCTGCGGATGATGCGCTCGCGGTTGGCCGGGCTGCCCAGCTTCTGCTCGTCGTTCCAGTTGGCGCCCGCCAGCACGCCGTCCAGTCTGGGCGTGTTGGCGTCCTCGATGACGTGGCTGGCGACGTTCAGGGTTTCGCCCAGGTTCATCGAGGCCCCAGCGATGGCGGACCACCGGGCCGACTCCGGGACGAAGAACTCGTGCTCGTCCCGGTCATTGAGCGCCACGCCGCGGGCAACGCCGGAGGCGATGGCGTTTTCCACCTCCTCGTCGAAGCGGTCCGAGAGCCTCTTCAGGAAGAGGATCGAGAAGATGTAGTTCTTGTAGTCGGCGGCGTCGATCTGCCCGCGCAGGATGTCTGCGGCCTGCCACAGCTTCGACTCAAGCTCCTGTCTGGTCAACGTCATACGCCTCTTCTCCTGGGTTGCCTGTACGGTCCTGCGGCCAATCTCATGTATCACCGAGTCGCGAAGGCGCTCACGGCGCAGACGGGCGGCTTCGATCGCCGATGCATACTACGCCTCCGACGCCTCCACAAGTCGGGCCACTGTATCGTCGGGCCACTGCATCGTCGGGCTGCTGTATCGAGGTCACGCGGGCACGGCACGGGAATCTCGACCTCGCCCAGGCTCCTGGCAGACAAGGAAACCTCTGAACAACTCCGGGTTCCAATCCGTTCGCCCTGAGCTTGTCGAAGGGTTCTGGCCTCCTCCCCCACGGTGGGAGGATTCAGGAGGGGGGAACCTCCGCTCTGCCAAGCGCATCAGCGGCTTGTTCAGAGGTTCCCAAGGACTTAAGCGTGGCGCTCACCGTCATCCGCTTGGCGAGTTGCGCCCGGCCATCGGACGAAGTAAGACAGTACCTGAGCCAGTGTCCCATGCCGGATTCCGGCTCCTTGGGCCGCGTTACCAGCAGCGTCACGCCCGCCACCGTCCTCGATACGCCGCGGGCGGCACAAGCGCGACCTGGGACCCGGTAGCGCGCCGCCACCCGTCGTCTACCGCGTGCTCCCCGCCGACGGTCCCGGTGTCACCCTGTCGGGCAGGACATAGCCAGTGGTCCGGGCAGGAGACGCGAATATTGCGCGGTAGGGGTGGAGATGTTGGCGCGGCACGCGGGATGCGTCGTAGTCGAACAGGCTGGGATACGCTGCGTAAATCCAGGAAGCTCACACCGCCAGGTCATTCCCCGATCAGGGTCGGGCAAGACGCATAGTAGTTATCGAGCGGGTGGACATCTCCAGGACGGGCGCCCAGAGCAACCCTGCTACCTCGGACGGACCCGCCGGTCGTCGTCGTCGTCGCGGTCGCTGGAGAAGACCGTCGAAACCAGCTTCCTCAAGGCCCATGCAGCTCGATTGGGCTCCGGCTTCGAGTGGGAGCGGCCGTCGCATTCCCGAAAAAACCCGCCGAAGCGGCACTACACTAAGGAGGGGTGAAGCCACACAGCGCAACGCCCCTTGCGATCGGGGTTAAGACAGCGCAGCGCGTCAGCAGCCGTCGGCCCGTGCTGCCCGACTGCTTGGCGGGTGTACAAAAACAATTGTCATTCTGAGAAGAATCTACTTTCAACGAGGCGGGCCGGCCCACACAGTTGACCCCGGACCGCCCGGTATTGCTCAGGACGGAGGGACTTATTAGACACCCTCTTAAACAATACTGAAGCGTTCCACCCCGGGGACAGGATCCACTCCTGCTTTGACAGCATGTCGTTGACAGTATCATGCTGATGGCACAGCATCTTGATATGACTGGTTCACATGAGGCGCCCGCGCCGCAGAAAACCAGGACCACCATCTCACTTCCCGCCAAGATAGTGGACCGAGCGGACGACGTGATGAATCAGCAGGGACGGACCAGGAGCGAATTCCTGAGAGGGTGTCTAAAAACAATTGTCATTCTGAGCGAAGCCGAAGAATCTACTTTCAACGAGGCGGGCCGGCCCATACAGTTGACCCCGGACCGCCCGGTATTGCTCAGGACGGAGGGACTTATTAGACACCCTCTGAGAGACACCATGCTCCGCTACATTGAGGAGTGTGAATTTGGAGGATCAGAACATGGAACTCGGCGCTTTTTCGATTAGCCTGGCCGTGAAGGACCTCGAAATTTCGAGGGTTTTCTACGAGAAGTTTGGGTTTGAGGTTGTCGGGGGCGATCCTGCGCAGAACTGGCAGATCCTCCGAAACGGCCTTTGCGCCATAGGTATCTTCCAGGGAATGTTCGAGGGGAACATACTGACCTTCAATCCAGGGTGGGATGGCCAAGCTCAAGCGCTTGATTCCTTTATGGACGTGCGTGAACTGCAACGGCGGCTCAAGGCGAACGGCGTAACCCTGGTTAGCGAAGCAGATGAGAACGGCGCAGGGCCGGCCAGCTTTGTGGTCCTGGACCCGGACGGCAATTCAATCCTGGTGGATCAACACGTGTGATCTACCAGGGCCTTGATCCGCCGTTCGACGCAATCCGGCCCCCGGCTATAACCCCGCGATTCTTCACGGCCGTTCCCCTACGCCCGAACAGACCCCTCTTCTTCCGGCCGCCGCGCCGCGTTCCGTGATGGGCTCTCCCGGGAATTTCGTAGTCGGTTACACCTGTCGGAGTCTGGGGTCCCAGCGATCCCGCAGCCAGTCGCCCAGGAAGTTCATGGACAGCACCGTTACCAAGATGGCTATGCCCGGAAAGACCGTGACCCACCAGGCTGCGGTAATGTACTGACGCCCGTCGGCGACCATAAGGCCCCAGGCCGGCGTCGGGGGTGGGACGCCTACCCCCAGGAAGCTCAGTGTGGACTCGGTCAGGATGAGTCCCCCTATGCTCAAAGTCGTTACGATGACGATCGTGTTGAGGACTCCGGGGAGTATGTGCCTGTACAGGATTCTCATCGTGGAGGAACCTGCGACGTTTGCCATTGCGACATAGTCCATGGTCTTTATCTGAAGCGTCTCGGCACGGGTGTGGCGCGCGAACCCGCTCCAACTGAAAACGACCAGCAAGCCGATGATGACGAAGAGGCTCTGGCCCAGGACGATCACTACGACCAGCGCCACAAGGATGAAGGGGATAGCCAACGTCAGATCGACGAAGCGCATCGCCACTTCATCGATTTGCCCGCCGTAGTATCCGGCGACGAGCCCCAACGTCGTGCCTCCGATGGCGCCGAAACTCAGAACTATCACCGCGATCAACAGCGATATCCGGGCCCCGAAAACAAGCCGGCTTAATATGTCTCTCCCCAGCGGGTCCGTTCCAAGCACGTGATTGGCTGTGCCCTCTGCATCCCACATCGGAGGAATATTGCGTCTGTTCAGATCACCTTCCGTCGGATCATATGGAGCGATTAGCGGGGCGAATACAGCGCTAACCGCGAGGAGGACAACTATGGCCATCGGCATAAGAGGCCAACGTCGCGCGTAATACCAGACATGGCCTGACCAGGTCCGCCGATAGATTTGGCGCTGCGGTTCAGAGATCGCTATTTCTGTCATGATTCAAGCGCTTAGTAACGTATTCGTGGGTCAATCAGTGCGTAGGATATGTCGACGAAGAGATTTACCCCAACGTAGATCACGGTGAAAAACAGTACTACGCCCGTCATCACCGGAAAGTCATTGTTGAAAACTGCGTCTACAGCCAGGCGGCCCAGCCCCGGCCAGGAGAACACCGTCTCAGTGACGACGGTACCGGTAATATAGGCCGCGGCCAACAGGCCCGAAAATGTTATCGGGACGATAATTGCGTTCTTGAAGGCATGCTTCCAGATTACCGTCTGCATTCTCACACCCTTCGCCCTTGCAAACATTACGAATTGCGAGTCCAATTCCTGTAGCATTGCGGACCGTATAAGACGTGTGAAGCCCGCTGCGGCGCCCCAACCGAGCGTGACGGCAGGCAGGATGAAGTGGTCAGGCCCGCCTCTTCTGGCCGCGGGCAACAGGTCTAACTGCACGGAAAACAGCAGTATCAACATCACGCCAAGCCAGAAACCGGGCACGGACTGACCCCCAAGCGCAAAGAATCGCCCGATGTAGTCCCATATCGTGCTTCGTTTGACCGCTGACAATACCCCCAAAGGCACTCCCGTTATCAAGGCGAAGACAAATGCGGCAGCCGACAGTTGGAGCGTGGCCGGAAACCTCGACTTGATCACGTCAAAGGCAGGGATTTGGTCTCTCAGAGATGTCCCGAAGTCCCCCAGCGCAGCCTTGCCCAGCCAGATGAAGTACTGCGCGAATAATGGCTTGTCTAGTCCAAATTCCTTTCCCCATGCGTCCCAATCCGCCTGGGTCGTATATTCGCTCAGGAAAAGGGAGCGGGGGTCTCCCGCAAGCCGCGAAAGCGTAAAAACAAACATAGTGGACAGGATCACCACTATGATCATGTACACAAGCCGACGGAAAATGAACTTTTGCATTCAGTTCCTTGGGGTCTCGACGCCACATGCGACGCGACCTGCCGCACTTGCGGCAGGTCGCGTATTGGTATCTTCCGACCGTTGCTGAGCGCTATTCCACGACGATGGTTTCTGGTGAGAGGAAGTCTTTCCAGGCAAAGCTGTGCGGCCGCCACTCCTTCACCCTGGGTCCAGCGACGTAGTGGGCCTGTGCTCTCACTACAGGAGACAACCACATTACTTCCCGTGCCCAGTCCATGATCATCTGGTTGTTCTGAACACGCTTGATGTAGTCCGGCTCCGTCCGGTTGGCAAAGTAGAGACTTTGTATATCCGGCAGCCCGAAATTACCGTCCGGCGTCTCCAGGGCATGGCTGAAACCGCCGGTTGGCCTCATGGTTCCGAAATTGGAGCCGTCAGGTTCGCCGCCAACCCCGCCGTGGTGCATCCAGGGAATGTCCATGGAGCGGGACACCAGGGTGGGTCGCCGGGCAGCGTAAGCCGTTGTCTCTATGGCGGTGTTTAGCCCAATATCACGCCACATCTGGGCCACACCCTGACCTACCTCGGAATCGACTGCAGGGTTGTCAGGTGGAATCCAGATCGGAATGGTGGTTCCGGGCGCCACTCCTGCTTCGGCAAGCAGCTGTTTCGCTCTCTCGGGGTCGTACGGTATCCGCCACGACTCCTTAAAGAACGGGGAGTCCAGTCCGACAGCGCCCCAGTAGATGAACTGCGGCCCACCCAGGCCAGCCAGTATCTGCTCGTTGATCAGGTCCCGGTCGATGGCAATAGCCAGGGCTTCGCGCACCTTTTGGCTGCTCTCCATGCTCGCCGGGTCTCTCGGATCGCCGATCCAGGGATGTTCTGCGTCTGCCTTAAGACCTTCTCGGGGGAAAACGTCTTCGTTCTCCTCAGGCCAGTGTTGTGCCCAGTAGTTGCCGCCGAAGAAGAGAACCTGCATCTGCGCCTGTCCGACGGGATAGGCGGTGGACCCGGTTATGTCCTGCAGAGCCTGATTCAGAAACTTGCTTGAGATAGCTCCGATATCCACCTCGCCGGTTCTCATGGCCGCGATCTTGACCGCCTCCTCAGGGATCGCAACGATGTTTATGTTCTTGGTCTTTGGTTGGCCATCCGCCCGCCAGTAGTCGGGGAAGGCCTCAAGGGTGACTTCGTCATCCGCCACCCAATTCTTGGATACGTACGGTCCCGTGCCGATCATCATCGGCAACGCTTTCTCTTCACCCAGATCGTCTACCAGCTTCTTGCTGATGATTGGCGTGTTGCCGCCGCCGGCGTTCCAGTGGGCCTGGATGAATCGGGGATTGAACTCACCCGGTTTGTAGTAGATGACCACGGTCCGATCGTCAAGGGCTTCCCATCGGTCGGTCTGCGAGGTTGTGTTGCGGTAGAAGCGAGTCCCTGTCCTGTTTCCTTCGTTGAAGCTGAAGGCTACGTCCGCCGCAGTCACGTTGCCCCAACCCTCATGGAACGGGACGCCTTCGCGCAGGGTGTAGGTCACCTTCTCCCCTGCCGGGTCCGCCTCCCAGGAGACGGCAATACCGTGAACGGCTTCAGCTGGGTCAGGCAGTTCGGCAGAGAGGTGAGGCGCTGCGCGTACCAGGTATTCCAACACGCCCCAGTCGACGTAGTTGAATTCCACTCCGCCCCCCTGCTTGGACGGCAAATAGACCGCGGGGATGATCCTCGTCTCTGCCACGACAAGGCTGCCTGAGGGACCCGAAGGGGCCGCCGTTGCGACCACGACCTTTTCGACAACGACGGTCTCGATCACTTTTTCGATTTGGGTGACCTGTTTTTCGACCACGACAGTCTGAATTTCTGTGATCGTCTCAGGGTCGCCGCCACAAGCAATCACGAATATTGCGAGCGCGCCTCCTAAGGTCGCGAGTAATGCAAGTAACTTGAACCTCTTGCTGCTGCTCCCAAACATGTGATGCTCCTTATCCTTCCCCTATCCGGCGACGGAACTCTCCAGGCAAAACAATCCCCGCCGACACCGTTCAAGGGCAGTTGTCCAAGCCCGTTCACAAACCTTTCCACCGTTATCAGATTCGGTCGATCTGTGACTTACCGTCAGGCCTTTTACGACGGGTGCGAGGTTAACACTGACGGAAATCTGACACAAGACGCACGATCACCGTTGCCAATCGTCCAGCGCTTCCGAAATCCTGGCTGGTTGAGCCGCGTCCTCGTGGTTCCCCGATCGGAGTCGGGGAAGACGATTATGGTTGGCGTAGAGAAATCCTATGACTCTCGACGCGGGGATGCCGATGTTTCTTGGCGTTGGGGAGGGCTACGGCGGTTGGTGTCGGGGAAGGCTGGTCGCAGGGGTTGGGGAGACGGATGATGCACAGTACGGGAAGACGACATACAGTTCAAATCACGCTGCGAGAATTTATCAGACAGCCTCGCGCGCGTGGCCAATAACAATAGGGACAGTCGCGCCCGAATCCATACCGCTGGCCCTCCGAAAAAATAGGGACAGGCGCGCCCGAATCCATGCCGCTGGCCCTGCGAACGCGGGCGCGCCTGTCCCTTTGCTCTTGCCCTGCTGAGGTGGTCGGCACAGCCGAGCCGATTAGAACAGGTATGAAGGGCCGTGTTTCAAGCGCCGTTTTTGCAGCTCTGTAGAAGCCCCACCGCCTTGTCAGTGATCATGCGGCCGCCCGTCTTGACCAGCCGGCTCTGGAACGTGCTGCGGTGGGTTTCGTAACCCTTGCCTTCGAAGGCCTTTTCAGTGGGCACGTACCCGCAGTAGCCGTTCGTAAGTTCAGAGATGAGGGTGATGTCAAACGGCGAACGCTCTTTTATCTCGAGACCGAAGGCAACGAAGAGCTCCGCCGGATTGGTCGAAATGGCCACAGTGTCACCGATCGATATGGCGCCCACCTCCACGAGGCACGCGGTTTCGCCGCGGTCGAGCAAAACGAGCTTTTCCGGTCCGTACCTGCCCATCGCGAACTGGCGTGACGGAACGTCCCATCCCCGGCAGTTGTCTTCGCAGAATTCGGAATCTTCCAGGGACCGGTCGGGTATCTCCATTACCTCGGACTCGCAACGAATATCGGTGATGTCTATACGGTCCCTGCTCTGAACGTCCGTCAACACGGCGTCGGCAATCTTTTCGCCAAGCTCCCACGTGAATGCGATCTGGTCCCGCGGCAATCCGGCCTTTGGGTTGACCCACATAGTGTCCCCGCATGCTCCGGCCAGGAACGGGGTCGGTATGTTTGCTGCGAGCTTTCGCCTTACCATGTCGCCCGCCCGCCCGAAGAGGTCCCTGTGGAAGTAGTTCACGCACGAGGAGTGGTTGTGGCACGAGAAGTTCATCAGGCAGGCGATGGGCGAGCCGTCCGGCTCCTCAAACAGAATGTATCCGACGTCCTCGTCTATGGGCCCCTCCGGCGGGTAGTCTGGGTCGAGGTCGTTCGCGTCAGGTCTCTCCTGCAACACCACCGTATGCACTATCGTGCCTCCGGGGCGCACCAGTCGACGATTAAACGTAAGACCGCTCGTGCTGGCATCGCCCGGCGCGATCCGGGCTGGCTTCATGTCGGAATGCGCCTTCTCAATCGCCTCCGCGATGCGGCTGACCATGAAGTCCGCGTAAAAGGGATCGGGCTGGTTGCCCGCACGAAACGTGGGCGAAACGGCCGGCGCAGCGTGTGAATGATTGGCGCCGACGAAAATATTGTCCCCTGGGATACCGGTCCTGAGGGATGCGAGTTCCTTGATCCAGAGTATGGTGCGCCTGTCGATTACCAGCACGTCCGCCGACACGATGGCGACGGTCCGGACGCCGTCGTTGAATACGACAGCGTGAGCGAGGATGTCGCTGTCTTCGTTCCCCCGTACCAAGTAGTGGCCGCCGTAGGTCGGTACCGGATTCGGCGGTGTGATGTTGACCGTGGCAGCGCCTGCCTGCCCGAAACTGTTTCCGTCCATTGCCATTTTTCCTTTCGAGAGTCCCTGGGAGAACCGTCTGCTTGCCAGTCCCCGCCCAAGTTGCCTTAGTCTGAGGCCAAACTGGTCCCCCGAGCTAGTCTCACACAGTATTCCCTGCATCCGCTACACACTCTCACTTGGAGATGCCGCCGAGGGGGCATCTTATTTACTTTCAGATGTGTGCCACGTTGGCTGGCGACTATGCTAGCCCATGCCGATGTTGCCCCAGGCGTCCAACGCCAAAAGTTCCGGTCGTTCCAGCCCGGGTCACAGGAACGACAGTCCTGATTTCCTCGATTGGCATGACAACCGTGAAAACTACTCTCTGGAACGAGGTGACGGGCACCAGATGTGATCCGGCCTGCGGGCCTTGTGCTTGTCTTCGCGGAATTTGGCAGTAACATTGACGTATGTCATCGCCTGTGTACCGTTTTTCGTTAAATTATATCGGGTACAGAACGGCCCCTTTTCGCACAATTCCGCGAGGGTCTGACTGCGAAAGCAGTTCTTTATTTTCATCATCCCATTAGGTGGCGTGGAGAAGCATGTTTTTTGACTCCGTCAGGGGTAGAGGACACGCCGAACGGCCGGAGAGGACAGAAGGATGAAACTCAGAAGACTTATCCCACTAACAGCCATCACTGCCCTAGTGATTGCGGGCGCGTTCGCTGCAGGATTAATCGCCAATGCGGTCCTCGCATCAGAACCCGCGGCTGAGCCCACCGTTGAGCCGACGCCTGAGCCCAAAATCTCCAAATGGCCGGAAAAGCAAGAACCGCCGACCCTAAAACCAGACCGCTTCCCGAAAGGGACCGACTCCGGAAGGGACGGTTCCGGTCAGGGAACGGTCTACACCTGGGAGGACGGCGACAGGACTCTGAGAGTCGTGCTGCAGGACGCTCTGGTTGTTCAGGACAACGGCGCCATCACGCCCGGGGACGACATGGTCGCAACGGGGGTCGGGGATAGCATCGTCCAGAAGCAGCCCAGAGACATCGAGGACCCTCCCCCTGTATTCCGTTCGGAGTCCGGTGGCGGGCTGATGACGCTGCCGGGCGGCGTTCTGCTGGCGCTGGATCCGGCATGGGATGAGGCCAAGGTCGACAGGTTCTTCACCGAGAACGACATCTCGCCACATCGGATATCGGAGTTGGAATTTCTGGAGAACGGATTCTTGATTGCCACCGAACCGGGTTTTTCCTCTCTGGAGTTGGCCAACGAACTGGCTGCCCAGGACGGCGTTTTGATATCCAGCCCAAACTGGTCGAGGGAGCTAGAGGCGGAGTGAGAGCGCCCTCGCTCCGCGCAGAGCGCCGTCCACCGTTCGTTCCCGGCTAATCCTCGTTGCTAGGAAACCTCTGAACAACTCCGGGTTCCAATCCGTTCGCCCTGAGCTTGTCGAAGGGTTCTGGCCTCCTCCCCCACGGTGGGAGGATTCAGGAGGGGGGAACCTCCGCTCTGCCAAGCGCATCAGCGGCTTGTTCAGAGGTTCCCTAGATCGCGAAGCGTTTCATGTCAGCACAACGTCCCTTCTCATTGCCGCCGGTCGGGAGAATGCTTCTCCTGGCGTTGCCGGTGGTCTTTTGTCTCATGTTGAGCCCGGGCGGGGCTGGCGCTCAGTTGCCGGACGACCACGGGAATTCCTATGGTACCGCGACCGATCTTTCGCTGGGCTCCTCGTTAGCCGGACGCATCGATTACGGGCTCGACAAAGACGTCTTCAGGCTGGACCTATCCGGGGCGACGGGATACACCAACGCGTGGATATACACCACCGGCGATTTCGATACAGTGGGACAATTGCATGATAGGAACGGGGTCCTGATTGCTTCAAATGACGACCTGTTGATAGGTGCGGAACACGATTTTCATCTACGGGCGATCCTTCCAAGCGGCGTCTACTTCATCGCCGTTTTCGGCTACGACGACAATACAACAGGGAATTACACTATCCACGCACAGGTCGCAACCGACCACGGGCAGCACCACTTTGACACAGCTACGGGCCTGTCTCTCGACATTCCGGCCGTTGGAACGATTGATACGACATCCGACGCAGATTACTTCCGGCTGGAATTCACGGAGTCGAAAAATGTGATGCTCCACGCCAATAGCGGGAACTTCGGGCCCCTAGACGTAACGGCGCTTGACGCCCGCGGAGCTGAAATTTCCGTAAATATTTATTCCTTGCATACTCGTTATTCGTCTTACACGGCCAGGGATGGTTTTGTGATTAGGGACGACTTCGGCCCGGGTACTTACTACATCAAGGTGACTACTCCTAAGGTGACTACTCCTGAAGAATTCACTATTCACCCCCTGCCCTACACGATCCTCGCCTCTGAAGATAGCGCCTACACAGAATTTATCGATGGGTGCGAAGCCATCAGCGCATTGAATGACCCGCATATCAGCGACTCCCTGCACGGCTGCCAATGGCACCTGAACAGTGATCACGAGACAAACATCAACGTGGAAGATGCCTGGGCGGAAGGAGCGATGGGAGAAGGCGTAAACGTTGTCCTGGTTGACGACGGTATGGACTACACGCACGAAGATCTGATAGACAATGTCGACGCGTCCCGCAATCACGACTACTCCGGCGATGGGGACATATTTAACCCACTGTTACACCACGGCACAAAAATTGCCGGGGTCCTGGCGGCCCGTGATAACGACATCGGCGTGCGCGGCGTGGCCCCGAGATCAACCATCTACGGGTACAACTTCCTGGCTGGCGCCGGGACCATCAGCAGATTGACGGACGCGTTAACCCGCAATATGGAAGTAACCGCTGTGTCCAACAACAGTTGGGGAATGGCCGATGACCCCCGGCTAATGCAGGCCTCCTCGTTCTGGGAACTTGCGATAACCGCCGGGATCAATCGCGGCTACAACGGCAAGGGTACATTTTATGTTTTTTCCGGAGGCAATGGACATCTGGATGGAGACAACTCCAACCTTGAGGAATACGCCAACTACTATGGCGTAACCGCCGTTTGCGCCGTGAATGAGCGCGGCGTCAGAAGCAGCTACTCTGAGATGGGCGCCAACCTGTGGATCTGCGCACCTTCGGGTGATCACGGCATTCAGTATCGGGGTATCACCACCACCGAAAACTCCGACCGGTATGTGGACGACCTCAGCGGGACATCTATGGCAACTCCAATTGTTTCCGGCGTAGCTGCGCTAATGCGCGGCGTAAACCCTGACTTGACATGGCGGGAGCTGAAGCTGATTCTCGCCGCCTCGGCGCGGAAAAACGACGCCGGAAACTCCGGCTGGGAAGACGGCGCCCCCAGGTACGGGTCAAACTCCGACGCGGACCGCTATCACTTCAATCATGAATACGGGTTCGGGCTGGTTGACGCAAAGGCCGCCGTTGATCTGGCGAGGGGATGGAGCAACATCCCGGCGCTGGAGAGATCGACCACGCAGTCGGGCCTGTTGGATGTTCAGATTCCGGACGCCCCGAACGTCGGCGCCGCCCCGACCTTCGTCAGCACGCTAACGCTCGACACCAACATTGGGTTCACCGAGTATGTCGAAATCGCTGGCTCTTTCCACCACGGTTCTTTCAGGGACCTGGAAATCGAGCTGGTGTCTCCCTCAGGCGCGGTCTCAAAGCTCGTAGAAGAATTCGATACGTATTCCAATTCTTTTGGCCTTGTTTCCTTAAACAGCAGATTCCGCTTCGGCTCGGCAAAACACCTTGGTGAAGACCCCAACGGCGAATGGCAGCTTCTGATTACCGACCGACTGCCGGGCGTGGACGGAACCTTCGAATCGTGGAGTATCACAGTCTACGGGCACGAACGAATGCCCGGCCCTCCAACAGTGGACTCGATCACGGCCGTTGGGAATTCTCTTACTGTTGCCTGGACCGTTCCAGACCAGACTGCGGGATTGCCGGTAAGCAGCTACGACCTGCGACACATTCTGTCCGATGCCGACGAGACTATGGACTCCAACTGGTCCGTCGTAGAAGACGTATGGACCGCCGCCGCCCCTGGCAACCTTGAGTACGCCATCGAAGGGCTGGTCCCACGCGAACGCTACGACGTACAGGTGAGGGCTACCAATGACTGGGGCCACGGGGACTGGTCCGCAATCGCCACCGGAACTCCCGGGAACGCCCGGCCGACGTTCGTTCAGGGCAGCGCCACCGAACGCGCCATCCTGGAGAATTCCCTGGCGGGTAGCAACGTGGGAGACCCCGTCGTTGCCACGGACGCCGACGGCGACACGTTGATCTACACGCTTGGGGGCGACGATGCAGCCTCCTTCGTCATCGACGATGGCACGGGTCAGATCACGGTGGGCGCAGGGACAATTTTGGACTACGAGACGCAGACCACCTACACCGTCGTCGCCACGGCCACGGACCCATTCGACGTTGTTGAGACCGCCACCGTGACCATCATGGTGACCAACGTCGACCTGCCCGGCAAGGGCAACGACTACGACGCGGACAACAACGAGATGATCGACAAGGGCGAGGTCATCGCGGCCTTAACTGACTACATATTCAATGACGTTCTTACAAAGGCCGAGATAATTGAGATCATCCGACTCTACTTATTCAGGTGATTCAGTTCGCGGCGGTTGTGTAGACGATCTAAGAAACCTCTGAACAACTCCGGGTTCCAATCCGTTCGCCCTGAGCTTGTCGAAGGGTTCTGGCCTCCTCCCCCACGGTGGGAGGATTCAGGAGGGGGGAACCTCCGCTCTGCCAAGCGCATCAGCGGCTTGTTCAGAGGTTCCCTAATTGGAAAAGGCGGGAAAAGCAACATTCAAGCTTTGATTAGCGGCGACTGCGCAAGTTGTTGGGAATGACCAGCAGCTAGCGCAGTCGAGCCAGGAATGCCAGCTTTTCGCGCAAACCCGCCGTCGGCAGTCACCGGCCAAGGTCCTGTTGGACGGGCTGTCGCCGTCGCACCGACGCATATCCACCCCTCCTCCACGTTCCCGAGGAATGCCCCCGCAAAAGTACTCGATGTGATGGCCGGACGACGCTCCGCAAGGTAGCGGGACGGTGTAGGGTAGACATGTTGATTGCAGTTCTACCCAATGGGAGGTCCGATGAGCCTCAACATCAAAAATAAAGAGACCTGCCGGCTGGCCAGGAAGTTGGCCAACCTTACCGGCGAGACGATGACCGGTGCGATCACAGTCGCGCTCGAGGAGCGTCTGGAGCGCGAGAGGCGTGAGCGCAGCGTCGAAGCCCGTGTCCGGGAGTTGCACGCCATCGGGCAACGCTGCGCTCGGCTGCTGCGCGGCGGGCCGTCGGCCGTCGAGCACGGCGATTTCCTGTATGACGAGCGTGGGCTGCCCAGGTGATCGTCGACACGTCAGCGGTTCTGGCGGTCCTGTTTGGCGAGGCGGACGCCGAGCGCTACGAGAGGGCGATAGCTGGAGTTTCAGGTTGCCGCATGTCGGTCGCTAGCTTCCTGGAGGTGGCCATCGTCCTCGAAAGCCGCAGTGGCGGCGCGGCCGGGCATGAACTTGACTTATTCCTGGAAAGAGGGCCGATCGAGCTGGTGCCAGTCACCCCCGGCCAGGCGCAGGCCGCGCGCCGGGCATGGCGTCGATTCGGCAAGGGCAACCACCCGGCAGGACTGAACTTCGGTGACTGCTTAGCCTACGCGCTGGCGGAAACTGCCCGTGAGCCCCTGCTGTTCAAGGGCCAAGACTTCCCCCTTACCGACATCGAGGCGGCCTGACGTGACGATAATAGAGTGAGAGCCTGTGATTAAATCATTTATGCTCCTATGGTATTGAGAGGCTGATTGCTGGACAACGATATTGGGCAGCCATATCGGCGAGGTGAACACATGAGTGAAGAGACGCTGTTTGAACTTCCGGCCATCGAGGAGAAGCGAGCGCCTGCGCCAACGAGTCCGGGTGAGGCCCGGGTGCTGCGGCCGGTGCGGAATCAGCCTGAGTGGGCGGTATTGGACCTGGAATCTCGGTTGCCTCAAGAGCATCGGGCCCGTGTTATATGGAGCTTTTTGGAGAGGTTGGACCTGTCGGCCTTTTATGCGCCGGTCAAGGCGGTGGAGAACCGGCCAGGCCGCCCAACGACAGACCCCAAAGCGCTGCTGGCGTTGTGGCTTCTGGCCACGGTTGACGGTATAGGGAGCGCCCGCCGGCTGGCGCGTTTGTGCGAAGAGCACGACGCCTACCGCTGGATGAGGGGGAACGTACCTGTCAACTATCACATGCTCTCTGACTTCCGGGTAGCCCACCAGGAGGCGCTGGACGGCCTTTTGACCCAGATCATAGGTTCTCTGATGGCCGCAGGGGCGGTCCTGCTGGAGCGTGTGGCTCAAGACGGGATGCGGGTGAGGGCGAGCGCCGGCGCCGCGTCCTTTCGCGGCGCGCAGGGATTGAAGAGGTGCATGGAGGAGGCGCGGGCGCAGGTGGAGCGGCTGGCGCAGGAGCGGGAGCGTCCCGATTCCGGTGTGACGCGGCGTGAACGTGCGGCGCGGGAGCGTGCGGCGCGAGAGCGGGAGGAACGGGTCCGGGAGGCGCTGTCGTACTTGCCCCGGGCACAAGCGAAGAAGGAACGCCAACAGCACACCAAGGCGAAGGCTCAGCGTCCCAAGGTTACGAAGGCGCGGGTATCCACCACAGACCCCCAGGCAACGGTGATGAAGATGCCGGATGGCGGCTTCCGGCCAGCCTGCAATATCGAACTGGCCACTGATAGCGCCAACGGGATCATCGTCGGAGTAGGGGTCACATCGTCGGGTACGGACGCAGGGCAAGCGGCGCCCATGGAGGAACAACTGGTCAGGCGGACGGGCCGGCGCCCTGACTCCTACCTGATGGACGGGGGCTTCGCTACCCGGGAGGACATCACCGCTCTGGAGCAACGTGGGGTGAGTGTGTATGCGCCGGTGAGGTTGCCCCGGAACAAGCCCGAACGGGAGCGTTACGATCCCCGCTACGGGGACGGGCCGGACGTGGCAAGGTGGCGTCAACGGATGGCCACCGGCGAGGCCAAAGCCATATACAGGCAGCGGGCGTCTGTAGCCGAGTGGACGAACGCCCAGGTGCGTCTTCACGGAGTGAGCCAATTCAACGTACGGGGACTTGCCAAAATCACCAGCGTAATGCTCCTTGTCGCCGTGGCCCACAACCTCCTGCGTTGGGAGGCGTTCATGGCGTAGGCAGACACGGGGGTTAAGCAGGCACAGCCGATAAGCTCCGGACCAGTCAATCCGGATTCCCTAGTGAATTCGCCCGGAAAGCGGCCAATGCTGTCCCGCAATTCTGCCTCCCTCAACAAGCGCCCGCCCCGGTGAAACTTCCCAATGGCGCCTTCCGCCACCAACATGCCGCCTAACAACAACAGAACCCAAAAAACTCACAGCCTCTGAGCATAACGAGCGGGAAAGTGTCCGATTTGTACGACAACCGGGACTTGTTTGCGGCTTTGTGGGCATTCCGCATGGCCACGGCCCGCGGTCAGACTCAATAATACGTTGACTTGGGTTCCAGGCCCAGATAGAACGCGCCTGCGGTGTCGTAGTGAGTCATGCGGCCCTGTACCTGCTGAGTGATCACCTGCGCGTCCTGCAGACGGCGTTGGATAGGGTTTTTCATGAAGATGCCGCCCGAACCGGCCACGTCGTAGGCAACGGCGACCACGCGGGCCGCTTGGCGTATGGCGTGGGTACCGGCGAGCCTCAGTCGCATGCGCTCCTCCGTTTTAAGAGCGCCGTTCATGCACGCGCTTTCCCACAGCGCCGCCGACGCATCTCTCAGGAAGGCCCGGGCCGATCCCCAGAGCGCTTCGGCCTCCCCGATCTGTCTTTGCGTCGTGGAGGTGTCCCTCAGTACCGATGTCCGCTTGACCGGGATTTTAACGCCCGCAATGTCGATGGCCGCGTCCAGTGCGGCACGCGCGACCCCCAGCGCCACCGTCCCGAACCCGGTGGCGAACATCAGAACTTTCGGAATCAGGTACAAGGGACCGCTCTCACTCGGAGTGTCGTCCACCCTGTAGGACCGGGCGGCAGGGACGAACAGGTCGTTCGCTTGAAAACTGAAACTCCCCGTGCCCCTCAGCCCGTTCACCTGCCAGACGTCCAGGAGTTCGACCTGATCCTTTGGGATCAGCAGGACGACTTCCCGATTGCTCTCCATGCCCTGCGGTCCATTCTCACCCGCCTGACCCACCGGGGCGAGAGCCGCGACCCAATTGGCGTGGCGTATTCCGCTGCTGAAGTTCCAGCGTCCGGTGACGCGGTAGCCATCGTGCATAGGGACCGCGCAGGACGGGGGCATTGGGGGACCGTTGCTTATTACCGCCCGGGGATCGGCCCAGATCTCCCGCGCCGTCTCCACCGGCATAC